>NZ_CP120687.1:0-3094327 GCF_029726355.1 Lacticaseibacillus huelsenbergensis
AGCGTGGCAGCTTCCTACCCTCGCAGGCAGTTTCCCACCAACTACTCTCGGCGTGAAGAAGCTTAACTTCTGTGTTCGGCATGGGAACAGGTGTATCCTTCTTGCTATCGCCACCACACTTATGAGAACTTTGCGCTCTCAAAACTGGCTATCATTGTTGCTGGTTTGCTTTGCTGAGAATCGGCGTATTTCATCGAAACGCGTTCACCGGCGCAGAAGCCTGCGTGTAAGGACCTTGGCCGCCATGGCAAAGACCGCCATAACGTCCAAGCCCGCTTACACTCCGGCTTCTAACCGCGCCGCTTCACGCTCTACTTGGTTAAGTCCTCGACCGATTAGTACTGGTCCGCTCCATGCATCGCTGCACTTCCACTTCCAGCCTATCTACCTGATCATCTCTCAGGGGTCTTACTTCCATATAGGAATGGGAAATCTCATCTCGAGGGGGGCTTCACACTTAGATGCTTTCAGCGTTTATCCCTTCCGTTCATAGCTACCCAGCGATGCGCCTGGCGGCACAACTGGTACACCAGCGGAACGTCCATCCCGGTCCTCTCGTACTAAGGACAGCTCCTCTCAAATTTCCTGCGCCCGCGACGGATAGGGACCGAACTGTCTCACGACGTTCTGAACCCAGCTCGCGTACCGCTTTAATGGGCGAACAGCCCAACCCTTGGGACCGACTACAGCCCCAGGATGCGATGAGCCGACATCGAGGTGCCAAACCTCCCCGTCGATGTGGACTCTTGGGGGAGATAAGCCTGTTATCCCCAGGGTAGCTTTTATCCGTTGAGCGATGGCCCTTCCATGCGGAACCACCGGATCACTAAGCCCGACTTTCGTCCCTGCTCGACTTGTCAGTCTCGCAGTCAAGCTCCCTTCTACCTTTACACTCTGCGAATGATTTCCAACCATTCTGAGGGAACCTTTGGGCGCCTCCGTTACATTTTAGGAGGCGACCGCCCCAGTCAAACTGCCTACCTGACACTGTCTCCCGCCACGATCAGTGGCGCGGGTTAGAGTGTTCATACAGCTAGGGTAGTATCCCACCAACGCCTCCATCGAAACTAGCGTTCCGATCTCTACGGCTCCTACCTATCCTGTACAAGCGGTACCAACACTCAATATCAAGCTACAGTAAAGCTCCATGGGGTCTTTCCGTCCTGTCGCGGGTAACCCGCATCTTCACGGGTACTATAATTTCACCGAGTCTCTCGTTGAGACAGTGCCCAAATCATTACGCCTTTCGTGCGGGTCGGAACTTACCCGACAAGGAATTTCGCTACCTTAGGACCGTTATAGTTACGGCCGCCGTTTACTGGGGCTTCAATTCTGGGCTTCGCTTGCGCTAACTCATCCTCTTAACCTTCCAGCACCGGGCAGGCGTCAGCCCCTATACATCATCTTTCGATTTAGCAGAGACCTGTGTTTTTGATAAACAGTTGTTTGGGCCTATTCACTGCGGCTGACCTTGCGGTCAGCACCCCTTCTTCCGAAGTTACGGGGTCATTTTGCCGAGTTCCTTAACGAGAGTTCGCTCGCTCACCTGAGGATACTCTCCTCGACTACCTGTGTCGGTTTGCGGTACGGGTAGTTTATTTCTCACTAGAAGCTTTTCTTGGCAGTGTGACATCAGGAACTTCGCTACTTTAATTTCGCTCCCCATCACCGCTTGTCCTTATGGTCGCAAGCATTTCACTCGCCACCAGACTTGCGGCTTGGACGCACTTTTCCAGCCGTGCGCTTTCCTTAGCCTCCTGCGTCCCTCCATCGCTTAAACAAAATAAACTAGTGCAGGAATCTCAACCTGCTTGTCATCGACTACGCCTTGCGGCCTCGCCTTAGATCCCGACTAACCCTGGGAGGACGAGCCTTCCCCAGGAAACCTTAGTCATACGGTGGATCAGATTCTCACTGATCTTTCGCTACTCATGCCGGCATTCTCACTTCTAAGCGCTCCAGCCGTCCTCACGATCGACCTTCAACGCCCTTAGAACGCTCTCCTACCGCGCACCCTGACGGGTGCACCCACAGTTTCGGTATTATGCTTAGCCCCGGTATATTTTCGGCGCAGTGCCACTCGACTAGTGAGCTATTACGCACTCTTTAAATGGTGGCTGCTTCTGAGCCAACATCCTAGTTGTCTGTGCAACGCCACATCCTTTTCCACTTAGCATAAATTTAGGGACCTTAACTGGTGATCTGGGCTGTTCCCCTTTCGACAATGGACCTTATCGCTCACTGTCTGACTCCCGGAGTAAGATCGATGGTATTCGGAGTTTATCTGAATTCAGTAACCCTTGATGGGCCCCTAGTTCAAACAGTGCTCTACCTCCATGATCCATCCTCCGAGGCTAACCCTAAAGCTATTTCGGAGAGAACCAGCTATCTCCAAGTTCGTTTGGAATTTCACCGCTACCCACAACTCATCCCAGCATTTTTCAACATACATGGGTTCGGTCCTCCAGTGTGTTTCACCACACCTTCAACCTGGTCATGGGTAGGTCACTTGGTTTCGGGTCTACATCTGCCTACTCATTCGCCCTGTTCAGACTCGCTTTCGCTCCGGCTCCGACTTTTCATCTTAACCTCGCAGGCAAACGTAACTCGCCGGTTCATTCTACAAAAGGCACGCCATTACCCCTTAACGGGCTTTGACTAATTGTAGGCACACGGTTTCAGGAACTGTTTCACTCCCCTTCCGGGGTGCTTTTCACCTTTCCCTCACGGTACTGGTTCACTATCGGTCACTAGGGAGTATTTAGCCTTGGGAGATGGTCCTCCCGGATTCCGACGGAATTTCACGTGTTCCGCCGTACTCAGGATCCTGGACGGAGGGTCCGCCGTTTCGCTTACAGGGCTTTCACCTTCTATGGCGCAGCTTTCCAGCTGACTTCGACTACGTCGAACTTTGGTAACTCCAATGTCCAGTCCTACAACCCCGAGAAGCAAGCTTCTCGGTTTGGGCTCTTCCCACTTCGCTCGCCGCTACTATGGGAATCGAGTTTTCTTTCTCTTCCTGCGGGTACTGAGATGTTTCAGTTCCCCGCGTCTGCCGCCAACAAGCTATGAATTCACTTGCAGGCAATACACTGATGTGTACTGGGTTCCCCCATTCGGAAATCTCCGGATCAAAGCTTACTTATAGCTCCCCGAAGCATATCGGTATTAGTTCCGTCCTTCATCGGCTCCTAGTGCCAAGGCATCCACCGTGCGCCCTTTGTAACTTAACCTGTACTGACTTGCGTCAGCGGTTATGCGATGCGAATTTCTATATTAGAAACTCATACAAATACGCTGTGTTCTCGGCAATTTAAAACATTTACAACAATGATATCCAGTTTTCAAAGAACAAAGTCGCCGACTTGCGTCGGTGAATTGGCCTGATGGCCAATGGAGGATAACGGGATCGAACCGATGACCTCCTGCTTGCAAAGCAGGCGCTCTCCCAGCTGAGCTAATCCCCCATAAGGGTTGTTCAATTAACAAGCGAACGCTTGATGGGCCTAGATGGACTTGAACCATCGACCTCACGCTTATCAAGCGTGCGCTCTAACCAACTGAGCTATAGGCCCGATAGGCGTAAAAAGAGAGGTCGTCCCCTCAAAACTAAACAAAGTTTCGTGTGTGCAGGTTTCCGTCAGACTTTAAGTCTGTTTCCTTAGAAAGGAGGTGATCCAGCCGCAGGTTCTCCTACGGCTACCTTGTTACGACTTCACCCTAATCATTTGTCCCACCTTAGACGGCTCGCTCCCTAAAAGGGTTACGCCACCGGCTTCGGGTGTTACAAACTCTCATGGTGTGACGGGCGGTGTGTACAAGGCCCGGGAACGTATTCACCGCGGCGTGCTGATCCGCGATTACTAGCGATTCCGACTTCGTGTAGGCGAGTTGCAGCCTACAGTCCGAACTGAGAATGGCTTTAAGAGATTAGCTTGACCTCGCGGTCTCGCAACTCGTTGTACCACCCATTGTAGCACGTGTGTAGCCCAGGTCATAAGGGGCATGATGATTTGACGTCATCCCCACCTTCCTCCGGTTTGTCACCGGCAGTCTTACTAGAGTGCCCAACTGAATGCTGGCAACTAGTCATAAGGGTTGCGCTCGTTGCGGGACTTAACCCAACATCTCACGACACGAGCTGACGACAACCATGCACCACCTGTCATTTTGCCCCCGAAGGGGAAACCTGATCTCTCAGGTGATCAAAAGATGTCAAGACCTGGTAAGGTTCTTCGCGTTGCTTCGAATTAAACCACATGCTCCACCGCTTGTGCGGGCCCCCGTCAATTCCTTTGAGTTTCAACCTTGCGGTCGTACTCCCCAGGCGGAATGCTTAATGCGTTAGCTGCGGCACTGAAGGGCGGAAACCCTCCAACACCTAGCATTCATCGTTTACGGCATGGACTACCAGGGTATCTAATCCTGTTCGCTACCCATGCTTTCGAGCCTCAGCGTCAGTTACAGACCAGACAGCCGCCTTCGCCACTGGTGTTCTTCCATATATCTACGCATTTCACCGCTACACATGGAGTTCCACTGTCCTCTTCTGCACTCAAGTTTCCCAGTTTCCGATGCGCTTCCTCGGTTAAGCCGAGGGCTTTCACATCAGACTTAAAAAACCGCCTGCACTCGCTTTACGCCCAATAAATCCGGATAACGCTTGCCACCTACGTATTACCGCGGCTGCTGGCACGTAGTTAGCCGTGGCTTTCTGGTTGGATACCGTCACGCCGACAACAGTTACTCTGCCGACCATTCTTCTCCAACAACAGAGTTTTACGACCCGAAAGCCTTCTTCACTCACGCGGCGTTGCTCCATCAGACTTGCGTCCATTGTGGAAGATTCCCTACTGCTGCCTCCCGTAGGAGTTTGGGCCGTGTCTCAGTCCCAATGTGGCCGATCAACCTCTCAGTTCGGCTACGTATCATCGCCTTGGTGAGCCGTTACCTCACCAACTAGCTAATACGCCGCGGGTCCATCCAAAAGCGATAGCTTGCGCCATCTTTCAGCCAAGAACCATGCGGTTCTTGGATTTATGCGGTATTAGCATCTGTTTCCAAATGTTATCCCCCACTTAAGGGCAGGTTACCCACGTGTTACTCACCCGTCCGCCACTCGTTTTAAGTTGAATCACAGTGCAAGCACCGTTCATCGACCAAAACTCGTTCGACTTGCATGTATTAGGCACGCCGCCAGCGTTCATCCTGAGCCAGGATCAAACTCTCATATAAATATGAGCTGTTCGAATAGCTCGATTTGTTGTTCTAGCGAATTGACTTCGCAAATGTTACTTTTTGCCTCGATACCGGAGTATCAAGGACCCTGCACATTTAAACGAAACTTTGTTCAGTTTTCAAAGGACGACCTTGTCAAAAGACAACTTTGATAGATTATCATGACCAGCAAATCATGTCAACAACTTTTTGAATAAACATGCATTTGTTGAATGTCCTGATGTGCTACCAATTTGACAACGAAGAATATGATAGCAACTTTGTTGAACGCCGTCAATACTTTTTAAATGAGGTTTTACTAAGAAATTGAAGGCCGAACATTCAATCAAAAATGCAGCGAATTATTAACAATTCGCTGCATAAACATGCACTTTTTCAATTAGTCTTCTTGTTTGATGACAGTTTGGCCATGCATGTAAGGAACTAAGACATCTGGAATCTTAACGGTGCCGTCTTCTTGTTGGTAATTTTCAAGAATGGCTGCTACCGTTCGGCCAACTGCCAATCCTGAACCGTTGAGTGTGTGGACAAACTGCAACTTGCCTTCGTCGTCGCGATAACGGATCTGCGCACGACGCGCTTGAAAGTCTGTGCAATTGCTGCAGCTCGAAATTTCTCGGTATCGGTCTTGCGCTGGCAACCAGACTTCAAGGTCATTTGTCTTTGCACTGGTAAAGCTGGCGTCGTTGCTGGCTAACGTGATGACATGGTAAGGCAATCCAAGCTTACGCAACAGATCCTCAGCGTCATGAATCAGATTGGTTAACTCTTTCCATGAATCCTCTGGTTTACAGAACTTCACCATTTCAACCTTATTAAATTGGTGCATGCGGATCAAACCACGAGTATCACGACCGGCGCTTCCGGCTTCGGAACGAAACGCTGGCGTTAAAGCCGTAAAATTAATTGGCAGTTTATCCGCATCGATAATGTCACCACGATAATAGTTTACCAATGGCACTTCGGCTGTCGGAATCATAGTTAATGGCTCGCCGTCATTTGTAATGGTGTAAGTAGCATCGGTAAACTTAGGGAACTGGCCAGTCCCAAACATGGAATCGTTGTTAACCAAGTAAGGGGGAATGATTTCCTCGTAGCCTTCCTTTTGATGTTCATCTAAAAAGAAATTGTAAACGGCACGTTCTAAACGGGCTCCTGCCCCTTTATAGTAAACAAAACGGCTGCCCGAAACTTTTGCGGCTCGTTCAAAGTCCAAAATACCCAGACTCTCCCCGATGTCCCAGTGATGCTTCGGCTTAAAGTCAAAACTTGGGATCTTACCCCATTTGTATTCTTCCCGGGAGTCATCTTCATTAAGTGACATTGGTACGTCATCTGCCGGAAAATTCGGTAACCGCACAAGAATATAAGTCACTTTGTCATTAAGTGCCGCCAATTCTTTGTCTAAAGCACTGATCTTCTGGCCGACTTCACGCATCGCTGCAATTTGGTCATCCGCATTTTCTTTGTTGCGCTTCATGACGGCAATCTTCCCGGAAACTTCATTACGTTGGGCTTTTAGTTCCTCGGTTTGCACTGTCACTTTTCTGCGCTTTTCATCTAGAGCCAGTAGCTCGTCGATTTCTTCACCCTTAATCGCCCGGGCGGCTAATTTCTTCTTCGCCCATTCAGGCTTTTGCCGAATCAATTTCAGATCTAACATACTTTTCCTCCCTCATCATTTTGATGTATCTGACACGTCAAAGTTTGCCTTGCCGCGTTTGCCGGCGAAGCGCCGGTTCACGCTCAACACAAAAAGCCCTTCATCTCCAATGGGACGAAAGGCTTCTTTCCGCGGTACCACCCAAGTTTGGCGTAGAACGCCACCCTCTTAGCCGATAACGGTCGGCTTCCGTGCAGCTCATCACTGCCCACTCATGCGCTGGAATAAGGATGATTGTCAGCTTGCACCAACCGCTGGCTCTCTAAAACATCCACTTAGGCGCTTCAGACGTGTTAACTATACATTGCTAAAATACCGCATCTCGACATAGGATACAAGAAATTTTCGGATTTTTAGGATGAAGATTTTCGGATTTTTAGGATGAAGACGTACCCTACTCCAGTCAATTGAACGGATTGCATCGCGTTCTAGTAGATAAACCGGGCTTCTTTGAGCATCTTTTCATCCCAAAGTTCACGTAGCAAACTATAAAGCTGGCCGTAGTGGTCATTGGTGACATTGATGTGCCACGGGAAAATCTGCGTCTTACCGACATTGTCTTGAATGAGCCCTACCGAAGTCGTGATGACCAGATCAACATCCTTGAGATTAGCATCAGGCGACGCTAACTCAACGAACGGGACTGCATGCAAAAACGCCAAGAGATCGATATATCCAGTCATTGTTTGTTCGATAATCGGAGCAACCAACACTTTTTTGCGTGGCTGAAATTGAACTACAAGTTGATGCAGGCTGCGATAAAATGCCTCTGTCAAAACTTCTCGGCAATTTCGAAACGATGACAGCTTCTTGCGCCCAATCACTTCGTCAAGCGTGACCTTAACCTGTTGGTAAAATGCCGGATCATCCTTGGTTTGCTGAATGTTTGAACTGAACTCGGCTAACAAACTGGTCGTAAAATCCTTATTAAACGCCAGCACACTCACCGTCACACTTAGCATATTGACGAATAGCAAACGGTAAGTATCATCGGGTAGGTGAATATCACGCTTGAAGCTGTATGGAAAATGCTCGAAAAATCCACTGATCAGTTGATAAATCTCGGGATTATAGTTGTTATAGCGCTCGATCATCCGCTTTTCAACTTGCTCATCCGTGATAATATATAGCGGTGCAAAATTAAATAGAAAATAAAGCGCGTCACTTTCGCTCTGTTGCTGCTGGGTGGTCAAATGCTCAAATTGTTTTGATTTATCCAGTAGTCGCGAGGCCGCGTCGCTGAATAAATTGGGAACCGGGTAATGCAGCACCTCCGATTGCGAATCGTGCACCAAAATGTGGCCGCTTAAAATGCGCTGATGGGAAATCGCCACATAATACATTAGTAACTCACGCGTGATGGTGTTGACCTTGCCGCTATCGAAGACGACCAGTAAGCCATCTAGAATCTGGCCAGCTTGCTGGTGCGTTAAATTTTCAAAAGGCCACGCCACGCCATTGGTTGCCAACCAATAAGCAATTGTCATAAACAGCCGGATATTTAATTCCGGGCCGGTAAATGATAGTGTTTCATACGAGAACTGCACTCCGCTTTGCCGCGCATAACCCCGAAGCGCCTTTAAATGGCGCAAAACCGTGGCTTTAGAGCTATCGCAGGCTTTCAAAAAATCATCAAGGTTCTCATACCGTTGATATAAGACAGCGTCTAAAAATTTGTATGGATGTGATTGGGCAACAAGATGATAGCGAAATTCGTCAGGTGGCACCGCAAATAGTGTTTTCACCGAACTATGGTGCCGGCCAAGCATTGCCTGTAATGAACTAATCAGGCCGTTATAAGTATTATAGACGCTGCCATAATTGCGGTTCGTAAGTGCCGCTATCTGTTTGAGATTAACCTCACTTACCAAGGGCCGATGACCACGATAAGCCGCTAATTTTGCCGTAACTGGTGTCTGCGCTTCCCGTACCTCGATAATGGTACGAAACAACCCCAGTTTCTCAGCGTCAGACATTGACAAAAAAATATCATGATTGTCTTTCATAAAATCTCCCTACTTCAGATAATTTACCCCATTTCCCATGATTATACTTCATCGAACATACAGCGTCAGGTTTCAAGCTCGGCACAAAGCTTGTCTATACCATTTTTATAGCAGTTTCTTATCTTAACAGATGGTTTTACGCATGTTTAAAGTTCAATAGTTCACTAATAAAACGTCATACTCGTCATTCTTTGTTATAATTGATATTGAAGCGAACAAAATTGTCTTCAGATTGGGGGATCACGATGCTTTACGAACAAACTTTTCTTGACCGTGCTGATTTCCAAAAATACCAAATGTTTTCAGCTATCAAGGATAGTAATGTCCAAACTTACACCATTAATACCCTCAGTCGGCACCTAGACCTTTCTTATCAGCAGGGCTACAACATCTTACAGGAACTCTTTCGTGATTTAACCGAATTAACGGCGCATCCGGAAAACCTTAAACGTAAACAAATCAACCTTTTAATGGAAATCGACGTAACGGTTGATGATTATCACCTTTATTTGCTAAAACATGCGATTGCGTTTCAATTTGTTGACTACATTGTTCAGGCTAATCATCCCTCTACCGAGCAGTTTTGCCGGGCCCATTTCATCAGCCGCTCGACGTTGGTGCGGAAAACCGTCGCCTTGCGCGCACTGCTCGAACGGTTCCAAATCAAGTTGTCCTTTAGTGATTTGTGCTTTATCGGTGAAGAAAGCCGAATCAGGCTGTTTCTGTTTGATTTTTACTGGCTAGGTTACCATGGTGTTGACTGGCCATTTAAAGTCTTGGATGAAAAGCAAATCGTCAAAGAATACATGGCCTTACCCAACGCCAAAACCAATCCGGTCGATATTCTTGAAGAGATCCTCTTTTGGGCAATTTGTCGGGTGCGGATCAGTGGCAACCATTTTGTTACCGGCAACGAACCGTTTGACCGGATCTTCAAGGATTACCCACCATTTCAGCATTCCGTTTATACGCAAGAAATGTTCCCGGCGTTCAATAAACAATTCATGAAAGCTGAAAATGATTTCTTCTATTTTCAGCAACATCGAACGATCACCTTCTTACCTGACACACCAGCCGACAAAGACTTTATTCATTATGTTCTTAAGCAAAAAACGATTACGGCGGATTTCGTGAAACGACTTTTGGCCTTCTTAGGTGATCATATTCGGCATCACACCGTCTTTGACCTTCAGCATGAACAAGGCTTAATCCTCAATTTAACCCGAATCGCCTTGAACAACGAAATCTTGGGCGGCGACTTCATGCATTTAGTCGACTTTTTCAATCCCCGCGCGCTGAATTACACCAAAACCAATCTTTATCAAGGACTCGAGGAATTTATTGCCACCCTGCCTGATACGCCTGCATATCGGCATTTTCTTGGTCAGCAGCATCTATTCTTACGGACACTTTACTATTTGTTGACACCTTATCTGCGCTACTTCGCCGAAACGCCTACCGTACGGGTCAGATTGGCCTATCTTGATCATAATTTGCTGAACCGGCGCCTCGTCAATTTCCTATCCGATCTGCCAATGGTCCACTTATTGCCAGAACGTGCCGTTTTCAAAACAGCGGACCTCGTCATTACCAGCGTCGATAATGAGCAGGCCATCAAAGCCGCTGCGCCTGCCGGTTTTCACGGGCACATCATTTTGGACAGCCGAAGACAGCGATGACGCCATCTTCCAACTGTATTTGTTGATTCGCCGCTTGTACCTAAAGAAAACCGACGCCTCGTTATCAGCCCAAAATGTCGATCCCCCTTCGTAGGCTCCCGTCGTTCGAATAAATTTTGACAGTTAACCATCAAAAAACGGCTCTAAAACGCAGCAATTTGCGTTTTAGAGCCGTTTTAGTTTAGCGAGAATTCATAACTATGGCGAGAAAAGCTGCAGTCAGAAAGCCAATCAGGTAACCCGTTAATTACGCTCACTTGGTCGCCTGATGCTCGCGGTGAGGTGAAAGATCGACTTTTTCTAGCGGAATCAGTTTGGTCTTATGCTTCACCTTGTACCAAACAAATAAAACGATAAAAAGTGGAATCGACATGTAGGAAATCAGTAGGCGTCCCCATGCAAAATGTTGCACCGCTTGCAAATCCTGACCCACAATCACAATTAAGCTCATGATAATCGCCAAAATCGGGCCAACCGGGAACCATTTTGCATGATATTTTAACTCATGAACATCATGCCCTTGCTTCACAAACGCACGGCGGAAGCGAAAATGCGACACCGCAATCCCAAGCCACGCTAGGAATCCGGTCAGACCGGATGCGGCGACCAACAGTTGGTAAACATGGGGTCCCATGATGCTGGTTAAAAATGTCAAACCACCGACCAGCGTCGTCAGTAGTAAGGCTGCAATCGGAATACCGCGCGTATTCGTTTTTTGAAAAACGCGTGGCGCAAATCCGGATCCGCCCATGGCCCACAACATTCGGGTTGAAGCATACATGCCGGAATTGGCAGACGATAAAACCGATGTCAGAATCACGGCGTTCATCACGCTGGCCGCTCCGGCGAGGCCAATTCGATCAAAAACCAGCGTAAACGGAGAAATTGCCACTTGATCAACACTGGCGCCTAACAGGTTCGGACTGGTATAAGGAATGATGGCGGCAATGACAGCGATAGACAAAATATAGAACAATAAGATCCGCCAAAACACCTGCTTAATCGCCTTGGGAATGCTGGTTTCCGGGGTGGCACTTTCGCCCGCCGTAATTCCGATTAGCTCGGTACCTTGAAAAGAAAACCCTGCAACCACGAAAACCGCTAATGTTGCCGGTAACCCACCAACAAACGGCGCCGCCCCGGTCGTATAATTTTTAAAGCCGATGGGACCGTGTCCGCCCATGATCCCCAGAATGGTCAACAAACCTACGACCAGAAAGACCAGGACAGTGATCACTTTGATTAATGACAGCCAATATTCGGTTTCGCCAAACGACTTAACGGAAATAATGTTAATCGTAAAAATGAGCGCCAAAAAGCCCAGCGAAAACAGCCAGCCCGGCACATCCGGCAACCAGAAGTGCATCACAATGGCCGTTGTTGAAACATCGACGGCAACGGTGATCGCCCAGTTAAACCAGTAGTTCCAACCTAAGGCAAAGCCAAACGCCGGATCAACAAACCGGCTGGCGTACTCTGAAAAGGAACCGGATACCGGCACATAGGTGGCCATTTCGCCTAAACTGGTCATCAGAAAGAACACCATTAACCCGATACCAATATATGCCGCGATAGCGCCGCCCGGGCCGGCAGTTGCAATCGCGCTGCCGCTGGCGACAAAAAGTCCGGTGCCAATACTGCCGCCGAGAGCAATCATTGAAAGATGCCGGGTTTTGAGTTCTCGCTTTACCTGATTCGTTGCTGACTTTGCCACAAATGTACTCCTTTGCTGAATGGGTGAGATGTTAAACGTTGGGTTTGTTACGGTTACAGGGCGTTTAAGCACCAAAAAAACCGGTGGGTGTCAGTAACTAACCCATCGGCTTATTCTACTTCTCGTCATGAATAAACGTGATCCGATTTGTTAGCGCCCCGCGATAGTCGCGACAGTCCAGCAGATGTTATCCACTGACCCAACACCGCCTTACTGAACTAAGCCGGCATTTCGGCACCTTTCCCTTTAACAACTGCGCATCTGGCGTTCAGGCCATTGCAGTTGCGACTGATGAGCGGTGCGACCTCTAATCTTGATTATGGTTCACGTTATCATGTCTTGTTTCTAACGGCAACCGGCTCTCACCCGGTTTTAACTCAATTTTCAGCTTTGCGGATGTCATCGACTAAACTAGCCGTGTCAAAGTGCTGCTTTAAGAACGGTTCGTCATCGGTTGGCAAGTGTAACTGAAAGTCGCTAAACTTTTGTAAAAATAATTCGCCACTGTCGAGCTCAAATCCGAGAATGTGCCCGCCCATGTGATGATCAGCCGACAAAAAGTGCAAATGGAAACCCGGCGATACCGCACCGGCATAAAGATCCGGTGAAAAGTACCCGATCAGCGTGCCTTTGACGTTATCGGCATGGAATTCTTTTTGGCCCGAAGCCGTCTCTGTCAACGTCGGGTAAGGAGGTTGTTGCGGCAACACAGCGCGCGTGTGCATTTGCGTGAAGGTCCCTTCGACCCTAACTGCCGCAAAAAGATTGCTCGTTTGTAACCGATCAAGAACCGCTTTCTGAAACCCGGTCAGATCCAACCCCTGAAGCTTCCCGGCCGAAACATCGTCTTGATAATGAACATTCGCAAACGGCACTTTCTCATCCGCTGCAACTTCACGAACAGTCCCCTGTGCATTCACCTGATAAACTTTGCCGGCTTGAATAATCAACTCGCCATCAAGGCCGGTCAACGTGCCAATACCAGTGTCACCGTGTTGCAACAACGCTTCAATTGTCTGCGTTCCGGCAAACAAACCAGGCACTAACATTGCCAGTGTCCCATGTTGATACAATCGATCCGTTTCCAAAAAGAAGTCCCTCCTTTTGCGCAGGGTTGGGCCTGCAGCCGCCCAGAATCAACCTGCCGCCAACGATTAATAAATCTGGTCAGGCAGCATTGCCGCGCCGAGTTCCGCATTGTCGG
The DNA here is from genome assembly GCF_029726355.1 of Lacticaseibacillus huelsenbergensis. NCBI lineage: Bacteria > Bacillati > Bacillota > Bacilli > Lactobacillales > Lactobacillaceae > Lacticaseibacillus > Lacticaseibacillus huelsenbergensis. The sequence continues at coordinate 13,505 of NZ_CP120687.1, forward strand.
AATAATCGACCGGAATGTCAACCAGCACTGGCCCTTTAGTCGCAAACGCTTCATCAAGCACCTTGCCAAGTTCACTCGGTTTATTGACCCGCAGACCCTTGGCACCAAAAGCTTCTGCATACTTCACAAAATCAACCGGACCAAAGTCGACACCTGCTGCCCGACCATATTTCATCTCTTCTTGGAATTTTACCATATCATAATGGCCATCGTTCCAAATAATATGAACCAAATCAGCCTTCAAACGAACGGCTGTTTCTAGCTCTTGCCCCGAGAAAAGGAAGCCGCCATCGCCTGACACTGAAACTGCTTTTTTGCCCGGACGTACCAAAGTCGCCGCAATCGCCCAAGGTAAAGCAACCCCTAGCGTCTGCATCCCATTGGAAAACAGCAAGTGGCGCGGTTCGTAACTCCGAAAATGGCGGGCCATCCAGATATAGTGACTGCCGACGTCCACAGCAACTGTCATATCGTCAGTCACGCGTTTTTGCAATGCGGCCACAATACTGAGCGGGTGTAAGACTTTTTGATCTGAGAGGGCTGGCGGAACATCACTTTCCTGTAATTTGGCCTGTAACTCTGTGAGATACTGCTTGCTTTCAGGCGCAACCTGATAACCCCGCAGTAACGGGACTAAAATATCGAGTGTCTGGGAAATATCACCAATCAGCTCTGTTTCTGGCTGGAAGTTATGATCGATTTCCGCTGGCACATCGTCAATGACGATGATGCGCGACTTGCCATCCGCGTTCCAGTTACGTGGTTCGTATTCAACCGGATCATAGCCGATCGCAATGACAAGATCGCTGTGTTGCAATAACATATCCCCCGGTTGGTTGCGGAACAAACCCACCCGGCCAAAGAAATTGTCGATTTGGCGGTGAGAGATAATACCTGCACCTTGGAAGGTTTCAACAACCGGCAACTCGGTGACTGACAACAACTCGCGAATCTCTTCGGTTACGTCGCTTGATGACGCGCGCATTCCCAAAAGTAAGACAGGCAGCGATGCCTCTTTAATGGCATGCGCCAGGTAAGTCATATCACTAGGACTCGCCGGCCCTAACTTTGGCGCCACCAGCGGCTTAATCGGTTCCGAGTTCACCGGTGAATCAGTGACGTCTTGAGGAATCGACACGAAGCTTGCCCCTTGCTTGCCGGATTCCGCGGCTTGATAAGCATTGGCAATGATTTCACTAACATTGTCCGGATCCTGCACTTCAGCGGCATATTTGGTAATCGGCGCAAAAAGATCGGCGTTACGCATGCTTTGGTGGGAACTACGCAACAGATCCGCCCGCTTTACCTGACCAGACAAAGCCAAAACCGGATCACCTTCAGCGGTTGCGGTCACCAGGCCAGTTGCCAGGTTTGAAGCACCTGGTCCGGAAGTTGTCAGGACAACGCCGGGTTTGCCAGTCAAACGCCCGATCCCGGCAGCCATGAACGCAGCGTTCTGTTCATGCCGTGCCACGATTAATTGCGGACTCTTTTCCGATTTGGGATGCTCCAAGGTTTCAAAAACCCGGTCGATTTTGGCGCCGGGGATACCAAAAACATAATCAATCCCGTGATTTGCCAAACTTTCGACAATTAAATCTGCGCCATAGCGCTTCTCTTCTGCCATTTCGCCACTTCCTAAATTATTGATGTGTTTCATAATACGCTTTTTGTGTTCCGTTTCAAGCCTAGTTTTTTTGAAAAACACTGACTAAACAGAAATGTTCTGTTACATATTTTTCATCAATCTGTATCAATTATAAAATTGGTCGAGTCGGTCGGGAGTCACTTAGCTGATGTTTTTTAGCATCATCTTGATTTTAAACGAAACGGCATAAACTTTGCTTAAAAACTGCTCACAAAGTGCCGTGGGGACGGGTCAGATTATTTGTTTGCTTACAGGTGTTCTATTTTAGGGCAATTAACGGCCAAACTCCGGTTTCTATAACGCGCTCAACGGCGCAGAAGCCTGCACATAAGGACCTCGAGCCAAAATGGCCAAAGACCAGCCATTTTGGCTCGAGGCCACTTATGCTCCGACTTCTTACCGCGCCGGTTCACGCTCATCAAAAAAGCACCGCCACAATAGGCGATGCCAACTCAATCATACAACTTCCAAATAACGACTGCTTTCAAGACTGCATGGAACGACTGATTTTGCCGATGCCGGTCTTGGGGTCTGTCATTTTCATATTAAAACCGAATTTCGTGAAAATGTGGCGTAACTTGGCTAAGTTAACTTTATCAAACGAACTGATCGTGCCGTCGACTAAACCGATATCGGCTTTCATCGCCAAGTTAAGAAATGCTTTTAACGCCAGCTGTGCTAGGCCCAGATTCTCAAAATCGTAAAAAGCCAGCCGACTTTCAGAACCCAGTGTTTCCAAGACGGTGATGTGCATCACATTATCCCAGCGATTGGTTTCAAACAGGAGCTGTGCTTGATAATCCGCTTTCGAATGGCCATACTTGTCAACATTTTCAAATGGTGTGTAGACGTAAATCGAGTTCGTTTTTTGCTTTTGTTCGTCGGATTTAAAGTCAGTGAACACAATATATTGGCTCACTTTCTTTTGCGCCGGATCCTGCGGCTGATTCATGCTTGACAACACGGTGAACTGCGGATCGGCTTCGATTGCTGCAAGCCGCTTCTTATAGGCCTGCTGGTACTCTGTTTGCACAGTCATTTTGAAACCTCCAGACTATTACTCGTTTTTCATTATAGCATTTTTCAATCCGATGCCTACACAAAAGAAAAAAACCGCGTTGAATTCACCCGGCTTTCAAAAACTGATTAAAGAAAATCCTCATTTTTCAAACTGTTTCGGCAAAAGTCGAAAGTACTGTTCATCGCGCGGCTGGTGCTCGGTTAACCCTCGTGGCAACGGCACCTCAAACTGAAAAATAAAGCCTAATCTTTTTAATAAATGAATGGACGCATGATTGCCAGGAAAAACGCCTGCCCAGATGGCCTTGATGCCATGAGCAAATTGATCAGCGATGACAAGCTGCAGGCCCTCGCGCATAAGTCCTTGATGCCAAAAATCAGGATTAAGGATATACCCGATCTCACGCGTCATGTCATCACCTGTTTCCGGCGACAAGGCACGGGGATAGACGCCAATATTGCCAATCACATGCATTTGGTAAACCAACGCCAGATCCTGCTGCTCGCGGGCGAAGCGTTGAACATGATTGGCCGCCGCCTCCCGCGTCAGTAAAGGTGTCATCCCCGCGGCCATGGTCACCTGTTTCAGTCTGGCATAAGCAAAATAATCATCCGTATCTGCCAGTACAAAAGGGCGAACTGTCACCCGTGGTCCTTGTAACATGGTTCCTCCCCCTGACGCTTGTCTCATTTAGTGGAAAATTTTTTCCATTTATTGAGATGAACGTCCTTCCCATTTGAATTAAAGCCTGCATTTTCTTCGGCGGCAAACTATTTATCTTTTCATATTATCGAGTATTCGTGACGCGAAGACAAGCCCCGCCCATTGTGACTCATGCGGTCGCGCAACCATGCACAAGCATTTTATGCTGGATGAACGTTGCTTATCAGTAAAATAAAGTTGTTATCTGAAAATAATTCAATATAACAATCAGACAAGGCGATGCTCGATTTACTAGCAAACCTCACCCGCGTCTGACATGCAGCGATAAATGTGATCGCACTCGGTGGCACCTGTTGCCACCTACATATTACAGACAAAAGGTGAGGACACATGAAAAAGCTTGTACGTAACATTTTGTTACTTTTTATATTCATGGCTTTTATCTGGCCACTCCGCATCGTCAACGCCGCAGTTGCGCCAAAATTCACCGTCACGCCGATTTTACCGGCTAATCAACGTCAGACAGTTACTGGCTATTTTGACTTGGAGGTTCAACCCGGTCAGCAAGAAGACTTACAATTGCGGATCGCCAATCAAACTGATGAAACCCAAACGTATACGCTTGCCGCAAATCCTGCTTACACCACCAATAGTGGCATGATCGCCTTCGATCAGAGCCGGCCGTCGTTGGATCAAAATGCCATTCGCCTGAATACGTTGATTAAGGGACCGACCTCGGCTACGATTGCCGCGGGAAGCAACCAGGTGGTCACCTACCATTTGCAGTCCCCAACTACGCATTTTATTGGCATTATTTCTGGTGGCTTTTATGTTTTGCAAAAAGGCGGCACAGCGGCGACGTCATCAACTGGCGGCGTCCGATTCACAGATCAGTTTGCAATTGGCATCCCAATTATCTTACGGCAGGATCTGAAAACCCCTAATCCGCCACTGTTGGAACTCACAAAAGCCAGTATTGGGACTGCCAACCATTATCCGGTGGTGAACGCCAACATTTATAATCCTTCAAGCAATCAGTTTGGCGAAATCGCGACTGATTATACGTTATTCCCAACAGGCGGGAACAAGGCCGTATTGACCGGACATTTTGCCGGCTTGGCGGTTGCGCCGCATTCCCGCTTCACGCAAAGCATTCCACTAAACGGCAAGCAATTGCAGGCTGGATCTTATACCTTAAAGTGGACAGCGAAATCCGGTTCGTATACTTGGAGCAAGCAGGTTAATTTTCGGTACAACGGCCACCTGCCAAGCAATGCCATCGTCTCCCGACCGCAGACCCCTGCTGCGTCGCAAAACAGTTTAACCCTTCCTTGGATTATCGCCGGTATCGCAACAGGATTGCTCATCATTATCCTGGGTATTTGGCGCTGGACGGTCGTTCGACACAAGCAAAATCAGTAGAAAAGCGTGCCGTTACTGCTTCTTTGGCTTATGATAAAGGTAGCGCACAAACACCGGCCTCAAGGCATCATGGTTTTAGCGATTGCTTAAGACCGGTTGTATTGACTGCCGCATAATTGAAACATGGTAGCGCCAAGAACGCGTCCGCAGTGCTGTTTATTGCCGGAGATTTAGCAAAACTGTCCGGGTTTTGGTTACGCGCTTGGTAACCGGGCTGGCTCGCGCTCACCATAACGCGCTCCCCGGCGCAGAAGCTTGCGTGTAAGGACCTTGAAGCCTAAATGGCCAAAGCCCAGCCATTTAGGCTTCAAGGCCACTTACACTCCAGCTTCTAACCGCGCCGGCTCGCGCTCACCATGTTTGAAGGAGGAGTTTCCCATGTCAAATAACCGCATGCTTGGTAATGAATTTCAAACCGCTTATGAAGATGCCGGCGGGACGGATATTTTAAAGTTTTTGGCGGATGTCAAACAGGCTTACCGCTGCATTAGCGATCTGACCGCGCGGATTACGGCGATGCCGGATTCGGTCAAAACCGAGTCGGTTCCGCAGCTCTTGGTTCAGCAATTGGATCAGACCACGTTTGCCGAAAGTTCCGTTCGCAAATGGGAAGATGATTTGCGGCGATTTGCTGCTTATTTAACGCCGCTGGAACCGCCAATTGCGATTCTTGACAGCTGGGACACACTCACTGATTTTCTCGAAGCCAACCAGGCATTGCTAAGTTCATTGCAAAATGTACCGTTATTGCACCAAGACACACAGGATGTCAAAACGGCCACTCAGCTGCTGGTTTATCCGGCCGAACCGCTTTTCCAAGTTGTGCAAGCCGATACCGGTGAAAGTGACGCTATTGATTTACCTGGGTTAACGGCTGCTGATCCCGATGGTGTGGCTGAAATTGCTAAAACCCATGGCGTGACGCCACTTGCCGCCTTTACGGTTCAGCCTTGATTTTGCCCTGTCAATCCTGTATGCTTGACAGGTTAAATCATGAAAAAGCGAGGTGCTGAAAGATGCGGAACAACATCATCTTAGGTAACAATGAAACCGGCGAACGTATCTATTTAACTTCTAAGAACAAGCGGAACACGCCTGATCGTCTGCAACTCAAGAAGTATTCACCAAAGCTGCGCAAACGTGTGGTCTTTACCGAAGTTAAGTAGGCTATAAGCCGTCAAATGTCAAAAAAGTACCTTCTTACCGAGATTGTCGGCAAGGAGGTACTTTTTTTGAACCCCAAATGGTATGGCTAGCATTTGGCAATTTGTTTAGCATCATTTTTCGTTCAATAGTGTCTCAAACAAAGACGGAATGGGCAGCGCTGCGTGAATTTGCTTTTTTGAAAATGGATCGACAAAGCTTAAACGCGTGGCCTGTAACGCCTGATGGTCAATCAAAGTGCTTGGTTGACCATAAAGCCGATCGCCAATGAGCGGGTGACCGAGACTGGCAAAATGGACGCGTATTTGATGAGTGCGGCCGGTTAACAATTGCACATCAACAAGGGTGTTGGTTGCCATTTTCAGGACTTTATACCTGGTTTGAGCCGGTTGACCAGCATCGGCAATGATTCGGTGAATCCCATCCGCCCCCAAGCCGATAGGAGCATCAATCTCGCCTTCTGATTTCGTGAGCTGACCACTAACAACGGCGACATACTGTTTTTCCAACGTTGCGTGTTGCGCCTGATCAAAACGGCCTTGCGCGTAAGGGTGCTTGGCTGCCAGGACAAGTCCAACAGTATCGCGATCCAGCCGAGTGATGATAGCTGGCTGCGGTTCAGTGATGCCCTGTTGCTGCAAATACCACACGATCCGATTTAACAAGCTATGATTAGGTGCATGCGGGCCGGGAACACTGGTCACGTTGGCTGGCTTGGCTACGATTAGCCAGTTGTCGTCTTCGTATAGCACATGAAGCGGCACCTTTTCCGGCGTGACCGTTTTGGTGGTTGGAATCGCAAAGCGCACGACCTGCCCAGCGTTAATCGCAATATTGCCGACCGCCTGACCATCCACCCACAGAAGCCGATCACTCAGCATCTTTTTGAATAAGCGATGGCTGACGCCTTGCTTGGCCAACAGACGTTTAACCGTGGTGGTGGCTGTCGCTTTTGAATCAAATGTATATCGCATGGTTTTCCCTTCGTCATAATCAGCATTCTGCGCCTTAAAGCCGAACGAATTTTTTGGAAAGTTTGCATTCAAACGGCTTTTGGGACTATGGTTAGAGTATAACTAATGTACAAGAATAAGGAGGAACAGGCAAATATGCAAGTAGAAAAAGATGTGATTTACGATGAGGCCCATAATTTACCCGCTGATATTTATGTGCCAGAGGATGCCAATGGTGCGGCCATCGTGTATGCCCAGGGCGGCGGCTGGTTCCGTGGAGATAAGAAAAATGAAGATGATTTAGGTGAATATTTTGCCAATGCCGGTTATCTCGTGGCGATTCCCAATTTTCGCCTAGCACCGAAGTTTTTGTATCCGACAGCGCAAAACGATTTCGATCATTTTGTCGACTGGCTGCTTGCTTCCCCTTATGACTTCGATCGCAAACGTCTGGGCCTGTTAGGTGCCAGTTCAGGCGGTACCATGGTTTTGCAAAACAGCCTATCTTCCGGCTATCCCGTGGTTGCGTGGTCACCGGTTGTCGACTTTGCCAATTGGGTTCAGAAAAATCAAATGGTGAAAGCATCGGTTGATGCCAAAAGTGAATTTGGTCTCACTGAGATTCATGAAATCCACGATGCTTTTTATAAGTACTTTATTCAAACATATTTAGGCGGCCTGGATCCGCGGCTGTTAACAGCGGTCAATCCAACGAATCATTTGACCGACCAACTCGGGCCAACGTTGCTCTTTAACTCCGCAGATGAGCTAATGCCTCTGCCAAGTGCCTTACATTTCGTGCAACAGGCAGCTATGTTTGGCCGCGACATTTCATTGCATGTGGTGCCAGGTACCGGTCATGCACGCGACTACACCAGTTTCGCATTACCTGAAACCAAGGGCTTCCTTGATGATCATCTCTTTACCAGCGTTGAAGATAAAACGCTCAACAAGGCGACAGATTAAGTTTTTATTTGTAAAATCGGCGAGTTGCCAAATTAAAAAATCGTCTCCGACGTCACACAGACGCTAGAGCCGATTTTTTTATGTCTTTATGTTTAAGCGTTATGGCCGAAGTATCAGTGGGGTGGTCGCTCCCGGTGCAACCCACTGGAGTCCACCGTTTACTGGCACTAAATAAATGGGATCTGCGGCAACATCGGTCGGCGTTAAAATCACGCCGTTTCCCTGTTGTGCTGCCGTGTAACCAGAAGTCGTGTTTACCCCTGCTTGGGTAATGGTCATCTGGTCGCCGGTAATCGTCAGTGTCACGTGCTCATTGTGCCATGTGCCAATATAAAACGGCGCTTTAACCGTGGGCTGACTGGTTGCTGAAAACGCTATTGCACTAGATGAATTGACAGCATCAGTTGAAGTGCTGGCAGTCGTAGTGGCCACATCCGTTTTAACTGAAGTCGTCACACTCGTCTCACTTTTACTTTCTGATGTACTGGCTTGCGCGCTAGTCTGACTGGTCAGTGATTGATGCGTCGCTGTTTTTGTTGACGCAGTTCCGGCATCTGCCGTTCTTACCTCACTTTTAGCACTGACTTGATGCTGATAAAACGCGGCGCCGGAAAGTCCGCCAAGTGTTACCAAGGCTGCTGCTATCATCATCCATTTCTTCATGTCAACCACTCCCACTCAAACCTGATCAGCATTTTGTTTCTTTCAACATTTTTAGTCTAGCATGCAGATCATTCTTAATGTTACAAAAAGATGTCAAAGCAAACAAATCTTAATATTTACAAGGCTTTGGCATGTCATCTTTTTGTAACTTAGTAAAAATAGTACGAATAGCTTGCAAAAGCAAACATATGTTCGTAAGATTGTTCTGAGGTGATTTGAATGACGTATGAAGATAAAATCGGCGAGCAAAAGTTTGCGGCGTTGGTCGACGATTTTTTTGCCAATCGATATATCGACCGTGGCATGCGCAAGTGGCAAGGCTATTACCTCTCTGACCATACCGCAGCGTTAAAAAAGCAGGCAAAAGCCGAAAGCATCACCTATCCGCCGCTTTCTTTACAAGAGCAGCCTTATATTCGCATGATTTTGTTGCGCGCTTATGCTGAAGGCCAATCCGTCACCCTTCAGCTTGATTTGCAAACACCAAATGGCCAGATGTTGCCGCCAATCACCGGCAAAGTGGCCGGATTAAGCGATAGCGATGTGGTCAATGTTGACGGTCAAAACATCAGTATCGACATGATTCGGCATATCGATTTGATTCCTTTTCCGGTTTGAATCAAAAACGGCACCCGCTATTACCACGAGTGCCATGCTTTAGCTTCTTATTTTGGAAACTGAATGATCTGGTCAAGCTGGCTTGGTTCCCAGGAGCGTCAATGCGTCAAAAAAGTATGCCAGACTCAGATAATCGGCCGTACCACCCGGACTCAGATTCAGGGTGATCATTTCGGCGTTCAAGGTGCGCAAGGCATTGGGTAACTGCGTATCGGAAACATGCAGCAACGTCTTCGCCGCATCCTGAACAAATCGCAAACCGGCCGGACCGCCGCGATGCAAAAGATTGGCATCTTCAACTTGCGCCATCAAATGCACCATTAAGCGCAGATAACGCAAATCGCCCTGTGTCGTCGTCTGTCGCAGATATGGCAACATGTGCTCACGAATGGTTGGATAACCGGCCAAAGCCTCACCACGGACTCCTGTGACGCCGTGTTTCACATATAAAGCTTCGCCGTGGCTTAGCTGCGCTTTGTCACCTAAATGGCGAAAATCGCCGGCGACACCTTGTGCAACTTGCGCAACTGCCGGAAAAAGCGGCGCAAATTCCGCCGCCGCCAAATCATGCAAGGAATTCTGCTGCAACAACCAACCAAGTGCCCCTAGTAAAAAGCCAAAAGAAAAGTTGGCACCACGATGCGTATTGACGCCGTGCGTTGCCGTCAGCATGGCACTTTCTGCGTCCATGCCAATCGTACGTAACTCCTGATAAAGTTGCGGCACTGTTTTAGCTGCCAGACCAGCATGCAAGTATTGCGTGAAATAAGGTGCCAACGCGTCAATGCTGGCCTCAAATGTGGTGACATCCATATCCCGGTGGGCCCCGTTAGACTCGGGATCGACTAAGCCTGGCTTGGGTGCAAGCAGCACTTCCGCATGTAAACTGTTCACCGCTGCTTGAGCGATACGTTGTTCATTCAATGTGTTTGGCCTTCATGACTTTTAGAATATATTGCAATGAATGTTCGAGATGTTCCCGAGTGATGAGCTTGATCTGATCATCATCCCGATTTAACATGCCGCGATAAAGCAGCCAATGTTCCTGAATCGCTAAATTCCGCCGATCATCACCATTAATACTGATATCACGAAAATAAATCAAATAATTTTGCAGCTGATTGACAATCATTTTCAACCGCAGCATATGACTCGCATCATAAATAAAGTTGTTAAATTCGGTAAACTTAGCCATAACTTCCGAAACCCGTCCAGCATCGTTTAAGCGATCCGTCTCCTCCAAAAGCGCCCGCATCTGCTTAAATTGATCAGGCGTCATCAGGCGCATCGCCTTACGTATCGCCAGAACATCCAATTCCTTGCGAATATCAAAAATCTCGTAAGCATCATTAATCGAAATACCCTTCACAACAACCCCAATACCGGTCTTGCGTTCGACCAGGTCCTCTTCATCCAGACGTTCAAGCGCATAACGAATAGGTGTGCGACTAATGTTGAGATTTTCGGATAGATTCTTCTCGTTAATCCGTTCACCGCTGGGTATTTCACCCAGCAAGATGGTTTTGCGCAACGCTTCGTAAACCGCTTCTTTAATCGGCCGGTTCTGTGAAAGATCCAAATTTTTCTTAACGGCTGGCACCACTTCATTCATCGTTCGTTCCCCCTCGTCCTGAGGGCCATTATACCAAAAAAAGCCATTAACTAGTCGGTTAACGGCTTGACCCATGTTTCTTCCAGCGAAAATCGATTTATCCGCAAAATGGCACAGGTCATGAAACTCAGTTATGGGTAGGATCAAACGTCAAATCAACTGTTTGAACCGGAACATCGTAGAATGGATCTTCACGCCGACCTAAGAAGTCCTTGGCTTGATCAGGGAATAAAGCATAGCTCAAAACGTCTTCTTCTGAATGAGCGTATTGGGCAATTGCTTTACGGAATCCCGGCATCTGCGGCTCGATTAAATCAGCCGGACGCGTCGTCACGATCGATGCATCACCGATGATTTTCTTGGTTATTTCCGGAGAAATCGGTACAGGCGGGCGACCATAGAGACCGCGAACATAATCTTTGATTTCTTTTGGAATCAACTTATAACGCTCACCGCTCATGACATTCATCAAGCTCTGGGTGCCGACCATTTGTGATAATGGCGTTACCAGCGGTGGGTACCCTAAGTCGGCGCGGACGCGAGGCACTTCTTTTAAAACATCCCCGTATAAGGATTCCTGCCCTTGATCCTTGAGTTGAGCCAGCAAGTTAGACAACATCCCGCCTGGCACTTGATAAATCAATGACTTCGGTTCAACATCCTTGACCCGCGGGTTTAGTTGTCCGGCATCGCGGAATCGATCACGAATCGGGGCAAAATAACTGGCGATATCACTCACTGTATCCAGCTTGACGTCGGTCGGATAACCGAGATCCTGCAAGGCAACCAACATTGATTCAGTCGCTGGCTGACTGGTACCGCCGGCAAATGGGGAAACGGCGGTATCAATGATGTCAGCTCCTGCGCGCACGGATTCGAGATACGTCATTTCGGCCATTCCCGCGGTTGCATGCGTATGCACTTCAAGCGGCACGGTAATCTCCTGCTTAATGCCGGTCACGAGATCAAAAGCTTTCTGTGGCGTCAAAATGCCTGCCATATCTTTGATCGCAATCGAATCGGCACCCATGTCTGCCATTTTCTTGGCTAACTTGATGAAGTAATCAACCGTGTGAAACTCACTGGTTGTATAACTAATCGCCAGTTGTGCGTGACCGCCAGCATTTTTGGTGGCTTCAAGTGCAGTCTTTAAGTTACGTGTGTCATTTAAGGCATCAAAGATCCGAATAATATCAATGCCGTTTTCGACCGACTTTGTGACAAAGTCGGTGACAACATCATCGGCGTAATTTTTATAGCCAAGTAAATTTTGGCCGCGCAGCAGCATCTGGAGCTTGGTATGCTTCACAACTTGACGAATCTTGCGCAGACGTTCCCACGGATCTTCGTTTAAGTAACGGAGGCAGGCATCAAAGGTGGCCCCACCCCACATTTCTAACGAATGATAGCCGGCAGCATCCATTTTGCCTAAAATTGGCAGAATGTCGCTTAACGGCATCCGCGTGGCAATCAGACTCTGCTGACCGTCACGCAAGACGGTTTCCATAAATTGGACTTTTTGTTTAGCCATGTGTGGTCCAACCCTCCTTTATGATTGCTTCAACCACTTGCTGAACTTCAGGCAGCCCGTGACGACGTGATCGAGCACAGGCCTTGGCATCCCCGCCGCAAACCAGGCAGGCGCGCGGCGGCAAGTCAAGATCAGCGCGCGAAATCTGGTGGAGCTGCCCGTTTTTTAACGTCACCACGTCCAGATCCAGTAAGTCGCAAAAACGCTGTTGCTGCTCAAAACCGACCATCAGTCGCTTCAAGGTAATCGGTGACAGCTGAACTGCTAAATAAGCTTCGGGGCCAGTTGCCAAGGTTTCGATTTGGCTTTCCTGCACTGCTTCACCCAGTTGATCCTCTAGCGCTTGCATCGCTGCCGAAAAGACTGCGACCACTCGCTGGCCAGTCTTAACCGGACCTGGAATTCGCAAAGTCACATGCAACAAAACGGTTTCGGGATGAGCGGTCAACCATTCACGTTCCTTGACGATCCTGGCATCTTTAGCTGCGAGCATTTGTCCGAGATCAACTTGTGGACCGTCTAAAACTGACAACTTAAACATTGTGGACCACATCGATCAAGGTACCATCCCGATATTCGATCAACGCAACGACCTTGTCACCATACTTAATCGGTTCAGGCGTTCCGGTAATCTTGTATGCCATTTCTTTAAGCGCTTCAATCGAAAATTGTGGCACTTTCAAGTGTTTGAACATCTCGATCAAGTCCGTCCGCGCCGGGTTAATCGCCACACCGACTTCGGTAACCACGACATCAACGCTGGCGCCTGGCGTCACCACCGTATTGACACTTTCGACGATCGTTGGAATCCGGCCCCGAACCAATGGCGCAATGACCATACTCATTTTGCAGGCAGCACTTGTATCACTATGACCGCCTGATGCTCCGCGAATAATGCCGTCAGAACCGGTAATGACATTGACATTAAAGTCGGTATCGATTTCCAATGCTGATAAGATCGCAATATCAAGCTGGTTAATCACCGCGCCTTTGCTCAGTGGCGATGCATACATATTGGCATCGATTTCGTAATGATCGGCGTTTTCTCCAAGCGAAACCGCTGAAGGATGGTCAAAGTCTTGGACATCGATGATCTTTTCAACGAGTCCTTCTTTCAGGAGTTCAACCATGGAATTGGTAATCCCACCTAGTGCAAAGCTTGCTTTAATGTCTTGCTTCAGCATCGCTTCCCGCAAGAAACGGGCAACGGCAAGTGATGAGCCGCCTGTGCCGGTTTGGAAGGAGAAACCATTTTTAAAGTAAGCCGACTTGGTAATTACTTCTGCGGCATATTCCGCAATTTTTAATTCTTTAGGATTCTTAGTGAAGCGGGTCGCCCCTTTGGCAATGCCGGTTGGGTCACCAATAGAATCAACCTGAACCACATAGTCAACGTCGGTTTGTGGAATGCTGATCGGTGTATTCGGGTAAGGAACCAGACTATCGGTAATGGCAACGACTTGATCGGCATACTTGGCATCAATCATGGCATAACCTAAGGAACCACAAGTTGCTTTTCCTTTAGTGCCATTGATGTTACCGTATTCATCACTGCTTGGTGCACCGAGGAAAGCCACGTCAATGTGAATATCACCGCGTGCAATTGCCCGCGCCCGACCACCATGGGACCGGATCACAACCGGATTTTCCATGATACCGCTGGAAATCGCGGCACCGACTTTGTCACGCAAGCCAGAACTGGTGATGTTGGTGACCACGCCATTCTTAATGTGTTCGATAAGCGGTTCGTGCACGTTGGCAATTGAACTTGGGGCAATCGAGAGATTCTTAATTCCCATTTTGGCAATTTCTGCCATGACCATGTTCATCACATAATCGCCTTCGCGAAAATGGTGATGAAATGAAATAGTCATGCCGTCTTTTAAGCCAGTGGCCACAATGGCATCGTGAATCGAAGCAACCAATTTACTATGATCGGGCTTCACCGGCTTGATGTGGCGCGCGTGTTCATCGTAAGGCTGAATATTGGCAAACTCGCCACCATAAACCCCATACTGATCGGCGTATGGCGCCGGGATCTCACGATTAAGCTTATTCTTGACCATCAGTCTACCTCCATTCCTGATGCCTTAGCGAGCGCAATCGTATATTGAGCCCGTTCGACCACTGGCTTATCAACCATTTGACCATTGACAGAGACAACGCCGGCCCCTTTAGCTTCGGCTTCTTTCAAGCCGGCAACAATTTCGCGGGCTTTTTGTACTTCAGCCAACGCCGGAGCAAAGACACTGTTGATCACTGGAATTTGCCGCGGATTGATGACTGATTTACCGTCAAATCCAAGTTGTTTGATTAACTCGGTTTCATGGCGCAAACCCTCTTCGTTATCGACTTGCGTGTAAACCGTATCAATAGCAGAAATGCCGGCTTCTCTAGCTGCATGCAGAATATAGTTACGGGCAAAAGACAATTCTGCCCCATCAGCAGAACGGTGCGTGTGCTGGCTGGTTAGATAGTCCTCAGCGCCAAGCGCAATACCAATCATTCGCGAAGAAGCCTGCGCAATTTCACGGGCATTCAAAACGCCTTCTGCGGATTCAATCGCAGCCATCATATGCGTGGTGCCGACTTCAATGCCGTATTTTTCTTCAACTGCCGTGATCACGGCATCGACATCGCGAATATCTTGCGCGGTTTCCGTCTTTGGTAACCGGATCACATTAATGCCGCCAAGTACCATCGCTTCGATATCCTGATCGCCACCAGCATCGAGTGCATTGACCCGGACAACTGTTTCAACACTGCTATAGTCAAAAGTTTTCAAAGCTGAGTACACCAACATCCGGGCCGTATCTTTTTCTTTTAATGAAACGGCATCTTCAAGATCAAACATGATGGCATCCGCACCGTAAATGGGGGCATCGCGTAACATTCCCGGGTTAGCCCCTGGGACAAACATCATGGTTCTTCTTAATTTATCCATGCGTTGATCTCCTCCCAGTCAAATGTCTTGTTATCCGCTGCACGGTAGGCTGCCGCAATGGTCCGTGCTTTGATGGTACAATCCAAAGCACCTTTGTCGTTTGCTTCTACCGCAACCCCTTCGATACCCAATTTTGTCAAAGTTGCTGCGATCACGGCACGGATCTGCTCGCCAAACTGCTTTTCAACACTGCTTTGCAGTTGGATCGTGGTGCCGCTATCGGCAGGGGCCAACGTGATTTGGATATCACTTGACTCTAATGTCCCAGCCGTTGCGGGATGATTAATTTTCATGAGTTGATCGCTCCTTTATTTCTGTATAAACCTCCGGATAAACCAGTTGTTCGACCGTGGCCCAGTCATGGTGCTTGATCGCGGCACGAACACGGGTGGCGCTGACCACCGAACCGCCAATCGTCAAACGCGGCACCACAATTAATTCAATGTCATCAGCAAAAGTCGCTGCCAATTGCTGATTGTAAATCGCCGTGACCGGCGAAAGCGGTTCTTCGCCAACATATCGCCGGGTGATGCCAAGAATCGGGGCAATGCGTTGTTTAAAAAGTGCCGCGTCTAGTCCGGCTTGCGCGGTCGCAATCGCCGCATCTGCCCGATCCTTGAGAAAATAACTTGGAAACGTGGTACTGGAGACCATGTAGTCCTGTGTCGGCAAAACCACCACGTTGGACCAGCGTGCCGCCACCTTTTTGACTAAGGCCAGACGCTCTGTTGCCGTGAACATCGATCGTTCGGCTGATAAGACAAAAACGTAAACAACTGCATTATTCTTTGCTGCTTGTTCGATTAAATAGGCGTGGCCGCGGGTGACCGGATTCGCATTCATCACAATGGCTGCAACAGGCTTTCCCGATTGGCGAGATTCTTCCAGCAGCTTGGTATAGTCGGCAAAGTTAGGATAGCCCCGTTCCAATAAAACCACTGAATCGGTGGCCGCCAGCTGTTTAAATCCCAGTGACTGGAAAAACTTCAGCGTGCTCGGTTTGGTATAAACAAAGCTATGCGTGATGGCTTCATCATCCAGCCGATCGAGCAAGGCCTGAATAATTTGCGCCAACAGATTCTCATGTTGAGCTGTCGGTGAAATTGCCACTTCTTTGATAATATTGCCCGACAATGACCCCGTCGCCAGCAAGTCGTCTCCTTCAAAAATGCCAACTGTATAATCGACTTGGCGATCCGGAGTCAAGCCAGCATCAACCAGCAACGTCTGCCAGGCTTCAGCGGCCTGCGGGTTCAAATCGAACCAAATGCGCTTTAACCTCGCCATTTTATTTTGCCGCTTTTTTGGCTGGTGCAAATTTAAGCAATAGTTTGGCGACAATGTAGATGATGAATAAAACAATAAACACGCCGCCCATACCTACCAGCATCAATTCACCAGCCTGTTCAACAGCAGTCGGATCAAATTTCATAACGCAAAACCTCCCAAGGGTGTTCAGACTTCTCAACTGACAGGTGCATTGATGTTAAGCACCAAAGAATGACAGCAAGAGACCGCCAGCAATAACCGAACCGATTTGACCGGAAACATTGGCCCCAACGGCATACATCAATACAAAGTTCTGCGGATCTTCATCCGTCGCCATCTTCTGAATGACCCGGCTTGACATCGGAAAGGCCGAGATGCCTGCCGCACCGATCATCGGGTTAATCTTTTCTTTGCGGAACAGATTCAATAGCTTAGCGAAAAGAACACCGCCGACAGAATCCATGATGAAGGCGAAAAGCCCAAACGCAATGATCATCAATGTTTGAATATTCAGGAACTGATCTGCTTGTAATTTAACCGAAATCGTCAACCCTAACAGGATCGAGACAATGTTGACCAGCTCGTTTTGTGCGGTGTTGGACAATCGATCCAACACGCCACATTCCCTGAGCAGGTTGCCGAACATCAGGAAACCTACTAATGGCAGGGAAATCGGAGCAATAAATCCAGCGATGATGGTGATGATAATCGGGAACAGAATTTTGGTTGTCTTGGAAACCCCTTCTGCGCGATAGGTCATCCGGATGCGCCGTTCATGCTTCGTCGTGACTGCTTTGATTGCCATCGGTTGAATGATTGGCACCAACGCCATGTACGAATACGCCGCGACCGTAATGGCCCCCAGTAAATTCGGTGCCAGCTGGTTAGAGACGAAAATGGATGTTGGGCCGTCTGCTGCACCAATGATCCCGATTGACGCCGCCTCTTTAATGTTGAAGCCGAAGAAAACGGCAACGAAGACGGTGGCGAAAATACCGAACTGAGCGGCTGCGCCGAAAAGTAACATAAATGGATTTTGTAACAACGGGCCAAAGTCAATCATGGCGCCGATCCCAATGAAAATCAGTAATGGGAAAAGTTCGGTGTTGATGCCGGCTTTGAACAGGACATCCAACACCCCTTCCGTCTTAGTGCCGCCAACAACCTGGGTTAAAACCCCGGTTCCGGGGAAGTTCACCAAAATGGCGCCCAATCCCATCGGAACCAATAATGTTGGTTCGTATTCTTTCTTAATACCCAGATACATCAAGAGCGCACCGATCAGCATCATTGCAATTTGGCCTAGCGTAATGGTTGTGATTCCGTGAATGAGCGCTTCCATACCTTCACTTCCCTCCTTTTTATTTGTTAAATAATGCTGATCAGTCCATCACCCGAGTTTACATTTTGATTCAGCGTTGCGATGATCTCGCCAACAGTACCGGCTTTGGGTGCCACAATTTCGTTTTCCATTTTCATGGCTTCGAGAATCATCAGTGGTTGGTTTTCGGTGACAGCATCACCGGTTTTAACCAGAATCTTGGTAACGGTGCCAGGCATTGGTGCCGTTACAACTTCACCTTCACCACTCGGGGCAGCCGGAGCAGCAGGCGCCGGCGCTGGTTCAGGCGTTGGTGCTGCTGGTGTCGGGGCACTTGACGCAGCCGGGGCAGCAGGTGCTGCTGGTGCGGCCGGTGCTGCTGGCGTACCGCCGATTTCTTCCATTTCGACCAGATAGGTTTTACCATCGATCGTGATCTTGAATTTTCTCAACATCTTTTTCAGTCCACCTTTTTCTTAATTGATTTGACCACATAATGCCCATGACCATCACCCGCCGCAATCGCGCTGGCAATCAAGCCAACCCGTTTGGCCTCGGGATTTTCAACATACAAATGTTTAAGCACGAGTTTGGCATCAGGCGCAGCGTCCGCAGTAACGGCAGCAGCGATCAAACTGGCAGTTAATTCGTTAGTTGGATCAACTTCCAGATAATTGGGTACTTCTTCCCATTCATGCACCTGAGCTGCTTCATCAGCATTCACCGATTTAACCGGCGCCGATTCAACTGGCGTTTGCGGTTGTTTTCGCCGATGCAACCATTTAAACATTTTCACACCCCCTAAGCGTGAGCCGGTGCGGGTAAAAGCCGGGAGTAAGTGGCCTTTGACGTGTTACGACGGGGTCCCTTACAGGTAAGCTTCTGCACCAGCAAACGCGTTAATGTAAGCATGAGCCGGCGTTGTTAAATGCCGAATCAAGCGTTATCGTCATGCATTTTCTGGTTCTCATCAACCTTATAATACGGGGAAAAGCCAATCGCGATTGGCTTTTCGGTGTCTTTTTAAATTGGTGCTTATTTTTGTGGTAGATAGAATGGCACATGACCGAAGAGCATAACAGTTACCACGAAG
Organism: Lacticaseibacillus huelsenbergensis; assembly: GCF_029726355.1. NCBI lineage: Bacteria > Bacillati > Bacillota > Bacilli > Lactobacillales > Lactobacillaceae > Lacticaseibacillus > Lacticaseibacillus huelsenbergensis. The sequence goes on from NZ_CP120687.1 coordinate 32,393, forward strand.
ATGGCGAAAACGCCTAATGCATATTTTCCAGCTTCGCGTTGCCACTTACCCATGTCCAAACCGGTGAGCCGGAGCAATAGATAAATGAAAGCAACTAACGGTGAAAGCAAGTGGAATGCTTGCCCCATTAATGAAGCTAAAGCCATCTGCATATTGGTAAAGCCGTATGCGCGTCCCGCAGTTGCCAGCACCGGCATAACACCGAAGTAGAAGCCGTCGTTACTCAAGAAGAAGGTCCCTGGTGCGGAAATCAACGCAATAACCAATCCCCAGAAGCCAGCCATGGAACTTGGGATAATCGCGGTGAAACTCTTGGCAAGTGCTTCGGCCATCCCGGTTCCCTGGAATAAGCCCATGAAGACCCCGGCAGCAAAAACCAGAATAACAACTTGCACGGCATCGCCGCCGTTAGCACCGATTCGCTTGCTTTGGTCGCCTAACTTAGGATAGTTAGCCATCAATGCAATACAGGTACCAACCAAGAAGAGCAACAGCGGCGGCATCGCAATCGCCTTGATAAAGGAACTTGCCACCAGCCAAGCAATCAGCACAATGGTCAAAATGCCGTTAAAGGCAAACATATTCGGACGGCGAATTTCGGAAACTTCAGGATCAACCACTGACGTCATCTCATCGATTTCTTCATCGGTTAATTCCCGAACACCCAAGCGTTTCCGTTCTGCGCGACCCATGTGCGGTGCAACGTAGAAAACAACATAAGCCAAGGCCAGAATCATACCTGGCAATAAATACGTCAAAATGTCGGCATCAACCTTCAAAACGGCCATGGCCCGGGCAGTTGGCCCGCCCCAAGGCAACAGGTTCATGATGGTATTTTGCAAAATAATTAAAACACCGAGATTCATCATATTCATGTTGAGCTTCTTATAGATTGGAATAAATGCCGAGCAGCAGATCAAAGTCGTCGTGGTGCCATCCCCGTTAAGTGAAACTGCCATCGCAACAATCGCGGTTGCCATCAGCACTTTCATCGGGTCGCCTTTCGCGATCTTGATCATCCGGGCTGTAATCGGATCGAACAGACCGGCGTCGAGCATAATGGAAAAATACAGAATAGCGAATAAGAGCATGATCCCTGTGTTAGCGGTCGTTGTCAGACCCTTCAACACAAAATCGCCGATCGTCCCTTTCTTCGCCACGCCTGCCACCATCGCAATAATTGCAAACAGCAGCGGGATCATCACTAAAGAAGTGAATGGTGAAAGCTTCTTGGTCATGATGACGTACATGAAAACAATAATCATGGCGTAAGCAATGACGGTGAGTAACATAGTCCCAACCTCTTTTCATAAGTTTTTGTCGCTATCCACATGATACGTGATTTCTGTCACGAAAAGGCCGATTTTGCGTCTTTAGAACACCAAAAGAACAATTGTACGGTTAAGGGAAAACTAAAATTTTCAAGAAACAGAAAACGCCTTCATTGGCTTAAAATTCGGTTTTAAGTCAACGGAGGCATTTTTAAATGATACGATTGTAACGATTGAAAAAGAACACTTTTCAATTGATACTTATTTCACAATAGACTAACACAGAGACGTTTTTCTGTGTTAGTCTACCAATCCTGAAAGCGTTCGTCTTCCAACTTTTTCAACAGTTGGTGAAAGTTTTCCCGTGACGGAGCGTGGTCCAATGTTTCTTGCTGCAACTCATTAAACCGCTCTGCTAAGTAATAAGCAGTGAGATAAAGCGTTAGTTTTCGTTTGACAATGGCTTCCGGATCTTTGTCGTCCGGTACTTGGTGTGACCCCACAACAAGATTGGCGAACTGTTTCGGATTTAACCGTAAATCATCAGGTGCATCAGCCTTCATGATAGAACCTCCTTTTTTAAGTATGCCTAATACTAACATAAAAAAACGAACGTTTCCGACCAAAAGCGGGCGTTCGTCACGATGTTGGGGATGTTGTTCGGGTTAAAAATGCCGGGGGAACTGCATGCACCAACCAAACCTGACTTCCTGTCGGATAAAAAATTTCACCGGCAGCTGCTGCCGATTGCGCGGCCACGCGATAAATAACCGGATGAGGGTCATGCCGCACGCCAACTTGCCAAGCCATTTTCGGATTCTCGGAAAGATGGACAAAATCGCGGTCCATTGGCTTGAGTCCTTCAATGTCAATCAATGCGGCTGCTTGATGGGATGTGCCATGATATAACCAGATTGGCGGACGCCGCGCCGGCATTAACGGCAAGACCGGGACGCTATGGCCGTACACCGCTCTGATGGTGCTTCCCTCAATCGCAAACCGCTGCTTATCGCTTTGTGTCATAATGTCATCAAGCACCTGGCGATCAAGGTGCATCTGATAATGCGCATTGAATCGCCGAATCAACGTTTCCAGATTCGTGCGGCCATAGCGATCCAATATGATACCGATTTTTTCCGGATGGTGCCGCAAGATCAGGCTTAATGTTTTACTGATTCTGACGAGTCGCTTACCCATTAATGACCACCTCGTTTTTCAAATTGACAAAGCAAAGAAGGCATGACATTGAAATTGCATTTTTCTACAGCGAACTTAACCGATCTTGACGCCATTATGCGAATCGAACAGGCGGGCTTCACACCCCAGGAGGCTGCCAGTCGTTCCAGCATGGCGGCTCGCATCATTCATTATCCTGACACGTTTATTGTAGCGCGGACTGATCAAAAAATTGCGGGCTATATTGTTGGACCAGCCATTTCACAGTCAACCATTACCGATGATTTATTTGTCACCAGCCAGCCAAATTCGCCAGCTGCACCGTATATTGCGATTCTGAGTCTTGCGGTTGCGCCTGCTCTGCAACATCACGGCATTGGCCGCCAACTCTTAGCCAAAATGAGCGATGTCGCGCGCAAGCAAAACCGCATCGCCATTACCTTAACCTGCCTTCAGCGCCTTATCCCCTTCTACGAGCACGCCGGCTTCCACAATGATGGACAGGCAGCCTCCACTCACGCAGGCGAAGTTTGGTTTAACATGACAAAAGTTGTAACACCAGTAAGTGACTCATAAGATAAGAGTGATGTCTTATGTTCCATTAAAATTAAGAATATTTATTTTCTTTCAAATTAAAATATGGGAACCTTGGCCGGCGATCTTCGTCGGCTATTTTGCTTTACACACTAGTCGTTTCGGTTTAAACTACTAGTGTGCAAAACATATTAGGCGAAAGGATGATACTGATGGCGAGAGACGACAACAGCCAGATGCTAAAAGGCATTTTACAAGGGTGCCTGCTCATCTTGCTCGCCCGCAAAGAACAATACGGCTATGCCATCAGCGAATCGCTTAATCTTTTCGGCTTCGAAAATGTTCCTAAAGGGACGATCTATCCCCTGCTAATGACAATGGAAAAGAAGGGCCTCTTGACCAGTCATATGCGCCCATCCCCGGACGGACCAAGTCGCAAGTATTATGCGATCACGGCAGATGGCGAAAAAGCCAGGCAAACATTCATCTTGCAGTGGCATGATCTCAAAAGTCACGTTGATCAAATCATTGCGAACCAACCCAGACTTGTGGTCTGAAGTCAAGGGAGTGATTCAAATTATCTAGACTTGTTTCATTTTTCAGAGGGTATACTTCCCCCAGCCCAGGGATTTAGTAATTTCTCTAGGTGAATCTAAAGCCCTAACTTGACGCTTGGCGCGCTAGACCGCTTTGGCTGGTTTATACAACTCGTGGTTTTTAAGTAATGCATAGATCACGCGTACCAGCTTTCTTGCAGTCATGACACAAGCACGTCGGTGTTGATATTTTGGCACCTCCCGGTATTTCTTGTCGTAAAATCTGGCAAATGTGGGATCATGCGCTCTTACCGAGTTGGCAGCTTCAATTAGGTAATAGCGTAAGTACTGATCGCCGTTATGCGTGCGCGGCGTTAGTTGCCGCTCACCGTTTCCGGATTGACTTCTGCGCCAAACCAGTCCGGCATAGCTTGCCAAACTAGCTTCACTCGGAAACCGTTCAATCTGACCAATTTCAGCCAGTAGTCCAGCCGAGTAGACTGGGCCAACGCCTGGAATACTTTGCGTTGACTGTGAGCCATCAATGACGGCACACAGGTCGGTGATGCTCTTGTCTAGGGCTTTTAGTTGCTTTTGTAACATCCGGATCTGGTTGATGTAAATCGCCATGACCTGGTCAACAGAATCGGCAACCGTCTTGCTCAAGCGATAAGAGCTACGGATGGCTTTTTGTAAGGCCTTAGCGATCGCCTCTGGGTCACCAAAGCGACCGTGGGACAATTGGTTAAGATCTTGAGTAAGCGTCTGTAAGGGCATCTGAGCGATTTCGTCCAGTGTGTACTTTTCACCGCTAAGCACCGTCATCATCGTGTTTCCGAACACAGAAGTCGGTAGCTCAGCTTCCAGTGTGTTCAATCGGAAGTACAGATTGTTGAGGAAGTGGTTTTTGCCATCTGTAATTTGTTTGACGACGTGATACCGTTCGCGGGTGAGCCGCTGTAAGGCAATGTGTTTCTCGTCGCGGGTCACTGGCACTTGATACCGGCCAATGCGCAGAAAGTCTGCGATGTGGAAGGCATCAATGGTATCAGTCTTGTCGTCATCGAACAATTGGCTGTAACGATGAGTCATCTTGGGGTTCAACGTGACGACAGTGGCATCCAACGCACTGAGCGCTGAGCTTTGTTCAAAGTAAAGTGTGGGGTGGATGTTGTACACCGAGGTGGCTTCCATGCCAATCACGATCTTTAGTGAATCATCTTGGCGTTTAGCCCATTCCAGGATTAATTTCTCAATTTGGCCGGCCCCGTCAGGGGTATTCGTGGTCTTGTCCTGGAAAATAACCTTCTTGGCAGAATCCAAGCCACAGTAATCAAGCTTTGCTTTTGAAACATCAATACCAACATTCAAGTTCATCGAATTGGACCTCCTTTCTGTTCTGATTTATGGATAGGCTTGGGCGCTGCGCGATATTCCCTAATTATGAACCTACAGTACTTCCTCGCAGTATGAGCAGTCTGTCTGAGGATCAGTAGCTGCTCGGTGAAACGCGAGTCACCGAACTGATCTCCAGCCCCCGCAGCTTGTGGTTTGTGCTTGTTCGATTCATCTGGGCGGCAGTCTCGGGGTGAAGTCTAGCAATAGCTAGCAACAGGAGGGAAAAGCCTATACCAGTTGGACCCAAATCCAATGAACAACTAGAGAATATCACGCAACATCCAAGTACGGAGCTATCCAAGAACTTGGTTGTAATTTAAATATACGAGGAGGGATTAGCCATGAACAAGCGCACGGAAGCTGTCAATAAAATAGCAGCTGAGAACAATCAATTACGTAAACAACTGACAAAAGCCAACCGCGACTACTACGAAGATTTGCTGGTTTACATGCGGGGCAAAAACTTGTTCCGGGACGACTATCAACTTGAAGAAAGTTTGCTAGGTATTCTCCAAGACCTCATTGACGCGCAAAATGATGGAACGGATGCAATGACTTATTTTGGTCATGACCCCAAACAGACGGCAACTGAATTACTAAAGACAATCCCCCTGCGTATCGGCAATTTTATCTGGTTTAACTTAAAATTGGCAGCAATGATGATGTTTATTTTGTGGCTGCCGCGTCTGACCTATCCAAACGTAACCTTCGATGCCGGAAGTTTGTTGCTGGCTTCCGGCATCGCGATTGTCAGTGCGTGGGGTGCGCTTTGGTACGTCGGCAGCCACGCTTTTGCCAAGCCATCCCGTCTTCAACTAACCGCAATTATTATTCTCGGTGCGATACTGTTTGGCATCATGGTCAGTGTCTTGCTATTTCTCAAAACCAGCTGGCAAATCCGCCTTTCTGCTCATACTTCGTTCACCGTCATTATTTCAGGGTTGATCATTGCGGCAGTTTTGCCGTTTATCCATCACCTCACTGAACTTGAGCGCCCGATTTACTACTTCAGCTTGTTTATACTCATTCTCGGTTTGCTTGTCTATTTGCGAGCCACACGTTCCTTTTTCAGAACCAAGATCGACTTTGGAAAGTGGCAATGGTTGTTTTATGTCTTCATAATCCTCTTGGGAGTCGGCATCGGCGTGTTAATCTGGTGGCTGGGAGAACGACGGCATCGTCATTAAAAAGCCTGTCGTCACCACAAAGTCCTTAACGGTAAGTTATCTTTTCCAACTAAAAGTACATCTCCACCACAATATTCAGCTACAATAGATGGCATACGCATTGATTGAAGGAGTGACCTTCTTGACCCAAAACGAAACCATTCGTCGTCAGCTCCATCACCGCTCTATCCGGCAATTTAAACCTGAGCACCTCAGCCATCAGACGATTCAGACGCTGCTGGATGTTGCCCAGCACACCGCAAGTTCCATGTATTTACAGCTTTTTTCGGTCATCCATATTCTTGATCCGAAAATCCGGGCCAAAATTGCGGCGATGAGTACGCAAACTTACCTGAACGGCCCGGGTGAACTGTTTATTTTCATTGCCGACTTGCACCGCGTCGCCGACTTAACCAAGGCGGCACAGCAACCCCTTGACCGCCTCGGCCGGATGGATAAGTTCTTGCAGGCAAGTGCCGATGCCACCTTGGCGCTGCAGAACATGGTTGTGGCAGCTGAAAGTCTCGGCTTGGGCACGGTCACATTAGGCAGTATTCAAAACGACGCGCAAGCCTTGATCGATTTGCTGCATTTGCCTAAGTATACGTTCCCGTTATTAGGGCTCGCAATCGGGTTCCCGGATGAGCATCCTGATGAAAAGCCACGTATGCCCGAATCACTGGTTGCGTTCACGAATCACTACGGCGAACCGGCACCGGCTGCCGATGCAATGGCTGCTTATAATCGAACGGTCCACGATTATTATGCGACCCGTCACGGCAATCCACGTGAAGAAACTTACACTGATCTGGCGGTCAGCGCAGCCACGCACACGCCAGCCAAACGTGATGACCTATTCAAGGTGATGCGGCGTCAGGGCTTCTTCCCGGAAAGTTGAAAATTGCTTTTTGCATAAAAGTTTTAAAATGCGCACAAATTACCGACACGTCGGCTGCTTGATGAAATGATCAGGCGGTCGACTTTTTTGCCGCGACTTTAAAAGACGTCGGTTCCATAATTTGATGGCTTCCACCCTTCATAGTTGGTTCAGCATGACGCTTTAGACTGCGCCTATCGAAGTTCATTGACCAATCAGTCAATTTCCTATTGACCCGTCAGTCAATCACAACTATACTTCAGGCGAAAAGGAAAATACGACGGAAATATGAGCCGCAATTCCACCTTTCACGCAGAATGCCAGCATCTTTTAAAAAGATCGCATTCATAGGAGGCTACCATGGCAACCAATGTCATCGAATTAGATCACGTTCAAAAAAAGTTCGGCAAGTTTGAGGCGTTGAAGAATGTCAGCTTCACGTTGAGCTCAGGACAGGTACTCGGCTTCTTAGGGCCTAATGGTGCAGGCAAATCGACGACAATTCGCATCATTTTAGGCATGTTAAAGAAAACCGCCGGCAGCGTCACCGTATTTGGTCACGATGCCTGGCGTGATGATGCCGTCATTCATCCCCGGATCGCTTACATTCCCGGCGATGTTTATTTATGGCCGAATCTATCCGGCGGCGAAATTATCGATTTGCTGCTTAGGTTAAACGGCCGCGACCATAACCAGAAAACCGATGACTTAATGCAGCGATTCAAATTTGATCCAACCAAAAAAGCCCGCACCTACTCCAAAGGTAATCGCCAAAAAGTCGTGCTGATTGCCGCTTTGTCGCAAGATGCGGACCTGTATATTTTTGACGAACCGACTTCCGGCCTTGACCCACTTAATGAGCAGACTTTTCAACAGGAAGTCCTTAAACTTAAGCAGGCAGGTAAAAGTGTTTTGCTATCGAGTCATATTTTGTCAGAAGTGGAGCGGATGTGCGATTCGATCGTGATTATCCGTGACGGCAGTGTGATTGAAAGCGGCAATTTAGACCAGATGCAGCACTTGGCGCGGCTAAAAGTCGAAGTCACGACAACAACAGCCAATGATGATTTAGCTCGGGTTGCTGGTGTTCACGACCTGACATTTGCAGCGGCCGACCACACCAAAGCGGTCTTCACCGCCGATCGCGATGAGTTGAGTCGCATTATGCAGACCTTAGCGACCACCTCGATCCTAGACTTGCGGGTCTCACCGCCAACGTTAGAGGATCTGTTTATGCGCTATTACGGAAAGCCAGGTGAGCCCCATGCGGCGGAATAATCGGCATGCTGGCTATCTTTTAAAAGCCAACCTCAAACAAAATCTCAAATTTTCGGTTGTCTGGCTAGTCATTCTCATCATGATGATTCTCAGCGGTGCCGTGAAATTAGAAGCAGCCTTCGTCAACGGGGCCTCCGGTTCAAAAGACATTGTCAAAATGCTGCAGGCACCGGGGATGGCCGCGATGTTTGGCGCAACGCCTAAGGTTATCACTTACAACGCTGCCATCATTTTTGCCAGTGTAATGGTCGTTTCCATGATCATTTTGCAAGCCTTGTGGGTCATGCCGCTGATGATTCGCGACACCCGTGGACAGGAAGAAAGCGGCTTGTTGGAAATGGTCCGGGCGCGCGATGTCGGGCGCCCGGCGGATGTCGTCGCTGCCATTTGGGAGCTGCTACTGGTCAGCTTTGTGCTGGCGGCCGCCTACTTCGCCTCGCTGCTCGCTGTCAACATGGACGGGACTGACATGACCGGCGATTTGTTGTTCGCCATTGCCATGCTGATCGCCAATTTGGTTTTCGGCAGCATGGCTTTGCTGTTCGCGCAGTTAGCCAACAATACCCGCACCGCCAGCATGTTAAGTTATATGGTCTTAGCCGCCGCCTATCTCATTCGGCTCGTCACCGATCTTAACCACCAACAACTCACCTGGCTTTCCCCAATCGGCTGGTTTGAAAAGGTCGACTTTTATACGAAAAATCAACTCATGCCGCTGTATCTCGGCCTTGCTTGCAGCATCCTGCTTTGTGGTGCCGCCATTGCTATTGCCCAAAATCGTGATCTCGGCGCCGGTGTACTGGCGGAAGGAAAAGGTCGCGCCACCGCAGCGCCGTGGTTACGATCGATGCCGGCTTTGATCTGGCGTACCGAACGCGGTCTGCTGTCCGGGTGGCTGATTGGTGCGGTTATTTTCGGCGGCGTCATGGGCAGTGTTCTGGGCGGCGTTGGCGATATTCTTAAAACCAACCCGATTTATCGCCAGCTCTTAGACGTCAAGCAAATTCACGCCGCCAATCAAACCATGGTACTTTCGTTTCTGGCGATGTATATGGCCATTTTTGTCGCTTTGGCCGTCACCGCGGGGGGTCAGATTGCCTTTCGCCTTAAGCACGACGACCGGCTGGGCTATCTTGGCATCATTCACGCGGAAAAGCCAACGCGAACCACGATCAGTACCAGTTACAACTGCTGGGCCTTACTCGTGGGCATTTCGGTGTTTTCTGTCGGGTTGCTCGCCTTATTTTTGACGGGCAATGCGGTCCTAGACCAACCGCTACCGGTAAAGTATCTCGGGCGACTCTTCATCGGTGGTCTGCCTGCAGTCCTGGCATTTATCACGTTAGGCATTGCGCTAGCCGGTTTGTGGCCAAAACTAAGCAGTCTCTTCTGGCTTTATATGGGCGCCGGGCTGATCGTACAGGTCTTTCATGGGTTGTTTTCACTGCCTAAGCACGCTGGCGATTTTACTCCTTTTGGCTGGATTGCTGATGTTCCGATCAAGGCTTTGGGCCAATCGTGGCTTGCCATCATGCTTGTCAGTGCCGTGATCCTCTTCATCATCGGCGTTGTCGGATATCGTCGACAGGATCTGAGCGTATGAAAAAAGTCGTCACCGACCCGCAAAAAGTAACCCGAATTTTACAAGCAGCAACTGACGCCTTCGGACAATTAGGCTTTGCAAAAACCAAAACCGACCAAATTGCTGCAACTGCCGGCGTCTCAAAGGGCTTGATTTTTCATTATTTTGGCAATAAACAAGCCTTATACCTCGACACCTTTAAAACCGCTTATCAGCGGATCTATGCCCATATGGATCCGCACCACTGGCAAGACGCTCCGGGTTTAGCCGCCATGATGTCAGCAGCAGTGAAATATGAGATGAAACTCCAATTGGCCTTCCCAGCTGAGTACCGCCTCATGATGCAGGCCTACGCAGATTTACCGCATTTTCCCCAACCCTTGCAGCAACAAATCCAACAGGAAACCCAAGCCATTTCCGTGGAAGCCAATCGAATATTTCGCGAAAAAATCGAACAATTACCTCGCCGACAAGGGATTTCCGTTGATGACATTTTCAGTGTGGTTTCTGCACTCATTGCCCAACAAACTGCGGTCACAACACAGCTAATCGCCACTGGCAAGTACCGCAACTTTGAAGACCTGCAGGCGGTGGTGGATCAGATGAATCGCCAGTTGAAGATCGTCGAGCATGGCTTTTTGCCAGACTAACTGCTTGTTTAATGAAAAAAACTCAGACAACGCCTCGCAATAGATTTTGGGGTCAGTTGTCTGAGTCTTTTTAACCTGTCATCAAGCTTTTGCTTTCGTCAGTTTAAACAAACGCACGTAAAAGCCGAAGTTGACCAAGCCGATCAAGAGTAGTAGTGCAAAAGCTAATTGACTGCCAATGCCGACGTTCTGGGCATGGGTCAGACCGGGCACCGTGACCGCGGTCATCATCCCGGCCAAGACGGTGGTGCCGATCGATCCGGTGACTTGTTGGCCGGTGCTGTATAAAGCGTTGGCGTCGCTTTGATACTGGTGGGCCATGACCTTCAAGCCGTAAGCCGTGCTGTTGCCAAATGCCATCGACCGACCAATGGCGAAGATCAAATACAGGATCGTCACGCCTAATACACCGATATGGCGACCCCAAATCGTAAAGCCCAGCATCCCGACCGTAAACAGGCTGTTACCCAGCAAAAGCGGCAACCGCCCACCAAAATGATCCAGCATCCAGCCATAAACCGGCTGACCAAGGCCATTAAAGACACTGCCTGGTAGCAAAATCAACCCGCCGACAAACGCACTGGCACCATCTACAGTCTGTACATAATTCGGCAGCAAAAAATTAATCCCCACATTGGAAAACTGCATCAAAATATACGGCAAAAAGCTGTACAAAAAGCCGCCATCATGGAAAACATCCAGCTTAAACAATGCTTTGGCATGATGCTTGGACAACCATAAAAAAGCGCCCATCGCCACAAGCACGACAGCACCGGCCACACCTGCGATAAGCCAGGTATGCTCGCTGATACCGTTTAAAGCGAGCGTCAAACTAATCAAAGCAACACCCAGTGTCGCAAACCGCAGCCAGTCAAATGCAAACGCAGAAGTCGGCGTATATTGCTTAATACGCCCTTGCCCCAATACGAGCAGCAAAGTCGCAAACGGCAAGGTGCTCCAAAAAATCATCCGCCAATCAAAAAAGTTGGCGATGGCCCCGCCAAAAGTCGGTCCCAAGGCTGGTCCGATGAGAATGATGAGATTCGCGATGCCCATATATGTACCCAGTTTGCTAGTGGGCACCGTGTCCAAAATAATGTTGACCATCAATGGCCCACACAAGCCAACACAGCCTGCCTGAACCAGCCGCCCAAGCAACAACACCCAGAACACCGGGGCTAAGGCACACATCAGATCGCCGATGATGAAAAGTAGCGCCGCCGTAATAAAAAGCTGGCGATTGGTAAAGCGCCGTTTCATGTATGCAGAGCTAAGCATCACGAGTGCTGCCGCCAAAAGATACCCTGACGTCACCCACTGCACAGTTGTCAAAGAAACATGAAAGTCATGCATTAACGTCGGAAACGTGACATTCATGGATGTTTCCGTTAAAACCCCGAAAAACGACATAAGCGCCACAATGGTGATGACAAACAAGGCATGACGCGCGTTCTTTTCCTTTTGCTCGATGGTTGTTTTTGCCATGATCGGCCTCCCTTTATCTTCCATGATAAGCCGGGCCATTTTCAGTAACAATATTGAAATTTAAATAATTCCGTGAAAACCAGAATTTTGGCTAGCACTTTTTCTGAAAGTCAGCGCAAAAGTGCGCTAATATGGAATCAATTAATAAAAATTATTTTATCAAGCATGCTTAGCGAAACATGCTGTGCGGATACCCGGCAATCACCGGGCATCCCACTTGGAGGAAATTTCATGACAATCGTTTTGATTCTCCTCGGCTTTTTGGTCGGGGCTTTTATTATGACAATGGGCGGCGGCGGTGGCGCTTTCTACCTCGGCATTATGACCGGTGTCGCACATTTGTCGCCAAGTACGGCTGCCGCAACCTCACTTTTTACCGCCATTCCGGCACTGGCGGTAGGCTGTTACAGTCACTATCGCACCGGCAATATGCGATTTCACGCCGGCAATAAGATTCTACTCACCGCTGTTCCCGCCACAATTGTCGGCAGTTTGGCAGCGCCTTACATTCCTGAACTGATTTATTCATGGGCCATCGCCATCATTTTTGTCGTGCTCGGCGTGCAGATGCTGCGCCAGTCCTTTGCCCGTCACGCCAAAAAGACCGGCCAGCCCACCTGGTTCGCCTATGTGCTAGGCATCATTAGCGGCTTAATGGTGGGCATTGCCGGCTTAAGCGGCGGTGGACCGATTATGGCCGGGTTGATGCTAATGGGTTTGGATATGCCCCACGCGGCAGCCACCTCCTCTTATGCGTTGGTTGCATTGTCTATCATTGGCTGCCTTCTGCACGCGACCCAAGGCACAATTGCCTGGACGGTGGGCGGCTTGCTAATGCTCGGATCGCTGGTAGGCGCCGCCATTACTCCACGCATCCTCAACCGTTTCGATCCGCGGTTACTCACCGCCATCTTGCGCCCGGTTCTCGGTGTTTTACTGATCGTAATGGCTGTCAATCAGGTGTGGTAACCACATTGCGGCAACTTAACCAGCAGTTAAAAATTTTGCCACGAACTTGAAAGCGCCTCCATTGTTTTTGCTGACGCCTCTCTGCATAATGAACCTAAAGATCATTAAAAAATGAGGGGTGAACATCATGCAACTGAGCCAAATAATCCGTAATAAGCGGCTAGCCGCCGGGTTAACGCAAGAAGAACTCGCGCAAAAAGTAGGTGTCTCCGCGCCTGCTGTCAGCAAATGGGAAAAAGGCACATCTTATCCTGACATTACCTTGTTACCTGTGTTGGCGCGTAACCTCGGCACGGACATCAACACATTGTTGGACTTTTCTTCTGACTTAGATCCAGTGGCTCTCCAGGACTTTAACGCCAAGCTAACCATGACAGCACAAAAAGATGGTTGGCAAGCCGCCGTTGCGCTGATTGATCAAGAGTTGCGCGACTATCCATCAGTTTCACAATTACAGATGATGGCGGCACCTTTTCTTGACATGCTGAAGCCCCAGATTCCCAAAGACGACTGGCCTCCTGTACAACAACGGATTATTAAGTTGTACAAGGCGGCTGAGCAAAGCTCCGATTTGCAACAGGCACAACTTGCTGCACTGGGTCTTTTCAATTTTTATCTCAGTGAAGAGCAATTCGACGCGGCGGAAAAGCAACTTGCTGCGTTACCTACCGAAACAGTGACTGCTTGGGCTTTAAAACCTAAACTGCAGTTAAAGCGTGGTCAATTGGCTGAAGCCTATGTTGAGGGCGAGAAACTGTTGGCTAACGATTATGGTGCTCTGGGGCAAGTACTCAGCTTGTTAAGTCAGGTGGCTATCGCTGACCACCAGCTGGCAACAGCTGAGGAATATGTGACGCTTGCAAAGGCGTTGGACCAAGCGATTCACGTGAACAGTCCGTTCGTTTTTGGTGACGAATTGCAACTCGCCAAGGCGACTAAGGATATCAAACGCGCAGTGGCAGTTATCCGGCAATATGCTGACAATTTGGGTCAACCCTTCCCAAAGGTTTTTCAGCATCTGCCCCAACCAAAACCGCGAGAATCGCTAGCTGCGGCACGCAAGCAATTCGTTCAGGACATTGCGCTTGATCCGGACCTAGCATTTTTACAAGATACCCCTGAATATAACGAATTGCTTAAGCAGTACGTCGATTAACGCCTTTTGTTTGAATGTTTTAGCATGCGATTCACGTGCCACCTAAAAAGCATCGTCCGCAATCTTGTGTGGACGATGCTTTTCTACGTTTTACGAATTAATGAACCGGACCATTCAAAAACAATATCGATCTGCCCAGCTTTAAAAAGTCGAAAGATGACACTAATCCAACTGCATATATAAAAGTGGATATGGGTTACCTTGTTCGTCATAATCGGTTCGGTTATAAACTTGAAACCCAAGATGTTCATAAAATCCTTTTGCTTGGGGATTCTGCTCGTTGACCGCCAATCTCTTGATGCCATCGTTTTCTATTCCGAATTGTACAAGCCGCTTTCCCAGACCTTCTCCTCTTTTTGCAGACGCCACAAATAACATTTCGAGCATTTCATTCTCTGTACCCATAAATGCTACTGGAACACCATCTTCCTCTGCGATGATGAGATGCGCAACCTGACGCAATGCTTGTGGAACATATTCTTCAATGCTTTTCAATTCTTCATCAGATAAGAATGAATGTGTCGCCCTGACGGATTGTCTCCATACTGCTAAAAGTTGCTGAATTAACACAGGTTGCCTGTCTTTGACTTCAATTATCTTCATGTACCACCAATTCCTTCTCAACAAATACCGACCAGAATCGCTTATGGATCGGTAATCTTACCCGTGCTCAAAAACTCATACAGATACCGGTTGACCAACGGATTGTGCTCATGCAACTTGCTGTGTTGCGCCTTGCTGTTGGTAATTTCCCGCTCGGAGTAGCTTTTGGCCCGGCCTGCCACAATATACCGCAGTGAGCGAGCGGAATTGACGGGGACGCGGCCATCGGATCCTTTGCCCAGATTGCCAAATAGATTCAAAACTGCCGCTGTCTTGGGAAAATTGCGCCGATTTTCATACATCGGCTTATAACGGTCAGACATCACGCTAGGGCGGCCATCGCTCGCCAACTTGATGTCTTGTCCGCTGTTCATCCCCGGCATACCGGGAAAACCGTTGAACGGACCGGCAATGGTGATGAGCCGTTGCAACGTTGGTTCGCCTTTTTTGTCTTTGGTGACTGCCCAATCGGCCCAAGCCGCGGAACCGGCAGAATGGCCAACAGCATTAAAGTCTTGAATGCCGTAACGTTTTTTCAACTGCTTAAGAATCTTGGTCAGCGTGGCCGCATCTGGCCGCCCGCTACTGAACACAACGGCAATCAGCGGATGACGAACGCTCGGCGACCACGAACCGCTCACACTAAGCTGGCCGGTATTCGTCACGGTGTAACGCAAAACCTGACGATAACCGGGATGCTTGCTAAGGTCATTGATCATATCTTTTTCCGAGCCATAACCGCCACCAAAACCGTGAACAAACAATGTCGGTGTTTGATATGTCCCGGCAACGCGTTTGGTCGAAGGCGCTTCGCCGCGGTTCACCCACCACCACGCGCCGCCACTCACAACCAGAAAGATGCCGATGATGAGCATCACTTTGCCCCATTTTTTCGTCATCCCTCGCCTCACTTTCTCGTGCTGGTTCTTGCCTTGCATTGTACCACGCAGCGGCGATTTTGGAACTTAGAAGCCACTCTCGCCGTTAAAATACTGGCTATTGATACTTGGCAAACAAGAGGATTATTGATACACTGTGTTAGATAGCTAATACACTAATAAGGAGGCACACCGTGGAATTTGACGATAAAGTTCCGATCTACTTGCAAATCAAGCAGTACCTTTACCAAGCCATTATCACGGATCGGCTCAAGTCCGGTGCGCAATTGCCGGCTGTTCGGCAACTGGCTGCCGAGCTAACAGTGAATGTCAACACGGTTCAACGCGCATTAAGTGAACTGATTCAAGAAGGCGTGCTCGTCACCCGCCGCGGCCGCGGTAATTTTGTGACCGACGACATTAAGGTCTTGATTGAGTTGAAAAATCGCGTCATCGCCACCGAACTCGGCACCTTGTATCGCCAACTGGCTGACCTGAATCTTAGCGCCGCGGAAATGAAAGACGCTTTTGCCCAATATGTTGATGAACAGGAGGCTCACCATGACCACGAATAAGATTTCCGCAGAACACCTAACCTATAAACGCAATCGTCAACTCATTCTGGATGATCTCAATCTTGAGGTCCAGCAAGGTCATTTCATCGGGTTACTGGGCGCAAACGGTGCTGGAAAAACCACGTTGATGCGACTTTTAAACGGCGTCGCAACCAATTTTACCGGCACCATCCAAATCGGCGCCTCGGAAAGCATTGTCGACCGCAAGCAACTCAGCAGCTTTAGCGAATCGCTTAAAGGCGTCAACGCCCACCGCACGTTGCACCAAATCGCCACCGATTACGCCATCATGTATCTCGACTTTTCGGAAAAGGCGTTTGAAAATTTCACCAATAAGTACGAATTGGACTGTCACCAAAAATTAAGTGCACTCTCCAAAGGTAATCGGAAAAAATTTGCGACCGCCCTCACCTTGTCCCGCCAAACCCAACTCTATTTACTTGATGAACCATTTGAAGGCATTGACAGCATGACGCGCAAACGCCTTATCAGTAACATGATCGCTTGGAAGCCTGCTGCGGCCACGGTGATGATCTCGGATCACCATGTCAACGATGTCGTGAACATTCTCGACGAAATTGTTGTGTTAAAAGACAAGCACGTTGTCGCGCATCGGAATACGGAACAACTCCGCGAAGAAACCGGCATGAGTGTCGAGGCTTACTATGAAAGTCTCTATGAAGGGAGCACCACAAATGACTAATACTTGGACCATGACAAAAGTCTTGATTCGACAGCGAATTCAAACCGTGGTCAACACATTGGTCGTCACGATCGTTGCAACCATCATCACGGCGATTTTAATGTATTTTGGCGGTAGTGCCCGCTTCTCCATCGAACTTTTCTACTATGCGTTTCAACCATACTTAATTATTGGCGGACTTTACTTATTTATTCGACTCGCCATCAGGCAGGAACATACCTGGGTCGATAATTATTACCGGTCTGTGCCGATTACCAACCTAAAACTCTATTTGGCCAACCTTTTCAGCACCATCTGCAACTTTGTTATTTACTGTCTGGCCCAGAGTCTAATTTTCACCATCCTGCAAGTGGCCAGTCATGGCATTCACTGGCCAGAGACGTCTGTCTGGATGGATGTCGCGGAAGGCGTGATCATTCTTGGCTTAACCTGCCTATTCATTTGGACATTTGTCAGTCTGGTCCACCTGCTCTCCGTCACCATCATGGCCTTCTTACCCGAAACCCAGATTCGTCTCGCACAGTGGGCCATTTATCTAGTCGTGATCATCACGGCCTCTTACTTGTTCAACCAGCTATGGCAGCTATTCTTAATGCCTTTTAGCAACTACAACATAACCGCCATTCTCGGCGTTTTCCTAGTGATCTTCGCCCTCATTTCCAGCCTTAACGTCTACCTGTTGGACAAATGGGTTGAGACTAAGTAGGTCGGGTATTGGCATATGCCATCGTTCTGCGCTAAAAGCTTTTATGAGTATTCACATAATAAAAATGGACTTTCAAGCGGCATCAGCTGTCACTTGGAAGTCCATTTTTGTGATAACCCGTAAAAGATCTTAAGCCTAAAGCGCCAACACCCAGTGGTCTGGTGCCGCCTCGGTTAAGGCCGCACCAGCCGGAATCGGTGTGCGATCAAAATGAACACGTGGCTTTTGCTGCTCAAACAGCGGATCTGCTTGTGGCACCGAAGCGAGTAGCGTCTGCGTATACGGATGCAACGGATGACGGTAAACGGCTTCGGTAGCACCGGTTTCCACAATTTGCCCTTGATACATAACGACGATCTGGTCGCTGATGTAGTGCACCATGGACAGGTCATGGGCAATGAAAAGATACGTTAGATGCTGGGCTTGCTGAATCTGCCGCAACAGGTTCACAATTTGCGCTTGGATTGACACATCCAAGGCAGAAATGGGTTCATCCAATACCAGAAATTTTGGTTCAACCGCCAATGCCCGGGCAATGCCGATACGCTGCCGCTGACCACCGGAAAATTCATGCGGAAACCGATTAATCGCATCCGGCGGCAAACCGACTTGCTCCAGCAACTGCAAAACCCGATCAAGCCGCTCCTGTGTTGATGATGCCAAATGAAAATTATCAATGCCTTCCGCGATAATATCGGCCACTTTTTGGCGCGGATTCAACGATGCAAATGGATCCTGAAACACCATCTGAACCTGGCGCCGAAATTGCTTGCGTTCAGCATGCGAAAAATGTTGAATCGACTCACCTGAAAACAGTACATCCCCGCCTGAAATCGGTCCGATGCCGGCAATCGCACGGCCAGTGGTCGTTTTTCCCGAACCTGACTCGCCCACCAAGCCAACGGTGGTGCCGGAAGCAATTGTAAAATTGATGTGATTCACTGCTTTGATGAGCCGCTGATCTTTCCGGAAGTTGACGCTTAGATCTTGAATGGCAAATAACGGTTCTGTCAAAAATAACCATCTCCATTTGTAAAAGGCTTTGAATTAGGCCTGATTCACCGCGACCGCCAACGACGGCTCCTTGGTGAGTTCGGCAAACCGCGCCCACCGTTTTTGAATCGTGACCGGCGGCTGATAACTCGGCGTTCGCGGATCAAGCAGCCAGGAACGGACAAAATGGGTAGGTGACACCTGAAACAGCGGTGGCATTTCCTTGAAATCAATTGCCAGCGCATAGGGATTGCGGGGTGCAAATGGGTCGCCTTTGATTGGCTTCCGTAAATCCGGCGGTGTCCCCGGTAAGGTAAATAGCTCCTTACGCTGATCGTCCGAACTTGGCACCGCATCCAGCAAGCCCCAAGTATACGGGTGCTGCGGATTATAAAAAATTTCATTTGCCGTGCCAGTTTCGACAATTTTACCGGCGTACATAATGGCTACCCGATCGGCAATATTTGCCACCACACCTAAATCGTGGGTGATGAAGATCACGCTTAAATCGCGCTTGGCCTTCTGTCGCTTGATCAAGTCCAGCACTTGCGCCTGCAGGGTCACGTCCAAAGCAGTGGTTGGTTCATCGGCAATCAGAACCTTGGGCTGCATGATCATCGCCATGGCAATCATGGCACGTTGTCGCTGACCGCCCGACAGTTCATGCGGGTACTTGCGCGCTATCAAGGCCGGATCAGGCAAGCCGACATCTTGAATCGCCGCGTTGACCGCCTGTTTTAAAACGGCCCCGTGCAGGTGTCGGTGCGCCTTAACCCCTTCGCCAATTTGCCGGCCGATACGCATGGTTGGGTTCAGCCCACTCAGCGAATCCTGAAAAATCAACCCAAGCTCCTGTCCGCGCAATCGCGTATAAGCCTTCTTACTGGCGTGCAGCAGATCGGTTTCACCATATTGCATGGCATCAGCCTTGACCTCTGCATCTTTGCCAAGTAAACCCAGTAGCGCATGCGTGGTCACTGATTTACCCGAACCGGACTCGCCAACCAATGCGAGCGTCTCGCCTTGATGCAGCGTTAAATCCACCCCATTGACGGCATAGACATTTTCGTTGGCCTCATGAAACGTCACGGTTAAGTTTTTAATTGAAACAATATCAGTCATGCTGCGCCCCTTTCAAAATTCATTTTTAATACAGAAGTAAATCAATCACGGTGCCGCCAATAAGATTCACGGCGACCCAAATGCCTAATTGCAAGTTGCCAGGCAACGCCCGGAGCATCTTGCTGGTTAAGTTAGCATGCGGGCGGCGGGTGTGCAGCAGCAATTTAATCCCCACGGCAAGGATCGCCAAACCCACCAGCAGCCAAAACGTCTGGTGTAGCCCCCACAATATGGCCAGGGTCAGGCCTTCGCGCGTTAACGACAGACCAGTGGTGACGACCAGCAAGCCAATGAAAAGCGCAGCGCCGACCTGCCAAGGATGTTTTTGGATCATTTTGACACTTCCTTAAAAAGGTTGTGCTGACTACCAATGCAGCGGCTTTTGGGTGAAGCCTGCAAACAAGCTTCTCGCTGCTGGCAGTCAGTTGAGTTAACCTTGAAATTTTGGATCAAGGGCATCGCGCAAGCCGTCACCTACGATATTAAACGCAAAGACGATCGCGACTAAAACCATGATCGGAATGTAAAGTTGCAGGGGATGTTGAAGCATCTGATCCTGACCACTGGCAATCAGGATGCCAAGGCTCGTGTTCGGAGCCTGAATCCCCAGTCCCAGAAAACTAAGGCTGGCTTCACCAAAGATGTTGCCGGGGATGCTTTGGCCAATATCCAGAATCAGAATACTCATCATATTCGGTACCAGATGCCGCGTCATAATCCGCCACACCGGCGTATCCAGCATCACGGCAGCCGTCACATAATCGAGTTGCCGCAATTGCATCACCAGTCCCCGCGCCTGCCGCGCCGCATCTGACCAACTGGTGAGCGCAAGTGCAAACAACATCGTCCACATACCATTGCCTAAAACGACCATGATCAGCATGGTGATCAACAGCCCCGGAAGCGAATTAAACACTTCAATAATCCGCATCATGATTTCATCGACCCAGCCACCAAAAAACGCCATGACCATGCCATAAATTGTCCCAAAACCAATTGCCAGAACGGTACTGAGAATCGCCACCAAGAGCGAAACCTGAATGCCGATGCAGGTGCGCGTAAATAAATCCCGCCCCAAGCGATCAGTGCCAAACCAATGAGCCGCACTCGGCCCCACATTTCGCGCATTGACTCGAATCAAATTGGGGTCATAGTGCTGAAGTTGCGGGCCAATTAAGGCCACTAACACGATGAGAATCAAAATAATACCCCACGCGACTGCTAAGTGGTCTTTTAACAATTTCTGCCGCGCTGATGCCCAGAAACTGATACTTTTGGGTGCATTCGCCTCATCCACCGAGATGGTTGGTTGTTTCGTCAGCACAGTTGGCATACCGGCGTTGTCGGTTCCTTGAACAAAATGAAAATCCGTATCACTGACAGCCATTCGCCTGACTCCCTTCAGTTGTCATATAACTTAATCCGCGGATCAACCACGGTATACAGCAGATCGGTGATGAACATCGTGACAATGTACAAAATCGCCAGCAACACCGTTTCGCCCATAATAATCGGCACATCACGATTCGTCAGCGCCGTCACAAAATACTGCCCGATGCCGGGAATCACAAAAATGCTTTCAATGAAAATTGATCCGGTGATGCCAAAAGCCAACGTCACTGGCAACGAGGTAATAATCGGAATGAACGCATTTCGCACAATATGGTGCAACACGATTTGCGGTTCCGATAATCCCTTGGCGCGCGCCGTCATGACATACTCGCTTGAGGCCACATCCACCATTGAATTTTTCAACAATCGCGCGTAACCGGCAATGTAGCCGACCCCGCCGGCAATCGTCGGCAAAATGGTGTAAATCCAGCCGCCCCACCAGAGTTGATCGCCACTGGGCCACCCGATAATCGGGAACCAGCCGAGTTTGCCGCCAAAATAACTTTGCAGTAACAGTCCCAGCACCAGACTCGGAAACGACATCAAAAACAGTGCCAGAATTGTCACCACCCGATCAATCCAGGTGTTTTTATACACAGCCGCCAGAATCCCCAGCAGTAGCCCCAGCGGAATGCCTAGTAGCATTTGCTGGATACCTAGACGCGCCGATGCCGGCAGACGATCGCGGATCAAGTTCGACATGGTCACAGACGGATCGGCAATTGACTCGCCAAACTGTCCATGCAACATGTTGTTCATGGTAATCACATACCGTTCCATCACAGGTTTATTGAGGCCTGTGTTCTTGTAAACCTGGGCGCGGGTCGCCGCTGGTAATTTATCGGTTTGGGCACTCAGCGCATCACCAGGCACCGCCGAAATCAGGAAAAAAGTTGCCGTGGCAATTAGGAACGTCGATATTAACAGTTCGATAAAACGTCGAACGATCAGCTTGATCACGGTTGCAGCCACCTTCTTCTTGAATCAAAATGAGTCATTTTGCCATCTCCTATTGACCTTATGTACATTGGCCGTGTTTATGGCCAATGTGGCTAGCTAGCTATTCTTTTGACGCATAAGTGTAGTTGAACGTGGCGCCAAAGACGGTTGATTGAAGGTTTTTAACTGACTTGTTGATATAAATACGTGATTCCGAATTGGTTAACGGCACGACGCCGAAATCCTTGGCAACCAGTTGTGTCTCCAGTTGCTTATAAAGGGCCAGCCGTTCTTTCGTACTTAAATTGGCATTTAACTTGGCGTCGAGATCGTCAAACGTCTTGCTGTTATACCCGCCGAAGAATTGCTGGAAGCCGTTATTTGAATCCCACAGGCTCAAATACGAATTCGGATCGGCGCTTCCTGACCAGCCATTGTCAAGCAAATCATACTGATTATCATTTCTGGACTTCACAAAGCTAGGTACATCGGGGGCAGTTTTGATCGTGACTTTGACGCCTAACTGTTGATCAAGCTCTTGTTTCAGCCAAGTACCGGTGTCATCATCATCGACAGTCAGGTAAACAAAATTCAGTTTACTGAGATCCGTTGACTTACCCAGTTCCTTCAAGCCCTCTTTCAACAAGGCCTGACGCTTAGCCTTGGTGTTGTACTGTGCCTGTAAATCTTTCAGTGGATTACCGACATACTCACCGTAGTTTGTTGATCCAACGTTCACCGATTGCGGCACCATGGTATAGGTTGGCTGGTCTTTGCCGTCATTGACCGCCTTGTTGTAACTTTGGCGATTAATCGAAAGTGAGACTGCTTCACGCACCTTCGTATTTTTGAAAAGTCCCTGCGTCCCACCATTGTGTTGATTCATGATTAAAACGGTCGTCCCAGAACCATCTTGTTTTCGCGAGACCAGTTTGTTACTTTTAGCCAATTTGTTGAAGTCACTGATCTGTTTTCCGGAAGCAGACAAGGCGTCCAACTGGCCACTTTGCATTAACGAAAGCACAGTCGACGGCTTGTTTGTCGTGGTGTAGGTGATGGTTTGCAGCTTCACCTTTTTGGCATTCCAATAAGTGTTGTTCTTCTTCAGCGTGATCTTGTCATTCTTTTTCCAAGATGTCAGCTTGAATGGGCCGTTAAAGACCTGATCCTTCACATCCGTTTTCCACTTTTTATTGCCAACCTTATTAATTTTGTCGAGGCGGACAGGGTAATAAGTGACAGATGCAAAGTCGGACAAAAGAGACGGGTAAGCATAAGCGAGCTGAACCTGGAGCGTCTTGGCATTCAAGGCTTTCACACCTAAGTCCTCAGCACTGCCTTTACCAGTGTTGTATGCTTCAGCACCCTTGATGAAATAAGCATTCGTCGCCTGCGAAAAGGCATTCTCCTTTTTCAAAAGCCGGCGGAATGAATCCACATATTGTTGGGCGGTGACTTTCTTGCCGTCTGACCATTTGGCATCGCGCAGCTTGAATGTATACGTTAAGCCATCAGCTGACTTGGTGTAGGATTTGGCCCCAGTTAAAACGACTTTATCTTTGCCGTTTTTCGATTCAATCGTGGTCAAGCCTTCTTGAACTTCTGAAAGAATATCGTTCTCGTTAGTATTGCGCATATCATTCACATCTAACGTCGTCGGATCAAGCTCTTCGGTTAAATTCAACGTCTGAGCGCTGCTTGATGATGCAGAACCTTTACTGCCGCAACCGACAAGTAAGGTCGCCAGCGCAACGCCGGTAATAAGAGCTGTGAGCCAATGGGACTTCTTCATACATGCCATCTCCTAAAGTAAAATAAAAACTGGCGGTGCATCTAGGATTCTAGATACACCGCCAGTTTTGTCCTTCGTTCAAGTCACGTTTGTCCGTCACCCAAGCCGATATCCAGCCATGTAAATAGAACCGCTATATTGTTCATAGCAGCAGCACATGGACATGAACATGACTTGGTTGAACTGGGTCATCACATTGACTCCTCTCGAAGAAATTAGCATTAGCATACTTTTAAAAATATTATTCGTCAACGGGTAATTTCTTAAAACCTGATTGGCACTTGGTGATTTCATGGCGTGATGCCGCGTGGCTACGGGGTTTTAGCTTACTCACAGAATTTTAATTTTGGTTAACTGCCGTTGTGATTGAGTGGTTGTTAAGAAAATAATGGCAATGGCTTCGGGAATGGCTTGACCGTGGCAGCAAAGTGAAGAAGAAAAAGAAACGCCATAATATAGTTTCAATTAAAACAGTCGTCTCTAAACTAGATCGATATCCGGCTTTCATTCAAGTTTGCTGCGTAACTCATATCTGCATTTCCTGGTATTAACCATTTGTTTACGGTTAAATGGGCAAAACATACTGCGCGCATATGATTCATTTGAAACTATTTTAAATTTTGCAATCACAAAAACAGCCAACCGGGACGACTTACTTTCCCAGCCGACTGTTTTCAGTTTAACCAGACACGCACGTTATGCTTCTGCG
The DNA here is from genome assembly GCF_029726355.1 of Lacticaseibacillus huelsenbergensis. Taxonomy (NCBI): domain Bacteria; kingdom Bacillati; phylum Bacillota; class Bacilli; order Lactobacillales; family Lactobacillaceae; genus Lacticaseibacillus; species Lacticaseibacillus huelsenbergensis. The sequence goes on from NZ_CP120687.1 coordinate 56,883, forward strand.
CGGTGATGCATCAATACCCACAGAAGTGCAGCGCCGGCGCCGATAAACAGCAACGCCGATACCCCGTTGGCTGCGGACAACATGGCAAATGCCATCGTTGCAAAGAGGCCGCCAATCGAAAGGCCAATCCCCCATTTTTGAATCGGTGTCAGGCTGGCAAATGAAGCGCGGAACCCCAGTGCTAACAAGAGCGATCCGACAAATGAGATCAGGCCAAAGATAATGTGCCCTAAAATCAACCAGTTAAACATCTTATTCCCCCTTTCTGATAAGCAATTCGCTACGTTCAGAAATTGGTGTCAATGGCCTCAAGTTCGGCGACCGTTCATCCAGTCACAGTGCCCGAAACCAACACCCAAGTCTTTGCGCAGGGAATCGCGTCAATACGCTTTTACTATACGTGAGATAGTAGCGGTTGCCAACTATTTTGGCTTAGCGAGACTTTCTTCGTTTAAGCGGCCATTTTCTAGGCGCAAGGCCCGATCCCAAAACCGCGTGATATCCAGTCGATGGGAAATAACCATCATGGCAATTGGTAATGACTTTAAGCCTTGACTCAGTGCTTTTGCCGACGCGGCATCTAAGTTGGCAAACGGTTCGTCTAGCAATAACATCGCCCGTTTTGCGACAAGCGCCCGCGCCAAGCCGATCTTTTGCAATTCACCTGCCGACACATTGGCTTTCGCCTGGCCGTGCAGCTGCGTGGTGAGTCCTTGCGGCAGACGGTCAACGAATGCCTGCAAATCGGTTTGGGCGAGCACCGCTTCAATTGCTGCCTGGGTAACCGGGCGACCGAGCGTGATATTTTGTAACAAGGTATCATCAAACAGCGCCACGACTTGCGGAACAAAACCAATCTTGTCGGCTAGTCGCTCCGAAGCTACGCCTGCCGGTTGCCCTTGAATCATGCCGGCTTGTGGAATCAGCAAGCCTAAAATAATCTGAATCAACGTCGACTTCCCGCCGCCACTTGGGCCCGTGACCAAAATCTTTTCATGGGCCGCAACATCAATCGTTAAATTAAGTTGCTGCAACACTGGCTGGTGCGCAGATGGATAGGTGTAGCTTAGATCCTGTAAAACCAGTTGCTCTCCAGAAAAGGAGGAGGCAGAGGTGTACTGTCCGGATACTTTTTGCGTTAGATCTGAATGTTTTTGTTCCGGCAATGTCACTAATGCGAGCAAGCGTTTGGCGGCGACCACCTGCCGTGAAAGTTGGGCATACTGGCCTGGCATGCTGTAGAACAACCACGTAAAGCTCGGTGTTAACATGGCAAACGCCGCAAATTGACCGACCGTGATCATTTTGAAACCGACAAACCACAATTCAACGCCTAAAATTGCAATGTCAACGAACAACCCCAGCGCAAAGCCAAGTACAATGGTTCCCGTTTGCTGAATGCCCATGTGATATTGGGAGTCTGCAAAAGTTTGGTAAGCCTTCCGAAAAAGTTGTAAACCAAACTGTTCACTTTGATAGTCTCTTAATAGTGTTCGTCCTGCAAGTACTTCCAATAAAGCTGATTGCATGCGGCCATTTTCGACTTGTTGGGTGTCCTGTGCCTGAGTTAAGCGACCAGCCATGAAGCGTGGGATCAATAAGGCAGTCAGGCACAATCCTACGATCACGACCATCAGCAGCCATGAGCTCAACCAACCGAATAAGCTGGCGGCAAGGAACGAAAAGGTCCCAACAGCAAGTGCAGTTACCGACTGAATAAACAAGGGGGCGGCCAAGGACGCTTCGGTTGTCATACCATTGAGTCGTTCACTACCGGTTTGATCGTCCGTTGCAACCGGGCCAGTCATGAGTGCGGCCATTTGTTGCGTTTGAAGTCGCTGGACCAGCCGATACTGTGCTTGCGTCTGCCACCGCCCAATCAACCAGCGTCCGAGCCCTATCATTAGCGCCGCACCAAGCGCAACGACAAATAATCTGATCGTTAACATGCTTTGTTGGGTCACATTTTGAATGATACGCGCTAACGCAAACTCGAAGCCGGCGCAGATTAAGGCAATCAACCATAAAAGCGGCGCGATCCGCGTCCCGACCAGTTGCCAGATTTGTTTTAGCTTAGTCATGCTGCTCACCCACTTTAATGATGTGATCGGCGGCCGTGACAAAATCGAAAGTATGCGTGATCACGATAATCCCGCGTCGTCGTGCTTCTTGCCGCAGAATCTGCATGACCATCGCCTGATTCACCGTATCAATATCGGAAAAAGGTTCATCCAAAACCAGCCAAGGCCGCCCCGAAAGCAGCGCACGCGCGATCCCGAACCGCCGCTGCTCGCCTGGTGAGAGTTGCGCGGGATGTAATATTTGATCGACATCATCCGCATATTTTTCAAGCCCAAGTTGGTGTAGTAGTGGCATGACCCGTTGTGACGAGTGATCTTCAACCAAAAGCAAGTTGGCTGCGACAGACGCCGTGAACATCACGCTGCGCTGCGGGACGAATGCCACTAACTCGGACGGCGAGGTGGCAGTTGGACGGCCGCGAATGTCGATGTGTCCGGAAGTAGGCAGTAACTCACCTAAAATCAGCTTCATTAGCGTTGTTTTTCCAGCACCGTTTGCGCCAATGATAAAAGTGATGCCGTGATTATCAATCTGAAAATTCAGATTGTGCAACAGCTGTCGTGAGCTGTTCGGGTAATGAAAAGTCACCCGCTCGCCGACAATCGTCATGGGCTGATCATGAGTCACCGCTATTTTGGTGTTAGTCGTGATCGGAACTTCAGACGCGACCTGTAGCCGCGGCAAAATGCGTTGTAGCGACGTTTTCTGTTGGGCAAGATACGCAATTGTCGGTGCTAACCCTAAAAACGGCCACAAAATCGAGCCGACACCGGCATTCCACGCGCCTAACACGCTCGCTACCGACTGCTGCGTCAGTGGCAACAAGGTAAATCCCAGTACCAGCGTTAACACTTCCGCCAAATAGATCCCGCCGTTAAAAATACCGGACAAGGTACCGGCAGCACTTGCCAACTGCATAAGGCTTGGCGTTGCCTCCTGGAAAAAAACCTGATGCCGCTGCTGGATATACGAAAAAACATGAAGATTCCGCACCATCGCAAAATTCGCCAAGAAATCATTGAAGAAGCCTTTATGGCGATCATCAATGCCAATCAAATTTGTCTGCGCCCGATTTTGGTAGCGAAAAAGTTGCCGAGAAACCACTGCGAAACCGAGACCAATCAGGATAAAAACGACTGCTAATTGCCAGGACTGAGTGGCAACATACGCGATGCCCAAGATGACGGTGATGCCAAAATCAACCAGCGGCAAGACGCCGGTATCCAAAAACTGCATGATATTTTGGGTGTCAGTTACCATTAAGTTCATCGCTAAACCACTATCAGGTGCCTCATCAGCCTTCCCAGCCAAAAAGCTACTCACTAAAGCAGTGGCAATGGCTAGGCTCAAGCGCCGTTTTAGCCGTTCCACAACCACTCCTGATAACCAGTAAACACCCGTATAAACAACCGATGCACCGAGCATCCCACCAAAAATACCCAGCAACAAGCCAACCTGACCGGCCAGCGCCGCAGTTAATCCTAGCTGAATCAACATGGAAATGGCGACGTTGAAGCCATCAACCGCGACCCGCAAGCCAAGCAACCCTACTAACCACCGTTTTTTAATTGAACCGATTTGAAAAATTGTTTGCATTGAAATCGTCTCCTCGTCGTGACTGGAGAATCCAGTCAAAATTTTGGGGACTACGTTGTCACAAACATGAACGTATGCACAAAAAGACGGCCTCCTCAGCCGTCCTTTTAATACATCCTATTTGATCCGACTAGAAGCTCATCCGCGACGCACACCAAAGAACCCTGCACCAATCGCAGCCCCTGCATTCAATTTTGATGGGGTAAATCGGTCTTTGATCCGCATGTTAGGATGCCTCCGTTCGATTTCGGTTTTGATAGCGTTAGCATAACAGGTGGTTCCTGAAAAATCAATGAATTATATCTGTGTTTTTTTAATTTTTCATCGAGTTAACAAAAAAGGCACTAGCGCCAAAAATTGATCCGCTACTAGTGCCGATTATTTTAAAAATTCAGTTACCAAACAAATTATAACTTGCTTTGACTCAGCAAGTCGCGCCGCTCATCAGGATGCCCTTTTTGAATGCCGCTAACACATCTGACCCCTTTGCAATGCGAACGCTGCCGTCTAAATAAGCATGCGCGTCATCTTTGATACTGATGGCGCCGTTTTTAAAGTCCATGGCCAAACCGCTGGCAAAGAAAATCATGTCATAGTCCGAAGTGTACAGCTTCAAACCGGCGTCATTGTCCAACTTCACTTGATAATCCGGATCCGGCTGATCGAGCACAATCAAGGTAAACTTCGTGCCGATGCTGCAGGCACCGCCTTGTAACGAATACCGCCCGCCGCCGTCATCGGCAATCAACAGCAAAACCTTCTGATCAAAATGCTTCTTCTTCATCAAGTCAACAAACGACTGCGATAACTTAATCGATGCCATCATACCGTCACCTTTCCTGTTACTTACTTTTAGTGTGACACTTATGCGGGACAAAATCAATTGTGCGCGGTTAATTACCTTGTATTATCGTTGAGCACCCGCTGCATTAATGAGAACTCCTTTGGCACGCTCAGTCTTCATCGCGATAAAGATCCTCAAATTCTTGCAACGAATGGAGTTCTTGAATGGGAACGTGTTGTGTAGCATTGATCATCCGCACATTAACAGTTTCTGTATCGGCATCTGTATGACTGTTAACTGCATTTTCAATTCTTTTCTCGTTATCTGCCTCGGCCATGTTGCCTATCTCCTTTAACTTCGCGATATGAAGTGTCTCTTTACTTGACAACTCTCATTATGCAACATCACGAGATGGCATGGAACTCTTTTGCAATCATGATGATAAGTTACCAACCAACTGCACTCGATCCCAAAAATTTTGAACATGTTCCGGCGCTTTCTCCACTGCAACTAACATCCCCTTTACTAGCCACAACTGAACAGTCGCCAAAAAGATGTGCTGATCCTGCTCCTCGATCCCCGCCAAGTCGCAAAAACGATCCTTGTACACCTTGACTGCATTCTTTTCTCGCGGCATGAAGCTATCAAAGAGTGCGGCAAAGTCCAGAAACCGAGGGCCGCGACGTGCCTCGCCAAAATCGATAATCGCAACTTTTTCGTTGGCCAGCGAAAGTAAATTCCAACGACCGAGATCGCCATGCACCCACGTTCCCTGCTGGCGGTCAATTGTTTCGAGTTGCGTGATCATCGGTGTCAGTTGTTCATAAATGCCGGGCCAATTTTGGGCTAAGCTAGCTCGCTGACTCTCCCAAAGTCGATCCAACGACTGGGAATCGTCAGTCGACCAAGCATATTCAAACCGATCCAGTGCAACTCGAATCTTTCGGTAACATGCTAACGTTGCAGCTAATGACGGTTTTGTCGCGGCTTGTTGCCAATAATTCTGGACGCGATAGACCTGGTGATCTACCATCACAAACGGGTGTCCCTCTGTGGTCGACAAAATTGCTGGCGTTACATCGCGGTCTTCTTCCTGAATCGCCTGTGTCAAGGCAAATTCGAGAGAAGCGCGGGCGGTATCGGCAACCGTCTTCACCAAAACAGTGGACGCATCAGTCTCTACACGCCACGCACGACCACTTTTTCCATTGGTCATCGGCGCCACTCTTTTGATTTGTCCAAGGTCATAAGCATTTACAATCCGATCCAAATCACTCATGATTCTCCTCCATACATTTCTGCTAATGGCCGTGGCGGAGCTTTTCCCATGACGAATAAGCCGTTATCAGGTATGATCGTCCCACCACTTGCCAATCGAAATGTCTTTCAAACATCAGCCTAAAGCTTCACGACAAGTCTTCCAAATTAGCATAGAATAACAGTAGATCTTCGGCAAACTTCTTTTAGAAACGAGGCCATCCATGAAACACCGCAACCGCTTATTCTGGGTGATCGTGCTTGTGGCGGGAGTCTTCTTAATTTATAGCACAGAGAGTCCGCTGCCAATTGCGACGCGCGAAACTGTCAAAAACGGCATCGCCCAAGTCTGGAACACCGCCACACGCACGGTCTCTGGATGGTTGAATGACAATAATCAAGCTAACCAGGCCAGCCAAGCCTCATCTGGTAGCCTGATAGCCAGCAACACCAGCCAATCAGCCACTTCGACCAGTACCTCAGCCGACACCACCCCTGCCTTAAATATCGTTCAAGGCCGTCACCTCAGAAAAACTTATTTCTATCACTTTGACGCCAACTTGCCGCAGTCAGAACACAACGTTTTCAACGAAGCTGTCCGCGCCTATAACGCAACCGGCATCGTCAAACTCATCCCTGGCAAGGGTCAAAAGAATGATAACCAAATTACCTTTTCAAGTTACCAAAAAGGCATGAGCGAACAAGACCTCGGTGCCACCGAACTTGGCGAAGGCGGCCCGACCATCATTGTTGAAACCATGGGTACGCAGGTCACGGTCATCAACCATGCCCGCGCCAGTCTCAATCTCACCTATCCGGCCCAATCCATCAACGAAGCCGTTGCCATGCACGAATTGGGCCACGCGCTCGGCTTAGATCACAGCAAGTCCCTCGACTCGGTAATGTACCCGATCACGCGCGGGGTCACGCAACTCTCAAGCGGTGATATTGCTGGGTTGAAGGCGATATATGGGCCATGAAAAAGAATGGGTCAAAAAAGGCAACGTCACCGGCTTTTCCAGCTGGCGGCATTGCCTTTTTATAATTTCAGGGATGCTAAGACAGAAGCCTTTCATCAGAGCATCTTTTAAAAACAAACATCTCTACAACAATCCATTAACCCCTGTAGACACTGTCATCACCTGTCGCAACAGTAGACGAAGCAGCGTAGTAGAAACCGTTGTCGGTCACATAGATCCCAATGACGATGTTCTTGTAGTTAGAATTAATGATGTTTTGATAGTGACCACCTGTCTGCCCATTATTGTTTTCAGGACGTTCATCAATGATGTACTGCTTGAACATGGCGTTGGCAATCAACGTACTCAGCTTATCGGCATTCCCATCGACGTCTGACTTAAGAATAGAAGAAGTCGAAATATTTTCGGTGTTCAGTTGCATATAACCTTCACCATCAGCATAGCTAACAGCCTGAGTACCTGATGGCGCAGGATTGGTTGGACGAACATGCGCAAACTTGTACATGACCTCGACTGCCCGCTGTGCCACAGTTTCATAGGCTTTTTGATAGGTGGTCAGGGTTGTTTGTACGTGGCCTGTTCGTGCCTGTTCACCGTTTACCAAAACGTTGAATTTCTTTGCCACGGCCATTGTTAAGTCATTGTCCGTATACTCTTGTCCCTGCTCAACAGATACTCGCTCATCCTTGACTTTGACTTGATCTTGAATGAGGGTTGTCACTGCATCGTTGACACTCTTGATTTTGCCAATAATAGTCCCGGCAGCCGCAACATTTCGCCAAACATTGGTTGTGGTAATCGTTGTCACCGTATCCCCATTGTTAGGATCAGTGGTAGTGACCGAGGTTGGCGTTGAGGAAACCTTTGTATAACCAGTGGTATTGGTTAACGTATAACCGCCTTCATCCACGTCAACTTCTTTATTAACGGTCTTGGCTCGCGGCTTGTGGTAAACATAAGTTACAGTAACCATCTTCCTGGTCCAATTACCGAGAGTAAGCGTGCTCGTACTTGTTGATGAGCCGATGAGACGATAACCGTCAGTTGAGGTTAATACATTTCCCTCGTCGTCTTTATTGACGAAGCTGTTGGTAATCGTCATTCCCGGGTCTGTGCTCTTTTCCCAAACAATGGTGATTGTGTATGTGGTCGTCACATTTCCAGATTTTGGATCGGTATCCTCTGAAACCTGAACTGACCGACTAACTTGTTCGTAATTATCAGTATTTGTCAAAACCTTGCCAGTCTCATCAACATTTACCATGACATTACGGATAAAATGCGTTGGTGTTGTTTCATTCTTCTTCCAAACAACCGTTGTCGTAATGGTGGTGGTAACATTTCCTGTTGTTGGATCGGTTGTATCAGACGAGCTCTTAGAACTGGAGACTTGTGTATAGCCCGTTGTATCCGTTAAGACATTACCCTTTTCGTCCACATTCACGGTCTTGTTGACGGTCTGATGAGTCGGGGCCGTATTCGTCTTTCTCCAAACAATCGTGGTGGTAACGGTGGTGGTGACCTCACCGGTATTTGGATCAGTGTCATCAGCAACCTGCCTTGAAATGGACACTTGCGTATAACCCGTTGTATCCGTTAAGACATTACCCTTTTCGTCCACGTTCACGGTTTTGTTAACTGTTTGATGAGTTGGAGTGGCATTCGTCTTTCTCCAAACAGTCGTAACGGTAACGGTCGTAGTGACGTCGCCAGTTTTTGGATCAGTGTCATCAGCAACCTGCTTCGAAATGGAAACTTGTGTATAGCCATCGACATTGGTCAAAGTATGACCAGCCTCATCGACGTTCACCGTCTTATTAACGGTCGTGTGAACAACCTTGTGATAAGTATTCATTGTCGTATAAGTGGTGATCGTATCACCATTAGCAAGTGTTTGGACAGATTTAACCGGTGTCCCTGTCTTCACTAATTTATAACCATCTAAATTAGTGATTGTTTGGCCACTTTCATCTTGGTTAATCGTGACATTCTTTTCAGTGTCATGTGGTACATGAATAGTTGGCACTGTCTTTTGAACTTCAGCCACTGTCTTCTGGCCTTCTGCCAAAGTGCCATTATGATCGGTGGCATCGACTTTAGCCGTTTGATCTTTCGTCTTCGCGATATTGGCATTTGCCGTATCAACATTGGTTTGCGCCGTTGCTAACTGTTGCTGCCAAGCTGCGATCTTCTCGTTCAAACCGGCAATTGTTTGATTCAGTTGATCTAATTTAGTATTCAAATCAGCTAAATGCTGTTTAACAGTGTTGGCCGCCTGACTATCGGCACTTGTGACTGAGGTTGGCAAACTTTGTAATGTTGTCTGCGCTTGATTAAACTCATTTTGAGCGGCCTTTGCTTCATTGTCGACAGCTGTCAGATTCTGATTAGCCGTCGTCAGATTTTGGTTGGCTTGACTCGCTGCCTGTTGCGCTTGCGTTAATGCACTCTTTGCATCAGCTAACTGGCCTTCATAGACCGTGATCTTTTCTTGAGCAACTGCGAGTTTAGCCTTAACATCGACAACTTGGGCTTGTGACGTTGGATCGTTTTTGACCTGACCCGCCAATGTATTCAGCTGTGTTTGGAGACTCGTGATCTGGTCGGTTAGATCCTTGACAGCTGAATTTGCCTGATCAACCTCGTTCTGCTTCGCGGTCACGGCAGCATTAGCCTGATCAAAAGCAGCTTGGGCTTGCTTGGCCGCAGCTTGGGCGTTTTTCAACTTGTTTTGGGTTGCATCGACTTTAGCCTTCGCAGCATCAACCGCGGTTTGTGCTGCCGTGCGCTTGGACTGTAGCGACGTTAGCGTCTGATTGTTCTCTTCATTGAGCAGAGCGGTTAATTTAGCTTCTGCTTCTGCCTTGGCTTTTTCTGCAGCCGCCTTTTCAGCTTCGGCTTTTGCTTTGGCTGCCGCTGCCTCTTCTAGTGCCTTTTTGGCTGCAGCGTCATCTGTTGGCGTTTCTCCATTGCCAGTCGAATTAGGCGTCGTTGTCGTGTTCCCTGATTGTCCAGAATCAGCTAAGTTCGTGGTTCCAGTCGGGGATGAGCCGTTCGATCCGCCAACAACAGTGTATCTTGTTTCCGACTGTTGTGCGCCACTTGCGATCGCCGGTTTCGCTGGATTTAAGTTAAAGGTCTGATTCGTTCCTGCCGCATTTTGTGTGGTGACGGTTGCGTTTGCGCCATTACCTTGTAAAGCTAACTTAGCGCCAGCATAAATCAGGTCAACATTTGCAATTCGGTTAATCGCTGCCAGTCGCTCAACTGAGGTCGTGTAACCACTGTTGTTCATGGCCTCGCTGATGGTTGAAAGGGTATCGCCCCACTGAATATCATAAACCGTGTTGCCTGAAGCCTTGAGTTGCGCCTCGATTTCACTAACAGGCCGCAACTTCCAAACCCGGACATTATTTGTTTGCGTTTGTTGCGCGGAAGGCTGTTGCTCACTGGCATGTACGACTTGCCCTTGATTCGATAAGCCAACACCAGTAACCCCCAATGCAAAAGCCGTCAAGCCAACTGCTAACCAGCCATGATGTTTGCTGTGAACCAAGGTGACTTTATGTGCGCGATCCCCCACTGCTGCCAAAAACCGTTGCTGTCTTCCCATTTCTTGCTCCTCCATATCTTAATGTTTTATGAAACATATACGGTCACGTTAACCAACCCCTGTGACCAAGAACATGATAGCATTTACAAAACAAAATTTATGAAAATTATTTGTAAATTTGTCAAAAAGGCTAATGCTACTTTTTCTACCTAGTGTATCCGGTCATGCTTGTGCAAACTTCTTTTAATTTAGCAATGCAAAATAAAAAGGCTTGAGACAACGAGTCCAAGCCTCTTGATGATGATTGACGAGGTATCTTTTATAAGTAAAAACACATAGCCCTGTCAAACATCTTGATGTTGGCCAACACTCAGCCTAATGATGCATAAGGCTCTTTTTAAGAATGACTAATCAGTATTCGCAAAAATAGTGGCCAACATAAATGGTTAAAGAGACCGATCCGACCTTAAGCGATTTAACTTGATTATGTCAGCTAAAATGACCTGACGGATTACCTCTATTAACCCCCCTTTTTTATAAATTATTTGATGAGCGCCTCATAAACGGTAGGCAACATTCGCCCCAAGCGATGTTATTTTCCAGTAAATGAGATTTTATTTATGTTTAGTGACCAAAAGCAACGCAACAATCGTCAACCCCCTGTTGACTAAAATCGTTGCCATTAACCACCACCAAATGGAAGTACCCACTACTATCCCAGCAGCATGTTAACCTGCCCCACGCATGATTAACATGCAAAATACAGCTTCAAAGTATGATTTTTTGGTTAAATATTGTATCCATAACCAGGTCAAACGCTTCGTGATGGTTTCTCATCACAATCGTTATTATACGTCTTTATGGTCTAATAAGTCTATTTATTTTTTAAATATGTGCCAACCAGCACTAATCCTTCAATCCGGAGTCAGGTAGCGTTGATGTAATGAGCGAGCCAAATAGGGGGTTAAAGGTTGCCACTACAAGAAAGAGTTGCAAAACGGATCCACGAATTAAGACTCAGCAAAGCGATGACCCAAGAGCAGTTAGCCGAAAAAGCCAACATGGATGTTTCCATGCTGGCCAGAATTGAACGCGGCAGTCGCGGTGATATTCGAATGGGTACCTTAGACCGGATTATTAACGGCCTGGGTGTCACTTACCAAGAGTTCTTCACGTTTGGCGATGACGAAAATCAGGCAACCCGACTTGCTTCTTCAATTGCTTTAATCCAAGATCCGGATATCCTCACTGCTTTGCAGAAAATTGTTGATTCGATTATTAACCCGTCAGGCAAACATTCATGATGACGGTTTTTAAAACATTTGAAAATATTCATATTTTCCAGATACCAATCCATTCAAAAAAGCGCTAAGTCATCGCAGCAACAACAACCGTTGCTAGCGTCATGACTTAGCGCTCCTTTTTTGGCAGAAAGCATTCATGTCACAGAACTGTTCGGGCGCCACGTGAATCCCACCGCATCTTAACTTGGTTAATAAAGTAAAACGATCCCACTGCAATATAGACCATCTCGTCATCAGCATTCGCACTTATATAGTCAACTGCGGCACTTGCGTTGGGTGCGTTGTAAACCTCATGATCCTGACGCATTTTGTCATTCTCGTCAAAAATACGATACAACTCATCAGAAGACATTGCGCGCTCCGGGTTGTCTGGCGTTGAGACCACAAAAGTCGCATGAGGTAAATCAAGCAGCCTGTCCACACACAACGCAACTTGTTTGTCGCACAAGAAACCAACGAGAACCGTCAACTTGCGGTTGGGGACGGCTGCCAGAAGCGTCTTAACCAACGCATCAATCCCGTTAACATTATGCGCGCCATCAATGACGAGCGTGGGCTTGCTGGAAAGCTCCTCCATTCTGCCTGGAAATGCCACTGAGTTGATCATCGCTACAATCGAGTCGTCCTTAATTTTGCACGGTTCACTTGCATTAAAGGCGCTGCACCATTTAAGCACCGTCGCAAGATTGTTGATTTGATATTTTCCCGCCAACGAGAACTTTAAGGCGCGATGCCAGTGATCATTGAGGCGAACATCAATTAAATTAGACGTTAGATCACTGGAAACTAGGTTGATTTCGAAATTCTGATCCACCCACAACTTTGCGTGCTGTTCTTCTGCACGCTTTGCGATGATATCATGAGCAACAGATGCCTGCGCAGGATAATCGATCACGATCATCGAATCCGACTTAATAATTTTGGACTTGGCAGTCGCAATTGCTTCAATTGTGTTGCCGAGAATTTTCATGTGGTCGAGCGCAATTTTGGTGAAGACAGCGAATTTGACATTGCTCGTTGCATTCGTCGCATCAAGTTCGCCACCCAACCCGCATTCGATAACGGCATAGTCAACGCGCTTCTGCGCAAAAAAGATAATCGCCACCAAATACCACGTTTCAAAAAAAGAGATGTCAGCCTGCGTCAGATTCATCCCAGCCATTCCCTGAATCAAAACTTCGTACGCAGCGAGAAACTCATCTTCAGCAATCATCCGCCGATTGTATTGAATATCCTCACGCTCATCAAGAAGCGATGGACTCGTAAACAGGCCGACCCGATACCCCTCATTCTGCAGTATCTGGGCAATCATGGTTGACGTTGAACCTTTGCCATTCGTACCGCAGATATGAATAGTAGGAAACGTCATATCCGGGCTTCCCAACTGCTTCAAAATCCTTCTAAGCAAATCAACCCGGTTCAAGGAATCATCATACAGCATCACGCGGGGAATACGCGCTAAAAACTTACGATAGCTATCATGCTCAGTCATGAGGTCACCTCATTGATTTTTGATTTCCTGCAAGAATTCCATTCGGTTGTCCTTATTTTTAAACGCGCCAGAGAAGAAGGACGTGAGCGTGTGACTGTTCGCCTTCTTGATGCCACGCATTTCGGTGCACATATGCCGGGCCTTCACGACCACCGCTACGCCTTGTGGATCGACTAATTTTTGCAGCTCCAAGCCAATTTGACTGGTCAGGTTTTCCTGCACGTTAGGCTTTTTGGCAACATAGTCGACGAGTCTGGGAATTTTGCTAAGTCCAATAATCCGGCCATTCTTCGGCATGTAGCCAACCGAGACACTGCCGAAAAAAGGAAGTAAATGGTGTTCACACATCGAATAAAACGGAATATCAGCGACAACCACCAATTCCCCATCATTCGCCAGGGAACTGTTGAAGACTTTGCTTTCGGTGAAAGCTTTCTGATGCAGCGACGAAAACATTTCTTCATAGGCGCTCGCAACTCGTGCAGGTGTTTCCTTTAAGCCCTCCCTATCAGGGTCATCCCCAATCGCAATTAAAATATTGCGTACGCTCGTTTCAATTAACGCCCGATCAAACGGCTTCATGTGAGCACCTCTTTAATTCTCTATTTTTCTAATCTGCTGTGTCCCCTGAATCTTCGTGATGGCATCATGTATGCGACGGGCCGTTTCAGCGTTCCCATCGTAAACTTCTTCAAGTGGCTCTAGAACAAACAACCGATTAAACATTTCATGGTGAGGAATCTCGAGGCGCGAAGTTCGGATCGTCTCCTCATCATAAAGTTCAATGTCCAAATCCAATGTCCGTGGCCCCCAATGGATCGTGCGCTCGCGTTTGAATCTTTTTTCAATTTGATTTAAGGCATCCAGTAGCTCGAGCGGTGTGTAACTGGTCTCAATTTTGATGACACCATTAACAAAATTCGCTTGCGCTTCATAACCAACGGGGCTGGTATCATACCACGAAGAGCGGCCGGTAACTTCAATTTGCGGATCCGCGTCAATCACATCCACCGCCGCCCCGACCGTTTGCAGGGAATCGCCGAGGTTGCTGCCAAGGCCAATAAAAGCCGTATGCTTCAAACCAGCGCTCATATGGTGATGCACACCTCCGCATTATCAACGATGCCGTTAATTGGAAGGGCGATTTTCTTAATCGACAGTGTCAGCGAACTGAATTTATCCGCAAATCGGGCCTGCAGCGCTTCAACGATTCTGACGCCCAACGTCTCCAGCAACTTGTCCTGCGACAAAGAAACCTCATGCGCGATAATTTTATAAACCTCGCCATAGCTGATGGTATTGGCTAACTCGTCAGCTTTTAAAATCGCAAGATCCGTTAACTTCAGCGTGATTTCCGCCGATATCGCGATATCTTGGCCGATAGTGCGTTCTTCCGGATAAACGCCAATGTGCGCATGGAATTTTGCCGAATTGAGCCTGATCACAACTGTCATCCTAAGCCCTCCAAATCTGATTCAGCATGGTCAAAAGCTGCTTGGCCTCTGCCACTTCATGCACCCGCACAAAGTCCACGCCTTGAGACGCCAAGTGCGCCGTGATAGCCTGCGTACCCGCCAATCGCCCGGGAGCGATATTTTCGGTTAAATCGCCGATAAACTGTTTTTGGGAATAGCCATAGAGCATTGGAAAATCATCACTTAACGTCTTGGATTCGTTGATGACTTTCAAATTCCCGGCCAAATCCAGTCCATAGGCATAGCCAAGTGCCGGATCAAACAAAACCCGCTCGGCCCCAATGCCATATCCTTGCAAAAGCTGTTGTTGCGCATTGAAAAAGTCTTTCAACTGCTCAAGCGCTCGGTCAGGATCCAACATTCTCGGGAATGAACTGTGAGCAAGCACCAACCCCATCGAAGTATCCGCAAGCATGTCAAGGATGACCTTTTCGGATGCCTCATCCTGAAAAATCAAGTTGATCACATCGACGCCAGCCTTGATCACACCCTCGACCACTTGCGGCTTATAAGTGTCCACGGAAATCGGAACGTCCAGCTTCCCTTTTAACGCCGAAATCACCGGTAAAATACGCGCCAATTCGGTTTCTGCGCTAATCGGCTGGCTTCCGGGCTTCGTTGTCTGCCCGCCAATGTCGATCATGTCAGCGCCTTGCGCCACCAAAGATAAGGCATGTTCAACCGCCAACTCAGTGCTTTCATACTTCCCGCCATCATAAAAAGAATCCGGCGTGACATTAACAATTCCCATAACCTTCGTCGTGCCATCAAGCGGCAGTTTGAAGCTGTTCGCAGTAAAATAATCTGGTTTCATCGTAAACTCCTTTGAGACCCATATGGATTGATCAGGACGTGTGCCATAATTCTGGAACGAAATTGCAATGGTGATCGGTGTAACAGGACTTGTGAAGCATTTGTTGCCAATTGTGGTGAATTGAAAAGCATCCCTCTTCATCCAAAAGTGACAGGAAGCGAACTATCAGCCTAAACAGCAAATATCAGCCATTTTTATAATCAATTGTCCACAATGGAAACAAGAATTAATGTACCATGCAAAAAGAGTTACCGCAATTTTTTGATTATTTTTTTAATCATAAATGGCGGAACCTCGATCCTGTATAATGATCTATAAGGGTAATAACTTTGGAGGAATATCATGAAAAAATCAATGATCGGCGTTGCCACGCTCCTTTTCGCATTGGGCTTATCAGGGTGTGGCAGTCAGCAAAAGACAAGCCAAAAGACAAGCACACCGAGCAAGACACAGGTCTCCAGCAGCAAGGCTTCCGCTTCATCGGCATCGAAGCAACCATCTGCATCAAGTCAAAAAGCAGCAAAGTCCAGTCAGAGTGTCAGCTCAAGCAGCGAACAACCCGTGTGGTCAAGCGCCAAGGGTCAGCAACTTGCCGCGTTCATAAGCGAGTGGGAAAAGACAATGGGCCAGCAATACGAAAGTTACTGGCAGGGAAATAGTGCTGATATGTACGGTCTGAAAATTCCTGACGAATTATCCCAACCAGATGGCACAAACGGTAAGATGGCGATGGCAGTCGGCGACAAAGCCGTCACTTGGGCACTAAGCGCAAACGGCCAAAGTAATGCCGAATATACCATTGTCGCCATCTATTCAAACGCAGCGCATGCACGTTACGGCGGTAAATACGTCTACCTATTTACGTTGCACAATGGCCAGCCTGAGGTACTTGTTACCGGGCAAAATCAAGGAAACGAGAATAACTGGATATACTTTGGTGAAACGCGGAATGAGGCGTTGCGTGAGGGTTTTGCTAAGATTGTAAAGGGTGATTAAAGCCGTACACGTTTCGTTTTGGACCATTAATGTACAAATGGCTCGGAGAACTTGTTGCCCGGTCTCCTAAATCTGCCCTGCTTTTTCTTAAATCAAACAAACACTTGTAAAAATTTTTAAGAGAACGCAAAAGAGGATCCGCAACGATTCCTCTTTTTGTGTCATTTCATTAATTTTTCTCGCATTTAAACAAAAGAGCCAGTCTCGAGAGTTCCGAAAAATGACGCTCACAAACAGTGGGACATCTCTATGCCTTAAGTGAATTCAACTTTGAGTTTCTTGCCAAGTGCAAAGGCAATTTTGCTCACAAGCCACTGACTTTAGTCAGTGGTGATTGACAGATTGACTCCTTGGATGCCATTCGTATAGGTCCAAGCCAATATTTCGGCCATGTCCCCGCTGCGATAATATTGGCTGATGAGATTATTCCAGTCCGGCCACTTATCAAGCGGTACGTTGATTAGTCCTACGCCATGGTCAATCATCAACTTATTAACCGTTAGCATAGCGGTGCGCTTGTTTCCATCCCAGAAAAGTTGCCCACGCATGTTGTGATAAAGCAATCTTAACGCCCGCTCAGTGTCACTCATGGCGGCATCATTGAGCAAGTCCGCCAACCACTTTTCTTCAGCGGCAACGTCAACATCCGGTGGCACAAAGTCTTCTTTGCTACTGATTTGGACCGTGCTATTACCTGTGCGAAAATGACCGGGATCCAGTGAGTCATGTAACGCGACGATTTTGTTGATATGGCGTTCCACCTCAAGCGTGAGCGGGTGATCGTCCGTGGTGATATATTGCCACCCCCGTTTGAGTTGCACAATCACGTTGATGTCATCAATTGGCACACCATTGACACCCAATCCGTCCATGATCGTCTGCGTTTGGGACAGCGTGGTGGTGACGCCTTCAAATCGAGCGTCAGTGTGCACAAGCTTAACAAAGTTAGCTCTGGCAAATCGTCTATTTTGGTCTGGCGCGATTTGAAATTTGTCCCGGATCATTGGTACACTCCCAAAGAATTTTCTTGAACATAGTTGAATTATACCGCATATCACCGGCAGTCGATGATTACGGCATCCTTGCAGTTTTTCACCAGATACTACTTATTCATCTAAATTAAATCTTAAAGATGGTCAAAGTGATATCTGATAACTGAAAAGTTCTTGTCGCTATCAATAATCTTATACTTACGAGTAACAGTTTGACGTTTGGAGGAACTATTCTTAATTTCTTCAAACAAGTAAAAGTCTTTTGAATGTGAAAATTTTCCTTTTGCCAAAAAGAAGTTTACACTGCTGACGGATTTATGATTTATACTAATAAAGTTAGCTTCTAGTTCCTCTGAAGTGTTATATCGGAAAGTGTTTGTCCCTTCAGAAAGAAAAAGCGCACGCAAACAATACCAGGCCAAAACACAAACATTCCCCCAAAAGAAAAATGTGTCACCTGTAAGAAAATTGTTGAAGGCAAATGCTCCTACACTCGTTTCGGATTGCATAAGTAATTTAATACTAAACTTTATGATCCACAATGATCCGGCAATCCATATAACAAAACGAGTTAATCTTTTAATTGCAGCAATAGCACTGTAGGCTCGCCATTCTCCATACGCTGTCTCAGTTGACTTTAATTCGTATGCCCACTTACTGCTAGCAAAATTTATTAAACCGAGAGAAAAGACAAAGAAGGAAAAGAACACCCATGGATTACCACATATTTGATAGAAAGAATCTATTAAACTAATGAATGCATTGCAGATATTCTTTGGGAAATATTTCTGAATCTTCAATGAGTTCAAAAACGATGTTTGAGTTGATATGACAAGTAAAATTAAAAACCAAGCATAAATGACGGGAATATGAATTCTTTTGGGAATCTGTTTAACCATTTTACTATCTGCCATGCTGTTTATTAGCGATATTAGTGTGCTCACGTTTATTTTCTCTCCTTACTTAGTGGCTGATGAACTAGCCTGCCAATTTTGCCTCAGATCCCATCATTTGGTACAAAACATTGATTGTTTGGCGTCCATCACGCACGCAAATTAAAAATGGGTCGCCAAGAAGATCCAACAAGAGATCAAGATTGGCGTCGACTAGGGCAAAATCGATGGTAACGGCAATGCTTTCAATGCGTTTTGCCCTCACCAAACTAAGCCCGTCTTGAAACTTCAAATGCGAGATACGCCGCTCGATGGCGCCGCAGCGATTCTCAGCTTCAATCATGGCTTTCTTTTTGGCGGGATCAAGGTGTTTCGGCGGACGCCCCGGCTTCGACCCTGGCATTTCAATATCGCGTTCCTTGCAATAAGCGCGATTAGCCATCGTGCGATAGATTTTGTCCACCAAGACGCGTTCCGGGAAGGTGCCGTAGATATCCCAGTGATGGTCAATGGCGGCTTCTAAGTCTTGGCTTTCCTCGTTTAATCGGCCGAATAAATGTCTGGTTGAGACTGATAATTCGGTCTTCGACACGGTGGGTCTGGTTTTCAAACATGTAGCGTTGTTGGGCGTAAACTTTTTGAATCGTTTCGAGGCGCTCTGCTTGCCAATCGGTCAACTTACCGCCTTGTGCGCGGAGTTCCTCGACATGGCGCAGATCGCGTTTGACGTACCGTGGTTGGTGCTGGATGATGGTCCGGCGATGCTTGCGCTGCTGCTTGAGATGACGCGAGTAGTTGTTCCATTCTTTCTGCGAAATCCGCTTGTAGGTGCATGGTGGCGCGACTTTCAACTGTTTCCGCATATCGTCGATCAGGGCTTCAAGATTGAGGCGGATTTGATTGAGCAAGTGGGTGTCCTGAGGAAACTTGATGTTAACCGGAACTGCGGTCGCATCAATGATTAACTCACTGACATCAACACCGTGGGCAACCAGCCGTTCCCGAATATAATCCGTTGAGATTTGCCGAAACAGCTCCGGGCGCGATCCGCTTGCGGAACTTGGCTAACGTAGACGGTTCGAACGGCCGCTTGGCTTGGTAAGTATCAATCCCGACAAAGTCCTGGAGTGCCGGCATATCACGAATCACTTCAACCAGTTGCACATCTGACCAACCGCTCTTTTGTTTGATCAATTGCGCACCGTATAAAAGCCGAAATGGTTTAGCCGCGCGACCCAATTTAGAAGGGAAGAGCGACTGGTACACCTCTTCCAGTTCAGCCCACGGAATGGTTTCCGCCAAAAGGACCCAGCGGTTATTGGGGCTGAGAGGCGTTCCTAGTGCCGCTCACAGCGATTCAAATGAAGTGTTGAACGGTCTTTTTGCGATAAACCATGTGACTTCTCCTATCATTGTTGGCTAAACTGCAAGCATCCTTCCCGGCGTTATGCGGTTTCCAGACATTTCCACCTGTATTTATTTTACCATGATAACGGCGAAAAGTCTTTAGTAACAAGCATTCTAGAATTATTCAACAGCCACTTTTTAGCTAGTTTATGCATCATAATCGCTGAAAACATCAAATATTTCAGTAGAAATTTCTGGCTTAAGCGCCTGGATCTTCGTTTCATCAATAATTGATGGTAAATTCACCTTAGTTCGAATAAATGATGAATCCCATATCGAATAGTCATGGTCTCTTACGGCATTACACATTTTTCCCGAAAGCGTTGGTTCTGAGCCTGAAAGTAAAGACAGTCGTTGCAACCATACATCCAAATACTCTAGATTTGGAGTATTTTCAAGCTTTTTTGTTATTTTAGATACTATATCAGCAGATTTACTGAGTTCTGTGTGCCCTTTTAAGAGTAATTTACTTAGCACCCCTACTCCAGATGCAATAGATTTCGGGTTTTTGCTTATTATTTCTGCTATAATACTTACCAGTGGCATAATAGACTTATCAATAGATTTTTGCTGGTCTAATCTTTTGGCAAACGATGTTAACGCTTTACTGACGCTCCCTGAATTTGGAAATTTCTTAGATAACCAGAGAATTTCCAACAAATGTTTTTGTAATGTCAACTGATAATTAATTCGGCAATACTTCCCATCCCAAACTTTTGGCATTATGATTGGCACTCTTGAATTCCAGTAGACCTTATCAGGTTTAATAGCCGATTCTATGATATCTGTGACCAATCCTGTCTTCTTAATATTAAAATGCATATTCAGACCAGAAAGTATATCAGCAATTGTTTTTACAATTTTTTCAGCAACTTCCTTGCTGTTTGAGAATATTCTGTAATCATCACGATATCTAACTACTAGCCAATCCAAGTCGTTGATATCTTTCAATTCTTCCGACAGAAGAAGGTCAGAATACCCTAGAACTATCTCAGCAATGAAATTAAAAAGTTCTCCGCCTTGTGGAATTCCATTTGTCTGATTACATTGAAGCTTTTCCACTGTCCAATCCAGCATATGTGCAAACGACCTGTCTTTGCGTTTTGTAGTTGCTTTCTTTGCAACGTCTTTCCCCCGTATAGCCCAATCAATCGTATGTGTGTAAATCGACCCATAACAGTTTGTAATGTCCGTTCTGATGCAATACGTGTACTCAAGTGACTTTACAATTGAAGTCTGTTCTAACTCTTCCCACCAATTCAAAATAGTCTCTGCGGTATCGCCTTTTTTCCCAGTTGATTTAACTGGTAGACTGATACATTTGATTTTAGGGTTCGATTCGAACAGATCAAATCTGGCAAGTAATTCCTTCCAGTGCTCCTCCTCCGTTATTTGTTCAACTAAATCAGCATATAAGAATGGATGTACAATTTTAACTTCTCGCCAATCGTATCCTGCATCCTTGTTCAATATAATGGAGTAGTTATAGCGTTTTCAGACGTTTTAAGAATCTGGAGATCAATCATTGATTTCAGCCTGCTGCCTGAAACTTTTGAAAAAGCAAAGTCAAGCACCGGCTGAAAGTCAAAGTATTCAGGCAATACTATATTTACATAGCTGCTTGATTTAAGGAAAAAAGCACGTGCTTCTGCAGCCGTCATTTCAAGTACACTTTTTCTTTCAGAGGACATCTTAGTCATCACCGCCATCAATTCGTTTTCATTTATTTTACCACGAATTAAAATCATAAAATTTGTTAAAAAAATCCCCGCCAGCTCAACCTTCAATCGGCCCAACCTTGGCGGGAATTTTGGCAGGGAATGCAACACATTCCCTGCCAATCATATCCATCATATTTTCCGAAAAACTGTTAAACCAGCATTTCGGTTCCACTTTACTTGTTTTTACTCCCACTCAATCGTTGCCGGCGGCTTAGACGTAATATCATACACAACTCGATTAACGTGCTTCACCTCATTGACAATCCGACTTGAGATCTCCTGTAATACATCCCAATCGATTCGGGCGAAGTCGGCGGTCATCCCGTCGATGGAGGTGATGGCGCGGATGCCGATGGTGTAGTCGTAGGTTCGGCCGTCGCCCATGACGCCGACGGAACGGAAACCTGGCAACACCGTGAAGTATTGCCAAATATCCTTATCCAAGCCGTGCTTAGCAATTTCTTCCCGCAAGATATAATCGGAATCGCGGACGATTTCCAGCTTATCTTCAGTAACCTCGCCGATAACGCGGATGCCGAGGCCCGGGCCTGGGAATGGTTGGCGCCATACTAGTGCGTGTGGCATGCCAAGCTTTTCGCCGAGTTCGCGGACTTCATCTTTGAAGAGTTTGTTGAGTGGTTCGATGAGTTTGAACTTGAGGTCTTTTGGTAGGCCGCCGACGTTGTGATGGGACTTGATCGTTTGAGCGGTGTCGGTGCCGGATTCCACGACGTCGGTGTAGAGCGTGCCTTGGGCGAGGAATTCGATGCCGTTGAGTTTGGCAGCTTCTTCATTGAAGACTTCGATAAAGTCGCGGCCGATGATTTTGCGTTTCTTTTCGGGATCGGTGACGCCTTTTAGATCATTGAGGAAACGATCCTTGGCATCAACTTTGATGATGTTGAGGCCAAACTTGCCTTTGAGGCTGTCCATGACCTGTTCTGCTTCGCCTTTACGAAGTAGACCGTGATCCACGAAAATGCTGGTCAATTGCTTGCCGATTGCTTTGTGCAGCAGAACGCCAACAACTGACGAATCAACCCCGCCGGAGAGGCCGAGCAGAACGCGTTTGTCGCCGACTTCGGCCCGGATTTTGGCGATTTGCTTGGTGATGAAATCGTCCATGCTCCAGTTGGCTTCGGCGTGGCAGACGTCGAAGGCAAAATGATGCAGAATCTCGTGGCCGTACTGGGTGTTTTGCACTTCGGCGTGGAACTGGATACCGTAAAATTTGCGTTCGTCGTCATCCATGGCGCTGATCGGGCAATTAACGCTAGTGGCCGTGCTACGGAAGCCATCTGGCACACGGGTTACCAAGTCGCCGTGGCTCATCCAGACGGTTTGATCTTTTGGCAGGTCACGGAATAACTTGGCTCTATCGTCAGTCACTTCAATGTCGGCTTTGCCGTATTCACGGTTATCGGCCGGCTCAACATCCCCGCCGAGCCGCTGAGCCATCAGCTGCATGCCATAACAGACGCCCAGAATCGGGATGCCGAGTTTAAAGATGTCTTCGTCAACGCCAAGCGCGCCTTTGTCATACACACTGTTGGGGCCGCCTGAGAAGATAATCCCTTTTGGCGCGATTTCTTTAACTTCTGCCGCCGTGATGGTATGAGGCTTTAATTCAGAGTAGATACCAAATTCCCGGATTCGCCGGGTGATTAACTGATTATATTGACTGCCATAATCGAGGACGATGATCTTGTCGTAATCCTTGTTCTGGTCATTTGCCACAGTCCGCCACACTCCCTTGTTTGAATGCACTAATTTTACAGAGTTTTCATAAGCTGGTCAATCGTGAGTGAGAAGCCTCTCATCTAAGAAATTGCGAAGCCGCCGCGTGATTGGCCAAGTTAGTGCCAGATTGTCTGGCAAGTTGTCCCCTATTTTTGAAAAAAGCATGCGCCCACCGTCACCATTTTCGTAATGCGACCTGATCGATTTTGTGGCCGGTCGTTTTATGCAAAATGATGTCCGCCCGATTTTTAGTGGGCAGGATGTATTCCTTCAGATTCTTAAGGTTGACATCCCGCCAGACCTTCCGTGCCATGTCAAAAGCGTCCTTGCGATTCCCGATGGCATATTGATAGTAATAATTGCTCGGATCCGTGAAGGCCGTGTCCAGCAAAATGCCGAAGCGCTCCAGATACCACTGTTCAATCAAGGTTGGATCGGCGTCGACATAGATGGAAAAGTCAAAGTAATCACTGACATAAATCGGTTGCTTGCTAGGCAGCTGCAAGACATTGATACCTTCCACAATGAGAATATCTGGCCGGTCGATGACCTCGTACTCATTAGGCACAATATCGTATATCTGGTGACTGTACTTCGGGGCCCGCACCACGCCGCTAGCATTTTTGACGTTGTTCATGAAGTGAATTAGCAACTGCATATCGTAGCTTTCGGGGAACCCTTTTCGATCCAAAATGCCGCGTCGTTCTAGTTCGGCATTGGGGTAGAGAAAACCGTCTGTGGTGATTTGTTGGACGCGCTTGTCCGGATATGCTCGGCTCAGCAGCAACTGCAGCAGGCGCGCGGTCGTGCTTTTGCCGACTGCCACCGAACCGGCGATACCGATGATAAACGGCGTGTGCGGATTGCGCTGCATCCCCAAAAAGCGGCTCAAGGTAAACATGTCGCCTTGGTAATCCTCATAGCGAATGTGAATCAGGTGGCGCAGTGGTGAATAAATGGTTTTGACATCATCAAGACTGATTTCATCATTCAATGAACGTAACTGCGCCAGCTCGGCATCGGTTACGCTGGTAAAATTTTGCGAGTGAAACTGGGACCATTCTGCCCGATCAAACTTATAAAAATTCATTTCGGATTGCATAACTTACCGTGTCCTTGCGTTTAATGCTTTCATTTTAGCATAGAAACGACCGGTTATTTCGGCCAATCGGTTTTGCTTGACAGTCGGGAAAAGGTTGTGCACAATGAGAGCAATTAGTTCATGCCGCTTACCATCGTGTGCTCACCACCATCGGAGGGTTGCTATGTTTGAATCTCTTTTGTCGCTTATTCCAGAAGTTGTTCTCGAGTCGATTTTCATACCGATTTTTAGGCCTGAATTTAACCTTGAAGCGTCGACTAAGTTTAACTGGTTTCGTTTTTTACTAACGCTTGCAGTCAGTGGACTTTTTGCTGGTGCTGGCATTTGGCTTTTGCTTCAATTACTGACGGATTCACTTAATCCAGTGTCCCTGTTTGGCGGATTGCTGCTCTTAGCATCAGGCAGTATCCCGGCTGGCCGTGCCGTCATCGATTTTATGGACTATCGACGCCAGCGCCTCGCTAAAATCGAAGCAGAAAAGCCTTATCAAGAACTTTGATACATCTCCAAGTTTGCTAATCATTCAATCTCCAAACAAAAAGCGCCCGAACCCGAGCGCTTTTTGTTTGCTACCAATCATTAATCGTGCAAGGTAAACTGCAACTTCATCTTCGGTGCCGCAGCTGCGACCATCTGTCCCAGTAGCTCGTTGCTGTTGGCCATGGCCAAGTCAGCCATCTGTTCGTTCGCTGTGGTCAGATGTTCGCGAATGTTTTTGGCATCCTGAACCGCCTTGTCGGTTTGCAGTTGCAGATGGCGGCAAGCCGCAACGGTCTTTTGTTCAAAGACGTCTTCCTGATCCTTGAACAAAGAGAAGTCGTAATCGCCAAACGTTGCCAGCAGGTTGCTCAGCCAGTACATTTTGGAAACATCAAAATGATCCCCTGAGTCGCGATAAGCCGCCGGTGTGTCATTCACGTTGGCATAAAACGGCACAACGGCATTGAATGTGTTGGGGCCAAATGCGAGCCAGTGAATGCCGGCGACTGCAGCTGGCACGTCATTGCGAATCTGCAAAATGTGGAGTTCCTGATTGCGGTTAATACCGATCGGCCGATACAGCTTTTTCTGCGCCGGCGTGCCGGTCGTGCCGTAAACATCGTAAGGCGTGTTTTCGTAATGTGAGCTTTCGACAAACTTCACGTCCTCGATGCTGATCTTTTTGGAGGTGCGGCAGATGAACGGCAGGTCCTGATCGATCGGGGTGGTATCAAATTCCGGATTGAAATACTTTTGGCCGTACCATGCCCGCGGATTGTTGTAGCGGGTGTCTTTGATGGTGGCTGAGCCGAAAATGTGGCGCAGGTTGTAGCCTTCCGTGTCCGGATTGAGGTGATACGTCTCGATCAAGTCACGCAAGTCCGCGCTGCTCATCGTGTCATCGCTGGTAAAATCAAAATCGGTGATGTTGAAGCGGTTCGGAGCGATCACGTAGGCGTCGTCCGGAATCCGAATTGCTGCCCAGTGATGACCGCCGATGCTTTCGAAGTACCAGACTTCATCTTTGTCAGCAAACGCGATGCCATTGCTTTCATAGGTGCCATATTGCTGAAGGAGACTGCCCAAGCGTTGAACGCCTTCGCGTGCGCTATGAATGTACGGCAATACGATGGTCGGCATGTCTTCTTCGCCAATTCCAGCCGGTACCAACGGATCAACGCCCAGAATCCGGCTGTTGGTCGTGATCGTCTCAGTTGACGTCATCGCCACATTGTCGCTATTAATCCCGGCTGCGGCCCAAATACCATGGCCATCTTCGGCTTCCGGCGTGGACGTGTAGCCCAATGGATCAGCAGGCAGGTCAATCGAAAACTTGCTAAGCACGGAATGATACTGACGCGGCTGATCTTCAGGTTTGACATAGACAAACTTTTGCGGATGCAACGGCGATTCGCCGTCTTCGTTACGCGCAATAATCGTCGAGCCGTCAATCGAAGCCTTTTTACCTACTAACACCGTGGTACACGAGCCGACATAACGTTTTGCCAAAATAATCGTCCTTCTTTCAAAATAGTCTCGCCTGCACAACGCCCACAAGCTTGATTTAAAGTTAACTTTACCGCGCAAAAACGGGTTTGCCAATAGTTGGCAGGAAACCTAGGTAAACAAAATCGCCTGTTTGAGATGATTGCTCTCAGAACAGGCGATTAATATTTTAATTAGAAATTTGTTTTCAGGCGGATTAGGAGTTTGGCACGGCGTCTGTCAAACTAATCCAAAGGCACCTCACCAAAACTGGCATTAATCTTGCGATAATCCGCACGCCGCTCATCGTAACCAGCTAACAACCGCTTTTCGAAATCCGATTCTGCTTCAAGCGCTGGCAGCGGGCCGTCTTCTTTGTGGCGCGCCACGAACGTTGCAAAAGCCGTACCGACCTGAAACCGTTCG
This sequence comes from Lacticaseibacillus huelsenbergensis, assembly GCF_029726355.1. Lineage (NCBI taxonomy): Bacteria > Bacillati > Bacillota > Bacilli > Lactobacillales > Lactobacillaceae > Lacticaseibacillus > Lacticaseibacillus huelsenbergensis. Next base: position 83,462 of record NZ_CP120687.1, read on the forward strand.
CCGGTCGCCAGATGTTCGCCAATTAAATGAATAAACACTTCCAGGGACCGGTGACCCACGCCGCTGACCATACACTTAATTATCAACGCATCCCCTAAAGTGACCGGTGCATTCAACCGCACCATGTCAAGCGAGCCGGTCGCCAACCCGCGACGGCCTAATCGTTGTGCCGCAATCGAACTGACATCATCGATCCAGGTAAAAATCTGGCCGCCAAACAGTGTCTTGTGGGCATTTAACATGCCGGGAAAGACCCGATAACTCGAAACCGCCAAAGTGTCGCGCATTTTAACCATCAACTTTACCCCCGCTCATACAGATCTGCCGGAACCTTATCCAACAACGGTGTGACATCCGGGCTGGCAAGCATCGTCAGCCGGTGCATCGCCCGAGACGCGACCGTATATAGTAATTCCCGCTCGTCTTCTTCGTGGTAGTTCGCCGCGTTGACCTGCCAAAGGACCACGGCATCGAATTCAAGTCCCTTAGCCAGGAAACTCGGTACCACAATCACGCCGGCTGCTAACCGCTGATTTTCGGACTTGATGAGCGTCACCTTAATCCCCGCCGCTTTCATCTGGTCGTAAATCGCCTCGGCATCCTCGAGCGTCTTGGCAATGACCGCGGTTGTCTGCTTGGCTTCATTGTTCACTTTTAGCTGTGCCCCAAGTGCCGTCATCAATGCTGCTTCATCAGGCCGCACGACCAACTTAGGCAGCGGTCCTTGGCGGTTGAAGGCCACGATTTTCTGCCCCGAGGTCAAAATGGCTTTGGTGAAGTCTGTCACCTGCTTGGTTGACCGATAACTTTGCGTCAATTGCACGACCCGGGTCTTCTCCGGATCAAACAACTTGCTGGTTTCGTTGATCAGCGTCCGTGAGTCATCCTTGGTGAAAATGGCCTGATTCAGATCGCCTAACAACGTAAACTTAGCCCGCGGGAAACTGTCCTTGAGGTAAGCCAACTGATACGGCGTATAATCCTGAATTTCATCGACAAACACATACCGCATCTCGCGCTCGCCATGTCGGCCGGTGATCAAGTCGTAAAGATGCAGGTACGGCGTTGCATCGGCCATTGGCAACTGCCGCTGCTTGAACACGTCGATGAAATGATCGACTTCCGCCTGCCATTCGTCTTCAGAAATGCCTTCTGCCGCTAAATCATAAATCGCCGGCACTTCCCGCAAAAAGCTGACGTACTGGCCGCGAATGTTAATGAACCGATTCCGGACAATATCCTGCTGAATCTCGTCAAAGCCCTTCATCACCAACTGCCGGGCAAAGAAGCGATATTCATCATCGCTATTTTTAAATTCTTTCGGGCCATCTTGTTGCATCGAGCGAATCGTTTCGTCGCTTAAATTCTGCACCGCTTCTTGAACCCACTGTGCTTTGGTTTCGGATTCAATTTTCCGATTCAGCATTTTGATCAACCGCTCTTTGGTGGCGTTCAGGCGATTGCCCATATGATAATTTTCGTTGTAACTATAAAAAATCTCACGGATACGCTTGCGGGAAAAGAACACTTCGCCACGGAAACGAATATCGCGGAAACGCAAGCCGGAACGTTCCAGGCTGGTGGCATATGTTTTGGCTGCGTTGAAGAAATCCAGGCTACCCTTGACGCGGGCGATTTTCTTTTGCACCGGCGTCAGTTGCTGCTCGAACTGGGAAAAGAGATTTTGGACGTCAATGTGCGGCAACCGGCGCGTGACATATTGATAGTACGTGAACTGAACCATGTTCTGCTCGCCTAATTCCGGCAAAACGTTGCTGATGTAGTCGGAGAAAAGCTGGTTCGGGCTGAACATGATTACCTGGCTGCTAGTCAGATTGCCGCGGTAGCGATAAAGCAGGTACGCAACCCGCTGCAAAACGGCGCTGGTTTTACCGGAACCCGCAGCACCTTGCACAAACAGCAAATCGGCTTTGGTGTCGCGGATAATCTGGTTTTGTTCGCGCTGAATGGTTGTGACGATGGTCTTCATCTGCGTATCGGACTTCTCGCCCAAGACTTCCAGCAACATTTGATCGCCGATGGTCTCGGTGGTGTCAAACATGGTCTGAATCCGCCCGTTTTTGATCACAAATTGCCGTTTCAAAGAGACGTTGACCTGCTGCGGCCCGTCCGGCGTTTGATAAGTGACTTTGCCTAAGCCGCCATCATAATAGATGGAACTGATCGGCGCCCGCCAGTCGTAAATAAGAAACTTGCCGGCCTCATTAGTAAACGAACCGAGGCCGATGTAAATCGTTTCCGGCTTCTCCTGGCCTTCCTGAAAATCAATTCGGGCAAAGTACGGGTTGCCCGCCAATCGTTTTACAGTCGCAAGTTGCTGGGCGCTTTGCTTCCATGCATTGGTTCGCTCATCAAGCACGCGTTGCTGTTGTTGGATCGAAGCGGCGGTTTCAATGGTTTCCGCATCATTACTGAAGTTGAGGGAAAAATCATTGAAGAAGTTGTCGCTAATGCTTTTCTCTTCGGTTTTGGTCTTGGCCATCTCTTTTGAAAGACGAACCTCGGCACTGGAGAGCTCCTTCATGATGCCATCTAAATGTTGCTGCTCTTTAGCCTGCTCAATCTCGACCACGCCATCATCTCCTTAACGGTTATCAAATAATCGTTATAACATCTTATCACTTATGAGCCTGCGCCGCAAAAGCGACTATAACTACTTTAACTGAGCGACTCCCGATACGCCGAGCTGGCTCCGCGGCGATTGGGATGGAACGTGGTGGGCACGACTTTGAGCCTCAGCAAAACCGGCTGAGTCTCAAAGTTCGGCCTTGTACTACGCTGGGAAAACCGCCCAGCTAGTACAATCTCACCACTGATCCCATCGCCGCTCCGCCCGCTCGGATTCTATCATCCAAAAACCATTTCAACTTTTGATTTATTGTTTCTTCTCTATTTCAGCTTTCTCCGCAACAACGGTGTCCACGCTTCGAGTACATACCCCACTGCCAGGCCGATGGCGACGCCTAGTAAAATGCGTTTGAACGGCAGGCTGATGAGTAGACCGACTAAGACGCAAGTACCAACAATGACGGCCCTACGATTGAAGAAAGATTTTCCTTGACGTGGCGGCTTTTGATTTTGTATCATACGCATTCCTTTCATTTATTCATACTTTTCGTTACGATTGACTCATCCATTATCGCTGATCGGAGGTCATTATGGAATCTATTTCACTTTTAATTGTCCTGACAGCTGCCCTGGTAACCCCGCTGTTCATGGCGCATTTTCACATTAATAGTATCCCGACTGCGGTAGCCGAGATTCTAGTTGGTATTGTATTAGGCAAAAGCCTCTTGGGGTGGGTGCACACCGGCGGCAACGTGCAATCGTTGAGTGAACTCGGGGTCACCATCCTGATTTTCCTATCCGGGATGGAAATCGATTTCTCCTTGTTCAAGCCGCAGCCTAAGACGACAAAAGGACCGCAGCCAGCCAATCCCGTGATACTTGCTGCAGTGGGATTTGCGACGGTAGTGCTGCTCAGCCTTGGCTTTAGTTACCTGCTGCAATTGATTCATTTCTTTAGCTATCCGATTTTTGCGACCATCCTTTTTACAACGATCGCACTCGGCGTTGTCATTGCGGCGTTAAAAGAAAAAGAACTGCTGCACCAACCGCTTGGCCAAACGATTTTGTTGATTGCAGCTTTAGGCGAAGTGATTCCTCTTATTAGCTTGACGATATACTCCGCTGTGAATGGCAGTAGCGACAGCAATCTTTGGCTGCTGCTGTTACTGTTACTGGCAGCTTTGGTGTTGTTGGCGCGATTCAAACGGGTCTACAGCTTTTTTGCAGCGATCGATAAAAGCACCACGCAATTAGACATTCGCCTAGCCTTCTTCTTAGTCTTCACCTTAGTCACAATTGCTTCACAAGTCGGGGCTGAGTCCATTTTGGGGGCTTTCCTTGCCGGGATGGTGATGAAGCTGCTCGGACCGCGACAGGAAACCCAAGATAAGCTGACATCCATTGGCTACGGGTTCTTTATCCCGATTTTCTTCATCGTCACCGGCGCCAATCTGAATTTAAAGGCCTTAATTGCCGATCCTAAAAGCCTCTCATTGATTCCCTTAGTTCTAGTCGGCTTCTTTATCACCAAAATTGGCCTCTACCCGGTATTGCGCCGCCGTTTCAAGGTATCAAATGCATTGGCCGGTACTTTCTTATCAAGTGCTACCATTACGTTGGTGATCCCGACGTTAACCGTTGGCCGCAACCTTGGCATTGTGACGGAACAGCAATCGGGCGCCTTCACGCTGGCGGCTGTGATTGCCTGTGTCAGTGGTCCGATTCTGTTCAATCGCCTTTTCAAACCGGAGCCGGAAACATTCAAAAAAACGCGCGTCACTTTTATCGGCGGCAATCTGTTGACTGTCCCAATTGCTCAACATCTAAGTTCGGACCGATATGACGTCCAACTGTTTACCGATAAGGCGGAAAACTTCCGCACCTATAATTCTGAAGTCGCCATCTCTCTAGCCGATTATCAGGAAGATGCACTGAAGGCGGCTGGCGCTTTTGACTGTGACATCATCGTGCTCGGTGATTTCGACGCAGACACCAACTACGCACTTGCCAAAATGGCACTCGCCCAAAAGGTGCCGCGTATCATTGCCCGGTTTGCTGCCAAGGATGCTACCACTGATCGCTATGATCGCTTGCGGGACGAAGGTGTCGAAGTCTTCAATGCGCTTGACGCCAACATCGCCCTTCTCCGCAGCCTGATCGAAACACCGTCAACGCTGCAGATTCTAGACGATACGATCGCCGGAATTTACGAAGTGACCATCCGCAACTCGCGCTTTGCCGGTCTCGAACTCAAGAACCTGCCATTCATCGACGACATCACCGTCAGCCAGATCTACCGCAACAAAAAGTTCATCGCACCGCACGGCGACACCCAGTTATACCTGGGCGATCACCTCATCTTCTCTGGCGACAAACACTTGATCCGCAACATTCGGACGCAGGTGGAAAAGCTTAATTAGCTGGTTGAAGTAGGGTCGTAGTGCGCAGGCATAATATAAAATTGTCCAAGATATAGTTTGTTTGTTGGTTTCTAAGGACAATTCGTTGGGCTTATTAGGATATCAGTGCCAAAGCGGAGCAATCGTAGGCCAGCTGGGGCTCAGTGGTGAGATTGTACTAGCCGGGCGATCTTCCCGGCGTAGTACAAGGCCGAGCTTAGAGCCTCTGCCGGTTTTGCAGAGGCTCTAAGTCGTGCCCACCACTCTAGCTTCGCGGTCGCCATCCCTCAGCTGGCCGGAGATTGCGGAGTTTGGCACGGCACAGAACTTTTAGCCTAAGTTTTAACCTCCCCTGCGATCATTTTCAATCAGGCTTTCGCTTCCTGACGTGGTACAATGAGATTATTCTAAGAAAAAAAGGTGATCAAATGAAACAAGGAACAACGATCCTGACCTTAGACAACGGCTACCACCTGTGGACCAACACGCAAGGTGAAGGCGATATTCATCTGCTGTGCCTGCATGGCGGCCCTGGTGGCACTCACGAATACTGGGAGAATTTTGGCGAAGAGCTCGCTGATCTCGGTGTTCAAGTGCACATGTACGATCAGCTCGGATCGTTTTATTCGGATCAGCCTGACTATTCTGATCCGGAAATTGCCAAAAAGTACCTCACCACGGATTATTTCTTGGGTGAAGTCGAAGAAGTGCGCAAGAAGCTGGGCTTGGACCATTTTTACTTAATCGGTCAAAGCTGGGGCGGCGCGTTGACCCAATTGTATGCGCTGAAATATGGCCAACATCTTAAAGGTGCCATCATTTCATCCATGGTGGATAACATCAATGAGTACGTGGAGCACATCAACTTGGTCCGCGAAGAGGCATTGCCACCTTCAGCCGTTAAATACATGAAGAAAATCGAAAAAGCCGGCAAATGGGATGATCCGCAATATCAAAAATATGTCGATGTCCTCAACCGAGGGTACGTTGATCGCAAGCAGCCGCCTGCTATTTCCCATTTAATTAGCACCATGGCGACACCCGTTTATAACGCTTTCCAAGGCGATAACGAATTCGTTGTCACCGGCAAGCTGAAAGACTGGGACATCAGCGACCAAATCCACAACATCAAGGTACCGACGCTGCTGACATTTGGCGAACACGAAACCATGCCGCTAAAAGCCGCGCAACGCATGGCCGAAGTCATTCCGCATGCGCGTTTGGTCACCACTCCTAATGGCGGTCACCATCACATGATCGACAATGCGCCTGTTTACTTTAAGCACCTAAAGCAGTTCATTTCCGATGTTGAAAACGGCACTTTCAATGACTAGTTGTAAAAAGCGGTTTGCCATCTGCGGCACCGCTTTTTATATAAAGGAGCTTTCTGATGGCCTATACCGTTGATTTTAAAACCGTCAGTACGACTGGCCTCGAAAGTTCGCCTGTCGCCCAATCGCTGGCTGGTTTACGTGCCAATGAAGCGCGCTACATTTGGAACAAATTCAAAGTGCCTTATGTGACGTATCCGATTGCAGCCAGGCCGGACAGTCTTGCTTGGCTGCAAACGATTTTAGCCGAACGGGCGTTGACTTTTGCGGCCAAGCCGCTGGAAATCTGCGACTTGGCATTGCCCGACATGCGCTGGGTCGAAGCCTATTATCAAGACGGACTTGTTGTTAATGTCATGTATTCGTTAACGGACCCGAAAAAACGGGCAGTCGGCTTCAAACTCAGTGAGGGCATGGCTGTTCCCGATGAGCTCGCCGGTAAGTTCAAGTTTGCCCGCCAAAAATCAAAACTTGCCGGCACGATTCGCGGTTCCTTTTTCGTGATTAAAGGCAGTTATTGAATTTATCGTCAATTGCTTCACAACCATTTAATGCAAAAAACGCTTGCTGCCAGTAGCTTGAAAATTCAAGCTGCTTGGACAGCAAGCGCTTTTAATTGGGTCACGGCACAAAGACGGACACGATCAGTTGCAGATTGAGCAACGTGATCAACCCAGTCAGCAAATACCCGACCCAGCGGACTCCTGGGGAATTGACGTGATCCCCCATCAAATCGCTCCGATCGGTTAAGGCGACTAAGGGAAAAAGCGTAAACGGCAGCGCGATGCTTAAGGCCACCTGCGCATAGACAATCACCTGTTCAAAGTTATGCTCGCTAAAGCCCATGATGAAGCCGATGATCATGATTGGAATCAAGGTCACTGCCCGCGTCAGCAAGCGTCGTTCCCACAGTGGCATCTGAATGTTAAGGTAGCCTTCCATCACAATTTGTCCGGCTAAGGTGCTGGCGATCGAACTGATCAATCCGGTAATCAGTAAGGCAAACGCGAACAAAGTGCTCATAATCGGGCTGGCAAGACCGCCGACAATGGCTGGATTTTTCAGCCCGTTATACACGCCTTGAAATGCCGTCACGTGGCCACCAACGCCATAAAACAGCGTTGCACCTAACACCAGCAACAACGCATTGATCAAGAACGCCGCCACGAGATGCACGTTGGAGTCCCACTTGCCAAACCGCAGTGCCTCGGTCACCTGCGCCGGAATATGTTCATCGTACCTGCGACTTTGCGCTAGCGAGGAATGCAGGTAAATATTGTGCGGCATAATCGTCGCGCCCATAATTCCCAGGCTAAGCACCAGCATCCCATGATTCGTTAAAATCTCCGTATGCGGTACAAAACCACCAACGATCCCGCCGACTGACGGATGCGCCCGCAGCACCTCGATGCCGAAAATAATGCCTACCGTCAAAATCGAGGCCAACACGATCAGCTCAATGCGCCGTATGCCAAAACGCAAAAAGAACAAGACAACCAGCACATCGGCAATCGTCAGCAACATCCCCCACATCAAAGGCAGCCCGAACAGCAACTTCAGCGCAATCGCAGTGCCCACAACGCCGGTCATATCCGTCGCCATCATCGCCGCTTCATTAATCAACCACAGGCAAATGCGCGCCCATTTTGGCACAAAGGCCGCAATCGCCTGCGCCAGATCCAGCCGCGCGACAACCCCGAGCTTGATCGACAGACTCTGCATAAACATCGCAACTAAAATCGTCATCAACAACACTGACAACAACGCATCATGGTATTTACTGCCACCTTCCAACGCTGTCAGCCAGTTCCCCGGATCCATGTAGCCAACCGCTACCAGCGCACCGGGACCGCTATAAGCCAGAAACTTTTGGAAAAAAGAAGTTTCGTAAACGCCCGGCACCTGCACACTGCGATTAATGTCATCTAGACTGCGCTTGGCCTGTTGCGCCCGCAGTCGGTCATCTTGTTTCATCGTCTTGGGCCTCCGCTGCAACTTTTTCCTTTGCAAGCGATGCCAGTAAATCACAAAACGGTGCACACCCATTCATCGGTCGCACTGATTTAAAGACTTTGCCGCCATTAGCCCGAAATGTCTGGTAGTTTTGAACGTCATTTTCTTCTAGGGTCTCCAGACAATCTGCCACAAAGCTCGGCGTGGTCACCAGTACCCGCCGCTTGCCCAACGCCGCTAACGCCATCAAACGGTTGCGCAAATAAGGTTTTAACCACGGGACCGGGCCAAATTTGGACTGGTAACACATTTCGACCTTCTCCTGTGGTACTTTCTTTAAATAGCGTTTAACGCCTGCAGTCGTGGCTTCACAGGCTTGCTGATAAGGATCACCGTGGCGCACCATGGATGTTGGAATCCCGTGGTAACTCAGGATCACGGTGTCATAGTCATCTTGGCTGTAGGCGTCGTCTAGCTGTTTCGCCAGCAATTGCAAATAAGCCGGCTGATCATAGAATTGATCAATGACCAGCGTCTTAACCCCGGACGCTGCCACTTTGTCTAAAATGGTCTTCGTCGTGCTTTGCGTATACTCGGGAAACAACGGAATGACCACAATCGGATGATCCCCGCGCGCCGCCATATTCTGCAACGTCTCGCCAATGGGGTATTCACCGCCATAAGTCATCGCCATTTGAACATCCCAATCCGGCAACTTCTTTCGCAAACGATCGCGTGTCACCTGGGTATAAGCAATCAGCGGTGACCCGGCTTTGGTCCATTCATGCTGATAAAAGGTCGCTGATCGCCAACTGCGAAAAGGCAGAATGAAACCGCGTAAAATCGGTTGCCACAACATTTTAGGCATCGTGATGACATTCTGATCACTTAAGAATTCCTGCAAATACCGGCGCACATCCCGCGTACTCGGCGAAACCGGCGAACCCAGATTTACAATTAACAACCCTGTTGCCATTTTACTGCCCCCATCATGCGTCAAAATCATAAATTAAGAATAACACAGTGCGCGTTCTTCTGAGGGCGTTTTCTTGCCTATAACCATTCGTTCAAAGCTAACCTCCTCGTGTTTCTATGCTAAACTATCTTTAGAAGTAAACTTTCGAGGAGGCAGCAGGATGGCTACGAAGGGTATTACCGTTTATCTGGTGCGTCACGGCCAAACATGGTTCAATCATTTCAATAAAATGCAAGGTTGGTGCGATTCACCACTGACCGAAAACGGGGTCAAAGACGGCACTAACACTGGTATTATTTTGCGCAATGTCGCGTTCACCCATGCTTATTGCAGTGACACGATGCGGGCAACGCGAACAGCTGATTTGATTTTAAGCAAGAATGTAACCGGCAAGATTCCGCTGACAGTCACGCCATTTTTCCGGGAGCAGTTTTATGGCTATTTTGAAGGCGAGGATTCCGGTCAGACTTGGTACATGGTCGGCTTTCCGCATGGGGCAAAAACGTATCCGGAGATTCTGGAACAATATGGCGTCGATGCCTCAAAGGACTTCATGCACGATGCCGATCCATTCCATGAAGCCGAAGACGCGCGGACTTACTGGACCCGACTTATGAAAGGCTTCCGCCAGTTGCGGTCTGAAAACAAAGAAGGCGACAAGGTGCTCATGGTCAGCCACGGCACCACCATCCGCAGCATTGTCGATAAGTTCGGCAAAAATGATGGCTTTGTGGTCACCGATTCGCCGCGTAATGGGTCGATTAGCAAGATTCTGCTGACCGACACGGGGATTAAAATCTTGAGTTATAACGAGTTTGAGGCTTGATTGTTTCTTGCCGTGCCAAACTCCGCAATCTCCGTCCAGATCGGGGCTGGCGACCGCGAAGCTAGAGTGGTGAGCACGACTTTGAGCCTCAGCAAACCCGGCTGAGTCTCAAAGCTCGGCCTTGTTTTAGGCGGGGCAAAAAACGCCCCACCAACAACAATTTCACAGCTGAGCCCCATCTGGCCTCCGATTGCTCCGCCTTGGCACTAGGATAAAAAAATCACTAAGTATTATAACGGCACGAAATTCATGGTTCCTCTTTGCCTTTTAGTATCAAAAAAGACCACGCAACGCCAAAACTTGGTTGCGTGGTCTTTTACTGTTCAACTGGCAAACATACTAGTTACGACTAGTGTACCAATTCCTTTTCCTTGATTAATGAATCGCCGTGGATGAATTCCGGATTCGGGGTTAAGTCAAAGCGCTGTGCCAACTGTTCCAGATTTTCATCGGTAATTTCGTTGACGAACTTGCCACCTTGCGCCTGAATGGCGGTGTAGATGGTCGCGGCCTTTTCAACGGTTTCGATCAAGCCATAGGTTTCATCAATGGAGTCGCCTGCGCCGAAGATGCCGTGAAGTGGCCAGAGCACGATGCGGTAGGTGCCCATTTTTTCAGCGGTTGCCTGACCGATTTCATTCGTGCCTGGGGTCATGTATGGCAAAACGCCGACACCTTCAGGGAAGACAACAATTGATTCAGCCTGCATCTTCCAGAAGATCCGGCTGAAGAGTTTCTCTTTCCATGGCAACGTGAAGGTCATGGCAATCGTGTTGGTTGGATGGCAATGCATGACAACGCGCTGGTTAGGATCCTTCTTGAGCCGCTGGATGTGAGTCATCAAATGTGCCGGGAACTCACTGGTTGGCTGGCCGCCGTCAGAAAAGCCCCACAGTAAGTCAACACTGTGGCCGTCTTCGGCGATGCGAACAAGCCCTGTGTCACGTTCCGGGAAATCCTTAAGATTCTTGAAATAACGGCCAGTGCCGGTTACCAAGAAGTATTGGCCGGCCAATTCGCTGGCATCGAATTTGATCGGGATGTTGCGCTTAACTTCATGCACATCACCATACTGACTAACTTCCTGTTCAGTCAACCGATAGCTGACATTGCCGCCGTTACGCTCGTCCCAGCCATGTTGATAAAGGTTCCAGGTCACCTTTTGCATTTGTTGAACAAATGGTGAATCAATAAACGCCTGCGTATATTCGGGATTCAAGAAATCCTTTTTTGAATCTGCCATGAAAACGTTCCTTCTTTCCTTATGGTCATCGCCCCGATTGCTTATGAAAACAGTGACAAATAAACAGATGATTCGCTTCGACCCTTGTCAGAAACGGTCAACTGCACTGAATCAGTAGCGCTCTCGGTTTGATTTGTTCTTTATCTTTCTTACAACCCCTATTTTACGAAGCAATGTAAGCGCTCGACCAGACCAAATGTACGCATCAAAATAGCCAAAACGGAACAGATATACATATCGGGAGGCTATATTGTGATGTCAACGGAGGCTGGTTCGGATGATTATAAAAGATGAAAGGCTTAGGCAATAAGTTCCATGCCGTGCCAAACTCCGCAATCTCCGGCCAGCTGTGGGCTGGCGACCGCGAAGCTAGAGTGGTGGGCACGACTTAGAGCCTCTGCAAAACCGGCAGAGGCTCTAAGCTCGGCCTTGTACTACGCCGGGAAGATCGCCCGGCTAGTACAATCTCACCACTGAGCCCCATCTGGCCTACGATTGCTCCGCTTTGGCACTAAGAACTTAATATGCCTAACAAAATTCTACGCAGAAATAAAAGTAATCACACCATCTTTGAAAAGTACGTTTGTCTTTAATATTAAATTATGTCACAACCCTGCTTACGCTTTAGCCGCCAGATCCTTGTTAATGACAATGCTCTGATAGATCCAGACAGTTGCCAAATAATAAAGACCGTACAAGACGATGAATAAGCCAAACGGGACTAACAAATTCGCGTAAGGCTGACTTAGCAAGGTCTTAAACATCTGGAGACCGAATAAAACGTGCACAATGCCGACCAGTCCCGGCAGCAGGAATAGTGCGCCGATTTCCTGGCGAATGGAACGGCGTAGTGCTTGCGGACGGGCGCCGATTTTTTGCAGCATAAGATAGCGACTTTGATCATAATTGGCGCCAGACAAGATTTTGAACATGAGCGTGGACGCCAGCATTGCCAAGAACGCAATGCCTAGGAAGAAGCCCATGAACGCAAGCCCAGAATACATGCCATTGATAATGTCGTAGAAGGCAATCTTTTGATCGGTGTTACTATCGCCAAGCCGCGGATATTGATGCTGCTGCATCGTCACAATTTTTTGAATCGTATCATAATTCTGGTTAAAATCTTTGACTTTGATCGTCGTCAACGTCTGTGCATTTCCAAGCTTGGCAAACGTTGCAGCGTCTGCCACTTTTAATTGCTTGCCGCGATTATTGCCGATGAACACGCCAAAAGCAGTTGGGTAACGCTCGATAACCCGATCGAAGTTGCGGCTGGTAATTTTGATGGCAGGCGCGTTGAGTCCTTTGTCATTCGCTTTGATTTCCAACGGATGGGCATCAATCGCCGCTTTGCTGATGTAAACCGTTTTGGCATCCGACTTGAGCGTGTACTGATGTTTGGCGGTGACACCTTGTAACTTATTGACCTCCGCGCGGGTTGCGGCGTTCGGTGATGTCACCGTCACATCGTAAACCGTGGTTTGATTGACCAACATCGGAATGTCATGGGTAAAACCAAGTCCGACCGTAATCGCGCCTAACGCCAACGCGAACAAAATCGACACGACCGATAGAATCCGGGTATAATCACGAATTCGAAAACTCAGTTGCGATAACGTGAAGGTATGCAACTGCTTAGCTGCGAATTTCTTGTTGCGTTTCATGAGACTAATCAACGCCACAAACACGGAATTAAACAAGAAATAAGTCCCCGCCACGATCGTTACTAGCGCTATCGGAATCGCCATTAACTGGAAAACGGCAATGTTAGCCATGCTATAGTAACCGATCGCCAGCAGCACCAACCCGAGTACAATCTGGATGACAAAGCTAGCCTTGCGCTGCTTAATCCGATTAGGTGTCTGGGCTTGATGTAACAGTGCCATCATCGGCGTTTTCAACAATTTTCCGGCATTGTAGATGGCCGAGAAAATAAACAGAATAATAAAGAAGCCCAGCGTCCATAAAATTGCCGGCACCCAAATTGCGGAAAAACCGGTGGCCGGGGCATGTAACGTTTTGATTAACCACTGGCCGATAAAGGTCGTGCCAACCATCCCAATCGCAATACCGGCAACTGTGGCGAGTAAACCGATCACAACGGTTTCAAGAAAAACGAGCTGACCGATCTTGCGCCCCTTTGCTCCCAGCATCATAAACATGGCGTAATCACGCTGCCGCATACTGAGCAAGAAGCTATTGGCATACACGATATAAACCAGCGTAATGATCGCCAGTAAAATCGCTCCGAACCCAAAGATAAATGGCGTAAAGGCGATCGGAGAATTTTTCGTCAAAAAGCTGGTGTTGGTGGCTAATGCCATGAACATATAAAACACAGCACTGGCAATCACCAAGCCAGAGAATAGCACCGCATAATCGCGAAAACGGTTCTTTAAACCGCCAAGCGCGAGCTTTGTTAACATCATTTTCGCCTCCTACTTCTGGAATGTTCCGAGTGTCTCAAGAATCTCCTGATAAAAGGCTTCTTGACTTTTGTCCCCATGTTTCAGTTCAGAGCCGATCTGCCCGTCTTTAATAAACAAAATCCGACTGGCATAACTAGCCGAGAACGGATCGTGCGTCACCAGCAAAATCGACACGCCTTCATCCTGATTCAAATGGGCCATGGTATCCAGCAATTCGCGGGCCGCGGTGGAATCGAGCGCTCCAGTCGGCTCATCACCAAATAGAATATCGGGCTGCTGAACCAATGCCCGCGCTGCCGCGACCCGCTGCTTTTGACCACCGGAAAGCTCGGTCGGGTAATGATCCAACACCGGTTCAATGCCCAACGTCTGCGCAATTTTATCCACCGCTTCCCCCTGCTTCTTGGCGCTCACGTTCTGCAACGCCAACGGCAACGCGATGTTTTCCCGGCCGGTCAGATTCTCCAGCAAGTTGAAGTCCTGGAAAATGAAGCCGATGCGTTTCGCGCGAAAGTCAGACAGTGCGTTCCCTTTAAGCTTGGTCACGTCATCCCCTTTAATCCGCACGGAACCGGATGTCGGGGTGTCGAGCGTACTCAAAATATTTAATAGGGTGGTTTTCCCCGAGCCGGAAGCGCCCATAATACCGACAAATTCTCCCGGTTCAACTTCAAAACTGACCCCTTTTAACGCGGGGGTCTGCTTCTCCCCGCGTTTACCATAAGTCTTGGTCACATTTTCAACGGTGACAATTGGTTGTTGTTTAGCCATGATGAACCCTCCATTCGCCAAGTCACGGCGCTTGCTTGATTAATTTAATAATAGTAGTTATTAATCAATTTCTCCTGTCCATGCCCTAACAGTTGGCCTTTGAAAACTAACGGGTTTGTTAGTTCCATTAGCTTTTCTTTACTTTTTCCACCAAAATGCCCCGAATCCTTGCTATAATCACTATTGATTCATGAAAATACTTATGAAAGTTGGTTCGTCGTGGGAAAATTTCGCAACAAAGCTCCGGGTCTAGGTTCGCAGTTAGTTCCGCACTCAACCTAGTAAAGGAGTTTGTTTTATATGAACGATTTAGAAAAACCGCAGAAACAATATATTCCCTGGATGGTTGTCGGCCTCATGGATTTTGTGACCGTGATCGGGTTCGACGACATCATCTACAACTTCCAGAATCAAGGCTTAGTCGCCTTCACGAGCTGGATCATCATGACCTTCTTTTATGTTATCCCGTACAACCTGATCGTGGCGCACATGGGATCGACTTTTTCCGAACACGGCGGCGGAATCACCAGCTGGATGCGCGAGACCAATGGCGATACGGTTGGCTACTACGCCGCGTGGTTCTACTGGATTACCGGCCTGCCTTACGTGGTGGACGTCGCCAATTCCGTCGTCATCTCATTTGGCTGGATCACCAATGGCAACGGCAATATTCAAGCTAATCTCGGCAACGCATGGTTCGGCATCCTCACCGCAGTTATCTTCGTGATCTTTATCTGGCTCCAGCACTTCTTTAAAAATAAAAGTCTTGAAATTATGTCGACCATTGGCGGCGGTGCCATGTTTATCATGACCATTTTGTTTGTGGTGATGACGTTTATCGGCCTGTCCAAGGGTGCGCCGATCGCCACCCGCCCGTTTGACTTCAAGGCCTTCATCCCCAAAGACTTCTTCTCGCTGAGTTTCCTGTCGACTTTTGGCCTGTTCGTGTTTGCCATGAACGGTTCGGAACTCGCCGCGCCTTACACCAAGGACATGCGCCATCCCGCGCGTGACTTCCCCAAAGCACTGAAAATGATTGCCATTATGACCATGTTTCTGACCTTATTCGGCACCTTCTCACTAGGGGTCTACTTCAACGCCCATCATCTGCCGAATGATTTGAAAATGAACGGTTCCTACTATGCGTTTCAGGCGATCGGTCGTCAATTCGGCCTCGGCAACAGTCTCATGTATCTTTTCGCCGTGGTTCAAGGCATTTATATGCTCGCCCAACTGGCGGTGATTCTAGATGCTTCTACGCGCGTCTTCCTATCTGACGTTGCCAAACGCTTCATGCCGCGGCAGTTGACCAAAATGAACGAAGACGGCTTGCCGATCAACGGCTATTGGATGACGACAATTCTCTGCGCGTTAATCATGGCGTTGGGCGCTTTGCTGCCGAAAATCAACGATATTTTCAACTGGTTATTGAACCTCAATGGCATTGTGAGTCCCTTGTCGACGTGCTTCCTATTCTGGTCCTACACGATGGTTCGCCTGCATCAGGATCGCTTCCCGACGCCGGATTATACGTTCCTCAAAAATCGTAAAGTCGGCTTGGTTGTCGGTATCTGGATGCTTGGCATTACTTTTCTGCTCGGCACACTCGGCTTCTTCCCGACCGATGCGACGGCTGATACTTTTGCCTTGATGCTGGTGCTGAACATTGTGGTGCCAATCGGGATGGTGGCGCTCGGCGTCTTGATGCCGTGGATTGCCAAGCGTCAGCGTAATGCCGTCAGTGGCCTTGCCTTCAGTCGCAATACCTGGCTCGTCTTTACGGCGCTTAGTCTGGTTGGGCTGATTGCCGCCGCGACCTATGGCATGCATGTCAACTTGCTTAACCACTTAACGCCGGTCATTCAGTGGGCCATTATTATTGCTGTTGATCTGGCCATTGCTGCTGTGGTGATCAAAGTCACCGCAAACGGACGGCATCAACTGTTGGCAACACCGGACGACGAAGCGTAAAACTGCTTGCTGACCTTTTTAAGTGCAAACAACTTTAAAAAATCATGCTCCGGAGACAATTCCGTATCTTCGGAGTTTTTTAATCTGATTGCTTGCCGGTCAGACATTTGGGGCAGCAAGGCTTGCTCGCTGTTATGATGGTTTCCACTGATTTAGCTGTCAACACGGTGATCACTGTCGCGGCGTGATAAGATTAATAGTAAAGAGCGATATTGTTTTTAATTTGTGATGATGCCATTTCTTTTAACAATCGTCACATGTCTTGATAAGTAGGAGGCTGCTATGCTTAGCTACACGATCATTTATAATCCCGCTTCAGGTCACGCAAAGGGCCCAACAGCGGCAGAAGTGCTCAAAGCAAAACTCGAAGATCGCCAGCGGCTGGTCACGATGAAGCCCACAAAAAATGCCGATGATGCGCGTGAGTTTGCTGCCCGGGCACACTCGGATGTTGTTGTTGCAGTTGGCGGCGATGGCACGATTAATCAAGTCGTCGCCGGCCTAGCGCCACGACAACAACCGCCAATCCTAGGCATTTTGCCAGAAGGAACCGTCAACAACCTGGCCAAGGTGCTGCACATCCCCTTACTATTACCCCTCGCTATCAAGAACATCCTCGAAGCCAAACCCCAGCCGCTTGACATCGCGCAAGTCAATGATCGCTACATGGTCAGTACGCTGACGCTTGGCGTTTTGGCCAATGCCGCGCTGTCAGTCACGCAAAAAGAAAAACGCCACTTCGGTCCCATCATCTACTTACTAAAAGGCTTTAAAGTTCTGGCGCAGCACCAGCACTGGCAGTTGCAACTAGACACCGCCCATCACCAATGGAAAAAGGACACCCAATTTCTGCTGGTGACCATGACCAATTCAGTTGGTGGTTTCACCAATGCCGTTCCGGATGCGACGCCTGATGACGGCCATCTACATGTCTTCATCGCGCCTAAACTGGCTTGGTGGCGTTCGCTGCTAGCAATCCCTTACTTCATCACCGGCAACTTTCAGAAACTGCCGGGCATGACCTATTTTAAGACTGAACAGCTCACGATTCAGGCACCTAAAACCCTGCAAAGCAGAGTCGATGGCGATCCGAGTGCGAAGACCCCGCTGAAGCTGGCCGTAATTGCCGATCATATTCAGGTGCTGGCGCCGCCACTTAAATAAACGAACGACGCGTATAACTGCAAACAAAACTTTTCACAACGCAATTCGCTCGCCAGCTAAAATACCGCGTGTTACACTAGTCTTATTCAAATGAAAGGGGTGAATCGCCATGCGGTTACGCAAGGTTGCACCATGACTGATGATCCGTTAGCACCGATCCGCGGCGATGACGCCCGGATCTATGAAAGGAATTTATGACTGAACAAATATCCAATGAAGTAACATCTGAGAATGTTTTGATCGCAGGCATTTCCCGCCAGCAAGCCGATTTCGATTACACCATGACCGAACTCGGTGAATTGGCCAAGGCTGATAACTATACGGTTGTCGGCGAGGTCCGGCAAAACCTTGATCGGGCCGTTGCCGCTACCTATTTTGGCTCCGGCAAAGTCGAAGAAATCCGCGAGCTCGCCAATGTTCGTGACGCCACCACAGTGGTCATTAACGATGAACTCTCACCATCGCAACTGCGCAACCTTGAGAAGCAAACCAAATTGCACGTCATCGACCGCACGCAGCTGATTCTCGATATTTTTGCTGATCGGGCGCGTAGTAAAGCAGCCAAAACGCAAGTCGAAATTGCGCAACTGCAATACGCCTTGCCACGACTGCATCCCAGCGCTAATCGTCTCGATCAGCAGGTCGGCGGCGGTGCCGGTTTTGCAACTCGTGGCTCCGGCGAAACGCAACTTGAACTCGATCGCCGAGTGCTCAATAAGCGCATTAGCCACCTGCGTCAGGAACTCAAAGAAGCCAGCGTTGGCGATCAGGTTCGCCGCGCCCGGCGCGAAGACAATGCAATTCCAGTGGTCGCCTTGGTTGGCTACACCAATGCCGGCAAAAGCACCACGATGAACGGACTCCTGCAACTCTTCGCCGATCGTCCGGAAGACAAACAGGTCTTTGAAAAGGACATGCTATTTGCAACGCTGGACACCAGCGTGCGGCAAATCACCTTGCCAGACAATCGCAAGTTCCTGCTCAGCGACACTGTCGGCTTCGTCTCCAAACTGCCACACAACCTGATTGACAGCTTCAAAGCCACCTTGGCAGAAGCCGCCAACGCCGACCTGCTCATTCAGGTTGTCGACTACTCCGACGAGAACTATCCAGAAATGATGGCCATCACCGAGAAAACCCTCAAGGAAGTGGGCATCCACAACATCCCGATGATCGAAGCTTACAACAAAGCCGATCTACGTGAAGGCACGCGGTATCCGGAAGCCACCGGCCAACGCCTCATCTACTCGGCCCGTGACAAGCGCTCGCTTCAGGCACTCACGCAACTTATCAAAGCTGATTTATTTGGCCAAGATGAAGAACACACGTACCTGATCCCATTCGATCAAGGGCAACTCGTCAACTATCTGAATCAAGAAACTGTGGTTAAAGCCACCGACTACACGGAAGACGGCACCCGCATCACCGCGGTCGTCAATCCGGTTCAGAAAGGTAAGCTGGCTAAGTTTGCGGTTAAGGAAGAAGTTTGAAGCACCTGAGTTAAATCGAATATGAAAAGAGCCTCGCTATCGCTGCTTGAATGTCTCAAGCGGCTTAGCGAGGTTCTTTTTAGTCGATTTGATGCTTTCGTACGGATCATTTGCAGAATGCCAAAGATTATGACAAAATGCCAAACTCATACCCGTTACTGCGGTAATAATCAATAATCCTCGGTAACGTCTTCACAGTCATATCCTTCCCGATAGCATCATGCATCAACACGACCCGCACGTTACTGGTCGGATAAACCGCTAACGACCGCAAATGGTATTGCAACATCGCATCTTCCGTTTTCGGCTCCTGCGCCGGACTCAACGCATCGCCGACCGCCGCGTTCCAATCAACCCAATCAAGCCCCAGTTGCGTCAAACCAGTATCAGCTGCCGCCAGTCCTTTCCAGCTAAAATGGCCACCAGGATAACGCCACAGATGCGTCTCAAAATCAGCGCCTAACACCTGCTTCACCGCTGCCTGCTCCGTTTTGGCCTCATTCTCAATAACCGAAGCGGCGCCGGTTCGTCCCGGATAAAGCAAATTGTAATTGTGCGTCATGCTGTGCAACCCGATACTATTGCCGGCATCATATTCTGCCTTCAACACCGGTGCCGTCTCAGGCGAAAGCTGACGACCTACCACAAAGAATGTGGCATGAACACCTGCTTGATTAAGAATATTCAGAACCTGCGGCGAATTGACCGTGTTCGGGCCATCATCGAAGGTTAAAAACACCACTTTCTTCTTGATGTTGCTGGTATAAGGTGCCGTCATTTCTTTTTTAACTTCGGCGACGGGATAGGCGTAGGCGGTGGCGGCAGGAATGTGGGCTTGACCGATGTTTGACGGCAATTCAGCTGAAGCTTGTTCTCGTTCAGCTTGTTCCGCTGCTCTTCGCTTTCTGCTTGAAGATGCCCGCCGAGACGATGCTTGCGCTTTAGATGTGCTGATGCTGTCAGCCACAGCACGTTCATGACTCGCCTGGCGTGCCCGCGCCTCAGCTGCATGCCGGTCCACCAATGACTTAACGGAAAGCGCCCCCGCCAAAATTAAAGTCAAACCGAGAACGACCAACCACCACTGCCATTTGAAGCTGCTTTTCATGTTTACCCCGCCTATCTTTTAAACGATATCCGGTTTTGAGTTTACCATGAAGGTTGGGGGTACGGGGTAGCGGAAGGCTTGATTTTAATAGTGAGGTCATCGGATTTTCACTTTAACCGCGAGTTTAGCCAAAAATCACTTGAGCTGCTTCTGATTCATCATATAATTCGACTTCATGTAGTATTGAATATCCTCGAACTTTTTAATAGCCTGTTTCTGGCTTTTCCCTGGCTTAGTAGTCAGCTTGCCATTGATCATATAATGATTCTTCTGACCAAATACCGGAACCTGTCCCTCAAGATTCTGCAAAACCTGCATGTACTGCGAACCCTTCCACCCAGCATGAGTAAAGATTTCGGGCAATACGTACATTGGACTGATGGTTGGACCAGTGCCCGAAAAGTCTTTCGCCATTATTTTCTTTGCAGCTTCATTGGCCCACATCACATAAGGCGTGTTGTAGTAATTCTCATAGCCCTCTTGGGTGGATTGCTTTAGATTAATGCCAAGCATTTTGTAAGTCGAATTTTGGTCGCCACCCCACGGATTGTGATCTCCCCAAAATGCCAGAACCACGGGTTGATTTAACCGATCAAGTTTATTTGTCAGCTTTAGAAGTGCATCCGATGTCTCTTTAACGCCGGTTAGATAATTGTTGATGATGGCATAATCGTCTTTGTTGTACCCTTTCTTCCACGGCAACAAAGGATCACCATCGAACTCAGTTGAATACGGGCCATGATTTTGCATGGTCACAGTTTGATTGAAGAACTGCTTACCACTCGCATTCACCTTTTTCAGTTGTTTGACCAGATCATTGAAAACCTTCGTGTCAGGAACAACATCGACGTCAGCAACATGTTGGTCATAGTAGTTATCCCTGAACAATGTCTTTTGAAAGCCTAGATAGCGGTCGATATTCTGCCGGTTGTAGAACCATGCGTCACCAGGATGCATAAATCTAGTGACATATTTTTGTTCATTAAAATACTGAACAAAAGAATTGGTCATGCCATTGATTGGGCTTAGTTCAGAAAAACCGGTCAATACCTTACGTTCAGTATCAACAGTGCCACCACCAAAGATGGTTGTTGTTAATTGACCTGCCATTCCTTCAGAGGCCACCTGATGAAGTCCAGCATAAACAGAGGGATCAATTTCCAAATCTGACCATTTTGAAAAATCTTGAAAAGCTTCCAACTGAATCGTAATCACATTGAGCCGTTTATCTGCAGGGATATCTTGGTACTGATAAGCGCTCAATGCCTTCTTTGCAGTGGCGGCATTATAACCTTCTGGCACAATCACCCAGTCATTTTTGACCGAATGAATGAACGAGAACATATAACCATTGACGACATACCGATCGGCGTCTGGCCCCCAAGGATCGTTGTTAGCTAAAGTGTAGTAATCATCGACTAGATAATAATGATTCATCATAAATACGGAGCTTATAAACACCAACCCCAGCGTTAGCAGGCGAACCCACCAGCGAAGCGTTGTTGTTTTCAAAAAACGACCTACAATCACTGCCAGAATCAACAAAACAGCTATAACCAAAAAGTATTTGACGGGTGGAATATAGCTGTATCTTGAACCCATGTTACTAGCCTCTGACGCCAACGAAATATCCGAATACTCAAATGGATAATCGCGATATTGCAACATAAAATAGTTAACGAGCGCAACGACGATCGCTAGAACCTGCCCCACAAGAATTGCGATTGTTACGCGATTAAATAGCAAATATCCTATCAGCATGAAAACAAAAATAGGCAGAATGTTTAATAAAATTAAACGCAGGCTCTTAAAGACAACATTAGTGAGATCGAGGTTATAGGCGGCTGAAGCCATATAAATCGTGACCACAGCAGTGAAGGTTGCCATAGCAAACAAAGCCACCACGTTTCTTAAAAACAGAACAGTTTGATAGCGGTTGAAGCCTTTAAAGCTGGAAAAGAAATGCTGATTTGCATAGATTCGGGTTATATTTTCAAACGAAGTATGATGCACGAACGTTTTAAAAAAACGCGGCGACACCACTAACGATTCCGGCTGTAAAAAAGCTATTTTAGCACTGAGCGTTCGGGCTTTTGGTAAGCGTAAGCCTTTCTCATCAATATCCAAACCGACGATGCGTGAATCTGGTACTAGCCAATTCAACATGAATACCGGCACATCAGCAACAATAAAAGTAGTAGCTTTGACACGACGTCGACTGCGGTTGCTTAAACGTCGGCCAAATTGTCGCCACTTTTTTTCCGGCAATGGTTCATTTATGAAATAGCGCCAGTATTTGACCTGATAATCCAGTTCGTCTAACCGATGCAACCAAAAAAGCAACCTAGTGATTAGTATGGGAAAGACAATCCAGAATCGCCACGGCTTATAGCGCAAGTAAAAGGTAAGCATCGCAGTTTTAACATTCAATCGATTGAAACGCGTATCCAGATCAATCACTTAACAGAACCTCCCATAAAAGACGGCCGTCCCCCAACGGCCTTTATAAATAAGTTTATAAAAGAAGCGTAGACAGTATATGAAAATAATCATATCATGTTCATCTTGCAAAAGGTACTGCAACTCTTAAAGCTGTCACATGATGCCGATATCTTGGCCCACCTGACTTATCCAAAAACGACAAAACGTTCAGACACACAGAAAACCTCGGGCGCTCCGCTATCTAAAATATTATTTCTGAAAACACAAAAAAACGATTACCTTTCTTAAAGGCAACCGTTTCTGATAAGCCACTAAAACGCCATCTGGTAAGGAATAAACGTCTTATAGGCCCCACTGATTAAGAAAATGAGGACGAAGATCACACCGCACACACCAACCATCGCCAAAGTCCGCGTCCGTTTTGGCATAATCGAAAACACAATCGTTGGCAGCACAATCGTCTCGGTCGTTGTACCAATAGTCGACAGACGGCCCCCAATGGTTGATAACTGCGAAAGTGACAACAGCGTCAGGGTGGCAAATAAGTATACAATCATCAAGAATTTAAACTTAGCGCTTCCGCCAATTAAGGTATCCGCAATCATACCACGCTTTAAGATATAGAATCCTGTGACGCAGATCAATACCTGCATGAGCGTCACCGGATCAAATAAACCCGACGAGAGATAACTCGCGTTTGTCACATAAGGTGCATATCTCGGTAACGTGTGGACAATAATGACACTCAGAATCTTAGGTGCAACGAAGCCCACAGCTGCACCAAGGGCTAAGAATCCGATCACCCATTTAAAGTTGATTTTACGGAACAGTAACCAGAATGGGTAAATTAACAAGAAGAACAACGCTGAAATATGGATCGTAGCCGACAAGCCAACAATCAGTACAAAAGGAAGCGGCTTCTCGTCATATACAAACTTTAATGCCAGCATACAGGTCACGCAGACAAGCGAAGCCCGAATCTGTCCCATATCCCGCATGAAGAAAAAGCGGCTCATGTAGTAAGCAATCGGAATGATTGCCGGACGGAAATATTCCCTTGCAAAGAAATAAAACAGCACTAAGGTCACTGTTGCCCATGCCAGTAAAAAAAGCCAAAAAGGGGCATGCAATCCGTTAAAAATATTTCGTAAAAGCAAAAATCCAGGTTCAACCTGCCCTGCCGAATAATCACCTGCATAAATGGTCTTGTATGGCAAAAAATCGTTACCGGTTTCATAGCGTAATCCGGCAACCAGCGCGAGCATTATAACACCTAGCCATGCCCAGACAGACGACATTGTGACACGTCCGAGTAGCATGAAAATGATCATAATTGCAAAGAGACCTAAATAAAAAGCCACAACATCATTCTCCTATTGCCTTTATGCACCCAGCGTCTCATAGTTTCGGCGGTGAAGCCGTTTCTCTTCCAAGTTTCGACACTAGGCCTGATTCAACACAGTCCCGATTAAGGCTGCCGGTAGTTGTCGAACCTGTGCGATCGTTTGCGCGACATCACGCTTCGATGGTCCATCAGCCTTCGCAACAACTACCACGCCATTAGCAAGTTCCGCAATAAGTCCTGCTTCACTCGCATCTGCCATCGCCGGCCCATCAATCAAGACGACATCAAATCTATCTTTAACTTGATCAAGGAATGCTTTGAATGCTGAACCAGCCAACAACGTTGCCGGATCGGCAAGGGATTCGCCTGCAGGTGCAACCGTTAACTTTTGAATCTTGGTTTCTATAATCAAATCATCAGCTTTAACTGATGCGGCGTCTGCGCCTACCAAGGATGAAAGACCTTTATTAGGCTGAAGATCAAAAACCGCTGCCAAAATTGGGCGATGCAGATTACCTTCAACCAGCAACGTCCGCTTCCCTTCCACTGCAAAACTAGCAGCAAGATTCGCCGCAACATAGGACTTACCTTCACCAGCAGTGGCAGAGGTGATCAGCAAAACAGAGACATCGTGACGACTCGTCTGTAATGACAGGTTGTTTCTAAGCGTCCGAAACTCCTGACTAGAAACGGATGTATCACTAACAAATTGATGTGCAAGTTCGTTTGTCATGGAAAACTCCTTCAAAATTGGATGTGCTCAAGTCAACATAGCAATATCAACGACTGCAAAGCTTACAGTTTCTTAGCAGAAATAACCCCGAGAACAGGTGCTTTGGCGACCTGTACAAGCGTTTCTTTAGTCTTGATCGTTGCCTGTTTGATTTCTCTGAGAACAATCCAGGCTAACCCAACCAAAAAGCCGATTATTGCGCCAATCACAACCAAAACAACCGGTTTCGTACCGGCTGCCACATCACTCGGCGTCGCCTTTGCCAAAATGGTCACCGTGTCCGTGTGGTTGGTGATCGTACCGACTGTCTTTTGAAAAGCAGCTGCAACTTCATTTGCGATCAAAGCAGCATCCTTGGCATGTTTAGATGTTGCATGAATTGAGAAGGCTCTAGAATTGTCTTCATTGTCAACTTTAACCTGCTTTTGAAGATCACCACTTGTGATATTGAGATGGTCTTTTTGTGCTAGCTGCGTTGAGGCCTCATCAAAAACTGCAGCTGTTTTAAAAAGGGATTTGCCAGTGGCCAGCAGCTCCGAATCATATTGATTCTGGTTCAGCATCTGGCTAAGGGACTCGGTGTTGTTTTTTTGCTGATTGATGACGGTTAGCGCCGTCGACGAATAGGAAGGCTTCATCATTCCAAAAGCAAAAGCACCAGCTAACACAGCACCCACCAATAAGGTGCAAAGTGCCAGCCACCAATTCTTGCGAAGCGAAACCATTAGTTCTTTCATACTCAATAAGTTATCCATGATTCCTCCATCATAAACTCATTTCTTGATCAACAGATATCGGCCATGTCTGCTGCGTTTTTATCATACCGCAGCGACAGGAAAAGTCATACGTTTGAACCGGATTTAAAGAAATTTGCAAAGGTTTTTCCCCACGCAATCGTACCTCGTTTGATGGAGGCCAATAGCGTACTATCAATCATCTTATAGTAATATGTTGGCCATCGCCAGTTGTTGTACAGCCCCTGAACCAGAATCGGGAAGAAAAGCAAGAAGTAAATATTCCCGCCTGTCAGCTTAAGACCGAGCCACAACCCAACTAAGTTAACGCCAGCCGAGATGAGAAACGCTTTTGTATACGGAATAATATTAGCATTAGCAATATATGACGCATGCACTGAGTGTTGCTGGTAAAGAAAATAGTAAAGGATTAACGGCAAAAACACCTGTAACGTCGGAACTGATTCAGGCTTTATCAACTTCAGTAGCGGGAAGATCACTAACAAGGTTCCAACAGAGGCAATGCCAAAAAGCCAAACATAAGCAGCGACCGCTTTCGATGTTTTCTCTCGGATCGAATCAAAATCCTGCTTAACAAAGTTTGATTGCAAAATCGGATTATATGCCCCGTTGATTGCTGAAGAAGCTGTTCCGATAGCCGAAGCAAACTGGACGCCGACCGAATAAACACCTGTCACCGACAGCGGCAAGAACGCACCTGCCATTAGTGACATACCTTGGGAGGTGACATAATTCGACATGCTGACCAAGCCGTCGCGCCAAGTGTTCGGCCAAATGAACAGAAAGATTTCTTTAATTTCGTGCCAGTTCATTGGCGATTTAAGCTCTTTGCGATGAGCCCGCACCTCATCATCCTGCCAGTAAAAATGACTGCAGATCGTTCGAAAAATAATGCCATACATAACCAAGCCGATGACCGGCGACAAAATCGACGGGTAGACTAGGAAGCCACCAAGTGTCAGCAGAATCTGTAATGAACGGGAAAATACCTGCGCTTTGTTGACTGAGTCGATTTTGCCGGAGCCGCGGAGCAACGCCGAAAAGTAGCCAAAATACAAATTAAGGAAAAGCGAGAAACAGAAAACCAGCCAAGTCCACTTATATTCGGCGGCAGGTAATTTACTGAACACAAAAGTGTTCATGTAGATCGTGCCGAAGATGCCGACTAAGACAACAGCAACAATCGCAAGAATCATGTAAATAGCCCTGGCAGCGTGAATTGTCGAAGCCAGCAAGTGGTAGTTCACAACTGTGTGATCATGTTCCTTATCAACTCCGCGCGATTTTAATGTTTTCGCACCAGACCAAATATACGCAATGTTGCGGGCAAATGCTGGGTCAAATCCAAAATCAAACAACGCGATGAGACCGTTGATACTTAAAATTAAATACCAATAGCCAATCTCTTGAGGATTAAGGAAATGAAAGATGATCGGCAGTAGGAGAAAATTGCTTGCCATCGAAAAAATGGTCCCCGCATAACTCCATACAATACTTTTTCTGGTCACTTCAAACCGATTTGGCAACTCGTTTCCTCATTTCACTTAGTTTCAAAACTTGCATAAATGTGGCGTAACCGCTGTTGCATCAGCGGCCACGCAAACTCTTTTTGATAGATATTGCGCATCAGATTAGCTTCTTTGGCCCAGTCCTGACGCTTATCGATCAGTTGCTGGAGGCCAGCACCAATGCTCTTCTCAGAGGTTCCACAAACAGCCCCAAAACCATACTTGGTTAACCAATTTGACATGCCGGATTTCTCGACCATTAACAGCGGCTTGCCAAGTTCCATAGCTTCAAAAAATTTATTCGGAGAAGCATATAGGTGATTCTTAAGCACCGGATCATAGAGCGCGACCAAAATATCCGCTGTCTTCTCGATGCCATTCACCTTTTCATAGGGCACAACGCCTAAATAGTCAATTCGTGATGAGCGTTTTGCGGCGTCGGCAAACATCTCCTGATATTGACCCTGACCGGCCACAGTCAAGGATAATGCCGGATTTGCCTCAACCGCGCCTAATAGTTCTGGCAGACACCTATATGGACTCAGCCCGCCAATATAGACGATTTTAAAATTCTTTTGCGCCGGATCAAATTTCTCGGCATCTGCTGCAATAGGACTATCTAACGGTGAATTATAGATCACTGCCAAATTTTTCGGCTTGGCCGGTTCAATTTGGCGGCGGCGATCCTCCGAACAAATTAACGTCCAATCGGCTGTCGCCATCGCTACATTTTCCCAATGAACGACCATTTTGCGATACCATCCCGGATAGTTTCGCGTGTCAGGCGCATAGTCAAAGATATCATAAACAAATTTAGTTTTGGTCTTCGCTACGACCTTGGCCGTCACATATCCCGTATGCACATTACATGCCTGAACCGCGTCATACTCGCGTAAATGCTTACGAAGCCAACGATACAAAAATGCCTCAAACCGCATAAATGCGTAAATCTTAAAATATTTAAAAGAATATGACAGCTTGATGCCCGTGAAGATTGCCTTCAGACGCTGACCATCGAATTCAAAGGTATCTGTCGTCATTCGGCCATGCGGGTCTTCGCGCCAGCCAAGAATCGTAACGTCATGCCCAGCGGCTTGCAGCGCCGCACTCTCCTTTAGTAATCTTGAATCGTCATCGACGTGTCCGGTCGACACAAACAATATCTTCATGGTTCCTCCTGATCCGTTCACTTTATTCTCCCAGCAAGCAGTATCTGTCTAATAGAAGTATTTTAACAAGAACGGGAAAACATCTAATATTCTGAATTTATATAGTAATATTTTGACCATCAATTTTTTGTCGTGACTGAATGATAGCAGTTGTTTCCAAGAGTACTGCTTCATTTTTTTGCGAATATGCTTCTTAACCCATGGATCCTTTGCTTCGGCAAGATTTTGAAAATAAATCGACAGCCGCCTGCGGAGTATGTACTCATCAACATCGTTCTTAGGAGCTGTGCCATTTGAACGAAGCCGCTGTTCAACCAAATCCATAACCTTAGCATAATCTATCAGTTTGTCTGCCCTGATTTTATGCACAATGGAATTGGCATGCTGATAGTAATCATACAAAGTTTCACGTAATCGGTAAATATGCTTCGCACGAAACAAAATCGGGACAAAAAAAGCCATATCTTCGGCAGATTTAAAATCGGGGAAACGATCTGCTCCAATTAGACTCCTTGCAAAAATCTTGTTATGCGGAAAGCCTCCAATCGGATCATGCGCTCCAGTCAGCATTTCATGGAGAACAGCAGCTAAATCGGTCTTCTGCGCAGTCTTGGGCGTTTGATCGTCAGATGAAGCGGTATCCTGTTCAGTTAATGAACGGTAGTCAAAAATCAGTAGGTCAAAATCAATGTCATTAATAACTTTTAGAATTCTATTGATGGCGTTTGGCTGAAGTGTATCATCAGCGTCTACAAACCAGATATATTTGCCGTGAGCGCGTTCGAGTCCAGCATTACGCGCAAATGCAACACCTGCGTGAGCTTCGTCGATCAATAAACTATTTGTGTGCACCTCATGGAAGTGCTGAAGCAGTTGGGCACTGTTATCGGTCGAACCATTATCAACCAAAACGACTTCCACCGTTGGGGGGATTGCGCCTAGACTCTTAAATAGTCGGGGTAAATAGTTCTGGCTATTAAATACTGGAATAATGATGCTCAGTTGATCGTTCATGGTGCCCTCCGTTTAATGTTATAGCGCCTTACTTGCTTTACTAACTTTAAGGCATAGCAGACCAGAACTGCGCCTGACGCCATAAAAATAAAGCCCTGCACCCCGGTGACAGAAACACCGCTAAAACAGCTCGTGACTTTCTCGAGCATTATACCACAGCTTGGTACCTTTCCTGAGACAATCTTGCAGATCCTTGCGGCGTCTGAATGAATAAATCCATATGTGCTTTCATAAACTCACCTAATCCAAACCATGCCTATGGTAAAATATTTTGGTCATATGATTGATAGCTTGCTAAAACTCGATCACCGGGGCGAAACACATTGGTCATTTCCCAACCGTGTTTGTATGACACGATATCAATTGAATGCTAGCTCTGTTTCTAGGCACGATATACATAATAAGGGGTAAAAATCAACCATGAAAATCGACAGTAAACGCTTGATCAAGAGCGTGACCATCATATTAATCCTATCTGTGGTTAGCTTATTCAATGTTCTTCCTGTTCTAAAGCTTAACTTTGCGACTGCATATCTAGGCGATGATTTCTTTTTCCACGTTGAGAGGGTCCTAGCGCTGAGCAACATCTTCCAGAGTCCAGTAAACTTTAACGTCTTTGGGCAAGCAGCGACGATGGCCAATATCTTTTATCCTTGGGAAACGGTCTATCCGCTTTATCTTATTTATGCCGCCACTGGTGACTTTATCTTCAGTTATAAGCTCTTCTACTTCCTGTTAACGTTAGTAACTGCGCTATTAGCTTACTGGTGCATCTACAAAATATCAAAGAACACATTTAGCGCATTGTGTTTTTCCGCTCTTTATATTTTCTCATTCTACAGAATCTCAAACTTCTTCGTTCGAGCGGCACTTGGCGAAGTTGTCAGTATGACCTTCTTGCCGCTGGTACTATTAGGATTATATTATGTTTTGTTTGCAGACTTTAAAAAATGGCGCGTACTCACGATCGGCATGACACTAGTGACGTACTCGCACGCGTTATCGCTATTTATGACAAGTGTTCTCATCATTGTGGCAACAATTGCCACGATTGGCTTTACAGACGACAAAATGAAACGTCTGATTAATCTTGTTAAAGCGGGTTTCTGGACATTCTTACTGTGTTCGCCTTATTTATTTTTGGTCGCCAACACATCGCTAAAAAACGATCTTTATATTAACTGGACCCAGCCGCTAAAAGGCATGTCACTTCTGCCGTGGCTGGCTAACTCATTGGGCAATCAAATGTATCCAAATCCAGACGTTAAAAGCAGTCTTGGCGCCTCAGTCGTCATTGCACTAGCCGTCGCATTAGTCATCTTCGCATTTTCAAAGAGCGTTCGTACACCCTTCAACGCATTTTGTTTATTTGGTGGCGTTGGCATTCTCCTGCTGTCAACTTCCCTCTTCCCCTGGGCTTTGACAAACCAAACACTCTTCAGCCGAATTCAGTTCGTGTGGCGATTAAACGCCTATACGTCTCTGCTAATTTTAGCCAGCTTCAGCATGCTGGTTGGCATGATGATGCCTAAGAAAATGCCGGCGCTAAAACCAATTTTGCTGGTAGGATTAGCTGTTTGCCTAACGATTAGCAGCGGATCTGCTTTTGCGACTTTTGCCAAAAATAAGGCAGAAAAGACGCCACGCGATCCCCAAATTGCCAAACTAGCGCGAAATATCTTTTATGGTGATTATTCGCCTAAACAAGTGCTCGACACGAAAAATCTCCAACAGGTCTTGCAAAAACAATATTTTCTTAATCACCGACCAATCCAACCCACTGCCAGCTACACAGACAGTATCTATACAATAAAGGTCTCTAATACAACTGGTAAAGATGCAATTTTGAAAGCTCCTGTGTTCTGGTACTCCTACCAAACTGTTACCGTCAACGGCCAACCCGCAACTTCAAAAATGTCTGCTGCAGGAACGACCATCGTCAAAATTCCAAGCGGTGAAGTGACCGTTACCATTTCATATCATTACCCGAAGCTTCTTTTAGGATTCATCTTAGTCGCATTATTGAGCTTGTTTCTTCTAACAATGTCGACGGGGCCCGTCAAAAAAGTCATGACCAATGCCCCTTTCACCAAAATAGTGCACTAGGTTAAAAATTGTAAACTAATTATTTTTGAGAAATATTCGTCAATAAGCATATAAAAACTGCCTGGAATGTCATTAATTCTCCCAGGCAGTTTTTGCGTATGTTACTTTTGAACACTTTTATTTTTTGAAAACCTCATCTTAATTTTCATACCGCAATAAACCAGCAGAAAGATAACTGTAAATGCATTAACCCAAACGGCAAGCCAGAACAGTTTAAAAGGTTGATATCCCACTGTCACGGTGTTCTTACCTTTGTGTGAGGTTACAATCAACGCCCCGATGTTACTGCGTTGGTATTGCGAAGAACGCAATACTCGCCCATTCAATCTAACTGTAGAATGTTTATAAACAATCACCGGTACGAGCGTTTGTTTCCGACTTTTTGCCTGCCATGTCATCACAAGTTGGCTCTCCGCATTAATGGCTTTTTTGATATTCAACGGGTTATTTAAAATTTGATTTTTGTAAGCATCGTAGGCAAAAGTGGTATTTCCTGCCGTTGCCACCGGTAAATAGTCCGGCGTGTTTTTGGTGACAACACTGAAAACATTGGATTGATCATAAGCTCGGTTAAATAAATCACGTATTTCTGCCTGATTTTGCACCGAGGAGTCCGCACTAACAGCCAATTGATCACTTTGCCAAGCCGTTGCCTTCTCGTTGACCCATGTGTAACCGTTGATTAGATTCAATCCTGCAACACTGACAAAAAGCGCCGTCATTAGCCGTAACTTTTGTGAAACGATGTTGGGGACAAATCTCTGAACAGATAGAGCGGTCCCTAAGATAATCATTGTGAGCGCAATCACGTTAAATCGTTGTGGAAATTGAACGGTCTGAATAACCGGAAAATGGGTGGCCAAGAAATTCCATGGAAAGAGTGGCGAACTTAGCCATAAAAACAAAAGGCCATCAAGGTTGATGAGCTTCTCAGCGATGGTCAATTGCTTCCAACTCAGCCCAGCAAAAACCAGTTGCAAAACGATGATCGCAGACAAAACTAATCCCAGATCCAACCGTGTCATATTGCCAAGCGACAATCGTGAAGCACTACCGAGGAGATCTTCAACCCGATATGGCATGACAAGGCGTTCACTATGTAAATCCATGATGGCCGCAAGCGTGACCGCATTTAAACCTACAGCAACCGCAACGGCGCTTCCCGCAGCAACGACTGTTTGCCAACGATTCTTCGCTAAATACAGCCCCGGAATAAAGAAAACTGCAGCGCTTAAAACATAGATCAACGCTGTAAAATTCTGTACTGCCATTAAGATTGCTGCAGATAGGCCAAACAAAATCGGATTTATAGGTTTTTGGTGGTTTGTCACCATTCGAATCAGCGGAATAGTTGTGATAGGCAATAGCGCTGCTCCCCAGCCCCTCAATGCGGCATCTGTTACATAGAAGATTACTAACGGTGTCCCCATGTATAAGACGCCCGCGGCAAACGCTATTTGACGTTTAATTCGACAATACCGTGCCAAAAAGTACATGCCGCTGCCTGCCGTAAACAAACATAAAAAACTAGAAATAAGTTCAGCTCTAAACCAAGTTTTAACGATAACCAAGATAATACCGTGCAGATAGGCAAACGCACTGCCATAGACGGCATTGACGATTCGGCCAGATTGCTTAAATGAATAAATCGATTGGAAGAAATTAAATTTGCCGGTTTTGATTTGCATGGCAGCTTCATAAAAACGATTCCAGTGAAATTCCCAATCATCACCGACTGCCAAGGCATGGTAATTGATTTGTGGCGATAAAACAATCAGTGCCACCACCATCATAGCAGCAATCCATATCACGTCATGCTTCCATCCTGGCTTACTTGCTTCTTGCACGTTTATTCCTCCCCAAAATCGCCAACTTATCCAAGTATTAACTTACTCCCAATAGTTTACACGTTTCGACGTAAGAAGATAACCCTATCATTTTCTAACAGCGCCTTTTTCTTCATCAAAAAACGCCCCGCATCAACTGTAGAATGAATCTACTCGTCTTTGCAGGACGTTAAACCTCATGTGAGATAATCAGGTTTTTAACTATTTAACTGTCAAACCGCCCTTGTCAATCCAATATTCATGACCATCAGCAAACTTCACCTTGACATAGGTTCCGCGATCGGTCTTTTGCTCAACCGAGGCGTGAACCTTCTGTCCATCGTATTGCTTGGCATTATCGTTGCCGACAAGCGTACTGATGCTGGTGTGATATGGTCCATCACTGTAAAGACCATCAACACGGTCCTTTTGATTGATCGTCGCATCGTAATTAACATTATTCGTTGAAAGAATCGGACTTAATGACGAAAAGCTTGTAAGCGCGAGTTTATCCGTCCAATAAGTCTGACCGTTTGCTAAACGAATCTGTACATAGGTCGAATGCGTTGAACGAGAAGTCGTTGCTTCGGTAAGCACCTGAACCAACTGACCGTTTAATGACTTAGCGTTGTCATTACCGATTGCGGTTGTAGCTGAGGTGTGATAAGGACCGTTTGCATACAACCCGTCGGCACGATGACTTTGATCAACGATAGCAAGATAGTTCACGGATTTTTTGAGAAGAACCTTGTCATACCCTGAATTATCGCCGGTTTGCAAACCACGTTTATCAATCCAGAAGGTCTGCCCATCAGCTAAACGTACCTGGGCATAAGTCGTGCCGCCAGCTCTGCTGGTAGTGGCTTCAGCAATAACCTGAACCTTTTGGCCGTCATACTTAGTTGCATCACTGTTACCACCAGATGTTGCGGCAGAGGTATGGTACGGGCCGGCGGTATAAATACCATCGCCGCGACCTTGTTGTTCAATTGTGGCTGAATAGTCCACTGTCTGTTGCGAAACAATGCTGTCAAACGAAAACTGTGCGGTACCATTCTTATCAATCCAGAAAACTTTGCCATCCTGGGCTTTAACTTGCAGATAAGTGCCACGTGATGTAACGGTTTCAGCTTGAACGTGGACATTCTGATTGTTGTAATTGACACCATTAAAGTTAGAAATAGCAGTGGAAGCACTGGTATGATACGGTGCATCAAAATAAATGCCGTCTTTACGGGTATCCTGATTAACAATGGTGACATCATAATTTACAGATTTGGTTGACAGAATTGGATCATACGAAGGTGCTGGCGCAGCAACTGTATTTGGTTGCGTCAACAGGCCTGTATAATCAACTGAGACGTCAACTGGCTTGGATGCACCAGGCAGATAAGCCAGTGAAGAAAACTGCCATGCACCAAAGTCTTGATTCCACATCGAATTTGCACTTGGCGTATACGGATACTGTGCAATCCAGGTCCGATTCTGGCCAACTGTATCAGCCGCAGCCTTCATATAAGCAAAGTTTTTAAAAGTATACACGACGTGATGAGTATAGCCGCGCTGATTAAGAGTTTGCCAAAATGCGTTCAAATTCGCACTAACGTCCCCCCCTATATCAGCGGCCTCGAGATCAGCAATAACATTAGTTTCCTTACCAACATTCAATTTGTCAAGCACATTAGCAAAGTAATTTGCTTCAGAGACTGCTTCAGCGTTTGAAGCAAAATGAACATAGTGATAAACCGAAACTGTCATACCGGCATTACGTGCAAATTGAATTTGATCTGAAGCGGAAGAGTTTTCATAAAATGTGCCTTCAGATGTCTTAACAACGGCTCCTTTAACCCCAAGTGCGTGCAGCGTATTAAAGCTATCTTGATTCATCCAGCTTTGCCAGCTGGACACATCTACGACATCTGTCCGTGGTACTGACTTATCCCCAATGGTAAAGCTCATCACTGTCGGCGTCTGGGCCGCAAATGTCTGTACATTTGTCTGTGGTAATGCTGCCTGTAATGCTGCTCCGCCAGCTTGTGTGCTTGAGAATGATCGAGCGCTTGTCGCCGCATTTGCACCAGATGCAGTGCCACTATCAAGATTAGAATGTCCATTCATAGCAGGAACTGATACGGTTTGGTCCTGACTCGTCTGACTTGTTTGGGCGTTTGCACCTGTGCCTTCATCAGCTGCAGATACTGGTGTCCCTAAAACAAGCTGCGAAAACAGAATTGACGATGCAATCGCCGCAGATGCCCAAAATAACTTATTCTTCATTTTTTTCTCCTTTTTCCCCATAAGTAAACTCCTCCCCAAATTTTTCAAATTTCATAACAGGCTCATTATACATGGAGATCAACCGCATTTAAAGAAACAATATGATTACAAATTAACAGTTTCTTTATATTACAGACGTTTAGAACGCGTTGCTTAGCGTAATTCTTCAGAAAAATCGCGCGTAAACATTTTTTTCTGTATCTTTGTGAGCCACCCATAAAGCGCTGGTACTGCTAATAAAAACAAAACATAGTACTGCTCAAATCGGTATCGTGCTTGGGTTTCCATGAAGATATAGGCGAAGAAGAACATGCCGAAAACCACTGCCGGCAAAAGGTAACTGATCCGACTCGTCAACCATTTTTCGGTGACAACGCGTTTAAATGTTGCCAGAATCGTACCTGCGTAAATGACCATACCGGAGAAATTTAGCGACGAAATCAATAAGGGATGTTGATCAAGAAATGGTTGATTGCCGCCAAGATTATACTGATTATCCACATTGCCAATAAAGCCGGTGAAGCGTTTCATGATTTCTTGTATGTCCAAACCATGGGTAAAGACATACCGGAGTTTTTCAGCAGCTGCTTGTTTGTAAAGCGAATAATTAAAATGATATTCCTTTAGGTCATAGTAAAGTTGTGATTTTCGGGCGCTAGTCGTGTATTTCCCGCTAACGCCTTTGCCTGTCAGCCCAATCAAGAACTTGTAGTATGGATTGCCGCCCTTGATGCCATAAGGCGCTATACCAGAAAGAATAAATAGCTGATTAATGAGCCAGCCTAAGCCCCAAAAAGCTACTAGAAATGCAACGGTCTCAAGCAAACGCTGGCGGCTCTTTTGCTGAACTGCCTGAATGGCTAGTGTTACAACAATCGCAATTGCCACTACGACCGCTGTTGGCCGTAAAACCTGTGCAATCGTGATGCAGACAGCGGCTATCAACAAATTAGGCCAGGATCGACGCTTTAAAACAAAATAAACAGCCAATGCTTCAAGCAACAATCCCTCATGCTGATTGTTGATGATTCCTACCCCAATAAACGCAAATGGGAAAAAGGTAAACAGCGCTGCACCAAAGATAGCTCGATGGCCATCACAAAACAGTCTGATTGTTTTGTATAGCACTAAGGTTGTTCCCGTCATGACAAGCATTTCAACAATTTTAAAAAATAGCAGCCGCTCGCCAAACACACGCATTAACAGCGAAAGGTAATAGGCATAACCAATCTGGAAATTATAATATCTAAAATAATCACTCGGTCTAGCGGCTTGAGCCTTAAACGTACCGTTGACGATATCATGTGCACCTTCAAGCAAGACCTGATAATCGCTAACTGGTACTGGCCGAAAGATAAAGTTCCAAAAACTCAGAAACACAATGGCAAGCACCGTTAACAAAAGCAACGCTT
This sequence comes from Lacticaseibacillus huelsenbergensis, assembly GCF_029726355.1. Classification (NCBI taxonomy): domain Bacteria; kingdom Bacillati; phylum Bacillota; class Bacilli; order Lactobacillales; family Lactobacillaceae; genus Lacticaseibacillus; species Lacticaseibacillus huelsenbergensis. The sequence goes on from NZ_CP120687.1 coordinate 120,299, forward strand.
GACGATCAGAAAGCTCCAACTGACTCAGCTTAAAGATTAAGAAAACGCCGACCAGAATACCCATGCCACCCAACACAAAAGCCGGCGTATCCCAAGCCGAACCCTGTAGTATTTGTATCTTAAAAAGACACAGTAAACAAAAGGCAAAAACAGCAACAAGCAGATATCGCCCAAGTTTATTGATTAATGCATTAATACTCTCTAGAAGAACAATTGTACGTCGTCCCATTCTCCACTTCTTCCCCTTCTTCTCGCATTTTAAAACGCCTCGTCATCGGGTTCATATACCCCATCTTGAATATCTATGTATAAAGACTGGCATCCAAGGACAATTTATGCGTCGTCAAGCTTTAATAACCGCGTGACAACTGCAATTATAGTTTGAGTAGACACCTGCCTCCCGGATAAATAGCTTCAAGGCCACGATTAACTCATGTTATACTGGATTTCGGGCATCGATATGACATCGGTTTATTAACGGAGGAACGTTTACTTTGGATCTTATTCTATTACCATTCATCGGCTTTTTATTTGCTAGCATACGTCCAAGTCAGAACCTTGAAGAAGGCCACCTGGGAAAAAGTGCCACTAACAACCTAAAAGGCATCAGCATCATCTTTATCATTCTGCATCACATCAATCAAGAGCTCAATGGTGTTAGCGGTACTTTCTTTGCTTCGCGACTAACCATGGCTGGTCGACTCGGCGTTGCCATTTTCTTTTTTGTCTCCGGTTACGGTATTATGCGGCAGTATCAGATCAAGGGGCCATCTTACTTAAAGAACTTCCTACCCCATCGTCTGCTGCCCATTATTTTACTTTATCTACTAGCAATGCTGCTTATCTTCCCGATCAAACACCAGCTGATGGGACTGACTTTTAGCCAAGCTGCCATTTCGATGACCAATGGCGCGCCGTTCGTGAATGACAGTTGGTTTGTCTTAGCAATTATTTTTTTCTACTTTGCATTTTGGCTCGGTATGCAAATCTCGCGTGGTCACTCGCTACCATTATTTGCCATTTTGTTTTTGTTGACCGGTCTTTACACGGTTTATATTTGGGATAAAGGCATGGGCGAATGGTTAGTCAACGCAGCCTTTGTCTTTCCGACCGGTGTCCTCTTTGCTTTTTATGAAGACCGCTTCATGCCGCTTATCCGCCGTTTCTATTTGCCGATCATGTTAGGGACGCTGACGGCATTTGCGCTTTTCTTTACTCTAGATGAAATGCATAATCAGTTAAGGTTCCGATTCTTTAGCGAAGTCTTCTTCGCTTTAGCTGTCATGATGGTCAGCTATCGCGTTGAGTTTTCGAGCAAGCTCTTTTTAATCAGCAGCGCATGGTCGTTAAACCTGTATCTGTATCATCCCTTCATCGCCAGCTGGTTACATACGATTCCCGCGATTGGTGCCCATAGCGTCGTCTACTCAATCATGGTGATCTTATTAAGCTATTTCGTTGCCGGAATCATTGCCTATGTACAAGTTACCATCAAACAACTGAGGTCCAAACGACTGGCATCAAGAAGTGCTTGATAAGTAAGCAAGCAGAAACAATTCAGGCCGACTTATGGCCTTTTTATTTTGCTCGTTTTAAAAAACAGTTTATGGTTTCCGCTGCTTTTCAACATCTTTGTCTGCTTTTGGCTGCTTAGATGGTTCATCATGCCAAGTCTGATCACTGATAATAAACCGCGGGCGATGCTTGGTTTCCAGATACGTTTTCCCCACGTATTCACCGATCACGCCTAAACTGAGCAGCTGAATGCCACCCAAAAATGAAACAATGCAAACAATTGAAGCCCAGCCAGCAACAGTAGCACCCTTAATTGCCATGATGACAGCCCAGATCGTACCGATGAAGCCTAAGATACTGACGACGGCACCCAGTTCGGCGATAAATACGATCGGCTTGATTGACAGACTCGTAACGCCATTAATCGCTAAGGCAATCATTTTTGACAGAGGGTAATGGCTCTTACCTGCCAAACGTTCGTGCCTTTCATAATAGACTGACGTACTTTTAAAACCAACAAGGGGGAACATGCCGCGCAGGAAGAGATTGACCTCCTTAAAATCGGCTAAATGTTGCAACACCTTGCTGCTGGCCAACCGATAGTCAGCATGATTGTAAACAACATCTACCCCCATCACGCGCAAGAACCGATAAAAAGCTTGGGCACTGACACGTTTGAACCATGAATCACTTTTTCGGTTAGAACGGACGCCGTAAACAACTTCACAACCATCTGCATAAGCCGCTAGCATATCGGCCATCGCGTTAAGGTCATCCTGACCGTCAGCATCAATTGAAATGGTTACATCGGCATGGTCCTTTGCAACCATCAATCCGGCCAAAACTGCATTTTGATGTCCGCGATTACGACTTTGTTGAATCCCCAAATAATGCGGATCTGTTTGGGCAAAGTTTTGAATTAACGGCCACGTTTGATCTTTTGAGCCATCATCCACAAACAGGATCCGGCTGGTTGCTGCGACCTTTTTTGCTTCAATGAACTCAGAAAGCTTGGCTAGAAATCGCGGAGCCGTGATTGGTAAGACTTTTTCTTCGTTATAACAAGGAATCACGATCCACAACACAGGAAGTGCCATCTTGTATCCCCCCTTGACACACGTTCGCCACCACAAGAATCTGTGGTGGCGAGTATGACGTGCATGTAACTCATTTACTTGAACGGTGCTGGTCGCGTTTCACGTTTTCCGAATTCATACAAAATCGCATCTAAAATCCGCTGCGAGGCGTGCCCATCGCCATACGGATTCTTGGCATCGGCCATGCGTTGATATTCGACTTGATCATCCAGCAACTGCAACATTGCTTTTTTCACCGTTTGCGGATCGGTACCGACTAGCTTCAAAGTCCCGGCCTGAACCCCTTCCGGACGCTCAGTGGTGTCACGCAACACCAAAACCGGCTTGCCCAGTGAAGGTGCTTCTTCTTGCACCCCACCGGAATCGGTCATGATGAAATAGCTGCGCGCAGCCAAGTTATGGAAGTCGACCACATCCAGCGGTTCAATCAGATGAATCCGTTGGTGATGACCTAAAATCGAATCGGCTGCTTCCTGAACCACCGGATTTAAATGCACTGGGTAAATGATCTCAATGTCTGGATGACTTTCAACCACATCCCGCATCACCTTGAAGACGCGCCGCATTGGTTCGCCTTGATTTTCTCGCCGATGCATCGTGACTAAGATCATTTTCTTGTTGGGATCAATCAGGTCCAGAACCTCGTGATGATAATCATCCTGAACGGTTTGATCGAGCGCATCAATCGCCGTGTTGCCGGTCACAAAAATCTGCTTGTCAGGATGATGTTCTTGTAACAAATTCGCGCGACTCTGAGCTGTCGGCGCAAAATACAGATCACTCAAAACATCGGTTAACTGGCGATTCATTTCTTCCGGATACGGGCTGTACTTGTTCCACGTGCGCAACCCCGCTTCGACGTGACCGACTTTGGTTTGTTGATAAAAGGCCGAAATACTAGCCGCAAATGTCGTGGTCGTATCGCCATGAACTAGCACAATATCTGGCTCTTCCTTGGCAATGATCTGTCCAAGCTTTAACAAAACATTGCTGGTAATATCCGCCAATGTCTGGCGTGATTTCATGATGTTCAAGTCGTAGCTTGGCTGAATATGGAAAATCGTCAACACCTGATCCAACATTTCGCGATGCTGGCCGGTAACCACGGTGACCTCCTCAAACTCATCACTACGCCGTTTAAGTCCCAGAACCACCGGCGCCATTTTAATTGCTTCCGGTCGGGTTCCGAATACCGTCATAACTTTGATCTTTGCCAAGTTGGCACCTCACTCTTTTTCTTGATTAAAAACCGCCGCTTGATTGCGACGGATATTTTTAAACTCAGAAAAAGTATAACAGATTATCAGGTTAGAATCTAAACGACCTGAGGCTTTTGCAACGCAAATCGACTTGTCACCTTAGCGTGTTGCAGTCCCTTCCTGGATCGTTTGCATGGGTTCCAGACCGGAGATCATGTACAAAGCATTGCCTTCTGTCCACGTAATTTGATTTTGCCGGGTATTCGCATTCGTTACCGCCAAGTCCACTGTTCCGTGTCCATCCGGTACAGGCAAGGCATTTTGGGCAAACCAGGAGACTGCCTGCTTGGCGAGCGGTAACGGATCTTCGCCATTGACCGTAGATGCTTTAACGGTCACGGTCCAGCGACCTTCATTCCAGGTCAGGTAGGATGATCCGGCTGCACCTTGACTCGCGGCATAAATACCATCTCCAATGGCGACTTGGCGCAATCCCTGCGTCGATCGTGCTGGGGCCACCTGCGCCTGTGCGTCAGCTGCACTCGCATACGTTTTCTTCTGAATGGCCAACTCGGCATTGATATTCTGCAAAGTTGGATCGTTATATGGTAACGCTGACTGCCCTGGACTGAAGAAAATCGAATAATTCGCTTGATCACCAGTTGCAAAGATATTTAAATGCTGTGAGTTTGCAACCGGGTATGAAGCAGGCCACTTGGCATTTGGAATCTGGTTAAATACAGCTTGTTTCAGTGTTGCCAATCTCTGGTCATTTGACGTTGTACCACTCGAGGCCGCTGTTGCAGCTTTTTGCCCAGTCTGACTGGTAGTTGAAGCAGCAATCTGACTACTCGATTGCGCGGAACTTTGACTTGCGCTAGTCTTCCCATTAGACTTTTTTGCTGATGCTTTTTTGGCCTTATGACTCGTCTGGCTAGTCTTAACAGATTCTTTTTGGCTGGTACTGCTTTGATTACTTTGCCCGCAACCCGCAGCAAAGACCAGCAGCAACACCGGTAGTACTAACAGCGTCTTCTTCATTTAAAACGCCTCCCCCTTAATATAACTTAAGTATATGCTTTAATTATAAATAGTTCACTTAATTGACGCACCTACTGGCGGGGAGAGCCAAGTTATTAAGAAAATCGTTAAACATTTAAACGTATGCAAAAATCGGCTCCGGAATAACAAACTTGTCTTTCCGGATCCGATTCATTCGAATATGCTATTAGTTCCACCGCCATTGACCAGCTTAAACACCGGATTTAAGCTATTACGACAGGTGGGTGATGTCCTGCTGAACCACCAAGTCATGCAACTTCTGACGTTCCGGTTCCGTGTCTTCCTCAAGTCCCTGCGAGGAAACCTTGTCAAATAAGACCTTAATGGTTTGTAGCAAAATACGGGCATCTAGAAAAATGCTGTAAGTCTTGATATACAGCAGATCAAACTTCAATTTACTGTGGTAGTCGGAAGCGTATTTGCCATAAACCTGCGCGTAACCAGTAATCCCGGCGCGAACATTATGACGCAGATAGTAATGCGGTTCCTGTTGGTTAAACTGATTGACGAAATACGGACGTTCTGGACGCGGCCCAACGATGGACATGTCACCTTTTAAAACATTAAAGATCTGTGGCAATTCATCCAATCGGAACTTGCGTAAATATTTACCAACGGGGGTAATCCGCGAATCATGTGCTTTAGCTAACACTGGGCCGGACTTTGCCTCAGCAGTTGCCGACATGGTACGGAACTTCAAAATCTTAAATTCTTTTTGATTCAGCGTAATCCGTGTCTGTTTATAAATCACCGGACCTGGTGAAGTTAATTTCACCAACAAAGCCGTGATCAACATAAAAGGTGATGCAACGATCAGCATCAACAAGGCAACGACAATGTCAAAAATCCGTTTAAGGACGGCACTTTCGGGCTTAATGCGAAATTGTGTGATACCCATGACGCTTTCATCTTCGAAATTCATTAGATTTGGCCGTAACATCATCAAGTTATCAAACGTTGATGGCAACAAGATGGTCTTTTCTTTTTTAATGATGATATCGATGATTTCCCGCCGTTGTTCATCGGGTAAGCTCTTGGTGAGATAGAAAATATCCACCTTATCAATAATCTTTTTGGCGTTCTCAACAAAGTGATCTGAGATAACGTAGGTTACTTTATGTTTGTTGTTCTTAGCAGAATGGAAGTTCTCCAAAACAGCAGGTAATTCATGTTCATACGAAAGCACGGCCACCTTGTAGTTACTCGTAAAGTGGATGTACATGTAATATATGAAAACGCGCCAAATACCAAGAATCAGAATACTAAGCACAAACGAATATGCAAGCACCAGTCTTGGAAATGCAAAGAACCGTCCCATGAACGTGATCATGGTTAATCCCAATATGGTAATCGTCTGGGCCAATACCGTATTGAAAATAATGTCACTGATTCGCCGATTATAGTAAACGTAGACGCCTAAGAAAAAGTTAACGAACAGAAAGAGCAGCGAAATGTAAATGGCTGAACCTTCATACATCTTAAAGTTCCATTCGGGAATCTCCGCACCAAACCGCCAGTAAAAGGCGAGCAATATACTTAAATTAAAAAGACCGACATCGCCGATCATCGTCAACAGTCGTTTAAGACCGTTCCATTCGGCACTTTGTTTCATACAGCAACCCTCTCAGTAAATATCTTTGGTTGAAAACAGCTCACTCATTATAGCATATGTTCGGTATTTGTCTGCTGCCACGAACAACTACTGGCAAGGCACTTGCGCCGAAACTAACGGGACAACATCATCGTTGATAAGGAATGCCATCTCGTTCAGCGCTTTTAATCCCACGCCGCGCAGAAATATCCGCCCACAAATAGGGAAACAGCACTTTGAAGAGATGCTTTAGCCGACCACGTAAGCCGACATTGGCGCTTCCCCATGAGTTATCGAAGAGATGTTCCATGTAGTTAGCATTTTGATTCCGACTTGCATATGTAAAATAGTCGCGTGGATAAACCACGATTCCCGGTTCCAACTCTTGACGCTGCCCATTCATTCGAAAATCAGGATAAAGTCGCATCAGGATTTTTGTCACAACCGGATTACTGGTCATCCTCTGCATATCATCCTGCAACTCAGGAAATTTCCGCCCAGCATAGACATCCAGGATTTCGGCTAACAGCGGCGTTTTGGCTTCGGCGCCGATAAACGATGTCAAAATACTATTATCGTATTGAAAACCCCAAACCATCTTATGGTTCAAAAATGGTTCAAGATCCTTCTTGATAATCATATCGGTGTCAAGATAAAATCCACCATACTGATACAAGACCGCGTACCGCAATTCGTCTGCAGCATAACCGAGCTTACCCGCTTGGTACATTTTTTCAGAAAATGCATATTTTTTCAAATCAAAGTTTTTGTCGTTCCAGAACTTGAATTCCCAGTCCGGCAGCTTCTCTTTCCACTCCTGAACCCGATCCTCGATAAACGATGGCGGTGTGCTGCCAAACCAGGCATAATGAATAATCTTAGGTATCATAGGCTTCCCCCTCTTTAAATGTCAGCGTTTGTCGGTAATACCCATCAGTGAATAATGCAAAAAGTAATATAAACTTTTAAAAATATTGAGATGTTCATGCTGCCGATAAATCGTCCATGTCCACTGAGCCGCCTGCAATTTGTTTGAACTCAGCGATGTCTGATGCTTCCGATATTGAGCCAAGATTCGGTCAGACGCAAGGTAGGCAAGCGTTCCGCCACGGGCAATCGACAACCAGCAAGCGTAATCTTCATGATTTATTTTAGGAAATGGATACTTTTGGGCAATTTCCCGAGTCAACATGACCGTCAATAGTCCGATCCGATTGCCTTTTAGCATTTCGTGGTAATCCAGACGGGCTTCAGAAATCTTACGCTCGCCGATTTTAGTGCCATGATCGTCCACCACATCGTACGAGCAATAAGAGAAGGCTGCTTGATGCTGCTGCATAAATGCGACCTGAAGCTTTAATTTATCGGGAAGCCACAAATCGTCGCTGTCCAAAAAAGCAACGTACTGCCCCTCAGCATTTGCCACACCAACGTTGCGGGCATTGGCAACACCCTGATTGTCATCGAGGTGAACAAACCGGATTCGACTGTCGCTAGCGGCCAACTGTTGACCGACTTCCGCTGTCTGATCAGTCGAATCATCGTCAATAATGAGCAATTCAAAATCTTTAAAAGTCTGGTCTAAAACTGACTGCACGGTCTTCGGAAGATACGCTGCAGCATTGTAAGCTGGCATCACAACGGAAACTACTGGTGTCTTAACCAAAATATCTCTCCTACAAGCATCAATTAAAGCAAACAACACGAAAAATGACCAGCCATCCGTTACGCGATGACCGATCAATCTTACTATTGAACCGACGCCACATACTTCGCCAGCCCTTCAGCAAGCGGCGTATGGGTCATGAAATCAAACTGATCCAGTTTAGCTGTCTGGGCATACGAATCGCGAATGTCACCCAAACGTGGCGCTTTGTGCGTCGCGTGAAGCGTTTTGCCAGTGAGCTTTTCGAGTTCCTTAGCCACTTGATTTAGACTTGTTTGCTTGCCATTTGCCACGTTGAAGACATCATCGCGCGCGCTTGGCGTTTCTAGCAAGCCGCGAATGGCATGCACCACGTCGCCGACATAGATAAAGTCGCGGGTTTGTTCACCATCCCCGAAGAATGTGAATGGCTTGTCCGCTTTCAACGCGTCCATCATAATTGACAGAACACCACTGTACGGCGATTTTGGATTTTGTTTTGGCCCGTAAACATTGAAAAAGCGGGTGCAGACCATTGGCATATCATATAAACGCCCGTAGTTTAAGACCGCGCGTTCGGTTGCGAACTTGTCGACCGCGTATTGGGTCAGCGGCTTAACCGCCATGTCCTCTTTCTTTGGCAGTTCAGGCGAATCGCCATAAACAGCGGCTGAACTGGCAAAGAAAAGTTTCTTGTAGGCGATCTTTTGTGTCCGCAAGGTTTCAATGATATTTAAATTGGCTTCCTGGTTAACCTGGTGGGTTGCGTATGGCCGTTCAACGGAATCGGCAACACTGGCAATGGCTGCCAACAGCACGATGTAATCGAACTGGCCTTCCATCAGAAGTTGGGACATGAAGGCATGATCGGTGATGCTATGTTCATAGAATGTAATCCGGCTGGAATCAGGAATGTTGGTTCGCAAGCCCATCGACAAATCATCGACAATGGTGATCGTATTATCGGGATCCGTTAACAACAGCTCGGTTAAATTGGATCCGATAAACCCGGCGCCACCGGTCACTAAGTAACTACTCAAGATAATTTCCTCCGTCTTGCTGGTTTTATTTCTCTCCTATGGTATCACAGCCGCGCCCGAACCACCGCAGCTTATACCAAATGTTAGGAAAATGATAAGAACCGTTCCAGATGGCATCCCGTTTACCAGTACCGCACCCGGAAAAATGAATCCGTCCCGCCATATACTAAATCGACTCTGGCAGCGCACATGGATGTGCTGTCAGAGCCGATTTTGATGATGTTCACCTGCTTAAAAACCTAGTTCGACTGCACCAATCGCCGATCCAACCAGCGACTTGCCAACGACAAGGCATAGTTGACAACAAAATACATCACAGCTAACGCAACAAACATTGGAATCATGTAGTTAATGTTCTGCCCATATATGATTTGCGCATGGTACGTCGCTTCTGGCAACAGGATAATTGTAGCCAGTGAGGTGTCTTTGACCAGTGAGATAAACTGGCTGACAATCGGCGGAATCATTTTCTTCAGCGCCTGGGGCATGATGATGTAGCGCATGGCCTGATAAAACGTTAAGCCATTGCTGCGGGCTGCTTCCATTTGCCCACGCGGGACGGCGTTGATGCCTGACCGGACGATTTCAGCCAGCATCGCCGATTCGAAAATGCTCATTGCCACTATGGCCGCAATGATGACGTTCAGGCGAATGCCGATTTCCGGCAGCGCAAAGTACGTAAAGAACAAGATCAGCAGCAGTGGCAAGTTCCGAATCACGTCAATAACAAAGCCGACAATCGCGGAAAAGTATTTAATGTTGACATAACGCGCTAAGCCTAAAATCACCCCGAGAACGAAGCTGAAGAAGATGGAAGCAACAGAAACTTCCAAGGTCACGCCTAGTCCCTGAAGCAGGTAGCGTAAGTTGATCCAAGAATACGCGTCGATAAAATTATGCATCAGTCCTGCTCCTTTCTATGCGGTGACCCACTTTTTCTCAAGATAACGCATCAGATAACTTAACGGCATGGTCAAGATGAGATAAAGGATCCCGACGATCAGGTAAGTATCGAACGTCGAAAAGGTCGTTGCCGCAATGAGTTTGCCTTGATACATCAGATCGAAGCCGGCAACGAAGGCCAGAACCGAACTGTTTTTAACCAAGTTAATGAACTGATTGCCCAGCGGCGGGATCACAATTTTAAATGCTTGCGGGAAAATGATCTGCGTCATCGCTTGCGTATAACTCATTCCGATACTGCGAGCACCTTCCATTTGGCCGCTGGGAACCGCTTCGATCCCTGCGCGTACGGTTTCGGCGATAAACGCACTCGTATAGATTAACAGGCCAATGGTGCCGGCGGTGAAGCCATCGATTTTGACGATAAACTGCGGCACGATCACATAGAAAGCCAACGTGATGACCAGCAACGGAATGTTCCGCACCACCTCGACATAAATTCGGCCGATGATACGCAGCGCCTTGAATGGGGAAATTTCCATCAACGCAAACAAGGTGCCGATGATCAGACTGCCGATCAATGCAAGAATACTGGCCGCCAAGGTATAGCCAAGTCCGGAAAGAAAGGTGTTCCAGTTATTGGTAAGAATCGACCACATATCATTCCACCTCCTTAAGACTGAACCCTGGCACATCGCCAAACCACTTTTTGATTAGCTTGGCATAGGTGCCGTTTTGCTTGAGTTGTTTGATCGCCTTATTGACCGCCTTGACAAACGGCCGCTGCCCTTTGTTAATGGCAATCCCATAAGGCTCCTTGGTAAAGGTGCCACCAGTAACAATGTAGCGGTTATCCTGTTCAGACATCCCGTACAAGATCCCATTATCGGTAGTAAGTGCGTCTCCTTGCCCGGACTTCAACGCGGTAAACGCTTGAGCATAATCGGCCAGCTGAAGCACGGTTGTCTCCGGCGCGGCTTTTTTGACGTTGTCGACCGAGTTGGAACCCTGAACGCCAATGACCTTTGTCCCTTTCTTCAGGTCCTTCACGGTTTTAATGGGACTGCCTTTTTTAACCAAAAGACTTTGGCCGGCATTAAAATAAACATCGGAAAAATCCAGAATCTTCTGACGCTCTGGGGTAATCGTCATGGTAGCGATCACGGCGTCAACGTTACCGCCTTTGAGCATAGGTACCCGGGTATCACTAGTCACCTGAACCAGCTGGGCGTTCCCCTTCTTGCCTAAAATCTGTTTGGTCACAGCTTTGGCCATATCAACGTCAAAGCCTTCGATTTTATCGGTTTTAATATTCATCAAGCCAAAAAGTCGGGTGTCGGCTTTAACGCCCCACACAATGGTATTGGTCGCCTTGGCATGGCTCAAAATATCCCGATCCGCGACACTTTTCCCGCAACTGCTAAGCGGTATCATCATTAACAACAACACCAGCGGCAGGAGCATGCGTTTCCACATCTTTTTCATTTAACACACCTGCTTTCATAAAGTATCCCATCCGTAACTGGTCTTGTTGGGCTAATGATTGATGATCTTACTGATGAATTCCTTGGCCCGCGGTTCTTGCGGATCATCGAAGAATTGGTTGACATCGCTGGAGTCGACCAGAATCTGGCCATCATCCATGAAAACAATCCGATTGCCGACGTGGCGGGCAAAGCCCATTTCATGGGTGACTACAACCATTGTCATCCCTTGCTCGGCGATTTTTTGCATAACATCCAGCACATCACCGATCATTTCCGGATCCAGCGCACTGGTCGGTTCGTCGAACAAAATGGCTTTCGGCTTCATAGCAAGACTGCGGGCAATGGCGACCCGCTGCTGCTGACCACCGGATAATTCACCCGGAAAACTGTCCGCCTTGCTTTCCAGCCCGACCATCTTAAGCAAATCGCGGGCTTCCTGTTCAACTTCGGCTTTATCACGCTTCAGCACCAGATCAGGACCGAGCGTGACATTTTGCAACACGTTCTTGTTGGCATACAGGTTAAAATGTTGGAAAACCATACCGACATTTTTACGGATGCGGTTCATATCGGTTTTCTTGTCGGCTAAATCAAAATCATTGACAATCAACTGGCCTGACGTGATCCGCTCAAGCCCATTGATGCAGCGCAACAAGGTGCTTTTACCAGACCCGGAAGGCCCGATTATCGTGACCACCTCACCACGATCGACTGTTAGATTAATATTTTTTAATGCTTGGAATTTGCCAAAATACTTGTTAACGTCATGAAATTCAATCATTGACATTTTGGAGGACCTCCTTGGGTTCACTAGCTCTTATCATGGATTTTACATAGAAAACTAATGATGCGCAAATATTTCTTTTAAAAATTGAGCATTTATTCGGTGGAAAAAACGAAAAATGCCGGTTTTTGGGACTTTTGCGGATGGGACCGCGATGTGGAAATTTGGTGTGCAGATATTGCAGAAACGGATGGCTTGTTTCTCGGCATGACGAAAAGGCTTTCGCACGCAACATAATATTTTATCTGTATTCACAAACAAAGCCAAGCAAAAAGCCGCGGCACCTCACCTTGACTGATCGTCAACGTGAAATGTCGTGACTTGCTGACACTATTTTCGTACGGGAAGTGACACTGTGTCACTTCCTTATTTCTGATGCCTTCTACTTTCTCGGGTTGGAAATTGCTGGGACTCTTGCTGCTCCAGCTTGGTCGTCGCATCGTCATCAAGGGCGTGGCGTCCTTCTCTGGTCTCCTGTGGCGCTTCTGGCTGGCGACCCGCCACTGGATGCGTGTCAGTGTCTGCCTTTTCTTGAGACGCTGCTGGCGACTTATCCTGATAAGCCAGCTGCACTGTCAGGCTGTATGGCTGCGATTCTTTACGCAACCCACTGCGACCCAATAACTTCTGCTCGCCGCCAATCAGAAAAACGTTGGCCGCCACCAGATGATAGTCCTGCGCCGCTTTTTCAACCGGCAACAAACCCACCCGCTCCACAGTTGCGATGGGTTTGGCAGTCAGCGCGTTTAAGCCACCGGTAATAATCAGCTGATCGTTGACATGTTGCAAATCAAAAAACGGCAACGGATAGGGTGCGCCAATAGCGAGAACCGGTTGCTGCGTCTCCTGCGCAACCCGTTCAATCGCTTTGTCGTCCAAGCCCTGATAATTCAAGCTCAAAACGCCTTGCTTAACCAAACTGGCAACCAATGCATCAAGATTCGCTTGTTGGTCATCGGTTAGCGTAACATCGGCCGTCAGCAGTTGCTCTTGAGAAAACACGCCATTAGCCGGTGCCGCGCCTAATTGCGTTTTCAGCTCATTTTCAACAGCGGTTTTCTTTGCACCATTGCTGCCCAGCCATTTTTCAACTGCTGGCGAAATATCGAATCGCGTTGTTTTGTTCGTAAAATAATAAAGGAAGTTCAACCCAATAAAATACAAAAAGACAACAAACGCCAGCAGGAACAACGCCCCGCGGATCCGAAAGTCCGGATAGCGCAGGTTTTCAATGGCAACATAGAGCAAGTAAAAATTAGCGAAAAATGCCACCCACGTGAAGGCCTTGCCTTTGGGTTTATCGGCAATGTTAAAGTAGCCCAGCACGCGGTTGATAATATCAATAACAGTTAACATGATTTCATCCTTTCCGCGGCTTATTGGCCATTCGTGCCGGTTGTGTCAGTTCCTTGATCAGTACTTGTCTGGTTCTGATCAGTCGTTTGCCCATTATTGGTGGAAGCGGTGCTTGGTGTGGACGTCACAGAAGATGTTGACGCCTTTGAGGTCGAAGTTGCCGAACTTGGTGTCGACGGTGCACTCGCGGTACTGGTCGTTTCGTTGTTGTTCTCCTCATGACTCGGCTGCGTCTGCGACTGGCTGGCGGCAGACGGCTGGGACGCTGAAGTTTGACTGGTTTCAGGCTTTGACGATGCTGAACGCGCGGCCTTAGAAGCCGATTCGGATTTTATTTTGGATACCAACGAACTCTGATCTGTTGCCGATTTAGGCTGATTGACCGGGTTAATCGTATTCACAATGTTATACGCACTAATCAAAACAATCAGCGAAACAATGGCAGTCGGCGGTAATAATGGCGGTGTTCGATAAGCCATGTAGCCAGCTCCTTTCATTCATCGTTTCATTTTACCCCAAAAGTAGCAGGAAGCACCTTAAGTTACCGCTAAAATTATACGCTACTTATAGCGTTGGCCAAAGTGGTGCGCTTTTCAACAATCGTGAGATGCTACCAATGCATGAGCCACATTTGAAACATGCAACACGACGCATAACTAAAAAAGACATCAGAGAATGGCTATCTCTGGTGCCGATACATCTACGGAGCACATCTGCGTGATTTACTTGCAACTGTTCGTTAGGCATTAGCTTCTTTTAAACTGTTCGCCCGCTTTTGGCATTCCGCGCACAAACCATAAAGTTCAAAATTGTGGCTTTGAATTTTAGCGCCCGGAACCTGATCTTCAAAGTAATTCAGCGGACACATTTTAAGTTCAATCACTTTGCCGCAGTTCGTACAGATAAAATGGTGATGATGCGGATGCTGGAAATCACACTGCAGTTTAACCACGATTTGGTCATCTTGCATGCGACTTTCCAGAATGCCCATTTCGATAAACGATTTGACGTTGCGATAAATCGTATCATGTGACACCCCGGGAAATTGCGTGCGCATATACCGATCCAGAATCGTGACGGCCGTATACCGATGCTGGTTCCTGCCCAGATAGTCCACCATTGACTCACGTTGTTTGGTGACCCGGTAACCGTGTTGTTTTAACTGCTTTAATGCAATTGTTGTGTTATCCATGGAAATAAGCTCCTTTGGCTTGACACTTTAACTTAAGACGTGTAATGTATCAAATCGTACTGATTACGATTAGTACCACTCAGTGTAACACGCCTGACAGGAGGAAGCAATATGGCTGAAAAAACCGATTATGCATCTGCCGCACGTCGTTTGAAAAGTAAGAATCCCAAAACCCGTTCACGCGCTAAACGTGTGATTAAGGCCGTTAAGAAACCGACTAAATAACCATTGACAGATACCAAAATAGAGTGAACGTGGCCTTTTGCTATCACATAGCGAAGGGCCACGTTTTATTTTCGTTCCGGATTCAGCGATATTAACCCGCAGCTTTTCAGCGCCAGGTCCTTCATGAACCGATCAACCTGTTCCCGTGCTTCATCCCAACTGTCATTTTTGATCACCGTCGCAAACGGCTTGAGTTCATCCGGCAAGGTTAAATCGCGCTTATATTCAGGACTCTTCAGCCGCGCCGCCACCATCGCCGGATCATCGCCGCGACCCAGTAAGCGATCTTTCAAAACAGTCGGATCATCAATGGTGAGGAATAATACCACAACCTCTTTAGGGAGCTCCTGAACATAAGTGATCGCCCCTTTAGTATCCAGGACAATACTTAAAAAAGGATGCTTCGCCCAATTTTTCTCGAGTGATTCATGTGAGGAACCATATTCATAGCCAGCATAAGTGACCTTTTCGATAAAATGTTTCGTTGCAAAACTTGCCGGCGTTTCAAAATAATAATCGACACCATTCTTTTCACCCTTACGAGCCGGACGGGTGGTGTGCGTCATAACGCGGTGAATTCGGTAGTTATCGCGCAAATACGCGCTCACCGTTGTTTTGCCGGTACCTGTTGCCCCTGTGATCACAATCAACTTATGCGCCGCTTTCATGATCCGCCTCCTTGAATATTGCCTCGATTGTACCAAATCAGCGCCGATTCGTCAGCTGAAAATCAACATTGAGCGGTATTTAAACGCCGAACCAAGCTAACCTTTGACGATGCTTCAGGCCAAATCTTGATAAAAAGCGACCACACCAAAGTGATCACTCGACACAAAGCCGATCTTCTCGTAAAAGGCGCGTGTGTCTGGCTGATCATCCGTTAACAGAACGCGCTGCCGCACTTCCGGATATTGATCGACCAATGCGTTCACCAATTGGCGGCCAATCCCTTGACGTTGATAGTTGGGAAGCACCAGCAGATCCTGAATAAAAAGAATCGTTTCACCGTCGCCCACTGCCCGAATCAACCCAACTAACCGGTCCCCATCAAAGGCACCCAGAACCATGAGCGACTGTGCCAAGGCTCGTTTTAGTTTTGCGGGATCGCGCGTGTACATCACCCATCCAACCGCTTGATATAAGGCCAATACAGCTTCGTCATCAAGTTTGCGATTGTCAATCTTGATCATTCTTTGTCCCCTCCTAGTGAGCGTAAATCTACGCTTAGTTCAAGCAATGATTCACACATAATTATCAGTTTGAGCATATTGTCGCATAGAACGCCGATGATAGGCTCACGAATCGCCCGATTATTTTGAACTTATTTTAAAGAAAAAAGACCGGCCACCATGACCGATCTTTGAAATATATATTTTGCAGGATGTGAACAACTAATTAAAGACGACGGCCAAATTCAGGTGCAAAGTAAGCCATACTTTGAACAGTGACACTCTGACCCGGTGCCGGCGCATGGATGTACTGGCCATTGCCGATGTAAATGCCAACGTGATAGGCACTGCCAACGCCGCCCCAGAAGACTAAGTCGCCGGCCTGAAGATCAGAAACTGCCACGTAAGAACCGAGCGTGCTTTGGGCTTGCGAAGTCCGTGGCAGGCTAACGCCGGCTTCTTTAGCAGCGTAGTAAATCAAACCTGAGCAGTCAAAGCCCGAAGGTGAAGTACCACCATAAACATATGGCACACCGATGTACTTAGCAGCGTTACTTGCGATGCTGCCACCGGAAACAGAAACTGTGCTGCTGCCAGCTGAAGCGGGTGCCGTGGAGGAAGTTACGCTTGTGCTGGAAGCATTGTTGCTTGCAGAAGCAGTGCTGGTGCTTGATGCCGTTGACGTCGAAGTGGTGCTTGCTGCGTCACTAACAGCCTTTTGTGCAGCGGCAGTCTTGGCAGCTTCTTCAGCGGCCAATTCAGCTAACTTGTCTTTATTGGCATCAATCATCTTTTGTGCCTCGGCAGCCGCTTTATCAGCATCTGCCTTCAAGCCATCAATCTTGGCCTTATCGCTTTCAAGTTGCGCCTTGGTTGCAACCAAGCTCTTTTGCTTAGCTTCCTGGTTAGCTTTCAGATCCTTGACTTTCGCCTCTGAATCCTTGACTGCCTGCAAAGCTTCGGTGCTAGCCTGGCTCAACTTGCTAACGGTGAAGGAACGGCCTACCAAGTCGGTCAAACTACTTGAATTCAAAATGAAATCAAAATAGACATTGCCAGTAACCGAATTGCCGACCCGTTTTTGCAAGGAGATCAATTGATCTTTCAAGTTGTTCTTGCGCTGGCTGGCTTCCTGATTGGCCTTCGTCAGCTGGCCGTCAAGATCTGTGATCTTAGCCTGGGTATCTTTAATCTCAGCCTCGGCCTTTTGAATCGCCAAAACCTTGTTGGAAACGTCATTGCTCAGCTTCGCGCTTTTATCGTTGGCTGCCTGAAGCTGTTTCATCAAGTCGTCGTTCTTCGCTTGCAAACTTGACTTGTCGTCTGCCGCGCGAACGGTTGTTGCTGCTACACCCGAAACCCCAACACCAGCTAATGTTGCAACGGTGATAGCGCCCGTAACTAATTGCCGTAATCTCATCTTTATCGCCACTCCTGCTTTCATTTTGTTCACAATTGTCACATTAACACTGAACTATTACAGGCTTGTTACAAGGCCGTTACCATCAGAATACTTTCGCAATTAAATCAACATTATTTTATGATCATATTGATAATTAGTTTACGCCCTAGTTATATTTTCGCGTTTGCATGCAAAAAAAACAGGAACAAAGCGCGGCTTCATCCCTGACTTTTTGCAGTGTTTGTCATTTAATTTTTACTGGTAAATTTTTTAGTTGGCAACGTTTACTTAGTTGACCCAACCATCAACGACATCGTTTATTTGATCTTAACCAAGAAGTACCGCTTTTTCCCGCGCCGAACGATGACATATTGCCCGTCGAAATGGGTGCTCGGGTCAACTTCAAAATCCAGCTCGCGTTGGCGGGTCCCGTTAATTGTGATCGCACCATTCTGAATGTCCTCACGCGCCTGGCGACGACTCGGTTCGATTTTAGTGGTATCTACCAGCCAAGTAACGATATTCTCTGCAGTTTTCGGCGCTTCCACCTTTGGAAACTGCTTAAATCCCTGCTTGATTTCTTCCGCGCTTAAGTCCGCGACATCACCGGAGAAAAGGGCGGCACTGATGCTTTCGGCTTGATCCACCGCTTTTTGGCCGTGAACAAACTTCGTAACGGAACGGGCCAATTCCCGTTGTGCTTCGCGTTTTTCCGGATGCGTTTTAGTCGCTTCAACCAATTCCGCAATGGCATCCCGTGACAGGAACGTGAAGAACTTGAGGAACTTTTCAACATCGGCATCATCCTGGTTGAACCAGAATTGATAGAACTCATACGGCGAGGTCTTTTCCGGATCAAGCCAAACCGCTCCGCCTGCGGATTTACCAAACTTGGTGCCATCCGCCTTGAGCATCAGTGGATTCGTGAGGCCGTAAGCACGGGCATCCGGGCCTTCGATCCGATGAATCAGGTCAATCCCCGCTGTGATGTTGCCCCACTGATCGGCACCACCAATTTGCAGCTGAACGTCTTCGTGCTTGAACAGATGCAGAAAATCAACCGACTGCAGAATCTGGTAGGTGAACTCGGTGTATGAAATCCCGGTTTCCAAACGGCTGGCTACAACTTCCTTATTCAACATGTTATTGACGGAAAATAGCTTCCCGTAATCCCGCAAAAAGTCCAGCATCGAGATTTTCGATAACCAATCATAATTATCGACAATCCGGAAATCTTCCGTGCCAAACAGATTCTCCATTTGGGCAGTCAATTTCTTTTTATTGGTGGCGATGGTGTCCATCGTCTGCAAAACCCGCTCGGAATTACGTCCGGACGGATCACCAATCGAGCCAGTCCCACCGCCGATAACGATTACTGGACGGTGGCCCATCAGCTGAAAACGCTTGAGAATCATAAACGGGATCAAATGGCCGACATGCAAAGAATCGCCGGTCGGATCCGTACCGCAATAGACACTGACCGCCTTCTCCTGGGTCAGCTTGCGCAAGCCTTCTTCATCTGTCAGTTGGTTCAGTGCCCCGCGCCATTTTAATTCGTCTAAAATCTTACCTCGTTGTGTTTCTGTCATCAGTCGATTCCCTCCTATTTGTCATGTGCGCGAGCCGCAATGTTTACGCTTCTTCATAACGCGTTCGCTGGTGCAGAAGCCGGCTCACGCTCAAAAAAAGTCGTCCCTGATCTTATCAATAAGATCAGGGACGACTTTCACCGCGGTACCACCCAAATTATGCTATGCATCACTCTCATGGATATCGGCATGACCCGCGGCCAGTATTTTTTGAGTTGTAATTCATGCTGTTAAGCGCAACGGTTCGCAGCAACCACCGTTTTTCTGAAGTCTACTTAACACCACTACTGCGGCTCAACTGGTAAATGATATGTCAAATTTTACCACAGGTTCGTGATTTGTACAGACCAGACATTCTAAGCTGAGCACTTTCCTCAATCTGCCTAATTTTTAAAGGACTCGTCCTTGAGCAATCCGTCTAAAGCTTTTAGAACGCCCTCATTTGATGCAGGATACCACTGATCAGGATGATCGATGCCTGCGCGTTTAGCAGTCAATAACGAACCGATCCAAACACTTATTTTAGCGTGCAGCAATAAAGCCCGATCATTTGAGTCGTTACCAAATGCCACATAGTCACCAGGAAACAGTGATTGTGCAGTCGTATACTTATTTACGTCGCGAGTGGTTAAATCAAGGTTATGTTCACCGAGAGAAGCCACTATAGATAACGATGTCTCAGTTTGCAGACTGTCAAAAAGTTGCACCATCTGTTGGTCAGTTAGATTTAGGAGGATAATCTTGATCGGCTGTAGGATATCCTTTAAAGGGCGTCTATGCGCCAAGTGCCCTGGGTCTAACTGTTTAAAAATGGGACTACCCGAACTTAAGCATGCCGCATAATCCCATGACCCATCAACAATGTAATCTAGTTTTTCTTTTGCAATAAGCGTTTTCACGTATTGATAATCATCATTGTCGATTGTTCGACAAAAAGTGATTTTCCCATGTTGAGAGACAATGGAACCATTACCGCCAATTAATGAATCATTAGCGAAAGGCCCCACAATAGGAATGAGGTCCCGGATCGGTCGTGCAGATGCAAAAACGACTTCATGACGCCGTTCTTTGAGCCGTTCAAGCAACATTAGAATACGTTGGTCAATTTTTTGTCCGTCAAAACTGAGCGTTCCATCAACATCAAAAATAAACTTCACAGCAAATCTCCTATAGTCACTAGTCTCTCAAACATGATTCTTTAAATTTATTTTTCAACCCACTGGTATCGTTCTGATCGCCGTATTAATTTTGCGGATCTTGCGGCGCATCATTCGGCGGCAAGTCGGCCGGATACGTTTTGACATCAGCGTCGAGAATATCATACTTATCCATCAGCTTCCGCTCAACCTGCTCGCCTAACTCATAAGAATCGGCAACGGTCATCTTGGGATCAACCCGAATGCCAATCGTGAGCAAAACTGCATCGCCAGCGTACCGGGCTTCGATGCTTTGAACGCCGAGGACGCCGGGCACTTGGGTGATGGTTTGCCGATACGCCGCAATTTTCTTGGTATCAAAGCCATCTGTCAGTTCAAAAATGGCATCCCGCAAGATGGTCCAAGCTGCATACAAAATCAAGACGCCGACAGCAAGCGCAGCCCCGCCATCAAGCCACAACCAACCGGCTTTGGCCCCCAAAATAGCCAGTAAAGTCCCCGTGCTGGTTGCAGCGTCTGAAAAACTATCCTTGGAAGCCGTCCTCAAAACACTACTGTTAAGTTGTTTGGCGCGAATATGATTCATTAACGAGATGGCGCCCATGGCTATTCCGGCCGCCAGACTCACATAAACTGCCAGTATGCCCGGAACCTGAACTTTGCCCTGGGCCCAAGCCTGCAAGCCGTGGTACCCATCCAAGACTACATCCGCGCCAACCACCAGCATAATCAAGCCGGAAAATAAGGTCGCGATTGTTTGAAACCGCCAGTGGCCAAAACGGTGCTCATTATCAGGTCGCTGCTGAGAAATTTGCAGCCCCCAAAGCAAGATAAGTGCCGAGGCTACCCCGGTCAGGTTATTCAACCCATCCGCGGCCAAAGCTCGAGAATGCGCCAGCTGGGCAATCCACAATTCAGCCACCGTCAAACCGCCATAAACAAATAAATTTAACGCGGCGGCATGCTGGGCGCTTTTAAGACGCGCAAATCGGCGCTGTTCATCTTTTAAAATATTGCGGCCAGCATCCATGCTAATCCCCCTTGTTGAATAGACTATTTAATAACTATTATAAAGCATCAATGTGGCCGTACCACCGTAAAATACTTGCTTTAAATGACGTAAGCGTTTTCTTACAAAACTTTTACATTCATCACGCCAAATCGCGGATCAGCCTCTCAGCTATCCTGTGATTCACCTGTCTCATATTCTTCCGTCTGCCGCCTTAACGCACTGGCCAGACGTTCTAACCGCGCAATGGTGTCGTCTAACGTTAAGTAGTAATAAATCATATTGCCTTCATGCCGGGATGCGACCATACCGATGTCCTTCAGCCGTTTCAAATGATGCGACGTTGCCGGTTGCGACAACCCAATCGCATCGGCCAGATCGCTGACCTTAACGCCTGAGTTATTCTTAGCGGCGCCAAGCATCATAATGAGCCTTTGACGATTCGTATTTGACAATGCGTTGAGATGACCGATATCTTGCTTAAATTCTTTTAGTGCTTCCTGTTGTGCCGAACTGTACGCCATGATTTACTCCTTCTAGTGACTTCCACTGCGAACCCCACATGAATCCGTTACCATTCACATCGAATATTACCTGAAATCGTAACGATTGCAACAAATATGCAAACCGTTCATACTGTAACCAAGAACTATCAACGACTTTGGAGGTGCACTATGACAACGACCACAACCTTTCACGGCTTAGGGGCGGATAACACGCTGACCATTTACACAGACGGCGCCAATGAACTTCTGAATCAAAGCGTCAGCATGATTCGCGCTTATGCCCATTTACTGTCGCTTTATGACGAAGAATCGCTGCTCGTCATGATCAACAATCAGGCCGGCAAAACGCCGGTTCACATCCCTGTCCGTCCGGTCTTCAATCTCATTGCCCAAGCGATTGCCTGGAGCAAGCGCGGACTTGGTTATAATGCGTTAATCGGTCCGATTGTTAAGCTGTGGCGAATTGGCTTTGCCGATGCCCGCATTCCATCGGCCAGTGAAGTCAGCGCTGCTTTAGCCTTAACCGATCCGAATCTGGTTGAACTGGATTCGGAAAATCAAACCGTTTTTCTACCCAAAGAAGGCATGGCGCTTGATCTGGGTGGGATTGCTAAGGGATTTATTGTGGATCAGGTTTACGACTTGTGGGACAAAACCGGTGTCGAAGGCGGTCTGATTGACTTAGGCGGCAACCAACGACTGGTCGGCAAAGCAGCCAGCGGGATTCCGCTATGGCAGTGGCCAATCGCCGATCCGCGGTATCCTGAAAAGCGCAGTATCGCGACCTTGACAACCGAGCCAAAAGCGGTGGTCACGACCGGCATTTTTGAACGCCAATCCAAAATCGCCGGCAAGGAATATCACCACTTAATCGACCCCAACACGGGCTATCCGGTTGAGTCCAACATGGCCAGCATCACGGTGGTTGCCGATAATGGCCTCCTGGGGGATGTGCTGTCCTCCATCGGCTTTTACGCCGGCATTCCGGCTGGGTATGACGCCGTCGAGGCAGAAGGTCAGGAAGCCATTTTCGTCACCAAAGAAACCCGCGTTTATCAGACTAGCGGCCTACGCGAAACCTTGGCCATTACGGTATAGTGCGCCGAAACAACATTAGAACACAAAAACAGCAACCAACTGCCGAAAAGCTGGGTTGCTGTTTTTTTAATGCCTGGATCAGTTATCAAAAACCAAACTTGCACCTAAAGTTCCTGCCAAATCACACTGCACGGTGGCACCATGGTTCCCACCGGTAACAATGCACGCAGATTCGCCGGAACTAGCTTGGTATTGGCGTCCTGTAACGCTTGCGGTGAACAAGTTGGGTTGGCCAGCACCACCAGCGTTTGCTCTTCATTCTGACGGACAAAGCCGAAGCTGTCCTCAAAAGTAAACGGAAAGAACGCAGCATCTACCGCCAATGCTGGTTGATCGATGCGGGTCTGAATCGCAATCTGATACAAGTCCATGATCTCATGATCTTCATGCCCCCAAGGATAAAAGGCACGGTTATCGGGATCCTTCCCTCCAGTCAGCCCGGCTTCGTCGCCGTAATACAGACACGGCACCCCTGGTAACCAATAGAAAAGCGAAACCAGTAATTTCAGCTTCTGACGATCGCCATTCAAAACCGTTAAAATCCGCGGCGTATCGTGGGTTCCGATGTTATTAAAATTAAAATCAAACGCATTCGGTGGATAATTTTCTTTTAACGTCATCAATTGCCGAACAAAACCGGCCGCGTTGAGCTTGCCACCGACAAAATCGATCAGCATCGACCGCAATGGGTAGTTCATGACGGCATTCAGTTCGCCACCTTCAAAATACTGGCGCCGCTTGCCATAAGCCTGCTTGTTAGACGCATCTTCCCACACCTCGCCAATCAAAACACGCTCCGGAAACTGATCAAGAGTACTTCGAATCTGCCGAATAAAGCCATCGGTCAGTTCGTCAGCAACATCCAGCCGCCAGCCATCAACGCCCATATCCGTCCAGTAACTGATCACGGAATCCTTTTTGGCGGCAATAAAGTTATGAAAATCCTGATTGTCTTTATTAATCGCCGGCAGATCCTTCACGCCCCACCAGCTATTGTAATCGTCCGGAAACCGTTTAAACGAAAACCACGATGCATACGGCGAATCCAGACTGTTGGCGGCACCGACGTCATTGTATTCATTCACCGCATTGAAATACCGACTATCCGCACCGACATGGTTAAAGACACCATCGAGAATGACATGCATCCCCTGCCGATGCGCCGCTGCCAAAAACTGTTTAAAGTCATGCAACGTGCCCAAGACTTCATCAATCGCGTAATAATCGCCGGTGTCATAACGATGATTGCTCCGCGCCTGAAAAATCGGACTGAGATACAACGCATTGATCCCACGCGCGGCCAACAGCGGCAACTTTTGCTGAATGCCAGCCAAATTACCGCCGTAAAAATCCCACCGGAGAACTTCGCCGTTATTCCCACGAATATACATCGGCCGATCCGACTGCCGCCCATAGATAAATGAATTAGCCTTAGGAGCATTCACATGCCCATCGGCGTTGCCATTCTGAAACCGATCCACAAAGATATGGTAAAAGCGGGCATTCTTGTACCAATCCGGCACAGGATCAAACGCATGCACCACGGTCAGCTGATAGCTAACCACATCCGCATTATCCGAATAAGTCTGCCCCAAGCCGCCATAACCACCGTCAACCGCACCAAACCGCTGACGACCTTCATCGGTTTGCAATTCAAAATGATAAAACCACAACCCCGAAGACGGCGGGGCAAAAGTAACCGTATAACCATTCGGACTCTGCGTCATCGGCAACGACTGCGCCTGATCCCACTGACCATCCGCAGCAATCACCAAAGACGCCTGCGTCACAGCACCATCAGCCTTAGCCGAAAAATGCACCAGCGTCCCCTCCCGAACAGCCCCAAACGGCCGCCGATCGGTAAATGAATCGAATTGAAACATGTGAACCTCCTGTTAACATAATAAGGCAACGCGCGATTAAACGCAGAGTGCCAAGGCGGAGCAATCGGAGGCCATATGGGGCTCAGCTGTGAAATTGTTGTTGGTGGGGCGCCCTTTGCCCCGCCTACAACAAGGCTGAGCTTTGAGACTCAGCGGGCTTTGCTGAGGCTCAAAGTCGTGCCCACAGCGTTCCAGCCCCATATGGCCGGAGATTGCGGAGTTTGGCGCGGAGTATAGGGTAGCACTGTCACACACACCAAGCTGAGTTGCCAGTGCCAAAGCGCCGGAGACTGCGGAGTTTGGCACGGAGCATCAGAGAACAAGTGAAACTAGCCTTCAGTATCCGTGCCATCATCTTCAGGCGTCTGCGGAACCACATGCCAAATCTCACGGCCATACCGCTGAACCGTAAAGTCCGCCGAGAACCGGCCACTCTCCGCAATATTAACCAACGCCTTCTTCGCCCAAAGCTCCGGCTGCTGATAAAGCTTATCCAACCGCGCATTAGCCGCCAGATAACTCTCAAAATCCGCCAGCACGAAATACTCGTCATTGTACATCAACAGCGCATTGTAAATATCGCGGCCTTCCGTCTCAATCCCCGGAATCTTCCCATTCACGAGCATATCCAACACGGCATGCAACCGCGGATCCTTTTCATAAAAGTCCCGCGACCGATAATCGCCGCGCTGGTAATACCCGGCAATCTCCTTTTCGGTTAACCCGAAGATCTCGATATTATCATCGCCAACCGCATTCTTAATCTCGATATTAGCCCCATCCAACGTCGCCAAGGTCAACGCCCCGGCACTCATCAGCTTCATGTTACTCGTGCCGCTGGCTTCCTTACCGGCAGTTGAAATCTGCTCGGAAATATCCGCCGCCGGAATAATCTTTTCAGCCATCGAGACACCATAGTTCGGCAAAAAGACAACCTGCAAATAAGGACTGACTTCCGGATCACTATCGACCATATCGGCCACTGCATTCATAACCTTAATGATTTCCTTGGCATACACATAACTAGGCGCAGCTTTTGCTCCAAAAATATGCAGCCGCTTCGGTCGTTTCTCGCCGCGCTTAATCGCCAAGTATGCGTCCAGAATTCCTAAAAGATGCAGCAACTGACGCTTGTAAGCATGCAGTCGTTTAATCTGCACGTCAAAAATGGCATCGGGATCGACTTTGACGTGCACGGTTTGGTCAATATACTTAGCCAATTCCCGCTTGTTCTCCGCCTTGGTCGCATTTAAATCAGCCAAAAACCGCGTATCGTCAATGTAGTCATGTAATTTACGCAGCGCCAATGGATTCTGCCGCCACGCCGTTCCGATTTTCTTATCCAACAAGTGCGCCAGCGGCCGATCGCCGATTTGAATCCAGCGCCGCGGCGTAATGCCGTTGGTTTTATTGTTAAACCGCTCCGGAAAAATCTGGAAAAGATCATGCAGCACATCTTTTTTCAGCAATTCACTATGAAGCGGCGCCACCCCATTCACCGCGTGCGAGCCGATGGTTGCCAGATACGCCATACGCACCTGCCCGTTACCCAGCGGCGCAATGCGGTCAATCATAGCTTGCCCAAACTGCGGTACAAACGCCAACCGGAAGCGGCGATCGATTTCCTGCACAATCTGATAAATCCGCGGCAATAACCCGCTGAACATATCAATCGGCCAGACTTCCAGTGCTTCGGAAAGCAACGTGTGATTCGTATAACTCATCACTTTGAGCGTAATGCGCCAGGCTTCATCCCAGCCCACATGCTCATCGTCCATCAACACGCGCATCAACTCGGGAATCGCCATCGCCGGGTGGGTATCGTTAATATGAATCGCCACTCGATCGGCAAACCCGGCCATGCTGTTGTGAGTTCGACGATAATGCCGGACAATGCTTTGAATCCCGGCACTCGTAAAAAAGTATTCCTGCCGCAATCGCAATTCCTTACCAGCATTATCCGAGTCATCCGGATACAGAATCTGGGTGATCTGATTAATCCGTTCGCGCTGTTCCAAGGTAAAATGCGGGCCAGCATTAATCGGCGCCTCAGCCGACCACAGCCGCAGATTATTGATAACGCCATTGCGATACCCAACCATCGCCACGTCATAAGGCACGGCCAAGACATCATCGGTATTATGATAAATCACCCGCAAATGGCCGCTGCGACTCGGCCGCAATTCGACCCAACCGCCAAACTTCACGGTGACGGCGCGGTTTTCCTTACGGGTCTCCCAAGGAAAACCATTGCGCATCCAATCATCCGGCAATTCGACCTGATAGCCATTCACAAACGCCTGCTTAAACAAGCCGTATTGATAGCGAATACCATTCCCGTTGCCAGCCATACCAACACTGGCCATGGCATCCATAAACGCCGAGGCCAGCCGGCCCAGCCCGCCGTTACCTAAGCCGGGATCCGCTTCCGCAGCAAAGATCTTTTGTGGATGCAGATCCAATTCCTCCAAGCCAGCTTCAACTTCATCCAGAATTCCGAGATTCAGCAAATTTGATTGCAGCAGACGGCCCGGTAAAAATTCGATCGAGAAATAAAAGACCTGTTTGGTTTCTTCCTCGTCATAACGCTCCTTGGTGTTAGCCCAGGGCTGGGCGATATATGACCGCGTCAGTAACGCAAGCGCCTGATAAAGTTGCTGCGAAGACAGATCTTCAATCGGCGCCGCATACAATTTCAAGGCCATATCTTTGAATTCCGTGATGAATTGTTCCTTCGTTAATGACATCAAATATACACCTCATCAAAATAAACAACCGTAATCGTTCGCCTAAACATGAATAACGAGGCCCAATCAAATCTCCGCCATCTTGGGTTAGACGTTGCCCGCCTTACCTGCTTCGCGTGCGATTCGACCCGACCTCGTTGATTGCCACCTCATGCTTTGCCTAAAATTCGGTCATACCCCTTCAAATACGCAGCTGCCGAATGATGCCAGTCAAAATCCATGGCCATGGCTTGTTGCTGCAGTCGAGCATAAACCTTAGGCTGATCCGCGTAAACATTTTTGGCCATTCGTAAGATTTTCGCAAAGACACCAGCATTGTACTCCCAGAAACTAAAGCCATTGCCGGCACCGGTTTCCGCGTTATACGGCGTCACCGAATCCCGCAGTCCGCCGGTTTCATGCACGATTGGCAACGTTCCGTACCGCATCGCCATCATTTGCGCTAAGCCGCTGGGTTCAAACGCACTCGGCATCATGAAGAAGTCGGCTCCAGCATAAATCCGCTGCGCCATCGCTTCGTCAAAATTAATCCGCACGGCTAACTGCCCCGGGAAGCGATCCTGCATCGACAGTAAATCTTCTTCAAGATCGCGATCGCCAGTTCCCAAGATCACAACTTGGACATTATTCTGCACCAGGAAGTTTTCCAAGGCATCGACCAGTAAGTCAGCACCTTTTTGCCGGGTTAACCGACTGACCATCGCAAACAGCGGATCGGACCGCTTCGGCAAATGCATCTCTTCTTGCAAAACGCGTTTGTCGTTGGCTTTGCCTTTTAAATTCTTGGCGTTGTAATGATACGCCAGATGCGGATCGGTTTCCGGATCATACACTTCCGCATCGATCCCATTCAGGATCCCGACTAATTTACCACTTTGTTTGCGTAACGTGCCATCCAAATGCTCGCCAAACGCCGGCGATTGAATTTCCTGCGCATAACTCGGGCTTACCGTCGACACTAAATCGGCAAAATTGATGCCGCCCTTAAGCCAGTTGACCGAGCCATCCTGAGCAAACCCATTGTCATTAAAACTCTGGCGGCCAATTTGAAAGACCGTGTCCAGAATTGACGGCGGGAACCATCCCTGAAACTGTAGATTATGGATGGTCAACTGAGTTTTAATGTTTTGATACGGGCGAATCCAGCCATACTTCTCCTTCAACAGCACCGGAATAAACGCCGTGTGCCAATCGTTGGCATGAATGATATCCGGAATCCACTCAATGACCTGCAGCATTTCGATCACGGCCATCTGGAAGAAACCGAACCGGCCGCCATCATCCCAGTAACCATACAGGCCATCGCGATCAAAATACTGGCGGTTATCGATCAGATAATACGTCACATCCCCCAGTTTAATCGTTTTAAGACCCACGTAAACCGGGCGACCACCCATCTCAAGTGTAAAATGGGTCAGGTTCTTAACCTTAGGCAGATACTTAGCCGGAAACTTTTTTTCGTAAAACGGAATGGCAACCCGAATGTCGACGCCTTGCTTTTTAATTGCTTTTGGCAAGGCATACGTGACATCACCTAAGCCCCCGGTTTTATAAAACGGAGCACTTTCTGCAGCAGTAAAAAGAACTTTAAGCACGAGCCGTCACTCCCTTACCATCTGGCTGAAAGACTTTCTGATTCTTGGCGAATACAAGCGGTTCTTCCGGGGTACCTTCCAAAGCCAGGTTTGGCCCGATAATCACGCCTTTGTCCAGAATCGCATATTTCACGCTGGAGCCAGTGCCAACCTTGCTACCTTGCATGACAATGCTGTGATCAACCAACGCATCGCGATGAATGTGGACATTGCGGAAAAGAATCGAGTGGTTGACGTCGCCTTCAATGAAATCACCGGTGCCGAGCAAGCTGTTCGTCACTTTCGATTCGGTTGAGAAATACGTCGGAATTTCGTTCTTATTCTTGGTTTCAATCGAGTTGGCACTGTAAAGCAACGCCTGATAATTCTGATCCTCCAACATGCTCATGTTAGCGTCATAATAACGCTGAATCGTATTGAGCTTCGCCAAAAAGCCGGTGTATTCAAACGCATTGGCATTATTTTGCAACACGGCTTCGCGCATGATCTGCGGCAGGCGCTTGAATGTCGGTGCTTCGGAAGCGTCGATCAGTAAATCAATCAGGTCAATGGTGCCAATGAGGTAAATGTCCATGAACGCCGGGATTTTGCCTTCTTTAAGGTGACCGCGGTTTTCCGATGCTGGCACAACTGAGCTGGCAGTCCCCAACTCGGTCATGTCCAACGTGAGATCCTCCGGCTGCATCGCCGTTTCGGGTAAATTCTTGTAAACGGCGGTGACGGGACTTTCACCGGCTTGATGGTACGCCACAATCGCGTCCACATCGACATTAGCGACATTTTGGGTGCCCATAATGATCGTGTACTGGGCGCTGCTCTTGCGCAGAAATTGCAGATAGTCATCATAATAACGGGCCCGCAGCTGCGGATCTTCGTAATCGCGGCCAGCCATATACGGATACGTGAAAATACCGCCCGTGATCTGATCCATGTTCCAGGTGGACCCGCTGCGGATGTGGTCGGTCACACTGCGCCCGGATTTAGGCAGGAAAATCGCCACACTGCGAACATTGGCGTGATCCAGTGATGACAGCGGAAAATCAATGAGCCGGTAGCGCCCTGCAAATGGCAGCGTGCCGATCGGGCGGGCTGCCGTCAATGGCTGAATTTGGTCGTCTTTTTCATTCAGATCAATGATTGCTGCTAAATCGCCTTTTCTCATTCTTTTTCAGTCCTTCCTAAAACTTCCCCGTAACCGACAACACTAATTTCGTTTGGTTTCCCGATGACTTTGCCATTATCGCCAATGATCGCATTTTCGCCGACAATCGCATGATCCACGGTGACGTTCTTGCCGATCACGGCGTTTGGCATGATCATACTATCTTTAATGACTGAACCTTCCCCAATCTTGACATTTTGGCTCAAGATGCTGTGTTCAATGGCACCGGCGACATAGCAGCCGTCTACGATCATCGAGCCGGAGACTTTGGCGGTTTTGGTCAGGAACATCGGTGGCAGTGCTTCGTTTTGGCTGAAAATACGCCAGTTACGATTGCCGATATTGAGTGGGTTGTTCGGATTTAGAAACTCCATGTTAGCTTCCCATAAGCTCTGAATCGTCCCGACATCCTTCCAGTAACCCCGAAACGCGTAAGCATAACTGGCTTCGTTATGGGTTAGATATGCCGGAATGACGTCATGACCGAAGTCTTCCATCGCACCATCTGTCGCGTAACTTTCGGTCAGGTATTGCTTGAGCGTTGGCCAGTTGAAGATGTAGATCCCCATGGATGCCAAGTTGCTCTTTGGCTTGGCCGGTTTTTCTTCGAATTCGATAATCCGGTCAGTGTCGTCGGTGTTCATAATGCCAAAACGCTTCGCTTCGTCTTTGGCGACGGGCATGACGGCCACGGTCAGCGATGCTTTCTTGGCTTTGTGGTAGTCCAGCATGGCTTGGTAATCCATTTTATAAATATGATCGCCGGATAGAATTAAAAGGTATTGCGGATTATAAGAATCGATATACGCAATATTTTGGTAGATCGCATGCGCCGTGCCTTCAAAGAACTTTTCGCCTTCGCTTGAGGCATATGGCTGCAGGATCGTGACGCCGGCGCCGCGTTCGTTCAAGCCCCAGCTAGCACCGTTTTGAATGTGGCGATTCAGTTCAAGCGGCTGGTACTGGGTGATGACCCCCGCGGTGTTTACCCCGGAGTTGGCTAAGTTGCTCAGGGTAAAATCGATGATGCGGTAACGGCCTCCGAACGGCACGGATGGCTTGGCAGTGGTTTTGGTTAATTTGCCTAAACGCGTGCCTTGACCTCCGGCTAGAATGATTCCCAACATTTCAGTACTCATGATTGCGGCGCATGTGGTGCGCCTTCCCCCCTTACTTCTTTATATAAAAAGGTTCTCTGATACACCGTGCCAAACTCCGCGATCTCCGGCCAGCTGGGGCTGGAACGCTGTGGGCACGACTTTGAACCCGCAAAAACCGCGGTTTCAAAGCTCGGCCTTGGTCTAAAACGGGAAAACCACCCGTTTAAGACCAATTTCACAGCTGAGCCCCATCTGGCCTCCGATCGCTCCGCTTTGGCACTAACTGATTCCCGACGCTTTTATTATTTTCTGTCTCATGAAGATGTACGAAAACATCCTGATAATCTATAGACAGTGGCACGAGCGAGCACGGAGAAGCTCAGAAGCTCTTGTTTTTCTTCACACTCAGCGATGTTGTCGGCGGCTGCGCCCGCGCTGGGGTTGTTCCCCAATCTTTGTGGTGACTGATCGCCTCGCGTTTTTGAGTGGCGATGGCTTTGGGTGATGGGCTGCCGGTGATTGCTGGCTGGTGCTTGCTTTGTTGTTTTGGTGGCTTGGGCAGTGGTGCCAGTTTTTTAGGAGCGATGAGCAAGGCGCCCATGGCTGGTAAGATGACGTCGAGCCAGGCCGGTTCGCCGTGGGTGTTGCCTTCTTTTGCCGTCAAAGTTGCCTGCCACTTGGTCCAGGTGCCGCCGAAGTCGATGTTTTCTGTGTTCAATAACACGGTGTACGTGCCTAGTCTTGGCACCGGGATCTTGAAGTGGTCTTTTTGGACTGGCACAAAATTCATTGCGACCACCGTAAAATCATCTGGTTGTTTACCGTAGCGGATGTAGCTCATGACATCTGGTTCGTCGGCCATGGTGATCTTAATGCCGGCTGGTTGATGATCTTGTTGCCACAGGCTTGGACGGGCGGTGTATAAATGATTCAACGTCTTCGTGAACCCTTGCATCTTCTTATTCATCGGATCTTTCAAGTCAACCCACTCAAGCTGGCTCCAGTCGCGCCATTCGAGGAACTGTCCCCATTCACTGCCCATGAATAATAGCTTTTTCCCGGGGAATGTCGTTTGCCAGACATACATGGTGCGTAAGTTAGCGAACTGATTGTACCGGTCGCCTGGCATTTTGTGCATCAGGCTCTTCTTACCGTGCACCACTTCATCATGTGAAAATGGTAAAACGAATTGTTCGTTGTACATATACATGAATGAGAACGTCAATAAATTCATATCACTGTGGCGATACACCGGATCTTCTTCAAAGAACTTGAGCGTATCGTTCATCCAGCCCATGTTCCACTTGTAATTGAAGCCTAGGCCGCCGGTGTTGATCGGCGCCGATACCTTTGGATAAGCCGAGCTTTCTTCGGCCATCATAAGCACATCGGGATGCTTAGCGAACACTTTGGTATTCAACCGCTTCAAAAAGGCAATGCCTTCGAGGTTGTCACGGCCGCCAAATTGATTGCGGTCATTTTCCTTGCCGGCGTCATAGTCCATGTACAGCATGTTGGAAACGGCATCGACGCGCAGCCCATCGAGGTGGCAATGATCCAGCCAATACATGGCGCTGGAAATTAAAAAGCTCTGAACCTGTGCCTTGCCTAAATCAAAATTCCAGGTGCCCCACCGAACATTTTCCGCACGGTGAGGGTCGGTGTATTCAAAGGTCGGCGTCCCGTCGAATTGTGCCAGCATATCGGTATTTTTAATAAAATGACCTGGTACCCAGTCCATGATGATGCCAAGCCCGGCTTCATGTGCGGCATCGACAAATCGCAGAAAGTCTTCGGGATCGCCGAAACGGCTGGTCGGGGCAAAATAGCCCATCAACTGATAGCCCCATGAGGCATCGAGCGGGTGTTCCATTAATGGCAGAAACTCGATGTGGGTGTAGCCCAAATCCTTCACATACGGGATCAACTTATCAATGGCGTCCTGATACGTCATGTACCCGCCATCCGGGCCGGCATTGGTGTCGCGAATGAACGAGCCTAAGTGCACTTCGTAAATCGTCAGGGGTTCGTCATACGGCCGCCACTTGCTGCGCTTGGCCAGCCAGGTATCGTCATGCCAAGTGATCCGGGGGACATCAACCAAACGTGCAGCACTGCCGGGTTTACGTTCAAAACCGAAGCCATAAGGATCGATCTTTTCGTGGGTCGCGCCGTCCGGACCAACAATCTGGTACTTATATAACTGATGTTTCTGGGCAGACAATTCACCGTACCAACAGCCGGTTTGCCCTTGGAGCTTCAGCGGGCTGCCATGCCAATCGTTAAAATCACCGACAACCTGGACCTGCTTGGCGTGCGGCGCCCAAACGAGGAATGACCATTTACCTGGTTCCACTTCATGTGCCCCAAACCGGTTGTAACTTTGAAAATCCTGTCCTGTGTTGAAAAGATATAACCAATCTTTTAATCCTTGGATCATGATCACTGCTATACAAAATGTGGAAGAATGTCTCTTTGACACCAATAAAAGTTTTATATATTTCCTTTCTTGATTGACAATCCTACATTTCATTTAGTCCCGTCAACAACGGTATTCCCACTCTGAAATAATTCAGCATGACAGTGACCGCCTCCTGAACTTTAAGGGTATAGCCTACCCCGTAACCTTTGATTTTGCATAAGCCACCAGATTCTCAACGGCGTTTTCGTCTCGCCGCAACTTCACCCCACACTGGTAACAATGATAGTCATCATGACCAGTTCGGTGTTTCAAATTGCCCCTCAGTGTGACGCGTTCATCAGCCGTTTTAACATAACCACAGCGGGAACAGCGTTGCGTACTGGGGTAAAACCGATCCGCTAGCACTAACGTATTGCCATACCAATCGGCCTTATACTGCATAATCACTTTGAACTTACCAAACAATGATCGATGCAGGTTCTTCGCGAGACGTTTATTCATGCGCATATGGTGATTGTCCAGATCCTCAATCCCAATTAGGTCATAATCAGTGACGAGCATAGTCGTAAACTTTTGTAGTAAATCCGTTTGAATCCGTTCAACTCGTTGGTATTGGCGCTTCAACTTGGTTCTCGTTGTGCGATAAGCCGCGGAGTTAAAACGCTTGGGATTTACTTTCCGTTTGCGGGCTAATTGGCGCTGATAATGAGCAATACGAGTGTAAAGCACTGGCAGACGGTCAGGCAGGGTGGGTTGAGTCGCATAACCAGTTGACGTTTGATAGTCAAACTTGCCGATGTTGGCATCAACCCCAGTGACAGTTAGAGCCGGCCGCTTTTCAACAAAAGTCTGAACCTCAATTGAAAAGGAGGCATAGTAACCATCAGCGTCTTGAACGACGCAAACTTGTTTCAATTCTCCTTGCCAGCGCGGTTGTTCGGCTAGTTTGATGTCATACCACGTTCCAGCACCATGAGGTTTATCTAAACGTAACTTGCCATTCACAAGTTGCGCCCGATCCGTTTTGAACGTTTTGCGAGATCGTTTCTTAGATTTCCAGTTGGGCTTATCGTGATCTGGCATCTTCGGATTGAAGTAGTTCTTCCACGCTTTGCTTAAATCATTTACCGCGAGCTGCAAAACTCGGGCGGACTGCTCATACTGCCAGTCGGCTTTATTCCAAACCAGCTCATTACGCACCTTGCGTTCGTTAGGCCGCAACGTTTTATCCGCCATCACTAGAGATGCGTCGTACATGGCATTCCAAGTTTCAAGAGCTTGATTCCAAACAAACCGCCGATAATTGAAAAGCCTTTCCAGTTCACGCCGCATGGTTGCATTGGGATAGAGCTTAATCTTATGCGTTTTAATCAAAAGTTGTCACCTCCTCTCAATTAGCTGGCTAAACACTACTCGGGAGAAAGCTTGAAGTAGACGTTCAAACCAATGCTAAATAGCGGTACGATGCAAGCCCAATAGATCACTAGAACTAAGTCTCTTAGCAATATATTTCGCTAGTTGGCTTGATTTGAACACATGAACACCTTCCACTTATTTATTTTGTTCACGTTGTACCGCTTAGTTCAATGTCCTTCAAAATATTTGAGTGTTGTTAACAACCTCCCCCATTCACATGATTCGGCGTGCTTCACCTTCATCACGTATCGCGAATATTCCCTATCGCCCCAAGTGTAACAGCAAGACATTCAAAAGGCTCAAGAAACGCTCACCTGAACACTTTTATAAATAAAACGATTAGCTACCGCCAAGAGGAATATAATCCCCCTACGCGTCTAATTGTAACCGCTTACGGGAGATATTAACAGTAAATACAATTTTTTCGGTTGAGTTATTTGTGAGAATCGCCTAAGATGGAACCTATATTATTTAATGGAATCGCAATGTTAACCAAACTGACCAAATCTGCTGGTCTAGTTAAGCACCCAACCACTGGAGGGATGACGATGAGCGTCGATATAGATTGGAACAACCTAGGATTTGATTACATGCAACTGCCGTATCGCTATGTTGCCCACTGGAAGGACGGTGCCTGGGATGAAGGCACCTTATCCACTGACCCAAATCTAAGTCTCAACGAAGGCTCCCCGATTCTGCATTATGGCCAAGGCGCCTTCGAAGGACTCAAAGCTTACCGTACCAAGTCCGGAAAAATTCAACTTTTCCGCCCTGATCAAAATGCCCACCGGCTACATAACTCTGCGGAAAAGTTATTGATGCCACCGTTTCCTGAAGACCGGTTCGTGGACGCGGTCAAACAGGTTGTAGCTGCCAACCATGACTACGTGCCGCCATATGGTACCGGCGCCACGCTCTACTTGCGGCCAATGCTCATTGGGGTTGGTCCCAATATCGGCGTTGCACCGGCAAAAGAATACATTTTTGACGTCTTTGCCATGCCAGTTGGTCCTTACTTTAAAGGCGGCATGGTGCCAACCAAGTTTATTGTGGCCGATCAACATGACCGCGCCGCCCATTATGGCACCGGTCAGGCTAAAGTCGGCGGCAACTATGCGGCTTCCTTGCAAGCCGGTAAGTTTGCGCATGAACACGGCTATGGCGATGCGATCTATCTGGATCCAATTGAGCATAAGTACATCGAAGAAGTCGGTTCGGCTAACTTTTTTGGCATTTCCAAAGACGGTAAAACTTTGAAAACGCCAAAGTCTCCTTCGATCTTGCCAAGTATCACGAAGTACTCCATTTTGACACTGGCGCATGACCGGTTCGGCATGAAGACCGAGGAAACCAAGATTGCCATTACAGACTTAGATCAATTTGGCGAAGCCGGCGCGTGTGGCACCGCCGCAGTCATTACGCCAATTGCCAGCATCACTTACAATGGCCATGAGCATGTCTTTTATTCCGAAACTGAAGTCGGTCCTTACACTAAGAAAATTTACGATGAGCTGACCGGCATCCAGTTTGGGGATGTCCCGGCTCCGGAAGGTTGGATTGTGGACGTGCCGGTTGACTAGCTGAGTTTTTGAACTTGTCATCACCGTGCCGTGCCAAACTACGCAATCTCCGGCCAAATTAAAAGCAGCCGTCAAGTTTTTAACTTGACGGCTGCTTTTTAATTCATGAGTATCGCGATCTTTCTAATGATGAAGGCTTAAAATAACTGCCTAAATTTCCTGTCATATTTTGGTGTCGATGTCCGTGCGGCGCTTTTCATTAGCGTGCAAAGGCAATCAGGCGCCAGTAGTCACCGACACATGTTTGTAAGGTGATGCGTTGACCACCGCCAGTACCGGTGATGTCATCCCACAGATCCTGACCATCCGCGGTGACCGCGTTCGGGTTAACGGTTGCTAACCGATAAACGTGATACGTGCGGGCTTGGCCGGCTGCATCCGTAACGGTGATCGGCGAACCAATGCCTAATGACAGCATTGCGGCAAACGCTCCAGGGTTGTGCCCGATAAAGTGCGTATTTTCGCCGCTGTTATTGCTGTAGTTAGCTTGACCGCCCCAAGTAGCAGCGCCATTAGCCGGCGCAGCATCCATGCTTTCGTTACCAATAATATACGGTACGGTCACCCCAGCAAACATTAAGACCCGACTCGCATAAGTTGGTGCGGGTTGAACTTGTGGTTTAACTGGTTGCGCTGGTGTAACGACTGGTGCTGGCTTTGCCTGTTGAACCGGTGCTGGTGTTGCTGCCGGTGCAGAGGCTTGCCTTGTCGACGGTGCGGCAGCTGGTTTAGCGGCTGGTGCTGGTGTGGAAGCAACTGATGCCTTTGAAGCTGCCGGTGCTGGTGTCGAAGCCTTGACTGCGGTTTGGGCAGCTGGCTGTTGACTAGCAACGGTACCTGAAGCAACTGACCAGCTCGGATGGGCAACCGATTGATTAGCCGGTTGTGAAGCTGCTGTGCTATTGAGCAAATCAACCTTTGTCGATGAACTCGTTGCGGCTGGTGTTGATGCTTTTGCTGCCGGCGCAGGAGCTTTCGTAGCTGGGGCTGTCGTCGTACTTGCGGCTGGTGCCGAGGTGGTTACCTTGGCTGGTGCTGCAGGCACACTGGAAACTTGGGTCTCGGTTGTTGCCTTGGTCGTTGTCACAGCGACAGCGGAAGAAGCGGTTGCTTTGCTAGTCGAAACCTGCGTTGAAGTTGCAGCAGGCTGCTTGGTCGTTGTTTTGCTAGTAACACTGGCGACAACGGACCACTTCGGATGGGCAACTGCCTGTCCAGCCGGTTGAACAGCCGCCGTCGCGTCAAGTAAATCAACGGCAACCGTCGTCTTCTTGGCCACCGCGGTAGCTGTTTGTTTGACAGTTGCAGTTTTAACGGCAGATACGGTCGATGCCGTTGTCTTAACAGCGGCGGCTATAGATGCGGCCGTTGCGCTTGCCTTAGTGGTAACAGCAGCTGTTTTAACTGCCGTTGTCTTAGCTTCGGTTTGACTTGCCGCTGAATTTGAAACCTGTAAACCAAAATACTTGAGTGAACTTACCGGTGCGTTTTTAACAACGGATACATGATATTGCGGTGTCGCCTTAACTTGCGTCGGTGACGCCGTTTGACTCGTCGTAACGCCTGAACCACTTGCTCCGTGCGCCAGCGCCCCTGTCTGTTCAACAGGCAGCGCCGCCAGTTTTGCATTGAGCAAATCGCTTGAAGCACTTACAGCATTAACTTTCTCCCTTGTTGTGATACGCGATCCGGCCACGTCTTGGTGCTGCATGTGAAAGCCGACAGCTGATGTTACCACCAGTCCGCTTGCCACAAGAGCGAAAGTCATCAGACTCTTGCGTAACATATAGACTCCCCCAGTCCATATTATGAAACTGACTTACCACATAAATTCTTTTTTAGAGATGGCCATCTCTTGTTTTAGATTATGCACAAATTAATATAGCGGGTAAACAAATACGCTTACCTTTTAAAAGTGTCTTTGTTATTTATAATCAAAATAATACCCAATATTTCGCTATTTTCGTTTTATTTGACCATATTATAAAAGAAATATTTTTGAAAGTTGGTTATGGGCGTTGACTAACGGCCGTTGTTTTTCGAGTACAGGTGCGCTTTTGAGGCAGACAAAGGTTAGCGTGATCTGTCCATGAAAAAACTCCCAGATGACAATCAAGTTTGTCACTGGAAGTCCCGTTCACATTGATATCATGCCTACAAATTGCTTGCTCAGATACTGCCGCCGTGCACTTCAGTCGCGGCGACGGTCAAAATAAATGCATGCGGATCGACGGCATGGACTAATTCAATCAGCTGCTTGAAGTTGCTCTGCTCGACAACCACCATCAGCATTTCTTTAGCTTCATCGGAAAAGCCGCCGACAACTTGCTGAACGGTTAAGCCATGGGACGTCTCATCGCGAATCTGCTGTTTGATTAGTGGCAGTTGGTCGCTCATGACATAGACCACCTTTTTGCGATCAAAACCGGTCTCGACATAGTTCATGACAA
Organism: Lacticaseibacillus huelsenbergensis; assembly: GCF_029726355.1. Lineage (NCBI taxonomy): Bacteria > Bacillati > Bacillota > Bacilli > Lactobacillales > Lactobacillaceae > Lacticaseibacillus > Lacticaseibacillus huelsenbergensis. The sequence continues at coordinate 159,680 of NZ_CP120687.1, forward strand.
GGCTGGTGATCGTCAAGGCAAACACTGCCAAGATAAACGCTTCGACGCCAGAAACCGGGATGTTAAACAATGACACCACAATATCGGTGACTAACAACATCAGCGACGGTTTCAACCCGAAGTATTTTTTAAAAATCAGCGGCGGCACCGTGGTCCCGCCGCTTGAGGCATCCATTTGGTACAGCAACCCAACGCCGAACGCGAAAACGACACTGCCAACAATGATGGCCAGCAAGCGATCGGTCACTAGGTTGATCTCAGGCGTGAGCCACAACAACAGCGGCAACATAAAGCTGCCGAATAGAATCCGCTTAAGCGTGCTGCGATCAAGGAAAAACCATGCCAACGCCAGCATACACAAATTGACGCCCATCGTGGTGATTCCCACCTGAACACCGGCTACTTCCTGCACCAGAATGGCAATACCGGTTGCTCCACCTGCTGCCACCGCATGCGGCGCGTAAAACATATTGATGCTCACCGCAATCAGCGTGAGCGCAAGCATGATCCACAGCCATTTCAGCACAGGATGCCGCATCGTTTTCTGCATCAAGCCACCCTTTCCGTTTGGGGTTCATCCGTTTCTTATCATATTAATAATATACGGGAAAAGTAACTTGTTGACAAACGCGTTTGTTCAGAGCGCCAACATGTACGTTGTTTTAACTGATAGACGAGTTCTGTTTAATCTTCGTTACGCAGTTCAGCCAACCGCTGTTTCAAAACTTCGACTTCTGCTTGAAGCGCCGTGCCAATATCGGTTTCTGCCACCGTGCGACGGCGCGCCTCAGTTTCAACAACCCGCCGCGTGGAAATAATGTCGGTCAGATTGGCAATGGCATCCGCCTTCGTGGTAAACGGCTGATGGGTCACCAGCTGCATCCCATATGAATTGTCCAGCAACGTATAGCCGCCGATCCCAGTCGTCTTTTGATAAGGTTTGGAAAAGCCACCGTCAATGACAATCATTTTGTTATTCGCCATAATCGGATCGGTACCCTTTTTCACCGGCGTATGGCCATTAATCACGTGCCCGACTTCCGGATCGAGGACGAACTCCTCCAAAATTTTCTTGATAAAATCCGGATCCTTGCGCAAATGATAATAAGGATTGCGGCCTTCCACATGGGTCGCAGGATCCTTGATAAAGTACCGTTCAAACGTCGTCATGTCGTGCTTGCCAAAAAGCGGTGAATTCGGTCCGGTCCACAAATACCACAACAGGTCGGTCGCTAAGTCAGCCTTTTCATCTGGTTGACTGTATGCCAGGCGCAAGTTGGCTTCCAGCATGTCAAATAATTGGCGGCCGGCATAAGTGGTGCCGTCAATGGTCAAGCCGATAAAATTGCCATCTTCGTCCACAGGCACACACCCATGCAACAGCAGATTGCGATTGTAGCGCAAATACATACTGCCGCGATTGATCAGGAAATCCATGTGACGATGCAGCTTTTCGGAATGCGTGAACGACTCCACCAGCGAATCAATGACTTCCTTTTCCTCTGGCAATAAACGGTACGGATAGGCGGGATCGACCGTGGCAAAGCAGCCATTTTCAATCGGATAAGTATGGCCATTAAGGTCGATCGTAGTAAAATCCGGTGCGAGTTTATCCAGCAACAAGCGGTGATCCATCTCAAACTCGGGTCGCCGTTTAATCGTTGGACCCTCAAGCTTAAACTGAATCATCGCGATTGCTTGATGAATTTGGGTAATTTGCAGGCGCTCCGCCTCGGTAATTGGGCGATCTGACCGCCCCAACTTTGGTGAAAATGCCGGGTTATCCTGATAATATTGCTCCGCCAACCGCGCCAGGTGCCGCAAATTAATCCCATAAACGTCTTCCAGAATACTCAGGTTGTTATACCGCGCCGAAATCCGCACAAGATTGGCAATACACAACGCCGATCCCGCTGCGCCGCCAATCCATAAAATATCATGATTGCCCCACTGAATATCCACCGAATGCCGTTGGTCGCGCCGAATCAGACTTTCAACAACCTGATCCGGGGCCGGTCCCCGATCGTAGATATCCCCGACAATATGAAAATGGTCAACGGTCAGACGTTGAATCGTTCGGCAGGTGGCCTCAATCCATTCATCTGCCTGCTCCAAAACAATCAGGTTATGAATAATCTGCCAATAATAGGCCAACTTGTCCTGCATCGAAGCATCGTTATACAGCAGCTCTTCGGTAATATAAACAAACTCCGGCGCCATTGCCTTACGCACCTTCGAACGCGTATACTTCGTCGCCGTAAAGGCCAACAATCGGATCAGGCGCCGAAAAGTGGTCAGATACCACTGCTGCAGATCGTCACCATCCATCTCTTGATGAATCGCAGCCAACCGTTCAGACGGGTAATACACCAAAAACGCAAAGCGCTGCAATGTCTTCTCAGTCATCTCATCCCGAAAACAGGACCGAATCTTGCTTTTGACATTGCCGCTGCCATTGCGCAAGACATGCTGAAACGCATTATATTCCCCGTGGATGTCACTCATAAACGCCTCTGTCGGCTTCGGTAGATTCAAAATTGCCTCTAGATTGATAATCTCGGTTGCAATGGCTGGAATCGTTTGATATTTTGCCGTCAGCTCACTGTACAAATCCATGAAATAGCTTCCTTTCACGTAGACCAATTTTTGGCTCATGGCAATATGATAGCATATTTCAGGAAATTGTATACGGTTTCACCACTTTTTGAAGGAAATTCATCATATGACGGTGGTAGCACCATTAGCAACCGGAACATAACCACTGCTTTTTAATTGGAACTTTTCGAAAGATAAGCTGATTAAGGCAAACCGAAAACTATACCAACGATTCCAAGCTCAGTCGCTAAGTTTTGTTGATCCACTATTTTCAAAAGCGTACGCAAACAAAAAAAGTCTCATCTGCCAATGTCACAGACGGGACTCTTTAATGCATAAACCTAACTTATCAAAATTGTTCGTTGCCGAACCCTTCACACACTCGAAGTGTTCAGCAACGCTGCCCACAACTTTTGCCGCCGAACCTCGCGCGGTAGGAAGACGCGGACTGAATCTTGGTTAAACCCGAACAATAAGCGCCGATCGTCCACGATGATCGGCCGACGGAGAATGGCTGGCTGCTTAGATAACAAATCAACCGCTTCTTTAAGTGACAATGCATCAAAATCAACATCAAGGGCCTGAAACGCCTTTGAACGCCGTGAGACTAAACTATCGATGCCATCTTCCGATCGGGCCAACAGTTCCAAAATCTGCGCTTTGCTGATGCCTTGTTTCGACAACGAAATCTCCTCAAACGGCAGTCCGTTGGCTTCTAACCACGCTCTAGCTTCGCGACTCGATTTTGACGAACCTGATGTATACAACTTGATCATCCAATCACCCCTCAACAAAACGATAATATATCATTATCGTTTCTCTGCTAATACCACCCACGTGTTCAATGCTAACAACGTTCACAAGTCCTATGGTGATTTACTTACGACACCATTTTATTATCCTAATAATAATTTAACACATTCAGGCACTTATGACAATAAAGACACTCTCATGCTATGTGACTGGGATTTCAATCATTCAGGCATGCTGACCAAAATGAATCAGGTCGTTAAAAAATGAACGGTTGAAGTCAAAGTCCTGACCTACAATAATTAAATAACGGTGATAGTGCCTGAACGAGGGCTTGATTTAATTGTGAATTTTTAGCATGAAATCTGATATTTCAGTTTCATATCACCGGTTGGCTTACATCAAATTTAGCACAAGCTTATATCGCTTTCAATAACAATTTTTAAAAAAATAATTTGCGATTACTAACATTTAAATATTTTTGCCAAATATCAGTCCCTTAAAAGCCTTGTGCACAAGGCTTTTGCACTCCCTCAAGCAGACAAAAGATAAGATCTTCACCTGAAAAAGGACGTGCACAATTTATTTTAAAATTTATTATACAACTTTTTTGAGACCAAAAAAAGCCGCCAAGCGTTTTCACGCTTGACGACTATGAAGCATACCCAATCTAACGGGCGGTTTTAATTTAAATGTTTTGGCGAGATACGATTACTTTGCGCCAACGGCTTCTTTCTTAGGCTTGCCGCTGGTCGGCTGGGCTTCGCTGATGACGATGGTGTCGTCAACCAGATCCGCTTGCAACTTCTTCGCCTTGAGATGATCCAGATAGAAGTCAGTTACCTTATCACGAATATTACGTTCAATGACCCGCCGTAATGGTCGTGCACCCATCGCTTCATCGTAACCTTGGGCAATTAACCAATCCTTAGCTGCCGCAGTCACTGTTAATGTGATGCCCTTCTTAGCCAGCGTCTTGTTGACGTCTTCAAGCATCAGGTCAACAATCTTGCCTAAGTCCTTCTTGGTTAAGTGACTGAATTCAACGATGCCATTGAACCGGTTCAGGAATTCAGGACGGAAGTAAGGCGCCAACCGCTTCATTAAGTCTTCGTCCTTTTCCTTCTTGCCAGTTAACGCTTCGTTGCCGAAACCAGCGTTGGAAGTGGCAATGATGACAGTGTTCTTGAAGTCCACGACATTGCCTTGGCCATCGGTTAACCGACCATCGTCTAAAACTTGTAACAACAACGTCAAGACTTGTGGATCAGCCTTTTCGATTTCATCGAGCAGAACGATCGAATATGGATTCCGGCGTACTTGCTCAGTCAGCGTGTTCTTGTTGTCGTTGTAGCCAACGTACCCGGCACTAGTACCAATCAACTTGGATACCGCGGTACGATCGCTGTACTCAGACATATCTAAGCGGATAATCGCATCTTTGCTGCCGAAAAGATCCAGTGCCAACTGCTTGGCTAATTCAGTTTTCCCGACACCGGTTGGTCCAACGAACAGGAAGCTACCAATTGGCCGATTGCCTTCATCAAAACCAGCCCGATTCCGACGAATGGCCCGAGCGACCATATCAACGGCTTCATCCTGGCCAATGACCTTGCCCTTCAGACGCTTGCCAATGCCCTTCAGCCGTTCAATGTCAGACGCACCAAGCTTCGATACCGGAATCCCGGTCAAACGCTCAACCGCCGCAGCGACATCATTCGGCGTTGCCACAACAGGCTTCTCGTCGTTCGTTCCTTCAAGCTGATGTTGCTTGTCGGCAATCTCCTTCTTAAGGCTGGCGGCCTTTTCAAAGTCTTCAGCCTTCGCCGCTGCATCCTTTTGGGCGTTCAGATCCTTGATTTGTTTTTCCAGTTCAACCTTGTCGACAATCGGATGCTTGCTTGCCAGATGTGCCGCGGTCATATCGATCAGATCAATCGCTTTGTCAGGCAAAGAACGCTGTGGAATATACTGAATGCTGTAATCCACCGCTGCCTTTAAAACATTTTCCGGCAACTGAACGTGATGGTGTTGTTCGTAAAGCTTCTTGACGCCATCCAAAATCTTGACCGTGTCCGCAGCGCTTGGCTCGTTGATGGTGACATCATTGAACCGACGTGCCAACGCGCTATCCTTCATGATGGTATTGCGATACTCGTCTTGGGTGGTCGCGCCAATCACGGTAATCTCACCGCGAGACAATGCTGGCTTGATAATGTCAGCCAAGCCTTTGCCTCCGGATTCTTCGCCGCCAGTTGCACCGGCACCGAGAATTTGATGGATTTCATCAAAGAACAGAATGACATTGCCAGCAGCTTTCACTTCTTTGATCAGATTCTGAATCTTCTCTTCAAAGCTGCCACGATATTGTGTCCCAGCTTCCAGATTCGACAGATCAATCGACCAAATCTGCTTATCCTTAATCGCTTCAGGAACGTTACCCTTCACAATCGCTTGCGCTAAGCCTTCAACAACCGCCGTCTTGCCGACACCGGCATCTCCGACCAAAATCGGATTATTCTTCGTGCGCCGGCTCAGAATCTCGGCAGTCTCTTGAATTTCGTGCTCCCGGCCAATAACCGGATCAAGCAACCCATCCTTGGCTTCCTGCGTCAGATTGCGACCAAGCTTCTCAAGGATACCGCCCTTCTTGACGGCCTGTTCACCAGTGGTCGCAACCGGAATTTCATCGCCCTGCTTCGGCAACTGACCAGTCGCACGATACTGGGCAAATTCATCAGGCGTCATTTCGTGGCCATTGACCACATACCGGGCTGATTCACCTTTACCCATACCTTGAAGCATCTGATTAAAAATATCGTCCATATCATGATTGTTGAAAAACGGATCGTTAAAGTTTGCCATAGCTGAATTCCTCCTTGTTGGGAATGTGCGGGGAAAAGGCGGTGCGTTTGCGCGGAGAAGCTTGATACTTCTCTGAAACGCGCTCACCAGCCCAGAGACCTCCGTGTAAGGACCTTGGTCGCAATGACCAAACCCGGGTCATCACGCTCAAGGCCACTTACACTCCGACGCCTAACCGCGCCAGTTCACGCTCTACAAAAAAGTACTCCCAGACGCACTGGCAGTACTTTCGTGTCGAGCTTATTCACTTGGTGGCACTGATGCCGTTGCGCCTTTTCCTTGTTTACATAATGTATTATAGCACGAAATTAGCACTCGAACAAGGCGAGTGCTAATTATTTCAGAAATATTTTTATGCAAACAACTTAAAGTATCAATACCGCGACAGCAGCCGCTTTTCGACTTTCCGCTCATTAAACCGCACTAGCGGATCACCATTGACCAGCGCTCGGGCGTTGTCTTCAAAAATCTTAGCCTTCTTTTCACCACGTTTACGCTCCAGACGCTTGAAAGCTGCAGACATCTCATAACTACGACCAGGCAAGTGATGCGCGTCAGAGGCAAAGACATGTGCCAGTCCGGCATCAATAATATCCTCTGAAAATTGCTGAACCTTTTTGCCGAACGTTCCGACATAGCTGCTAGCAGTCACCTGTGCAAACGCGCCACGTTCAATCATTTGATATAGCAAACCCGGATGCTTCATTAGTCGTGTATTACGTTCCGGATGCACAATCACGGGCACCATTCCGCGTTGCATCACTTCGAACAACATATTTTGTGTGTAAAGTGGCACATCATCTGACGGAAATTCAATTAGGATATAATGGCCAGTCACATCACAAGTCAAAATGTCATGGTGGTCAATTGCTTCTAACAAATCGCCATTAATTCGAACCTCTTGGCACGGAAAAACAGTCAATGGAATATGCCGCTGCTCCAGCACATCCTGAAACTCATCAGTCAGCCGAATCACATCCGCTGCATGATTCGTATACCGTCCATTCATATGATGCGGTGTCATCAAGGCATGTGTGATCCCGTCAGCGACCGCTGCTTCCGCTAATTCCAATGAAGTCGTTAAATCTTTTGAGCCATCATCAATTCCTGGTAACATGTGGCAATGCACGTCAATCATCATTCAGTTCCCCTTCCAATACTCTCTAGTATCTAATGAAGCGCTGCCAACGTCAAATCGTTTTTTTGTAACAGTTTGTTAACGATTCGCAATAGATCAGCGAGATAGCACACTTTGCGGTATAATATCAAAAGATTACGGAGGAAATGAGGTCTAGAAATGAAAAAGATCCTAGTACGCGTTCTACTCGTCGTACTCGTTGCCGCTCTTGGGTTTGGCGGTTTCGTGTACTACATGGTTCATAATTCAACATCCCAAATTTATTCCTATAATAAGAAGACCAACAAATCTTCAGACGACAAAACCACCAGCGGAAAACCCGTTGCTTACTTACTACTCGGTACCGACACCGGTGAACTTGGCCGCTCCTATAAAGGCCGCACCGATACCATGATTGTGATGGTTCTAAACCCAAAGTCAAAGACAACCACCATGCTCTCGGTACCGCGTGACACCAAAGTTACTTTCGATGATGTCACCATCAAAATCAACGCCGCCTATTCCTACGGCTCCTCTGACACGGCCATGGAAGCCGTTGAGAAGCTCTTGAACATCAAACTAGACGGTTACCTACTTGTCAACATGAAAGGCCTAGAACAGATGGTAGATGCCGTTGGCGGCGTCACTGTCACCTCACCACTGAGTTTCGACTATGAAGGTAAGTCCTTTGTTAAAGGACAGTCTTATGACCTCTCAGGTAGCGATGCGCTGAAGTTCTCACGTATGCGGTATGACGATCCGCAAGGCGACTATGGACGGCAAATGCGACAACAGTTGATCCTTGCTTCAGTTATCAATAAGTTGAAGAAGAATCCCACGACTGTATTGAGTCAAAAGTTCCTTAACGCTGTTGGTAAGAACGTTCGAACCGATGTATCACTTGGATCGGTTAAGAATCTAGCAACAGCTTATCGTGATGCAGGTAGCAGCATTAAAAGCGATCAGCTGCATGGTACTGGTCAGAATATTGATGGACAGGCTTTTGAGGTGATGTCAGACACTGAGCTTGCCCGGGGACATGATGTGATTCAGAAGGCGTTAGACGCAAAGTGATGTGATACAAAAAGAGGCCGACGACTTGATACAGAATATATTCTGTATCAAGTCGTCGGCCTCTTTTTAGCGCAACCATAAAAAACAAACTGTAAATTAAAAAGCTCCATCAGCTTTGAAAATTGAAACAAGGTTTTTGCAAATAATCAATAAATCATAACTAAAGGAACGATTGGCAACATAGGAAAGCTCTAAGTCGGCTCTCTGCGGGTACCCGATCTTACTCCGCCCGCTAGCTTGCCAAAGTCCCATAGCGCCCGGTTTAGCAGTAAGCAGTTGATCAACATGCTGGCCATACTCGCGTAATTCACTTTCAACAACTGGCCGAGGGCCCACCATACTCATGTCACCCTTAAGAATGTTGATGAATTGTGGTAGCTCATTCAACGACGTCTTCCTGATAAAAATACCTAGTTTAGTGATCCGTGGATCTTTCTTAGGAGGTAACTTATAATTATTACTTACGTATTTATCGTAAAGAGTAGCGTCTTTATGTAAAACGTCCTCCGCATTAACAACCATGCTTCTAAACTTATAAATTTTGAATTTTCTACCATTCTGCCCAACACGAGTTTGTTTAAAAAACAATGGCCCTTTATTTCTACCGACTAAGCAAAAAGGTTCTAATATTAGTGCTGTCACAATGACTAACACCATTCCAAAGAGACCGCAAATAATATCAAACACCCTTTTTTCAAACAAATAGACTGACGAAACGTTAGCCGGCTCACTCTCTAAAACTTCGACTCGATGTTGAGTCTTCTCCAATTGTTTTTCCAAACTAATCTCCTCCAATATTAAAAGCGTTGGTGCTGCGAAACCCCCCAAAGATTTCCTCCCCATTTTAAGATATTCTTAACGAATGAGCAAGGTCTCCATTCAATGAAATGGAAATGAAATTCACGCCGAATTTCTAACAACTGGCGCAATTGCTATACCGGCTATTCTACTTGGTTCCGATGTGTGTGTCCAAATTAACATGTGTTCCCGTCAATTTATTTAAAATAAGATTGCGCGCTTTTCTGACGATGTGCTCGTTCTCCATAAAGATGACTGGGCATTCCAGGTACGTTTTGTTATTAGCTAAAAGCCAAGTATCCATTAGTAACTCGGCGAGAAAGCCCATCACGCGACTTTCATTGCCTTGAAGCTTAGAGAAATCAATTTTTGCTTCAACTGCAAACAGGATCGAAAACAGCCAAGAAGAATATGCCTTGAACTCTTCTCGACGCATGATAAACATATTAAACATGTGGGCTTGTTTCGAATGCATGACTTTTGAGAAGCTCTCGCGATATTCAGCTGGTTGCTGCGCAATAACCTCGTACAAAGCATCAATACCAATGGCACTATGGCTATGTCGATAATGGGACTCGATTGTTTCAATGTAATAGTTTCGTGGTTTAGGTACGATAATGCTAGATCGCTTTAGGAGATCTTCAATCTGAGACTCACGTAGGATCGATGAGAAGTCTTTTTTTTGTGCAAAAGAACGATTAGAAAAATATCGGCGATAGTGAACCAACCCAATTGCGTCTGCATTAAGATTTTGAGATGCCCAGTATATAGCAGTTACCTCGTTATAATGCGGATTCTTATCCGATATATTGATACCTTGGTCATCACGTTGATACCCATTTGGAATTTCTGAATGAAGACTGCTACCCACAAATATCGGCAAATACGCAGGATCTGAAGGCATATGGTATGGTTTATGAGTTGCAATAAGGACACTGATATGCATTTTTATAACGCTCCTTAATGATTGGCAAGCTTCTTGCAAGAAGAATAGCTTTATATCAAAATTTCAAGCAATTAAGCTTATAAAGCTTTAACATCTGCTTATTCAGAAAAAGCCACAAGAAACTGTTCGAGACGATTAAAATATGACTTAGAATAAAATTTAGAAACCGTACTAGGTAAGTCATCATGATTAAAGACTTTTTCTTTATTAATGATAGCAATCATCTTCTCTGTCAACATGCTTACATCACCAGGTCTGTAAAGATAACCATTGCTATCATTTACAATATCGGCAGGCCCGGTTGGACAGTCTGAACTAATGACTGGAATGCCTCTTGCAATTGCCTCGGCAAGCACCATCCCAAATCCTTCATACGTTGAAGTTAACACCAAACAATCAGCATGAGCTAGTTTATCGAGTGGTTGAGTCACCCAGCCGTGTAAAGTAACTTGGCTTGCAATACCTTTTTGCGCAATCAATTCTTTAAATTCTGACATATCTGGTCCGTCACCAAAGACATCCAAAGTCCATTGCTTTGTTAACTTATTTAGTTTGTTCAAGCCAAGCACAAGTTCTCTCAGATTTTTTTCGCCATCAACAAAAATTCGTCCACTATAAACAAACCTAGTAATACCATCCGTGGATGCTGGGATTACGTTTGTTGTTGGGGAAACGGGGTTTCCAACTACTCCAATTCTCGAAGCCTCGATGTTAATGTCATGCATCTGTTGCTGAATGCCTGTGCTAATAGCCAAATGATAATCCGCTTTTTGGAGATCATCTAGACTTACATCTTGTCCGTGAAGCAAGGAAAAATGAATCCAAGAAATTATTCTAAACTTTTTGTGAAATAGCCTTTTTAAAAATGCCACCTCATAAATTAGCTTTGTACTTAAACAAACTACCTCATCAGCAGACGTAAATAAAACTGCGAAAGCAAGCCAGATCGCTCCAAATAAATTCCGAATAGAGCGCCTATTTCTAAAGAGTTGAGCGAATTTAAACACTTTAACTTTCTTAGAGAAGGACGGGTACCAATGATCGCGCATTGATCCTTGTGGTAGGAGGAATGACATCTCAAAATCAGACGAGTGTTCGAAATGAGATATCCACTCATTAACGACTGTTTCGGTACCACCTTCACCAGATAAAAAAGGAAGGATTACAAGTGTTTTGATTTTTTCTTTGTCACGCATAACTATATGCTCTCCTCCTGAAGCAATAATTTATCAAACCATTGCTTTAAGATAGCTGCAGATGACACAATCGAGTATCCTGCCAAGTCAATTGATTCTATGTTTCGTTCACTGATATCATTACGGTTGACGGGTAATTTATCTAAGTATGAGCGTAGATTTTTGATCCACATTTTGGGCTCATTAAGTGGTAACGCCACAATACTATCAGTCAACATGACATCATGCGGAATCTGATCAGAAGCAACCACTTGAAGCCCAGAAGCCTGCGCTTCAAGTGGTACAAAACCAAACCCCTCAAACAGTGAGGGAAAGAGTAGGACGTCAAATGCTGTGTACCAATCATTCATAGCATCAGTATGTTTTATAAAAGAAACATCAGCATCTAGGCCTTTCTGATGGACTTCCTGTTCGAGTTTCTCACGAAGTTCGCCATTGCCGATAATTACCAAATGACTTTCCAAATGCCTATCATGCAGTTCTTCGAATATTTTTAGCGAGAAAAAAGGATTTTTGCGTTCAGTTAAGACACCCACCATACCAACAACCCATGTCTCATTACCTAATCCAAGTGACTGTCGCAAGTCATGGCGTGGCTTCTCTGAAAAAAGGAATTTGCGCAGATCGATGCCATTCTTCAAGACAATGCCTTGATTGTCTTTGCCAAACATCCATGCCAAGCTTTCATTTGACACACCTAACTTTAAATCACTGATCCTAGAAAAAATATGCCGACCTAACCTGTTCACGGTGTCTATGGTAGCCTTGAAAACATGCGATTTAATTGGTTTGCTGTAGTCAGTGTTATGCGATTGTACAACTATTTTTGCATTCGTAAAATAGTGTGCAAACACAACTGGCAAGAAATTCCAGGATGACGAAAAGTTGAAATGGATAATGTCATAAGATTGTTTATGCTGCTTACAAAATCGAGCCCAATCTATCCAGTGCTTCATAGGATTCTTTCCAACACGTGTAACATAATACACTGGCCAACCTAATGCGTTCGTTTCCTTTTCAAAGTCATGCTTGCCAGAATAACTAACACACTCAACTTTAACACCTTTTTTTGACAGCTGCTTGTATGTATTCATCATATAAACGGTCATGCCACTGCCGTATTGAAAATCCCCCACCAGCAAAACTTTCAACTATAAACTCCTCCTCGGATTCAACTTCCGTATTTAGACGAACGTGAGAACATCTTCGAGTGCCTTTTTAAACTGGGCACCTTGTCTCAATTGAAGTCCAAAAGAACGAACACTAGCGGTGAGTTCTGCATATTGTTCATCTGTTACCTGCTTTATTGCCGATTCTGCTTCGGCTAATGAGTTAACCGTAATACCAAGACGATGTTGGCTAACAAAATCAGCGATAGCAGCATTCTTCCAAACAACTACAGGAATGCCGCTTGCCAAGAACATAGAAGCCTTGAAAGGACTGTTGTACCGCAAATAATCACCCATAACGCCAGATATACCGTCAACCGATGATCCATCCCAAACCAGTCCAAACCCTCCCGAGAATTGCGCGGCTAATTCGTCTGAAGGGAAAGAACCGCGATAATCAAGGCTTTCAGGTAAAGCAAACTTAGAAGGTTTATTCCCGTATATCTCATAGTGAAATGTGGAATGAGTGAGTTTACTTAAAAAAGAAGATTTGTCCAAGTTACCTGCAAATATCATCGTTCGTTGATTCTTAAATGTTGGTACGTCAAGAGAATCAGCCAAGTGCTCATATAGTCCGAAAACGACAACTTTAGCGGATACTTTATTTGTATTTTCAATGAACTTGCGCATCGCATTTGTTGGCACCAAAATCCCCGATGCGAGTTTAAGTATCCTGAGTTCATTTCTTAGTGAACGTTGAGCATTGTTTGTATGCCCCATCCCCCCCAGCCCGACCGTTGGATCGATACGTAAAGAGTTGACATCATGGATAATGAATACAAGTTTGCAGCGTTTAGCGAATCGCAAATAATAAACAACCTGCAAGAACGCAGGATAAGAGATATACAAAGGATATTGTATAAAGATTGTATCTCCGGAACTAACCTGCTTAAAATAATTTGCTAAGGAACTGTAAGAAATCACTTTCCTACCAAGAAGATTCGGCAAAGAATCAATTGACCCCATATCAATAGACCCTAATGTCGAAAGTGTTTTAATAGTATCAGCAATCGGCTTACTTGCCGCAAATGCTTTGCCCCCTGCAGTGTTGTTAATAGATTGAATGTTAAAGTAGCTCATAAGTCCCCCCTACTTCCTGTCCTACCCAAAATGTTCATGTTTTTATGATTATCTATTTGCCCCTTGACTGCCGTAGTCCGGTCTCGAAGATAAAGAAATTTAAGAAGACCCAGAAAAAGATGATCAGCACAAACTGACGTGCAAATATCTGCTCAAAGAATTTATTTGAAAAAAACGAAAGTACAAGTGAGCTAACGATATTCGAATAGATTAAAATGCTGTATGGCACATGATTGGGGTTTTTTGTCACCCGAATGCGTTCAAAAAATAATTGGCTAATTCCTGCCATAATAGGAACTAACGTAAACACGCCCCAAATTCCAAAATCATACAGATAAGCATAGTATGTGGTATAAACATTTCCCAGATAGACACCGTTTACAGTTTGGTAAGGTAACGTTAACCCTTCCGGCGGTAACGTAAAGTTGAAGATCTTAGCAAACCATGGAAGAATGTTTACAAAAGTTTGGCTCCCCCAAACTGAACCCGTAACAGGAATAGTTGTAGTTCGTAAGAATATATCCAAATTTTTTATTTCTGCACCAATATAAACCGACAAGTAATCTAGACTATTAGAACCCGCATCACTTTCTCGTCCTAACATATTAGCGATTGGTGGAAATACCAGCAACACGATGGTACCGACAATCACAATACCGGCAATGAATTTCTTGTTGTTTGGTTTGGACCAGTTGCTTTTGGTTCTCAGTAAGCAATAGTAATAACAGAAGATTGCAATCAACACAACAACCATTTCTGTTCTGTCGCCCATTAACAACGTCGTCACAATGGCCAGCAAAACTATAAAGACATTTGAGAGCGAGAATTTATGAAAATAAACAAACTCACGGACTAGTAGATAACCAAAAAAGAATCCGCAACTTAACGAAAAATTCCTAATGATACTTACTGAACGGGGCAAAGTATTCCCATTAATTGTAAAGATCGTTTGCACCCTGACATAGTAAATGGCATCTCCTAATGACATACCACCGCCAATTTTTTTAATTTCATAAATTGTATAGAAAATACCAACTATCAATACAACCAAGATAAGAACGAGTTTCCATGTGGCAACTGTCCACTCCTCGATCTTTTCTTTTCCAACATTTAACTTTTGATTGTCTACTGCACGCGTTAGATCGTGCTCGTTCACTACCTGTTTTGACCGTATTGAACTAAAAAAAAGGTGGATAAACCATGTCACAAAAATGAATTCGAGACCGCCACCGACTAAAACCAGAACGGTTAACGAGGAAGGCTCTAAAAACCATTTTCCTGCATAAGCTAATGCCCATAAGCCACTAAATGCAAATGCACCTGAATATAAGACGGCAGGGGACATTAATTCTCGATTATTCAAAAAATACGCTGCAATTAGAATCAGAATTAAAGTAAAGGCTAATGGGAGCATTCTTTCTCCTTACATTCTCTATACTTATTTTTTACCATCATGTTTTGGGCCCGACGTAGGATCTTTCCTTGAAGCCAATCGATTAATGAAGCTTTTTTAAAGACGTGAGCATTCTCATCAATACCACCGGTCGAAACATGAACAGTGCTACCGTGTAGATCAAAGCGCCATAGATGATAGCTCCAAACAAAGCCGTAAGACTAGATAACGACAACACACTGATGAAAATCCGAACACTTACACCCATCACAAGAGCAGCAACCACGTATTTCCAAACTTCACGGAAAATGATATGAAGTCTGATCTGGTTTTTGACCTTTAAAAGTTGATAAACTGTCACGAGTAATTCTGACAGGACTGTCGCTATCATGGCTCCGTTGCTTCCCAAAATTAAAATGAGCGGGACATTTAAGATTATATTCGAAATTGCACCTAAAACAACCGAAGTCGCAAATGGTTTAAGTTGATTTGTTGGCAGTAAATATTGAACGCCTGTTGCATTACTAATTCCTATAAGAACAATAACAATTGATTCGATGACCAACAAATCTGAAACAGGGTCAAACCCTTTACCAAAAAAAATCCTTGTAAACACAGGCGCGATACCTGCCAGCCCCGTTGCCAGCGGGAATGCAATAACCAGAATAAAGTGCATCGACTTGTTTAGTGATTCTTCGACCTCATCGTGCTTTCCCATCGCAAAACTGTGCGCTGTGTGGGGTAAAAGAACCGTCCCAGTCGCAGTCACAATCGCTAGTATAATTTTTACAATCTTATCCGAGTTGTCATAAAAACCTGAAGCTTGGACACCGATTAATGCACCTAACATAGTCTTGTTAAGCTGCAAATAAACTTGCGTCGCAATTTGCGGTATAAACATCTCAAGTGTTGGACGCAAATGATTTATTAATTTTAAGTCTGATAGGTGAGGGAACCTAACATACCGTTTTAGATACGGAAGTAAGGTCATGTTCCCTAACACTTGTGAGCCAGTCAGAATCAAAATATACAAGCCAAGATCATTTTTAGTTTTGATCAATACAAAGATCAATATCAAAGAAATTATCTTCACTAAAGTATTTCTTAGTACAGTAATCCTGAATTCCTCAAGACCCTGGAAGAACCAGGAAACGTCAATGGCAGTTGCAACCAGCAAAAGGCCCTGGATCAAATAGAAAGTTTGATATTCCCCTGCTATTATGATGAAACCAATGTAGCATATCGTGGCAATGCTCGTTGTTCCGACACGAATCAATGTTAATTCCCAAAACAGACTTGAGAGTCTCTTAGGATGATCACGTTGGTATGCTACTTCGCGATTACCGTACATCGTCAGCCCAAGTGTGCCAAACAGCACAAAGTACTGAACAATTGAATTTGTGAAGGCGTTAATTCCGATTCCGGTTGGTCCAAGAACACGCGAAACATATGGGATCGTAACGATTGGCAATAAAAGGATAAAAACTTGATACCCCATGTTCCACAGGAGATTCTTGACAACTTTCGTGACGATCCACCTCATTTCCACGTATTATCAATTAAGAGTCAGTTAATTAGCAGTTTATTTCTTGTTAAAGAAGTCCCCTTGCAGAAACTGCAAAGCTGCTGCAATAACCTGATCCATATTGTAATAGCGATAGAGGCCCAAGCGTCCGCCGAAAGCAACCTGTGGTGTTTCCTTGGCAGCTAATTCGCGGTAACTAGTAAATAAGTGGTTATTTTCTGAGTTATTTACCGGATAATATGGCTCATCACCTTTTGACCAACTGGCAGGATATTCATGTGTTATAACCGTCTTGCCAGGATTACCTTTCCCAAATTCGAAATGTTTATGTTCGATGATCCGCGTAAATGGCGTTTCTGCATCTGTATAATTGACAACGGCATTTCCTTGAAAATTATCCATATCCAAAACTTCGGTTTCGAATCGTAAACTGCGATATTCCAAAGTCCCCAACTGGTAATCAAAGAACTGATCGATCATACCTGTATAAATAACCTTATCGTATTGGTTCAAGTATTCCTGTTTGTGATCCAAAAAATCGGTATTGAGTTCGACATGAATATTAGGCTGATCCAACATCTTCTCGACGATCTGAGTATAACCGCCCTCCGGAATGCCTTGATACCGATCGTTAAAGTAGTTGTTGTCATACGTCAACCTGACAGGCAAGCGGCGGATGATGAACGACGGCAGTTCTTTAGGGTCTCTCCCCCACTGCTTAGCTGTATAGTCCTTGATTAGCTTCCGATAAATGTCAATACCCACTAGCGAAATTGCTTGTTCTTCAAGGTTTTCTGGCTTTTTGCCAGCCATAGCCGCTCTTTGTTCGGCGATCTTTGCCTCTGCCTCAGCAGGTGTGATGACGCCCCACATTTTATTAAAAGTATTCATGTTAAAGGGCAGGTTGTAAATCTCACCTTTATAGTTGGCAATGACTTCGTTTGTATAACGGTTGAAGGTTGCAAACTGGTTGATGTACTCCCAAACTGCTTGATTGCTTGTGTGAAAAATATGGGCACCATATTTATGAACCTGAATGCCTTCAATATTTTCGGTATAAATGTTACCAGCAACATGTTCTCTTCTTTCAAGAACATCAACTTTGTCACCTTTTAGTGCGCGTTCTCGTGCTATAGTGGCCCCGAACAGGCCAGCACCAACGATCAATAACTTCATCGTTAATCCCCCAAATTAAACTAATGCGTATTTATTTTGAATATTGAGTTTGTTTATTCTGCTAGCAAGTCTCACTTTAAAAAGAGGTTACACGTTACTTTGATAGCCGTAGCCATAACCGTATCCGTAGCCTTTGTCACCATGTCGTGCTTTTACACGCTCGACTGATCCGAGAATTTTAGCTTTTGCTAATTTTAAGACTTCAACAGTTCGGCGCAAGTCGCTTTTTTGTGTCTGACCGATTTTAGTCACAATGACAACCCCATCTGTCTTTGGAACTAAAACCTGCACATCTGACACTGCTAAAACAGGCGGAGCATCTAAAACAACAATATCAAAGTTTCCCCGCGCCCAATCTAATAAATCTGACATCCGCTTGGAATTTAGCAATTCAGATGGGTTAGGCGGAATTGGACCTGAAGGAATAATGCTTAAGTTATCAACAAATGTTTCCTCTACAACTTCATCTGGCTTTGATTTTCCAGTTAGTACCGTTGTCACACCATCCAAGTTAAGCTTTCTAAAAGTTGCGTGAACGGTTGGCCGACGAAGATCTGCATCGAGCAACAGAACTTTTTTCCCTGCTTGGGCCCATGTAACCGCAACATTTGCTGAGACAGTAGATTTCCCTTCTAACATTGTAGAAGACGTAAACATCACGACCTGACACTTGTCTAAGGCAGCTGCTGCAAATTCAATGTTCGTGCGAACGGTCCGATATTGTTCAGACACGACATGTTTAGGTTCAGCATACGTAACTAACATAACCCCGTTTTTTTGGGATTCTTGGTCTTCTTGATTTCGTTTAAAACCAAACTTAAATAGCCAGTTCATTAATATCTTCCTCTCTTAAACTCGACGACGACTTCGCTGGGGAAGATTTGGTCCGTCAAAACTATCTACATCATCGTCATATTTTGCTTTTGTCGCCTGAATGACTTCATCAATATCTTTCATTCGCTGAACATAATTCACAGCACCCAAATCTACCAGTCCTAGTGAATCTGTTATGAAGTCGAGATCCTTAACGGTTTGGTCAGTTAGTTCACGAATCAATCCCCACATGAAGGCAATCAGAACCCCGATACCCAAGCCAACAATTGCAATTAAATTTAATCGTGGTGAAACAGGCGTCGAGTTAGCTGTAGCTTTTGAAACAACCGACACATTTGATATACTCATCATTTTTGCAATTTTTTGTTCAAACACTTTGGCAACTTCATTTGCAATGTCCCGAGCTCGAACCGGATCATTATCCTTAACATTGACCGTAAATACTTGAGAATTTTGTTGTGTTGATACGGAAACCATTTTAGCTAAATCGTCTGCTGTTAAGTTAGTATATTTTGCCGGTTCCAACTTGTACTTAGCCGGCTTAGCTTTTTCAACAACATATCGTTCCCGAACTCCTGTCGTCGCATTATACCGGGTGCCGTAAACAGCTTTTTCAGCTTTTTTTGTTATCACACGTTGCGGGCTTGTCAAATCATCAGCTACTGCCTGTAAGACGACTGGACGCGTAATAATATCTTTATATGTATTAATGATTTGCACATCAGCTTGTTGCGCATTTAATTGCATATTCGGATCATTATCCTGCTTCCGGTTAACCAAAAGCGACGTATCAGCCTCGTATTTCGGTGCTATAAGCGTCTTAGCACCAAAATAAGCCACAGCCATACCTAGAATGCCGAGAATGATCATTGCTAGAAAGCTGCGCTTGAGGATCTGCCACAACTGCGAAAGGTCGATCTGTTTGTTCATGAACTCTTTCCCCACCTAATTCAAAATTAAAAACAAATTTTTTTATGCGGACATGATAAGATGGTCCGCACTGAAGACAAAATCTAAAAAGCCACTCCTGAGCATAATACCTTAGCAAGTGACTTCAAGTCCACCCATTTTAAAATAGCTAGACACTTTTTGAACTGAATCAATTGTCGTCAAGTCAGAAAGGCACAAGCTATTATGCCATTATAGTAATCCTTGATAACGATTGTGTTACAGTCTCTTTACATTTTTTACGACGGTTGTCAAAATGACTGCGCGCTTTAATTATTTCAGCTTAAGTTCTGGCTTAAAATACAATCACGAATTCTAGAAACACCAAACCTGCATGCCATCAATGAGATCTAATTTACTTTTTCTCGTGAACTGGCAATGCCTGCCTGTTTTTGTCCTTCATATGCTTTTTTAAAACTTTGCTTTATCTAACAGTAAATTCCACCAGTTGCGATGTGTTATATACCAATTGATTGTATTGTCCAAACCTGCGTCAAAGGAGGTAATCGGTTTCCAGCCTAATTCAAGACTGATTTTAGTCGAATCAATGGCGTAACGCTTATCATGACCAAGCCGGTCCTCAACATATTCAATGCGATCTTTTGATAATCCCAAATGATCGACGATATTTTGCACGATCGTATTGTTGCTGCGCTCATTATGGCCACCAACGTTATAGATCTCGCCAGCCTGACCCTTCCTGAGAACTAAATCAAGTGCACGACAGTTGTCTTCCACATACAGCCAGTCGCGAATATTCTTGCCGTTGCCGTATATTGGTAGCTGTTTTCCAGTTAGCCCATGGGTAATCATCAAAGGAATCAGCTTCTCTGGAAATTGATATGGACCATAGTTGTTAGAGCTACGAGTTATGTTGACGTCGACCTTATAAGTCTCATAAAATGCACGCACACTCATGTCAGCGGATGCTTTACTAGCGGCGTAAGGTGAGTTCGGCTGTAACGCAGACTTTTCGGTAAAATAGCCTTGCTTACCTAATGAACCGTAAACTTCGTCTGTCGAGATCTGCAAAAACTTCAAATGCTTCCTTTTGGCTTCGGACAACAGCGTCAATGTCCCTTTAACGTTGGTTTCATAAAACACTTCAGGATGTTGGATACTGCGGTCAACGTGAGACTCGGCCGCAAAGTTAACGATGGCATCAATATGATA
The DNA here is from genome assembly GCF_029726355.1 of Lacticaseibacillus huelsenbergensis. Classification (NCBI taxonomy): domain Bacteria; kingdom Bacillati; phylum Bacillota; class Bacilli; order Lactobacillales; family Lactobacillaceae; genus Lacticaseibacillus; species Lacticaseibacillus huelsenbergensis. The sequence goes on from NZ_CP120687.1 coordinate 180,319, forward strand.
CTGTTCAATCACATATGCCACCAACTCCCGATTAACAATGTTTCCGTGAACGAAGATGTAACGGCGATCATTTTGTAGATCCGCCAAGTTCTGTAAATTTCCAGCATAAGTTAATAGATCAAGATTGACGATAAGATCCTCGGGATGATTTTGTCGCTGAAATCGGACAAAATTACTACCTATAAAGCCAGCGCCACCAGTAACCAGTAAATTCATGGATGCAGCACCTTCCTTCCTGCCACTGTATGTCTCAGTAGTGTAACTCTAAACTGAAATTATTAAATCGTCTTAAATTTTAACACGGAACGCCTTTCGAAAAATCCTGGCCAGAAACTATTGGCTACAATCGAAGAGAGCCTTACGGATAAATACGCTCGAATTTGTCGATTATGACAATCTCTTTACAATTTCCCCCAAACCCGTCAGAATGACCCTAACTTGTAACCAGACTCATCTGGATTTTAGTTTAAAATAAAAGCAACGTAACTTTTGGGGGCTTACGGATCATGAAAAAACATACGCTGCGTTTGCGGGACTTGATATTGTGTATCGCGTTAGGTTTGTTGATTGCCGGCGTTGGTGGCTTCTTTTATTTCCGCCACTATCAATCTGAACAGGCGATTGCCGTTAACCAGCAGACGCGTCAACGCATTCAAAACGATTCCAAAGCTAAAGTTAAAAAAGAGAAGGTGCTGAATCAGTACCGGCTTTTTGGGCTAACTGATAGCGATATCACAGCGGCTAAGAACTTGCCTGTGACAGCCATCGGCGACTCAGTCATGCTAGGTAGCTCGGCTTACCTCAAGGTGTTGTTCCCGAAGATGTCGATTGATGCCGAAGTTGGCCGGCAAGTGCAGGCAGCGCCCGCGATTATCAGTCAGCTTAAGTCGGAAGGCAAGTTGGACGATACCGTCGTGATTAGCCTTGGTACGAATGGTCCGATGACGGAATCGGACATTAATGGCATTTTGGACCAGCTGGGCAGCAATCGCCAAGTGTTTTGGGTAACGGCGTATGCGCCGGGTAAAGCGTGGATTGATCCGGTGAATAAGCTGATTCATTCGGCGGCTAAGTCGCATAGCAATCTGCATGTGATTGACTGGTATTATCTGGCTGGCGGCAATGATGACTGGTTTGCCGATGATGGGGTTCACCCTAACGATGCCGGGCGTGTGCATTATTACACGTTGATCGCCAAGGATGTCATGCAGACGCTTAAGAAGTAGCGTGCCATCTGTTTTTACCTACAGGCGTGTTTCACATAAGCCTCAATTTCAAAAATAACACCGAGATGACGGAAATCTTCTCGGTGTTATTTTTGATTGATTCTTAATTCTGCCGGCGATCAGTGTGAACTTTTTGCTTCACGGCACTAGCCAACAGGTTTCTGCTAAGTTTATTTATCCAAGTCCACATAACGTGTCAGCACCATCATCACAACGCCGCCGACTGCCATTGAGACAGCCTCTCCCAAGGCAATGGTGGCGTAGGAGGCCCAGAATGGTGCCTTGCTCATGATTGTGAGCTCACCGGCGACTGTGAACATCGAGAAGGCGAAGAGAACGCCCATGATAGCGAATTTGGCCCATTTTTGGTGGACGAATTTGGCTGCCCAGCGACTGATCACGAGGAAGACGAGGGTGCCAAGTGTGCCGACCGGGACATCGAGTAGTGCGGTTGGCGAGGCTAAATTGGCCAAAAAAACACCCAACGTAACCGCCCAGACGTACCGGCGATTGAAGAGCGCCGTGTAGTTGAGCATCTCGGAGAACCGGACCTGGACGACCCCAAAGCTTAGCGGGCTGAGCATCAGGGTCATGACCACATAGATAGCGGCGACGATCGCGGTTTTGGTGAGACTGACGATTGAACGATGGGACATTGATGTTGTTTGCATATTGTTCTCCTTTGTGGCTTTGCCAGTAATAACGACGATCAAAGGAAATAAGTATCGTCGTGGAAGCGGTGTGCGCTTCCGATTCAATTAACATCATCTTAACAATGTTTCAAGTTTACTTTTCTAACCAACCGCCGTCAATAGGAATGACGGTGCCGTGAATGTAATCGGCGGCATCGCTGGCTAGGAAAAGGGATACCTGGGCGACTTCTTCTGGTTTGGCCCAGCGTTTGGCCGGCGTTTCCTTAGCTACCCACGCGGCCATCTTCCCGTCACCGGCAAAGTCTGCAGCGTTCATAGGCGTATTAATAGCGCCTGGCGCTAATGCGTTGGCGCGAATGCCTCTTGCGGCGTAGTCAAGGTCTAACTGCTTGGTGAGCCCGATAACGGCGTGCTTGGCGGCTGTGTACGCCACGCCTCCACCGCCACCGACTAATCCGGCGATGGAGCTCATGTTGATAAAAATTCCGTGTCCACGCGTGAGCATCCCTGGCAACAGTGCCTTGATCATTAAGAACTGGCTGGTGAGATCGACATCAATAATGTGCTGCCAGGTTGCCAGATCCGTGGCAGCGACGTCTTGGTAGCCGTCCAGAATCCCAGCCGTGTTGCAGACAATGTCGGGCTCATAGTTACGGGCGATAGTTTCTGCTGTCGCGGCCTTACTGACATCTGCCTGAATGGTGACGGCCAGCCCTGTCATGGGTTGCAGATCGACGCCAATAACCCGCGCACCAGCTGCTGTAAACGCCGCTGCCTGAGCCGCGCCGATTCCCGATGCCGCACCAGTCACAACAACCGTTTTGCCGCTAAAATCGAATGCTATCATGCGTCAACAAGTTGCCAGTCTTCAGCGAGAATGTCACAGTCAGTCGGGGACCACAAGCTGAACGCTTCATCCGCGGTTTTGATCAGAAAATACGGATTTAATGTGTCGCCTTCAAATTTGCCTTCCGGAACTAGCTGAACATACAACTCGGTGCCTTCCCAACCGGTACGAACGGCTTTTTGGCCATTTTTCAGTGATGGTAGAACTGCTTCGAATGTCATGAAGTTATTTCCTCCTTTTTACTTGGCAGGCAGCCAACAGCCTTTGTGCGGCTTAGCGGCTTCCTTGGATGTGAATTCAGTGCACTAAGTATACGCGATTTTTTGATTAGCGAACAGCCCCGAGCGCAAAATGCCTGATTGGGGGAACGGCCATCAAGAGTGCTCATCCTTTTGACACTACCTGCACGCTGCCAATCAACAACAAAGAAAATCGGTGCTAGCAACAATTGCCGCTAGCACCGATTTTCTAATTACCCAGCCACTTAACCGCAACTGGCGTATTTTCAACCTATGACCGCACTCAAAGATTAATCACCTGCATGAGTACCTCGGAAACGCGTGCTCGCTCGGTTTCCGGCAAGCCAGTCAAGTACTTCACCAACGCTAACGTATTGATGTCGCTCATTTCCGGTGCGATGAAGAAATCACCGACCTCCATGTCTAAGGCTTGTGCAATGTCAGTCAACTTCTTAACGCTGATGTTGTTGACATCACCGCGTTCCATACGGGATATCAGACTTACTGAGACCCCCGAACGCTCGGCCAGCTTTTCAATCGTTAGGTTCAAACTGCGGCGTTGTTGATGTACTAATTTTCCGATATTATCTAACATCATGTCCCCCACCTTTAATGTACGGCGTTATGCTTTAACATTAAATGAAACGAGCGACCATCAAAAGATTTTATATTATTATTTAATAATCTAAAGACGGCCTATTCTCACACAACGCTGGTGTACGAACCCCACATTAACGCGCCAATACATCTCCACTACTATTGTAAGCGCTCACGTGGGGGAAGCGCCAAATATTGGCTTGATAAGCGGGAAAAAAGAGCACATTCCGGCGGGGACAAATGATTAACTGATCCTTCGTGTTCTATAACGCGCTCGGGACAAATGCCCACAAGGTGCCGCGGGTAAATTCTTCGCCGTCATCGGTGTCGATTTCGCTGATACTATTATTCGGCGGCATGGCCATTTCATCGCGGGCGTTGTTGAGGTCTGCGCCAAGGTAGGTGCTCAGTAGCAGCATCCCCAGCAAGCCGTGGGCAACCACGAGCACCTTGCCATCCGGATGTTGATCATAAATTCGCGTGATCACGCGCCGTCCGCGAGTCAACGCATGCTCAAACGACTCAGCGCCGATTCGTTTATAATCAAATGCCTGCAGGTTATGATAATAATTATCGATTTGGGGATCATCTTGGACCTTTGTCAAGGGGCGACCGTCCCACTGACCCAAATCGACTTCACGTAAATCTTCTTCCGTGATGATCGCCGGTTGCGCCACCTTGCTTTGAGCCACAATCAACTTTGCGGTGGTTTGTGCCCGCGGCATTGGACTCGCATAGATGCCAGCAAAACCGGTTGTTTCAAAAAATCGTCCCACTGCCTTTGCCCCAGCGCGGCCAGACGGTGTCAGCGGCGTGTCGGTACGCCCACCGTTAAAGCGGCGTGCCAGATTCGTCTCGGTCTGTCCATGCCGCACAAAATAAAACTTGGTCATTCCTTGCACACTTCCTTTGAGGATAGTGTAGCAGACCCGCGACCAGAAAGCGCCATCTTGCAGTCAAAATTCGATTCAGCCTTGGCAATATTTAGCGAATGTTAACAAGTTTCGGGATGCCGTATTAGCGCGCTCACAATTGCAAAAGCTACGTAAACCGGCGGACCCACGTCCTTGCGATTAACTTACATACCGATTTCTAAGTCATTCCTGCTCACGCCAAAAAGCCGGCAACACTTTTACGTGCTCCCGACTTTTATAAATCAAACGCCACTTTAATAAGACTTGCCGCAGACAAGACTGGCGCAAGTGAAAATGCATTTTTTTAGTCCGCAGCTGTCCCAGCTGGCGTCTTATGATCCTCTTCAGCCTCAGCCTTGTACGCTGCCACCTCGTCGTCAGCGGCAAAGATGTAATGATCGGGATAAACCTCGACCATTTTACGTTGCTTGTTGTCGCCTTCGACCTTGCTGGCGTCGTATGGAATCGGAATACGCTTCCGCTCGACATCTGGGTCAGGGACAGGAATGGCGGACAGCAGACTCTTCGTGTACGGATGCAGCGGATGGGAATAAACTTCGTCGGCACTGGCCAGTTCGACCAGACGGCCATAGTGCATGACCGCAATGCGATCGGAAATATACTTCACCATCGACAGATCATGGGCAATGAACAGATAGGTCAGCCCTTGGCGATCCTGAATGTCCTTCAGCAAGTTAACCACCTGAGCCTGAATGGACACGTCCAGCGCACTGATCGGTTCGTCCGCGATAATAAACTTAGGCTGCACCGCAAGCGCCCGGGCAATCCCGATCCGCTGGCGTTGACCGCCGGAGAATTCATGGGGATAACGGGTCGCATGGTCGGCGTTCAAGCCAACTTCTTCCAGCAACTGTTCGACTTGGTGATCACGATCCGCCTTGTCCTTGGCGAGATGGTGAATATCGATGCCTTCCGCAATGATGTCTTTGACTTTCATCCGCGGGTTCAACGATGCATACGGATCCTGGAAAATCATCTGTGTGTCCCGGCGGAAAGCCAACATCTGCTTGGAACCATTTTTGAGCTTGGCGATGTCCTGGCCGTTGTACAGAATCTCACCGCTCGTTGGATCATATAGACGAATGATGGCACGGCCGGTCGTGGTTTTCCCGGAACCGGATTCGCCAACAAGGCCAAGGGTTTCGCCTTCGTAGATATCAAACGAAATATCCTGAATCGCTTTAACTTCGTCTTTCTTGCCGGCGTTGAACGTCTGAACCAGATGCTTAACGGAAACAAGGACTTTTTTCTTATCGTCAGCCATGTCAGTTCACCACCTTCTCGTTTGGATGCTTACTTGCCCACAGTGCATGCCGCCGCGCGATTTCCGGGGGCAACTCCACTTTCGGCGCACCCGGCGCTAACAGCCAGGTCGCGGCTGAATGCGTAGGCGAGATCTTGAAGAAAGGCGGTTCCTGTTCAAGATCAATGGCCATCGCATACGGATTACGCGGAGCAAACGCGTCTCCTTTTGGCGGATCAAGCAAATCCGGTGGCGTGCCGGGGATTGCGTACAGCCGATCGCTCTTTGTTTCCAGTGTCGGCATTGCTTCCAGCAGGCCCCAAGTATACGGATGCTGGGCATTGTAAAAGATTTCGTCAACGGCGCCGTATTCGACAATTTTACCGGCATACATAACCGCCACGCGATCAGCGATCCCGGCGACAACACCGAGGTCATGAGTGATGAAAATGATCGACGTATCGATTTTGGACTGGATTTCTTTTAACAGATGGATGATCTGTGCCTGAATCGTCACGTCCAGCGCCGTTGTCGGTTCATCGGCTAACAAGATTTGCGGATGATTGATGATCGCAATCGCAATGACGATCCGTTGGCGTTGGCCGCCGGAGAATTGATGCGGGTAATCTTTCAATCGGCCACCTGCGTCCTTGATGCCGACCAGTTCGAGCACACGTTCTGCTTCTTTCAAGGCGTCGGATTCGCTAATCTTGTTGTGCAGCATTAATGGCTCAGCCACCTGTTTGCCGATCGTCATGGTCGGATCCAACGATGTCATCGGATCCTGGAAAATCATGGCAACATCATTGCCGCGCATGGCATTCAGCTGTTTCTCGGACTTTTTGAGAATATCGACGCCATCGAAGAGCACTTCGCCGTGGGTAATCTTGGCATTAGGCGCCAACAAGCCCATCACGGTACGTACGGTAACAGATTTCCCGGAACCAGACTCACCAACAATCGCCAGCGTCTCGCCTTTGTTAAGGTCAAAACTGACATCCCGAATGGCGTGCACCGGTCCAGCATAAGTGGCAAAGTCGATTTCCAAATCTTTAACTTCCAGAATTTTAGTCATTTTGCCACCTCCTAATGTTCACTACGCGGATCAAACGCGTCACGCAAGCCATCAGCTAGCAAGTTGAACGCCAGCATCAGGACAACGATGACAATCGCCGGATACAGCAGTTGATATGGTAGAACTTGCAGGTTCTTCTGCCCATCGGATAACAACGTCCCAAGACTGGCAGTTGGCGCTGGCAGCCCGATCCCGATGTAACTCAGGAAGGCTTCAAAGAAGATGGCCGTTGGAATCGTGAACATGGTTTGAATGATGATAATGGAGCTCAGGTTCGGGATCAAATGCTTGAACGCGATTTTGACACTCGACTCGCCAAGCGTTCTGGCCGCCAAGACAAATTCCTGATCTTTTAACTGCAGTGTTTGCGCCCGAATCAGGCGGGCCATGGTGACCCAGCCAGTCAACGCAATTGCCAAAATGATGGACGTCATCCCTGGTTTGAACACTTGCAACATCAAGATAACAACAACCAGGTTTGGCACACTGGAGATGATTTCAATAACACGCTGCATCAAGGTATCGGTCATGCCGCCGCGCCATCCGGAGATGATGCCGTAGAAAACCCCGATGGTCAGATCGAAGAAGGTTGCGACAATCCCGATGAACAGTGAAACGCGGGTGCCGACCATAATACGGGATAGCAGATCACGGCCGAGGTAATCCGTGCCAAGCAGGTAGTAAACATTTTTGCCCATGCCGGCGTATTTATTTTGGCCATTCAGGTAACCGTTTAATCCTGGCAAATCAACGCCTGGCCATTTTGGTGGCAAATTGGAATAGTTCAGGTTCTGCTTGTTAGGATTCGAAGGTGACAGCCACAAAGATAGAATCGAAATGACCGCAATAATAATCAAGATCCAAAGTGAGATGAGCGCGGCTTTGTTCTTCTTCAATCGCCGCATCGCATCTTGTGAGAACGTCAGCGCAGGCTTGGCAATGCGTTCCTGTTCAGCCGTATTCACTTTGACATGCTTGAATGCGTCTGGACTTAATTTTGTTGTTGCCATTAGTTTGCCTCCCCGCTCAGTCGGATTCGTGGATCAATGAAGCCGTAGAGAATATCAACGATTAAGATGATGACGGTCAACATTGCACTGTAAAGAATTGCCAAAGCCATGATAACCGGATAGTCGTTGGTCGTGATCGACTTGACGAATTGTTCACCAATGCCGGGGATCGCAAAAATATTCTCGACAACCAGTGAGCCGACCATCAAGTCAACCGCCATTGGTCCGATGATGGTAACAATCGGAATCATGGAGTTACGCAGCGCATGCTTGGCAACGACCTGCCAGCGTGATTCGCCTTTGGACCGCGCGAGCTCGATATAGTCCGAACTCAGCACATCCACCATTTCGGTACGCATAAACCGCGCCGTCTGAGCCAGTGGTGCAATGGCAAGAGCGATCGTCGGTAAAATACTGTACGTAAATCCGCCCCACAATGCGACTGGGAAGGCACCAGTTTTATAAGCAAACAGTTGTAACAACGCAGCGAACACGAAGTTAGGGATGGACCGGCCGAGAATTGCGAAAATTGTCGCGGTCGCATCCACCCAGGTATTCTTCCGAATCGCCGCAATTGCACCAAGCACGATGCCGGCGAGTGTGCCAACAACCATGGCTTGCGCACCAATTTGCAGTGACGGTCCCATTCGCGAAACGATCAGGCCGGACACGGTTTGACCGGGATACTGATACGACATCCCGAAGTCACCATGCGTGATCCCTGCCATATACGTGAGATATTGCATCCAAACCGGCTTATCCAGTCCATACTGTTTCTTTAAAATTGCCAGTTGATCTGCCGGAATTTTAGGATTATTAAACGGGGTCCCCGGCAGTAACTTCATTAGGAAGAAAGTAATGGTGGCAACAAGAAACAGCGTCAGGAGCAGGAAGCCGATCCGTTTTAAAATATATTTAGCCATGATTCACTCCTGTTTTTTGGGTTTTTACTCAAACGGCGTTGTCCCGCCGCAAAACACGTGACAACGCCGTTTGTGAAGAATTAGTTATTGAGCCGACAACTCACAGTACTAGAAATGAGGTTTGAGTTCATCTTAGCTTCTGCCGATCCTCACTTGACCGTTGCATTAACGAAGTCGTAAGCACCTGTTGGGTTGTATTTCAAATTAGAAATTGTCTTACGTTGCAAGGTTGTTTCAACCCGTTGATACAGTGGCACAACACCCTGTTCTTTGGTCAGGATTTCTTGGGCTTTCAACAACGTATTCCAACGAGCAGTCGGATTAGTCGCATCCGTTGTCTTGGACTGCTTGATTAACGCATCATATTGTGCGTTAGACCACTTACCATCGTTATAAGTGTTGTCAGTGGTGAACAGATCCAAGAAGGAAATGGCATCTGGGAAATCAGCATTCCAACCGGAGTAAACCATATCGAACTGACCGTTTTGGGCTCGTGATAGACGTGTCTTGAACGGCACCGTCGAAATATTGACCTTAAAGCCTGGCAATGCTTGTTGGAAAGCACTCTGAAGGTATTCTGCAGAACGCTTAGCACCAGTCGTATCATCGGTTAATAGTTCCAAGGTCGGTGCTGACTGGCCAGTTTCCTTCAAACCTTCTGTCCAAAGCTGCTTGGCTTTCGCCGGATCATACTTGGTAGCAGACCCATCGTTTTTCGCAGCTTCCTTGGCAAAGTCTTGACCATTTTTGGTGAATAAACCTTCTGGTGTTGCGTTGGCGGCAGGAATTGAAGAATCATTAAGAACTTTCTTGATGTATTCTTTACGATTAATGGCTAAGGAAATTGCCTGACGAATCTTGGCATTCTTGAAAATCGGATCTTTCTTCTCGTTTAATTCAAGGTAGAAAGTTCCGTTTTGCTTGAGCCCGCGATAATCTGCCATCGTTTTGGCTTGAGCCGCCTGCTGTCCACTAATCTTTGTTGCAAGATCCAGCTTCTTGGACTGATACAGGTTTAATGCCGTCTGGGAATCCTTGACCACTTGGCCATTAATGGTATCAATATGCACGTTCTTTGCGTTCCAGTAAGTCTTGTTCTTGGTTTCCTTCCAAGTGTTACCAGTTCCGTTCCAGTTCTTCAACTCGTAAGGGCCATTGGACAAGAGATACTTAGAAGCCGTCCCATATTTCTTACCAGCTTTCTCAACAAACTTCTGATTTTGCGGGAAGAATGCCGGGTTAACCAACATCGTCTTCAAATAAGGAATCGGATGTTCCAGGGTGACTTTCAAGGTTGTCTTGTTAACTGCCTGAACGCCTAACGTGCTAGGTGCTTTCTTGCCCGCCGTAATATCATCGGCATTCTTCACACCGGAGTATAAGTAAGCGTATTGCGACTTGGTCTTTGGCTCAACCGTCCGTCGCCATGCAAAAACAAAATCTTGAGCCGTTACCGGGTCGCCGTTGCTCCATTTAGCATTGCGTAACTTGAAGGTGTAGGTTTTACCGCCGTCAGTTACCGTTGGCTCGCTTTTGGCAATTGCCGGTTTCAGTTTATTGCCTGAATAGCGATATAACCCATCCATCGTATCAATCAACGCTTGGCCACCAATGACGTCCGTGTTGGTTGAGGGATCCATCGTGGAAATAACATCAGATTCCATCCGCGTAATGGACTTGCCGTTACTGCTTGCTGAATTAGAACCACAGGCTGCTAACACCCCAGCGAGCGCAATTGTTGTGCCCGCAACCATTGTTTTTCTAAATTTCATCTTGTTCCCTCCTAAAATGATTGAACTTACCTTACATTAGAATCTCATTAATGTAAATAAGTAAACCCTCAATTTCGGATAAAAAAACCGCGATGTCAGAAAATGTCTCGTAAAAAGGTTAAACCTAGTATCAAATAACAAATCGTACAAGGCTTATACGAATGTTTTAGATAGCGCATTAAATCCAGAAATAGCAAAGTTTGTTTCGCTGGCAAGGAGTGACATTGAAAACTCGCTGCAATATTGGAAGCTGCAGCAACCCAAATATTAAATAACACGCACTTTTGGCATAATTTCTTCCAGTTTTCATGAAATTGTGTGTTTTGTTCGAATAATTTTCGCTTCTGTCAAACAACTTGCTATTCATGTGCTCACTAAAAAAGCAAGAACCAGCTCTGCTGCTAAGTTCTTGCTAATTATTTTCAAAGTAATTACTTATTATTAGTGAGTGTCTTACCATTTTTGCGGCTGCGGATGCTTCGGAATACCACAATCACCAGGCCGACGACGGAGACCAAAGTGGCTAACCAAAAGACCGTAGCCAGTGCGTGTAAAAATGGTTCGCCGGATTGTGGCGAGATGCGGGTCACGCCAGGAAGTTGGGCAAATAGCAAGGTTGCGCCGAAACTGATGCCGATGGTCAACCCGATCGTGCGGGCCAGTGAGTTCATGGAACCGGCAACCCCGGAGAGGCTACTGTCCACGGCGCCCATGGTTAAGGCGTTATTCGGCGACAGGAACAAGGCCATCCCCGCACCATTGGCGACAATCGGCCAGATGATCGGCGCCATGGTTATTTTGGCGGGATAACTGGCATACCCGATTTGCGAGATGATCAGGACGAATAAGCCGAGAATCGTCAGATAATAGCGATTCCAGTGATCGGCCAGCCAACCGGCAAATGGCGTAATCATCAGCATCGTGACACTCTGCAACATCATCAGCAAACCGCTGGCGAACGCGGAAATGCCGCCATAACTCTGCAGGTAGAATGGGAGGAGAATATTCGATACCGAATTGACCAGCATCACAATCAACAACACGCTCACCGAAATCAAATAGTCCGGATTGTGCATAATGCTCGGCGCAATCCACGGCGAGCGTGAGCGTTGATCCTGAATAAATGCCAGAATCGTTAATAGGATCCCGCCTGCCAAAATGCCTGCGCCCAGCCAAAGCTGTTTTGGCTGTTGCAGCCAGTACCCACTGGCGAACATCAAAATCATCCCACCGGTGAACAGGTTCTGCCCGGTCCAATTAGCTTGTTGCCAGACGCGCCTGATCTCACCATGCGCTGGCCGTCGTAACGGCAACAAACGCATACCGGCCAAAACAATCATGATTCCCACCGGTACATTGAACAAATAAATCCAGCGCCAACTCGCCCAAGTAATGAGGATACCACCGAATGCCGGGCCGGAAATTGATCCCAGCGACACGAACATCGAGATGACAGCAAGGGCTTCTGCGCGATTAGCGTCCGGAAAATATTGGCTAATGATGCCCATCGAATTGGCCATAATCATTGCCGAGCCAACCGCTTGAACCACCCGACCTGCCATAATAGTCAGATAGGTCGGAGCAATCCCCGTCAACAGCGAGCCAACGATAAACACAACTTCGCCAATCAGGAAGACCAGATTCTTGGAGACTAAATCGCCGATATGCCCGAACATCACCAACAAAACCGCTGTCGTGATGAGACCAATGGACACAATCCAGGTCGCCGCACTACTGGAAATCATCAAGTCTTCAGAAATCCTGGGCATGGCTAGATTGGTGCTCGATCCGGATAGCGCCGTCAATAACGACATCATCCCTAAAACAATCAGAATTTTAATGCGTTGCGCCCGCGACATTTCCATCGTCCCCACACCCTTTCGAGTGTATTCTATGCTCATTGTTATTTTGTAACAATTAATTAGCCCAGAGCGCGAACTGGCCCGGTTAGAAGCCGGAGCATAAGTGGCCTCAAGCTTAAATGGCTGGTCTTTGGCCATTTAAGCTTGAGGTCCTTATGTGCAGGCTTCTGGGCCAGTGAGCGCGTTTCGGAACCGGATTGCCTGCCCCCAAATACCCCCAAGTTTGGCTATCAAGCCCAAGGCCCTTACACGCAGGTTTCTGGGTCCAGTAAACGCGTTTTCTTTTGCCAAGCATGGTCATCCAATGCTACCCTTGCCCATCAAAACCCAACTAGACTTTTCGGCCATTAAAAAAGCGCCCCTTTAACTGGACGCATCTTGCTATTTACTTCTGAGCACGGCCTTTGTAAGTACCGGTATCGGTGGTGACCAAAATCTTTTCCCCAGCCTTAACAAAGTCGGGTACAGTAACGACCAAGCCAGTTTCAAGTGTGGCTGGCTTGCCACCTCCTGCGACTGTGCCGCCTTTGACCGCTGGCTGCGTGTCGGTGACTTCAAGCTCGACCGTTCCCGGCAGCTCGAGGCCAATCACTTCATCACCATAGAACTCAATTTCGACCGGCACATTTGGCAGCATATACTTAAGTTCACGCGCAATGCTGGCAGTTGGAACCTCATACTGCTCATAAGTATCACTGTCCATGAAATAAGCGGTGTCGTCTTGCGTATACAGATAAGTGGCCTTCTTACGATCCATGATCGCAATTTCGACCTTTTCACTCGGCCGCATCGTCGTGGTCACGTTGGCACCGGAACGCACATCATACAGCTTCATCTGCATCACGGTATTACCCTTGCCTGGCTTGTGATGATTCGATTCCAAAACCTTAATCAACTTGCCATCCTTAACAAAGACCATTCCGGCCTTCAAATCGATTGCTTCTGTCATTGAGCTATCCCCTTTATTATGAGCAAACCGGCGCCAGCAAAATGTGTGAGCGCGTTTACAACCTAAGTGTTCACTAAGCACCGGTACAAATCGTTTCATCAGCAAGTATACCATATCTGTATGAACGGTCACTTAACTGAAAAAAGTGGCATAAACCCCGCCGCACCAAAAAACGGCCACAGAGACAACTGCTGTCCCTAAGACCGTTTCATTCAGGCATCTCGCATTAACGAGCTACCTGCTACATATCTTCAACCACCAAATAAGTCATATCCAGCGGCCCGTGCACCCCAACAACCAACGTCATTTCAATATCGCCCGAGTTCGATGGCCCGGTGATGAAGTTAATGTTACTGGTCTGCAGTTCACCAGCTTTGATGGCGGCATCGTAACGATCCATCGCCTGCCGTGACCGTGGCAAAATGTTGCTTTTCTTAACAATGGCGAGATAATGCGTTGGCAAAAAGTGGAACCCGCGGCCCTGCCCAGGCGTTGTCGCAATGGTAATGGTCCCGGATTCAGCCAGCAGGTAATCGGCAAAGCCAATTGCAACATCAGCCGCAGCCGCCTGCTTCAAGTTGAAGTCGCGCCCTTTTCCCGGCGTCCAATACATCGGCTTCGGCACAACGGTTCCCGTCCAGTCACGCAGGCCAAAATCCTCATACTGATCCGTTGTCGGCAGAATAAGCGTTTTCGGCGCGTCGTGTTCAATGTAAGCATTCAACGCATCGGCCAGCCCAGCCTTGTCCGTCGTGGAAAAAGTCACATGCACGGCCTCGCTATTTTTCTTGGCGATCGCTTCCAGCTCGTCTTGCGAATGGCCAGACAACGTGGTTTCCGGCAGATCATTCAGTGGCTCAAACGGGTGATCCTGAAGCTGGTGGCGCGGGCGACCGGCTTTTTCGGCAATAGCATTTAAAAAGTCTTCGCGATTACTGTGATCAATCATGTTTTTGCGCCTCCAATGCTGCTTTGTGTTGTTTGAACCAGTGCCGGAAGTTCTCATTCTTCTTCGGCGACCGCGGTAAATCACGCACATCGGTCCAACCGCGCGCCAGCTTCGGCATCATACCGGTTTGTTTGATTCGGCCGCTGTTGTATTCATTTTCAACGCTGCCTTGGTCTTTGGTAGCCAAAACGCCCATCATCGCATGATCCATATCAAGCGCCATGTTGAAGAGAACCGGCGCGCTGGTGCCGACACCGACCATTTTCATAATTTTGTCGCTAAAACTATGATCCATCTTCAGCTTGTCCATCATGACTTCACGGTGCTTGATCAGCAGATGGTGCAGCGGAATGCGGACAGGACAGGTTTCGGTGCAGGCGGCACAAAGGCTTGAAGCAAACGGCAAGTCGCCGAACTTTTCATAGCCGTCTAGCACTGGTGACAGCACTGCGCCGATCGGTCCGGGGTAAATCGAGCCGTAGCCGTGTCCGCCGATATGACGATAAACCGGGCAGACGTTGAGGCAGGCCCCGCAACGGATACACTGCAGCACCGGTTCAAACGGGGTGCCGAGCGCATTGCTGCGGCCGTTGTCGACAATGACTACATGGAAGTCTTCGGGGCCGTCTGCTTCGCCTTCGACTTGTTTACCGGAGAAGGAACAGTAACTGGTCAGCTTCTGGCCAACCGCCGACCGCGACAACATGTTATCCAGCGTCTCGGCTTCCTTCAGACTCGGCACGATCCGTTCCATTCCCATCACAACCACCTGCGTCTTCGGGATAGCCATGGTCAGATCAGCGTTACCTTCATTGGTTACCAAATTAATCAGCCCGGAGTCGGCGATGGCAAAATTACAGCCGGTAATCCCAAAGTCTGCCTGTAAGAAGTAACGGCGCAGGTATTCCCGGGCAAACCGCGCCAGATGTTCCGGATCGTTGTCGCCTTCATAACCGAGTTTGTCGAAGATTTCTTTGACTTGATCGCGGTTTTTGGCTAATGCCGGAAAGACAATGTGCGTTGGTTCGGCCCAATCGTCTTCTTGCAAAATAAATTCCGCCAAATCGGTTTCCATCAACTGGGTGCCCGGAATTTTCAATAATTCCTTGTCCAGGTTGATCTCCGTGGTCACCATTGACTTGGACTTCACAATTTTATGTGCCTGCTTTTCCTTGGCGAGCTTCGTAATATACGCAGCCGCCTCTTTGTCGGTTTTGGCAAAATAAACGTGACCGCCGCGCTTTTCGATGTTATCGCTAAATTCTTCCAGATAATCCGGTAAGTACTTAATGACATGTTGGCGAATCTGTTCGCCTAGATCCCGCCATTGCGGCCAGTTTCCGAGCTCCTTACGTGAAGCTTCCCGCTTGTCCCACTGGGCATCTTGCGACTTGGCAACGCTGGCCTGCATGAATTTGTCTTGTTCTGATTCCTTAACCCGCTCCAAGAACGGCTTGTCACTGGTTGAAATTGTCATGGGCGCACCTCCTGTTCGACCCCAAGCGGTTCATGGAATTTGATCCGCTCCGGATTAACATTGTGGTTCAAAACTTCCGCGATATGCATGATCTTGATCTTTTCATTTCGCCGGGAAAAACGGCCGGCAATGTTCATCAGGCAAGACGGATCGGCTGAAATCAGAACCTGTGCGCCGGTGCTCAACACATCGTCAACTTTTTCATCGACCATTTGTTTGGAAATTTCCGGCTCCTTAGCAGAGAACATCCCGCCAAAGCCGCAACAGTTTTCGATGTGCGGCAACGGTTCCATCTGCAAATCCTTCACATGATCCAGCAGCTTAAACGGCGCCGTGCGCTCACCGAGCAACCGCGTCATGTGGCAGGAACGATGATAAGTTGCCTTGGCATCCAACTCGGCTCCGGCATCGATGACATTCAGCACGCGGTATAGAAATTGGGAAAATTCGTACGTCTTGTCCGCGACTTGCTTAGCCTTTTCCGCATATTCGGGATCATCCTTTAACAAAATCCGGTATTCCCGCAACATGTTCACGCAAGAACCGGCTGGCCCGACAATATAATCGGCGTCCACCGACAACAACGCATCAATTTCGTTGCGGAACACCTTCTGGCTGGCTTTCACATAGCCAGAGTTATAGGTTGGCTGACCGCAACAAATCTGTTTGACCGGCATAAACGTTTCACACCCAAACCGCTCAAGCACTTCGGTCATCGCCGCCCCAACATTGGGAAAGAAAAGATCCACGATACAGGTGGAGAAAATAACGACTCTCATAATGCACCTCCCATATTACAATGATTCCAATTTAACTATACACCAGTGGCGCTAAATGCAACACCGAAAACGCTTCCAAAATGGCAAATTGTTATTTTGTGATCAAGTTTTCCTGCCAAGACAGTCAGCAAAAGCCTTGGTCATACCGCGTTATTGTGACATACGCCACTTAGCTTAAAGCCAGATTGCGCCTAGCTTTAAGCTGTTTTAATCGTACAACGCTTATGCAATCATAAGCAATGATTGGTTGTGGTCAATTCAATGATATAAAATCACAATTATTTAAATGGCGCTGGTCGTGTCGAGGATGGTCAGCACTTTAACTTTTGCCAAGTTGATGACCTCTTTTCCTCTGTCAAAATCCCTGTTCCTCTGTTGCATCCATTTCTAAATCAGGACGAGTATAGCAGGTTGTTCCGATCGAGCCACATGAAGACACTTGGGATGTTGGGTGTTAACGATCACTAACTTTTTTGCGCGCAATATTCGTTTCTTTTACAATAATATCGATTTCGACGAACAGCCTTGCATATTTTCCCTGTTCCACATTGATATATCAATGTTTCTCGATGTTTCACGGCCTTGATTTTTTGTCTAAAAGGACTAACATTAAAGGTGAGTTAGGTTTACCTAAAATAACTCAAAAATGGAGGCGGGTTTATGCGTAAGCGATATAGGGCAACGTTGCGGGCACTTAACTCGGATTGCATTGGCCGCCAAGCGCACGGATTTGCAAATTTTGAAGTCACTGATGATGATGCTTTGCAAATCCGAATAGAGATGTTCAATACGCCAGCGGATATGAACCATATGGCAGTATTGGAAAGTACCGGATCGGATGCACCGGTTGCGCCGGCGACTAGCGCCCAGGATCAGAATCATGACGGTGTGGTTGATGAAGAAGAAGCCGAGCAAGTTTCCGGCAAGGTCTTTGTGCCGCTCGACAATGCACCGGATAAGCTGAAACTGGTCGGCAGCAAATACCCCGAGGCCGATGACAATGGCTTTTACATTTATCAACAGCGCGTCGTTGTATCCGCACTGCGCGACCAATTGCGCAAGCGCTATGGCCGCGACGTGCTCAACCTCGACAACACGGTTATCTATGTCAACGGCGTGCAAAGTGATGTTATTCTGCCTAAGACCGTGGCAAGTGATCTAGACAAAAGCAAGCCATATCTTACTTTGCCGATTGCGGTTGGTAAACTGCGGAAAGTTATGGGTTAATTCTGTCCCAGACTAGCAATCGAGTTATCGCGTCTCACACGTCAATCTAAAAAGACTGGAACAACGCGCCTGATAAGTTCAGGTTCGCGTTGCCCCAGCCTTTTGCTGAGTTCCGATTCAAATTTTGTAAAGCGCACGCAATAGTTTTTGCGCCGTACCAAACTCCGCAATCTCCGGCCAGCTGAGGGCTGGCGACAGCGAAGCTAGAGTGGTGGGCACGACTTTGAACCCGCAAAAACCGCGGTTTCAAAGCTCGGCCTTGGTCTAAAACGGGAAGATCGCCCGTTTTAGACCAACTTCACAACTGAGCCCCATCTGACCTCCGATTGCTCCGCTTTGGTACTACGGTTTACACGTGCCTAACGCACTATCTTCCTGGACATGAATGATACTTCACGTACCACTATTGTTAATCAGTCACTGCGGTTACTTCCGCCAAGCGCTGATACACCGCCACGACTTCGCCAGCTAAATCGCGAAACGTGATCGCATTCATTAAATGATCCTGAGCGTGTACCATCAGCAACGAAACCGTCGCATGCTCGCCGCTTGCCTCGGCCGTTAGCAATTCGGTCTGCACATTGTGAGCCGTTACCAATGCTTCATCGGCCAATTTTAAATGATGATCCGCTTCGCTAAAGTCACCGGTTTTCGCTGCCTGAATGGCTTCAAAGGCCTCGCTCTTAGCGTTTCCGCCAGCCATAATCAAACCCATAATCGTTTCTTCGTTTACTTCATTCATTAATTTATTTTCTCCTCGGATTAATCTTGAATAAGTTGCTACTCGGCAACACGTTTTAGCATAAACGTCCGCCACGGCTTCAACAATGGCAACAACGTCAAATCTTCATCAGTCAGTTGGCCGATTTTATTGCGGCGCCCATCGTTGGGCAGATCACGCAACACGATTTGCAACTCGCCTGCGTAACGCTTGTAAGTTTCATTGACCACCACGACATCCCCGCGGTGCAAGATTCCGGTGGCATCATGTGCAGGAAGCGGTTGCCCGGCGTAACGCACACGCGGTTGGGTATCGCGAATCAGGTAGTCAGACGCATCGCCGCGATACAGGTGAGCTTCACTGAACGCAATTTTGGCCTCGAGATCCGCAAGCGATGGCTCAGTGGTCATCCGCAATGTCGGATAAGGACAAAAGAATGCCAATGCCGCTGCTTTTAAATCGGCCTCACTTGCCAACGCGTTACCAATGAGGACGTCATCAATTACCTCAGTCAAGCGCAGGTGATGCACTTGACTGGCGATCGAGCGGTGACGATCGCTTTCCAACGTCGGCAAGCCTTCGCTGACCGGCCACGGCCCGTGATCCGCACTCGGCGCACTGATAAAAGCGGCTGTTCGGAGTCCATACTGCCGAAACTTCTGGGAATAAGCCACCATCCGTTCATCGCCTAAGCCAGTGTATTCTTGCGGATAAAAGTTGTGACAACCTAGTAAGTTCGACCGCCGCGGACCAAAGGACATGATCGCATCAATCGCATTCGTCCCGGCGCTCATGTTGAGTTCAATTTTCAGACCATATTGATTATGCGTCATCAAGGCTTCTTCCTGACCGGTGAAGCCTTCATCAAGACGCAGGCCCCAAACGCCTAAGTCATGGAAGAAACTCAGATCATGATAGTCAATGCCCAGTTCCTTAAACAGCGGCGGCGCAATATCGACAATGGTTTGAAAACCGAGTTGATTGGCCTTGGCCACCACGGCTTTG
Organism: Lacticaseibacillus huelsenbergensis; assembly: GCF_029726355.1. NCBI lineage: Bacteria > Bacillati > Bacillota > Bacilli > Lactobacillales > Lactobacillaceae > Lacticaseibacillus > Lacticaseibacillus huelsenbergensis. The sequence continues at coordinate 199,808 of NZ_CP120687.1, forward strand.
AAAACCGCAAGCTGATCGCGACCGTGGTCTCCTGACAGTTGTAGCAGTGACGTGAAAAGCCGGTGGTAACCGAATTGCTGCGCAGCTTCTAAATAGGCAGTTGCCTGCGCGACCGTTGTTTGTTCCGGATAGAGGCTGATGCCAAGTTTGCCCATAGTTCCTCCTTTTAGCGTTTGTTGCGCGTGATCTTTCAGCGATTATGGCGCAAAAGATCTCGCTTCATTTTTGTAAAGACCGATTAAGCCCTCAGGTGATACACATCTGGCGGGCCATTTTTTTAAAGCGGCGTTTACGGAACCAACCGAGCAAAAACCCGCTGGCACGATTATTGGCGGCACCACGCGCACTTTTGGCGACAAGTGACTCTTCATAGACGAGCCGACTTTTACCGCTTTCCAGTGGGGTTAACTGATAGCGGACTTTAAAATCATCCCGCGGCGTTGCCAACTCATACGCATAGACTGAATTAGGTTCGAACTCGGTGATGGTCAACCGCGCCGTGCGTCCATTCGGCCAATTTTTGGCATAACTGTATCCGCGCAGACTTTTAGGCAACGGTTCACGCCCCGTATGCTGACGAATATCGGCTAAGGCGGATTGTTGCAGTTGATTGAAAAAGACGTTCGGTGCCACCGGTAAATTCATAATAATTTTCATCTCGGCCTCCTTTTAGCACGATGCAGTGTGGTGGATCAACCCAGATCGTGACTGCGTTGGTTTATTTTGCTTTGGCCAGACCGACGTACCAGCGCGTGCAGAAAATGGTGGCGATGACGCCTAGAAGACAGCCGCCAATGCGCCAAGGGGTCGGCATGAACGCGCTTAAAACGATGATCGCCATACTGATGTTGATCAGAATTAGCGCGGTGGTTGCGGTTTTCAAATCGCATCACCTTCTAAGTTGCGATCGTCATCAGCTGTTTCTTTGTTTTTTTCTGCTGGCGGTTCGGTCATGTGCAGCTCCGGATCCAGCTTATTGGCAGCCTTGACGAACGGTACATAAATCAGGAAGCCGATAACCATGTTGACGGCCTGTAAAATCGGTGCGCGCCAGTCCATGGTGGCGATGATCGAGTTGATAAATGGTGGCATGGACCACACGATTTGGTTCTTGACCGGCGATACCCAGCCTAGCATGTGTGCGCCGTACGCGATTGAGACCATGACAACCGGTGCCGCGATGAATGGAATGAAGTAAATCGGATCAAGCACAATTGGCAGTCCGAACATCACTGGTTCGTTGACGTTAAAGCAGCCGGGCGCGATCGAGAGTTTTGCCACGGTGCGCTGGTCGTCACGCTTGGAGAACATGAGGATGGCAATCAGTAATAGTAAGGTACTGCCGGCGCCACCGATCCATGCATACAGATCGAAAGCGTTACGGGTCCAGACAAACGGCAGTGCTTCGCCTTTCATAAATGCATTCATATTGGCGATTTGGGCGGTTAACCAGATCGAGTCCAAAACCGGTCCCAAGACGTTGGTGCCGTGGAGACCGAAGAACCAGAAAATCTGCACCAGTAGCGTCATCAGTAACACAGCCCAGAAACCTTGGGACATATTCAAAAGTGGTTCCTGAACAATCGTGGCGATGAACTCGATGACGGTGGTCTTGTTGACGCTGAAGAGGTAATTCACAACGCCAGCCAGGTATAACGCGGCGGTCGCGGGAATGATCCCGGTGAATGCCTTGGCAATGGCTGGCGGCACCGATTCCGGCATGCGAATCGTGACGTTTTTCTTCATTAACCAGATGTAGAGGGTCATGGCAAGGGCGCCCATGATCATGACGGTGAAGAAGCCATAGGAGCCGAAGAACTTGTTGAAGTTGAAGAAGCCCCACATGCTGACGTTTTTGCCGTCTACAACGCCACCGGCATCGGTGATCAGTTTGGCCGCGCTTTTACCCAATGTTCCTTTTAACGCTAAGGTAAAGTTCTGCGGCAGGCTCATGATGAACGTGCCGAGAACAACAATCCCGCCGGTCACCGGTTCTACTTGGTACTGAACGGCCAGGTGGTACCCGAACGTGAAGGCGAAGAGCAGACCTAAAATGGCTAAGGTTCCGGTCCACACCATGGCGTTGATGCCGATGAGCCATTGCATGCTGTTGACGATACCCATCCACTTGAACTGTGTCGGGATGTCCCGAATTAAAACGTTCAAGACGGTGGATACCGCACCGGCCATCATCGCCGGCATGATCGCGATAAACGCGTCACGTAATGCGACTAACCAGCGAATCGATCCAATCTTTGCTGCTACCGGGACAATATGCCGGTTCAGCCAACCAATAAATGCATTCATACTATGCACTCCCTTCAAAAATTTTATAATGTCGTTATTAGTGCTTAACTACAATTAAAATTCTACGGGAGTGCCAGATGGCAGGTCAAAGATTATAGTAGTTATTGTTTATAATTTTTATAAGCAAAATGTTTGACTTTATCAACAATGATTTCTGGCAGAGGGCGTTAGTAATGATCGCGCTGCTGCACTGTGCGGTCCTTATTGGAATTATCAGTTCGCAAAGATCCCAAGCTGGCGGAGCGGCGATGGGCTCAGTGGTGCAATTGTACTAGCCGGGCGGTCTTCCCGGCGTAGTACAAGGCCGAGCTTTAAGACTCAGCCGGTTTTGCTGAGGCTTAAAGTCGTGCCCACCACGTTCCAGCCCAATCGCCGCGTAGCCAGCTTGGCGTATCGGGAGCCACTTAGTCATCGCAGAATCTCAAAATGTCAACCATTGTTTGGCTAAGGATGCCAAGCAAAACACCAGCCATTTGCTTATAATAGATTAAAACCAGAGATTTCTCAGGAGGCTCCCCATGGCAAATATTGAATATGATCCGCAACGCCAGCTTTTTCACCTGCATAACGCCACTTTTAGCTACATTATTCAGGTAATTCGCGGGTACCTTGTGAAGCGTTATTGCGGTCCAGCGCTGGAGCAGTTTTCGGGGACGGCGAAGCTGGAAGATTTCAGCCATGCGTTTAACATTCAAAATGATGCTGCGCCGTTTTCGCTGACGACCCTGCCACTTGAATACAGCACGCTGATGGGTGGCGATTATCGCACGCCTGCTTATGCCGTACGGAATGCTCATGGCCAGTTGATCGGTAATCTCAAGTTTCACGATTTTCAGATTCTGGCCGGTAACGAAAACTTCAACGGCACGCTGCCGACTGCGCGGACGCCGCATGGTCAGACGCTGATTATTACCATGCATGATGAAACCGATACGTTGGCGGTTCACCTTAAATACACGATCGTTGGCGATTTGCCGGTGCTGCTTAAGCAAGTGGCTTACCGCAATTTGAGTGACAACACCCTGACGATTACCCATGCAGCCAGTCTTCAGCTTGATTTTGACGATCATGCCTACGACCTCATTACCTTGACCGGGGCGCATCTGAGCGAAGCCAGTGTGACCCGTCAGCCGTTGACGCCTGGTAAAAAATCAATTGCCAGCAATTATGGGGCGAGTGGACCTCAAGGCGTGCCGGCAACGATTTTGGCGGCACCGGCGACCGATGATTTTGCGGGTGAGGCGCTGGGGGTTACGCTTTTGTGGAGTGGCAATTTTAATTACACGGCGCAAGTAGATCAGTTTGGCAATAGTCGCCTGGTGATGGGCTTGAATCCGGAACTCTTTTCCTGGCAGCTTAAGCCCGGTAAGCCGTTTGTCACTCCCGAGGCTGCGGTTGCGTATACGACTAAGGGCCTGAATGATCTGAGCCATATTTTCCATCAATTCTTCGCCAATCACGTCATGCCGGTGCCGCGACAGAATCTAATTGAATATAACACGTGGGAATCGACTTATTTTGACGTGAGCGAAGCCAAGGTGCTGGCGGAGATTCCCAAGGCGGAGGCGCTCGGCGTCGAATTGATCGTGGTCGACGATGGCTGGTTTAAAAATCGGCCCAACGATGCTGGCCAGCTTGGCGATTGGGTGCCGGATCCGGTTAAGTTTCCACGCGGCTTGCGGCCAGTTGCCGATGCCTTGCATGCGCGGGGGCTGGCGTTCGGCTTGTGGGTCGAGCCGGAAATGATCAGCGAAAATAGCGAACTGTATGCGGCACACCCGGATTGGGCCATGCAATATGTCGGGCAAAAACCGTTGCGGTCGCGTAACCAATTGGTGTTGGACCTCAGCCAGCGCATCGTGCAGGATCATTTGATTGCCGTGTTGACTGACTTGGTCCGGACGAATCACATCGACTATCTAAAATGGGATTACAATCGCCACTTCAGTCAGCCCGGCAGCCCGGTTTTGCCGCCGGATCAACAAGGTGAAGTTGGCTACCGGTATACCCGTGGCTTGTATCGCGTGTTGAAAACGTTACGCGATACTTTTCCTAAACTCATCATCGAAAATTGTTCTTCCGGTGGTGGCCGGTTGGATGGTGGGATGCTGGCGTACACCGATCAGACGTGGACCAGTGATTTCACCGATCCGGTTTATCGCATGAAGATCATGAATGGCTTCTCGTTATTCTTCCCGCTTAAAACGTTCGTCTCCCACTTTACGATGTCACCCAACCTGCAGGATTCGCGGGTGACGCCGCTGCGAACACGGGCACTGCTGAGTCTGGTCGGCGTGACCGGCATCGAGTGTCCGCCGAGCCAGCTCAGTCCGGCTGAAGCCGCAGCGGTCAAAGCCAGCTTTGCCTTTTACAAAGCCAATCGTGCCGAATTGCAAAACGGCAGCCTTTATCGCCTCCATCCCAGCCATCCGAATCAGGATCAGGTCTGCTGGCTCATCACCGACGAGGCGAAAACCAAGGCCATCGTCCTGACGTCAGCCGGAGTCATTGCGCCGATTCCCCACTATCAGCATGTCCTGCTGCACTATCTGCGCCCGACCATGTCGTATCAGATTAACGACAAAAAGACCGCAACCGGTGCGGAGTTGAACTTTGCCGGCGTGACCTTGCCGCTTGCGCATGGTGACTTTTCTGCAACCTTGATGACATTGCAGGCTGTCAGTCATCTGCCGCAAACAACGACGCAAGCGAATGGCGATATTGCGAAGCTGCCGTTTTAACAGTGTCAGCACTGCCATTTTTTGAAAATGGCTCATCCTACTCAGAAAGTTTGGTTTTCTCTATGAAGTTCATCATTGCACCGGCCAAGAAAATGGTGGTCGCCCAAGACGATTTCCCGGTTCAAAGCCAGCCGCAGTTCCGCGATCAGGCGGCAATGTTGCTTAAGCGGATGCAACAACTTTCCCAAGCGGAAATGCAGGCGCTGTGGCAAACCAGTGATCGCCTGACGCAGGCGGCTTATCAACAACTGCAAAGAAGTGACGTCACGCGCCAGCAGTCACCGGCAACTTTCAGCTATGTCGGCATTCAATACCAATACATGGCACCTGATCTGCTAGACGATGCGGGCTTGGCTTACATTCAGCAACATCTGCGCATTTTGTCCGGCCTATATGGCATTCTGCGACCATTCGACGGCATTGTTCCTTACCGTCTGGAAATGCAAACGCGCTTGGTCATGCCGCCTTACCGTCATTTATACGATTTCTGGGGCGATCGGCTTTATCAAGCGCTGGCAGCCATCCCCGGCCCGATCATTAACTTAGCCTCCGATGAATACGCCAAAACCATCCGCCCTTATTTACAGCCGGACGACACCTTCATCGACGTCCGCTTTGCTCACTTAGTTAAGGGCAAGCTCAAAACCCGCGCCACTTATGCCAAAATTGCTCGCGGCGAAATGGTCCGCTATGCGGCGATGCATCAAGTTTCGACAGTTGCGGAATTGACGCAGTTTGATTCGCCGACTTATCGTTACGACCCGGAGCGTTCGACGGAGACGGAATTGGTTTTTGTGGCGAAATAGGCCATGGCGTGCACAAACGAGTTGATAAACTAAAGGACTGCTGTATATTGTCAAATAATTTGGCAATATGCGGCAGTCCTTTGTCTGGTTCATTTATATTCTTGAGAATGCGATCAAATTCCAAGTGCCAAGGCGGAGCAATCGTAGGCCAGATGGGCTCAGCTGTGAGATTGGTCTTAAACGGGTGGTTTTCCCGTTTTAGACCAAGGCCGAGCTTTGAAACCGCGGTCTTTGCGGGTTCAAAGTCGTGCCCTCCGCTCTAGCTTCGCGGTCGCCAGCCCCGTCCTGGTAGGAGATTGCGGAGTTTGGCACGACACACTTTAAATCGGTATCAACGTTCCCTTGTCACCTTTTCACCGGCAACTTGGTAACTTCCTCAACAACCTGATTGAGAATATCCAACTGCTCGGCATACCTCACACTAAATGGCTGGGTGGCAGCTTCAGGTTTGGCGGCGGTGACAGCAGCGCGGGGCTGAATGCCTTGGTGCCGCTGATGATCCAGCCAGGCCAGGATCTGTTCGAACGTGAAACGACTGAACGTGTCGACCGTTAATTGCCCTGAAAGCAGACTGCCGAGCAGGTCATGGCGGGAGTCAATCGGATAAATTTTGGTGCGCGCCAGCAAGACCCGGAAATCGCCAAAAAAGATAAACTGTGACTGGGTTCGCGTCAGCGCTGTATAAAAACTCTGCGCATTTAGCATGTGATCCGCGCCGTTGACGATCGCAATCACCGTATCGGCTTGACCACCCTGCGCCTTGTGCACCGTAATCGCATACGCCAGCGTCAAGGCACGCGGTACACTGCCAAAACTGTAATAACAATATTGATCGCCGACTTGAACCACCAGAAAATGCCGCTTGGGATCGATATGTGCCACAACACCCGTATCGCCATTCGCCATGATCGTCTCACGCCAGCGCTTCGTTCCGAACTCATCGGTTTTCTGGAGGCCATTTTCACCTAACACAGCGCGGCGTTCCCAGGTTTTCGGGTCAACCAAGGCCACATGTTTGTCATTTTTCAGAATCATCACCCGGTCGTTAAGACGCAGGTGGTGTTTTTGATTGGTCACCGGATCAACGTAGCTGCTGACGTACTCGGGCTCGCCCGCCTTGGCAGGGTTAACCAGCGCCTGAAGTTCCGCATTAAACCGCAAACGCCCGGTCGCACCGATGTTCTTGTTGACTATCAGCAACTGCGAATCCGGCTGGTGGCCATGCTTGGCAAGCGCCTCTTGATACGCTTTGATGCCGGCGTCGAAAACCCGGCCTGCATCGCGCTGATTGTATAGCGCCACATTACCACTCACATATCGGTCGTCATCCGGCCCAAAAGGCAACGCCAACCGATCACGAATGCGGTTAGCCAGCGCCAACACACCTGACTGGCTGTCCTGCCGATAAACCCGGGTCAGCGTCGTTGCCGCGACGTGCTCATCTGCCAGACAATCCTTCAAAAAGTTTCCCGGACCAATCGGCGGCAACTGAAACACATCACCCACGAACAGGACGTGCGACTTCTTGAAGTTCACATTTTTCAACACCGTATACGCAAGCGGCGTCGTTAACATCGAACTCTCATCCACAATAATCAACCGCGCATCGCCAAACGTCTCCCAGTCAGCCTCAGAATCAAACCGATCGAGTTCTTCACCAGGCAAAAGATGCAGATACGCGTGAATCGTCGCCGCCGGTTCGTGAGTATAGCGCGCCAGCACCTTTGCCGCGCGACCGGTTGGCGCCAGCAGCACACTTTTTCCTTTAGCCTGCGCATTGAAAAAGTGCACCAGCAAGTTCGTCAGCCAGGTTTTCCCAGTGCCGGCACTGCCATTGAGCACACTTAATCCATGTTGGTTAACGTTTTGAAAAGCGGCCCGCTGCTGATCGTTGATGACCAGCTGGTGGCGATCCAGAAACTTATCCAATTTTTCATCCAGTTCCGCTGGCTTAATCAAGGGTTCGGCCGTTTTCTGCGCCACGGCCATGATCCTGGCCACCGAACCTTCTGTCGCAAACATGTCGCAACTGGTGACCAGATCGTATTGCTCGTTTAACAAAAAGCCATACGCCAACGCCTGTTTGGGATCAGCAAACATGGTTAAGTCATCCGTGCTGACGCCCAATAAGGTAGCTGCCTGCTCCTTGAACCAAGTAATCGTAATGTAAGTCAGTCCCTGCGTCAGCACCGCCGTACGGAAAATATATTGCAGCCCGGCCGCGAGTCGATGTGGATCATTCGGCGCCACCCCGCGACTTTTCGCAAAGGCATCGACCTTTTTGAAATCGAGTTGCGCCACCTGCATCAAAACATACGGATTGGCATCCACGTGCTGCATCGCCAACTCGGCATCTTTATACGCCAACCAGATTTTTTCGTACGTCATGGAACTGAGCGCTTTGCCCCAGTGGTTCGCCAACACCGCGACTTCAAGTTTGCCGCGAATGGCAGTAGCAATTTTTTGAATCGTCGCCGGCCCAACGCCGGGAATTTTCGCTGTCTTAATCTCATCTTTTGAAAAAAGGGTCAAAATCGGCGCGTCATCCGCAAAATAATCGTGCAGCCGGCGCAAAACCGTGGGCTGATGTACCAGCAGCGTGTCGATCAGCTGCCACTGCCGCCGCGGTTCTTTGGGCAAGCCAAAATGCAGCCGCGCAACCTTATAGGAAGGTTTGCGATAACGCAGGGAATCCGCGTCATCATAAACCAAGTCAGCCGTGATGATGGCCCGGCGATTGTAATAGCCCATATCGCCAGTCACAGTGACTTCCTGCGTCAGCGTCATTTTCAACTTAGGATTCGAATTTAAAATTCGCACGGCATACACTTTATAATCGCTGCTATCGCTGTTAAAAAGTAACTTGATAATCTGCAGGTCGACATTTTCATAAACTTGGGCTTGCTCCACGGTACACCAGCCTCCTTTCAATTAGATTTCGCAGTGATTGTCACAACTGCATTCGTAGCTTGGTCGTTTCATGGGTGGCATCACGATCCAGTTTGGTGGCAATGCGAAACCGAAAGTCAGACGGCAGCGTCTTGAGTTGTTGCTGCGCCCATTGCTGGAGAAACGTGGCTTGATGGCGCGGTTGGTAGAACGTTAAGTCATGTCGGTGGGTGCTATAAACCACCACGTCTTGGCGTTCATGCTGCGCCGCCCACTGCAACGCTGCCACCAACGCGACCAGCCCAGCGGAAGGAACATAGAAATTGCGCGCCGGCTTGTAATCATCCGGTGTTAACTCGGCATTGGCTGGCGCATCGGCGTAGGCCAGCTCCTTAATTGCATCATCCAAAAATTGCGTATGCCGCAACAGCTCATGGTCAGCCGCATCAGTTATTTTGATGCCAAACCGATTGCCATTCAAATCGTTCATCCACGCCAAATAAGCCTTCGTCTGGGCGGGAAAATCCGCCTGCTCGGCTTCTTTTTGGAGATTCACCATCCCGCGCTGCAGCAAAACACCTTTTGCCGTCACGCCATTCGGCAATTTGATCAGCTGCTGGTGCTCAGGCGATGTTTGATCGGGTTGTTCATGTTTTTCTGTCATCATTGCCTCACTTCTCAATAAGCTTACCTGCGCAGGCGGTGGGATGCAAACGGGATTAAGGCAGTTTTTGAATTAATAGTCTGAAAATATGTAGTGATCTAAGAACCCTGAACAACTCAGGAGCTTAAAGTACTTCTTAGAAAAGAAGGATTATTAGTGTTCCGACGATATTATTAAGAACGTGAAGGACAATGGTGTTCTGCAGCTTACCGGTTTTTGAATAGACAGTTGCAAATACAATGCCAGAAAAGGCGTATACCAAGAAACCAAAGACGGTATCGGTCGCATGAACCGCGGCAAACAAGCCGGCACTTAACAATGTTCTAAGCACGATTCTATTTGGGCTAAAAAACAAGTTGAAAACAACGCCTCGGAAAATCAACTCTTCCGTAATCGGTGCGATTAGAATTATTTCAACAATAAGCAGAACCGTGACTGTCCAGTTAGCGTCCATAAAAGATTCTCTAATCATTTGGCTGTTAGGCGTTTCTGACTGATGGTAAATCAGATCGTTTAAAGCCAATAGCCCTTCGTCCGCGATTACAGTAATGACATATCCACCAAGAATGTACCAAATGTCGCGAAGCTCAACCTTTTGTATCATTCTTCTCCGCGTATATTTAAAGACAATCCGATACGTAATGTAAATGACGACCGCACTTGACAAAATAAATGCAGCGGCCAGCATCATTGATGACGAGATCCTTAGTATGTTTGGCATGATCTCTAAGAAGATCGAAGGAACCTGCCACAAAAAATAAAGTAATACAACGTACGCCATTCGTTTAACCAGAGAATCTTTGCTGCTATTCACAAATTATCACAGTCCTTCACTATTTTTTGAATAAGCTGTTGATCGTCAGAGTGAGCGATCCATGAATCGACCCACGGATTTTTGCCAGCTTTCCATTTCTATCAAAACTTCTTGTGGTCAGTGCAACTCATCGCAAAATTCATTTTCAGAATCACCAAACTGAACGGCCATCAATTTGCCGACAGTTTCCCATGCATCATTAATTGCATCATCAGTATCTTCAAATTTAATCCCCTGTCTGTCAGCCCACTCCCGTCGATTGATGGTCCCAAGAAGATCAAGTATGCGGGCAGCTCCGGTCAAAAAGTTACAAAAGCCACTGCGATTAATTTTCAACATCTGAGTTCGTCCCGCCTCCCTTTTCAGCCGTAAAATCAGTCTACCATATGGCGTTTTTAAATCGGCCTATTTTGCCTGAGCCAATTTCCAAACGTGCTTTTTCGGTGTCCTTTTCTCGAACAGACTGAATTCTCGACTTGGCAACATTCTTTTTGACTCGGCTCACATGTAAACGCCATGTTTCTCAGCGGCAATCTTTAGTCGCACGCCAGAATTCCATCACTTTTTTAATAAATCTGCGAATTTGTTCTTGTTTCTCACTGAAAGTCGCAATTTTCGGCAATTATTTTACCGAATTTGAGACAAATGACAGCTTTTTTGCGCTGCTTAATTTTGATCTTACCCACAGTTCGGAGCGGATTGCTGCTAGACCGGTTTTGGGTAATTATTCACAATATTAACGAAACAGATTAATTAACTTAACAAGTATCTTGCATACAATTAAAAGTGTTCCAAAGAGTTTTTCATTTTGACATTGTCTGGGGGGACTTTTATGTCAAAGAAACGTTGGATCAGCGGAATCACTTTTGCTGGCCTTCTTGTAGGGAGTTTGACAACCGGCTCCGTCGTTTTAGCTGCAGACGAAGATACCGGAACGACTAATACGTCAGTCACAGTAACCGGTGGCACTATCGGGCTTTCCGCGCCAAGTGCGCTCGCTTTTCCCGGTGTCACGGTTGAAAGTATTGTAAAAGGCAATTTGAATGATCCAGTTACCACTGCTGATAGTTCACTGCTGACGGTGAGCGATTTTCGCGGTACCGGCGCGGGCTATACGGTTTCGGCAAAAGAATCACCGATTACGAATGGTAGTGGTGCGACATTGAAAGGCGCCTTTGTTCAAATGGTGCCGGACACTTTGGTAACGCCTAACGCTGCGGCACCGGCATGGACAAAGTCGGTTGATTTGGCAACAAGCGATCAGCCGCTATTTGCGACCGGCACGGGCCAGGACGGCGGCGGGATCACGAGTTATGACCTCAACAAAATCACATTGGACGTACCTGAGGATAATGATGTTAAAGCTGGCAACTACAGCGGCGTGATTACCTTTACACTGACACCCGGCCAGCCGGCACAAGCCGCAACGTCCAATCCAGTTCCGTAAAAACGCGACCGCAACGACTGATTAATGAAGGGATAGACGTTTAGTCACGCCCATTCCCCCCGATGATCTGCCTTGAACAGAAGGGAGGTGGTCACCGGCGACCGCAATGCATCTATATTTTAAAGCAGGCGCGGGGCTGATCCTGATCACGTCAGCCAAACCCGCCTTTGAGACCGCAATCGACCTAACTGTTGGTAAAGGTTTAGGGTAAACTTTCTCACATTTCCTCTGGACCGCCGAATCGGCTTTGGGGAGCCGAGGATGGCCATGGGGTTTTAGGAACGTTATTAAAAATAGTTAAGTTAATGCTCAGCTTAAGGTTGGCCACCCGCCTTCCTCCGTGGCTGCCAAGTTGCGACAAAAGTTAGATCAAGACTAACGCGCCGTCAACAGAACTTGGTCAGGCCACGACTGAGACGCTCGCAGTCTATATTGATCAAATCTCAAAAATGATCACAGACTAACCACGTCAAGGTACAAAGGAGCCGCCGATTACAAGTCGGCGGCTTCTTTTGTGTTGAGCGCGAACAGGAGCGCTTAGAAATCGGAGTGTAAGTGGCCTTGAAACCCAAATGGCTGGGCTTTGGCCATTTGGGTTTCAAGGTCCTTACACGTAGATTTCTGCGACTGTGAGCGCGTTATAGAAAGCGCAAGGAAACTTTTTACTTGCCTTCAACAGAACATTCTCCACGTGGTCAAGCTTTGTCCATTTAGTCTCGAAAACCCTTACTTGCGGAACTCCACGCCAACACCTACACCCTGCTTCCTCATGCGATCAAAGCCGCCCCATGCCCAAACGACCCTGGCACACGCACCTGCGCCGACGAAAACTTCGTGGCATGACTCAACGACTCCGAAACTTTCGCATCAAGCGTTGGCTTCGCGGAGGAATAAAGCGTGGCTGCAAACGAAGTAATATACGCATCCCCCGCCCCTAAAGGATCCACCGCTTTAACGCCGAGCGCCTGCTGCCAAGACATCGTATCCTTGACCAACGCTGCCGAGCCGCGAAGTCCCCGCGAGCAAACCACCTGATCGCAACCAGCTGCCGCAACCCGCCGGCACAAAGCCTCTACATCATCGTCAGACTTGGCTTTCCCGGAAAGATAGGCAAGGTCAATCTGCGGCGCAATTTTTTTGAATACTCGATCGTCATCAATCGTTGAAAAGTCATAAATTTTAGGCGCCGTGATGGCTGACAAAAAGGCATCCGCACCACTTTCATTATTCAAGTAAACCAAATCAAAAGTATTAATGTACGCGATATCATCAGGGCTCAACTGAAGCTCCTGAACCGGTTCGCCAACTGTTTTCTGGCGTTTGCCGTCACTGAGGCGCATCGTTGTGAAGGCATTAGGGCCGTCGTACTGCAGCGAATGGCTGATATCAACCCCAAGTTCGCTAAGCGTCCGCCGCGCAAAATCACCGCGCGCATCATTACCAAACGTGCCAAGGTAAGCAGCCTCAAGCCCCATCATAGTCGCAAAAACCGCCGTATTGGCAGCATGACCGCCAAGAAACATCTTCTTGTCCGCTGGATAAAGGTCAACGACATTGTCTCCGATCGCGATGATTTTCAAGAGTCTTTCCTTCTTTCCCACACGAAGCGAAATTGGTTGTGTCAGTGCAAGGATAACTGGCAATAGCACTACTAAAGCAAGTTTACCACAGGTTGTTAGAGGGAGGCGGCTTGCTTCATGATAGCAAAAACGATAGCCGGAAGCCTTCCTCTAAAAGGTGCAATTAAAAAGCAGCCCATGTGGCCAAAAGTGAGCTGCTGTTCTGGTACGATTAATGAGGCTGCTGCCCCCAAGGGGGGGTGTCTTCATGACGTTAAAAGAATTCTTTGTCTTGGTTATCGTACCGCTGATTACTAGCATCATAGCGGGAATAGCCACAACGCTATTCGCCCGTTGGTGGAACGGACGACGGTAGCCATGCAGTGGCCTCATCCACCCACACGCCCGTCAGTTGCAGCGGGTGAAAAAAATAGCCGTATCCCCTACCCGGGATACGGCTATTGTGCTCTCATGACTATTAGAATTCTTTGTCTTGTCGCTACAAATATAGTATCACGAGATTTCAAATAGATCAATTTTCAGAGATGTAAAAGTTGACATTTTTGGGGCAACAAAAACAACAGCTCATTGGGTGCTGCTGAAGAACTCGATAAAATGTAGGTTAGGTAGTTGTGTGGTCTTCAATCCCACTTTTCAGCATATATTCGCTATAATATAGCATGCCAATCCCATATAAGCAGTAAATATAAGTTCATTGTGGCAGACTACCTCGTCCGCCGATAACCACTGATAAGATAAGTGGCAGCGCTTGCGACAACGAGGATGAGGCCGAGGATGCCAGTTGCTAGATCATTCTCGCCTGTCGCTGGTAATGTGTCACCTTTCTTTTTGCTCGAAGACGACGATGATGTCTGACTGTCTGATGCCTCGCTGGATTGTGAACTGGAAGTGGCCGCTTTTTCAGACGAAGATGCTTGGTTGTCCGACTTCACCTGTCCTGATGCCGTCTGATTATCCGGAGCCGTTTTCGAAACGATTAACCAGGCGTTCGCCACAGCGCGCTCGTGGCCATCAGAAGGATGATTTTGCACTGTTAATTGTGTGGACCCCGGTTCGCGGCTCACATAGGTCGCAGAACCGCCGCCGTCTAAGTTCAAAGCGGTGACCGCACCACGTTGAATCATTAAATTGGCCAAGTCTGCCATCGAAATCCCGTTGGAGGTAGGTGCTTCCCGTCCATCGATCACCACGAAAAAGACAGTGCCATCAGCCTTGATGCCAACAGCTGTCCGCGGTTCGTGATCGGTGCCCATAGGCTTAGTATCATTCACTTTACCGTTTGCCACCAAAATGTTCCGCCCGCCAAGTGCCTGTTGAAGTTGGCTTTTCACCAGAAGATAGGTGTGTTCGTTACCAATGATCGGCGTACCATCTTTTTCAACGCCAAAGAAGGCTTCACTAGCACTGGTGGCCGCATGTAACTCAACGCCATTCTTCACGACATTGCCGGTGGGGATACCTGTCGCCATTTTGAAAAAGTCTGCGTTAACAGCCGCAACAACCGGCTGGCCCTGTTGAATCACAGCGTTAGCCTGGTCGCGGACTGTCTGCACCGGTAAATTCGTTGTGGTGGCAGCGGTGCCCGCTACCAGTTGGGTTTGCGGATTCTTGGGATTAAGCGACACCGAGTAATACTTCGTTTGTTCATTGCTCCGGTTAAGATATGTAAGCATTTGCTCCGTGATACCTGGTGCGAGTGTGTTTTCCCGATGAGCAATGATGGATTTGATGACCGCGGTCCTGGCATTGGGCAGCGCACTTGAACTACTGGACGCCGTACTGTTTGTGGTGCCAGTGCTTGATGCCGTGGCGGATGAGGACGCCGAGGAGTGAGTTGCCGTAGAGGATGCTACTGATGAGCTTGGTTTCTGCGTTGACGCCAGCGCCGCCGAACTCACTGTTGTGGTGACACTAGAAGGCACCGCAGCTGCGACCGGTGCCGACGTTGCGCCCATCAATAAAGCCACCATTAAAAATGGGCTACTAACCACTTTCCATCTTTGTCTACCCATTATTCAGCCTCCACATACAAAACAGAATCATTATCGGTGTATATCAATTCATTTATACACAGGGGATGTAAAAGCGTTGTGGTGGTTTTGAAAAGTTTGGGTATTGGTTGTGTAAAAGGCTGTTCGGCAAAAACTTTGAACGTAAAAAAAGCCTGCCTTACTCAGGCAGACTTCGATTTGTTACTTATCTGGCTCAACTTCTTCTAATTCAAATGCTTCTGCAAGCTTGCGGAATTCTCCGTCGCTAAGTTCATGAACAGTTTTTTGGATATCCTCCTTGGAAAATTTCGGGATAAGTTTAAGTACCCTTTCCTCTGGCATCAGCTTTTTTCTAGTGACTGGCACCAATTCAGGCTTTGACGTTCAAAGAAAATCTAACATTTCTGGTTACAAAATACACGTGGTTTATCTGAAACTTACCGCGCCAAATTCCCCACCACTTTAATCTTCACCCGATTTGCATTCTCCGGATGGTAGGCCAGCGGCACCTCATCGACTTCGACTACTTCAATCGTGGCTTCATCTGCACCTGATTCGATGGCCGCAGCGATCGCCTTTTTCTTGGCGTCCGCCATGGCTTGATCGCGGGGAATCTGGTTGTATGGATAAATGCGGCCGTATTCGCCGGAGACCTGACTGATCGAAGCGCCGATCGCATTGGCCACGCCGCCGAGCGGATCGCGCACCAGTTTCCCGACGCCGTCCAGATGCCGCGGCGCAATGATCGCACCGCCGCCAACCAAAATGACGGTGGCCGGCTCGGCGCTGGTTTTCATTTTATCAATCGCCACTGCAATCATCTCACCGATGGTCTTTAATGCAGCTTGGGCAAACTTAAGCGGAATTTGCTTCACCAGCTCGGGATCGCCGACCTCGGACAAGCCGAGGCGCACGGCAATGTCGGTCGCCGTGATGATATTGCCGCCAAACGTCAGCGCCTTGTCGGTAATTTGGTAGCCGACCGAATCCGGCCCGACCGTGACACTACCATCGCGCTGCTGGCGGACGATGGAACCGCCGCCCAAGCCGATTGACATAATATCCGGCATTCGAAAGTTGGTTGCCACGCCGCCAACGGTCACCGCAATCGACGACTCGCGCGGGAACCCGGCTTGCAGCACGCCCAGGTCAGTCGTCGTCCCGCCAATGTCGACCACAATCGCATTTTTCAGGTGCGACAGATACGCCGCGCCGCGAATACTGTTCGTCGGCCCAGAACCAATCGTCAGAATCGGAAAATGCCGAGCATACGCCGCCGTCATCAAGGTGCCGTCATTTTGGGTCAGATATAACGAAGCATGCTTAATGCCCGATGCCGCCAGCGCCTGCTCGAAGCCGTCCACGGTATTTTCGATGACGCGGAAAAGGCCGGCGTTCAGGATCGCGGCATTTTCGCGTTCGATTAAGCCAAGTGACCCGACTTCATGCGACAACGTGACCGGAAAATCGGCGCCATAAGCTGCGTGCACCAGATCGGCAGCTTGCTGCTCCTGATCGACTCGCAAAGCAGCAAACACCCCGATGATGGCGATCGAGTCGACTTCGCCGCGCCACTGTTCCAACACTGCGTTGATTTCAGTCGGATCGATTTCGTTCAGAATCTGGCCATCATACTCGTAACCGCCCTTGACGATCGCGTACTTACCTGACAATTTGTTCACCAAATCCTCCGGCCAGGCCGTGTACGGCGGAATCGCCTCAGTTGCCGGATACGCCAGACGCAACACCCCGACGCGGGCAATATGCTTACGCTCCACAATCGCATTGGTGATTTGGGTCGTTCCAAGCATGGCCTTGTTAATTTGATCGCGGTCCAGCGGTTGATCGGCCAGCACCGCTTGAATGGCGTTGCTAATGCCGGTTTGAATATCTTTGGTCGTGTGGCGCTTAACCGAATTGATCACGTGATGCTGGTCGTCCAAAAGAATCGCATCCGTATTCGTACCACCGACGTCAATGCCTAATCGATACATACTTAGCCCTCCTTCACCAATTCTTCAACCGGCCGATAATCGTAATCGAAACCAAAGTAACGCGGCCCGGCCGTTTTGATGCCTGCTTCCGTCCGCCAGCGCGCATCTGCCGGGGTGGCCAACACTTTCACGCGCTTACCGTATTTAATGACCTCAGTCGTGACCGGCAATAACGTGTCCGCATCGACAATTTCAATCAAATCAGGCGTCATGACTAGCGGCTTCCCGTTGCGCAATGCCAGAAGGTTCTCGTTTTGAATCAAGACACTGAGATGCTGATCCTGAAAATCATTGAAGCCATCAATTTTAATATCGCCAACGTTGAACCCGCGCTCGGTGCGCCGCTCGACATCGATGACTTTTCCTTCAAAAATTAAATGCCCATTCGTGACTTCAAGAATTTCCGCCAACGCCTTGGCCGGATTCAGATGGGCATCACGAATCCGCAAGCCGACCTGTTCGCACAGCGTCACAATGCCGCGAATCCCGTTTTGCTTAATCTGCGCGCCACTTGACGGATACAAGGCCACCGTCGCACTGCCGCCCATCTCCACGGTTTGGACCCGGGCCAAGCGTTCCGCCCACTTCGCGTCAATCGTTTTGATCACGCCGGCGTTCCCTTTTTCATCCGTGATCACCATGGGCGTGGCTGCCACGCCGCCTAGGTAGAACGTCACCATCTGCAACTCGGGAAACGCCCGCCCCATACCGTCGCAGTCCACCAAGGGGATGCCCAGCGACGCCGCCAGTGCAATCGGCACCATCGAGTTCACCCCGCCTGCCTCCATCGGAAATGTGCCGACGAACCGGTGCCCGGTATACTGACTCAGCATGGTGAAAACCCGCTCAAACTCGTCGCCTTTGGGAATCTTCTCCATCATCACAGCCGGCGCGCCCATAATCGCCGCGGGACAAAAATAATCATCATCATCAATTTCGGACACGTCCAGCAACTTCACGGGGCCATTTTTCTTAATGGCTTCCAGCGCCATCAACTTGCCTAAAAAGGGGTTGCCACCACCGCCTGCGCCAAAAAAGGCCGCGCCAGTCGCGATGTTTTCGATTGATTCTTCGTCTAATAACCGCATAATTGCCTCCTTAACATTCATCAGTACACGTTTTAGTCCAATTCAGAAGCTTTATCCCACTCCGGATGCAATTTCGCGCCGACGTAATAAAGTACAAACGCGAGGATGATGCCTAACACCGGAATATTCGGGACCGCCGGCCACACAACCGGCAAAACGCCAACAACCGCACCTAATGCCCACGCGGTCAAGCCAAGCCAGTTCACCCCAGGCACCGGCTGCCAGCTATGCAAATCACCGTGATGAATCACCCAATAAGACGCCGCCATCGCACCAGCCACCGGCGGAATCATGGCAGAAAAGATGTTCATCACTGGCTCGAAATAATTCAAAATGCCGATAATCGACAAAATCGTGCCGCCCACGCCGACCAGAAACAGCGTCAACTTGCGGTATTTTTCCGGAATGTTGAATATATTCGCCACGGCAATCCCACCAGAATAAGCATTCACCACGTTGACTTTCCACGTGCCCAAAATCAGCGCCAAGCCACCAATGACCGGCGAGCCGATTTTCATGAAAAGGCTGCTAATGTCATTCGACTTAAACGCAATCGTCAACACCGCGCCCACCGCAATCATCAAAACGCCCGCGGGAATGACGCCGAAAATCGCCGCCTTCACCACATCGCTACGCTTTTTGGAAAACTGCGCGTAATCCCCGACAATGACGCCCGCCATCGCGAACGAGCCAACCGTCGACGAGAAGCCATTGACAAACGACACTGCGCCGCTCGGATGATACGCCGCAATCATCGCCGCAGCGTCCTGCTTAGCAAACGCGAACCACAGGCCATACAGAATGACGATCACCAAATACGGAACGGCGACATACGCGAGCAGCCGAATCAGCTTCACGCCATACATCGCGGTCACCACCATCAGCAACCCCGTCAACAGCGAAGCTAACCAAGCGGGAATCGGCAAACCCAAATACTTCAACAAGTTCGCCACGGCCAAGCCGCCAACATTCGCCTGAATACCAAACCACCCCAGCGCCGCAATCGCGATGATAATCGAAATCACTTTCGACGACCCAACTTTTCCAAACACCTGTTGCGCCACCACGACCGCCTGCTTACCTTGATCAACACTCTGCATCCCCTGCGACACCATCATCAAGACGATGAACCCATACCCGGCCAGTCCGGTCAAAATTGCGGCCGGAAGCGACATTCCCGAAACCAGGCTGCCACCCAGAATCAGGCTGGGAATCGAGACCAACGCCCCACAAAGAATCATGGCTAAACCGAACCAAGTTTGATCACGTTTGTTTTCTTCCATACTCGGCACCTCACATATTTTTCTAATAATTGCGGATTTCCCAGCTGAGTTCGCGGGTGAATTCGTGAACTCGGCTGAAATGTAATGGTTTGATTATAGAATTATGAGATTCGTTGTCAATGGGTTCATTTAATTTTTAGGCTAAAACTTGGGTGAGGTTTTGGCTGATGTGCGTGTGTTTAAGGGTGTTCTGGTGGTGATTGGGATCGCCGATAGATCTTGTGTGCGCCAAGGCTTTGCGGCGGAAAGGTTCTGCAGAAATTAAAAAAGCCCGAATCTGTATATGATTTTTGCAAATTCGGACAGTTAAATTTTAATTTTGATATGAAGATAAATAGGGATGTGCTTTGCTGGCTTGAAGGCCACTGTCAGACTACTTTTAAATGATCGGTCGATTAAAGGATCGCCGTCTCAGTACTCGCAAGAGTTCATGACTGATCCAAATAAGATCACTTATGCATCCTCTGTCATGCCACATGTTTTCGCGCCCCACCGCCGGACCATTATCGCCAATATTTTCTCCCTTGATGTCCTTTCGCAGATCATAATCCGGGTTGCTGTCAAAAATATGACGCTTTATTGGGATTAGAGTGATGACGCCGTTTTTATCGATCGTTGGTTGGTATTCGACGTTTTCGCCAATGTTGAACGTAGCGGGGACGGGGATTAGGATTGAATCTCCTTGGCGCTGTGTTTTAACTGTCATGGGTATCATCCTTTCTCTTTTTCGTCATTGTATGAACTTGCTCGCAGTGCCAATGCTGCACTGCCTGTAACCTTCCCTAATGGTTTACATTGGACAATCAACTGAAGTGTAAGTATTCGATTCAAAAGTGCGGCACTCTAACAAACTTAATCGTTATAAGCGTCGCACTTTAGTGTGGAAAAAATTTTTTGCCTTAAGTCGTTTGCCAGCAGAGAACGAAATAACAAGGTACTTTTAAGAAACAGCCGGTTTTATCATGACAAACATTGATCATTAATTCTATATCGCTTCGACACCGTTAGTTACCCGAACAGTTAGTAACAGAAGATCTGCCTACTGATCAATGTCAATAACAAAATAGTTGAGATCTCCTCTATACTTAGAAATCGAATACTCCACAATTCTGTTCTTATCCGTAATTCCCTGGGTATGGAAATAGAAGATCGGCGCGCCTTCAGAAACGTTCAACATGTCCCCAATGGTTTCATCAGCGACCGCCACTTCAAGCTTACGCCGAACACGCGTAACAGCGTACCCGCTTTTCTTGAGCAAACTGTAAAGCGATGTCGTTTCAAAATCAGTTTTAAGAAATTCTGAGTTTACGTCTACTGGGATATAAGACGTAACAAAGACAATAGGTTCTTCATTTGCATAACGAAGTCGCACAAGTTTATAAACCTTCTGGCCCTTTTCAATTTCAAGATGCTTTTGTACTTCTTCGTTGGCCGTTTCTTCAGTCAAATTAAGAACTCTCGTCTCTGGCTGTAATCCCTTTTCGCCCATCTCTTGACTATAGCTTTGCAACCGATGAGTGAATTCTTGTGCAATTTTCTTCTGTTTGACCAAGGTCCCGCGTCGTTTCTTTTTTTCTAAATAGCCCTTATTCACTAATTCTTGAATGGCCTGGCGCACAGTTGGTCGGCTTACTGAATACATTTCGACCAAGTCTAACTCCTTAGGAATTAACGTGCCAATAGGATATTGATCATCTTGAATTCTACGCAATAGATCGGCTTCAATCTGTTTATACTTTGCGGCTTTCATGGCGGCCTCCTTACAGAACTCGTACTAAAAGTATACAGCAAGGTCGCAGATGTTCACCATCATCTTAAAAAGTGTGAGTCCGATATCCACGTAACAAAACAGAATCTGTCAGTGTCTAAAAGACATTAATTCCGTTGGAGCGAAATGAATTGCGCATCACTTTTTGCTATGCGTTCTCTTAGTTCCTCGATGATCTTAACCCCAGCACTCGTGCCTATACGATCAGCTCCGGCTTCAATCATTGAAAGGAAGGCACCGGCATCACGAATGCCCCCCGCGGCCTTAACGGATACTCGGTTCCCGACCACGCTTTTCATTAGTTTTACATCTTCCACTTTGGCACCACTTGGACCAAACCCTGTTGAAGTTTTGATAAAATCCGGCTTGACTTTCTTAGCAATCTCGGCCACTTTTTTAATTTCCTCTTTAGTTAAGTAGGCATTTTCGAAGATGACTTTGCAAGGAACATTGTGATTGTGACAAATCGTCACAATCTGACTCATCTCATCCTCAATGTAGTGGTAGTTTTTAGCTTTAAGTTCAGTGATATTAATAACATAATCGATTTCATTTGCGCCATTGTTAATTGCATCTTTGACATCGAAAAGCTTTGACTCTATGGTCGTTTGCCCCAAAGGAAAACTGATTGCTGCACCAGTATCGATGTCAGTTCCCATTAACAGATCTGAGCAAAACTTCGACTGAGTCTGGTTGATAGCTACCATCTTGAAATGGTAGTGTTTTGCCTCATCACACAGTTTCCGCATATCTTCCCTTGTTGCATCAGCATGTAAATTAGTGTGATCAATCATCCGTGCAAAATCATCTAACGTATAGTCTTTCATGTGAGTGTCCTCCTAATATGTCATTACATATTACATAGTATTCTGCGAATTGGTTTTTGTCAAATAAAAAATCAGACTCATATCATGACCGGTGTTGACTTTTTGGTAGCGCATACATATTATAGTAAGCGAACAAGGATCCTCAAATATGTATTTACAAGGAGGAATTAGCTTTGATTATATTAATTACAAGCCACGCAAATCTAGCGGATGGCTTAGTCTCAGCTTTTGAAATGATTGCTGGCCATAAGAATTACATTCAGGCTCTTAGTCTGAATACGAGTGGGGTCAACGAATTTCGTCGACGGCTACTCGCATTCTTGAATAACGCACCATCTCCTGTCCTTATCTTAGCTGATGTGAAAGGAGGAACCCCATACAACGAAGCTTACAAATACTACTTAGCACATTCCAATAAATGCAGCCTAGTCAGCGGCGTTAATTTACCCATGCTGTTGGAGATTGGCACAAATATTGAAAATTGTACTGATTTAGATGACGTGAAGGCAAAAACTAAGGCTATCGGACAGCAAGGAATAGAAATTGCTGAAGATATAGTTGAAGACAATGATGATTTAGACTTTTAGGAGGAATCAATTATGACAATTTCAGTAGTCAGAGTGGATGACCGGGTTATACATGGTCAAACAATGACGCGGTGGACTAAAGCCCGACCGGTAGATGGTATTCTCGTTGTTGGCGATAATATCGCAACCGATACGCTTCGTAGAAAGGTACTTAAAGCCGCTGCTAATGATTTGAAGGTTGGTATTTACACTGTTGCGGAAGCACCTACCAAAATAAAGAAAGGAATCGAGTCAAAGAAACGTTTCTTTTTAATCAGTGATTCACCGCAGACTTTTTCCAAATTAGCTGATATGGGCGTTGAATTCGGTTCTGTCTTAAACGTCGGACCGATGAATACGCGTGCTGGCGCCAAGGTATTAGGTCGCACCGTCGCAATTGATCAAGCGGATTATAACGCGTTTGAAAACTTAGAGAAGCATGGTATCGATGTCCAGTTCCAATTACTGCCTGATGATGAAATTAAGCGTTGGAAAACTATGAAAGCAAAATATGATGAAATGAGCTAATTCTCAGGAGGGGCAATTATGAACACCAGTCTATTTATTTCAGCGATGTTAACTGGGATCTTTTGTTATCTAGGGGCTATCGAATCCCCATGGCTGTTCGGGATGTCTGGAGGCTTTTATATTGTTGGTAGACCGTTAGTTGCTGGCTTATTGGTTGGACTAGCTTTTGGCGATGTAAAATCAGGCATTCTTTGCGGACTAGCGGTACAAGCAGTCTTCATCGCCAATCTTTCTACAGGAGGTGCCACAAATAGTGAAATCACCTACGCGGCTTATGGCGGAATCGGTCTAGCCATGGCAACAACGCGCAACCCAGCTATCGCAGTAACACTGGCAATTCTGATTGGCCAAACTTTTGGCTTGATTTTCTATAATGGTCGAATGGCACTTTACTCTTTTTGGAACGCCCGTGCTGACAAAGCCGCGGAAGAAAATAATGATCGCGGAATTGTTTTAAACCACCTAATTTACCCTCAGATTACTACTTTTCTGTTGCGTGCAGTGCCAGTATTTTTCGCCATTTATTCAGGAAAAGGTTTGGTCAACTGGTTAATTCAAAGTATTCCCGATATTGTAACACACATTATTCAGGTGCTCGGAGGCGTTTTACCGGCACTTGGAATTGCAATGTTAATGGCAATTGTTATCAAGAGCAATGCACACCTGATATTCTTCTTTGCCGGTTTTGTTCTACTGGCATTTGCAAAATTAAGCATGATTGCAATTGTCTTTATTGCCGCACTTGTCGCCTACATGTATTATTTGTCCTCTAACAATCATGGCGCGAAAGGTGTTAAAACTTCAGAAACGTCAAAAGATGATGGAAGTCACGAGGCCACAGTAAATACTGACACAGAATATGAAGACGAGGATCTTTTCTAGAAAGGTGAATTAAGATGCCAAAATCAACTCAATCAACAAGTGGCGACACCATGCTATCTAAACATGAACTAAATCAGATTTGGTATCGCTGGGGTTTTACCCACCTCAGCTCTATGAGTTATGAGAAGTTACAAGCACATGCATGGGCTTATTCCTATATTCCATTTGCAGATAAATATTATAAAGATGATGAAGACGGTAAAAGGCGGCTGCTAGTCCGGCATTCAATGTTTTACAACACTGAACCCCAAACCGGACAATTGATTAACGGCATTGTTGCATCCTTAGAAGAACAAATTGCTATGGGCCGGAATGTTTCAGAAGAAATGCCTGTCAATATTAAAGCAACATTAATGGGACCATTGGCTGGAATTGGGGACTCTATTATTCAGGGAATTATCGTACCAATCCTGCTCTCCATCGCCATGAGTTTAGCCAAGGGTGGCAGTCCGTTAGGCCCAATGTTTTACATTATTGCGTATGGCATTATTGGCCCTACGATCTCTTACATTGCTTTTCATAGCGGCTACCGTCTTGGCGTCAATGCCATTGACGTCATCGTTGGCGAGAACTCTAAAAGAATTACCGACGCTTTTAACATCTTAGGGATCATGGTCGTGGGCGCATTAGCAGCCAATACTATTGTGTTGAAGACGATTGCAAAAATTCCATTAGGGGGAAAATCAGCGCCTTTAGAGAACGTCTTAACTGGAATCTTCCCAGATTTGTTGCCATTAGCTATGGTAATGTTTGCATGGTGGTTAATCTCTGCAAAACAAATGAGCGCAACGAAAGTTATTCTCATCATCACTGCAATTGTTACAGTTGGCTGCCTGGTTGGTTTCTTTTAGAAAGCGGTGGAAGTTTTGTATCTCCTGAAGAGCTTATCCAAAGATCGCATTTGGGGTACACCACGACTCCTTCCCTATGGTGCCACCTCCGATCACACCGGATCCGTCTACAGTGTTGCCGGAATATCATATCTGGATTGCATGATCGTTGACGCAGCAACTGGGATTGCAACAAGTTTCTTTCTCGCCACTCAACAAAATCCGCAGAAATTCGGATTAATTCCCGGAGAAGTTTATCCGCTAATTATCGATATGCTCGGTGCTGACGCAAACTTAAGCATTCAAGTTCATCCAACAGATTCATATGCTAGAGACAAAGGATATCTGTATGGAAAATCGGAATCCTGGTATTTCATTCAGCAGCCCCTGGATCAGCATGTTTATTCTGGCCTATCAGATACTTCGATGTTAAATGAGATTACCAGTTATCCTTCATTGACTGAACAAATAGCTGGATGTGAATCAGTAACCACTGGTGATTACTTGTTTGTCCCCGCGGGAACCTTACATGCTATCACTGCTGGATCACTGGTTTATGAAATTCAACAAGCCACAGACGTCACATATCGCTTGTACGACTATGGACGTAAGGGATTAGACGGTAAGCCTCGAAAGTTAGATGTATCTGACGGTCTAAGCACTCTTAACCCAGAACAAACGGTTCAGAAACAACCGTTCACGATAAACCAAAGTATTCAAGAACGTGCTTATCAACTGCGGCTAATTAAACTTGTTCATGATCTGGTTGTTACAAACTTTAGCGCTATCGC
This sequence comes from Lacticaseibacillus huelsenbergensis, assembly GCF_029726355.1. Classification (NCBI taxonomy): domain Bacteria; kingdom Bacillati; phylum Bacillota; class Bacilli; order Lactobacillales; family Lactobacillaceae; genus Lacticaseibacillus; species Lacticaseibacillus huelsenbergensis. Next base: position 225,604 of record NZ_CP120687.1, read on the forward strand.
TTCCGCTTTGACCCTTATAAAAGGAACCGCAACAGCCGACCATCATACTCTTCATCTAGGTCAAAGTCTCCTACTACTACCAAATGAATCTGTCAATTTAGAGGGAAACGGTGAATTAATCCAGGCAACACCAAACCCTTACTGGAGGTAACTTGCAATTTAAAGACAGGAGTTAGCTGATCTACTGATATAGCTGACTCTTATTTTGTTATCTAATGAAGTGTTGTGGTCTCACTATACCAACAGGTCACCCACAGAAAGCGGCATTATAATATACCCTGTATTACAATGCTTAGCATGTGGACAACACAAGAAGGATTTGCCGATAGACATTTTCAAACCATTGTCTATTAAGGAGCACATCTTAACTAAAAACATTTCCTAACATACCGACTCTTGATGGCAATTAACGCTTGGGAAAAGCGTAAGTTGGCAAGCTTAGTGCATTTTATTGGAACTGGGAAAAGCACATTTACATTGCACCCAAGTAAAGACAAAATTTTCCGTTTTCCTGTTTTGGGATCAACTTCTATCATAGGCTATGACTCGAGTTACGATGTAGAAGGAAAGATGATTCTGACGGCGCGTGTAGGGGCAAATGCTGGAAATCTATATATTTATTCTGGGAAGGCTAAAATTACTGACAACACTGTTTTTTTGGTCACGGATACACCTAGCTTCTTAAAAGCTTTGCTAGATCATTTTGATTTAAAAAAAATCAAATTTGGCACCGGTCAACCATTAATTAAAGCCAGTGAACTAAAGAGGCTTAAGCTTTTTGTACCATGTGACCCTACAGAATTGGACTCAATACAAGATTGCGTTTTGAATATCAATAACCTTATCGCTGCAACTCAAGGTAAACTTGATCAACTTGAAATGGTTAAAAAGGCTCTATTACAGCATCTGTTTGACCAGTCAATGCGGTTCAAAGGCTACTCTGACCCGTGGGAAAAGCGTAAGTTGGGTGATTTGGGACAGGTCGCCATGAATAAACGAATTTATAAGGATCAAACCTCGTCAACTGGAGATGTCCCTTTTTATAAAATTGGAACTTTTGGTAAAGAAGCGGACTCTTTCATTTCGCGTGAACTTTTTGAAAAATATAAAAAAATGTATCCATTTCCTGAAGCTGGAGATATTTTAATTTCAGCATCAGGGAGTATTGGCAGAAAGCTTGTTTATGACGGGGAGGATGCCTATTTTCAGGATTCGAATATTATTTGGATTAAGCATGACGAACGCCTTGCTAATTCATTTTTGAATCAGTTTTTAAGTATCGTTCACTGGAATGGAACAGAGGGTACAACCATTAAAAGGCTGTACAACAAGAATGTTCTAACAACAAAAATAAACATTCCGTCAAGAAAGGAACAGGACACAATAGGCAGTTGTCTAACTATATTTGACAACCTTATCGCTGCAACTCAATCCAAACTTTCTGGCCTCGAATCATTAAAAAAAGCCCTGTTACAAGGACTTTTCATTTGAAAGGGGTCGCCTAACGCGGTAAAGCTGCGTGAAGCGATCCTTTTATGTCACATCAATGAGGTGAGGTAGCGCATAATCTTATCGTTGTCTTGGTTTTCTAATTCTTGGATGATATGGAGGTAGGTCTTCTGGGTCGTGCTCATATTGGCGTGACCGAGGCGTCTTGCCACCGAACCAACCGAAACACCCGCATACAGAAGCAGTGATGCGTGCGTGTGGCGAAGACCATGAATGCTGATGACAGGGATGCGTGCGCGCTTGCATTTGCGCTCTAGGATGTCATTAGCGGTTTCGTTGTACACGCGCTGTCCAGCGGCGACGAAGATTGGTTGATCTTGAGGCAGATGCTTGATCAGGGTAGCGAACTGCATCGCAACTTGCCAGTCAAGTGGCACCTTGCGAACAGAGGCAGTGTTCTTGGTTTCGGCGAAGCTGCCTGTAGCGCTCTTATAATCCCAAGTTTTGTTGATGGTTAAGGTCAACTTAGCCATATCAAAGTCCGCTGGTGTCACTCCAAGTGCTTCGCCAAATCGCAAGCCTGTTTTCGCAATCAGCAGGAGGAAGTAGTCCCATCCCAAACCGCCATCCAGATCAAGCAGCGCCAATAGCTTCGTGAGTTCATGCTGGTTCAAAAATTTGACCTTATGAATGCGAGAAACGGTGCCTTTGATCACGACTTTGCGCGTTGGATCCTGTTCAAGCAGCCCTTCATCAAGCCCGTCAAGAATGGCCGCTTTCAGGTGGTGATGGAAGTCCAATGTCGTCTGCTTTTCGTGATTTGCGGCGAACTCATTGATTAGCTCTTGATAGGTTCGTCGCTTCAGCTCGTCCATGTGCAAGTCCGGCGCAAGTGTCACTAGATGCTTGTGTGACATCTGATACTTTTGGTAAGTAACAGGACGAACTGCCCCTTCTTTGTAAAGCTCGATCCATTGTTTGAAATACATGTGGAACTTCTGCGTGCGTTGTTTCATTCCGCACCTCCTGGATTTAGTTACCCTGTTGGGCAATTAAATCTTTATCATACGGAATGGGAAAAGTCAGCCAAACGCACTGTGGAGAGGTGACAGTAGAGAAATTTGAACCAGAAAATATTCCGCCTTAATTTTGTGCTTGCTTTTGATCCACATATGCCCTTGCCTGTTCATCAAAATTGACTTTACTGGTAAGTGTATGCCCTTCGAAATCAGTACTGAATGCCTTAAGAAGTACAGTCCCATCAACATTCAATGTGTATGGTATAACCTTGGTTGGTACCGCACTGTTACTTAGTTTGAGAACAATATTGTGGTTGTCAACCGTGTAATTTGCACTGTAAGAGCCTACGTATGCTCCGAGACCAGTGAGCCTTGCAGTGTTGGCGTCTTTAAAATAACCATACAAAACCCCATCGTGTACGCTGTTTTGTGGTGCCTTATTCTCGGTCATTGCTTGATTAACGTCTTCTCCGTCGTAAAGTTCAGGAACGATACTGAACCCTTTACCGATAATATATGAATGTGCCAGCGATACAGGATCTTGATCCTGTACTTGTTGCTGGGAAGCTTTGGAGGGACTACTTGTCGTGAAGCTCTCTGGTTTGCTTTGTTTCGACTGTTGTGATGACTTGGTAGAGGATTGACTCGATGCCCTTGAAATCTGACTTTGATTCTGAATCGATGTTGCATATCGACTTCCAACATAGAAGCTCGCACCAATTATTGTTAAGAGGACTATCACAATTCCAACAGTTTTCCAGTGACTTTTCTTTCGCCTTTCTCGTCTCATAACAATCTCCTATCTAAGTTTATGAACTCTTTCTTCATACAAAGAGCTCTTGTAGCAAAGACTTCTTTAATTGCCGGTAACCGACAAGTTTGGACTGAGCTGCAGCAATAAGGCCATCGAGTGTTTGTAAGGATGAAGCAATGTGTTGTTGCTCTGCAACAGACGGAATAAGAATTGGCATTGTCACAAATACAGAATCTTTGATTGCAAAACGGTCAGAGCGTGCTCCAGTGTCGCCATTTCGTGTCATAAAACGGTGCCAGACATTAGCTAAGAAATATTGCTCTAAGAACCCATGATTCACACCGTGCACCCGAAAAACAAAATACAACGGAGACATAATTCCTATACGTTTTAACCTGTTACGCTTGATCGGGCCAACAGGAGCCGAGTTAGATATTCTCGGATTGTAGACAAAGTCATCTGGCCGCACTACGTAATAGCCACTTAAACTTTCTTTGTTCGCGATGTCCTTATCGAAAAAGTCCCGCTGGCTAACAATACCGTTCTCCGCCGAATTAGTTAGTACTTCTTTAAATTCACCAGATTTGTTCTTCTCAGTAACTTTTTCAGCTATATCCCCCAACTTACATTTTTCCCACGGGTCAGAGTACCCCTTGAACCGCATTGACTGGTCAAAGAAATGTTGTAATAGCGCCTTTTTGACCATTTGAAGTTGATCAAGTTTACCTTGAGTTGCAGCGATAAGGTTGTTGACTTTCGAAAATAGTTTTGCGATTGTTCTTTGTTCATCTAAACATGGCCAGTCTATGTGTAAACTTGCAACTTGAGTCAGTGAAATGTTAGGTTGTGCTCCAGTGGTTGGGTTCCTTTTAATATATTCATTAACGGCCGTTCCTGATAGATAAGTAGCGACAAACTTTACGTCGCCGGAGCCAAGGCGAATGATTGCTAAAGCTTGATTAGTATTGGCTGGTAACAGGGATTTGGAAATTATTGCAGTACGTCCAAGTGAGCCGGCAATAGAGAAGAGAATATCATTTTCTTGTAGAACTGACCTAGCTAAATAACCTTGATGTTCCTCAAAAGAAATTTTGTTGGTAACTGATATATTTCCGCCTTTTGAAATATTTTCGACCTTAATAAAATTGATAGTCCCCTGTCCATTTTGCTTTCTTGGAGTTGTACCCTTTGTTATTAGTTTTGTGACATCTCCCAACTTACGCTTTTCCCAAGCGTCCGAAAACCCCTTAAACCGCAGTGCGGGAACATTATTAGCATCCTTACTCATTTTTAAACAGCTCCTTCAAAGCGGTTAGTTGTTTGGCAGCTTCGTCGTTATTAGCAACCAAATCATCAAAATCCTTGGCTAAAGCCTGACTTAATTCGGCAATTTGTTCATCCGCTTTCTTAATGTTAGCTACTACCTTAACCACATCAACAGGCTTTTCTGGCTCAGTTGTGTCTACATATCGGGGAATGTTCAGGTTAAATTCGTTTTCTTTGATTTCATCGAAGGAAGCAACATGAGCATATTTGTCGACGTCTTTGCGTTTGTCGTAGGTTTCCACGATTCGCTTAATCTGATCATCTGTAATGGAATTCTGATTCTTCCCCTTTTCAAAATCCTTGGACGCATCAATAAATAGCACATCATGAACATTGCGCGCGTCGCGATCTTTTTTGAAGATCAAAATAACCGTGGGAATACTTGTCCCATAGAAGAGATTCGCAGGTAGACCAATGACGGCATCTAGAACATTGTCCTGTTCCAACATAAATTGGCGAATGGCGCCTTCTGCCGCGCCACGGAAAAGTACGCCGTGGGGTAGAACAACACCCATAATGCCTGTTTCATTCAAGTGATAGAGCATGTGTTCAACAAAGGCAAAATCAGCCTTTGACTTTGGCGCTGTTCGGCCATACTTGCGGAACCGTTCGTCGTCTATCTTATCGGTTGGATCCCAGTTAGCCGAATATGGTGGGTTAGCTACAACAGCGTCAAACTGTTTGTCACCAACCTTATCGTTTTCGAGGGTGTCTCCTTGGAATAATTGGAATTGGCTAAAGTTCACACCATGCATCAGAAGATTCATGCGTGCCAAATTATAAGTTGTCGTGTTAAGTTCTTGACCGTAATACTCGCCAATTCGATCAACATAGTTACCTACCTGCAGCAGCAAGGAACCAGATCCCATCGTCGGGTCATAAACTGATCGTAATTCGTGCTTATGCAAAGTGACAATCTGCGCCAGAATCTTAGAAACCTGTTGTGGCGTATAAAATTCACCGGCCTTCTTACCTGCACTGGCAGCAAATTGGCCAATGAGGTATTCATAAGCATCACCCAGAACATCAATCTGCATGTCCTGACTGCGAAAATTAATGTCAGCCAATGCCAACATGACTTTAGCAATCATTTTGCCACGTTCCGAGACCGTTGCACCAAGTTTATTCGATCCAAGATCCATATCGGCAAAGAGTCCACGGAAATCATTTTCTGATTCATGGCCCACAGTTGATAGCTGAACCTCGTTAATCGCATTTTGGAGCTTTTCAGTGTCAAAATTGCCGGCCTTAATATCCTTGATTAAGCTGTCAAATAAATACTTCGGTTCGATAAAGAAACCAATGTATTCGATGACCGCTTGTTTAATATCCTCCTGGTCATCTGGGTTCTGATAAGCTGTCTCAAAATCAACTGGGTCATTCTTGAACAGCTCTTCGCCTTCGTCGCTGACCTGATCGCTAAGGAAGCGGTAAAAGATGAGCCCTAATATATAATTTCGGTACTCACTGGCATCCATGTTGCCACGAAGGTCGTTAGCAATGCTCCAAAGGCGCTTTTGTAATTCTGCTTGTTGCTGTGCTTGTGTGTTGTGCGTGTTATCCAAGACTATTTCTCCATTTCAGCGTTAAGATAATGAATATTTTTCGCTAACATTTTCCAATAACTGCTGCATCTCAGCACTAAGTTTACGCTTCTCACGAAAACCAAAGCCAAGATCATTGAATTCCTTCTGCATTGATTGTAAATTGGCGCGACCCGTAAAGTTATAATCAGACAGTTGATCCTTGACAACAGAAATCGGCAAGTTGTGATTTTTAGAGAAGCCAACTAATGCATTTTCGCGCGAGTCTGCTAAGAATTTGTCCAATTCATTACCAATGTCTGACTTAGCGTTGAGCTTTGGCACATTCTCATCTAAGAACCGTTTCAACAGCTCCGCCTTCGACTTCAGGTGATCGTCTGTGGCATTGTTCAAAAATCGCTGAATCTTTGCAATGTCAGAATTACGACTCTTGTCATCATCAAGATTAATCGACTTAATCAGATTAACGATATAAGTTACGTCAATCGTATCCGTTTGAACTAATGTCATATCGAAATCAATGTCGTCAAGAATATCAGCCTTTTCGCCAGGGTTGTCCGGTTTGAGGCGTTTATATGCCGTGTAATACTTCCCCTTGAAATCTTCAAAATCCTGATTCGTAAAGATGTTCTTGAACTGTTCCCAATCAAATTCATCGTAAACGCGAACTTTATTGTAAATCCGCAAGACGCTGCGAAATGCGAGGACAAACTTTTCAAGGGCTTCGTCGCCTTGATTGTATAACGGATCAACATCATCTTTAGTTGGTGTGACGACCTGCAACGCTTGAATCGCTTTAATGAACTGATTCTTTAACTCAGGATATGGCGGCGCAAAGAATGCCTGCTGATCGCCATCAGAATACAATGCTACAGCGTCATCAGTCGCCCTTTTAAGATTACGATAGCAAACAATGTTCCCAAAAGGCTTATTGTTCGTATCAATCCGATTAGTTCGTGAGAAGGCCTGAATAAGCCCCTGCCAACGCAACTTCTTATCAACATAAAGCGTTGACAGCCGCTTCGAGTCAAATCCCGTCAAGAACATGTTTACAACAATCAACACATCGATGTTTTCCTCAGGAGTTGCATCGTTGTGCGCTTTCATCCGTTTAGACACGTCTTTAAAATAATCGCTAAAATGATCCGTCGAAAAGTCGGTATGATAGCGCTTGTTGTAGTCTTCAATGACTTTGTCTAGTCCCTGACGCGACGTAACATCGTCTTGCCCCTGATGAGCTTCGTTGTCAACCTCATTGGCTTGCCAAGTGAAGATCGTCGTCACGTTTAGGCGATGATTTGTATCCAGCCGTTTGAATAAGTCATAGTAAGCAAGAGCTTGACGGGTACTCGGAACTGTGAAAATTGCGTTATAGTGCTTTAGCTTTGTAAATTGTGCGTGCTTATTAATAATATGATTGACTATATTCGCCATGCGTTCTGGCGCTTCAAATACAGATGCCTGATCGATCCCCTTAACCAACTCACCATCATCGTTCACAATGCTTTTTCCTTGAAACGTCTGGATATATTGCACAGTAAAGCCTAATACATTGTGATCACGAATTGCGTCTTTAATAAGATACTTGTGGAGCAGTTGATCATAAAGATCAGCAGTGGTGCGTCCATCAATACCGGTGTTTTCCTTGAAGATTGGTGTTCCGGTAAAGCCAAAATGCTGAGAATTTTGGAACCAGCGATTCACGTTTTTACGCATGTCGCCGAACTGACTGCGGTGAGCCTCATCCTCGATAAACACAACTTTGCGATCGTGATACGGTGTTAATTCTTTTTTGTATTTATTGTTCTGTACTGCATTGTTTAACTTCTGAATGGTACTTACAATTAGTGGACTATCATTGGACACAAGCTGTCGGACGAGTTCACGTGTATTGTTAGTCCGATCCAACGCACTTTGGCCGTTAACATCTGCTGGCAAATACGCAGCAAAGTTCCGCGCCGTTTGTTCATCTAGGTCAGCACGATCAATTAAGAAGATAACCTTCTCTGCCTTCGTCAAACGCGCCAAGAGCTGGCTAGCCTTAAAACTTGTTATAGTCTTGCCGGACCCGGTAGTGTGCCAGACATACCCGTTTTTATGACTATCCTTCTGAGCATGATCAAGGATTGCTTCCGCAGCGTAGATCTGGTAAGGCCGCATGATCATCATCTTTTGCTCCACCCGATCAAAGATCGTGTACCGCGCAATCAAACTATGAAACCTGGCTTGATCAAAAAAAGAAGCAGTAAAAGCATCAATGTCATTTAACCAATTGTTCTCTTTGTCTGTCCAATAGAACATGAAGTTCGAGTTCAGCTGGCCATCGCCATTTGCAAAATAGCGCGTTTCACTTCCATTCGAGATAACATACATCTGGATTAACGAAAGCAACCGCGCGTATTTCTCGCTTTCACTTCGGTAACGAATGATTTGATTAAATGCTTCGCTGAAATCGACACCTCGACGTTTTAGTTCAAACTGTGTCACTGGCAACCCATTAATCAGTATTAGAACGTCATAGCGATTTTCGTGTCGACCATAAATAGTCATCTGATGAGTGACTTCAAAAATATTATTCTTTGGGTCTGTGCCATCAAATAATTGTAGAAACACTTTAGAGTTGTCATCACGTTGGATTTCAATTTTCCCATAAGGCTGAATATCAGAGCCGCGCAAAATTTCGGCGATTTGATAATGGGTTCGTGCGCCAATCAGTGCGTTCAAGGCCGCAGTAAACTCACGATCACTCAAAGACTTCCCCTTCAGGTTCTCGCTATTACGTTGATTCAACACATCGCGAAAATGTTGATCTAATGTCTTAACATCAGGTATTGAAATTTTGCGATATCCTAGCCCCTCTAGACGGCGAATCAGCTGATTCTCCAGCTCAGCCTCGCTTTGATACCCAACTGCCATGCTGTTTCCCCTCTTTAACCTCACATATTATTTCTTTTATTGTATCAGGAATTCTGACTGTTCGCTGATCTTTGGTAAAACTGTTAAACCGACCTCACGATAGTCGTTTCAAAACTTAAAGGATGACCTTCCTAACTTTGTGAGAGTTATGTCCAAAGCTATGATCTGAGAGCCAAAATTCTTTAGTCAGTCTTGAAGTTCTGAATCAAACTTAAGAGACTCTTCTCATTCTTGATTACATCAAAAATTATGCCAGTTTTTAAGGAACGGAAATGTGCTCGGCCGGATTTAATTTGGAGAAGTTCATGACCCCGAAGGGCCTCCTCATCTGGATTCGCTTTCGTGTCCGCAACAAAGTATAGACGAACCCCGTCTTCTCGCTTATAAATAACTGCCCAGTCTGGATTATAAGTACCAAGGGGTGTCGGCACTTTGAACCAAGCTGGCATTTTTATATAGAACAAAACATTATCATCTTGTTCACAGTCACGCGCAAACTGCTTTTCTGTTTCGGAGTCAGTCACTATATAATTATAGATAGTCTTATTACTGCTTACTTTTACTGCATTACCTCTTAAGTCTCCATGATCCAAGTATGCATAAAGTGTTTCCGTAGAAAAGAGGCTTTGCTCGAATACTGCACCATTTTCTTTATATTCAATCCCCGCCACCATTAATTGTTGCTTTTCCCAGTTGATTAATTTTGCCGCTTGTGTTATACAACTCTGCGGATTTGTTTGAAAAGCAGTCAAATCATCAACTTGCCTAAGGATCTTGGCTAAAGTTCTTCTAGTTAAATGAGTCTCATTCTGTAAGAAAGTCAAGATGTCGGGCAGTTCATAAGGAAGCATATCGTTATTAGAAGTATAGCGGCCATGTGGGTTCTGAACTTCAAAGCCAGCTATCGTATTTACGATTTGTGCCTTTGTGTAAGTGAAATTTCCTTGATGTGTTGTAATATTCTGAAGCTTTCTTACTGAATGATCTATTAATTTATCAGTATCAAAGTTTACGCGATACGTTGTTTTTGATTTAATCCGATCCCACAACCCTTTAAAGTCTTCGCTAGGCTGGCCTTTATTGATAGAAACTAGCTTCCTGTCCGCACGATTGTATATTTGCAAAGACTTAACATACTTTGTGGCAATTGCAAGTATCTGATCTTGATATTCACTGAATTCGTTTGGCAATACTATGCTTTGACTTTGTAAAGCCAATACTAGCTTGTTTGTTGCTTTGCGTTCAGCAGTTAGGTAACCACTTGCAATGAGGCTTTGGATTAATCTACGAGATAGGCCTTTCCCCAAAGGCTTTTGTTCCCCCGTATCATCGTCTACACTGGTAACTACGGCAGCAAACACGTCATCCGTAAAGATGCCAAACTTCACACCAGCATCAGCGTACTCCGTCTGTAGTGTCTCAGCAAAATTCTTGTAGCTTTCATTTGCCATGATAGTCAAAGTATTAATCTCAAAGCCGGGAACGCGATGGCCGTCCTGGTCCACAGCAATACGTAATCCACGACCGATCTTTTGGCGTTTCGTCATGGTATCTTGTGTGTCTACTAGTGTGCAGATTTGGAAGATATTAGGATTATCCCATCCTTCACGTAAAGCAGAGTGAGAGAAGATAAATCGCAATTTATTCACTGAATCTGTATTCCCCTTACCCGGATCGTATGATGTCAGTAATCCCTCTTTATCGCGCATAATCATGCTATAAGTCGATTCATCAGCCATTGTATTGCCACGGGTATTTTTAAAATGATTCTTCCCATCACGAGAAAAATAGCCGTCATGAACCTCATTGACTGGGACACTTGCATCACGTAACCCCTGATACCTGCTGGACTTAATTAGTTTTCTGTATTCATCTTCAAACATATGCGCATATCTTCCGCGGTGGTATTTTCCGTTTTCATCATACTTGCGATAGTTCTCAACTTTATCTAAGAAGAACAAGCTTAATACTTTTACGGGAATTTGCGCTTTTTGAAATCGAAGTTCTTTTTCCAAATGTTCCCGAATTGTCTGCTTTATTTGTTCGCGTTTTACCGCCTCATCCTCTTCATCTGAATAAGATAGTGTTAATTTTCTAGGTTCACCAGTAAAATAAACTGCTTCTAAACCCGGTGTTGTATCGATATCTGTTACAAAACCGACTCTACTGTATATTTGTAGCTTTGTCTTAGATACGATGTCAGAATTCTGCTGAACTGTAATAACTTTCTTATCAGCACCTTCCTTAGTCTTTTTATAGACTTCAATACGAGCTGATATTCTACCCTTTCTATTTGCAACACTTATTAAGCGCAAGTATGCTCGGTTACCATCTTCATCATTTTGAAGAGCTGCAACTTCCACTTGTTTCACAAGCTGTTGATCATAGGCCTCAACAGGTCCCAGACGATAAATAGTCGAATAGTTCTCTTTATGGGTGGCAGAGTAGCAGAAGGCGACGCTTGGGTTCAAACTATTGATGGCTTTTTTTGCTAAATCTGTAGCATCTACAGATTGAGGCTCATCGACGATTAAAATAGGACGGGTTTCAGCCAAGAAGTCAATTGGTCGCTCCCCATCAAGTTGATCTCGCTGTTGATTCATAACATTTGAGTCTTTATTAAATGCCTGAATTGTAGTGATCATGATCTGCAATGTATTGGCAATAGCAAACTCACGAATACGATTCAAGTCAGAACTCGAATAGACAAACGCTTCGTATACTTCACCATCGTATTGACCAGAGAAATATCCACGAGTCATTTGAATTGATTTAATGACACCTTCGCGGATTGCTACAGAAGGAACAACAACGATGAACTTTAGATACCCGTATTGTTTATTCAGTTCGAGAATTGTCTTCAAGTAAACGAATGTTTTACCAGTTCCCGTTTCCATTTCAATGTTAAACTGTGGGAACCGTTTGTTCTCACCAACCAATTTGTCATCTGGGGCTATCCCATTTCTAATTTGAATTTGTTGCAAATTTTTTAAGAGTCTCTCTTTAGAAACACTAATATTATTTCCAATACCTACCCCGTCTTTTGCAAACAACGAGCTTTGGAAACCCGGCTTTCCAAACAGGTGATTATTTGACCGCAAAGCTTGGCCCTTAAACAAATCAACGGCTGCATTAACGGCATCGTTTTGGTATTTTAATTCATCGAATCTTATTTGCAAGATACTCTCCCCCTGCGTTGTTAAATCTTATATTGATTTGATGTTAGCATATTGAAAACCCGCATCATTCAAGATTTTTATTGAGTTCAGTTTTTCGCTATCGCTGGCAAACCCACTGTCTTGAAATATCACTGTTGAGTGTTCCATCTTCGACTTGACATATAAATTTGCAATTTCATCAGCGACTGTGGACTTGATGCTTTGATCCCCAAGAACGATATAAACTGATCCACCAGATACAGAATAAATTGTTGCTCCCTCGATCTCACGAGAAATAACACTAGAGTTCAAATCAAGGCCTTGTTTTAGTATAATCTCAAACAAAATATCTTCTGACGATCTATCAGCTTTGAAGTTCTCATCCAATAATAACAGCTGATTCCTTTTCAGATCGTCCCACTGAACTAAATTGGACGTATCCAATCGAAACACCCGAAAACCAGCATCTATAGATCGATTGGAGTCACTCGCCCGTAATTCATCACGCACACGACGAATTCGTTCCTCTCCAATGTCTGTAATAGTTTTAAATCCATTGGTCCTGGCGACTGAATCCTCTGGTGTCTTTTCAGGCAACTGAATCATGATAAATCGACGATCTCCACCATCTTTGATATTTTGTTGTAGCACCGCCTGTGCCATCGTTGCAGATCCACTGAAGAAGTCCATTACAATACCGTGTCTGTCCGTGCCCATCTCAACTAATAATTGTAAGAGATCAACAGATTTTGGAGACTGAAATATCTTATCCGTGGATCCAAATAGGGAATTAAGAACCGCTTGTCCTTTCTCTGTATGAAAAGCCTTGTCAGTTAACAGCGTCTGCACCTTGGTCAATGTTTGACCATCTTGCTTAACATAATCTTTTCGATAAATCTTCCAATTTTCTTGCTGTTTCTTTGCTATCAGAAGATTTTTCTCCTTTAAAAACTTGTCTTTTCCCCAAGTCCAGCAACCTTCGAATCCGTCATTCCAAATGGGCAATACCGCTATAGACTTATTGTCTTCTTCTTCAAGAACTTTCCCATCTCGGTCGATGTATATTGGATAATATAAATTTGGACGATTGTATTTTCCAAACTCCCTATGCGTATTTCTTAATTCTATTAACCGATACTGTCCCGCCTGATCCTTGTATGGATATTGCTTATCAATTTTATGATGTCCTTTTGATATAGAAATTGCTCCACTAGGAAGCACTGTCTTTGAGAATAGTAATATATATTCTGAAGAGGTGGCTAAGTACTTATCTTGGGATCTTCCTTTTGGGTTGTTAAGATATGTTATTTGTCCCAGGAAATTATTTTCGCCAAATATTTCTTTCGAAATCTTACGTAAATTTTCGAGTTCGCCATCGTCAATACTCATGGCAATCACTCCGTCTTCTCTTAGTAAATTTCGCGCCAGTTGAAGACGAGGATACATCATACTAAGCCAGTCAGAATGAAATCGACCAGAAGTTTCCAAATTGGTTGATAACCTATTTCCTTCCTGATCCACCTGTCCAGTTATTTCAAGATAATTTTGAATACTATCCCTGAAATCATCGTGATATACAAAATCATGACTAGTATTGTAGGGTGGATCAATATAAATAAACTTGATTTTTCCAGAATAACTTTTTTGTAGCAATTTAAGCGATTCCAGGTTGTCGCCTTCAATGTAAAGATTTTTAGTCTTATCCCAGAGAAGAGACTTCTCCCTTTGGGGACGAAGCGTTGCAGTACTCATCCTTTGTGCCAAGCGCATTGCGGCTTGTTTACCATGCCAAGTGAATTTATATTTTTCCTCTGAATCATCGACAGAATCTCCGAGCAGCACTCTAAGTTGATTAAAATCAATCTTTCCATCGCTAGCAATTTCAGGAAAGAGCTTCCTTAGGGACTCAATATTTTGCTTGATTAAATTGACTGAGGTCCCTTCTACTTTTTTGAAGGGCATCTTTGAATTATCCATGATCTTCACTCCTCGGATCTAAATTAAATTTCTTTTTTTGCAATAACTACATCTGAATTTTCTAAATGATTGACCTAGAAGAGACTCTCTGCTAACTACTTTACAATTACAGTCTCTTTACAGCTATACCATACATTGTTCTCGTAACCTTAAATTTACCCTACAACCTGTCTAACCGCCACCCAAATCAACCCAGCAGCCATCAGCCCCATCGAAACATTCACCACCCGCGACGCAATCCGCCGCTCGCGCTCATCCATGTCTTCTAACATGCCAAGGGTATAGTCATTATACGGCCCGGCGTCCCAATAACCGACATAGTAGCTCAGGATACCTTTTTCGCGGAAGGTTAACGGTTCGCTACCGTCGTGTAGAAGCAGCTTATCGTCGAATAGCGCGTATAGATCGTCGCTGAACATGGCGGCGCGGCGGTTGTGTTCGGCTTCTGCCTTGACGCGTTCCAGAAGTTCGTGAAATCTGTCCTTTTCGCGTTGGTCGGCGTCGTCTTGCGGGGTCCATTCGTCTAACTTTTTCTGGAAGATGCGGAGGACGTCGTCGAAGTGGCGGCGTTGGTAGTGGTTGGCGAAGGTTAGGTAGCGGTTGTCTTCGTTGAGGTGTTTGGTTTGCCAGGTTTGGAACAGGAAAAGGCCTAGCAGTCCGAGGGTTGTGATAGCGTTTAAGAGGTTGCTGAAGTTCCATTGTGCCATGAGGTGTTGGAGGCTGCTGATGACCCAGAAGGTGGCGATGAGCAGCGTGACGGCGATGGAGAGTAGCTGCTTTTGGCGGATTTGCGGATTTTTTTGCATTTCTTCGTAGATGGTTTGCCGGTATTTTAAGTACATGATGATGTAGTCTAACAGGTTCAGTGAGCGGACTTGCCGGTATGTCTTGACGATAGCAAATAACAAAACGACCAGGCTGACGAGGTTGATGACCTGGTTGATCGCATCAATTTGCGCCATAGCATAACTCCTTTGCAAAAGTATCGGGCACACATTTTTCCAGCCAGAAAAATTGGCCACTGTTGCCCGCTGACTTTCCATTTTGCCCCTGTGTGCCAGCATAGTTCGATTTTAAACGGAATCCCATTAAATTGCGAGGTTAACGAAAGTGTCCTGACTAACTTATTTTAACGAAAAAGTTGTGACCGACCTGCAATGACGTGCAAGTTGCCTTTTCCCCTTCGCGCTGGATGTGCTACAGTTAGGTTTTGTATAGAAGTAACATTAAGAATCTTTGGGGAGCAGAAAAAATTGACCAAACAAACACATCACATTGTCATTCCTGACGCTATCATGGACGATTTGGATATTAAGGATGGCGAACAAGTCGAGGTGACGTTAAAAGATAAGGAAGCAGTGATTCGGCCGAAGCGGGCGGATACGGGGACGCAGACGATTTCGCTGCGGTTCTTTCTGATTCCTACTGTTCTGGCGGGGATCGTTTTTCTGGCGTATTTCTTCTACTTTAACATCTTGCAAGTGCCGATGACGGGCAAGAATTCGATCGCGCAGATGGTGATTGTCCTTGGCGAGTTGAGTGGCATGGGCACGTTTGCGGTGACATATATTCGCAATCACCGGCAGATTCATGGGCGTGATCATCGACGCCGCTATTGGCGGATTTTCCCGACGTTGCTACTGTCGTTTGCGATTATTCTTGCATTCGTGGCGTCGGTGTTTTTCTGGGCAATTGGCTATATGTTTGAAGGCGTCAGTTTTGATATTTACACGGCGACCGGACTGTTCCTGATTTTTATCAGTATTGTGAACTATCTGATGATTTATTCGGCGTTGTCGATTTCGACGTCGTTTATTACTACGCTGTTTCTGTCAACGTTTGTCGGCGGCGTGGTGGGCGCGATTGTGACCAACAGTTCGCGTCAGTGGTGGCAGCACAATGTTAGCTTTTTAGGCACCAGCAAGGCCTTGAACGCGTGGCAGTTCAATCTGACCATCGCGGTGTCGGCCTTGCTGTGGATCGCCTTGGTGGACTACCTATTCGTACCATTGATGGCGCATCGCAAAAACGACTGGCGGCTGATCACGCTCCGCATTTTACTAACCGTCGCGGCCATCGCCTTGCTGGGCGTCGGCCTGTTTCCGAATAATCGCGGCATCCTGCATGTCCTGCACACCCAAAGCGCGTGGTTCCTGAACTACTTCCTGATCGGCATGATCATCGCCGTGCGCTGGCTGCTGCCGGGCGTCTCGCGCGAATTTCTCAGCACCAGCTACACCATCGGCGGCATCATCGTCCTCGCCGCCATCCTGTTCCAATTCGTGCACTACCTGTCGCTGACCGCGTTCGAGATGATCGCCTTTGCGCTGGCCATGTCATGGATCATGCTACTGCTGCAAAACATCCACCGGCTTTATCAAAAAGATGAGTCCACCTTTGTCGTGACAGTGACGAGTGGAAAAGAGAAATCACCTAAAAAATCGGCCTAGAAAAGACATCAAATGGTGAACCTCAGCGCATAAACTGAAGTTCACCATTTTATTTTGCTCCAATCATCGACATCTTGAACTGCCATACCCATCCCAATTGACCTCCATTAGCGTAACCAAACACTCCATGACTGAATCGTGACCGCCTTCTATGTAAAAAACAACCTCACCAGCAAATCGCCAGTCAGGTTGCCTTTTGTCGGTCATCAAACGACCTAATTTCGTGAAACCGTTATCCCTAGCACCTCAACATCATTCAATAATTTTTGACCTCCGAGTAATGCTGTGCATTTTCTCAATCCACGGGTGAATGGGTTCCTTCAAGAAGAGGCCCAACAAGAAGAAGCTAATGCCGAATGCAGCCAGAACGGCGAGGTCAAGCCAGAGATTAGGCCAGTAGATGCCGCCGACCGTTTCCCGTAAGAGATTGACGGCGTAAGTGAATGGCAGCCACGGGTTGATCATCTGGAAGAATTTGCCAGAAAGTACGACCGGGAAGTTCCCGCCGGCTCCGGAAATGGATAGGACCAGAATGATGATGCCGATGCCCTTTCCGATGTTGCCGAATAGCGAGATCAGCATGTAGAGAATCGAAACGAAGACCACGCTTAGCATCATGGAGAATAGCAGGTAGAGCGGCTTGTCGACGACGTAAGTGCCAATCAGAAAAAGATTGCCCAGTGCCGCAATGAGACCTTGCAACATCCCCAGCCCGACGAACGTCAGCCAGCGCGCAACGTACATTTGTTTGACCGTGGCATCGCTGAGTGTTGCCGGCAACTGGTATTCGGTGATCAAAATCGCGCCAAGTAATAACGCACCGACCCAAATACACAAGGCCAGATAGAACGGCGCACTTTGCGAACCATACGTTGGAATCGCGTAGAAGCTTTGTTGCTTGAGTTCGACCGGTTTAGCCAAGAACCCGGCCTCTTTTGTCGCGTCCCGCCGCAAGAGTTTGATCAGCTGCGATAAGTCAACCGACTTTTCACCTTTTTTGATGGCAGCGGCGCCTTTTTGAATGGCATCTTTTAGTGTCGGCCAGTCGTTTTTGATGAAGGTATGCGCATCATCCAGCCCACTCTGCAACTGTGGCATTTTTTCGTTTGCCAGTGCCAAGGTATTGGTCAGATCCTTTTCAATGCCCGGCAGATCCTGGTTAATAAAGTCGGTCGCCTTGGTCAATTTGGCTTCAAGACTAGGAAAATCGTTTTGGTACAAATCGGCAACGGTCGTCACGCCACTGGTGATGAGGTTCATGTGCCCATTCAGTAGGGTGTTGGCATCGGTTAGTTCCTGCTTCAGCGCTGGCAATTGCTGCTGAGCCTTGACCAAAAAGCTATGCGCCTGCGTGAGCAAATCTTTGGTGCCACTGAGAAGCGATGGCAGTTCTGGCAGGATCTGATTGTTGATGGTGGCAAGCGTGGTGCTGGCGTCCCCAAGCGCGGCTTTAAAGTCGTTTAACACTTGTTTGACACTGGTGCTGATATCAAGTGCTTTGAGCGCAGCAGCAGCGGCAGCAAACTGATCAGCCGTTTTGGCTAACGCTTCCAAGCGTGCCTGGATCTCACTGGTGCTCAGATTAGGCACGCCCTTGGCTAGCGCTTCGGCACTGTCTTTCACCGCGGTTGCCGTTGCTGCGACTTCTTTTAGTTGAGCAATGGCACCGGCCAAGACCTGGTCGTCTTGACTGGTAAGTTTGTTAAGGCTGGCCTGCACCCGTTCAAGCATTTCGGCCAAACTGGTGGCATTGTCCGCCACCTTGCCCTGCCGCTTTGCCAAGGCCGTCAGTCGTTCGACCATAGCCTGCTTGACGGCGGCCGTATCCTGACTATTGTCAAGTTGCTGAAGCTGATTCTGCAAGGTCGTCAAATCCGCACTTAGGCTGGTATTGGCTGCCGCAATCAGCGTCAAACCGGCATCGGTGGCATTTTGCACGACATCCAGAGCGGTACTGATTTTCGGCAGCACCTCATCTTTCGTGGTTCCCACTGCCGCCTGCGCTTTTTGGCCGAAATCCGTCAGCGCTGGTAAGGTGCCGTCAACCTGATTAATCACCGTGATGCCCTGATCGGTTACCTTCACCGCTTGACTGACGCCGCTTTCCAGTTGGTCAAAATTGGTGACCACCGTGTTCAGCTGGGCGCCGGCTTGCTGAACTTCCGGCAACTTGCCTTTCACCGCGGTTGCCAGTTCGCCAGCATCTTGAACCATGGGCAAATAACCATTCGCGGCGGTTAGCTTCTGCGCCATTTGATTGACTTCTGGGAGATACCCAGCGATTTCATTTGCCGTTTGTAACTTCGCCCGAATTGCCGGCATTTTTCCTTGCAAGTCATCCACTTCGGTTAAGTACTTTTCAATGGTCGGCAACTGCTCATTGGTATTCGTGACCAGACTGGCGAATCGCCGAATCATTGGCAGGTTTTGATCCAGCTTGATGCCGGCTTTATTAAACGTCTTGACCAGCGTTTTGGCGACGGTTGCGCCGAATTCATCCGAAATGGTGTTTTGCAGCGTGCTTGCGCCGGTGCTGGTAATTTTCGGGGCAATCGCATTGATTTTCTCGTTTACATAATAATCTAGCTTAGGCTTATGGATCTTCCCGTCAACAAAGCTCAGCAAATCAGTGGAAAAATGCTTTGGCACCACGACACCGGCGTAATACTTGCCGCTTTTGACACCTTCTTGGACGGCCTTTTTAGAATCCACAAACCGCCAGCCAAGCTGTTTGTTGTGCTTCAGCTGATCCATCAGCTCGTCCCCGACCGCAATTTTCTGATCCCGAAAAGTCGCCGGCTGATCAGCCGAGTATACCGCGACCGTCAGATCCTGGGTATTGCTGTAAGGATCCCACAGCGCCCAAACGTTAAACCAGCAATAAAGGCTGGGAATAATGACCAGGGCTGCGATCAGCAGAAAAGCGAACGGACTTTTCACAATCCGTTTCCAGTCCAAAGCAACTAGTTTACCAATGTTACGCATAACTTCCTCCGAATGTCAGATTGAAATATTGGTCGATTATATCACAGGTGTTTGCTTGTGCCATTGGACAAAATGCGGGATGTGTTGGGTTTAAAAGCGATTATGTCGTTAACAAGCGCTATCTAAGACCGTGCCAAAGCCAAAAATCAGGGGAGAAATATTTGGGCATAATATTTCAAGATACTTAAAAGGTTTAAAAAATTAAATTCATAATTTTCTTTCACTTTTGGTTGAATATGATAAACGTAAAGCCTTAGTATATTAATTATAATAAAAATAATTTCAAATAAATCATCCTGCGTTTTAACCTCAATTTATATCCTCCCTCAATTATTATTTGTATTAATTAATAGAATTTAATATCATAAAGTGCTTGATTGTATGCGCTTTCTCGTGATATTATTTATTACAACGTATAATTGCAATAAACATTGGAGGAAAACAAATGAAACTGGGTTTTTACAAAAATGGAGGGCTGAAAGGGGCTATCAGGTTCCTCATACTCTTTACCGTTGCTTTAGTACTAGGAGGGCCCCTTGTAACAGCTGGCTCTGCTGTATATGCATCAGAAGACACACTCGATATTACAAAAGAAGAAATTGATCAAGCTACAGATAATCTCTCTACCATTTTGGCAGAGGCATACTCTACTGACCCTAATATGTCAGAAGAGACAGTTGCCCAGAATGTGATGCTATACAGTTTTTCAGAAGCACCCGATACTTCTGAAAGAACTAAACGCTCGCTTTCCAGTTTTAGTCAGTGTATGGTGATTAAAATGGGGCTTGGTGAATTAAGAGACGTTGCTAAAATGGTCTTTAATGAACAGGTAGTTAGGTACCTTAAATCCCAAGCTTGGAAAAAAGCCTCGGCAATGATTGTCCAAAGAATTACGAGATTTGCTGGCAAGAAAATCGCAAGCTTTGCTGTAAAGAGACTCGCTCATTTTGCGCTTCCCGGAATTGGCTGGGGATCTCTAGCAATTATGGGTGCTCAGTGCGGTTGGGCCGAAATTCATTAGGATAAGCGGTGGTCTCAAGTGCCAAGAAACAAGTTGTCTAAAAATAAAAAGGGGTCCGTCATTGTCTCCTTATTGCTAACAAATATCGTTGCGTTAATTCTCATCGGCCTAGAATTTGGCTACTATGACTTTGGCCCTTACTTTATTGGTGCTGTTTCTTTCGAGCACGCTTTAAAAGGCTTCCTACGAACCGAAATCGTTCTCGGCGGCGGCTTTCTCATCTTGTTTAACGGCTATGTTATCATTTGGAATCTTTTTCTGAAAAAGAAAGAGAGATCATCTGAGAATAAACGGTCCACAAAACACACTAACCGCAAAAAGTGACCTGTGACAGCAATTATATGTTGACCTAAACAGTCCGTTTACGCGGACTGTTTTTGATTTTTTCTGAAACCAGCATTCAAACAACATAAAAAAGCCTTAACCCTACCTTATCAGGCATCCAAACACCCAAGGTAGCATTAAGGCTTATTTCAATGCAATTTTCCTTACAACGACGCCGGCGAAACCGACTCAACCTTCACATCTTCCCGCTGAACCGCGAGAAGATCAGCGCCGGCTTGAACGGTTGTGTCCGCAACCGGCTCGATACGCGCGTAGGATTTGCTGTTCGTGATCAGTACAATGGTGGTCGGATCAAGTCCGGCCTTTTTTATCGCCGCTTGGTCAAAGGTGCCGAGTAAGTCGCCTTTGTTGACATACTGGCCGGCTTTGACCGCCACCGTGAAAGGCGCGCCTTTCAAGTTAACGGTGTCGATACCTAGATGGACCAGAATTTCCATGCCATCGTCGGTCGTCATGCCATACGCATGGCCGGTATCGGCAACCACCGATAACGTGCCGGTTTGCGGAGCATAGACGTTGTTGACGCCTTTTTCTGCCGGTTGAATCGCCAGTCCGTCGCCCATCATGCCGGAAGCGAAAACCGGATCGCTGACCTTGGCCAAGGCCACGGTTTCTCCGCTGACTGGCGCGTAGACTTTGTCGTCGCTGACGGTGGAGGAAATCAAGGCATTGGCCGTCTCGACGTTTTCGTCAGGCTTCAAAACTTCTTTAGGGATTGCGAAGGCGTTCGTGGCGACGAAGGCAACCACCACTGTCCCCAGCGACACCACCGTGTACCATAACAATGCATGGCCGTTATAGATGTACATCAGGTAAGACGGCACCACCGCAAGTCCGTATGAGTTGGCCGCGACGTTGAGCATGCTGAGAATGGCCGCCCCGATCCCGGACGTCAGCACCGTAACGATCAGTGGCCGGAAGTTGTAACGAATCAGAACCCCGAACAATGTCGGTTCCGAAACACCGAACAGTTGTGACGTGAACGCCCCCATCGACGTGGCTTTTGCCTTACTGGAACGGGCCCGCAGGAAAATGGCGAGCGCCACGCCTAAGTTCGCGAATCCATACATAGCTTCCAACGTGATCAACGGGTTCAACCCGGTTGACGCCAGCAAAGATGTTTCGATGGCAATCATGGTCTGATGAATCCCGATCAGGACCATCAGCGGATATGCGGCCCCGATCAGGAAACCGCCAATCCCAAATGGCAAGTGGATCACCGCTTCAACGCCGACCAACATCCCGCTTTCAATCGCATGGACAATGGGACCGACACCCAGGATCATAATGGCAAACGTGACCAGCATGGTGAGAAACGGCGTCAGGATCTGTTCCAACACATTCGGCATGTGCCGCCGGAAAAAGAGTTCCAATTTTGCCCCGATAAAGCCAGCCACCAGTGCAGTTAACACCGACCCTTGACTGCCTTCGACCGGTAACCAGCCAAACAGCATAATCGCCTTGGCACTGCCGTCTGCCACCGAATAGGCATTCGGCAAAATCGGCGACACCAGCATCAAGCCAATGACGATCCCGATAATCGGCGTCCCTTTAAAATATCGGAACGTTGACCAGACGATCAGCGCAGGCAGGAACGCGAAAACCGTGTCGGTCAAAACCGAAATCACCGAGGTTAGGCTCGCGGGGATATCGCTGGGAACCGCACCGAAAAGTTTCAAGACCTGAGCGTTCGTGGCGGCACTTTTTAACCCTAAAAACAGACCTGTTGCAGCAATGACCGGAATAATCGGAATGAAAATGCCAGATAGCATCGCCATCAAGCGTTGCACGAGCGTTTTGTGCTCACCTGTTGCCGCCGCAGTCGTATCGGCGTCGTCCTTGCCATAAATGGCATTCACCGTGCCCAGCTTGGCGATGGCTGCATACACATCGTTGACAACGCCAGTGCCGATAATGACTTGATACTGGCCGGAGCCGTAAAACACCCCTTTGACTTCCGGCAATTTTTCCAGTGCCTTGTCGTCAATTGCCTTGCGATCCTTGACCACAAAGCGCAGCCGGGTTTGGCAATGGGTCACGGAATCAATGTTGCTCTCCCCAACCAGCTTCAGAATTGCTTTTGCTTCTTGTTCATAATTTTTTGCCATCTTAATTCACCTCAATGAGAATCGCTTGGTAAGGTTGCAACGTTGGTGTGGCATCTGGGTAGTTATTAAGCCAGATCCGGCCGGCCGGTAAATCGATCTTAGCTGTTTGTGCGCTTAAGTTTACAAAAACCTGCACGTGCTGCCCGCGGGCATAGGCGATAACATGATCGTCTGCGACCTTGATCGGAGCATAGTCACCTTCGATCAGATCCGGCCGCAATGGCGAATCGTTGCGCAACCGGCAAAGCTTTTGGTAAAAGTGCCAGACCGAGTTTGGATCCGCATGCTCGTCCTGCCAGTTGACACCAGGGGCCTGCTGGGCGATCGGCAGCCACGGTTGATGGGTGCTGAAGCCGCCATTAGCCTGATTGTTCCAGGGATACGGTGTGCGCGCATTATCCCGCGACCGCCGATTAACACACGCCAGCGCCTCCGCTTGGGAATAGCCTTCCGTAAGCGCCCGCTGATAGTTATCATGTGTCGGCAGATCGTCAAACTGATCGATACTGGTTCGCGTCGCATTGACCATCCCTAATTCCTGCCCTTGATAGATGAACGGACATCCCCGCAAGCAGAAATACAACAACGCCAGCGCTTTGGCCCCGATGGCATTGCGATAAGCCGGATCCTTAATATACTTACTCAAGCTCCGCGGCTGGTCGTGATTTTCCAAAAAGTTCGCGCCCCAGCCAACTTTTTGAATCGCCAGCTGGCTTTTAGTAATGGCATCACCTAACATTTTTGGCGTCCAGTCCGTTTGCTTGAACCACTCGGAACCGGAAGCCACATCGATATCGGCGTAATGAAAATCAAAAATCATGGAAAAGTAGCCGTTGGGACCGATGAAATCAGCCAGCTGATCGTAAGCTACTCCGGAAGCCTCGCCGATGGTAACGGCATTGGCCGGGCCAAAAGTCGCGGCATTTAATTCTTTGAGGAATCGACCCAGACCCGGGCGATTTTCTGCCTTACGCTTGACCTTGCCGAGCCCGTCACTGCCATCAGGGGTCAACGCCGCGAAGTCCTGATCCTTTTTGATAAACGTGATCGCATCGATGCGGAAGCCGGCCAACCCTTTTGCCAGCCACCAATTGATCATCTGGTAAATGGCTTGCCGCAGTTTGGGATTCTCCCAATTGAGATCCGGTTGTTGCGGCGAAAAGACGTGCAGGTAGTATGTGTTCGGTTCACCCGGTAGCGCGGTCCAGGCCGAGCCGGCGCCGAAGTTCGAGCGCCAGTTATTCGGCGGCTGACCGTCGTGGCCTTGGCGAAAAATATAAAACTGCCGATACGGCGAGTTTGGATCTTTCAACGCCGCCTGGAACCATGGGTGCTGATCCGATGTGTGATTCACCACTAGATCCATCACGACTTTAATGCCGAGCGCCTTGGCCGTTGCCATGAGCCGGTCAAAATCGGCCATGGTGCCAAACTGCGGATTGATGGCTTGATAATCCGAGATATCATAGCCGTTGTCCACCATCGGACTTTTATAAATCGGCGACAGCCAAATCGCCGTCACGCCTAATTCCTTGAGTTTTGGCAATTCTTCAATGATGCCAGGCAAGTCACCAATGCCATCGTCGTTACTGTCTTTGAATGACGCCGGATAAATTTGATAAAAGATTTCCTGTTGCCACCAGGTGCGGCTGGTTGGATTCGTCACGACTGTTTCCTCCTGCTGATTGATACGTCGATGTTCAAAATGTGGTATCGATTCCATATTGCGTAAAAATAAAACTCAGGCGCTTTGCCTGATTTTTAACGATAACGCTAATGTTGCCGGATCCTTTTGGTGGTCGACGCGGCCAAGTCCGTGCAGCAACATATCGGTGGCAACCTGGGCCATCTCGGTCACCGGTTGATGAACGGTGGTCAGTGGCACGCGGGCGAACGGCGCAAACGGCTGGTCATCATAGCCCATCACCGCGATGTCGTCCGGTACCTTTAAATCCGCCGCCAGCAAACTGTCCAGCACGCCAACTGCCACTTCATCCGAGTTGGTAAAAATGGCGTCAGGCCGCTTGACTGGTGCTAATGCGGCTAATTGCTTGCCAATCACTTGACCCTCTGCAGCGGTATGCACATGATCGAAAAGTAATACCGGATCAACTGCAAGCTTATTTGCCGCCATAAAGTCAAAGAACGCTTGGGTACGGGTCTTCCCGTGCCGCGCGCTTTGAATGGCACCACCTGTCACATAGGCAAATCGGCGATGCCCCTTTTCATACAAGTAGTCGAGTGCATCCCTCGTTGCCTGATAATGCGGCAGCACTAAGGAAGTCGCATGTGGAATCTGCACATCGGCATTCACCACTACAACGCGGCCGGGAAAAGCTTTGGCAACGGCTGCAACCCGCTCCGGTGCTTCAACTGAGGCCAAAATGATGCCATCCAGTTTCCGACTTTTCAATTGATCCAAAAACCGCTCCTCGGCATCCGGATCATCATATGTCTGCGAAATCATCACTTGATAGCCTTGCTCATGCAGCGTCCGCTCAATCGCATCGAACAACCCAGCGAAAAACGGATTCGTCACCCGCGAAACCAAAACGCCGATATTGCCAGTAGCCTGAGCCCTTAGCGAAGTCGCCGCAGCACTCGGCGTGTAGCCAAGCGTCTGAATCGCCGCTTCGATCCGCGCCTTCTTGTCCGCGGAAATATACGGATGATGATTTAAGTACCGTGACACGGTTGTCACGCCAACCCCCGCTGCTGTCGCAATTTCCCGAATCGTCGCCATGGACCTGTTCTCCTTTTTATGGAATCGATTTCATAAAACGAGTATACAGCGCTTTCAGAGAATGTCAAGTTGTCATCCTGAAATTTTACACGTACTGTCGACGGGAATTCCCCACACCTCTTGCGTACAGCCACCCTCACTAAACGCGGTGCTTAGACAAACAAAAACTCCAGCTACAAGACCAATTAAGGCCACATAACTGGAGCAAGGACATGACTTCTTTTAATCAGGCATTCGCCGGTCTCACAACCCGCCGTTATCCTTCCGCAAGTTCCACGCCTGCACCGCGCTGACCGCAGCTGCCGGGGTGACGCGCACGGCACTGGGACAGGTATCGCCAAAGAACCGGCCGGAAACCACGCGATAGCCATCGTCAATAAACAGCTCGAAAACGGAAACGTCAATGAACAACCGAATCGTCACGTTCTTACCTGCTGGAAAACCGAATTGCCGCAGACTACCGCCATTGTTGCGATTCTCCCGCTGCACCATGCCTTGCCCGCTATCGGAATCAAGGTTAATCAGCAGCTGATCATGATCGCCATCGGGAATATGCAGCGTTGTCTTCTGCCCGGCTGCCAGCGTCATCGTGAGTTCGAAGGCACCGGTTAAGTCTGCCACTGACCAGTTATCATCAGTTTTCGTCACAGTTGGCAAGCTATCATCTGCAGTCTCACGCAACGTCTCAACGTTTGGATGCGGCACAAGGCAAACATGCCCATCGCGGAGATCCAACTTCCGCACGTAACTCAAAACGCCTTCCCAGCCATCGTCATCAGTTGGATAACTCGTGTCCGGCAAGCCTAACCACGAAATCGCAAGCGTGCCATCTTTTTCCGTATTTGCCAGCCGCGTTGCGTAAAAATCGAATCCCTTGTCAATATTCTGCAATCGCTGATGCGTCAGCGTGCCCGTTTCCGGATCGAAACTGTCACCCACCAGCGCAATGTTAGGATAAACATTTTCATATTCGAAAAAGTCCTGATCCAAGCCTTGCGGACAATAAACCAACACGACCTTACCGTTGATGAACGCAATGTTAGGACACTCGACCATGTAGCCACAGAATTCGTCCGGAATGCTGAGCGGCGCAACGAAACGCCAGGTCTTATCCGTTAGCTTTTCGTATAACAAAATAGCGCCGGTATGATCAGCCCGCTGGCCGCCCACTAGGACATAGGTTTTGTCTTGATATTTGAAAAGAAACGGATCACGAAACTCTTGGGTATACCCAGCTGGTGGCGCGGCAATCAACGGCTTAGGATCCTTAAACAGCCGACTATCCGCACCCAGCACCGCACCCAATTGAGTCGCATGCCGATGCCATTGTTCGTCACGGACATTGCCAGTGTACATGATCCGTAGCGTGCCATGCGTCACCAGCGCAGAGCCAGTATAAGCCCCTTGCGCATCATGCTCGTCCTCCGGCAAAAGATCTCCGGGAACCCGCCGCCAGTTAAATAAATCTTTTGAGACCACATGCGCCCACGACTTCAGGCCATGCACCGGCCCAAATGGAAACTGCTGGTAGTAAAGATGCCACTTACCATTGAAAAAGTTCAGACTACACGGATCATTGATCAAGCCGGTGTCTGGTTGAACATGGGTTTTGGTCCGCCACTTACTTGCGGCGACTTGAGCTTTCAAGCTAGCCACGTATTCCGGTGTCCAAGCTGAATACGGCTGATAACGCTTTGCCATATGCTCAATTGAATCGGTCATGTACTTACCACCTTGTGTTTGAAATAATACCCTTATCTTATCTGAGTTAATGGCAATGTCAATGAAAGCGCGAACAAAATAACTTTAGTTTTTTCGTCATGCTTGATGTGCTGGGATTTAGCGGCAAAGATGTGACTGCTTGTCAACATTCACTAAAGTAGAAATTTGCTTATAGTTTGAAGGGAGTTAGTGCGGCTCTCCATAACAAGTTTACAGTGGCAAAAGAAATCCTTCGTCAGGCATATTGAGATCTTAGTGCCAAAGCGGAGCAATCGGAGGCCAGATGGGGATCAGCCGTGGAATTGTTGTAGGTGGGGCGCTCTTTGCCCCACCTACAACAAGGCCGAGCTTAGAGACTCTGCCGGTTTTGCAGAGGCTCTAAGTCGTGCCCTCCGCTCTAGCTTCGCGTCGCCACCCCAGCTGGCCGGAGATTGCGGAGTTTGGCACGGCTCGGAACATCATACCCCCTAAGAGATCATTCGTAATATAACTCAATAACTCGCACTGACAAACAAAAACCCTCACAACTGCTTGCTGCGAGGGTTCGGGCTTGGCCAATCGGATGGAGTCCGATCGGCGACTTCACTTTGGAGGAGTAGAAATGAAAAAGTTGGTTGGGGTTTAGGAATGAGTGGGTGGCTCACTTCTATGCTGTTAATACTACCGACCATGTTTGAACATTTTGTGACGCTAAGTTGTTCTTTGTGTTAAGCATCATTCCAGCTTTCAGATCGCCCATGTCCGGCCAAAAAAGTCGCTACAACCGACTCATTAATCGTACATATAGTCACGGGTCGCCGGCAGATCCTTGCCTGAAGGGCCTTTACTGATCAAATACTGCATGACGTCGATATTGCCGGCCTCAAAACTGGCAGCTGCGGCCTGCAAGTAGACATCCCACATCCGGGTGAACTCGTAACCGAACTTTTGCTGAATCGGATTCCGGTGATTGTTGAAATTCGTGTCCCAGATTTCGAGCGTACGCTGATAATGACGCCGCAACGGTTCAAGATCATCCAGCTGCATCCCTGCATCGATAATATGACCCAGATTTTCCGTCATGCCCGGAATATAGCCATCCGGGAAAATGTACTTATCAATCCAGGCATTTGATGCGCCGCCTTGTTGCCGCGTGATGCCATGGATCAAGGCAACACCATCATTTTTAAGTAGTTTAGCAACATCTTTGAAGTAGCCTTCCAGATTTTCCTTGCCGACGTGTTCGAACATGCCGACAGACGTAATGTAATCAAACGGCTCGCGATCGAGTTCGCGATAGTCCATGTACAGCACTTCAGCTACATCGGTCAGATGCTCGGCTTCAATGCGATCGGAAACCAGCTTGAATTGTTCCTTGCTCAAGGTAATGCCGACGACATGCAGGTGGTAAATCTTGGCCGCCCGCAACATCAGCGTTCCCCAGCCACAGCCGATGTCCAGCAAAGTGCGCCCGGGCTGCGGATTCAGTTTACGCAGAATATGGTCGATTTTATTCAGTTGGGCAGTTTCCAGATCGTCATCCCAGTTTTCAAAATAGGCGCAGGAATACGTCAGCGTCGGATCCAGCCATAATTTATAAAAGTCATTGCCGAGATCGTAATGCGAATGAATATCTTCCTTCGACTTACGCTCGGTGTGGCTTTGTTTAGGCAGAAAGTGTCTGAGTTTGCTGCTGCGCATAAAACTGCCGGCATTGGCATAAGCCGACGCAATCAAGCGCTGCAACGGTCGGTTACTACCCAGCACCTCAATGTCACCACGCATATAGCCTTCACCCAAAGCCAGCGAAGCATTCTTGATCAGCTGACGGACGGGAATGGCTTTTTTCATTTTAATCGTAATCGTTGGCTCGCCGGTGCCAAAGGTCTCTTCGGTATGGTCCCAATATTCAACCCGGACCGGAATATTAAAAGATTGACTGAACATGGTATGGTAGAACTTTTTTTCGAGCATGATGGCCTCCGTTTCGAAAAGTTACAAAAGTAATTATAAAACTTTTTAACCAAAGAAAAAACACCGCCGTAAAAATGGACGGTGTGGTGCCGTTTTCATTAGAATTGTCGGAACCGCGCCTGGCGTTTGGCAACCAGACTTTGCGGATCCATGGCCGTCAGCTCGGCCAGTTTGGGCTTCACTGCGGCTTTGAGCGCTGCCGGAAAATCCGCACCAGTATCGGGAACGATCCGATCACAGACCCCTTTTGCCAATAAATCCTGCGGTGTCAGCTGCATCACTTCTGCTGCTTCTTTCGCGCGACTGGCATCTTTCCACAAAATCGCGGCAAAGCCTTCCGGTGACAAAATGCTATACATACTCTTATCGGTCATCCAGACTTCATCCCCAAACGCCAAGGCAAGCGCGCCACCTGAACCACCTTCGCCGACTAAAATAGCCAGAATCGGCGTCGGTAAATCCGCACAGGCCACAAGCAAGTCAGCAATCGCTGCTCCTTGCCCGTTGGCTTCGGCTTCTTTACCAGGGTAGGCACCCGGCGTATTGATCAGCGTGACAATCGGCCGGTGAAACTTAGCAGCCTGTTTCATGAGGCGCAACGCTTTCCGGTATCCCCAAGGTTCAGGACTGCCAAAATGCGTCTGCAGCCGCTCTGTCAAATCATTGCCTTTGTCGGTCGCAATGACAGTCACAGCCTGCTGATCCAGCCAGCCGATGCCGCCGATCACTGCCGGGTCATCATGGCTCTGCCGATCACCGTGGAATTCATGAAAATTGGTGACCAGACCATTGATGAGCTCACGAGTTTGATACGGCCGCGGCGCCCGGGCCGCTTGAACGGTTGCGTAGGCTGAAGTTTCTTTTTTTGGCATGCGAAAAGGGCCTCCTTGTTTCGATTGGTGCTTGGGTGGGAATAGGTGGTGCGGGATGTTCGATGATATAAACACGTTCACTGATGCATCGCTAACAATTCTCCAACATAAGCTTCCTGCTCACTCCGCTGTACAATAGCATCAATGAAACCACTTTGCAGCAAAGTTTCGGCGCGTTGGAAGTTTTGCGGGAGTTTTTGGTTAATGGTCTGTTCGATGACGCGACGGCCCGCGAAACCGATTAAGCTGTGGGGTTCAGCCAAGGTGATGTCGCCTTGCATGGCAAAGCTGGCAGTCACGCCACCCATGGTTGGGTCAGTGAGAACACTGATGTATAGCAGGCCGGCATTGCTGTGGTTTTTAACGGCCGCACTGACCTTAGCCATCTGCATCAGTGA
The DNA here is from genome assembly GCF_029726355.1 of Lacticaseibacillus huelsenbergensis. NCBI lineage: Bacteria > Bacillati > Bacillota > Bacilli > Lactobacillales > Lactobacillaceae > Lacticaseibacillus > Lacticaseibacillus huelsenbergensis. The sequence continues at coordinate 256,344 of NZ_CP120687.1, forward strand.
ATGAATGCCTTCCTGCATCCGGGCACCGCCGCTTGCGCAATACAAGACAACCGGCAAGTTGGCTTCCGTGGCTTTTTCAAATAAACGAGTTAAACGCTCGCCAGTCACGGTCCCCAGAGAGCCCATCATAAACTTAGGATCCATGATGCCTAGGCCACAGACTTGTCCGCCAATGTTAGCTTGGCCAGTCCAGACGCTATCTTTTAAGCCGGTCGCCTGCCGTCCCGCTGCGAGTTTCTTGTCGTAGCCGGGAAAATCAAGCGGATCGGTGGTCACCAGATCGGCGTCCCATTCAGTTGTCTCGGTTGCCACCAGCGCTAACCGCTTCTTAGCCGTGATGCGAAAGCCATAGTGGCAATGCGGACAGACTTGAGCATCGCCTAAACTTTCTCGATAGCTGCCTTGCTTACAATATGGACATTGAATCCACAGATTTTCGGGCAAGGCCGCTTCACGAGCAAGTGCTTCTTGGGTTAGTTGTGGTTGGAACATGCAGCATCCTTCCTTTCATCCTGCCATTGCGGCAAAAAGTCGCGGTTAAGATAAGCGGTATCGGCTTTACCGGCCAATACAACGGGTGCCTGGAAAAGTGCCAGCGCAAAGTCGCGGTTGGTTTTAACGCCTTGAACATCCAGTTCGGTCAATGCGCGGTGCATTTTTGCCAATGCTTCTTGGCGGGTTTGCCCATGGACGATGATCTTAGCAATCATCGCGTCGTAGTATGGACTGATTTTATCGCCAGGCGCAACGCCGGTGTCAACCCGTAAACCTAAGCCGCCGGTCGGGAACCGCAATTGATTCAGCGTGCCAACATCGGGCATGAATTGATGGTCGGGATCTTCGGCGTTAAGGCGGCATTCAATCGCAACACCAGATGGCTCCGGTGTCGTCAATTCGACGTTTTCGCCAGCAGCAATCTGCAACTGCGCGCGAACCAAATCGACGCCGGTCACCATTTCGGTAATCGGATGTTCGACTTGAATCCGCGTGTTCATTTCCATGAAATAAAAATGATGCTGTTTGTCCATCAAGAATTCAATGGTCCCGGCATTGAGATAATCAACGCCATTGGCAATGGTTTCTGCCAACTGCAACAACTTGGACCGCTCGGTTGAATTTAATACCGGGCACGGACTTTCTTCGATCATTTTTTGACTGTGGCGTTGTAAGCTGCAATCACGTTCCGGGAACACGCTCACATGGCCTTGCTGATCGCGCAGCACCTGCACTTCGACGTGTTTCGCTGGCACGATCACCTTTTCCAGATACATGGTCGGGTCGCCGAACGCGGCTTGCGCTTCTGCCTGGGCACCGGCAAATTCGGCAGTCAGCGCATCGGCGTCGGTCAGTTTACGGATCCCTTTACCGCCACCGCCAGCACTGGCTTTAAGCATCAATGGATAACCGATTGCCTGAGCCGCTGCCAATGCCGTATCGACATCCTGTAGCGGACGGCTCCCCGGAATAACTGGCACGCCAAGATCAATCATGGTCTGGCGGGCAACCGCTTTATCACCCATTTGCTCAATCGCGGTTGGCTTAGGGCCGATAAAAGCCAGGCCGGCATCGGTCACCAACTTAGCAAACTCGGCATTTTCGGATAAGAAACCGAAACCCGGATGCACAGCTTCAGCCCCGCTTAAAATGGCGGCGCTGACAACATTGCGCATATTCAGATAAGAGTCGGTTGCCCGCGGACCGCCGATGCAAATCGCTTCATCTGCCAGCGAGACATGTAGGCTGTGGCGATCGGCATTCGAAAATACCGCCACCGAGGTGATACCCATTTCCCGCAAGGTTTGGATGATGCGGACCGCAATCTCGCCACGGTTGGCAACGAGTACTTTTTTGAACACAGTTCCACTTCCTTACACGAGTCTGAATCCGGCGAATTTAGCCAATGGCAAAAACGAGTTCGGCACTGCAGGCCATATCTTCGCCGACGTATACCTTGCCTTTACCTAAGCCAGCGTGGTCAATCAGTTTTTCCAAGGTGACTTCGATCCGCAAAACGTCGCCTGGACGAACCATGTGGCGGAACTTGGCTTTTTTAATGCCGCCAAGATATGCGGTTTTGCCTTTGAAGTCTGGCATTGACAACAAAGCAATTGCCCCGGCCTGCGCCATGGCTTCGATTTGTAAGACGCCCGGGAAAATCGGATTGCCCGGAAAATGACCTTGGAAAATCTGTTCGTTGATGGAAACATTCTTTTGGGCCACAACTGATTCGCCGGGTTTAAGATCCAACACCCGATCGATCATGAGCATCGGATAGCGATGCGGTAAAATTTGCTGAATTTCTTGTGCTTCAAGTGTTTTCTTGGTTTCGAGCATGGAATAAAATTCCTCCTTAAAACGCGTTTGTTAGGTTTGCGGGATTATTAAGCGCTTTTCTAAACACAGCTAGGGCCGTTCCATAGTTTTGCCAGCACAGAAGGATTTAGGCAATGTATTCTGTGCCGTGCCAAACTACGCAATCTCCGGCGTTTTGGAGCTGGAACGTGGTGGGCACGACTTTGAGCCTCAGCAAACCCGGCTGAGTCTCAAAGCTCGGCCTTGTACTACGCCGGGAAGAACGCCCGGCTAGTACAATTTCACCACTGAGCTCCAAAACGCCTACGATTGCTCCGCCTTGGCACTAAGATCTTAAGGTTCCTGATAATTGCCTGTGACGAACCAAAGAGTGAACAACGCTTCTATCTTCGAAATTAACGTTCACTTTTGCATCGTGATCATGAACTACGCCCTTGCCTATACCGCTTATTCTTCGACCGTAAACAGCGGTTGGTCGTATTCAACCAAGCTCTCGTTGTCAACTTCGACAGCCTTGAGCGTGCCACTCACGGTGCTTTTGATTTCGTTCATCATTTTCATCGATTCGATGATGCAGACAACTTCACCTTTTTTGACGTGATCGCCGACTTTGACATACGGATCGGCGCCTGGTTTGGGTGCCAGGTAAACGATACCGACTAGCGGAGCCTTGATGGCGGTGCCGGCGGGTTGTTCAGGTTGGGCAGCCGGTGTCGGGTTGACCGGTGTGGCTGGCACCGGATTGGAAGCCGGAGCAACCGGTGCCGGTGCGACCGGACCCGCTTTGACGAGATGCAGGGAATCCTCGCCGAGCGTCAGTTCCAGCTCGTTCAAAGAACTTTGCTCCAACTGCTTAATCAAGGATTCGATCATTTTGGTGTCCATGACACTCACCACCTTTTGAAGGCCAAGACCGCATTATGGCCGCCAAAGCCAAAGGAATTGCTCAAGGCATAATCAACTGTGGTATCACGATTGTCTTGGTTGACCAAGGTGACGGGGCAGTCTTCATCTTGTGCCGCGTCCACGACGTTCATCGGTAACCGACCATCCTGCAACGCGCTCAAAGTCATAATTGCTTCAATGGCACCGGCTGCACCCAACAGATGGCCGGTCAATGCTTTAGTCGAACTGACCAGCACGTTGTCGCCGAAAAGATCATGAATGGCTTTACTTTCCATCGCATCATTGGCTTTGGTAGCCGTACCGTGGGCATTGATGTAGCCCACTTCACTTGGCTTAATGCCGGCCTCTTCGACAGCCAGTTGCATCGCACGTGAAGCCTGAGTACCACTCGGATCAGGTGCGGTCATGTGATAGGCATCACTTGTCGAACCGTATCCAACGATTTCGCCTAAAATTTTGGCCCCTCGTTGCTGTGCATGCTCAAGGCTTTCCAAAATCAATGCACCGCCGCCTTCGCCAAGCACAAAACCGTTACGATCGGCGGAAAACGGCAAACTGGCTTTGGTCGGATCCGTGGACTTGGATAAAGCCGTTAATGCCGCAAACCCTGCAATGCCGATTTCGTTAACCGATGCTTCAGCACCACCGGTAATAGCAACATCAACGTTACCGGTTTGAATCCGCATCGCTGCTTCACCAATGGCGTTGGTGGCTGATGCACAAGCCGTGACGACCACATAACTAGGACCATGGGCGCCAAAGTATTGGGAAATGGTTCCGGCAACCATGTTACTGATGGCTTCAGGCACAAACAGTGGACTAACCCGATCCGGGCCTTTCACATACATCTTCGTCACTTGTTCCTGAATGGTTGTCAAACCACCAATGCCTGACCCGAAAATAACCGCCATCCGATCGGCGTCAACGTTGTCTTTGGTCAGCCCTGATTGTTCATAAGCTTCAATAGCGCTGTAAAGGCCATATTGGGTAAACAAATCCATCCGCTTGCTGAGGCGCTTTTGCATGCGCGCTTCAGGCTTGAAATCTTTGACTTCACCAGCGACTGTGATTCCGGTTTTTTCGGCATCAAATTTGGTAATAGGTTGAATCCCGACTTTACCGGCATCCATCGTCGCTACAGTTTCAGCGACTGAATGGCCCAGCGGATTCACAGTACCCATTCCGGTTACGACTACTCGTTGCAATGTCATTCCTCCGTTCATGTCCTTAACCTAACCCGCCGGCGACTGTCAAAGTCTGTCCGGTTATGTAGGCATTTTCGACCAGAAAGCGGGCCGTGTGCGCAATTTCTTCGGGCTGGCCGAAGCGCTTCAACGGAATTTCCGCTAAGATCTGGTCCTGACTGGATTGGCTCAATGCTGCGGTCATATCCGTGGCGATCATCCCTGGCGCAATCGCATTCACGCGCACACCACGCATCGCCCCTTCACGTGCCAGTGTTTTGGTCAAGCCGATAATGCCGGCTTTGCTGGCGGCGTAATTCGCTTGCCCGATGTTGCCGGTCAGTCCAACCACACTGGCAAGGTTAACGATGACCCCGGCACGCGCCTTCATCATTTTCTTGAAGGCAGGTTGAGTCACATAAAAAGTGCCATCTAAGTTAACTTGGACGACCTTGGCAAAAGTGGCCGGTTTCATCCGCATCGCCAACATGTCATCATTGATGCCGGCATTATTGACCAAAATATCCACACTGCCAAATTGATCCAAGGCCGCTGCTACCAGCTGCTCACCGGTTGTCGGATCGTCGACACTACCTAAGACGGTGACGACCCCGTGGCCAAAGCCTTCTAATTCTTTGATCAAAGTTTCCGGAAATTCATGGCGCGCATTCAGCACCAAGTTGGCCCCTGCCTGCGCAAAATTTCTGGCAATCGCTTCACCGATGCCACGTGAGGCACCCGTGATGATCGCAGTTTTATCAGTTAATTTCAATCTGCCTTCACTCCGTTATTCAAATCGGCGACCTCATTGAGGCTCGCTGCATCACTAATCAGATGGGTCGTCATCTTGCGGTCAATCCGCTTGATCATCTTGCTAAGCACCGGTTTGGGACCCAACTCAACGATCGTATCGACGCCTTCAGCCTTCAGTTGCGCGATAACCGTCGCAAATTTGGTTGGTTCCGCAACCTGGGCTGCAAGCACGGAACGCATATTGCGAGCCGTAAACGGCTTGAGCGCGGTCGTGCTGATCACCGGAATGACCGGTTCAAACACATTGGCCTGTTTCAACGCTGCCTGCAACTGTGGTTGGGCACTTGCCATCAAGGGGCTGTGGAACCCGCCAGCCACATGCAGCGGAATGGCGCGAACGCCTTGTGCTTTTAGCCATTTTTCGACCACGGCCAAAGCATCATGGGTGCCGGACAGAACCGTTTGCTTGGGACCGTTGTAATTAGCCGGCCAAACATCCGGTGCCTGTTCGCACGCTTCCTGAATGACTGTCTGATCAGCGCTCATGACCGCCAACATACCGCCAGGCTGATTCTGACAAGCCGCCGCCATCGCTTTACCGCGCGCCGCGACTAATTTAAGCCCGTCTTCCAGACTCAATCCGCCACCAGCAATCAAAGCACTGTACTCGCCCAGACTCAATCCAGCCAAGGCTGTTTCCGGCGGCAATTCGGCTGACGCTACTTCATGCATTGCCACGCTGTAAGCCACCAACGCCGGCTGCAAGTCATCCGGATGCGCAGCAAAATCACCATTGGCCAAAAACTCAGGCAAGTCAAAGTCCAAAACGGCGTCGGCACGGTCAATAATCTCTTTGAATATCAAAGTATTCTGGTAAAAATCGATCCCCATTCCGGGGACCTCGGCACCTTGGCCGTTAAACACATAAGCAAATTGCAACAGATGGAACCCTCCTTGTCATGTGTTTACTGACGTGGAAATGCATCCGCAGTCGAACTCGTGAGAAGGTCAGCCATTTTTGACCCAGCCAAAATCTCTTTCGCCTGCTGCATGACTTCTTCAACGATGTCCTGGCTGCTTTCTTCGCGCTTGACCAAACCGGAAATCTGACCGGCCATGAATGAACCATGATCGCGATCGCCTTCCAGAACAGCTTTACGCAAACTGCCATTACCTAATTCTTCAACAGCGGTAAAGTCAGTCGTACCGGACAAGGCGATTTCCTTTTCCAGTTTCAGGTAGTTACGACTCATCGGGTTTTTCAGCACGCGGGCTGCATGACCGACATACATGCCGGTAACCAGCGTATCCACGTCTTTCGCCTTGATCACCGCATTCTTATAGTTTTGGTGAATCCGGCTTGAAGTTGATGTCAGGAAGCGAGTGCCCATTTGAACGCCGATCGCACCAAGACTGAGCGCTGCGGCAACACCGCGGCCATCGCCAATCCCACCAGCCGCAACGACCGGAATATCAACGGCATCAACGACTTGCGGCACCAAGGCCATGGTCGTGATACTGCCAATGTGACCGCCGGATTCCATGCCTTCAGCAATCACACCGTCCACGCCATCACGCGCCATGCGCTTGGCCATGGCAACAGACGGCACGACCGGCATCACAACGGTACCGTTTTGCTGGAGCCGTTCCAGATAACGGCTAGGATCGCCAGCGCCTGTGGTGACCAAGGCAACCTTGGCATCAACGATAACATCAATGACCTGTTCAACAAAAGGCGATAACAGCATCACATTCACACCGAATGCCTTGTCCGTCATTGATTTTGCAACTTCGATCTGTTCCTTAACCCACGAAGCAGGGGCATGACCGGAGCCAATGATACCAAGACCACCGGCTTCAGAAACCGACGCAGCTAATTTACCGTCAGCAACCCATGCCATGCCGCCTTGAAAAAGCGGATACTTAACGCCTAAGCGTTCCATTAATGGACTCATTGGCCCACTCCTCTCCAGTTGTCTTAAGCTTCGGTCCTTTCAGTGATGAAGTTTACCAGATCAGCAACCGTTTCGATGCTTTCATCGGTTTCGATCTTAACGTCGAATTCGTCTTCGATTTCGTTGATGATTTCGAAAATGTCCAGGCTATCTGCATCCAGATCATTCTTGAAGTTCGTGGTCAAAGTCACATCTTCAGCGTTTTTGTCCAATTGGTCAGCAATGATGTTTTGTACCTTAGGCAATACTTCTTCGTTAGTCATGTTTAAATGTTCTCCTTTAAGTTAAATGGTTTGACCGTTTTTTCGGTCAGTCTACAGGGAAATTCGAATTAATACGTCATAATCAGCGAGCCGACTGATAAGCCGCCGCCAAAACCGCTGAGGACCAATTTCTGGCCTCGTTTCAGGCGACCGCTTTCAGCTAATTGTGCCAACAGAATCGGCACGCTGGCTGCGCTGGTGTTGCCATACTCATCAATGTTGATGGGAAACTTGTCGGCAGTAACTTTCAGTTTTTTGTTCACGGATTGAACAATGCGGGCATTTGCCTGGTGAAGCAGGAACCAATCGATATCATCCGTGGTCATCGCCGCTTGATCCAGCGCTCGCTGAATCGACCGTGGGACTTCACTGATGGCAAATTGGTAAACCGCCCGGCCGTTCATTTTGAAATAAGCTGAAGGTTCCTCAGTTGCATCCGCAAACGGACTTTGATTGCCTTGAGCCCCAGCTGACAGTACCATCTCGGTATCGCCGAAGCTTTTGAGGTCGACTGCCTGCACCGGCGCGCCTTGATCACTGATCAAAACGCCGCCAGCACCATCTGCGAATAACACTGCTGTGCGTCGATCATGCCAATCAACCAATCGAGAAAGCACTTCGCTTCCGATGACCAAACCTTGGTGAACCGTTGGACTGGTCATCAGTCGATCGGCAACGTGCAACGCATACTCAAAACCGGCGCAGGCAACGTTGAGATTAAACGCAAATGCATGATCCGCATTCAGTGCTGCTTGCAGGCGATTTGCCTCGGCCGGGGTTGCATAGTCCGGGCTCATGGTCGCCACGATGATGAAATCAAGCTGGTCGGCAGTGGTAGCTGACTTCGCCAAAAGTTGCTGGGCAACATCATACGCTAGATCAAAGTTACGCTGATCGGTGACCACGTGGCGGGTTTTAATCCCCGTACGTTCTCTGATCCAACTGTCGGATGTATCCATAAATTGACGTAACTGCTCATTTTCAACACGCGTGGCAGGTACCGAATAAGCACTGGCCAGAATCTCCAAGACGGGGCCTTCTTTCTAATGACGATATTCGTCAATAAATTCATTGAGATTATCCAGCGCGCGTTCGATTAACTCGATTTGCGGCTCGGTAAATCCTTTAACAAAACTTGCAACCATTTTCTGGTGAAAGGCAAGGTGGGCGCGATACATTAAACGCCCTTTGCGGCTAAGTCGCAGATTCACGACTCGTTTGTCCGACTCAAGATGCAGTCGTTCGACATACCCTTTGCGTGCCAGATTGTTAATGGCCACACTTAGGGTTCCTTGCGTCACATGCAGCTTTTTGGCCACATCACTTGAGCTGGGTGTCGCATGAATACCAATCGCATCAATGGTGTGCATTTCTTTAATACCTAAATCCCGGAACTGACTTTTGCGCAGTTCCTCTTCTTCCATTCGTAGGATATCTGAATAAACGCGAATGAGTTTATCATTAATCCGCTTGACGCTTGGCTTTTGGGACATTGGTGTGCCTCCATGTACAACTGATTTGATATTCAAAGTATCAGTTGAAAAAAAAAGCCTGTCAAGTGAACTAAGCATTTGCTTCTACCACAAAATGCAATTCTGCGTGGCAGACGAGCTCATCACCGATACTGGCGGTCGTTGTGACCACCCCCATGTTCGCCCGAACCTTGCCCATTTTGACTGCTAGCGTCAAAACGCTGCCAGTCGGGACAGGCTTCAGGAATTCTGTTTTGCCGATACTTGCCAGATAAGCGGTTTTACCAGCAAACTTTGGTGATTTCAAAATCAGGATTGATGCCGCTTGGGCCAGCGTCTCAATAATCAACGTCGGCGGCATGGTTAGCTCACCCGGCAGATAAGCAACCAGATGATCCTCTGCCACGCTAACATACTTCTCCGCGACAATGGATTCATCCGGTACTAATTCGGTGACCCGATCGATATAAAACAACGGATAACGATTCGGAATCAGCGTCTGTATGGTTGAGGTATCCAAAGTTGTCATAGCCTCGCCTCCTTTAACCACGATTGCAATTGAGCATTTGCAGAAAAAATCATCTCATCGCGAAACGAAATAAAAATTTCCGCTTGGATCAGGTGCTCACATGCTTTCGCTCTTTTGTCCAACCAGATTAATTGGATGTTCAAAGCATATGCAGAACTGTTTTGATTGTCAAACCTTTTTCGCCTATATTCTTTTGTGAGAATATAGGCACAAGCGAATGAAGGCGGTCCCAGATAACTTTGTTGCGGGATTTAAGGCGTGCCATAAACTGTGAACGGATACAAAAAATAATTTTTGAAAAATTGAGTTTTTGCGACCGCTGTTTTAATTGAAACAAAAAAATGCGATGACCGTTGGCAGGCATCCGATCATCGCTAAAAATATAATTTTTTTGTTGGAACTCTGGTACCCGATCAATTACTGACGGCCAAGAGCGGCGCGTAACCGACTATCCTTTAACTTCAAGCGGATAATGGTGCCCACTTTTTCGGGTTCGTCAATCCACGGCTCGTGGCCAGCACCATTAATGGTCACCAGTTCGCCGCGCTGCACCACTGCGGCAATTTCCTGGCCAAGCTCCGGTTTGGCCAACGCGTCATTCGTCCCCCAAATAAGCGTGGTGGGTACGGAAAGATGCCGTAGTTGATCTTCACCGAGGCCATTATGCTTTTTCTCTGAGTTCATGCTGCGCAACAGGGACAAGGTCGATACCGTGTAATTCGGTAAGTGGTCAAAGGCATAGACGCACGCGGCAAAGCTTTGCGGCAACTTGCTGACCGCCACTGGATCAGTGCCCATGCGGTGCAGCGGTCCCCAAGCACGCTTGGCAGATTTGGGGATCTGGCGCTTCATAAACCACTGCCCCAAACCCGGCATCATCGCCATTTTGAGGATGCCAGGCGTTTTGGTCATTAACATCCGCCCTGGGTTTCCCAAAAGAATCAACTGATCAACGCGTTCCGGATGCGCTAATGCAAACCAGGTTGCCCAATGTGCGCCCATGGAATGCGCAATGATCGGCGCTGACTTCAGATCAAGCTTGTCCATGATTTGGCCGATTAAATCAACTGCAAATTGGTGCACGTCCACCTGTTCATGGTCAAATCCGTCGCTTAAGCCGCCACCTGGCCGTGCTAGCACAAACAAGTGATAACCGGCCAATTGCGGTAAAAGCGGTGCAAACGGGTAGGGATCGCCGGTATTGCCCGGAATGATAAGCACAGGATCCCCATGGCCAAATTCAAGCACCCTGACTCGCAAATTATCTGGTGGCAATTTAAACCAACGCGCCTTGGGTTTCAGGTTAAAATCCGCCCATAGTTGGTTCTCGGCGTTACGCGCTGCTTGAAAAGCGACGGAATCATGTTCAAGAATCGGTTGCGTCACAAACTTTCCCCCTCGTCAATCATCAAAAAATCACTCAAAACCATCAGCTATGCCGTTAAGCCGTCAGTCATAGCGGCTTGATAGATAGCCTTGACATCTTCTTCTGACAACGGAACATAAGCACGCGTCTCGAGTCTGGCATTAGCCACAGCAGCCGTCGCCATCGCATCAAAGTGGCGCTCATCTGTAATGCCGACTTCCGGCAGTGTCATCGGAAAACCTAAATGCTGGATCCAGTCAAAGGTCTCGTCAATTGCCGCTTGCGCAACGGCATACGTTTCGTCCCCTTCAAGATCCCACACATGGCGGCCAAAGCGGGCAAACATTTCAGCCGTTGTTGAATCCTTGGTCAATGCATATTCCATCCACCGCGGGGTCAAAATGCCCAGACCGACCCCATGCGTAATGTCATAATAAGCCGACAGCTCATGTTCAAGGCTGTGCACAGTCCAACCGTTTTCGTTGGCAACGCTCATCACGCCGTTAAGCGCCATCGTCGCACTCCACATCAAATTAGCCCGCGCATCGAAATTGTCCGGCTCTTTAACCGCAATCGGGGCCCACTTAATCACCGTTCGCATGAGGCCTTCCATCATGCCTTTGCTAGCGTCATTATTCTTGGAACGATCAAAATACTGTTCAAGCAAATGGCTGAGAATATCCATCGAACCGGCTGCGGTTTGGCGATGCGGAACGGTATATGTCAGTGTCGGATCAAGAAACGACACTGCGGGCGTATTCGGTCCGTTCGTGCCTAGCTTTTCGTGGGTTTCCGGATTAGAAATGACCGAACCGCTATTCATTTCACTACCGGTTGCGGCCAAGGTCAAAATGTCCACGACCGGTAACTGGGGCAACTTGTGCCGGGTCACGCCGCGATCTTTCACTAAGTCCCATGGATCACCGTCATAAAACTTTGCACTGGCGATGACTTTAGCTGCGTCAATTACCGAGCCGCCGCCGACTGCCAGCACCACTTCAACATCGTTACCTTTAACCAGTTGCTGGCCTTCACGAATCGAAGCGATTTTAGGATTAGGTTCAATCCCCGGCAATTCGGTAAGCTGCAAATCTGCGAGCAAACCTTTTACCGTATCGTAAAGTCCGGATTTTTTGGTTGAGTGTCCGCCATAAACAAAAAGAACTCGCGAACCAAATTGACTCACAGCATCGTGCAGTTCAACGTCAAGCCGACCCGTCCCAAAGCGTATATCAGTGGGATTCTTAAACCGAAAGTTCTTCACAGTGCCATCTCCATTTCTTTCACCTGTTATCAATTTAATTGTACCTTTATTGTGATTGAAATAGAAATGTTGATGGCGCTTTTTGTCGCCTTTATTAAATGACGTTATGGTAACGCGTTCAGCGGCGCAGGAGCCGATTCACGTTCAGCTCCCCATAAAGTGCTCCCGGCGCAAAGCCGGAGTGACTTGCGCTCACAGAAAAAAAGCCCGACCAAATAGTCGGACTCAGAGGTAAAACTCGTTTTAATGGCTGACTTTGACGGCATAAACCACGTGTATCGGCGTTGACCGGACACGTAATAGTCGGGCTGCTTCCTGGTTGCCGTGCGCGGCACGAATACATAACATGCGCCGCGCCTGTTTGGCCACTAGCAGTGTCGGAAAGTCTTTAGGAAATAATAGTGCAAATAACGCTTCATTCGACGCGCCAATCAATGATAAGGGACACCTTTCTGCTTGCTGAATTTGTGCATAGTGTAGCATGTTTCTTTGCAAGCGCCAAGGGGGTATTTGAGTTTTTTGTTATTTAAGTTAATCACATACTGCTAACAACGGTGTTTCAGTAGGTACATCCTGCAAATCTTCAATATATTGAGCTTCTTAACTTTGTTCAAAGATTTAGAAACAGCTTCCATCATTCAAATTCGGTTAGCAACTGTGACGTCATTTTAACTGGGTATTTATAACAACACCTGTGGCCTAGTTGATTCTTATTAACGGTATACGCATCAACCTGTAGACTATGTTTACGACCTAGAAAAGGACTAATCACCCATTTTCTTGGTCTAGCGGATTGGATGGCACACCCCTCAACACTTTTCTAGCAGTGGAGGTGTCAGCTATGCCAAATTCAGGAGAGGAAAGGGGTTCGCCGCGTTGGATGTGGCGTCGATTATCATCGCGCTAAGCCTACTGATCACCAGTAGTGCTAAAGCGTATGCGATAATCAAAAAAGCTAACCGCCAAAGTTAGCTTTTACCCTTGTCATCTGAGCCGTGTCGAGGTCATCGGGGGTCCATCCCGGTGGCCTCTTTTCAACCCCTAAGTTATACGTTAAACCTGGCCAATTCGTCAACAAGTCTCTTCTCAAACAAAGTAGACAAATAAACGCTAGCTCGCCTTCTAGCCCCGTATCTGATAGTTGTAATTGGCCCCTTAGTCGGTCTCACTGTAAGGCTACTAAAAGTTGCTTTAGCGTCTGCGTAAGCGCCTCAGGGTCCTTAACGTTCGTTGCAAAAGCCTTCTCCAGTACCTGAAATAGCTCGTGGACCTCTGCCGCCGCGGCTTTGCCTGCTTCGGTTAAAAAAAGCTGCCGCTCACGATCACTGTGCGGCGCCATGCGCTTTTCCAGTAAGCCTTGTTGGATCAACCGTTTCACCAAGTTGGACACGCTAGCCGGCCCGCGGCTCAAGTCGATACTGATTTGGCGTTGGTTCGTGCCAGGATGGGCGGCAACAAACGTCAATACCTTGGCTTGATCACTATTTAAGTCTAAATCGCTTAGGTGCTGGTTTAAAAAGTACTTCTGTAACTTTGCCAGCTGATAAATTAAGCCGGAAATATTCGATTCGGTTTGCATACATAACCCCCATGTCTACTAACATACGCTTTTTGGTTTTAAATGCAACAGTTTCATTAGCGCTCCTTCAGCCGACTTTTTAGCCAATTTAAAATCTACCTTGGTTCAAGGTAACAAAAAGGCATTTCACAAGCAGACTTTGCGAAACACCTTCTTAAAAACTAATCATCATCGTCTTGAATCAGTTCCCACTTACCAGAATCGTCGTCGTATTTGCTCATCTGATCATGAATTTCGTCATAGCGGTATTTGTTATGCAACTCACCATCATCTTTATCGTAAACATCAACTTCTTTCATATTGGTCGCCGGTGACGTTACTTCCACGCGATAGTCATCAAGGTCAAAGTCGTCGAGATCCGCAGCCATTTTGGCAACTTGGCGATTGCTCAAGTCACTACCGCCCGTTGTTGTGGTACTTTCGTGACTCTCCGCTGCTGCCGATTCACTCGCGTTGGCAAGTGATTCACTGGCTGCTTCTTGCGAGGCCGCGAGTGAACTTGATGCAGACGCTTGCGAAGTTGACGCAGACGCTGAAACAAATGAGGCTGACGAAGCATTCGCGGCTGAGGCGCTGGCGGAACTTGCCGCAGCCTCTTGCGTTTGCTGACTTTGATTCTGGAAAAATAGCACCGCGATGACAACGATAACGGCCGCAGCCAGAACCAAACTGACCATCAGCCACGGGCGGCGCGGTCCATTTGGCGCACTGCCATGACTGCGCTGCCGTCTTGAGTTTGGCGGCACAGCACCTTGCCCGGTTGGCTGTGACGTTGGGCCGACCGAAGATGCATTGGCATTGCTTGATCCGTTTTCCGGGTCCGTTCCCTGATGTTGTGACCGGTACTGAGCGAGATTAAACCCGCATTGATGACAAAATGTTTCATCGGCACTGACTTGCGCGCCGCAATTTGGACAAAACGCCATGATTGTTTCCCCTTTTTGATTGTGAGCGTGAGCCGGCGCGCTTAGAAGCCGGAGTATAAGTGGCCTTGGGCGTAATGGCCCGGGCTTAGGCCATTGCGACCAAGGTCCTTATACGCAGGCTTTTGCGCCGGCGAACGCGTTATGGTGATCGATCAATCACCTGGTTGATCCAAAAGAACTATTCAGCTTCTGATGTCAGTCTCGTGGCAACAGACGGGCCGTTACAAACATCACTAAGGCAGCCCCGATCCCAATCGAATAACCGATACCTGGACTCAATAATCCTTGGGTTTGATTACTGCCGCTACTCATCAGCGGCGCGTAAGCAAAGTAAAGCGATGCATAGCCAAGCAAGCCCAACATGCCACCCAACCGCATCATGCCGCGTGACCGGAAGAAACCAAACAACAAGCCCAATGCCGGGCCCAAACCTGCTAACACCAAGGCCAGATAAGGCAAATTAGCCTTCGCCGAACTGACGGTACCGGCAGCTGCAGCGGTTTCTGCTAACGTATTCGCACTGCGCACCAAATCATACAGGCTGCCGCCAACTGCAGTGGTTCCCACACCGCTGGCACCAAATGGCCACACATAGGCAGCAATCAGAGCTACAAAAGCAGCCAGTAAATAAGCAATCCAAATCACGCCACCGCGTCGTCGCGGTTTTCCGGCTAGCCGTGTCCACCAGTGTTGCGGCGCATTCGTCGTCATCCCCTGTGGCCACGGCGAGGTTGTCGATTGACCACCCGCTGCTGCAGTATAGTTTGCACCTTGCCCCGGCGCAGCGGATTGAGGCATCGTCCAAATATCATCATCATCTGGCGACTCATTACTGAATTTGCTTTGGTAAGGTGTCACCACTCGACGATTGGCGACGACATAAACTGCGACCGTGCTAATGACCGCCAGTAGCCAACCAATCCAAACGGAAAAACTGAAGACGCAAAAAAGGACCAGCGCCCCAATCAAGGTATACACGATATGTGTTGCCAGCCAGTCGAGAAAATGTTGAAAACTATCGTCCGTCAACACAAGGCTTTTCTTAACGTTCGCCGTTTTCTCCTGTTGGCGCCGTGATCGGCCTGCTGTTTCCCGTTGCGCCGCACGTGTCGTATCGCTTGCCGTCTGCTGCATTGTCGGATGGCTTTGCGTTTGCTGCGTTGCTGATTGAGCGGCTAAGCGCGCATCAAATTGCACCAAATCCATACCGCAATTCGGACAAAACTTCACCCCAGCCGGTATTCTAAAGCCGCAATTTGGACAGTACCGCATTTTTTCAGCCAAATCGGTGACCTCCATTCTGATATGTTTAATTCCATATTGCCTGCTTGGGGTGAAATAGTAAAGTTCCCGCAAAAGGTTTATTAAAAGTTCAAGTATAAGAGCCTCGTTCTCGAATGATTCAGAATTTTATCATTCTCAAAATTAGGTTGTCCATCACTAGAGAGATTGATGGCAGTGTATGTTTACCTTAAGTAACTATCGCTTCTGTTGACATACAGTTGCCTGATATCGCAACGAATAGTATCAGTTATCACCATCCTTGATCAACTCCCACTTGCCAGTTTCATCACGATACTGGCTTATCTGACCATGAATTTCATCATAACGGTATTTGCCATAGAGGCTGCCATTGGTTTTATCGTAAACATCAACTTCTGTCATACTGCTGGCTGGCACACTGAATTTAACCCGGTAATCTCGCAAGTCGAAGCCGCCATACTCTGCTATAGTTTGTGCTATCTGGTCGTTGTCAAGATCGTGATCTGTTAGATTTGCATTTCCAGATTCACTAGCATCTATGGCAGATTCATTAGCCTCTACTTCTGAATTTAGAGAATTCTCTGCCATTGTGGAAGCTTTTTCAGCAGAGCGTGATTGGGCAGAATCCTTGCTAGCCTCTTTCATGAATGAAGACACGTCAAAATACTCGCCGCTTTTAGATGAATCAGTTGCGTTGCTTACACGATCAAGGCGTTTTTGCGAATAAAACACACCTAATAAGAGCAAAACAAAAATACCAATCACGATAGCACCCATCACCCATGGACGATTCTTGTTCGGCCGATTAGACCGCTGTGGCGGAAGCATTTGACTTGCTGAATCCTCGCTTGTTTGTTGATGAGTTCGTGTCTTCAGCTGTGATTGCCGCTGCTTTTGTTGATTAACTGATGTCGAAGTTCTTCTAGCTCGAAACTGAGCCAAATTAAAACCACAATTATGACAAAAAAGTTCTTCAGAATCAACCCGCACCCCGCAATTTGGACAGTATTTCATTTTCAAATAACCCCTCCGTTATTTTAGCTAATACTTTTCCGGCGTTCTTCCAGAAGACTTCGTAAATATCTACAGCTTAATGTATCGGCCTAAAAGATTTGGCAAGACAATCTTACAACAACTTCGCTCATTGAAAACACTAATTATTTCAAGTGATGCTTTTAGCTTCTACATTTACACTGATAAGCAGTTAAAGTATTTGTAGATGTAGTGTCCCCTAAGATTGGCGGATGCGCATACAAAAAAATCGGCTTTAGTGACAAAACTCGCCCTTAAAGTCGATTCTTCAGCACAATTAACGAAATACAATATCAAGCACAGTACGCTTAGCAAAATACAACAGCGGAATCCTTCTTAAACCAGTGATATTACCATTTGCAAAATTTGATTTTTAAAACCGCGGCTCAAACCCCCGCGGACCGCCAGCACCAAAACTGCCCGGATAACCACGGCGAGGGCCATGATGACCGTGATGGAACCGTTCTGCCCACGCACGCATGTCATCAAATTGTTTGCCTTCTGGCCAGGTAAGGTCATCACGCGTGGCAAGATCCGCTGTCAGTTTATCGATTAATTTCAGTAAATCAGCCTGTTCCTCTTCAGACAGACCAGCAAAAATCTGGTCAGGTAAATCCGTCTTAAGTTTGCCAGTCGTTTCGATAAACTTTCGGCCATCATCGGTGAGGGCGATCAGTTGAACTCGCTTATCAGTTTCCGATTCATGCCGCGCGAGCAATCCTAATTCTTCTAATTTCTGAACCAGTGCAGAAACAGAACTAGGACGAATATCCAAAGCCTCAACCAAATCCGAGTTGGTTAACTCGCCCTTATCGTCTAATAAGCGCAACAATCGCAATTGATTGGGTTGCCGTTGCCGATCGCCAAATCGCAAACTGCTGGTCACGGCGCCAATAAACGCCCGTTTTTGAAGCAAACTGCCAAATGCTTTTAACAATGCTTCCGAAGTCTTTGTCATATTAAAACTCCTTTTTAGTTAGAAAACCATATGCCGAACTAACATCTTAACAATACTCCATTAGTTAGCCCTTGTCAACACTACCTATCTTTTTAGTCGCCGACTGCTTTTTGCGCATTTATTGGCACGGCTTGTCCAAATTGGTCCTGAACATATTCGCGATAAACTGGGTGCGTGGCGACTAATTCGTCATGAGTACCGCTGCCACTAACCGATCCATTTTCAATAAAATAAATGCGATCAGCGTTAACAATCGTGCTTAATCGATGGGCAATCACGATGGTCGTGCGTCCATGCATCAACTTATTCAAAGCTTTTTGTACCATCATTTCGGATTCGGCATCCAAGCTGGCAGTCGCCTCATCCATGATCAGAATCTTGGGATCCCGCAAGAACGCGCGGGCAATGGCGAGCCGCTGTCGTTGTCCGCCAGAAAGTTTCTCACCCCGTTCACCAACATTGGTATCTAATCCTTGGGGCATTGCGATTACAAAATCCTTTGCATAAGCCATGTCCAACACGTGCCATAATTCAGCGTCTGTGTAAGTTTTGGCGGCACCGTACGCTAAATTATAGCGAATCGTTCCTGCCATCACCGTTGCGTCCTGTCCCACCAAGCCAATCTGTTCGCGCCAATCATTAACATCAAGCTGCGCAATATCCTGATCTCCGATTAAAATGTGGCCACTGTCCGGCTCATAAAAGCGTTCCAAAAGACTGATGATGGTTGATTTACCACCACCGGAAGGACCTGCAAACGCAATGACCTGATTCGGTGCTGCCTCAATCGACACATCCTTTAAAACCGGCGTCTTGTCGTCGTAACTAAAGTTAACATGGCTCATGGTCAAGGCCTTGCCGCTTGCATCTGCCAATGGGCGACCTGATCTTTTTTCTTCTTCTTGTTGCAGCAATTCTTCCAGACGGGCGGTCGAGCCACTCGCCTTAGACGCTTCCGTGGAGAACTGCCCCAACGTTGAAAATGGTCCGATAAGCTGTGTCAGATACATCAGGAAAGCAAACAAGGTTCCCAAATTCATCGAACCCGTTGCCACCCGACTAGCCCCATACGCCAATATGCCAACAATCAGTGCCATCATAACCGTTGTCATCACTGGTTGGGCAATCGCGTCATAAACCGCTTCTTTCAAGCCTAAATGATACAATCGCTTAATTTGCGCATGTCCTGTTTGTTTCTCCGCTGCTTCTGCATTAGAACTTTTAACCAACCGGATTGCCCCTAAAACATCGCCTGCTTCTCCACTGAAAGCGGCCAGATTCTCTTGCCGGGAAAATGCGATTTTACGTGCTTGCGTGGCCACGGGTAAAAAGATCACAATCATCAACGGCACCGCTGCAAACATAATGATGGTCATTTTCCAATCCATCATCAACATGAAAATAAGTGCTCCCAGCAACTGCATCAACGCTGTCACCATTTGCGGTAAGGAATTAGCCAATAAATCTTTGACTTGGGTTGAATCGTTTACGAGTCGCGAAGTGATTTCGCCAGATTTGGTTTTGTCAAAGTAACTAACCGGCAACACCAGCAATTTTGTCCACAGTTTCTCTCGCAACTTAGCAACCACGTCTTCGCCGAAAAAGCCCAATACCGCGCCAGATCCAGCACTTAACAATGCTGATCCGATAAACAGTCCCAGCATGCCTATAACCAGCTTGGTATCAAGCGAATGGCCCAGCGTATTGATCAAAGATTTAGCCATTGTCGGTACGAGTAACTGACCAAGCGTCGCGACAATCCCTAACGTGAAGCCAAAAGCCAGTTGCCAATAATGCGGGTGAATAGCACTAAAAAGGTTCAAAAAGCCTTTTAAATTAAGTCCCTTTGATACTGCGGAATGTTGACTAATCATTGTCTCGTTTGCAGAACGTTGCATGATCACGTTGCCTCCTTAATCAGGATTCATATTAGTTAGTCTTTTAAATTTCTAACTAACAAGATACACAATAAACGCTTTGTTAGCCCCTGTCAATAAAAGCTAATAAAAAGGCCGAGGCACGCCTCAGCCCAATGTTGCTATTCAAATAAATAACCGCGGTACGCTTACTGCTAAGCCTGTGTTTGCAAGTAATCCCGGACGCAATCGATCATGTCACGCGTTTGCTGACTAAACAATGGCGGTAACGCATCAAAATCAAAATACCGTAACGCCAAAGTTTCCTTAGGGTCGGCATCTTCCAAACTTCCGCCAACAGGATTGACCAGATAAAACCGGCAGACAATCTGCGCCTGATCGCCATTCGGGTAAGTCGTAAACCCGCGATCAAAGGTATGCAGGACCTTGATCGGCTCAACCAGCAGACCGGAGTCTTCTTTCATTTCGCGTTTCAGCGTCTCAAGAAACGACTCGCCATATTCCATCATGCCGCCGGGAACGCTCCAGTTGCCGGCATCGGTCCGCTGCTGCAACAATAACTGCCCCTGATCGTTAACAACCGCACCAGCCACTGCATTGAGAAAAATGGGCATATGCCCGACCTTGCTGCGAATTTCTTTAATATAGTTTGCCACTTAACTGCCTCTTTTCACGAACTGTTTAAACTGATTATCAGACAGTTGAGCTTCAGGTGCAAGATTAGGCCACATACCTTCACTGACGTTTAAGCATTTTGACGCCATCTTAATGCGGACAAAATACCGATTAACGAAAGTCCGCCCGCGCCGACCATAGCCGCTTGAAACCCCCTTGAAAATTCAAGTGATGTGTCTGCACTGCCAATTGCATAGAAAATCAAAACTGAAATGGTGACCCCAATGGCACCGCCAAACAATCGAAACATATTGTACAAACCTGAAGCTTTTCCCAGATTCTTTGGGCTGACAGCACCCAAGACCGCTTTTTGCAATGCTGGCCCTGCCATTGAAAGACCAATACCTGCCAGACCAAGCGGCACGATCGTTAGACTATATGTATAACCATCGTGAACGATTAAGCCAATAAGCAAATAACCAAGCCCTTGCAGAAATAGCCCAAAGATCGCAATAAGCTGTTCTCCAAAACGATCCACGGCGCGACCCGCAAACGGGGCAACAAGAACCAGCATGCCCGTCCATGGCAGCATTTCCATTCCCGCAATCATGGCATTGACATGTCCAACCACCTGGAAAAATTGAGGAAGGAAGAACACGACTCCGTACATTGCGGCATATAGAAGCGCCGTCGCAAGATTAGCACCGGTAAATTGCCACCGCTGGAAAAAGCTTAAAGGAATCAAGGGAAAGTCTTCGCGTTTTTGTCGCCATACGAGTAACAACGCAAACAAAATACTTAAAACTGCCACAATGATAGCTGCTGTGGGGATTTTGACTGATTTACTTGCCGAAAGCGCCCAAATCAGACCTGCTGAAGTTAAAACCACTAAAAGTGAGTCAAGAATATTGATCTTTTGGGATCCGGCTTTGGTTTCAGGAAGCTTCTGTTGTGATAATAAGATGCAAATTAAACCAATTGGCACATTAATCCAGAAGATCCACTGCCACGCAATCTTGGCGACGATGATACCACCTAATGCCGGTCCGACAATAAGCGCCAGTCCCCCAATGCCGCTCCAAATACCTAGCGCTTTGCCGCGGCTTTCCACTGGTACGTTTGCTGTCAAGATGGCCATTGACATCGGCGTGATAACCGATGCGCCAACACCTTCAACAACCCGGGCAACAATCAACGACATAATATTCCCGGACAAGGCGCAGAGAATCGATCCAATAACAAAGATGAGCAACCCCAGTTCATAAACTTTGCGATGTCCCAGCCGATCGCCTATCGCCACACCAACCAGTAATACGGCAGCAATCGCAATATTATAGGCATTTAAAGCCCACTGCAATTGATCAACAGAAATAGAAAAGTCACTTCTAATAGCCGTTGAAGCAGTCGTCACAATCATTGAATCCATCATTGACATAAAAAAGCCAAGCGATGTCAAAAATAAGATCCAGCCTGTCTTTGGTTTTGCCTTTTCAGCATTTAACATACGAGCACGCTCCTCAATATTTAATAGTTAAACGATTGTTCAACTATTAAACCTTAAAGCTTGCTTTCGTAAATTGCAATACATAGTTCAAATCTTTTTGAACTATTTTGTATAAAAATAGCCGATAGACATCTACCGGCCATCTACAAATTTTTATAAAAATTCGTTACATAGAGATCAAAATTTTCAGCATTAAGCGAAACATACTTCTCGCGCGAAGATTTTCGCGTCTTCGTCAATCCAGCTTCACGTAACAAGCGAAAATGATAGGATCCCGCCGACTTGCTCATTTTAATTGCCTCACCGACTTCGCCACAGGTGACCTCCTTGTTCACCTTTTTTAAATAGCGAATAATAGCCAGTCTAACTGGATCAGCCAATGCTTTAAAAACCTTAACCTGAATTTCATCAACTTGCGCGCTACTTAGTTCAATAATCATACAACTATTATAACTTATCTTTGCCAAACTACAAACTTAATCAGCTTTAAACTCGGTTCGCTAGATACTAAACACCAAAAAAGACAGGCATCCTCGCACAAATACAAAATCTGCACGAACAATGCCCGTCTTATACGGATTGTTTAGCCAATCAAGCTAGAATTAATCCAACTTGGTCTTGCTGTTAACGTTCAACTTTTCATCAAAGTCATAAACAACCGGTTCGCCAGTTGCCATTTCCAAGTTCATGATGTCAGCGTCGGAAATGTTTTCGATGTACTTGGTCAAAGCGCGCAGTGAGTTACCGTGTGCCGCAATGACAACGTTCTTGCCATCCAACAGATCCGGTGCGATATGGTCTTCCCAGAATGGGATAACCCGTTCCAGCGTGACTTTCAGGTTTTCGCCGCCAGGAATGATCCGCGGATCAAGGTTAGCATAACGACGATCCTTAGCAGCAGAGCCTTCGTCAGTTGCTTTCAACAATGGTGGCAAAACGTCATACGAACGGCGCCAGATATGAACTTGGTCGGCACCATATTTATCAGCCGTTTCCTTTTTGTTCAAGCCTTGTAATGCGCCATAGTGACGTTCGTTCAGACGCCAGGTCTTCATTTCCGGAATCCACAATTGGCCGGATTCTTCCAAGACGTAGTGCAGGGTCTTGATCGCACGGGTTAAAACTGAAGTGTAAGCCTGATCGAATTCAAGGCCGGCCTGCTTGACCAATTGCCCAGCATGCTTTGCTTCTTCGACACCTTTTTCACTCAGATCAACATCCACCCAGCCGGTGAATTGGTTGGACAGGTTCCATTCACTTTGCCCGTGACGGATCAATACTAATTTCGCCATATCAGAGAATACCTCGCTTTTATGATTTGACAGTCTTCTGTCTGTTTACAGAATCTCATGTTACACCATTTTCAGTAAGTTCGCACCCGCTTTCTCTGGTATATTGGAAACATAAGGGAAAAGAAAATGATTGAGGTCACCTGAACGGCGTGTAAAAGTGGGTCGCGCTCCGGTGGTGATGACCATCGTCTAGTGTGCCCACTGCATCGCGGCAACAACCCACTACTTGGAGGTTATCTTGAAAAAAATCTGGTTAACGATCGGCGGCTTCTGGCTGATCAGTGTGATTTATTTTTTGGTCTATGTAAGCACCACTGCCTTTCAAGTGGCCGTGAATGAAAACGGCTTCTTGTCCTTGGTTCACGGGGTCATGGATTTGATCTTACTCGGCACCACCTTTGCCTTGGTTGCCGGTGGTCTTTATCGGCTCTTCCATCGCAGGTGATTTTTTGGTGGTAGCTTAAGGCATTCGCCAATTCATTTGGTATGATTAGGTGACGGGTGTTTTCATAACTGGGGATTCGGCTCAATGCGTGAACTGGGTCGGACCATAACGCGTTCACCGGCGCAGAAGCCTGCGTATAAGGACCTTGGTCGCAATGGCCAAAACCCGGCCATCACGCCCAAGGCCGCTTATACTTCGGCTTCTAACCACGCCGGTTCACGCTCATCTTAACGCGCTCGCCAGCCCAGAAACCTGCGTATAAGGGCCTCAGGCGCAATGGCCAGACCCGGGCCATCACACCTGTGGCCACTTACACTCCGGTTTCTAACCGGGCTGGTTCACGCTCACTTTTACTTTGGAGGTAATTCTATGTTTAAAATATGTCCTAATTGCGGCGCCCATAATCTGGTAACCGCCAACTTCTGTGTCAAATGTGGTACTAATTTAGCTGACGTTGCGGTAACGCAAGAACAAGCTGATACGGCATCTCACACTGCACCTGCTGAAAAGCCGGCCACAAGTTCAGCCACACCAATTTCTGCTGCAAAAGAAGCGGTGAAGGATGAAACGGCTAATTCAGCCTCAACAGCAGCACAAAGCGCTACTGCCAATCCTTCTCAAGCGCCACAGAAGCCGGCAACATCAACGGCAACCGCATCAACCGATACAAATACAAATTCTGGCGCCGAGAACAGTCAACCGGTCGCACAGGCACCAGCAGCACCCAAGCAGCCTAATCCAACGGTTGAAGCAGGCAAACAGTATGCTGGCAGTTACTGGCGTTATCTAGTTGACAGCATCAAGCATCCGGCGCACATTGATCAGTCTTATCACCCTTATTTTGGCTTTACCAGCTTGGCCATTACCATTATCAGTCTGGCCTTAACAATCGCGTTGCGGGTTAGCAGTACGCTATCGTCACTTCCAGGTGGCGTTGCCAGTATCGTTTTAAGCACCTTCATCAAACTGTTTGTCATGGTCGCCATTCTTGCAGTTGCTATTATTGCGATTTATTATCTGGCGATCCGCGGTATTCTGGGCGATCGGCGGCGCAATTTTCTTGAGTTCACCACCGACTATGCCTTCCACGCTAACTGGATGGTGTTCTTCTCGCTTTTCACGCTGCTGATGCAGATCGTGGGCCTTATCAACGTCGGATCGGCCATGCTGCTCACATTGCTCGTCGCGTTAAGTCTCGGACTCTTCCTCTTGGCCGGACCCTATATGCTATTCACCGCGCAACCAACAAATCAGTTCGATAAAATCTATGCATACTTAATTGCCAGCGCATTACTCTTCCTGGTCTTCATGGTGGTTGGCATGCTCGGACTCTCAAGTATCATTAGCAGTCTTTACCAAGGCATCAACGATATTGGCCGCTCTTTCAACTACTAGCAGTTTCATTTAACGTTGCAAAAAAGACGACACTGGATTTTTTCCTCTAGTGTCGTCTTTTTGTCGCACTATCGAACCAATGCTTCCAGATTCTGGGCTAACGTCACCGTATCTGTAGTCATGGTGTGATTGCCAAACAGCACAACGCCACTCGCTGCATTGGCGCGGAAATAAGCTAACGTACTGAAGCTTTCCGGATTGTCGTTGTACATGCCTTGCAATAACCGCTGATCATCTAGCCAGGCCACCCCGCTGGCATACCGATTACCGTCGGCATAATTGGCGCTGATCAGCTCGCGGTAAACTTTAGGCGGAATGATCTTCCCGGTTTCTGCAGCAATGATGACTTTCGCCAGGTCAGTCACACTCATGTACTCGCTGCCGCTGCCAAGTAAGCTCGACAAGAGTGCCGGGCTAAGATCATCTGGCTGGTAGTGGTCATCATCTTCGGTGAGATAGCCTTGCGCTACGGGCATTTTTGCGGTTAGTTCATCAAAATTGCGGGTATGTTGAAGATTTAACGGCGTCAGGATCGTTTCTCGCAATGTCGTCGCAAAACTTTTGCCGGTTACCTTGCGAATGATGCCGACCAACAGCGCATAGTTCGCATTTGTATAGAAAAAGTCATGCTGACCGGTCGACCCTAGTTGCTGCAAGTTCCAATCCAGGGCCTTCGACTCCGATGGCAAAATATTGTCTGGCATTAACTCGTCCATCTGAATCCCGGAACGGTGATCAAGCAGTTGGCGAACCGTGATGTCCTTGCTATGGGCAATCTCCGGATAAAACTTCGCCAGCTTCGTCGTCAGCTTCAACTGGTGATTGGCCACTAACCGGCCGATCAGCAAGGCGGTCAGATACTTTTCGACCGAGGCCAACGGAAACATGGTATCGCCGGTATTGGCCAATTTGCGATCGTGATTCGCCTCGCCAACGCCACCGCTATACACCACTCGCCCCTGTTTGATCAATGCGATGCTGCCTCTGAAGTCAGTCTCGCGAATGAGCTTGCGGGCACTTTTACCTAACTGTGCTTGGGGAACCGGATGTGCCGTAATCTTAGTGGCATCGCGTTGATGTTGGATCCACGCCATCGTCAAGCCACCTGCTGCAAGCACCGCCACGAGCACCCCGATCACGATCAACCAACGTTTTTTATGCGCCATCGCCGTCGTGCTCCTTTGGCTGCGGGATGCTGGCATATGTCGAGTGACTGGATTTCGTTCCGGCAATCTTTTTGACGCCTAACACATCGAGGAAGAACGTAAAAATCGGAATACCGACAATCAGACCCCATGTGCCAAAAAGTCGTTCGGCAACTAGCAAAATCACGAACGTAAAAAATACCGGCAGCTGCGTCCGACTGCTCATAAATTTCGGATTCAACACATAAGCTTCCAGTACGTGGATCACGGCAATCATGATCAAAATGGTAATCACATCCTGCCAGCCGCCGACGGTATAGCCGATAATGGTCAGCGGAATTAACGATATGATCGCCCCGGCCACCGGAATCAGTGACAACAGAAAGACCATAATGGCCAAACTAGGAATGTTCGGCATTTTCAGGAATAACAAGGTAATCGTCGTAATGACCGTGTTGACTACCGCAATAAAAATCTGGGCTTCCATCACCACGCCAAAGGTATTGATGAACTTCATGGCAAAATAGCGCAAGTCTTTGAAGTACCAGCCAAACGGCGAATCCAGGAACAGTTTGCCGAACTCAGGCAGGCTGTCGAGCTCGATCGTAAAGAAGAAACTTAAAATAAATGACAGAACCAGCGTCAACCCCATGGCGCCAATATTGCCGGCATATTCGAGAACCGTCGACAGCCCGGTTTTAAGCTGTTCGGTCAGATTCAGGCTCTTGGTGCTCGACAATATCCACTGCATCACTTGATTGTTAGCAAAGGCATCACTGTTATAAAAATTCTGCACTGAATTAAACAGCGTGATGGTTTGCCTGACAATCGCCGGTACATAATGTACAGCCGCATAAACCAGCCCCAAAAGGACCAATATGTAAACCGGCACCACAATGATAAACGGGCGAATGTGAACACGCCGTTGCACCGCATGAACCAAGCGGCTGACCAAAAAGGCAAAAATAAATGTCAGCAAAATATCGCTCATAATACTGCGGGCGAACCATAAGACTAGAAATACCGAGAATAAAACAACGGTACGCCGAACCGGCACGTTGTTGATAAATTTTTCGTAAGCTGACATAGTCTCCCCCATTTAACATTCTTTACTCATTAAACTTTAGCCTGCCGCAAAAAGAAAAAAAGTGCAAGCATTCGCTCACACTTGCTTAAATTATAAGAAAATTTTCAAATTATGACTGTTGGCATCTTTAACTGTTTGCAGCTCGCCTTGAACAATGATCCGATCGACTTCGCCTTCAGTCGGTGACGCACATGTGACCAACGTGATCAGTTTCTTGCCCGCCACATCATCGATCCATTGGACTTGGGTCTCATTAACAATCTGTTTAGTCGTCACCTTATACGTGTAGATGTGCTTCATATTCGTGATAACAACCGTATCGCCTTTTTTAACGTTCTTTAATGGCGAAAAGAGGATGCCTTGATTGGTCATATAGTGACCGGCTAACGCGTAATTCCCTTCGCCCATCTTCTGATCGGCCTTCATCGTTCCGGCACCGGCACTCAGGTTATCGTTGGATAAACCCTTGAGAATCGGCAGCTTCAGGTTGACGCTGCTAATAGCAATTTTGCCGATAGGATGCAGATTACGCGTGATCGCTGCATTGCCGACCGTATTGATATCCAACGCCTTGACGCCTTTAAAATCAAACGTCGCGTGCTTCTTTTCATTTTTGTCAACCGTGTCCCGATCAATATGCGCCATCGTTGTCTGACTTAAATGATCAACCACAAATAACTTAATCGGTTCATTGAAGACCAGCGCTAAGCCAAGAAGGATACCGAGCGTGAAAATCGTCCGCCAAAGCCAACGATGCTTGCGCGGCGGTTGTTGCTTACTAGATTTTGTCATCGTCACCCTCCTTGGGAAAAGGATACCCTGAAATTTGTCGAGATTCAAGCACACCTATCGTACAAAAATAACGTTTCAATGTTGCTTATTAATTGTAAGTCATACCCGTGCAAAAGTGCAAGTCACTTGATCATTCGCCGGCTGACGCATTCCTGCCTTGCATGGTATACTGTGACGAGTTGCCATTATTCGGGCAGGCATACGTGCCAAACCTAATACTAGAGGAGCACTTCCCTTTGAAAACCCTGATTCAACTTTACCTCCGCTATGAAATGATCATCAACTACTTATTCATTGGCGGCCTCACGACCCTTATCAACTTTGTCACTTTTTTCGTGATGCGCTACTTTGGCATCGGTTTAGTGTTAACCAATACTACCGCGAATATTGTGAGTGTTATCTTTGCGTTTTTTGCCAATAAAAGTGTCGTCTTCCACAGCGATTATTCCAGCAAGAAAAAGTTTTGGTTCGAACTGACTAGCTTTCTGATTCTTCGCGGCGTGTCACTGCTGCTGGACAACTTCATCATGATCGTCGGCGTTGACTGGCTGCATGGCAATGAGATTCTGGTCAAAATTCTCGATCAAGTTATCATCGTGGTGGCCAATTATCTGTTCTCAAAATTGATCTTTGTGCGCAAGCGTTAACCGGCTGGCAAGCCCACACCAACAGCAACTTGAGCAAATCGCAAGTCCCCATCAACAGTCTGAAACATCGACTGTCGATGGGGACTTTTTAGTTGGTCATTGGCAATAAGAACATCTGTGTCGTTTGCCGCAACGTAACCGCAATTGGCGTCGTGTACTCCTCACCATCCATTTGAATCGGCACCGTAGCCTTCGTGACAAAATCAAATTGATCGGCCTCGAGATGGTGGATAGCATTATGAACCGATCGGCCGCTTAAAATGGCAACCGCGACTTGAAGCAAGGTGCCAAGCTTTTCCCGGCGCACTTGAACCAGTGATAACCGCTGGCGTTGATCCATTGCGTCCGGAAAAAGGCGAATACCGCCGCCGAGAAATGGATGGTTGGTAAAAACATTCAAATAGGCGTTATCAGCGTGTTTCTCAGAGTGCCCGGCGACTTGCCACGTTGCCGCGAAACCTTTCTGCACCCGCAGCGCTTTTAAAATGCTGGCGCCGTAAGCAAATTGGCCCAACTTGAGGGCATTTAGCGTCCCTTTGTGCAGCGAATGATTGGTTTGGTAAACAATCTGCGCGTCCATGCCAATCCCAAAATTATTGATGAAATACTGAGTCCCATATTTGGCGGAAGTCGCAACCCCGATCCGCACCGGTCGCGGCATAGCGGTGACCAGTGCCGCCGCGGCCTTTTTCGGATCCAAGGGTATCTGCTGGGCGCGCGCAAAGTCATCGCCCGTGCCCGTCGGAACATAGCCAATGGCCACTTCGGGATGACCGCGACGTTGTAAGCCATTCACAACGTCATGCAACGTGCCATCACCACCGATAACAATCAGTTGCAGTTCATCAAGGTGATCATGATAGGCTTTAAGCAATTTCTCGATCACAATCTGCGCGTCACCCGGCTGTTGGGTCCGGTTCACCCGCAACGGCGCAAAGTGCGATTTAAGCAGCGCCAACAACGCCGGCAACTCCTTCTTCCAGCGTGCATTACCCGCACTTGGATTCATAATAATTTCAGCAGAAAACATCCGGTTAGGCCATCCTGTCATTTAAGTCACGAGACAATTCATGCCATAGACGAATTGCCCGGTTAAGTCACATGATACCATTTTCGGGCGGCGCAACCATTGATTGTGCTTTGCGTTCGTCGTGACATTAAAATTGAGCAGCAGGCAACAGCCCCGCAACATAAAAAAGAACGTGCAACCATTACGGCGCACGTTGATTTACAATTTACGTTCAAATGATTTGTCTGACTGTTCAATCACTAGTTCCAAAGCGGAGCAATCGGAGGCCTGATGGGGCTCAGACTTGCAAACAACACAGCGACCGATCTTGTCGCTGATGTTGTTAGGCGACTTTGAGACAGCGGTTTTCTGGCTCAAAGCGCCGTCTCCGCTCTAGCTTCGCTTCGCCACCCCAGCTGGCCGGAAATTGCGGAGTTTGGCACGGCACGAAACTCATTGCCTGAGTTTTTCCCTACTCACACACAATTATTCAACCGGAACGTGATGCGCCTGCAGGAACTCACTGAACGGCACCAACTTATCCGCATAGTAACGCTTCTTGAACGCTGCAATGGTCGCGGCATCGAAGCGGTCAGGATCCAGTTGCAGGTGCTCAACCGGAATTGGCCGTTCATTGGTAATTTTGGCATCAATCAGCGTCGGTTTGCCGGCAATGCGATTAGCCTCGGCTTCATCAAACGCGTCAGCAAGTTCCGATACCTGCGTCACCGTGATGCCCGTCATCCCCATGCCTTTAGCGACCGTCGCAAAATCAATCGGCGGCATGTCAATACCGAACCACTCATGACCGTCATCTTCCTGCTCGTCTTCGATATAACCTAAAGCATTATTGGAGAACACCACATTAATAATCGGCAAATGGTACCGCACTTCGGTATCGAGATCCTGCATGACCATTGCTGCCGCGCCGTCGCCAGTCAAATTGAATACCTGCCGCTTAGGGAAACTCAACTGTCCCGCCAAAGCTGCTGGCAAGCCAGCGCCCATGGTGGCAAACAAACCACTGGTAGTCCAAGCTTGACGGCCCGTGACTTTCAGCAGCCGCACGGCATTCTGCGTTACATCGCCGACATCAATGGCAAAAATCGCATCATCCGTCGCTAACCGGTTAATTTGACCGAAGACTGGTTCAAACCGCATGTCACCAGTGGTCCGCTGCATCATGTCATCGTTGTATTGATGCCAGTTTTTCACGTTGTCGACGTTCGCCTGATACCAGCCGCTGCTTGGGGCATCATCGCTGCGGGCAATCATTTTCTCCAGCGTTGCCGGTGCATCTGCCAAAATGGCCACATCGGTGTGATGACGCTTGCCAAGCGTTTTTGGATCCGCTTCAATCTGAATGAACTTTGCTTTAGGCGAGAACATCACTTCGGAAAATGGATAGTTGGAGCCGACGAACATGATGAGGTCCGCAACTCGTAACGCTTCATTAGCCGGCTTCGACGCAACCCGAGCAGCCGATCCCAGCAACGCTTCAAACTCATACGGAATGATCGGTTTACCGAGTGCGGTGGTAATGACTGGCATCTGTAACTTTTTGGCTAGCGTCATGACGGTATCGGCCGCACCGCGAACTCCTTGGCCGACATACAACACGGGCCGGGAAACCGCACCGATTAGCCGCAAAGCTGCATCAACCTGCTCATCACTGCCGGCCGCCAAAACCGGCGTTGCATGCGTTTCAGCGGCGCTATAATACCCGTCAGCCGGGATTGATTCTGCTGGCAAGTCGTTGGGGATGATCACCACGGCAGCACCACGACCGGCATAAGCGCGGCGAATGGCCTCATCGATCACGTGGGGTAGACTGCGCGCGGTAGTCACGGTGCGAGCATAAACAGCGCCGTCTTGAAACATCGGATCTTCGTCCAATTCCTGGAAGAAATCGGCATTCATAAACCGTTGTTCGACCTGCCCCACCAAGAATAGCGTTGGCACTTTATCCATTTTGGCATCATAGATTCCTTGGAAAAGGTGCGTCGCTCCGGGGCCAGCTGATCCAAATGCCACGCCAATATGACCGGTGAGCTTACCATCGGCAACGGCTGCCAGTGCCCCGACCTCTTCATGCCGGACATGAATATATTTGATCCGCGCCTGCTCTTCGTCCAGCGCATACATCATGTTATTAAACGTACCGCCGGGAATGCCGTATAGATGGGTCACGCCCCAACTTTCCAAAGTCCGCAATGCAGCAATTCCGGCTTTTATCGTCTCAGCCATCAGAAACCCTCCTCATTTAAGTGAGCGTGAACCGGTGCGTATATGAAACTGCGCCGATGAACGCGTTATGGTGAACACTTCAAGAAAAACTGTTACGAATGAGTTAACTTTTCATAACATTAGATACTTCTTCGCGGTTATCGTAGTCATTAAAAGCCTAGAAGGCAAGCCATCTGCTCATTAACCCGCCCAACAAAAAAACAAGGAGGTCATCCGCAATCTTGCGAGCGACTCCCTTGGCGTTAACGATCTTCTATTTCTTCAAATCTTCAATACTGTTAATGTTCTTCATATACCTCGGCACAGCCAACCCAACGCGGGCACCGTCCATGTTGACGCCAAGATCAACGACTTGGTTCTTGTAATCGGCGTATAACTTGGCCGCCGTGTTCGGCAACCACGCGGAAACCTGTGCGTCTGCGGCCTTGGTGGCCACCGATGCCCAGACTGGCTGCGGCTCCATCGCCCTAATCGTGACCTTATAGCCAACTTGGCGCAAGACCGTTGCCACGACATTGGTGGAGGCAATTTCCGAATCCCAGGCAATGTACGTTAACGTCAACTTAGGATGTCCGTTGACATGACTCGCACCTTTTGTCCATTCAGCAACCTGCTTGGGATGCTTCTTGACGAAGTCTTTGGCAGCATCAGCCGGATCCTGACCATTGTTGACGGCGAGCATCACGCTGGAAATTTCTTTTGGCGTCCAGTGGAATTGATCCAATACCTGATAGGCTTGCGGGTCATCCTGCTTGAGTCCTTTACGCACAATCGTATGGATCTGCTCGGTTTTACCATAAACATTTTTAGGATCCTTCAGAAACTTCAACGGAAACTTCGTGAACATCCAGTGCGGCGTCCAGCCGGTGACCACAATCGGCCGTTTGTCGGCAATCGCCTTTTTCAACGTACTGGTCATGGCTGCGGTTGAACTCGGCTGCAGCTGCCAATTTTTATCTGCCAGGCCGTATGCTTTCAGCGCCTTATCCGTGCTGGTCATAATCCCGGCACCGGCATCAATCCCCGTAATCGTATAGTTGATCTGCGGCCCTAATGGCTTGTTGGCATCGTACTTAGGCTGGGTGCTGCTGCAAGCCGCCAGCAGCAAAACACTTGCCATCATCGCCAAGGTTGCGATGATCTTTTTATAAAAACGCAAACGACCACCTCCTAGCGCGTGCGATTGAGGCTTTGGGTGATCCGGTCCAAAATGATCGCCAAAATGACAATCGCAAGGCCGGCGACAAAGCCACCGCCAGCATCATTACGTCCAACGGCAAAATAGACTTTGGTTCCCAGGCCCATCGCCCCGATCATGGACG
This sequence comes from Lacticaseibacillus huelsenbergensis, assembly GCF_029726355.1. Lineage (NCBI taxonomy): Bacteria > Bacillati > Bacillota > Bacilli > Lactobacillales > Lactobacillaceae > Lacticaseibacillus > Lacticaseibacillus huelsenbergensis. The sequence continues at coordinate 289,484 of NZ_CP120687.1, forward strand.
CAATGACGACCATCGACAGCGCCAGCATCATGCTTTGGTTGATGCCGGCCATAATCGTCCCGCGGGCAAACGGCAGCTGCACCTTGATGAGCTGCTGCCAACTAGTTGCGCCAAACGCAACGGCTGCTTCGTTCAGATCGGCCGGTACCTGATCAATGCCAAGCTGGGTCATCCGAACGGTTGGCGGCATGGCAAAAATCACCGAGGCAACCACTCCGGGCACCATCCCGATGCCAAAGAACGCAACCGCCGGAATCAAATAAACAAAGGCTGGCATGGTCTGCATGAAGTCCATCAGCGGTTTCACGATGGCAGACACCGTTTTGCTTTCCGCGGCCCAGATACCGAGGGGAATACCGATCACAATGGCTAACAGACTGGCTGTTAACACAAGGGTGAGCGTTTGGGTCATGTCGCGCCAGAAACCGAGATTCCAGATCAGCAGTAAGCCCAGCAGTTCAAAAATCAACAGACTCCGATACTTCTGATCCCGTTTCAAATACCATGTCAACGCCATAATCAGCACGATGAACAGCCAAATCGGAATCAAATCAAACACCGCCTGAAAAGCGTTCACAATGCTGCCGATGAAGTTCGTCAGCACCCCGAAGAACCCGGAAAACTGGGTTAACCAGGCCACGAACGAATCGATCCAGTGGGCCAACGGTAAAGTCGGAATATTCATGAAAAGATTAAACATTGACATTGACCTCCTGTCCTGCCAGTGCCCCTAACACGGCACCGCGAATGATGATGCCGCGTAACCTGTCACGATCGTCGATAACGGCATACGGAACCGAAGTCGTGGAAACCGCGTCAAGCAGATCGGCCAGTGGCGTATCCATTTTGGTTGTCGGCACATCGGTTTTAACGATATCCTTCAGATCCTTCTTGCCGGCATCAATCGCCGCTCGTACATCATCCGCATCCAGAATCCCGACCAGTTTCCGTTGGGTATTCACCACACACAAACTGGAAATCTCGTTATCCCGCATGCGCCGTGCCGCCAACCGCGGACCATCCTTGTCAATGTTGACCGTATTGGCCCGAATCATGACATTAGCCGCCGTGTAAACCTGACTGCGGTCCACGCCTTCGATAAATTTCTCAACGTAATCGTCAGCTGGCTGACTCAGGATTTCTTCAGGGGTACCGATCTGGACGATTTCGCCGTCCTTCATGATCATAATGTGATCGCCAATCCGCAACGCCTCGTTCAGGTCGTGCGAAATAAACACAATCGTCTTATGCATGTCTTCCTGCAAATCCAGCAGTTCATCTTGCATATCCCGCCGATTCAACGGATCAAGCGCGGAAAAGGCTTCGTCCATCAGCAAGATCTCGGCATCACTGGCCAAGGCACGCGCCAAACCAACCCGTTGCTGCATCCCGCCAGATAGTTGGTCCGGATATTGATCGGCAAAACCGTTTAGGCCAACCAAGTCGAGGGCTTTATTGGCTTTGGTTTCGCGTTCATCTTTATCCATACCTTGAATTTCCAAACCAAAGGCGGCATTTTGCAACACGGTTCGATTCGGCAAGAGTGCAAACCCTTGGAACACCATGCTGAGTTTCTTACGCCGAATCTCGCGAATACCTTGTTTGTCCATTTTGGCAATATCGTCACCGTCAATCAGCACCTGACCGGCAGTCGGTTCAATTAACCGATTCAACATCCGCAAAGTCGTTGATTTCCCGGATCCGGAAAGTCCCATAATCACGAAGATTTCGCCGGTTTTAATCGAAAAGTCCGCCCGATCAACGCCGACCGTTGCGCCGGTTGCTTTTAAAATTTCCGGCTTGGTTTTGCCATTTTTCAGCATTTCCTTAGCGCGGTTAATTCGTTTACCAAAAATCTTGGTCAACCCGCGGACTTCGATTTTGGTTTCTGCATCACTTTCAATTTTGTGTTGCATCCGTTCACTTCTCCTCTCGGGGTCACCGCTTTTTGACAAGCGTGTACCCAGTACTGTTTGCTTAAAGCTATTTGCTATGCCTTGTGTTACTTGGCGTCTTATTTAAGAAACAGTTGTCATCGAATTGAAACAATGCTAACCATTGTAAAGATCATTTGTGTGTGATTCAAATCACGGAATCTCATTTTCATTTTTCGCCAAGAACTCAGTGTCTTCGAGTCCACGATTTTTCCGCCATCAAAAAAGCCCTCATCTGCATAGGATTGAGGGCTAGGGACGATTAATGACCCGGTAGCAATGCCTAAATAAAATTGTCAAGTCAAAATGAAATTTTTATGAACGAGTTTTCATTTTTCACAAACTCGCCAAGTCGATTTCTGTAAACGGAAGCTGTTCATCAAAGGCAATTTTGTGTCCTAACGTAATGGCATCGGGACCGGTTACCGTATCATATGCCAACACCCGAACGCCGGCTTGCTTAGCGTTGGTGATCGCGGTGACCAGCTCGGGAAAACGATCCCGATAAATGGTCATCTCCTGAATATCTGGCAACTGTACGATGAACACCAAAAACGCCTGGTAGCCTTCTGCCTGCGCCATCATCAAGGTATGGACATGCTTCAATGCGCGAGTCGTCGGGGCATCGGGAAATGCGGCTAACGAGCCATTCGCTAACGTCACGCCTTTGGTTTCGACAAACCATGGCTGCCCATCTGCAGCTGTGCCGGCAAAATCCAGTCGGGAATCCCGCCAAGTCGTCTCCGGATGAACCGTATACGGCAACGTCAACCCCGGCAGTATCAAGGTTCCTGTTTCCAAGCATTCCTTGGCCACATGGTTCGGTGCCAGACTGTCAATATTGATCCAGCGATTTTGCCGCTGCACGGCTAAAAGATCGTAGTGCGTTTTGCGGTTAGGATTGGCCACATGGCGAACACTGGCAAGCGAACCGGGAATCAGAATTTCCTTATTGCGGCCGGTATTGTTCATGTGAACTGGCGTCGTCACGCCCTCTAATTCAATTTCGACCGTGAAACGGCTAACCCGGCGAATAAGTTTGCCGACGCTGACGTTTTGATAATGCATGGGATGCCTCGTTTCTGTTAGTTAAGGGGTGGTCTTCCAGCAATTGCGTCGAGCGTACGCTGGACTGTTTGCTTGCTATCCGTCGCCAGTCTGCGCTCAAAAAGCAGCCCCGAACTCTTTTTTGGAGTCGCGACGGCTGCTTGTTGTGATGCTTTTACAATATTAGCGAACGATAATGACAGATACCGACGCATCACGTGCCACTTCACTTGCCACGTGTCCGAGACGTAACCGACCACGGCGCACGTGCGAACCCATAATAACCAGGTCCGGCTTGAAAGCAGGAATCACTTCATCAAGGATAGCAGCAGCCGGACGACCTTCTGCCACAATTGGCTGCGCTTTTTGAACGCCGAAGTCGCGGGCCTTTTCAACATAAGTATTCAGGTTTTTGGCCATCTTTTCCCGTGCTGCATCAACATCGTCAGGTGTCAATGACTGGAAAATATTCAAATCGCCGGTTTCCAGAACCGAAACAATCCCCAGCGGAATATCGTAAATCTTGGCGACCGTGCAGGCGTAGTTCAATGCCTTGCGCGAGGAGTCGTCGTCATCATCATCGACCGCCAACAGCAGTCGATTATAATGCACGGATTCAATCGTTAAATCATTTTCAGTAACCAACAGAAATGCCCCCTTGCAAGTTTAGGTATCCCTAACAAAACTATTCTATCACACATTACCTTTGTTTTCCGAAAAATACTGCTTAAACCGGCCGACATAATTGTGAAACATGTACTTAAGCAATATCCAACGCTTGAAGGTCATATCCGGCTTGTAAAAGACCGTCGTCCCGTAACGCTTTTCTTTGATAAGCTGCAATGCTTCCCGCTTGGCCTCATTATCGGCAGAATATTGCTTGAAAACCCGCTCCGGCACGCCCAGCCATAGCTTGTATTTGCTGCGGTCAGCATTACCGAAAACTGTTGGAGCATCCTTGAGATCGCCGACGATATAATCACGAACCGGCCAGCTGGCAAGATTGTAGCCATTTAACGTGACAAAGAAACTGCTGCGTCCCTGGCGGATGTTGATTTCAAACAACTTAAAGGTGTTGTCGCGGTGATCATATTTCATATCAAAGTTGGCAAAACCCGTAAACTTGATGGCTTCCAGAAAATCCTTGATCTGATCGTATAGCTTCTGATCAAATGCCGGCATAATGGCGACATAATTACCGATTGAAGCCGGCGTCGGATCTTCCAGCAGCGGGTGGCCCAAACACATCATTTTAACGTGATGATATTGATCCACGTAACAGTTCATGGTGCGCATGTTGCTATCATCGCCGGGAACAAAATCCTGCAAGATCAGATCCGACGTGTAGCCATTGTCATAAATTTTGGCAATCGTGTTGGTCAGCTCAACCTGTGAGTGGATCGTGAACGCCTTCTTACGTCCTTCAAAATGGATGTTCAACCACTCCACCGAATCAGTCGGTTTAAGCGCCACCGGAAATTCAAACGGTGCGGTGATGGTGGCGTTGCTTTCGTACATCGACTTGGTGACAATTTTGGTCGCCGGATATGGCAGATGATATTCCTCGCAAACCTGATAGAAGCTTTCCTTGCTATTCAGGCGCTTCAGCAAATCATAGTCAACATAAGGGCAGATGAACCACTGACTCAATTCGTCTTTATGTTTGGATACCAGTTGCGCATATGTATCGCCGCACGCAATTAAGAGTAGTCGACCTGCCGAAGCCGCATGCAGGTGCGCGATTTCACGCATTTTTTCGATGAACGTGGGGTCGGAATCAAACTGCTTAATCAGATGGACATTCACGATACGCGAAAAACGCGTCGGCGCAAGCTGTTCACGTGCATAAACATCAATCGCACCGCCGATCATCTCGTGGAACGAACGCGCCATCCCGTACACGTTCATATCACTGCCAAGCAGAATGGGGGTAAAACTGGGTGCATCTTTCATCTGGATGATAATCTCCTCGTTCGATAGGTTCAGGCTCGTTACGCCTGCGCCTTGAAATTTTCATTGAAAATGCAGCGGCGATCAGTGACGTTGTTGTTGCCGGCTGCATATGACATTTCCGAAGCGATGGTTGAAGCGGTTCAACTTTTCGCTCGTCGCTCTCGAATTATACCATACTGGCAATATGCATTCATGAAGATACTGGTAGTGTGGTTCAAAACTATTTCAGCTGCGCCATATCGACCGTGATGTACACAATGCTCTGATTAGCTGCCAACGACCAATTCGACGGATCTTGAACTGGTGGATAAGGTTCACCATCCAGCATGGTTGCGATGGCATCCACAGCCTCTATGGCCGCTTCTTCACGCGTTGTTCCTTCAGTCACCATTCCTTTAATATTTGGACTGGTGACTGTAAAGTAATGGCCGTCTTCATCATTAAATTCGGTGAAAATGGTTGGATAGACTAGAACCGATGATTTGATAGGCTCTTGTTTCATGGCTGTACTCCTTTAATCGGAGATCTCTGCTTGGCTCGCCTTCTCAGCCAGATACGCAGCAATCTCTTCTTCCGTGGGTGGATGCTTACTGACCCACCCCATGTGAACGGCTAATTGTTCTTCCTTCGGGACAGTTGTTAATTCCGTGATACAGGCAAGCGCGCGCTGCCGATACGAGGCCCTTACCGCGATGATTTGCCCGACTTTCAATTCACCTCTAAGCCGCCCAGGAATACTAAAACGGTGCGGTTTGCCTTTTAGACCCACCGCAACCGCTGTGTTATAAGGACTGATCATATTGAGCTTTTCTTCTTTTGGCAAACCGGTTGCAAACACTTCCAGGATAGTTCGAATTGAAAAGTCAAGCGACCCATCGCCGTGCCACAATTGTAAAGTTTCTGGCGTCGTCAGGCGTTTTATCACACCCTCGCCTAGCGCAGTGACAGCGGTGGCCCCCGTTTCTTCCGCCGTGATCAATTTCAGTTGTTTTAGCTGGTCCAGCAGCATAGACAGACGCTTTAGAGACAAACTGATGACTTGATCACCAACCGCTATTTGAACGTTGTGCTGCACGTCTTCCATCACCTCGGCATGCTTGACAAGCAAAAGCATGTAAGCAAGGCCACCCACTCGCAGCGTATTGTTGGGGCTGGCTAGACAGCTCCGAATCATTTCACGGAGTTCGCCGAAGTTAGCAGTATTTCGCAGATCAAAGTTGAAACCTTGGTAACCGGCTTGGCGATGATCGCTAATTCTCAAGTGCCAAAGCCGTTTGCCATCAGTAATCAGGCTGTACCGGCTGTTGGTGGTAAACGAATAGACGAATAACAATTCATGCTGATCAGGCCCCAACGCCGCTTTAATCGTGTCATGAATAACCTGCGACAGGCGACTCGCGGTCGTGTAATACCAGTGCTGGCCGATGTTGATCAGTACCCGCTCGTTAGACTTAATCCGCTCCATCCGTTCCGTCCTTTCTGGTCTTGATCATGACAGTTGTCTGCCTTTATATTACCAAAAATAGCCGTCAAACGAGACGATGATATCTTGTTGCCTGCCCTCTAACGATCTTTCTCGCCATATAACCACATTTGGCGTAGAAAAAACAATCATGGCGCGTAAAAAAGCCAAGCTTCAATGCTCGGCCTTTTTTGAAAGTTCCCCCGTTTTTACCACCTGTACGCCTTGTTCACTCGGCGTCACGATTCTAACTTGCCATTCCGGCCACCGTTGCGCGGCTGCCTTTTGCAGTTGTTCGGCTCCGGCAGCATCGCCAACAATGGCCAGCATGGTCGATCCCGAACCGGAAATCAATAAGACCCCGTCGTGTGCGGCCGTCTCTTGGCGCGCTGCCTGATAATCTGGAATCAGCGTGGCGCGATACGGCTCGTGCATTCGATCCTGAGCCACCAGGCGTAACAGCGATAAATCACCGTCCGCCAATACGCGGGTCATCAAAACGCAGCGGCCCATTTGATAAGTCGCATCCGCATAACTCATGGTTGCCGGCAAAATATTGCGAGCTTCTTCAGTGCTAACCGCGTATGGCGGAATCAACACAACAAAGTGCAGCTGCTGACTGACGGGATACTGTCGGACAATCGGCTCGTCACCTACCAAAATAGTCGCACAAACCTGTCCATAAATGGCCGGCGCCGCATTATCCGGGTGCCCTTCCAACTGAGTCGCCAACTTCAAAAGTGCGGCCTGATCCCAGCCGGCGTGAAACCAGGCATTCGCCGCAGCAAGACCGCCGACCACACACGTTGCCGAACTGCCTAATCCCCGCGCACTAGGAACATCCGAATCAACGGTGATGCGTAAATTGGGAACCGGTTGATGAATGGCATCCGCAAACGTGACAAAGGCGCGATAAATTAAATTTTCCGGGGTAGCGAAAGCGGGCTCATCACCGATGATCTCAAGCTTTTGGGTGCTCGGTTCAAAAGTAAACCGAGCTTTGAGATCAAGGGCCATCCCCAACACATCGTAACCAACGCCTAAATTAGCGGTTGTTGCCGGAACGGACACGCGAATCATCGTCAAAAACCTCCTTTGCCGCATCGAGAATGGCGGCACCCATTGCTGCTGGTGCAACCACGTGTTTCGGTTGCGGTGTCATCGCTGCCAGACGGGCCAGATTTGCCGGAATCGCAACGCCACTCAGCTGTTGCAATTGTGCCATCAACGAAAAATCGTCGCCTGACACCGGCAAGTCAAGTGCCTTAGCCACCGCGCGCGGAAACTTATAGGGACTCGCCGTTGCCAACAAGACATTCGGCGTGGCATCTCCCGTGGCACGATACTGTTGCATGACACTATAACCGACCGCTGTATGCGGATCCATCAGGTAACCATCTTGCTGCCAGACTTTGGCAATCGCTCCTGCTACCTGTTCGTCAGTCGCAAAGCCACCGGCAAAATCGGCTTGAATCGTCGCCAGTACATCAGAACGGACTTGATAGCGTCCCGTTTTTGCCAAATCTTTCATCAGCATGGCCACATAGGCACTATCTTCGCCGCTCTTATAATACAGCAGGCGTTCCAGATTACTTGAAATCTGAATATCCATACTTGGAGCAACGGTTTTTAAAAACGGCCGGTTACGATCATAGATGCCGGTATCCAGGAAGTCTGCGATCTCGCGATTGGCATTGGCCGCAGCGATCAGTTTATGAATCGGCAAGCCCAGTGCCTTGGCATAAAAACCAGCCAGCACATCGCCAAAGTTTCCGGTCGGCACTGTGAAATTAACCGGTTCCCCTAACTGGATTGCATGGCTGTTAACCAGTTGCAGATAAGCGGCAAAATAATAAACCACTTGCGGGATCAACCGACCAATATTAATGGAATTGGCTGCCGACAACGTAACCTGCTCAGCCTGCAACCGCGCAGCAAAACCCGTATCGGTAAACAACGCCTTGACAGCACTCTGCGCCTGGTCAAAGTTACCGGCAATCGGGAACACCCGCGTATTGGCGCCTGTCGTTGTCAGCATCTGCCGTTCCTGAATCGGGCTAACCCCATGATCGGGATAAAAAACCGTAATGCCCGTTTGCGGCACATTTTTGAACCCTTGCAAGGCTGCGGTGCCGGTGTCCCCACTGGTTGCCGCCAGAATCATAATGCGATCTTCCGGATCAAGGGCCAACCGCATCAACTGGGGCAATAATTGCAGTCCCACGTCTTTGAACGCACTGGTCGGTCCGTGAAACAATTCAAGCACGTGGAAATCGCCGACTTTTCGAATCGGTGTGATGCGTTTGTCGGAAAAATTTTGCCGATATGCTAAATGGATCGCTTTTTTCAGTGAAGCAGTGTTAAAATCAGGCAACAGGGTCATGAGAACATGCTGAGCGATCGTTTCATAATCTGCTCCCAGTAAATCCTGAAGCGCAATCCGATAATCCGTTAAATGCGGCAAAACGAATAAACCGCCTTCTTCGGAAATACCTCGCTTAATGGCTTGCTGACTCGTTTTGGTTACTCGTTGATCCCGTGTGCTCGTGTATCGCATGTGAACGATTCTCCTATCTGATCCGACTTGTTTTTACGATATGGATATGATAATCTGTTCGCATTAGAAAAACAAGTGTCTATATTTTATAAACAAGGAGCTGAGAAATATGAATATTGCCATCTTAGGTTTTGGTACTGTCGGTAGCGGCGTTTACGATATTGTTGCGAATGGTGATCGCCGAATGCGGGTCACTGCGATTTTCATTCGCCCAACCCACCCTGCCACCATGCCTGAGATGACAACTGATTTCGATGCCATTCTTGCGGATCCTTCTATCGATGTGGTGGTTGAGGCAATCGGCGGGCTACATCCCGCTTACGATTATATTCTTCGGGCCTTGCGCCATGGCAAGCATGTTGTGACGGCCAATAAAGCGGTTGTTGCCCGTTATCTGCCTGAATTTATTGCCACTGCCGAACAGCATCATGTTCGCTTCTATTTTGAAGCAACAACTGGCGGTGGGATTCCCTGGATCCGTAATTTGGAGCGGGCGGCGCGGATTGATCAGGTTGATACGATCGAAGGGATCTTTAATGGCACCAGCAATTACATTTTAGACCAGATGCAACGCGCCCACCTCGATTTCGATCCTGTCCTTTTGGCGGCCAAGGATATGGGCTATGCCGAAGCCGACCCGAGTGCCGACATTGACGGCGATGATATTGTCAACAAGCTCAAAATTTCTGCAGCTTTAGCTTACAACATGGTACCGCCGCGTGATGTGCCTAAGTTTGGTATCCGTCACGTCAGCAAGGCCGACATCGACTTTTTCGCCAAACACCATCAAGTGCTGCGTTTAATCGGTAAAAGTAAGCGAATCGGTGATCATTATAGTATGGTCGTTGAGCCGCGGCTTTATCCAGCCACCGCTTTGGCTGCGAATACCTTTGAAAACTTCAACCTCATTCGCTTGCACGGCCAAACCATTGGCGATTTGCAATTTTATGGCCAGGGCGCAGGTAAATATCCGACGGCCAACGCCATTGTCCAAGATCTTTTTGATATTCTGGAAAACGTCACCCATCTAAAACGAGACTTCAAACAAACCTTACAATTTGATCCTGACCTCAGTGTTGCCGACTATCTGTTGCGCGCTGATCCATTGACCTTTGCCATGTTTAACGACAAGCAAACCGAAGTGATCGATCACCGGCTGCTGATTAAGCAAATCCCAGTCGGCGAAATGCATCGACTCATGCGCGGTGTTTTGGCAATTGACGCCCATGCATTCATGGCGGCGATTGGCGATAGCGAACTCGTCGCGCGCGATGTCAAACAGCAATTAGATCAGGAGGTCATCGGATGAAAGTCGCAAAATTTGGCGGCAGTTCCGTTGCCACAGCCGATCAATTTCAAAAAGTCAAAGCCATTATCGATCAGGATCCCCAGCGTCAGCTTGTGGTCGTCAGCGCCGCCGGTAAATATGGCCCGGCCAGCCAAAAACTCACAGACACCCTCTACCTTATTGCGGACGGCATGGAAGCCGGCCGCGATGTGACGCAGATGTTCGCTCAGGTAGAGGCCAGATTGGAAGCCATCAATCACGCATTACAGTTACACGTGCCTTTAATTAAATTAATGAACACGATCCGTCATCGGCTTGCCACGCGTTACTCGCGCGATTATCTGGTATCTCGCGGCGAATTTTTGACCGCTCGGCTGATGGCGGCGTATCTGGGTTATACCTTTGTGGATGCCACCGACTTATTCTTCTTTGATCAAAGCGGCGCCATTGACGAAGCCAAAACTCAGGCGGCTTATCGTCAGCTTCCTAAGCATCATGGCTTGGTCATCCCCGGGTTTTACGGACAGAATCAAGCCGGACATGTTCAACTCATGCCCCGGGGCGGCTCCGATATCTCTGGCGCATGGCTAGCACGGCTAGCTCAGGCAGATTTATATGAAAACTGGACTGATGTGTCTGGCATTAAAATGGCGGATCCGCGCATTATCAAGGATGCCGACAGTATTGACGTGATGAGCTATGATGAGTTGCGCGAATTGACCTATATGGGCTTTAGCGTGTTTCAGGAAGAAGCCGTCCAGCCGGTTCGTGAATGTAAAATTCCAACCCGCATTCTCAATACCAATGCCCCACAGGATCCAGGAACGTTGATCATTCATGATGACGACCCCAGCGATGAGCTGCGCATTATCACCGGCATTGCTGGGCGAAAACATTATCTTGTCATTACTATTCGTCAATACCAGCTTGCTTTACACTTGGAAGTCATTCAACGCGCACTGGGCGTCATTGCTGCCCATCACTTGGTCGTAGACTACCTGCCAACCGGTATCGACAGCTTCAGCTTGTTGATTCGGGAACCCCGCCACCAAATCTCGGTTCGTGAGTTAACAGCAGCGATTAAAACTGCCTGTCAACCAGATAAACTGGAAGTCACAGAAAATGTCGCCTTAATTGCGATGGTTTCCCGCCAGCTGCGGAAACGACCGGCGATTGCCGGAAAAGTGCTCGCTTATTTGGATGACAACCTGTTAAATGTTCAGCTGGTCAGTCAAACCAACGACGATATCAACTTACTGATCGGCGTCAATGATAAGGATTACGACAAAGCCGTCCGCGTCATATACAGCAGTATCCACCAGAACTTTCACCGGCCAGCACCTTATATTGAAGGCATTGCTTGAGGTATATGGTGTTTGCTGATCTATCAAAAAAGGCTCCTGCTTCCCAGTTCAATGACTGAGAAGCGGGAGCCTTTTTTACGTGACGCAGCCGCTAATGACACCGGCGCATCACTATTTCTTCCACGGCTTATCTGCCTCTTTTGTTGGTGCACTTGCTGCCGATTGACTGGTAGCGGCTGGCTTAGCGGCTGAGGTTGCCGGTGCTGCTGGTGCTGCCGGTTGCTTTTGCGGTGCTTCCGACTGTTTTTGCGGCGCCTTTTCGGCAGTGTCTGCGTGTCGACCCTTGATGGCATCGACCACTGGCTGATTGCCAGCTTGATGCATGAGGGCGCCATTTAACATCCCGCGAATGTCAATGCCTGCTACTTCCTGAAGCATGTCCAGCTCCTTCACCAAACTGCCACTGGTTTGCTTGGTGAGGTCGCCGTCGCCATAGAGCTTAATCGAATCAACGTTGGCGTATGGACTCATGGCAGCTTCAATGATCTTCGGCATTGCCTCGATGGTCATCTTGAAGCGACCGGATTCATCCAATTGGCGAGCCGCTTCAGCCTGCTTCGCGATCGCTTCCGCTTGGGCCAACCCGATTGCCCGGGTCTTGCCGGCTTCGGCTTCCCCAATTGCCTTCGTAGCATTGGCATTCGCTTCAGCAGCCAATTCGACTTGCTTAGCTGACGCTTCGGCTGCAGCAATCTGGGTCGCCTTCTGCGCTTCAGCCGCGCGCTGAGCTTTATACAAGTCAGCATCCGCCTGCTTACGCACGGTGGCATTCAGTTCCTGTTCCTGCAGTTCCGCATTCTTCTGGGCCAGTTCAATATCTTTTTCCTTTTGAACCTGCTTGGCCTTCATCTGCTCAACAATCGCTGCCTGATCGGCTTGGGCCTGAGCAATTTCCTGTTGCTTCTTGAAGTCAGCCATTTTGACTTGTTGCTCGCGTTCGGCATCCGCCACCTGCGTCTGCCGCTCGATTTCCTGCTGTTTGGCTTCCTGATCGGCCTGGGCTTGCTGAATCCGCGTGTCACGGTTAGCCGCCGCTTCAGCAACTGCCGCGTTTTTTTTGACCTCGGCAATCTGCTTCTTACCTAATGAATCAAGATAGCCGTTCTTGTCGGCAATATCTTTGATCGTAAATGAGATAATCTGCAGGCCCATTTTGGCTAAATCGGAACTCGCCACGTCCTGGACTTTCTCGGCGAACGCATCCCGGTTTTGGTAAGTATCCTCAACCGTTAACGTTCCTAAAATAGCCCGCAGATGGCCTTCAAGAATCTCGGTCGCTTCGGCATTGATCTGCTCGTCATTTTTGCCTAAAAATTGTTCGGCAGCGGTCGCGACTTCTTCCTGACTGGAGCCGATTTTCAAAATAACCGTTCCGTTGACGATAATCGGAACGCCCTGCTGCGTGTAGACTTCCGGGGTCGCAACCTCAATCGTACGCGTGTTGAGGCTCAAAACATCCCAGCGCTGCAGAATCGGCAGGATAAATGATCCGCCATTCGTGATCAGCTTCACCCGATTCCCGTTAATATCCCGAAAGCTATGCTTACCGGATATCAAGGCACCGGAAATGATCAGGACTTCGTTAGGTAGTGCAGTTTTGCGGTGCGTTGCCAAGAAAATAAAAAGTAGCAGTAAGACAACGATGACAATGATCCATGGCATATAATCAGCTAAAATTTCCATTCGTCCCCTCCTTAGGGTTGGTTATGTGCGGCGACTGCATCAACATATGCGACGCCTTGTGTGAGTTCGATAATCACGACTTTGGTGCCCTGTTCAAGTGGACGATGCGTGCCTGACCACAATTTAGCCGGGTAAGTTTGCCGCGCCCGGCCGCCCCCCGTCACCATGACTTCGCCTGTATGATCAGGGGCAACCGCCAGTGTCAACGTGCCCAGCAGATAATCCTGAGTGCTCATGGACGTTGTGTTCTCCACCGATGACAAAACGCGCTGTAAAACCGCCAACAGCGGTAACAACACCAACGACAGCAACATCCATAAAAGACCGGCAACGATCACCAACGCAACCACGCCCACCACCAACTGCAAACCCAATCCTTGTTGGGTCCACCAAGTAACCATTCCGATCGCCTCGCTTTCAACAGGTACAAACGTCTCTTTTATTCTACCATGCAAACGATTCCCAACCTATACCAATCGAAACGAAACGAGCGTTTTATTTTGCGCAATCGATTTTATCAAAATGATCAGTCATAATGCAGTGCGTAATCTTCTGGCACCTGATACCGCAGCGTCTTAGTGAACAATAAATAACTGATGTAAGCTAATCCAATTGGCAAGACAAAGAACAGCAGCGTCAGTTCCAAAATATTGCCTACTGTCACGGTCTTCATCGCATCCAACGCCGCCAATGGCCCCACCAGCCCGGAAAAACCGAAGCCGGCACTGGCCGGGGTGCCTTGAATGTTCAACGCTGCCCCAACCCCACCAAGAATGCCGGCATTGATCGCCATTGGTAAGAACAGCTTGGGTTTAGACAAAATATTGGCCATCTGCATTTTAGGCGATCCCAGGAAATGGGCCAAAGACGTGCCAAGCGGATTCGCCTTCCAACCGTAAACTGCCAGCGCAAAGCTTGCCCCGACAATCCCCAGATTCGCCGAACCGGCACCGATCCCGCTTAACGAAATAGCCGTGGCGATTCCCACCGTGCTGATCGGAGTCACAATCAAAACCGCAAAAATGATGCCCATCAAAACGCCCATGACGATCGGTTGCAAGGCGGTAATGTCATGCACGAGCACCCCGATGTACTTGGTAATCCCGGAAACCGGCCCCAGCGTCAACATGCCAGCTCCGCCTGCAATGAGTAAAACCAGCGACGGAATCAGCAGAATCGTATAGGCTTTCAACGCATTCCCCAGCAATAAAATCACCAAATAGCCAATCGCAAGCGTAATTGCCAGATTGATAACATCTCCGGTTCCGGCAACCGTTAAGCCGGTTTTGGTCAAATGGTAATTCCCGGCGCCAATAATTGCGGCCAACGCTAACGAACTCGTTTGAATCGGTGTAAACTTCGCGATCATCCCCACACAAACCGCCGACAATGCCGGCAACAGCGTCATGGCGGCCGTGGTCATATACGTCACCACCGCCAGTTGCGGAAAGCTCGGCAAAAGCAACTTCACAATGGCGTTCAAAATAGCGCCAGGCACCAGCGCCACGATGATCCCCACAGACAAACCATTCAAAATGTTCATCGTCACCGTTTTCGCGTCTTGTTTCATGCATTTTCCTCCAATTTAGTTAACTTGATGCGGTGAATGACCGCCTTCCAAAATGAGCTTGACATCGTCCAACGAAATATCAATCATGTTTTTCACTGCCGCATCGGTATAAAAGCCGATGTGCGGCGTCACCTCAACGTTCGGCATTGCCTTCAACGTCTCAAGTTCAGGATTGTCGACCAAGGTCTGACTGCGGTCTTCACCAAAAATACCGGCTTCCCCTTCGATCGTATCCAACGCTGCTCCGGCAATGACATGATCCTTCAACGCCTGAATCAAGTCACCGGTATCAACAATCGGACCGCGGGCAGCATTAATGAGATAAGCGCTTGGCTTCATTTTTTTCAGTGCATCTGCATCAATCAGATGGGTGGTGATTGCATCCAACGGTGTATGCACGGTCACAATATCAGCTGTCGTCAGCAACGTGTCCAAATCTACATAGCTAACCGTATCCGCCAGCTCAGGCCGCTTCACCGGGTCACTGACAATGACCGTTGACCCCAGCGCGCGGAAAATTCGCGCCACCGCACTGCCGATTTTGCCGGCACCAATAATGCCGACGGTCAGATTGTGAATTTCCGCAGCTTCCAAACCACCCCAGCTGTAATCATCTTTCGCTTCGCGGGCACTTGCTTCTCCTAAGTGACGGATCAGCCGCATCACTTGCGCCAACACCAGTTCGGAAACCGACCGCGGCGAATACGCCGGCACGTTGGTCACAGCCAACCCATTGGCGGTAGCGGCTTCAAGGTTCACAATGTCAAAGCCGGTAATCCGCAACGTCAGCTGCTTGAGGCCAAATGCCTTCAGCTTTTGATACACAACGTCATCAGGAATGGCCGCGTGTTGCTGAATCACAATGCCGTCATAACCCTTAGCCAAGTCAACCGTCTTGGGCCCAAGTTCAACCGTGTTCGTATCTACCTCAATGTGATTAGCGGCCACCCAGTCATCAATGGCAGCTTGCTCATCGGGACGAACGGAATACATCAGAATTTTTGTCATCTTTGCCTCCATGTTGTTTGTCGTTACTTTTCCTATCTAGCCATTAATGACTCGCCATGTACTTTGCAATGCGATCTGTCGCTAGTTTGAGATCTTCCATTGACGCCGCATAAGAAATCCGCACATAACCTTCGCCGCCGGGACCAAAACTGGCACCCGGAATAACCGCCACTTTTGCCTCGCGCGCCAACGCATAAACAAACTTCCAGCTATCATGCATGCGCTCCGGTAATTTAGCAAAAATGTAGAAGGCCCCATCCGGATGCGGCACCGTCAATCCGGCATCGGTCAAGGCTTTGATCAAAAAGTCCCGCCGCTTCATGTAAGCTTCCTTCATCGGCTGCGCATCATTCATACCATTTTTCAGTGCTTCTTCAGCGGCACGTTGCGCGTTCGTGGTCACGCTGGTGATTGTGAATTCGCTGACTTTCCCGACTTGGGCAATGACATCCGCTGGCCCCGCCGTGATACCCACGCGCCAACCGGTCATCGCGTGGGACTTCGACACCCCGTTCAGAACGATCGCCTGATCCGGCAAAACTTCACCCAGCGAAACGTGGGTGCCGGTGTAAGTTAATTCGGAATAAATCTCGTCGCTAAGTACAAAAATCTCATACTGCTTAATCACCGCTGCCAGCGCTTCGAGGTCGGCGCGACTATAAGTTACCCCGGTTGGATTCGTGGGGTAATTCAACACCACGGCTTTCACCGTATCTTTATTTGCCTCAATCGCCGCCTGTAGCTTTTCCGGTTTCAAAATGAAGCCGTCTGCCGAGGTGTCAATAAAAATCGGCTTGGCACCATTCAACATCACAATCGGAATATACAACGGGAAAATCGGTGTCGGAATAATCACGGTATCGCCCTTGTTCAACATCGCCGTCAAACTCGAATAAATCCCGCCAGTCGCGCCAGCTGTGATTAGAATCTGGGTCTCGGGATCATACTTCGTGTTGTACTTTGTCGCCAGATAGTGACTAGCTGCAGCCCGCAATCCTGGCAGCCCTTTACTCTGGGTATAGTGGCTTTCATTATTTTCAATCGAGCGGATACCCGCAGCCTTGACATGTTCTGGCGTGGGAAAATCCGGCTCACCTAACGTCAGCTTGACAATGCCGTCGATTTTGCTGATTTCCGCATTAAACTGTAAAATATCGCTCGGCTGAAGCTGTAGAACTTCCTGATTCATACGATCAACTAATGCCATATCTCTTACCTCCAGTATTTTTTGCCAGTATTCTTAGCAATTAACCCGATAGACGCAAAAACCCGCAGTCGATATGACTGCGGGCAAGGAATTGGGAATGATTCTCCTGATTTCAGCCACACAGTCAATTGCTTGATCTGTGTGACCGCTCACTCAAAGGTAACTGGTCTCACAGATCGCGTCTGAAAAACCAGAAATAAAATGATTGTGCGCTTTGAGTCAGCTTCATCGTCATCATGAGAACCTCCTAAGAATTGGATTAGCTAAAGATTACCGGTTACTTGTGCATTTGTCAACTAATTCGAGTTAAATTATTTGACTTGTTTCAAGTCTCCACTGACTTTTCCGAGGATAAATGCCGCACTTCAACGGTTGAATACGTTACAATTAAATTAATTAAGAAGGGAGCTTTTATCGATGAAATATACCATCACGGCCAACAATACTTTCCCGGTTGTGGATATTGCCATGGAACAGGATGAAACGATCCAGATCGAATCAGGTTCCATGATTTATCACAACGGCTTAGTGGAACTAAGCGGCCATATGAACAGCAATGGCAAGAAAGGACTCGGCGGTCTCATGAGCGCGATTGGCCGGTCGGTGACAAGCGGCGAAAGCTTTTTCATCACCACCGCTACCGGCACCGCACCCAATGCCGAATTGGCCATCGCACCCGGCAATCCCGGGGTCATTAAAGAATTAACGCTTGATGACGGCCATCAATATCGCCTGAATACCGGTGCTTTTCTGGCCATGGACAGCTCGACCAGCTATCACATGGCCAGTCAAAAGGTCGGCGGCGCTTTGTTCGGCGGCACTGGCGGTTTCTTTATTATGGAAACAGCCGGCACAGGCACTATGCTGGTTTCGGCGTATGGCGATATTATTCCGATCCAACTCGACGGGAGCCACGAATACGTCGTTGACAATAGCCATGTGGTGGCGTGGGATAGTCAGCTGGATTACAACATTCAGCCAGCCAGCGGCGTCATCGGCTTCACAACCGGCGAAGGCCTAGTCAACCGCTTCACCGGAACAGGAACGGTTTACATCCAGACACGTAACATTCAAGCTTTGGCTAACCTGATTAAGCCATTTATCCCGACTAAGAGCGACTGATCATTAACCAGTAAGGAGACATTGATGCCAGAAAAATTCGGATTGCACTATCAAACGTTTGGAAACGGCCAACCGATTGTCTTTTTACATGGCATGGGATTGGATGGTCACAGCATGGCAGCCTTTTATGAACCGCGGTTAACGGCGGATGAAAAAGCCGGCTATATGCGGATTTATCCTGATTTGCCCGGCATGGGTAGTTCGCCTGCCGCGGCAACATTACGCAATGCAGACGATGTGTTAGCGCAACTCCACCATTTCATTCAAGCTGCCAATCAAGGTAAAAGTTACCTCGTGGGCCATTCTTACGGCGGCTACTTGGCATTAGGCTTGCTCGCACGTTTCCCGACGGATTTTCTCGGTGCTTTTTTAACCGCACCGGTTGTCATTGCGGATAAAGCAAGCCGCCACGTTGCAAAGCTGAAGCATGTCGTGAAGGATGATGTGACAAGTGAGGACGTCGATTTTGCTGACTACCTCAATATGAACGTGGTCATCAGTCACGCTACCTGGCAACAATATCAACAACTGGTCCGACCGGCTGTGGCCCATTTTGATCGGCCATTCTGGGATGCGATGAAAATGCGGCATGACTACCGTTTTTCTTTCGAATCTCATTTAGCCAGTATGCTTCAGGAACCTGTCACCATGTTACTGGGCCAAAATGATAATGAAGTCGGCTATCAAGATCAACTTGATTTTGCCAAGGAGCACGACAATATTCACACGACGTTGATTCAAAACGCCGGGCATAATTTGATGATGGATGCGCCTGATCAGGTGATGCAAGCTTATCACCGGTTCATGCAGGAATCGAAAAAGGACGATATAACCGAATAGTATCTCAGCAAAAACAAGGGATGGTGATGGCAGCGATTTGGGCGGCGGAACCATTCCTCTTTCTTGATACAAACACCAAAAGACGGCTAATCCTTTCGCTGATTGGCCGTCTTTTGGTGTTTCAGATGTTATCCCATAGTTATATTGAAGACATTGGCTTACGCTTCAAAAAGCTTGCCTGCCTTAGGACCGGGATCCAATGTCCAGATCTTATCAATGGTAATCACGCCGGCTCCTTTGGGCACGGGGAACTTGCCTTCAGCCCACTTTGCCGCTTGATCATAGTAAGGGCCGTCCGTGTACAGCTTGGCGGTGCCGCCAAAGCGGAAGCCTTTCAACGCCTTGGCATTAGCGACCGCGACGATTGCTTTCCCATTGTCGTTAATGTTGGCTTGGGTCTGGCCACCTGTCATTTCATTGTAAATAAGGTGCTCATCGTCCAACACCCGCATTGAGATCTTAGGCCCAACATCCGGGTTGCCATCTGCATCAACGGTTGAAATATAGGACAACTCACCAGCAATCATGTCTTTCATCGCTTGATTCAATTTTGCCACTATGACACATCCCCTATTCATTTCAGTACAGCCATTTTAAGGCCATGAAAGGTTTCAAGCAATTATTGTGTCTCGATGGATGCCATGTTCATATAGATGAATACAGTTGAATATAACGATTCAATCAAACTTCTAGTGCAGAGGCATGATTCAATCTGCGGAATGTTTATGCTTTTTCTTCCGTTGTCCGAACCAGTAATCAACTATCAGACTTCCAAACGCGCCAGCAACAAAGACCCACCATCGAAATGGGCCTCTCACCCAGATTGAAATAATAAACGCCAGTAACATTGCAACGCCAAACGTTAAGAAGAAACTCCGCCAGTATTCCATGCCTTTCCCCCGTTCATCGGTTTGCCGCCTTAGAGATCAGAATTTGAAAGCTGATGATGCCACGCCCTGCAAATAGACGACATGAATGTTCTGCGTTACCGAGTCTATCAATAATTGTTACTTAATCTGCCGCGTCAGTTCTTCTGGCGTTAGCATTCGGGTTTGGCGAAAAATACGATAAGCATCTTCCGGAGGCAAAACCGGTAATTGATTCAACCAATAGACAATGATATCCAAGACACCCTGACTTACAATTTCCTGCGCATAATCACTCGGCACCTGTTTTGATTGTTCAACTGAGTCCCCTGCGCCTTGGCGTAAAACCGCCACAATCAATTGTTTGACCTTGGTGACCAGTTGCGTGCCACCTTCATTTAAGAGCAAGGCTGCCAACTCGCGCTGGTGATAAAGATATTTAAACAACTGGAAAAACGCATCATTTTCATGAGTCGTTTTTGACCGGTCGTTTTGGGTAAACGGTTTGGGAAAACGTTCGAAGATGCTGTTGACATGGCTGACAATTTCATCTTCGTAATGATTCAGTAAGTCATACTTATCAAAATAGTGCAGGTAAAAAGTGCCGCGACTGATACCGGCAAGTTTGACCAATTGTTGCACGCTGATTT
The DNA here is from genome assembly GCF_029726355.1 of Lacticaseibacillus huelsenbergensis. Taxonomy (NCBI): domain Bacteria; kingdom Bacillati; phylum Bacillota; class Bacilli; order Lactobacillales; family Lactobacillaceae; genus Lacticaseibacillus; species Lacticaseibacillus huelsenbergensis. The sequence continues at coordinate 310,035 of NZ_CP120687.1, forward strand.
TTCCAAAACCCTCTTGCTGCAATAGTTGAATAAACGCCTTTTGAATCTTAACCTCTGTTTCAAGCATCTTTGTATTTGTTGCCACGCTAGCTCGCCTCCATTGACAGGTTGTCAATTTCCAACTTCATTTAACAATAAATATTAAATATTTACAATTGACAAATTCGTCTCAAATGTTCATACAAACAATATTGTTCTGGTCACATTTTTAGAAGAACTTGCCCACAACAAAGCGATTTTTGACTGAACAAATTCACCAGATTGTCGCTTGCTTGAGGTCTAATAAGCCCCTATGATCGCTAATGAACAGGATGTCAATTTGAAAGGCGGTCATAAAATGTTAAAAAGCGAATGGCGCTATCTGTTTCAACACAAGATGATGCTGGTTGTGTTGATTGCAATTGCATTAATTCCAGCAATCTACTGTTTTATCTACCTGTCCTCAATGTGGGACACCTATGGCAAAATGGACGACATCCCAGTTGCAATCGTTAATCACGATCAATCTGTGACTTATCACGGCAACCACATCACTATCGGCAAAACTTTGACCCAAAACTTGGATAAGTCAAACTCGCTTGACTTTCATCATGTTTCAGCCAAAACAGCTGATCGGCGATTACGGCAAGGAAAATATTACATGGTTTTAACGATCCCCAAGAATTTCTCGAAAATGGCAACCACGATTTTGACTGCTAAACCCCAAAAAATGAATCTTTATTTTTGCTTTAACTCCGGACAGAATTTCATTGTCTCCAAAATGACAACCGGCGCGGCAACGGCAATTAAGGCAAAGGTCTCAGCGCAGGTCACTAAGCTGGATGCGACTGTTGTTCTAAACGCATTGCACCAGGCAGCTAAAGGGATGACGAAAGCAGCAAATGGCAGTCAAGCGCTGGCCAGCGGAGCACAAAAATTAACAACAGGTGAGTCGCAACTACTGACAGGGACGACAGCTTTATCTGCGGGCGTCGATAACCTCGCGGCTGGTAATACCAAGCTCATCGCCGGCAACACAACGATGACAAACGGATTCAATCAGTTAGAAGATCACGCCGCAACTCTTACCACTGGTCTTGATCAAATCCAAAACGGTTTAAATCAGTTGGCACAGAAATCACCTGCCTTAGCACAAGGGACTATCAAACTGAAGCAGTTAGCTCAAAATATGCAAAAACAGCTAGCATCCGGAAACACTGACCAAAAGCAACTTGCTGCAGAATCTTCCGCACTTACGAGTGGCCTTCAATCCATGACAAGTGGTTCGCAAGCAATTGACAGCGGCAGCTCAAAGCTAGCCACAGGCGCCGCAACGTTGAACAATGGGCTAACCGTGTACACGAATGGAGTTAGTGCACTCGCAACTGGTAATCAGGCAATTGCCCAGGGACTTGCAACTGTACAAACCAATCTTCCTGCTTTGCAATCCGGCACTGAAAAACTGAATACGGCGTGTCGTCCTTGTTGAGTGGCTCACAGCAACTTGGTCAAGGCAGCCAAACACTTGCAGAGAGCCTCACCGCCGCAGTTCAAAAACTAAGCGTCATTCATACGAAGGCAGGAAATGCATCGGCTTTAGCAACACCAGTCCATGAAGTCACAAGTGATATTGCCAAAATCCCAAACAATGGTACTGGCATGGCGCCATTTGCGATTGCAATTGGCCTTTATGTTGGTGGCATCGCACTAGGAACCATGTACGAAGGCTTCCTACCACACAAAAAGCCTCGCCATGCATTGACCTGGTGGGCTAGTAAGGCATCGGTTGTCGGATCAGTTGGCTTATTACAAGCAATCCTGCTTTATTGGACATTGACTTCAGGCAATCATTTACATGTCACTTCGCAAGGCGCGTTTTTCGGAACGATTTTGCTTGGATCAGTTCTGTTTCTATCGCTTATTTTCTGTCTTCGTTTGCTACTGGGCGGTTTTGGCACCTGGCTGGTTTCTATTGTTCTAGTCTTGCAGTTGGCCGGCTCCGGTGGCTTATATCCGACTTATTTAGTCAACAGTTTTGCTAAAGCCATCAATGCTTGGTTGCCAATGACTTATCTAATCGATGCTTTGAGAAGTCTGATTTCAACCCACCAAGCCATCACGACTAACATTTGGGTTATGATAGCCCTCATCGTTGGCTTTAATCTTGCGATGATTCTTCGCTTCCAGATCGGACTCCATCAAAGCTTTATTGAAATTGAAACTGCCGCCGAAGATAACTGAAGAAGGTGTCGAATCATGTTAAAAAACATCAAACCCATCAGTATCTCGAACTTGATTACAAAAGCTAGTCATCAACGAATCGAGACTTCGCGAAGAGTCCTTTTTCTAAATTTAATTGTCTATATCCTGATTGCCGGGGCCGAGTTAGCGATCGGTACAGCCGATCATTCAACCGCATTGATTGCCGACGGTCAAAACAACCTAACAGGTATTGTGTCCGTAACGGCTTTAATCGTAGGCTTAACCTTTTCAAAAAGGCCTTCCGATGGTTTTCATCTTGAAGGTCACTGGCAGTTTGAAAGTCTGGCTGTTTTTCTAGCCGGGCTCGGGATGTTCTTAGTGGGTCTCGTCTGTGTCTGGAAAGGCATCACGCAGACGTTCGGTTTTTTGGCTGGCCACTACACGGCGCCACTTAAAGGCCAGGCAGCTTATATGGCAGCCATTTCCGGTGTCACAATGCTATCGCTATGTGCGTTTAATCATTTTATCGCTCGCAAAACTCAAAGCAGTTCCTTAGCAGCATCTGCCAGGGATTTTCTAAGCGACGCGCTCACCTCCACTGGCACCATGTTGGCGATTATCGGTGCATCCTTGTTTCGCATTCACTGGATCGATCCAGTTGCAGCACTGTTTCTGGGATTCTTTATCATCTGGAATGGATGCCAGATTCTCAGCACAAGCGCCGAAAAGCTATCTAATGGCTTCAGTCCCAAGCTGCGCACAGACATCATCGACAAAATACTCACTGTCAGTGGTGTAATGGATGTTACTTTTGTTGATGGCCGCTATTCAGGCAATAATATTATTATCGAAGCAGAAATCACTTTAGCTAATGATGACAGCCTGACCAAGTCTTACCGCGTTTGCAAGAGCATTGAGCAGATCCTGCAAGCTTCTTTTCCGGTCCTTTACTGCTGTATTCAGGTCAAACCCGCTCCCAAAAGTGCCAGCGCACAGCCTCAAGCGATTATCTGGAAGCCATTCTAGTTCGATCACCGATTTCTGACAAAGAGTCTAATCTTCATCTTCTTCGCAAAAGTTTCCGGACACCGCCAGCAGGATTAGGGTCATCGCCTTGATATCTTGGTATCAAATGTATATGGCAGTGCATCACCGTTTGGCCGGCATATTGCCCAACGTTAGTCCCGATATTGTAGCCATCGGGATGAAATTGCCGATCAATCAGCTTCTTACCGGCATGAATAAGGTCATTAACGGCTAGCAATTCCTCTTGGCTGAGTTCAAAGTAGTCTTGCCGATGCGCCCGTGGAATGATAAGTAGGTGACCTCGACTCACAGGATGAATATCCCAAAAAGCAATCGCCAAATTGTTCTTGAGGACTACCTTAGACTTAGGAAGCTGGCAAAAGATACAATCGGTGTGCTGCATGATGACTTCCCCTCTCAAACACCCTGAAAAAAAATAAGCACAAGGCACCCACAGCATGATGCTGCCAGTTGCCTTGTGCTTATTATTTATTAAACCGGACTAAGCTTCAATCTTATCTTTATTCGAATCGGCAATGTAATGCGGAATCTCGGTGTCGATAAAGTAAACTTTGTACCAAACCAAGAAGGTGTAAATGGTCCAGACTTTCCGCCGGTCGTCACGTTCTTTGCGATACGTCTTGTCGAGAATGTCCAGAATCGCATCCTGATCGAAGAATTCCTTGACCCAATCCTGTTCAAAGGTTTTGCGCACTTCTTTGTAGAATGGTTCGTCTTCAAGCCATTGCTTGACCGGAACCGGGAAGCCGAGCTTTTCCCGGCTGGCCCATTCTTCTGGCAAGTGGCGGTTGGCCGCTTCGCGCAGCGCGTATTTGGAGTTATGGGAGTTGATCAGATACTTGGTCGGGATACCTGCGGCGACTTTGGCGACTTCTTTATCCAAGAACGGTACCCGCAATTCCATCGAGTTTGCCATCGAGAGCTTGTCAGCCTTCAACAGAATATCTTTCGGCATGAACTGATGGATATCCAGGTACTGCATCTTTTTCACTTCATCGTCGTAGTGGCGAACCTTCTTGTAGGATTCGGTGACAATGTCGCGGACGCTCTTACTTTGCCGGAATTCAGGTTGCAGAATCTCATCAGCTTGACCTTCGTGGAACACGAGTGCTTCGCCGATGAAGAATTCTTCAGCCGGGGCTGTGGATTCATACAAATGCAGGCGGCCGTGGAAGTTAGGCATTTTCTTCAAGCCATGGGCGATTCGATACTTCACGCCACGCGGCAACTTCCGCAAACCATCCGCAAACACGCGGATCGCGTGGCTACGGGTGTGGAACCCGTAGTTGGCGTAACCGGCAAACAGTTCGTCAGCACCTTCGCCAGACAGGATAACGGTGACGTCTTTATGCGCCATCCGCGTCAGGAAGTAAAGCGGCACGCAGGATGGATTGGAATCCGGCTCGTCCAGATGATATTGGATAAGCGGGAAGTTGTCGAGCGCTTCTTTTTCCGTCACGATATCGCTGGTGTTGTCTAAGCCGAGTTTGTCGCTCAACTCTTTGGCTGCCGTTCCTTCGTGATATTTCTTGTTGTCAAAACCAATCGAGAAAGTATGCTCCGGCCGCAACAGCGCGGTGATATACGAAGAGTCAACGCCGGATGAAAGCAAGGATCCGACTTCAACATCAGAAATTCGGTGCGCTTCAACCGATTCGGAGACACTCTTGTCAATCGCAGCCACGGTCTCGTCGAAACTGAGATGATTGGCCTTGAAGTCCATATCCCAGTACTTCTTGATCGTGAGCTTGTTATCCTTCAACGTGAAGTAATGACCTTCCGGAATGCGATAGACACCCTTGAAGAACGTCTCGTCCAAAGCGGAATATTGGAAGGTCAAATACGGCTTCAACGCTTCTTTGTTTAATTGCTTTTTAAACTTAGGATGCTTCAAAAATGCCTTGATTTCACTGCCAACGATGAACGTATCGCCATCGTGATAGTAATACATTGGCTTGATGCCAAAGAAGTCGCGGGCACCGAACATTTCTTTTTTATTGTCATCCCAAATCAGGAAGGCAAACATGCCGCGAATCTTCTTGAGTAATTCTTCCATGCCATATTCTTCATAACCATGGAGTAGAACTTCAGTGTCACTGTGGGTCTTAAATACATGTCCGGCAGCGATCAAATCTTTGCGAATGCTTTGGAAGTTATAGATTTCACCATTGAAGATAATAGCAACCGTGCCATCTTCGTTTAGAATCGGTTGTGAGCCACCCTTTAAATCAATGATGGACAACCGGCGGAACCCTAAGGCGACATCATCATTGATATATTCACCGCTAGAGTTTGGACCCCGGTGCTTGATCATATCCATCATGCCATTAATAACTGGCTTTTTGTTTAAAATTGTCTTGTCCGCAAACGCGATGATTCCGCACATACAGTTAACCCCTTTTCACGTGAATGACCATCATTACTTGTTTCAGTATAAAGATTTGGCGGCGCAAGTCAATTGAAGCGCGCCGGTAAAAGGGAGCCTGAGCGACATCGGCAGATCGGCTTAATCGGGACATATGGACAACTGCTGACTGGTAATTGCGGGCGCAAACAAAATTCAAATCTTTCAGACAATGTGATGGCAGTTTCTGAAAATTAAGAAAAAGGCAAAAAAATAGAGATCCAGATTCCTACAGGTGAACCTGGATCTCCTAAGTTAAGGATTTGACCGATGCAGCAGTTTTGTTACATTTACTGGTGCTAATTGTAAAACCCTCTTCAATAAATCTAATACTGCGACACCTCTACAAAAAACTTATTCACTTGTACGGAACGACGAGTGTTGAAATGATGTTGCCAGATAACTTGGCGTTGTTTGGTGGTCCTATGACACACCCGATTGAACATCTATGGGAAGCTCATTGTCCCGCTTGGATTACTGAGTCTGTTTATAAGCCTCATACCTCCATGTGTGTTCATCTTTGGATCTTGTGGAACATGAATCTTACGATAAGTGGCGCAGATACTTACTGCACCAGTGCTCTATTCGCTTTTCTCGTGCTTTGCGACACACACTTTCGAGCCGGTTCGTCTTTGTGCTGCTAGACAAAGGATCGTGATTCTCGGTTCCTGCATCGACCTTTGGTTCTTCCTTAACTTCAAATACAGTGTACCATGTAAGCGTTATCTTGACAACCAAAATGGCCAGATTTTTCGGCAAAAATTTCTAAAGATTTAGTAAACGAACCGGCGGACACGGCTCGCTGCTCCATAGCCATAAAGACTCAGCAGACGCCGCTGTACATCAACACTGACAACATACCCGGCATATTCGCTCGGCGTCCCAAAGCGCCGGTCATAACGGCGATTGAATTTAGTGGTGAGCCCATGATGCCGTCCCATCAAGGCACTGGTATTCTGCAGGCTATAATGGATGCCATTCACTTGATAATCAGCTTCCAGATGGTAGTGTCCCGCCAGATAAGCAATGATTTTGCCAGTTGTTTGGGTAAAATCAAAGCATAACTGCCCGCCGAACTCAGGCGTTTTGCCTGTGTTTAGCAAGCCACTGGCATGTAAATTGAACGCCCGTAGCAACTCGTGCACCGCGCGGCCGTTGAACTTCAACGCTGGCTGTCCATTTTGCTTCATGGCTGGCGCATGGCTCATGACTAAGACATCGCGGTTTTGAGCCCCTTTTAGCGCTAAGACAAAATCCCGCAACTGTGCAAACGAGACGGCTAATGTCTTTTTGACGTCATAAATTTTACGTCCGTCATGCAAAGGCACGTCTGCCGTATTTAAAACAATGATGCGCAGTCCGGGAAAGTCTTGCACAAGCAAACCTTCACGCGAAACCGCAACATGGCGTTGGGTTGCGTCGGCCGCAAAAATCAACTGCTGCGCCACATCCGGCAAAAAGCTGCCACGATGACCCGGCTGCTTTTCGGCAAACTTGTCATTGTCATCGTGATTGCCTTTGGTGACCAGAAATGGCACTTGGCCGCGGCGATAATCAGCCATAATATTGCGCAGCCGCAATTTTGTCAGCCACGGCGATTCCGACCCATCAACCAAATCGCCTAAGTGAACCCGCAGTGCAAGCGGTAACTGGGTACTCAGCCACCCTTGTTCCCGCACGTGCCAATAACCGGTTGGCCCATAATAAGTGGTCGCAAATTTAGCCTTGTCGTGCGTATCAGTGATCAAAGCAAAATTCACCGCTGATGCCGGTAATAATGGCGCCACTGCGTTAATAAAGCGACCGAGATCCTTTTTAACAAATGGACGAATCGTGATACTCATGACGGCCTCCCCTCAAGAACCGAGTGTGAGCTTCAAATATTTAAAAAGACACCTAATGCCAAGAAGATGACTTGGGCCAAGGTCGTTACAAATAAATTCTTGATCGCATTGGGAAAAGTCAATTTTTTCACTGGATTAGCAGCAAAGCCCCGCGCATTTTTAATCACAAATGGAATGGTTATCAAGGTGAGTAACGTCAGCTTCGGCAATAGACCAAGCAGCACCGACGCAATGAGCATCAGGAAACCCACCGTGTACAAACCATAGAAAAAAATGATACTGCGATCGAGACCGAGATAATGCACGATCGTTCGACGTTTGAGTGTCTCGTCTTCTTCCCGATCCGCAATATTGTTTGCCAGTAGCAGCGCCGAAATCGCACACTGGGCCAAACCGCTGGCCAGATAAACCGACAAAATCAACGGCCATGAAAAGTCCGCGACATTAAAGACATTGACATAAACCGCGATCAGAAAAATTACAAAGCCCATCGTAAACCCGGAGAAAAACTCGCCATAAGGTGTCGCCGAAATCGGCCGCGGCCCACCAGCATAGCCGTAACCGACCGCAAAGCTAAACAACCCCATCACCAGCAGCGGCCAACCGGTACGACTAACCATCCACAAACCCAGAACGGCGCTGGTGGCCATCATAGCGACCACCATCCAGCCAATCATGCTAGGATTTAAATGATGCACCCCGATGATGTTGGTCTTTTCGCGAAAATGCAGTGCTTCCGTCCGCTCCGATCGCCGATAATCCTGATAATTGTCATTAGCATCGACTGACATGTTGAACAAAAGCATCGCAACAAAGAAGACCAGCAACTCTGGAATATGTAACGTATGATAGTGATACCAGGCATACAACGTCCCCAAAAGAAAAGGAAACACCGATGCCGTTTTCGCCTTAATCTCAACCAACTCAAGAAATACAGATAATGACATAACCCAACCTCCAATAATTGACTTTTAAGAATCAGGTACAGTAGAGTAAATATGTCTTTAAGGAAAGAGAGAAAATGCATGATTCATCCCCTGTGGCACCGATTCCCCACGGTCTATCACCAACTCGAACAAATCCAACAACGACTGGAGCAGGTCGCCGTTTTGCGCGAGCCGCAAGTACACACCCTCATTCAGCAACAAATCAACGCTGGCGGCAAAATGTTACGCAGCGGGCTAATGCTTATGCTAGCGCGTTTCGGCCAACCTGACAACGGTGATCTTGTGACAGCTGGTGCGGCAATTGAGGCACTGCATCTGGCTACCCTTGTCCATGATGATGTTTTGGACCATGCCGACATTCGCCGGGGCATGGCCACCGTCTCTGCTGAATCCGGCAATCGCGAAGCCATCTATGCCGGCGACTTTTTGTTTGCCATTTATTTTCAGCTGCTCAGCGAACAAAATCCGGAAGTTGTCGATCTTGGCGCCAATGCCCGCATTATGAAGCGCATTTTCATGGGCGAAGTGGATCAAAATGGGCCAAGCGCGCCGTTGATTCCCACCATTGATGCATACCTTAGTGCCATCGCTGGCAAAACCGCCGCCTTATTTGCTTTAGCGACTTATACAGGCGCTGTCATCGGCCATCTGTCACTTGAGCAAAAAAAGGCCGCCTATCGTTTTGGCCGCCAACTCGGCATGGCTTTTCAGATGATCGATGATTTACTGGATTACACGCAGACAAGCTCAACGCTCAACAAACCGGCACTTGAAGACCTACATAATGGTATCGTCACGCTGCCATTAATCTACGCTTACCAGATCGTCCCGGATCAACTGGCGCCGCTAACCCAAGATGCCACCCACATTGCGGCCAACGCAGAGAAAATCGCCGCGATCGTGCGCATCCACGGCTTGCCGCAAGCCCAACAAATGGCAGCTACTTATACTAATCGCGCCGTTGCGGCACTGGCGCCTTTCCCGACATCAGCCACTAAATCGGCGCTGGTCAAACTGACTCAGCAAATGTTGAAGCGGAGCCATTAGTCGTTGCGACTGCGGCATCTCGCCGAGCACCGCACACCATATTCAAATTTTCAAAAAGCATTAAGTCTTCTTTGGCTGCGTTGTGCTTTTGGATCGCCCATGCCAACATTGATACCTAGCCAATTTTAAAAATTGACCATTAAAACAGAAAATGAGCTGTAACCCGCCACGGTTGAGAGACACTTTTTGGCGGGTTACAGCTCATTGTTTAGTCTTTTTAAACATGTGATATGGAACGAAGATGTATTTAAAAAACCAAATTTGCGTAATATTTCACAAACATAACACCCGTTCAGTGGTATGATACTGATATAGCAATCGTGAAAGAGTGATCAAACATGGTAAAAATCCTCTCTATCAATGCCGGCAGCTCGTCCCTTAAATGGAAACTGTTTGACATGCCAAGTGAACGCCAACTTGCAGAAGGCGCGACTGATATTTTACGAAACTCTACTGTTAAAATTAAGTATGGCACTGATCAGGTGTACGAAAGCACAACCCCTATCCATAATTACCGGGAGGCAGTTGCAAACACGCTGTCCGACCTTCAATCGCTTGGCCTCGTGCATCACCTTAATGAAATTACCGGCATCGGTCATCGAGTTGTGGCTGGCGGCGAACTCTTTTCCGCGCCAATTGTAATCGATAACCGGGTGCTGGCGCAGATTCGGGCCTTGCGCGATTATGCGCCGCTGCATAACCCAGTCGAAGCGGACTGCATCGAGATTTTCCGCACCATGATGCCGTGGGCGCTTGAAGTGGCCGTTTTTGACACAGCCTTCCATCAAACCATGAAACCCGTTAATTATCTCTACAGCATCCCCTATGAATATTACCAAAAGTTCGGCGTCCGTAAATACGGTGCGCACGGCACCAGTGTTCGCTATGTCAGTGCCCATGCAGCCAAAATGCTTGGCAAGCCGCTTGAATCAATGCGCATGATTGTCATGCACCTTGGCGCCGGCTCGAGCATTACCGCCATTCAAAATGGAAAATCCATCGACACGTCAATGGGCTTCACTCCGGTCTCCGGCGTCACAATGGGTACACGCTCCGGCGACGTTGATGTTTCGCTGATCGCCTACCTGATGAAAAAATTGGCCATTCCCGATGTTGATCAAATGATTGACATTCTGAATACCCAGTCTGGCCTGCGTGGCATTTCCGGCATTAGCCATGACGTGCGCGATCTTGAAGAAGCGGCGCCACAACATCCCCGTGCCAAACTTGCACTGGATATTTTCGTCAATCGCATTGTGAAATATGTCGGTGCCTATGCCGCTTTGATGGACGGCGTTGATACGCTGGTCTTCACTGCCGGCATTGGCGAACACAGCAGTGCCGTTCGCGCTCGGGTCATGCAATCACTCGACTACCTCGGCGCCCGCATTGACCTGCAACGCAATGAGCAAACCTGTCATCAGGCTGGCGACATCACGGCGCCAGGCGCGCGAGTTAAAACGCTGGTCATTCCGACTAATGAAGAACTGATGATCGTCCGTGATGTTATGTCACTATCGCATGCGGCACAGCAAGCTGAATAGTGATTCAAGGCCTCTACTAACCAAGTGTCAATGATTTTCGCCTAAATGAACCTGTCCCCAAAAGTTGAGTCTCGGCTTTTGGGGATATTTTTGTATAAAAACCAATAAGAGCTTGCATTTTATCAGCCCACTGCCTATACTGTGCATATCATACATATACAGTATAGACACATTAAAGGAGATGCGCGCCATGCTCAATGTCACGAACTTAACCAAACATTTTGGCAAAACGACGGCCGTTCGCAACGTTTCATTGTCCGTTCGCCCAGGGGAAATTCTGGGTCTGATCGGTCAAAACGGTGCCGGCAAAACAACCACTTTTCGAATGCTGCTAAATTTATTGCAGCCAGATAGCGGCACGGTGACCTGGCAAGATCGGCCACTGACACAGCTCAGCCGGGAAATGATCGGCTATCTCCCTGAGGAACGCGGGCTTTATCCGAAAATGACAGTGGCTGATCAGATTAGCTTCTTCGCCGAACTGCATGGCATGAAACGTACTGAAGCAATGGCTAGCCTCGATCAGTGGCTTGAACAGTTTCAGGTCAAGGGAAAACCGACCGATCTCATCAAAGATCTGTCTAAGGGGAATCAGCAAAAGGTCCAACTCATTGCTGCCATGATCCACATGCCAAAGTTCATCATTTTAGACGAACCATTCTCAGGATTGGATCCCGTGAATGCTAGCTTACTCGAAGCCGGGATTCGGCGGCTGCGGGATGCCGGCAGTGCCATTATTTATTCAAGTCATGATATGGGCAACGTCGAGGCAATATCCGATCAGCTAGTCATGTTAAAAAATGGTGAAGTCGTCTTATCCGGCAAACTTGACGCCATTCGCGAACAATTTGGCCAAACCCGGCTACACATCCAATCACCCCTGACGCAGCAAGAACTTCAAGCATTCCCGGGCGTTGTGTCTGTCACCCCGCAATCGCGCGGCTTCTTGGTGAAACTCAATGATCCGCAAGTTGGCCGGGATATTTTCGCCGCTGCAACCCATCAAGGTTACATTCCAGAGTTTAGCCAACAAGCACCTTCTCTAGACGAAATTTTCCGCATGAAAGTCGAGGCCTAAGCCATGAAAAAAATGGATGTTATTTTCCGTCAAGTTTTCTTCAAGAATCTCAAAAGTAAAACCTGGCTCTGGATCGTTCTTGGTCCGCTAGTTCTGGCAGCAGTTTTTGGCGGCGTTTTCTGGCTTATGAACCAAACCAACCAAACGACCCGTATCGGCGTGGTAACGTCCAGTCCTGCGCTGACACAGACTTTTAAAGCCAACAGCAATGACGATCAAAAATACATCAGTTACAAGACCCCCAGCGCGGCCAAAAGTGCCTTAGCCGCTGAAAAACTTGACGGGGTGTTAACCATCACCAGCCATCCGGCCTTGGAAGCCAGCCTAATGAAACGGACAGACGGGGAAAGTATCGATCGTACCCAGTTGCAGTCGATCCTCGCCCAGGCACATACCAAGGAAGTCGCGACGCAGCTGAACCTAACGCCTTCCCAGTTGCAGCAGCTTTTTGCCACACCGAAATTCACCACTAACAATGTCACGATTGACAACGGTAAATTGGTGACACGCTCGGCTAAAAGCCAAGCGTCAGGCTCGGCAGCCGGATTCATTGTCGGTCTCTTGATTTATACGTTCGTGATCAGCTACGCCTCCATGATGGCCCAGGAAATCGGCACTGAAAAAGGCTCGCGAATTGAAGAGTCGATTTTAACGGCCATTACCCCGCAAGCACAATTTTTCGGTAAGTTGCTGGGAATCTTGACGTTAATGGCAACTCAAATCGCAATTTACGCAGTGGTGGGACTCGCCGGCATGGTCGTCTTGCGCCAGTTGCCTTCAAACCCGCTGTCTTCACTCATCGGTCAAATGAACCTAAGTAGCATTACTCCGAACATGCTGATTTTCAGTCTTGCCTTCTTCTTTGTGGGCACGCTGACGTATACCGTATTAGCTGCACTCACCGGCTCGCTGGTCGCGAATCAGGAACAAATCGGCCAGGCAACAACGCCAATTGTGATGCTTGGCATGGTCGGTTACTTCGGTGCCTTAATTGTTAGTTCCGGCACCTCACCTATCCTTAATATCGCCAGCTATGTCCCGTTCCTTTCCACCATGATGATGCCGGTACGCCTTGGCGCGGGTCAAGTCAGTGCGCTCGCCGCATGGTCGGCATTCGGCATTAATCTGATCTTTTTAATCATCTTCACTTGGCTGACGGTCAAGCTTTATCAGACGAATGTGTTAAGCTATTCAGATGGCGGCATTTTAAAAGCGTTCAAGCGCTCGCTGCAATTGCAACGGACCGCCCGCAAAAATAATCCGATCAAGTCATGAAACGAGGTCAGCCATGCGGATCGTCATCTCAAATCAATCGGGCAAGCCGATCTATGAGCAAATCGAAGATCAGGTTAAAGCCGCGATCCTTTCTGGTCAGTTAAAAGTCAATGAGCAGCTGCCATCCATTCGCAGCCTTGCACGGGATTTGCGTATCAGCGTCATCACCACCACACGGGCTTATCACGAACTTGAGGCAGCCGGCTTTATCACCAATGTCCAAGGAAAAGGTGCTTATGTATTAGGGCAAGACAGTGCGCTGGTTCGGGAAAATGCCCTACGAGATATTGAAGCTTCACTCAATCAGGCAATTGATACTGCCAACATGGCGCATATTGCCCCCAGCGAGCTACACACCATGCTGGATACCTTATTACAAGCGGAGGAGACCGATCATGGGCGCTGATTTACTTACCGTCACAAATCTGAACAAACAATATGCAGAATTTCAGCTGGCCGATGTTAGCTTTCAGCTTCCTGCCGGCTATATCATGGGGTTCATCGGTCCCAATGGTGCGGGGAAAACAACGACCATCAAAGCCATTCTGGATATGGTTCGTCCGGATACCGGACAGATTGATTTGCTTGGTCAGACAACACCGCAAGGCCGAGAATCCGTTCGGGATCAAATCGGGATTGTTTTAGACGGTCCGGTTTATCCTGACTCATGGCGCGCAGAAACCGTGAGCCGGTATGTCGGTCCTTTCTTTCCCAGCTGGGATCCAGACAAGTTTAAGGAACTCCTCCAAGATTTTGCGATCCCTACCAAACCCAAATATCATGATTTATCCACGGGTGCCAAAATCAAACTCCAACTAGCGGCAGCCTTCGCTCATCATCCTCGCTTACTGATCCTGGATGAGCCGACTTCGGGGCTGGATCCGATTGCCCGCGATGAATTAATTGGCATTTTGCAGGATTTCATTAGCGATGGGCAACGAAGTGTACTGATCTCGACCCACGATGTCCTTGAACTTGCAAAGGTAGCGGACTATGTCACTTATTTATTAGCGGGTAAAGTCACGTTTACCGGTTCACTAGACGAACTCCTCGACCGGTATGTCATGATCAAAGGCGGGCCTAATGACTTAACACCGGCCATTCAAGCTAATATTATCGGCTTTCAACGCAGCGTGGTCGGTTTTGCTGGTATCTGGCCTACCGATCAAACTGCTGTCCTGCCTGCCAGCATCATTCAGGAACCGGTTGACTTGGAGTCCTTGATGATTGCCTTTGGTAAAGGAGGTCGGCCGCATGCATGATCTGGTCAAACTTGTCTGCTTAGATTTAAGCTCGTTGTATGGCAGCAAGCGTCTATATTTTTGGGCTACGCTTAATTCAATCGTTATTTATTTCATAATCTTTTTGAATGGCAACCTAGCCATGCCATTTGCTGGCGGAACCATTGGCGCCAGTATCGGCATTTTGATGATGCCATTTGTCGTTGCCGATCGTCATGGTCTCGAAAAGGTATATACCATGTTGCCGGTTCGACGTCAAACCATTGTCGCTAGTCATTATTTGTTTGGTTTGATTATGATGGTATTGATTGATCTTTCCAACATACTAACAATTGGCATTGGCCTATTTGCACGATCCAATCCCGTGCGTGATTTTCAAGATGTTGGGTGGTTGATGCTAATCGGAACTGCTTTTATTATCTTGCAGATCACCTTGTCATTTCCGATGATGATTGGCATGGGATTTCAGCGCGCGCCACTTGCGGCGTATCTTCCGATGGTGTTTGTCTTAGTCGTTGCCGTTTTTCTCGATAAAAGCTTAAATTTCACTTTAGACAGTTTGCGTCCTTGGCTTGGCTTAATAGCACTCGCGCTCATTTTGTTATTCGCACTTTCCTGGTGGTTAAGTATCCAATTGTATCAAAAAAGGGAATTCTAACGGCTAAGTCAGTTAGGAAATACGTCCAGAGGTACCGAGATCTCGAGTTTTACCTTGAGACCCCGGTACTTTTTTGTTGTGTGCCAAGTCAAGATATGGGACAAAAATTCGCACACTTGCGCTTAAAAAACCGGAAAATGAGTCAAAAAGACATTATGAGAATGGTTCACCATTCGTGCACAAGTGTCTTCTCAAGATTAAAAATAAAACCTATCGATGCCCACCGCTTTCTTTCATTCAATAAATCACAATGTTACCGACTTTTGAGATTTCTGTTTTCTTTGTTTTAAATGCCATTATATTGCCGTCTCATTTTGCTTCTTTGATTAGCGGTTCCGTCACCTTGAGTTAAATTTGTTCTCTCAGCAATCATCATCCTTGGTTTTTCAGTTGAATATCCACCATTAATTCGGCCAATCTGCTTCCCACTGGCTGTTTTTTTATTGGCACCTTCTAGCATTCCAATTAAGTGATTCATGAGATTCTCCGCGGAAATTCGTAAGCGCTAACATTTATTTTGTGAGAGTTGTCACATAGCTGTTGTTTTGGTAGCTGTGAAGTATTTAACATATGAGTGTAAGAGAAAGGAAGGATCATCATGCGTGTTGGGGTTGTTAAGGAACAAAAGGCTGGCGAAGGTCGTGTTGCTGTAACGCCTGCCAATGTGAAGAAATTGACTGCGGCCGGCGCAGAGGTTTGGGTTGAGCATGCTGCGGGGATCGGAGCCGGATTTTCGGATGCGGATTATGAAGCCGCTGGCGGTAAGCTGGTTAGCCATGCGGCCAGCTGGGATGCCGACCTAGTGGTTAAGGTAAAAGAACCGGATGCTGAAGAATATCAGTATTTCAAGTCCGGTCAGGTGATTTGGGGTTTTCAGCACTTAGCATCTGCGCCGGAAACCGTCCACGCCATGCAAGCTGCTGGTGTCACGGCAATTGGCGGCGAGACGATTGTCAAAGATGGTGAGCTGGCTTTGCTAAAGCCGATGAGTGCGATTGCCGGGCGGCGTTCGGTGATCATGGGGGCCTATTATCTTGAAGCGCAACATGGTGGCGAAGGTATTTTGCTCCCTGGCACACCAGAAGTAGCGCCTGGCAATGTCGTCATTTTTGGCGGCGGCACGGCAGCGTTCAATGCAGCTACCCTAGCATTGGCTATGGGTTGCCACGTCACCATTATCGAATTAAATCCAGAGCGGCGCACATGGCTTGAGCAAAAATTTGCGGGGCAAGACCTGACTGTATTGGCTTCCACACCGGAAAACCTTGCCGCTGCGATTAAAACGGCTGATGTGTTCATTTCGACGATTTTGATCCCAGGGGCTAAACCGCCGAAGCTTGTGACAACAGCGATGGTTCAGTCCATGAAACCGGGCAGCGTCTTGGTTGATGTTGCCATTGACCAAGGTGGCACGGTCGAAACCATTGACGCGCCGACAACAATTGAATCACCTGTGTTTACCAAATACGGCGTCATCCATTACGCTGTTCCGAATCAGCCTGGTGCGGTGCCACGAACTGCAACGCTGGCGCTGGCAAGTGGAAATATCCCTTACCTACTGGCGATTGCTACTCAAGGCATTGACCAAGCAATTGCGGCAGATCCTGCCTTGGCATCCGGCGTCAATCTTTACCATGGCAAGATCACGAATCAGAGTCTTGCCAACTCGTTGTCACTACCTTTCACACCGTTGACAGAAGTACTGGTCAGAAATTAGGAGGTGGTTTTGATGCTAACCATGACCCCACCCGTCACGATAAAAGATATTCGGGAAGCAAGTCAGCTGATTCACAAGGTCGGCCGCGTGACGCCACTGATTCAATCCATGTTTCTCAGTCGCACCGTCACGCATGGCGATGTTTATCTCAAACTTGAGAATATGCAGCTGACCGGTTCATTCAAGTTTCGCGGCGCCTACAACAAGATCCACCACCTCACCGATAGCGAAAAGCAGCGAGGCGTCATCACTGCCAGCGCCGGTAATCATGCCCAAGGTGTCGCATTGACTGCACATTTATTGGGAATTAACGCCACCGTCGTGATGCCGGAGACCGCACCACTCGCCAAGCAACAAGCAACCAGCGGCTATGGAGCCCGCGTGATCCTGGCTGGTCAAACGTTTGATGAAGCGCGCGCGTTTATGGAAAAAAAGGCGGCCGCTGATGGCCTCACGATTGTCGATCCTTACAACGATCCGCTCGTCATTGCTGGCCAAGGCTCAATTGGCCTCGAGCTGTTGGAACAACTGCCAACCATCGATACTGTCATTGTGCCAGTTGGTGGCGGCGGTTTAATCTCCGGCATCGCCGTGGCGCTCAAGCATGTCAATCCGCAAATTCACATTATCGGAGTGCAATCCGAAAACGTTCACGGCATGACTGCCTCCTTGCAGGCCGGACACCTGACACGGCAATGCGCCGGCTCGACATTGGCTGATGGAACTGCCGTGGCAATGCCTGGTGACATCACCTTTGGCCTCGCTAGCGACCTTGTCGACGAGATGGTATTGGTTTCGGAAGAGGAAATTGCCGAAGCCATGAAGGATCTCCTGCAACGCGCTAAAACCGTTGCCGAAGGAGCTGGCGCGTTGCCAACCGCGGCGCTCGAAGCCCACAAAATCGCTGCCAAATGGCTCACCGACAAGCAAGTTGTCGCTTTGGTATCAGGCGGCAATGTTGATTTGGAACGGGTCGCCCAAAATATCGAACATTTCTTTGACCATGATCCAACCGGCCATTTTGTCGGTTAATGTTTTTATCAAGGTGCCTGCTAGCGTCTGTCAAAAATTAGCCTCGAACTGAACGAACATCTTTTCATCACGGCTAATGTGCAATTGTTGCGGCACCAGAATATGCGTTAATTGGGGGTAACACAATGGAAAAGACGATCTCGAAGCGAACCGCGGCCAAGACGAAATATGTGCCGTATGCCACGGAACGCACACAGGAAAATAGCGGCGGAAGTACGGCTATTTTCATCATCGGTGCCGTTTTGGCGACCATCTTTGCCGCTTCTACGGCTTATTCAGGCATGAAGGCTGGCTTGACCGTTGCCGCCGGAATTCCCGGGTCGATTATCGGATCAGGGTTGGTCGGCGTTTTCGCTAAGAAAAAAGGACTTTTTGGCAAGAACCTGCTGCAAGGGATGAGTTCCGGCGGTGAGTCGATTGCTAGCGGGATGATTTATGTCTTGCCAGCCATTATCATCATTGGCGGCCGGGTCAACTTTTTTGCCGGCATTGTTGTCGGTGCGCTGGCGGTTTTATTCGCAGTCGGCATGGCCAGCCTTGTCGAGAATTATTTGTTAGTTGAAGAAGACGGTAAACTCATGTATCCGGAATCGACTGCCATTTCCGAAGCGCTGGATGCCAGTGAAGCCGGTGGCGATGCGCTGAAGCATATGGGCATCGGTTTTGGCATCGGCGGCGTGATCACGTTGCTCACCACGCAGGTTTTCGGGTGGGTCAACAGTGTGATGACGTTTGTGGGTAGTGCATCCTACCGCTGGAAAATTTCGACCGAAGTCAATCCGATGTTGGCCGGCATTGGTTTTGTTGTTGGCTTGGACGTGTCCTTGACCATGTTTGCCGGTTCGATACTGGCTAACTTTGGCATCACGCCATTAATTGCTTACTTCACGCAAATGGCTGGCGGCCACGCCCATGTCTGGAATGACGCCCACATGTTGATGTCACAGATGAACATCGATACCGTGGCCGGTTCCTATACCAAGTACATCGGCGCCGGGATGATGCTCTGCGGCGGTATTATCGGCGCCATCAAGTTAATTCCGGTCATCGTAACGTCCATCAAGAAAACGCTCAATGCCCGTAATAACAGTGGCGAAGAAAAGAACTCACTTGGCATCATGGCACTTTTGGTTGCTACAATTGCGATCTTCATAGTCGGTGCTTTTCTGACCGGCAACATGGTGATCACCATCTTGGCCGGTATCATGTCCCTCGTCTTGGCCCTGTTGTTTGTCATTGTTTCAGCCCGGCTCGCCGGCACGATCGGCTGCTCGAATGCCCCGGTTTCCGGCATGACGATCGCCAGTCTGGTTGTCATGACGCTGGTGTTTGCGCTAATGGGCTGGACGTCCAACACCCACAACGAGATTCTCCTGTTGTTCGGCGTTTTCATTGTCACCGCGATTTCTGTCGGCGGTGCCTATATGCAAACCCAAAAAGTCAATTACCTTGTCGGCGGTCGGCGCTCCGAAATGATGAAGTATTTTCTGCTCGCCGCACTTATCGGTGTCGTCGTTGTTGTCGGCACCACGGTGATTCTCTCCCCGCAACTAGCCGTTAAAAGTGCCGATCCGCCATTCGGTCTGCCACAAGCGAACCTCATTGCCACGCTGACCACCGGCATTTTATCCAGTAACCTGCCGTGGATCATGATCATTGTCGGCATCATCATGGCGCTTGTCTGCTGGATGCTGAATCTGCCGATCATGACCGTTGCCTTAGGATTCTATCTACCGATTTCAACGACTTCGATTATTCTGGTCGGTGCGTTGTTAAAGCTTTTCATCCAAAAAACCACGCAAAACAAGAAACTTCGCGAAACGCGCCTATCCGCTGGAGTCTCACTTTCTAGCGGCCTGATTGCCGGCGGTTCCATCATTGGCTTGATCGGCATCATTTTACACGTCACCGGTGTCTTGCAAAACCGGGTTCCTGCTGGTTTTGCCGGCAGCAACGCCATGGCCGTCGTGTTACTCATCATCATGGCAGCAGCGATTATTGTGCCATTGATGGCCATCAAACACCCTGCCGCCAAGAAGCAGGCCGAGTAGGAGGCGTTTAGACAATGACACAGACTGACATGCTCACCACCGTCATTTATCGGAAAAATTCCCAGGTGCAGTACACCAAAAAGAATGGAAAGGTTACCATTATCCGTCCGCAAAACCACGCTATTCAGCGATTTTGTCGGAAAGTGCTGCATATGAAAATTCCCGAAGTCAGCTACCTGCATCTTGATGCTTATGGCAGCTTCGTTTTTAGCAAAATCAATGGCCGCCGAACCGCTGCCATGATTGGCAAAGAACTGGCTCAGAAGTTCCCGGAAGCCGACGATCAGCGTGACGCGCGGTTAGCCCTTTATCTCAATCAAATCGCTGAAAAGGATCATTTAATTCAACGGCTGGATCACCACCCAAACTTTCTATAACGCGTTCCCCGGCGCAAAAGCCTGCGTATAAGGATCTTGGTCGCGATGGCCTAAGCCCGGGCCATCTCGCCCAAGGCCACTTACACTCCGACTTCTAACCGCGCCGGCTCACACTCACATTAACGCGTTCCCCAGCGCAAAAGCCTGCGTATAAGGACCTTGGTCGCGATGGCCTAAGCCCGGGCCATCACGCCCAAGGCCACTTATACTCCGGCTTCTAACCGCGCCGGCTCACACTCACTCAAAAGATGGAGGAAATAAAATGATTGATCGAATCGAAATGTCTGCTTGTACTTCAATGATGGTCGGCAAAAAAGCTTCACTTGACGGTGCCACTTATATCTCCCGCAACGAAGATCGGCTTGTTGCCATCTATCCCAAGCGTTTCATCGTCCAGCCAGCCGTCACTGGACGCAAAGAAACTTATGTCTCACCATACAATCAGCTGACAGTTCCTCTGCCGGAAACCGGCTATCGCTACACCGCAACGCCGGATGCCGACCAAAGTGCCGGGCCAAACGAAGAAGACGGCTTTAACGAGAAAAATGTCGGCGAAAGTGCCACCGAAAGTGTTTATGCCAATGAACGCGTTCTTGCCTATGATCCCTTTGTCAAAAATGGCTTGGCTGAGGACTCCATGACGACCCTGGTTTTGCCTTTTATCAACAGTGCACGTGAAGGCGTCCGGTATCTCGGCGAACTCGTGAAACAATATGGCTCAGCTGAAGGTAACGGCGTGCAGTTTAACGATCAAAATGAAGTCTGGTACATGGAAATCGTGACCGGCCATCAATGGGTCGCCGTCCACATCCCCGATGATTGTTATGCGGTTGCGGCTAACCAAGTTGCGATTCAAACGATTGACTTCAACGACCCTGACAACTACATGTGGGCAGACGGCATCCAGGATTTTGTTGATCGCCATAACTTGAATCCTGATGATGATCAATGGAACTTCCGCCACATCTTCGGCACCGATACCGAGAAAGATCATCACTACAACACGCCGCGGGTTTGGTTCGCCCAACGCTACCTCAATCCCGAAACTATCCAAGATCCGGAATCGCCGGAGTTGCCTTTTATCCGCAAAGCCAACCGCAAGATTTCGATTGAAGATATTCAATATGTGCTCAAGTCACACTTCAATGAAACCCAGTTCGACCCATTAGGAAGCGACAGCGAACATGACCGCAAAACATATCGCGCCATTTCGCTATCCCGCACCGCCAACTCTCACATTCTACAAATGCGCCCGGCCGATCAGCACCCCGCTGCCGGTGTCCAGTGGGTCGGCTTTGGCATCCCCGCCTTCTGTCCGCACGTTCCCTTCTTCACCGATGCCAATGACACCGATGAAAGTTACCGCGAACTACCGGCCAAAATGGATCTCAACGCTGCATACTGGCTTTACGAAGCGCTAGCGATGGTCGTCGAGTCCCACTACGCCGACTTTATCGAAGACGACTTAGCCTACCAAAAAGAGCTCAATGAATGGGCCCGCCGCAAAATCGCCGAAGTCGATGACGCCACCGCCAAAATGAGCGGCTCGGATCTAACCCAATATCTCACCGAGCAAAACCATCTGATTGCGCAACATTACAACGACGCCACCCGCGAGTTGTTGTTTAAACTCATCACGATGGGAACCGGCTTATCGAAACTGACATTCAAAATGGATCCGAATCTCTAGCGCTGTGTCCTGCGCTTAAGTTGCGATCCAGTATACTGAAAACCGAAAATATGATCTGTTGCGACCAAAAGTCTGAAACATAATTAACAGCCACATTATAAAAGTGAGCATACTCCCAAAAATGATAGACGGAGAGTATGCTCACTTTGTTTTCTCTAGAATAATTCGTTGGCGTTATTACGATACGAGTGCCAAGGCGGAGCAATCGTAGGCCAGAGGGGGTTCAGTGGTGCCCACCCCTCTAGCTTCGCGGTCGCCAGCCCCGACCTGGCCGGAGATTGCGGAGTTTGGCACGGAACAGAACCCGTTGCCTAAATTTTCCCAAACCGTTCGGAATTAAAAACCAAGTCAACAAAGTTATGACTCAACTCGCGCTTTTTTCTCGAAGTCACCGAATCTTATGCCATGCTGCTGCACCCTCAGCCGGGAAAATGTGCGCCATTTGCCACATCTGATCACGGCTTAAATGGTAGACAATCGCCGGCAATAACGTGTTGATCGCATCTTCGGCTTGAGCACTGTACTCCGTGGCGCCGACAAGATGATGTTCCTGATCGAACACCAAAAGGCTATCACCCACCGTTTCCTGATCGGTTTGATGATACCAGTCATCCGGAATGTGGTTGTGCACGACTTTGTAAGTATCATCCTTGACCGCTTCAGGTGCCACACCGACTTTGGCAATTCTTGGCGAGGTGTAAACCGTTGACGGAATCGCCGGATAATCAATCGGCGCAGTTGTTTGGCCGCTCAGTAACTTGTAAAGGTAATAGGACTCAAACGTGGCTGTTGGCGTCAATTTGGGTTGTGGCTTGTCTAAAACATCGCCCGACGCATAAATATTGGTCACGTTCGTTCGCAGATAGTCGTCCACGGGAATACCGTGCTGGTTAAACTCAACGCCGACATTTTCTAACCCCAGTTGCTCAACATTCGGGATTCGGCCGGTTGCGTCCAGCACCCAATCGACAACCAGCTGCTCCTTGTCACCATAGTGAATCACAATGCCATCATCGGTTTTCTCAAGCGAAGTCACCACCGCATTCGGCGTGAATTGAATGCCCCGTTTCGTCATGTCAGCCATCACATCTTCGACAAATGGCTGGTGGAATTCCCGCAAAGCACGGTCATGATGCATCAATACGTGGACATCGGCGCCGGCCGCATTGGCAATCGTTGCAAATTCCATGCTGATGTAGCCTGATCCCAAAATACCGATCCGCTTCGGCAAGACATCCAAGTCCATAAAGGCCCGACTGTCATGCGCTAATTCAGTTCCCGGCACATCAAGGCGATGCGGGCGCTGGCCAGTCGCAATGACAATTTTGTCTGCGGTATAAGTCTTTTCACCCACAACAATCGTATGTGCATCCTGAAATTTTCCATAGCCATGGATGATCGTTACGCCGTTTTGGGTTAATCCCGTACCGATAGCATCCGGTAACGGCTTAATCACAGCTTGTTTGTGAGCGACTAACGCCGACCAGTTGATCTTGATATTGCCAGACACAACACCCTGCATCCGTTCCGCCAGCCGTTGCAAAACCACCGGCGTATCAAGCGTAATTTTCGCGTTACAGCCATAATTCGGGCAAGTGCCGCCGATCATGTCGCCTTCAACCACAGCTACTCTTTTTCCCGAAGCTGCCAATGGGCCGGCCCCGTCAAACGCGCCATGCCCACTACCTAAGTACAAGACATCAAAATCATATGGATTCTTCAAACTATCATCCTCCTTATGACACTGCCTACTAACAACGAAGTAAGCATAACAGATGGTATACAAATTAGTCACGGACAATGCTTAGCGGCGGAAACATTTTTGCACCACTTCTATATGACGCTTTCTACAAAAAGTCCGCTTGATAGCAAAAAAGTTCCGGTAAGAACGACTGTTTTCGCAATCACTTACCGAAACTCATTAACGTGCATTTGTGGAACTAAAGATCACGGCTCACTTGGGGCTTTTTAACTTGGAAGGCAACGATCAGGCCAACCACGGCAAGAATTAAGACGAACGCGAAACCATAGTGCGAACCGACTGTCAGTCCTGATTGTCCGGCTGCTTGAGCGGAACCCAAGGCGAGCATGCTTGTGGCAACCGCCGTTGAAACCGCACCGACAATTTGCTGCAAGGTGTTCAGCAAGGCACTGCCGTCTGCACTTTCGGCGCCGCTCAAACTGTTTAAGCCATATGTCTGCGCCGGTGACATCGCAAGCGGCGCTCCAATCATCAAGGTCACATGTCCCAAAATGATCCACCACAACGGACTTTGTGCCCCACTATTCAGCAATATCAGGATCCCGAGAATGGCAATCACAAATCCGCCACGGGCTAACCACTTCGCACCATGACTGTCATACATTCGTCCGGCAATCGCCGACACCGCGGCGTTGACAATCCCACCTGGCAACATCACGAGACCGGTCATCGCGACTGGCAAGCCAATAACGCGCTGCAGGTACATTGGCAACAAATACATCGAAGCCAGAATCACGCCAAAATCAAGCATGACCAGTAAGGTACCAACCGTAAACTGCTTATTGGCGAAGACCCGCAAGTTCAACATTGGTTTTTCCAACGTCAACTGTCGTCGGGTATAAAATGCCAAACCGGCAATACCGATCAGCAGTGAAACCGCTACTGTGAGCGATAACCAACCCGAATCACTCGCCATGGTTGTGCCAACGACAATCCCGGCAAAACCGATCGATGAGGCAACAATCGAGATCCAGTCGACCGGTGTTTTGGTTTGGTGATAGACATTTTCCATTGACGTCAACGTAAAAATAAATGCCAATACCAAGAACGGGACGAATAGCCAGAAAATATCATGCCAGGTGAACTTGGCTAGGATGAGTCCGGTAATGGTCGGGCCAATTGCAGGCGCAAACATGATTACCAACGCCGCCAATCCCATTACCGTGCCCAGTTTATACGGCGGGAAAATCTGCATCGCTACCGAAAACATCAGCGGCAGAATCAAGCCGGTCCCAATACCCTGAATGAGGCGACCGATTAAGACAACGGCAAAACTGGCGCCCATCGCGGAAACAACGGATCCAAGAATAAAGGCGCCTAATGCAAATAAAATAATTCTTTTCGTATTAAACCATTTGGACAAAAGACTGGAAATCGGCATGCAGATCCCGATGACCAGCATATACCCAGTGACGAGCCATTGAATCGTGCCTTGTGAGACGTTCAGCGCCGTCATCAGACTAGGTAAGGCGATATTAAGCGATGTTTCTGAAAACATGCCGACAAATGCCCCGATCATCAGCCCAATCATGGCCAAGGCCGGATGCGCGATATGAACGCGTGCTTGTGGCATTGCTTTTGTTTGTGATAATTGCATGAATAACTTCCTTTTCTACTTTCGAATCAATCAACAGTTGACAGGCATCTTCAAGACGTCAGTGCCTGTTTAATCAGGTAAGACAGGTGAGCCGCGGTTTGCCGTAACAAGTCAGGATTCGCTTTGGTAGTCGCGATCATAATGGTGCCTTCGATCGTTGCCTGAACGAATTGTCCCAGTTGCCGCGCCGGGACCACTGACATCCCCGCTGAAACCAGTTTGTCGGTATATAAATCTTCAAGTTGCGTATAAACCGCACTGCAAGCTGCTTGCAGTTTCGGATCATCGCGTGTTTCTAGTGCGATCAGGCTGATTGAATGGCTGCTGAGCCGACCATGCTGTTGCATCTCCTCCGCCATTTCCGCCAGCTGTCCGGTCAAGGCAATTTCCGGCGCCGCATCCCGTTCAAGCGCTTGTTTAACCCGCACCAAAATTTGCGCACCCGCATACTCAATGGCGGCTTCAATCAGCTGCACTTTGCCTTCTGGGAAATAATAATAAAGTGATCCTTTCGGGGTCCCACTGACGGCCAGAATTTTTGATAATCCCGTCGCCCTGACCCCTTCTTCCTGAAAAAGATCTGCAGCCGTCGCGACTAACTTTTCACGTGTGTTCATCGTCAACCTCCAAATTATAACAACCGGTCTATATAATACTGCTATTTTCTGGAAAAAGTCAATTTTATTTTTGGAAACATGAAAATCAATCATGCGTTGCATCTTCCACCATCTGCTGTTCACCGGTGTAGAAGCCGCGAGCGCTAACGAAAAAAGCCGCCCATTGAATGAGCAGCTTAACGCAATCAGCACCGGTTTATTTGAAAAGACATCATTTTTTCCCAGCCACTGCCAACCAAGCCTCTTTAATCCCCGAAAGTACAAGCGTAGGAATCGCCGGCAGCACAGTGACTAGCAAATATTGTTGCCAGGTCAGCATTTGGGTACCCATCACCACGTTGAAAAACGGTAAAGTAGTGACCAACAGCGAACTCACCGCCGCAAAACTCACCGCCGCAAGCAACTTAATATTGCTAAATGGATTGCGTCGATATAACGTCGTCGTGCTCCGGGCATCAAAGACGTGCCATAATTGGCCAAACACCAGTGTCAGGAACGCGATCGTCTGGGCTGCAGCAGCTGGTAAACCGGCACTGGCCGCCCAGATAAACGCAACATACACCGTGCCACCCATGACGGTTCCGCGAACGAAGATGCGGCCCACCATGCCTTTTAAGATTGAAGCACTGGTATCACGCGGTTTTTGCTTCATCTGGTCTGCCTGTGGTTTGTCATACGCTAAAGCAAAGCTTGGCAACGCGTCCGAAATCATGTTCACCCACAAAACCATGAGTGCGGTCAGCGTTGGTGTGGTTACGCTGACGTGACCAATGGGACCGGTCATCAAGATGACGCCTAGCAGTAACGCCAGCACTTCCGCAACGTTGGTCGTCAATTCATGGCGCATGAAGTTCTTAATGTTTCCGAAGATCGTCCGGCCAGCTGCCACTGACTTTTCGATGGTAGTGAATTTATCATCGAGCAAAATCAAATCAGCCGCGTCTTTGGTGACCTCAGTGCCATTGATGCCCATAGCGATGCCAATATCTGCGGCCCGCAACGCCGGTGCATCATTGATCCCGTCACCGGTCATAGCAACCACTTGGCCGCGCCGTTGCAAGGCTTTAACGATCCGTAGCTTGTGCTCTGGGGACACGCGCGCATAAACCCGCGCTTCCAAGACCACATCATCTAACTCTGCATCAGGCAGTTTGTCTAACATGGCACCTTCAATAACTTGGGCATCTTTTTTCTGAACAATTCCCAGTTTATAGGCAATGGCACGCGCAGTTGCTGCGTGGTCGCCGGTAATCATGACGACATTCACCCCAGCCGCGTGTAATGTCTGGATCGAACGCTTCACTTCCGGGCGTGGCGGATCAATGATGCCGGCGATCCCAAGCAGTGTCAGATGTTGCTCCAGCTCGGCCGTCTCACCGTGCAACGCCAGCGATTCATCAATAGCCCGTTCCGTGATTGCAATGGTTCGCAACGCATCATTGGCAAAGTCCAGAATCACTTTTTCCATCGTCGCCCGCGCGTCTGCAATTGGCACCAGCTGATCATGATCCACCACCTGGTCCGTTTTCCGCAAAATAACATCCGGCGCACCTTTGGTTAATACTTTGAATTGACCATTTTCTTTAATGACAACGCTCATCATTTTCCGCGTTGAATCAAACGGCAATACCCGTAAAATGTCAATGTCGCGTTGGTCGGTTTTTTCCAGTATAGTTGCCCGGTCAATGCCACCTTTTGCGCCAGCTACGACCAACGCCACGTCGGTCGGATTGCCAAACGGCTGGAAGCGACCATCTTCGTCTTGCGTGACATTAGCTTCGTTGTTTAACACCGCTGCCTGCAAAAACCGCTCAACTGCAGGGGTGTCCTGTTCATTTACCGGCAAAAAGTCACCGGTTGTGTCGTATCCATTGCCTTCAACTTCATAATGCGCGCCGTTAGCAAAAAAGCGCGTCACCGTCATTTCGTTTTTCGTCAGGGTGCCGGTTTTATCTGACGCAATATAATTCGTGGCGCCTAAGGTTTCAACCGAGTTCAGTGACTTAATCAAGCCTTGATTCTTGGCCAACTTGGTCGCACCAATGGTTAAAACAATCGACAAAACGGCGGGCAAAGCATCAGGTATTGCCGCCACGGCAAGGGCAATCGCGGTGGACAGTGACGCTGCCAGTATTTCAAAGGAGAGGTTACCGGTTTGCTGATAAGCTTTAAACAAGGCCAATCCTAATGTCAGGAAAACAATCCCGATCGCAACGATCATCAGCTTTTTGCTCAAGCTGTGAACGACGCGCTCGATCGGCGTCTTTTGCGTTTGCACGTCATTCATTAACTTGGCGATTTTGCCGAGTTCGGTTTCCATCCCCGTAGCAACCACAACGCCATATCCGTTTCCGGCAGTTATCATCGAACCGGAAAAACCCATGTTAGTCTGATCGCCTAATTCGACTTTTTCGGTCAAGGCATGGGACTGCTTGCTCACCGGTTCTGCTTCGCCGGTTAAGTGCGCCTCAGATGTTTGCAGGTTCGCCACCCGCAGCCACCGCACATCGGCTTCCAAAAAGTCACCGGTCTGCACCCGAACGATATCGCCTGGTACCAGCTCCGCAACCGGCACATCTTCCCAAACTTCATCGCGCAACACCCGCGCCTGATGATCGGCCATATTCCGTAGCGCATCCATCGACTTTTTCGCCGATTGCGCCTGCCAGTAGCCCAAGCCGGAATTAACGCCGATAAGAATTAAGATCGCAATACTTTCATAAATCGCCGCCATCCCATGACTACGATTACCGGTTACAAAAAAATCATACGCCGCACTCAACAATGCCAAGCCGACTGCAACAAATAAAATAATGACAAGGGGTTCCTTGAGGGTCAGCAAAAATTGGCGCCAGGCCGGGATCGTCGGTGCTGCTTTCAATGCGTTCGGGCCGAACTTTGCCAGTCTCGCCTCAGCCTCTGCGCTGGTTAAGCCATGTGTCCGATTCGTTGTCAGTGCGGTCAAAACTTCTTCTTTGTGCTTTAAATAAACTTTGTTCATGGTCATCCCTTTCTTGATATAAGTTCTCGAATTCGGTTGGCGGCGCTTTTTTGAGCACGCCATAACGCGCTCCTCGGCCCAGAAACCGGGCTGGCTCACGCTCACGAAAAAAGAGCGTACGCCTCAACGCCCTTTCTTCCCCAGGAAAGGCATCTTGAAGCATACGCTCAACCGATTCGTTGCTATTCACTATAGCTAATATTAAAACATAACACCGTTAACCTTGTCAAGTTGGACTCAGGCACCCTAACGCCAGCCGTCAATTAGGAATCTAAATCAGCTCCGTTTGACACAATCACCTGCCGATACCAGTCGAAGGATTTCTTCTTGGAACGTTTAAGCGTTCCTTGGCCGGCATCGTCGAGATCGACATAAATGAAACCATAACGTTTCGACATCTGGCCGGTTGACGCGCTGACCAAATCGATGCATCCCCATGGCGTATAGCCCATCACATCAACGCCATCATGAATGGCTGCACCGATCTGTTCGATGTGCTGCTTTAGATAGTCAATCCGGTAATCATCGTTAATCTCGCCGTTTGCATCCGGCTGGTCTACTGCCCCGAGGCCATTTTCAACGATGAACAGCGGCTTGCGATAACGATCGTATAACTGATTTAAGGCAATGCGTAAGCCGGTCGGGTCGATCTGCCAGCCCCATTCGCTCGCATCCAGAAAAGGATTCTTAATGCCGCTTAACAAGTTCCCGCCGACCTCAGCATGATCCTTCTGAACCGTTTCAACAACAGCAGACATGTAATAACTGAAGCCAATATAATCAACTGGATGCTGCTTCAACATTGCCAACTCGGCAGCCGAAAAGTCCAGATCCGTTAACTTAATGCCATATTGATCCAGCAACGCATCCGTGTAGGCTGGATACTCGCCGCGCACCTGAACATCGCCGCAGAAGAAATTGAACGCTTGATTTTGTTGCAGCGTCGCCAGCTGATTGACCGGATTCGCGTCATAGCTGTAAGTGGTGGCGTATAACAACATACAACCGATCTGAAGATCCTGATTCAACTGGTGCCCGATTCTGACCGCCTCGGCTCCAGCCACAAATTGATTGTGCCAGGCTTGGAAAATGTTGCGCTTATCGGCCGCACCGTTACTGGTCACCAAGCCTTGGCTCATCACTGGAAATGCCAGCGCACTGTTAATTTCGTTAAAAGTCATCCAGTACTTAACCTGTTTGAAATACCGGGTCAAGACGGTTTCGGCAAATCGCTTGTAAAAGCCGATAAGCTGCTTATTCTTCCAACCACCGTACTTGGTAACTAGGTGCAGTGGCATCTCGTAATGGGAAATCGTGATAATCGGTTCAATCCCATATTTCAAGCACTCTGCAATCACCGCATCATAGAACGCCAGGCCAGCCATGTTAGGTGTCTTTTCATCACCTTCTGGAAAGATTCGTGACCAGGCAATCGAAAAGCGATAACATTTAAAGCCCATTTCACTAAACAGCTTGATGTCTTCTTTAAAATGGTGGTAATGATCGATCCCCCGATGATTCGGGTACCGATAGTTGCTTTCATCGATGGTCCAATCAAAATCCGGCTCATTCACCAGATCAAACCGTGCTTTTCCTTGGGGCAGGACATCAGCAATCGATAATCCCTTGCCGTCTTCAAGATAGGCGCCTTCCAGCTGATTGGCCGCGGTTGCACCGCCCCACATAAATTGTTTGGGGAAATTCAAATAAGTCATGGTTAAATGTTCATCCTTTCTAAGCTAGCGTCATTAACGCATCGTCTGCGGTTGCCCCGTCCGCCCGAGTTTCAACCTGATAACGGTCGGAATTCGTCACAATCATCATCACGGTCGGTGCATAGCCCGCAGCTTTAATCGCTTGATAGTCAAATTCTACCAGTGGCGTGCCGACATCCACCTTCTGTCCTTGTTTAATCAAGGGTTTGAAATACTTGCCTTTTAGATTCACTGTGTCGATACCAATGTGAATCAGAATCTCTGCGCCTTTTTCAGACGTGATCCCAATAGCGTGCGCGGTTGGATACACCAGACTGATCGTCCCTGCGATTGGTGCCTTGACCAAGTTGTCTTCTGGTTCAATCGCGATGCCTTGCCCCATGGTGCCCGAGGAAAAAACTTCATCTGGCACTTCACTGAGCGGCACCAAGGTTCCTTTAACCGGTGCTGTCAACGTTTCTGCATGATCCGCTGCGATCTGAGTTGCTTGCGGCTTGTCTTCTTTAACACCGGCGTTAATTCCGCCAAACACCAAGGTAAGCGCAACGCCGAGGACGAATGCCACAATATCGCCGATCACCGAAATTCCGAACCCTTTACCGATATAAGTCGGCAACGATAAGATGCTGGCCAATGATGCCACATTCGAGCCGGCGCCGGACATGGCCACAATAATCCCGCCAACTGCCCCCGCGACACATGCGCAATAAAATGGCTTTTTCAGTTTTAAGGTGATCCCGTAAATAGTCGGTTCCGTGACGCCGAAAAGTGCCGTAATCGTGCTTGAACCAGCCAGGCTTTTCATTTTAGCGTCACGGGTTTTAAGAAACACCGCAAACGCCGCACCAGCCTGCGCTAAAACTGCAGGCAAAAGAATCGGCATCATCGGATCCGTCCCATACTGGGCAATGTTGTTCATCATGACCGGCACCAACGCCCAGTGAACGCCGAAAATCACAAACACCTGCCAGAAGCCGCCAAGAACCATCCCCGCTAAAGCCGGTACACTCTTGTTCAGCGACACAATTGCGGTGGCCAGACCATTACTGAGAATGGAGCTAACCGGTCCAACCACCAACATGGTCAGCGGCACAATGATCACTAACAAGCATAACGGTGCCAAAATGTTCCGAACCGACTGATGCCAAATTTTATTGAAAAATGGTTCCAGAAACTTCTGAACCACGACGACCAGCAAAATCGGCAAGACCGTTGCCGTGTAATTAGCCGCCACCACCGGAATACCAAAGAAATCAATACTCGGTTTGCCAACGAGTCCGACGATGTTGGGATAAACCATCGCGGCAGCAATTGCCATCGCCACAAATGGATTCACCTTCAGATGTTTCGCGGCCGTAAAGGCTAATGCGATCGGTAAAAAGTAGAAAATGCCGTCCGCCGCTGCCCACCAAATCTGATAGGCGCCGCTTTTGGTCGTTAACCAGCCAACCGCCACGGCCAGAGATAGTAAGCCTTTTAGAATCCCGGCACCGGCCATCGCTCCCAAAAATGGTGTGAAAACGCCGGAAATAAAGGTCAATAAGCCATTGAAAGCGCGTTTGAATGTCATTTTCTCCTTCGGCTGGTCATTGGCCGCCTGCGCACTGTCACCTAAACTCGGTTCAAGTTTAATAATTGCCTGATAAACATCACTTACGTTATTGCCAATAACCACTTGATACTGGCCGCTTGCTTCCACGACCGTGATGACCCCGTCCAACGCCTCGACTTTCTGTTTGGCCGCGGTCGCCTTTTGCGGATCCTTCAATGTGAAACGCAGCCGCGTCGCACAGTGCCAAACCTGTTCAATATTCTGCTTGCCGCCAACCAACTGCAACAGTTGCTTCGCCAGTGTTGATTCTCCCATTTTTCTTTCCTCCAGACTTTGGGCAATAAAAAAACCAGAAAGACGAAACCTAGGGTGTGCCTAAGTCAAGTCTTTCTGGTTTTGCCTAATTCAATAGTAACAAGCCAGATGGTACTGTATTCGCTTTCAATAACCACATCTTATCTGATTCATTAGCCGTCGTCAACTACTTTTTAAATTTTGTCCGTGACTGGCAGCTAACCGAGAAATGTGCAGCGTTAAATAAATCTGCTCGTTTTTGGAAACAGGTACGTTGACCTTCTGCTCGATAAACTGAACAACATCCTCCATACACTGATAAGCCTGCACATAATCCTCTTGCAAATGTGCAAATAGGGCATGGTCGTAAGTCGCTTCCTGCTTATCTGTGTGCGCGTAAACCCGTTGAAGGAAAAACTTGAGATGGATCGCCAGTCGCTGGTACTCCGGCGTTTTGGTGTTCATGTCCAGTCCTAAGCGATAGAAAATTATTTTCGTAACATTCGCCAGCATCTGCGTAAACGCCAGCGAATCAACCGGCTGCTGATGATTGAGATCGTTGCTGACAAACTTCAGAGCGATGAAACCGGCCTCATCTTCCGGTAACGCTTCACCTAACTGCTCAGCCACCGCTTCCAACGCCCACTTGCCCATTCGATATTCCTGCTCATAGGCCATCTGAATTTCCCACAACAGTCGGTTATGCAATAATAAATTGTCATGCAACCGCATCACCGCAAAATGCAGATGATCAGCCAATTCAATCAGCAAATAACTGTTAAATGTTGTCTGCAACTGAACTTCTGCCTCTTGCACAATCCGCGCCGCCAGCGTCAAATACTCGCTCGGTAAGCTGGCAATCGTTTCCGCCGCGATTTTCAACTTGGTTTGGTCTTCCGGAACATACACCTTCATGCTGTCCCGCAATGTCAGTGTCTCCCCTTTTTTGGCATGAAACCCGATACCGCGTTCAACGATAATCGTCTCACGCTGCTCATGCCGAACCACAACGGCATTATTGTTCAGAATCGTTTCAATGATCATCGCAAGCCCTCCTCCAAGACGGTCAGACCATTTGCTGATCCGTGTTCAAATTCAGGCTATCAATCTTTGGGGAAAATGACAACGGAAATGTTTTCGCGCGCTCTTTTTATCGAAAAATAGCAACCTAAAGTGCCGACAAATTACTCTTCTTCCACAACCTGCCGATTACTGAAGCGATAAATCCGATCCGCGTAGGCTGCTGATTCTGCGCGGTGTGAAATCAAAATGACGATGCCGTGATAATAGGCTTTGATCGTATCCAGAATCAGCCGCTCGTTTTCAGTGTCGAGATTGCTGGTGGGTTCATCTAACACCAAGACGCTGCTTGAATGCAGCAAGGCGCGGGCCAATTCGAGCCGTTGCTGTTCGCCACTGGAAAAAGGCACATGTCCGGCAGCAATCTGCGTATCCAGGCCATTTGCAAGCTGTTTTAACCGGTCACTTAGTTTAACTTGCGCCAATACCGTCCAAATTTGATCATCCGTAATCGTCGGATCATGTAACGTCAGATTATCACGGACCGTTTCGGAGAAAAATATCGCGGTCTGCGGCAAATAATTAATTTGTGCCCGCAGCGATTGGGGATTGATGGTTGCAAGATCCGTGCCATTGACCAAAATCTGACCGCTCGTGACCGGATACCAACCCATGATCAATTTAGCTAACGTACTTTTGCCCGACCCACTGGCACCTACAAAACCGGTGATCTCGCCAGCCTTTAAGGTCAGCGTCACGTCGTTTAAAACCTCTTCGGGACGCGCTGGATAACTAAATGAAACCTGCTTCACCTGAATCTGCTTAATCGCATCGACTGTCTGACTTGCAGTTGCGGGCGCTGCCATTAACGGCTGCTCCTGCAGTAAGTTGAATAGATTTTTAGCCGCCGCAAACCCGTTAAGTAACGACCCGGGAAGATTGTTTAGTGCGAGCAACGGGCCGAACGTCAGCGGGAAGACTGCAAGAACCGCTTGTTGCAAGGCGGTTGCCTGCTGCCAGCCGCTTATCCAGACCATGACCAACCACGTTGCGACCATGACGAACGTTGCAGCGACATTTTTTAATAATTGACTGAATTGGGCTTGTTGAAACGCGGCGGCTTCGCGGTCAAAGCCGACATTGCCTTGATCCATGCGTTCTTTTGCAATGCCCAGCTGGCGCACTGCCCCCATCCCGCGGACCGATTCTAGTAAGTACTGTTGGTTGGCCGCCTTCAGCTGATCAGCCGCCTGAGTTTTAGCGGTCAATTGCTGATGCCGCGCATACGGAATCAGCCCGCCCACGGCCACATAACCGACCAGCGCGACCACTGCCGCCAAAATACTGACACGACTATAAACTGCCGTCATTAAAAGGCCATATGTTAACCCGATTGCGACTGGCACAATGGTATGGGCATAAAAAATTTCCATCGCTTCGATATCACTGCCAATTAACTTGAGCAACTTGCCGCTCGATTGCGTATCCAGTTTTGCTGGGGCCAAGCGCACCAGTTGCTGATAAACGGCGCCGCGCAGGTCAGCCAGTACATGAAAAGCCACAAAATGTCCGGCATATTGCTCGCCGAAACTTCCGAGACCTAAGAGAATAACCGCGATGACGCCCGGCAACAATAATTCTGTTGCATGTTGCGGATCAAACAGCATCATCGCCGCAAGAATCAAGACAACGGCCTTGGCCAGTTCGGCGACCATGCCAATCAAGAAACTAATCACAATGGCGCCAGTCAAATGATGAGTGTACTTTAATAACCCTCTGATCATCAGCGTGCACCCTCTTTCTGCATCGTCTCCGGATTATCCACCAAGCGCCGATACGCCGGCTGATCTTGGTAAAGCTGCGCGTGATTGGCGACAATTAAGTGATGATCATGAATAAACCACACCACATCAGCTTGCGCCATTGCAGCAAGGTCGTGGGAAATGAACAAAACAATTTTCTCTTGGCTCAACTTCTTAACGGCCGCCAAAATCGCCGCAGCGTTGACTTTATCAATACTGGACGTAATTTCATCTAACAGGTAAACGGTCTTGTCCGCCAGTAACATCCGCGCAAACGCTAACTGTTGCCGCTGCCCCGGCGAAAGCAGCCGACCGCCTTCGCCCACCTGTGTGTCGTACCCTTTTTCCAGCTTAGGGACAAACTGCATCAGCCCCAAATCATCAAGTTTCTGTTGCCAAGTGTCGCCAACTCGATTTCCTAACAACAGATTTTCCTGAACGGTGCCGGAAAAAAGGTATTCATCTGCCGTGACGTACCCAAATACTGCTGCTTTTTGCGCGTTGCTCAACGCAGTGACGGCCGTATTGTCAGCCATAATCGTTCCGGATAAAGGTTCCAAGCGGCCTAAAATGGCTTGAATGAGCGTACTCTTACCGGTGCCATTTTCCCCTGCCAAGCCGTATAACTTGCCCGGTTCCAGCGTGGCATCGATTGCCGTCACAAGTGGTTTATCCGGCGCATAACCGATCGTCACCTGATCAAGCGCGATTTGTTTGAGCGGGCGGTTATCGGTAATCCGAACCGTCGCCGGCGTCGCTTTGGCCTTGGCAATTGTTCCGAGGATCGCCGCCAGTGACGGACCGTTTGATTTGACAACATGCACGAAATAGCCGAGTTGCCGGGCATTGACCATCATCATGGCCAATGTAAACCAGGTAGCGAATGCACCGGCAGCTGGTAACTGGCCGCCAATCAATTGAAGAGCAGTCACAAAACCGCCAACGAACACAGTTAGGTAAACAAAACCATTGATGACAAACAGCACCTGCAACTGGGTTTTCAACAGATTCATCGTGGCCTGGCGAAAATATTCGCTATCATCCGCAAATTTTTGTCCGTAATGGTCGGCAGCATTGTACATCACTAAAGTATTCATCCCGCGCAGGTCGTTGATAAAGCGTCCGCCCATTTTTAAGAAGCCAGCCAGATGGGTCTTATTCTGCGCCGACATTTGCTTGCCGAGAAACATCATCGCAAAGCCAATCAACAAAACACAGGCAAGCGGCAGCAAAGCTAACCATGAACGATACCAAATCGACAGCGCGATCAACAACAGGTAAGTCATCATCGCCTGCAAGGAAGTGGGAAACAACGTGCTATAAAACATATCCAAATTGTTAAGTCCGCCCAAATCACGCTGAATCACCGCATTGTCTGCACCGGTTGCGGCACTTGCATCATTGCGTTGGTAAAGCGCCTCGAAATAACGATCACGCAGCTCACGCTTGGCACTCATGGCCCAGTCATGACGGTGATGCCGTTCGTAAATCGTAATATAAAGAAGCCAAAATATCCCCACTACCCCGGCCACCACGATTGCTTCCATCGCACGATTTGCCGCCAATTCAAGCGCAATGATGACCGGCAAGACTGTCGGTAACCAATCAAAAATTGCTTCAATAACCCCAGCCCCAAGCTTGTCACGTCCGTATTTCAATAATCCAAGCATTATAAAGGCTTGCCTCTTTTCTTTCAATCAGTCTGCAGCATTGTGACTGCCATCCGTGTCGCAAACGATCTGCTGAACAACAGATTGTTTTTCCAGTTTACCATGAGAAAATCACATTTAAGCAGCTATTTTTGAAATGCTGCACTACATTTAGCAGCTTGTAAACGTTTAAGCCAACTGATTAAGGGTGTACCAGTCCGCCATCATCGCCGCTAGTGCCTTTATTTCCTTGCGCCGGCTTGATTTCGATCAGCAATTTATGCGGTAGGCAGATGCTTTGCTGCCCAATTTGGCTAATCCAGCCCGTATGCACCGCAATCTGATCCGGCGAATTATCTTCCTTGTCGCGAATGCGGGTGCCATCAACTTCGATGACATTGTACTGCCCTTTTGCCGGATACAGCGTAAACTGCTGGTGGCCCGCATGCGCATCCAGCTTAATGCGCCGTTTAACATGGCCATTAATCGAAATAACGGCCACTTTTTGATCCGTATTCACATGCGCTTCGGTCATTGAAAAAATGCCCAGCGGAATGAAGCATGCTATGAATAATAGAACGACAATAACGTAATCCAACGGCCGTACATATTTTTTTAACCAGCGCATTTTGTTTCGCCTCGAATCGGTCTTCAGGTTCTTATTGTACACGTTAACGACTGAGAATATGCTGAAAACAGCCGTACCCCCAAATCCCGGGATACGGCTGTTTTGTGCTCATAAGTTTAGATGCATTTTTTACTGCTATGAATCACCGCAACCCCGCATCCAGCGCATACAGATTCTGATACCGCTGATTCTGTTCAGCCAGATGCTGCGGCGTGTCGTTCATCGTCAACCGGCCATCTTCTAGGAAAACAACGCGATCAGTTTGACTGACACCTTGCAGATGATGGGTGACCCATAGAATTGTCTTTCCTTTTAGAACGGAGAACATCGTATCCAGCAGCGCCTGTTCGGTAATCGGATCCAAGCCAACGGTAGGTTCGTCCAGGAGTACGATCGGTGCATCCTGTAAAAGAATCCGCGCTAACGATAACCGCTGACGCTCACCACCGGAAAAGGCAAAGCCGGCTTCTTCGACACTGCTGTCCATACCATTGGGCAGTTGGGCAATGAGCTTGTCCAGCTTGACGGCTTTCAACGCCGCAGCGACTTCTTCATCGCTGGCATTTTCATTGCCCAAACGGACGTTATTAATAATCGACGTGCTGAACAGAAATGGGCTCTGATCCAGCACCGCGAATAGATTCGTACGATTTTGCTGATAAGTCAGTACGTCCTGCCCGTCAATCAAAACTTGACCGGTTGTCGGTGTTAAGTCACCCAAGACCAGTTGCAACAAGGTCGTTTTCCCCATTCCGCTAGGACCGAGAATCGCCATCTTTTCGCCGGCGTGAACAGTTAAATCGATATCGGTAATCAATTCAGGATCGGTTGGCGTGTAACGGAAGCTGACCTGCTTTAGCTGAATGGTTTTAAAACTAGTCGGTACTGGTTGCTGTTTGGGTAATGCGCGCGTCACTGGGTGCAGATCATTGAGATGCCGGATCGCATCTCGATAAGTCGGCCACTCACCGACGCCCTGGGCAATCCCAGAAAAGGCTTGATCAAGCGGGAAAACAACCAGGACGAAGGCACCGACCCAGTTGGCACTTGACTGACTGCCAGTCCATTCAAGGTTGGTCCAAATTAGCATACTGATCGTAATCAACACGAACAGTAACTGACCGACAAAGTCCCGTCCCCACTGGAACCGTTTGGATTTTGCGGTCGAGGCAGCCAGCTTTTTCGGTGCTGCCAAGCTTTGATCCAAAAACTCCTGACCGCGATGGGTGATGACCCAATCGGATAGGCCAAGCACCGAGTCTGTCAATGATACATAGGCATCATGGTTCAGCTGCTTTTGCTCAGCCTTGCGGAAGCGTTCAACCACTAGCCCCCACCAAGGAAGAATCAGGATCTGGAACAGCAATAACAAGCAGATCCATAACGCAAAGCCCCAGTTGAACCAGCCTAATAGTAACGTGGCAATTACGGTCAGGCCAGCGCCAACCACGGTCGGAAAAATCATCCGCAAATAGAGGTTCTGAATGTGGCCGATGTCATCTGCCAATAATCCCAAAATATCACCGGTCTGGTGGTGTTCCGAGACAAATGCCGCATCGGTTTCCAGTACTTTGTATAACTTGCGCCGCATATGGCTGGTAATCCGCAGCACCCAGTTGTGACTGGTTAAACGTTCAACATATTGGAAGACCGGGCGCCCAACCCCAAAGGCACGGGTCAGGACAACAGTCACATAAATCGCCGCAAATAACGGTTTGGTAGCACTTTTATCAATCAAAAAGCCTGAGGTGAACATTAACGCGCCGGCAAACACGAACGTCATGACCCCAAGAACCAGCGACCAAAACAGCAGCCACCGGTAGCGTTTTAGATCAGGCCGGACCCAGTGTTCATTTTTCCACCAATGCATTGAATTCACCTCGCATTTCGTGTACAAGTGCCTGATATGGCTTAGAGTGGGCTGCTAACTCGCTCGGTGTTCCTTCAGCAACGATCCGTCCGCCATCAACCACAATCACGCGATCCATTTGGTTGAGCCAGTGCAGTCGGTGCGTGGCGAAGATGACCAGCCGGTTTTTAAAAAGCGGCACCAGTGTCTCTTTCAGCTCGGCTTCGGTTTCAATATCCAAATGGGCCGTTGGCTCGTCAAATAGCCAAATCGACCGGTTGGTATCAACCAATGTCCGCGCCAACGCAATTCGCTGGGCCTGGCCGCCAGAGATTCCCCGGCCACCTTCACCGATGCGGGTCGCATAACCATCCGGCAGCGTTTCGATCCAGTGACTCAAACCTGCCGCCGCTGCTGCTTGCCGAACTTCGTCATCTGAAGCACTCGGCCGATAAAAGCGAATGTTAGCCGCAATGGTATCCGCAAATAAATACGGATCCTGAGGAATATAACTCAAATGATCCTGCCAGGCAGCCTGCGTCAAATGCGGCACCTTGGTTCCCCGGACAGTGATCGTTGCGGATTGCGGTTGCAAAAAGCCGCCAATCAAATTTAACAATGTCGACTTACCTGAGCCGCTGGCACCAATGATAGCCACTTTTTCCGGACCAGTGAATTGCAGATTGGCGTCCTGAATCCCTGCGCGTTTATCGTTGTACGTGAAATCAAGATGCTGCATGCTCAAAGTATCTTGATCCTGCCAGCCATCAAACTCAGGCAGCACCTTAGTATCAGTCGGCAACGGCTGGTCGATTACTTTCCAGATCGCGGCCATCGCATTTTTACCGTTTAACGTTGCGTGGTAATCCGTGCCAAAATCGCGAATCGGCATGAAATACTCCGGCGCCAGAATCAACGCCACCATCGCTGGGTATAAAGGAATGCCGCCGTCCATCAGCTTGATGCCAAGAAAAACCGCAACAACCGCAATCGATAACGTAGTAAAGAAGTCCAACGCAAAAGTTGACAACATGGCGATGCGCAAAACGCCCATGGTCTGCTTCCGGTAATCTTCCGAAACTTCATAAACGTTATTGGCGTACTGGCGGCTAATGCCCATCAATTGCAGCGTTTTGAGTCCCCGCAGCGAATCAATGAAATGGTTGCTCATTTTTTGAAAACCGGCATATTGACTTTCCGACTTGTCACGGGCTGCCAGTCCCAAAATCACCATGAACAGGATGATGATCGGAAACATAATCAGCAGGGTAAAGCCAGTCAACCAATTTTCGTACCAGATATAAGCGACCAAAACCCACGGAATAATGCTCATGTTGAGGATTTTGTTTAAGATCAGTTCGATATAATTTTCGGCTTCGGGAATGCCGTCGAGCGCCATGGTGACCAGATTACCGGTACCTTCTTTTGCCACTGCCGCTGGTCCTAATGCATACAAGTGCTTTAGCAATTGTTCTTGCAACCACGCAGATCCGTTCATGGCGAAGCGGGCACCGATGCGATTACGCACCCACACAATGAGCTGCCGCACGGTAAATGCCAGTGCAAACAGCCCCAAAGGCATCCATAACCCGGCTAAACTTTGACGATTCCAGGAATGGACGATCCCTTCTGCAAGAAACTTTCCTTGCAATAAAATAACAAAAGCTTGCACGAGCGCAAACCCGGCAAGCATTGTCATTGTTTTCCTCATTCCCGATAAGCGCATGAGCGTCTTATCGATCATTCACTAACCGCCCCTTTTGCTTGAATACGTTTGTGGAAGACAACGTAACTCCAGATGAAGTAGATTAAGGCAATTGGCAACAGGATAACTGCCACGATGGTCATGATCGTCAGGGTCAAGGAGCTGGCACTGGCATCTTTTGCAAGAATGGACATTGCTGCATCCTGCCCGATCATCACACGTGGGAATAAGCCATTGAAGATGACGCCAACGACGCCAACCAATCCAATCGCGCTTCCGACAAAGGAAAGCACTTCATTATCCTTCAATACCCCGATATGGGCAGCGACAGTTGAGCCGACAATCACAACCAAAATCAGCAACGTGCTGATAGGACGCTCCTTGAAGAAGTCGGTCATGAAGAATAGCAGAACTGCGAATACAACTTCACCGGCATATAGCAGATAATACAGCTTGCTATTCCAATCGCGCGCACGCTTGCGTAAATCGCCGGTTGTCTTCAGGCGAATGAAATTCAACCCGTGCATCAACATCATCAATGTCACTGCGACACCACCAACGATAGTCAAAAGATTAATCTGATTGCCCAACGTCGGATAAACATCGCCGGCCTTGGTAATTGGCAGCGGCTGGATAATCGCAGTGAAAATCATCCCTAAGACAAACGGCGGAATCAAGCTGCCGCAAGCCAACGCCCAGCGCCAGATATTACGACCGGTTTTGGTCTCGGCGTGTGCCGCAAATTCAAAGGACACACCACGAACAATCAGCCCGAACAAAACGATGAAGAACATGATGTAAAAGCCGGAGAACAAGCTTGCGTACCACATTGGATAAGAAGCAAACATCGCACCGCCAGCGGTGATCAGCCAAACTTCATTACCATCCCAATGCGGCCCGATCGTTGCCACCAGCTGATCTTCTTCGCTCGTGTTGCGAGCTAACAGCTTGGTTGACATGCCAACGCCAAAATCGAATCCTTCAAGTACGAAGAAACCGCTGAACAGGACGAACAATAAAAAGAACCATAAAATCTGTAACCAGCTCATTTTGCGAACGCCTCCTTAGCTAACGGATCGCTGTTGACCCCATAATCGGTGTTCAAATCGCCTTCTGGTCCTTTCTTCAAAACGCGGTGTGAATAGTAAATCATGACACCGCCGAGTAAGGTGAAGATCAGGAAGTAGCAAATGTTGGTGAACAGCAATTGACCGGCTGTCGTGGTTGGCGAAACCGCATCGGCGATCGTGTACAATCCGTAAACAACCCACGGATAACGACCTAACTCGGTGATGAACCAACCAGCCGTGTTAATGATGAATGGCAGCCATAGTGCAAAGCCGAGAATGTATAGCAGCCAACGTTGATTCAACAACGTATCCTTCTTCTTGCGACCGAACCAAAGACCTAGAACACCTAGCAGGAATAGCAGAACACCGCCACCGGCCATGACCCGGAAGCTCCAGAACAAAGTCTTAACCGGTACATAGTAGTCTTTGTCTTTACCATACTTAGCTTGAAGTTCCTTGTTAGCTGTCTCCATACCTTTAACCGAACCGTTCATTTTGTGGTAGGACAACAGGCTCAGCAAATATGGCACTTCAATATTGCCACTCGTCGTGTGATCTTTGGTATTGATCAACTCAACCAATGTCCACGGTGCCGGATCACTGGTATCTTTGTAAATCCCTTCGGTAGCCGCAAACTTCATTGGCTGATCTTTGATAATGAATTGCGTCTGCAAA
Source organism: Lacticaseibacillus huelsenbergensis (assembly GCF_029726355.1). Classification (NCBI taxonomy): domain Bacteria; kingdom Bacillati; phylum Bacillota; class Bacilli; order Lactobacillales; family Lactobacillaceae; genus Lacticaseibacillus; species Lacticaseibacillus huelsenbergensis. The sequence continues at coordinate 353,104 of NZ_CP120687.1, forward strand.
TCACCAAAGCCGATCGCGCACGCAGAAGCGATCGTGCCGACAACCAAACCGACTTTAAGTGACTTCTTATAAAAGTCGACCTGATCCTTCTTCAATAACCGCCAAGCAGCCATGCCGGCAACGGCAAACCCGGCTGTGGTAAAGGCACCAAAGATAACATGCGGAAATTCAACCCACAATTGCGGATTGGTAATCACGGCCCCAAAGTCAACCAGCTTGACCCGACCCGTGGTTTGACTGATCGCAAAGCCAGTTGGGTGCTGCATAAAGGCATTCGCTGAAAGAATCCAGATTGCCGATAACGTGGTACCTAACCAAGTCATCCAAATAAAGATAGCATGTACAGCTGGCTTGAAGCGATCCCAAGTGAACATCCACAAACCGATGAACGTCGATTCCATAAAGAATGCCAACAAGGCTTCAATCGCCAGTGGCACCCCGAAGATGTCCCCCATGAATCGTGAATAGTTCGACCAATTCATGCCGAACTGAAATTCTTGAATAATGCCGGTAACGACCCCTACGGCAAAGCTGAGCAAGAAGATCTTGCCCCAGAACTTGGCCATCTTCTTATATGTCTCATTCTTTTTGCGCACATATAGTGTTTCCATAATGGCGGTCACAAGGCCCATACCAATGGAAAACGGTACGAAAAAGAAATGGAAAACGGTCGTCATCGCAAACTGAAAACGTGCAAGCGATAATACGTCCATTGCCATTAGCATATGTTTCTCCTCCTTCAATAGATTCATTACAATCTAAGTATACCCCGATATTTATTTTTTAAAAACCAAAAACCCAAAAAACAAGATGGAAATCATGCTTCTCACATTTTTTCAAATCACAAGGGTGTTATGATATTGGCCGACACGCCCGTCCGCAAACGCTTCCCAGACGTTCTGTTTTCTATCTTTTTCACGACTGTAGCAATAATCCATCTGTTTGTGAAAATAAATGTCACGGGCGAATAATTTCATGAATGAGCGGTGACTTTTTCGGCGCTGAGGGGCCAATGTGATAGGCTTTTTGGACTAGTCCAACAATATCGACGACATCTTTCGTATCCGCATGCAACATCACAAGCGTATCGCCTTTCGACACCGGAGTTCCCAGTTTCTTGTGCAAAACCAATCCGACTGCCAAATTCAAGACATCATCTTTTTTGGCACGGCCACCACCGAGCTGCATCGCTGCCAGGCCCAGCGCATTGGTGTCAATTTGATCGACAACGCCGCTTTGATCTGCAGTCACGGGAATCCGATACTTGGCTTGCGGCAATTTTCGCGGATCATCGACGACAGTGGGATCGCCGCCTTGTGCTTGAATTAATTGCTTAAACGCATTCAGAGCGCGCCCATCACGCAAGGCGTCTTCGGCTAAACCGCTAGCAATCTCCAAACTGGGAGCCTTGCCGCCCAGTACCAACATTTGTGCTGCTAAAGCAACGGTCAAATCATGCACATCGCGTGGCCCGCGATTTTTTAGCACCGCAATGGATTCGGCAATTTCCAGGCTATTTCCGATCGTAATACCCAATGGTTGATTCATGTCGGTCAATAAGGCAACGCTTTTGACGCCGGCGGTCTTGCTGATGCTGACTAAAGCCTTGGCTAAAGCGTGCGCATCTTTGATGGTTTTCATGAATGCGCCATTGCCGACTTTGACATCGAAGACCAAGGCATTAGTGCCACTGGCCAGTTTTTTGCTCATGATGGAGCCGGCAATAAGTGGTATCGATTCCACAGTGCCCGTCACATCACGCAACGCATAAATCCGGCGATCCGCTGGTGCAACTTCGCGGCTGGCGCTGACAATCGCTTCGTGAATTGTTCGCACCTGCTTTTTGAATTGTGCTTCAGACTCATTCACGTTGAAACCGGGAATGCTTTCAAGTTTATCCAGCGTCCCGCCTGTATGGCCAAGCCCGCGACCGGAAATCATCGGCACGGGAACCCCTAAGCAGGCCACCAACGGCGCTAGTGGAATACTGATCTTGTCACCCACGCCCCCAGTGCTATGTTTGTCGACTTTAATGCCAGGAATGTCGCTTAAATCAAGCACGTCACCGGAATGTAGCATTGCAAACGCAAAATGGTTGCGTTCGGCATCCGTCATGCCATTGAAGTAAACCGCCATCAAAAAGGCACTCATCTGATAGTCCGGAATATTGTCCGCGGTGTATTGTTCAATCATCCAGGTCAGCTCTTCATTCGTCAGCTCACCTCGATCGCGTTTCTTCGTGATCAAATCGACCATGCGCATCTTTTATCACCCTTACCTTTATTCGCTTCCTATAACTATTGTAACGCGTTGGCTGCCGCCTATGTTAAACTCGAATCATTCTAAGTTTTACAAAGGAGAAAATGATGGACTTCGACACGCTACATGCTTTAGGTAAAACGGAATTGCACTGCCATCTTGACGGCTCATTATCGCTAAGCTGCATTCGCCAACTCGCCAAAATGATCAATCGCCCTTTGCCGGCCTCCGATGACGCCTTGCGCCAACTCGTTCAGGCGCCGGCCGATTCTGAAAATCTGGCTGATTATCTCAAAACTTTTGACTTTGTTGCGCCACTGCTCCAGACCAAAAAGGCTTTACAACTGGCGGCTTTTGATGTCGTCGCCCAGGCAGCAGAAGAAAACGTTCGCTATATCGAAATCAGATTTGCTCCGGCGTTCTCAATCAGCGGCGGTTTATCTTTAAGTGACGCAACCGAAGCTGTCATTGAAGGCCTGCACCAAGCCATGACCAAATTCGACATTGTTGCTAAAGCGCTCGTCTGTGGCATGCGCCAGTTGCCTAATGCTGATAATCAAGCCATGTTTCGTGCCAATGCTGCGCTGCTAGGTAACGGGTTGGTCGGCGGCGATTTTGCCGGCAACGAGGCTGATTTTCCCACCAGCGTGTGCGCCCCCGCCATCAAAACTGCGCAAAGACTCGGAGTTCCGTTGACTTTTCATGCCGGCGAATGCCATTGTCCCCAAAACATTGCCGAAGCCATCTTCCTTGGCATTCCGCGAATCGGCCACGCCACAGCCTGCTTTGACCAACCAGACCTCATTCAAAAAATCGTCCAAACCCACACCACGATCGAACTGTGCCTGACCAGCAACCTGCAAACCAAAGCGGCTCGGTCGCTAGATGAGTTCCCATATCAAGCGCTCAAAGCTGCCGGTGCCGCTATCACCATCAACACCGACAACCGCACTGTTTCCAATACGACCCTGACCCACGAGTACGAACTGTATCAAACCTACTTTAAAACCACCGCTGCAGACTTCTTGGCCTTCAATTTAAACGCCATTAACGCCGCGTTCATTTCCGAACCGGCCAAGCAAGCATTGCGCAATCGCTTGCATCAGGATTATGCGGCTTATCTGTGAGTTATGTGAGTTAACAGGGCCTTTGTGCTAATAGCGCAAATTCTGCCAGCCTAGTCCTGAAAGCCCTTAACCATTACTTAAGGGAAAAGCCACAACTTCATCATCAATTTTCCCCAGATTCATCCCGGTTGATTCGTGATATCACCACATGGTCTGGTTATGCTGGTTTTATCAACAAATGAAAGGATGATTCTTATGTTGATTGACCAAACTGACTTTATTGCAACCCAGTTGCAGCAAATTGTTTACCCTAACATTAACGCCATCACTGAAACCGGCGTTCCCATTACGATTACAACGAATAAAAAACAGCGCGACGACCCTGCATTTTGGCAAAGCATCAGCGCTATCTTAAGAGCCCATCTTTGGGTTCCGGTTTCGAAAAAATATCATGAGCTAACCGACCACGATTGGCTAGCAACGCCTGCGTAGTCCTAAGACTCGTGATCAGCAAACGCGTTGGCTGCCAGCACAAGCGTGAGAACAGCATCTGGCGATAACGCCTTGCTGACCGTCTCAATGTGCCCGCTGGTTGCCACTGCTCCGATGACTTCCAGACCATACTTCACGATGTTGAGATCGCGTTGAGGTGCATAACCACCATCGAAAACCGGTTCGTGGTTATATGTAAAATTCAGTTGATCGTCCGTAATGGAACCATCAACGTGATTGACCATAATGCGATCATGGGTAGCCGTCAGTGGTGATTGGTCATCCGGCAAATTCAATTTATGATCCGATTCAGTTGTGTAATAGTCGACTTGTTTCATGTGCAGGTATTTCTCAGCCGGCTTTTTGAGCACTTTCAAATAATCCACAATGGCATATACCTTCGTGGGATCCAGTTGGGTGGTTTTGGCCATCAGCTCATCGTTATGCGCTTCAAGCCAGTCTGCTAAATTACTAATACTAAACTGATCCATACTGTGCCTCCATCTTCATTGCTGATTCATACGCCAGTATAGCATGGACGCGCCATCTAATGTAGGTGATTGTCATAAACCTGTGACATTTCAAGTTATATAATGGAGTCGGGAGATGAGCACGATGCTAAGCAATCAAAAACCGTATCCGATCATTGATTATTTAGGCCGCCCTATCCGACTGCAATTATTTGTCACGTACCGATTACGCATTAAAAATGGCTATATCCTGGCATTACGGCGTAACCAACACCAACAGGCACTGCCGAATCTCCTAGTCAAACACGCAAGTTAAAGTTGTCGACTGGCGATATCGATTCGTCCAATCGCCTTCAGATCAAACGACCCTAGAGGCAAAACAAGTCTCTAGGGTCGTTTACGTTTTAGCCGCTGTTGATCACCAACTGACTCTCAAACCAAAATAGTTCATTCATCGGGTCGTTTTTCCAGCTTAGGTCCACGTGGTGTCACAATTGCCATCATGGCAACTGTCAAAATAATCAGCACCCCGCCCAGCACTTCGGCAAACCCTAGATGCATATGCAGGAAGGCTACCGATACAAGTGTTGCGCCCAACGGCTCGAACGCATCCAGTAAGGTTGCTGCTGTTGGCGAAATAAACTGTAGGCTGGCAAGGTACACCGAATAAGCGATAATCGTTCCGAAAATCACAATAAACCAGTAACCGGCCCAGCCAGCGGCATCAAGATGCGGTATTTGTTTCCAAAAGGGATCAAACGCATCAACCAGGAATCCGCCCAACAATTGCGCCCAGGCTGTCACCACAATTGGTGAGTGCCGTTTTAAAAGTCCTGCCGGCAATAACGTATACGCGGCTGCAGCCAAGGCGGCCATGATGCCCCAAAAGAAAGCTGACGGGGAAATCGCCAAATGTGTCAGCCGGCCTTTAGTCACAACTAGTGCTGTCCCCAGCATAGCCATGCCAATCGTCAGTAAATCAATCCGACGCGGTTTTTCTCGCAATCGAAGTGCAAGAAAAACCAAGACCACGACCGGTGAAAGATACTGTAAAATCGTTGCGGTTGCGGCATTCGCCACGGCAACGGCCTTAAAATAAATATACTGCATGCCGATCATGCCAAATAACACAAAAATAATCAGCTGCAACGCATCACGCCGATTGCGCCACGGTGCCATGATGGCCGACCGATCTTTCCAAAAGGCCACCGCCATCAACACAACACCGGCAATCAGCATTTTCGAGCTAATTAACCAAGACACCTTGATGCCTTTATCAAACAGGGACTCGCTTACCGGGCCGGAAATACCCCAGAAGCTCGACCCCATAATGGCCAGAAAAATCCCCCACAAGCGGATGCGTTTCAACGCCCTTGCCCCTTCTTGCGCTGATTGGATCAGTCTTCCATAACAACATGATCGTCAATTAATCCTGCGCCTTGCAAATAATTATACACGATTACCGGGCCGACGAAGGCAAAGCCGTGTTTTTTCATATCTTTGGCAATCTTCACCGACAGTGCGCTCTTAGTCGGGATCTCCGCCAGTGATTTCGGACGGTTAACCAATGGCTTACCATCAACGAACGCCCACAAATAATCATTTAAGCTGCCATACTCGGTCTGAATTTTTAAAATGGCGCGGGCATTGGTAATCGTCGCCTCGATTTTCATGCGATTGCGAATGATGTCGGTGCGTTTTAACAAGGCATCAACATCCGGCTCATCCATCGCTGCCACTTGTTTAATATCAAAATGATGGAAAGCATCATTGAAGGCAGCCCGCTTGCGTAACACGAGTTCCCAGTTTAACCCTGCCTGAAAAATTTCCAACGATAACAACTCAAATAGTTTTTGATCATCGTGAACCGGCACGCCCCATTCATGATCATGATAAGCGCGTAATTCCGGTGACATTTTGGCAACCCAATCCGTATAGCGTTTGCGCTCCTGATAGCGGCGCAATGCTGCTTCCGTTTTAGCCTCTGCAGTCCGATCGCTTGTATCTGCCATTTCAATGACCTCCAAATCTTTGCTGGTTGGTTATAGATACATTACGCCGCGATCTTGAAGAATGCCAGCAGTCGCCCTCAGGTTATTAGATTTATTTGTAACGCTTTCCGAAATATGATGTGCATCAAAAAAGGCAAGAACCGGCGATGTAATATCACCGATTCTTACCTGACAAAAAGCTTATTTAGTTTTAACGATCAGCACATCGCATGGTGCGGTGCGGTTAACGTATTCGGTTACCGAACCAACCAGCACCCGCTCAACTGCATTCAATCCGGTTGCGCCAATGACGATCAGATCGTTGTGGTGGTCGTGTGGAAAGTCGGTGGCGATGACCGTCTTGGGATTACCAAAACGAATATGGATATCGATGTCGGTTAATCCCGTACTCTTGGCTTGTTCCTTCAAATTCTCTAAGTATTCCTGCGCATCTTGCGTCAGCTGATAAACCGCATCACCGGATATCATACCGCCATAGCTGCCGATAAACTGCTTGGTGTCAAGCACATTCAAAACATCCAAGTGGGCTTGGTTGGCCATCGCAACTTTAACAGCCTTACTGAAAGCTAACTCGGCTTCCTTTGACCCATCTACGGGTACAAGTAAGCGATCATATTCTTGGTCCATTCCGCTCACATCCTAACTTTCTTATTAACTTAAGCATAGAACGGTGAGGAAACGAATACAAGAAATAAATTTGGTCTTAACATGGTAATCGATCACCATACCATGTAAAATATACATCAGTACCAACCTTGAGGCGTCAACGTGGCTGGTCATGGAACCGTCAATCAAAATTTATTTAAATATATTTTGATTTTGCGGTTCAATGATTGATTTAATACGTAATGATGCTATATTATAGTGAGTAAGCTTGTATTCTTAATTTTTAAGAATTCGGCGTCACACAAGAAAAAAAGAAGCGTGGTGAAATTTATGATTACAAATGGTGTTGGCAGTGTCTTGCGGCAAATCCGTAAGAGTCGTGGCGAATCAATTGTTGAAGTTGCCAAGGCAACGCACACGTCCCCTGCAAGCTTTACCAAGTGGGAGAACGATCAGACAATTCCAAGCGAACGCAGTATTCGAAAGCTTGCTGAATACTATGATGTCGATCCGCTTGATTTGTTAGGCGTTGCATATCCTGACAAGTACGCGAAACAAAAAGAGCAGGAAAAAGCAGCTGCAGAGGGTTCGACCATTCGGATTGAAGATCTGATCGGTAATAACTCCGTTTTGACCTACAATGGTTCCCCGCTTAGTTCCGGAACCAAGTCCCTTGTGGCAGCCTTCATTACCGGTTTAATTATTTCTCAACCGGAAGAATAGTTGCTTTGCGTTACACTAGGAGTCGTCTGCGGGCGGCTCTTTTTATCTAGTCATTATGAAAACGCTTCAGCCCGTTGCCGGTCACCATCAATGTCGCGTATACTAGGGTCAAACGTTTTCACGATGGAGGAATTAAATTTGGCACCTTATGTTCTTAATATTAAACACGGCTTAAATTTTCGCGAGCTTGGCGGGTATCGAACCAAATCCGGCCAGGTGATTAAATCTCACAAAATTATCCGCTCGGCAAAACTAAGTGAATTATCTGATGAGGATTTGGATTATTTGGCCGATTATGGACTGATTTCCGACGTGGACTTTCGCTCGCCCGAGGAACAAGCGGCCGAGCCCGATCGCTATCCGAACGTCGCTGAATACCACTTCGTCCCTGTCTTCCCAACCGACGAAACCAAAAGCAGCGAACAGGCTGATGCCCTGCAAAAGAGTTTCTCCCGCGATCCGCACGCTGGTTTCGAGAATATGGTCAAAACTTACGCCGATATTGTCAAAATGCCATCCGCCCAAAAAGCCTATCGTCAATTCTTCGATATTCTGTTAAGTAACGACAGCGAAAGCGGCGCTGTGCTGTTCCACTGCACAGCAGGTAAAGACCGTACCGGTATGGGCGCTGTTTATTTACTATCGGCTTTGGGGGTCGATGGTCATACGATTCGGCAAGATTATTTGGCAACCAACGACCTGATTCAGCCGATGGTCGAAAAGAATCTTGCTGCGGCACGCAAACGCGGCGCAACGGATGCGTTGCTCGCTAACATTCGTGACCTAGGTACCGTTTCGGGTGCCTTTCTCGACAGTGCACTGGCGACCATCGACGAAGAGTACGGCGGTATGAAAAATTATCTGCAAGACGCTCTGCAACTCACGCCGGCGGAAAAGCGCGACCTCCGGGAACTCTATCTTCAGTAATTAGCGATAAATTCGTCACAATCTGTTCACATTTTTCCGATATGTTAGCAGCGTCGTGAAAAAGCGATGTTCCGCCTCCTGTTCTTTTAACGAAAAACGTTGTCCGGCAATGGTTGGATGACGTTTTTTTGTGAGCGCGAGCCAGCGCGGTTAGAAGCCGGAGTGTAAGTGGCCCCAGACCACAATGGCTGGGCTTTGGCCATTGTGGTCTGGGGTCCTTACATGTAGGCTTCTGCGCTGGCGAGCGCGTTATAGAAAGCGGAAGCAAACCCTCACCAGGCCCTCAATTTTACGAGTGGCAAAGAATGGTCTTTGGCCATCACGCCCGAAGCCTTTACACGCAGGCTTCTGTGCCAGTAACCGCGTTAAAAGGCAGCGGAGCGTTCTGCAATTTTGCTTTCCCGCCACCGTTTCGCTAAAATAATGACATCATCAATGTTAGGAGGTTGGCGGCATGGATCTTAAGGAAACGATCAAAAGCCACGCGAAGGATTTGGGGATCGATAAAATCGGCTTTACCACAGCCGATGATTTTGCTGCGTTAAAACCCAGTTTACTAGCTCAAAAAGCCGCTGGACATACAACCGGATTCGAACACCAGAATCTGGATGAACGGCTGTATCCAGACAAGATCTTTGACCAGCCGCAGAGTATCATTGCCATCGCGCTGGCTTATCCTTCTAAGATTCATGACCGCCCACCACGCACCGGTCCTAAACGCGGTCGCTTTGCACGGGCTAGTTGGGGTCTTGATTATCACACCGTGTTGGATCGCAAGATGGACGCATTAATGCAATTTATCAAAGACACGGCTGCGACGGATACAACCATCCGCTTCAAGCCGATGGTCGACACTGGAGAATTAATCGATGTCGCCGTAGCTCAGCGTGCAGGGCTTGGTTTTATCGGCAAAAACGGCCTGTTAATCACGCCGGAATTCGGTTCATACGTTTATTTAGGCGAAATCATCACGAATATTAAATTCGCACCGGATGAACCGATGGCTTGTCAATGTGGGACGTGTACCCGCTGTATTGACTTTTGTCCGCCCAAGGCACTGCTAGGCGATGGGCGGATGAACGGTCAGCGGTGCCTGTCTTACCAAACTCAAACAAAGGGTTACATGGATCCGGAATTTCGGCCGATGATTCGCAATGTCTTGTACGGCTGTGATATCTGCCAACAGGTCTGCCCGTTTAATAAAGGAAAAGATTTTCATATACATCCCGAAATGGAACCTGATCCCGACACCGTGATGCCGGAATTAATTCCCATGCTAACGCTAAGCAATAAAGGCTTTAAGACCCGCTTCGGTAAACTGGCCGGGGCATGGCGCGGGAAAAAGCCGCTGCAGCGTAACGCCATCATTGCATTAGTTAACCTTCATGATCGCAGTGCTGTTCCGCACCTACTTGAGGTCATTGAAAACGACCCCCGCCCCATGATCAGGGCAACGGCCGCGTGGGCTATTAGCGAACTGGCCGCGGCTCCCACAGCTGAACTCACGACATTTTTGAAAAATGCCCAGGCTAAGGAAACCACCGAAGAAGCTCGCACCGAGTTTCAAAACGCAATTGATCGAATCGTCCAACGCTGAGCATGTTATAATAAAGTATAAGGATGAGAGGTGCCCACATTGAAATTATATCAAGGACTGACACAGGTGCAGGTCAACGAAGAGATGGCCGATGATGCGCCAGACTTCAACATTACAACCGATCTGGTTAAACCGTTACACTATTCGCCATCGGAATTGTACCGTTATTTAGATGCTGTTCTAAAACCTGGCAGCCGTCACGATCAAAATAATCTTAAATATGTCACGGATGCCGCGTTCATCGGCGAAAACTTTGATTTCAATTCGGTACCCTTCACGGCCAAATTGAAAGATTTTGAGTCTAAAATGGCATTTGCCCGAAATCTCGTGAGTGACCTCAATCGCCACGTTTCGGTTAATATTAATACAAAAGATCATGCCTTTGAACTGTTGTTTGTTGATTAAATGCAAAAAACGTAGCTCCGTTCAAAATAAAAAAGTACCCTGATTCGCCACCATGCAATTGACACGGTGGTAATCAAGGTACTTTTTTGTACTAGCTTACTTTGAATTCAACGCAGGCATCACAGCCGTTAATTGTTGAACCACCAAAACGCTGAGCGCCATTTTAAGCAGATCACCTGGAATATAGATCAAAACACTCAAAAGTGCCGGAACAAATGTCATATTCGTCGTCGCAGCCAACCACGCGGCGCCCAACAATTCCGTCAGCAGCACGCCGCCCAACGTCATCCCAAGGGCTTTGGTCACCCAAGAATCTTGCTTAAGGTAATGGGTAATGCCGGCATAGGCCAGCGGCGTTAGCAACCAACCATACATGAAACCGGCAGTCGGCCCCATGAAAACAGCGATGCCGCCACGCCCACCAGTTAATACGGGCAAGCCAAGCGCAGCCAATGCCAGCAACATGCCAATTGTGACCGTTGCCGACCGTTTCGGTAACAACATGGCCACCAACATGACGCCCATGTTCTGCAAAACAATCGGCACACCTAGAAAACCAACTGTGATCGGTGGCGCAAATGCCAATCCGATTAAGACTGCCAATAATAGCCCCATACGTGTTAGAATTTTTGTTTGCATGAAGTCACCATTCCCGTTCTATATTTTACTTAGAATACCATACCGTAACGGCATGCAGCATCAAAATTCGTTCAGAGCATGTCTCTTTTGTGTTCTTTTTCAAGAAAAGCTGTTTTTTAGCTAAAATAATCCGTGCTACTTTTCATCGGCCAATTTGCCTTCATAAGCCAATTTCTCGTTTTCATAGCTAAGCATGTGATCTTCAAAGTGATCGATCTTGTAGTCTAGGTACCGAAGTGTCTTGTTAATATTGTCACGCTGCGCCATTAAATGATCGCGCTGTTCAACGAATAAAGACTTTCTGGCAGCAATTGTCTGATCGCCTTCACGTAAAAGTTTGACAAATTCAGAAAGTGCTTCAATCGACATCCCTGCTTTACGAAGAATCATGATGTAATAAACCCAATTGAGCGCATGTTCATCATATTGGCGATAGCCACTTTCGTTACGCGCAATGTCTGGTAATAAACCAATACGCTCCCAATAACGTAACGTGTCTTTCGTCAGATTAAATTTCTTACTAACCTCATCAATCCTCATCAGCTCACTCACCTTATTTAATACGCCTGCCAACAATCTTCATTTGCGCCTCAGGGTCACGGTGATCGAAGAACTGGCTTTCCTTCATGTCTAATCCGGCAATTTTCCCAATGTCATCGTCGTTCAATTTAAAATCGAAAATGTTGAAGTTCTCGATCATCCGATTTTTATGAACGGATTTAGGGATTGCCACAATACCACGTTGAGTCAGCCAGCGTAAAATGACTTGCCCAACTGACTTGTTGTACTTGGCGCCAATTGCCGCTAATGTCGGATTTTTGAAGATATCGTGCTTCCCCTCCGCAAAGGGTGCCCATGCCTCTGGTTGGATGTCGTTGTTTTGCATAAATTTGACAGGTTCAAGTTGTTGATTCCAAGGATTAACCTCAATTTGATTCAGTGCCGGCGTCACATCGTTGAAAATTGCAATATCAGTCAATTGATCCGGCTCAAAATTAGACACACCAATTGCTCGAATTTTGCCTTCTTTATACAACTCCTCCATGGAGCGCCACGATCCGTGAACGTCTCCCCAAGGTTGATGGATTAAATACAAGTCAAGATAATCCAGCTGCAGTCGATCGAGCGAGTCTTGAAACGCCTTCTTGGTTGCCACGTATCCCGTATCAGTCAACCAAAGCTTGGTTATAATAAAAAGATCCTGACGATCAATACCACTACGTTTGATCGCTCGGCCAACTGCTTCTTCATTACCGTATGCTTGAGCAGTGTCGATCAACCGATAACCTGATTCAATCGCATCCAAAACTGCCTGTTCAGCAACATTGAGATCTGTAACCTGAAAGACGCCAAAGCCGAGGATCGGCATATCGATACCGTTGTTTAATTTAACTGTTTCCATAAAAGCTTGCTCCTTATTTTTTGGTAAACCGGTGGAACCGAACTTTCAGTTTCTGTCAACGACTCTAATGTTGACTGATGTTGTGGACGTACCAGATAAGTTCAGTCCTTTTCTACTGTCATATAACCTGCGATTCCCAAATGATATACAGAAAAATGTCATGCATTCCGATTTGGATGTTTCACTAGGCATACTTGAACTCATCATCAATAACTTAAAAATTGTAAGAAATATCAATATTCAGACGCTGTTCTTCAACAACACCTTTATGATAAACCTTTGTCTGAACTCCAAGGCAACAATAGTTATCATATTTTCTTTCGAGCGAACGCCAGTCTTAGTCAGCTTCAAAAAATAGAACCCATTTCATTAAATCCGGACCCAGTCTGAACACAATCAGCAGTGATAAATCTTTATGAAAATCTGCAAAAAAATAGCTGTGAACTTTATATCGTTCACAGCTCAGTCCTGCCCAGGCTGGATTCGAACCAGCGACCCTTTGATTAACAGTCAAGCATTCTACCACTGAACTACTGGGCAATTAACATGTCTATTATATTCTCATGTTTCTTAGCAGAATGCAATACTTTTGTTTAACTTTTCCGAACTTTTTTCAGTGTTTCCTTAGACAAGCTCCCCCGTCGTGTTAAATCAGGCCTCGTTAAGTTGTTAACTCGTCGCTGACAACATGCAAGATCAACCGACATCTTGGGTCTTTTTCCTCTATAATGAATGTGAAGGGTTGTGAAACTATGGACACGCCATATCCTAATATGCAAGATAATCCCAACATGCCATTCGAATCAGGTGACGATCAACCGGTGTGGCAGGCGCTCGTTAAGAAAATGCCGCCAGTAACGGATCTGCGTGTGCTTGTGATTCATTGTGGTGACGGCTGGTTTTGCCGCTATGCCTTGAACCATGGTGCGGCTGCCGTACTGGGCATTGATACCGATACCGCCGCCATCCAAAGTGCCCGCGCAGTGGCCAGTTCCGATCGGCTGCGTTATCGCATCATGCCTGATCATTGGTTGAAACTGCTGACCGGACCTTACGATCTGATTGTCGGCGCGTTTAACCAATCCCCTGCCGAGTTGCGCACTATCACCCATGTACTTAGTCAATTACTTAGCGCTAAAGGGCAGCTCATTGCAGCAGTGGCGCCGCCTAAACAGCCAACTGGTGACCAGCTTGCTGTTGATGAACTGATTAGTTCCCAACTGGTGATTAATCGGTGGTTTCAGGTCACCGATAAACGGCTGACTCAAACTGCGCAACTTTATTTGCTACTGAGTTCCCGTGTGCGGTGACCTTTTTGTTAAAAGTGTAAAAACCTTCGCTGACAAAGATAGCCCATGAACGAACATATAAACGCGTTCACTGGCGCAGAAGCTTGCGTGTAAGGACCTTGGTCGCATTGGCCCAAGCCCGGACCATCACACCCAAGGCCACTTATACTCCGACTTCTAACCGCGCCAGTTCACGCTCTGGCTTAAACGCGTTCTCCGGCGCAGAAGTCTGCGTATAAGGACCTTGGTCGCGATGGCCTAAACCCGGACCATCACGCCCAAGGCCACTTATACTCCGACTTCTAACCGCGCCAGTTCACGCTCTGCAAAAAAACGCACTCGCTGCTTCCCTGTATTGGGAAACTGCGAGTGCGTTTAATTTTGTTTCATGTTAAAGGCGAATCGCTTTAGCCAACAACTTCAACTGTCGCAGAGAGAATGCCCGCTGAAGGAATCTGGTTGTTTGGCATCGCTACGTCAAGCTGACGTGGGTTGCCTGCTGCAAATGAACCTGTGTCGTTAACAACCCGGTCTAACACCTGACCATTTGACATCGTGATGCGTAAATGGGTGCCTTTAGGGAAGACACTTAAGTTGGCGGCAACACCACCATAACCTAAGCTGCTACCCATAACAGACGGATCATAGAAACTGATCTTGAAGGTGCCTTGGTTGCTAGTTGCTTGTTGTTGGGTTGCCTGTTGAGGTTGAGCTGTCTGAACCGCTGTCTGCGTTGTCTGAACGGTTGCCTGGCTGGCAGGTTGTTGTGCCTGCTGTTGTTGAGCGGCAGCCTTAGATGCAGCAGCTTGTTGTTGCTGGAGCGCAGCTTGCGAAGCAGCGGCTGCTTGTTGTGCTTGCTGTTGGGCAGCGGCCGATTGCTGGGCTTGTTGCTGAGCAGCGGCTTGTGAAGCGGCAGCAGCTTGCTGAGCCTGTTGTTGTGCTTGTTGCTGGGCAGCGGCCTGAGCTGCACTTGCTGCGGCTGCGCTGGATGCTGCAGCGCTTTGAGCAGCCGCGTCCGATGAAGCCTGAGCATTATTGGAAGTTGACTGAGCGGCCTGTTCAGCTGGTGACGTTGTCTGTGTCGGTGCGGCGCTTGCGTCAGCCTTCTGGGTTAACGGTGCCAGTTGCTGCAAGGTATTGATGCTCAAGTAGCGTTCTGGAACCCAACCATGATCGGCAGTTTCATACCAAATTTCTGAATAAACTTTTTTACTATTAACAAATTGAAGATGTTCGCCAGTTGTAACGTAACGTTTTGCTTGTTGTCCCACTGTCGGTGAAGTCCAAACAGTTGTTGCGCCGCCATTATAAGTGACGTCGGCTTCCGTCTTATCACTAGCTGGTGCACTGACGGTTGTCGATTCAGTATCTTTCGTTGCTGCGCTAACGTGACTAGGTTTGGACAAAGCAACGGCGGATAAAGCAACGGCTGAGAATAATACTGTACTTAAGAGCTTTTTCATGTTCGTAATTCCTCCTGATTTCATGTGGTGACTTAACTAACTGTGGCTTAGTATAGTCAGTGAGTATTACGAACATGTATTCGCGGTGTTGCGGTTACGTTAAGTTCTATGACAAAAGATTACATTAGGTTACATCCTTAACATTGTCAATCTCAAAAGCCCGCTGTGACGCGATTCTCATGTCAGCGGAACTTCAAAAAATCTTCGAGGATACCCTTGATTTTTCGCGCTAAGTCTAAATAAATTGCGTTTTTTGCTTATTTTTACCCAAAAAGTTGCTCAAGTAGCGCATTAAGAACCTTGTGTCCGGGTGCCAAAATGGCTTCATTAACCGGGCCTTGTGGTTTACCGGCGGCCGCCCCCATCGCTGTAATCATGGTCGGCGTCACTTCCAGATGAAATTGCAACCCGACGATCCGATCGTGATACTTAAATCCTTGAAGTGCCTGGTCATTTTCGTATAATAGTTGGCTGCCCGGCAGACGGCTCATCGCTTCCCCATGCCAATGGAAAACGTTAAGCAGCGTCCCATCACTGGTCCTGACCGTGCCGATTCCTTCTTCCGGTTTTTCCATCGGGTAGACGTTGGCACCAAAAGCCTTGGTGATCTGCTGAGCCCCCAAGCATATGCCAAGGACTGGCCGGTTCAGTTTGTTCAAACTGCGAATCAAGATCCGTTCGGCTGCTAGCCAGGCCAGATCGTCATTGACGCTCATGGGGCCGCCAAGCACAATCAACCCATCAATGTCTGCCGGATTCAGTTGCGCAATCGGATCCCCTTGATCAGGGCGGTAAGTGACAGTTTCAATTGAATGCTTATCGGCCCAGTCTTGAATGACCCCTAAGCCTTCAGCATCCGCGTGTTGCATGACCGTGAGTTTCATCGGTTAATTCCTTTCTTTCTTTATTCGTCTTCACCTTTTAAAGCAGCCGCAAATGACTTAATCGTTCTCATCTGCGGATCGTAAATTGCAAAATAAACGCGTTTGAATGCGCCAGCAAACTCCGGTAACAGCAACGCCTTCCGAAAAACGCCGGCAACTGGCTTGATTGGATTACCAAAAACGCCGGTACCGAATGCGCCCAGAATTAACTGATCAACGTCATGCGCCTTAAACGCCCGCAGCGTCTGTAAAACCTTAAACGCAATGTCATTCATAGCCGTCGCGTCATCCAGCTGCGGATCAACGCGGCGATCAGGTGCCGCGACAGTGACGATATCGACATATTTTTTTGGCAAGCGGCGTCCCTGATCGTCAAAAACCTGCCGTACGTGTTCCGCATAAATGAGCTTTGAGCTAAACAGGCCGCGATTAGGCTGTTTGCAGTTCTGATCATAATAATCCGCCATGTGCTGTTCCAGCGCCGGCACCAAAAATGTTCCCTTCGCAATCGCTTCTTCCTGCGCCCGCGCGCCAAACGCCACACCACCGCCTGGATGAACCGGACTGGCAAAGTTCATCACGCCGACTTTGCCAGTCAACTCACTCATTAGTTGAAAAACATCCACGTTGCGAATCGCAATCTGCGGCATTTCCGTCCCTGTTGCCGGTGTCCGTGGCAGCGGTTTGCTAATCAGCTGGGTCTTAGGCATTTCCGGCTCGGCTTTAAAAACCTTCATTGTTTCCCAATACATTTTGACTTGTTCCATTTCGGCTTCTCCCCTCGAATCGCATACTCGTTGATACCAGCATAACGCATAATATAGAAGCAATCGATGAATTATCGTTCATTTGGCTCATTCAATGTTAAAATTAAGTTTGTAAAGCTACATGAAATGAGGAATGGAATACATGGAAAGTGGCCAAATCGTCCCCAATTTATTGGTGATGCTTGTCACCTTTTTCTTCGCAGCGTTTTTTGTTGCCTGTGAATTTGCACTGGTTCAAAGTCGTCCAAGTGCCTTGGAGGAAATGATCGACAAAGGTACTGGGCGCAAAGCGAAAATTGAGCGCGCCTTGCGCATGGTTCACAACTTAAATGAGTATCTGTCAACGACCCAGGTTGGTGTTTCACTGGCCGGCATCATTTTAGGGTGGATCGGGGAAACCACCGTTGAATTCTTGCTGGTTGATCTGTTTGGCCTGACCCACTTAAGTTTGCCAAATGGCAGCCTGCATGCGGTCGGCGCTATTTTGGGGGTTATTATTTTAACCTACCTGGAAGTGGTGCTCACCGAAATTGTCCCGAAGAACATTTCCATTGATTACCCAATTAAAACTTTAATGTTGGTGGTGACGCCGCTACATTACTTCCATATCTTGTTCTTCCCATTTGTCTGGTTGCTGAACGTCAGCGCCACCGGCATTGTCAAAATGATGGGCATGAAGCCAGCCGATGAAGGTAATGAGGCTTTCTCACAAGCCGAAATTCTGAATCTCAGTAAAAATGCTGTTACTTCCGGCGACATGGAACAAAATGATGTCATTTATATGCAGCGGGCATTTGAGCTCAATGACAAAACGGCCAAAGACATCATGGTTGACCGTACCAGCCTGTTTGTGATCGATATTAATACCACCGTTAAGGAAGCCTTGCGCGACTATCTAACTCAAGGCTATAGCCGGTTCCCGGTTGTGGCAAACGGTGACAAAGATAAGATTCTGGGGTATGTCTACATCTATGATCTCGTCAAGCAAGGGCAAGTCGATCCATCCGTGAAAGTCTCCAAGCTGCTGCGTTCGATTATCAATGTGCCTGAAGTTACCCCGATTCACAATATTTTGACGCAAATGATCAAGAAACAAACGCCAATTGTTGTGGTCGTCGATGAATACGGTGGCACTAGCGGCATCGTCACTGATAAAGATATTTATGAAGAGCTGTTTGGTACGGTTAAAGATGAAATCGACGATGTCTCCGACGAGTACATTCGGAAAACCGACGATCCCAAAGTCTTTCGGGTCAGCGGCAAGACGACACTCTGGGACTTTGAACGTTTCTTCCACACTAATATCAAAGCGTTCACGGATTCCGAGATCATCACCATTGCCGGCTTTATCATGGAAACGCATCCCGATCTGAAGTTGCATGACAAAGTCAAAATCGATCACTTCAACTTCACCGTCGCTGATTTCTCCCGAGGCTTCGCCAACTGGTTTGACGTCACCCAGGATCCAAAGCCGGTCAAGCAAACCGTTGCTGAGGAAGTTAAAGAGGCAAAAGATAAGAAGCAGGATTAGTTTTCAGCGTTAAGCTCACAAATTGCAACTAACATGTGTTTAAACAGTCTAATATTCATGACTAAAGTGTAAAAAAGACCAATTGATCGTACATTGCGATCAATTGGTCTTTTTTTCATGAACGATTCTTGTTTGTATAGGGATTGAGATCTTAGTGCCAAAGCGGAGCAATCATAGGCCAGATGGGGCTCAGTTGTGCCCACCGCTCTAGCTTCGCGTCGCCACCCCAGCTGGCCGGAGATTGCGGAGTTTGGCACGACCAAAGTCACTTTCCCCAGATAAACTGCAACATCGCGCGGTCAACCGTCACATTGTGTTCATGGAGCTGGCTGTGTTGGGCATGGGGGCCAGTGACTTCAAGTGTCTGATACTTGGTGAGGCCACGAAGCAGATAGCCTAAGCTCAAGGCGGAGTTGACGCTCACAACAGTATCGGTATCCGTACCGTCTTGAACATTGCCGTAAATATTCAACACCGACTTAGCGCGAAAATGCGTGCGGTTCTTCAATAGCCGCGCATACTCAGGCCGAATCAGGTTCGGCCGCCCGTCTGCTGCCAGCTGCAGCTGATGTGGCTGGTCATTCCAACCGAGCAAGCCGTCATACGGGCCGGCAATCGCAACGACTTTTTCCAATTCAATCGGCGTTTGCGCCATCGCCGCCGCAATGACAGCATAGGCGCCCATACTGTGGCCCACGGCGTTTAATTTCACCACGCCATAGCGCTCATGCAGCATCGTGAAAATTTTAGCCAGCCATTGACTGTCTACTTCCTCGCCAGCGGTGTTGTTTTGAAAAATCACTTGAATAATCGGCGCAGCAGTGGTGTGTAACGTACCACGAACATCTAACTGACCCGTTGGACTTACCGTAATCACCATACTGCGTTTAGCTACCCCCGCAGCTTCGGCGCCTTCAATCAGCTGATTGGTTGAAAAAGCCGTGCCCCGATAACCATGAACGAAAATGGTCGGTGTCGTGTCCGCTTCCACCAATTGCGTGCCTGGCGCCAGCCCAACGAGTAAAATCACCACAACCAGCAATAACCGTTTAATTAAACGCATATAATCCCCCGCCTTGCCAACGTTCCCGAACGCAGCGGCCCGCATAAGCAAGGAAAAGAGGAATCGTGACACCGGCAATCACCAGCACAAGTATATTAGGATCACCGAACTTCTCCAAAACATAGCCGACCGCTTTATGACCATACATTAAAGGTAGTGTACTACGGCCAATGCGATCTAACCAGTTTCCTGCAAAAGTTCCTGACACTATTTTGGCTCCAGCAAATAAACCACCGCAGATGATGACTGGCGCCCATCCCGCCAGAAGTGGGTCGGTTAAGTGATGGGATTTCATATAAAGCAAAAAGTCGATTTGGCCACGCGACTGGGCAGTAAACAGCACTGCGAAAAGGCCGACAGCGACCACCACAAACCACGGCTTGGTGACAATTTGCCGGGCATAATGGAATAACCACCAGCCGATAAACATATACGGCAAAGCAACCAGTACTAAATCAAGGTTGCCTGGAATCGGAAATCCTAAAGCTGCCTCAGCGTTAGGATAACTGAACCCTAACCAGAAAAGTCCGGCCATTAAAACCGCCTCTTGCCAGACTTTTGGCATATAGCCACGTAATAGACTAAACAGCAAACTACTGAAGGCATAAACTGTCATAAACCAAAAGACCGACAAATAACCATTCAACTCGGTGCCACCGTAAAGCAGCCGTCGCAGATAATCCAAGGTAAATGCAGGCGTGCGTTGCTCAACCACAAAATTCAGCAAAATCAGCCCCACACCGTAGCCAAAATACTGCTTGAACATTGGCCAGAACCGCCGCTTCAGATAATCTCTTAAAGTCGGCAACGTTGTCGGCTTGACGAAGAAACCGCCAATCATAAAGAACAATGGCATATGCCACCAATATAAGCTTTCATAAAACGTTGTATTGCGCGGATAGAAATGCCCCAACACAACTGCAATGATTCCGAGGCCTTTGGCAACATCAATCCATTCAATGCGTTGATGCGTCGATTGGACTTTCACGTTTTGAAACGCCCCTTCCGTATTCATTAACTTACTTTTAGGCTAACAAGTCGCAACGATGTTTTTTTGATACCTTTTTAAAGATTTTGTGAAGGCCATTCACCCAAACGTGCTGTTGACGTGCTAGACTGGATTATAACGTTTTTAGAAAGGACACGATTTTGTTGACACCAACTGATGTTAATGGGCATCCATATAATCGTTTGCTACTTGTCATCACCCTATTGATCGGCACGTTTACGACCTTCTTAACTCAAACCATTCTCACCACGGCTTATCCGACACTGATGGCTGATTTTCATATTAGCGCCAGCGCGGTTCAGTGGCTGACAACTGGCTTCATGTTAATTATGGGTATCATGATTCCGGTTTCCGCGTGGCTGTTGGACAAATTCAACGTCAAACACCTTTATCTGACGGCCATGACCATTTTCTTCTTAGGTTCGCTGATTTGCTGGCTTGCCGGCGATTTTCAGATGCTGCTGGCCGGCCGCCTCATCCAGGCGATTGGTGTCGGCATGTCCATGCCCACCTTCCAGACCGTGATGTTCACCATCTTCCTACCGGAAAAACGCGGCAGCGCCATGGGCTTAGCGGGCATCGTCATTGGCTTGGCGCCGGCAATCGGTCCGACGCTTTCCGGCTGGATTTTGCTGCATCATACCTGGCGTGCGTTATTCGCCGTCATCATGCCGATTGCTGCCGGGGTTGTGTTATTGGCCACTTACAGCATGCGGAAAGTTTTGCCGACGTCACATCCCAAGATCGACGTACCATCGATTATTGCTTCGACGCTTGGGTTTGGCGGCTTATTGTATGGCTTCTCAACAGTCGGCGATGCCGGCTGGACGGACACCCAGGTTCTGATCAGTCTCGCGATTGGCATTATCTTTGTCGCCTTGTTCTGCTGGCGACAACTGCATCTCAAAACACCGCTACTGGAATTGCGAGTCTTTAAATCCAAGACCTTCACGTTAAGTGTTATTTTGACCGCGGTAGCCTTCATGTCGATGGTCGGGGTTGAAATGGTGCTGCCGATGTATATTCAGACAATTCGTGGCGAAAGTGCCTTTCATTCCGGGATGATTTTGTTCCCGGGGGCAATTATGATGGGGATCATGAGTCCGATCACCGGCCGGATTTTCGATCGAATTGGCGCCAAACGTTTGGCTGTCGCTGGCCTGTTTCTGCTGGTCGTCGGCTCCTTGCCGTTGATGACGTTAACTGAAACCACGCCGCTGATTTATATCACGACAGTTTATACCGTGCGAATGTTCAGGATCACCATGGTCACCATGCCGGTCACGACTGCGGGGATGAATGCCTTACCGACGCATTTAATCAACCACGGAACGGCCGTGAACAACACGATTCGGCAAGTGGCGGCATCGATCGGGACCGCGATCCTGGTCTCTGTTTTGTCGGTCGTCACCAAGGGCGCAACGCCGGCAGCTAGCGGCAAGGCCCTTGATCCGATTGATTACGCCAACGCGCTACATCAGGCTACCTTGGCTGGCTATCGGGCGGCTTTTGCCGTTTCGTTGGTCATGGCAGCGCTAGGCTTAATACTGAGCTTCTTCTTGAAAAATGACGCCATGGATCGGAGGGACGCCTCATGATTATCTTATTGTTGATCATCGGTGCCATCGCCTTTTTCTGGGCTGTCGTGTTAATGAAACCCAGTCGGCAGCGGCCATTAGCCATCATTGTCAGTGGCTTGCTGGTTTTAGGCCCGATTGCTTTGTTGAGTGTGAATGATCTTTACCATGTTGGTTTTACGATTGACGAAACCACCGAGTTGCAACCACTGGCACCCATGAATGACCAATTGCAGATTATCAGCCAGCCCATCGGTACGGCTAAAAAACATATTGCTTACCGCTACCGGATTTCCGGCGACGCCATCGATCACACAGTCAAGCCAAGTGCCACCATCAAGACGAAACTGAAACACGGCACCATTCCGCAAGTCGCTGTCACCGAGCAGAAACTCAAATACAGCAACGTCTTTGCCGCCATCATGTTTGCCGGCTCCGGTGAACAAGGCAAAACCATCGGCAAGGTCTACACATTCACCCTACCAAGCAACTGGCAGGTTGTTAAATCACCTAAGCGTTAATTTCTGAGCGCTCTAACCAGGTTCAACTATTTATTCTTGATGTAATGTTCTAACTGAATGAATCAAAAATGACCGAGTCTGCCATAAAAGAATCTGGCAACTCGGTCATTTTGTATTTTCGATCTGTCTAACCCATTTGGATTAAGCCAACAACATGCGATACAACGTGCTGATCGGTAGACCCATCACATTATAAAAGTCGCCTTGAATGGACTTAACCAGCAAGGCTCCGGCATCTTGAATCCCGTAGGCACCGGCCTTGTCTTGATAAGCATCTTCCTGCAAATAGGACTCGACTTCTGCTTCCTCAAGTGGCCAGAACGTAACATCGGTGCCTACGACTTGTTGGCGCACCGTGCCATTATCCAAACGTACCCATAAGCCGGTATACACTTGATGGGTTTGGCCGCCAAGTGCGGTGATCATCTGCTTGGCTTCTTGCCGGCTATGCGGCTTGCCCAGCAATTTGCCCTGAAACGCCACCATGGTATCTGCCGCAATAATCGTAGCCCCCGGATAACTGGGCACCAGCGATTCGCCTTTTGCCTTCGCGAGACTCTGGACATATTCCGGCGGCGCTAAAACCGGCAGCGCCCGTTCATTAATCGTGGCTGGGTGGCTCTCAAAACTGGGAATAATTCGCTTGAGCAATTCCTGCCGCCGCGGTGAGTGACTTGCTAATATGATCATGCCTGCATTTCCCCGCTTTCATGACTATCCTGAATCCGTTTGAACATTTTCTCCAGATCCGTATTGGAAAAGTGCACCAAAACCGGCCGGCCATGCGGGCAATTAAACGGATTCTCACATTGCGGTAGCTTTTGAATCAATGCCCGCGCCTGCTTGTCGTCCAAATGGTGATTTGCCTTAATCGCCCGTTTACAGCTCATCATGATGGCCGTTTTTTCTCGAAACGCCGCAACCGTAATCTTGCCATCCCGTAGAACCCAGTCGACCATCTCCTTGATCGTATCCTCTTCCTGACCGGCCTTAAACCAAGTCGGATGATGTTCAACCACGAAACTATTTTGGCCGAAGTCTTCCAGATACAGGCCGACTGATTCTAAAACATCGCGGTGCGTCCGAATATCAATCGCATCGGCCGCGGAGTAGTCCAAAACAATCGGCACTAACAAGTGTTGCTGATCGGTGCTGACTTTGCCGATTTCCTGACGATAAAATTCGTAGTTGACCCGCTCCTGCGCGGCATGCTGATCCAAAATATACAGACCGTCGCTGGACTCAGCTAGCAAGTAAGTGCCGTGAACCTGCGCCAAATACGTTAAATCCGGAAATCGCTCAGCTGGTTCGTTCCGCTTCAGATCTTGCGCTGGCAAGTCCTCCACCAGTGCTGGCGCTACATTGGCATCCAACTGCTGATAACGCTGATCCCACGCAGCCAGCCGTTGCGGTTCGCTAAAGATTGGCCGATCATCCAAATCATCCATGGTTAAGTCCGGCGCTGTCTCAGCAGACGGCGTTGATGCAGCTTGAGGCGTATTTACAGGCTGGTCATGGGTTTCTTCGTGTAGTTCAGTTCCCTGCGGCGGCGTTGGCGCAGCTGTTTTCGGGCTGATTTTATTGAGCGTCAATTCTAGTTGATCCAGATCATAGTGCTCGCGTTTAGGCAGGTTATCCAACGCGTCTGGAATGAGATTTTCTTTTGCTAACCGACTCCGAATCGCTTCACTCAGCAGATGACTGAGCTGATCTTCCTTGCTCAGACGCACTTCCGCTTTCGTCGGATGCACGTTGACATCGACCAAGGCTGCATCCATCTGAATCGTGATGACACCCATCGGATACCGCCCAACCATGAGCTTGGAGCCGTAACCGGCAATCACGGCTTTGGTGAGCTGGAAATTCTTGATATAACGGCCATTAACGACCAGACTCAAGTAATTGCGCGATGCACGCGTGGTCTCCGGCAAACTGGTTAACCCACTCACTTGAAAATCAAGATCCTGTGCCTGAAAGTCAACCATGGACCGTGCTACCGGTAAGCCATAGATCCCCGCAAGTGTCTGCCGCAGATCGCCTTGACCCGCAGTCCGGACGACCATATTGCCATCGTGCGAAACCGTAAAGGCAATGCCAGGGTTAGCCAAGGCCAGCCGACTGACGATATCGACAATTTTCCCCAGCTCCGTCTGCTGTGACTTCATGTACTTCAAGCGCGCTGGCGTATTGAAGAACAGATCGGACACTTCAACATCGGTGCCCCGGCGATGCGCCGCCGTGGTTTGATCCTCGACTTTGCCACCCTTCACGTGAATCTTGGCGCCGATGCCAGAGTCTGTCGCGGTCGTTAACGTGACATCGGCAACCGCCGCAATACTGGCCAAAGCTTCACCACGAAACCCTAACGAATGCACATTAAACAAATCCCGCGTCGTCAGAATTTTGCTCGTCGCATGGCGCAAAAAGGCGGTCGCAACATCGGCAGGATCAATCCCGATCCCGTTGTCGCTGACCTGTATTTTCTGCAAGCCTGCCGCCGATACCTTCACGTCAATCTGGGTTGCCTGGGCATCGATGCTGTTTTCCACTAATTCTTTGACCACGCTGGCCGGGCGTTCAATGACTTCCCCGGCAGCAATTTGGTTACTTAACGTGGCCGATAGCTGATGAATTTTTGGCATAAAATCACTTCTTCTTTAAACGTTTCTGAAGGTCGAAAATCAAATTCATGGCGTCCATTGGCGTCGCATCCATCAAATCAAACTTAGCTAGTTTCGCCAAAATCGGACTGTTCTTCGGTTGCGGTTTAGGCTCTTCAAAAAGCGACAATTGCTGGTCCGTCACCTGGCTTGGGGCTGCAGGCACCGTTTTCTCCGGCGTGGCGGCTTCAAGCTGCTTCAGAATCGCATCGGCACGATTCAATAAGTCTGACGGCAGGCCAGCCAATTTGGCCACATGAATCCCGTAACTTTTATCTGCCGGTCCCGGCATCATTTTGTGCAGGAAAACCAGGTTGCCATGCTCTTCAACCGCACCGACATGCACATTCTTGAGCTTCGCCAATGAATCCGACAGACTGGTCAGTTCATGATAATGGGTGGAAAATAGCGTCTTGGCGTGCACGTGATCATGCAGATATTCGATGATCGCCTGTGCCAGCGCCATGCCATCATAAGTCGCCGTTCCGCGTCCGATTTCATCAAAGAGAATCAGACTCGAAGCCGTTGCATGACTCAGTGCCGCGTTGGCTTCAAGCATTTCGACCATAAAGGTGCTTTCCCCATTCGCCAAGTCGTCCGCCGCGCCAATGCGGGTGAAGATTTGATCAAAAATCGGTAAATCCGCAGCATCAGCCGGGACGAATGATCCAGCCTGTGCCATGATCACAATTAACGCCAACTGCCGCATGTAGGTACTTTTCCCGGACATGTTAGGACCGGTAATCAGCAGCATATCCGTATCCTGGTCCATGATAACATCGTTAGGAATATAGCTGTCTTGCCCCAAAACGTGTTCGACAACCGGATGTCGGCCACCTTTAACATTAATGTCGTGGGTGCCGGCATGCATCGTCGGCCGGACATAGTGATTGTTTTCAGCCACTGTCGCAAAACTTTGCAAGACATCCAATGCCGAAATCTGGGCGGCTAACGCTTGGAGTCGTTTAATCTGAGCTTTGACCTGATCACGAATGTCTTGAAAAAGATC
This sequence comes from Lacticaseibacillus huelsenbergensis, assembly GCF_029726355.1. Lineage (NCBI taxonomy): Bacteria > Bacillati > Bacillota > Bacilli > Lactobacillales > Lactobacillaceae > Lacticaseibacillus > Lacticaseibacillus huelsenbergensis. The sequence continues at coordinate 379,476 of NZ_CP120687.1, forward strand.
GTACTCCAGCGCCGTTGAGCTTTCCTGGGCTTCAAGTATCAAAGTCTCTTTTTCTTTCAATTCAGGCGTAATGAACCGCTCGGCATTTGTCAGCGTCTGTTTGCGCTCGTAGCGGCCTTCCGGTACCTTGTCCAAATTAGACTTGGTGACTTCGATAAAGTAGCCAAACACCTTGTTATACCGGATTTTCAAATTGTGGATACCGGTGGCCTTGCGCTCTGAAGCTTCCAATTCCGCAATCCACTGCTTGGAATTCTTCATGGCATCGCGGTACTCGTCTAACTTCTTATTGTAGCCGCGTAAAATCAGGCCGCCGTCGGTCACCGAAATCGGCGGTTCCGGCTCGATCGCCCGGCGAATCAACCCGGCAACATCACTGACTGGATCGATTTTACCCCGAAGTGCCTTAAAACTGCCATCATCAAGCTTGCTTAAGACATCCTGAATCGCCGGCACCTGATCAAGTGAGGTTTGCAATTGAATCAAGTCGCGCCCGTTAACCGTGCCAAAAGCCACGCGACCGGCTAACCGCTCCAGATCATAAACCTTCGTCAGACGTTCCTGTAACTCACTACGTTCAAAAAAGTGATCCAGCAAGTCCTGAACTTGATTTTGCCGTACGCTGATCGCGCCAATATCCAACAGCGGCCGTTCCAACCACTGCTTCAGCAAACGCCCGCCCATCGCGGTTTTCGTTGCGTCCAATAAAGATAGTAACGTATCGCCTTTGCGCCCGGTACGGCTGTTTTGCAGAATATCAAGATTGCTGCGGGCATCCTGATCCATTTCCAGATACGCCGATGGTTGGTAGGCCACGGCTTTTTGAATATGGGCCAGACTCCGTTTCTGCGTATTCAACAAATAAGCCATCAGCATTTGCACAACCGCGGCTGCGACCGGATCGGTCAGATCTTGCGACACATAACTGCCTTCACTCGTGGGCTGACTGTCAGGCTGAACCGACAACAAACGCTCGCTTTTTTTCAACATGGCTGCGTCATCATCGGTCAGGTCTTCTGGCACCACAATCTCTTTGGTTGCGAGCGCACTCAGCTCATTTTGCAAAGCGAATTTACTTTTGAGATCAGTTACTTTCAGCTCACCGGTGGAAACATCGCCATAAGCAAAGGCATAACCGCCTGCGTGTGGCAAAACAGCAGTAATGTAATTGTTTGTCTTCGCGGCACCGGCTTTGATGTCGACATTGGTCCCCGGGGTAATCAACTGGATCACCGCGCGCTTGACCATCCCAACGGCTTTTTTAGGATCTTCCATTTGCTCACAGATAGCGACTTTATACCCATGATCAATCAGAATATCGACATAACTCTGCACCGCATGATGCGGCACCCCCGCCATCGGAATCGGATCATCCGCACTCTTATTCCGTGCCGTCAACGTCAGCTCAAGCAACTGTGCGCCTTTAATGGCATCATCGTTGAATAATTCATAAAAATCGCCAATTCGATAAAATAAAAATGCATCCGGATACTGCGCCTTAATCGCATTATACTGTTGCATCATTGGCGTATCACTGGTTTTTTGCGGCACAAACTTCACCCTTTGTCTTTGACTATCTCTGACGTTCTATATCATTTATTTTAACAGGTAAGTCAACAGAGCGCGAACAGGGCCGTTAGAAACCGGAACATAAGTGGCCTTGGACGTGATGGCCCGGGCTTAGGCCATTGCGACCAAGGTCCTTATGTGGAGGTTTCTGGCCCAGTGAGCGCGTTTTGGGCCGGATTGCCCCTCACCAAACCCACTACCCCGTTTAACAGAAAACAAAAAGCGAATGAACCCACACCTATGGAATTCATCCGCCTCTATTGCATGTCTCTTCAACCTGCCTAAACGGTCACTTCTTCAAATGATAACTGTAAGTGGCAATAATCACGTTCTCGCGGCTTGCAAACGCAGCGCGTAAACGGAAGTTGGTTTGGTTATGGAGAATATTTTGCCATTTTTTGCGCGGTACGAATTGCGGAATTAGCACCGTGGTCGTGAAGTTGCGTTTAGCAGCATTCCGCGCCACGATGTCGACGAAGCGAATTGTCGGTGCTTCAATCGAACGATATGACGAGTGAATATCGACAAACCGGACATCCGGAAAATCAGCCCGAAATTCGCTTTGCGTTTCTTTTTCCTTGTTCGGATTCTCATCCATCGAGACGTGCATCGCAATGACATAATCGCCGATGGACTGCGCATAGTTCAGCGCGGCGCGAGTCACCCGCGTCACATTACCGACAAGCACAATGACGGTGCTGCCATCGTACTCATGCTCCTCAACATCTGCCGGCAACCGTAACTGCGCGGCCACTTTACGGTAATGATCATGAATCTTGTAAAACATAAAGATCGCAAGCGGCATCACGATGAAGAACGGCCAGATATCAAACAGCCGATAAGCAAATAAGATGACCAGAATCGCGAACGAAATTAATGCGCCAGAAAGATTGGCGACCGTTTTGCCAATCCAGCCCTTGCCGCGGTGCCGGAACCAGTGAATGATCATCCCGGTTTGCGACAACGTAAACGGAATGAACACGCCTACCGCATACAATGGAATCAGGCGCTCCGTGGATCCCTGGAAAATGGTGATCAACGCCGCCGAGCCCAGGGCCAAGGTCAAAATCCCATTGGAATAACCCAACCGATCGCCGCGATCCAGGTACATATGCGGCATAAACTTGTCCTTAGCCAAGTTAAACGCCAAGACCGGAAAAGCCGAGAACCCTGTGTTGGCAGCAACCGCCAAAATTAACGCGGTCGCAAATTGAACGACATAATACATGATGCCGGTGCCACCAAATGTTTCTTTGGCAACCTGTGAAAGTACCGTCACCTTCGCCATCGGCACTAAACCATACCAGTAGTTCAAGAACGTGATCCCGGCAAAGAAGAACCCCAGAATGCCAGCCATAATCGCTAACGTTTTGGCTGCATTCTTTTCCTTGGGCAACTTGAAAAACGGCACCGCATTACTGATCGCTTCAACCCCGGTCAGTGAACTGGATCCGCTGGAAAACGCCCGGAAAATCAACGCCATCGACACGCCGGGAATCGCTGCGCCGACCAATGAAGTTGCCTTATACGGGATGGCACCACTGACAACCTGATAAAGTCCCCAGACGATCATCACGGTCATCACAAGCACAAATAGATAAACCGGAATCATCAGGAAGTTAGCCGATTCGCTCATGCCACGTAAGTTCATGCCCATCAAGATAAAAATGATGATTAGCGAAATCGCCACCTGATGGCCATACAGCGCAGGAATCGCACTGGTGATCGCCTCGGCGCCGGCTGAAACCGAAACCGAGACCGTCAACATATAATCAATCAACAACGAAGCACCGGCCGTTAAACCGGCATTGCGGCCCAAATTTTCGCTGGCAACAACATAGGCCCCGCCACCACTAGGGTAAGCATGGATAATCTGCCGATATGAAAGTGTCAGCGAAATCAGTAAGACTAAAACGAACGCCGCAATCGGTAACGAATACCAAATTGCCGCAGCTGACAGTGTCGTGAGGACCAAGACAATCTGCTCGGTCCCATAAGCCACACTGGACAAAGCATCTGACGACAGCATCGCCAATGCTTTGAAGATGTTAAGCTGTTGACCACCTTCCTCGGAAGATTTCAAAGGCCGCCCAATGAACAGCCGTTTCAAGTGCATCATTTTCTAAACTCCTATTAACCCACACCGGTTCAAAAATTTTAATGAATCGTAAACAAACATGCATTAGTGTACTCTAAATTTCGGCTTACGCCTACCTTGTTTCATCTTAACTTATATGTGCCGCCAGAAACACCGGTTGGATTGATATTTGTCAGCGGGTATGGTTCGGAAAAAGCCGCGATCAGGCACTGCTCTATAAAGAAGCTAAGGGGTTCCGTTGACTGCTAAGTTCTGTAGCGCGTTTGGTAGCCCAGAAATTCAGGTGCAAGAACCTCAACCCCAATGGCAAAAACCGCCATTGGGGTTGAGACTACTTACGCTTTATTTAAGCACACCGGTTCACGCTCACTTTAACGCGTTCGCCAGCGCAGAAGTCTGCGTATAAGGACCTTAGGCGCAATGGCCAAAACCGGGCCATCACGCCTAAGGCCGCTTATACTCCGACTTCTAGACGCGCCGGCTCACGCTCGACCATAACGCGTTCGCCGGCGCAGAAGTCTGCGTGTAAGGACCTTGGTCGCAATGGTCAAAGCCCGACCATCACGCCCAAGGCCACTTACACTCCGACTTCTAACCGCGCCGGCTCACGCTCACTTCTCGATAATAACCACATCATGCACTTTCAATTTACGATGGACTTCATGTTCGATCTCGCTTTTAGCGGCGTGGTCGATTTTTAGCTCGGTTTTCGGTGTGTCTGGCAATAGTTTCTCAAGAACAAAATCAATCTCGGCATCTTTGATGGTGCGCTTGTCGTGTGTCAGGACAATATCGATTTGGTCGAAGCCTTCCACATAATAAACATGCACCGATCCTAGCGTGTAAAGTTCGAAATACTTGACTGGCTTGCGACTGTATAAAAAGCGCATGGTGTGCGGAAGCATCTTGTGTAAACTGGCATTAAGCCGAATGGGATTTTGAATCAATTTCATATAACTCGTCCCCTCTTATTTGACATGGAAAATAGCAACGTTAATTGTTTATCAATTTTATTTTAACAAGGAAAGGTGGTCAATGCCTATGATAACGCTTGGCACGAGTTTGAAGGGTACAAAAGACGTGCCATCATACGTTCGCTAGCCCAGAAATCGGCTGGCTCACGCTCACATATAAAAAACACCAGCAAAGTTCGCTGGTGTTTTATTTGTGTTCTTCTTTTTAAGGATAGGACGAAATTACATCATGCCACCCATGCCACCGGCTGCCGGGTTTGCACCTGCAGCACCCGCGTTGTTATCCTTTGGTTCTGGCTTGTCAGCAACAACCGCTTCAGTGGTCAGCATCAAAGCAGCAACTGATGCAGCATTTTGCAATGCGGAACGGGTAACCTTGGTTGGGTCAATGATACCTGACTTAGCCATGTCTTCCCATTCACCGGTTGAAGCATTGTAACCAATGCCTTGCTTTTCCTTCTTCAATTGTTCAACGATGACAGAACCTTCGCGGCCAGCGTTTTCGGCAATCTGGCGAACAGGTTCTTCAAGGGCACGTAGAACAATGTTGATCCCGGTCTGAACGTCGCCTTCTTCTTTCAAAGCAGCGACTGCAGGGATGACGTCAACCAAGGCAGTACCACCGCCGGCAACGTAACCTTCTTCAACGGCAGCACGGGTCGCGTTCAAAGCATCTTCGATCCGATACTTACGTTCCTTCAATTCGGTTTCGGTTGCAGCACCGACCTTGACAACCGCAACCCCGCCAGCTAACTTAGCCAGACGTTCCTGCAACTTCTCACGATCGAAGTCGCTGGTTGTGTCGTCAATTTGCTTCTTGATGATGTTAACCCGTTCAGCAATGGCATCCTTGGAACCTGCGCCATCAACAATCGTGGTGTTGTCCTTGGTAACGGTAACTTTGCCGGCACGACCCAATTGTTCAATCTTGGTATCCTTCAGATCCAAGCCAAGATCGGAACTGATCACGGTGCCACCGGTCAAGGTTGCAATGTCTTCCAGTTGTGCCTTGCGCCGATCGCCAAAGCCAGGGGCCTTAACTGCAACAACATTGAAGGTACCACGAATCTTGTTAAGAACCAGGGTTGGCAATGCTTCGCCGGCAACATCGTCAGCAATGATCAACAGTGCCTTACCTTGTTGAACGATTTCCTGCAATAGTGGAAGGATGTCCTGAATGTTGGAAATCTTCTTATCGGTAATCAGGATATATGGATCGTCCAGATCAGCTTCCATTTTATCATTGTCGGTTACCATGTATTGACTCAGATAGCCGCGATCAAACTGCATCCCTTCAACAACAGAAAGTTCAGTGTCGATCCCTTTGCTTTCTTCGATGGTAATAACACCGTCATGGCCAACTTTTTCCATGGCGTCCGCAATCAGATTGCCGACTTCTTCATTGGAAGATGAAACCGAAGCAACCTGGGCGATTTCCTTCTTGCCGTTAACTTTGTGGCTGATCTTGTGCAGTTCGTCAACCGCTGCCTTGGTTGCCTTTTCGATACCTGTCCGAATGCCAACAGGGTTAGCACCGGCAGTCACGTTCTTCATACCTTCGCGAATGATGCTTTGTGCCAGAACCGTTGCGGTTGTGGTACCATCACCGGCGATATCGTTTGTCTTGGATGCAACTTCCGCTACCAACTTAGCGCCCATGTTTTCGTAATGGTCTTCTAAGTCAATTGACTTGGCGATCGTAACACCGTCGTTGGTGATTTCCGGTGCGCCATAACTCTTATCCAAAACAACGTTGCGGCCTTTTGGTCCTAAAGTTGTTTTTACTGTGTTTGCTAATTGATCCACGCCACGCAGCATGGCGGTACGTGCATCCTCAGAGAACTTAATTTCTTTTGCCATTGTTTTTATTCACCTCAAAATTGATCGATTATTTTTTACGCAATTGCCATAATGTCTTTTTCGTGCAGTACGAGGTAGTCTTGACCTTCATACTTTACTTCAGAGCCGGCGTATTTGTCGTATAATACAGTATCGCCAACTTTAACGGCCATTGGCAGACGCTTGCCTTCCGGTGTCAAAGCGCCTTCACCTACTGCGACAACTTTGCCGGTTTGCGGCTTTTGTTTGGCATTATTGGCTAAAACAATGCCGCCAACAGTCTGTTCCTCTTCTTCAACGACCTCGACAATCACGCGATCTCCTAATGGTTTTAACAAGGCAATCCCTCCACATTACATTTTTTGATTTAGCACTCGCTATGTCTAAGTGCTAACTACAAAAGTAACTATAACGAGTTTTCCGGGTGAATGCAACCCCAAAACCCGGGAATGTTATACTAATTTCAGATATTTTTTCAAAGGAGTCCCCTATATGTCACTGCAAAAACATGCCTTTTCCGTTGTCGGTGCTTACCTCGTCACGTTTATCGCTAACCTTTTGATTTTCCAATTCATGCCGGTTGGGCGGCTCAGCCTTGGTATTGTGACCTTAATCAGTGTCATCGCAATGATTGCTGCGGCGTATAGCGAACGGCAACTGGTCATTGCCAACGCGATTGAAGCCCCTGGCGTCCTCGCACCACAACAGCGCGTTTTCTGGGGTGTCATCGGCATTGCCGGCGTCTTGGCTGCTCAGTTAGTCGGCTCATGGCTTGAAATGATCCTTTTTAAAATGCCGCAAACCAATAGCCAGATTCATCAGCAGCTTTCCAGTATGACCACCAATCCCTGGTACTTTTTGGCAATCGGCCTCGCCATTCCCGTTCTGGAGGAGCTGGCTTTTCGTAAAGTATTGTTCGGTAATCTGGTTAATGTCACTGGCGTTTTCGGTGGCGCTTTGATCGCCAGTCTGTTATTTGCCGTGACTCAACCAGGCGGCCACTGGCTCAGCGCGACCTTAGTCGGATTGGTTCTGGCCTATGATTACCGTCACACCGGCGCCATCAGCACTGCCATCATCGCCCATGTCGGTGCACTATGGGTGGTCTGGCTATATTACATTGCCCACGCGCTGTAAACGTAATCGAATATTAATCTCGTTGGCGCATTCAATCTTCTATAATGGAAATAATGTTTTTATAAAGGAGCCGTTCAAAAATGGAGACCCGTTCAAATCACCGCCACCGTCAACCGCCTAAACGTTTTCGCTGGGGACGCCTCATCGGCTTAATCGTCATTGTCGGCCTGTTTACGGTTGGCGCCTATGCCCTGCGCCTCTATAGCCAGGCAAAATATGCCATCGACAATACATACCATGCCACCAAACACGTCAGCACGGACATCGCCCAAAAGAAACCATTTGCAGTACTCCTGCTCGGGGTCGACACCGGTGCTGAAGGACGCGTTGAAAAGGGCAACTCCGATACCATGATTGTGGCCGTCGTCAATCCGAAGACCAACAAAACCACCATGGTCAGCATTCCCCGCGATACGGCTGCTGAATTGATTGGCACCAAAGAGTTCAATATGCAGAAAATCAACGCTGCATACAATGTCGGCGGTTCTGATATGGCCATCAACACAGTCTCTAAACTTGTGAATGTGCCGATTTCTTATTATCTGACGATCAACATGGGCGCGCTGGAAAAAGTCGTCAATGCGGTCGGTGGGATTGACGTTGATGTTCCGTTTTCATTCCAGGATCCTTACACCGGTAACCAGAAATTCAAAAAGGGTCGCATGCATTTAAATGGCAACATGGCACTTGCCTACTCACGAATGCGCCACGCTGATCCGGAAGGCGACTATGGCCGGCAAAAGCGCCAGCAACAAGTCATCAAGGCAATTTTGAAAAAAGCCGTTTCTGTCGGATCGCTTGGTAACTTCACCAAACTCATGGACACGATTTCTAAAAACATTGCAACTAATCTGAGTTTTGCCGATATGCAAAGCATTTTCATGAACTATCGCGGCGCTGCCAAAACCATCACAACCGATCATCTCAAAGGGGTTAACGCCTGGGTCGGCGACGGTGCCTATCAAATCGCATCCGATGCCGAAATGCAGCGGGTTTCCGATAAACTGCGCAAAGCACTGGGCCTGCAAACCGAAACCATCAGCAACGAAGAAACCAAACAAAACGCCAAGAATACTCAGTTTGATTTCAAGGCGACGACCGATCAAAATTACATTATCTTCACACCGTATGACCGTTAACATCCCTGCAAGCAAAAACCGCCTACCGACTTTTTTTCGTCGGCGGCGGTTTTTTAGTGGCGTAAAAATTTGCTTCTGCCTGCTCAGTGCTATCGAACCATCAGCTGTTCTTGCGCACGCTCACGATGCAGCCACCAAAGACCAAGCGCGAGAACACCGATAATGGAGACACTGTAGGACAGCAATTCATTTTGGAACAGCCAATCCCCAAAATTGTAAGGGACAACAATCAAGGCATAGACAAAAATGACCCAGCGGAGTTTTGGTAACAATAGGATGTCACCTTCGTTTTCCAACGAAATGCGGTCAAATAACCACCGGGTGATCCAGTAACCGGCTGCACTGGCTATTAATGCCATCACAAAAAAGAACAGAAACAGCTGATCGCCATGCGGCAAGAATGCCCTATAAGAACGCTTGTCTATGGTGGTATAAGTAACAAACCGCTGAATGGCACTCATGCCAAGCCAACCACCAAGAAGACCAAATACAAACATGCCGAATAAGGAAGCAAAGATACTGCCGACTGCAATACCGGCGGTGAACATGAAGCTATTAACAGCCAGATTCGTCATGAATAGTCCCAAAATATTCAAGCCGCTGATCCCGACATACGCTGCTGGAACGCCTGCGTAATAGCCAAACAGAGTGAGACTAATGCCAAGCGTTGTCGTCCCCAAAAGGCATGCAAGTCCATACCAGTAACGAGTGTCAAACAACCGTTTTCGCTTAAACCTGCTTTTAAAGAGAGTCGCGTTAAAACTGCTTGCCTGATCTGCTCCAGCCATGATCAATCCCAAGAGCAAGGGAACAATATAACTAATCACTGTCATAATACGGTTGATCAGAAATGGCGAATAAAGCCTGTTTCGTTGTGGCTCAATCAAAAAGCGTTGTTCATCACGATAACCAGCGTAACTTTTATTGCCATATATTTCAGAGTGATGTTTAGCTGCCTGATTTTGGGCGGCATAATATTCTGTAGGATTCATCATATATTTCTGCTGACTCTGATAATTTTTTAACGTGTCACCCAAATTAAAAACTGCCAATAACACAACAAAAACAAACATCACACGAATAAGCGCTTTGTGCCTTATCCGAACAAGTTTCAACAGCTGATGATCACCCATCTAGCCCACCTCCGCATGTTTTTTTCGAAATTCGACTTTAAACAAATCCGACAATGACAATGGCAGGCTTTCGTTCAAAACCGGTTGCTCAGCTTGCAGTGCCGCTTGCACATCTGGCGTGAAATCAGGGAAAACCACTTCGATGACGCGTCCGCGGATGTTCAAAATGCGGCCATGCTGTTTGATCACCGCCGGAATTTCCTTGGTCCGGAATACCAATTGCAATTTCACTGCTTGCTGCCGGACATTTTCCAAGGTGAGATCACGGCTGATGCGCCCATCTTTGACGAATAAAACGCGATCGGATAAACCGTCTAATTCGGCGAGATTGTGAGACGCAATCAGAAAGGTTCGCTGACCATCGGCTACTGCGTCCACAACCAGATTCACAATGCGTTCGCGAATCAGGACATCCAGCCCATCGAATGGTTCATCGAGAAAAACATACGGTGCCTGACTCGCCAAAGCCATCGCTACCATGACCAGTGCCTGATACCCTTTGGATAGACCTTGAAACCGCTGGCCGCCAGCTAACCCGAATTTTTTAATCAGGTGCAGAAACGCTGTTTGATCGAATGAAGGATAAAGCAAGGCATAGGTTGTTCCAATTTTGGCTAATGCATACTTGCGAAAAAATAAATGTTGCTGATCTAAGTAAAAAATGGCTGCTTGTTGCGGTGATTCTTTTGTCAGATCATGTTGATCCAACGTGACCGTCCCGCCGTCAGCGATATACTGGCGGTTGACGGTACGAAAAATCGTGGTTTTGCCGATACCATTTGGGCCGACCAATCCGACAACCTGGCCGCGATCCAGCGAAAACGTGATATCGCGCAGGACTTCCTGATTGGCGATTCTTTTTTGCAATTTAGTCACGATTAAACTCATACACGATGCTCCTCCTTTTCAGTCAACCATGCTTGCAATGTCGCTAAACTGATGCCCAGGCTTTGTGCTTCCACGACAATTGCATCAAACTTTGGGCGGAACGCCGCCACTGCTCTTGAATTCGCATGTTTTAATGGCTCAGCCACAAATGTGCCGCGCCCGGGTTCAACGTAAATCACGCCGTCCGCCTCCAGTTGCTTGTAGGCTTTGGCGACGGTATTGGGATTCAGCTGTTCTTGCTTCGCCATTTCCCGCACCGATGGCAGCTTATCGCCCGGCTGCATAATGCCTTGTAGAATCCGGGTCTTAATCTGCAACACCAAGCGTTCATAGTACGCCAAATGAGTATATGACTCGGTTGCCATTCAGGCGCCCCCTTTCGTACTACGTGTACTATTATACATAGTACACTCAACAACGCAAGAAAAAACGCCGTCCATCTGTCATGGACGACGCATTTTCTTTTTTTCAGTTAAGCTTCCGGTTCGTTGAGCGTTGGCCCATAATGTTCCAGGAAGTAAATCAAGGTCTGTAGTTCCGTTGCCAAATCGACATTTTGTACCCGCACGTAGCTAGGCACCGAAATGCGAATCGGGGTGAAGTTCATGATCCCCTTAATCCCGGCTTTAACCAAATCATCGGTGATATGCTGGGCGGCATCAATTGGCACCGTCAAAATCACGATTTCAATCTGCTGATCTTTAATTTGCTTAATCATTTCGTCCATGGGATAAATCGGTACCCCACTTTGAATGGTTCCGGCTAAATCAGGGTTGATATCGAATCCGGCACTAATCCGAATGTTGTTAGCCTGTCGAAAATTATAATTCAACAAGGCGTGGCCAAGATTGCCGACACCAACCAGCCCGACATTGGTTAGCCGATCCTGATTCAGAATCTTTTTAAAGAATTTCAGCAAATCGTTGACGTCATAGCCGTAGCCGCGTTTGCCCAATGCACCGAAATAAGAAAAATCACGCCGAATCGTTGCCGAGTCAACTTTCACCGCGTCCGACAGTTCAGTTGAACTGATCTTGGTTGTCCCGGAATTCGCCAAGAAATTCAAATATCGGTAGTACACGGGTAGGCGTTTCGCCGTTGCTTTGGGGATGATTGTTTCCGCCATGTAAGCAAGCCTCCTGTAGAAGTATTCCCATGCAGAACATGTGAACTGTCCAACATAGTATCTTCTGCTAATATTAGCTGGTTTATGGCCTGAACGCAAGCGGATACATCTTCACAAGCATATTTTATTGTGCGAATGCATCATCAGGGAACGCACGCCCATGAACAAAACTATGGTATATTAGGTCTTAACGATTATTGTGAAAGAAGGTATTCCTGTGATCATTTTGCAGGCACAACAAGTTAGCCGCAGCTTCAACGGCAACGAATTATTTGCCAATGTGAATCTTGAAGTCCAAGACGGCGCGCGCATCGGCCTTGTTGGCCCCAACGGGATTGGTAAAACCACCCTGCTGGAAATCCTGACCGGGATCGCGCCTCCGGATAGCGGCCAGGTAACAACCATGAAGAATCTGTCCATTGGCTATTTGGCCCAAAACTCCGGCTTAGATTCAGATAAAACGATTTTCAAAGAAATGTTGACGGTCTTCGCACCACTGCAGGCAATGGCCCGGCAAATCCACGCATTAGAGGCCAAACTCGGTGATCCCAAACTCATTGCGGACAAGCCGGCTTTTGCCGCAACCATGAAACAATATGATCAGTTGCAACACGATTTTAATGAGCAAAACGGTTATGGCTATGAAGCCGAAATCCGCTCGGTTCTCCACGGCTTCCAATTCGGTGAAGACACTTACGACAAGCCAGTCGGCACCTTGTCCGGCGGCGAACGCTCTCGTCTGGCCTTGGCCAAGCTCCTGCTGGAAAAGCATGACCTGATCATCCTCGACGAGCCGACTAACCACCTTGATATCGAAACCCTGAGTTGGCTGGAAGGCTATCTTAAAACCTATCCCGGCGCTATTTTAACGGTCAGCCACGATCAATATTTTCTTGATCACGTGGTCACCGAAATTTACGAACTGGATCACCACCATGCGACCCATTACAAAACCAACTACAGCGGGTATCTCCAGCAAAAGGCCGAGCGCCAGGCGCAGGCTTGGAAAGCCTACACCAAGCAGCAAGAAGAAATTGCCAAACTGCAGGATTTCGTGGACAAGAATATTGTCCGCGCCAGCACCACCAAGCAGGCCCAAGCGCGCCGGAAGCAATTGGAAAAAATGGACGTTCTGGAAAAGCCAACTGGTGACGACAAAAGCGTGCGTTTTAACTTCACCCCTAATCGTCCCAGCGGCAATGAGGTGCTCAAAGTCGACCAGGCAACGGTGGGTTATGAAGCTGATCACCCGATGGCCGGCCCTATCGATTTCCAGGTAAACAAATTCGATCGGATCGCCCTTATCGGACCAAACGGCGTCGGCAAATCGACTTTACTCAAAAGTATTTTAGGCAAGATCCCGTTTCTATCCGGATCAGCAAAGTTCGGCGCTAACGTTGATGTCGGCTACTACGACCAGGAAATTCAACAACTCAACCCTAAAAATACTGTGATTGACGAAATCTGGGATGAACATCCGATGATGCCGGAAAAAGACGTCCGTTCCGTTCTGGCTGCCTTTTTGTTCGGCCCAGACGATATTCAAAAACCGGTCAGTGCCTTATCCGGCGGGCAAAAAGCGCGGTTGGAGTTGACCAAGTTAGCGCTCAAACATGATAATTTTCTGGTTCTTGATGAACCGACCAACCACTTGGACATTAACAGCAAGGAAGTCCTTGAACAGGCATTAAAAGATTTTAATGGCACCGTTTTGTTCGTGTCCCATGACCGCTACTTCATCAACGAACTGGCAACCAACGTCATTGCCATCGCCCCGACCGGCAGCACAACCTACCTCGGCAACTGGGACTACTATCAGGAAAAACTAGCCGAGACTAAGGCAGAGGCCGAAGCTGCGGCTGCTGAACAGCCAACCGCCAAAACCGAAACCGCGGGCGCTACCTCTTACCAGCAATCCAAAGAAGATGCCCGCGCAACCCGTAAGTTGCAGCGAGAAGTTGCTGACTTAGAAGCACAGCTGCAGAAACTCGGCAACCAAGCGACCACAATCCAAAAAGAAATGACCGCCCCCGATGTTTTGAGCGACTATGTCAAAATGCAGAAATTGCAAACTAAGCTCGAAGCAGTTCAGAAACAAACCACGGACGTCGAAAATGCTTGGGAAGAAAAAAGTATTGAGCTTGAAGACATGCAAACTGCTGACAAGTAGGCAACGAAATTAGCCTCAATCAAGGTCAGTTAACCGCAAAAAAGCTGGTACCGGAATCAATAACTTGTTTCCGGTGCCAGCTTTTTACATTTTTTAACTATCGCAATTAAACCTTTTGATCCAGCAACCCGATTGCCTGCTGCAAAACTTTCTCGCCGTCCATCATCCCATAGGCTTTCATGTCAATGACAGCCATCGGGATTTTTTTAGCGTCGGCTTTAGCTTTGAACTGGCTTTCCATGAAGCGGACTTGCGGGCCAAGCATCAGTACCGAAACTGGCTCCGATGCCAGTTTATTGTCAGCATCTGCAGCCGCAGTGGCAAAAACATCAACATCCATACCATCTGCCGCAGCAGCTTTTTTCATTCGTTGCACCAACATCGAGGTGGACATACCAGCGGAGCACACTAACATAATTGTTTTTTCAGCTATGGGAATCATCCTTTCGTTAACAAACTTATCGATAAGTTAAGTTTAACTAAATCAACGAACCCCCGTCAACGAAAGTGCTGATGATTCGCTCATGACCCTAAGCATGGGCAAAGCTCAGGCCCGGATCCGCATTGAGATTCTCGGAGGCAAGATGGCGCTTGGCCAATTCAATATGCGCAGCTGCCCCGATCATGGCACCGTTATCGCCGGTTAAGCGCAACGGCGGAACAATCACGTCCACATCCGGAAAATGCACGGCCAGCGCTTCGTTCATGGCTTCTTTGAGTCCCTGATTGGCTGCTACCCCGCCAGCCACGATCAGCTGTTTAACCGGATAGTGCGTCAGAGCCTTCTGAGTTTTATGAACCAGGACATCCACCACCGCAGCCTGGAAACTGGCCGCAAGATCTTCGCGGCTAAGCGTTTCACCGATTTGATTGGCATGGTGCACCGTATTGATCACAGCGGACTTCAAGCCACTGAAACTGAAGTCCAGATTATCCTCTTTATCCATGGCGCGCGGAAAATGGAAGGTATCGTGGCCCAAATGTGCCAAACGATCGACTTCTTTCCCTGCCGGATATGGGATGCCCAAAATCCGTCCCACTTTGTCATAGGCTTCACCAGCTGCATCATCTCTAGTATCACCAATAATCTCGAACTCACCGGCAGCTTTCATGTAAACCAGCTCGGTGTGACCACCGGAAACCGCCAACGCCAACAATGGATAGGTCAGCGGCTTAACAAAGCGGGCAGCGTAAATATGCCCAGCCATATGATTGACCGGAATCAGCGGCAAGTGGTGGGCGTAAGCAATCGTTTTGGCAGCCGTCACGCCGATCAGCAGTGCGCCAACCAATCCCGGGCCGTAAGTGACTGCTACGGCCGTTAAGTCGGTGTAGGTCACCCCGGCTTCTTTCAGTGCTGCGTCTGTTACCAGCGTAATCTGCTCGACATGGTGCCGACTGGCGACTTCCGGAACGACGCCGCCAAAACGCTGGTGGCTCTTGATTTGCGTCGCGATAATATTCGATAAAATCTTGTTGCCATTTTCAACGACAGCCACACTGGTTTCGTCGCAGCTGCTTTCAAATGCTAAGATCAATTCCCTTGCTGCCACATTGTTCTCCTCTACAAACATGATGGTTCCGGATATCACGGCAAAGGCCGATACATATCCAGTGCATCATCATGATTGCTGACATAATAACCTTTTTTAACTTTGCCATCTTGAAAACCGAGCGAATGATAAAGCTGCTTAGCAATATCATTATTTGTTCTAACCTCAAGCGTGACCTTTTCACTGCCGTATTCAATCGCTCGGCCAATCATAAACTGCATCAAAAAGCGACCCAGTCCCATATGCTGGTAAGCTGGATCAACGGCAATATTCGTGACATGAGCTTCACTCATGGTAAACCAAGTACCGACAAAAGCAACCAGTTGGCCAGCATCTTCAACCGCAAGATACAATGAATGACGCACTTTGCGCAATTCAGAGAAAAACGCATAGCGATCCCACGGCGTATCATGATAGATCCGCCGCTCAATCGCCAATGCCGCGTCAACATCGGCTTCCGTCATGCGCCGCAGTAAATATTCCTTATTGCGGACATTGATCGTGCGTGACTCAAATTGAAGTTCATCAGGCGTCGTGCGGTCAAACCACGACCTAAACTTTCTCAACATAAACATCATGTCCTTTGCCGGGATGCGCCTTAAGCCAGTTGTTTTCGGCTTCCGTTAAGCGTAAATAGCGCGGCACAAAATCATAGACAGAAACCGGTGGTAAATCTTTGCCTAGCTGACCAAGTCGCAACGCTTGCGGCAGATTTAACCAATCTGGGGCAAAATGAGCCAAACCGCCCAATGCCTCGATAATCTGTCCGCGAAACATCGCTGCATCGGTTCCGACAAAGATAACCGGTTGCCGTAACGTTGTCAACTCGGTGAGCAAAAGCGTCAGCGGAACGTGGCGATCCGTAACCACATTAATCAGGTTCCCCTTGTCCCACTGGTAAACACCTGTGAAGACATTGTTGCGCCGTGCATTCATAATCGGCACAATCATAGCTTTAGTATCCGTAATGTTTGCCGCTAACACTTCCAGGCTGGAGACGCCGACCAATGCGATGTTCAGCGTGTATGCCAGAGTTTTTCCGGTAGTCACGGCGATGCGAATGCCCGTGTAGGAACCCGGACCGTCCGCAACAATAATTTTATCAAGATCTTCGGGTTGCAAGCCACTTGCAGCAACCAAATCGTCAATCGTTGGTAATAACTGTTCACTATGAGTCCGCTCATGATTAATAGTCGTCTGCGCCAATAACCGATCATTGTCCAGCACGGCAACCGACATCGCCTCATTTGAGGTATCAAGTGCTAATAATCGCATAATTCAGGCCTCCCTTCGGCGATACAATCATGGCAATAGTTTATCACAAATGGCCTTAGAGCGTGAGTGGTATATTCGTGTGGCTGCATACAAACCGCTAGTCAGCCGCCTCGCGCTGTGCCAAATAAGCGCCATCAACTACAAGGATAACCACGCTTCGCCGGGATTAGGCAGTTCCCCGTTCAACGCGGCAAGCAAAATGAGAATGCTACCAATCATCAACAGAATCTGTAATAAAATCTTAAGCCATAAGCGTTGATGAATGATACTTTCTGGCGTCCAATACAAGTCCGCGGCGCTCTGAATCCCGGTCGCCTCGTTAGCAGCCAGCAACTGATCATGCAACCATTTTGCCAACCACATCCAGGCAAACCCGGCAACTACCGCGCTGATGGCCAGCACCCACAAAGCCTGATTGCGGGTGGTTAAATAATCTGCCGTAAAAATATATAATCGCCGAATAAGCGGCAAGTGACTCAGTTCGTTGTAAAACTGATTTCCAATCGCAAAAGCGAACGCTAAGCCGCTAATCCAGCTGCCTGTCAGTCCGACACGGCGAATCCGCTGCGCCAAAGCATTTTCACGATATAAGTTGCGGACATACGTTTTCCGGCCAGTACGTACCTGATTCGGGTACATCATCTTGTGCGTCGTCAGCTGCATAGCAACAATTTTACGCTCCAAGGACCACGCCCATAAACCGGTTCCGGCCAATGCCACCGCTATCAATCCAAGCAACAATAGATCCATTGTCCGCCTTCCTTTCCAGAAACTTTGATTCGCCTATTTTAGCAATTAATCCGGTGAGTGACCAGTTAGATGAACTGGGTGCTAGGGTTGTGCCAGTGGGTTCACGCCAGCATGCAAAAAGCAGCAGCAAGCTTCCGAGTCACCGCGAAGATGACCGAGAAACTTGCTGCCACTTATTGAGTCGGTGTTAAAACGACTTTTGTCAATTAAAGATGCGGCCGAATCCGTTCGACGGCTTTTAATGTCCCATAAGACAGTGCCGTCTGGATCGGTAACATGACCACGTTTTTAATCGTTCGTGGCCAGATAATCCCTTGCCAAGGCGTCCCCATCATGTTCAGCCACAGCGTTGTCAAAATGACATTACTGATCAGCAACACCAATCCGACGCCAAGTAACGTCCGCATAACCGTTACCTTCTTGCCGTGGAAGAACATGCCGTAAATCATTGCAGCAATTGCGGCACTGAGCGTGAACCCGGGAAAATTGGCGCCCGGATTGAAGACCATAATCGACAACTGGTCATTCAAAGCAGCGGCACCCGCGGCCAGCCATGGTCCGAAATAATACCCCATCAAAATGGTAGCGAAAAACGCCGGACTGATCTTAAGCCATGGCGTACCAAAAGAAAAACGACCCAAAACAATCTGCATTGCCATCAACATGGCCATATACACGATGTTCCGAGTGGAAAGCTTGGGACTACTAAACGATAAAACTTGCATAAGCTGCAATCTCCTTTTTTGCGGAGACGCCTAAATATCAGGCGAATGCGGCATCTGCACCGCGACTTTCGTCTTCGTCTGCCGTTCACATTCCGTTCCAGCAGCACTTAACGCGCAGATTCCTACTCCTAGATTTTGTCACGAGTTCTATCGTACACCGAAAATTAACCAAAAGAAACCCCTTGAACGTTCGCATCAGCACTTAAAGGCAGGCTCAACCCTTGACATCATCGTGAAAATTATCTCACGACTTTCTCGGTATTTTTTAGCGCTACACCAAGTCTGCTACCAGATTGGTCCGCTAAAATGGTGTCTCGTAAGCAAATTTTTCTTAGTTGCTCAAAACTCCCTGACAAAGGGATTCCCTCAAAGGCGGTGTACTCAGAATTTTGGGTACGCCGCCAGTTTTATGTGAGCGTGAGCCAGCGCGCTTAGGAGTCGGAGTGTAAGCGGCCTTGGGCGTGATGGCCCGGGCTTTGGCCATTGCGACCAAGGTCCTTACACGCAGACTCCTGCGCTGGCGAACGCGTTATGGTGAGCGTGAGCAGGAGCGCTTAGAAATCGGAGTGTAAGTGGCCTTAAAGCCTAAATGGCTGGGCTTTGGCCATTTAGGCTTTAAGGTCCTTACACGTAGATTTCTGCGACTGCGAACGCGTTATAGAACACGAAAGTCTGACTACCCACTTGCCCTAAATAGAACAAGTTTCAAGTACACAATCCGGGCTTAGGCCATTGCGACCAAGGCCCTTACACGCAAACTCCTCCGCCGGCGAACGCGTCATGGGCGTAAGAACACCTAACCCACCAAATACTGCAACAATCTCACTTCCCGCATAGACTTGCACTCAAAACTCCGTATAATAAGTCTCGATAACCTTTGAAAGGAAGCTTTGACCGTGACTAAACACATTCTCGTTTTACATACTGGCGGCACCATCTCCATGACCGAAACCAGAGATGGCGACATCATGCCCAGCAAGCATAATCCCTTGCTCGGCGCCGATAGTTTTGTGCCAGCCGGCGTCGAACTGACTAGTGAGGAGATTTTTAATCTACCATCGCCGCACATGACTCCGGAGCGGATGCTCACCTTAGTCAAACGCATCCGCCAAGCGGAAAAAGACGGCGCTGACGGGGTGGTCGTCACCCACGGTACGGATACTTTAGAAGAAACCGCCTATTTTTTGGATCTCACCCTGGATTCCGCCATGCCGGTCGTTGTCACCGGCGCCATGCGTTCCAGTAACGAAATTGGCAGCGATGGGCTAGAAAATCTGCAAAGCGCGATTAAAACCGCTGCCAGCGACGAGTCGCGGAACAAGGGCACCTTGGTGGTGATGAATGATGAAATCCATACCGCCCGTTTTGTGACCAAAACCCACACCACCAACGTCGCAACTTTTCGGACGCCGACATTCGGGCCGGTTGGGCTTGTCACCAAAGATGGTGTGCGTTTCTTCCAAGAGTTGATCAACCAGGAAGTCTGTGCCATTGACCACCTTGTTGACCATGTCTTCTTAATCAAAGCTTACGCAGGAATGGACGGCACGCTGTTTGACGCACTCCCGGAAAATATCCACGGTCTGACCATTGAAGCGCTCGGCGCCGGTAATCTCCCACCAGCCACCTTGCCGGCTATCCAGCGGCTACTAGATCGGCATGTGCCGATCGTACTGGTCTCCCGCTGCTTTAATGGCGTTGCTCAAGCCGTCTACAATTACGAAGGCGGCGGCGTCCAGCTCAAAAAAATGGGCATCATCTTCTGTCAGGGACTCAACGGCCAGAAAGCGCGCATCAAGCTGCAAGTTGGTCTGAGTGATGGTAAACGCGGCCAGGCACTCGCTGACTTCGTTGATAATGCCGTGAGTTAATTGAGCTAATGAATGAAAAGCAGTTCTAGGCGACAGATTTTGTCCCTAGAACTGCTTTTTTGGCACTTTAGCATGAGTCATACAAAACTTACGCCTTAAAGTCATCCCAAATCATCTGGGCCTCGGCGTTCACTTCGCCATCGGTCGTCACGCGGTGTAACGTGCGGGTTGCGTCATCCGGATCGGCCTGAAACTGGGCTTTCGGACTCGTTCCATACGCCACTTCGCGCTCGTAACGAATATCGGCACCACGCAAAGTATGCGAGCTCAAAAAGTCATATCCAAGACTGTTTTCCATCCACTCCAGATAATGGGCATTGTTCACATGGCCATTGCTGTCAATGTCAAAATAGCGCACATGAAACGTCTCTTCGCCATCCGGGTGATCGACTTTTTTGAATCGCGGGAACCGTTTGATTTTGCGATCGGAAACCGCGCCAACCCGTTCAACAAGCTCAGGAATAACGTCAACGATCTTACGCGTGCGCAAGTCCATAATGACCCAATTGCTGCTGACGGAAACAAGCCGGTTACCTTGCGCATCGTCAATCCAGTAATCACGGTAAGTAAAATATTTATTGTAAGTCGTAGCTTCGGTCCCGACCCGCAGCAGTTCTTCAATTTTTGGCATACGTTGGATTTCCATGTGATACTGGGTGATCACCCAACCTGCGTGAAACTCACTGATGGCATCAATACCGGCATGCAGCTTCTCCAACTGACGCTCAGACACTTCTAGCATCACATTCATCATATTGGCTAAGCCCGCACGGCCAAACCGATCACCCAGAAAGCCTGGAATGCGATAATCTTCTTCATAGACTTTTCCCATGAAAATCCCTTCTCTTTCGTTTCGACTTGTTCCTGTTAGTCGGTGCTCAAGCGCGCGTACTGGCGCCGGTTCACGCTCTGTCTAGGTCATGATAAGCATCATACACCACTTGTTTAGCAACCCCGTTTTGTTTAGCGACCAGCTTGATCGCCGCATTCGGTTTGGCGCCGGTGGCAACGATAGCGGCTACTTGGTCTTTGAACGGTGCCGCGCTTTTGACAACTGGCTTATCCGGGGCTCCTGCTACCATGATCACAAATTCGCCTTTCAACTCATTCTCGGCATACGTTTGCAGTTCCGTGATCGTGCCGCGGATAAAGGTTTCGAACTTTTTGGTCAATTCTCGCGCCAAAACAGCCTGGCGATCACCGAACGCTTCCAACATCGCGGCAAGGGTTTTCCCGACCCGATGTGGACTTTCATAGAACAAAAGCGTTGCCGGTTCAGTCGCCAACTTGGCCAAAATGCGTTGCTTATCGCCGGATTTGCGCGGTAGAAACCCATAAAACAGAAATGGCTGCGGTGACAATCCAGAGGCAATCAAGGCCGTTGTCGCCGCATTGGCCCCTGGCAGCGGAACCACCGGCACACCATGTTCAATTGCCGCATGGACCAATTCCTTGCCGGGATCGGAAATCGACGGCATTCCCGCGTCACTCACCTGAGCAATCGTCTTCCCGGCCTCCAGCTTCGCCAACAACTCCGGAATGCGCATTTGGGTATTATGTTCGTGAAATGAAATGGTTTTGGTCGTAACCGCAAAATGATTCAACAACATCTGCGTATGGCGCGTATCTTCCGCGGCAATTAAATCAGCCGTTTTTAAAATCGCCACCGCACGAAATGTCATATCGTCCAAATTTCCGATCGGTGTCGGCACCAAATACAAAGTCCCGGTGGTATGCGACCCAAAGCTTCGTTGCTGCTCCAAATCAATTCTCCCCATAAATAATATCAAGACAAAAGGCGCATGGCTCGTCATTCACCCGGCGCTGACCATAAAACATCGGGCAAACGTGGAATCCTTCATTGTAGAGGCTTTCCAGGTTCTGCTTCGACTTGGATAACTCAACGCCGCCATCGCTGGTTTTGTTGTCATCTTTTTCTAGCTCTGCCAGGTGCTGACGCAGATGCTTATTCTCGATTTCAAGTTCCGCGTTACGTTCTAGCGTCTCCGCCATATCGTCTTTCATCGCCGCAATTTCCTTGAGCATCTGCTGGGCGTGTTTCTCAAGGACTAAGAAACCATCATACAGTTCTTTCTTTTCCACAAGATCACCCTTCTAAGAGTTTAAGCATTAACTGTTCTGTTGCCGACTGAAACGTCACATTCTGGCTCAAGCGAACCTGCGCCGTTAAAATGGCCTGCAAATCATCGGTCAGTTGCCGACTCGATAACTTCGCCAACGCAGCAACCGCCGGAATATCCAGCTGTTGCGTCGCCGCAATTTCAAAATGGCGATTCAAGGCATCGGCATACGCCAAACCGATCAGCGCTAAAACCTGACGTTGTGCCGCAGCATCTTTTGCAACCGGCAACAATTGGGTCTGCACCCGCACAAAGCTTTCAGGATCATGGTCAGCTAGGCGATCCAGCAATTGAAACACGCGATTAACCCGATCCTGAAAGTCCTCGGCAGTCAATAATTCCTGAGCTTCGCTGACATTACCGGTTAACCGGCCAGCCACCCGCGCCAATTGCGGATTGGCACCGTCTTCTTCTAATTTGGCAATCAGCGCTTGCCGATCAGGGCTTTGGAACGTAATCACCTGCGCCCGCGATAAAATCGTTGGCAAAAGTTGATTTTTCGATGAAGCAGTGAGAATCACCGTCATGCCCGGAACCGGTTCTTCAAAAAACTTCAGTAGTGAATTAGCCGCTCCTGCAGTCATTTTATCAGCATCTTCAACGATAAACACGCGGCGGTTGCCTTCCACACCGGTTTTGCTCATTTCCTGTTTCAAGTTGCGAATATCATCAACCTTAATGCTTTGGGTACTGGTTTTGAGCACCATCACATCCGGATGATTGTGATTCAAAATACGTTCACACTCAGGACATTCGCCACAAGGAGCACCGTCTTGGACATTTTGGCAAAATAGGCGCAAGGCAATCCATTCAGCCAGTTCCAACTTACCGGCACCTTTTGGCCCCACAAACAAATAGGATTGGGCCAGTTGCTTGCGGTCAATGATTCGGGCAAATTGGGCGACTAACTTAGGCTGCAACGAATCAATCAAAAACTTAGCCATTAGAAGCGGTGAAAGGATTCAATCGGCAAGACAAAGACGGTGGCGCCGCCGACTTGAACCTCAACTGGATAAGCCATGGAACTGTCTGATGTCGCATCAAGATTAACTGGCGGCGTCATAAACTGTTGCCGCGTCTGCGAGGTTTCCTTGATAATCTTCAACACGTCATCGACCCGTTCATCCGCAACCCCGATGATAAACGTCGTATTCCCCGCCTTCAGAAAGCCGCCTGTCGTGGACAACTTGGTCGCCTGAATGTTGGCATCAATAAATTGGCTGCTGAGTAAGTTACTATCTTTATCTTGAACAATTGCGAGAATGAGTTTCATGGTATGTCCTCCTTATGAGAGTGAGCGTGAGCCAGCCGATTAGAAACCGGAGTGTAAGCGGCCTTGAGCGTGATGGCCCGGGCTTAGGCCATTGCGCTCAAGGTCCTTACACGTAGATTTCTGCGACTGCGAACGCGTTATGGTGAAGTCAGCCCGCCATCATCATCCAAACAACGACGGGAACCGCTTCGTAATCGCTGCCTCTGCTGCCGTGACAACTGCCGCAAGCGGCTGAGTGGCATCAACCGTGACAATCCGCGTTGGATTATCCGCCACCAACTTCATATAGGCCGAATGAACGCGTTCGTGAAAGGCTAGGCTTTCCTGATCGAGTCGATCATATTGGCGCTCATGTTGATGGGCCGCAATCCGATCCAAACCGACCTGCACCGGCACGTCTAAGTAAATCGTTAAATTCGGCTCAAGCCCGGCTGTTGCAAACTGATTCATTTGCAAAACCGCCTGTGTACCAATTTGCCGACCACCACCTTGATAGGCAACAGAACTATCGACAAACCGGTCACAGATAACAATATCACCTTGTGCAAGCGCCGGTTGGATCACCTCGACCAAATGTTGCCGCCTAGAAGCCGCATACAGCAATGCTTCGGTACGTGCATCCATCTCTGTATTAGCTGGATCAAGGATCACGTCACGAATCTTTTCGGAAATCTTGGCGCCTCCTGGTTCTCTGGTGAGATGCAAAGCGGCTTGTGATTGCGACTTAAGCCTTGGAATTAATGCTTCCAAGACACTGGTTTTCCCTGCACCATCCGGGCCTTCAAATGTGATAAACGTCCCTGTCACGATATGCTGCTCCTTTTTTAGAATTAAGTCTATTTTACTTGATATGTTTCACAATTAAAAATTTATCTGCGCCGGTGAACTTTCAAAACGCCCCAACGATGATACTGAAAAAAGAAAAACGGCCATGGCCGATCTTATCGTGCGATCATCACCATTTGCCGTCAATCGAAAAGCTATATTCAGTGAATCAGAATCATCTTATGGTCTATTTAACATGGTACGCGGTCCATAACTAAGTCGGCGCTTTTACAAATCCCTAAACTCCGCAATCTGCTCGGCAGCGACCTTAGCAACGACCTCACCTTTGATCTTACGAGTGCGCGCCTCGCGGTAGAGAAAATCGAATAAGGCAGCTTCAAGCGCCACCTGTGATTTCGTCTCTTCGTCAACTTCGCGGAAAGTCGCAACAAGTTTGCGCTGAGCTGCCATCTGGTCACGAACTCGGTAAACAAGCATCATGAGTTCTTCGTCTTTTTCCTCTTTGACCTTGATCCGCTTACGTCCAAACATTACAGTTCAGTCCTTCCTTCAACGGCCTTCATTAACGTCATTTGATCGGCATATTCAATGTCACTGCCGACTGCCAGCCCGTGAGCAAGCCGCGTCACCTTAATGCCGGCTGGTTTGATGAGTCGAGCAAGGTATTGCGCGGTGGCTTCCCCTTCAGGCGTTGCGTTCGTCGCAATAATCACTTCTTTGACAGCCGTGTTCGTCTTCAAGCGCTTCAACAGACTTTCGATGTTCAGGTCTTCCGGTCCCCGACCTTCAATCGGCGAAAGCACCCCATGAAGGACGTGGTAGAGGCCGTGATAATCCTGAGCCCGATCAATGCTCATCACATCTTTAGGCTGCTCAACGACCAGAATCGTGCTTTGGTCGCGACTTTTATCCCGACAGATCGAACAAGGATCTTCATCGGTAATGTTGCCGCAAATCGAGCAATAATGCAGGTCTTCTTTAGCCGCCACCAAGCTCTTGGCAAAAGCCGTCACATCATCCTTGTCCATATCAATCGTGTAAAAAGCCAGTCGGGTGGCTGTCTTCGCCCCGATACCGGGCAAACGCATGTAACTGTCAATCAATTTACTGATTGGTTCCGGATATTGCATAATCATCCCTCTTGTTGAAAACGTTCAAAACATTATGTGGCGGCAGTCGTCATCCTACCAGGTTGGATAGACTGGCGCGGCACGCTACATCGGCAAGCCGCGGGTATATTTACCTAACTTGTCCTGAGTTTGCTTATCAATTTCACTCATCGCATGATTAACTGCCTCAAGGATCAAATCTTGCAACATATCAGGATCGTCAGGATCAATGGCTTCCGGCTTGATCTGGATATCTTTCATGACCTTTTCACCGGTGAATTTAACGGTGACCATATCGGAAGCTGACTTACCTTCGAATTCCGTTGCATAAAGTTCCTTCTGTGCCGCCTGCATTTCTTTTTGCATCTTTTGCATTTGACGCATCATACCTTGCATATTGCCCATTCCACGCATATTTGATCATCCTTTTCTAGTCATTTTTGATCGTAACATTAGGTGCATCTTTACCAAAAAGTTCAGTCATCTTGTTGACAACCGGTGGCGTTTTTGGCTTGGTGTCGGCGCTTTTTCCCTTGGTCGCCGGCGCTTTAAGTTCCTGAATATAATCCTTACGAATCGTTGGCCAGACATCGCTTTGAACCAGCACGATCTTAGGCTGCTTGCCGGTCAGCTTCTGTAAGCCGTTTTCCAACTCAGTCATCAGTGCGGCATCATTCATGGCCCGTTCGACCAAAATATCATAATCAAAGCTGACAATCACACCGTCAGGACTGGCGGCAACCGGCTCGCTGACTTTCATCATGGCCCGTTTGGTGATGCTCAACATCCCCAACAAATCCGGCCAGACATCCTTCAGATTGGTTAAATCTTGCTTCGTGGCCGCGCCAAGAATCGGATAAATCGCCTTGCGGTTGACATGGCTGGCTTTGGCCTTCACATGCTTCCGCGTTCGGGTCGGCGGTGGTACTGTGCCGCCATTTGCCTCAACCCGTTTGAGTTGATCACTCAACTGTTTGACCTTAGCCGAAAGCTGGTCCAGCTTCTGCGTGTCTGCCGGCTCCGCAGCCACGGGGGCAGCAGCAGGCGCGGCGGTTTCACTTAGCCGAACTGTGGCCACTTCCAGATAGATTTCCGGATGATTGGTCATTCGTAGCTGTTGCTGCGTATTGTTCAACACATCAATCATGTGATAAATCTGCGCCGGCTTGAAATTTTCACTTAAAATTTTGAATTGATCGTCTAGCAGACTCTTTTCCAAGTCTCCTAGCAAGGATGGTGCCTGTTGATTGACCAGCAAGTCGCGTAAATATTCGATCAAGTCTTCAATGAGTCGGCCAGCATCTTTACCGGCCGCTAGCAAATCCTCGATCATTTTCAATGCCTGGGCATGATCTTTGGCCAGCACCGCTGCCAGATACTTGCCGAGCACCGCGGTTGTCACGCCACCGGTAACATCCAAGGCATCTTCGGTGGTGACATGATTATCGCCAAAACTCAGGACCTGATCCAAAATGGACAAAGCGTCACGCATGCCGCCTTCAGCCGCCTTGGCGATGACCTTAAGCGCAGCGTCGTCATAAGTGATCTTTTTATCGTCCAGGATAAAACGCATGCGTTTGACAATGTCTTCCGGCGTAATGCGGCGAAAATCAAAGCGCTGTGTTCGGGAAATAATCGTTGCCGGAATTTTATGCGGTTCAGTGGTCGCCAGAATGAAGACCACGTGTGCCGGTGGTTCCTCTAACGTTTTCAGCAAAGCATTGAAGGCGCCGCTCGAGAGCATGTGCACTTCATCAATGATATAAACCTTAACGCGTGCGCGCGTCGGGGCGTACTTCGCTTTGTCCCGAATATCACGGATTTCATCGACCCCGTTATTAGAGGCCGCATCGATTTCAATCACATCAGTCAGACTGCCATCATTAATCGCCTGACAAATTTCACAGGTATTATCCGGCTCGCCATCTTTCAGGTTCAGGCAGTTTAGCGCCTTCGCCAAGATCTTGGCAACGGACGTTTTCCCGGTGCCGCGCGGGCCGGTAAAAAGATAGGCGTGACTTGTCTGTCCGGTGATCAACGCATTCTTCAGCGTCTTGGTAATCGCATCTTGGCCAATGACATCTTTGAACTGTTGCGGGCGCCAGACCCGATACAACGCTTGATAACTCACCTTAACGCCCCTTTCAACCTGTTGCAGATGCCACAGGTTCACTTAAACGATTTGTTGACTATTGACGTCTACCCTCATCGTGATGGACGTCAAAACCTCGTTCTAGTTTACCATAGCTCGGAACAAAATTGCCTGACATGATGACAACAAAAACGGCCGCTTCGTGATGAAAGCGACCGGTCAATTTCTCAATAACAAAAGGCACATGACGAGCTTACCTTAGTGCT
This sequence comes from Lacticaseibacillus huelsenbergensis, assembly GCF_029726355.1. NCBI lineage: Bacteria > Bacillati > Bacillota > Bacilli > Lactobacillales > Lactobacillaceae > Lacticaseibacillus > Lacticaseibacillus huelsenbergensis. The sequence continues at coordinate 407,390 of NZ_CP120687.1, forward strand.
GCTTCCTTCCGGACCTGACACAATTTGGAAAGTCACCATTGCCTTAAGGCCTTTCGGCAAAAACCATTATACCTGATTTTCACGCGTTTGACCAGCCTGTTTGGCGGCTTTTCGTTTTGCGCGAATGGTTCGGAAAAAACTTTGCAGCAGTTCGGCACTGGCCGCGGCTTTAAGCCCACCAACGACGGCAACTTGATGGTTAAACCGCGAATCTTCCAGCAGGTTGTAAAAAGTGCCGGCAACACCTGCCTTAGGATCAGTTGCGCCAAAATAGCACGTGGCAATCCGGGCATTGATCATCGCGCCGGCACACATGGGACAAGGCTCTAGCGTGACAAATAATTGGCAATCTTCCAGACGCCAGGTACCAAGTTTGCGACAGGCTGCCTGAATAGCAATAATTTCGGCATGTTGCGTGGCATCTTGAGAAGTCTCACGCAGGTTGTGACCCCGGCCGACAATCTGGCCTTCGTGAACAACCACAGCGCCAATCGGCACCTCGCCAATCGCAGCGGCTTTTCTGGCCTCAGCTAGTGCGGCTTCCATATATTGGTTGATGTCTGATTCTTCGGTCTCGGCCACGTAAAACTTGCCTCCATTTTTACGAGAGGACTAATTGTCGTGCCAAACTCCGCAATCTCCGGCCAGCTGGGGCTGGAACGCTGTGGGCACGACTTTGAGCCTCAGCAAGCCCGGCTGAGGCTCAAAGCTCGGCCTTGTTGTAGGCGGGGCAAAGAACGCCCCACCAACAACAATTTCACAGCTGAGCCCCATCTGGCCTACGATTGCTCCGCCTTGGCACTCACGTTTTTAATCCATAGTTACAAAACATAAACACTAAAGGCGATCGTAGTCCCAAAATTTGCGGACCCGATCGTCTTGGTTGGGCTTGAATGATGCACTGTGCAAACTCGATGATAATCATCATTCAATTGTTTAGCGATTCAAAGCGCTCTTCAACCGATCAAGCGCGGCCATGCCTTGTTCGCGTGCCGATCCGGCGTATTCGCTGGCGCTGTCTTTGAGGCTGCGTAGCTTGTCGCTGACCCGGAGCAGACTGGCAACGTCTTCGTCACTCAGTTTATCCAGAATGCTCTGAACCCGATCGCTGTCACCGAAAATCTTCTTCACAAAGCCTTCAACCTGTTTGCGTTGCTGCCTGCGTTCAAAATATTCCGTCAGATTTTTGGCACAAACAAACGCACCGGTTGCAAGGACAGCCGCCGCAATGGCACCTGCTGCTAAGTACTTCGATTTTGTCATCTAAATCTGCTCCTTTCTATCCTTACTACGAGTTTACCACGTCAAGTATTGAAACTGTTATTGACTCGCCTTGAGAATGTAATAACCATGCTCTTTTTTAATGACTTCCGCCGTTTTATAAGTCGCTTTCATTAGCTTCAAGGCTGATGGCGCACCTTGTTTCTTTTGGATCACCGCATATAACTGGCCACCAGGCAATAAATGCTCGGCTGCTCCGGCGAGAATCCCGGAAACAATTGCCTTACCGGCTCGAATCGGCGGATTGGTCACGATGACGCCGAACTGTCCGTCAATTTGGTCGTACATCGAACTTTCAACGATGCTCACATTGGTAATCCCGTTGTCGGTAGCATTCTGTTTGGCTAACGCAAGCGCCCGTTCATTCACATCGCTCATGGTAATCTGCCGCTCAGGAAAATATTTGGCCAAGGCAAGTCCGATCGGCCCATAACCTGTTCCCACATCCAGAATCGGCCCTTCAGGAAGAGATGCCGCTAAAACGCTGGCAATCAAAACCCGACTGCCAAAATCAACGGTGTGTTTTGAAAAAACGCCATTATCGGTCGTCAAGTGCAAAACGTGACCGCCGAGCTCAAAATCAAAGCTGTGTTCATCATGGGCTAAATCAGGATCGTTCGTATAATAATGCTGCATTGATAAGCCGCCTTCCTATTTGCCTGGCACTACCAGTATTTTACACGTTAATGGCGCTTTTTCGCACCTTTATTCGTATCATTCGGCTACTTATCAATCCCCTGACCAAGACGGCTGACCCAAGCCAATCGTTTTGGCCACCAACTGTTAGAAGTCGTCAAGGTCACCTTTTGGCTCACCACCATCATGATTTGCAACAGTGTAAAGAGTAATGACGTCCGCTTGCGATAAGCAACGTACTTTGGTACCCATTCCGTTACATATTTGTTTTTATAGGAGCGCAACCCTTGGAACCCGTAAAACCGATAGCCATACTCGTACACCAAATGGGCAATCTTTTCTTCGACAAAGGAATAATTCGATGTCCCGACGTTTGCCAGCGGGGCCATCCCCATATTGAAGTACTTGTAGCCGCGTTCCTTTGCCAATCGGAACAGATTGATAAAGACCTCGTCCATAATGCCAGACGGTGCATCGGTACTTGACCGCATCAAATCAATACTCGTGACTTCATGATTACCACTTGGCATATCTGACGCAAATGCCACAATTTTGCCTTCCGGGCTATGCACCACTGCAATTGGAGCCTCATTCAGATAATGCTCGTCAAAAAATCCCAGACTAAAGCCTTTCTCACTGCGCCCGTCTAACCAAGAGTCAGACACGGCCTTTAATTCATGCATTAAAGTGTCATCAAACGGCGGCTTAAGCAGCTCAACAGTATAGCCTTCACGCTCAAACTTATGCATCAAGGCCCGTTCACCTTTGCGCTTTGTGCCGGCCAGCGTGAAGGTTGTCACATCGACATAGCCTTCCTCGCCAAACTTCATAAAATCAAACCCGAACTCATGCAGCTTCATCGTCAGGTTTTCATTGATTTCATAGAACACCAGCGACATATCCTGCTTATCGGCTTCTTTCATGAAATCGCCGATCGCAGCGGCCATCTGGGTCTCATCCCCAATCGGCTCGCCCATGATAATCAGCTTGTCCGCCTTTTTCTTAAACTGGAAGAAAACCCGATCTTCGCCATCGACTTGATAAAACCGCAATGATTTGTCGCGCATCAAGGCCAGGTGGCTGACTTCATTGCCGCCGTATTTTTCAACCACTGCTTTCAACCGCTCCTCGTCATAAGGATCAGCCAAATCTTTGGTCGGCGCCGATAGATATCGAAAGATCAAATAAACCGTCAACGCTGCCAGCATGACACCAATCAGGGTTGTAAAGAACATGCGCTCTGATGGGAAAAGGAACACATCCGGCACCCGGCGATGATGAATTGCCGGCGCATTGTAAAACGCGGCAAACGCATAAAAGATAAACGTCATACCAAACACTGCGCCGTCGATCAACTTGTTGCCCCACGATAAGGCGAGCCGCTCGCGGGTCAGCTCACGACGCGTCAGTATCAACGCCAAGACAACGAGCACCAGGAAAATAATGAACCGCAGATGATTATCTTCACGCAAGGAGGCTACCATCGCAACGATCAAAACGATCACGGTTGGCCAATAAGCCCGCTTCACCCGGCTGGCAATACCGCGTCCGAACCCAAGAATCAAAAAGGCGACAACCACATTGGTAACCCGATCCAAAAACAGGAAGGTATATGGATAAAGCCGTTGATAAAGCGTGTTACTGAAAGCAAGATCCGGCGCAACCCCGCGCAATAGCAACATAATCCCCGAAAAGTACAGGAAGACGACCAGAAAACCAAAGGCTGCCTTTCGAATCAGCTGAACCGGCAAACCTTCAAGATAAGCATTCAGTCGTTTCCCTGCATCCTGCGCAAACAAACCAGCGCCGATCAGAAACGGAATCACATAATAAAACAACCGATAAAAAAGCAGCCAAACAACCGCAACATTGCTATCGAGTCCCATTTGACCAAGCTCGACAATCATCAGGACATCAAACGAACCCAAGCCGCCGGGCACCATCGAAACGACCCCGATAACATTAGCCACCATGAACAATGGCAAAATCGACAGCAACGGCACATGCACTTCAAGAAAGTACCCGATCAACAAGAAGAATGCAGCACAACTGCCCCACTCAAGAAACGAGCCCAAGGTCAAGCGCAGTTGCCGCTTCAACGGCATATCCGCAAAAAATTCGCTATTTCGTAAATGGGTGACCAACATCAACAACGGAAAATAAGCGGCACCGCCAACTAGCCAAATCCAGTAATTCGAGAATTCCTGACCAATCCCGAACACGAAAATAACCACGATGCCAATCATCGACCACAATGACAGTCCCGCCAACAAAAACAGTGCTATTTTCGAAATGGCAAATAGAACCTGCTTTTGGGTCGCCTTTTCGTGGTAGAAATTGGCGCGCAAGCTAGCACCCAATAAGCCGCCAAAACCGGCAATATTGGTAAAAGTATTGACGATCCAGCCGGACTTCACAACATACCTGCGTTTATAATGGCCCGGCAGCAGTTCCGTGATTACAAAATCATAAATCAGCATTGGTGTGACGGCGATTAAGCCCACCACCAACAAAATCAGTAACGAAACCGGACTTTGGGTTGCCAGGCTGGCTCGCATTTGCTCGCCACTGAGATCCTGACTGATCCGTCCGACTTGAACAATCACAAACACCAGGACTGCCAACACAAATAGCACCTTTAGCGTTGTGAGATGTTTTTTTAAAAACGTTCCGACTTCTCGAAAGAGTCTCTTCATTTTTTCTGCGTCCTCCGTGCCTGTATTCTCATTCATTATAGGGAAAACCCGCCTCGGCCGCACTCATTCTGACTTTTTTGTAAGACGGTGTAAGGTTGCGCTGACATCTGAAAGCACGCCAAAAATTTTTGAATAAAAACGCTTGACCTGAAACGCGTTACACAAATTACACTGTGTTTGCAGTTAGGAAATAACAAATATGTGTGATCGCCATTAAGAAATCAATTGTTACATCAGTTGTTTTCGCGACTGTTCCACCGATACAAATCACACTTGTTAATGAAGGTCCCTGAACGTTTCACTAAAGGAGGATGCACCATGTTAATGCAAGCACACTTTTACCCAGAACTTTCCGTTTATCAAGACACACAAATCGGTGCTTTGAAAGGTATTGCACTGAAACTAACCAATGATTATGATTTTGACTATCAAGAAGTATTGAGTTCTTTGCTGGCCAGTGCCGCGGAGCCGACGCAAACGATGGGCGATCAAGTGGTACTGACGTATGGTCATGTCAGCAAGTTGACTGAACCGATTGTCATCGGCTTTGACTTTGGCAAGTCCTTACCATGGGCCGGTAACCATCAGATCAGCGGTGCTGTGGTCTTGCTCGTCCCAGTGGCAACCGATGATGTTACGATCCACGAGTGGCTGGCAACCATTGCAGCAGCTAATGATCCCGATCAAAGCCTAGAAAGCATGACCCAAAGTGCGACTGCCGCGATTGCCTAAAATGTGTGCATTACCATAGGCCGACATGCCGGGTGGCGTTATCCACCACGCGCATGCCGGCTTTTGCCTGTTACAAAAACAGGCTCTGTTATACTGAATGGGGAGATGATAATGTGGCAAATATTCACGATATTGCGCGGCTTTCAGGCTATTCAACGGCAACGGTTTCCCGTGTCTTGAATCGCCATCCCTACGTCTCGGCTTCGGCACGCGCTAAAATCCAAGCCGTCATTGATCAGCTAGACTATGTGCCCAGCACCATGGCGCAAAACCTAAGCGCTGGCAAAACGCGCACAATCGGCGTTATTCTGCCGCACACCGACCATCCTTATTTCCAACAATTGGTCACTGGCATACTCAATGCCGCTATGGCTGGCAACTATCACGCTGTTATTCTGCCTTCGCGTTACGACCAGAACCTCGAAGAAACCTATCTGGAAGCCTTACGCCGCCATGCTTTTGATGGACTTATTTTCACCTCCCATGGGCTCAGTTTGACAACGATTGCCGCTTACCAAAAATATGGTCCTATTGTCGTTTGTGAAAATCCCGGCCGTGTCAAATTGGCAGCTGCATACGCCGAGCGGACGCCCGCTTATCGAAAAGCGTTTAAATGGATGCAAGCGCAAGGTTATCTCAAAATTGCTTTGCTGCTAAGCCGTCCGTACGCGCAAAGTGCTACCAGTAAACTGACCATCAACAGCTACGTAGACGTTTTCGGGCAACGTCCCCCACATTCGCTGGTCGTTTATCAAATGCGGACCTTTCAGGATGGCTATCACGCCGGCGCTGAATTGGCGCCGCAGCATCCCGATTTTATTCTCGGCAATGGGGATGATATTGCCGCTGGCGTGCGCCAATATTTTGTTGATCACCATCTCCCGGTCCCACCACTGATGGGTCAGGAAGATCAGCTTTCCAGCCATTTGTTGAACATGAGCACTATTGATCACCATGTCACGGCAATCGGTGCAGCGGCTCTAAAGCTGGCATTGCGGGCAGAAGTCGCGCAAACGGTGATTCAGTCGGATTTAATTCTTCGAGATTAACCTTAACTCGTCAGCGCTCATCAGCATATAAAACAATTCAAAAACGGCACGCAATGACAGGGACCACCCTGATTGCGTGCCGCTTTTGTTGAAAATGGAACCACGAACCTGAACTTCGTGACGATCAGTTAATATCGAGAATCACTGAGCTCAGTGCCCGTCGTTAATGTTCTTTACGCCGACGATTAACCCCAAGAAACCCGACGATGCTTGTGATGAAAGCGCCGAGGAATGCCAACCCGGCTGTCTGAGTGACTTCGGCCGTTTTCGGCAAGGTGTCTTTCTTGGATGCTTGCTGATTTGTACCGTGTGAGGAAGTGCCACCACCTTGACCAGTTGATGTCGGTGGTTGCGGTGTCGTGTCATCTTTCCCAGCCGTTCCTAGTGGTTGCGTCCCGTCGCCGGTTGGTGTCGATGGTTGTTGTTTTGTGTCAGATGGCGTGCCACCGCCATCACCTGGCGTTTGGCCCTTTCCGGTTCCTGGATTCGGCGTTTCGCCACCACCATTATTCGAATCGTTAGTTGCGCCACCGTTGTTCGAATCGCCGCCGGTATCACCGCCACTTGAACCACCATTATTGGAGCTACTGCCGCTGCCTCCGTTAGTTGTGCCACCGTTATTCGAATTGCTACCGTTGTCACCAGCTTGTTTAGCAGCCTCAACCGCCGCAGCAATTTTGGTCTTTAAGCCAAACAAGCCTTGTAACTGAGCAATCTTCTGTGTGTCAGTGGTTGCTGTCGTCCCAGCTTTCAACGCGGAATCAATCTCTGCGTACCAAGTCAGACCAGTGGTAGTGTCCTTAGTATCGCCAACCGATGCCGGGGTGCCGTCTTTAACTGTTTTCGCCAATTGCGTCAGGGCCGCATCCAACATCTTATTGAAGTTGGCATCAAGTTGGTCGGCGGTACTCGTGCCGGCCTTGGTTTCTGCAGTCAACGCGTCTAACTCGGCATTGAATGTCATTCCGGTTGCTGAATTTGTCTGACCACCAAACGTTGTTCCTAGAACATCTTTAGCCGACTGTAGTTTATTAAGCAGCGCATCCTGTTGATCTGCTGGCAATTTAAGCGTTAACTGGTTGAGCGCTGTTGTTAACTGATTGGTGGCAGTTGCCAGAGAGTCGATCGTTGCATCAGCCTGATTCAACGCCGCTTGTGCCGTCGTAACCGCGGAATTCAGCGCTGTAACCGAAGCGTCGAGATACTTGCCGGTTGCGGCTGTTGTCCTTGCCTTGGAAATCAGATCCTGCAAGGCCGTTTTAGCCTGCTGCAGTTGAGCAGGATCATCCGTCTTGATATTCTTAACAACATAGTCTACCGCTGGCGATTCGTTGCCGTACAAGTCAACAGCTTTAAACTTAAAGGTGCCATTAGCCGTCACATTTAGACCATTTGCCGGAAGATCCTGATACGTCTTGCCGTCATCCGCACTGTATTGAACGGTTTCACCAGTTGCTGCGGCTTTGGCGGTCAACGTCACCTGCTTAGCCGGATCGGTCGTACTTGGCGCGACAGTTGGTGCAGCTAAGGTTTTCTTTGGTTCGTAATACACCGTCAGCTTCTTGGTGGTGACATTCTTGCCACTGTCAGTAACCGCAACGGTTAAAACATTTTTACCTTCGAGCAGTTTCACAGTCTGATCAATTGCCATATGTCCCGGTTTGCCGCTGTTCATATCGACATCGGCGTACTGGCTGGCAACGTTGCTGCCGTTGATCGCAAGTTCCAGGTAATTCACATTGTCAGTCGCTGTTCCGGTAATCCCGAAATTAGGATCATTCGTGTAGACCGGTTTGTCGGCGGGCTGATCCAATGACAACGTTGGTGCGATCGCATCCAAAGTGAACGTTAAGGCCTCTTGGAAAGTCTTGTTTTGGGTCGTATCGCCAACAACAACGCCAAACGGTTTTTGTCCCGCGGTGCCTAAGTTCAGCGTGAAACTGAAGGTCAGATCATTCTTAATCGGTACTTGCTTCCCATCAACCTGCAGTGTCGTGGTTGGATGCTTGACTTTACCGGTGATGGTCGCGATCCCGGTCTTCGCATCATAGTATTTGACCTGCTTAATGTTCGACAGATCGTTCGCCCCGAAGTGAACACCTTCATCGAAGGTCACTGCGTCCTTTAGCACGTCAGCGTCATAGGTCGAGTTTACCTTTTGCTCTTTAACCGTGGTGTTGCCATCTTCATCTTCAGCTGTCACTTTCAGCGTGTTGTCACCATAATTGACCGGCACGTCGACACTGAACTGATGCTTGTTATCCAACGTTACCGGTGTTTTGGTGCTGCCGTTTGTGATCGTGACTTGCTTCGTATCCGCACTGGCAGTTCCGGTGACTTTAACCGTGCTTTCAGAGGTCTGGTCTTGGTTATTGTTGATCTTCAAGTCACGGAAAGTCGGCGCGGTCAGGCGAACATCGGTGTCAAAATGCTTTAGCAACTGTGTGTGCGCCTTGTCGGCATACAGATCAACCTTGGTGGCGTAATCATCCGCCGTTAATGCCATGGAGGCGGTGAAGCTATTAGTTGCAGCATCATACGAGGTCGTCAGGTCATGCTTTTTGCCTTGTGCATCGGTGTAGGTGCCATAAACCGGCGCAGGATACGTACCACTAAAGGTATACTTGCCACCTTGCTTGCCTGCTTCATAGTTCTCGGTTGTGCTTGAAATCTTATCCGGTAACCCACCGCCATTGACAATCAGACTGAAGGTCGTTGATCCCGGTTTCTGAACCGCGGCCGATTGATACGTCGGGTTCGATGCGTTATCAGTGAGGTAAACTTCAACCTGATTATCACCTTCGCCTAAAGCTTGCGCCTGTTTATCCGTCAAAGGCACTTCGAGTTGTGTGTAACCGTCAGCAGTCGTGCCGGTCGTTGTGAACGTCCCGTCCAGATTGGTGACGTCATTAATGGATGTTTTGATATCCTTTGCTGCATCCAATCCACTGAGCTCATCCTTGGCTTCGACTTTAAGATAGTACGCCGTTTTCCCGTTTTCATTTTTGGAGGTTAACGACAGGTTGCGAACATCCGGCGCTTTGGAGTCAAGCTTGAACGGCACATCGTAAGTCTGCCGCTTGTTGCCGCCTTCAGGAACACCTGAAAGTCGATACGTGTAGCTTCCATCTTGAGCAGTCTTAATGTTGCCATCCCGCTGATCGTAGTAAGTGCCATCCCAAGTCGGTGCCTGATAATAAATGTACATACCAGCATTTGCATCATAATAAGTCTTCGTCTGATTGGTCGAGCTGCTAAGCGTTGTCAGCTTATTGCCTTGCCCATCTAACACGTCAACCTGAACATTGCTGATGTTGCGCAGTAGATAATACTGCATGCTAATTCCGTTATAAATAGCATCCTTGCTACTGGAGATAGCAATGGCCTTTTCATCAATCGTCGGGTTACCACTAGCATCGTTCACCAGGCCGCCAATAAACTGATTCTTTGTTTTGCGACTGGTAATGACAGGCACAGTCCCGTAGTTACCACTGGCAGGTGCATAAGTCTGACCGTTAATGCTATCGACAATCTTGCCGTCATTCCAATCACCAAAGAAGCCCATGTATGGCAGATTCAATCGCGAACCGTCACTGCCTTTGAAATTCAGGAAGCCTTCGACAAATTGCTGTTGGTCAAAAGATTTAGGCAACGATAACGTGAAGCCCACCTGAACTGACTGGCCTGCCGGTACCACGATTTCTCGATCCGGCTTAATCGCCGCACCATTGATCTTTTTATCATAGAGCACACCAGAATTTAGATCGGTCGCGGAAGTATAGACAGCATTGGTATCTTCGTTACTGTCCATTTGATAAGTCAGCTCATGCTTGGTGCGGTTAGTGAAGGTCAGCTTGAACGTCTTGTCGGTGCTGGTAAAATCTTTTAATTCAACTGCCGGATAGCCATTTTCGGAAACAACCGTCGACGGGTTCTTTTCCAGCGCATCGATGGCAGCCTTAACATCGACAAACCCTGCCCCTTGCCGCCGCGGCGAGACAATAACGTTGTTGTAATTGATGTCGTTGACCGGCTGAGCGGTGTTCATCTCAATAGTTTTAAGAAAATCGGTCAAATCCGTGCCTTTTAACTGTTTGTAGTCAGCGTAGAACGGATTGTCCTTGTTGTTGAGTGCTTGCTTCAACAAAGCTTGTGAGCCGGCGATGAACGGCGACGCCATCGAGGTTCCAGACAAGTTAGTGTAACCATTGTTATTTTGTGTGGACCAGATATTACCGCCTGGCGCCGTGATATCCGGCTTAAAGGCCAGATTGGAAACCGGACCATAAGACGTAAAATCTGACATCCGGTCGGCGTTGTATTTCTGGTTAGGTAACAAGGCCAACCCGATTTTGACACCCAATTCATCATTCGGATGCGCCGTTACCCAGTCAACCAGCTTCTGACCGGTGACACTGGACAACCCAAATGTCGGGAAGGTCGCATCGAGTTTGATCGAGGTTAGCGCAGTAGCTGTCCCATCATTGTTGACGATGATTAAGCCGGATGCGCCTGCTTCTTCGGCATACTTTTGCTTGTCGGTGAATGCAATGTCGCCGCGCTTGACAATGGCAATCTTTCCTTTGGCGTCGGCCGTGTAATCGCTGGCACCGCCGATGCTGAGTTTACCAGTGGCATCTTTCACCACGTAGAACTTCTTCTTGTCAAAACTATCGATAAAATCGTTGCTTGAAAGTTGAATCGTCTCTGGTCCGAGTTTCAGACCGCTGCCATCGGTAATTGTCGCGCTTTGACCGATCACATCGGTATTCTCAGCCGACGCCACAGTGGTTGCACCACGCGCCGTCCCGGGACTGCCCACTGTTTCGTTATCCTGCAAGCCATAATAATCTTTGTTGACGCCCTCGGTTGCCGAGCCGGATGTGCCGGAGTTCCCGGCGGAAATAACCGCTGCCGTGCCCGATTCATTGGCATTTTGGACCGCGGCAATTTCCGGATCCGCAAGCGTTTGGTTGCCGGAAACCGAACCAAGCGACATGTTCAGCACATCCGCCCCTAACTTGGCCGAATCTTCAATTGCCGAAACCAACGTCGATGATCCTGTCGTTGAGGAAGTATCCGAATTGGTGAACACCTTCATCGCCAGCAATTGTGATTCCGGAGCGACGCCGACAACCGATTTGGTCGGATCACTTCCCGTACCATTTGCTCCGATAATCCCTGCCACGTGCATCCCATGCTGTTCGTCAACGGTATCATCGGTAATGGTGTCATTGTTATCCGCATAGTTAAACCCATAAGGCACTTTGTCGGTAAAATACCGGCCATGCTTAGCGGTTTTGGTAAATTGTTCGACATCCGCTCGCTTTAGCTTGGCCTTTTTGTCATCACTCAGCCGCATATCCTTGTGCGTCGGGTCAATGCCAGTATCGATGACTGAAACAACGGTTCCTTCACCTTTGTATTTGTAATTGGACCAAACCGCCTGGACATTCGCCATCGAATTGGCCTTGGCATCGGTCGGATAATAAACTTTGGCGAGTGTGACGGTTTTGACACCGGCAATTTGCTTCAACTGCGGAATGTCAGCCACTCTGACCTTCGTGGTAAAGCCATTGACCACATAGCCATAACTTTCCCCGGCTGCCTGGTGGGTCACCTGTTCAACCGCGGCTTTCACGCTTGCTTGCGCGGCAATGACCTTGTTCGTCTCTTGTTGAATCTCGGCGGTGCTGGAGTAATCCGTCTTCAAGGTGCCATTTTCAGATGCAGGTGCTGCACTCATCTGAACAATAACATCTACATAAGTATCCTGCTGTTGCACCTTGTTCAGCTTGTGATAATCAATGCCTTTTGCCGCTAACTGGGTTGCAATGGCCTGATTCGTGACGGCGCTTGTTGTATCGGTCGCCGTTTGTCCGGTCGCAACGGTCTTTGCCAGTGACTTTTCCTTGGTCTGTTGCGAGATAGCTGCCTTAGCCTGGACCTCGCCGACCGGTAAAACCGCCAGCGCGCCCAATGCAACAGTGCTGGCTAAGAGAATAGATAGCCCTTTCTTTTTCGTTTGCATCCAATACCCTCCAATTCCCGGTAGTTCCACAACCAATCAAAACCCTGCTCGATATAGTTAGGATTATATACGATTAAAAAAGACTTTCAACAATTTTCTTAATCTTAACTTAATTTTCTTATCTGTAAATTTTCATCTATCTTTGTCACATCAAGGAATCAGAATTCATTTTTTCAATTCAAAAATTAGATTATGTGATTATGAGGAAATATATTGAGTTTTTTAATTTTAAACGTTAAAATGTAGCCACGTTATGCTGTCAGCTTGTCATAGGGGGATCAATGAAATGAAAAACAAACTGCGCGTTCAAGGCTTGTTAGCCATGATGGCCGCATCACTCGTGCTACTGACCGGATGCCAAACCAAACAGGCAGATGGTCCGACTGTTGCAACTTATTCAGGTGGACAAGTTACCCAAGCGAGTTTATACAAAGAACTCAAACAATCGCCAACAGCCAAAACAGTTTTGGCTAATTTATTGATTTACCGCGCGCTAGACCATGCATACGGCAATTCCGTCAGCACCAAAGCTGTTAACACCACTTATGACAGCTATAAAAACCAATACGGTGAAAACTTCACCAGCTTCTTAACGCAAAACGGCTTCAGCAAAGCCAGCTTTCGGCAAAGCATTCGTACCAACCTGTTAAGCGAAGTCGCACTTAAAAAGCTTAAGAAAGTCACCAACAGCCAACTTAAAGAAGCGTGGAAAACCTATCAACCCAAAGTCACCGTTCAACATATTTTGACCAGCGATGAAGCGACGGCCAAGCAAGTCATCAGCGATTTAGCAGCTGGTAAAGATTTCACGACATTAGCCAAAACATATTCAATCGATACCGCAACCAAAGACAACGGCGGGAAAGCCAGCTTTGAAGCCAGCAGCAAAAGTTTTGATTCGACCTTTAAAGATGCAGCATACAAGTTAAAAAATGGCGATTATACCCAGTCACCGGTCAAAGTAACCAACGGCTATGAGGTTATCAAGATGGTCAACCATCCGGCTAAAGGCTCTTTTGAAAGTAATAAAAAAGCGCTGACAGCTAGTGTTTACGCAAAATGGTCGCGCAATTCCAGCGTCATGCAACGGGTGATTAGTCAGGTGTTGAAAGACCAGCACGTGACGATCAAAGATAAAGATCTGTCAGACGCGCTGGATAGTTACAAGCAAAGTGTCGCGAAGGATTAGTTTCATATGGATCCTGTTAAAGCAGGGTTCTTTTGCTTCGAGACTTATGGCATCGATTCCACAAAACCAATCAATTTATACACATCAAAAAAGCACCCTGCTCAACCACAGCCTTAACGACTGTGTTGAGCGGGGTGCCTTTTTGAAAATGAAGCTTAATTATTTGAGGGTTACCGTTGCGCCAACTTCTTCAAGCTGTTCCTTGATCTTGTTAGCGTCGTCTTCGGACAAGCCTTCCTTGATAACCTTAGGAGCGGCGTCAACCAGACCCTTGGCATCCTTCAGACCTTGGCCAGTGATTTCACGAACAGCCTTGATAACCTTAACCTTTTCTTGGCCGGCTTCGGTCAATTCAACGTCATAGGTATCCTTGGTAGCTGCAGCGTCGCCACCAGCAGCGGCACCGGCAGCAACAGGAGCAGCTGCCTTAACACCGAATTCATCTTCGATTGACTTAACTAAGTCATTGAGTTCCAAAATGGAAGCATCTTTAAGTTGTGCAATGATGCCATCTACATCTAAAGCCATGTTTTGTTTCCTCCGTTTTTTAAATAGTTTGTAACGTCATATTATGCAGCAGGTTCTTCGTCTTTGGCTTCTGCAACTGCTTTAACAACAAGTGCAAAGTCGCGGACAGGTGCCTGCAAGACAGAAGCAAGTTGCGACAACAGACCTTCGCGATCTGGCATCTTGGCCATTTCCATAATGGTGTCCAAAGAAGCAACTTTATTTTCGATGATGCCGCCCTTGATCTGCAATGCATCAAATTGGTCAGCGTACTTGGCCATGATACGTGCCGGAGCAACAGGATCGTCATTGGAGAAGGCAACGGCTGTAGGGCCCTTGAAAACATCGTCCAATGCTTCGTAACCGTTGGCATCAGCGGCACGACGCAGGTAGGTGTTCTTCAGGACTTCCATCTTAACACCGGCCTCGCGCAGTTCCTTACGTAATGCGGTTACTTGCTCAACTGTTAAGCCCAGATAGTCAACAACGACAGCACTGGTAGCATTCTTGAATTGTTCAGAAATCGTCTTAACGAGTTCAGCTTTTTTTGCGATAGCTTGTTCACTCATGTTTTTCACCTCCATTAGTTTGGTTGAAGTTTTTAGCAATAAAAAAACTCCATGCCTACCAAGACATAGAGGTATCTTATGTTTCCGATACCACCTCGGCAGGATGATTAAGGCTTTTACGCCCCCTGAGTCTTAGGCAGAGTGACTAATCACAACGAGTAGAATACCATGGTCGCCAAGCCATGTCAAAATTATTTGGCGTTCATTTGCGTTTTCAGGTTCGATTTTCAGTCTGCTTGCTGATTGTATCCCTTTTTTGATTGCGTTATATTAATTAGGTAACTATTTTTTCTGAAAGGAAGTTGGCGATTTTGCCAAGTAAACTTAAAAGTCTCGAACCATGGCAGCAAAATCTGGCTGTCTTATGGCTTGGTACCTTCATCGCCGGCATGGGCTTCAGTGAAGTCTCACCGTTTATTTCATTATATGTCGACCAACTCGGCGATTTTACGAAAGGCCAACTCAGTATTTATTCCGGGATTACCTTTGGGGTTACCTTCATGGTCGTTGCCATTGTCAGTCCGCTTTGGGGCCGATTGGCTGATCGCCGCGGCCGTAAGCTCATGTTATTGCGTTCCAGTTTTGGCATGGCGATTATCATTGGTGCCTGCGGATTCGTGCACAATGTCTACGCCTTGATCGCGCTGCGTTTTCTGCAAGGGCTAGCGGCAGGCTACATCCCTAATGCCAGTGCGTTAATTGCGACCGAAACACCGAAAGCCAAAAGCGGAACGGCGATTGGCATTCTCACAACCGGTTATGTTTCCGGTAATTTAATCGGCCCGATTCTCGGCGGTTTTCTCGCCCAGACATTCTCGATTCGGCTGACGTTCATCATCACCGGCGCGTTGCTGCTGATCGTGTTTGTTCTAAGTCTCACGATGGTTCACGAACACTATACACCTGATCCGCGCCTGTTGAAAAAGGAAAAACGGCCAGGGCTGCTTACCCAAGTCAGCAACCCTAAAGCAATTATGGTGCTCCTCATCTCAACTGCAATCATTCAGCTAGGCAACATGTCGATCTACCCGATCATCAGTCTTTATGTCAAAGAATTGATGCATAACGTCGGGCCAATCACGGTTGTCGCCGGCATTATCGCGGCACTACCCGGGATCTCGAATTTAATGGCGGCCCCGCGTTTAGGTCAGTTAGGTGATCGCATCGGTTCCGGTAAAATTCTGGTCAGTGGCCTGATCTTTGCCGTCATCATGTACATCCCTCAAGGCATTGTCGGCAGTATCTGGGCGCTAGGCTTTCTCCGGCTCATGATCGGCGTCTCGGATGGCGCACTTTTCCCGACCATCCAGACCCTGCTTTCTAAGCTGACACCAGTGAGTTATACCGGAACGGTTTTCAGTTGGAATCAAAGCGCCCAGGCATTTGGTTCCATGGCCGGATCACTGGCTGGTGGTTTTATCTCCAATATTTTTGACTACAACGGCGTTTTCATTTTTACCGCGTTATGCTTAGCCCTTGATCTTGTGATGGTCTGGACGTTCATTCCGCACATCTGGTCCAGCCGCCCGCAACAGCAGGAATAATCGTCTGCTGTAATAAGTGATAACAGAATATTTGTATTCAAAAAGGTTCCGTTGACCTTAAATTTGTCTGCGGAACCTTTTTGAATTGTGTCTGTCAACAAGCATTAGTGCAACAACAGCTGCCATGTGACCAGAGGATGCGGATCAGGAATCGCTAGTCGGCGGTAGACTGCCCAAGCATGCGGATCGGTATCATCAAATTCACCGTTAACCACTCGATAATTTGCCTGAACCAGCGGTAAAACGGCCTGCATCAGTCGTAAGATATCAGCTTGCTTGACCCCGCCGAGCCAGGCACTTATCAATTCACCAGGTTCATCTTCAAACCAGAACGCATAAGCTCGGACCCTATTGCCTACAACCCAAAAACCGGGCTGCTGCGAATCGGCATCACTCAACTCCTTCTCAAATTGAGCTTGCGTCATCGTAGCAGGATTAACTGTGTGTGCACTTACGTATTTTTGATAGCTTAGCTGAACCACTGACTGCCACTGAGTTGCCGTTAATTGAGAACGTGATTTAATGCCGCGGATCGTCGCTGTCGGTTGCAACGTTCGATAAGTGCCCATGGCGGTGTGGCGAATGACCTGAAAACCTGCCTGACGCAATTGTTGCGTAATATCTGACGAAAAATCATAGCTGCTAAATTGCAACCGATCGTGTTGACCCGCTAATTGCTTAAGCATTGGGATCAGCTCAGCTAACCGGATGTTTCGGCCGACCACATTGAAATAGAGCGCACGCTTATGATAAGTATTTTGCCACACAGCCACCGCATATTGTAGAGGCCCCGCTTGAGGAAAGCCACGGATGATTGCTGCTTTGTTACCAAAAAGCTGATTCGTCCATTGATCTTCGCCTTTTAACAAAGGTTGCAATTCCGCTGGCGTGACGCTTCGCCCCGCCCCTGGCTGCCAATTAATCATTGTCCTCAGTATCCTTTTTATGATCCCAAGTACCATGCAAATGCAGGAACCCGTAGCCAAACCGGCAAATGCCGTACGCGATTGGCAACATCACGCCGATCCAGAAATGATTTGTCAGGTAATATTGCGGTAGCGGGTTCATGTCCATCGCGGCTTCATAAGCCATTTCAATCGCAAAAATCGCGACTGCCAGTACCAGCGCAGACAAAACGCCGCGGGCAACTGCCAGCCAAACATACTGATGATAAGCTTCAGGCGTATCAACTTCAATCACCTGCAGTCGGTAGTAATGTAAGCTGACCGTGTTCATCAAGCCAATGATCACCGTCACCAGCAACAGAATCCATGTGCTTGCAGTAATCATTTTCAAACTATTGGCATCAATAAAAATGGCCGTCGCACTGGCAATCAGCAGCATTAACTCTGCCGTCAGCATGTTGCGGCCCATGATCGCGTCATAAGTTCGTTGCTTGAAGCGATCCTTAAGTGAAATGCCGTAATACCATTCTGTGATTTTCTTCATAAAACTTTGCCTTCCTCGCTTTTTGCTATGTTGTTCCATCTTAACATGCAGCATCGTTCATTCCCCAAAGTTGATACAAGTTTTGAAAATTATTTTGCTTTCTAAACACTTGAAATCATTGAGGTCTTATCCGCTTGTGATGCATCTCATGAAAATTCTTATTGACAGCAACCCGCTTTTTTGATGAAATTAAGATCATGCAAACGGGTGTCAAGACACCCAACTTGTGAGGAATTCATCAAGGAGGAGACAAATGACAAAGAAAGCACCGAGTCATGCGCGGTTGATCGTCGGCATTGGCATTGCCTGGCTATTTGACGCGATGGATGTGGGGATGCTGAGTTTCGTTATCGCAGCCTTACATAAGGAATGGCAACTAAGTACTGTTGAAATGGGGTGGATCGGCAGCGTCAGTTCGATCGGTATGGCGGTTGGCGCCATTTTGTTCGGAATGATGGCCGATCGTTTTGGCCGCAAAGCTATCCTCATTCTCACACTTCTGGTCTTTTCAATTGGAAGCGGCATTTCCGCTTTTGCAACGGGTTATGGTATTTTCCTTGTTTTACGCTTTATCATCGGCGCTGGGTTGGGCGGTGAGCTGCCAGTAGCTTCTACGCTGGTCTCCGAAAGTGTGCCGGTCGAAAAACGCGGCCGCAGCGTTGTGTTGTTAGAAAGCTTCTGGGCGGCAGGTTGGTTGCTAGCGGCCATTATTTCCTACTTCATCATGCCGGTCTGGGGCTGGCGCGTTGCCGTTTTTGCAACTGGTTTAGCCGGCCTATACGCCTTCTACTTCCGCGAAGGCATCAACGAATCACGCGCCTTCAAAAAGGTTGCCCGCCCAAGCTTGATCAAAACGCTCACGACACTCTGGCATCCGCCTTACGTGCGCTCAACCATCATGCTGTGGATTGTCTGGTTCATGGTCGTCTTCTCCTATTACGGCATGTTCCTTTGGCTGCCAAGCGTGATGGTCCTCAAAGGCTTCAGCCTCATCAACAGTTTTGGTTATGTGCTGATCATGACGTTAGCCCAATTACCTGGTTATTTCGTCGCGGCCTGGTTGATTGAAAAATGGGGCCGGAAGCTCGTCTTGAGTCTGTTTCTCCTCGGCACAGCCGCCAGTGCACTGGCCTTCGGAATGGCAACGAGCCTCCCAATGCTATTAACTGCCGGTATGTTGCTCTCATTCTTCAACCTTGGTGCATGGGGTGCCCTCTACGCCTACTCACCGGAACAATACCCAACCATCGTCCGCAGCAGCGGCTCAGGCATGGCAGCCGGCATCGGCCGCATCGGCGGTATTGTCGGTCCCCTGCTTGTCGGCCACCTGTTAGGCGCCAACTGGTCAGTCACCAGCATCTTTGCCATTTTTACCGCATCAATCCTCATCGCTATCGTCGCCATCGTCTTTTTGGGACAGGAAACCATGGGGGTTAAGTTGGTTGATTCGATTGAGACAGCGCCGTCAAAGTCATAATAAATGCCTTTACGCGTACCGGCATCTAGAATAATTTAAAAAAGAGGACAACCATTCGCGCGGGTTGCCCTCTTTTTTTAATGCCAAGCAAAAAGAGTGGTGCAAGAAACGTGTAGACGTTCCTCACACCACTCTCTATTTGTGTCAAAGCTTAGTCGCGTAACAGTGTTTAACGACCATCGTTACTCAGCTTTACTTTGATGTTTTGTCATCCTTGCGACGTCTGGTTCCTGCAAGGCCGAACAATCCCATCAGACTGACCATAAGCAGACCGAGAACAGGAGCATCTTGATCGCTTGCCTCACTGGTTTGCGGCAATGTGTGTTTACCACTATTGCCATTTTCCGATGATGAACCTGTCTGACCCGCTGTACCACCGGTTGTTGGCAACGTGTTGCTGCTACCATTTCCGGTTTGCGATGATGAACCTCCACCATTAGCGGAGTTGCCACCATTGCCACCGTTGCCTGACTGCGCGCCACTGCCGTTGCCACCGTTACCTGGCTGCGTGCCACTGCCGTTGCCACCGGCACCAGCTGCGCTCGATGACGAGCTTGAAGATGAACTGCTACCACCGTTGCCACCAGCTGCACTTGATGATGAGCTGCTGGACGATGAGCCGTTGCCACCGGTATTAGGTAAGACTTGGTGACTTGCGGCTGAGCTTGCTGCGGCGCTTGCGGCACTGCTTGCAGTACTTTCAGCACTGGAGGCTACCGAGTTATCTGAGCTTGCAGCACTTGCGGCACTGGAAGCTGTTGAGTCATCGGAAGCAGCAGCACTTGCAGCACTGCTTGCAGTACTTTCAGCACTAGATGCAGTGCTTGCTGCGGAACTTGCGGCACTGGAATAGCTGCTTGCGGCACTGCTGTCGCCGGAGTTTGCGGCGCTCGATGCGGCGCTGGCGGCACTGCTTGCGGTACTTGCCGCACTGCTTGCCGTTGAATCAGCGCTTGAAGCAATGCTTGCCTGATTGCTTGCATCGCTTGCAGCAGACGAAGCAGTTGATGATTCGCTGCTTGCCTTGCTTGCGGCGCTGCTTGCTTGGCTTGCGGCACTGGATGCGGTGCTTGCATCAGACTTGATCCCGCTATCACTTGGGTAGTTGGATGCAGCCGAGGATGCATCACTTGCATGACTTGCCGCACTGCTTGCATGGCTGTTTGCTTCACTGGCACTTGAACTTGCCTGTGACGCGTACGAGCTGGCTTCGCTAGCACTGGAGCTGGCGTTGCTTGCGTAACTTGAAGTTGCCGACGATGCATTACTTGCTTGGCTAGCACTGGAACTTGCACCACTGGCATCGGACTTAGCAGCTGCTGACTTCTCAGCCGCACTAGCCGCGCTGCTTGCGGTACTTGCAGCACTGGATGCTACCGAATTGTCGGTGCTTGCAGCGCTCGCAGCACTGGAAGCCACCGAATCATCGGAAGCGGCAGCACTTGCGGCATGGCTTGCATCACTTTCGGCGCTAGATGCAGTGCTTGCTGCGGAACTTGCGGCACTGGAGTAACTGCTTGCCGCACTGCTGTCACCAGAGTTAGCGGCACTGGATGCAGCACTCGCGGCGCTGTTTGCGGTACTTGCTGCACTGCTTGCAACTGAATCAGCGCTTGAAGCAATGCTTGCCTGGTTGCTTGCATCACTTGCAGCGGAAGAAGCAGTCGATGATTCGCTATTGGCGTGACTAGCCGCGCTGTTTGCGGTACTTGCGGCGCTGGAAGCCGTGCTTGCATCAGACTTGATCCCACTATCACTTGGGTAGTTAGAAGCAGCTGACGATGCGGCACTTGCTTGACTCGAAGCGCTGCTTGCATGGCTTGTTGCTTCACTAGCACTGGAACTAGCGTTGCTTGCATATGAGCTGGCTTCACTGGCACTAGAGTTGGCGTTGCTTTCATAGCTCGAAGTTGCTGTCGATGAGCTATCAGCACCACTTGCACTGGAACTGGCACCACTAGCACTGGAGCTGGCAGCAGACTTATCGGCTGCAGACTTTTCAGCTGCACTAGCCGCGCTGCTTGCAGTACTTGCAGCACTGGATGCTACCGAATTATCGGTGCTTGCAGCACTTGCGGCACTGGAAGCTACCGAATCATCAGAGGCTGCAGCACTTGCGGCATTGCTTGCTTGACTCTCGGCACTCTTGGCACTGCTCGAGGCAGCACTTGCGGCACTAGAGAAGGCACTGGCAGCACTGCTGTTACCATCCTTCGCGGCACTGGATGCGGCACTGGATGCACTATCAGCATCTTTGGCTGCGCTACTTGCTTTAGCATCGGCGCTCGAAGCGATGCTTGCTTGATCACTGGCATGACTTGCTGCAGAGGAAGCAGTCGATGACTCGCTATTGGCGTGACTAGCCGCGCTGTTTGCGGTACTTGCGGCGCTGGAAGCCGTGCTTGCATCAGACTTGATCCCACTATCACTTGGGTAGTTGGAAGCAGCCGATGAAGCGGCACTTGAAGCACTGTCGGCGCTGCTTGCATGGTCATTAGCTTCGCTAGCACTTGAACTTGCCTGCGATGCATAAGATCCTGCTTCGCTTGCGCTAGAACCTGCAGCACTGGCATAGCTAGATGTTGCGGTCGATGAGCTATCGGCACCACTCGCGCTGGAACTTGCACCGCTGGCATCATGCTTGGCAGCATCAGACGCCGCAGCACTGGCTGCACTGCTTGCGGTCTTATCCGCATCACTAGCCGTCTTATCTGCATCACTTGCAACACTCGCAGCACTGGATGCTAGCGAATCGTCAGAAGCCGCTTTGCCAGCGGCGTCACTCGCCTGACTTTCAGCACTCTTGGCACTGCTCGAAGCAGCACTCGCGGCACTGGAGAAGGCACTGGCAGCACTACTATTGCCTGCTTTAGCGGCACTAGATGCGGCACTAGCAGCACTGTCTGCAGCTTTGGCTGCGCTACTTGCTTTAGCATCGGCGCTTGAAGCAACACTGGCTTGATCGCTAGCATCACTTGCGGCCGATGATCCAGCCTTAGCGGCACTGTTTGCTACACTTGCATCGCTCTTTGCTGCTGCAGAACTTTGTGCAGCACTAGCGGCACTGCTTGCAGCGGCATTCGCGTCACTGGCAGCTTTGTCATAACCAGCCGCAGCTTTAGCAGCAGACGATGCTAATGAATCATCGGAAGCTGCTTTGCCGGCGGCATCACTGGCAACGGACTCAGCACTCTTGGCGCTGCTTGCAGCCGTACTTGCAGCTGTGGAGTAGCTAGCAGCAGCTTTGCTGTCACCAGCCTTGGAAGCACTGGCTGCAGCACTCGTGTTGGCATTAGCGGCCTTAGCGGCGCTACTTGCGACAACATCGGCACTACCAGCGGTCTTAGCTTGGTCACTGGCATCACTGGCAGCCGCTGAACCAGCTGTGGCGGCACTATTGGCCATGCTTGCATTGCTATCTGCTTGCGCAGCAGCACTCTTAGCCGCATTTGCATACGACTGGATCCCGCTATCCTTCGGATAACTGGAAGCAGCTGAGGCAGCGGTGCTTGCATGTTTGTCGGCTGTGCTTGACTGACCCGTTGCGTCACTGGCACTGGACTTTGCATTGTTTGCATAGGAACCAGCTTCACTGGCGCTTGAACTTGCAGCACTCGCATATTCATGCGTTGCGGTCGAAGCACTGTCGGCACCACTTGCATCACTCTTCGCTGCTGCAGAACTTTGTGCAGCACTAGCGGCACTGCTTGCAGCGGCATTCGCGTCACTGGCAGCTTTGTCATAACCAGCCGCAGCTTTAGCAGCAGATGATGCTAATGAATCATCGGAAGCTGCTTTGCCCGCGGCAGCACTGGCAACGGACTCAGCACTCTTGGCAGTGTCTGCAGCCGTACTGGCAGCAGCAGAGTAACTAGCGGTAGCCTTACTGTCACCAGCCTTGGATGCGCTGCCCGCAGCACTGGCAGCACTGTTTGCAGTACTTGCAGCAGTACTTGCATCTGTATCAGCACTGGCAGCTGTCTTCGCTTGGTCACTGGCATCACTGGCAGCAGTTGATCCAGCCTTAGAAGCACTATTAGCCAAGCTTGCATTGCTATCTGCTTGAGCAGCAGCACTCTTGGCCGCATTCGCATACGACTGGATCCCGCTATCCTTTGGATACTCAGAAGCAGCTGAGGCAGCGGTGCTTGCATGCTTATCAGCTGTGGTCGATTGACCCGTGGCATCACTGGCACTGGAACTGGCATCCTTTGCATAGGAACCAGCTTCACTGGCGCTTGAACTTGCGGCACTCGCATACTTATGCGTCGCGGTCGAAGCACTATCAGCTTGACTAGCACTGGAACTCGCACCACTGGCGTCACTGTTTAATGCATCCTTGATCTTATTCAAATCATCAAGTGCCTGTTTGCTTGCAGCTGATGCAGCAGCAGCACTCTTGACGGCTTCGCTTTGAGCGGCTGCAGCTGCAACGGCTGCACTACTTGCAACGATTGCATCGCTTGCGGCCACTTTTGCGGCTGTTTGGGCATCAGACAATGCCCCATTCATTTGCGCAGCAGCAGAACTTGCGGCAGATGACGCTGTTGCAAGGCCTGCCGAGTCATTGACTGCAGAAGCAGCACTGGCTTCGGCTGCGTATGAATCATATGCAGCGGCAGCAGAACTTGCTAAGGCATCGTCACTGGCTACGGCAGCAGCCGCGGATGATGCTTCACTGGCGGCGCTTGCTGCAGATTTAGCTGCTGCAGCAGCGGCGGTCGAGTTCTTGCTTGCCGCAGCTTCGGCGTCAGATGCTAAGCTTGCCTGCTTCTGGGCATCGCTTGCTAGTGACTGAATCGTCGCATTAGAAGCCTGACTCTTGGCAATCGTCTCCGCTTCACTTGCATAACTTCCTGCAGCACTTGCAAAACTGTTTGTTGCTGCTTCTTGCGAACTAGTTCCGTCAGCGGCAGTGCTCGTTGTCTTTGAACTATCAGCAGCACTAGAAGCCTGTTTTGGTGTTTCGGCATCATTAACAACCACCGTTGCGGTTTTAACGATGAAGGCATCGCTTGAAACCACTTTAAAGGATGTATTTGCTGTCAATGTGACACCGGCAGGCAGCTTATAACTCCAGTTCCCATTGTCATCAGCTTGTACTAAATACTTGGTCGAATCATATGGGTCTGCCGTCAGAGTGCCAGCAGGAAGTCCCTTTAACCCGGTAATCGTTACATAACCATCCGCACCGGTTTTACCCGTGAGTTCCGTGGTTTCGTTGGTAACTGGATCAACGGTAACAAAATTATCTGCAGCTGTGACAAATTCAAGACTAGTATCAGTTGCAAAATCATTTGCAAGGTCCTCGCCTGAAGTTTCAGCGTCCGGAGTTAATCCTTGAACCGTCGCTTTCGTTGATGTAGAACCCTTACCACTTAATGCATATGAAACAGATTTATATGGGCCAAAAGGATTCTTACCATTGTCAGGGATAATCTTGACATATTGGCCAGTTAACGCACCACTGCCAGTAACATCGAAGATACTAGAAGCACTATTCGTATTACCTTCAATGCTGAAAAGAATTGACTTCGGCATATAGATATTGATCTTTGAGTTATTGCCGATGTTGAGTACATGGGCAATACCTGTGCCACCATTAATAGTCAGCTTAGCAGTTGCATCCTGGGCAAAACTCAATTGGCTACTACCCGTCGTCTTGATGACGTTAATCGAAGCTGCATCTGTCCCTGTCACATTAACGGCAAGGGTGCTGCCGCTCGCAACATAAAAGCCGCCACTACCAGCGATATTAATGACACCATTAGTGCCGAACGTATCCCCGGTTTGGTTAATGGTCATTGATGAACCTTCATTAAGGTTGACAGTACCATTACCGACAATCTTAATCGGCGTGTTACCAGTCGCACCATCGATATTAACAACTGCATCTTTGTCGACTGTTAAATTGGCACCAGTGTCGATATAAATCGGTGAGAAGTTAGTTTCTTGAAGCTTATTCTTATTAAGAGTAACCTTCGATCCTTCTTTAAACTCCACTGAACCACTTGTATAGATCAGTGCATTAAAACCGTCTTCGTTGGCGCCAACCGCACTGGTTCTCTGCAGGTCAACGGTCGCACCTTTATCGACAATAAACGAGCCACCGTTGTGAACTTGAACAGCCGTGCCACTATAAGTAGTACCCGTATAAGTAGCACCGCTTTTGACTTCCATGTAGCTAACTTCAAAGTTTTGCTGGCCACCATCACCGGGCTGAGTTGATTGGTTCGATTGATCGAACGGTGAAGTATAGGATTTTACGGAATTAACCGTTGTCTTTCCGTCGATGTAAACCTTCGTCGTTCTCCCGAACATTAATTGGGCACCAGTATAGGTGACGTTATTGAAGGTCACTGAATGATCATAGCCTGAGTTAGGGTTAACCCCCATGATGGTAACCGGGCCCCAGTAACTGTAGCCGTACATGGTCAAATCATTGATCGTAAGACTTTCACTCTCATTGGCCTTTGCATCTAGCTCGTACCAGTGTTTGCGAAAATCAATCGTGTTTCCGTTACCATTGATGACAAGGTTCGGACGATAAGCATATGACTGTCGATCAGCACCTGATACGTCATCAACGAAACTAGATTTAACATTAATCTCGCTGACAGCTGAGTTCGCCATAGCCGCATTAAAATCAGAAGCCGTGCTTACGTCAACGCTGGAGCCTGAATCAGTTGCATCTGAACTTGCTGCAAGTGTGCTCTGTGCAGCTTTTGCAGCACTAGCACTGCTTGCGCTGGCGCTTGATGCACTGGCAGCACTCTCAGCGGCACTTGTCAGACTGGCACTGCTGCTGTTCGCGCTATTACTGCTCTTACCATCGCTGGCAGAACTGCTGCTACCTTGACTAGCACTGCCATCGCTGGCGTTGCTCTTGCTGTTGCTTGAAGCACTGGCGCTAGCATCGCTCTTACTGCCCTGGCTGGCGCTGGCTACGCTACTGCTACCTTGACTGGCGCTCGCAACGCTTGCACTGCCTTGGCTAGAACTTGCAACGCTGCTGGTTTGGCTGCTACTGGCAGCACTGTTACTGCTGTCTGTACTGGCAGCAGCTACTTTACTTTGACTAGCGCTAGTTGTGCTGCTTTGTGCAGCTGCGGCAGCGCTGCTACTGGCGCTACTTTGGCCGCTACTAGCTCCCGATGAAGACGCTTCAGTATAGACGGAACTGCTGGGCGTTTGAACATCAGCTTTAACTTCGTTTGGTTCGAAGGCTGTTCCCAACCCGACGCCAAGGAAGAAGAGTGGTGCAATTAACCACTTTTTCTTCGACTTGAACATCTTGTATCGTTTCTTCTCGACCAAAACATTCGTTCTCTTTACCTTTTTCATACTCAAGATCCTCTCAAAAATAATTGAGCAAACTAAAAATGCTTAGTTTCCGACCCATTCTCCTCAAAGCAGTTCCCCCGTGGCACCATCTCCTTTCCGGAATATGCTGTTCACAACTACCTGAACATTGACTTAAAGAAATTCAGAAAGCCCTGATTTCCATTCATCAACAAATGCTTTTTCTGAGTGTTGGGCTGCGGTCTTCAACGCGCCAGCCTGTAACCGGTGATACAGCTGCTCATCTTGCAATACCGAAAGTGCCGCCTTGCCCAAATTGCTTGGCGTCATGTTGTCGACGGCCAATCCGTTCTGATCATTGATCAAAAGGTTGTTCTTCAGGAAGAGGCAGCCATACGCGACAACCGGTACTCCGGCCGCCATCGCTTCAAGACTGTTCATCCCAAAAGCCTCCGACTTTGCCGCTGAAACAAACACGGTGGTTTTCGCCAAAATGTCGTGATTGTCATTGCTGTAATTGACCAAGTGAACGGCATCATCGAGCTTTTTCTTGTGAATCTTATCGGTAATCTCGTGATGGTAATCATCATCGGAGAAATAACCTTTAAGGAACAATTCGGCGTCCGGACGGGCTTGGTGGACCTGTTCGAATGCATCAATCAACTCAGCAATGTGTTTGTCTGGGAAAAGCCGACCGATATAGGTTAAATGTGGATGCTCAGGCTCTGACTGATTATCGGCTTGTACTTCAGCAAATGTGTCCGGTGATGACTTAATCGTTAAATGCGGCCACTTAGAACTCAGGCTCTTAGCCTGTTCGCGGGTGGCGAAGAAGACGGCAGTGAATGGCTTTTGTTCGTCCAGTGCTTCGTCGTAAATATGGTTAGGTACTTTCTTCTTGCCTTCACCTTCAATAAACAGATCACCTTCATGAATATAAGCGATGGTCCCTGTTGCATGCGCCACTTGCTTCACGGCTGCATCAAGTGTTCGCCGATCCGAAATCATGAGTCCCGGCGTTGTCTTGGTAATTTCGTTCATGAAGAACAGGAACAAGCTGTCTTCGGAATCAAACGCGTAGTCATGGCCGTGATAGTTCATTAATTTCCAGAGCGTCGGCGCAAGCTTGCCATTCTTGTTCATGTGCACAATTTCCAGCACCACATGGCCTTGACGATCGAAGAACTTTTGGGCAGCAACTGTTTCGTCAGGATTGTAATTCTGCTCCATCGATTTGAACCCGCGCCAATCCCAGAACTCGGTCAATTCCTTATTGCCAAACCGATCAAAATAATCGATGCTGCCAACCAAGCCCACGGTTTCCGGCATAACAGCAATCTTGGCAATGGTTCGACCCAGAAGATCAATCGTTGTCAAATTATTATCGATGCCGACAACGTGGTATTTCGTCAACGGAATGGAATCCAGCAAGCGGAGCTCCTGCTTTTTACGTTCAAGGCCAACAACTCCTTGAAAATAGTCATACATATTGATGTAGTCATCTTTGGCCAAGCCAGCTCGGGAAGCATCGCGATATAAGAATCGGTTATAGTTCCGCACCAACAGCTTTGCTTCAATCCCGTTGCGTTTAAAAGCCTTGAGCCGCTGCATCTGGGAGAATTCAGTGCCGGAGTTAAAAGTGAAGACATTTTCGCCAACCATGTAAATCATTTCGCGACACCTCCTTCCGTCTTTTCTGCGTCTTGTAGGAGATTTTGCCATTTGTGCCAAACGTTTTCTTCCGAATAGCGCTTAGCCGACTCGTAAGCGTTGGTGCTCATTTGTTGCATTTTGTCCTTGTCAGCAAATAATGACTGAATCTTCTCGGCTAATGCCTTGATATCGCCATAAGGAGTGACATAACCGTTCACGCCGTCCTCGACAATTTCGTTCGGGCCGTAATTGACATCATAAGTGACACCAACAACACCATGCGAGATGGCTTCCAGCAGGGAGAGATCAAAGCCTTCCATGATCGAAGTCAAGCCAAAAATCTGTGCGGTGTTATAGGCGCTCTCCAGATTCTCCGTATAACCCTTGAAGGTGACGACATCTTCTAGCGACAGTTCCTTAATCGTCTTTTCGATCTTCTTCTTCTCCGCATAGTTATTTGTTGCGTCGGGGTAACCATACAGGTCAAGCGTCACTTCTGGCGTTTGTTTATGCACAATCGCAATCGCCCGGACTAAGTTATCCAGATTCTTTTCCGGTGCAATTCTGGCAACCGCAATGACCTTGCCAAAAATACGATTCTTGGACAAAATGCGTTGCCGATTGAGAACATCATCCGGAACAATACCAACCGGAATATCGAAGGACTTGGTGATATATGGAAAACGTTTCGTAACATCAACGGCTTGTTTCTTAGTTGCCGATACAAAGGCCGAATACTTAGCGCCATTGACTAAGGCGTATTCATAGTTGTTATTCATAACTGAATCCATCGGCCGCTGGGCATCGCCGGCATGTGAATTGTGCAGATGCATGACTGTATATGCCGGCTTGTCTAAGTGAATGAGGGCTTCATCCGCAAGTAACGAGCGATCCAAAATAAAGACATTCTCGCCACTTTCATTGACGTCATTGATGAAGTGCTCAAAGAACGCATCAATCGTGTCAAACTGGAAACGTTTGCCTTTACGATCGGTCAGGATCCAGCCGGTTTGCTTAATTTTGCCGTCCTCACCTTTCTTGTTAAATGCCTTAATCACCGGGCGGCCATCCAATGTCAGCCACTCTTCATTGCCTATCTTGTTGTCTGGCGTGTACCACTGAATTAATGACTTGAACCCGCGTGAATCATAAAATGCAACCTGATAAAGGTTTTCAACGCCATCAAAAAGTTCAGTTGAAACAACCTGTCTAGTTTCACGGACATAGTTAATTCGCGCAGCCAACCGACCATCAGCTCGAGAAACCAAAACGCGGTTACGTTTATACTCGTCGTCGTACTTAAGATCTTTAAGACCTAAGTCAACCTCTTCAGGCAAAAGCTGAGCCTGATCAACATGACAGGTGTCCTGGTAATAATCAAACATGTTAATCAGATGTTCGTCTGTAATCCCTGCGTTAGCTGTATTTGTATGTAAATCCCGCGACCAGTCCCGCAGCAAAAAGCAGTAGGCCTCCTTGTGCTTATCAAAAAGACTCTTGCGCTTAAGTTCAGCATGCTCAATCCCGGATTTACTAGCGGGCATACCGAAGTTGATGAAATAGTTCACTCACAACCACTCCTTATTTGAAAAGCTCCTCCGTCAGTAAAAGGGCAAATACGATCAAAAAAATCTAAAAACGTGATTATATGCTCTCCTGCCAAAGGCAACGAAAGTCCTGTGAAAGCCACTGGACCAATCTTTCAAAGGACTTCTTTTCATAAATATTTAAATAGTGACACACATATTACATTTATATAATACTATTATTGTCAAAAATATTAACACACCACTGTCATGAAAACGGTTCCAATTTTTGACTTTTTAACTTTCATGCTGACTTTCACGCGTTACGAACCCGAATTTCTCTCACGGTGACAAGCAAAAACGCCATCGCAACAAAATCGCGATGGCGTTTTCTGGAAATATTTAAAAGCTTCTTTGGCTCAACCTGCCACGGTGCAATGACCACCTAACGCACATACTAAAACAACGATTACTTGCGCAGTGCCCGCGTAACGGTTTGTTCATTAACAAATGTAAACAGCCCCAAATCGCCAAGTTCCCGACCGTAACCGGAATTTTTGACTCCGCCAAATGGCAATTCGGCATTATAACTCTGACTTTGGTTAGCACCGACCATACCGGTTTCAATCTGCGCGGCAACTTCTGCAGCGTGATTGGTATCGCCGGCAAAAACTGCACCGCCAAGGCCATAAGGTACATCATTGGCAAGCTCAATAGCTTCCTTTTCAGAGTGTACCTTGTAGACACAGGCAACCGGGCCAAATAATTCGGTGTGGTAAGCAGGGTTATCTTTGTCGATGTCTGTCAAAATTGTCGGCTGGAAAAAGGCGCCCGGCAGATCGACTGGCGTATTGCCGTAAACGACCTTGGCACCGTGCTCGATCGCCGTGTCAACCTGACCTTGAAGCTTATCCTTGGCCTTTTGACTGTTTAATGGGCCAACGTCAACTGAAGGATCGCTTGGATCACCGATTTTGACACTTTCAAAGCCCTTCTTCAACCCGGCTACAAAATCGTCATAGTACTTATCTAGCACAATAAACCGTTTGGAGCTGGTGCAGACTTGGCCACAGTTCATCAGTCGCGTTTTGACCGCTTCCGGAATGACGCTGCTAAGATCGGCGCCGTCTAAAACCAGAAAGGCATCCATCCCGCCTAATTCCATCAACGATTTCTTTAAGTATTTGCCTGCAAGCGCCGCAACATGCGAACCGGCACCTTCAGAACCGGTCAGACAAACGCCGGCAACCCGGGGATCCTTGATGAAGGTCTCGGTATCATCGTGGCCGATTAAGGCAATTTGGAAGGCGCCTTTGTCCGCACCGCCTGCCAGTACAGCCTTTTCAAATTCGAGTCCACTGGCCGGTACGTTACTTGCAGGTTTGATGATGACGGCATTGCCAACCATGAAGTTCGGTGCAAAAACCCGCATTAATTGATAATACGGGAAGTTCCAGGGTTCGACACCAAACACGATTCCGGTAGCAACGTGATTCGTCACTGCAGCGCCAGCCGTGCTGTCAATCGGCTGCGGTTTCAACAGTGCCGGCGCCCGATCAGCATACATGTCCGCAATTTCAGCACAAAGTTCGACTTCACCTAAAGCCTCTTCCGTGCGCTTGCCCATTTCCTTGGTGATAATCGCAGCCATTTCATCTGCATTATCCCGGAAATAAGCGGCAACTGCGTGTAACGTTGCGGCCCGCGTTGCCGGATCAAGATTACGCTGTTCCTTATAAAACGCATGCCCGGTTGTCAGCATTTCGCCGATTTGCGCAGGCGTTGTGTTCGCATAAGTCTTCTCTAAAGTGTTCGTGTTCGGATCAACGGTTTGATAAGCCATTTTTGTAAACGCTCCCTTCGTGTCCTTACTTAATCATAGCGTATTCCCTTGATAGATGCCAACTGCATACCGTTCGCACGGACAGTCAAATCGGCAAATTCCTTGCAGCCCAAAGGCGTACGCCGACTTTAATTTAACGCAAAATAAAAAGACCCGCCAGTTTCAGCGAGTCTCAAAATAATCATTATTTTAGAAGTCAGTCGGGTTAACCTTGATACCAGGCGCCATGGTGGACGTCAGGGTCAGGCTCTTGATGTAGATACCCTTCGTACTTGCTGGGCGTGCCTTCAAAACGATGTCGTTCATGGCTTTGAAGTTTTCAAGCAGCTTGTCAGCATCGAAGCTCTTCTTGCCGATTGGGGCATGGATAATACCAGCCTTGTCAACACGATAAGCAACCTGGCCGGCTTTGATATCATTGACAGCTTTGGCAGTGTCCATGGTAACGGTGCCGGTCTTCGGGTTAGGCATCAAGCCTTTCGGGCCAAGGACACGGCCTAAACGACCAACCTGAGCCATCATCGGTGGTGTTGCAACCGCAACATCAAAGTCCAACCAGCCGTCTTGAATCTTTTGTACCAAATCTTCGGCACCAACAACGTCAGCACCGGCGTCTTCGGCAGCCTTGGCTTGGTCGCCTTGGGCAAAAACAATGACCTTCGACGTCTTACCGGTTCCGTTTGGCAGCACAACTGCGCCACGGATCTGTTGGTCAGCCTGCTTTGGGTCAACGTTTAAACGATAGGCAACTTCAACGGTTTCGTCGAACTTGGCATAGTCGATTTTCTTCAGCAGATTAACCGCTTCTTCAGGGGTGTACTGCTTGTTTGAATCAACCGCTTTAGCAGCCTCTAAATACTTTTTACCTTTTTTAGCCATTCTGGGTTTTCCTCCTTGCAAATGTGGTCACTGGGAGATCAGTTTTCTCCCTTCCACCTGATTACCTCAGTTTTCACTGAGAATCCGAACAGTGCGTCTTAGTCTTCGACTTCGAAGCCCATCGAACGAGCCGTTCCTTCAACCATGCGCATAGCCGCTTCAACATCGGCAGCGTTAAGGTCTTGCATCTTTGTTTCGGCGATTTCCTTGACCTGAGCCTTGGTTACTTTAGCAACCTTCTTGGTATTCGGTTCGCCGGAACCATGTTCAACACCAGCAGCTTTCTTCAAAAGAATTGCAGCCGGCGGGGTCTTGGTTACGAAATCAAATGAACGATCTTCATAAACCGTGATGACAACCGGGATAATCATGCCGGCTTGATCAGCCGTACGTGCATTGAAATCCTTGGTGAACCCCATAATATTGATACCGGCTTGCCCAAGTGCAGGGCCAACCGGAGGAGCTGGGGTTGCTTTCCCAGCAGGAATTTGGAGTTTGACAATGTTTGCTACTTTTTTAGCCACGAGACATACCTCCTTAAGTCCGTGATGTGGTTATGATGGCCAGAAGTTTTGGCCTCCCACGCGTATGCTGAAAACATACTTAAGTAGCGTAGCACGCCGTCTCACAAAAGGCAAGTAAGATTCAGGTTGTGAAACACCCCGAATGGCTTTTTACAGCCACGGCCAGCCGTGTTTTAAATACATCCGCTTAACACATTCAACAACGATTAGGTAAGTCAATACGATGAGCGCCGCCCCCGGCCAATAACTAAGTGGCAACACCGCAAAGTCAAAGGCGCGATGCAGCGGCGACAGGATAAGGAACAAACCCACCAACAAGGCCAGCATGGTCGACAGGATGACAATGGCCGATGCCGGAGACCGCCAAAATGGTGTCACCCGCGTCCGCAAAACGTGCACGACTAGTGATTGGGTGAACAGGCCGACAACAAACCAACCTGCCTGAAAAACATGCTGTGCCGGCAAACTGGCCGCATGGGCGCCAATTCCGAGCCCAAACCATAAGAATAGGAACGTTGTGATATCAAAAAGCGAACTTAACGGCCCAAATGTCAACGTATATCGCAACAAACCCTTAGCGCGCCATGGCGTCGGCTCGGCTAACGTTGCGTCATCCACATTGTCCCAGGGAATCGTCATTTGCGACGTATCGTAAATCAAATTTTGCACCAGCAGCTGAATCGCCAGCATTGGTAGGAACGGTAGAAAGATACTGGCAACCAAAACCGAAAAGGCATTCCCAAAATTCGAGGCGATTGTCATTTTAATGTACTTCATGGCGTTGGCATAGACCCGTCGTCCTTCAAGAATGCCATCTTCAAGCACCAACAGACTCTTTTCCAGTAAAATAATGCCGCTTGCGTCTTTGGTGATATCCGCAGCCGTATCCACACTGATGCTGACGTCGGCTTCGCGCAGTGCGGCGGTGTCATTGATGCCATCGCCCATGTACCCTACTGTGTGTCCGGCTGCCCGCATGGTTTTAATAATCCGCGCTTTTTGCAGCGGGCTCAGCTTCACAAACAGATCCGTCGACTCGACAGCCTGCTGTAATGCCTTATCGTCCATGGCTTCGACATCATTTCCCGTGACAACCAGCTGATTGGCAATGCCTACTTCTTCGGCAACATGTTGCGTAATAATGGCGTTATCACCGGTCAAAACTTTCACCCGGACGCCGTGGTTCCGCAATAAGCCAACCGCCTCTTTGGCATCCGGTTTGGCCGGATCCAAAAAGCCCAGAAAACCGGCGATCACCATATGCTGTTCGTCAGCGGTCGTATAAATTTCCTGTTGATGGACGTCTTGCCGATAAGCCACCACAATCATCCGCATCCCCTGACCGCTCATGGCCGCGTTTGTATGTTGAAGTTGCTTGAGCCGCTCCGGGGTAATCGGCAACACCTCACCATGCAGTTCCACCCGATCACACACCGCCAGCATTTCCTCAAACGCCCCTTTGGTGATCATCCACTGGTGGTCCTCGTTAGCGACAACCACCGTGAGTCGCCGGCGCTCAAAGTCAAACGGAATTTCATCGATTTTGGTTAATCCCGCGGGCAAATCCGCCAAAATCGCCTCGTGCTCATGCGCGTAATTCACCACTGCCGTATCCATCAGGTTGTGCCAGCCGGTTTGATAATTGGCATTCATATACGCCATTCGCAGCACCGCCGGATCAGTGGCACCGGTCGCGTCGACGTACCGCATCACGACCACGCGATCTTCGGTAATTGTCCCGGTTTTGTCGGTGAAAAGGGTATCGATGGCCCCGAGATTTTGGATCGCATGCAGTCGTTTCACAATAACTTTTCGTTTCGACATGGCGAGCGCGCCTTTTGCCAGATTGCTATTGACGATCATCGGCAACATTTCCGGCGTCAGCCCCACCGCGACCGCAATCGCAAAAAAGAATGCCTGGGACCAGTCCTGTTTGGTGATGCCGTTAATCACGAACACCACCGGCACCAACACCAGCATCATACTGATCAAAACCCGGCTGATGGCCCGCATCCCTTGTTCAAAACTCGTCGGCGCGGGTTTATGGCCGATTTGATTCGCCATATCGCCAAAATAAGTGGCATCCCCGGTTTTCAAAATCACCGCGGTACCAGAACCGGAAATCACGTCTGTTCCCATGAAAACCAGATTCAGCGCATCAAAAAGGCTTTGATCCGCTTCTAAAGTGGTTTTGCCGGCCGTTTTCTCCACTGGCATCGCTTCACCGGTAAAAGACGATTGATTGACGAACAAATCATGCGTCGCAATCAAATAAGCATCAGCCGGAATCATATCTCCCGTCGCCAGTTGGACAATATCGCCCGGCACGACTTCATCCATCGGCCGCTCCTGCGTTTGTCCGTCACGCGTCACCGCTGTCGTATTGGCAATCAAGGCAGCCAGCGCGTGGCTTTCTTTTTGCGACCGATACTCCTGCCAAAAGTGAATCGAAACAGAGAGCGTGATCATCAGCCCCATCATTCGGGCACCGTCATAATCCGCTGTCATAATGGAAACGATGCATAATAAAAGCAGCACCCAGACAAACGGTTCATTAAATGCTGCAAATAAAATCAAATACCACGGCCGCGGATGTTGGGTCACGACGGTGTTGGATCCCGTTTCTTCCAGACGATCGGCGGCTTCGGCAGGCTTCAACCCTGCTTCACGGGTTCTCAGTGTCGCCAGAACCTCCTGTGGCTGCTGCTGGCTATACTGCATCAACGCCGCCGTTTTTTCCTGGGTGGATGCGTTGTGCCTTGTTATAGTTTTTTTGAACATCATCTCTTGTTATATAAAATGTGGAAGCATGCCGCTTTGGCATCAATAAACTTTTATATAGTTCCTTTCTGATTGAGTGGCTGTCTTCATTAAGCCTCGTGATGACGCAAGGCCGGCCAGCGGACAGATGGTTTCCAGAAAACATTTGTCAGCTAGTCATGAATACATTTCGCTATTTTCACGATGATAACCACATGAGCACCTTCCACTTAATTATTGCGTTCATGTCTTCGTGGGTGCTTCGTCACTATTATCTTGTTCCATAAGCCGCTTCTTCTCACCCCTTTTTGTATGCCTGGCAAAAAAATCACGAATCATTGCAGGCAATTAGCTTTACTCAAAGAATAACTTGACAGTAAGATGGTTGTCAAAGATAACTAAAGTAGCACTGTTGTCAGGAAGACCCTTTTGGAGGAAAAATTAATGATTTCTTCAGCATTAGCCCAAGCTGCCGCGATTCGTGCGGGCGCCATTACCAGCGCTGACTTAATCGATGCGGCGGCCGATAAAATTGCCAAGCTCAATCCCAAACTGAATGCCATCACCTGGACAAGGTTTGCGGCCGCCAAACACGATGCCGCGCAACTGAAAGACAACGGCCAACCATTCTTGGGTGTGCCGCTGGTCTTGAAAGGTTTGGGGCAAAACTTCGCCGGCGCACCGGCCACAGCCGGCAGTCGGCTATTCAAAGATGCCAAAGCTACCAGCACCAACAACTTTGTCAAAGCATTACAGGCACTGGGTTTTGTGATCATCGGCCAAAGTAATGTCCCGGAGTTCGGCTTCAAAAATATCACTGATGCCACGCTTTACGGTCCGGCACGCAATCCGTGGAATCTGGACTATTCGCCAGGTGGCTCTTCCGGCGGGGCGGCGGCGTTGGTCGCGGCTGGCATCAGTCTGCTTGCTGCCGGATCTGACGGCGGCGGTTCGATTCGGATTCCTGCTTCTTTTTCCGGCTTAATCGGCTTAAAACCTACCCGTGGGCGCTTGCCGACCGGGCCGGGCGAGTGGCGTGGGTGGCAAGGTGCTTCCATTAATTTCGCTTTGACCCGCACGATAGCCGATACCGAAGCCTTGCTGCGCGGACTGGCAACGACCCAGTTAGCTGCACCGTTTAACGCGCCACCGTTGCACCTCGAAAACGTCAATGACCCGCGACCGTTAAAAATCGCCTACACCACGCAATCGCCTGTCGGTACACCGGTTAGCGCCACGGCGGTCAAGGCAGTCGCGTTAGCCGTGGATGCCTTGCGCGCGGCTGGCCACACTGTTGTTGAAGCGCAGCCGGATGTGGATGGCACAGCCTTGATGAAGGCTTATTATTTGATGAACGGCGGCGAAACCGCGGCCATGTTCCAAGCCTATACCGAGCAATCCGGCCGCGCGGTCACTGCGGAAGACGTCGAACCCGTTACGTGGGCCATCTATCAAGCCGGATTGCACACAACGGCCGCTGATTACAGCCGTTCGCTGGGCGTCTGGGATCAGGCAGCCGAAGCTTACAGTCATTTCCACGACAGCTATGATCTGCTGTTAACGCCAACGACAGCCAAAACGGCGCCGCGCATTGATGCCGAGTTACAATCACCTGCCATCGTCGATAAAATGAAACACGCAGCCGAGCTTGCGCCGGATGAGCAAAAGCAGCTCGTCTGGGATTTGTTCGAGCCCAGCCTCGCATACTCGCCGTTCACGCAACAGGCCAACTTAACCGGCGCCCCGGCGATTAGCCTCCCCACTGCGATATCACCGGACGGCCTACCGCTGGGCATTCAGTTTGTGGCTGCTAAGGGTCGCGAAGATCAGTTACTGCGGCTTGGCTATTGGTTCGAGCAGCACAATCTGCTGCAAATGTATCCATTAAGCGAGTCGGAAGACATTTCACCCGCAGAATAAACCATTCTCAATGACAATTTGCATGCAAACGAAAAGCCTTAGTCCAGCGAAAACCGGACTAAGGCCTTTTCTATTGTCTGTGCAATTACTTACTTTTCACTTCAGGAACGCCTGCCTTGAAATTGACGTAACGTGCCAATGCAAAAAGGTAATCAGATAGCCGATTGCTGTATTGCAAAACCACCGCAGTGACCGTCTTATCTCCCTCAGCCAGCAGATCCAGCGAGCGCTCCGCTCGGCGTGCCACGGCGCGGCCATATTGCAACGCCGCTGCCAGCGGATGACCACCGGGTAACACAAAAGCGGTGATGCGCGGCACCTGTGCCATCATGTCATCAATCGCATCTTCCAGTGCCTTGACATGCGCTTCGGTAATCGTTTGATGCCGCGGTACCGCAACGTCGGCCAGCAACTCATAAAGCTCCCGCTGCCGGTCTTCCAACGCTTGCGCAAGCCAATCAAACCCCGGTGTCGCCGTTGCTTGCGACGCGACATAGCCAAGCCATGAATCAAGCTCGTCCAAATCGCCCAGCGCGATAATCTGCGGATCATATTTCGGCACTTTCTTACCATTAATCTGTTTCGTGGCACCGTGATCGCCGACTTTTG
Source organism: Lacticaseibacillus huelsenbergensis (assembly GCF_029726355.1). Classification (NCBI taxonomy): domain Bacteria; kingdom Bacillati; phylum Bacillota; class Bacilli; order Lactobacillales; family Lactobacillaceae; genus Lacticaseibacillus; species Lacticaseibacillus huelsenbergensis. Next base: position 445,566 of record NZ_CP120687.1, read on the forward strand.
TGTAAAGTTTCAAACCGAATCCTCTTTTCCGTAAGCGCGTTATCCGCGATTGAACCGTTTCAGTCCTTGCTGCAACACCACCAGAACGATTGGGTAAAAAACAAGATTCCCGATCGCGTGATAAGTGTCAAACAACAAACCACTGATATAATACGCCCAAAAGCCGAGTCCATTCAAACTGCCAATGACCGCCATCCCCAGACTGACAACAACCCCATAAAGATAGCCCAGCAACCCGGCCAAGCCGATTTGGAGCCAGAGCTGGCGCCGGACGACCGGCAACATCAGCACAATCGCCTGCAACACGAGCATGCAAATCATATAAGCCACGATTTGCGGCAACGTCCACAAGCCGAACCCTAAGACAAGGTTGGAGACCACCAGCGTACTGACAGTTAAGCCGAGTCCCCAACGCAGTCCGAGTAACAACGTCACGACCATCAAAATATCTGTCACCGGCTGAACGTTGGGAATCGGCACTTTAACGATCCGCAAAACCGTGCACAATGCCGTCAATAGACCAAGCAAAGCCACCGCCCGAACAGGCGATGGCTTTTTGGCTGACGTTGGCAGCTTCATTTGGTAACACTCAGGTCAAAAACAACTTTATCGTGGTTCTTGACCGGTTGCGTTGTGGCACCTTTTTTCGCCATCTTGCCGTTGATGGTGTATAGCCAGTAAGTCTTCTTGGCAACATTTTGCTTCTTGCCGGCAATCTCAGTGATAAACCCTTTCGAAGCCTTGACCGACCAACCTTTTTTCAGACCGGTCATCACCACTGACTTTTTCGGTTGGGTAATTTTTTTCTTGGCAAACGCCTTGCCATTTTGCTTCAGCTGATAAGTGACCACAATCTGATTCGGCTTGCTGCTGGATTTGGCAGCGCTGTTCGAACTGTTGCTGCAACCAGCCAGCACAAACATTGCTGCAAAAAAGACAACCAGTGAACGTAAAGCTTTCTTCAACATAACCTTCAATTTCCTCCGCATTTTTACTTAATCGGGCAAGCGCCGCCAACACAATCCGTCTGGTCAACTAATTCCAGATCTTTTTGATCATGATTGGCATTTTGAGCGGCAAAAACAGCTGCGACTGATCCGTGAATCTTGGCGCACTTTTGCGTATAGGTGTCAGCATCAATCGGCTCTTTTGGCGCCTGTTTGAAGCCTGAGCCAACGTACGGCAACATGGATGTTGACTTGATCACGTGCCGATACTGTGACAACAAGCCGGCAATCTGATCGGCTTCTTCCGGCTGGAAGGTGACCGTGCAGCTAACCGCATTATCCGACCAGTATGTCTGCAAGAATGCCTGGGTCGCAATCTGTTCGGCAATCGAAACCGTTCCGGCTGAAGCAAATGCCGGATCGTCGGCATGCGCCGCGCGAATCGGGAACTCGACAACCATCGTGTTCTTGGTGTAAACATCCGGTTCAATATGATAACCACATGCTTTCAAAGCCGGCAGCAACGGGTCGTTGGCCTGGAACCGAATGCGCTGAATCAGGTAGCCGGCATAATGGAAATGCATGCCTTCTGAAACGCCTGCCAATTTAGCAACGGTTCCCGATGGCTTAACCGTGGTGTGTTTGCGGGAAGGCTCACAGCCCAATGCATCGGAATAAGCCTGATCCGCATCAACAACCGCGTGATATAAGCCATCCACCGCTTGCTTGATTTCCGGATTATAAATCGGCTTCTCAAGCATTTTACCGGTGTGCGGATCCACAACCGGTTCAAATCCGGACACAACGCGATGACCGAAATCATCCAGGAACCAATCCTGAATTCCGGACATCGAAATGCCGATACGGCGATTCTTCCTAATAATATCACGGGAAACCTGCCAGTCATAATTGCTGAAGGTTACTCGCTTGGCATAACGCGTTGCCAACGCAAAGGCCTGCTTCAATTTCCAACCTTGTTGCACCGCAACGACCGGAAAGAGTTCAAACAAGTTGCATGGTTCACCATTGGCCAACGAAATCTCGCCACATGGGTTGGTGCCTTCCACATCCGGATCGTTAGCTGCATTTTCACCATCGACAATCCGGCCGAAGCGGCGTGATAAATCGAGGTTCACAACGCCCGGTTCACCGTTTTTGGCAATGGCTGTCGCAATCGGTGCATAAGCGTCAAACTGCGTATCAATCGCGACACTGTTGTTAGATGCCCAGCGGTGATGATAAAGCTTTTTTTGATCCTGCTTCATCGTGATGAACGCGTCATCATCGGCCGAGCCTAACGACATTTCCGCGGAACGTCGCACATTGCCGGCCACCACTGTCTTGCCGATCAAGTTGCCGATATCCGTAGCGTCAACCGCGGTCAATCGCTGGCCAACCCGCGCATTAAGCACCTTGTTGATATCCAGCAACATCTCGACTAATGGCATCGGACCGGAAGCCGTGCCGCCAAAGCCATGAATCCGGGCGCCTTTTGGCCGAATCCGACTGATATCCAGCACCAACTTGGTCTGACCACCGGGATTAGTCGTCGCAAAATGATGATCAATCACCTTGGCGTTGGCTAAAACCCAGCCTTCACGGGTATCCGGCAAAACGTAGCGGTCATTGTGCTCGGCCGCATGCGCCTGTTCCCAGGCTTCCCGATCAACCGCGCCCATTTTCAGTGATTCCGCATAGCTGGCACTGTTGCGATCAATCACAATCGTCAGGTCAACGGCGTTTGCGACTGGCGGCAACTTGGCAATGTTGTCTTTGGTCACGGAAAAACCGACGCCGCCGCCTTTCATCAATTCGTCAAACATAAAGGAATACGGCATCGAGACAGCAGGCTGGTCAGCCGAAAAATCCGTCGGCACGATATGCGACTCACCATAGGGTTGCGGGCGAATGGCGATAAACCAACAATTATTCAAGGCATCGCCATTGCGCTTTTGATAATCGGTTCCGGAAATCCACAGGTTACGGCCAGATGGCGTGCCGGCCAACCCGTAAATAAGCTTGAAAAGATTCCGTGCCTCTTTTTGCAGTTCATCCACGACTTCTGAATCAGGATTGGCTGTATGTAACCGCGGATCAAGGTTAATATTCCCCTCAACCACTCGCTTGACGGTTTCATCCCAATTCTCGGTCCGTTGTTGATCCGGCAACCACCGGGCATAGGTCCGCTTATACGTGACCCATCCCAGTTCACCCCAGTGTGGCTTAATTTCTTTCTTGACCTCGGCAACAAAATCAGGTGCCAAGGTGATCGGTTTCATCATAACTTGCATAGCTGTACCTCCCGTATACAAGATATGGTATAGCCAAACGAACCTAATATCAAGATATAGATTAATCAATAACAAATTGTTAATGCTGGCAACCACCTGCCCAACGCGGGATGCACGGCTTTTTAAAAATAATGACGAAATTAAAAAATCGCCAGCGCAAGAAAACGCTGGCGACATCTGATCTATCCGTGGATTTAAAAGACCGGTCCGACATACGGCCGCACTAACACATGGTCCAAATCAAGACTTTTAAGCTCGACCAAATCATTCACAAAGCAGGTAATCGACCCTGCCAACATCAGATTCATTTTCATCTCGCCAAGCTGAAGCGCCACGATTGGCATGTGGTGCGCATAGGCGTACCCAATCTCAAACGCCGTTCCCGGATCGGGGTTCTCACCGACATAATCCAGAATGGCGACTAAGACCGTCGAGCGGTGCAGACCCTGAATGTCTTCACCAAACACCTGCCGCTGCCACCCTGGTGAGTTCGGCGTCAATCCCGCTTTGTTCGTGTCATCGCGCGGTGAAAAAATCGCGGTGACCGATTCATTTGCATGCAAAGCTGCTAAAACTTGATCAAGCCGCTCAATCTGAGCAGGATCAAAAAACGGTGCAGCCAAATATACTTCTGCCATATTCGTTTACTCCTTGAGCGGCTTCTGTCCGCAAACCTTCAACTATCTACTTCAATTCAGCAGCACCTAAAAATCGCGTTGACGTTGCCATAAATATTCGGCGATATCATGATCCACCAACCGATTCTCGTGCAGTAAACTATGGGCTGCCCGTGGTCCGCGAATCACAACTTCGGTATAATCTTTGATCCGATCCTTAACCAAATACCGCACGGCAAAGCTGCTGCTAATGGCCACTTCACCATCGTGGCGCCCGCCCAACATCAAATCCCCGGCAATATTTAGCCAACGAAGATCAGCCGGGAGATTGGCAATCGAACGTTGAAAATACTGATAGATCGGCGCTGTGTGCTCCGGTCCTTGACGGGTCAACGGCCAATTAAGAATCGGCGAACGCCGCGCAACCTCCACATCATTCATCGGTGCGGCAATCGTCACCAGATTCGCCACCGGAACAGCAGGTTGGCTCAATAAATACAGTGCCGCCGTTACGCCACCCATCGAATGCGCGACCAAATTAACTCGGGTAAACGCCTGCTGCGCCTGCAAAGCGGCGATCACATGCTTCAACCCGCGCAACTGGGCAGCGGGCCGCACCGTTTTGTCCGTATACAACACCTGAACGGCAGCGTGATGGTTTAGATTCAACTGCCCGCGCAAATGAACGCTGCTATCCGGGGCGACAATGGCCACGACATCTTTGCTTAAGCCATAACGCCGCTGCATACGCCACAACATATGGCCAAACGAATAGCGCGTCCCCAGATGCCCGGGAATAAACAACGTCGGCGTCGGATCCATCACAAGCGGTACCGGCGCATAGCCAGTCCGCGCCAATAGAAAATAGTCGGTCATCACGCCCACAACGACAATCACGCCCAGCGTCACAAGAATCCAGAACCAGCCGCTCATAGGCGTTACCTACAGCTTGTCGACTTGATCAAAGTCCAGTTCGGCGGTTACTTCACGGTCAAACATTTCCGTAACAACTTTCAACTTCATCTTATCTTTATCAACCGCCGTCACCTTACCATGCATGCCGGTAAAGGCACCATCGATAATCGTCACTGGCTCGCCCACATCAAACTCAACGTTCTGATGGCGCGTGCTCATGCCCATCGAGTGCAGCACACTGGCAACTTCTTCCGGCAGCAATGGTGCTGGTTTTGAACCGGCCCCATGCGAACCGACAAACCCCGTAACTCCCGGCGTATTCCGAACCACAAACCAAGACTGGTCAGTCATCACCATTTCAACCAACACATAGCCAGGAAAAGTCTTTTTCATCTCAACTTTATCCTTACCATTCTTTTGTTCATGTTCCTCTTCTTCAGGAACGACCACCCGAAAAATATAATCATCCATATTCATACTGGTCGTCCGCTGTTCAAGGTTCGTCTTCACCTTATTCTCATAACCGGAATAAGTGTGCAACACGTACCAATGCTTCTCTGCCGATGTTACTGTTTCAGCCATAATGCGTCTCCTTTTTGTGTTTTGAGTCAAAATAAAAAACCGTCATCGAAGGCGGTTTTGCGCTGTTCATAGTATAGCAAAGATGAAGCGGTTTGTCAGGCTTTAATACAAGAACGCCTGAAAGATCATGTTAATGACCCAATCAACCGCCGCAAAATAAATGGCAAAGATAATGGAAGTCATGATGACGGTAAACGTATCACGCCGTGTCTGTTTCGCGGTCGGCCACGTAACAGCCTTCATTTCCGCAAAAACACTTTTGATAAATTTCATCAGTCTGCTCCTTCCACTATTACTTGGTTTCTTGGTGAACCGTTACCCGGCCACAATGTTTACAAAATTTTCTTAAAGTTAACCGTTCCGTTCGCTTCGGGTTTTCGGGAACAAAATAATTCCGTTGCCCACAAACCGAACAAGCTAAAGCAACTTTCTTTACTGACATCTTGTTCCCTCCAGTCACGTCCAATATGATACCAAGGTTGTCCATGAATAGCAAGCGTCAGCAAACAAAGACGGTGTCATCTTTAGTGCCATTAATATGTCGTTATTATAAGCATCTGAGGTCATTTTAAAAAAGGATTCCCAACCACAACGTCACCAACAGCGCCCCACCAAAGCTCAAGAGCGAACGAATGGTGAAAATAAAAGTTTTGTCTTTACTAGGCGAAGCGGTATAGGTCCGTGTGTTGTGGAGCACCAGTGGCCATGTCGCCAGTACCAGCAAACTCCAAATCGGCAGGATGCCCGTAACGATGCCGAGTAATAAGGTGACAAAGGTGGTAAATGGAATTAGCCGGTACCAACTCAAGGCACGCTTTTTCCCGAGGTAATAGGGCAATGTGTAGCGTTCATTTTTCACATCTTGTTCCAGATCGGCGATGTTGTCGGCAAACATGACTGCCGCGTTGAGGATGACAATCGGGAGAACGGCGATGAATAACTGCAACAACCACCCGAGATTCAGTGAAAACGCAAATGTGCGGCGGCCCAAGACGAGATCCAAAGGTTGCGGTGCCTGCATGTTGATTAGCACGGCAATCGTGAATGTGCCGAAGCCTTCGACGATTCCGGCCAGCAATTCGCCAAGTGGGAGCCGGGATAAGGGAATCGGACCAAATGTATATAAAATGGCGATGCCAACACCAACGGCACCGATGACCAGAAGGCTGAGATTCGTGCGCATCACAAGAAGCAGGCCAAGAACGACACTCACTAATAGCATCAGAATCGTCAACGCCAACATCCCCCAAGGTGAAAGATGCTCGCGGCCGATGATATTTTGTTGTTGCTGATAACTATGGTCTGTGGCTTTGAAGTAGTCTTGCACGTTGTTGAAGCCAGTGACAAACAAAGCAATGGCGAGCTGGGCCAAGCCGTAAAGCAGGCTGTTGACCCAGGAAAATTGTTGAAAAGCCCACGCGGCGTAACTAATGCCTAGCGCATACGGGAGCATGCTCGCCGCTTTTGCCGGTAAGCGAATAAATTCAAGGAACAGCGGCCAAGTTAGGTGTTTGTAAGGTTGCGTCATAACAAGACCCCCATTCCCAAGCCGAGGGTTAATAAACCATTTTCCAAAACCAGGTTCACGACGGCGGTGTGGAACGTTCGCGGCTTGCTTGGGTCGCGAATAAAACGATGGACGTTGCGAATGACGAGCGGCCACGCCAACTCAATCAGCAATGCCCAGCTCGGCAAGGCGCCAAACACAACTGCTAACAAGACCGCGAGGAAACCAACATAGGCTAACAAGGCGTAAACCCGCGGTGCCCACCAGTGACCTAAGTACATGGGCAACGTATGCCGATGATTCCGCTCATCTTCCTTCAAGTCAGCCATGTTGTTGGCCAACATAACGTTAGCAATGGTGGCCATTGGCGTGATACAGGTCAAGCCTAAAGCGATAATGGCAATAAAATCGCCGTGCAAGACGATGGTCGGCCATCCCCAATCCAAAGCAATCAATTTTCCGGGGACAATATTAATATAAGTGGCAATCACCGGAATGCCCAAGCCCATCACGACACCGGAAAAAATTTCTCCCAGTGGCAACCGCGACAATGGCAACGGTCCCCAAGTATATAAGATACCGATTGCAAAACAAGCCATCCCCATCAACAACACAAGCCAGTCAGTCCGCACAACCAAAATAATCCCAAGCAACGAGGCACCTGCCAGCATCCCGATAATGATTCGGCTGACTAACTTCGGATTTAACTTTTCCCGCCCGATCACATTAACAGCTTGCTGATAGTGTTCATCTTTGGCTTTGCGATAATCCATCAAGTTGTTCAGCGCGGTGGTCATCATGTCAAAAAGCAACATCGCCACCAGGAATAACCCCGTGTTCACAGCATTAAAGCCGTGAAAGTAACTCACTGCAAATAACGTACCAATCGCAAACGGCAAAATACTTGCCAGCTTCGTGCGAATTTCCACCAATTCCAAGAAAATCGGCAGCGTCATCGACTTCCCCCTTTAAACGCGCTCGCCAGCCCAGAAACCGGGCTGGTTCACGCTCTACTTTTTATAGTCGCCAGCGTGTATCCGGAATTTTTGAACAGTTTGAAGCTATCTTTCAATCCCGAGCTGACGTAAACTTTTTTGTCTTTGGTGACAAAAATGGCATCGGCATATTTCAGCTTTTCGATATATGCCATCCCATCAACTAGCCCCTTATCAAACGTCGCGGTTGACAGAGCATCGCCGTCGACACTTTTGTTGGTGACGATCGACACGCCCATCAACTCATTGTCAAATGGGTAGCCGGTTTTGGGATTCATAAGGTGCATATAAACTTTACCATTAACTTTGAGATAGCGCTCGTAGATTCCGGAGGTTACAACCGTTTTGTTACTGGCAGGCAAGGTACCGATCGCCGTCCCCCGTGGCTTTTTCGGATCCTGAATGCCGACATTCCAATCTTTCTTCGCATCCTTGGGGCTCTTACCCATGACGAAAATATTACCGCCTAAGTCAATAATAGCCGTGGTGACATGTTGTTTCTTGAGTGTCTTAACGACTTCATCGGTGATGAACCCCTTCGCGATGCCGCCAAGATCAATGGCCATGCCTTTTTTCTTCAGGTAAACGGTCTGTTGCTTCTTATTAAGAACGACATCTTGGTAATGTACCAACGGCAGCTTGGCATCAATTTCGCTTTGGGCCGGTTTGCGGGCATCGGCAAAGCCAATGTGCCACAGACTGGTGATCGGCCCGATCGCCAAATCAAACGAGCCATTGGAATTCTCGCTGTAATGCTTGGCCGCCGCGATCACGCGATAAACACTCGGCGTCACATGAACCGGCTTGATCCCGGCGTTTTGGTTAACCTTATCAACTTCCGACCCTTTTTGATTGACCGTCAGCTGATCGGCCAGCTGTTGGACTCGGGAAAAAGCAGCATCTAACGCCCCTTGCTTGCCCTTGTCATAAATTTTAACCGTGACAACCGTGCCCATCAAAAACTGGGTATCCGAATAAGGGTCGCCTTCGACCAACGTGCGTTTAGCTGCAGGCTTGCCGGAACAGGCAGTCGCTACCAATGCCAGCAGCATCAGTAAAACGACGACAACTCTTTTCTTCATCTAATTATTCCTCCAAAAGTGAGCGTGAACCGGCACAATCATCCGGCTGCAGAGCCATTATACGGGGTTTTGTAGGCATAAGAAAAGAACCTGCTCAGAAGAAGTATTCCGAACAAGTCCCTACTTAAGCTACTAGACTGATAATCAGCCCAACCGCTTCGATCGTGAAACCAACAAATTAGTTGTTGTAAACAATGTTGTCAACTTCGATCTTGTTCGTGTTGCCATTTTGTGCAGCATTGACCAGTTGATCAGCATATAAGATGAAGGTATCGGAACTGTGGGTCGCGCCGGAAACCACATCAACCTTGGCTGGTGACTGCTTGGCAACCAACGACTTATTCAGTTCCGGAATGTATTCCTTCGGGCCAACCTTGTTGACTTTTTTCATATTAGCTTCGTACTTGGTATCAAGTGTCTTGGACTTGCCATCTTTATTAACATTGTCATAGTTACTTTGCGTAATCTTGCCGTCCTTGACGGTGATGGAGAAGGTAACCCGATAGCCATTGAAGTAGTTCTTTTCTTCAAGGGTGTAGGTACCGTCTTTCATCTTGCCGGTGTTGTTCACTTCAATCGGCTTGGTGTCACCGGCTTGGGCAGCCTGAATCAATTGTTGTGCATAGTTCTTGAAGGTCAAACTAGAATCAGTCGCACCTGAGATGACATCAATTGCCCCAACGTTTGTTCCGTTCTTCTGGAACGACTTGTTCAACTCAGGAATATATTCTTTTGGACCAACCTTGACCTTGGACTTCATCGACTTTTCATAAGCAGCGTCCTTGGTCTTGGATTTACCATTCTTGTCAACGTAGTCATACTTAGTAGAAGTAATCTTCCCGTCTTTGACTGTCATGGCCATTTCAACTTTATAGCCATGGTCATAGCCGGTTTCATTCAGCTTGTAAGTACCATCCTTCAGCGGACCGCCGGCAACTTGCTTTTGGGTTGATGACTTCTTCACCACTTTGCTGCTGGAAGCCTTACTGCTGGACGAATTTTTGCTGCTTGAACTACTGCTGCATGCACTTAAAACCAAAGTGGACAGTGCAACAACGGCTGTCCCCGTCACAACTTTACTTAACTTCATGACATTTACCCCTTTTGCAGTTCATTACTGCGATATTGTGTTCTCAATCACATATTTAGTTTAGCCAGTCAAGTCAAAAAAATCAACTAAACTCAGGTATTATAAGCGCTTTCTCATTTTCTTAGATTGGTTTCGAAAACGTATTTTTGTGTCTTTTTACACAAAAATGTCCGGATTTGGAAAAAGAGAGCTAGAACGTTAGACATTAAGCGAAATTAAAGGCTATAATGACTTGGATACATACTTCACAAAAGTATGGATATTGCAAATGGTAAGGAGTGTTATGCATGGCGAAAACCAATATCGTCGTGGTTGGCGCGGGGTTTGCCGGGGTTTATGCGACAAAGCACCTGGCCAAGCACTACAAACGCAACAAAGACGTGACGATCACGCTGATCGATCGCCACTCGTACTTCACTTATGTCACCGAACTGCACGAAATCGCAGCGGATCGTGTTCCGGAAGATGCGATTCAATACGATTTGCAGCGGCTATTCAATCGACGTAAGAACGTCAAAATTGTCACCGATAACGTGACAGGTATTGACCGCGATAGGAAGGAAGTGGTCACGGAAAACGGCCGCTTCCCTTACGACTATGTGATCTTGGGGATCGGATCACAGCCAAATGATTTCGGAACACCGGGCGTTGCCGAACACGGTTTCACTTTGGGTAAGTGGGAAGACGCGATTCGGCTGAAGCGTCACATTGAAGACGTTGTGCGGCGCGGTTCTGAAGAACACGATCCGGCTAAGCGCAAAGCATTATTGTCAATTGTCATTGTCGGTTCCGGCTTTACCGGTACCGAAACGATTGGCGAGCTGCGTGACTGGCGCGATACCCTCGCCAAACAGTACAAGCTAGATCCGAACGAAATCCAGTTTAGCCTGATGGAAATGGCGCCGACGATCATGAATATGCTGGATCGTTCAGACGCGAACAAAGCCGAACGTTACATGGAAAAACGCGGCATCAAGGTCATGAAGAATACCGGCGTTGTCGGCGTTCATGAAGACTATGTCGATCTGAAAGACGGTTCCACTTTCCCAACCTGCACGCTGGTTTGGACAGCAGGGGTCAAGGCAACGGATCAGGCCAAAGACTTTGGCCTGAAACAAGGACGCGCTGGCCGAATCCTGGTTAAGAACAACATGGAATCGCAAGACGATCCAAGTATTTACGTTGTCGGCGATGTCTCACTGGTTGATCAAGACGGCACCGGCCGCGGCCAACCGCAAATCGTTCAAGGCGCCGAAGCAACCGCGCATACTGCCTTGTCCAACATTGAAGCCAAGCTGGAAAATAAGGAGCAGATTGAATACAAAGCCAACTATTCCGGCTTCATGGTCAGCTTGGGTTCCAAATATGGTGTTGCCAACATCATGGGCTGGCTGCATCTCTCCGGTTTCTTTGCGATGTTGATGAAGCACTTAGTCAACATGCTCTACTTCATCCAAATTTATTCCGGTTATTATTTATTCCAATACTTCATGCACGAATTCTTCCGGACCCGCAACGAACGTAATATGTTCCGCGGCCATCTTTCTCGTCAAGGCAACGTACTATGGACGGTACCTGCCCGGCTCACGTTAGGCGCGATGTGGCTGATTGATTGCTGGCCGAAGATTCAAGGCAAGGAGTCATGGTTTATTGATAAGCTGCGCCTGCCATTTAGTTGGCTGCAGCCAGCTGCGACCAGCGGTGCTTCTGCCGCCGGTGCCGATGCTACCAGTGCCGCTTCCGGTGCGGCAGCCGGCGCGGCCAAGGCCACCAAGACTGTCTTTTCACTTTCCTATCAGTACGGGAATGATCCGATGATGGTCTTTGATAAGATGCCGAACTGGTATTACAGCATTACCAAGACCTTGATTCCTAACCAGCAAGTGGCGTTCTTCATGCAAAAAGCGATGACGATCATGGAAATTCTGATCGGCCTCGCCTTGATCACCGGCCTGTTCACTTGGTTAACCTCAGCAGCCACCATTGCTTTTGTCGGCGTGTTCTGCCTAAGTGGCATGTTCTACTGGGTCAACATTTGGATGATTCCGATGGCCTTTGCCTGCATGAACGGCTCCGGCCGCGCGTTCGGGCTTGATAAATGGGTTGTCCCTTATCTCCAGAAAGTCTTTGGCAAATGGCGCTATGGAACACCGCAATCACTTTACGGTACCGATGCACTCAAATAATTGTCACGATAACGCGTTTACCGGCGCAGAAGACTCTGGGTGGATTTTGCCTAGAGTCTTTTTTCAAGAGCGGGAAGCTGCTGCGGCCATCTTCTGTGGTGTGCAGTGCTCCCCGTCCTTGACGTTCACGTCCATCTTTTCATTGACCGATGCGAACAACTGATTTTTGTTAGATTGGAGCTTGACTATGAAACGGCCGAATACGTTCAAACGCTATCTTAAAATGATTCGCCCTTTTGACTGGATCATTGTCGGCGGCCTGTTTCTTACAGCCTTCATCCCCTACCTCATCTTCGGCATTCAGGAAAATCAGCAGCAACAAGAAGCCTCGCAGCGCGTTTTAACAGCCGTGGTGACCCATGATGGCCACGAAGTCTATCGGAAAAGGTTAACCGGCCACACCGGCACGACCCAATTCACTTATCGCGCCAAAGACGGCGACTGGAATAAGATCGAAGTTCAAGGAGCCGGGGTTGCGATTACCGAAGCCAACTGTCAAGACCAGGTTTGCGTCCGTCGCGGCCGAATTACCAAACCCGGACAAACCATTGTCTGCCTGCCGCACAAGTTGTTGATTGAAATCAAATCCAACAAAGGCGGCAGTAACAACACGGGAGGTATGGTGACCGAATGAGCATTTATAAAGCCGACCGCACCCGGCAATATATTTATATTGCCTTGCTCTGTGCCCAAGGCGTCATTATCGGCTTACTGGAGCGCATGATTCCCTTCCCGTTTGCGTTTGCACCCGGTGCCAAACTAGGCTTAGCCAACCTTATCACCATCATCTCGCTGTTTACGATGTCCATTTCGGATAGCTTCGTCTTGCTGTGGCTGCGCCTTTTACTCACCACTTTGCTAGGCGGCACCCTGTCAACGTTCTTGTACAGCGGGGCCGGGGCACTCCTGTCTTGGCTGGGGATGCTACTCATCAAACAACTGGGTGAAAAACGCGTCAGCATGATCGGCATCTCGGCCGCTGGTGGCATTTTGCACAATGTCGGCCAGCTGCTGGTGGCATCGTTGATCGCCCAAAGCTGGACGGTGATGCTCTACCTGCCGATCCTGGCGTTTATGGGCATTCTCGCCGGCATCGCAGTCGGCATTGCGGCTAATTTCCTTTTTGAACACATTGATATCTTACGTCGCCTGCGCTACGACCGAAGCAAGCGGCGTAAAAAAGGAGCGACTTCATGAAAATTCATCCCATGTGGCATGAATACCCGACGTTGGCGCCTGAATTATCCTCAGCACTAACGTTAATTGAAAAACAGATTACCACCAACAATACGCCAGTGGCTGAAGCTATCCTGGAGATGATCAACGGCGGCGGCAAGCTGTTGCGTCCGGCCTATTGTCTGCTCTTTTCGCGTTTTCAGGATACGGATCGGGAGAAAATGATCGCCTTGGCAGCAGCGATCGAGACCTTGCACACGGCAACGCTCATTCACGATGACATCATCGACAAATCACCAACCCGCCGCAACCAGATCACGATTCAAAAACAATTTGGCCCGGAGACCGCGGTTTATGCCGGCGACTATCTTTTCGTGGTGTGCTTCAAGCTCCTGGCCCATTACGCCTCAAGCCTCCGCAGCATTCAACAAGACAGCGGCAGCATGGAGAAAATCCTCAAAGGTGAACTGGATCAAATGGCTACCCGCTACCAAACCGACATCACCATTGATGACTACCTCAAACAGGTTTCCGGCAAAACCGGTCAACTTTTTGCCTTAAGCTGTTTTGTCGGTGCCTACGAAAGCGGCGGCAGCAACAACTTCGCCAAAGCTGCCGAAAAAATCGGTATGGACATCGGCATTGCCTTTCAATTGCTCGATGACATCCTCGACTACACAAGCAGCGGCGACACCCTTGGCAAGCCGGTTTGCGAGGACGTCCGCAGCGGGGTGTATTCTGCTCCGTTAATTCTAGCCATGCAGCGCGATCGCCAAGCCTTTTTGCCGTTGCTGGCTAAAAAGGACCAAATCTCCGATGCGGAAATGGATACGCTCCGTGATTTGGTCATCCAATATGAAGGCGTCAAGCAAGCCTATGCCATGGCCCGACAACATACCGATCAAGCCATCGCCGGTTTAAAGAAGTTGCCGGCCGGACCGGCGCAGGATGATCTGATCCGCTTGACGGGAAGCTTGCTGAACCGGAAAGCTTAGACATGTTTGATTGAACGCAAAAAAGAAAACCCACAGTGCTTTCTCACCATGCCAATTGGCAGATGAGGAAGCGCTGTGGGTTTTTGTTCGAAGCTTCGATCAATCTACTAGTAAGATTGTAACCGGTTAGAACGTTAGGCAATTGGTAACGCAGAGGTAGGCTATCAGGTAGAATTTCGTTTAGCTAGCAAAGCTTAAGAAACTAACAGCTTTTTCCATGGGACCATTTAAGGCCACAGACCCAAGATTTGACCGATGCCGCTTATGACACAAACAATTCCTAGACTAATAAGACCAATCCTTCGCTGTTTGATCATCTCCGGGCGTCTCCGATACTTTAACCAAGCTGCGTCAATAACCCCGAGAATTATAAACACAATCACCATAATTAAGGTGAAAAGGGCAATTCTAACGGTCAAGGGTAAGTTCATTAGTTTCTTCCTCCATGCAGGGCTTAACGTCTCTACAAGTAGGCTACTACATGAACTGCAAGAATAGCCAAGTTAAAAATTAACGTTGCTTATGTGCCATAAAACGTTTGTTATTCTACTCAGTACATTTGATGTTCTTTATACCAGCAATCGCAGATCAAAAAAGCGCACAGGCTTATACCTATACTGAATTACTGCGATATAAGGATAAGACTGTGTACTTCTTATAAATATAAAATCGTTTACTTAAAAATTACCCGTAACAAATCTTGGATAATTGGTGAAGTTATCAAGCCAACAACAATACCGCCTAGGAAAAGCGAAATATAAACAGCCGTCTTATTGGTTGATCTCTTGTTCTTCATTCTTTCTCCTCCAACACAGTAGACACCCCAGACATCCAAAGATCTTGCTTGTTATTGTCAGTCTAACAATTGCATTTCATTTAAACAATCAATTATAGAAGCAAAAACAAGGCATCTCAGCCTTCAAGAAGCTGCATGCCTTGCTTTTATACCAATCTCCCGTCACCCATTAATGACTATGAACCTTCGCCGCTATCCGCTTACCAAACTCGGTCTGATCAAAATGATCAATGATGTCCTTAACCTCGGCGTAGCGCAGGCTGGCGCCGAATAGCGGACTGCCCGGTTCGGTCATGATGCCATCTGCCAGATTGTTGTGGACAACCGTGTCAAAGCCCATTGTATCGACAAAGGCTGCCACTGTGGCGACAGCGTCAGGATCGTTTCCGGTGACAAAGAGCGCCTTCCGCCTTGGATCGCCTTTTGGCCGCGCTTCTTCTTGCAGATTATGGTAGCCCATGTGATTGAACGTTTTGACGATTTTGGCATCTTTGAAATAAGCCTGAACCTGTTCGCTGGAAGTCGTGTCCGGATCTAAGACTTCTTCGCGAATGCCGTCCGTTTCCCACCAGTAATTCATGGCATCAATGACCAGTTTACCTTTCAGCAAGTCAGCATCGATGTTCTTGTAGCGACTAAGTGGAATCGCCAGCAAAATGATGTCACTGTTGGCAACGACATCCGCATTCTCTGACGCAATGGCGCCGGGAACTAAGGTTTTAATGGTTAAGGCGATTTTCTTGACGGATCCCGAACCGGAAATTCGCACTGTGTAGCCGGCATCCAGCGCCAGACCAGCCAGCACGATGCCGACTTTTCCGGCGCCAAGAATACCTACGCGTTGAATGACCATTATTTCACCGCCGCCTTTTCTGCCAAAATTTCTTTAACCCGCGGAATGACTTTCGTACCATACAACTCAATCATCCGCTCGCGCTGAGCTGCGGTCTGGTTGCCGGCACCATAAACGAGATCGAAGCGGCCGAGATCGAGCAGGTCAATTGTTTCGGCCATGCGCCGCGCAACGGTTTCGGGATTGCCGACATAGAATGAACCTACCTTGGTTTCACCGTCAAACTGTTCACGACTCATCGGTGCCCAACCACGGGTCAACCCAATGCGATCAAAGTTGGCTTTGATATTTTTAAACGCAACTTCGACAGCTTCATTCTCGTCATCAGCAATGAACCCATGCGAGTGCACGGCAATTGGGAATTCCGGCTTGCCGAGTTCTTTGGCAGCTGCGTGATATAGCTCAATATACGGCTTGAACCGGCTGGCTTGCCCGCCAATGATCGCAATGATGACTTTGTAACCGAACTTAACCGCGCG
Source organism: Lacticaseibacillus huelsenbergensis (assembly GCF_029726355.1). NCBI lineage: Bacteria > Bacillati > Bacillota > Bacilli > Lactobacillales > Lactobacillaceae > Lacticaseibacillus > Lacticaseibacillus huelsenbergensis. The sequence goes on from NZ_CP120687.1 coordinate 462,077, forward strand.
AATCACGGATTCCGGCGAGCCGCCAATGCCAATGTAAGTCTCAAGTTTGCCGTTTTCTGTTTTCGGATAAACTTCCTGATTTTTCAAAGCGGCACGGAACTTGCCCGACCAGGTCACTGCCTTTTCATTGCGCAAGGCGTCGTATAGCCCCAGCTTCTCATTAAATAGGTCGTCATAATCGGTTAAGTCATAGCCGAATAAGGGAAAAGACTCGGTGAACGAGCCGCGTCCCAGCATGACCTGCGCCCGCCCATTGGACAACGCATCCAAAGTTGCGAACCGCTCATAAACCCGCACAGGATCATCGGAGCTGAGCACGGTGACCGCCGTTGCCAACTTGATCTGCTTGGTCACTGCTGAAATCGCCGCCAAAACCGTTTCTGGACTCGAAACGCTATAGTCCGGGCGGTGATGTTCACCAACTCCAAAGACCTGAATGCCCAAGTCATCGGCCAGCTCACCTTCGCGCACAATCTGACGAATGGATGCAGCCGCGGTCTGCAAGCTGCCGTCTTCATTTGCCACAATGTCACCAAAAGTTTCAAGCCCAAACTGTAAATGCTCAATGTCTACCATCGAAAATGCCTCCCATGCGTGTTACTTACTTTTTGTAAGCTAGTAACGACATCATAGAATATTTTGGGCGAGAAAGCAACCAAGAGATTTTATCAGGTTCCCCAATAGCAACTTTGGAAAAGTCAAAATATAGCACATCGAATGACACGCCAAATATTACAATTTGAGGCTAAGTTTCATCCAATTTCAAACAGAAAAGACGACGAAATTGCGGTTTCGCTGTCTTTTCTCCTTAAGTTATTGAAAGATTGTTGATACGACTTAGCTGCCCAGCGATTGGGCTGGCAACGCATTGCTAAACCGAAGAAGCACGGCATTAACTCCGCCAAGTTCGTAGTTTTAAACGCGTCCCTGGTGCAAGCCAAGCAACTCACCGCGTGGATTAATTGGTTTTGGAAAAATAAATTCTTCCCAATATGACAGCAATGAGGATCCATCCAGTCATCTTTAAATACTCGCCCCATATTAAATGTCCGTATAGATAATATGAAGTGACCCCCTAGATTGTCGACTCGGGGATTTAGACTGATAATGGTGTTGTGTTAAAACGAACCATACAATCATTACCCCATGACAATAGGAGGTCACTCACATGGAAAGTATAGTTTACGTCGGGATGGATGTCCATAAAGCCACTTACAGTCTATGCGCGTTAGACAAAGCAACGGGTGCGCTCTTAGCTGAGACCCAGTGCGCTTCAGAGCCAAAATTAGTCGAAAAATTTATTAACGGATTAGCTGAAGAACTGGAATCAGACACAAAATTCGTGACCGGGTATGAGGCTGGTATTTTAGGATATTCACTCTATCGTTCACTCAAAAACTTAGGCATTGACTGTATCATTCTGGCACCGACAACGATGTATAGTTCCGCTAAGAACAAAATGGTCAAAAATGATTCAATGGACGCGCGAATGATCGCCAAGAATCTTGCAGCTAATACGTATTGTGCCGTTTATGTCCCTGATGAAGCGGATAACGAGGTAAAAGAATTCATTAGACTACGTAAAATGATGAAAAAGGACCTCATTAGAGTGAAACAGCAAATCGGCATGTTCCTTCTCCGTCAAGGATTGAAGTGCTCAGCATCCAAGTGGACGCTGGCCTATATGGATTGGCTAAAGAAAGTCCCATTGTCTCCGGTATTACGGTCAGTGCTTGACGAAATGACGCTGCAGAAATCTGAATTAGAGGAAAAGATTGCCCGCTACGACCAGACCATCGAGACGTTTGCGAACAGTGAACGTTACACCAAGCCCATTCACGCGTTGACAAGTATGAAGGGATTTAAAACCACAACAGCCATGACCATCCACATCGAGATTGCGGACTTCAAACGTTTCAAAACAGCTAAAGCGTTTATGTCTTACGTTGGGCTAAATCCGTCAGAACATTCAAGCGGCGATCATACCATCAAAGGGGGGATTTCGAAGCAAGGTAACAGTATCGTCCGCACAACCATCATTGAAGCCACACAGGGATTGGTCAAGGGCAGCATTGGGTACAAATCAAGAGCCCTAAAAGCACGCCAAGCAGGACAAGAATCAGCCGTTATTAGCTATGCCGATAAGGCAGGCGCTCATCTTCATCGCAAATTCACGCGGATGCTTACTCAAGGAAAATCATATAACGTGGCAATCGCCGCAGTCGCCCGAGAACTCGCTGGATTTATCTGGGGTATGGAAACTGGCAATATCAACTACTGATCACCAAAGCGCAATTGAGCCCGAAGATTCAAACAACAAAGATGACAGCAAGAAGTATCAAGGACTAAAGCGTCACGATATTGTCGCTGGTAGCAACAAGCGTCAGAATTCAACGGTCTGGCTATTTACGAGCGTTCTATTTTGGCACAGGCTCGCCCTGGGTATGGCCATATCTAGAGACAAAGAGTTTGTGATCCACGACTATAGATTAGATTCTAAAGCCTTCGACGGGACCATTAACCTGGGGTAGCCAATCCCCGTATAACAGAGTGGTTAAATGTCGAGAGACAACGGAATTCTGGAGCTTGTTAGTGCCAACGACAATATCGAAAATCTTATAAAGATGGGGTTGACAGGGGTCACTTCATAACAGAACGCGATCCATGAGCATGTTGAAAAGAATGACGAGTGCCCAAACCGCGACGCCGAATAGAAAAGCCTTACCTTTTTTTGTGATACTTACCACCCCTAATGCGCCTAGCCAAGAGAAACATAACCAACTTGTCAATCGACCTTTACTCGCAGATTTTCACTGGATGATAATCCAATAAATCAGCATTCTGGTCAACATGGGTAACGAAAAGAATAATCGTGCCTTCTGTAGCCATTTCATTTATCAAGTCTACAATGTATCGCATGCCACTCGTATCAATTCCAGAAAAGAACTCATCAAGCATCAACATTTTGGGCTCTTGAAGCCAAAACAAGAGAAATGTTAATTTCATGACTGTGCCTAGCGACAGCGCCGACGTTAGTTCGTTGTAATATGCTTCAAGTTTCATCTTTTCCAGTAAATACGGCAATTTTGCCAGCCTTTGGCGATTGATTTTATCAAAGGAAATCAAAAAATCCACATGTTCTTTGGCACTTAAGTTGGGATCCAGTATATTCCCGTCATGAAGATAAACGATCTCCTCTCGCATTAAATCAGTGTCGATTACCCCTTCGTTTGGCAATAGGTCAAACGCGAGTAGCTTAAGGAGCGTTGTCTTTCCAACCCCGTTCGACCCCATGATTCTATATATGCTTCCCGAGGAAAAATGCAAAGAAAGGTCTCGAAATAGTACATTATCATCGTAAGAAAAGCTAACGTTCTTTACCCGAACCTGATTGCCCATATCTTCCCCTCTTTATACATAATGAGACCACTGTTAGCAGAACTAAGACACTCAGCGTTGCAGTGAGCGTCATTGCCGTTTCCAAAATGATGAATAGTTGTATATTGATTCTGTCGACAACAAGTAGCGTCAACGGCAAGGCACTACAAGGCGCAACAAAAGCCAAAGAGATACCCTCAATAATCGTTCTGAAAGATTTTACACGAAGCTGCTCTCTAATTTCAAAAGCATTGGTATCATGATTTCTCGTATATCCCAGTAAACCCGTCAATTGATAAACCACTGCCATTAAGTAAGAGATACTAAGGGTGCCCAGAATTTGTAATCCCACTTCCAAAAATGAAAGTCCTTTAATCCAGCTGAAAAGTAGGATCAAAAAGACTAAGGGCATTAATTTAACGGTGAGGTACACCAGAAAGGAGCATAGACACCGACGTACAAGCACCTCTAAGTGATTATTCCAAATAAATATTTGTTTATGAACATTTATTTCAAAATAACCCGGAAGATTATTAATAATCGTCTGATACAGAACCATGGTGCTGTAATAAATTGTGATAAACACGACCAACAACGAGTATCTTTCGTCTAGGCTGCTCATTAGAAGTGCAAGCCCACTACCGCTGATAAAGTAAAACCATGTGCCAATCTGTCCAGTATCTTTGATCGCTAAGGAAATGGCATTTTTCACTGGATCCTTCATGTAAGACCACCTGAGACTGATTGGCTTACGATATTTGTAAAGTCCAAAAAAGACTATCAAAATCAATACTAAAAATAGCACGTACTCCGGTTCAAAACTGAAAAAGGATGCAACAGTTAAAATTTTTTCGTTTAAAAAAATTCTTATAAACTCGACGCATAAACTTTTCCCCACACTTGCTGTGAATACAAATGCAAAAATAAGTACAAGTCCATTCTTTATAAGCTCGTTCCTCAGCCACTTCTCCAATGAAAAGTGCATAAAAGTAATGAGTGCAATGCCCAATGTCGCCAGAAAAAGACTGCAAGAAAGCCAACGAACGCCGCGGAGATTTTCTATAGTCAGCGTTATAAGAAAGAGCAAAAAGGGTATTCGCGTAATGGAGATGATTGCTCTTATGCAAAATGCAGCCTTCAACAAACTTGAGGAAATGCCCGAACGCACTCCGAATCTTATTATTGGTTGATTCAAGGACATAAGACAAAGTGACTTTAAATCCTGATAATAAATTAGGGCATTGACCGCGACAATAATTCCAAGTACTTCAGGAACATTTAAAGTGAACCCAGACCACACCATCATAATTTTCTTGATATCGTCAAGAAGGACGCCTGATATCAAGATTTCTCTAAGAATAATTATTGAAGCGGCCAAGCCGGCTAAGTTGATCATTCCCCAAAACCAAACTGTCTTTCTAGCGGAGAGTGTATCAACAAAAGGAACACCAGAAAGACCTCTTTTTAACGAAACCGCCAATACTTCAATCATTTTAGGTCATCTCCAAAACAAGGGCGTTACAAACGTTTCCAGGCTGGCTGAAATAATGAGTAATATCAGTATGAGCACTATTGTATTTCTAAATGCCAACCTCTGTGTGCGAATCTTGAGATTAATTCGCTGAAATCCTATATTTGCCGCAATCATTAGCGCACTAAGTTCAACTAATCCATGAATACTTATCAAACCAAGAAAGTACCAGACTTCGCCAGTTGTATAGATATTCAGCGTTAACACAAAGGAAATGGCCACTGCGTTTGCTAACAATACAATCACTGTTGATACTTTATATAAGAAGAACCCACTTATTAATAAGAATGAAACGAAAATGTTCTTCACTAGGATTTTAAAGAAGCTAAATTCAGTAACTTGACTTTTCAAATCAACAGGCAAGTTTTGAGGAAAGTGATATGATGATAGAAAAAGGCTGATTGCAATTGAAATAGTAATTGCGGTGAATATAAATAAAGAAAGCGGACACAAAATTGCCGTTTTCTTTATCAGAAACACTTTGGACTTTTTCACAACTATTTAGGCTGCAAGAATTAACTTCTTGCCCCCACTTTTAAATGCTTGCCGCACAATATACGCGATTAGGCCACCGCCACCCAATAACGTAATAATCGCTGCTGCACCCATACCGGCATCCAAAAACATTTCAATAGTCTTCCTAGTCTCTCGACTCAAAGGAACTGCTGCAGCAATATCAGCGACAATTGCGTTGTACCTAACTGCAACCACAAGCACGATAGCAAACGCAGCCACTGCCAAGACAATCGCCGCTTTGCGATGACGCAAAACCATATGACTCACATTTTTCTCCTTTTATGTTTAGACCGGACCGTTGTAAATCGAGATAGTAGCCTTCAACCGGAACAATGGCAGTAAAGTCACGGAAGTCTGATAGACCATGGCCTCGTCGCCAAAGCTGTTAAACATCTTTGACAGCTTTCACCCTGCCTCTTGTGAATAGCACGCCATCATAGGTTTATTACGGCCTTTCCCAGCCTTGCTTAAAGCCATCAATCAGCTGGTCAGCATGATTAAATGCATCTGTCGCCAGAATGCCTAGAATTGTTGCTACCGGAATCGCGAACGGTAAGAAGCCACCTGTAATCTGGCAAAGTTCGGAATCTTTTAAGTTGGTCATGACGCTCATCCTTTCTTTTGACTGATCCTATGGCAAATTTTCTTTTCGTTTGAGCTCGTTGAGAACATCGATGCTAAGGCTCATTGCGGGTGCCACAAAACCACCTTGAACCCAGCTTCGTGCAATCGCTCCGAGTCCCATGCCAATGTAAGTCCAAAAATTATCAGTGCCGCCACCACTGATCCGTTCCAGGCGGCTATCATCCAACGTCACGAATTGTTGCATGGCTTTTCCTCCGTTTCTTCGACTTATGCGCAGCCGATATATTTAAACTTTTTAGGGTGCTAGCTTCCCTAAACACAATATACGATAGGTTTAAGTTCATCTGATCAATTAATTTTAAACGTCGGTATTTTTGAACTTTTCGTAGTGACTTTAACCAAAGACGACAAAATTCAACGAAAAAAGCCGATTTTGCGACGTTTCTTTTTTGGGTGCATCAACAACTTAGTGGATCCGCTCCGCTTATCATTTCAACGCGACTAGCGTATGCTCGCGTTGAGGGAAGTGCCCATGATGACTGATGATACGTATGATGATGCTGGTGAAGGGTACAAAGATTATTGCTTCGACTTTATATGCTGTGAACATCAGCTGGTTGGAGTCTTTACATATTGATCCGAAATCGCTTGATTTGGAGCGCGCATAAGACTTTGTCAAAATAAGTACCGGAACTATCTCATTTTATGTCCTTTTCCTTGGCATGATTTTTCTTTATATGCAAAAAAGCTCCAAATTCGGAGCTTTTTTAGTAAACAGGTGGTGCCTAGTGACCCCTAAGACCAAATTGCCTTTGAACCCATGCATGCCTTTCAGCCCAATTTACGTGTGAATTGAATTAAAAGTATTATCATTAAAAATATTTTTAAGCTGTTCGCTTGCATTGTCTAAAGCCTGATTTAATTCAATACCACGCGCAAATTTCTTAGTTTCTTGGTATCCTTGCCAAGAGCGCACCATATCAGGTCTGGTCTTTAGCTGATCAATGATTTCTTTACCCTGTTTCAGACTAATGTCACTGATTCCTTTCGCTTTTGCCGTTTTTTTAAATGCCTCAACCAGCGTGCTTTGATCCAAATCTGCTAAAATTGTCATGCCCAGCACCCAAATATCATAAAAGTCCTTTGCCCGAGTATTTCTAATGCTTTTTTGATAAATGGTTACCAACTTATCGGCCATAATTTGTTCTAGCGAAAATGCGTTCATCATAAATTTATCGGTGGAATCAATAAAATTTGTATGTGTCAATCTCATTGGCTTTGGATATACCACATCTCCTGTTGATACATCAATGTTCAACTTAGAACGTGTCTTCCCCATTGTACCGAGAACACCAACACGAAAACCCGGATATTCATGCTCATTCATTTCTGATTTAATGCGTGTCACGGTGAAATGAATAGGACTTTGTGCATGATCAAAAATAGTCGTCAACACTTTTTTGAGGTTGTCTGGATTTAAGTCTTGGTTATTCATTGTCGTATCAAGATCTATTGTAGTTCGTCTTGACACCCCAACAATCATGGCTACTTCAAACCCGCCTTTGAAAATGAAGTTATCTTGGTAAGCCGATTCGGAAATCTGCCGTAATAATTCTTGCAATCTGAAAAGCAGCTGCATATTTTGTCGCGGAACGCCAAGCGCATCAGCTGCTTCATTAATTCGATTGGCAATTTTGTGAGGCGAAAGATTTGCATAAGGGTTCATTAGACAAGTACCTCTAAAAGTTTTGTTAAGTCGCTGTGTGGATACAGTTGCTTTTTAAGCTTTAAAAGGCGCTCAAACGACGCATTGTTTTGCCCATATTCATCAAAGTAATTCTTAAACGCTTCATTACGAGTGTAAGGAGCAACATCAGGTCGTTCCCATACATCTAATAAAGTGCGTTCAACTGAATAGGTTCGTACAAAATTCATATTGGGCGTTTCGACTGTGGTAATGCCTGGAAAGTATCGATTAGGCACATAATAAATTGGCACAATCCAATGCTCTGATAACCGAGGATTACGATACCCACGCGGAAAAGCCATAATAAATCGATCTGGGATCTGGTCAGTTAACCCATATAAGAATAAAGCGGTATCAAGTGCAAACACACCTCTGCTATAGCGTTGTGAAAGGATTGCAAAGTCGTCCCATGTGTAGCCATTTTCGACATAGACACCACGTGCTTCGCGTGAAATTCGCCCCTCTCTAATAGCATTGGTTAGCATTGAAGAAGAAACACCGTACTGAGCCGCTGTGCCACTAACAAAGGTGTGGTAGTCTGCCAGTAACGAATCGAGTCCCTTGTTTTTGCCCATAAAGATCCTCCCGTTTAAGTTTGTTTGTAACTACGCCTTTAGTTTATTATACGTTGTACATAACAACATATCAACTTTTAAGATTAAACCGTATCAATGTCTCCACGAAGCTTTACGAAATACAAGAATAGTTAAATTCTGGCAAGCATTATTGGTCGCTATCTCCCCAAGCTCTTCAATAGATATCGCCATGGTTACGTGCAAGAAATATCATTTCGAAATATTGCTGGTTGTCGAAAACTGCAACTGGCTATTTTCTAACGGCTTAACCCAAGGGGAGCAGTCGCACGATTAATTTTTTAAAATGATTCCTCTTTGGCTGCGATAATCCCTTTATGGTTGTCAGATGAAATATCATAATTCATCTGATGATCATGGAGGGATTTTCTATGCCCAGATCTAAGCATACAGCTCAAGAAAAGTTACACATATTGGAGGAGTTCAGACATTCGAAGACAAGTATCAGTAGTTTCTCTCGTCAACACGGTCTTGGTGATCGTACATTACAACGTTGGCAGACACTCTATGAACGTGATGGGATTAAGGGATTAGAGGAAGCTCGAAAGAATCAACATTATACCAAAGAGCTAAAGCTTGAAGCAGTGCTTGCTTATCTTAGTGGTGAAGGGTCATTAGCCGAAGTTACGATGCAATTTGGTCTGCGTTCATCAACACAACTGCAACGTTGGATAGCCATGTATAATAGGGATCATCAATCTTTGACGGCTTCACCGTCTAGAAAGCAGGTCCCCACCATGAGTCGTACAACCACCTTCGAAGAACGCATTAAAGTCGTTGAATATGTCACTAAGGGTAAGCACTCCTATACTGAAGCGGCAGCCCATTTTGATGTGTCTTATCAACAGGCACGGTCTTGGGTGATCAAGGCTCGCGAAGGCGGTTATGAGGCGCTGGTAGATAACCGTGGTCACCACAAAGACAAGCGTGATCTAACCGAATTAGACAAGGCCAAACTGCGCATTCGTCAACTAGAAGCTGAACTCAAGGACAAAGAGCTAGTGGAGGCCTTTGTAAAAAAATTACTGGAAATCCAGCACAAGGAGTGATCAAACAACGCCGACAAGCTTACCGTGCCATCGAAGAAGTTAGTCAAGGCCACCACGGCGCTGTCACAAAGTTATTGGACGTTATTGGCGTCAGCCGTCAAGCTTATTACAAAGGCTTAAGGCGGGAGAAAACATTGTGGGAGGTCCACGATCGGCAGCTCAAGGAGCGGACCCAATATTGGTTTGACTTTCATCACCAAGGCATTGGCGCCGGGAATCTCCTGATCAACTTACAACAGGATGAGCTAATTGACTTCCCGGTCACGATCAAACAAGTTCGTCGCGTCATGCGCAAGCTTGGCATTCGATGTCAGATTCGCCAAAAACGGCATAGTCGCGTCAAGCAATCTGAACAGTACCTGCAAGACAATGTGCTCAATCAATGTTTCTACGTGGAACGCCCTAATCAAGTCTGGCTAGCCGACTCAACCGAGTTGAAATACGGTATCAACGGCGAGTACAAGATGCGCCTCAGTGGCGTTCTTGACCTCTATGGTCGCAATCTGTTGGCTTACAATCTAAGCGCAACCGAAACAACCGCCGCTGAGATTCAGGTCTTCCAGCGCGCTTTCACTCGCGCCAGCAACGTCCATCCGCTCATTCATACTGATCGTGGCTCCGCCTATACATCTAAGGCATTCAACCGCTACCTTAGCCAGTTTGAAGTGACACGAAGTATGTCGCGACCGGGAACGCCCTATGACAACGCACCGATGGAGCGCTGGTGGAATGAGTTTAAACTGCGGTGGATGGATCGTCACCCAATGGCAAAAACTTATAAGGAGTTCGTCCAGCTCGTTGAAGATGGGATCCACTATTTCAATCACGACAACCGTTCAGGACAAAGAGACGGCCTTACCCCAGAAGAATACTGGAATAAGGCCATCTAAAAGCTACCAAAATTTTATATTATTTCATCTGTCAACTTGACAGGGCCGACCGCAGGCATTAAGATATCTTTCACTTTTTCAAACGCATTTGTCAGTTACTGGCAAAGTATAACAAAGACGGCTCTCAAGAGGAGAGCCGTCCAAGATGAAAGATTTATTCTTCAACACTACTTAACGCAAAACTATTTTTCAGGATTTGTTATAACAGGTTGCTGGGGGAGTTATTTCAGCAAAACCCAGTTTCTTGAACTCTTTTAAGCTCGTTGGGCTACAAACTTATTTTAAGCTGTTCTTCGTTTCCGATAGTCGTAAACTGTCATTGCAATCCCCATCATGAGCACGAGAACAGCAGTCTAAAGTAAACCTGGCACAGGAGTCAAAACATCCTACTCCTTCGGCTTTGGCCGCCGCTCCAAATGCCGGCGCATTTTATCCAACAGAAATAACTGGTCATTATTCCATGGGCTGTTGCGGCGGGCGAGGTGGGCAGCATAGTTGGCAGTATCGTGGTTGAATTCACGATCAGACCGCTGAACCTCTTTGAGGAAATCGCGCGAACTAATCCGGAGGGCGCCGCGGGAGAACACGGTCCACTGTTCCGCCTGATCGCTGGTGACAACCACGAGTTGGACGAGGGGCGAGTTCATTTCCTGGGCTAACCGTTCGATGTAACTATCCGCAGTTTCGTCTTCTTTGGTGAAGACCACTTGCAAATCCCACTTCGCATAGCTTTTGCCGATACCAGGTACATACATGGCATCGAAGACAACAATGATTTTGGCGTTTTCGTGGCTGCGGTATTCTGCGAGGATGTCCAGCAGCCGATCGCGGGCAACATCGAAATGGTCTTCCGCTTTCAACTTGGCCAGCTCCGGCCAGTTTCCAATGACGTTATAGCCGTCGACAATCAAAATGTGTTCGCGCATGGTTATTTGCCCTCGTGCCGGCTGGCAAATGCTTGATACATCAAGATGCCGGCCGCAACACTGGCATTTAAGCTTTGCACGTGGCCGACCATTGGAATGGCAATCGTGGCGTCCATGAGTTTGGCAATTCCAGGCGAAATTCCTTTGCCTTCGTTGCCAATCACAAGCGCCGTACTGCCTTTTGCATCCCACTGGCGATAATCCTGACCATCCATCGCGGTGCCGAAGACCCACATGCCGCGGTCTTTTAACTGTTTGATGGTCTGCGCCAGATTAGTGACCCGGGCAACCGGAACGTATTCGATTGCACCGGTGCTGACTTTGGCGACCGCACTGGTGAGACCCACGGCGCGATGTTTGGGAATGATAATCCCATGTACGCCGCTAGCATCAGCAGTTCGCAGAATCGAGCCCAGATTGTGCGGGTCTTCTAAGTTATCCAATAACAAGAAGAACGGATCTTCGCCTTTATCTGCTGCATGTTGAAAAAGATCATCCACACTTGCGTAAGCATAGGGTGTCATCGCCAGTAAAACACCTTGATGATTGCTATGGTCACTCATGAGATCGAGTTTTTGCTTCGGTGCGGTAGCGACAAGAATTTTCTTTTTTTGCGCGATGCCGATTAAATGTTGAATCGGCTCGCTTTTTAGATCGGTTTGAATAAAAAGTTTGTTAATAGTTGCGGCGGTGCCGGCTTTGAGTGCGGCTTCAACGGCATGGCGGCCGAAGACAAACTCGTCTGGATCGTGTTCATTTGGTGCTGCTTGCGGCTCTTTTGCCATGACCCGTCTTCCCTTCTTCAACGTACTGAATACACCATGCGGCTAATTCGGCAACCCGCTTGTCGTGCTTCTCGAGATGCAGATAGCCAAACAAGGCCTCAAAGCCGGTCGAAACGCGATACGTGACGACATCGGTATTCTTGGCATGCGTGTAACTTTTGGCATTACGCCCATGTTTGAAAACCGCGACCTCCTCGTCGTTGAGCAGGTGTTCGTCTTCCATCCCCGCGATTAAGGCCGCCTGCGCTTTGGCAGAAACGAAATCTTTCGCGGCGCGCTGTAAGGCAGCCGGACGTACCAACCCGCGTTTGAGGAGATGTTCCCGAACGTAGACTTCATAAACCGCATCGCCCATATAGGCCAATGCGATGCCGTTCAATTGTTTTGGATCAAATGTCATTTTCTGCGCCACCGCGTTCCTTGAGGAGTGTCTTCCAAAATAATGCCTTGTGCTGCCAGCTGATCACGAATCTGGTCACTCTTGGCAAAGTCTTTCGCTGCCCGGGCAACATCGCGCGCTTTCACTAACGCATCAATATCGGCATCGAGATTGGTCTGATCGGCGAAAACCACGCCGAAAATCTGCAGCCACGCATCATAAAGATTCAGCAAGTCGTCGAGGCTTTCACGTTTAACCGTATCTTCATTGGCATATTCGTTCAGCAATTTAGCCAAGTCAAAAAGGACGGTCAACCCGTTTTGAACGTTCACATCATCATCCATGGCGGTGATAAACTGGTCTTTCAACGTTTGCAGTTGCTCGGTGATCTTGGGGTCGACGCCTGGAACAGCATTGCCACGGCGATAAACCAGATTTTCACGGGCGATTTTTAGACGATTAAGGCTATTAGCAGCGTTCTTGAGGTTGGCATCGGAGTATCGGATCGGCATCCGGTATTGAGTACCAGCCATGAAGAATCTCAGAACTTGCGGATCGACCGTTTTCAAAATGTCATGAACCGTAATGAAGTTGCCAAGCGACTTGCTCATTTTCTCGTCATCTTCGCCAATGGTTACAAAGCCATTATGCATCCAATAGCGGACGAACTGCTTGCCGGTTTTGGCTTCACTTTGGGCGATTTCATTTTCGTGATGCGGGAACTCAAGATCCTGGCCGCCGCCGTGAATGTCAAACGTATCGCCAAGAAGTTGGGTGCTCATGACCGAGCATTCGATATGCCAACCCGGGCGGCCCTTGCCCCAAGGAGAATCCCAGCTGATTTCACCGGGCTTGGCAGCCTTCCACAATGCAAAATCGATTGGATCTTCTTTTTTAGCCAGTTCTTCTTGTGTAATGTGCTGACTGGCGCCTTCTTCGAGTTCGTCGACATTTTGATGGCTTAACTCGCCATAATGTTTGAACTTGCGCGCTCGATAATACACATCCCCGTCGACGGCGTAAGCATAGCCTTTTGCGACCAAGTCCTGAACAAAATCAATAATGTCCGGAATCATTTGACTCGCACGCGGATGGGCAGTCGCAGGTTCAATTCCCAGCGCCGTGGTATCTTCCATGAAGGCATCAATAAACCGCTGCGCCAAATCAAGCGGTGCTTCGCCGGTTTTATGCGCGGCATTGATGATTTTATCGTCGACATCGGTGAAATTCGAGACGTAAGTGACATGATAACCGCGATATTCAAAATAGCGGCGAATCGTATCAAACGCGATCGCACTGCGCGCATTACCGATGTGGATATAATTATAGACAGTCGGTCCGCAGACATACATCCGAATTTCTCCAGGATGCAGTGGCGTGAACGGCTCTTTTTGCCGGGACATCGTATTATATAACGTTAACATCGGCTCATTTCCTTCCTGTAGCGTCTTACCTGCATTTTACAGGAAAATGGGAGGATTATAAAGGAAAGAGCGTGAGCTGGGCCGGTTAGAAACCGGATTGACGCCTCAGTAAAAAGATGACAAAAAAGAGCATCGGTCAACACGCTCAACCGATGCCGCGAACTTTAATCAATCTTCCGCTTCGGATTCAAGATATTCAGCGGATCAAACAAGTCCTTGATCTGGTGCTGAATTTCGTCAACATCAAAGCCGAGTTCCTCGTTGTTCCACTGATTCTTGCTCATCCCCACAGCGTGCTCGCCGGAAATTGTGCCGCCCAATGCCAGTGCTTTTCGGAACATCATACGAATGGCTTGGAGCGCTTCTTTTGGCGGTTCCGTCTGGTCAGCTGGCCAGATAACCGTTGGATGCACATTGCCGTCACCGGCATGGCCGGCAGTGTAGATTTCAACGTTCAAATCTTTGGCAACCTCAGCAATGTAGTCCATCATCTCCGGCAACTTGGATAACGGCACGGCCATATCTTCCATAATGTGTTGACCGTTCGCGAAAACCGCTGGCAACATGTCCTGCCGCAGTTTGATGATGGCGCCCGCTTCATCAGGATCGCTGGTTACCTTGATATTCTTGGCGTGATCGGCCGTTAAAATCTGTTCCGCCATTTTCAGACTGGCTTCACCGCCTGCATCCAGCCGGAAAATGAGCATCGCCTCGGCACCTTCTGCATAGTGCGTGCCTTCATACCGATCCAACGCCGCAACGGTCAAGCCGTCCAATGCTTCGAGGGTCACCGGATAAATCCCTGACAACCGCAAATCCTCGACCCCTTTGGCCAAGGCAGTCATGTTATCAAAATAAGCCACCCCGACCACAGGCGTCCCGATCGGAATCGGATTCAACTTAACGGTGATTTCCGTAATAATGCCTAATGTACCTTCAGATCCCACAAAAAGATGGGTCAGGTCATAGCTAAAGGCATGCTTATAAGTGCGGCCGCCGAGTTTAATTTCTCTACCATCTGCAAGCACGACTTTCAAGCCAAGCACATTGTCCGTTGTTGCACCGTACTTGACTGTACTCATCCCACCGGCATTCGTCGCTGCATTACCGCCAATACTGGAAATCGGCTTAGAACCCGGATCAGGCGCATAAAACAGACCTTGCTTGCGGGCTTCTTTATCCAAGTCACCGTTAATCACGCCCGGCTCCACAACCGCCAACAAGTCGCCTTTGCTGATTTCCTTAATCCGATTCATCCGCACTGTCGATAGGATAATACTGCCATTCAGGCCATCCGCCCCGATGACAGTACTGGTATCCGCGCCTTGAGGAACGACCGGAATGTGATATTGCCGCGCTATCTTCAAAACACCTTGAATATCCGCAACATCGCCAGCCGCTACATAGGCCAAAATTCTGCCGTCAATTTCCAGCTGAGCATTGCCATTGGCGCTGTATTCGCGCGCAACCTGATCATCTGTATGAATCTCCGCGTGCGGTGCGGCGGCACGTAAAGCTGCAAGGATCTCCGCGTTGTCATAAGCAGTAAAAATTGCCATTATCCAGACCTCCATTGCTTTGATTGCTGGGTTCATTATAAAAATCCTTATCCTCATTATGAACCTATTTCCAAAAGGCTGGGTTAATTTAGTCTGGAAAACGCGATCTCTCCCCATTCAATGTGGTGCATACAAAAAATCCGCGACATTACGCGGATTTTTGCTGCTAATTAAAGTTGTGATGTGACCAAATCAACGTTCTTCAACACCTGATCGCGCCCCATGAGCTCAATCGTTTCAGCCAGTTGCGGGCCATGCATCCTCAGCGTTGCGGCAATGCGGATCGGCATGTACAACTTGCGACCCTTGACCTGGGTTTCTTGCTTGACTTCGTTGACAATGCGGCCAACGGAATACGCATCGAACGTGTCCAGTGCTCGGATTTTTTTAGCAAATGCTTCGATAACCGGCTTGGCATTGTCGTCAGCCAGCTCCTTGCGCTCGTCATCCGTCAGATCAGTTGCCTTGTCGAAGAAAATATCGGCAAGCTTGCTAATCTGCGCGGTGTAACTCATCTGATCGGTGTACAAGCTGATCAGTTGACGAGCCCACTCGATGGTTTTCGGATCCGGATCGCTATGAATCAGGCCATCTTCAATCAGGTTTGCCAACGACATGCTCATCAGCTCGTTCGGGTTCGTCTTTTGCTTGGCTTTAATATACTGGTTGTTAACCCATTCTAGCTTCTTCTGATCAAAGCGCGCCGGACTCTTGGATAAGCGCTTCGGATCGAACTGCTTGATGAATTCCTTTTTGGTGAAAATCTCATCTTCGCCAACCGGTGACCAGCCTAACAGCGTGATGAAGTTAAACATCGCTTCCGGCAAGTAGCCGAGCTCACGATATTGTTCGATGAACTGCAAGACGGTTTCATCACGTTTGGACAGCTTTTTGCCGGTTGCGCCATTGATGATCAAAGTCATATGGCCAAAAATCGGTGGCTCCCAGCCAAAAGCGTCATAAATTGCCAGCTGCTTTGGTGTGTTGGCAATGTGATCGTCGCCGCGCAGCACGTGGCTGATTTCCATGAGATGGTCATCGACCACCACCGCAAAGTTATACGTCGGCATGCCGTCGCGCTTCTGAATGACAAAATCGCCGCCAAGCGTGTTGGCATCAATCGAAATCTTGCCTTTGACAATGTCATCCCATTCGTAAGTCTTATCAGTCGGAATGTGGAACCGGATGACCGGCTGTAATCCCTTGGCTTTCGCCGCAGCAATGGCTTCTGCCTTTTCGGCTTCACTCATGCCTTCATATTCATATTCATAATGCGGCATTTCATGACGGGCCTTTTGGGCTTCGCGATCGGCTTTCAGTTCCTCTTCGGTCCGATAAGATTCATAAGCAAAGCCCTTATCGACAAGCTGTTTGATCAGCTTGTCATAAATGTCTTTACGTTCAGACTGGCGGTAAGGGCCAAAGTCCCCACCTTTGTCAGGACCTTCATCCCAGTCAATCCCGAGCCAGTGGAGATTCTCCATTTGACTCTTCTCGCCATCTGCAACGTTCCGCTTTGTATCGGTATCTTCAATCCGCAGCACCAACGTTCCCTTGTTGTGCCGTGCGAACAAATAATTGAACAGTGCCGTCCGTGCATTGCCAATATGCAAATGCCCGGTCGGACTTGGTGCATAACGCACCCGAATTGGTCGATCTGCCAATGTCTTAGCCTCCATTTTCTGTAAACATGCAATGCTAGTGTACCACAGAAGGGCAAGCGATGGACGGCAACGCCTCAAGGTCATCAGGTTTTTCGTTTCGCCGGGAAAAGTGCCATCTTTTTAAAGCAATTTGTTTATTAAAACATTATGCGCTGACAGTACTGTTCGGCTTTTCTCGGCGCCAGAGCCAGTAAACAAACGCCAAAACAATCACTGTTTGCACCACCAACAGCAGCTCTGTCACAGTGAGGCTCAAAGCTCCTGCTTGACTCAATCCAGCCGGGAAATCAATAAAAGCATGCAGCCCGACTGGCACTAGCATCCAGAACCACCGCTTGCGGTTGACCACAATCAGCCAGACAACCAGCGAAAGGGCAATCTGAATGGTCAAGGCTAACAGCCGTTCAAGCAAACTTAGTGACACCGTCCAGCCGCTCATCCCAGTCAACTGCTTCACCGCGGTGATAATGCCAGCACGCGCGCTTGCCGGGGTTTTGGTCATTAATTTAGCCAACGCGCCACTGTTGATGGTCGTTGCAAAAAGCACATTGCTTAACATTGACAAGCCACCACCCAGCATCATTTCAAGGCCGCCATGACCTAAACCATACAAAAACGGAGTCTCCGGCGTCTTGGCTTTTTGCGGTATCCGCCGCTGAATCCATTTGAACCCGAACCACCGGCCGACTTCTTCAAAAACGCCGGCCAGCAGTGCACCATAAAGTGCGTACAACCACGGGGTATGCTGAAATTGCCGGGCAATACCGCGAAACGGTCCTTCCAGGATACCGGCAAAGAGGATGAAAATGGCCATGCCGATAAAGAACACCGGCGTCGCCCCTTTTTTCGGATGACTGCGCCGTTGAATCATCCACACGGCCAAGGCGATCGGCAAAACCAAACAAATAATGATCTCGATGACCATCATCACGATGGCTGCTTGACTGACAGTGCTGTTCACAATTTTTGACATACGCGCGACCTCACATTCGATTGTTCAGAAAACGATCTGTTGTGGTCGTTTTCAATTCTTTAGGTATAAAAAGAGCATCATTTACAGTGAATGATGCTCTTTTCCATTCCATTTTTCAACTCAATTTACACAATTGAAAATGGCACTAGTTAATTTTTATGACTCACTTTTTTCGTTCGCCGGCGCCAACGAATACCTATAAAGCCTGCCAAAGCTAGAAGGACAACGCCAAGGGCCGTCAAGCCGATCTGTTCTTCTTCGTGTGTCCGTGGCAATGTGTGCTTAGCTTTATTAGTTGGCGTTATGATCGTTGTTGTCGCGCCATTGCTGCCACCTGTTGATGGCAAAACGTTGCTTGGCGGATTTGGCATGGATGGCTTTGTCGGCGTGCTTGGTGTGACTGGTGTACTTGGCGTGACCGGCGTGCTTGTCTTTGCATAAACAAAGGTGACATTTAACGTTCCATTTGTGAACGTGCCTGAATCAGCCACGCTGTTTGGCGCCATGCGCAGATACTGATATCCCGCAATGGTTGTTGGTGTTGTGGTATAAGGTGTTCCTGCGTTTCCAGTCAAAACTTTGTCTGGCGCGAGTGCGTTCCCATTTTCGTCAACATAATGAACGTTAACGGTTCCTTGGGCGGCCGGTGTTTTACTGTAAACAAATGTCACAGTCAAAGTGCCGGTACTAAAGGTCCCGTTTTCCGGTGCACTGCCTGGCGCAAGACTAGTGAATTGGTAATTTGCAATATCGATCGGGCGGGCTTCATAAGGATCGCCAGGCTGGCCGGTGAGCACTTTATCAGGTGCAAGCGTGTTGCCTGCATCATCGACGTACTTCACGTTAACACTGCCTTGAGGGACTGGCGTCTTGGTGTAAACCATGGTGACAGTGACGGTGCCATTGGTGTACGTGCCGCTTGCCGGTGCGCTATTTGTGGCCAAATGGGCGTATTGGTAATCTTTGATGCTGATTGGCGAGATGGTATACGGATCGCCGACTTTGCCACTAAACGTCTGATCCGGAGCAAGTTGATTGCCTTGGTCATCGACAAATTTCACATTGACGGTGCCTTGTGCAGCTGGTGTCTTTGTGTAAATGAAGGTGACCGTTAATGCGCCGTCCGTAAATTGACCGCTGACCGGTGCACTGCCGTTTGCCAAATGTGCGTACTGGTAATTAGCAATATTGATCGGCGCCACGTTATATGAATCGCCTACTTTGCCACTGAGCGTTTTGTCCGGTGCAATTTGGTTGCCGCTATCATCAACATATTTGACGTTGACGGTGCCCTGTGCAGCTGGCGTCTTGGTGTAAACAAACGTAACCGTTAACGAGCCGTCCGTGAATTGACCACTGACCGGGGCACTGCCGTTTGCAAGATGTGCATACTGATAGTTATCAATGCTGATCGGCGAAACATTGTATGGATCGCCTACTTTGCCACTGAGTGTTTTGTCCGGTGCAATTTGGTTGCCGCTATCATCGACATATTTGACGTTGACGGTACCTTGTGCAGCTGGAGTCTTCGTGTAAACAAACGTCACGGTTAAATCGCCATCAATAAATTGACCGGTTGCCGGCGCACTGTTTGCAGCTAGATGTGCGTATTGATAACCCGGAATATCGATCGGGGCTACTTGATACGGATCGCCGACCTTGCCATTGATGGTCTTGTCGCTGGCGATTTGCTGACCATTTTCATCGACATAACGGCTGGTAACGGTAATGCCGGTTACCGGCAGGCTGTTCTTCTTATAAACGTAGGTGACCGTTAATCGACCATCAACGAACTTGCCAGTTGCAGCAGCGCTATCTGGCCCCATTTTCTCGAAACTATAGCCATCAATTTTCTTTTGCTCAGTCGTGTAGGCCGCGCCAACGTTGCCATTCAGCGTTACACTCGGCGCAAGTGTTTTGCCATTTTCATCGACATAGTTGACGACGACCGAACCGGTTGCAATCGGATTCTTCTTATACGTGATTGTTTGGACGTTATCCGGACTATCGGCAGTGACATCGTTAATCGCATCACTGTTCGCCTTATCTGGGGTATAGCCATCAATCTTAGGTGAAGCGACGGCCTTAAAACTGCCGCTAGCTGGTGTCCATTG
Organism: Lacticaseibacillus huelsenbergensis; assembly: GCF_029726355.1. Taxonomy (NCBI): domain Bacteria; kingdom Bacillati; phylum Bacillota; class Bacilli; order Lactobacillales; family Lactobacillaceae; genus Lacticaseibacillus; species Lacticaseibacillus huelsenbergensis. Next base: position 482,190 of record NZ_CP120687.1, read on the forward strand.
ACCATAAGCCACAACTTTGCCATTAGCATCAACCGTATTGGTCCGCTTAAACGTTAACGCATTCGTCGCCGAATCGTGGAGCGCTTTGCCATTTTCATCAACATAGTTAATCGTCTGCTTGACGGTCTTGGTTTCCGTAACTTGCTTGGTATTGGAGAGTTGAATCGTCACGGTTGCGCCTTTTGCCGAATACTGCCCCTTTTGTGATCCGGAAATAATCTGATCACTGGTGTACCCATAGCGCGTCTTTAAATCTGTCAGTTCCTGGGTGACGTTTTGATCGGACAAAACATCATAGTCGGTGCCCAATTTGCCTGAAAGCAGCGTTGTCCCTAAGTTCTTGCCATTCTCATCGACATAGTTAACTGTGACGTTACCGACAGTTGCATCCTTTTCATATGGGATGATGACAAAACCATCGAATGGATAACCATTACCACCCTTAAACTTGTCCGTCCAAAAATAAGTGAGATAACCATTGTTTTGTAAATTAGTCCACTTAATCGTTGAACCGGCTTTTTTGATGACATTGCCGTTCTCATCAAGTACCGATCCGGTCGCATTGCTGAGATAGCGTGACGCAAAGTTCTGGTCATTTTGGGGGATCCTGTCGTAGTCCCCTTCTGTCTGACTGTCAAAAGGCGTAACCGGAAGTTTATCATTGTCTAAGTTATAAATACCTTTTGCCGACAAGGTCAGTGAATCTGTCGCAGGGTTTAAATGCAGCGTTGGCATGACATAACTTTGCCCGCCAATGGGTGACATCGGATAAATTCCCGGTCCAGATTTAGCCAGTGCTGAAATATCCGTGATATGGTTATACGACAATGACAACGAATTAATATGGGTTAAGTTCTTAAAGGCCGAAATGTCATGCAAATTGCACATCTGCAAGTTGACATACGTCAGTTTATTCAGATTAGCAATAGCCGAGATATCGCTTAATTGGGTATTTTTTAGCGTGCTGCCGGTCTGCGCGTAATTCACATTTTGATCCGGCGATAAATCCAACCAGGTCAGATTGGTCGCATATTGTAAGCCTTCCAGACTCTTGACGTTCAAAACATGATGCCACATAGTCAGATCCGTTCCGTCTTGAGTCGGCGCGATCCATGTCAGCTCTTTCATCATCTGTTTGGTAATTTGTGACGGACTGGTAATGTCAATGTTATTGTCTTCCCGTAACTCACCGACTATGATGGCCTGCAGATCCTTGTCCGGCATCCACTCGTTAATGTCATCAGATGTTGCAGTCACATTTTTGTTGGTATCGGCGGTAGCTGCCATAACTGTCTGCGATTGCTTTTGTTGCTGAGCAGTCACAGATGACGTACTGCCAGGCGTCGATAGCCCGTATGTTTTACCTAAAGCTGTCGATCGTTGTGTCAGTACAGAAGGTGTCGCTGCCGACTTAGCCGCCACTCTATGAGTTGGCATCGCGCCACCCACAGAAATCAAGCCGATCAGCATCACCACCCACAACTTGCCATCTTTATATAGCTTGCTATGAACTTTTTCTTCTCCAATTGGTCTCACTGCTACTGCTCCCTTCAGAAACCAGCCAAAAGCCCTTCAACCAAACCTTTGAAATAAATATTTTAATTTACATACAAATTATAACACGTGGTATTGGTATAAAAACTTTCGAATGGATTCTTGGGCTAAGAAAATATCCACTTTGAAGCATTCGGATAACTGATTTGGACGCAGAAAATGACACTTAAACGGGCGTTTTATTTTTCGTAAATACCATCGAGCTACCGCAAATTACGTCTGCGGAAGACAATCAGGCCAAGTATCAAGAAGATACTACCATAAGCAAGGTAGCCGATCATCATCTGGTTAATGCCTAAGTGAGTCAGACTCGAAAGCTTTGGCGAGTTCAGTTGTGCACCGAAGTTCAACATATTCACTGGGTTCCATTTGAGCCAGTCATGTTGATCAATCAGCATAAACATCAGTTGGTTAAAGACCGAGACAACAAAGTAGGCACTAATGCCGACGATGATTGCAGGCGTTGAGTTATCAAATAAAGTGGCCAGCAGTAACACAAAAGCTGCCAGAAAAAGTAAAGTCAAAAATTCGCTCACTGTATTCATCAACATCGCCTGCCAAATCGGCTGATGCGTGCTAACTTGCAAAGTCAGACTAAATTTATTTTGGAAAAAGATCACTTTTAAAAGAAAAGTCATCACGAGGCTGCTGCCATAAAAGCAAAGTGCACAGCCCAGCAAGGTTAACCACTTACTAACCAAAACTTTGCTACTTGAATACTGCCGATACAGCAAGGCCTTCAGCGTGCCATACTGATTTTCTGATGACAGCTGCGTACTGCCGACTGCAATAATATAAAAGACAATCATCACCGGCGCATAAAAGTCGTTGAGAAACAAATTCTCAGGCTGAAACGTCTGTGGATAAACCTTTCCGAAAATTGCCATTGCCAGTTGAAACACAATGAGAAATAACCAGAATATGGTAAAGGATGGTCTTTTTAAGAGTTTGTAAGTTTCCTGTTTAAGCAATGTGAACAAAATAAAATCCTCCGTATCGTCGCGATCACTCAATGATGCCTAAAAGTGAGTTTTCCAAGTCATCCTGTTGTTCGTGAATGTCGTGGATCGCAATATTCTGATCCAGCACCGCACGCAACAAAGACGTCATATTTTGAATTGAATTCCTAGCAATCTTAATGCTGCCTTCTTCGACAGCAGCTTGATAACCTTTCTGCAATAAAAGTTGCGCCGCGCGGTCGTTCTGATCGGTTTGCAGCAAGAGATAACTTTCATTTCTGGCTAACACCACGTTCATGGTATTGCTTGTGACAAGATGGCCATGATTAATAATCACAACGTCGTCAGCCACTTTTTGCAACTCGCTCAGGATATGACTTGATATAAGGAATGAAGTCCCTTCTGCTTTTTTCTGAAGGATCAATTCGCGCAGTTCTCTTGTTGCCTTGGGATCAAGTCCATTCATTGGCTCGTCAAGGATCACCAGACTTGGCTGGTTCACCAACGCCAGCGCAATTCCAAGCTTCTGCTTCATCCCTAGCGAATAATGTTTGGCTTTTGAATCGGCATAGGAGGTCAAGTGCATCTCTTCAATCACTTTGTCCACTTTGGCTTGCCGATCAGCGCCTCTCGTAAAAAGGTGAAGCTGTTCTCGACCGGTTAAATAAGGATACAGACCCGGATACTCAATCAAGGCGCCCACATCTTTTAAAGCATCATGACTGTTAACGGTGATCTTCTGATCATTCAGCCGAATGTCACCGGTAAAATTCGAAATGCCCAAAATGGTTTTCATAATGGTTGTTTTACCTGCGCCATTTGCCCCAATCAGGCCGACAACCCGTCCCGGTTTGATTTCAAATGAAATTTGGTGCAGCGCTTGTTTCTTCCCGAACCATTTATCGAGGTTATTAACTGTTAGCATTAAGTCATACCACAACTTTCTTGATGAGATTGATGATTGTCAGCTTCATTTGCTTTAAACATCCACTCTAGATATAAGAAATATAAAATTCCATCAACTTTGGAGATACGTACAAAATTCATCTGACACTTTGCCTTAATTGCCAGACTTGATTTTGACATCTTTTAATGGTGTTAACTTACCACAGCAAAAGAAACAAACTGTGCTTTTTGACAAAAGCGAATTTTTCAGGTCATAATGAATCGGTAGTTGATTTTAAGAAAACAAGGAGTCAGACACTATGGGTGTACGCGATGCTGGGTATATGTTTAAGAAGATTCGCCTTGAACGCGGTTTAAGGATCTCAGATATGGCAGGTTCTTTGAGTGCTAGCACTGTGTCAAAATTCGAAAATGGCCATACTGACATTTCTGTAGAGAAGTTGTGTCTCCTATTAGATAACGTGGGAATGGATACGACCGAATTTTTTGAAATTCTCAACCAAAATCATGATACAAATGCCTCGCCAGCCGATCTTTCGCAAAGAGCGATGGACAAACGTATGCTCAGATACGCGATGGAGCAAGATGTTGACGGTCTCAAACAATTCCGGCAATCTTTCTCGTCGAAATTTAAAAAGACCCACGCCCGTCTGTATAAGCTGCGAGAAATTATGGTCTCCGCCATTATTCTCGACACCCAAGATGTTCACGCTCTCCTCTCTAAAACCGATTCTAAAACTATCAATGATTATTTAATGGGGCGTGATACCTGGTACGCCTTGGAATATGCGTTGTATGGCGATTGTGTGCCATTTTTACAGCCTGACGACTTTAATCGATTATACGCAAAATTTTTGGCCATTCACTTTGATTTTCATCAACGTCATAACTATCTCGATTTGTTTTTCTCTGCATTCTATAATGTCGGTGTTTCGCTGTATTACAGGTGTGAATATGCAAAAGCCATTCAAACACTCAACCGATTACAGGAACAAAGTGTCCCGGATAACCTCTTTTTTCTTCGCATTCAGTTGCGCCTGCTCAAACTTTTATGTACCTACAAGCTTACCGGTAATTCAAACGCCGCCAATGAGCTGAATGCCATGGTTAAAGTGATCTCCAAAATAAGCCCAGCGTTTGGCCGTAGATGGAAGGTTGATTTTTCTTTTCAGGAGCCAATTACTGATGAGCATTAGCCTTGTTCATTTGCGAAGTAAGCAAATGAACACACTATGAAAAAAGTGCATACTCAAAAGGCGCTGCCCCAACTCGGGACAACGCCTTTTTACATCCACAATATTTACTTTTCCTTATCCCGGATCGCCTTTTGCTGGTGTGCCGGCTTCGCGAAGATCATGCGCCCCGCGGCCGTTTGCAGCGCGCTGGTGACGATGACTTCGAGCGGTTTGTTCATGTAGAACTTACCGTCTTCGACCACCACCATCGTGCCATCGTCGAGATATGCTACACCTTGTTGGCGTTCGGAGCCGGATTTGATGACGGTGACCGTCATGTTTTCTCCGGGGATCACGTCAGGCTTCAGGGCATTGGCTAACGCGTTGATGTTGAGCACCGGTACATTTTGAAATTGTGCGACCTTGTTGAGGTTAAAGTCATTCGTCATGACGATGCCGTCGAGCAATTTAGCGAGCTTGAGCAGCTTGCTGTCGACTTCGGTTAAATCGTCAAAATCGCCTTCGTACATCTCAATATGAATGTCTTTATCTTTCTGCATGGCATTCAAAATGTCCAATCCACGGCGGCCACGCATTCTTTTCATCGAATCCGCCGAGTCTGAAATCAGTTGCAGCTCATGCAAAACAAAGTTCGGAACCAGCATCGTGCCTTCGATAAAGCCGGTCTTGGCAATGGCCTGAACCCGGCCGTCAATGATGACACTGGTGTCGAGCAGCTTGTATTTGCGAAAATGATCGCCGACTTTACGCTCGAGCACTTGGTCGTTGTCCGTATCTGCCGTCCGGCGGTTGCGGAAATTCAATAGCCGCCGCCATTCTTCGCTGCGTGTCGTACCCACCCGAAAACCCAAGTAACCGAATAATAGCATGATGATGAGTGGTAGGAAGATATTCAGCGGTGCGATGAACCGATACAACGGAATTGAAATAATCGCGGCCAGAATCAAGCCGATCGTGGTCGACAAACTACCGAACAGTAAATAGCTTGGTGATTTGGTGTTTAGCGTCTTTTCCAGCACTTTTAACCGTCCCAGAATCCAGTTGACGCTGAGACTGGCCAGTAACAGGAAAATGATGGCGCCGATTAAACCGTTCGTCAGCAGGTTGTTAACAATCAGGTGATGCTGCCAACCAATGGCTTCCCAAAGCGCCGGTAATGCGCCCATGCCGACCCCGATGCCGATCAAGCCGAAAATCAAATAAACAATTCGTTTCTTCATGGTATGCCTCCTCTCTTCTTCTAATTAAAAACCTTATGCAACGCTTCGGCAATGCTTGTAACCCCAATGACTTGAATATCTTTGGGTGCGTGCCAGCCTTGTAGGTTGTTACGCGGTACGAAAATCCGCTTAAATCCCAGCTTGGCCGCCTCTTTGACCCGATCTTCAATGCGGTTCACCCGCCGCACTTCACCGGTTAAGCCGATTTCACCGACAAAACAATCAGTCGGCGGAATCTCTTTATCGCGATATGACGAGGCAATCGCAACCGCCATCGCTAAGTCAATCGCCGGCTCATCCAACTTAACGCCGCCAGTGGCTTTCAGGTAAGCGTCCTGATTCTGCAGCATGAGATTGGCGCGCTTTTCCAGCACCGCCATAATTAAGCTGACGCGATTATGATCCAATCCGCTGCTAGTACGTTTGGCATTGCCGTACATTGTGGGGCTGATCAGGGCCTGGATTTCCACCAGAATCGGCCGCGTGCCTTCCATCGATACCACCACCGCCGAACCGTTCGCCCCGGCCAGCCGTTCCTCTAAGAAGATTTCCGAGGGATTGGCGACTTCCTGCAGGCCATTTTGGTGCATCTCAAAAATGCCGATTTCATTGGTAGAGCCGAACCGATTCTTAACCGACCGTAAAATCCGGTAAGTGTGGTGCATATCGCCTTCAAAATAAAGCACGGTGTCGACCATATGCTCAAGAATTTTAGGCCCGGCAATCGCGCCTTCCTTGGTGACGTGGCCGACGATGAAGATCGTCACCCCTTTAGATTTGGCAATACGCATCAGTTCGGCTGTAACTTCGCGAATCTGGGCAACCGAACCGACTGCCGAGTTCATATCCGGTACATTCATGGTTTGAACCGAATCAATCACGACATAATCCGGCTGCATCTGGTCAATAACACCTTCAATGCTGGGCATGTCGGTTTCCGGATACAGGTACATCCCCGAATTGGCAACCCCTAAGCGCCCGGCACGCATTTTGATCTGACTGGCACTTTCTTCGCCGGACACGTATAAAACGGTACCGCCAGTGCTCGCTAACTGTCCGGACACCTGCAATAGCAAGGTTGATTTACCGATTCCGGGATCCCCGCCAATCAAAACCAGCGATCCCGACACCACGCCGCCACCAAGCACACGGTTTAATTCCGCCAAACCGGTCTTAACCCGCGTTTCCTTGGCAACCGTCACTTCATCCATCCGCATCGGCTTGACTTTACTGCCTGCCCGCGTCTGCCGCGGTGCCGACTTGGTTGAACTGACGGTTTCTTCAACCAACGTATTCCAACCGCCGCAATTCGGACAGCGCCCTAAATAAGTGGCTGAAATATAACCACAATTTTGACATACGTACTGTGTTTTTGCTTTCGCCATATTATCCCTTCAATATTAACTAGTGATCGGTTGACCCAAAACCGCTTTGCCGCTTAGCCAGTCCGCCTTGATCGCCATCGGCCAGTAAAAATGGCATGAAGATGCCCTGCCCGATGCGGTCGCCTTTTTTAATCATCACGTCGCGGGGGAAGAAATTCAGTAGCTGAATATAGATTTCGCCTTCGTTGTCCGGATTGTTATAATAGTCGGCATCAATCACGCCAATCCCATTGGGCAACGTCAAGCCGTGCTTGAGCGGATTGCTGGAGCGATTAGCCAGAATCAGCACTTCATTAGGCTGCATATACGCCTTTATACCAGTTGGCACCAAATACGGTTTCAAGATCTGCTCAGCCCGTTCGAAATCCTTGTTGGTCAGTGGACGTTCATTCTTAATCAGCCGGAAAAGCCGAATAAAATCATACCGCCAGATGCTTTTTAGCAAGAAATCCTCACGCGCGTAAAAATCATATCCTGCCGCCTGCTTTGTTTGGCGTGTCGGCAAGGTCAGGTCGTCATCCTGATACTTTGAAACAATTTCAAAACCACGGGTCTTCATAATGAACCTCCATATAAGTAGTGTCCAAGGTATCATAACACGTGGCACCGGCTGACAACCATGCTGAAAAGGCTTTCCTTCTTGTAATTATACCGTTTTCTTGCTAAATTTGGAGTGCGGACGCGGCTGGTCAATCGCATTAACAAAATTGACCTAGGCGTCACGGTGACTGGATTCGGTAAAAGCGGCGCTGACAGTGCAATGCGTTGGATGCTCAACCATAACGCGCCAGTTCACGCTCACGCACTTTTACCAAGGAGGCTAATATGGAATTTCAACACGAACCGGGCCGGATTTTCAATACCGACTGGGATGGCCGTCTGCTGGCCGAATTAACGTATCAATCAATTGACGACGGCCAGGCATGGGCGGTCGATCACACTTTTGTTGACGAAAGCCTTCGCGGTCAAGGCATCGCCGGCCAACTCATCGAAGCGGTCGTTGCCGCCGCCCGTCAAGAAGGCAAAACCATTGAACCACTTTGCTCATACGCAGTGCATGCCTTTCACAATCATCCGGAATATGCTGATGTCTTGCGTCCGGTGAAGGATAACTGAATGACGTTCGCGTAATCTAGGATCCAAACTTCATAGAAGCAAACGTGCTACCGATTGTCAAAAATTGGCAGTACGTTTGTTTTTTGTTTCGGCTAGATAGTTGTTTTGAATCTTAAAGACCGTAGTGCCAAAGCGGAGCAATCGGAGGCGGGGGCGGGCTCAGTGGTGACATTGTACTAGCCGGGCGATCTTCCCGGCGTAGTACAAGGCCGATCTTTGAGACTCTGCCGGTTTTGCAGAGGCTCAAAGTCGTGCCCACCCCTCTAGCTTCGCGGTCGCCAGCCCTTGCCCCCGCCGGAGAATGCGGAGTTTGGCACGGCATGAAACATCTACCGTAACATCTTTCTGCGTACGCCAATTTTATTCAAGTCCATCTCACATCTTTAAATTCAAATTAAATTGAGGTAAGGTTTCTTTAATGCACTAAGAAAAGGGGCTCGCTATGTCAGAAATTACATTTGATCAGATTAAGGCGTTTCAAGAGCAGCTCGCGCATCATCCCGCCGCCGCTGCCCGCAGTCGCGCGGTCCAAAACGTCGGACCACAGGCGGCTAGTCGCGAAGCCATCGACGGCGAGGACATGAAGCCAGTATTCTCGCTCGACCTTGACACCGGCAGTGTTGCCAACCAGAAGAAAAGCGGCCGCTGCTGGTTATTTGCTACATTAAACACGGTTCGCCACGGCATTGCGGATGAATTCGGCCTGAAAGATTTCGAATTCTCGCAAAACTACAATGCCTTTTTCGACCGGCTGGAGAAAGCCAACTTATTCTATGAAAATATTTTGGCAACGGCCGATAAACCACTCGACGATCGCGAAGTCGCTACCTACCTCAGCGGACCGGATCAAGACGGCGGCCATTATGATCAGGCCGCCGCGCTCATTGAAAAGTATGGCTTGGTTCCAAAGTCCGTCATGCCGGAAACATACAACAGCAACAAAACGGCTGAATTAAACAGTGTCTTGAACGAGAAACTGCGCAAAGACGCCAAAGTCTTGCGCACGCTGAAGCAGCAACATGCCAGTGAAGACGCGATTGCCGCTAAAAAACGTGAACTACTCAGTGTGGTCTATCGCATTCTTGCCTATACTTTTGGCAACCCGCCGACGACTTTCGATTTTGAATATCGCGATGACAAGAAACAATATCACCGTGATACGGGCTTGACCCCGCAAACTTTCTTCAAAAAGTACGTCAAGTGGCATTTTGATGATTACATCGTGGTTGCCAGCGATCCTGAGCCAAGCAAAAAATATCAACAGCTCTATGCCATCAAAGCGGCCAATACCGTGGTTGAAGGCCATCCCTTAACGATCCTGAACCTCCCGCCTGAACGCCTGGAGCAACTGGCATTGGCACAGCTGCAAGCCGGTGAAGTCGTGTGGTTCGGTAATGATGTCTTGGCCGATATGGACCGAAAATCCGGTACGCTCAAAGGTGGCCTTTTCAATTACAACGACTTGTTCGACGTTGATTTTCACGTGGACAAAGCAGATCGAATCGTGACCACCGAAGCCGAAATGTCACATGCCATGACGTTCACCGGTGCGGATGTCGTTGATGGCAAGGTAACAAAATGGAAAGTCGAAAATTCGTGGGGCAAAGACAACGGCCATGACGGTTACTTTGTTGCCGATGCGAGTTGGTTTGACCAGTACGTCTATGAAGTCGTCGTTCGCAAGAGCCTCCTGACTGAAGCCGAGCAAGCCGCCCTTCAAACCACCCCGATCAACCTGCCTGTGTGGGATTTTCTGAATTAAACACGGGTTATATGCTAGACTATGCTTGTCGCTTCATTCAGGCGACAAGGGCAGCCAACTGGATATTGCAACCTTTTGACTGCCTAATGTTTTATCATCAAATGTTTAATAAAAAGGAGTGTCTATCTTAATGTCTGCAGAAATTACTTCTGGCGATCTGGATCAGTTCAAACAGGATCTGCAAGCCACACCCGGTGCCGCTGCCTTACAAAAAGCGGTTATGAACAATGGCATCAACGCCACGGCTGAAAACACCGACAGCAAAGTGGCCATGACGCCGACTTTCTCGATCGAACTTGAGACTGGCGCCGTTGCCAACCAAAAGCAAAGCGGCCGCTGCTGGATGTTTGCCGCGCTCAATACGATGCGCCACGGCATCCAGGCCCTGTTCAAGATCAAAGACTTTGAACTTTCCCAAAACTATACCAACTTCTGGGATAAATTTGAAAAGTCCAATTATTTTTATGAAAATGTTTTAAAAACCGCTGATCAACCACTGGACAGCCGTAAAGTTGCGTTCCTCTTGGCCACCCCGCAACAAGACGGCGGCCAATGGGACATGTTGTCGGCATTGATCGAAAAATACGGCATCGTGCCGAAGTCAGTGATGCCGGAAACATACAACTCAAGTAAGAGTAACGAATTAAATGGTTTGCTCAACCTGAAGTTGCGCAAAGACGCGGTTGAACTGCGCAAGTTAGTGGCTGACAAAGCTAGCGATGACGATATCGAAGCAGCTAAGCAAAAGATGTTGGCAGAAGACTACCGGATTTTGGCTTACGCTTTAGGCAACCCGCCAACTAAATTCGACTTTGAATATCGCGACGATGATAAAAACTACCATATCGATCGCGAACTGACCCCGCAAACTTTCTTCAAGAAGTATGTTGGCTGGAACCTTGACGACTATCAAAGTATTATCAACGCACCAACGGCCGACAAGCCATACAACCACCTTTATACCGTAGAAATGCTTGGCAACGTGGTCGGCGGTCGCGAAGTCCGCCACCTGAACCTCGACATCGATACCTTCAAGGCTTTGGCCATCAAGCAGCTCAAGGCCGGTGAGTCCGTCTGGTTCGGCTCCGATGTTGGTCAAAGTTCTGATCGTCAACTCGGTATTCTGGACACCAACATCTACAAGAAAGATGACCTCTTCAACACCGACTTCACCATGACAAAAGCAGAACGCCTCGACTATGGCGAAAGTCTCATGACCCACGCCATGGTTCTGACTGGCGTTGACATTGTTGACGGCAAGCCAACCAAATGGAAGGTCGAAAACTCTTGGGGTGACAAGGTCGGCGAAAAAGGTTACTTCGTGGCAAGCGACGACTGGTTCGATCAATTTGTCTATCAAGTCGTTATTTCCAAGAAGTACCTGCCAACCGAATTGCAGGACGTCATCAAAAACGAATACGCCAAGCCAACCGTTCTGGCACCATGGGATCCAATGGGTGCTCTGGCATCAAGATAGTGTCAGTGAATTGAACTGGCGGCGATAAAAATAGGGACAGAAGTTTTTCGGCACATGGGATGGTCGAAGAGCTTCTGTCCTTTTTTGTCTGGCACTGAAAAATTAAAAATGAATGTTCGTTGATTTACTTTGAGTCGCGTTTTACTGTCAGTCCCATTCACTGGGCAGTATGTCTTGTTCTAGAGTAACCTCTGCTTGTCTTAAATCCTGTCTACTCCGGTCACTTTCAAACGGGTTGTGGCGTGTGGGTAGGTAAACAAGACTGCCGTCGCTACGCTGCTCCACCGTGAACTCGGTTCCTTCGGCGATTTTGAGTTCTTTCGGGACTGTCAGCGTCATTGTGTTGCCGACCTTTTTTGCTTTGATGATCATGAGAATCGCCCCCTTAGATATTGGCAGTATACAGGTCGGCTGTCGATTTTCCAATTTTGTTAGGGGAGTTATTGGCGGTCTGCGAAGTTTATATCATAGAAGGACGATACTGGATGTATTTGCGGTTATACGAACCAACGTGTCATTGCCTTGACTGCGGCGCTAAAGACTGCCCGGAGTTCTCCGAGACTGAAACGCGTTCGCAGTCGCAGAAATCTACGTGTAAGGACCTCAAGCCTAAATGGCCAAAAACCAGCCATTTTGGCTTGAGGCCGCTTACACTCCGATTTCTAAACGCTCCTGCTCACGCTCTACCCATTTTATGGTATTCTGATGGCAACCGAATTAAAGTCATTTTTCGAAATGGAGGCCGGGCATGGGGACACAGTTGGGTTTTGATTGGCGTCAAATGGTTCATTCGCGGAAGAATCTTGCCTTGGCAGGGTTGTTTGTTGCGGCTTTTATCATTGGCTTTTTTGCCTTGATGTGGACGCATCGCTTGGACGTCGGACAGACGGCGCAGGCGACAGCGAATGCGGCGGTCGCTAATTATGCCGAATATAACTTGGACACGTTGAGCAAGTCGCAGAAGCCGTTGCTGGCGAATCTGGACGCTCAGAATTCAGCAACCGGCGTGATTGGCTTGGGAATTAAGCTTGGTGAGCCCGATACAACGCGGAACGGCTTGCTGAGCTTACGCAATGCGCAGCTGGAGATGCGGCAGCGGCATTTTAAAGCGATCAACACGATGCCATTGCCGCCGCTTCATCAGCTAAAAGGCGATGTTTTGACCCTCACAAGACTAAAAAATGATGACAAACCTGCCGTTACCGGGGTGACAACCAGCAGTTCTTACATAGTCACTATCTTGCCTTATCTCAGTTGGCTCACCGGCGCGGCGGCTATTTTGCTTGCCTGCGATAGTTGGGTCGAACGGCGGCGCCACCAGACATTGATGACCGCACGTCCGTTAACGGCTGGCGTGGCCGGCAGCAGTCGGGTCCTGACGTTAACCGGATTTTATCTGCTTATTCTGGCGGTCGGCTTGCTGGTGATCGTTGCGTTGCCAGCAATGTTTAATGGCCTCGGCGATACTGCCTATCCGCTAGCGGTCATGGGTGAGACCTTACTACCGCTTTGGCAATATCTTTTGCCGTTCGGTGGTCTGACTCTATTGGCAGGTATCTGGATCATTACTTGTTGCATGTTGATTAACACATGGGTAACAAATGCTTATCTGACAACCTTCATTGTGACCGCAGCTGCTTTATTGCCACTTATGCTGCCGCAAGTCTTCCGCTGGCTTTGGTTCCTCCCTTTGCCGTATCTCGATAGTTACGCCACTTTAAGCGGCACGCTGGTTGACCGGCTCAATCAGCCGCTTGCCAGCGTGGGCGTCGGTGCAGCCCTGTTACTTGGCTGGGCCATCGTCAATCTGGGGCTTTTTGGCTATCGCGTTAAAAAGGAGGATGCCTGATGCGCTATTTTCGGTTTCAACTCCACCAACTGCTCACCAACCGCAAAAACTTAGCCGTCATCGGCATTGCCTTGGTTGCGCTACTGTGTCAATTTGTCTTTTTTCCACCCAACAACGTGCCTGCCGAGCTGCCGACAAGAAATGCGCTGACCCGCGATCGCGATAAAAATGTGGCTTTTGTCAATGAGCCTCATGGTCCCCTGACAGCTAAGTGGGTACCAGCTACCCGTGAGTTTGCCAACATCGAGACACGCATGTTAAACGCCCAAAAGCAACAGCACACGCAATCGTATGTGAAGGCAACCTTGCATTATCTGGCATTTTTAGGTCAAAACGCCGCCAATCCTGATGCCCAATCCAGTCCATTTCACTATCCGCTTTCCTATTATTTTGAAAATCGCCAGTATCCAGATGCCGACGCGGCCTTTGCCAATGCGACCATGTACCGTTCCCTGGAACCGCTGGCTAAACAAGCCCATCCCGACACGGCCACGGTTAAGCAACAGACCTTTTGGCAAACCCTGTTTCGTGGTGCGTCCGGCGGCTGGTTGACGGCGTTATTGATCGTCACGATTTTGTTTGCCAATGATTTGCTGACGCGCGAACAACGCCATCGCAGCATTGCCCGCCTGTTGCCTATCAGTCCCTGGCATGCTGTCAATGCCAAAACATTCACGGTCTTCACCGCATTATCTGGCTTTTTAATGGCTGCGATTGCAATCATTGCGGCTTTTGTCATCCCGCAACACGGCCTGGGGTCATTGTCGGCCACGATTGCGTATTATGCGAAAGACGGCATGTCGATTAAACTGGACCCCTTAGTGCTTGGCATTGCGCTGCCGACGATTCTGGGCCTAACCCTCTTATTAATGTGGCTGTTCATTCGCCTGAACCTGTTGTGCCAGTCGCTTTTTCATAACGAATTAGTTGGGCTGGTTGTCAGTGCCTTTTTACTATTTGGGGAGCCACTTTATTTCATGCACGGCATTGCCTTTTCGGTTCCGCAAACGGCTTACTATCTACCGGGTTACATGAATCCGGCGGCAATCGTTAGCGGCTTACAGAATTTTCGTTACGATACCAGTCGCATGAGTCCGCTGGCTGCCGTCGTCGTTATTGGCAGCGTGATTCTTATTCTTGAAGTCTTACTGTTCATCGTCACGCATCGCCGGCGCGCCGCCATTATCAAGTAAACGGAGGTCTCACAATGGAACTGCAATTACAAAGTCTCGCTTTGAGTTTTAAAAATAAGCCGCATGTCATTGACAACATCAGTCTCACCATGAGCAGTGGCTCGATTGTGGGCATCGTGGCGCCTAATGGGACAGGTAAAACCACCTTGTTGCGCCTGATCTTGAATGACCTCAAGCCGCAATCCGGTAAGGTTGTCTTAGACGGGCAAACCTATGGCAGTCAAAAGCAAAGCCTTGCGATGCATCGGCAAATGTGTCTTTTCCCGGTTCAAGACGACCTTTATCCCGACTTGTCTGGCAAAGCGCATCTTGACTATTACGCGCGACTTTGGCATAACCGGAAAAAAAGCGTCAAGCAAATCATCACGGCACTGGATATGCACGATTATGTCAATCAGCCGGTGCGTACCTATTCGATGGGGATGAAACAGCGGCTTTGCTTTGGCATGGTCATGGCGGCAAACACGCCGATTATGCTGCTGGACGAGTTCATGAACGGTCTGGATACGATCAACGTCGCGCGCATGTCGCGAATTCTGCGCGGCTTGCGGGCGGAAGGCAAGCTGATTATCACCGTGTCGCACTTATTGAACAATCTGCAGGGCTATGCTGACCTGATCTACTTTATGCGTGATGGTAAAATCATCAAAACGATCGATCAACATCAACAGCAGCCCTTGTACATTCAAGTGGCGGCCGACAACGCCAACCGTCTGCCGCGGATGCCGTGGCAACATTACCCGAATGGCCTATTGGTTTTGCCGGTTAATGAACTTCCCGGCCAACATTTCAATCAATTGTTGCTGGGACTTGCCGCACATCACATTGCCTTTAAATTGGCACCGCTGGATCTTGACACTTACTTCAATGAATTTTACGAAGCCGAGCGTTAATAGACAGTTTGTTCTAATCGGCCAAAACCGCTTATCCGCGGCTTTCGTTGCTTAATGACAATGATCGCACGGAATTTTGTAAAATGAATTAAGCATATCTGCCTTACATTGGCGCATGTTTCTGCTACAATGGCGTTATTACTTTTCAGGGGGTGCACGAATGGCGTCAGGCTTGGCTGCTAATAAGAAGCTGCAGCATAAAATTTCTGCCGCAGCTTTACTTGTAACACTCGGTGTTGTTTACGGAGATATCGGAACATCGCCGCTTTATGTTATGAAGTCAATCGTTGCCGGAAACGGCGGCATGGGACACTTTGATACCGATTTTTTGGTCGGATCTGTTTCGTTGATTTTCTGGACCTTGCTCATCATCACCACGATCAAGTATGTGTTGATCGCGTTGCGGGCTGATAACAACGGTGAAGGTGGTATCTTCGCCTTGTACACGCTTGTTCGCCAGCGTGCCCGTTGGTTAGTCCTGCCAGCCATGATCGGCGGGGCTGCTTTGTTGGCTGATGGCATGTTGACGCCGGCTGTGACGGTGACAACGGCGATTGAAGGGCTCAAAGGCGTCCACATCAATGGCAATATTCTGATTGACAATCAGCAACAAGTCATTTGGGTCACGATTTTTATCATCACCTTTTTGTTCTTCATCCAGCGCTTTGGCACCGATCTCATCGGCAAGGCGTTCGGCCCCATTATGTTTGTGTGGTTCACCTTTTTAGGCGTTGCCGGCTTTCTCGCATTGTCAAAAGACTGGTCAATGTTACGCGCCTTGAATCCTTACTACGCGCTGCGTTTGCTGGTTAGCCCGGATAATAAGATGGGCCTGTTTATTTTAGGCAGCATTTTCCTGGCGACCACCGGGGCCGAAGCGTTGTATTCGGACATGGGCCATGTGGGGCGTGGTAATATTTACTTAAGTTGGCCTTATGTTAATATCTGTCTAGTGTTGAACTACTTTGGCCAGGCAGTGTGGCTGGACCGCAATTCGCATGTGACGGCGTTTAACAAAATCAGTGATTTCAACCCATTCTTTCAGATGCTGCCGGAAAGTATCCGGCTGGGTGCGATTATTTTGGCAACCTTAGCTGCGATTATTGCGTCACAGGCCTTGATTTCCGGTTCTTACACATTAGTTTCCGAAGCCATCAAACTGCGCTTCTTGCCGCGGTTGCACATTGTTTATCCAACCCGGCTTAAAGGCCAGCTGTATATCCCGGTTGTCAACACCATTTTGTGGGTGGCGTGCCTGGCAATCATCGCCTACTTCAAGACTAGCGCCGAAATGGAAGGCGCCTACGGATTGGCCATCACGATTACCATGTTGATGACCACCTTGCTGCTGTATCAATACTTACGGGTCCACCACGCGCCAACTGTGATCGCACTGGGTACCTTGATCTTCTTTGGCGCCATCGAAACGGTCTTCTTCATTTCCAGTGCCGTTAAGTTTCTCCATGGTGGCTATGTCACCGCAATGATTGCCTTTGTAATCCTAGCGATTATGTTTGTCTGGCAATACGGCGGTCGGATTCGCGACGACAACACGTACCGGGCAGAAATGGCTTCACTATTCGCTTATAAAAAACAGCTTTCCGAATTACGTAGCGATCCGAACTATCCGACTTATACCACCAATTTGGTGTATATGACCCAGATTGCCAATGACCACTACATCAAAAAAGAAATCCTGTACTCGATTCTGGATAAACGGCCAAAACGTGCCCAGGTTTATTGGTTTGTAACGGTCAACGTTACCGATGAACCTTACACAGCCGAATACACGACTGACACTTACGGCACCGACTACATGGTCAATGTCCAACTGTTCCTAGGCTTCCGGATGGAGCAACAGGTCAACGTTTTCCTGCGGCAGATTGTCAATGACATGATGCGCGAAGGCGAATTGCCAACCCAGCCGCAGAAATACACCACCATCCCGGATCGGCAGGTCGGTGACTGGACGTTTGTACTTTTACATGAGGAACTGTCACCACAGACTCAGATCAAAGGCTTCCAGAAAACGATCATCCAGGCGCGGCTATGGCTTCAGCGCGTGACCGTTTCACCGGCTCAATGGTTCGGCCTGGAATATGCCGATACACTCGATGAGACCGTACCGCTTGTGCTTGGGAAGATTCCGATTACCAAGTTAACGCGACTAAGCAGGTCGCAGGTTGATGCTCAGGCGGAAGACGAAGACGATTAAGTCGAAAATCAAATTAATTAAAAAGGTGCACCACAAGTCATGAAGCAAATTTTGCTGCCGACTTGGGTGCATCTTTTTATATGGTCTGAATCGCGGTCATTTGACCGCGATTATTTTTACATCGGTCATTGCGGATTACGAACGGGCCTTTGCCTTTGTCGTGGCCCGCAACGTTGCCTGAGCCGCGGCCAGTCGCGCAACGGGGACGCGGTATGGTGAGCAGGAAACGTAGCTGACGCCGATGCTGTCAAAGAAAGCAACGGAATCTGGATCGCCACCGACTTCGCCGCAGACGCCGATTGGCAATTGCGATTTTGTCGCACGGCCTTTGTCAATTGCCATCTTCATCAACGTGCCAACCCCTTCAGTGTCGACCGTTTGGAATGGATCGGCTGGCAGGATTTTCTTTTCCAGGTAGGCTGGCAGGAATGAGCCGACATCGTCACGTGAGTAGCCGAAGGTCAACTGGGTGAGATCGTTGGTGCCGAAGCTGAAGAAATCGGCAGCGTTGGCGATAGCGTCAGCGGTGACACATGCGCGCGGTGTTTCGATCATCGTTCCGACTTCATACGTCACCTGAATGCCTTTAGCTGAGGTCATCTGTTCGATTTCGTTGCTAACCAGTCGGCGTACCCAACGCAATTCGGTTTCCGAGTTAGTGAGCGGAATCATGATATGCGGCGTCACCGTGACGCCTTCATCGGCTAACCGGAAGACCGCATGCATCATCGCCCGAACCTGCATGGCGTAGATGTCCGGGAAGGTAACGGCTAAGCGATCGCCGCGATGGCCTAGCATCGGATTGACTTCTTTCAGCGCCGCCATCCGCTCGCGTAACTGGTTCTGCTCTAGACCCAGCTCATTGGCCACTTCGTTAATTTCGCGTAAGTCATGCGGGAGAAATTCATGTAATGGCGGATCCAGTAAGCGAATTGTGACACTTTTACCTGTTGCCAGACGATATAAATCGTAGAAATCCTGTTCCTGCATTTTCTCTAAGGCAGCCAGCGGTGCTTTGCGGCCTTCCGCATCTTTTGCCAAAATCAGCCGCCGCATCTGCAACAACCGCTCCGGCTGGAAAAACATGTGCTCGGTCCGAGTTAGCCCGATGCCATCTGCACCAAAAGCCAGTGCCTGCTGCAGATCCTTTGGCGTGTCGGCATTGGTGTAAACACCCATCCGACTCGCTGCTTTGGCCCAGTCCAACAAGGTGGCTAGGCTTTCCTTAACCATGGCGGCGGTGGTTGTGATGCGCCCGCGATAAAGGTGCCCGGTTGTGCCATCGACCGATACCCAATCGCCTTCATGAAGCACAATGTCGCCAACTGTGGCTGTTTTGGCGTGTTCATCGACACTCAGCGCGTGCATCCCCACGACGCCGGTGGCTCCCATGCCG
This sequence comes from Lacticaseibacillus huelsenbergensis, assembly GCF_029726355.1. Lineage (NCBI taxonomy): Bacteria > Bacillati > Bacillota > Bacilli > Lactobacillales > Lactobacillaceae > Lacticaseibacillus > Lacticaseibacillus huelsenbergensis. The sequence continues at coordinate 501,311 of NZ_CP120687.1, forward strand.
CGGGCAACCACTGCTGCGTGTGAGGTCATGCCGCCGCGAGCGGTGACAATCGCCTGACTGACGATCATCCCTTCAATGTCCTCCGGTGAGGTGTCCTGCCGCATCAAAATAACCTGATGACCGGCTTCGTGCGCGGCTTTGGCCTCCGCAGCCGTGAAGTAAACTTCGCCGGTTGCCGCGCCGGGAGATGCCGGCAAACCGGTGGCTAAAACGTCATGGGCGGCCAATGCCTGCGGGTCAAATTCCGGATGCAACATGTCACTCAGCGATTTCGGCTCAATCCGCATTAAGGCTTCCTGCCGATCAATCAACCCTTCATTGACCAAATCGACGGCAATTTTAACCGCGGCAGCCGGCGTCCGTTTTCCGTTACGCGCCTGCAAGAGATAGAGTTCGCCATGTTCGATCGTGAATTCAAGATCCTGCATGTCGCGATAATGCTGCTCCAAAGTCGTGGCGATCGCAGCCAGCTGATCGTAGACTTCTGGCATTTGCTCATGCAAGACCGCAACGGGTTGCGGCGTCCGCACGCCGGAGACAACATCCTCACCTTGGGCATTTAAAAGATACTCACCAAACAAGGCGCGTTTGCCGGTCGCCGGATCGCGGGTAAAGGCCACCCCGGTACCGGAATCTTCACCGGCGTTGCCGAAAACCATGGTCTGCACATTAACGGCTGTACCTAAATCTTCAGGAATATGATTTTCGCGCCGGTAAATCACTGCCCGCCGATTGTTCCACGATTCAAACACCGCAACAATCGCCGCTAAGATCTGAGCTTTGGGCGATTGCGGGAACGATTTGCCTGCGTCTGTGTAAAGCTGTTTGAAGGCCTGGATAATCCGCTTCAGATCATCGGTGGTTAACGCCAGATCGGACGTGTACCCCTTTTCCTGTTTGATCGCGGTCAAAACATCATCAAACGCACTTTCCGATAGGCCGTAGACGACATTGCCAAACATGGCCAGCAATCGGCGATAACTGTCATAGGCAAAACGCGTATCCGCCGTCAGCGTTGCCAGCGCCTGCACGGTTTGGTCGTTCAATCCGATATTCAAAATCGTGTCCATCATGCCAGGCATCGAAATCGGTGCGCCGGAACGAACCGAAACCAGTAGTGGCGCGGTCGGATCATCAAAACGTTTCCCGGTAGCCTGTTCCAATGCCTGCAAATGTTCGTCCAGTTCAGCCAACAAGGTATCTGACAGAGCATGTTGCTGCTGATAGTCGTGGCAGGCCGCCGTTGTCATGGTGAATCCCGGAGGAACCGGTAAGCCAAGATTCGTCATTTCGGCAAGATTAGCCCCTTTGCCACCCAATAAAGCCCGCATCTCCATGTTGCCTTCTGCAAACACATAGATTTGTTTCATCACAAATCCTCCCATCCGTTAAATATGACGTTATATATGTTCGCTATATAATGTATTATTTAGCTCTTGAAATTGCAAGCGTTTACACTTGAAAATTGGCCTATTTGTTTTAAGTTTTTTTAAAGCACGAAAAAAGCCGCTGGCAGTATTCGCCAAACAGCTTATGGGGCAAGGGTTTCGATCAGATATTTAAAAATGCGATTCTTGGTAATTTTTCCAATGACATGCGTGTCACCACGGTTTTGGACTACTGGCAATGAATCAACGTTGTGTTTAAGCAGCAACTTGCTGGCGTCCATAATCGTGGTATCAGCCGTCACGGTGACGACATTGGGCATCCGAGTCATCACGATACTGGCAGGCAATGTCGTGTCGCGACCAGTAAAGCTGGCCCGCAGCAAATCCTTACGCGAAATCAAACCAACCAAGGCGCCGTCATCATCCAGTACATACAAGGAACCGACATCGGCGATAAAAAGCTTGGTCACCGCTTCTTCCATCGAGGTCGTGAGCTTGATTTCCGTTGGTGGAAGCAGGATTTTGGCAATTGCCGTTTTAAACAACACCTCGTTGCCGGCCGGTAAAATGCTGGCACCCTGGTAGGCGTAACCCACTTTAGGCCGAGCGTCCAGAATGCCAATGGTTGTCAACAGACGCAAATCGGCCCGAATCGTGGCCAAACTGATTTTTAACTTGGCCGCTAATGTTTCCCCGGTCATGGGGCTGTCAGCCTTCAACAGCTGAACAATTTTACGTTGACGTTTGGTAAGTTGCGTAGGTGCCCCCTCCTTTTTATAATCAACAGTATAACATTTTTGAGATATATGACGTGATATTCAACCTTAAAAAGCTGGAATATGCCAAAAGAAATCCGGCACATCGGGTAAACCGACCTTGCCGGAATTATCTTCAAAGCGTTTGTTTTTTAAGAATCTTCAAGTGATCATCAAGTGTATAGACAATCGGCTGCGCATTGCCGATTTCGACTTTGTTGATACCGGCGTCGCTGATGTCTTCCATGTACTTAACCAGCGCCCGTAGCGTTGATCCATGGGCCACGATGAGCTGATTCTTGCCTGCCATGAGCCGCGGCGCCAACTCGGCACTCCAGTACGGCAGCAAGCGTTCACTCGCATCCGCAAGACTTTCACCCCGCGGAATAATGGTGGCCGGGTACTGGTGGTAACGGCGCGAACGACTGGGATGCGCCAGCAACGGCGGATGCGCGTAAAAACTGCGCCGCCAGCTGGCAACCTGATCCGGGCCAAAAAGTTTGCGGGTCAGGTCTTTGTTGATCCCGCGCAGTGCCCCATAATGCCGTTCATTCAGTCGCCAACTTTTGGTAATCGGCAGGTAATTCTGCCCGATCTTGTCCTGCACAATGTAAGCAGTCATGATCGCGCGCGACAGCACACTGGTGTGGACATGATCAAACAGGATCCCGGTTGTCGCGATCTTGCTGCCGGCCTCGGCTGCTTGAGCCTTACCATGCGCGGTTAACCCCACATCGGACCAGCCGGTATAAGTATTTTGTTGATTGGCAATGCTTTCGCCATGGCGTAAAAGGACTAGTTTGACCAAATCGCAACCTCCCTAACCAAACTAGTATAACAATCTCAGCAGAATTAGGGTAGTCCGACCGAATCCGAATCCGGCTTGGCAGCAACTGCTTTGCCGCCAAGTCACGAAAATGATAGGCTACTATATATTGAGACAAGCAAGGCGAGCACTGCCTTAGCTTTTAGAAAGAAGGATGCTCATGGCCAAGTCGCTTCGATCGGTCACGATGGTCGAGCTTTTTTATGATTTGATTTTTGCCTATGCTGTTGGTCGCATGGCGCAAACCCTGGCTTTGCCGGTGCATGGCAGGATCGCACCGCAAATAATCGGGGAATTTTTATTGATGCTGCTGGTGTTTTGGGTGATTTGGACCTACCAGACCGTCTTAACGAATCAGTTTTCCCATCCCCAATGGCGCCACAACCTTTTTAGCCTGTTCAACATGTTCTGGGTCATCGTTTTAAGCACCGCCATCACCAGCGATCTCGCTACAACCAAGTGGCCGTTTCAGTTGAGTATGGCAGTTCTATTTTTGAGTCTGGCAAGCGAATATGGCCTGACTTGGCGAAAAAGTCATGCGACCCTCGCCAAAATATCCGGACTGACACTTGCGACCGGTAGTGTGATTGCCTTGATATCGCTCTTTCTGAAGCCGTACACCCTCTCGTTCGCTGTCTTTTTTGTGGCAATTATCGGCGCCGCTTTGATGCCATCCCTGGTTTGGCGACCAAATAGAGCCCCACTGACCGATCTCGCCCATTTAAGCGAACGGTACGCGTTACTGGTTTTGTTGATCTTCGGCGAATCGATTATTGGCGTGGCGGACACAGTCTATGCCGGTCTTTCCTTCCCGGCAGCACTTTTCTTCCTGGTCGTCATGCTGTTGTTTGTGGCCTATCAACTCGTCTATGATAACGGCCTCAATCGCCGGCAGAAAAATGGCGGTTTAGCGGTGATCCATCTGCATTATCCGCTCATGGCCGCGATTCTCAGTCTCAGCACATTGATCCACTTATGGTTGGCGCACTTACTTGATCCGCAGTGGTTTGCTTTTGCCATCACCCTCACTTTGGCCGTCTACTATTTCAGTCTCATCGGCTACCTAAGTGCTTATCCGATCAAGCGGATTGACATTGGCTTTAAGCGCTGGTTCTACTTGGGTTTCTCACTCTTGATCTTCGGTGTTTACAGCTTGATGACATCGGTTATGCCGCTACCCTTCCTGCTCGGCTTGACCGCCTATCTCCTCGCCGACACACTTTATCTTTGGCAATTCATTTTGCATCCTAATGGACCAATGTATTAGGGTGTATAATCAAAGAGTGTAAACCAGTTCACTCTGAACTGATAAATGCATCCAAGAAAGGAGAGGATGTTACCAGCACTCAAATATGTCGAATAATATGGAATTAAGCGGTACAACATGGACAGAATAATTAAGTGGAAGCTGTCCGTGTGTTCAAACCAAGCTAATCTGCGAAATGTATTGACAAGAGCCTGAATCGGTACTGTATGATGGTTCTTACCAAGCGCTAGTATTGGTTTGAACGTCTACTCCAAGCTTCTTCTCAAGTAGCGTTTAACCAGCTAATTGAGAGGAGGTGACAACTTTTGATTAAAACGCATAAGATTAAACTCTATCCCAATGCAACCATGCGGCGTGAACTGGAACGATTGTTTAACTATCGCCGATTTTGCTGGAATCAAGCTCTCGAAACGTGGAATACCATGTATGATGCATCTTTGGTGATGGCAGACAAAACGTTGCGGCCTAATGAACGCAAAGTACGGGACGAACTGGTTTGGAATAAAGCCGATTGGCAGTACGAACGATCGGCTCAAGTTTTAAAGCTTGCGGTAAACGACTTAAGCAAGGCTTGGAAGAACTACTTCAATCCGAAGATGCCAGATCACGATAAGCCTAACTGGAAATCTAAGAAACAATCCCGAAAAACGTTCAAAACGGATCGAGCGCAACTTGTGAATGGCAAGTTACGTTTAGATAAACCTCATGGTGCTGGTGCCTGGTATGACATCAAACTAGCCGAGCAACCCCGCTGGCAAGGCGAACTGAAACAAGTTTGCGTTGTTCAAGACGCGGATGGTTACTACGCTTCGTTTTCGATTGAGGTGTCAACCTCTGTTGAAAAACGGCCGGTTTTATCTGTCACTGGGGTTGATGCCAACATTGGCAAGTTTGACTATCAAACGCCAACTGGCTATGCCACCCAGTCCACCTTACCTGAGCGATTACCAAGAATTTATGCCCGTATTGCTCATTATCAGCGCCAATTAGCCCGCAAACGAAAAGTAAATCCCAAGCGTTTTAACTCCAAGGCTTATCGCACAACGAGAACCAAGTTGAAGCGTCAATACCAACGAGTTGAACGGATTCAAACGGATTTACTGCAAGAGTTTACGACGAAGCTTATCACTGATTATGATCTCATTGGGATTGAGGATTTGGATAATCACCATATGCGTATGAACAAACGTCTCGCCAAGAATTTGCATCGATCCCTGTTTGGCAAGTTCAAAGTGATCATGCAGTACAAGGCTGACTGGTATGGGAATACGTTAGTACTAGCGGATCGGTTTTACCCCAGTACGCAACGCTGTTCCCGCTGCGGTTATGTGAAAACCGCTGATGAACGGGTCACGCTAAGCGGCAACTTGAAACATCGTACCGGTCACGATGACTATCATTGTTACCAGTGTGGCGTTAAGTTGCGGCGAGACGAAAATGCGGTTGAAAATCTTGTGGCTTATGCAAAATCAAAGGTTACGGGGTAGGCTATACCCTTAAAGTTCAGGAGACGGTCACTGTCGGGCTGATTTATTTCAGAGTGGGAATACCGTTGTTGATGGGACTAAATGAAATGTAGGATGTCAATCAAGAAAGGAAATATATAAAACCTTTATTGGTGTCAAAGAGACATTCTTCCACGTTTTATATAGCAGAGCTTCACATGACAACCTATGATGTCACCTTCAACACAGTTGATGGCAAATCACTGATCAAGCGTAACGTCGAAAGCGACCACGAAAATGCCCGGGTTTGGGAAGACGCGGTGGAACGGTTTGACGCTGATCACCTTTACATCAAAATGAATGACAAGACAATGGTCAGCCTACTGCGGCGAGCCGTTGTCAGAATCGATATGACGGAACTGCCAAGTGATATCGAAAAACGCGCTAATCGACGCGATGAGTTCCGTAATGCCATGTACACACTGAGCCAAATCGGCTTGTAGATCGGCTGTCAAAACCCGGTCATTGAATGACGTGGTTTTGATGATGAATGAACATATAGCTGACTTGCTTAATTCACAAGCACGCCAAAAAAAGAATCCGCCTCGGCTCAAAGCCAAAGCGGATTCTTTTTTTCGTCTTAAGGATCTACCGACACCGAAACTAGTCAGCGTAGTTAAAATGGGTTAATGGTGCGTGCTTGACGTCCTCAATTGTCTTGGTTCCGGCAAGTTGCATGATGATTTCAAGTTCGTGGTCAATTTGCTCGAACACGCTTTGAACCCCTTGAGCACCGCCTAAAGCCAAGCCGTAAATAACCGGACGGCCAAATGCAACCAGGTCGGCACCGGCCGCTAACGCCTTGAAAGCGTGGCTGCCGCGGCGAATGCCGGAATCAAAGATAATCGGAACGCGCTTGTTGACAGCCTTGGCAATAGCCGGCAAAACATCAAAGGAAGCCGGGCCACCATTCAACTGCCGGCCGCCATGGTTAGAAACATAGACAGCAGCTGCACCTGCGCCAATTGCCCGCAAAGCATCTTCCGGTGACTGAATGCCCTTAACGATCACCGGCAAGTCCGTGTACTCCGCAATGCGGCGAACATCGTCTTCACCGATCTTCTGTGCGGCAGAGGCATAAATTTCGCCGATACCCTTACCTTTGCCGTCGCCTTCGGAATACTTTTCCAGGTTTGGCATTGGGATTGGGAATTGAAAGTTATTAATGATATCTTCTTCGCGATAGCCATCAACGGTCGCATCAACGGTGAGGATAATCCCCTTGACACCGGCCTTTTTGGCTTCATCAAGCAAGCTCTTGTTAAAGTCCCAATCCTTGCTCATGTATAGCTGGAACAATTGCGGCGCACCATTGCCGGCTGCTGCTGTGTCAGCAATTGATGTTGAACTGTAGGTGCTTTGTGCCATCAAGCCACCAACTGCAGCAACACCGCGGGCGGTATCTTTTTCACCCTGACTGTGTGCCAGTCCTTGAGCCGCTGTCGGCGCCATCATGACTGGTGTCTTCAAGTCAATGCCCAAGAAGCTGGTCGACAAGTCCGGTGAGTCAATATTCGACAACGCCTTCGGAACAATCTGTGCATGATTGAAAGCCTTGGTGTTCTCGGCTAAAGTCCATTCATCTTCGGATCCGCCAACAATGTACCCGAATCCGCCTGTTGGAATAATCTTCTTTGCTTCATCCGCCAATGACGGCAAATTCAAAATATTCAGTTTTTTCTCTGCATCGCTCTGTTCGTAACCATTAACAACTGTCATGTGTCAAAAAGCCTCCCAAGTTGCTTACTTATTAGAACACTTATTAGTGTAACACTTATAATTAGTAAGTAAAGGCGTTTTGCTGATTTTTTGTAAGTGAAGATGCAAAGGCTTAAAAATCAACGTGCAGGCGCCTAACGAAAAGCAAAAAGGAGAAGCCCGCTACTGCGTCTTCTCCTTAAGTAACTATCGGCCGTCTTGTTTCAGCCGTTAATCTTCTTTTTTCCCTTTGGCCTTATCAACCACGTCATTGAACTTTTCGGCAATCTTGTCCTTGGCATCGCTAAGCTTTTCTTTCGCTTCGCCTACCATTTGTTCGGTCTTGCCCTTAGCCTCGGTTGATTCGTCACCAGTCACCTTGCCAGCAGTTTCCTTTACTTTACCGCTAACTTTGTCTTTTGCTGCATCAAAATCTGCCATATGATCAGTCCCTTCTTTTTTACTTACTTTAAGTGTACCAAGTTGACTGATTCGCTGGCTATTATTTTGCTCGTAAAGATATGAATTATTTTTCCGGGTTACCGCCATCCTGATTATCAAATTCGAGTGAAAAAAAGAACCCTCCATATTCATGGAGAGTCCCGCGATCATTTCAAACCTAGTGCCGTGCACCCGGCCGTTTTTCTTCAGGTGCTGGCGGAATAACCGCCTTACCACCTTTTTTAATATGCTTATAGTTCACAACCGTTTTGTTCTTCATATCTTCAACTAACGAAGCATCATCAGGTGAAAAACTGTCAATGGTCAGCATCGCTGCATTGGCGTATAGCTTTTCAACGGTTCCTTTGAAACTCAATGGCACATCCTTGGTTTTACGCACTGAAACTTTGTCGCCTACAACGATATCTTGTGACACACAAAAACCTCCTCTTGAACGCGGTGTTTTAAAACCATCAGTTGGCTGCGAAACATCGCACTGGGACAAAAACTTAAATAAACTAAGTTAAGGTGTGGAGATTCACTTAGTTGCCTGCACCTTGACCTTAATCGGTGCGTTCAGATCAACCGAATCACTGTAATGCTGCAACAAGTAGCGTTGCATGGCTTCACGTGCTTCCTTCTTGGTCATCTGGTGACAGATCCGCGAAGAATCGTGCCGATGACCCCACTTGTCCGTGTATTGACCTACAACTGCATAATCACGAAGATGCGCTGCAAATAACATGATTCCCCTAACCACCTTTTCTAATTGTACCATGACTCGGTACGCGTATTTGTATCACAAGATGCATTTATACACCCTAATTGGCTCCGTTTCAACCACTTCAGCGAAAAAAGATGTTACAGTTGTCCGCAGTTCACTGGACCCCAGTAACATCAATGGTTTAGCGACTATGATTCTTTCTCTTTTAAGAGTCGATTGGCTACCCGACATCTCTTTGAAGCGGCTTGTCATATGTTGTGTCCAGACGATCACTTTTACTCTGCTTCATTTTATTGAACGCAATGACGGTCCGGCCAATCAAATCCTGCACGTTGAACCGATCGCGCCTGTCATAATCCAGAATCTTCACGAGCGCCGCGTTTTCGTAACATTTTTCGATTTGGCCGATGAAAGCATGTTCCATATTGCCATTGGCTTGGCACAAAACGGTCATTCCTGTTTTTGCGTGTTTCATCTTAATTGCCTCCTTGTGAGCGTGTGCTGGCTCCTGCGCCAGCGCACGCGTTAATGAATTTAGTTAAGATTATCAACACGAATATCTTATTGTCAACATAGTTATTATTTTATATATAAATATTCATGCTTTCGTCACAAATTGCCGCAGTAGCAGACGATTGTGACGTTGTTTTGACGTCAATTAGGCCCTTTTTTGTCCCGGATTTATCTTGACAACACACCGTTTTTAAGAATGCCAAGCAAAAGATAGATCACCTAATCTGCAATTTTCAATATTGACATTCGCACTAAAAAAGCCAACGATGATGTGCAGTAAACTCTTGGCAAGGCGATGATTTTTGTGGACAGGCACGTTTTTGGAGCAACTTTTTCTTCACTACGTTCAACCAACTTCCGCCGATTTTGGATCGGACAGTGTATTTCGGTCATGGGGACTTGGATTCAACGAACTACCCAGACATGGCTGGTTTACCAGATGACCAAGTCCGCTTTTCTGGTCGGTTTACTGGCTGCGGCCCAATTTGTTCCTATTATGGCGCTCACTTTAGTTGCCGGCACGCTGATCGACCGCTATCCCAAACGTCAGATCCTTTTGCTGACACAGTTTGGTTTTTTGGTGCTGGGCGCTATCATGACGACTCTGACTTTTTTAAAAATCATTCAATACTGGCAGATCCTTGCGATCGCTTTAGGCTATGGGATTCTTCAGAGCTTCGATACGCCGACCAGGCAATCTTATGTGATCGAACTTGTCGGGCGAAAAGATCTTATGAACGGCATCTCGCTGAATTCGTCTATTTTCAATCTGGCCAAAATTGCCGGTCCGTCTTTGGCCGGGATCCTCATGGTGACCATCGGCGTTGCGCCGTGTTTTCTGATCGACACCTTAAGCTATATTGCGATTATTATTGGCTTGTTCATGATTCACCAGGAGCACCCGGTTGCCCGGCACACACCGCGACATATTCTTGCTGATGTCAAAGAGGGCCTTGTTTATATTGTGCATCATGACAATGTCAAACTGAGCGCCGAACTCATGCTGATTATTTGCACGTTAAATTTCAACAATAACGTCATCATCCCCATTTATGCCCAGGAAGTTCTGGGCCGCGGTGCCCAAGGCTATGCCAACCTGTTGTCGGCCACTGGTATCGGTTCACTCATTGCAGCATTTCTCATGAGTTACCTCGCCCGATTCGGTCTTCGTCGCGATTTATATCTGTTAGTCGCACTAGGAACAGCTTTGATCCAAACGTTGATGATTTTTATCCACGTTTACTGGTTAGCCATGATTTTTATGATCGTCATTGGCTTTTGCAATATGGTTTTTCTGAATCAGTCCAATGCGGCGTTTCAGTTTTCGATTCCCAACGAGCTGCGCGGTCGCATCATGAGTGTCTATGTTTTACTCAACCAAGGCTCGACGCCAATTGGCAGTTTGTACGTCGGTGGCCTGATGGACGTTGCCGGTGGCTTATGGGGCTTCCCTTCCTGTGGCTTGCTGGCACTGGTGTTAGTCATCCCAACCTTGCTTGGCCATCGCACGACCGTTAAGCACTGGTTGCATGCCTAAAATCGCCAAAATTCGTCATCTGATGCTGAATACGCAAAAAAGAGCTTCCAACGCGCGGAAGCTCTTTTGCTTGTAAATAGACGCTTGATGACAACATTTTTAATGGTAAAACAATACGCTAATCTTCACGCACCTGGCCATTGCCCAGCACCTGATACTTAATCGTCGTCAACGCGGCCAAGCCCATCGGTCCGCGGGCGTGCAGCTTTTGGGTGCTGATGCCGATTTCGGCACCGAAACCGAACTCAAAGCCATCCGTGAACCGCGTTGAAGCATTCACATACACCACCGCAGCATCAACCTGTTGGAGAAATTGCTGACTGTTTTGATAATTATCCGTGATGATGGCTTCGCTGTGCTTCGTGTTGTGCGCGTTGATATGCGCGATTGCCGCTTCTTCGGAATCCACGACTTTGACTGCCATGATGAGGTCGTTATACTCCGTGTCCCAATCTTCGTCTGTTGCCGCGTGCATGCTTGGCACGATGGCGCGCGCTCGCTGATCGCCGCGCAGTTCAACGCCGTGTTCCTGCAACGCTTTGGCAATCACCGGTAGCTGCTCGTCAGCCACATCTGCATGAATCAAAAGCTTCTCGGCGGCATTGCAGACAGATGGCCGCTGAACCTTGGCGTTGACCACAATCGCCACTGCCATTTCCAGCTGTGCCTGGGCATCAACATAAATATGACAGTTACCGGCACCGGTCTCAATCACCGGGACCGTTGCCTGCTCCACAACCACTTTAATCAGGCCGCGCCCGCCTCGCGGAATCAACACATCGAGGTAATCGTTGAGATGCATTAATTGATTGGCCACTTCATGCCGCGTATCCGTCACCAACTGAACCGCATCCCTCGGCAACCCGTGCGCCGCCAACGCGTCTTGTAGAACCGTTGCTAATGCCATATTGCTATGCAAGGCTTCCTTACCGCCACGTAAAATGACCGCATTGCCACTTTTAAAAGTCAACGCCGCAGCATCAACCGTCACGTTCGGCCGCGCTTCATAAATCATGCCGACAACGCCCAAAGGTACTCGCTTCTGGGCAATCGTCAGCCCAGCGTGATTCACCCAAGCACGATCGGTTTGGGCAGTAGGGTCGTCCAGGACCGCCACCTGCCGCACGCCCGCCGCCATGTCGGCAATCCGTGCTTCCGTCAACACCAGCCTGTCCTTGAATTTGCTCGTCATCTTGCTGGCGGCTTTTAGATCTGCTTGATTAGCTGCCAAAATCGTTTCCGTGTGCGTCTCCAGTGCATCAGCCATGGCCAGTAAGCCGGCATTTTTCTGCGCCGTGGTTAATTGGCCAAGAATAGCTGCGGCCGCCTTAGCCACTTTGCCCATTTGTTCAAGATCGATCGTCGTTGTATCCATTTAAATCGTCCCCTTTACTATTTGTGAGCCGCAGTGGCTGACAAAATGGCTGACTTTTTCATCACGTCATCTTATATGTGTGCTTTTAAATTCAACTATTTGAAGCTTGGTTATCAGGTGACACTTGCTCCAAAACGTTGCCAAACCAAGTTCCGACTGGCTCACCAGCGACGATGCGCAGGATGATCCGCGGATCACGGCCGCTTGCCAGCACCATCTGTTTGCCGGCACGCATCATCGTTTGCGCGGCTTTTAGTTTGGTCACCATTCCGCCGGTTCCAAATCGCGTCGAGCTCCCACCGGCGCCGGTTAAAATCTTGGCAGACAAATGGGTAATTTCCGGAATCAGCGCCGCACCCGAATGCCGGTTAGGATCCCGATCATAAAGCCCGTCAATGTCAGAAAGTACCATCAGCAAATCCGCATCAATCTGCTTTGCGACCAAGGCCGAAAGCTGATCGTTATCGCCAAAGGTTGTCCGATGATCCAACTCATCCACGGCCACACTATCATTCTCATTAATGATCGGAATGACCTGCTGGGCAAGCAAAGCATCAATCGTATCAAGCACATGTTGGCGAGTTTGCGGATAATCAAACACATCATGCGTCAGCAACAATTGACCGATTTTGGCACCATAATCGCTAAACCGTTGCGTGTATAACGTCATCAGCTCTGACTGGCCGATTGCTGCAAGCGCCTGTTGATGGGCAATCGCGGCAGGGCGCGCACTCACCCCGAGCTTCGCCATCCCGACCCCAATCGCGCCAGATGTGACCAAAACCAACTCATAGCCTTGATTATTCAACGCAGTTAAGGCATACGCCAGCCGATCGATCGTCTGTAAATTCACCTTGCCATTTTGGTGAATCAAACTGCTTGTTCCGATTTTGACCACAATCCGTTTACAATGCATTGCCCGTTTTACCATCGTTACCTCCGCACACTACAACTTTCTCAGCATTCAAAAAAGCACCGTTTTGATCGAGACACCCGTTAAGGCGGTACCATTCTCGTTCAAAGCAGTGCTTTGCGCTTTTTCATGATTTAATTAGTTTAAGCTTCAACCTCAAGCTTGGATTCGCGAACCATTCAGAACTTTCAGCTAGCGTTCTGATCTCTGTGAGCCGCTACTATGACTTGATGAAGTGAATTGTATGCGGCACACCCGGAAAAGTCAAGCTTTGTTATTGCCCAATATGTATCTTTTGTCGACCGCAAGCGATATTGTCTTAAGTAAGCAGTTAGCCAAAGTGTCACAAAAACTGTAACCTCTTAGAAGATACATCTAGGAGGAATCACATGAAGAAGGTTGTCTTAACAATGAAAGAAGAAGAACGTTACCGAGTCATCAAAGCAGTGGTCAATGGTAAGACCTCCGTGCAACGCGCAGCCGTTAAGCTCAAGCGCTCCGAACGAACCATCTACCGATTGATCAAGCTTTACAAGCAACAAGGCAAAGACGGCTTTATCCATGGCAATGCCGGTCGTGAGCCTGCCAACAAACGCAACGCGCAACTCGAACGCCGGATCATTCATCTGTACACCAACAAGTATGCCGGTTTCAACATCGCTCATTTCCACGAGTTCTTAACCACTGCCGAACAAATCGCTATCTCCGAATCCTCACTCCGGCTCTTATTCAGACACCACCACATTCTTTCACCCAAAGCCCATAAAGCCACCAAGCGCCGAGTCAAGCGTGAGTTAAAAGAAAAAGAAAAAAAGTCCAAGCTCCTATCCAAACGTGATGAAGCCACCTTGTCAGCCATCGAGGTCGTTGAAAACATCAAAGCCCATCCAGAACGTCCTCGGAAACATTATTCTGGTGAACAGGTACAAATGGATGCTTCCTGGGAGTATTGGTTTGGTACTCAAAAAACCACCTTACACGCAGCCATTGATGATCAGTCCGGGAACGTTGTCGGCGGCTACTTTGCCAAACAAGAAACACTCAGCGGCTATTATCATGTGTTTGCCCAAGTCCTTCGCGATTATGGCGCTCCAGCAGAATTCCTAACGGATCGGCGCACCGTGTTTAACAGCAACAAAAAAGAGGGCTCACCTTCGACCGAGAACCCTCTTACACGTTTCGGTTATGCCTGCCAGACACTTGGAACAGAACTTTCGGTCACCAGTATTCCGCAAGCCAAAGGCCGTATAGAACGTCTTCTGGAGACTTTTCAAGATCGGCTCACAAGTGAACTGCGGTTGCATAACATCACCACAATCGCAGATGCCAATCGGTTTTTGGTCGGCTTTATCAAGCGTTACAATGACCGCTTCGCATCTACCATCAAAAGTAGCATGTCGGTGTTTGAGAAGCAACTAACACCCAAGGAAATTGACAATATTTTGATCATTGCCAATGAACGCAGCATCGGTCATGGACACTGTGTTCGCTTTGAAAACAAACGCTATCTGCCACACCGAAATGGTGAACTGGTCTACTTGCCCCCGCATACGAAGGTTTTAGTTATCAAAAGCTTCACAGGCAGACTTTATATGACCACTGATGACGACCAGGTGTACGACCTTTTCTGTGTGCCAAAAGAACAGTTCATGTCAGCCAAATTCGATCTTACGCCAGTTGCGGCACCAGCTCCTAAACGAACCAAGAAAATCCCGGCAATTACGCATCCGTGGCGCCGCGCCAACTATCGCGATTACCTTGATTCTCTTGGCATTAACAGGACAAGGGTTAAACAGTTGGTCGCCGAACGATATCCATACAAGAATTCACAAGCGATTCAAGTCTAATCAGGATCATCTCGCGTCCAGTTTTCGGACGCATGTTTTATGGAATTTACTGTCAAAGTCGAAAATCGCTTGACAGCTTTGTTATTGCCCAATATGTATCTTTGTCGATCACTTCGTCCCACTTATTCACACGGAATGTTTGTGCTTTGCTTTTCGCACGCCGAACCACCACTGACTAAGGGAAGTACCGCATATACAAGCCACCAAAACCCACCAGCGGAAAGGCACACGAAAAATTGCCGCAAGCGAATACCCTATCGCCAAAACAATGATAAGGGAACGCACAAAGTTATATCCTGTCGTTAAGCCAGCGACAAGAGATCCTGTGAAATTATAATGTTTCAAGTATCCATCACCTCTTCGGAGCACTGAAAGTTAATAAGATCGTTGTTTGGTATAAGCCTTGGTAATCCAGCTGTGATTGTATTAAACGTTGTGTCAGTATAGCCGCTGATATACCAAACGTAATGCTCTTTACAAAAATCTTCAAAGGAGCTCAATCTTTTATACTTATAAGTCAATTTATATATCTTATGTTTGCTGATTATACGTTAACATCGCTGTCTGTCAACCCAGACAAGTTGCTTTTATATATTTCGCACTTACTGCCGCGTCACTGGCACGCGCAATGCATAAATTCGCGGTAATGAGTTGCGGCCACGCACCGGTTGGCCATTGACTGTCAACGCTTCCTGCTTCACGTAAACTTTTACGGGTGAAGGCAGTCTCACCGCATAACGCTCAGGCAGTCTTAATCTTTCAACGTAAAAATGGCCATCATCTAGTTTCTGAGTAATTCCAACAATGCCTAGTTGATCAGCCTGGGCAAGGTAAACCCCCTTGGCCGTTAGCGGGTTACCGACAAGCTGCCACTCGCCGTTTTTCATGCGATATTGTTTGCGTCCTTTAATGTCGAAGCGGTAAAAAGCAAAAATCCCGCCGGCAAGCGGTCGCTGACACCCATCCGGGAAAACCGCCATTTGTTGAAATAACGGCACTGACTTTTGCGACTGCTGCGCCACAACTGTTTGCTGTGCTGTGAGTGATATTGGTTTGGTCTTGACGCCACCGCCTTGTAACCCCATGACGGCTAAAATGGCTGCCCCCGCAATCAAAATTTTAATGATGATGTGTTTCCCCCGCATTTCCCCGCCTCCATGTATTAATTTTTAAATATATTAACAATAAGTTTATCAGTTTGACTAGATGATTTGCTAACAATACACATGTTATTGAAAATGATTCTGCAACTCACAAAATTGTGCAGCGCAGCAACTTGAAAACAAGTAGGATTGCATTCTTACCGTGCCATTCTGTGAATTTGTCACTTTTTAACGACATCAAAAAATCCCGATCCGTCAATGCGCTTATGGCAAAGATGGATCAGGATTAAAATATGTTGTTTATTTATAAACTGCGACTAGGCGCGGACAATTTTACCAACCGCAATTGGCAGGGTCACGTGCGCATCGTAGTTCATGACCGTGCCCTTGACCGTATCAGGCAACTTCAGTGAATCCGGAACACCGTGAATATAAATCACACGTTTGTCGAGTTGCAAATCTTCGCTGCCAAATGCGGCTTTGAAAGCCTGTTGGAGTTCCTTCAAATCAACGAGCTTCTCATAGGCGTAATGCCCTTCCGCATCAGCAACCGGATAACTGTCATTTGGCACATGCATCTTGGCAGGTTCAGCATCAAACGGCACCATGGTTGTACCGGAAACTGGCTCTGTTTCTGGCAAATCAACGAAACCATCACCGTTAGCATCTTGCGCCGCCGTGGCAATTTCCGCTGGCTTTCCATCAGGAAAACCATGGAAGTGTTCCCAATGCTGGACGTTTGCTGGTGTATCAAACATCTCAATATGGATCCGCAGTTGCGCACCATCAACCGTAAATTCAGCGGTGCCATGCGGCTTCGTACCGATTTTCTCTGCATTCAACGGTACAATCTCTGCCGTGTATTTCTCAGCCATATAAATCAGCTCCTGTTATGATTTTTGGAACACCTTTAGAATAACGTTTATTTTTTAATTGCTCAAATTTTAAAAGAAAATTTTTAAAGGCAGGTGCTCGTGGTATTCGTTTTGGACAACTAATTCAGCTGAAAATACTTTAGCCATGCGTTCTTGTCCATAAGTGGGTATACTGATTTTAAATTTACTCGCGACTGAACGAGGGGGGAGTCCAATGTTAGTTCACAAACCGAAATACTTTTTCTGGAAGGCAATTGGTGTTTGGTTGATTGCGATTGGTGCTATGTATTTGGTTGATGCTTTTGGTGAGCACATTAGGTTGAACGATATGCTGCAAAATATATACCGTGGCTTGGTTCTGTTTGGCATTTTACTGCTCCTCAACTGGCTGTTCATTCATCAAAAAGTTAGCTGGAAGCCAAGCTTAACCATCTTCAACGCTTTGCTACTGGGAATTCCGACCTATCTCTTTGTTTGCTATGTCACGTATATAGGCTCGCAACAACTTCATCTGGACTACGATTGGCCTTTTGCCATTTCCGTGGGGCTCGCTGCCGGCCCTTTTGAAGAGTATCTTTGTCGCGGGTTGCTCTTAGGCCTGTTACTTAAAACTTTTAATCGCCATTCTAAAGTGACCCAGATCTGGATGGCAGTTCTTATCTCAAGTCTGCTGTTCGGGTTATTGCATGCCATCAATCTCAGCTACCAATCACTGAACACCACAATTTTTCAGATGATTCCCGCCTGTCTTGGTGGCGTGTTTTATAGTGCGATTTATTTGCGAACGGGCACTATCATGATGGCGATGCTTGCGCACGGACTTTGGGATTTTATTTTAAATCTCGTGCGCCCTAGTTTGTTCCATATCCCCGTGGCTCTTACGGGCGCAGTCGTGATCGCAGACGTTTTAGAAATCTTGATCAGTATTTTTTATCTACGAAAATCCAAGATACGCACCATTCAACTTGAAAAACTGACATAGCTTTACTTTTTCACCGCTTTGCAACCTCCAACAACCGTTCCCGCAGTGCCGGATCGGCCGCATATAGGTACAAGCCATGCTTTGCCCTTTTCAGCAAAATGTTAATGGCATTCATCATAATCGCGGCTTTGGCATCCTGCGTGTCTGCCAGATCCGGCCGCTTTTTGAAGGCTTCCTTGTCTTGGTACTGTGCCAGATTAACGGTCAGGCGATCGCGTTGCTTATCGTAGCCGAGACTTGGTCCCAAAATCACTCCGGCATAATTTAAGTCAAATCCTTGAATCGTATAAATCGAGCCGACCTCATGGAGCGTTTCCGGCCGTTGCGCCCATGGTCGATCGGTGAAGTTGATTTTGTCCCATGGCAAACGCAAGGATCCCGCAGTGACATACCAGGTTTTGTTGTCCAATACCGTAAACGGATAGTCCGCGGTCGCAATCATGCGCGATAGGCCCACCGCCGCATCGCGTTGCTGAATCAGTTGATACATTGGCTGGCCATCAGCAAAAATTCGAAAGTCAAAGTTTGTCGGTTGCGGCAGGGGCATGATCCGGCCACGGACAAAATGATCAATCCAGCGATTCACCGCCGCATCCCCTACCCGCATCTGCTCGGTTAGCCGATAATGCGTCACGGGATAATCGCGCGTAATTCGTTTGAGCAGCGCTGGGGTCCAAAAGCTTTTGAGTTTTACCAGCTGATGAAAATCAAAGACCAGCACCACCAGTCTCGCCAAGTGAAGGATATCTGCCAATTGATTGGCGTCCCGAAAATTGTTATACGGATCTGGCGCGGTCAAAAGCAAGTGGCCTTCGTCAATAAATACCACATCAGCCTTTTTGCCTGCTTTTCGATAAGCGTTGATAAAGGGCGTGGGCTTCATGAAATCCTTTTTATGGAAGTAGGCTTTGGTTCCGGCAATTTCTTTGTAAATCTTCAACATTTCATTGTGATTGACCAACAGCTTATTGTCCGTTCCTGCAAGTGGCCCACTATCTGCACGCGCGGCTTGTTGCAATTGGGCAAACGCCGCGTCCAGTACCACACTTTTACCGGATCCCGCGTCGCCTGAAATGATCAGCAGATGCGTCTGACTCGTTGGATAATTGGTAGTGATGAAGTCATGAATGTGTTGCTTCAAGGCAGCCTGTGCTGAAGTCAAAGCCGCATCCTGTGGCAAAATAAACGTTGACTGCGCTAAGTCCGGCATATGAGCACCTCCGAAATTAATATAGCATTTTCAAATTAAGTTGCCACACGTCTTCGCCAGATAGCTGAATAGCATGACTTTTCAAAAAGAACACTAAAAGAAACCTATCTGTAAAGCAAATCACATACTTTATTCATATAAAGCGGTTAAACTATAAGTAATGAGTTTGAACTGTGATTCAAGAACTAGGAGTACTTCATATGCCTTCAATTGCTGATTACCCACAACGCCCGAGTTTGGCGTCATTTCAACAGGCTCCGCTGACTGAGCTTGATGCCGGTTTATTTGCGCAGCTTGGTTATTTGAATTTTAATTACCTCATTGGCCAGCCGTATGCCCGGTTTGCCGATTTAAATGACAGTATGCGGCTGCATAAAGCGACCTTAACGACATGGGCCATCCCGACACATCAAGCCATGCTGCATGCGATGCATCAGAGTAAGCGATTTGCCCGAGTTGCGTGGACCAACTGGCTTGAGACCTGCAGTCATCGTAATGAAGAAGATTTCGCGGCCATCACCTTTACGCTGGCACCGGATGTGTATTGTGTTAGTTTCCGCGGCACGACGAATAAACTGGTCGGCTGGAAAGAAGATCTCAATATGAGCTTCATGCCGACCATTCCGGCGCAGCGACGGGCGTTGAGCTATCTGACTAAGCAAATCAGCCGCCACCCTGGCACCTATTATCTGACTGGGCACTCCAAGGGCGGCAGCCTCGCCACTTACGCGTTTGACCACCTGCCAGAACCTCTTGCCGATCAAGTTGCACATGTCTATAGTTTTGATGGGCCAAGTGGTGTCCCACTCGATCCCAGCCATCGCGACCGGGTGACCAAGCTTGTGCCGCAAAGTTCGCTCATCGGTGTCAGTTTGGATCCGGCAACCAACTTTGAAGTCGTTAAAAGTCGCGTCAAATTATTCGGTCAGCATGATGTGCTCACCTGGAGCATTGCAGACGATACCTTTACGCACTTGCCGACAACGACATGGGTTTCGCGCTATTTTCAAAAAACCTTTGCCCTGTGGTTAGCTGGTCTCGATGCTACGGCAACTGCCATCACGGTCGACGCTTTGTACCGAATTCTTCGCAGCGGCAACGCCATTACACTTGATGATCTGGCGAAAACTAAAAACCACTGGCGCCACTATTTCCACGCCTTCCGTAGTTTGGACAAACATCATCGCAAACAGCTAGGCCGTTCATTCCGCGGTCTGCTTGGTGCAATGGCGGGATCGTTGGTACAAACGCATTAAAAGTAGCAAATGGGTATGATTGTCCCACAAAATGTCTAAGAAAAAACGTTCCGCCAGACAAGCAACCGTCTTGCGGAACGTTTTTGTTTGTGTTGACATTTTTGGGACATGTGCGACTATCGACCGCTCATAAAAATCACACAAACCGCATCACACCAGTACTCTATGATTCTTAGACCCGTGCTGAGCAAAAAAGACTTGTGCAAAATCAAAAATGCTTTGACAATGTTCTCAAGGGGGTAAAGGTATGCAGTTCAGTGACAAACTCAAAATGGCACGCCAACAGCAGCACTACACGCAGACACAAGTCGCCGAGCAATTACACGTGTCACCAAAAACCATTTCCAGTTGGGAGAACGCGCGCAGTTTTCCTGACATCGGCACACTCGTCAAAATCAGCGACTTCTATGATATCTCATTGGATCGCTTACTAAGGGAGGATCAGACTATGATGGATCATTATGAGGCTATCGACAAACAAGCAATACGCGACAAACGGATTTTTCAGTTCACTTACTTCACTAACCTTATACTTCTTTTGGGTATCGTGAGTTTGAAAATGCTCACTGTTATGCTGCCTTGGGTGCGTCAATATGCTATCGGGTTAAGCTTGATATTCATTGTGAATCTGATTGTATTAGCAACACACTATCCTGATTATCATCAGTGGGTTCGTTCACGACCGAGACTAGCCTTATTCCTCATACTTCTTGTGGGACTCACAACGACCTTAATTTTTATTGGCTTATATGAACCAATTACAGTCCCCGGTGGCGATAACTCGTATGCTCAGGAAGCTTATATAGCCGGGTCAAGAATGGGCATTGTCTTACGCGGCATAGCAGTGACTTTCAGTACCATCTTCATCGTCTTCGGTTCTGAAGAGATCTTGGACAAAAATTAGGCTTTTATTCATAGCATACCTAGCGCACAAAAATCACAATTCTGTTTCTTGCTTGGTCTTGAACCAAGCTTTTTTAGTTGGTTATCAATTGAGATGCTTTTTGATGGGTGGCTCATATTCCGCGCCACACCAACAACTCTACGATTCTTAGAGTCAGTATTTCGCAAAAAGACTTGTACATTTTTAGCCACACCTTAACAATAGCAACAGGTGGTGAAGAATATGCAACTTAGCGACAAGCTGAAATTGGCTCGGCAACAACAGCACTTGACCCAAACACAAGTTGCCAAGCAACTACATGTTTCAGCGAAAACAATTTCCAGCTGGGAGAATGCGCGTAGCTTCCCCGACGTCGGAACATTGGTCAGCATCAGTGACTTTTATAACATTTCTTTGGATCGATTACTTAGGGAGGATCGTACAATGATGGATCATTACGAGACAATCAGCAAACAGGCGCAACGAGACAACCGGTACTTTCAAGTTACATATTATTTGAACGTCATACTTATTTTAGGAATTTTGGCGGTTAAAAGTTTTCCAGCTAACACACGGCAATTATCAGGATGGCTTGCCATCGCTTTAATCATTAATCTAGTAATCTTAGCGACTCACTATCCTAATTATCACGCCTGGGTTGACAGCTTCTCTCATAAGCTTCTGCTGACGGTACTGGGGATTGGCTTAGGTGTTGTCTTAATATTTATTAGCGTGGAAGGCAGCATGACACTTCACATTTATAAATCAATTTCTGACGAGGCTGCTTACTTATTCGGCTACTATTCAGGCTTGCTTATGAAGCCGGTAGCCGAAACATTCAGTATTATTTTTGTGATCTTTGGCTTCGCCGAACTCAAAGAAAAGCCTTAACCTCCGCATTCACAGCCATCCCAAAGCCAGCCAATTGCGCTGGCTTTTTTTAGCTAAGATATCTTGCTTTACAAGGTATCTCCCCATGATTATACTATGCTTAACAAGGTATCAAGGGAGGCGAGGCCATGCAACCTTCATCGCAAATGCTGAAGGGCATTCTAGAAGGCGCCATCTTGAAAATTATTCAGCAAGGCGATATTTACGGCTACGCTTTACACGAAAAGTTGGCCGCGCTTGGGTTTGGCGACATTCCTGAAGGCACCATCTATCCTTTACTGTTGAAGCTGCAGAGAAATAAACTCATCATCGGTGTCCGCCGACCAACCGGCAATGGCCCTGATCGCAAATACTACCATCTCACCGACGAAGGGAAAAAGACGCTCACCATTTTTCAACAACAATGGCATCAATTGGTTCAAGCCATGGCAAATCTCAATCAAGGAGGCGAATCGTGATGAAAAAACTAAACCAACTCCGAGCTGCCAATGACCAACAACTCAAAAAGATTCACGGTACAGACTATAGTTACACGGAATCCGTCATCATCTATTTACGCAGCAAGTTAAGTAAAGATCCCTATGCCATTGAAGAGGCTATTAGCGACTTACTGGCGACTCTCATTGACGCCCAAGAGTCCGGCCACCGCGTCGCAAGCTTTTTCAGCGATGACCCTCAAAAGGCTGCGGATCAGATTCTAGAGGAGCTACCACCTGTGCCTGCTTGGTACCTCTCAAATCAATATTGGCCAGTAATCATGTTCTTCTTTACCGTTAGTTCTTTTATCATGTTAGCTAGTCAAAAAACTCAGCTATCCTTAGGCAATATTGCTGCATTGTTAACGGTTGCCTTTGCTTTCGTCAATATGCCATTTGCCCGCGGCCTCTCATTCAACAAACTCTCGCGTAAAACCGTTTATAGTGCCATGTTAGGCTTTGCCATGATGATAATTGCGTTACTGATACTCAGCTATTTGGTAGCTGGACGCACACCTTTTTCAGTTTCCAGATCAACGCTTATGCTCTTCAGCGTTAGCTTCCTCGTACTGAATCTAATCGGTGCTTTGGGCTTTCGCAAGGTTGCTCACTTGTTTCTCGCATGGACCTGTGTGTGGTTGCTGGCATTCATTGGTATGATGTTGCCCACTTCGCCACTGACTGTTGGCATCGCGATTACCGGCGTGCTCGTTGCCACCCTTTTGCTGTTCTATCATTCCGAGCCGAAATCACAGTTACCTGTCTAACTCAGCCAAGTTTCAAGGAGGCGACACCTCATGAAAAAATTAACCCAACTTCGCACCGCCAATGATCAACAACTCAAAAAGATTCACGGTACGGACTACACCTACACCGAAACAGTCATCCAATATTTACGCGGTGATCTACGCAAAGACCCTTATGCCATTGAACAGGCTATTAGCGACTTATTGGCAACGTTGATCGACGCACAACAGAATGGTCATAAAGTAGCAGACTTCTTTAGTGACGATCCTCAGGCGGCAGCCGACAATATTCTAAAAGAGTTGCCACACATCTCAATCACTTACCTTTTCACGATGTATTGGCCACTGCTCATGTTTCTGCTCATTCAAAATATATTAATCATGTTGATTAGCCCCAGTTTGCGTTTTAGCCTAAGCGATGTGATCGGCATTAATTTCTTTGCCTTACTCATGATTGGCGCCTCGTTTGCCCGTGGCATTTTCTTTAACAAACTTTCGCGCAAGACAATCGCTGGGTTATGGATATTATTAGTGCTTATGTTTGTGGTGCCTTTTTTGACGGGATACCTGTTCCGTGGCGTGGCACCCTTTGCTATTTCCAGTCCGACACTCATCAGATTTTCTGCGATTCTTTGTGCTATTAATCTAGCTTGCGCACTGTGGTTACGGCCGATTTTTCTCATCTTCCTCGGCTGGACCGGCGTGTGGCTAATCGCCGTGCTCGGCCTTGCTTTGCCGTCTTCTGAATTAACGGTCATCCTGGGCATTGCCGGAATCGTTTGCGCGCTTGGCTTGCTTTTCTACCGGCCCGATCCGCTGCATTCATCAACAAACGGTACTAGCATCCATTCTTAGTCGCCTTTTCCATCTTTATCTAAAAAATAGACTAAAAACACTCGCCTCACCGTTATAGCGTTCACCCATCGGTCCAATTGCTATAAAGAGTCGTCCCGCCGCAGCCGGCATTTGCAAATGGTTCAGCAAAACGTACCGCGAAATCGTCCGCTTCAACTTGACCGCAACTATCTGATAAGCTGTCCCGTTTTGCAATTCTTGGGCCGCCATTAATAAGTCACGCCGAATTTGTGGGTAGGCCGTCATTTCAGGATCGTTGTAAGCTGTGTCGATCGCCTGAAATAACTGGGTTTCTTTTTTATTCATTTTGGGCACCTCCAGGATGAATGCAGTTTAGCGCGTTACTGTACTTGATGCAATGTTACATCGCTTTTTGTCTAGAAGAACGTGTCGTTTTGACAACTTGAAAAATAACGCAACGTTTATTTGGGAAAACCCAACGTTTATTTAAATTTTGTCACAACGCGGCGGTTTTGTCGCAAACTGAGGGTTAGTAAAAGTATTCATTGCAAAGCAACGGGAGGGCGCATATGACCGATTCAACCTACAAATTCGCTGTCGAACCAACCCTAGGGCAAAATTTACGAGGTGTCTGCTCATCATGAACGCAAAAGAAGCGCTTATCAGTACCTGTGTTTTCACGGTTTTCCTTTTTGGCGTTGATTTATTTTTAGGTGGCCACTTTCAGGTCTTCAGAAATCTGTTTACTGGAGTCGTGTTCTTTTTGATCGTCTGGATCTCGGGATACCTATTCCATAAGGAGGCGTAAATCTTGTTCGAGCCTGAGCCCATTGTGGATTTTATTGCGATGGGTTTTTGAATGTCCAGTTCTGGTGTCTGCCCGAAACTCCTTAATCCTCGTGCAGCCAATCCTATCAAATCCATATTGCATCGACACAAAATTATTTGTAAAGTTGAGATGGTGTTACGTCTCGCTTCGTGAAGTTTTGGGGGGACGAACCTTAGTGCAATGGATAGCCACCAAGCCAGCGCGATCCACTTTTAATCAGTGTCGCGCCTGCTTTTGCAAAAATTGGAAATCCTATTCAGGTTAAGAAAGGATCTTTCAAGTGAAATATCGTTTATTAGGCAAAACCGGTTACAAAGTCAGTGAAGTTTCCCTCGGCACTTGGCAATTAGGCGGCAAGTGGGGTGCGCCGTTTGATGCCAAGGTTGCGCGCGAAACTTTGGAAGAAGCTTATGCTCATGGCGTCAACTTTTTTGATACTGCCGATGGTTATCAAGGCGGTGAAAGCGAAAAAATGGTCGGCGCCTTTGTCAAACAGCATCCCGACGTTCATTTCACGACAAAAATCGGCCGTAAAGAAGAACCATTGACCGCCGAGCATTTTGATCCTGATCATGTACGCCGCTATGTCGATGAATCATTACAAAATATGGGCTTGGACAGCCTGGATATTGTCTTGTTGCACTGCCCGCCAATGCAGGTCTACTACCAACCCGAGACCTTCTTTGCACTGGATGCCTTGCAAAAAGCCGGCAAGATCAAGCATTACGGTGTCAGCATCGAGCGCGCCGAGGAAGGCATTAAAGCTTTGGACTATGACACGGCTGTCGTTGAAGTGATTTTCAACATGTTCCGTCTGCGCCCTGCCGAAACCTTCTTCCCGCTGGCCAAACAACATGATGTTGGCATTCTCGCTCGCGTCCCATTAGCAAGCGGCTTACTGACCGGCAAGTTCGATGAAAACACCAAATTTGCCCCGACCGATCAACGAGCCAACAATCGTCACGGCGAGCACTTCAGCAAAGGTGAAACTTTCTCCGGCGTTGATTATCTAACCGGCGTTAAAGCTGCCCGTGAACTTAAGGAACGCCTCGGCTCCGACAATCTCGCCGCAACCGCATTGCGTTTTATCTTAATGTATGATGCTGTTTCAGCCGTCATCCCCGGTGCCAGCAACCCTACCCAAATCGAACGCAACACCGATGCTGCGGACGTGCCGCCACTGACGCCTGAACAAATGGCAGTGGTCAAAGATGTGTATGATCGCATCATCAAAAATCCGGTTGGATATGAATGGTAACAGCTTCATCACTGTTGTCAAAAGCTGCCGCTCACCGATTTATATTGATGTAAGGGTACATTTACACGCCACCCAAGTGTGATCAAGGCCAGCTCACATGTTAGCTAGGTGGCATCAGGATTTATGCACCACTCATCGCTGCCGGCAGCTTTCTTTGGCAACAGCGCTGTTGCGACATAACGATTTGCTTCATTGCTGACAAATCAAATCATTCAAGCAATCAACGCAACAACCCCACTTTGCCAAGCAAAGTGGGGTTGTTTGTGTGCTTCGGATGACTAGAGGCTCAATCGCTTTTCCGCCACCGCGAATCCATAATCAGACGCGCGGTAAATAAGCCCAGTGGCAAAAACATGATAATGAGTGCCGCGCGGGTCATCCATTCCGCGCCAACGCCAATGTTGTTAAGACCGATATTATACACAGCCCGATAAATATAAAGGCCCGGAACCATGATCACAATTGACGGCACGGTCAGCGAAATTCGCGGATAGCCGTCAACCCGGTTGATCGCCGAGGCAATCAAACCGGCCACCAACGCACCGATAAACGCTGCCGCAGCTGGCGGAATCGTATTTAAATCCACCAGTTCAAGCCGCAACGTGTTGGCGACGGCCCCGATCAAACCAGCCTGAACTGCCATGCGCCGCGGGCTGTTGAACATTACGGAGAAACCGAAAACCCCACAAAAGCTGGCGATGAGCCGGAAAACCAGTAAAAGTGCCGGATTAAGGCCTAAATCGGCAAAATTCTCCGGGCGCAAGTGCACCACCATGGCCACTAACCACCCAACCAATGAAGCGACAATCGTGATCATCAAGGCATATAACAGCCGCTCCATGCCTGAGCGCATATCCTGCTTGGAAATATCCAACATACTGGTGATAAACGGGAAGCCCGGAATGACGAATAACATAGCACCGATATAGCCAGCCTCATGCCGTGCAGCAATTCCCAAGCTCATTTCCAGGCCTCGGAAAACAAGAAAGTAAACCAGACAGGCAACCGCAACACTGACCCCGATGCACGCCAGCAACGTCCAATTGCGCCGAATCATGATCCCGCGCAGCCAGTTACCGATACCCGCACCGACAAAACAACAAATCATCTCAATCGGACCGCCTCCAAGCAGGAAAACGAAGGCACAACAGGCCAACGCCGCAGCAAGACCTGCACGAAGCGGATCATAGTTGCCGGACATTTTCTGAATCTGATCAAGCCGGTGATGAATATCCCGCACCGTCTCTTTGGCATACTGCGTATCAAACTCGCGCACAAATCGTTCCAGCGCATCCAACTTGTCCGTGTTCACACCACTTTGCGGCAACGATAACACTTCGGAATAAGCGTGGTTATTGCTGAAGCAGGTATACGACAATGAAATTAAGCCAATGTCAGCCGAACACGACATCCGCAAGGCTCGCGCCACCGTGTTCATGGCTTCCCGAACTCGCCACGCCCCTGTGCCACACGCCAGCAGCATAATGCCAACCCGGCCAACAAGCGATGCCCGTTCTTCAAGCGTTGCATGATCCGCCTGACGTTCTTCGCTAACGATGACGTCATACCAAGGAATCTGCATATGGTGTTTTTCTGAAAGCGGTGGATTCCCCTGCGCCGCCTGATTACTTTTTGACGTCATAACTTGTGCCAATCCTTCTTCTTATAGGAATATTCGTTTTGAAAAATGAAAAGAAACATTCACTATTTTAGCACAACTTTAGCTGGCTTATTTTAAAAATATCGCCGCACTTGTTACTGGCGATTGAACATTTTATCAACAAAATACTGCCAATACGTCTTTGTACCGGTAATCACGGTTGCTTCTCCAGCGATGCCATAGTAGAGCGACTGTTGATGTGTTTTAGACAAGTGTACCCTAGCCTGGGCTTTAAAGTAGTTGCCGGTTTTGGGATTTACGGTCGGTGCAACGTCAACTGCATAAATCCTGCCCGTTACCGTCATAGGCGTCGGAACGTTCCGAGCGATTCGTAAGCGAACGTTTTGACCGCGTTTCAGGCTCATGACCTCAGTCGGCGAAACTGCTAGCTTCAAATCAGCTTCTTTTTGCTTAGCCAAATCCGGCAAGATCTGGGCTAAGACTGTGCCGGTGGGAATGTACTTGTTGCCACTTAGAGTTGCTTCAAGATGCAAAATCCCGTCGGCTGGCGCTTTGACTTGATAGTTATTGCGTTGATCTTTGAGTGCCGTGAGTTTTGCCTCGCCTTCCTGAATGGCCTGTTGCACCTTCAGTTGCTCTGCCGCGATGGTTTGCTGCATTTTGTTTTGCAAAGAAGCTAACTTTGCCTCATTTTGCCCTGTTTGTTGCGTAGAAAGATCGGCTTGCTTTTGGTTGGCGCGTTGGGTTTTTAGTGCAGCGAGCGCCTCTTTTTCACTTGTCAGCAGATTTTGCAGCTGTGACTGGTATTGACCTTTTAAGTTGCCAAGATTAGCTGTCTCCGTATTTTTGGCTTCGGCTTGATATTGCGCATAAAGGTAACTATAAATATGGTCGGCTTTTAGCGGCTGATCGGTTCGGATGGCGTTTTGAGCCTCGCGAATCGCTGCTATTTTATCCTCGCTGGCTTGCATACTGGTCCGTAACAATTGATCAATTTCCTTGTTCTTGGCATTAGCCACGTTTTGGGTTGCATTCACGGCTTCCGACTCTAGTTCGTAAACCCGGCGCTGATTGAGATAATCGCGCACTTGTTGCTGATAGCCGAACTTGTCAGCACTGGTAAAAAGATCCTTATTGGCGGCAATACTCCGATTGAGCGTGTCCAAATGGCCTTTTTGATCTTTTAGCGTGTCCAACTGTTGGTTCAACACCTTTAATTGTGCATGATTGGCTACATCGTGATACACCAGCAGCGTCTCGCCTTTTTTGACCCGCTTGCCTTCCTTCATATGATTCGTCACAATCCGATTCGCTGCTGTCCCCTGAATGGTTACGGCAGTTTTAACTGGGGCAATTTCCGCCGCAATTGTCACGGTCACCTCGCGTTTAGCAAAAATTAAAAAGAGCAACAGGCCTATAAACAGAATCGCTGTCGGCAAGATAATCATGGTCGAAAAATTGCGGTAACGATGATTATAAAACTCGGTGGTCTCTAATTTCTTAAGATCAATCATCGTCAACCTCCTTATTCACTCACCAACCGCGCATAATATCCCTGCTTCGCCAGCAGTTCGGCATGATTGCCCTGCTCAACAATTGCCCCGTGATCCATCACCACG
This sequence comes from Lacticaseibacillus huelsenbergensis, assembly GCF_029726355.1. NCBI lineage: Bacteria > Bacillati > Bacillota > Bacilli > Lactobacillales > Lactobacillaceae > Lacticaseibacillus > Lacticaseibacillus huelsenbergensis. The sequence goes on from NZ_CP120687.1 coordinate 530,665, forward strand.
ATCTGCTCGGTTTTAGCCGCGATGGTGAGTCGGTGCGCAACAAAAATAATCGTTCGATCCTTCATTGCCAACAATCGATCCACAATCCGCCGTTCTGTAATGGTATCCAGACTGCTAGTTGACTCATCAAAAATCAGCACTTTGGCCGGCGACAACAGTGCTCGCGCAATCGCCAATCGCTGCTTCTGCCCGCCTGATAAAATGCTCCCGCTTTCCGTGAGCTTGGTCTGCCACATTTGCGGCAGATTCATAATATCCGTGGCAATCTCCGCAACAGCACATGCGTCTTCAAGTTGCGCCTGCGTCAAATCGGCACGACTGCCTAACGTTAAGTTTTCCATCACCGATCCGGAAAAAATAAATGGTTCTTGCGGCACATACTCGATATATTGCCGTAGCGTCGTGAGCGCCACATCATCGATCTGCGCGCCATTAAAAGTGATTTTCCCCCTGCCTGTTTCGACCGGGTAAAAACCGACCAATAATTTGGCCAAAGTTGATTTACCTGACCCACTCATGCCGACAATCGTGTATTTAGCGTTTGCGGGCACTTCAAGATGGACATGCTTCAAAATATCCTGACCAAATCCATACTTAAAAGAAACGTCATTCACAATGATGGCGCCATCGATCAAGCTGCGATCGGTCAGATGGCGCTGTTCTTTAAACTCAGATTCAACCAAATAAACCTCATTCAGCCGATTATTCGCCACCTTAGCCATTTGCAATTTTGGTTGCAAGTTAATGATGCTTTCTAACGGATTGGTGAAGTATGACAGCAAGGCATTGAACGTCAGCATCTGCCCCAAGCTCATCTTGTTAGCCATCACCAGACTCGCCCCAATCCACAACACCACCACATTCAAGACGAGTTTCAGCAACCCCTTGATGGCTTGTTGAAGTTGGTCAGCTTTCGCGTAATTGAATGACTTTTTTAAATACGTAACGAATTCACGGTCAACCCGTTCATAACTGACTTTTTCGCCTGTCAGCGACTTAATGGTCTCAATACCGTTCAGATCCTCAATAATCGATGAGCTCAAAATGGCATTGCTTTCCATTGTCTCTTGATTCAGCCGATTGAAAGGACGTTGAAACGCGAAAACAATCACCAAGTAACAAGGCACCGCAATTAAGGACACCAGGAACAATGTGGTATTTTGAATGCCCAAAACAATGCCTAAAATAAGCACGATCCAAACGTCAAGAAACAGGGTCATAATCGTATTCGCCAAGGCATCGATAATTTTATTGGCATCCGAAAACCGCGACACAATCTCCCCTGTCCGGCGCGTTGCAAAAAAGGACATGGGTAATTCATACAGATGCCGAACGTAACCTAAAATAACGTCAATCGACAATCGCTGGCCTAAAACCGCCATCAAGAAATTCTGGCCATACGTCAAAACGGATTGGAGAATGTAGGCGAGAATCAGCCCACTGGCGATCATCCCTAACGTCGTCCGCATGGCACTTGGAATGTAGGTATCAATGATCGATTGCAGAAAATACGACCCAACAATGCTAATCATCGTGATCAACAAAGCCGCCACAATAATATTGGCAATGATCACTTTTTGCCGCGCGAGCAACGGCACGAAGGCAAACAAACTGCCTTTGTCCTCTTTGCGCGGTTGATATTGCGGTTCAGGAGCAATAAAGATAGCCACCCCCGACCACTCCTTGGCAAACTCCTCTTTTGAAAGCCAGGTCATCGCGACTGAAGGGTCAGGATCACCGATTAAGATATGATCCTTCGTCGCCTTAAACACGACATAATAATGCGACAACTCGCCGCGCTTCAAAACATGAACCAAAATCGGATATGGCGCATCATCCAAATCAAACAACGTCATATCCGCCTTAACTGCCTTGGTTTCAAAATGAAGTTCCTGGGCAGCACGAACAATGCCTAACGCTGTTGTTCCTTCCTGATCCGTCTTTGCTAATTGCCGTAAATGTGCGAGCGAATAGTCGGACCCATGAAACTTCAGCAACATATTAAGCGCCGCAACGCCGCAATCACGCTCATCCACCTGAGGCGTGTAATAGCGTTTGAAGTATTTTGCTTGGCCTAGTTTAAATTTGTATTTGAACATCCACGGCCTCCCCTTATTGGATTTCAGATTGTAAAGACTGCAACGTCAACAGTTCGCAGAGAGATGCGACAAGTTTGCTCGGAGCTTACCCTTTTATCATAGTTGTTAAGGTTAAGCATATTAACTGCCACGAAAACAAATTTATGGTAATATGACCCTGCTGAGAACCAATAGCATCTTAAAATAGAGAATTTAATATTAAATAAAAATCACAATTTACTTTTTATTTAATAAAAGTGGCTTATCCGCTGCTTCATTCATGCATCCTTGACGAAGATATCAGGCCCAAAAGCAGATCTTTTTCCTGCACCCCTTATTGTTTTCCTCGAAAAAGACCAGCAATCCAACTTTTTAAATCCTCAAACGGCTGACTCGAGACACGATTGGTGCCTCCGCGCACTTGCGAAAGGCTGTAATCGGACATGGTTGTCTCCTTCTGAATACTCTTTTGGTCAGTCATGGTAAGTTTCCTCCTAGACACTTTATTTTGATACCATCAGCCTAGCATGAATGGCACAGCTGTTGTTAAACAAAAAATTAACGTCGTATTTTGGCCAATTAACGTCGTTTTATGACACGAATGCAAAAAATAAATTGGCCTATTCTCAAGGAAACGGGTGTTTTTAATATGGTCAGTCTTCCCGGTCATATATACTTTTTTATAAATTGGCCAGTCTTCATTTTTGGCATTGGGTTTCTTTCGTATATCTTCTTTTGCCGTATCCGTCCGCTTCACGTTGCTTTATGGTCAATTACTGGAACGACGCTTTCGTTGTTTTTTCTAACTTATGGAGAAATCAGTTTTTGCTTAATTTATGCATGGTATATATCCAAAACGAACCAAAGTTCTGACAAATTCTGGGTCTTTATCTTTATGGAAGTTAATCTCATCATCATCACGATTCAAACCTGTGTCATAAGAACTTTCGCTGCGGCAGGTATAAAACACCTAATTTTAATCAGTGTGGTTACCACACTGATTCTAACTGCAATATTAGCAGTGATTGTGATATGGCTCTTAGTAAAGAAACAAACGCAACTTGACCAGCTACGAATGCTCATCAGGGAGCAAAACCATCTCCAGAAATCAGTTATTCTCTATACAGGTGCCACATGCGTTTCGTTGTACTGCTTTGAGGCGATATCTAATTTAGTCAACATCGGCATCATGTTGGACTTGCTTATTCTCGGTATCTTTACGCTGTCAATTATCATCAACTTATATTCACTTTTCTTGATTTTGAAGTCGTTCAGTTACTATGTTGAACTCACCTGGATCAAGCGGGCCGAGGCCTCTCAGCGGGCGTACTACACTACCCTGAGCCAACAGCAAAAAAACACGAACAAGCTTCTACACGACTACAAAAATCTGTTAGCATCGCTTCAACTGTCTCTGCAGCAATCCTCTTCAACCATCTCGCCGGATACCCAAGCCATCCTTTCGCGAGCCCAGGCATCGCTAAATCAGGCAGAACTAGGCAAAAGTTCATTCACATCAATTAAAAGTGATCCTTTAAAAAGCTTGCTTTATTTAAAATGGGCTGAATCAATGAACCACAATGTCATCATGAATGTCCAAACTAAAGGAATCATTCATCCTCTAGAAAGTGCCCTTGGTTTTGCCATTATCAGAGCGCTTGGCATCTTGATCGACAATGCTCTAGAGGAAACGGTCAGAATTAAACATCATCGCTTCAACGTCACGTTAATTGCCTTGGAGCAAGGTCTAGAAGTCAGCGTCATAAACGATGTCGATCCTGATTTTAATCTGGCAAATCTCGAAAAGAAGGACTTTACGACTAAGGGCGACGGACATGGCAATGGCTTGTCCATCATCAATGAGCTCATGCAACAAAACAAAAATATCCTTATCAGAAAATCGGTTATTAACCAACAGCTGAAAATCACTTTATTCATAGGGGATTCATGATATGACTACCAACCGTACAACCTTAAAAATCTTCATCTTGGAAGACGATGCTACCTTCCTAAGGTTCATCGAAAAGACACTAAACAACTACATCATGATTGAAGAATTGCATGCCGAAATTAAAATCGCTACCCAATCTGCTACGGATCTGTTAAACGCCATTGATCTACAGCAAATTAATGACAGCTTCTTTCTGCTGGACATTGATATTCCCGGATCCTCTATCAATGGTATTGATATTGCCAACATTGTCCGGAAACATTCGCTATATGCAGACATCATGTTCATTACCAGCCACACCGAACAAGCACTTGCCATTCTATCCCAGAAGATTCTACCTTTAGACTTAGTGGATAAAAGCGTGCCTGCAGAAGTTGAAACGCGACTGCGTACCAATCTTGTTCAAGGGATAAAGCGATTACGGTCACGTCAACTCGAATCTCCACGGCTATTCAGCTACCAGATCGGAGCCAATCTCTTTTCACTTCCGCTAGACGACGTGCTGTACATTCAAACCGTGCTCGGTACACCTAGCACGCTCGAATTGCACGCTAAACATGAAACCACGACTTTCCCAGGGAACTTAAAGGAAGTTTCAACTCGATATCCAACCTTATTTCGATGCCATCGAAGTTTCCTGCTTAACCCCCTTCACGTTCACAAATTGAACGCCTCTGGTCGGTTTGTTTACATGGATAATCAGGATAAGCTTGACGTCAGCATTCGTAAAGTTTCAGCTTTACGTAGACTCATGGCAGCGGCTAATCGTTCACATGCTGAGGCTAACAATCTGGCGGATGACGCTTAAAAAAACGCCCGTCACCCTCGCGGCAAGTGCAAAAAAGGCCCAGAAATTCTTCCGTTTTCGAAGGAATATCTGGGCCTTTAGAAAGCTTGTCGATTGAGCTGACTTTTCGCCGATTCTCGGGCTATTGGTCGCTGATTCAAAGAACAGCTGAAAAAGCATATTAAGGAATACAACAGCCGCTCATTCACTTGCGATCCAATCATAGTTGCCTAATTGTTTGTACTCAAAGACAGCATCCCAAAATGTTTTTTCTGACTCACTGAAAGAAATACTGTCAGACAATTTGATAACTGCGGTGTTAAAGAAGTATTGGAGCTTGTTGTGGAATGCAAGACCATCGCACGTTTTCAACACTTCTAATTCTCGGTCAACAAACAGTGCTGTTTCAGAGTTTTTATGACACATACTCAACTTAATGGCTAGCTTCTCCATTGCAACAATTATCTCATCTTTAGATGGCATTTTTCTGCTCCTACCCGCAGTTGCGTGATTCTTCTGCCTTTATAAACAAACTTTTAAATATGGTCATTCCTTGTTGTTTCGTTGTCGATCATACGCTCTTGTCATTGTGAACAGTTTTCTCAAAAAATCGTACGAATTGGATAGAATTGCAATGAGGATAATCGCATACACCTGCCAACTCGCATCATCAGACATGATCCACAGTAGTGTGAACAAACAAATCTGGACTATCCATATAGAAAGCGGCTGTCTAAGTCGCTTATGATCAAATGCAGCCATTTCTTTCATGTAAGTGAATTCACCTTCGATTTCGCCGATAACTGCTCGTGCAACAGTGCGCACAAACCCAAAGAGAATCCGAGATATGGACCGGAAAGGAAACCCTAACAGCTCTTGCTTCTGCAGTGCCAGAGCCACATTTTCCTGAACGGTTATCATCCCGTCTCTCTTAAGAGCACGCCGATTATAAACTCGTTACGGGCTTTTTTCTACGATGTTTAAAGCCGTCAATTTCCTAGTAAGTGTAATTTGCCGGAATGCCTAAAAATGTGCTTAATAACGCGCATCACCATTGCAAAGGTTGCCAAACTAATTGCAAAAACACTTCTCAAGCCTTTGAACTCTTTCGCTAATTATCGTCAGTGCTTTAAGTTCATCATTGAGTCGAAAAAAATGGAGACTTTCAAGACCAGAAAGTCAAGACAATTTACGGTCATAAAGCTCTAAGCATAGGTAATAAACCATATTGCATTTAAAACGTAAGCACGTATAAAAGATATTTCGTTATCACTATCGAGGTACTTATCATTCCAAACTCGATAATGCCCGTTTTTTTTGCTGAGTGTATATACAAGAACCCCTAATAGATACACCAATACAAAAATAACTAAAAGTAAAGTTTTTGTCATATTCATACGTACTTTCATCTCTAAATTTAGCGGTGTCCACGAATAAGTTGTCCGCCGACATCAAATCCCGCAGACACTGCACACCCACCTATGGCGTTTCCTCCGAAAGCAACACCTAGCAAAGCGCCTTTAGCGCATGAACCGATCACTGTTCGACAAAGCAACAGCTCTGCAGATCAAACAAATTTAGGCCAGTACTAGATCCACATGCTCTCGATATGACTTTGTTATGGCCTCTCCCAGCCTTGTTTAAACCCATCAATCAGCTGGTCAGCATGATTAAATGCATCTGTCGCCAGAATACCTAGAATCGTTGCTACCGGAATCGCGAACGGTAAAAAGCCACCTGTAATCTGGCAAAGTTCGGAATCTTTTAAGTTGGTCATGACGCTCATCCTTTCTTTTGACTCATCCTATGGCAGGTTTTCTTTTCGTTTAAGCTCGTTGAGAACATCGATGCTAAGACTCATTGCAGGTGCCACAAAACCACCTTGAACCCAGCTTCGTGCAATCGCTCCGAGTCCCATGCCAATGTAAGTCCAAAAATTATCAGTGCCGCCACCACTGATCCGTTCCAGGCTGCTATCATCCAACGTCACGAATTGTTGCATGGCGTTTCCTCCATTTCTTCGACTTATTCACAGCCGATATATTTAAACTTTTTAGGGTGCTAGCTTCCCTAAACACAATATACGATAGGTTTGAGTTCATCTGATTAATTAATTTTAAACGTCGGTATTTTTGAACTTTTCGTAGTGAATTTAACCAAAGACGACAAAATTCAACGAAAAAAGCCGATTTTGCGACGTTTATTTTTTGGCTGGATCATCTTTAGTCGCCGCCAGAGCATTAAAAGCGGTGATTAATTCGACAAGCAGGTAGCGCCTTGCTGGAATTAATCGCCGCTTTCAACGAACATGCTGTTGGTATAATGCGCCGTAGCACAACAGAACCATCAGGGATTAGACACTATCGACAGCCAGGTTTGCCATGGCAATAACGAGTCACTTAACTTTTTCAGGTAGGCAACTCCTATAAGTGCCTAAAAGTTAAGGAAAAATACGACTGTGTTGACAACCATGTGGGCAACAATCGACGCGCTGATATCTGTCTTACCACGATTACAGAAACTGAAAATCAAAGCCATTAAAAAATACAAGATGATGAGCGGAGAAAGATAGTCATGTAGCAGGGAAAAGCCAAGCGATGACACGACCAGTCCAAGAATTGATCCGCGAAAGATCCTTTTGTTCAAAATACCTCTAAACAGAACTTCTTCCCAAAGTGGCCCACAAATACATGCGTACAGTGGGATAAACGGTGTCATGTTGGGATCCAGTTGCGAGCCTTGGATATTCGGAAAAAGTTCAGCAAAGATCACCTCCAGGATTAAGACGAGTATACCGCCAAGCAATCCGATGAATATTTTCGAAGGTGAAGGCTTTAGATAAGACACTGCAGCGAGATACTTATATGAAACGAACATATAAAAGAAAGTGAGCACATACCAAATAACCAAAAAAATCGGATTATTCGGACGAACAAAACCAATGCCCCACAGCGCTACTTGCGGCATCACTAGTCCAAACCATATTGCAAATCTTAAATTGCTTACTCCGCCATGAGAATCTATCCTTGGATTCAACGACACTTCCCCTTCCATAAAAAAGCGTTCGCATGTCGGCAGCCGGCATTGCGAACGCTTTTGTGGCTAAATACATTCAAATTAGCTCTTCATTTTTCATCTTTGTATTTTCCTTTTTCTCGGCTTTAAAAATACCGTGATATAAAAATGAAGTCCAAGTAGGATGAATCCAGCGATCAAGCCAAAAGTTCCTAGGTATTTGAAAAGATAAAACGGCACAATAAACATCGGAACCGCTAGTATTCGCGGAATTCCCACAGAAATGAATCTTCGCATCGAGAACAGCGCGAATGCAAAAAGCGACAGTCCGATCAGGAGCGATAACGGAGCATATAGTACACCAATGGTATTGGCCACTAGTGCACAGACAAAATAAAGCAAAAATTCTGTCACAGTGACTTGTAGAAAGGCACGTTTGCTAATCGGTAATCGCAAATTTGCAAAAGACCACATGCCACGCCAGTTTTTTAAATACCCATTCAAGATTCCCACAAAAAATTCCCCAATCTATCATTTCTTCAGCAAAATATTACCGATCCGTGATTGAACTTGGCAATTCGACCGCTAACTCTCCTGCAAAATTGGACGGACAATTGGCAACCCGTATCTTTTCCCTGGCAAATGGACTGGTTCTATCAAGGTCTTATTCCAGAGTAGATCGTCAAATTTCGTGAACGCATTGCCGCCCACGACTTTCTCAAGTGTACGTCGTGTTAACGCATGAAATGGTTCACCGTTCAGTTTAGTCATTTAGAATCACCTTTCTCAAAATTGGAGATGTTGAAGACTAAAAGGCATTTTAACGTAATGACCTTAGTTAGTGTCTCTTAGCCATCCCAATTGTCACTTTCTATCCACTTTTATCTTCAGCGTTGAATGTCATCGCTCGACCATCATTCGCATACGGCTCATCTCTTTAATCTATTAATCAGATTCGTCCCGGCTATAAGGATGAACAGAACGAGTAAAAGCCAATAGTAACGATCGATTAATGAAACCCGCGGCAATACTTTTAAATCACTTAACATTAACCACATAGTTGCGGTTAAAAACACGGCCCAAACCAGAACAATGCTAACTGTTCTTATTTTCATAGAAATTCTCCGTTAATTGCGATTGACGATACTCCTACTTAAAAGCCCCAAACTGTGAAGCCATGCAGTACAACGAGATCCTCTCGAATCAAATTAGTAGGCTAGCTTCCCTACACACAACATACAACTTAATGCATACTTTTAGGTTCTCAAATTTTAAACGTTGAAATTTGCCGTTTTTTCGTTGCCTTCTTTTCTAAAGGCGTCAAAAGACGACGAAAAAAGTGCTTTTCATTGCGTTTACTTTGTGAGTACGCTAGTCTTCTGAAATTTTCACGCCAAATCCATCTTCACTAACATCCAATCAGCCTTCCCCATTCAACCGGTTACCGCCATAGGCTCTCTTCGATCCCTAATCATATTAAGATTCACCTTTCTTTGAAACTTCGGCCTTGCACTAACTTCAAGCATAGGCAAGCGTTAATAAATAACTACACTAATCTAATGGAGGCTATTTTATGGTTAAAATAGTTCTAAATACATGCTCATTTTTATTTTGTGTGTTATTATATTTACTGGGTAGAGGCAATGGCCCATCGTTAAATGTTGTAAGCATATTTTTGATCAGTAAGTCTTTGTCCCCTTTTAAAAATTTATTTCAAGGGTCTTAAAACGCTAATTCCGTCTTTGCTATAGTATTCGAATAGCTGCGCTTAATGAATACGGTTTTTAACACCCCAGACCAATGCTTAATTATAAAGTCTCATTATGCCCAACGAACCTCCATGTTAACCGTAGTCGTTATTAATAAATAGTTTAGCAGTATGTTCCATAAGGTTACTTCCGGATTAAGCTAACAACCGTTGTGTTTGCTGGAGGATTGCATATGTTGCAGAGTCAAAACGTACTTCATATTTACATTCTCGAAGATGATCCTGATTATCTTACATTTTTGTATAAGATGTTACAGCGTCGCATTTCATTTGAGGAATGGCCCGCCAAAATTGAACTTGCCACCACATCACCAAATGAATTAATTTCAAATATTGATCAGCGGATTGCAAACGATAGTATATTTTTTCTCGGCTTTGGGTTCACAAATTCATTGAAGGATGGTGTTGATGTTGCACTTGCCATTAGAAAGAAATCACTATATGCAGATATCATCTTCGTTACCGGTCACACTGAGCAAGCATTGACGATTCTATCGCATAAGATTGCTCCATTGGATCTGATCACCAAGGACAGTTCGATCCCTGTAGATTCACTCGTTCAAGACAATGTTGAATATTCCCTTAAACGCCTTAGAGCCCGAAAGCTAATGTCCCCGAGGTTATTTAGTTATAGCATGGATTCAAGCGTCTTCTCGTTTCCATTGAATGAAATAATTTATATACAAACAATCCCAGAAAAATCAAGCATGTTAGAGTTCCACGTAAAAAGTGAGTCCGTACCTTTCTCTGGTAACCTTAAGGATTTGACTTTAAAATATCCTACGTTGTTTCGTTGTCACAAAAGCATTCTTCTCAATCCCTTACATGTCATCAGTGTAAACACCTCAGAACGATTTGCTTACATGGACAACCACGACAAAGTTGAAGTTAGTTTCAGGAAAATGGTCGCTCTTCGTCAGATGTTGCGATAATCCATAGTATTTTCGGACACGTCAATCAATATTACTTCGTCAACTCCACCGTGTTATGTACCAATATCCTTGATCACTCAAACACCGACACCCTTTAAGTCAAGACTATTTTAAAACTTCTATTCACTTGCATCAAAGAACTTATAAATCCACAAAAACAGAGAAGTCTCACAGTCAATTAAGCAATTATCTTGCGACTATGAAACTTCTCTTATTCATTTGGCACAATGGTGAAGCAACTTTTTCCAAAAAAATACGTTTCAGAAAAGATTAGCAAAAAGTAGCATAACCCACCATTGCTCCACCCCAATATCCAACTGGTCCGCCAGCGCTTCCTAATAAAGCGCTCCCGATCGTTCCCGCATAACATTTAACCCAATTCTTTCCACCCATAATGTTCGCCATTTCTTCGGTATTCATCTCTACAAATAACTCATTCATATTAATTTCTCCTCTTCTTTAGTCGTCGATAAGTGATGATTTCTGCATAAATAACCAAAAGCAATCCAGTAATTATTAGAATGCCGTTTGCTGATAGAATTTGATTAGCATAGAACAACTTGCCAAGAGTGACAAATCCTATCAATAGAAGCAAATTTAGGGGTAAAAGTTGTCTATACTCTTTAGGAATCATATCAATTTGCATAGCTCATCGATATTCTTTTTAAATATTGAAGATCAGCTAGAGTTGTTGCTGATCCGACAAACTCTTTTTCTGCAACCCCATCTATAAGCAATTCAAAAGTTGGAGTACCGTAAAAATGAATCTGGTTATTTAAGATGTTTAACATCACTGCTTCTTTGGAACCTTCAAAATCATTTAAACTAGTGTCCAAATCAATATAATAGATCGGACGATCCATTTGAGGGATAAAGTCTTTGAGAACCTTAGAAAACTCCCGACAATATGGACATTCTTTGTAACCTATAAACAGATAGAAGCTTGTTTTTGATTTTAATAATTCAATCAACTTCCAACCGTCGATTTTGACGACACCCTGGATATTTGACACATATTGAGTCTCAGTAACATCTGTTTCAAACTGCTTTCCCAAAACATCTGTTTGACCCACATTACTAGCATCAACAACATTAGGTTTCATTATTGTCGTCAAGAGTGTCATGGAGAGAATGAAAGCCACGAAACCTGTTATACATTTTGGGCATTTCACTTCATGAGTCATACATTCACCACCTTTCTGTGTCTTCATAATACCGTGAAAACAGAGCGATGAATTAAAAAGATTTAAACGTATGATTTTAACTAATTAACGTCAAATCGAGACCAAAATAAGCTTTGATTCTTGCAAATCTTTCCTAATAAGAAACATTTCCCCCGTGGATCATCTAATAAAGACCACTTGTTTCAAATCTCAGGTAAAGCTCGAAGGAACATGTTGTGTTGACGGCTCAACCTTATTTCTGATTCAAAAATTTATAAAGATGCGCATTCACAACTTTATTCCGCTGATGCAACTGACTATGCTGCGCCCGATGCCTGATTTCGTGTTCCGTGTATTCTCTGACCCGATCAGCTACAAGGTACCTTAGTGACTTGGCCGAGCCAATTGGCACTCGGCCATCGGAGCCGTCACCAAGATTGCCAAAAAGATTGAGCACCTTGGCTGTTTTTGGGAAAAACTGGCGGTTGCGGTAAAAATCGGCATACTGCTTCGACATCTTTTGAAGCTGCCCCTTCGAATTTTTGGTAACTGTCTTACCGCTATTGACTCCCATTCCCGGAATGGCATTGAAAGGGCCACCAACGGCCGCAAATTTTTTCAAACTTGGCATACCCGTCTTATTCGCTTGCGACGCCCAGTATGTCCATCCCAGCGAACCGGCAGAATGGCCAACCGCGTTAAAATACCTGACACCATAACGAGTCTTCAGTTGTTTGAGAATTTTGCCGAGTGCAGAGGCATCTTCCGGATTGCCGCTTTCAAAAACGACCGCAATTAACGGATGCTTCACGTTTGGTCGCCATTTCCCCTTAACCACCAGCCGGCCATCTCTCTTAATCAGATAATAAAGCACTTCCTGATAGCCGGCATACTGACTAAGCCCGTCAATCATCCCTTTTTCCGAGGCATAGCTGCCGCCAAAACCATGGACAAATAAAGTCGGCACTTGATTGGTCTTACCTGTTTGACCTTGTGCAACTGAAGATTGGCGATTTGATTGAAGTCCAAACCAACCAGCCGTCATCATGAAAAAAATCAGTGCGATTTTAGCGAAAAACTTCATGGTCTTACTCCTTGTCTACTTAGGCAATGGGATTAACTACTTGGACTACCATTGTATCATGCAACGTTTTTTCTTTTAATTATTTTGCCTCGTCCGCTGATAAGGCACCATCTTTCCTGAAACCCGACTTCTAAGCGGTTCATCAGATTCCGTCTAAACAGTCTTCATTGAAAATAGATTTACCATCCTCAATTTCTAAATTTGCCATAAGATCGAAAAAGCCACTTCATCCAAACCCAACATGTACGGGGGGTTGAATAAAGTGGCTATTTGTAACGATTTGTTTCGACTAATCGCGGTCTGAGCCCTTAGCCAGATCAGCGAGGCTGGTATTTTTTAACACCTTCAGCATCGCTTCTTCGGCTTGGTTCAATACCTTTGAGCTAGCATCAAGCCAGCGCTCAACCCTTGTTCCATTGACAAAAGCACTTGGATCCACTGCTTCATGAATTTTAAATAGCGGTGTTCTGCCTTCAATGGCGATCAAGATATCGTAAATGGTAATCGCGTCAGCAGGTTTGGCCAATCGCAGTCCACCATTGAGACCGGTTTTGGAGCTCAAGATGCCATTCTTTTTAAGTGTTGCCGATATTTTCTTAATGCTGGGCACCGGGATATTCAACATTTCGGAAATCTTTTGGATCGATAAATATTGGTCACGCTGATCTTGTGACTTCGCATTGACATAGGCAGCAATGTCGAGCGCTTGCGAAAATGCAACGGAAAAGGCCATCGAATATACCCTCCAATTAATCGATTAAGTATATTCCATTATACCAATTATCTGATCAAGCACTGCGCTTTTCTGCGGGAATGATCAAAGTCAGCACGAGGACAATGCCGACAAGGGTCATCCCGACGCCGATTAACATGGCCTGACCAAAAACATCGGCGATATTCGTCAGCCTTCCGGTCGTTGCCGCAAAAACAGCAAGTCCCAAAGCACCGCCGAATTGACGCGCTGTGTTGTAGACGCCTGACGCGGCACCTGATATCTGCGGCCGAATTCTAGCTAAGCCTGAGGTGGCTAATGTCGCGAAAGCCAGCGCAAACCCAACAGCAAATCCCAGTGTTCCGAGCAACAGTAACCAATAATTGGCAAAGCGTGAGACAACTACGAGTTCTGCCAGAGAAAGTGAAACAACCACGAATCCGAAAAGCATGACACTCGAATTATGCCAGCGATCGACGAATGTTCGGGCCCGGACTGCCACAATAAACAGTAAAATTGCCATTGGCACCATACCAAGCGCTGTCATGAACGGTGTCAGTCCAAGCGCTTTTTGCATAAACTGCGGCGTATAGAACCAAAAGCCGATCGCCGCGGCACTAAATAACAGTGAACTGACATAGGATGCCATCCGTTCCTTATCCGTAAAAATCTCCAGTGGCATTGTCGGATGGGCAACGCGTCCTTGACTGATAATAAATGCGCCCCATAACACCAATGAAATCAACAATGTCATTACTGGCCAAGGACTGCCATCAAGACCATATGAAATCGAGGTCATCGCCAAAACTGATAAAATTGTGCCAATCCAGTCAATCTTCCCGGTTTGGCGCTTAGCACTAGGCAAATACCGCGCTGCAATAATCACCATCAGCAACGCAATCGGTCCGTTAATGTAAAAACCGACCCGCCATGAAGCAAAAGTGGCAAAAAAACCACCGATCACCAAACCGACTGCTGCGCCGGCGCCAATGACAGACGCATAATAGCCAATTGCCCGCTGGCGTGCTTTTCCTTGAAAGGTATCGGTTAAGAGCGCGAGACAATTCGGAGCAAGTACTGCGGCACCAATCCCTTGAATCGCGCGAAAACCGATCATGATCGGCGCATTGGTTGCCGCTCCGACAACAAGACTACCAATGCCAAAAATGATTAAGCTTGCAATAAAAAGCGGTTTACGTCCATAAATATCGCCTAATTTCCCGCCTACAAGCATGAACCCCGCATAAGTCAAGGCATATGCAACCTGCACCCATGACAAGGCATTGGCATTCAACTGTAATTGTGCCGCCATCTTAACCGTTCCTGTATAAACAATCGAGGTATCAAGCACCCCAAGAAAAGCACCGATCAGCGCCAGTCCTAAAATGATACGCTGTGTGATCGACATGATGTTAGTTTTAATCGGCTTGGATTCAGTCAAGTCCGTATCTTCAAGTGATTCATCAGCTACCAGCCTATCTGCAGCCGCAACCTCTTTGTCTTCTGTTTTATTCATATGCGATTCTCCCTTCCTTGGTTCAATTAGTATATTCCGTATATACTAATATTGCAATTTTTTTTTGTATAAAAATAGCCGTAGACTGCTCCACGGCCAGTTGCAGCAATGATTTATTTGGGTAAGGTTGTCATTTTCAACGATTCCCCAGTCAGTTTACCCCGGATCTCACACCAGTATTAATGACCACCCCAAACAATCGGCATGGCACCTAATCCTGCTGCCAGCGCCTGTTTTCGATAACGGGCGGCGTCAGCCTCGCTTATGGCGACATCTTTCTTAATGAAGTTGAAAATGTCCACCAGCTCTTTTGGCATCGTATGATGAATGAGATAATACATTGAAATATCGTGGGACAACTGGGTCACCGCAGTCACATAAGCTTTGTCATCATCGCCTTCATCAAGTTTCTTGGCATTGATTTTGATTAGCGCCTGTAAATCTGCCTGTGCTTTGATCGTTGGACTCGAATAAGCCTTGCTTAACAAGTCTAATAAGGTTTCACGTTTGTCTGGCATCTTGCACTTCCTCACGAAAATCGGCTTGCGTAATTTCACTCTTCTGAAATCTTGTCTACTTTCCAAGTACCCATAGGATGCTCCGGGAAGTTAATGATTGAAAGTCCAACCTCAGCGCTCTTAAGTAGGCACGAGATATTAACTTTTTTTAACGCAGTAAAATCTCCTTTTTTCGTCGTCATTTACCATTTTAAAAACCTCAGACGACGAAAATTGCCAAATTACCTACGTTAAAATTTTTTGATTCCCGAAGTCATGCTGTCATCGTATACTGGGTGTAAAGAAGTCTGGAGGAACTTTCAAATGATCATAACCGCAGATATGGTACTAAGAGTGATTACATGGATCAGCGCCATTTCCTTGGTGCTGTATATCGTTGCTGCCGCGTTCAAATGGCTGCCTTCATCTGATTTTGTCGTCCCGATGCTATTGTTATCAGCCCTGATTTCATATTTTGTCTCATCAATCGATGAAGAATGAAAAGATCAACGCATAGCTTTTTGCCGCGTAAGAATTGATGTACGGTTGCAAATTTCCATTTTGCTAAGGGATTCCAACGAACCAAAAAGTCCGACAAGATTTTGACATTTAGTCAAATTTTGTCGGACTTTTTAACGAGCCACGTAAAATTAAAATACTTCAGTTGCGTGCCCTTAACACGCTAGCTGATGTTTACGGCAAATCATTGCCTGCCGCAAAGTAAATGTTGTACCACTCTTGCCGCGTCAGCGTGATGTCCGCGCCAGCTGCACTTTCCTTAATATGCTCAGGATTCATGGAGCCGAGGATAACCTGGACACCAACCGGATGGCGTAAGAGCCAGGCAACGGCGATGGCATTTTTATTGGTGTGGTAGTGGTCGGCGACTTTTTGCAGTTCATCGTTCAGATCCTTGAACTTCGGGCTGTCGATGAAGGTGCCTTCAAACATTCCGTATTGGAACGGTGACCATGCCTGTAATGTCATCTGTTTGCGCTGGAGATAAGGCAACAGACTGCCATCATGGTCGATGGACCGATCGTCTTCCATGTTCGTGTGCATGCCTGCGTTGACCATGCCAGTATGAGCGACCGAGAATTGCACTTGGTCGATTAACAGATGCTGGTGAATGCCACTTTGTAGTAAGGCAATTTGCTCGGGATTAAAGTTTGAAACGCCGAAGTGACGAACTTTGCCGCTTTGCTGCAACTCGTCAAATGCCGCCGCCACATCGTCCACTTCCATTAATGGATCCGGCCGGTGCAATAACACTGAATCGAGATAGTCGATTTGCAGGCGCTCCAAGATCTTATCAACTGCGCCCAGCAAGTGTTCCTTTGAAAAGTCATAGCGCCGGCCAAAAACAAGACTGCCGTGTGAACGATCTGGGTCAACCACGATACCGATCTTCGACTGAATATAGAGTTGATCGCGGTTAACACCGGATTGCTTCAAGGCTTCACCGAAAACTTCTTCCGACTTGCCTTGACCATAAATATCCGCGGAATCAATAAAGTTAATGCCGTCATTATACGCACTGTCTAAAACGATCGCAGCTTTTTCCGGCGAAAGTACATTCATGCGCATGATGCCCAGTGCCACGCTTGAAGCCTGCCAGTTAGAACCGCCTAATCGCACTTGTTTCATGTCTTAAAAACCCCTTTCAATGCAAACTTAACCATCGTGATATCATCTATCACAACCGTAACCGCCTCTAGTTTAGCCCCTAAAGTCCACTTGAGGTCAAGCCATTATTAGAATTTCAATATAACGACTTGTCATCATCTTTTTCGCGCGGTAATTTAAATATATAGTCACTTATTTTTTATCAGCAAAAGTCCCTTATTAGGAGGTCAATTTTCATGACTGTTAAAGATAAAGTCGTTGTTATTACCGGTGCATCCAGCGGTATTGGTGCCGCGACCACGCAAGTATTGGCGCAAGCCGGTGCGAAATTGGTGATTGGTGCACGGCGCACGGAGCGGCTCGCCGAATTGGCTAAGCCTTTTGGCGATCAAGTTCGTTATCAAGCAACCGATGTCACCGATCAGCAACAAGTTAAAGCCTTAGTTGATTTGGCCATCAACACCTTTGGCCACGTCGATGTGCTGTATAACAATGCCGGCCTCATGCCGCTGTCGGAACTTTCTGAGTTGAAGGTCAATGAATGGGAGCGGATGATCGACGTCAACATCAAAGGCGTCCTTTACGGGATCGCCGCCGTCTTGCCACATATGATCGCTCAGCATAGCGGGCAAATTATTACGACTGATTCGGTTGCCGGCCACATCGTTCATCCCGGAACCGCAGTTTATTCCGGAACCAAGTGGGCGATTCAGGCAATTATGGATGGTCTCCGGCAAGAGCAGGCTGCCAACCATATCAAAACGACGATGATCTCCCCAGGTGCTGTTAACACCGAGCTGTTCAGCACCATCAGTGATCCTAAACGGCGCGAAGCAGTTGAGTCCGATGAAAAGAATAACGGCCTCAGTGCAACCGATGTCGCCAATGCGGTTTTGTACGCCATTGATCAGCCGGCCAACGTTGCCGTTAACGAGGTTCTGATGCGCCCAGTTACCCAACAGCGTTAACCCGTACCCTTGTCTTTTGCAAAAGGAGCTTTAAATGTCAGAGTATTCTTTTTTGAAACCATTCACTTTTAAACATCAAGCAATCCAGTTGAAAAATCGGATTGTGATCCCACCGATGACCACGCGCCTTTCGTTTGAAGATGGCACGGTCACCAGTGATGAAATTCGCTACTACCAAGAACGCGCTGGCGGTGTGGGGCTTTTTATTACCGGAACCGCCAACGTTAATCCGCTGGGTAAAGGCTTTGAAGGCGAATTAAGTGTTGCGGACGATCGGTTCATTCCCGGTCTCAGTAAACTGGCCGCTGCCATGAAAACCGGTGGCACCAAGGCGGTTCTGCAGATTTTCAGTGCCGGCCGCATGAGCAGCAGCAAGATTTTGCGCGGCGAGCAACCGGTCAGCGCCAGTGCCGTCGCCGCCCCACGTCCCGGTTATGAAACGCCGCGCGCACTCACGACTGCCGAGATCGAAGCAACGATTCATGATTTTGGTCAGGCGGTGCGGCGCGCGATTCTCGCCGGATTTGATGGCGTGGAATTGCATGGTGCCAACACGTATCTGATTCAGCAATTCTTTTCCCCGCACTCTAACCGGCGAACCGATGAATGGGGCGGCAATCGGGACAAGCGGATGCGCTTCCCGTTGGCTGTTGTTCATGAAGCCGAAAAAGTGATTGCGGCAACCGCTGATCGGCCATTTTTGCTGGGCTACCGGATTTCACCCGAGGAATTGGAAGAGCCGGGCATTACGTTGGATGATACGCTCGCCCTTATTGACGCCTTGAAAACCACCAAGATTGATTATCTGCATGTTTCACAATCCGATGTCTGGCGAACTTCGCTGCGTCAGCCGAATAACCCCGCAATTGTGAACGAAGTCATTCGGGATCACGTTGCCGGTGCCTTCCCGATCATCGTGGTCGGCGATGTCAAAACGCCTGCCGATGCCGAAAAAGCTGCGCAGGCATTTGATCTTGTCGCTATCGGCCACGAGCTGATCCGCGAGCCACATTGGGTTCAAAAAGTGTTAACCCACGACGAAAAGGCGATCCGTTACCAGATCGCCCCTGAAGATCTTGATGAGTTAGGGATTGCCCCGACTTTCCTTGACTTCATCGAAAGTATTTCCGGCGGCGCCAAGGGTGTTCCTTTGACGACCGCACTAGCTGACGACCATTAAGCCGTTGCAATTTAAAATTTAAGTTCATCATGCGAGTCGAGCCGTAATAGCTCGGCTTTTTTCTTGTTGTATTCGTCTTGCGTAATCGCCCCAGTGTCGAGCAGATCCTTATAGGCTTTCAGCTTGGCAATGGTCGCCTGTTCATCCGCTTGTTCCTGAGCCGTTTTGGCTGCCTGGGCTGCCGCTTCCTGCTGCTTGCGGTGGTAGTACAAGTAAAGCGCGACGCCTAAAACAACGATGGCCAAAACAATGTACCAAAATTGAATCAGAATGGCGATGACGACCAGAATGGCAAAAAGGCCTGCGCAACCCATTTTTTGATTTTTCATATTGTCCTCCATATGTGCCGCTAGTAATCGTTGCAATCGTCATGATCCGGATCAGATACCGGTCATTTTTGCAGGATCCACCCAAGCATCGAACTGGGCGCTAGTGACATAACCTGACTTAAGTGCGGCAGTTTCGAGATCGGTCCCTTCGCGTTCAGCTAGTTGCGCAATTTCGGCGCTTTTTTCATACCCAATGTGTGGCGTGAGGGCCGTTACTGTCATCAGCGAGTGCGCCACCAGTGCCTTCATTCGCGGTTCATTCACGGTTAGCTGATCTACCAGCTTGGTCGTAAAACTCGTCACGGTTTGGGTGAGCAGCGTGGTTGATTCAAGGAAGGTGCTGATGATTACCGGTTTATAAACATTCAGTTCGAAGTTGCCTTGGGAAGCCGCGACGGCAATGGTGGCGTCGTTGCCCAACACGCGCACAGCCGCCATGGTCAACGCCTCGGCCTGGGTTGGATTCACCTTGCCTGGCATGATCGAGCTGCCTGGTTCATTGGCCGGAATGGTCAGCTCCCCATAGCCTGCACGCGGACCACTGGCCAGAAACCGAATGTCGTTAGCAATTTTCAACAAGTCAGCAGCCAAAGTTCTGATGCCGCCATGAACCAGACTGATTTCGGAATGCGCCGCCAAAGCCGCAAATTTATTGGTCTGCGCCGTCAACGGCAACCCATAAACATCGCTCAACCGGCCAGCAACGATTCGGCCAAAGTTCGGCGCTGCATTTAGTCCCGTTCCCACCGCCGTGCCGCCAATGGCTAACCGAAAAAGTGCCGGCTGCAGTTGCTTGATTGCCGCCTGATCGTGGTCCAGCATGGCCGCCCATCCGCTGACTTCCTGGCCAAACGTCATTGGCGTTGCATCTTGCAGGTGGGTGCGACCGATTTTAACCGTTTTGGCATATGTTTCGGCCTTTGTTTGTAGAGCTGCGTGTAATTCGGCCACTGCCTTCAACAATTCATCCACAGCCAAGGCTGCCGTGATGTTCATGGCCGTTGGAAAGGTATCGTTGGAACTTTGGCTGCGGTTTACATCGTCGTTAGGCAAAATCGGCAAATCGGGATTGAGCTTTGCTGCCTGATGACTGACAACCTCATTCACATTCATATTCGTCTGCGTACCGGAACCGGTTTGGTAAACATGCAACGGAAAGTCCTGGCGTAACTGGCTATCCGGCAAGGCCAGCAGCGTATCCACCGCGCGGGTAATGAGTTGACCCTTAGGCGCAGGCAAAACGTCGGCCGCCACATTGGCGCGCGCTGCCGCCTTTTTGATCTGCAGCAACGCTTTGATCACCGCCAGCGGCATCAGCGGACCCGCTTGAAAATTGTGCCGGCTACGCTCGGTTTGCGGCCCCCACAAAGCAGTCTCCGGAATTTCAACTGGTCCTAGTGTATCTGATTCGGTGCGTGTTTTTGTCATCCTTGCCTCCGTCTGCATCGCCACCATGCCTGTCGCGAGATTGATAGTCCTATTTTACACGATCCGCCAACCAAGCGAACCCTAGGAAGCAAAAAAGTGCGCCGCAGAAGCTGATTTTTCCAGACTTCAGGCGTACTTTTCTAAATAATTTCAGTGTAATAGTGCCGCAACGAGCTGGGCGGCATCTTTTTTCAATTCAACGGAAGACGAGGATAAAACCGATAAGTAATAGTGAAGCGGATCAGCTTGCGGCGTTGGCATTCCGGCGTGCAACCAGCGGCTGACCAGGGCTGGGTCGGTTGACCAGGTTTGGATGCTGACTAAGCGGCGATCAGGATGATCCGGTGTCGAACCCGCAATTTTGAGCGCTAATTCGGCTTTCAACAAGCGGTCATAAGCTGATTGCGAAACGGCGTACATGAGTGGCTGGTCGCTGCCAAATGTTGCGGCTTGCAGCATGACTACACCTTCTGTATGAAGCGGAAAATTCTTGCGATCCACCCCGCTCAACTTCAATAATTCGGCAAACGTGCCAGCATCATAGGTTCGGCTGGCCCGCACCGGTGACGCCATGATGCCGTTAAATTGCTTGAAAATCTGCCAAGGCGTTTGCGCTAAGTGGTAGTGCTTGTGAGTTTGCTGTTGATCCGAAAGCAACGCCCCACAAGCCTGAAGCTCCCACCGCGCTCTTTTTAAGGTGGTGCGATTTTTGATCCCTGTCAGTGGCGCAAAGGTAGCAAAAAAATCCTTGCCACCACGAAAAATCGTACGCTGTTCGTAACTACTCTCCACATCGAGATGATCAGCATACATCAACCCAATCAGCAAATCCGTTGCGTGTTGCGACAACATAGCTGTCCCTTCGTCTGTTTCAACATCATTCCCTAATTCTTTCGACGATTCCATTCCATCCCCACTTTCATCCTGCATCATTCAAAAAGCCGCCCTGATCACGTTGAGCTGATCAAGGCGGCTTTTTGAATATACAACAATGCTTAACAACTATCTCAACGATCTTTTGGCGTTAACGTATCAACCCACCCGATTAGAATTTGGAGTGTGCGGCCTTGAACGAAATGGCCGGGCTTTAACCATCACGACCAAGTGCCATGATCAGGTCGATTAAACACGTTCATGCGCATGGACTTGGGTTCGTGTATGTTCCAATCCGAGAATGGCAAATAGCCACGGATCGTAACCTACTGACTCTTCAATTCCATCGCAACTCATCACCAAAGATGCAACGAGATTATTGTACGTCATCACTTGCCTTCGCCTCTTTTGCATCGGCTACAGCTTCCAGATGTGCTTCATAACGCTTGTTCCCTTTGTAAAGATCCCAGACAGTCCAAGCTAACAAAGCAAGCACCGCAACAATCAGAGCATACGCGATGTCGTTCGCAATGGTAGTTTGCGTAGCCGTTGGATGGTCACCGAAGAATCCGGCGATTGAATCTGGCAGGCCTTTAAGGTTCAGATAGGTCAAGCCGAGAACGGAGATCCAGCCAAGCACTTTGACCCAGCCAGTGTTCTTAAACCGATCACCCATTTCGACTTTACTATTGGTAAACATTAACAGTGGCAACATTGAGAACGGTAGCGCGAAGGCCAGGAAGACCTGCGAGTTATTCATCAATGTGTTCAGCGCCTCATGTTGCTGAATCGGTGTTTCTCTGGCAGTCAACATAACGCAGACAATAACTGGAATGACGGAGATAATCCGGGTCACCAGGCGGCGTGCCCACAACGGCATTTTCATGTGAATGAAACCTTCCATGATAACCTGCCCCGTTAACGTACCGGTAATAGTTGAATTTTGGCCTGATGCCAACAACGCAACCGCAAACAGGATGGACAAAATACCGGACTTGGCAACGGCAATCAGAACCCCATTGCTGAGGGTCGAGGAATCTGACAATGCTTCAAACAAACCGAAGAAGGAAGGATCTTTAACCGCACCGCTCTTGAAGACCGCAACCCCCATAACCAGCAGCAAGCAGTTAACAACGAACGCAAATGATAACTGGATATTGGAATCCCATGCGGAGAACTTAACCGCTTGGGCCACATCATCTGGGTCGTGGTGATCGATTTTCCGTGTCTGGGAAATCGCGCTGTGCAGATACAGGTTATGCGGCATAACCGTCGCACCAATAATGCCCAACGCCCCTTGAATTGGGCTCATGCCATTCACTGAAGGTGAGTTGGCGAAAGTTTCGCTTGTCGGAATGAAACCTTTTAGCAGCGCCCCCATGTTCGGGTCCGATAAAGCCACTTGATAAATGAACACGAACAGGATGACAAGAATAAGTGCAACAACAATGGCTTCGATTTTGCGGAACCCAATCTTGGTCAGTAACAGTAATACCAAGACATCGAGCACCGTAATCAGCACCGAAATGACTAGCGGAATGTGGAACAAAAGATAAAGCGCGATGGCGGCACCGATAACTTCAGCAATATCAGTCGCCATGATCGCTAACTCTGTCAGAATCCATAAGACAATCCCTAATGTCTTCGAAGTTCTTGCCCGAATCGCCTGGGCAAGATCCATTTGACTCACAATGCCAAGTTTAGCTGCCATGTATTGCAGCAACATCGCAATCAAACTTGACATTAGGATAACGGAAATCAATAGGTACTGAAAGTTTTGTCCCCCGGTAATGGAAGTGGACCAATTACCTGGATCCATGTAACCAACGGCAACCAGCGCCCCTGGCCCGGAATAAGCAAATAGCGTGCGCCAAAAGCCTTTCCCGTGCGGTACCTCGACAGTACCGTTAATTTCTTCCAATGATGGCCCATTCGCGTATTGGATGAGCTTCATGGAATGTTTCTTCTTGTGATCATCACTCACAATATGTCTCCCCCTCTTGAAGTCGCTTGCTGGTGCAGGAGATTGCGCCGGTAAGTGCTTTTTGTAGACGCGTTCACCAGCCCAGAAACCTCCGTTTAAGGACCTTTGGCTTAAATGGCCAAAGCCCAGCCATTTAAGCCAAAGGCCACTTACACTCCGGGTTCTAACCGGGCTGGTTCACGCTCTGAAAAAAGTTAAGTCCCTGGGGAACAAGGCCTTTTAGGTCTCCCTAACTTAATCCTCTAATAGAATATGCCTTGAAGCTGATATCGTCAACCGTTTCATGAAAATAATTTGTATTTTCAGTGAACAAATTGTGATTAGTTAATTTAATAATGCTGGTGCAAGAATGCCGGCGCATGGGCATTTCGCAGTTTTCCCTTGTCCAGCTTGCTTTCAGAAAACTTTTTTCAATTTCACCGTGACCTTTTTTTAAAACTTGGAAAATGTGAAAATTTTCCTGCGTATTAAATCAGTTATACAAATTTATTGCATCAGGTTTAGGCATCCCATATGATAAGGATAGTAACAGAAAATTTATATCACGAAATGAGGAATTACGTATGGAAGAAGTTCCTGACGCGCAACCGCCCGCCACAGCACACAGTATCAAGGATCTGCAGCAACAGTTGCAGGTCCCATCCCTTGACCACGGTCTCTCCAAAGCTGAGGCCGCTGAACGTTTAAAAGTTAATGGTCCGAACGCCATTGAATCGCATCCGACACCCAAATGGCTGATTTTTCTGCGACAGTTTAACAACCTGATCATTTATATTCTGATGATTGCCGCAATTTTGACCACGATTATTGGTGATGTCACCGATACTTCAGTCATTGTTTTGGTGATTATCGTCAACGCGATCATCGGCTACTATCAGGAAAGCAATGCCAGCGATTCGCTTGAGAAAATCAAAAAAATGCTGACGCCTGAAGCCACTGTCTATCGGGACGGTGAACGCCTCGACATCCCCAGCGCGGATTTGGTAGTTGGTGATGTCGTGTTTCTAGAAGCCGGCGACAATGTACCTGCCGACTTGCGCCTCGTTGATATCGATAACCTCACCATTCAAGAGGCTGTTTTGACCGGTGAGGCTAATTCTGTCATTAAGACAACCGCCACGCTGCCGGCTGATACGCCGCTTGCCGATCAAAGCAATATGGCTTTTGCTTCGACAGCCGTTGCAGGTGGTAGCGGCATCGGGATCGTGGTCGCCACTGGCCACGACACGGAATTCGGTAAAATCTCCCAAGCCGTCTCCGATGTTCGCAAGGGCCGCTCCCCGATGATGCGTGAAATTGACGGCATCGGGAAAGGCATTTCATACGCGATTATCGCCGCGGCAGTTCTGTTGTTCATTTTCGGCCTGATCATCGGTAAGTACAGTCTGCCTGTGTTGGCACTCGCCATTGTCACGATGGTCGTCGGCTCGATGCCAGAAGGCTTGCCGGCCACCACCTCCGTCATCTTGGCTATGGGCGTTTCCAACATGGCCAAAAAGCAGCACGTCATCGTCAAAACCTTACCGGCTGCCGAAACTTTAGGCTCCGTTGATGTCATCTGTACTGACAAGACCGGTACGCTGACCAAAAACGAGATGACCATTACCACCGTTGTCACGCCAAAGGCTACCTATGAGGTCAGCGGTTCGGGTTACACGCCGAAAGGAACCTTTACCCTTGCAGGCAAACCGATTGAGCCAACCGCCCATCCAGATTTAATTGCTTTGTTGACGGCCGGTTTTGAAGCGAACGACACCGAGCTGCATCAAGAAGACGGCCGGTATGTGATCAACGGCGAGCCCACTGATGGCGCTTTTCTCACTGCCTATTACAAAGTCTTTAAAAAGGATCCGGACAACACCGAACGCGATTTAATGCCGTTTGATTCCAACAATCGCTATATGGCCAAGTTGGCAAAGTGTGCTGACGGGAAAACCCGCTTATTCGTTAAAGGATCCCCAGACAAGCTGCTGCCCTTAGTGGCAATTGCTCATCCGGATTTTGACACCGACCATTATTTAAAGTTAACCAGTCAGTTCAGTGTCCAAGGCCAGCGTGTCATTGCCGTTGCCGAAAGTGTCGTCGCGCCTGACACAACCGAAATTACGCCAGCGCTATTAAACCAAGGGCTCGATTTTCTGGGGCTCACTGCGATCATTGATCCACCGCGTGAATCGGTCATTTCGGCGATTAAGCAAATGCGGCGTGCGGGCGTTAAAGTCAAAATGATCACCGGTGATCACCCGGAAACGGCGCTCGCGATTGCGCAGAAACTGGACATGGCCGATTCCCCGAAAGCCATGACTGGCGCCCAGTTAGCCGCACTATCAGATGATCAGCGGCAACAGGCCATTTTGGACACCGATGTTTTTGCGCGAACCACGCCAAAAGATAAACTAACGATTGTGACCGCCTTACAGGATGCCGGCAACGTCACCGCCATGGTTGGCGACGGCGTCAATGATGCACCGGCCCTCAAAAAGTCAGATGTCGGCGTTGCTATGGGCCAATCCGGAACCGATGTCGCCAAAGATGCGGCCGACATGGTTCTGACCGACGATCGCTTTGCCCGCATGGAAACGGCGATCGCCCAAGGCCGCCGGATTTACCAAAATATCAAGAAAAGTATTTTGTTTCTGCTGCCGACATCGTTTGCAGAAGGCTTGGTGATCGTGTTCACCATTCTGACGCAACAAGCCATGCCATTGCGTGCCAGCCAACTATTGTGGATTAACATGGTCAGCGCGATTACCATCCAGTTTGCCTTCATCTTCGAACCCGCCGAAGCCGGCACGATGGATCGTCCGCCGCGAAAGAAGAACGCTTCGATGATGCACAAGCACGATGTTTTCCAGATTGCGTATGTCGCCATGATGATCGCTGGTATCGGGCTGTGGGCGTTTGATTGGTTGACTGCCAACCATTTGACCGACCGCGTGACTGCCAGCACCATGATGGTCAACATGATTGTCTTAGGTAAAATCTTCTACCTCTTCAACATCCGCACAAACACTTTGGCGCTTTCCAAGAACTTCTTCAGTAACCCTATGGCGTTTGTCATCATCGCGGTCATGTTGGCTCTTCAATGCTTCTTGACTTACGTACCGTTTATGCAGGATATTTTCCAAACCGCGTCTATGTCTTGGCGGGAATGGGGCTTGGCAGTTGCGGCGGGATCCATTATCCTGATCGTCACGGAAATCGACAAAATCATTCGCATCCGTTGGGACCGGCTACATGGCCACGGTGCCTTTCCTTCTGTTTCCAAAACCAATGAATAATGTTTGGTTGACCTAAACTTTTTCTTTTCTTTTTGCGATAACAATGGTAATAATATAAGTAAGGTTTCCCTAACAAACCTTATGCGTATTCAGAAAACCCGCCGAGTTGGTTAATTATCCCCCGACTTGACGGGTTTTTTGAGTGTTTCTTTCTTTTCAGTGCCAGTGACGAAGTTGAGTACATCCGCATCGTGTTGCCGAAAAATATTTCAGGCAATCCTAAATTCGGCCTTTTAAATAAAAATACAGCTGGTATACTGGAAGTGAAAAGAAGAGGAGCTGATCGTTTTGAAATTGTACCAAGGTCTCACGCAAGTCCAAATTAACGAAGAATTTGCTGGTGAAGCAAGTGGCTATAAGATTACCACGACCCTTGATAAACCGCTGAACTACGAGCCAACGATTTTGTATCAGTATTTGGATACCGTTTTAAGGCCAGGCAGTCGGCATGACCAAAATAATTTGCGTTATGTGACTGACCCGGCGTTCATCGGGGAAAATTTCGATTATCAAAGCGTTCCTTTCACCTCGCATATGACTGATTTCGATGAAAAAATGGCATTTGCACGCAAACTGGTTGCCGACCTCAACCGTCATTTGTCAGTCAACATTAAACCGGCCGACGCGGAAATCGAGTTGGTTTTTGTTGACTGAAGCAACCGCGTTACCTCCTTTCCTAGTCGCATCACGGCTTCTCTCCTGATCACTGCGGCTAAGTCATTCAGTCAAGCAGCTTAGTTGCAACAAAACGCCGCCTAACTTTTTCGGGTTAGGCGGCGTTTTGTTCATACAAGTATGAAAATGTTTTTAAGTCTAGATCCTATATTGCGTAAAGCCGGCTTTCCTGCGCAGGGATGTTACCCTCGTGACAGGAAGCCGTCTTTATCGTCTTATTGCGCTTTTGCGACCGTTTTCGGCAACGTCAACGCCAGTAACAAGCCGATGAGTCCCACACCGGCAAAGACAGCAAAGGTGACAACGAACCCGCCAGCATTGCTGTGCAGCGTCGTTTGCATGTTAGACAGCAGGACCGTTGCAAACATGACGCCTGCCGAACCGAACAGCTGCCGGGCGGTCGTGGTGACGGCGGTGCCATCTGCCACCAAGTCATTCGGCAAGGCGTTTGCACCAGCGGTCACTGATGGCATCATCACAAATGCATTACCCGCTTCCGTCGCCATCGCCAACACGATAGCGCCAATTAGTGGTAGGTGATGGGCAAAAATAGCCAGCAAACCAAAGCCGCCGGTAATCAGAACCATCCCGATCATCGCAACCAGGCGCGGCCCAAAGCGATCAAGCAACCGACCGCTAACCGGGTTAAGCAGACTCAGCAAAACCGCTGCCGGAACCAAGGACAGTCCCGAAACCAGTGGCGATAAGCCTAACAGCGTCTGAAAGTAAAGCGGCATTAGAATTGTCGTGACAATTAACCCGATATAAGAAATGCCGGTTAAGAACACCGCTTTGGTAAACATTCCGGTCGCAAACACCCGCATTTGCAGCATCGGTGGCTGCCGGTTTAACTGTCGGACCACGAAAATGCCTGCCGCTAAAACCCCTAGAATCAACAGACCAACAACCCCGGCATGTAAGCCTTGCTTTGACCAAGCGCTCAAGGCGTACAGCAGGATTGGAAAACTGGCAGACAAGATAAACGAAACCCAGTCCAATCGGGTCGGCGCCATCGGCATAACCGAAGCAATCGTCACCGTCGAAACTGCCAGCACCAACAGCGACACGATCAGGAAGAATAAAAACAGTGCCTGCCATGGAAACCACGTCAACAGTATCCCGGAAATAATCGGACCAACTGCCAACGCTGAGCCCATTACCAAGCCGGCGGTGCCCATCACTTTGCCACGCTCCGAATGCGGCGTAATCGTTAGCAAGACGGTCTGGAAACTAGGGAAAATTATCCCGACAGCAACTGCCTCAAGCAACCGCCCGATCATCAAAACGGTAAAATTCGGCGCCCAGATACATAGCCCGGTCCCGATCGCAAAAATCAGTTCAATCGCCTGAAATAACCGTTGAAACGGAACGTTATGCAAAAGCCACGGACTAACCGGAATCATTAACGTCATCACCAGCATAAAACCGGTTGTCAGCCACGCGACCGTATCCGCGCCTAGGCCAAATGCCTTCATAAACGCCGGATACGCGGTACTCAAAGAAGACTGCGAAATTGACATCGAGAACGTTCCTGTCAGCAAAGTTGCCACAAACGCACCGCGATGTCTTATCGTTGAAACACTCATAACATCATCGATTTCTATTTAGTATGGTTGGAGCCTCACATTTTCATGCCCATTTTTTCATAGGACTGCATACCGCCCATCCATAATTCAGATGGCTTGACGCCGCGTTCTTTTGCCAACGCCTTCATCAACGTATCCATGTCCATCAACTTGTATTCCTGTTTCGGCTTATTCGGATCAAACGTTTCAATTTGTGCCATCATGCCGCCATCTTCATGCTCGAGGATGTGGCAGTGATACATGTAAACGCCGGGCAAATCAAACCGAACCAGTAGCCGAACCGTTTCACCTGGGTTGACGCCAATGGTATCTTTGTAGCCATGCTCGTTCGGATAAGGCGCATGACCGTTACGTGACAGAACCAAAAATTGTGTGCCATGCACATGGAACGGGTGAACCATGCCCGGTGCCTCATTGCTGTTAGTGACATCCCAATACTGGGCCTTGCCAATCGGTTGAGTAGCGTCAATTCGCTGCATTTCAAATTTCTTGCCGTCAATGGCGACACTTTCATCCATCCCCTGCATGACCACGTGCCGAATTGGCAAAGCAGGATCCACTGCCGGTGCGTTCACGGTAAATAACTTATCCGGCAACTGGGTGTGATCCGGCTTAAATGCATGAATCCGGAACTTTAAGATTGGCACGTCATCCGTGAACAGGGTCACTTCGTCGCCTTCATGATACTGACCAAAATCAACGATGACCTCGTCCCGCTCGGCACACGTCATCATCAAATGGGTCAATGAAACTGGCTCTGGCAGCAACGAGCCATCCCCGCCAATCTGGGTAAATGGCAGATCATCGGAAAAATGCAGACGCCATTCACGACGATTGGCACCGTTCAAAAAGCGTAACCGAACTTTTTGCGTCGTGACGTCAAAATAAGGATTAACTGTCCCGTTGATCATAACAGTCGGGCCGGCAACCCCATCAGGATCATAATCAGCGCGGTAATCCCACTGATTGTTCTCATGAAAGCGCCGATCCTGCAAAATGACCGGAATGTCATCCACGCCATAATTCCGTGGCAGTGGCAGACGCTCCTCATGGTCATCTTTGACAATGACCATCGCCGCTAGTCCATGCCATACCTGCTCCGCCGTTTCCGGGCACGGATGGGCGTGCAGCCACAGCGTCGTAGCCGGTTGATCCAGCGTGAAATCAATTTGCTTACTTTCACCAGGATAAACCGGCGCGTGACAGCCGCCGTCCACATAAGGGCCACTCACATCGGCCCCATGCCAATGAAACGTTGTTACTTCAGGCAACGCATTTTTCAACGTCACGTGAACGTGCTGACCACGACGATAAACAATGGTCTGCCCCAACAAGCTGGCATTGTATCCCCAAGTCTTGGTCTTGGGTCCCGGCAGCAGTTGCGTCTCACCCGCTTCTGCCGTGACTGTGTAATAAACATCAGTTGCCGTCTCTTTGTCAGGCTTCAACAAAGGCGGTACGTTCAAGGGTTTGGCTGGCGCATCGCTTACCTC
The DNA here is from genome assembly GCF_029726355.1 of Lacticaseibacillus huelsenbergensis. Classification (NCBI taxonomy): domain Bacteria; kingdom Bacillati; phylum Bacillota; class Bacilli; order Lactobacillales; family Lactobacillaceae; genus Lacticaseibacillus; species Lacticaseibacillus huelsenbergensis. The sequence continues at coordinate 561,591 of NZ_CP120687.1, forward strand.
AAGCGGCACATAGCCGCCATCATGCAAGTCAAACGCCGGCTCATCAAAGAAATAGTCGGTATAGGTTTTCATCATCGGTCCCCCCTTAATTTGAATTTTAGCACTTTTTAGGGTTGCCATAAATACAATTTAGAATTAATCTAAACTAGGCGCGTATCTATCAGCGTTGTTTGGGGAACTTTTTTGAAAAAGGAGGAAATGAACATGCAAACAATGTCAAAGTCAATGGGCTGGTTCATGCTGGCCCTCAATGTCGTGTTGCTGGTGCTGATTGCTACCATGCACAACATGGCTGCGATGTGGTTAATGGGTATTATCATGTCGCTTGATGCCATCTCGGGGTTAATCTCAGCCTATCACGCTGACCGCGAAACGCATCATCAAGGCCACGCTCCGCAACATTAATGTGCCCAACCAGCTGTCCGATTTCGGCCATCGATGAACCCCTCGATCAGTTATATATGTTGACACATACATATGTTAAATGTATCATGTGTTAGCAATCAAGATGAACAAGGGGGGGAACGGGCATGCAACCACTTTCCATCACTGCAAAGCGTGATATGACCGCTGCCATTCGGGTTGAATACTTCTCGACGGCTTGGATGGCTTTTGAATTCATCATCGGTTTCTGGTCAGGTCTTCAAGCCGGTTCGATTCTATTAATCGCATTTGGGCTAGATAGTTTTCTTGAAATCATTTCGGGAGCAACCTTAATCTGGCGACTTAAAAAAGAAAACAGCGGTGCACCCGCAGCCGTTGTAGCCGAGGCTGAACGGCGCTCGAGTCTTGTGGTCGGCAGTGTTTTGCTACTGCTGAGTCTTTATGTAGTCGGTGTTTCCGGCTTCAACCTTGTGACCCATGCTGCCGCTGAAAGCAGCTTTAGCGGGATTGGAATTGCCATTGCCTCTGTGTTGCTAATGCCGATTCTGACGTTGAAAAAACGCCATCTTGGCCAAAAGCTGGCTTCTGCAGCATTAGTCGAAGACGGCATGTGCAACATCACCTGTGCGTATATGGCCGCTACGGTTTTGCTTGGCAGTTTGTTAACCTGGCTGCTTAATTGGTGGTGGGCTGATTCAGTGGCTGCCTTGATTCTGGTTTACTTTGTTGCGAGTGAAGGTTGGGAAAGCCTACAAACGGGATTAGACCGTGATTGAATTCATGGTTCATTACCACCTCGAATCAAAATGACCTTAAAGTAACATGCCTTGAATGTTAAGACATCTTGCTTTAAGGTCGTTTTATATTCAAAAAACAATCCGCGAAACCCATTTCAGAAAAGAGCGATGACATTTATGACTGCCAACTCGTTAAAATTAGTCGAATCAGCTAAGCTTGTCGAAGCCGAACGTATTTTTAAGCTGCTGAGCAACCCGATCCGACTACAGATGTTGAAGTTACTCGAACAGCAGGAACTCAACGTCAGCAAGCTCGGCGACTTATTGGGGCTCGAACAATCGGTTGTCTCCCATCAGCTGGCACTCCTGCGTAAGCATCAGCTGGTCAGCGCCAAGCGAGTGGGCAAGGCGAATTACTACCGCTTGGACGATCCTCACATTATCACGGTGATCGACGCCATGCTCGCCCACGCCGACCACGTCGCCCGTGGTAAACGACATGGTGAGTAACAACACGCGTAGCAAGGCCCCCTTATGCCAACTAAACAGCGCCACCCGCAGATTCCTTTACGAAAATCCGCGAGCAGCGCTGTTTTTGATGTGAATCAGACCAATTACTAGCCGACTTCACACATGAGCATGTCTCTGTACTTTATCAAAGGCTTCGAGCGCTACCCCGCCAAGCCATCGTGGATCTTGTCGAGATTCCACTTCATCATCGTATAATAAGTGTCGCCTTGCTTGCCTTTCGCCGCAAGGGAGTCGGTGAAGATCTTGGAATAGATTGAAAGTCCGGTTTCTTTAGCTACTTTGTTCATCGACTTCGGTGAGACCGATGTTTCGACGAATAAATGTTTAACTTCTGACGACCGGATCTTAGCCAAAACCGTTTGCATTTGTTCTGGCGTCCCTTGAGCTTCGGTGTTGATTTCCCAGATATAGGCTGGAGTCACGTGATAAGCCTTGGAGAAGTACTTAAAAGCACCTTCTGATGTTACCAAAACGCGTTGCTTTTCTGGAATGTCCAGGAAGCGTGATTGCGCCGTTTTATGCAGCTTTTGTAACTTGGCAACATACTGATCACTGTTCTTCTGATAATAATCGGCATTCTTGGCATCTTTTTCCTTAAGCACCTTGGTGATGGTCTTAACGTATTGAATCCCGTTAGCCAAATCCAGCCACGCATGCGGATCTTCTTCCTTGACGTTGGTTGTCAAATGTTCTGGTGTGACCCCGGCACTTGCGGAAAAGACGTCCTTACCAAAAGCTTTGTGTGATGTTTTGACTAGTTTCTTGAACCAGCCATTGCCACCGGTTTCGAGATTCAAGCCATTATGGAAAACAAGATTGGCTTCGCTGGTTGCTGCAACGTCGGTTGGTCGCGGTTCGTATTCATGGGGATCCGTTCCGCGTTTCACAATACTATAAAGCTTGATCCGCTCACCACCGACATTTTGCACCATATCTTCGAGAATCGAGTTGGTTGTCACAACCCGTAACTTTTGGCCGGTGCTGGCAGCGTCTTTTTGCGCATTACTGCGGCTATTGACGAACCAAAATACGCCACCGATCATAACAATTAACGCGCCAACTGTGATTAAAATCTTTTTCATCGAACAATCTCCTCCGCTGTCTGAGTCGTCGCGGCTTCCTTGGTCCGCTGACGCTTGCTAAAACTAAAGAATGCTTGTTTTGGCGAGAAAATAAATGAGATAGCGAATAGGACGGCGGCTACGAGCACGATGGCCGGACCGGATGCCCAGTTCAAAGTAAAGCTGAAGTACAGGCCCGTGATGGATGAGATCACACCCACACTAGCTGCCATGACAAGCATGGTTTCGAGGCGGTCGGTCCACAAGAAGGCCGTTGCCGCCGGGGTGATCAGCATCGCAACCACCAGAATGATCCCGACTGTCTGCAAGGCCGAAACTGTCACCAAAGTCAAAACGAGCATCAAGGCATAGTGAATTGCTGTGGTGTTCAAGCCATACGTCTTGGCGAAGGTGTTATCAAAGGACGTGATCAACAATTCCTTATAAAACAGAACCACAAACAGGACGACGATGCCTAAGACGATCGCGGTGGTCATGATGTCGCTATCGCTAACCGCCAAAATATTACCGAACAAAATGTGGTGTAAATTCGTGGCGCTTTCTGCCATCGAAATCAAAATGAATCCTAAGGCATAAAACGCACTGAACACGACGCCAATCGAGGTATCGGTTTTAATCTTGCTGTTAGCGGCTACAAAACCGATTAATAAGGCGGCAATAATTCCAAATACTGAAGCGCCGATCATCACGTTGACGCCCAGCATATAGGCAACCGCTACACCCGGAAGCACCGCATGGGAGATCGCATCGCCCATCAACGACATGCCGCGCAAAATAATGAAGCTACCGATCAATCCGGACATGATACCAACCATAATCGCGGTCACTAATGCGCTTTGCAGAAAGTCATACTTGCCTAACGCGTTAAAAAATTCAATCAATGAGTTCATGCGCTCGCCCCCTCCTTAGTTGCAAACAATACATTGGAAAGGTCCGCCGAGAATGCCCGTTCAATATTCCGAGCCGTATAAACTTCTTCAACCGGTCCTTCAGCAATAATGCCGTGGTTCATGACGACAAGTTCGTCAAAATAATTCGATACCTTATTCAAATCGTGATGCACGACGATTAATGTTTTACCGGCATCCCGCCACTGGTTCAGAATCGTCATGATCTCTTGCTCACTTTTCATGTCAATACCGACAAATGGTTCGTCGAGAATCATGATGTCAGCTTGCTGGACGATCGCCCGTGCAACAAAGACCCGCTGTAGCTGGCCACCGGACAACTGACTGATTTGACGTTTGGTAAATTCCTCCAATCCCACTTGTTCAAGCGCATCATAGGCTGCCTGACGTTCTTTTTTCCCGGGACTTTTCAATAAACCCAAGCGCCCATACGTCCCGGTCAGCACCAGATCCAGAACATTAATCGGAAATGTCAGATCCAGATCTTTACGCTGTTCAACATAAGCAATGGCTTGCTGGACTTCTTTGAGTGTTTTGCCAGAAAAGTCCACTGTTCCTGATTGGACCTTGATCAAGCCCAGTATGGCTTTGATCAAGGTCGATTTACCTGCTCCGTTAGGCCCAATGATCCCGGTGATCTTGCCTGCGTTAAAATGAACGGCAACATCAGCAAACACCGGTGTGTCAGCGTAGGCAACGGTCAGGTTCTTGACTGTTAACATAAGAACCTCCAATTTTAGGGTGACCTAATTTGCTTTCATCTTTAGCTTACAGAAAACCACGCCTACTGACAAGTGTTTTTTAAGGCATACTTAAAAAATATTGGCAACTCATTTAAAGTTATAACTCGTTAACCAAATTTCTTCGTGATGACTGCTGATTAAGCTAAATTAATAAGCAATGAAATCGAATACATAAATTCATCGCTATTAGCCATAAAAAAAGCCCCATGAGCAATCTCATTGATTGTTCATAGGACTGTGTTTATCACTATGTTATTTTAAGCATTTTCACGGCTCAATGTCTCGCTAAAAGCAATGAATCTTTTCAGCGGTACGCCACTACTACCAACTAGCTTTGCGGACACCCGGAATCTGTCCTTTGTGTGCCAACTCGCGAAAGTTGAGTCGGGAAAGACCGAATTTACGCATATACGCATGCGGGCGGCCATCCAATGCATCACGATGGTGTAGTCGAACCGGACTCGAATCACGCGGCAATTTGCTAAGTCCGATGTAATCACCTTTTGCTTTGAGTTCCGCACGCTTCGCCGCATACTGTTGAACTAATTTTTCCTGGCGCTCGGCCTTGGCGATCTTTGATTTTTTTGCCATTCGCTTACCTCTTTCTGTTATGAAGTGACCACACTGTCATTGCTGGTTTCGCAAATTGACAGGCGTATACTTCCTTTTATCGATTCTTTTGTTGTTTGCGTTTTGCCTCATGTAAAATCTTCAAGGCGCGCTTACGGGTTTTAATGTTTGGGCTTTTCATACGCCGCCGTGCACTCGCCAAATCGGTTTTTTCCAAAATTTTTCAGCTCCTTTTAATCGTAATCATTACGCTTAAACGACGGATTTAACCTTATCATGCCGGCCTTTTTGCTGTCAATGAAATTTTGGCAGCAATTGTTTTCGGATTAGAATTTAAAAATTTTGCTTGTCAATTTGCTTCGCTTGCTTTATGGTTTAAAGCGTAATGATTACGTTTTGGAAGGAAGCGGGTATTTATGATGAAGCGATTACTTGCAGGTATCAGTGTCGTACTGCTAGCCATTTTCGGCGTAGCGTGCGGCAATAATGGTGCCGCAAAGCAATCCAACTCTAGCAACAGCAAAATTCAGGTTGTTGCCAGCGTCGATTTTTATGGTGAGGTTGCCAAAGCAGTTGGTGGTAACAAGGTTTCGGTTCAGTCGATTATCGACAATCCGGCGGTGGATCCGCACGATTATGAACCAACTACTAAAGTCGGCAAGTCAGTTGCACAATCCGATTTAGTGGTTGCCAGCGGTATCGGCTATGACGGCTGGATGGACAAGGTTGTTAAGTCCGAAAACAAGTCGAAAAATTACTTAAAAGTTGCTGACGATCTGATGGGCAAAAAGGAAGGCGACAACGAACATATCTGGTATGATCCGCGAACCATGCCGAAGTTGGCTAATGCCTTAGCCGACAGGTTCGCCAAGAAGGACCCGGCTGACAAGGCTAAGTTCAAAGCCAACGCGAAGAAGTATATCGCCTCCTTGGATGATCTCAACGCTTTAATCAACAAACTAAAGGCTAATGCAAATGGCAAACTCGTTGACGTTTCCGAACCAGTCTTCGGCTATGCCTTGGATTACATGGGTTATAAAGTCAACGATGAACACTTCTCCAAGTCTACTGAAGACGGTACCGATTACAGTGCCAAGGATATCCACGGTATCGAAACCGACATTAAAGAAAAGAAGATTGCCTTCTTCGTTAATAACATCCAGGCATCTTCCAAGACTGTAACACGTTTGGTTAAATTAGCCGAACAGAACAATGTTCCGGTCTTAAAGGTTACCGAAACGCTGCCAAAAGGTAAAAACTACCGCACTTGGATGACAAGCCAATATGAGCAGCTTGAAAAAATCCAGGATCAGTCATCATCCAGCGCCACTTCGGTAAGCAAATAACCTCTTTCTGGCCACGAGGGTTTGCCACACTTTTTCTCCTTTACTTTTAATTTCGGCAAGACACATCCCCTGTCGAATTCGTCAATCGCTTAGCTTTGATTACATGACAAACCATAGCTCCGGGTCAAAAGCACCGGACAACCCCGGCCAGAAGGAAAGCACGCATCGTAAACGGTGCGTGCTTTTTTTGTGTGAGCGTGAGTCGGCGCGTTTAGGGGTCGGAGTGTAAGCGGCCTCAGGCGCGATGACCCGGGCTTGCTCATTGCGACTGAGGTCCTTACACGCAGACTCCTGCGCCAGCGAACGCGTTATAGAAGCCAACACCTCCCTTCCGCCGCCTTCCACCCAAAATCGACAGTGTTACAATAAAATTGACTTACGAACAAGAAAGGAAGATGACCATGGCAAATGTCATGATTCTAGGCGCCCACGGACAAATTGCAACATTGGTACGCCAGCGCCTGTTGAAAGAAACTCAGCATCATCTTAACTTGTTTCTGCGTCACGCTGAGCGGCTGCAAAACGTTAATGACCAGCGGGAAACCGTTGTTGACGGAGATGTCACCGACACTCCCCTTCTGACAAAAGCCATGAACGGCAGTGATCTTGTCTATGCCAATCTAGGCAACAAAGGCATTGAAAACCAAGCCAAGTCAGTGGTCCAAGCCATGGATGCCAACAACATTAAACGGTTAATCTGGATTTCAACGCTGGGCATTTATGATGAAGTTCCCGGTGCATTTGGCCGCTGGAATCACAAAATGTTAGACGGTGGCTATCTGGAAACTTATGCGGCGGCCGCTAAAGTCATTGAGACGTCTGATTTAGCTTATACGATTATCCGTCCGGCATGGCTGTCCAACAAAAATATCGTGAGCTACGAGATCACCCAAAAAGGTGAGCCGTTCAAGGGAACAGAGGTTTCACGCCGCAGCATCGCGGATCTAGTCGTCAATTTAATCAACGATCCTAGCCAGCACATTGGTCAATCACTTGGGGTTGACCAACCGAATACGCAAGGTGACAAACCTTCCTTCTATTGAAACCCGTTCTTTGCCAATTAAAAAAGATTTCACCGGAAGCCTGCTCAGTAGGTAGCAACTTTTGAAGAAGACTCGGCGAATTTTTTTATATTATTAATTCCATAAACCGCGATCTGATATAAATAAATTGGAATCTAATTTTTAAGAGGGAATGTATCTATGCAAATTCAAAACCGCATCCGAAAATATACGTCGAGTTGGTTACTGTTAACGCTGCTGCTTGCAAGTCTAACGTTCTTGTTCAGCCCGCTAATCAGCCCGCCGACCGTCGTTGATGCGGGAAAGAATGTCCCGGTTTCTGGTTTAAATCGCAATGATGCAACGATTACCGACATTAATCAAAAAGATGTGACCCATACAGCGCGTCTTTCACGAGGCCAGCTTTATTACTTAACGTACCATTGGCAAATTTCCGATGGGGTCACCGTTAATGCCGGCGACACTGCCGAATTTTCACTGCCATCATCGGTGTTGCCGCAATCCGACATTAGCTTCAAAATATTAAACCCCGGCACCCAGGAAACGATTGGCAATGTTTTTGTTAAAGCAGGCAGCTCCCAAGGGCTCATCACCTTTACCGACTTTTTCAGCCAAAAGACGGTCAAACGCGAAGGCACCTTAAAACTCCAAGTCAATGGCCGCTTTAACGATCCCGATCACCAGCAGGTTAGCTGGTATATCAATAAAGCCGGCTGGGTGGTGACGCCGCCTAAGGGTAATCATGCAGCTGATTCGAACCAATATGTCGATTCACTGGGCAGACCAAAACTCTTTCAATGGCAAATCACGTTAAACCCTCAAGGCAAAACTATCCACGATGTTGTCCTGCACGATACTTTGGATGCAGGTCAGAAATTTGATACTTCGCATGCATTGACCGCAGCCACTGGCACGTACAGTCAGAATGCCTTTCATCAAAATGGTACGATTAAAGTTGCTCCTCAAGTAAACGGTCGGGAAATGACGATCCCCTTAGGTACCATTACCACAGCCGTTGAAGTCAGCTTATGGACCAATCCGCTTTCAACCAGTTTTGGCAGTTTTAGCGGTGACAAGAACACCTGGAACAATCAGGTCACGGCAACAGGCTCGCAAGATAGCGGGCTGAATCCAACTGCCAAGGGTCAAATCACTTGGAATAACACTGGTGTTGGTATTGGCTCAGTCAGTCAGGTGAAGCTAACTAAAGTAGGTGCGACAAGACCGCAGCAACCATTAAAAGGAGAAACTTTTGCACTTTACCGCAATGATGGCAAACTTGTTAAAAACGGGCTGACGACTGACAAGAATGGCAGCTTATCAATTTCTCAGTTACTGGCTGGTCAGTATCAGTTTCTCGAAACCAAAGCACTCGCTGGCTACCGACTCAACCGACAGCCAATTAAATTCACTTTGACCAAAGATCATCCGCGGGTGGCCATCAAGTCAGCTGATATGCCGATAGCACCTGCTTCATCATCAAATTCATCGAGCACTTCCAATTCGTCTGCATCATCGGCAAAGCCATCTTCTAAAGTATCGAGCAGCTCTAAGCCATCAAAACCTTCGTCTGAAGCCTCAAGAAGTTCAAAACCATCAGAGCCCTCGTCTAAGGCATCCAGCAGTTCAGAAACTTCAGAACCTTCATCTAAAGCACCGAGCAGCAGCACCAAGCCGTCTAACCTGCCGTCAATGCCATCAAGCACGCAGTCATCTGCATCTTCCTCAAGCCATCAGGTTGCCTCTTCTAAATCGAGTTCGTCAGTTCCTGAATCAGCTTCCAGTACTGGGTCAAGTGATTCATCAGCAAGTCTTAAGCCATCAATGGGCGCTTCTTCATCAGCCCCTACTAGAGAATCCGCCAGTTCGACCTCTGAAAGTCATACGTCTCAGCCAGCCAAATCTGCAGTAACTTCTTCGGTAGCCAGTTCCGATACAGCTTTGCCAACGGACTCAGACACGAACACGCAATCCGGGCAAAACGATTCCTCAACTGAAACAATTAATCCCCACGGCAAGCACGCCTCCAAGCGATGGATGATCCTACCCAATACAGGTGAACGCCTTGTAAGCGCCCTGTCCACTGCGATCGGCATCGTGTTAACTGTACTCGGTAGCGTTCTGTTCTTTAAGAATCATCGATAAACATCAATTCAAACGCTTTTACTGAAAAGAATAGGCCAAATCAAGGGCTTATTCTTTTTCTCGTCTTTAGAACAAAACCGCGGTCATCTTTGATTCGATTATGGATCCCTCAAGACTGACAGCTGATCAAACGAATATTTTACTTGCGTCTATAGCCCTCAGTACGCTACGCTTATGCTCGTAACGATTACGGTTAAAGGGGTTTTACGAATGATGAAACGAGTATTGACAGTCATCAGTCTACTATTGTTGTCGGTTGTGGCAGGCGCTTGTGGCACAACCGCTAAGCCGTCCGGTGACAATGATAAAATTCAAGTTGTCGCTTCTGCAGATTTTTACGGTGAGGTCGCCAAAGCTGTCGGCGGCAAACAAGTGCAAGTCACTTCGATTATTGACAACCCGGCAATTGATCCCCACGATTACGAACCGACCACCCAAGTCGGCAAGCAGATGGCCACTGCCGACTTAGTAATTGCTAATGGCATCGGCTACGACGGCTGGATGACCAAATTGATCAAGTCCGAGAACAAGTCGAAACAGTCTTTACAGGTCGCGGAAGATATCATGGGTAAACATGAAGGCGACAATGAGCACATCTGGTACGATCCGCGAACCATGCCGAAACTTGCAAACGCGCTAGCTGCCAGATTTGCAAAACAGAATCCAGACAAAAAGGCGACGTTTAAAGCTAACGCCAAGCACTATATTGCTTCACTTGGTAAACTCAATGACCTGATCGGAAAACTTAGGCAAAATGCCAAAGGCAAGAAAGTAGATGTTTCCGAACCGGTCTTCGGTTATGCGCTCGATTACCTCGGCTATCAGATCAACAACCGCCATTTTGCCCAGGCGACTGAAGAAGGTACCGATTATAGCGCTAAAGATATTCATAGCGTCGAAGAAGACATTAAAACAAAGAAAATTGCCTTTTTCGTTAACAATAGTCAAGCCAGTTCTAAAGTTGTCGATAGTTTCATTAAACTCGCAAAAGAAAATAAGGTTCCGGTTCTGAATGTCACCGAAACTCTTCCTAAAGGCAAAAACTATCGCAGCTGGATGCTCGGTCAGTATCAGCAGTTAGAAAAGATTCAAACCCAAACAGGTGCTAAGTAATTTTGACCGCCAATCGCTCCGATTTCGCTGTTTATTTTAGGAACTTTTCTTGGTCGCTTGTGAAACATTGTAACATCTGCAATCTTTTCGTAAACTTTTTGCAATGAATGCGTTTTCATTTGCCCCAGACCGATTGAATTTCCTTGACATAGCTCCTACAATGTAATTGTAAACAGGAGCAACCAAAGGGGAGATGTTTCTAATGTCACTGATCAAGCATACTTTTAAACGCGTTGAGCATCTGATCGCCACACCACGCGATCCCCACGAAGAAGAACAAGCCCGTTTGCAGGCTGACTTGTTCTACACAAATCTCAGTAGCCTACAACCAAAAACAAATGCAAGATTTTGATTGATGGTTACCACAGTTGTGGCTGTCTCGACGTTGGTTGAGGCGGCTTTTTTCTTTTACTAACAATTCGGTGCAGCAAAAACGGCACGAAAAAACCCGCATTCACCTGAACACGGGTTTTTCATTTTGCCATGTACATCGGATTTATGTTTCCGGTGGCCATGGTTTACGTTGTGCGTTGTTCCGCTCGTTGCGGCAGAATTGATTGAATTGGGAGTGAATCAAATGACAACGCTCTCTAAAGCCTTTTTTGAGTAGCTGCGTGAACACCTCAGACGATGTTGTTGTGGCCCCAAAGATGGTCATACTTAAATCCGGTTAGGTTTTCAACTTGCGCTTTAACCTTCGGATCAACATCGGACATCTTACCACCGGCCTTCAGACGATCGATTTCGTCACGCAGAACCTTGTGACTTTCACGATCCAATTTGAAGAAGTAAGAAGTGACAAATGCCAAGAGCAGCATGAGAGCGGTACCAAGCAGCATCCATAAGATCAAACCGTTTAACGCGCCTGCACTTTGGCTTTTGGCTGATTCATTGAAGCCAAATGCTGATAGCACAATCCCGGTTAAGAACGGTGCCAGTGCAGAAGTGGTCTTGCGAGCAAACGTCATGATGCCGGCAAAAATACCTTCGCGCCGTTGTTTGGTGACCATTTCATCCACATCAGGAATGAAGGTGTAAACCGTCCACGGAACATAACCGGTACCAGAGTTTGAAATGCCCCACGTAACCTGAAGTGCGTACAAGGTCATGATGCCCCAGCTGGTACCTGCAGCCGAACCATAATAAAGACCGGCATAGCAAGCAACCGTAAAGAACATCATTAAGTACATAATCCGCAATAACTTAGACGGGCCAAGTTTGCTCATGATCTTCGGCCAGAACAGGTTACATGGAATACCAATGATTGAACCAACTGTCAGGATGTTCGAAGCTTCGGTTGGGTTACTCTGCATCGCATAAACAATGTAGAAGACATACGTCGCACCCACAATATCGCGGGCGGTAAATGAACTAAGATAAATAACTAAGTGAAGTGCAAAGGACTTGATTCGGAAAACCGAACCCATATCCTTAATCATGTTCCAAAGCGTTACCAAAGGATTTTCGCCTTTGTTGCGGCTTTCTTCGATGATCGCTTTACGTTCTTCAGGCGTACCGTCAGTTTCCCGCTCGAAAGTGGAGAAGTAGGTTAAGCCGATCGCAAGAATAAAGATGATGGCTAGGACAATACCAAGCGTTAAGAACGCGTTGGGATTGTTTTTACCCATAATAGCAAAGATCCGACCTGGCAACCATGATGCAAGGAACGTTGCAAGCGCTGACCAAAGCATCCGGGAACTGGACAAACGAGCTTTCATATCGTAATCATCTGTCATTTCAGCAGCTAAGGTCTCATAAGGAATCATGACCAGCGCCGTGAATGCTTCCATGAGCAGATAGGTAAACAGATAATACCAGAAGCCCATATGTGAAACCCAGATGACAACGTAGATAAACATTAACGGAATGGAGATCAGCAGGAAGAATCGTCTGCGTCCAAATCTCCGTCCCATTTTAGTTGCGCCAAAATGATCGGTTAAATACCCCATCAATGGACTAATTAATGAGTCAGCTACACGAGCAATGGCAAGAATCGTACCACCAAGGACTGGTGACAAGCCACCAAAGGATGTGTAGAAGAAAAGCATCCACGTTGAGGCAACCGTTAGCGCCCCATTACCAAATAAATCTGCGGCGCCGTAACCAATAACATTACGCCACCGGACTTTCCTCTTCACGATGAAAGACCTCCCTGTTTGATTAACAACAAATATGAATCCGAATCCGCTTTTCGTAAACGTTTACAAAAATGAGATTAACATCGTTTTCGTAAAACCGCTACCAAAATTAGGAGATTTTAGTAAAAGAGACGCGATTGCTATTGATATGTCCCAAAACCGGAACAAATCTACAGGGTCCGTTCATTTTGAGCCATCTGTCTTCATATTTGTTTAACAATGACGACTAGCCAAAAATCGATACCACTTACTCACTAATAGCCATCTGTCCAATCGGCAGGGTTTATAATCCCTGTCGCGAAAACTTGTGAAACATGCGGCAAGTGCTTCTTAAAACATAGACCTTTTTACTAGAATGACCCGGAATTTACCGGTATCGACCATTGTTTCGAAGTTTCTCTTCACGCTGTTCGTCAAAAAAAGCGCCTGTTTTGGTCGCGTATTTTCACTTTGGGACAATGAAATACTAAGTTTGGAACAAATACACATTTCGCCAATCCTACTATTCTCGAGAATAGGTGATATTACGCAATTTATGCTCGCCTAGTCGCTTTGATTTTTAGTAAACGCTTAAACGCCATATTGATTTTTCAATATTTACAACGTACGCTAAGAAAAAGCGTTCTTTACTTATAAAGGAGTAAGTTAAATCATGTCAAACATAACAGCAGCATTGTACGCGCCAGATCATTTAAGCGTTAACTTGCAGCACTTTGCCTATAACGTTCAGCAACATCCCCGCTTCAGTTGGTGGAATCATAGTAGTTTCTCTGATGCCTCCCAAGCGGCGTATCAGCTAGTTGTCTTCAAGCGGCTTCAGGATCGCGATCACCAAACCTACCTATACGACAGCGGCTGGGTCCATTCAGCACAAAACTCAGCCGTCACTGCTGCAGACTTAGCAGACAGCTTGCATCCTGGCGATCTCTATTACTGGCAGGTCCGGATTAAAGACAATCTTGGCCATACCAGTGATTTCTCACAGCCAGCGAAATTCATTTGTGCTGACCCCGCACTGCCCGTTCAGCAAGGCATCTGGCGGCAATCGCAACCAAAATCTGGTGAAGAACTAGCCCATATCGGTAACGTCGTCTTTCTTCACAGTCCGCAGTTGACCATTGACACGAACGATGTCGACACGGCAGTTGTGGTTGCCTTCGCGCGCGGCAATGAACCGATTTTTGCCCAAAGCTTTGACCTATACGTTAATGGCCACTGCCTCGGGGTCGGTTCCGCGCGTCAGCAAGAACACGATCACGGCACGGACCGCACGGCAGTTTACTATAATGTCTACGACGCCACTGATTACCTGGAAAGTGGTACCAATACGGTAGCAGCGCTGGCAACCGGCAGTTCAGACCGACGCGCTTTTTGGTGCCAGTTGATTGTGTACAAACATGACGGTACCAAAGAAGTCGTCACCACAGCTGATCCTAGCTGGCGGGCGCTGGACGGCAGCAGTGCTTTTGGCGACTTCGGGGTCAAAATCCGCTCCCAATATTTTGGCATGGTCAGTGAAAATATCGATATGCGCTACTACCCACAAAACTGGGCAAGCAAGACCTTCGATGACCATGATTGGCCAGCTGCTTGGCGCAACCCGCAACCGATGATCACTGATGACGAAGTGCTGGTTCCCTATCGCAGTGAAAATACCGAGCGCATTGAGGTCCATGACGCCAATAAACGTATCGTCACTTTTTCACCGCAAAATCGGTTAATCGATCTAGGTAAAGAAATTATCGGCGGCTTGACCGTTGATCTTGCCAGTGACACGGATCAACGCGTGACTGTACTGATGGGTGAACAACTCGAAGACAACGGCCACGTTCGCCACGATATGGCTTGCGGCCCTGACTATGTTGAAAATTGGACGCTGGTCAAGGGTGAAAATCATTTCACCACTTTGCAAATGAAAAATTTCCGCTATGTTGAACTGCTTGGTTTCGAAGGTGACCTACACCTCGATGCCATTAATGGCTGGGCCATGCAGCAACATTTTCCGGATGACGAAAGCAGTTTTCAAAGCGATAGCGACCTGCTAAACCGTGAATACGAGCTATCTAAGTACACGATTAAGGCCACTAATCAGGATGTTTTTGTTGACTCGCAGGCTCGTGAACGGCGGCCGTATGAAGGCGACTTGTTGGTTAACGCGAATACAAGCTACACAGTATCCGCGAATTATTCACTGGCCCGCCACTCCTTGGATTATTTAATCGACAACCCGACCTGGCCGGAAGATTACAAGCTGTTCGCAATTGAAATGGCTTGGCTTGATTTTCTTTACACCGGCGACGATACGCTACTCAAGACCCGTTACACGGCCTTGCAATACAAGCTCAACCGCGGCAAGTCTGCCGAAAGTTTTGACGGCGCATCGCAGAGTTTCAAAGGCTCACTGAAAAATAGCAAAGGTGTCGACAACTTCGATGAAAAAGTCGGATTAGTCACTAACGACGGTCTGGTTGACTGGCCAATTTCGGAACGCGATGGCTTTGTGGAAGGCACCTATAATACCCCGTTCAACGCCATTTTCTACGGTGCTTACTCGACCATGGGCAAAATCGCCAAGGTTCTGCATCATGACGACGACGCAGCGCACTATCAAGATCGGGCAGCGACGATTAAAAAGAATCTGATCGATAAGTTGTACGATGACCAGACAGGCCGATTCTTTGATTCCCTGAATGCTGACCAAACCATCAACCGCCATACTTCGCACCATGCTTCAGCCTATGCGCTTTGCTATGGCGTGTATACTAACCAGGCAATGGCTGATCGTTTGAGCCAGTTTGTCGCTAACGACGGCCAATTCGTCGGTAGCATTTACTTTATCTACTTCATGCTCAAAGGCCTGTTCGAATCCGGTCACGCGGCAGACGCGATTACGTTGCTGACAGACCCGAACGATCAAAAGGATCACAAATCATTCGCCGCGATTCTCGACAGTCTGAAAGCCACCATCGCCCCGGAAGCTTGGAGCAATCACTACAAGCCGAACCTAACATTGTCCCATCCGTGGGGTGCCACCCCGGGATTGACCATTGTTCAGGGCATTGCGGGCATCATGCCAATCGAACCCGGATTTTCTACATTCAGAATCAAAGTTCGTGCGGGCAACCTGACCCACCTGAACCTCACCACCCCGTCCGTGAAGGGCCTCATCACCGTTCATTATCAGCAAGACGCAGGCAACCAAACTCTAGAAGTTGCCGTACCGATGAATGCAAAAGCACAAGTCGAACTCCCCGCCCAAGCCCAACAAGTAGCCGTGCAGGATCAATTCGGCAAGGATTGGACAATCGCTGTCCAGCGCGATGATCAGACCTTGACCATTCCGGCCGGCAGCTACCGGATTACTTATCAACAAGGTACTGTGCGTAAGTGATGCGCATGTGTTTAAAAAGGCACTTGATCAAAAAGAAGACACCGTAGTCTCTGTGTCTACATGAAAATGCCCTGAAATTCCATTTTATTTGGAATTCCAGGGCATTTTAGTTTGAAGTTGATATTACGAGAGTGGATCATAGTTCTGCTGACTTGGTTTTAATTTATTTTCGGATATTTCGATTTCCTCGGCTGAATAACTGGGTGGTGTTGGGATTTTCCGGGTGTGGTATACAAAACCGGGGTCATTTCCAGCTAGTAGTGCTTCAAGCTCGTTAATCCCTCGCCGCACCTTGCTGGTTGATTTTACATTATTATTCATTCTAAATACTCCTCAGCTTTTTGCTTTCCGATGCTTAGACAAACCGAGTGCACCGAAGAAACTCGAAACGACCAACAAGTGACGCCTACTGTGCTTATCTCGTTGAGCTAAGACCGATTAACGATTGGACCGCTTCTTTTGAGCCTCTTTGAAGCGCGTATTGAAACGATCTAGGTCGATTTGATCACGTGGGGTCAAATGTCCGATTTCTTTAAAATGCAAGCCATGCTTAGGAAAACTATAAAGACGACCAATATCAATCCACGAGGGTTGTCTAAGACCGACGACCTGCCAGTCTTGAATCTGATAATACTGTCGTCGAATAAAAACTGACTTATTTGCATACTTAGTCGTGATCTTGAAACCCGTGACGCGCGTTTCTGTCACACTTCGAACTAACACCGGCCGCTTTTTACCTCCGCTACCTTCGACAAAAGCAACATAAAGACTCACGAGATCATTCGTCTTCATTGAGCCACTCATCGACTTCTTTCGCGTCCTTGAAAACTGTTACTGGTGTATCTTCAGTGCTTTTAAGGAAATGTAAAGTCGCTTTCTCATTCTCGGTTAAAGCCGGCTTAAACGGTAGCGCACCAGTAGCAACAATTCGCTTATACAACATCGTGATTGCTGTCGTTTGCGTCAATCCGAGCCGCTCCAAGACCTGCTCAGTATCGTCGGCTAGTTCCTTATCAACTTGAACCTGTATCCGCTTCTTCTCTTGAACCGCCATGGTAAACATCACCTTCTTGTAGTTTGTACTCATTATATACTACTTTTTCAGTATAAAACAGTATCAACTCTGCGTCTGCATAAAAAAGTGCCTTGAAATTCCAGATTGTTAGGAGTTTCAGGGCATTTTAGTTTGAAGCTGGTATTATGTACCCAGCCTCTTTCCGTAGTTCGTAGAAAATCATATTTCGCCACATTCCAAGAAAGTCAGATAAACTTGCTTGCTTCTTTGGAAATCTGTGCAATTACCTGAATAAGTCTACGTGTGGGACCCTTTAGACGATGCTTACCAGATTCCCATGCGTCAGCAGTTTTTGGTGAAACTGCAATAATTTGTGCAAAAACCGTTGCGTGGCTGGGATTTGTTTCCAGATTTTTTTGATTTTATCAGCCGAGCAATTGAGTGGTGTTGGGATTTTTCGAATGCGAAATACAAAGCCTAACTCTTTTCCATTTCAGTAGTACATCAAGCTCGTTCATTTCTCGCTGAACCTTAATGGCTGATTTGACATTGTTGTTCACCTTAACGCTCAGCTTTTTGATTACCGTTTCCAAGTTTGTTTTCTTTCGCGCAGTATATTTACCTTGTCGCCCTTAGTAAGGCTGACAAAAACTTGCTTGGCCTCGTAAAAATTATGATATCTTTTTGTGTCCGGACGAAGATGAATGAAATATAGCTCAAGGGGGTGACTGCTGGAAGTACCTGTTGCTTTTGCACAAACTCGTTAGAAATTTCGTGCAAAATACCAAAGTATGACAAGTTGAATAAAGGTGAAAGAAAGATCATAGGCCAATGCCCATTGATTGTTCTCCGCTGTCAGGAAATACGCACCAAAGTTGGCAGTAATCAACAGGACATTGATAATCCAGATTAACCCCTTTGTCCTTTTATCAAGTTTGCCTTTGGATGTTTTAAGAATCCAAATGATGACGATCGTGGTAAAAACAATTTGAGTTGCATCATCAATGTTCATTCGCCCACCCCTAGACATCTAAGTGACGTTGTTCACCACGCGTCTTCCGAAAGTGACTTCAGACTTTTAAAATGAATCTTTAGAAATTCCTTGCAAAAGACCACATGATGACTAACTGGATAAAGGCAAATGTGTAATTATAGGCGATCGCCCACTGGCTTCGCTCAGTCACAATGATATAGCCTGCAACATTTCCAACAATCACTAAGATGACAACAATCCAAATGAGTTCCTTCGTTCTGCGATCAATCTTGCCCTTCGATGTCGCAATAATCCAGATAATCACGACTGGGGCGAACATAATTTGAACGATATCCCAGAAAGTCATTTCAAGTCAGCTCCCTGTATCCTAATCGTGCCAGACATAGATTCTTCCCAGTACAAAGCTCTTGCACAAATGTAATCTATACCCATCCATTCATATCGGTCAACAAATTATACCCGTTCTTCCATTATTGATTTATCAACATTTAAGCATCTTATATTTAAAAGAGAATCTATAAGTTTTTTATTATTTATACATCAAGATTCTCACTATGTTGATGCTCTAGCTTTAAACTTCTCCAATTCTAAACTACCCGAGGCAAATAACTTTCAATTTCACCTAGAAATCGCTATCATAAAGTCACCGGAGCACAGACTCCGTATAAATTTATTGGACTTCGAGTCCGTAGTATCGGCAACGATACTTGATGCCTGCCATAATGATGGCGAAAGGCATTTCTGTGGCTTGATAAACAAACCACAGTGGCAACCTTATCCTTTTGGATGGGGTTGCTTTTTTGGTGAGCGCGAACAGAAGCGTTTAGAAATCGGAGCATAAGTGGCCCCAAGCATAAATGGCTGGGCTTTGGCCATTTATGCTTGGGGTCCTTATGTGGAGATTTCTGCGACTGTGAGCGCGTTATAGAAAGCGGAAGTCTGGTCTCACATTTGCCTAAAATAGAATCATCTTCCACTGAAACTATTTGGCGATTGCGACCAAGGTCCTTACACGCAGGCTTCTGCGCCGGGGAGCGCGTTATGGTGAGCGTGAACCGACGCAATTAGAAGTCGGCGTGAAGATAGCTTTGGACGAGATGACTTCCACCCTGGCAAGCACATCATATTAAGCATTCACCCCTTCCCAATATTCACACCATCAAGCCAAACTTCGCCGGCGGTTCGCAAGCTCCGTCAACGCCAAGCCGACGATGAACAGCCCCGCAAAGACAACACAAACGATCAAGGAAAAATGCGTTGGGCTGATCATTCCGGTAAGACCATTCATGTAGAAAAACCAGAATAGCGCCATCAGCAACGCTAGCAAATGCCCTGAGTTTAGCAAGCTTCCCATCCCTTGCGCCAATGCAACTGTCGCTACGGCTACGAGTATCAGCTGAAGCGCGACACTAGGCTTCCGGACGATGAAAGGTACCATGATGACCAGTGCCAATCCGCCGCTGACCAACAATTCGGCCCATTTTTGGTGTTGAATCGCTGCCGGCACCGTATGCAGCCATGACTGCCAGCCGCGTGGTGATGAGCCTAATGCACTCAGCCATGGCAAGGCCAAAAGCCATACGATCGGCAAGCCCGCTTCTTGTTGTGCTGCGGTGGGAACAAACCAGACAAGCAACCAACTGCCTAGCAAAAGCGCGCGATAACGCCACGAACCGATGTGCCACTGACGTTTTGCTTCCACCTGCAGGAGTTGCAGCCACTGAAAATGTCCAGCCTGAATGGGAACATAGTCTGCTGGTACTGAAGCGCTAGATGCTGGCGCTTGGACTTGATGTCTTACTTTTAGTCCGCCGGTTTGCCGCGCCTTGTGCATCAGCAATGCCGCCACCAACGCAATGCCTACCGCAATCAATACCTCACCGAGCATAAAGGCCAATGTTGTCCGGTCAAATGCCACGGGGCCAAAATGTAGCGACAGCTTGCCTTGCTGTCCTGCATAACTGCTGAACATTTGAATCCCATCGATCGGGCGACCGATGACATGTTCACTAGCGCGACTGACCGTATCTTGCAGTGACGTCAAGCCGCTGAGACTCAACAAGCGATGCCAAAATGCATGCGGCTCTGATAGCTGCGTGGCATACACATACAAGAGGCCGAACATAAAGACTGTGACCAACCCACTGCTGCGTTTAGCCGTGACGCTTTCGACCAGCAATGCCAGCGCCGCAATCAACGCCATACTTGGCAACAAGGCCAGAAACGGCGAAAGGAAGGTAGCAAAACTGATACCTTGTCCGGGAAACCGGATCACCACCATCAAACCTGTAGCCAGCAGTGTTACGAACCACATTGACAGCAACACCAAAAAGTTGCCAACAAATAAAGCCAGTCCATACGATATCCGCGCAAACCGCGTTGTCGCAATCCATGGCCATACGCCACTGGTACGATCGGTTTGCAGCGCATTTTCAACCGCGCCGACGCCAAAGAATGGCAACGTGAATCCGAAAATCAGGGCAGCACAGATTGGCAACCAAGTCGGATTATCCGCCTGCCGAAAAATCTTAGGATCTAACGATAGGATTTTAATACCGGTGTTAAACCGCGGGGTACACAGAATCGCTAACACGACCACTGTCCCGATCATCAGCCAGAATGAGTGCTGGCGGGCTCTTTCTTTGAACGATGTTTTGATCATGGTTAACATGCTGATCACCGGCTTTCCAAAGCACTTAACGTTGCATCTTCCAACGTGGGCGTCACCGCTACTGCCTGAGGTGTTGGTGATTGCTTGGCAACGGTTCGAATATGAATGCCATCAGTGGCTTGCCGCATTTCGCTCATCGCCTGATCGGTCTGCGGTTCCGTTCCTTGTGGCAGCACATACTCCCACACGTGACCCGTTGCGGCTTGAATCAGTGCCGGTGCGGTGCCCTGGAAGACCAACTGCCCGTCTTTTAGCAACAACAATTGACTGGCAACGGCTTCGACATCTGAAACAATGTGCGTCGACAACAAGACAATTCGCGTTTGGGCCAGTTCACTTAATAAGTTGCGCATCATAATCCGCTCAATCGGATCAAGTCCGGCAGATGGTTCGTCGACAATAATGATTTGGGGATTGCCTAACAATGCGGCCGCCAAACCCACACGTTGCCGCATACCACCGGAAAAACCGCCTAAACGTGCATGGGCGACACCTTGCAAATGCATTTGCTGCAACAACGCCTTGATTTGGCGATTAGCCTTGGTCGTTGGCAACCCTTTGAGTGCGGACAAATATTGCAAATACTCCGTCGCGTTCAACTGCGGAATAATCGGTACAGTCTGTGGCATATAACCCAATACCCGCCGCATTTTGCCAGGATGCCGTAAAATGCTTTGACCATTCAGCAAAACATCCCCAGCCGTGGGGCGCATTAACGTCGCCAAAATTTTCATAAACGTCGACTTGCCTGCGCCATTTGGCCCAATCAAGCCAACCAAACCGCCGCTTTCAATCGTCACCGAAACATGATTCAATGCCATTTTATTGTGAAATTGCATGGTCAAATTTTTTGTTGTAAGTTTCATAAAAATCAACCTCCGAACGCGTTATTTCACCTGATTGTCGCCATTGTGCGTGACTAAGCGGAGCTGCGTATCTGCTCGTCGGTTATAAGTGACGTTGTTTTCAGTTGTGGCGCGTGTAAATACCTTGTTATCACCGGAACCGGTCTGTAATGCGTAGCCACTCTGCTTATCTGCGCCAGTGACGACATTATCGCCATAGGTATTGTTAACCTGATTTTTCCCTTTCAGCTCAGTGTGCGTCATGTGAAAATCGCCACTGCTCAAAGTAAATTGCCCCTGATTGATCGTGCTGTCGGTGACAAACAGATCGCCGTATTTCGTCGTGACTTTTGGTTCATGCAATGTTGCGTTCGTCACGCGGACATTGCCGGAGTCTGACTGCAATTGCAACTGCGCCTGCTGAACATGGCTGACCGTCATATCCCCGCTGGTTGCACTGAGCTTAAGTCGAGTGGTTTTGGCAACGGCATACGTCAAGTTACCGGAGCTAGTGTGGACCGTTGCCGCTGTGATGGCTTGATCGCGCGGAACTGTAATCGTAATTTGCGGTGCGCGTGTCTGGCCGAGCATCATGCCAAAAATCGGCTTTCCTTTTTGCGTTAACTTGAGCTGACCGGAACGAACCGTCTGCATAACGTGTCCTGATCCAACTGAGGTGACTTCAACGCGATACTGCGCGCCGGTTTTCACGACCACGTCCATATCATTAGCAGTCACCGAGAGTCGTGAGAACGGTTTGACCTGTTGCGTTTTGGTCGTCGGGTTGGCAATAATGGGTTGCCCGTGTACCACCGCAATTGGCTGCAACCCATCGTGAGCGGCACCGATGCCAAGCATGGCCAAGCCAAGTACAATTAGTAGCGCCCCAATTGCGAGTAATCTTTTCATCATAATTGGGTCACCTCCAAATGTTGCTTGCGGATGCGTCGATAGATCCACCGGAAGAAGCGGGCCACCACGTTAAACATGCCTTGCGTCGTCCATTTCAATAACGGTATCAGGAATAGTCCCACGCCAATCGCTGCTATCCCTAAGCCCATGTAGCTCAACGCCACCATGGGATGAGCCAGCAGGAACAGCCCGGCGAAGATCGAGAAGGCGCCGACGCCCAAGCCCAGACCAGTGGCACCGGCAAGCACCAGCAGAATCGCCAAACTGACTGCGGCAATCACAATCAACAGTGCCAAAACGATAACAAACAACGCAATAGCAACCGGAACCGTCATCGGTGCTGACAAAATCGCCAATACAATGGTCTTGATTTGCCGAGCATTTGCTTTAGGCGACGCCGCGGAGCCAGAAGCCGTGCTGCTTTTAATCGCATAATCTGCCAAAATCTGACGACCAAGCTGCTGCGGTGTGCCGAGCGCCTTGGTAATTGCATCGCCGTCCGTCAAGCCGCCATCTTCGGCATAATCCTGAAAAAAGGCAACGGCTTCTGTCCGTTCATCGCCGGTTAGCGGTGACAGTATTTGCATTAATGCCTGAAAATAAGCTTCACTACTCATGACCGTTTCTCCTCCTTCGCTTGGTTACCTGCGTCGGGCAGAAAATGCTCAATCTGCTGCTTAAAAGTCTGCCAATTGGTTTCGGTTTCCTGTAACAACTTGGATCCGACAGGCGTAATCCGATAATAACGGCGATTGCGCCCTTCGTATGGCTGATCGTAAGTCGTTAACGCACCTTGAGCTTTTAGGCGGCGCAACACCGGATACAACGTGGAAGGGGAAATGCTGATCACCGCTTGTATTTGTTGGGTCAGTGCGTATCCGTATGCATCGGATTGTTGCAACACGGCGAGCACAATGCCATCTAATAGTTCCGCACTGAGCGGCATACCCATGAACCCAACCTCCTTCCTTATTACATCATCGCCTATATTATACGTCATATAATATCATATGCAAGAAAGCTAAGCGAAAAAGTCCCAAACTCTTTGACAGTTATAAGCACGAAAAAACGGCCAACTCCTTCATACCAAAGGGGTTGACCGCTTAGTGATACTTAGCGATTTATCGTAAACTTTCATTTATTAGGTCTATTCGTCGACTAACGTTGTTTTCATATCCACTTCCTTAGTGACAACGCCAGCTTGATACAGCGTCTTGGCAATGGCGTTTTCTTCAGCCACAATCGTGCTGTTGCCGTTAATCAGGGTCATGGAATAGGTTCGTCGTTCGACCATCTTTTGGATCACCTCATCCGAAAGCTTGAGGGTCTTGCTTAGCATGGCAATCAGTTGGGTATGGTGCGCATTCGCCCACGTCATGTCGTCATTCAACGCTGTGGTCAGTAACTTGCTTAATGACGTGTGATTCTTGGCATAGCTTTGCGTCGAAATCAGGAAGTCCCGGTTTTTGGACAGGCCGGTGCCGTTTGTCAGCAACTTGGCATTGTTGTTCACTTGCGCGGTTGCCGTGTACGGATCCCAGGTGACCCAGGCATCCACACCACCTTTAGCAAAAGCAACCGACGCCGAACTCTGATCCATATTCACCAACTTGACATCATTGGTTGATAAGCCGGCTTTCTTGAGCGCCTGAATGATCAGATACTGAGCAGCAGTACCTTTTTGATAAGCAATCGTCTTGCCTTTGAGTTGCTTGAGGCTGGTGATGCCGCTATTTTTGCCAACCAGAATGCCGCTGCCGTATTCTTTCGTGGCCCCTGCTGCAATCAAAGCGATGTCTGTGCCGGACGCCTTAGCCGTTACTGGCGGCGTATCACCAACTCGCGCATAGTCAATGGCGCCGCTTTTAAGAGCGGTCATCAATGCAGCGCCATCCGAGAATTCCTTGAAGACGACTTGATAGCCTTTTGCCTTCAATTTCTTGGCTAGTTCGCCGCGTTGGCGGGAGATGTCCACCGGGTCGGCTTTTTGGTAGCCAATCGTGACGGTTTCCTGATTGGTCGAAGCCGTGGTGGTTTGGGTATAGCCATACACGGCAACGCTAAACCACGCAATGAGCCCGACTAACAGTAAAATGAATCGAAATTTACGCTTCATAAAGTTTCCCGCCTCGCATGAGTTGGTCGCGTAGTTTCGGTCGCAAAACCTTGCCAGTGGTATTCACTGGAAAAGCTTTGACAAACACGACTTCGGTCGGACATTCGTAAGCAGCAAGGTGCTGGCGGGCAAAATCGAGTAAGTCAGCCTTGGCTTGTTGCGGATCAGCAGTTGGATCCTGCCGAATGACCACAGCCGTGACGGCCTCCCCGTACAGATTGTCCGGTAATCCAATGACCGCCACTTGTGCGATCCAATCCAATTCATTAAGCACATTCTCGACTTTGGCTGGTGCCACCTTTTCACCGCCACGATTGATCATCTCTTTGCGGCGGCCTTTGACAAACAGGTAGCCGTCTTGATCCAGATAGCCGATATCGCCGGTCAAGAACCAGCCATCGGCAAATGAATCAGGATGCGGCTCGAGATAATCATGAATCACGTGGTCGCCGCGAAGGACAATCTCGCCTTCGACAAATGGTTTTTTGGTCAACGTGCCATCTGCCAATCTAATACGGAGGTCCGTGCCAACTGGTTTGCCTGCTGACCCGATTTTGGGTGCCTGAATCGGATTCAAGGTGCTTTGGCTGGCCGTTTCCGTCATGCCGTAGCCTTCCAAAACCTGCGTGTGAAACCGCGATTGAAACGCCACAAGTTTGTCTTCTGGCAAGGCGAAAGAAGAACTGCGGACAAACCGCAAATGGATATTGTCGTGATACGCTTTTAAGGCATTTTGGTTCATCAGCAGAATCGAAATGATCGTCGGAACCACCGACACCCAGGTCACGTGATTGTCTTCAATGGTTGGCCAAAAGGCACTTGCCGAAAACTTAGGCGCAATGACCAACTTACCACCGGATAGTCGGGTGGCCAAAACCGAAATCACCTGCGCATTGATATGAAACATCGGCATCACGACCATTGCCGTGTCATCCGGCGTTAGTGCGTGGCTCATAATGTCATAGTGGGCGGCGTTAACCAGCATTCGGTGCGTCAGGCCGACACGTTTCGGTTTACCGGTGGTGCCTGAGGTGTTCAAAATTAAGGCCAGATCATCTTCGCGGGGCGCCATTTGTGGGGCGTTGATGCGATAAGCCAGCTGACCTGCATCGGTTAGAATCGCCAATTCCGGCATGGTATGCAAGCGAACCCGCGCCCATGGGATCAAGGGTGCTTCCATGGCTTCTCCCAGGGCTGGCAGGGTGATAACCGCTTGATAGTGATAAGTGGTCCACTCGTCAAGCAATTCCGGTAACGGCGTTTTAGCCGCGATCGGATGGGCGACCGCACCAATTTCCCAAAGCGCCTGATTAAGCGGCAGGAAGACCGGTGAATTCGGCAAGACGATCAAAACCTGGTCCCCAGCGCCGATTTTCTGTTCGGCAAATTGCTCGCGTAAGGCGGCAACATCTTCTTCTAAGTCGCGCCCCGTGTACCACGTATTGGAAGCAACGGACTTAACTAAGGGATAATCACGATGATTGATGAGATTCTGAGATAACTGATCGGTGAGCTTGCTCATGATTCAAGACTCCTTTCGCAGATAACGACAACGATTGCGGACGGCCTATTAACCATCCAAACGGTGAAACTTTGTAACAGAACCAGGCGATCCCAAAAGAGACGCCGAGAATACCGAGATAACCAAGCGGCAACAGTAACATCAGGGTCAGATTGCTAAGATGCATCAATCCCAGCACCCCGCTTAATAACGACAGTGCGATCGTTTGGCAAAGATAGACCCCAAAAGAAACTTGGGCACCATTACCAACTAAGCAAGCGAACCAGTGGGTAGGTTGCTTGGCATGCCAGGTAGCATACTTTTGGCCAAGCAGTGCCACAAAAGCAATCATCACCACGTCATAGACCAACATATAAGGTTGATGCGGTGAAACGGCGGCGCTATGGGTCATGCCCAAAATCTGTTTATTAAAGACATAAAGCCCAATTGTGCCAAAACTGAGTATCAATGTGCTGATGCCGATGAGCAGTTGATGATCCAGCAACCAATCCTTGACTGCCTTAGCATGTAAGCTGAAAAGGCCACCGGCAATGAAGAAGAATTGATACGTGAAGACATTGACGCCATAAGCACGGAACCACCATAGCCAACCACTGGTATCGATGTGGGGCAGTCCGTATTTAATCCCGGCCACAATCAGCAGTTGTAAGCCAAAACTGGCCAGTGCCAAAGCACCGTGATGCCCTTCTGTCTTTTTAAACAGCCAAAGCATCGCCGGAAACAACAGATACAGTTGCAACGTGACTAAGACGTAATATAGGTAGAACTGATCGCCGTGCAGGATAGCGCTGAGATAGTCCGGCCAGAAATTGGCAATGGTAAAACCGCCAATACCAAGCAAGATGGATCCGATCATCAGCAACGTATTCCACAAAACATAGGGAATGCCGACAGTTGTGAACCGTTTTTTGAAGAACAACGGCCAATTACGTTTCCGCGAATAGTAAACCATGGTCAGAACCAGTCCGGTCATGAACATGAAGCCCATCCGCGTGAAGTGGATCATCAAGTGAGTGGCAAGTAAGGCGGTGCTTGCGAATCCGGAGGACAGCTGATGCTCAAACGCGGTTGTCGTATGATTCAACAAGACCCCGGCAATGAAAATCAGTCGCATCAAGTCAATTTCATATAGGTAACGATGTTTCTTAGCAGGCTTGGCAGCAGTAGCGGTTAATACTGGCTCTTTCATGAGGTCACCGGCTCTTCTGACAAGATCGCTTGCAATACCCGGGCAGCGGTTTGGGCCACTACTTCAGGCGACTGCCCGCGGGCTCCGGTCGTTTCGGCAACCAACTGGCCATCCCTGACGACAATAATCCGATCCGCCATCCGGGCTGCTTCGTTGACATCATGCGTGATAAGCAACGTACTCAGCTTTTGCTCGGTAAAAATTTTCAAAATGAGATCCTGCATCCGTTGCCGCGTCAACGCATCTAACGCGCCTAGCGGTTCATCAAGGAGCAACAATTGCGGCTTAGCCAGTAACGCCCGGGCCAACGCCAGCCGTTGCTTCTGCCCGCCGGAAAGTTGCGCCGGATAACCGGTGCTTTTATCGGTTAAGCCAACTGCATGCAAGAGACTTTTCGCCTCGCTGATGACCTCCGGATCCCGATTCTTAAACGAGACATTATCCAGATTGGTCAGCCACGGTAACAGACGGTCATTTTGAAACATCACCCGCATCACTAAGCCTTTTTCACGACTTAGGTGACCGGCTGTCGGCGCTTCAAGCCCAGCGATCAAGCGTAAAATCGTGCTTTTTCCGCCGCCGCTCATCCCAACCAAGGCCAGGAACTCACCCGGGTACAAGTTGAGTTGAATATCGTTCAGGACGGTTTTGTCACCGTATACTTTTTCCACATGTTGCAGTTTCACAATTGGGTTGGTCATGCGTCAACGCCTCCTTGTCGCCAGCTGAGGAAAAGTCGTTCCAGATTCTTAGCAATCACATCAGAAAGTTTTCCTAGCAAGGCGTAAATCAAAATACAAAGTAGAACCGTATCCATGCGCATAAATTCTTGGGCGTTGGTGGCCATGTATCCTAAACCGGAAGTGGCCGAAATCGTCTCGGCAACAATCAGAGTCGTCCACATGACACCAAGTGCGTAGCGAACACCCATCAGAATGTTGGCCAAGGCACCCGGGAAAATCACGCGGGTGAACAATGCCCGTCTGGAAAGTCCATAAGCCCGGCCCATTTCCAGTAGCTCCGGGTCAGCGCCCGTAATCCCTTGATACGTATTGATATACATCGGGAACATGACCCCGATCGCCACCAACGCGATCTTAGCGGGTTCGCCAATCCCCATCAGAATAATCATCAAAGGAATCAATGACAGATGCGGGATATTGCGCAACATCTGAATGGGACTATCCAGCAGCGCGCGGATCGGTTTGACCAAGCCGTTGATGAGGCCGAGCACAAAGCCGACACTGCCGCCGATGGCAAAACCGGCCGTAGCCCGATATAGGCTAATCGCAATATTCTTTGGCAATTCACCGTTTTGCCACAACGTGATGCCATCTTGGATAACGGTCGTCGGAGCCGGGATCAATGAACTGGTGATCCAGTTAAAACTGACTGCAGCCTGCCAGCCAATCAGCACCGCCAGTGGCACGATCCATGGCAGTACCTTCAACCAATTCACGGATCGTCTCGTCCGCTTTTTTGGCTGTTGCGTCAGTGTCGTTACTTCTTGCATCAGCGCCATCTCCTTTAAGTTGATGGTGTTCATACTACGGGCAGCGACTTAAAGCTGACTTAAGTCAATTTGAAGAGTTTATGACCAAACCATCATGAAAAAATGTCTTTTCGGGCGGGAAACGGCGTTGGGCCAGTAAATGAGCGGGTTGAAGGAAACGAAAATAACGGTTTTATCCCTTAAAAGCCGTTTTGCTAAATCACGAAGAGCCAAAAGATTTTGTGGCAGTTCGTTTTTGTAGACGCTTTCATAAAACCTGAAGTACACTAAGGAAAATGTCTTGCTGTTGGGGTAACCAAGGCGATCGTTATACTTCGAACTTGTGTTTATGGCAGCGTCAAACTGCATTTAAGGGGGAGCACGTTCATGAAACGGATTGTCAGCATTTTTCTTTCATTCATGGTTTTACTGGCGTCTTTATTCGTCATTAATATTTTCCAGACTAACGATCAGATCCGGGTCGAAAACATTGAGTCAACGTCGACTTCATTTAAGGTCTATCTGGCCAACACCACTAAAAGCCCGCAAGCAACGCTAAGCTTTTTCGAGCAATTGGCCAAAAACCAGCACGCCTCAATTGTGCGAACTGACTTTCCGAACCAAACCGTTTTAAAATCCGCCGTTGTTGATCAGTCAAGTTTTCCTTACACCAACTTCTTCCAGAATCCTCAACCCGTTAAGCTTTTCGAAAAGCCCAATGCCACTTATACCCAAACTGCTTCTTCTAAAGGTCAGCCGCATATTCCGGTTTTCGGAAAAAGCATCAACATTCGCCTCCAAAGCATGGCAGCTTATTTTAAGAACGGTGACAAATCGGCAAATGGTATTTACACTATCATCCCCGCCACTGGCGCTTCGAAAGATACCATCACCAAGGAATTTGCGGTATTTTTCGACGTTCCCGAGTCAGAGTTGCTGACACCAAAAACACAATCTGAGAAAGAATATGTCAATCGAGACTTGTTGATGTACGGTGTTGCTTTTGGTGTTTTGGCGCTGCTGTCTTTATTAGGCGTGCTCGCCTTAGCCATGGGCCGGATCAAACCGATTGGCGTTTGGAAGATTGTCGGGCTGTCAACTCGTGATATTTTGCTTCAACTGTATCGATTGCCAATCATCACGACACTTGCATCAAGTGTGCTAGTGCTGGCGGCTTGCTATTTCAACTTTGACTATTTTCCAAAAGGTTTCTGGACATTGTTGGGCGCCTCCCAGATAGCTGTTCTATTGATTTTTGTAATTGCCATTCTTATTGTCCTCGTACTGATCCGCAGTATTAAAGTCGTTCAATTTCTTAAAAATGCGATTAGCTTCAAACTCGGCACTGGCCTCCTTGCCATTTTGAAAGCCGTGATGATTATTTTGACCACTGTTCTCTTGATTGGCAGTCTGGCCAACATCAAAGACATTGTCGCCGCGACGAAGCGCTACAATCAGGTGGCTGAAGTCGGGAAAAAACTCACCATTAACTCATTAGGATTTGAAGGCGAAGCACTGAAAAACTTCGAGCTGAACAACGGCAAAAACGAAGCAAAGCTAGGCGCCGTTTTCTCGCAATTGGATACGCAACTTAGCGCGGAATTCATATCCGGAGGCACCGTGTATCCGCGCCGAAATTTGACTAGGTACCCCGCAGCAAGTACCTTCAAACCGCAAGACGCCTATCAAGTTGTTCGGGTTAATCAAAATGCCTTACGTTCGTTTAATCTTTCTACTAAAAAGCATTTGTCTAACCAGTTTTTAGCCCCAATATCTCGCAAAAATGATCGGCATATCAAGCTTTTGAGTCAGCTACTCGCCTACGATCGACTGTCCGAAGCTGAACAAAAGAAAACGACGCCTAGCCAGTTAAAAGTCACTATCCAGTACTACACGCCGACCACTGAAAGGGCTAAATACTTCTCCAGTGATGGCAAATGGCACGCCACTTCGAACCCCATTTTCGAAGTGATCAACCCGCAAAAAATTGATTACAAAAGCCAAAATCAATTGCTAACTGCAGACGTTTCAAATCCGCTGAGAATCACGAACACCAAACAAAACCGGCAAAAACTCAAAGCAATGACAAACGCGCAAAAGCTTGGCGGCATCGAACTGCGCTTTGCCACGATCGGCTCGATCTTAAACAACGAAACCGATTCTTCGCGACTAGGCTTACAGATTTCTGCTGGCCTCCTGATCATCACCTTCCTGATCTCGCTCATCGTCTCTGCCTTTGCCAGCTTTTTGTACTTCGAAACGCACAAGTTCAAATTATCGGTTCTGCGCGTTCTAGGCATCAAGTTGTTTGACCGCTACCAACAGATTATCGGCTTCCTTCTTCTAATGTACGTGACGCAAATCATCGTCGCCTTTATGCTTCAGAAATCAGCGCTCGCCATCGTTGTTGGCCTCATTTTAGCTGCTTGTGATCTACTCGTGTCTTTCGCCATGCTTTATCACGAAGAAAATAAAAATATCGTCCAGGTTCTGAAGGGGGAATAAGCCATGATCGACTTGACCAATGTCACCAAGACGTTCGCTTCCAAAACAATTTTTGATAACCTCAATCTCCACATTGAGACAGGTGAAATGGTTGCTATTATGGGGCCAAGTGGTTCAGGCAAGTCAACCTTACTGAACATCATCGGGTTGATTGACGATTTTTCCTCGGGCACCTACGAATTCGATGGCGTCAAGAATATTAAGCCCAACAGCCGCCAAGCCAACCGCACTATTCGCGAGAAAATAAGCTATATCTTCCAGAACTTCGCCCTCATCGATGACGAAACAGTCGGGCAAAATCTGGCAATTGCCCAGAAATACCTCAAGCTAAATAAAGCGCAACGTCAAACCCAAATCGACGATGCGCTTCAAACAGTCGGATTGAACGGCTATGCTGACCGCAAAATATTTGAATTATCCGGTGGCGAACAACAACGTGTCGCCGTCGCCCGCTGCCTCATCAAGCCCAGCAAACTCATCCTCGCCGATGAACCAACCGGATCACTGGATGGCGACAACCGCAGCCTCATCTTAAACGAACTCAAGAACATTAACCGGCTAGGAAAGACCATCATTATCGTGACTCACGATCCGCTGGTGGCCAAGGAATGCTCCCGCACGATCGCGATTGGGTCGTCATCAGAGGATTAGTTGTCGATATTTGAGTTCTGCTGAAGAAATCTGTTGCTACCGAAGAGGTGGGATGTTATCGTGACGTGGGTTAATTTAGTTACCCCGAGTCCACCACTTTTTTCACTTGATCAGCAAGGATGGTGACAATCATAAGAGTCCTCTATAAAGGCAAACCGGCCTCTGTTTGGGAGATCAGTCAAACCAGTGAACGTCCTGATTGGGTAAAGGATGCTTTAGCCAAAAATCAAATCTATTGGTTAGACAACCGCGTTCGCATTCTGATGGCAGCGTTGAGACCGCCAATCATTAAGAAAATAAATTTTACCGCCAATGACACTGATGCTGGATTTGGCGTTTACGCGTATGGGTATACAGGCGATTTTTTGGACGCAACGAATCAGCGTGTGGTGTCGCGGAGAAGGTTTTTGAAGGAATACGAGGTACTGGAGTAGAAAAGAAAAGCTGAATAGTGACAGAAAGCCTCGGTCATGCTAGACTTTTTGCCACTGTTCAGCTTTTTAGTTTATGCCGTCAATTTTAACAAGAGGTTCTATCAGCAAACCGGTCACAATTAATTCAGCAACTTCCCCTGTCCGCCAAGATACTTGGTCGTCAAGGCGATGACCTGTTCAGCCGTCTGATCCACAAAATCTTGGCTAGTCTGTTGATTGCCTTGCACAATGTAGTACAGATGATTTGTTTCTGCGGTCACCTTTGTCTTTTCCACCTGGCGCGTCTCCAAGTGGCAAATGATTTCGTTGCTGTCATCAATGTAAGCATATTCGCCTGCTTTGACAGGCTCGGGTTGACCATTTGCACCGATGGGGATGAATTTCTCGGTGCCAGTCGTGAGTCGCAAATTGACATTGCCATCTATGCGGTCAACATCGTGGGCGCCAAGCGCTAAATGGCTTTGAATCGAAATCAAATTATATAAGTCAACGACCGGGTTAATCGGTGCCAACTCACCACGTTTCAGGATGAGCTTCAGCAACGTTGCTGGTGCCGGCGTGTTATTGCGTTTTGGCAAATGCACCGCGCGATGCAAATCCCAAAAGCCTTGAATGACCGGATCCGTTTTAATTTGTTCGCGATCCAGTGTTGTCAGGACTTGTTTAATCTCGTTGGCAATCATTTCTTTTAGCGCCTGCGGGTACGCGTGGTTATCCACGCCGGTTAATTCAACGCCGCGAATTTTAACACCAAGCGCCAATACTCTGGGATCTACGATAAAGTTCATGTGAATGGCCTCTTTCTTTTTGCGTTGTGTGGGTTGACGGGGGTGTTAAATGCTGCTTTCGCGTTCTATAACGCGCAAGCAGTCGCAGAAATCTACGTGTAAGGACCTCAAGTCCAAATGGCCAAAGCCCAGCCATTTGGACTTGAGGCCACTTACACTCCGATTTCTAAGCGCTCCTGCTCGCGCTCACACAAAAAGAGCACCCATCCCCTATTATCAAAGGGACGAGTGCTGTCACGTGGTACCACCCAAATTTACATTACCTTCACAAGCAATGCCTCAACGACGCCGCAATAGAATGCCGCTGCAGCACCCATTGTGAGGTCCGGAAAGTTAACGGTTCCGACCGGCTAGCCTGCGTCAACAAGCTAACAATATCGCAAAGCTCATCTTCACGGCTCGCTCGGTTATCCTTTCCCATCTCCCGGACTCGCTGCACACCTGCATCGCCGTTACTCTTCTCTGCATTTTTGAAGGATTAAATTGCTTTTATACTAGTGTCAAAGTTACGGAAAGTCAATGTCGCAAAATAGGAACTTTTTAAATAGCGCCATCTTCCGATCAAACTCAAATTTAGCTTCTAATCATATCTCTGTAGAAGCCCCTTATTTGCTTGGAATCGTTGTAACGGCCTGGCGATTCTGGGAAAAGTTTTGAATGGAGACCGGCAATTGGCCGTTAAAGTACTGCTTGCCGATGCTGGCAGCTTGACTGAAGAAGTTCTTGACGTCCGACTGAAAAGCATTGGAATCATTCCCTTGCAGGCTCTTCAAGGCATCGGTGGCGGTTTGGCTGTATGTAATCAGCGCTTTGGTTAAGTCACCATTGGTATTTTTTGTGCCAATCCCCGACGCGGGCTGATTGTTCTGCAATTCCAAGGTAATTTTATCTAAATCGTCAACGCCTTTTTTAGCCGACGCCATAATGTCTTTTTGGTCGTCTTTCACCGTGATCTTGGTTAAGGTTTGGATCACAGTATCCGAGATCTTGGTGTAGCGTTTCTGAAGCGCCTTTTGGTCAAACTTATTGGTCGTCACCATCGTCGAAGATTTTTTTGCCGACGAATCTGACGATTTTGACTGACAGCCAGCAATGCCGACAATCGTCACCATTAAGACCAATAAGCTCATTAATTTTCGCACGTTCCATTCCTCCAATGCGTTGTCATTCCTGCATGCCTGATAATTTCACCATGTCAATGGCTACAATACCATTTTCCATAGCTCCCAGCCAGTCAAGCCCTGCAATGGCTTGGCCGCTGCAAGCGCATGATTACTGACTTCCTGCCACCAAGTTTGATCCGTCAATAATTTCAATATATCAGTCGCCGCATCAAGCACTTGCTCACTCGGCTTGACAATTCCCAGCTCACCATTGGTTGCGCCATTCAGCATCTGATCGGCAGTTTTTGCAAACGTGATGACCGGCGTGCCATAAGTGAGCGAGCTCAACAAATCAGCATCCCCCAAGTTGCCTAGATCCGCTACGATAAATGCCATTACCTGCCCCAAGTCGCCTGAGTCCGCTAATGATTGGGTTTGAACATCCAAAAGTGAAGACAATCCGAGCGGCTCAATTCTTTTTAGCAATTGCTGAGCCAGCGCTTGATCTTGATGCTTGACGAAAAGATCCAACTTCACTTGATTTTCTTTGACCTTAACCATTGCTAACGTGCTCAGTAACTGTTCAAAAATCGCCGAGTTTTGATTATCCAGCTCCATCGCCACTCGGTCAGGCAGGCGCTGTTCCCATGGCTTAATTTCCGGAATAGTGGACTGCTGGCTCACTGTTGCCGCAATGGGCACTACATTTCCATATTGCGTTAAAGATGACGCAAAGGGCGCTTGAGGATCAGCAATCAATTGCCCAAAAGCAGCGCGACCAACGTTTGACTGCTCGACTTGCCTGATAGCACTGACATCCTCTTCGGTTCTGACAACTGGCACAAAATCAGTCATTGTTGCTTGTCCCAACATGGGCAAAACGCGGCTTGGTTGATCCACCAATAGTTTACCCGGCTGTTGCTTCATCACATGTACTAAGCAGTATCTGGCAAATGACGCCCAATCCGTAAACTCGGCTGATTGCCCAGCCAAGTCCAACACTGTCAGATGTTGCAAAATGCCGTTACCATCATACTGGCAAAACAAAAGCGGCATTCCATTCGCATAAAAATACACGGCTAGTCGCACTTGCCCATCCGCTTGGAAATACACGGTTTTCACCTTATTGCCTTGATGATCATAAACCTCGGCATAACTTTTACGGTTGTTAGCGCCAAAGAACGTAATGGTATGAATCCGCTGTGCGGTCAACTCAGCTTCATCGTCAAAAGCTGTGACATCATACATCAAATGGTCACCATTCAAAAATTGTAAATGGTGATCAACTGTCTTGGTTTGATAATCGTTCAGCTTCATAATGTCGCCAATCGTGTAAAGCGGTTTTCCTTCACTTGTGTCAACGCCACGTAAAGCATCAATCAGTGACATAACCTGATCCGACTGTAAACGAGCCTTTTGAACCTGCTCATCCAGATCTTCTTGCGCGCTCAAGACAATGATACTTGCCGGCACTTGGTGATCCGCAAATAATTGGAGTCGTTGTACCTGCTCTTTACCACTAGGTGTATCGCCTTCAAATCGATATGTTAAAAAATAAACCATGATTCTCCTCCGCATTCATTCTACCGATACCAACCCGCTCAATGAGGCATATATTCATGCCAACTCAAGATCGGCAACACCTCGCCTGCCAACCTCTTAACATCCGGTTGATCGACAAATTGCTGACTGATTAAATACGCCTGTGCCTTCACATTCGCCAGCAGCGCAGTGTCAGGTTTGTCATAAACAATTGGCACCAAATGCGGATGCATGGCCGGCTCGTCAATAAGTTGCGCAAACAGGTCACTATCAGCATCGATATAAAGTTTACGTTTTGTATGCTGAAAGTTTTGCAACAACCACCAAACCATTAACTCTTCCTCATCATCTAAGGCCTTAATCGGTTCCCCACTTTCCGACTCTACCCAAAACTGATTAAAAGTCGGCAATGCCACAATGACTGGACGCCCGCTCATGTCAACCAGCATACGGTGCACCGAAGTCGTCACAAAAAACGGATCTGTTGCATTTTGCCGATGGATATTCGGCATTTCAGCGAAACGTTCAGTCATCATCAAGCGCCCTTGGTGATCGTAGCTATCTTCGCGACGCAACTTACCATCGCGAAAATAACTAACAACCTGCACCCGCTCCTGGTCATCACGTTCGACTTTAATCGCAGTTTGCCCATCTTGATCGACATAACGCGTCACATGACTGCCCAAAGTTTGCTTAGGCGTCAGTTCCTTGGTGAATTCACTACCAAATGTGGCCGTTGCGCGACTGACACTGCCGCGTTGGTGTAATGATGTATAAAAATTATGGTATGACGTTGGCGGTAAAAACAGCTTTTCTTTGTCACGATAACGCATGAACCGGGAAACTTTGCCAAAACCGAACCCGCCATCAATGATCGCTGGGGCCAACCCTTTATTTTTAAAATAATTCATCACCGTTGCAATCTTTGCCCACAGCTGCTGTGACATATCTTCTGGCAAAGTCTCTAAGTAAAAAAAGTCTTGCTTATCATCGCTTATTACGAAATCATTCGTTTTTTCAGTCGCATTCGTTGTTTCCTGTTTCTTTTTTGATCTATTCGACAACCAGCCCATGACTGCACCCTACCTTCATTTAATAAGTGTTCTTTGGTGAAACAAACCAGACGCACATGGTCCCGTCATAAACAAAAAAAGCCAAAAGACACTTATGTATTCATTATTTGGCAACTTTCCTTAATGTCTGTGAACAAAGAAATGTTTTGCGCCTGTCACAGTGAATGGCAAAAGTCAACAACACTAATAATTATAACATGATCGTGATTCAGAACGCACTTCTACACTCACTTTTGGATTGGATATCTCTTGAAATGCCAGACAAGATCAAAAAATCAAAAAGAATTTTCAACTTTAGAGTAATTAATATTCAACAATAAAATTCTTTTTTAAATCGGCTCTTTGCTGTAAAATAGGCACATGGGATTTTGCCTGTTTCTCATTATTTAATTGTACTTAAATGAACGCTTTTATTTGGCTGATCGTCATCACGCCGGTTAATCAGACAATGTTGTTGCTTGATGCTAATGTTTTGCCAGAACCTTTGGAGATTAAAGACAACAAGTTTAATAATACGTGCATCGGTCATGCAATTATGCCTTATAATACGATTGAGATTAGGTAATGTGTCAACTAGAATCAGCAATCTGGGCGAAAACGATGCCGGACTGGCACAAAGAACAAGACAATTAGCAGGTGAGAAATAATGCTTCAATTGTTTAGTAGAAATAGAAAACTTAATTTATGGGGTGGTTTAAAAATGAGTATCTTTGGGAAAAAAGGGCGGATCCAGTTTTTGCGCAATCAGCCAAACAAGCTCCAACAGGAAAGCGAACAAAACTCGAGCGCGGCGACAGGGGATAGCTATACTGATCTGTTTTCGTCTGCTTCATCTGTTAAGTCCAAACAAGAAGCTGCTTCCAAGCCGCGGGTACTTCCAGAAACTGGAACGAAAACCGCGGTGGCGGATCGTCCGGTTGCCAATTTGCGTTCCGCTACTGCGTCTACCGCAACGACGACTACTGCCAAGTCGACATCTTCGTCGCTGACCGAATCCGCTTCAGCATCAACCTCTAACACGCACACAGGCTCGCAATCATCGTCAACCGCTTCACGCACCAGTGTGGCAACTTCTGCAAAATCAACGATGTCAGCTAAGTCACCAGAAGCTAGCAAACCGGCGATGGCAAAACCAACACAGAGCGAGCGCAAATCAGGAGAGGTACCAAGTTCGGCTCCAAAAACCGAAGCAACAAACATCACCGCCAGCTCGGCTAAAATTGACAATGCCAAGAACACCTTGAAACAAGCGATTTCTACATACAATGAGGCCCGGCGAACGCTTCAAACGAATATGTTTGCTAAACGTGCCGATTTGCAGGCCGCCCTAACCCAAAACAAGTTGACGTTGGCTCAAACACAACGCGACATCAAAGCCATGCAAAAACGCATGGCCCAAAATGATGGTAGCGAGTTAGTTCCTGCGCAAAATACAATTAGCGATTTACAAAACCAAGCCAACAAAATTGCGAGCCAACTCAAGTCCAAACAAGGCATTCTTGACGATCTCAACCGCCAACGCCGATCTCTAGAAAAGCAAGCGCAAATGACCCTTGAGCAGGGTAAGAAATTCAAGCAGGATGAAGAGGCAATCATGGCCGCTTTTTCCGGCATCAAAGATCCGGAAAAAGTCCTCGCCTTTGCCGATGCTCACCGTAAGCAAATCGATGACATTAAGGCCGGTGAAAAAAAGCTAACCGCAACGCAGCTCAGCTTGAAGAAGCAGCTTGAAGATATTATCAATGAAATTAACCAAGCTAAAGATGAAATCACCAAAATCAATAGCGAACAAAATGCCAATGGCCAAGCTATTACCAATGCGCAACGCAAGCTTGATACATTGAAAGCTAAAGTGGCCAGTGATCAGGCTGACGACAAAGCCCAATTAGACAAACTTGAGCATCAACAGGCCGATTTAACAGACGAGTCAAAACGTTTGCATGACCAGTTGCATACGCTCAGTGATGGCATCACCGCATGGTTGAACTTCTCGGAGCCGGTTCATGCTTTGGGTGAAGCTGACTATGCACCATTAATTCTGGATATTGATTCGTTCTCTGCACATGATTTTGAAGCGCTGGCCCCGCTAAGTGACATGTTACAATCAATGCCAAAGAAACAGGTTGGTATTTTCACGACCTATTTCAACATCGATTTGGTTCCGACCATCGATGCCTGGTCAACGGCTAACAACTTCAATCCGGATGAAATCCAAATCATCAACTGCCTTTATCAATTGCAAAATGCTGGTGAAGGCGCCGAGAATGCCGCAACGTTACCTGCTAATATCAAAAATCGCCAATGGAATGAAAACCACACGGCCGAAACCATCACCATGCCGGATGGTCAAACCAACATGCTTGTCACCTATCAACTCGACGCCCAAAAGAAGCCGACCAAGCTCATTGCAAAGATTGCCTATCGCCAAGGTGACAAACTCACGAAAGAAAGTTTCTTCCGTAAGAATGGTGTGCTATCGGCCAACACATTCTATGACGTTGCCAACGGGATCACACGCAAAGAGTTCTACCGTCGTGACGGTTTGCTCGTCGTTTCAGCAACTTATGAAGGTCAGAAGTTAAGCGACATTAGTGTCTTCAACGAAGCCGGTCTGCAAATCAACTCTTTCGACTCCCTTACGGCTCTCAACGTTTGGTGGCTACAAAAGTCATTCCCACAGGAAGGCGCTATGATCGGCAACTTCAAGTCCAAAGCCTACCGTGATTTGACCGCCAAATCCGGCGTCAAGTTAGTGCCATTTGTCGATGAAGCCGTTGTCGACACAGACGACTTTACTCGCTGGATGGCCGATCACAAGCAACAGGCCTTTATCACCAACAACGTCACGACACAAAGTGCCTTAGCCAAAAAGGCCAAGCTGCCACTTTATGTTAATGTACTCAATCAGGCACCATTACCGGTTCAACTTTCGATGCCCGCTGATTGATCATCAACCAAAATTT
This sequence comes from Lacticaseibacillus huelsenbergensis, assembly GCF_029726355.1. Taxonomy (NCBI): domain Bacteria; kingdom Bacillati; phylum Bacillota; class Bacilli; order Lactobacillales; family Lactobacillaceae; genus Lacticaseibacillus; species Lacticaseibacillus huelsenbergensis. Next base: position 601,516 of record NZ_CP120687.1, read on the forward strand.
CTATAGAAAACGGACTCGGCTGCAAGCCGGTCGCAATAAGAACCCAGCGCTGCGCTCACTTGGATGAGCTCACCGCGCTGGGTTCTTATTGTTGTCTCTTCTGGTACTGACCGAAAAGATCGTCTATTCAGCTTGAATCATTTTACTGTCCTCAATCTGATGTTGTAACTGCAAATTTTCAAAACGCAGATTGTTGACCTTATCTTGCAGTGTCTTTGTTTGCTCTTGACTTTCTGCATACTTGTCGGTTAATGCCTTGATCGACTTTTGTGCCTCTTGGAGTTTGGCCTGCAATTCAGTCACAAGCGCATGTTGGCTTTCGTTTTGAACGTTTTGGCGATTAAGCACCTCTTCATGGGTTTGTCTGACCTGCTCGCGAATCTTGCCAAGTGCTTCATTCGTATCATTTAAATCCTTCTTGGTGTTTTCCAGCTCGTTCTTAGTCACAATCAGGTTGATTAAAATCTCACTGAGTTTATTGACCGTCTTGCTATGTGTGCGCTCGAATTCAGCGGAAGCATCCAAGTGTTGCGCAAGTTTTGTGGACAGAGCCGCCACTTGTTCTTGGTTCATTTGGCTTTGTTGCTGAAGTGCTTTGATGGCGACCATCACAGCGGTCTCTGTCTCTGAGCTGCGACCTGTAGCACTATGCACTTCAGTTGAGTCGGAAGTTTGGTCTGATACCTTTGGCTTTTCAGTAGTGACATGCTCAACACTCGATTGATTCTCCGAAACTTGTGTCATCTGTTGGTTAGGTACAGATGCGCCAGCGTTACCCTCAGTTGGAGCCTGTGAATGGGTTGAGTTTGCTGTTGAACTCAATTCTTCATTCTTTTCTGATGAGACTTCAATAACTTTTTCAACTGCGGCTTGTGAAGCTGACTTGGCTACATTCATTTCCGGCGTCGAGCCATTCTCCCCATCCTGAAGTTGTTGTGTTGTTTTTGCCGGATCCGATGAGGCGGTTGCAGCTATCTCGGTACGAGTATCACCTGCTGATGCAATGGCCGCAGCATCGGAAGCTTGCGCATCAGCTTCAGAGAGACTTTTATGATTGAAATGATCAATGTCAATCACATTGTCCGGTTTAAAGGCCATACCTGCTGCCGGAGTTGAAGCTTCGCCTTCTTTTTTCTCTTTTTCATTAGCAGTTACTTTCAAATCCGCAGAATCATTAGCATCGGCCGCTGAAGCCGATTGACTGCTCGCAGATTGTTCAGAATCAACATAAAGTGTTAACTGATCGTTAGCAAAGCTCAGTTGCGCACCTTTGGAAATGCTCATTGTCCAGTTTTTGCTTTTCACTACTTCAGACTTTTCAGGAACGTCATCCGCCTGAGCCTGTTCCGCGTTACCGGATGGCTCTGATTCACTGGCTGTCGCTGTCCCTGCAATCCCTGTCTGTAAACCGTTGGCGTCCGTTCGGGGCAACAACTCCGCAAGGCCTGCGAGACCGTCATCCCCAGCCCTACGCAATTGCTTCTCCAACGCACCAAGAAGGTCATTCTGATCTGACGTTTTTTTCTTAGCAAATAGGCCCATCTTCATCTTCCTTTCTAAAATCGGTTCACACGTTTCATTGTCAGTAACTTTTAAAGCAATGACGTGTGAGATTATCTCGCAACGTTAATTTTTTGCAGTAAATAGCCAAATTACGCGACCGCCACGGTTTTAATCGCAGAGTCAGCATTCGGCGCGATCACTTTTTGTTCAGCTTGCAACTGCTTCAATTGTGCTTGAAGGCTTGCAAATTCCGGCGAGTCAACATAAACAAAAGTTATGTCTGGAAGCGGCACCGTCTGGGGATTAGTTTTCGCATTGGCCATTGCCAAAGCTTTATCATACAGACTTTTATCACTGTAAGTTGGGGCTTCAAAAGCGTAATAATAGCTGTACTGATTTTTTTCGCTCGGCGATTGGGTAAATGCCAATCCCATCGTCGGACCGCCATACAGCAAATTTGCCCGGTGACCGTAATGACCATCGCCAATCGGTTCCGGATTATCTGATTCATCATACCAATCCATGACCAGATAATAGGCAATCTCCTGATTAGAGTGCATGTCCTCGATAATCCCTTTGCTGGCCCCAATATCTTCAGTCGATCCGTGAGAACCATCGTGACTAAAGTTCGTCATAATCTCTTGAACCCGCTTAGTGGCAAAAGCCTCTTCACTGACTGAATAAGTCAAAGGTTTTTGGCCATTTAGCGTGCGTAGCTGATTCACGTATTGTAGAAATTCAGCAGCAATTTCTTTGGCGTCAGGCTTAAAGTCCGGATCAGCGGCAAGATAAACTGCTTCTTTGCTCGGATAGTTAGTGGTGGAAGTGAATCTGGAGGCAAGGTTGCTGTCAGAGTGCGGTAAGGATTGGATAGCATTCTTTATACTAGCAAGTGTGGCACTGTCAGAAGGGATGGTGTACGATTCTTTACCTCCCACTCTGACTTTTCCCATTTTGGTAACGATAGTGCCGTTGGGATCGGTAAATTCGAAACGTTGAAAATAAATTCCTGGTAATGTTACCGGAACCGTACCATCAATTCTGATGTCTGACAAGCTAACCGCTTTCCCGGTGGAATTGACAGCAGCTATTAACATTTTAGTTGGATTCCAACGCGTGCCCAAGGGAATGCTCATATCGAAAAGATTAATGTATGGTGTTAGCGTGGTGCTTTTCGATGTGTCTGTACTATCACTATCGGTGACATCAGGGGTTTTAGGGGCAGGCGTCTTTGAGTCACCATTTTGATGGTCCTTGCCATTATTGTTATTTGTCGCTGCACCGGTACTGGATGAGCCCGGAAACAATCCTTGGATCGTTGTTTTCACTTGGTTAATCACCCATTGAATTGGTGCCATGATGCCGCCAAGAACATCTTTAAACATCGTCATTGCCGATCCAGCAAACGAAGCAATTCCGTTGACCACTGACACGCTGATATTCAGAACCCCTTGCAGTGCGTTAATAATTGTTGGTGCAACTGTGGCCGTGATGTTTGAAACACCGGTCAACACACCTGAAAGTCCAACAACCCCCGCCACCGCCTTGACGATCGAAGCAGGCCCTAGATTCGTCGCAGTATCTAAAAGCGGGTTAATGGAGTTTGCCAGATTCTGACCAATAAATGGAATGGATTTTAATACCGGTGAGATCACGCCTTGAATCGCTTTACCAATCGTGTTAATGCCAAGGTTTAGCGCGCCGGAAACCAAACCGGTTGGGTCAATGCCAAGCGAATTAGCAACAGTAACTGCATCTTGGGCAGCTTTGATTGCACCACTAGCAAGTGGCAAAATCACATTAACAATTGGCAGGGAGCCTGCTACGGACCGCAACCCGGAAACGATTGCGGAAAGCCCGTCTAGAGCACCATTAACGCCATTTTTGATGGCCCACTTAACGGCATCTCCAAGTGTCAAATTGTAGACGTCACTAATTTGCTTAACCAGCTGACTCAGGTCCGGAGCCGTAAGCCACGGTTGCGCCGCCGACGTACTCGTTGCGCCCAGTATGATTGCTGACGCACGATTAGCAGCAGCTGATGATGTGATTTCTTCTAACTTTGCTTCATCTTGACTCTGATTGATACTGGATACGTACTGGTCGATGTGAAGACTGGCATTGATGGCTTGACGAATCCGGGCTTCTTGATTTTTTTCTACTTCATCACTGGTTACGTTAGAAGTGATTGATGTGGAACCTTCAGTGAAGCTAGAACTAGTCTTAGTTTCACTTTCAGCGATACTTTGAAGTTCAGCGCTCACCGAAGACCCTTTTTCAGTATATTTATCGTTTTTAGTTAATTCGGCGGTGGCTGCAGGCTGCGAAACGTTTTGTGCACTGCGACTTGGATCGTTTTCGGAAGTTGTGAAAGCTAAGTGAACAACCGGCTCTTCTGTCGTTGTTGCAACCGTTTCATTCTTTTGCTGCGAGACAGATGCACTTGCCTGTGATGCCTCTTTTGTTGTCGAAACTTGTTGTGTCTCTTGCTGCGGCGATACTGTTGCTTTTTCTTGGTTGTCAACAGTTGGTTGATTATTTTGCTCGCGAGTTACTTGAAAACCAGCATTCTTGTCCCTTGGCACTTCAGAGTTCTGTAAATTGTCAGCTTGAATAGCCGTTTTCTGAACCTGATCCGTCACTTTAATAGCAGTTTCTATATCTGATTGTGTATCTGCATTGACGTGATTTGTCATGACTGCATCCGCCAAAAACGCCCCGCTTGCAAAAGTTACAATCACACTTGAAGCATACAACCACTTTTTCCCAGATTTCCATCTTCTAAACCGGGTGATCTTAGTTTGTTGATTAAGCCACCTTTGCCCGCTATGATTCCCCATTATCTAATCTCCTTCTCCATAATTGCCAGCGTCAACGTTTAAGCAGTCCGCTCATAACCGCAAAAACAGTCTCCTTGTTCGATTCATGATCTTTTGCACTGAAACTTAAAAAAAGAAGTCAACCCAAAAGCTCGGATTAACTTCTTTCCCGCCTTCAGTGAACTGATGTGACTGTTCACATAAAAACTTTCTTACTCAACTTCGTGAACTGTGACAATTGTCTTTTCTTCAACTCTCTTGCCAGATACCTCGTCATAAAATGCAACTTTAACAGGATAGAAACCTGGATTAGTAGGCCAAACCTGACCTTCGTATTCAAGCTTAGCTGATGGTACGTTGGCACCATCTGAATACGTAGCGTTTACAACGACATCGCTTGGATCAAACCGCAATCCAACTGGCAGCGAGATTGGTTTTAGTTTCAATTCTTCTTGCATAAATATCACCTAGGCGACCGTGACTGTCGCGTAACCGGTAACAACCTCGTTATCGTTCATTTCGTTAACGAAGGAGTACTTAACATAAAACTTACCTGGCAAATTAGTATAGATATTTCCTTCAACCTTGATGTTAGATTTTGAAATATCCTTACCATTACCATCCTGAGCGCTGACAATCGCATCAAAAGGATTAAAACGAGCACCACGGAACAACTTAATGTCCTTTGTCTTTAGCTTGCCAGCCTTAGAAGCAAGGCTTTGGACGGTGTTGATCAAATCAGAAATACCAGGTAATGAGCCGACATCCTTGATCAGCAACTGAAGATTTGGCAATTGAAGCTTCAAACCAAGCAGGCTTGCAACAGCGCCGATACCGCCACCAATGGCACCGCCTATAACTGATCCGATTGGTGTACCAACCAGCGTTGCAATTGTATCCGTCAAGGCAGTAACCCAGCCAACTACCAGGAACATGATTGGATCGACAATAATCCCAAGGCCGATGACACCAATAACACCACCGATGAAGCCAGCGATCCCATCAACAAGTGTGCCAATAGGGAACGAAATGATCCAGTCGCCTAGGGTTTCCCCGACAAGCGCACCGATTGCAGATCCTAAAGCCGTACCACTGACAACGGTGTCAAGGTTACCGTCTTTGTCAGCTAAACCAGGGCCCGAGGTGGCGCCGTAGTACGCACCAAGCGGAGCACCAATCAAACCGGCTAACCAGCCCGTAATCCCCGGCGCCCAACCAATATCACCAGCGGTACTTGCATTGGCGACAATCCCAACGATTGGAATTAACCCAAGAATTGAGTTCAGAATCGTTCCAGGGATCCCGGCAACCAGAAAGGCACCGAAGCCCCCGACACCTGTTGCAATTGTGCCATAGAACGTGCTACCAATGGCGCCGCCAACCAACGATTCAACAAACTTACCGATTTCACCGAGTCCCGTCAGATCTGGAACAAGTCGCACTGGATTGATATTCGTCGCCAGCCATGAAACAACATTCCAGATTGTTCCGGTAATGCCACTCACAATCCCGCCTAAATCAAAACCTGCGAGTGAAGTTGACATGCTTGCCTTCGAGATAGATGATTTCAGCTCATTGGCAACGGCATCCTGTGCATCATTAATTTGCTTGGTCATTGCCTTGTAAGAATCCTTGGCTTCGTATTTCTGCAAATCATCGGCAAAAGCCTTACCGATATCTGTTGCGAAGAACGATGCAGCTAAGGATTGAATCGCTGTCGCATCTGAAGCCTTTTCTGCTGCCGTCATAGCTTTGCTAAACGCGGCAAACTCAGGAATATCTGCATACGACTTCAAGGTTTCCAATAATGCCTTACCATCAGCAGTCTGCAGATATGCCGTCACAGCCGCAGAACTCTGAGCAGCACCCGAATCGGCTGCCAGCTTAGCTTCATCAAGAAGCTTCTTGCCGGCATCGGTTTTCATGAACTCAGCTACCGCGGCAGAATTGGCTGCTGCTTTTTTAGTAGCGTTAGCAGATGCTGCTGAAATACTCGATGACAGTGAGTTCAGCATTGCTTTTGCTTCAGGCGTACTTGCCAGTGATTCTAACGATGCTTTGACTGCTGCTAACGAATTTAACGCCTTGCCTTGCGACGTTGTGTTAAATTCAGCAATCAATGCCCGTTGCTTGGCAGGATCAGCAGCTGCATCTGATAGCTGTTTCTTAAAAGCCAAAACAGCAGGGTCATTCGCCAACGAACCAGCTTCACTCAAAAGACTTGCTGCACTCTGGAGCTTATCGCCAAGCTGGGCAAAAGCGGCACTGCCAGCCGGCGTTTTCGCGTAAGATGCCGCCGATGATAAGAGATCAGCAAATTGCTGCGAAGTTGGTGTCCCGGAACTTGCTGTTGTCGCACCAATTGATGCTGCAAAGTCCATTCCTGCCTTTGTGGCGGCAACTGCAGCAGCGGATGATACCGCATTGGTCGTGGTTGCCGCGCCACTGTTTGCAGGTGTTGCGGCGGTTGCAACAGTTGCTTGTGAAGCTGCTGCACTCGGCGCCTGCGTCGAAGTTGCGACTGGCGCGGCTGCAGAACTTTCCACTACTTTGGCTGTCTCTGTTGCCACTGATGACGCAGAAGGCTGCTCAACGTTTTTAGTTGTCTCCGCTGAAGCCTCACTTTGGACAGCCGCCGATGAAGCAGCTTTAGCACTTGCTGCAGCCTGGTCGACTTGCTGTGCCACTTGAATCGTGTCGGTTGTGACGTCGGCCTTAACTGTTTTCCCTGATTCTAAGGCACCCGCACCGATAATTGAAACCACCAGCGAAGAAGCGAATAACCACTTCTTGCCTTTCTTCCAAGAACGAAAATGCGTATTTTTAATCTGCGCTTTTTCGTTCCCCCTTTGTCTTTGTAAATTTTTCTTCATATGATTCGGCCCCACTTTTTCATTGTTTGCCCTTAGTTCATTCAAGCAAATTCAGACCACATTACGCTTCATGACGACGGTGACGTGTTGCACCGTAAAGAGATAATGCAGCCATCAAACTAACGCCGGCTAACGCAATAGCGCCTGTAGCTTCGTCTTCGCCTGTTTGTGGTAGTGAATGGTCGCCACTAGTAGAACCATTGCCAAACTGATTTCCATTGTTTGCGGTTGATCCATTCGTAACACCGGTTGCTGACAATTTACCCACACTGTTGGCACCGGTTGTTGAACCACTACCATTCGTGCCATTGCCATTCAGACCAGTCCCTTGGCTATTGTTACCATTACTGTTCGAACCGTTGCCATTATTAGTGCCATTGCTACCGTTGTGATTAGCGTCAGCGCCGGTACCTGTACCGTTAGTACCAGTCCCTTGGCCGTTGTTACCATTACCGTTCGAACCGTTGCCACTAGTAGAACCATTGCCACCGTTGTGATTAGCATCAGCGCCTGTACCCGTACCATTAGTACCAGTCCCTTGACCGTTGTCACCACTACCGTTCGAACCGTTGCTATTAGTACCGGAACCATTTGTACCATTCCCGTTACCATTGGCATTATTGCCACCGCTATTCGTACCACTACCATTGCCATTAGTATCAGGAAGTGCACCATTGTTAGCTTGAGTAGCCAGATCCTTAGCAAGATCGCGATCAGCTTCAGCACGACTTGCCGCATTTGCAGCATTGTTAGCATCAGCAATCGCAGCATCGGCGTACCGCTTAGCAGCTGCTGTGTACTTAGCAGCTTCATCAGCCTTGCCAGCTTCTTTAAAGACGCCAGCTAAGGACTGAGCAATTTTGGCTGAATTTGCATTGGTCGCGGCATCTGTTGCATAAGATGCAGCATTTGAACTAGCTGTCGATGCATCAGTATTCAAGTATGCGATTTGCTTATTATTCGGATCATTCTTTGCAATAGCGGCAGTGGATGCTGCTGCATCAGAGGCTAAGGCAGCGGACTTCTTAGCAGCTTCAGCGGCATTAGTTGCTGCACTTACATAATCTTGTCCTGCAACAGCATTGGTGGCAGCTTTAGTTGCGGCGTCATTAGCTGCACTGGCTGCAGCATTTGCAGCCTTGGCTGCATCATTAGCTGCTTGAGAAGCTGCAGATGCGTCACCCTTAGATGCTGCATCACTCGCTTTAGTGGCAGCATCTGCTGCGTTTGAGGCGGCATCACTCGCTTTAGCAGCATCACTATTGATGGCCGCATCGGAAGGGTTGTTCTTCGCATCATTTGCAGCATTCTTAGCGGCATCGCTTGCTTTCGCGGCATCGTTGGCGGCAGCTTTGGCAGCATTGTTAGCTGCCTCCTGAGCAGCTGTCTGTGCCGCATCACTTGCCGTCTTGGCATCACTAGCTGCTACATTCGCTGCATCACTAGCCTTGCTTGCATCGCCTGCTTTAGCTGCTTGTTCAGCAGTTTTGGCAGCATCAGCCGCATGACTGGCGGCATCGGAAGCAGTCTTGTTTGCGTCCGCAATCGTCTTGTCATTTGGATATTCATTTGCATATGAACCGGTTTGCTTAGCAGAATCAGCTGCATCTTTAGCAGACTTATTTGCAGCATCGGCAGAACCATTTGCGGCTGTGCTTGTGCCACTATTGCCTGCTGACGAAGCGGCCTTCGCGGCATCCTTTGCCGCATTAGCTGCTTTCACAGCATCGGCTTCAGCACGACTTGCTGCGTTTGAGGCGGCTGAGACATCGCCAGTCTTGGCAGCTGTATCAGCATCTTGTGCCGCTTTGGCAGCATCAGCGGCGGCATCGGAAGCAGTTTTGTTTGCATCCGCAATTGTCTTGTCGTTCGGATACTCATTTGCATATGAACCAGTTTGCTTAGCAGAATCAGCTGCATTCTTAGCAGACTTGCTTGCAGCATCAGCATAGTCATTTGCGGCTGTGCTTGTGCCACTATCGCCGGCTGACGAAGCGGCCTTCGCGGCATCCTTTGCCGCATTGGCTGCTTTCACAGCATCGGCTTCAGCACGACTTGCTGCGTTTGAGGCAGCTGAAACATCGCCGGTCTTGGCAGCTGTATCAGCGGCTTGTGCTGCTTTGGCAGCATCAGCCGCAGCAGCGGACGCATGCTTGAGCGCATCAGCAATAACTGCATTATCAGGGTACTTATTAGCGTAATCACTTGTCTGATTTGCTGAATCAGATGCCTGATTTGCAAAACTGTGGGCGTTAGCTGCGTAATCCTTAGCCGCGTTCAATGCAGCTTGAGAGGCCTTAGCTGCTGCCTTGGCCGCATCATTTGCTGCATTAGAAGCCCTTACAGCATCATCTGCTGCACGACTTGCCGCGTTCGACGCATCAGCAACGTTGCCACTCTTAGCAGCCACGTCAGCATCTTGAGCAGCTTTGGCGGCATCGGTCGCTGCGTCTGAAGCTTTCTTATACGCGGTTGAAACATCCGAATCTTGAGGATACTCATTCGCGTAGTTGGCAGCCTGTTTTGCTGAATCTGCTGCTTTATCTGCAGAACTATGAGCATCGGTTGCATAACCTTTTGCTGCGTTCGATACTGCTTCAGAAGCTTTGGCGGCTGCCTTGGCTGCATCATTTGCCGCATTAGAAGCCTTCAAAGCATCATCCGCTGCACGACTTGCTGCATCGGATGCTTCCGCCACATTGCCACTCTTGGCAGCTGTGTCAGCGGCTTGAGCAGCCTTGGCCGCATCAGCTGCAGCGTCAGATGCTTTCTTGGCAGCATTTGAAACAGCAGAATCGTCAGGATACTTGCTTGCATAATCATTAGCCTGAGTTGCTGAGTCGGAAGCATCATTCGCTGAACTGTGTGCATTATCCGCGTAACCTTTGGCCGCGTTCAATGCTGCTTCAGAAGCTTTGGCGGCTGCCTTGGCTGCATCGCTTGCAGCATTAGATGCCTTCACAGCATCAGCCGCGGCACGACTTGCTGCATCGGATGCTTCCGCCACATTGCCACTCTTGGCAGCTGTGTCAGCGGCTTGAGCAGCCTTGGCCGCATCAGCTGCAGCGTCAGATGCTTTCTTGGCAGCATTTGAAACAGCAGAATCGTCAGGATACTTGCTTGCATAATCATTAGCCTGAGTTGCTGAGTCGGAAGCATCATTCGCTGAACTGTGTGCATTATCCGCGTAACCTTTTGCAGCATTCAATGCTGCTTCAGAGGCTTTTGCGCCAGCCTTGGCCGCGTCGTTTGCGGCATTGGATGCTTTCAACGCATCGTCCGCGGCACGACTTGCTGCATCAGATGCGTCTGAAACATTACCACTCTTAGCTGCCTTGTCAGCTGCTTGAGCAGCTTTGGCGGCATCGGTCGCAGCATCAGAAGCTTTCTTGTAAGCAGTTGAAACAGCCGCATCATCAGGATACTTGTTGGCGTAATCGCTTGCCTGGCTTGCAGCGGCTGCGGCATCGTTTGCTGAACTATGCGCATCATCAGCATATTCTGTAGCTGCCTGAGAAGCTGCTTCAGAAGCTCGTTGTGCTGCTTTTGCTGCGTCGTTTGCAGCATTTGCTGCTTTCGCGGCAGCATTTGCTGCGCGTTTGGCCGCTTCAGAAGCACTAGCTGCATCATGGTTCTTGGCAGCACTGTCGGCATCTTTAGCTGCGTTTGCGGCATCGGTTGCAGCATCAGCTGCTTTCTTGGCAGCATTTGAAACAGCAGCATTGTCAGGATAATTATTTGCAAAGTCGCTTGCCTGACTCGCTGAATCAGAGGCTGCGTCAGCCGATTTGTGAGCATCGGATGCGGCATTGTTTGCCGCACGCGATGCAGCGTCACTCGCAGCCTTCACTGCAGCATTAGCTGCGTTTGAAGCGTCCGTGGCCGCTTTAGCAGCTGTCGAACTATCGCCATTACGAGCGGCATCACTCGCTTTGGCAGCAGCTGAACTTGCTGTGCTTGCTGCAGCGCTTGCGTTATTTGCATCGTTTTGGATATTGGCATCTGACGGATTATCAAAAGCATTTGAAGCGGCACTGGCAGCAGCATCACTCGCTTTGGCTGCGTCATCGGCTGCAGCTTTAGCGGCATTGCTTGCTGCACGTGATGCAGCATCACTAGCCGCGTCAGTCGCTGCCTTGGCAGCATTCGAAGCATCCGTGGCCGCTTTTGAAGCCGTAGAACTATCGCCTTTGCTTGCAGCGTCACTCGCCTTGGCAGCTGCTGTACTTGCCTGGCTTGCCGCGGCATTTGCCTTGTCCGCGTCACTTTGGATATTGGCATCAGACGGGTTGTTCGCAGCGTCACTCGCAGCCTTCTTGGCCGCATCGCTAGCTTTGGCTGCATCATCTGCCGCTGCTTTTGCTGCATTGTTCGCTGCGCGTGATGCAGCATCACTTGCGGCTTCATTCGCTGTCTTTGCAGCGTTTAAAGCGTCATTGGCTGCTTTGCCAGCCGTGGAACTGTCACCCTTGCTTGCTGCGTCACTTGCCTTGGCTGCTGCTGTACTTGCCTGGCTTGCTGCTGCATTTGCTTTGTCCGCGTCACTTTGGATATTGGCATCAGACGGGTTGTTCGCAGCGTCACTCGCAGCTTTCTTAGCTGCATCGCTAGCTTTGGCTGCATCATCTGCCGCTGCTTTTGCTGCATTGTTTGCTGCGCGTGATGCAGCGTCGTTTGCGGCTTCACCCGCTGTCTTGGCAGCGTTTGAAGCGTCAGTAGCTGCTTTTGACGCAGTTGCACTGTCGCCCTTGCTTGCTGCGTCACTTGCTTTAGCTGCCGCAGTGCTTGCTTGGTTTGCTGCTGCATTTGCTTTGTCCGCGTCACTTTGGATATTGGCATCGGATTTGTTGTTGGCCGCATCGCTCGCAGCTTTCTTGGCAGCGTCGCTTGCCTTGGCAGCATCATTTGCCGCTGCTTTGGCAGCATCACTGGCAGCTTTAGAAGCAGCCTGGCTTGCAGCTTCTGCAGCTTTAGCCGCTCTGTTAGCAGCATCGGAAGCAATGCGCGCATCACTTTCTGCTGTACTTGCGGCATTACTTGCTTTTGCAACATCCCCCGTTTTGGCAGCATCACTTGCAGCATCAGCTGCTTTTGCAGCGTCGGCAGCCGCTGAACTTGCTGTGCTTGCTGCAGTAGAGACAGTGCTATCAGAAGGGTACTTGTTGTGATTTGCTTCCGCCTGTTTTGCAGAATCAGATGCGGCATTGGCAGCTTTTCGAGCAGCATCAGCATAGATACCTGCCTGCGAATTAGAAGTGCTGCCGCCACTATCATTGCCGCCGTCACCGTATGCAGCAGCTGCCTTCGCAGCGTCACTGGCAGCTGCACTAGCTACCTGAGCAGCGTTGGCAGCCTCATAAGCCTTCTCAAGTGCGGTTGGCACATCACCACTCTTTGCGGCGTTTGCTGCATCACTTGCTGCAGTGGATGCAACAGCGGCGGCAGAGGTCGCAGTACTTGTGGCTTTAGAAATTGCAGCATCGGAAGGATATTGTTTTGCATAACCTTCTGCTTTAGTCGCAGAGGCCGCGGCTTGGTCAGCAGAATTCTTTGCCTGACCAGCCAATTCTTTTGCTCGCACCACATTAGCTTCACTTGTAGCCAAGCTTGCAGCATCGGAAGCATCTTTTGCAAATCCAGCAGCCTGATTAGCCGCGTCAGATGCTCCGGAAACGTTGCCGTTCTTTGCGGCGGTTGCGGCCGCTGTAGCAGCATCGGAAGCTTTAGCTGCAGCACTGCTTGCGGTATCCGCAGCATGAACAATCAGTGGATCGCTTGGATACTTATCTTTCGTTGATCCTGCCTGCTTAGCGGAGGTAGCAGCAGCATCTGCAGACTTCTTAGCTGCATCTGCAAATTTTCCGGCATCGGTAACGGCAGCACTGCTGTTCGCATCTGATGCTGCAGACGCTGCTTTTGCCGCTTCAGCCGCTGCATCAGATGCGGTTGCGGCCGCTTGGGAAGCAATAGCAGCCTGACTGAATGCAGTATGCGGATCGGTCTTTGAAGCGGCTTCATCAGCAGCCTTAGCTGCATCAGAAGCTACCTTGGCAGCGGCGTCTGCTTTGGCAGCAGCTGCGGAAACCTTCGCATCAGAAGGATACTTTTTGGCAAAATCATCTGCCTGACTTGCAGATGCCGAGGCTTGATTTGCAGAAGCTTTAGCATTGTCGGCATAGCCTCGCGCCTCATTGGCATTTGCCTGGCTATGGGCCGTGACAGCTGCATCAGAAGCAATTTTTGCGTCGCTCGCCGCGTCACTCGCTGCATTGGAAGCAGCAGATTCATTGCCATTCTTTGCTGCATCAGACGCTTGAGTTGCAGCATCAGACGCTTTAGCCGCTGCAGAAGAGGCAGTACTTGCAGCATTAGAAATCAAAGTGTCAGAAGGATACTTCTTAGCGTCAGTGCTTGCTTGGCTTGCTGAATCAGAGGCCGCATCTGCGGATTTCTTAGCATCACTCGCAAAGTCTTTTGCATCCGCTGCTGCGCCAATTGTCTTAGCTTTGTCCATGGCATCGGTCGCAACCTTGGCGGCGTCAGATGCATCTTTGGCTTCCTGCAAGGCTTTTGCAGCTTGTTCATTTGCTTTGGCAGCAAGTGACGATGCGTTACTTGCTGCTTTTGCTGCTTCGTTAGCGTACGAACCAGCAGCATCATAGTCGCCGGCTTTATTGGCCGCGTCTACTTGAGCAACTGCACTCTCAACCGCCTTATTTGCATCCGCAACCGAAGTGGCCAGTCCCTTAGCGCCCGCAGCGTCACTAGCTGCTGCTGATGCAAATCCTGCTGTCTTAGTGTTAGCAGCAGACGCTACACTATTGAGATCTGCTAGGTCCTTGTTATCTGGATGTCTTGATGCAGCACCAGAGGTATAGGCGTACGCAGAACTGGCAGCTGTACTTGCCGTGTTTGCAATATCAGCGGCGGAATTTGCCGTCACCGTTGCTTGGCTTGCTGAAGTGCTTGCTGTGGAAGCATCAGACGTTGGTTTCGTTGTGTCTGCAGCTGGGATAACCCGAATAAAGAAATACCCAGTAAAGGCTCCGACAAATTCTGTCGCACCGGTTGCCTGTGCAGCTTGAACGGTATAAACAACTGCATACGTACCCGGCTTGTTGTAGTCTTCAACACTGTTCCATACTGGAATATTGGCATCTGTCTCTGGACGGCCAACTTGCTTGGCAAGCTCTGTGCTGATCTTAGGTAAAGGCGTGATCGCCGCAAATGGCCCATGAAACTGGCCATCACCGACATCGGTAGTCTGCGAATAGTCAATGACACCTTCCGCTAAACTTGCACTGAGCATTACCCCATTACCTAATTCAAAGGTTACAAGTTGTTGACCTTGTGTTGCAGCACTGGCGACTGCATTATCAGGAAAGGCGCTCTTGAAAGCTGCGTCCCCCGCATGAATCGTCAAGTTGTTGGCAGTCATCAAAACAGACTTATCGCCATTTTGATCCATGGTCAGCGATTTGGGAAAATCACCGCTATCACTCGCGACAGACCCCGAAGCCAGCGTAACCGAGCTTGCGGCTGCTGGGTTTGCAGTTGCTGAACTTGCAGCTGCTGATGAAGCCGTCGCAGATGCCGGAGTCGTTGCTGTTTGCACCTGTGACGCCGTACTTTGTGTCTGCACATTGGTAGCAGCCGCTGAACTTGGTGCAGCCGCTTGTGCCTGGGAAGCTACCTGAACGCTTGCCTGAATTGCAGCATCATTAGCCTGACTCTGTTGGGCAACCGCACTTTGCGGCGCACGACTCTGCGCGCTGGAAGCTGCTGATTGTTGTGCAACAGATGATGTTGGCGTCGAAGTATTGCTGAGTGCCGCCGCTGCCGCAATGGACTGCTCAACATTCGAGTCCGCATGAACCGGCGCCGATTCAGAAATAGCGACGCCAGCACCGCCGGCTAAGAACGCAAGGATACTATAAGCAAATACCCAACGCTTCCCCGCCTTATACATTTTGAAGTTCGTATTTTTCTTTACGAGCTTCTGCTTTTTATTGAACTTTTCCATTTGCTCGCCCCACTTAATTAAAAAATTGGGACACCATTGACCACATTCTTGATTAAAAATGTGAAAACGATGTCGCATAAATCTGTGGTTCAGTGGCAAAATCGAGTCTCAAGTTCGATTTACCATTTTTTACAAAAGCTGCTGAAATACCGACTTAAGCCGGCCGACCACCATTAGTCTTACGTGAAGTTTTAAAATCCGAAAAGGGCTAGTCAGGTATTGGCGTTCTAGAATGACCAATATTGCTAGCATTTGGCGATCAGCAAGCCCACAGCAACCCACCCAAGAGCTGGTATACGTCAGACAGCTTGATGATTGCATTTGTGGTTTCGCTTAAAATTTGATGACAGGCAAGTCACTATTCATTTGCCTGTCATTACGATCACCTCCAGATATTATGCCTGTTATTTTGACACATTCACATGTTATAACATTTCTCATACCACCACAACTCCAATGTTATAAAAAGATTTTTTAGTATTTTGACAACGTGTTATTTACTTTAAAAAATATTGTCAAAAGTTGATAATGACAGCCTTTTTGTGGCTGTTTATGAGCCTTTTACGATTTTTTGAGTTCTCAAAGGTTCTTAAAAAGTCCATCAAAGCCACTATTTTATAATTATTAATATTTCAAAATCTAAAATATCAGAATCTTAACTGAATGTTATTTTTTCAACTTTTTGACTATCTGAAATTCTTGATGCATTCAATCTAGCTGCTTTCGAATTCTAGTTGCTTACTCATTCGCCTCAAATTTTAAGGTAAAAAAAGAGATGGTCATTGCCATCTCTTCCATACGTTAACAATTCAATTCTAAGGGTTCCTACATTTTGAAATTATAGTGCTTCTGCTGCCAACACTTTCGCACGCTTTTTCGCGGCGTAGTCGAACAGCGTCTGCCATTGTTCAAACGTATTATCGTCCGTAAAGCGCAACGCATTTTGATAAGCTTCCTCACTGAAGGCTGCCAGCTTGTCCTTATGCGTAAGCAAATCAATGATGGCGTCTGCCAAGCCATCAATATCGCCGTTTTTAGTCAGAATGCCGCTTTTACCATCTTCGAGAATGTCTGCCGGCCCATAGTGAATATTGTTTGCGATCATGGGTAATCCATGCGACTGAGCTTCGATTAAGGTTAGTGGAAAACCCTCAGCCCTTGATGGCAATAGCCCGACTTGAGCACGATTGTAAACCTCTGCGATGTTGCTGGTGTACCCTTTAAATAAAACACTATCTTCTAAGTGCATTTCTCTGACTAAGGCGCGCATCTTATCACCCACATCACCGTTAGCGTAACCCCACAATTCAAGCTTAGCATCAGGAATAACTTTGAGTACTTTTTCGAAGGCTTTAATTGAACTGTCCTGTTGCTTCTCTGGTGCTAGGCGGGCGACATGGACGACGAGATTATTTTCCCGTTGTGCAAACGGCACTTTATTGGCTTCAACATCCGCAGCCTTAACAAATGCAACCCTAATATTGAAGACTGGCGGCTTGGTTCCCCATCGTGCCTCTACGTCCTTTTTCTGCTGCGAAGATGGCGCAATAATACCGTCCCACTTATCAAGATTGTTCAGTGAGCTGGCATAGAAATTGTTCAATCGGTCATGCATGATATCTTTGTCATCAGCCAAATGGTTGTTGTGTAAATGCAGCACTTTAAATGCTGCCGTCTCCATATGTCGCAATCCCCAGCCAGTCTCCGTAGTCCGATCGCTAATAAACACATTGTACCCACCATCGACTTTATTCAGCTGATCGTAGAAAAACCGTGTCAAATCATGTAGGCCATCGAACAAATAGTCCACACCGTCAAAATCATCTAACTTGTACGAAAATTTCTCCTTGTTTGCCCGATTGAGATAATGGAGTTTTTCGATCTTAACGTTACCTTCCAAGTCTAGATAATGTTCTTGGAAGATATTACCGGCATTGTCAAAATACTGGTTCAGGCAAAGAAAGCCACGAGAATTCCACCAGCTCATCTTTGTCGTGCGACCGGTTGTATCAAAATATTGAACATTACTGATTTCTCGTGGATTGACGGCGCCTTGACGCAAATAGGCAATCCGATAGAGTTTATTGTCTTTTAAATACGTGATTTTGTTGTCTTCGGCTTTCTGCGTGATGTCATCCCCAACGGCAATGACATCATCAACCGTGGTTACGGTTTTTTCGACATGTGTGGTGCCGCAAAAATAATCGAACAGATTCACAAAATGATCGTCGCTGATCTTGGCATCAGTGGTCACATCATGCAGATTCATGGCAAAAACTCGCGTCACGATTTTCGCCGGAACTTGATGCTGATTGAATAAGTTCAGTCGCTGAATTTCTGCGCCTTCAATGCCTGATTTAGCAAACTGCATGTTCTCATTTAAAAAATAATACATAACCCAACCTCCATTACAGACCTAAGACTTGCTGCCACTGCTTGTAGACATCTGCTTCATCCAAACGTCGACCGACATTTTCCAATGCTTTTTCACCAAAAGCCGCGCGCTTTTCCGGATGTTGCAATAAATCAACAATGAGCTTTGCCATGATTGCCAAATCATTTTGCGGAACCAAATACCCGTCTTCTTTGTTGGCAATTTCATCGCTTGGGCCGTAATGGAACCGATAGCTGATAACCGGAAGGCCATGCGTCTGTGCTTCCAAGATTGCCAGCGGCCCACCGTCAGTTGCCGCAGTATTCAATAGCATGGCGTACTGCTCATACCGCTTATCCAAGTCTGTCACGTAGTCTTTAAAGTGAACCTGCTTATCAAGTTTCAAATCTTTGGCTAATGCTTCAAGCTTCTTTTGGTAATCAGCATCCCCATAACCGTACAGGTCCAATTCAACGCCAGGAATCTTATTGTTGACCAAACCCAGCGCCCGGATCATCTGGTCAAGCTGCCGTTCTTCAGCAATTCGGCCGACGTACATTAACTTTTTATTGTCGACAGCAGTTGTAGCTTCAGTAGGTTTTTGCGGTAACGCCTTGGGATCGACTGTGACTGCTGGAATAGCTGTCACTTTTGCTGCCGGGAACCGCTTTACGATAGCATCACGTTGACTTGGTGTTTGAACGATGAAACCATCGATCTTGGCTGGATCGGCAAAAGCGGGTTTCAAATAACCATCTACGGGATCCGTTTGTGGATTGCCGTTATTCACGACATGATTAATCGGAATGTAAATGAACTTTTTAGCCGCCTGCTGCATATTCCTTAATGGCAAAACGCCAACACCCGGTCGGTCGCTGATAAAGATGGTTTCACCTGGATCTGCATCTGCCAGTTCATCAAGAAAATAGGTAAACAAGCCGTCCAGATCATCAAATTCCCGATTATCAAGAATTGTCTTGCCTTTCAAAACAACCCGAGTGAGCTGCATTTGATCGGCCTGATTACCGGCATAATAGGTTTCAATGACCGGCTTGCCATCCAAATCATAATAGCGCTCAAATGTCAGCAGCCCGTCACGGCCAAAATATTGCGTAGCAGACCGAAAGCCGCGTGCATCCCATAAATCGCGTTCGACTTCATTGCCTTGATCATCCAAATAATTCTGGTAAAAAACGTGCCCAAAGGTTTCCGGTATGTACCCTACTTGCCGACGAAGCCGATCGCCATCAGTCACTTGACTCTGATTAGCATCAACTGATACCTCGTCAAGTGTTGGCAGATTCATTTCATCGTTTAGCACCGTTTTTTCCGGCATATCACTAGGAATGTGCTGAAAATAATCAAACATGTTCAACACATCCGTTTGCGCGATCTTCATTTTTCCCAACGTTCGCACGCTTAGCCGATCAAAATTCCGGGTCAAAATGACAGCCGGTTGGTTGAATCGCTTGAACAATGCCAAGCGTTTGGCCGCCGCGTGTTCAACACTCGAATTCTTTTGTAATAAATACTCATCCAAGAAAAAAATCATTTTTCTCCTCCACCATCCCAAATCAATATTGGCAAAGCATCATCTGCTCAACAACCTGCGATCATCACCTGCTGATCTGTATTTCGAAGTTGAACATGGCTATATAACAACAGCTATTCTCATATAGCGCAAGCTTAATATAACATACCCATCCTGATGACAAAATTATGAAGACTCGATATTATAAATAAATTTGTCATCAAGTCGTTTGAAAAACCGCCACGTCGATCTCTAGACTACTTTTGTGGCGTATCTGTCGGGAACTTAATCCCAACCATTTGGCGCAAATGATACACCACATTGTTGACATCTTCTGCTAACTGCAACCATTCCCGATACTTTTTACGATTTTCCGACGTATACGGGTGTTCCAGCACTTCAGTAAAAGCCAATAACTCGCCAGTAAAGTGATACATATAATCGGCTGACATCAGCGGCGTCACCTTCTTTTGGGCATCATAATGCTGAACCAGATGCATTTCGGTTAAATCATCAACCTGAATCAGTTCATGGTGGCCATTAACTTCCGTGGGCATATATGAATCCGTGGTAAACCCAAAGTGAAGCGTCACATAAAAATGGTCATATTGCAGGAAAGCTACTCCGGTACCGTCAACACCGGTTTCAACAGCAGTCGCAAAGTATGTTGCCGAGGTTGGCCGGCCAAATAGCTTTAAAGCCACATAGATGGCATAAACGCCTTTTTGCTGCAACGCGCCGCCAAAGGAAGCCAAGGTAAAGCCTTCAGGTTGCGCTCCTTCCAAAATGGCGTCATATTCCGGTTGTTCCCGCATTGAAACCAAAGTAGCCCCTTGAATCATGGTCATTTTGCCAACCGCAGCTTCAATATTTTTAAAGTTTGGCATGTGAATCGGATAAGCCCCTTCAAAAAATAAAGCTCGGGGATGATCGGTCAACAACTGTTCCACCTCGGCAAACTCAGTGGGATTTGTCAAAGCTGGCGGCTGCACAATGACATGCTTATCAGCCTGAATTGCCTGCTTAATATGGCTAAAATGATCGCCATTAGGAGAGGCAATGAAAACTGTGTCAAAATTGCCGTTTTTAAAAAAATCAGCAATGTCAAAAAAGGTCTGATTCGTGCCATATTTTTGGGCATACTGATCTGCTTGATCAACATCACTGGCATACAAAGCGCCGAGTTCCCATTTGTTCGTCACACTTGCCGCCTGCACGAAATCGTCAGTTGCCTGGTTCGTGCCAATAAGACCGTAATGTATCATTTGAATTCTCCTCCAAAAACACGTCGTATAGGCGTACAGCATAACCTAAAGATAACGTTTAATAAAGCTATTATATTCGGCATTTTATAATGAGTGTCAAGTGTTCGATATGCACCTCCTGATCATTTGATTCATAAATGAGGCTGCCGCACCAACCAGATAAATTGTTGAGCCTATCAACTAAAGCTCATATGTTAATAGACAATGAAATATTTATTGATAGTCCAATATCAAGATTTCGATGCCTAATTTTACCGTCCTTGTACAGACTTGTGCTACCATTTATACCAACAACAACAGGAGGTATTTAATCACATGAAAGCATACAGCTCTCCCTGGTTTTGGTGGTACTTTGTCCAGGGACTTATATTAACAGCCGGTTATTTACTAGCGGCCCAAGGCGCACAGTTCTGGTTATGGGCGCTTGTCTTAACCATTATCGAAGGTGGCTTGTTACTGGTCAGCGCCATTTCGGCACCCAAGCATTGGATCAGTCGCTTATTCAAGCTGCTAGCCGTTTTGATTCAGCTTATTGTGTATCCGCTTATTGTTTTCTACAGCGGTCAGCAATTCTTGCGTGTTTTGCCAGGCAATTTAAGTTTGATTCTGATAACGGTGCTGATTTTACTGGCTCATGTTCCATTTGCAAAAGTTCTATTCACGCCGGACCAGCACTATTTGACGCGGGTTATCACAACACTGGTGGTTGCGTTTATGGTGATTTACGCAGGAACCACTTTTACTGAAGGTTTGACTAAATCGGCGTTTGCTTCGCCTCTTTGGAGCTTTGCCGAAGCAGGCGTTTTGGCGGCAATTGTTTCAGTGCTAGTCGGCGCTATCGCCATGCGTCAGTGGGGGCTACCGCTCCCTAGCTGGCGTTTCAACCCGAATATGCAAGCCGGGGTCTTGATTGTTCTGGTTGTCTTTATTATTTACTTTACGCTCTGGAATGCTTTTAGCACGAATGATTCGTTTCAAAGCCTGTTCATCTGGTCTTGGCATTCAAATCCCCTAACCTTTAACTGGTTTGCTCAAGGACTTGAACCGGGTATTGCTGAGGAATGGGAGTACCGTTATATGGTCTTAACTTTGCTGCTAGTCTGGTTAGGCCGGCATCGGTTGGCATTATCGGGCAGCATCTTCATAAGTGGTCTGTTGTTCGGTGCTTCCCACCTGATCAATGTTTTGGGGGAACAAAATTGGTTTGATACACTTTCGCAGATTCAGTTTGCCGTTGTCTTCGGCTGGTTTATCGCCGCCGTTTATCTTTACGTTGGTTCCTTTAGCATCCCGATGCTTGTCCACGCGGCGGTCGATATTCTTAGCATGGTCGTCAGCAACACTGAGGCTTCAATCACCGGATCAATAACGGTCTATTTATTCCAAACTATTGTGGAAGTCGTCATGATTGGGTTGACTGTTTGGTTATTGACTGGGCGACGTCGCCAAACCATGCAATGGACACTGGATCGGATTATGCCGAAACAGAGCTCACTAGCCATTTGAACCCAATGTTAAACGCCGACATACCTTCCACAATAAACGTGTGAAAAGTATGCCGGCGTTTTTATGTCGTCATCATCAAAAGCCGCTATGGCAAACTAATCATCTAACGGGCCTTTCCCAAGGTACGCGTTTAACATCCAAATGTTTTTGTCCGTTTCTTCTTTGTACCCGTTGATCATGTCTTGAGTTGGAAAGTCGCGCTCTTGATCGGTGATTTCAATGGCTTTCTGATACTGGTCAGCCAAATACTTAAACTGCTTAACGAGACGTTGCATTAACTCCACCAGCGTGTACTGGCCAAACGCCACCTTTTCATCAGGCAACCCAGTATGTTCGATAAACTCATGGGTGGTCGCATACGGTGAGCCGCCTAAAGCAATGAGCCGCTCTGCAATTGCATCCAACGCTTCGGCTAGTTGATCTTTGTAATCATCCATCAATGGGTGAAGACGAAAGAAGTTATGCCCGCGCATATACCAGTGAATCTGTTGCACATTTGTTTGAAGCTGCATCAAATCCGCAATCAATTGGTTAAGCTGGTCAATGGTTTGCGGGTACTTAACATCAGACATCAATCATTCCTCCTTGTGTTTGGCACATGGTTTGCAACAACAACTTCATTATGGCACAGAGGAATTGTGAGGTTCTAGCAAAAAGCTCGGAACAACCCACATCAACTATCAATCAGTCTTTTCCAGAACAATAAAATCATTTTCGGAAAAATTTATTCAATACATTTGATCCTAACCATCAACTAAAAATCAATGCGAAGTGCTGCTACAGCAAAATGTTTGACTTGATTTCGCCACTATGGCATCAATAAATAAAGATGTTTATTAGCAATCTTAAAGCTGAGGAGCGGAGTATTTTGAAAAAATGGAGTTGGGTGACAATCGGAACCCTTGTAAGTGTGGCGGTGCTTGGCATCGGCGGGTGGTGGCTAATTGACCACTATCATTATCAGCAACTGGTTGATCAACCTGCCGACGTCAAAAAGTGGCAGGCGGATCCGCGTCCACTGCAGTCTGAAAGTGAAGCACAAAAACGAATTACCGAAATTCGGCAACCGTCGTCTGGTGTGCACCTGGCAAAGAAGACGAAGATGGCGGTGATCCCGGGGTTGCGAGGCGCGTGGTCAATCGACAACAAAACCCGGCAAGCGGCCTTTGGAACTAACTGGGTGCCACAAGGGGTTACTCAGTCTAAAAAAGCGCTCTATGTCAGCATGTATGATGGTGATCATCGGTTAAATTCCATTATTATCGAAATTGATGCCAAAACCGGTCGTTACAATAAGACACTTATTTTGCGCTCCAAGGCGCATGTCGGCGGCATTACTTACGATCTCGACAAGCAGCGTTTGCTTTGGTCGGATGATAATTCGAAAGCAGGCGGTGCCGGGATCAGTTATGCCGCGCAACGCGAAATTGACGCCTATCAGCCGCAAGTCAACCAGGCACCGCTGGCCTCGACGCGGATTCCATTCCACCTGGCTAACCGCACCTCGGCCATGACCCTTTACAACCATCAATTGGTCTTGGTGAAATACGGTAAAAAGACCACCGGCCGCTCGCTGATTGCCTTGCCATTAAATGACGAGAACCTGCCAAATGCGATCACGCAAAAACAGTTTGACAAGATCGTCACCGACCTCGCCCCGCAGACGCAACATAAAAGCACGACCCAAATGTTAGACATTCTTTTCAAAACCCTCATCAAAAAGAAAATCATCAACTCTTACAATCCGGCGTGGGATCGGCTGCAAGGCGTTGCCATTGCCAAGGATGGCGTGACGTTGTTTAGCCAGTCAAACGGCAGTGCGCCAGGCAAAATCTGGATCCGCATGGCCGTGAATAAAGGGTGGGAAAAGTTAGATTTTAAATCCCCAAAAGCTGGCGATAAAATGATCAATGTCCCGAACTCAGTTGAGGAAATCAGCTTTAACCCTAATCAAAATGAGTTGCTCCTTATCTTCGAAAGTGGCGCAAAGGCTTATCGTGAAGAAGGCTGGTTCTTCCATCGGCCGCATTACATGGATCGGATCATGTACTTGCCTTTAACCGTTTAGAGCATTTTGCCTGAACATTAGTGATTGGAAATCATAAAACAGCCGTAACCTACTCGTCAGTTCAATGACTGCGAGAGGTTACGGTTGTTTATTTTTAAGTCGGATAATTTTAGCGGTAGCATCTGCGTCACGGAAAACGATCGGCGAACAAAAACACAACGATCCTAAGATCATTGTGCCTGATCAACTATCCACCGCCTAACTTGATGTCTCACGTTTACCGCTCACGCAGGATCAACCTATACATAACTTGATCACCACCAACTTGGCTTGATTGTCTTGAGGTGGCAGTAATCGGATAATGCCGCGCGTCAAATAGTTTTCCTATGGATAGCGTTCTAAAGCGGACCAATATGTTAACTCGGTAAGTCGTTTGGCTTTCTTTTTGAAAGCGTTTACGATAATATTCAAGCTATACATAACGCTCTATGGACAAAGCCATAAATGAAGAACATGAATGTTTCGTTAAACGACTCGCCGCGGAGGCTTTGGTTTCGGATGGCGTGCAGTTGCCGCTAAGGGAAATTATTGCGATTCTCCCTTTGCCAGCCAATTTTCTGTCCGGGAAAATGCTGGCACTAACTGCGACTGCCAACTATCTGTTGCCGAATACCTCTTTAAGCTTTGTCCGTTATCACGAAGACGAATCTATTTATTCGCAATCGGTACATCAAGTTATCGTGACGAAATTATATCATGGTAACGCGGAAAAGTTGCCGAAGATGCTTGCCGGACCCGGCTATGCATTTATACCGCTATCTGCGCCTGATCATCGCAGTGTCATTTGGGTTGCTTCCCATCACCTAGTTGACCATGCCATTCAGCGTCGCGGAGGCAAGCAGATCATTACCGTCAAATTTTGCGGGAATATGAAAATGACTTTACCGACAACTTATCATGCCGCGCATTTTTCGGAAATTTTGGCAGGTAGTCGGCTTTTGATGGATGTGACGGAACAACTGGCCCGGATCAGTGCAGGCCACGCACCGTTAGCTGACGATCCGCAGCATGAACACACAGTGCTGGTGGATCATCAGACTGCCAAGATATTGATGCATCACGTCAATGGGCGGCTTTGGCAACAAGGCGCTAAGCAGGCTGTGGGGGAAGATAGGTATATGTTGCAGTCGGTTAAGGAAAAAGGGCGCAATCCAGACGGCGTTTAGTTTTGCCTGTGCCTATCTAATTTGAATATAGTCTATTACAAATTTGCAAATTTTATTTAGTTGAAAAAGTGGTTAATGAATAATGCGATTGTTTATCAGCCGCCTTTCCGAGTTAAGTCAGCTCTAGCTTAAACATCGGCAAATAAGGTACTATTGTCATAGAAGTATCAACGCAGAACTACAACAACTTTCAATGATAAATGGCTGGCTAACAACGTTGATAACGGTCACCTGCCGGAATCAACGCACAAGACTGACGGAGGATTGATGATGATTAAACTAATCGCAACCGACATGGATGGTACTTTCTTGCGGAATGACATGAGCTACGATCGCAACTGGTTCGACCGACTCTATCACCAGCTGCAAGCACACCACATTTATTGGGTCATCGCAAGCGGCAACCAGTACTTTCAGTTACGGTCTTTCTTTGAAGACTATCCCGAAACCATTTTTGTCGCGGAAAATGGGGCCTACATTCGCGACGCCAACCACATCTATGCCCTGAATGCCTTTGCTCCCTCGATTATCCATCCGATCCTAACCCACCTTGAACAGATTCCTGATTTAAAAGTCTCCGTCAGTGGTCAAGCCGGCGCCTACACACTGGACACCATGGATCCAAATCATTTGGCGATCATGCGAAAATATTATCCTAAGCTGACGTTACTACATGACTACCATGAACTCGACGACAAAATCCTTAAGTTCTCCATCGGCTGTCCCCCAGAGCGTACAGATGCGATTGTTGCTGAATTGCGCAGTGCGCTGGCTGGCGTTGCGACTCCGACTAGCAGCGGTCACGGCGACATTGATTTGATTCGTCCTAACGTGAACAAAGCGCAAGGGCTTGCGCTGCTTGGGCAAAAGCTTGGAATCGACTTGTCCGAAATGTGTGCCTTCGGTGACGGCGGTAATGACTTGGAGATGCTGCAGGAAGTCGGCTTAGGTGTGGCCATGGCCAATGCCGATCCGCGCGTGACCGCTGTCGCTGATGCCACGACGACAAGTAACGAAGAACAGGGTGTTTTGAAGTTTATGGAAACACTGATAACAACCGATCAACGGCATGCCGTCAAAGGTCGCTGAACATCAACGCAACGCTTGCGATAAAGCTATCATTAAGTGAAAGACACCGCGAAAAGGGCGCTAGTTTTCCTAAGTCGAAAACTAGCGCCCTTAATAGTTGATCTGCCTGATTGGGACCAAGTCTCAGTTTTAACCTTTAGTAGCCAGATCCTTGTTGATCACGATGCTCTGATACATCCAAGTGGTGATCAGATAGTATAAACCGTAAAGTACGATGAATACGCCGAACGGCACGATTAGGTTGTCATAAGGTGCCTGCAGAATCATTTTGAACAATTGTAATCCGAACAAAACGTGGATCATGCCGACGATGCCTGGCAGAAGGAAAAGCACGCCGATTTCCTGCCGAATGGAACGACGTAGCACTTGGGGACGTGCGCCGATTTTCTGCAACATCAGGTAGCGGCGCTTGTCGTAGTTAGCGCCGGATAAAATCTTAAACATCAAGGTCGAAGCCAACATTGCCAAGAACGACAGCCCTAAGAAGAAGCCCATAAAGGCAAGTCCGGAGTACATCCCGTTAAGAATGGAGTATGACTCGAATTTTTGATCAGTATCACTGCCCCACAGTTTAGGATACTGTTTGTTTTGCAAGTTTATAATCTTTTCAATGGTGTCATAATTTTGGTTGAAGTTCTTAACTCTAAAGGTCGTCAATGTTTCGGCATTCCCGAGTTTGGCAAAGGTCGCGTCATCTGCAACCCGCATTTGTTTTCCGCGGTTATCACCAATAAAGATCCCAATAGCGCCTGAGTATTGCGTGGCGATTTTGTTAAAGTTGCGGCTTGTCAACGTCACCGAGCGCAACTTGCCATTCCTACTCTGGTCACGGATCTGGACCTTCAACGGATGGGCGTCAAGTGCACGCTGGCTAATATAAACCGTTTTGGCATCTGACTTGAGTGTATACTGCTGCTTCTCCGTGACGCCTTGCAACTTTTTGATCTCAGCTTGCGTTTGGGCATTTGGTGATACAACCGTCAAATCATAAGCAGTGTACTGGCTGGCCAGCACGGGAATATCATGGGTAAACCCTAGTCCAACAGTGATCGCCCCTAATGCCAAGGCTACCAAAATGGACACGACGGACAGGATCCGTGTATAGTCGCGAATCCGAAAACTCAATTGCGACAATGTAAAAGTATGCAGCTGCTTGGAAGCAAAAGAATGGTTGCGCTTCAACAAGGCAATTAAGGCCACAAAGACCGCATTGAATAAGAAATATGTCCCCATCACAATGGTGACTAAAGCAGTCGGGATGGCTTTTATCCCGATATGAGTCGCATTACCCATGCAGTAATATCCAACCGCCAGTAAAATTAAGCCTAATACAATTTGCAACGCGAAAAAGATTTTTTTCTGTTTAACCCGATTCGGCGTTTGCGCTTGTCGTAATAGCCGCATCATCGGCATTTTTAGCAACTTAGCCGTATTGTAAATCGCCGATAAAATGAACAAGACAACGAAGAATCCGAACGTCCATAAAATCGCCGGTACCCAGATAGCGGAGAAGCCGGTTGCTTGGGCGTGCAGGGCATTAATCAACCATTTACCAATAAAGTTGGTGCCGACTAACCCAATCAAAACGCCCGCAAACGTTGCGAAAATCCCAATCGCAACTGTTTCAAGAAAAATGAGCTGTCCGATCTTCCGCCCTTTTGCTCCGAGCATCATAAACATCGCATAATCGCGTTGCCGCATACTCAGCAGGAAACTGTTGGCGTAAACAATATAGACAAACGTAATGATTGCCAGCAGTACTGCCCCAAAGCCAAAAATAAACGGCGTGTAGCTAATCGGCGAATTTTGTTTTAAGAAGCTGGTGTTCGTTGCCAGCGCCATGAACATATAAAAGACAGCACTGGCAATCACCAGGCCAGAAAATAACACCGCATAGTCGCGGAAGCGGTTCTTTAAGCCGCCAAGTGCAAGTTTGCTTAACATAGATGCCGCTCCTTATTTTTGAAATGTGCCAAGTGTTTCCAGGATTTCCTGATAGAACGCTTCTTGGCTCTTATCCCCATGTACCAACTCAGATCCGATTTGACCGTCTTTAATGAAAAGAATCCGACTTGCATAACTAGCGGAAAATGGATCGTGCGTCACGAGTAAAATCGAAACCCCGTGATTCTTATTTAAATCATCCATCGTATCCAGCAACTCGCGCGCTGCTTTGGAGTCCAAGGCGCCAGTCGGTTCATCCCCAAACAAAATGTCCGGTTGTTGAACCAAGGCCCGTGCCGCGGCCACCCGCTGTTTTTGGCCGCCGGATAACTCGGTCGGATAATGATCCAACACCGCGGCAATACCTAGCGTTGCCGCGATTTGATCAACCGCTGCCTGTTGCTTTTTGGCACTGACATTCTGTAGCGCCAGCGGTAAGGCAATATTTTCCCGGCCTGTCAGGTTCTCCAATAAATTGAAGTCCTGGAAAATGAAGCCGATTTTCTTGGCCCGAAAATCCGAAAGTGCATTGCCTTTTAACTTGGTCACATCTTCGCCTTTAATGCGAACAGCACCAGAAGTTGGGCGATCAAGCGTACTGAGAATGTTCAACAAAGTCGTCTTCCCTGAGCCAGACGCCCCCATGATGCCAACAAATTCACCAGGTTCAACCTGGAAACTAACGCCTTTCAATGCTGGCGTCTGCTTTTCACCGCGTTTGCCATAGGTTTTGGTCACATTTTCAACCGTTACAACTGGTTGTTTGTCCATGATAATCCTCCATTTGCGTGTTTGCTTTTTTGAATAATGTCATCATACCGGCTCTAGACCGGCATTTCCTGATAATGGGCTAACAAACAACCTTTTCAAGCTAACGTCTTTGTAAGCCACTTTAACTTTTCTTTACTTCTGATTTTGTCCGTACCTGTGTTCATTTTGATTGCTTCGAAAACCGGCTTCGATGTGGTGCAGGTGGTTGTGTCCAAATGAGCATATCGCGGCAAAAGAAAAACAAGGCCTTGATTTTTTAGAATCCCATCAATCGAAACCTTGTCACTCACGAATACTTGCGATTAACCAAAGTGCGGTCGCTTAATTTAATTTTTCTCTTGCCGCTTTTGGCACATCCTTAGAAGGCACACTTTGCCAGCGGGTCACGCCACGATTTTTGTTGTAAGTCATCTTTAGATACGCATTCATCTTCAAAGGCCGGTCACGATAAACTTTAAACTTGAGTTGCTTGGCTTGACCCTTTTCATCATAACCGGTCAGCTTATAGTCATACTGCTTGTTGCCTTCACTATCATTTGATTCTTTACCTTTTTCCGTAATCTTCGTATAGTAGCTCGGACCGCCGTAGCTGAAATGTTGATAAGCTTTCATGGCACCGAATCCCAGCACCATCAGGACAACCAATCCTATTAGCATTTTTTTCAATGTCGTTTCGCCCCTTTTTTAATTTCCAGCCGCCAGCTATTCAAAGAGATGCTTGTTTCCATAGCTGCCAAGCTTTCAGATAGTTTATCAAGTGGGCGTTTATGTTGGAAATAGAATTGTCTAACAAATCACAAGGCGTAACTAACGGGTTTGTAAGCAAGTTCACTTTTACGACTTTTCGACAGGAAAAAAATCCGTGCAGATCAATAGCGCGGCGCACCAGCGGGCATATGCTGACCACTTGAATGCTAATTGACCGTCAACAAAGCACAGCTAACCTTCACTCACTCGTCGTGCAAAACTATCTGGCTGGCACTTGCTTCCAAGCTAGCCAAGACGTCTTGCTGTTCGATGAAAGCAATCCAAGCCTGCCGCGAATCTTGATCCTCTTCTTTAATGTAGCGTTTCAAGTTGCAATAAGCGCTGCACACAAACCGCTCCACCATCGCCTCAACAGCCTTTTCTTCTATCACGGGATCTCGCTGGTCCGCCGCGCATCCCTGCGCGTGCTTCAGCCGCTGGTAGACAACCGCGCGCCGCCGAAAATCACGCACAGCATGGCAATGGGACATCACATATTCTTTAAATGTATCATGATTCAAACTTCCGCCTTCTTTGGTTAATTGAGAGACCTAACTTGTTATCATTTTAACATGGTCTTTGTTAATTACGAATATGAAGAGGATGGCGGATTTTTGTTTGTGATTGTCACGCTATAGGGAACGTTTTACGGCAGTGCATGAGGCAAATGATTCATGATCTCATTGTAGTATCTCACACTGAAAGACACCTCCATAATGACATTAAACACATAAAAGCGTGAACTGATGAATGTCATAACGAAGATAACTCTCATAAATATCTCGCTAAATTAGATAATAAAAGTTGCACGTAAAGAGCCACGAATTGCAGTTCACACTTTTTATGCATCTGCTAAGACTTTTCAATCTAACCATGATATACTGCCTATATAAAGCACAAAGGAGGGTTACCATCATGCTTATTGAATTTTCCGTCCAGAATGCTACTTCTATCAAAGACGAAATGATCCTTTCAGCTGAAACAGGTGAACGTCTCAGCCGCCTCAAGGAAACCAATACCATCAGGGAAAACAACAGTTCGCTGCTAAAAAATCTCATAATTATTGGTCCAAACGGCTCTGGCAAGACAAATATCATCAATGCACTTAAATTGATGCGATCCATGGTCTTAAACGACCCTGATAAAATCACTACATCATTGCCGTATAATCCATTTAGGTTAAATCCGCTTAATGCCAAAACACCGACCAAATTTCAAGTTAAATTCAATTATGGAAATCAAACCTTTCAATATTCCTTCTCTTACGTTTCCAAAGCAATCGTTGCCGAGAAACTAACCCAGGTTCTCAAAACAACTGAACGGACGATTTTTGCTAGGGAGGGTCAAAATTATCCGGTGCTGGATGAGGAGCTTAAGAAAGTTGCCGCAAATACCAAAAAGAACTCACTTTTTCTTTTTAATGCACAAAAGGCAAATATTTCCGCGGCAATTACAGTTCTCGAATGGTTTCAAAAGGATCTTGTTTTCGTCAATAGCAAGAACATTATTCCTGACCAGCTAACCGAGTTAATGGATGACAAACGAATCAAAAATGAATTTCTACGCTTTCTTCGCTTTGCTGACTTCAATATTGTTGATGTTAAAGTCAGAGATATTCCTTTGAGCCTCCCGGAAGAGATCAAAAAAATCATGGCGACTTTGCAACCAGAGATTGACCTTCCTGATACTCGAAAAGAACTCTATGCTTCCCACAAACAATACGATGATAACGGCAACGTTATTGGCACTGAGGAAATCCCACTTACTCAAGAATCACGGGGCACCCAAAAGATTTTTCTGATTGCACTCTCTATCATCAATGCCCATCTTAACGGCAATGGTAAGACAATTCTTTTCGACGAATTTGATGATTCCCTACATTTCGAATTATCAAAAGCGTTAATCGAAATCTTCAACTCTAAGCAAAATAGAAACCAGTTCATTTTGACCACCCACGAACTGCAACTGCTCAATTCAGAATTGCGAACGGATCAAATTTATCTGGTTGAGAAAGATTTTCAAGGCAGAAGTTCGCTTTACTCTGTTTTTGATTTCAAGGACAGTAAAAACACAGCCCGCCATGACGTTCAATATATGAAGCGCTATATTGAAGGCCGATTCGGCTCCCTGCCGCAAATTGATGTTGACGAGATGCTCAGCGCATTAAATGCCAGCAATCCACCAGCGAGGAAGTAATGATGCCCCGAAAATCACGGAAGATACCTTATAAAAAGATCATCGCAATTTACTGCGAAGGCGAGTCAGAAAAAGCTTATTTCAAAATGTTAAAAAGAAAGTATCATGCAGCCAATGTACACGTCCGCTCACCTAAATTGGTCATCACTTCCGTTGGCCTGAGTGGCATGTCGCTACTTAAAAAAGCCTTCCAAAAAGTTCAGCGACTAAAAAGCAATGAGCAGGCAGAAAAAGTCTATGTCGTATTTGATAGAGACAGCTTGGGTCCAAGTGAAATTGCGGATTGTCGCAGGTTCGCCAAGCAACACAAGATGTCTATCATTTTCTCAAATGTCAATCTTGAAGTCTGGATCTTGATGCATTTTCAATCCGTTCGTCGTCCATACACACCGACTGAGTTAAACAGTATCTTGTCAGGCCCTGCTTTCTTCAACACCAATTACGACCGTTTTAAGGGAAAACCTTACGATGACCTTCTTTATGACAAGGTAAAAACAGCCAAAATGAATGCTGATGCTCTAGAAAATGGATATTCTGAACCGCTTTTCCTAAATGATCCTTTCACAAATATGAACCATGCGATTCAAGAAATATTTGACGTCACCGAATTTTAAAAGCCACGCACTAAATGGCCGTTTGTCATGCAACAACCGATATGAAAGGCATTAAGCCATAACTTCTCCCAGCCCTATCACAATTAAGACAAGCGAAGTAGGTACCAAAACAATGCCACCCACTAACGAAGCGCGACGGTAAGGATCGTTTACGCCAAGGCGCTTAGCAACTTTCCCTGCCAATAAGACAAACAGGATGATGTTGGATGGTGAATCTTCAAGTGTCTCGCGAGCATCGTTTTCACGAAGCTTCAAGAAGACAGTGATAAACACGCAGCCGTTGAAAGCCAAGAGGAGCCCGAGTAAAAGTGTGAACATATCATCATCCCTTTTTTCTAAATTGGGCTACATATCAAAAATCAATTTTGTTAAGTTTAAGATATTCCCACCACCTTGGCTGGTCAAGAGCCCTCTTTACTTTTTCAAGTTATATACCGCCGTTTTACACACACTCCGATAACAGCTGTGTAAAATGGCGGCATATGTCCGTGGTCAGAGGAATTATTGAAGGTTTAAGCTTATTTTAAAATAACACTCTGCACCTTAAACATTCACCGAGGCTTCCTGAAATCACTATGATATACTGGTCCTATAAAAAAGCGAGGACTAATCATGACCATTAAAAAGGGTGTTTATCTAATCAAGACACTTTCAGGCTCAGTTTATAAATTGGTCAACACCGACAATCAAAAATGGCTTGAAAGGGTTCCTTCTCAGGAATCCAGTTCATTGCGGCGGGACAATGAACGAATAATTGTTTATGAAGTTCTGAATCTTGCCGTTGGAAAACCAGCATTATTTGCGATAGAACCTCTCGGGTTAGGAAATGTAACTTTACGAGAAACTACTACGGTTCTCGAAATGATAGTCGTAGATCAAGCGGAGTGCTAAAGCAGACAGGGAGCTGTCAGTCCGCTTGGCAGTCTTAAACAAAGTGTCAAAAATGGCTGATGTCAGAATATGCTCCCTTAGCAATTGAGACCTGCTGAACTGCATCAACAAACGAACCTGTAAAAGGTTGAGATAATGGTCAACAACTGAATCGACACTGTCACTGCAAAGCTTGCAATGACAGCGTCGATTTTTTTTAAACAAAAAAACACCTTCCCAGATTTCGGGAAAGTGTCGATGCTCCAAATATTGATCGAATGATTAACGCTTGGAGAACTGTGAAGCTTTACGAGCCTTCTTCAGACCATACTTCTTCCGTTCCTTCATACGAGGGTCACGGGTCAGCATGCCGGCCTTCTTAAGAGGGCCGCGGAAGTCAGGGTCAACGGTCAACAGGGCACGGGCAATGCCGTGACGAGTTGCGCCAGCTTGGCCAGAGAAGCCGCCGCCATTGACGTTAACAAGAACGTCGTAGCTGCCAGTGGTTTCGGTGATGCCAAATGGCTGAGTTAAATCGGTGATCAGGTTTTCATATGGAAGGTAGTCGCGAACGTCTTTACCGTTCATCGTGATCTTGCCGGTGCCGGGAACCAAACGGACCCGGGCAACGGAGTTCTTGCGACGACCTGTACCTGCGTATTGTACTTGTGCCACAGTAATTGCCTCCTTAGATTAAGTTTGAAATGTCGAGTACTTCTGGCTTCTGTGCCAAATGCGGGTGTTCCTCCCCAGCATAGACATGAAGCTTCAAGAATTGCTGATGGCCAAGTGTATTCTTGGTCGGGAGCATCTTCTTAACAGAATATTCAACCAGACGTGCCGGGTTGTCCCGCAAGAGATCCCCAGCAATTTCATGTTTCAAACCACCTGGATGCTGACTGTGACGATAGTAAATCTTGTCTGAGGCTTTTTTGCCAGTCAACTTTAGCTTGGAAGCATTGATAACGATCACATTGTCACCGGTATCAACGTTTGGGGTGAATTGCGGCTTGTTCTTACCACGCAAGATCGAAGCAACGACAGATGACAGACGACCCAACGCGATATCCGTTGCGTCAATCACATACCATTTACGTTCGATTTCACCTGGCTTAGCCAAAAATGTTGTACGCACGATTTGTTTCCTCCATAATTCTGTGCTTGTTTGAACACGTTAAGTTTCCGGGGCTTATCGTGGGGCAAACAATACCAGCTACTAGAATACCAACGATTCAGGCTCAAGTCAATCTTAAATTACAGCACAAGCGAGTGTATCGGTGTGTTTTTAAATCTAACCACAAAAATTCTGTCGTTAAATCCCACGATTCCGCACCAATGCCTGCCAGGAAGATTGCGAGCCAGTAACGATCGAAGCCTGTGCCGTTATTCCGTCATGAAGCCGGGCGAGTTGCGATTGACTAACCCGACTCTGAACCGTTATCTGCAAGGCTCCTTGCTGCAGCTGGTTTGTTGATGGTATCTGTGTGACTTTTCCGGTAAGTATAAGTGTGTCCCCAGCATTTGGTTCGACTTTTACACGCACCTGCTGACCACATTTAACGCTAGAAACGTCCTTTTTTGCAACCTTCAAGGTGAAGCTGATTGAAGATTGGTGATTTTGCTCAGGTAAAATCCGGCCGATTACCTGTCTTTTAGCAACGATTTGCTGATCAGCCACCGCTGACTGGCGAAAATAGATCAACCCTGTTACTGGTGCTTTAATGGTTTGCGGTTGGCCGGCGTGCCTTAAATCATTGTCTTTTGCCTCAAGCTTTCCAAGGGTTTGCTGGATGCGTTTCGCGTCCGCTGCAAGTGTTTGCTCAGTTATGGTTTGCAAAGTCGTTAGCAACGTTTCTGCACTGGCCTGACCAGTTCCTGTCGTTTGTTGATTTTCTTGCTGCTGTGCTTGCAAGGCAGCCAGTTGTTTTTGCCGATCATTTAATCGACCTTGCAGTTGGGCAAGATCTTGGGTTTGAATGGCCGCCTTCCCCGCTGCATCTGCGGTGGCGACTGCCTGCTGGTAATGTTGATAAAAGCCAGCATAAGGATTATCGGCGGCAACACTCCCCTGACCTCGAATGGCGGCTTCAGCAACTTGAATCTGGCCGATTTCGGTCGCCGTCTGAGCGATCATTGTTGTCAGTAGCTGGTCAACTTCCTGCCTTTTGTTAGTAAGCGCTTGGTTGTCACTCGCCGCCGCATTTCCAGATAACGTCTGCGTCACCATTTGCCGTTGGTTTAAATAAGTCTGTACCGCTTGTTGATAGCCATATTGATCGGCTTCGGAAAAAAGATTCTTATTTTGGTCAACGCTTTGACCGAACATTTGCAATTGCTTTTGCTGTTTTTTCAGGTCGGTTATCTGACTGGCAAGATCGTCAATTCGATCAGTATCAGCGGTTACGCGATAAACCAAAATAGGCTGATTTTTGCGAACCCTTTGGCCGAACTGCATCATGACTTGGGTGATAGTCGCTGGGCCTTGTACATAAAGCGCCCGGCCTCGCTGACTGGTAGCCATGGTGCCATTTGCCTGAATGGTTTTTTCTTGCTTGGTAAGGGCCATAAAAAGAACGAGGAGACAAATAAACACGATCAATGGTACGGCTATCCAACGCTTAAAATGCTTGAAACGCCGGGTAAAATCAGTAGCCGTCACGAATTGATTTTCTTTTTGACTCATGGCGACTACCTCCTCAGCATTTGGGCATAATACCCGTGCTTGGCAAACAAAATCGGATAGCTTCCCTGCTCAACGATGCGGCCATTAACCAACACAACAATTTTATCGGCATTACGCGCTAGCTGCGGTTGTTGCGTCATTAAAATAATCGTTCGGTCCTTAATTGCAAACAGGCGATCAAGAATTCGCTCAGCTGTAGCATTTTCAATCTGACTAAAAGTCCCGTCAAAAATAAGCACTTTAGCTGGCGATAGTAACGCCCGGGCGATTGCCAGCCGCTGTTTTTGACTCGCTGTCATCGTTTCGGTATTGGCATCAACCAGTGTGTAAACTAGGTTTGGCAGGTTTGTAATGTCATCGGCAATTTCGGCCGTTTCACAAGCAGCATCCATGTCATCATCGGTCACATCAAATCGATTGCCAAGACGCAGGTTGTCCAGGATGGAGCCGGAGAAAATCACCGGCCGTTCTGGAACATAGGCAACATATTGGCGTAGTAGCGACAAGCGAATGTCATTAATATTCGTTTGGTTAAAAGTGATCGTCCCACTTCCGGCATCAAGCGGCCATAAGCCATCGATCAAACGTGCCAAAGTCGTTTTACCAGCACCACTTGCGCCAACGATTGCCATGTTATGATTTGGCATAATCGTTAAATTAATCTTTTGTAAAACAGAGCGCTTTTGCCGATAGCCAAACGTAACTTGGCTTAATTTAATCGTCCCGGAAATTTGTTGCGAATCACTGACGCGCCGTTGTTGATCAGCCGCACTGCTTGACGGAAGATCACGCAAACGGCTGTCGGCAACAGCGATTAATTGCCGTTGCGGCTGCAACCGCACCACCTGTGTCAAGTGGCCGATAAAGTAAACGAACAAGGCAGCAAATGCTACCAGTTGACCGAGGCTAAGTTGCTGCGTTACGACCATGCTGGCACCTAGCCATAAAAGATCGACTGTTAAAATGAAATGAAACGCCCGCTGCACCGCCCGTTGAAGTTGCACAAACTGCAGCTGAGCAAACTTTTTATGTAAATCATCGGCAAACGCCTGATCAACCCGCCGAAAAAGATCAGGTTCGGCACGTAATGCCTGCATTGCCTCAACGCCACGAAGGCCTTCAGTAATTTCGGTGCTAACCGCCACACCGGACTGACTCGTAGCGTAACCGGCTGCTCGCAAACGATCACGAAAAAGCCACATCAGTAAGGCATCCCCAAATATAGCCAGAACAGCTGGCAACGCCAACTTCCAGTTCATAACAACCAATAAAACAAGTAATATTGTCGCAGCAAGTGTTTCAAGCCATTGGGTCGCAAGTGTTTTGGCAGCAACCCCAATGAGTCGATTCGTTTCAGCCACTTGCGCAGTGAGCGCTTGTCGTTGTCGATTAAAAAAAGGCAACGGCATTGCGTATAACCGCCGCACGTAGGCCAAGGTCACATCAATCATGAGCCGCTGATCCAACATTCCCAACAAAAGCTCACGGCCCCAGGTCAGCACTGCTTCAAAAAGCCCTGCTCCCATTAGTGCAAGCGCCATGATGGCTAACGGCCTCATTAATCCATTCGGCAGATAAGTATCCACAATGATCTGGAGGAAAAAAGCTCCTGCAACACTGATACCTGTTGTCGCTAGCACCGCAAGTATCAAATACACCAAAGCCACTTTTTGCTGCAAAATCAACGCTTTAATCGTCCGTAAATGTGATGAAGGCATTTTAACAGCTGTATGGTTCAATCTCGGTTTAATAATAGCGCCAGCTGCAGCCCATGTTTGGTTGAATTGTTGATAGGATAACCACTTAACCCCAACCGTCACATCAGGATCTGCTACCAACAAATGCCGTTTGGTGATTTTAAAGACAACAGCAAAGCGCTGTTGGCCGGCCTGCGCGTCTCGGCTCGCCACAATAAGCGGAGTTTCGTTTAAACGCTTCGGGGTGAGGCTGATAACACTTTTCGTTGTGAAATGAAGTGCCTCGGCAGCATGAATCAGGTCATCTAATGTCGTCCCGGTCTGGTCCACTTCAGCCAGTGCCCGCAAACGCGTCGGCGATATCTCTGCCCCATAAAATTTCAAAACCATGTTCAAAGCTGCAACGCCGCTTTCTCGCGGGTCAGCTTGTGGCACATAGTCACACCGATTGACATGTCTCACCCAAAAATTCCCGGTAACCCTCATGTGCGCGCTCCCCTTGTTGCTATGCTTGATCAACCTTTAATTAATACTAAGCTTATCACAAAAATTAAAATGTTTGTTATTTAAAAGAGGAATGAGGCCGTTAATCTCATGAACAAAAGAGGTACCCACATCACTTTTGTTCGTCCGTTTGGCTAACACCTGTACAAAACATCTGCAACGCCCGATCAAGTGGCAGTTGTTGCTGGAAGCCACCGTTTTCTGCAGTATTAGACGGTCGCAAATAAACGGCCAGGATGTTTAAAAAGTATAATGTGACTTCCCGAGGCTGATATACCTCCAGTAATTCTGATTGAAAATCGGCAAAAAAGCGGTCTAACGGCGCGAGCAAACTGTCCTGCCAGGCTTTAAAAACCTGTCCCCGCGCGCTAGCCTTCAAGCTGGCAATGTCGTGAATCACCATCTGCAGGTTCATATCATTGTCATCGGTCAAAACATGCCCTAAATGGTTCACTTTAGCAGCCAGACTGCCACTGCCAGTTTGCGCCGACGCAATTTTGGCCGCCATGCTGTCACTCACCTGCATCACCACTGCCAAGTACAGTTTTTCTTTGGTGCCAAAGTAGTGATAGAGCAACGGTTGCTGCACGTTGCTGGCCTCAGCAATCATCCGCGTTGTGACGCTGGCATAGCCGTTAGTCATAAATAATGTCTGCGCTGCGGCCAAAATGCGTGCAATGGTCGCCTTCTTTTGCTGTTCTCGTTGATTCATTTTTACCAAGCCCTTTTTATTTATCAATTGATAAACGAGTGCTATAATGATTTTACAAAATTCAAGTGGAGGTGATCGAAATGTTTCTTGCCATTAAAGAAATTCTGCATAACAAGGCGCGCTATCTTTTAGTTGTCGTCACGTTCGTCCTCATTGCCTATCTTGTCTTCTTCTTGACGGGTCTGGCAACCGGACTGGCGCGCAACAACCGCACTGCGATTGACGCCTTGCCCGGTGATTATGTACTCATGTCTAAATATGCCAACAAAAACCTGCTGAGTTCCAGCCTGACCAAACAGCAGGTCGATAAAGTTGCTAACAAGCACACCGCCGTGCTCGGCCAAGTTTCTGTGGTCGCCGAGAATACCAGCACGGACAAGAAAGTCAATAGCAACGTTTTTGGGATTAACCTCGCCGGTAAGTTAAAGCCGACTGTCACCAGTGGTCGCATGCCAAGAAACAATCATGAGGTTCTGGCCGACGATAGTGTGACCAACGAAGGCCTGCACAAAGGTGATCGCATCACACTCAATGGCAGTGACCAAAAGTACCGAATTGTCGGGTTCACGCATGATCGCCGCTTCTACACTGTACCTGTATTTTATACAACTTTGACAACTTTTCGCCAATTAAAATATGGCCAAGCCAACGCGGCCAATGTTTCAATCGTCATCAGTAGTCGCCCGTTTAAGACAATTCCCGCCAAAACCCAGCAAATTGATCGGGCAACCTTGATTAACAACATCCCTGGCTATACCGCCGAAACATCCACCTTTGCGTTGATGATTGGCGCCATGATCGGGATCACGTTACTGATTATCGGTATTTTTATGTATATTTTGACGATTCAAAAAATCTCGATGTACGGCGTCATGCGGGCACAAGGTATTCGTACCCGATCCATTATCGCTGCGTTGTTCTGGCAGATTCTGATTCTTGCCGTCGTCGGAGTTGGCATTGGCGCCGGATTGCTAGGACTCACGCAGTTCATTTTGCCAAAAACGATGCCGTTCTATGCTAACCCCGCACTCTTCTCGAGTATTGCCGCTGCTTTGATTGTCATGTCATTAGTCGGTGGCCTGTTCTCGCTGCGACGCATTATTAAAGTTGACCCATTAGCTGCCATCGGAGGAGGGGAATAACATGACCAATCTCGTTGAATTAACCCAAGTAACGAAAATATACGGCAGCGGCCGCACTGCAGTCACGGCCTTGCAACCAACCGATTTCGTTTTGAAAGCAGGTGAATTTGCCGCGATTATCGGTCCTTCAGGCTCGGGAAAAACCACGCTGCTCACCATTATCGGTAATTTGCAGCGTCCTAGTGGCGGCAAGGTCATCATTAATCATCAAGACACCACACATTTCACGGAGCATCAACGCACTGAACTGCGTTTCAACACATTCGGCTTCATCTTGCAAGCCAGCAATCTGATCCCCTTTTTAACGGTCAAAGATCAGCTGGCGTTAGTCGATCGGTTCAATCACCATAAACAGCACAAAATGTCGAAAAGCGAGTTATTCGATATGCTGGGCATCACCGACCTTGCTGACAACTACCCAGCGGCACTTTCCGGCGGCGAGCGGCAGCGGGTGGCCATCGCTCGGGCACTGTACAATGACCCACCGCTCGTCTTGGCCGATGAGCCGACCGCCAGCCTAGACACCAAGCGTGCGCTGCAAGTCGTACAACAGCTCGCCGATATTGCGCACAATACCGACCGTGGCGTCATCATGATCACTCATGACACCCGATTACTCGATCCCGTCGACACCGTTTATGAAATGCGCGACGGCCACCTCAGAGCCCTTCCTAAGTCCAGCTTGGAAAAAATTCAGGAAACCGCGATTTAGTCAAAATTATTTAATTTTTAGCACTCAATTAAAAACAGTGCTAAAAATTTGCATCATTAACCGGTAAAAGGCTTATAATGAACCTGTATCAAAATTGAGTCTAAATCATGGAGGTAATTCATTATGGCATCAGTAGATCCTGAAAAGACATTGTTTCTCGATGAACCAATGAACAAGGTATTTGACTGGAGCGACAGCGAAGCACCCGTTCGTGACGCGCTGTGGGATTATTACATGGAAAAGAACAGCCGCGACACCATCAAGACCGAGGAAGAAATGAAACCAGTCCTCGACATGTCCGACGATGAAGTCAAAGCACTGGCAGAAAAGCTCCTCAAGAAATAATCAAAAACTGAACATCATGAACCGCGAACCGCAGCCCCGGGCCGCGGTTCTTTTGGTGTAAGCGCGAACTGATCATGGCAAAACGCGACCAACTGAGCTTATTGCTGCAAACCTTGGATCAAACTTTAGAAAAGGGAGTCGAAACTATGACTGACGATGAGAAATTCGCAGCCTTTAAAAATCGGGCAATCAATGACAATGAACAAACTTTTGGCAAAGAAGTCCGCGAACAATACGGTGAGGACATTGTGAACGCCAGTAACGAGAAATTCCGCAAAATGTCGCAAGCACAAGTGGCACAGCTCACTGCATTGCAACAAAAGATTCTAGATGAATTAAAACCCCTTGTTGGCACAAACGACTTCAACACGCCAGAAGCCAAACACCTTTTCAAACTGCACAAACAATTTTTGCAGCTCACCTGGCCATCCAAACAATACTCGCCAAAAGCCCATCGTAGCCTTGCCGCCCTGTACGTCTCAGATCCACGTTTCAGCAAGTACTATGAAGATGGAACCGGCAAAAATGGTGCTGCTGAAACGCTAAACGCCATTATTCGCCACTATACACGGTAAATTGAAAAAGTTCAGCAAGCATGTCTTCTGAATGCGGAAATAGTTCATCAAACGCAATTGAAAAATCAAGCTTAACAAAAAAGACGGTGACACTGTGTCACCGTCTTTTTTAAGCTTAATAATAAACTTCCTTCAAGTACAATCCCGAAGCAGGCGCTG
Source organism: Lacticaseibacillus huelsenbergensis (assembly GCF_029726355.1). NCBI lineage: Bacteria > Bacillati > Bacillota > Bacilli > Lactobacillales > Lactobacillaceae > Lacticaseibacillus > Lacticaseibacillus huelsenbergensis. The sequence goes on from NZ_CP120687.1 coordinate 643,404, forward strand.
TCCCTCTTGCCTGCTGCCGATCTCTAACTTCAAACAACCGTTGAAAGTCATGGACTTCGCGTCGGCCGTTGCCGATCTCAAGCGCCGTGGCAACCAGTATCCGTACCATGTTGTACAAGAACCCATTGCCATAAAACTCAAAAATGAGTTCATTTGTCGCCGTATCTTCGCGAACCGTCGCCTCGTAAATCGTCCGAACCTTATCTTTAATCACACCGCCACTGGCAGCGAAGCTCGTAAAGTCATGTGTGCCGACGAGATCCTTCAGAGCAACTTCAATTCGGGCAACATCCAGCTTATAGGGATAGTGGCCAGTATAAAGCCGATTAAACGGATTCGTATAATAGCCGCGCGCAACCCGATACATGTAACGCTTGCCTTTAGCCGAGTAGCGCGCATGAAAGTCCGCGGCGACAATTTCTGCCTTCAATATCTCGATATCTAAAGGCATCAATGAATTCATCGCCCGCAACATTGACTTGGCAGGAATATTTCCCGGGTAATCAAAGCTAATCACCTGACCTAAAGCATGAACACCTGAGTCGGTCCGCCCAGAACCATCCACATGCACCGGCTGGCCCTTCGTCATTTTGGTCAAGGCTTTTTGCAACACGCCTTGAACCGTCCGTTGTTTTGGCTGAACCTGATAGCCGGCAAAGTTGGTGCCATCGTAAGCTAATGTCACTTTATAATGCGTCAAAAACCATGTTTCCTTTCTAATACGCCCGCAGCAAAAGCAACAGTCCAGTCAAAACAGCCATCCCGCCAGCAGCAATCCAATCGCGCTGATGGTAACGTAAGATTCGATACTTCGTGCGATCATCGCCACCTTGATAGCCACGTGCCTCCATCGCCGTGGCCAGTTCATCCGCAGTGGTAAAACTGGAAACAAACAGCGGAATCAGCAATGGTACGACAGCTTTCATCTGTTGGAAAATGTTACCTTCACCGAAATCAACGCCGCGCGCACGCTGGGCATTCATAATTTTCGTTGTCTGATCCATTAATGTTGGTACGAAACGCAAGGCAATCTGCAAAACCAGTGCCAGTTCGGTGACGGGTACCCGAATCACGCGTAATGGTTTGAGCAGACTTTCAACCGCATCCGCCAACGACAATGGCTGCGTGGTTAACGTCAGCAATGTCGACATAAAAATGATCAACACAAACCGAACAAAAATAAAAGCACCATTAATCAGCCCAAGCTTTGTGATCCATAACCAGCCCCAATGCCAGTAAACCGTACCGCCACGCACAAACAAAACCTGGAGGGCAACGGTAAACAGAATCAGCCAAATCAACGGCCGCACACCACGCAGGAAAAAGCCAATCCGAATACCGGATAACCAGATCATGAATAAGGTGGCAACAAACATCATTAAATATGTCTGCCAGTTGTTGGCGAGAAAAACAATGCCAATATAATAGAAACTCGCCATCAGTTTAGTCCGCGGATCCAACTCATGAATCCATGAATGGCCCGGAATATACCGGCCAAGCAGAAGCTTATCCACGCTGGCCACCCCCAATCTGCGGCAACAGCTGATCAGCCAGCTCGGTCTCAGTCAACGGCTGCGGATCAAAATGGAACCCCTTTGCTGTTAACTGTTGCGCCATCTGGGCGGTTTTAGGTAGTCCCAACTGGTTGGCTTTCAACCATTCTGGATCACTGAAGATTTCCCGCGGCGTGCCCGTTTTAATCAGGCGTCCCTTTGCCATCACCCAGACGGTGTCGGCATAATCAGCTACGTCATCCATTTGATGCGTCACAAGGACGATGGTTTGGCCTTGTTCCCGATGCAACCGTTCAAACATCGTCATCATCTCGTGGCGACCGGCTGGATCCAATCCAGCCGTGGGTTCATCCAGAACCAAGACTTCAGGCTGCATGGCCAATACTCCGGCAATGGCAACCCGCCGCATTTGCCCCCCGGATAAGTCGAAAGGCGACTTTTCTAGCACATCATGTGGTAATCCAACCATGGCGAGCATTTTGTCAGCCAATGCCAAAGCATCCTGTTCACTCACACCGAAATTCTGCGGACCAAACGCAATGTCTTTGGCAACGGTTTGTTCAAACAACTGGTTTTCGGCAAACTGAAACACCATGCCGACTTTTTGCCGCAATGGTTTTAAATTTTTATTATTCGTTTCGTTGGTGATCACCTTGTCACCAATCGTCACCGTACCGGATGTTGGCTTTAACAACGCATTTAAGTGCTGGAGAATCGTTGACTTCCCAGAACCTGTATGGCCAATGATCGCGGTATAACTGCCATCATGAATCGTGCCGGAAACATCTTTAATGCCGTCACCGGCGAAAGGTGTACCTGCCTGATAGGTAAAGCTCACATGGTCGAATGTAATGTCCACAGGTAGTCTACCAACCTTTCATTATCCAAATATGCTTTCGGCATTGCCACCCCGCGCTGAATCAAGGCATCTTTCAGCTTTTCCGAATACGGAACGTCCAATCCCAAGCGCAACAAGTCCGTACCATGGGCAAAGATGTCGCTTGGCGTTCCAATTTCGTTGATTTTACCATCATTAAGCAAAATAATCCGATGAGCAACCGCGGCTTCGTCAATATCATGTGTAATCGACAAGACAGTCAGGTTAAGTTCGTCTTTTAACTCACGAATGACCCCTAACACTTCCTGGCGACCAGCCGGATCCAGCATTGACGTTGATTCATCCAAAATGATAATCTCCGGCCGCTGGGCAATAATCCCGGCGATTGCGACCCGCTGCTTTTGACCACCCGACAACCGCGCCGGCTCGCGGTCGGCAAACGCCGTCATACCAACCCGTTTCAGTGACTCATCAACCCGTTTGACCATTTCATCACGAGGAACACCCCGATTTTCCAAACCAAACGCGACATCATCAGCCACTGTTGCACCGACAAACTGATTATCGGGATTTTGGAAAACAATGCCGACTTTGGCGCGAATATCCCAGACCGTTTCTTCACTGAGCGTCATTCCGGCAACTTCGACCGTACCCGACTCAGGCGCCAGCAACCCATTCAGATTCTTCGCCAGCGTACTTTTGCCGCTGCCATTATGCCCGATAATGGCGAGCCATTCACCCTTAGCCACATCAAAAGAAACATCCGTCAGTGCTTGATGTTTTGCCTCGGGATAAGTGTAATTCAAGTGTTGAACACGAATGACGTTGCCCACGACGACCCTTCTTCCTACGCTTTGTATACCGAACAATAATACCATATTTTACTGAGTTGTTGGGAATAAGCACTTGCAAATAGTACCTTCGCAGATAGACCTTCGCAATGAAAAGCATGGCAGAAAGTAGTCGGTTAAAATTCCTTCTTAACTATCTCAGGATCTGTACTCATAAAGGCAAAAAAAGCAACGAAGATCAATCCAAGTATCGTCAAAATCCAAGCTTCCCATTTCACTGGATCCCCATGCATCAACGTCATGCCGACGTGACTTTTGCCATTCACAATCCATAAATACGGACGCTGCATTTGCATCAAAAAGATAAAGAAGACCGCCCAAATCCACCGGCTTCCTTTTCGAAATAATCCTATGTAGGCAGACATGATTCCTGCTGGAAAAATGCATAAAAAGCTCAGCATCACGACTAAGAAAAAGCCCGCCGTTGACTTTGGAAATGTTTGAGTTGCCAGCGGATGCCACTGGGTTAGAGCAATCAAAATAAGCCACATGGAAAAAAGTGGTATCAAAGTTTTAATCAAACGTGGCGACTGTTGGCGTTTGCGATACTGTCTGCCAGTCAAGTAGCCGCAAACAATCGCAAAAATCCACACTTCGGCCAACCACGTCACGGTCACATCGCCATTGGCAGCGCGGTAAACACTTGGAACAAATGGTCCGCCGGTAATGCCAGCCGTGGGAGTCACACTGATTAGCAAAGTAACAAAGGTTAAAGACAGTATCAGCCAACAGCCGACCACTAGTAACCCGATCTGCCATGGTGTTCGTTCTTTTAGCCAATTGTGCATGCCTTTCACCTCCGATATTGTGCAGTATACAGGAAAAATGATGGCTGTGCTGGATCGGTAGTGACTTTTTTATTGACCGCCTGCATCTTGAATATGGACAGGTCGCAGACGACCGGGCTATAAGAAAAGTGGCGGTAAAAAGGAATCGCTTCAGGTCTGGGCGATTGCTTTTTACTGCCACTTGGGTGTGGTTGTTTGGTCAATAGGAAGTTCTATTGACGGCAGGTGTGGATTACTTCTATAACGCCTTCACTGGTGCAATAGCCTGCATGTAAGAACCTTGGTCGCAATGGTCAAATAGCCGCGCCCACAGTACTGAAAGTCTATTCTATCGAAGGCAAAGTATGGGTTTGATTTCCGTTTTCTATAACGCGCTCGCAGTCGCAGAAATCTACGTGTAAGTGGCCTCAAGCCTAAATGGCCAAAACCTATTCTTTGAGACTTGTGCTACTGAAGGCTTGGTGAAGGTTTAGCTTCCGCTTTCTATAACGCGCTCGCCAGCGCAGAAGCCTGGCATGTAAGGACCCCAGACCACAATGGCCAAAACCCAGCCATTGTGGTCTGGGGCCACTTACACTCCGGCTTCTGACCGCGCTGGCTCACGCTCACACAAAAAAATCATTTAATGATGGAGACACCGGTTGCCCGGTGCTCTCAAGCTAGACTAAGCAGGACTGGGCCTGCCACCATCGTAACGCTCCATCGATCAAATGATCAAAGTTGGTTGACCTTCAAGGGCCAGCCGGTTTTTAACTGTGTTTAGACGAGCTCAATGATAACCATTGGGGCACCGTCACCGCGACGTGGCGCAGTCTTCAAGATGCGGGTGTAACCGCCATTGCGATCTGCGTATTTTGGTGCCAAGTCACTGAACAACTTTTGCAAAGCGGACTTCACAATAACGCTGTCTTCTTGTTCCTCGACACTTGCAATTTCGTTGCGGACATAAGCTGCTGCTTGGCGGCGTGCATGTAAATCGCCACGCTTGCCCAAAGTGATCATTTTTTCAGCAGTCGAACGAACTTCCTTAGCGCGGGCTTCGGTTGTGACGATCCGTTCATTGATCAGCAGATCAGTTGTCAGATCACGCAACATTGCTTTACGCTGTGAGCTGGTCCGCCCTAATTTACGGTAACTCATGGATTGGCCTCCTTTTCGAAATTTTAGTCTTCTTTACGCAAACCTAAGCCGAGATCAGCCAACTTGTTTTTAACTTCTTCAAGTGACTTGCGGCCTAAGTTGCGCACTTTCATCATATCGGCTTCTGTTTTGTTGGTTAACTCCTGGACCGTGTTGATCCCGGCACGCTTCAAACAGTTGTAAGAACGAACCGACAAGTCAAGCTCTTCGATGGTCATCTCGAGCATCTTTTCCTTGTGTGTTTCTTCTTTTTCAACCATAATTTCGGCGTTTTTAGCCTCATCCGTCAGATTGACGAAAATATCCAGGTGTTCGGTCAGGATCTTCGCTGCTAAGCTGATGGCTTCACGTGGTGAGATTGAGCCATTAGTCCAAACATCCAGCGTTAACTTGTCGAAATCATTCCGACGGCCAACACGGGTGCTTTCAACTTGATAGTTAACCCGGCTGATCGGGGTGAAAATCGAGTCGATCGGCAAAACACCGATTGGCATGTCATCAGACTTGTTCTGGTCAGCTGCCACATACCCGCGACCCTTTTTAACAGTCATACGTACATGGAAGTGCCCGCCGTCTGCAACAGTACAGATATACTGTTCAGGATTTAAGACCTCAACATCAGGATCAGTGACGATATCAGCAGCAGTTACCTTAGCCGGACCGTTGACATCAATTTCGATGTTCTTATCTTCATCGGTATTCATCTTGAGTGCCAATTTTTTGATATTCAAAATGATTTGGGTGACATCTTCCAACACACCATCAATTGTCGAGAACTCATGAAGTACCCCGTCAATCTGGATGCTGCTGACAGCTGCGCCCGGTAATGAAGAAAGAAGGATCCGCCGCAACGAGTTACCTAACGTAGTACCGTAGCCGCGTTCCAACGGTTCAACCACAAACTTGCCATAGTTGGTGCTTTCATCAACTTTGGTAATGTTCGGCTTTTCGAATTCGATCATCTAGTTTGTACCCCTTTCAAAACGAGAAGTGAAGATTTGTCTGCCTGACCGCCATAACGGTCGAAGGGTAACAATTAAACACGACGACGCTTTGGAGGACGAGAACCGTTATGCGGAACCGGTGTAACATCACGGATCGCAGTAACTTCAAGACCTGTTGCCTGAAGCGAACGGATTGCAGCTTCACGACCAGAGCCAGGGCCCTTAACCGCAACTTCAACCGACTTCATGCCATGTTCCATTGATTCCTTCGCAGCCGCTTCAGCTGCCATCTGCGCAGCAAACGGCGTTGACTTACGACTACCTTTAAAACCGAGTGCACCAGCAGAGGACCAAGCGATCGCATTGCCGCGAGGGTCCGTGATCATTACTAAGGTGTTGTTGAAGGTTGAGTGGATATGAGCCACGCCAGATTCAACGTTCTTGCGGACACGGCGCTTCCGCGTAGTTTTTCTACCTGCCATCGATCAATGACCTCCTTTAATTATTTTTTCTTACCTGCCATGCTTGCTTTCTTCCCTTTACGGGTGCGAGCATTGTTTTTGGTGTTTTGCCCACGAACCGGCAAGCCACGACGATGACGGATGCCGCGATATGAACCGATTTCCATCAAACGTTTGATGTTCAGGTTCACTTCACGACGGAGATCGCCTTCAACTTTGTATGAATCCAAAGCTGCACGAATCTTGTCTTCTTGTTCTGGGGTCAGGTCATCTTGACGAACGTCTTCCGGAACACCGGCAGTCTTGAGAACCTTTTGAGCGGTTGTCTTGCCAACACCATAAATATAGGTTAAGGCAATGACGATTTGCTTACCACGTGGTAAGTCGACACCTGCGATACGAGCCATGTACAATGACACCTCCTATTGTTTTAGTTTGTATTATCCCTGACGCTGTTTATGCTTTGGGTTTGCAGAGCAGATAATCATGACCCGACCCTTACGACGGACCACTTTGCAGTGCTCGCACATCTTTTTAACAGATGGACGTACTTTCATGAGAATTTAGCCTCCTTGAGTTGGCAACTACTTGAAACGGTAGGTGATCCGGCCCTTGGTCAAATCGTATGGTGACAATTCAACCGTTACCTTGTCCCCTGGGAGAATTCGAATATAGTGCATCCGAATCTTACCGGAAACATGAGCGAGAATTTCCGCACCGTTTTCAAGTTTGACTTTGAACATCGCGTTGGGTAAGGTATCCGTCACGGTGCCTTGGATCTCAATTACATCGTCTTTTGCCACGAAGTGTTTCCTCCTAAAAATTATTGGTTCTATTAACGCGCGAAAAGGGTGAGGCCGATTGGCACTCACCGCATACCGCGATATTGTACCATAATTCTTCGACTTTGAAAACAGTCATGAGGGGCGTGCAATCGTCCAAGCACTTATTTTGCCACAGTCGCCAAAATCGCTTTGATATCGGCAAACACCTTATCGATGTCCTGGTCGCCATTAACCGTGTGCAGCAGGCCCTTCTTCTTATAGAAGTCCAATAGCGGCGTGTTCATCTCGATGTTTACTTTAAGTCGATTCTTAACCGTTGCCGGCTTGTCATCTTCACGTTGGAAAAATTCGTGACCGCCGCAACGATCACAAGTGCCGGCAACCTTTGGCGGGTTGTAGATTTTGTGATAAGTTGCTCCGCATGTCTTGCAGATAAACCGGCCAGACAAACGGTCAACCAATTTTGCAGGCGCAACATCAATGTTGATAACAGCATCTAACGGCTTCTTGAGATCAGCTGTGATCGTTTCGAGTGCCTCTGCTTGTTGAATGGTGCGCGGAAAGCCGTCAAGCATGTAACCGGCGTCGGTATCAGATTCAGCAAGACGTTCTTTGACAATGCCGTTGGTCACGGAATCCGGTACCAACTGTCCCTTATCAATAAACCCCTTTGCTTCTTTACCCAATGCCGTGCCAGCAGCCATTGCAGCTCGAAACATATCCCCAGTAGAAATATGTGCAATCGGATAAGTATCCTCAATCCGTTCTGCCTGCGTGCCTTTCCCTGCACCGGGAAGTCCCATTAAAATGAGATTCACGTTGCATCCTCCTCTAAATATACATGCCAGCGTAACAGCAAAGTTTGAATTCAGACAAAATATCTGAATCTTTTTGCTGCCAAGTGCACCGGCACGTACACTGCTTTTGTCACGTTAGCCGATTCGAAAATCGAACCGGTTAACGTACGATTTTGTTTACTTCTTCTGATCATCCTTAACCAAATCACCACGGATAAAGCCAACATACTCACGTTTCATGAGCAAGCCGTCTAACTGCCGAACTAATTCAATCGCAGTCATGACAACAATCAGCAGGCTGGTACCACCAAGCCCGATTGATTGTGGCAGACCCCAAATGTTAGCGGCCAGTTGCGGTAGTAAGGCAACCAAACCAAGGAATAATGCCCCGACTGTTGACAAGCGCATAAGCAGTCGCGAGATATAATTCTCAGTTTCCTTACCCGGCCAAACACCGGGAATGTAGCTGCCTTGTTTGGTTAGGTTTTCTGCGACCTTTTCGGGATTGACCTGAACGAACGCATAGAAGAATGTGAACAGGATAATCAAAATCGTATAGATCGCAGTTCCGGCAGGCTTTTGCATATTGAAGATGTTGGTCATGACCTGATACCAACCATCACTACCATGACTCTTCTGAAAAGCCATTAAAATTGTCTGCGGCGTTACAATGAAAGAACTCGCAAAAATAACCGGAATAACACCAGCAACGTTCACCTTAAGTGGCAGGTAACTATTGCTACCTGCACTGGTAACGCGGCGGGTATACTGAATTGGAATCTTGTAGTTTGCTTGTTGTACCCAAGTAACGAAAGTGATCACGATAATCACAATCACTGCCAAGGCGGCCAAGAACGCAATTCCTTTCCAGATCTCGGCGCCGGAGTATACCTGAACATTGTCCCGATATAACTCCTGAAGACCTGAAGGCAGGCGTGCAACGATCCCTGAGAAGATCAGCAGCGAAACACCATTACCAAGCCCCTTATCGGTGATTTGTTCACCCATCCAGGTCAGCAACATAGTACCGCCGGTGAGGATGATCCCGATCGTAATGTAGGTACTAACAGACGGATTCTTGACCAAGCCCATCGAACTTAACGTTTGAAAGCCGGCTGTAATCCCAATTGCCTGAAAGAACCCAAAAATGATGGTTAGATAACGGGTGACCTGATTCAGCTTGCGCCGACCGACTTCCCCTTGCTTGCTCCACTCAACAAATTTCGGAACGATATCCATTTGCAGCAGCTGAACCACAATTTGCGCCGTAATATACGGCGAAACCCCCATCGAAAAGATGGAGTATTGCGCAAGTCCGCCACCGCTGACGGTATCCAGCAGTGAGATCAAGCCTGTCGAGCCAATTGACTGCAGCGCCTTGGCGTTAACGCCTGGCACCGCGATCAGTGTACCTAATCGATAGACCAATAAAACCGCTAAAGTGAAGAGGATCTTGTTACGGATGTCTTTAACCTTGAGCGCGTTTTTTAGGGTCCTCAGCATTAGATCACCTCAATCGAACCGCCAGCTGCTTCAACAGCAGCTTTTGCTGCGGTTGAAGCTTTTGCAACCTTAATGGTCAATTTTTTCTCAAGTTTGCCGTCTGCCAGCAACTTGACACCGTTCTTTTCGTTCTTAACAATACCAGCGTCGATCAAGGCTGCTGGCGTTACTTCGGCACCATCGTCGAAACGGTTAAGATCGGAAAGGTTAACGATTGCGTATTCTTTGCGGTTAATGTTGTTGAAACCGCGTTTAGGCATCCGCCGGAACAATGGCATCTGGCCACCTTCGAAGCCAAGACGCGTCTTGCCGCCCTGACGTGCCAATTGACCCTTTGTCCCTTTACCGGCTGTCTTACCTTGACCGCTAGAAGTACCGCGGCCCAGACGTTTGCGGGCATGACGGGAGCCGACGCTCGGCTTTAATTCGTGCAATTGCATACTCTTGGGCACCTCCTTGTCGAAATAATGTATTAATCCTTGATTTCTTCAACAGAAACCAAGTGTGAAATTTGGAAAATCGCACCGCGAGTGGCTGCGTTGTCTGGCTTAATCACCGAGCTATTTACCCGGTTTAAACCTAATTCCTTCACAATCTTACGTTGCTTAGGAAGACGGTGGGCAGCACTACGGGTCAAAGTAATCTTCAATTGAGCCATGTGTTTACCTCCTAGTCTTCAAGCGATGACGCAGAAACGCCGCGCAATTCAGCAACTTGTTCCCGAGTCCGCAATTGTGAAAGGCCGTCCATTGTTGCGCGAATCATGTTGATTGGCGTGTTCCGGCCAAGGGACTTACTGGTGATATCGGCAATGCCGGCAAGTTCCATGACGGAACGGATAGCGCCACCAGCAGCAACCCCGGAACCTTCTTCAGCAGGCTTCAACAGCACTTCACCAGCGCCGAAGTGACCGATAACTTCGTGAGGAATGGTTGTTCCCACGATCGGTACTTCGATGAGGCTCTTCTTAGCTGCGTCAACAGCTTTACGGATTGCTTCAGGTACTTCTTGGGCTTTACCGGTTGCAAAGCCGACGTGACCGTTCTTGTCACCGACAATTGCAATTGCAGCAAAACGCAGGCGCCGACCACCTTTAACAACCTTTGTAACACGGTTGATGGCAACAACCTGGTCTTCTAAGTCCAATTGGTTTGGATCGATAAATGATGCCATGTGTTGGTTATCCTCCTTTTTACTAGAATTCGAGGCCATTTTCACGTGCTGCTTCAGCTAACGCAGCAACGCGACCATGGTACAGATAACCACCACGGTCAAAGACCACAACTTTATGACCATCAGCAACAGCGCGCTTGGCAATCAATGCGCCAACCTGTGCAGCAGCGTCGGTCTTGTTTTCAGGATCTTTAATGTCCTTATCAAGAGTGGAGGCACTTGCTAGCGTCACACCCGCTACGTCATCAATTAATTGCGCGTAGATGTTTTTATTGGAACGGAAAACGTTCAAGCGTGGGCGCTCGCTCGTACCAGAAATCTTGCCTCGTACGCGGGCGTGACGCCGTTGCCGAGTCTTGTTCTTATCTGGCTTTGAAATCACAATGTTCACCTCTTGTTAAATTTGTTGAAGGTTACGACTACTTACCAGTCTTACCTTCCTTACGACGGACATGTTCGTCAACGTAACGAATCCCTTTACCCTTATAAGGTTCAGGTGCACGGACGGAACGAACAACGGCTGCGAATTGGCCAACAACCTGTTTTGAGATCCCACTGATGATGATCTGGGTGGTGCTTGGAACTTCAACAGTAATCCCTTTTGGTGCGGTCATTTCAACTGGGTGTGAGTAACCGACGTTCAAAACAAGCTTCTCGCCTTGCTTTTGGGCACGATAACCAACACCGACCAGTTTCATTTCTTTCTTGTAGCCTTCGGTAACACCGACGACCATATTGTTTAAGTTGGCACGCATGGTACCGTGGATAGCCTTATACGAATCATCAGGACGGGTGAAACTGATTTCGTCGCCTTCTTGATGCATTTCGATTTCCGGGACAAAATGACGCGTCAATTCGCCTTTAGGACCCTTAACCGTGATGTTGTCGCCATCTTTGGTGACAGTAACACCGGCTGGGACTTTAATGACTTTATAACCAATACGACTCACTTATCGGCACCTCCTTTTTGATGTAATGAATTACCAAACGTAAGCGAGTACTTCGCCGCCGACGTTCTTGGCGCGAGCTTCCTTATCGGTGATAACACCTTCGGAAGTTGAGATAATTGCAATCCCTAAGCCATTCAAAACCTTAGGAACCGCATCACTCTTAACGTATGAGCGCAGACCCGGTTTGGAAATCCGCTTCAAGCCAGAGATAACCCGTTCATTGTTCTTACCATACTTCAAGAAAATGCGGATCATGCCTTGCTTGTCATCATCAATAACTTCGTAGTCACGGATGAACCCTTCACGTTTAAGAATCTCAGAAATGTCTTTCTTCATCTTTGATGCAGGTACGACCAAGGACTCGTGACGCACCATATTAGCGTTACGGATCCGGGTCAAGTAATCTGCGATTGGATCGGTCAAGACCATTGATTTAACCTCCTTTGTCTAGTGATTACCAGCTAGCTTTGCGCATGCCTGGAATTTGGCCGGCATGTGCTAACTCACGAAGGCAAATCCGGCAGAGTTTGAATTTACGATATACGGAATGCGGACGGCCACACCGTTGGCACCGCGTATATTCTTGGACTGCAAATTTTGCAGGCCGATTGTTTTTAGCGATCATTGACTTCTTAGCCAAGTAGCGGACCTCCCTTATTTGGCGAATGGCATCCCGACTTGCGTAAGCAATTCGAGTGCTTCTTCATCAGTATTTGCCGTTGTGACAATAACAACATCCAATCCACGAACCCGATTAACCTTATCGTAATCGATTTCTGGGAAAATCAGTTGTTCCTTAACACCCAACGTATAATTCCCGCGGCCGTCGAAGGACTTAGGGGAAATACCATGGAAGTCACGCACACGCGGCAGGGAGACATTGATCAGCTTATCTAAGAAATCATACATGCGTTCGCCGCGCAGGGTCACCTTTGCGCCGATTGGCATGCCTTCACGCAGACGGAAGCCCGCGATACTCTTCTTGGCCTTGGTGATCAGCGGATGCTGGCCAGAGATCAGTGTCAATTCATCAACAGCTTCATCCAGCAACTTAGCATTCTGGGTTGCATCACCAACACCCATGTTCAACACGATCTTTTCGATCTTAGGTGCCTGCATGGTGCTCTTATAGTTGAACTTGCTTACCAATGCAGGGGCGATTTCTTTGCTATAACGTTCTTCAAGACGATTCTCCATGAAAAAGTTTGTCCTCCTTCCCTATTATTTATCGATTGCGGTGCCAGACTTCTTAGCAATCCGCACTTTGTTGCCATCTTTAACTTCAGAACCGACCCGGGTCGGCTTGTTGGTTTCAGGATCCAGAAGCATCACGTTGGAAACGTGAATAGGTGCTTCTTTATCGATGATACCGCCTTGCGGATTGGCGTTGTTCGGCTTTTGGTGCTTTTTGATCATGTTGATGCCTTCAACGACAACTTTATCAGCGTCTTTCAGGACCTTTGTGATCTGGCCTTCTTTGCCGGCATCTTTGCCGCGCATAACCCGCACTTTGTCACCAGTTTTAAACTTCATGTATCGCACCTCCTATTTGGTCAGAATGATTAAAGCACTTCGGGCGCTAAGGAGACGATCTTCATGAAATCGCCGTCACGCAATTCACGTGCCACAGGTCCAAAGATACGAGTCCCACGTGGGCTCTTGTCAGCGTTGATGATGACAGCTGCGTTCTCATCGAACTTGATGTAGGAACCGTCGGCACGGTGAGCACCGGACTTGGTACGAACAATGACAGCCTTAACAACATCAGCCTTCTTGACAACGCCACCTGGTGTTGCTTGTTTTACAGTTGCGACAACGATATCACCGATGTTGCCGGTCTTGCGGTATGAGCCGCCAAGTACCTTGATAACAAGGATTTCGCGCGCGCCTGAGTTATCTGCTACTTTAAGACGACTTTCTTGCTGAATCACGGATTTGGTCCTCCTTTCATTCTAAAAATGATTAGATGATAACTGCCTTTTCGACAATGTTCAATAAACGGAAACGCTTATTGCGTGATAAAGGACGAGTCTCCGCGATTTGCACAATATCGCCAACTTTAGCGCTATTGTCTTCGTCATGCGCATAAAACTTCTTGGAATACTTAACACGCTTGCCATAAACAGGGTGTGTTTTGTATGTGCTGACTTCCACGGTGATGGTCTTGTCCATTTTATCCGAGACCACGCGGCCTTGATAAACTTTACGAGAATTACGTTCTGCCAAGGTAAATGTCTCCTTTCCGATTATTTATTGAGTTCCTGTTGTCGAAGGACCGTTTTGATCCGTGCAATGTTTTTGCGAACCTGCTTCAAGCGAGCGGTGTTTTCCAATTGGCCAGTCGCCTGTTGGAAGCGCAAGTTGAACAGCTCTTCTTTATATTGCTTCTCTTTGTCGAGCATCTCAGCAGTGGTTAATGCAGTAATTTCTTTAGCCTTCATTTGATTGCCCACCTACTTCCTCGCGTGAAACGATCTTGGTGCGGATTGGGAGTTTGTTGGATGCTAAGCGCAAAGCTTCCTTTGCGACTGCTTCGGATACGCCGCCGACTTCAAACATGATCTTCTCACGTTTAACGACTGCAACCCATCCAGTAGGTGCACCTTTACCATTACCCATCCGGACGCCGACACCTTTACTGGTGTAGGACTTGTGAGGGAAAATGCGGATCCATACTTTCCCACCACGCTTCATATAACGGGTCATCGCAACACGCGCTGCTTCGATCTGGCGGTTGGTGATCCAATGGGATTCCAATGCTTCCAAACCATATTCGCCGAAGTCAACGTTCTTGCCGCCCTTGGCTGCACCGCGCATCTTCCCACGGAATTCACGACGATGCTTGACACGCTTAGGTACTAACATTGATTATTTCCCTCCTTTCGCACTATTTTGCTGTGGCTTTTCAGGTAAAATTTCACCACGATTGATCCAGGTTTTGATCCCGATCCGGCCATAAGTGGTAGCTGCTTCTTCCCATGCATAGTCGATATCGGCACGCAAGGTGTGCAGCGGTACTAAGCCTTCGTTGTAATGTTCGCGACGAGCAATATCGGCACCATTCAAACGACCGGAAGCCTGGGTTTTGATCCCCTTGGCACCTGCCCGCATGGTCCGTTGCATTGCTTGACGCATTGCACGACGGAATGCAATCCGCTGTTCAAGCTGACGAGCGATGTTCTCGCCGACAAGCTTGGCATCCAGATCAGGTTTCTTGATTTCAATAATATTGATGTGAACTTGACGACCGGTCAGCTTGTTAAGCTGCTTGCGCAAGTTTTCAACTTCAGAACCGCCTTTGCCGATAACCATACCCGGCTTAGCAGTATGAATGGAAATGTTGACGCGCTTTGCGGCACGTTCGATTTCGATACGTGATACGGAAGCTTCTGACAGCTTCTTATTGATGAAGTTTCGGATTTCAATGTCTTCATGCAAGTAGTCAGCAAAGTCTTTGTCTGCATACCACTTGGCATCCCAGTCACGGATGACACCGACACGGAAACCGGTTGGATTAATCTTTTGACCCACGCGTTATCCCTCCTTATGCTTCTTTTTCGGATACGACCACGGTGACGTGGCTTGTCCGTTTATTGATCGGTGATGCGCTCCCCTTGGCACGAGGACGGAACCGCTTGAGGGTCGGGCCTTCGTTGACATAAGCTTTGCTTACATAAAGGTTTTGTGCATCTAAGTCATAGTTATGTTCTGCATTTGCAATAGCAGATTTGAGCACTTTCTCGATGATCGGTGAACCAGATCGAGGGGTAAACTCAAGAATTGCCAGAGCTTCAGCAACATCGCGACCACGAATCAAGTCGATTACCAAGCGCGCTTTGCGAGCAGCAATCCGAACTGTCTTGGCCGTTGCCGTTGCAGACGTAATTTGATCAGCCATGAATGTTGTGCTCCTTTCTAGCGTGCTGTTGTCTTCTTGTCATCGGTGTTGTGACCGCGGAAGGTACGCGTAGGAACAAACTCGCCCAACTTGTGACCAACCATGTCTTCACTCACGAAAACCGGGACATGTTTGCGACCATCGTAAACGGCGATGGTGTAACCAATGAAACTTGGAAAAATTGTGGAACGACGGGACCATGTACGAATAACGGTCTTCTTGTCGTTATCTGCCTGCGCTTCAATCTTCTTCAGGAGATGAGCGTCGGCAAAAGGTCCTTTTTTAAGACTGCGACCCATTGTGTGACCTCCTTTAATCGATGTAACACATTAATGTGTTTACTTCGTCTTGCGGTGACGAACGATGAACTTCTCGGACTTAGCCTTGTGATCCCGGGTCTTTTTACCCAAGGTCTTCTTGCCCCATGGTGATAATGGTGACGGACGGCCGATTGGCGCTTTCCCTTCACCACCACCATGCGGGTGATCGTTAGGGTTCATAACAGAACCACGAACCGTCGGACGGAAGCCTAACCAGCGCTTACGGCCAGCTTTACCAATGCTGATCAATTCGTGTTGTTCATTACCGACAGCACCGATTGTGGCACGGTTTTCACCCAGAACCAAGCGAACTTCGCCGGAAGCCAGCTTGATGGTGACGTACTTGTCGTTGTCTTTACCCAGTAACTGAGCTGAAACACCGGCTGAACGTGCTAACTGAGCACCTTTACCTGGCTTTAATTCGATGTTATGAATCGTGGTACCTGCTGGGATATTCTTCAACTGCAGCGTATTGCCAACTTTGATATCGACATTTTCGCCAGAGTAAACTTTATCGCCAACCTTGAGACCTTTTGGTGCCAAGATGTAGGACTTAACCCCGTCTTCATAATGCAGTAAAGCAATGTTTGCGGTCCGGTTTGGATCGTATTCAATGGCTTTAACCGTTGCGGCCATGCCATCTTTATTCCGCTTGAAGTCAATCACACGGTAGAATTGCTTGTGGCCGCCGCCACGATGACGAACCGTGATGTGGCCGTGGGCATTGCGTCCTGCCGTATGGCTTTGGCTGACCAGCAAAGTCTTTTCAGGCTTTGTCTTGGTGATTTCAGCAAAGTCGGAACCGGACATGTTGCGCCGGCCGTTGCTTGTTGGTTTGTATTTTCTAATCGCCACGTGTTTTACCTCCTATAACGAATTTTTGTTACTTGTTATCGTTATCTTCATCAGCGAAGATCTTGATTTCTTTGGAATCGGCGCTCAAGGCAACTAAGGCCTTGCGACGACGACGCGTCATGCCTTCGTAACGGCCCTGACGCTTCTTCTTACCGCGAACGTTGGCAATGTTGACATTAACCACTTTCACGCCGAAGATTTCTTCAACAGCCTTGCGAACCTGCTGCTTCGTCGCATGCAGTGCAACTTCGAATGTGTATTTACGGTTATCCATTTCAGCCATCGATTGCTCGGTGACGATCGGACGTAAAATGATATCGCGTGCTTCCATTATGCAAGCACCTCCTCAATCTTTTGGAGCGCAGATTGGGTTAAGATCAATTTCTTGTAATCAACAGCGTCCAAGACATTGATACCCTCTGCAGGAACAACTTTCACATTCGGCAGGTTGCGTGCGGCTTTGGCAGCAACTTCATTGCCGTCTTCGAGCACAACCAATGCCTTTTCATTAACCTTGAGGCCATCTAAAACATTTTGGAATGCCTTAGTCTTTGGTGCTTCAAAGTTCAAGCCATCAACAACGACAAGGTCGCTATCAAGAAGCTTTTGTGAAAGTACGGATTTGATCGCCAAACGACGAACCTTCTTAGGCAGCTTGTAAGCATAGCTGCGTGGTGTCGGTCCAAAAACGATCCCACCGCCACGCCATTGCGGGCTGCGGATTGAACCTTGGCGGGCACGACCGGTACCCTTTTGGCGCCAAGGCTTGCGACCGCCACCGGAAACAGCGGAACGGTTCTTAACGGCGTGAGTACCTTGACGAAGGGAAGCTCGTTGCATCACGACTGCGTCAAACACGACGTTTTCATTTGGTTCGACTGCCCAGATGGCATCGTTGAGTTCAACTGTGCCGTTTTCTGAGCCATCTTGCTTATATAAAGTAACGTTAGCCATTAGTTATTGTCCTCCCTTCGTATTATTTAGCTGCTTTAACAGCAGAACGGATTGTAACAAAGGACTTGTTTGCCCCTGGAACGTTGCCCTTGATCAACAGAACATTGTGATCTGTGTCAGCAGCAACGACTTGCAGGTTTTGCATGGTGCGGGTACGATTACCCATCCGGCCAGGCAATTTCTTACCCTTGAAGACCTTGTTGATGATGGCCCCAAGAGAACCTGGACGACGATGGTAACGAGAACCGTGAGCCATAGGACCGCGGGACTGACCATCTTTCTTGATGTTACCTTGATAACCGTGACCTTTGGAAGTACCGGTGACATCCACAATGTCGCCTGCTGCGAATTCGTCAGCTTTAACTTCGCTGCCGACTTCATAATCACTAAGCGCTACATCGCGGATTTCGCGAACGAAGCGCTTAGGGGTCGTGTCAGCCTTTTTGGCGTGACCGACGCTTGGCTTATTCGTCAAGACTTCACGCATATCGCCGTAGCCCAGTTGAACTGCTTCATAACCGTCAGATTCAACGGTCTTGACTTGCATTACAACGTTGGGCGTTACGTCGATGACGGTAACGGGAACAAGTTCGCCGTTTTCGGTGAAGACCTGCGTCATGCCAACTTTTTTGCCTAAGATTCCTTTACGTGCCATGGGTACACCTCCTATTTTCTATAGATTATAATTTGATTTCGATATCGACGCCGCTTGGCAAGTCGAGCTTCATCAAAGCATCGACTGTCTTCGGTGTTGGGTTCACAATATCGATCAGACGTTTATGTGTCCGCATTTCGAATTGTTCACGTGAATCCTTGTACTTATGCGGGGAACGCAGCACCGTATAGATTGTGCGTTCTGTTGGCAGCGGGATCGGGCCTGAAATTGTTGCGCCAGTGCGCTTTGCAGTGTCCACGATCTTGTCTGCGGATTGATCGAGAATCCGGTGTTCATAAGCCTTGAGCCGGATCCGAATCTTTTGTTTTGCCATTGTGTGACCTCCTTCGTCTATTATCAGTTAGTAGACTAGCTCCGTGAAAATTACCAACTCGCCACCGTGGCAAAGCGGCCGGGCGTGTCGCAACCTCTCACATCCACGCTACTCTGGTTCACCTTTGGAACCAAGTGCACAGTTATCCCCTTCGAGAAACAGCACTCTTGATAGTATACAAAAACATTCGTGCCATTACAAGCATTTCTTGAGGTTTGCAGAAAAAACATGCGCGCTGCAATCCGTTTCTTCCATAATACACGTCAATCATTTCATCGGTAAGCTCTTTTGGCTCCGCCAGCGCGTAACACATTGATCTAAGCAAACTTGTTTTCTCAAGAAGCCGTCTGTGCTACATTCAACTAAAGTACGTTCATTTTCGCAACGGATTGGAGACCACTTATGAAATTTGACCACTATAAAAAAATTGTCAACGCAGCCTTAGACGTTCTGCTCGGCTTGCTTGCCATTGTTGTCGTTGTCTTCATGCTCCGTTACATCATCGATATCGGCAGCATGATCCTCCGGCCACTCTCAGCCGACCTATTTGGCAAGGTCATTCAGGAAGTCACCAGCTTCTTCATGCTGTTTGAGTTCGTGATCATGCTCATTCGTTACATTGAAGAAGGCCACCACATCCCTATTCGTTACCTTATTCTGATTTCGATGACGGCCATCCTGCGCCAGCTGCTGGTTCTTCATGATCGCGGCACGGAAACTTTACTGCTGACGCTTGCCATTCTCGTGTTAGCGGGAGTTCTAACCGTCTTCTCGTACGTCAGCGGCGATTTCAAGCACTCGCGCGATGAAAAAGATGTGGATATTGACCAGCATTTTTAGAGATTATTGCCTAGGAGAAAGTTGTTGTGAACAGCAAATACATTATCAAAAACCACACGAATACGTTTCTCATTCGTGGTCATGAATATGAAGTCACCGCACCGGCTAAGTTTAATCGGTCAACAGGTGAGCTTATTGATGATAAGACGTTGGACGATGTGGCGCTGGAAATCGCAAATGAAAAGTACCGTCAAGCGATGGGCATCGTTTCACCTGCAGACATAAAGCGTTATCGTACGCGGGTCAACTTGTCTCAGCAAGAGCTTGCAAGTTTAATGGGACGACATCCAGCGACTATCGAATTATATGAAGCGGGTGCATTTCCGGCAGAGGCAGACAATCGGCTATTAAGGGCACTCATCAATGATGATGCTACCATTGTTCGTAAATAATCCTAATAAATTCAAAGCTGATCTGAGAGAAAAATCTCAGACAATTCGGGAGACAATTTGGCTCAATGCACCACTCCAAAAAGCACGATGGACACATCAACTACTTGCAGCTGATGGTCTCTCGTGTTTTCTTTTATTGTTCACTTTTTTGGCAGTACAACACCGCCATGATCCCCCCTGACATTAGCGAAGCTCAGAACCACAATGATGTTCGTACTCCAAGCCCATTAGACTAAAAGCAGCCAAACCATCGGCGCAAGATGCTGTAAAACTTGATGCGTTAGAAGATACCAAGCTTGCGGAACTTAGTGCACTCAAAGCAATTGAACTGACAAATGCCCGCCGTGTCGGTTTTAATCAATTAATTCCGCTTAACCTTTTAATGGATTGACAAAGGTTTGATCGAAGTCACCATCGCCAGACATCTTAATCACATTATCTTCACTTACATAAACGCTTTGCCGAACAGTAATGCTGCCAGAAAAACCATACTCCCAACATTTTCAAAGATGCGCAGCTATCCGAACCGAGTGTCTTAGTGGACATTATTTGGTTTCAGAATTTCAAAGGCCTATTAAAGACGTTGGCATGATTAATGCCTTTGTGGAACTTTTTAAAAGGGGCAGACTTCGCAGGACACAATACGCCTACAAAAAAAATACACTAAAGTGGTGTTTTAGAATAAAGAAAAAGGAAGTGTCACAATGTTATCTTTACCAGCACTCAGTTTCTTCTTCATTGCTGTCTTTTTGATATCACTTGGATTTCTGCTTATCTATCGTCATGGTTCACAAACAGCAAGGATTGGAGCAGCCGAACGACACTGCCCGAATTGTGGAAAGAAAGTTACATCCTCTGCTAAGTTCTGTCCATATTGTGGTACTTCTTTAGGACGAGAAAGCAAATCTACTTCTAAACCCAAACAGTATCGCTATATTTACTTACCACTCTTGGTTGCCGCGGTTAGTACTTTCCTGATGTTCGCAGGTAGTTCAGCTTTTTCACGCACAGCTTCAATTAATAAGAGCGTCACAGAAACAGCCACAAACCAACAAGATTCAACAGATTTGGTTTTTAGTCATCTGAGTCGCAAAGATCAACTTCGTGAAATAATCTTTTATGGTTTCTCACACAGCAAAACTTTCAAGCAAAATGGGATTAGCATGACTACCTTCCCGCCTATGGGAAAGGGACTTGTAGTACACGGCTATACAAAAAACTCCTATAGCGTCTATCCTTACGGCTATGCCTCAGGAGGTGTCCCATTGATTGAAATTACCCAGTTGCAAAAAGACACAGGTGGGACAAAAACTCTTGTGTACTTCGGCATGAAAACGAATACCTTTTACGCGGATTCTAATTCACCAGTCGATACCCAAAACATCGATAATTTTTGCAATGCACAAGGCGGAATAAAAACATTACGCTCTATCAAGTTCAGAGAGTATAATCCCAACCCTGTCTTTGAAAATTAACATTGCAATATATCTATGAATTGATAACTAGAAACCGGACTTACTTTAGATTACCCAAAGGATCTTCTACCTCATTGACTCCGTGAATCATTTCAAAGTCACTATATCTCAAAGAGGAGAACAATAGCTGCTTGTGTGCATTATGCCTATTCAAGCGGCACAATATTCGGTGGAAGCTGCTGATATCATATGTGTGCAGCAATTTTCACTAAACAGTGTAGATTGGAGCGACTTCTATGGCGGAGCAAAATTATTGCCCGCATTGCGGATACAAACTTATTGGCAAGCCCAAGTTCTGTCCACAATGCGGTCACCCACTAACGGCGGAGACCAAAGAGCAGGTAACGATGTCGAAATCTCATATGTTTGAACTGCGACTTGACCTAGGAAATCTGATACCGAGTCGCACGCACTTTATCACCGTTTTAACCTTTTTGAAAAACAACGCGTTAACATTGTTTATCCTTTTTTGTGTTACCACCTTCTTACCAGTGAATTCCGTACGCTGTTGGTTGTTAGTTGCATACCTAATCTTCATCTATTTTTACCCGCTCTCCACTGGTAAAAAAAGAATTTTGTGGGATGAACGCCTCGACACGTGGTTGCAAGATAAGGATAGCTTACATCGTTTTAACGAAAAAGTTGGCAAAGGTTTCTCGCAGCTTCAACATGTATTACCCAAAGAGGAAAGTCATACAACAAACACAAGCGAAGTTGCCAAATCATCAGGCACTACAAAAGACGCGATCTCACTTCAGCAAAAACAAACCAATACCACGACCAACAAGTCGCAACATCATGGTTTCACGTGGACGGGCGAACTCATTTGTGGGATTGTCTCCACGGTCACCGGGCTTGTGATGTATCTCGTAGGAAAGGATGCTACTAGCTCAATTAGTAGTCAAGCTATATCTGTGCTCCAAAGTGGAGAATTGGATTCTGGTGGCTATTTTTATATTTGGGGTATCTTCCTGTTTGGAGTGGGCATAGCTATGTTGATCGGCGGTACCATCAAAGGAATCACTGGTCATATTCGCGGTGGTACTCTCAAAATTATCGCAATCCTAATTTGCTTTGTGGCCACAATTGCCGCTACTTACGTCTATTCTAACCCCCTCACATCAGCAGTTAACGCAGCTGCGTATGCTTACAATTCTAATACCAATATAGATACCATTCAGAATCTGGCAAACATCGTCAAAGCATTGCCATATATAGCAGGCGCAATTTACGGTTTAGGCGTTTTGCAGAATGCAACGACACCAAAAAAGTAGCAGAACATACATGAAGTGGCACTTAATACCCATATAACTAGCATGCACTAAGAAACCTTTGGAAAGTAACTACAAAATAAACAGACTCTCATCGCTCGCCGCGAAAGAATCAAAGCGTTTTCTTTGCAGAAGCACGTGCCGTTGCGATTAGATCAATTGCTAGGGTAAAATTCAATTTCTAAGTATACCGACCCAAGATAATAGAAGCCATTTTTGAAGAATCGTTAGTAAACTAGCATCTTGATTTTAAACAATTTAAGAGTTGGAGAAAAAATGTATACACAAAAAACTAAGTCTTGTTATCGTTGCGGCGCTATTGTGAGCGAGGATGCAAAATTCTGTACAAGCTGCGGCGCGGATTTGCAATCACAAGTAATCAGATCGACACCTTCTTTTGACCATAAGACTGAGACAAATTCTTCATTCACGAAGTTGTCTAGTTTTAACAAGGGAAAGGCAATTCTTTTAAAAAAATCCGTTCGGAGGAAGCTCTGGTATGCTGGTCTCACAGCGTTACTGGTAATCCTAGTTGTCGGTTATATTTATTCTGCAAAAGCAGATGCTTTAATCGCTAATAGCCTTACATCAACTACGCAGCAATGGATCTCCGAAGCAAACGCATATAAACCAGAATTAACGACTGCTTTCGGTGGGTTTCTCGCGACACTTTTCATTATATTTGGTATATTGAACCGTCGTGGATTCCCTGCTATCTTGGCTAGCATTATCTTCGGCATTGTTGGAGCAACTACCAGTGCCGGTGTTACTTACGTTTTCACAGCAGGTAAAGTAATCAATGCTTTCGAAACTCTCGCAACGGATCGGCTTAGCGGGTCTACTCAGCTATTCACTCTTAGTTATTCTCATTATTTACCCAGCTTCATGGAAACGAATACTGCATATGATGGTGGTGTTTACACATTCAAGCCTGACGGTACTTTAAAGGTTTATACGAGGACGCCTTATCCAGTTAACGCGAAAATTACACCTCAAGATGCCGCTATGTTGTACAAAGAAAGCCAAGATTCAACAGCAGAGGTTGAGTATGGTACTTGGCATGTCACAAATGGAACGCTTCATCTTAAGTATGGAAAATTCAAAATCGCAGCAGATATCACCATTCCGTCGTATAGCGACATAGGAAACTTAGCAGATCTGTCAATGAAGAGACGGACAGTACGAATAGATAATCACAGATTTGAAAGTATTCAGTTATCTGTCGCAGGTGAGGAAGCACTTTGGTCAAACAAACCGGATGGAAAGTTAAATATTAGCTTTGACGGGAAAACATATACGTTGAAGCCAGACCGAAAACACCAATACTCAATGTCCTTTAACCTTTATTCACCAAAATCTTTTTCAAAGTAAAATGGTTTTCGGACTTTTAAAGGAATCTTCGTTATTATTTTCAATACATCTAAAGACTCTTTATAAATCAATAAAACACAATTTTGGAGATGTATGTAGATGTCATCATTTGTATCGAGCATTTTACTTTTATTTATGTTAGTCTTTATATCTGCTTTTTTCATTTCTTGTCTGATCCTTATGCTAATGAGAAAACGAAAAGGAAGGCATCCGTTGAAACTCTTTTGTCCAAATTGTGCTGAAGCTGTAATCAAATCTGACATATATTGTCCAAATTGCGGCTTTAAGATTGATGGGGCATTTGCTATAGAAAAAAAGGACGATATTGTTACTCGTTCGATATTAATTGCACTTATTATCAGTCTCTTGCTAATCACACCGGTAGTTGGCAGATTATATTTTTAGCGTAGTATCCTTGCAAGAAAAATCTTGTCCAATATTACCAGTGACCAATACCGTGATGGCCCGGGCTTAGGCCATCGCGACCAAGGTCCTTACACGCAGACTTCTGCGCCGGGGAACGCGTTAATGAGAGCGTGAACCGGCGCGGTTAGAAGCCGGAGTGTAAGCGCTGTTACCCCTGACTGACCATAAATGATCCTATTAAATTTAAGACTGATCACGGAGAAAAGATTTTGACAATTTCGTTCAATACTGTATTTCAAAAAGCACGGCAGACACATCAACTACTTTCGGTTGACGGTCTGTCGTGCTTTCTTTTGTTGTTCACTTTGTGGCGGTACAACGCCGCCATGATTCTTTTCCGGTTACTGAGAACCTTATCCCCACGACAAACTTCTCAGCAGCTTGTCTTGCATTATGTTGAACGCAAAGTCATCTCTAGAATGATGCAATCCCCAAAACCACATCATCGCGTACGACTCGCATCCAAACATCCGTTGTGTTTACCCGACTCATTAAACTAGCCAACCTAGATGACGCATCAATGTTAGTGACCATCCCCACGATCGTCACTAACAAGATTACCAATTACCGTAGTATGGTCTGTCGCTATTTTGCGTGGCGATACTTACGAACACCTGCAAAACCCAGAACCGCGATGATCAACGCGCCAGCTTCGGCCAAAACGATACCGTTTTGACTCTCACCTGTTGCTGGGTAAGCATGTTTACCATACTTTTGAGTCATGCGACTAAGCGGTTGCGTGCTGGCAGGCTCCGTCTTGACTAATGGTGTTACGGCTGCAGGTTTAGCAGGACTGGTAGCAGGTTTAGGGGCATTCGAACCTGCCGGTGTAGTAGCAGCTGGACCCGTGGCGCTAGAGGCAGCTGAGCTACTGGCACTGGACGCAGCAGAACTCGATGCACTTGAGGTAGCGGAACTGCCTGCGCTGGAGGCAGCAGAACTTGTAGCACTTGAGGCGGCTGAACTGGCTGCGCTCGAGGTTGCGGAGCTGGCAGCGCTGGAGGCGCTGGAGTTATTGGCACTGGAAGCTGCAGAGCTTGATGCACTTGAACCGGCTGAGCTTGCGGCGCTGGAGGCGCTGGAATTGCCAGCACTTGAGGCTGAGGATCCACTATTGTTCGTAGATGTTCCTGGCTCTGCTCCAGGATTCAGCTGTTCGACTTTTGAATTCAAAGAATCAATAAACTTTTGAACATTAGAATCTTGCTCCGAGTTATAGGCTTTGATCTTCGGCACGATTTGTTCTAATAATGCATTATCATTGGTGACCTTATCACGGAGAGTTGTTTCAGAGGATGTAAGAGTGCTTTCTAAGTTCTGATAATCCTTTGCTTGTTTACTCTTTAGAGCTGCTAAAGCTGACTGAATATTCGCAATTTTTTGATCAATTTCTTTATCCTTGCTTGTGTCTACTTGACTTGGAACTGTCGCAATATTTTCACCAGCAACCTTGTCTGTAACAGCATCAAAGCATAGTACCCACGAACCATTGGCGATTTTCTGATATGACCAACCGCCAGTCTGGAAATTGTAATCTTCGCTAAGAAGTGTTTGACGATGTCCTTGCTCTGATGCTTGGTCGTAATTAAAGAGATTATTAACCGCACCTGCTACCGATTGCAAAACATCAAGCATTGTAAGATCACGATCTTGATGAAGTTTATTCCAGTTGGGATTAAACGATTGAGCTAGATTCTCGCCATAACCACCGAATTTTCTGAATAACTGGTCAATAATGTTAATATCATGATGCATCACTTCGTCATTCAACATGGAATCGCCACGCTGTTGAACTAAGCCAAGAAAATCAGACGTTGTAATTAGCGGGCTAAGTCCTAACGCCTTCCTGTAATTGTTCGTAAGCATCATAGCGTACTGATTAACTTCGTATTGTTGTGCCTTACTTAGCTTGTCATCCTTAACAGTATCCTTCATAGCCCAAGCTGGCACCACGCCGTAGCCTTCTTGATAAGCTGCGAATAAGTTTGCCTTATTGTCATAAGCTTGATTGTCTTCGCTATTGACCTCACTATCAGACAAAACCGGTAAATTTTGGACTAAATAGTTACCGTTCCACTTCGCATTATTCAAATCATCGTTGTTGACGATATTGCTCCAAGACCCCGTTTTCGCAACATAATTAAAAGTGCCGCCATCCCCAACTGGAATCGTTTCAGAAGTTTTTTGAGAATTCAAATCAGCAACTTCTTTTACAGCAGCCGTGCTGGCCGCCGCATAACTGCTTGCTTGCGCGGCTTTCAAGCTTGCCAAGCTGGTTTGTGCTTCTGACTGTGCCTTATTAAGCGCCGCGACATCCGTGTCTTTTTGTACCTGTGCTGGCTTCTGTAATTGATCTGCGTACGCACTTTTCGCAGCCTCAGCCTGACTCTTCGCAGCTGCTTCTTGCTTCGCCGCATCCGCCTTAGCCTGATCATACTTAGCCTTAGCAGCTTTCCACTGTTCATCCGTCATGCTAGCTGAAGACGGTGCCGGCGCATTCGTTTGCACCGCATCATTCGCAGTCTTGGCCGCCGCACTAGCTGGTTGGGCAGCCTGAACCGAAACTGTGGATGTAGCCTTTTGCTGTGCCGGTGCTGCAGCTTGTGATGTGGCGACCGTCGCTGCTTGAGCCTGTGCTGCCTGACTTACCGCAGCTGAAGAAGGCGTTGTGGCATCAGTTTTATTGACCAACGTTGCTGACTGCACCGTTAACTGCGGTTGGGTCTCCGCAGCGTGAACGGATTGCGTCTGGGTTACGCCGAAACCACCGATGGCTAAGGCAAATGCTGAAGCAACCACCCACTGGCTGCCGCGTTTGTACATTTTTTTCTTATCATTTACCACATGTTGTGCAAATCGATTGTATAACATGATGTCCCCTCCAATTTAGGTATGTACTCGTGGTTCTATTAACATTAAAATTATATAAAGGCATTAGGTGTGTTATACCTAGTGAAGCTTAGAGGGACATTTTTTAAGCAAATCCTGTGTCAGCAGCTGATTGCCTTCGCCAGTGCTCATTGCTGTAGTGTCTTCTTTTTACGCCATGCAATTTAATTTCGTCCAAATCAGCCACGTCATTGATAACAACAAGGCCCCGCAAGACAACAAAAAGCCGTTTATGTCACCAGACACCTCAATTTAGGTGTTGGTGACATAAACGGCTTTTTAACTTAATACAATTAGCCGGCGATTAAATCTTCCCCACCAGCGCTGCACCCGGCTTCAATGTCTTTTCGCCTGGTTGCCAGTTTGCTGGGCATACTTGGTCGCCATGGGCTGCAACAAATTGGGCTGCTTGCAAGGTTCGGAGAATTTCATTCGCATTGCGACCGATGCCAAAGTTGTTGACAGAATAGGTTTGGATGACGCCGTCTGGATCAACGATGAAGGTGCCACGGAAGGCCTGGCCGCTTGCGGCATCGCGGACGTCTAACGCACTGGCTAAGGTGCCGGCTGGATCGGCAACCATCGGATACGCAACCTTCTTAATGGTCGGACTTGCTTCTGCCCATGCCATGTGGACAAACTCGGTGTCTTCGGAAACTGAATAGACTTCAGCACCGACTGATTTGAACTGATCGTAATGATCTTGCAAATCGCCTAATTCGGTTGGGCAAACAAAGGAAAAGTCAGCCGGATAGAAACAGATCACCGCCCACTTACCGCGCATGTCTTGATCGGTCACCGTATGAAAATCCCCATTTTGATAGGCGGTCAAACTGAACGCCGGTAATTTTTGTCCAATAAAGCTCATAATATTGCCTCCAATGTTAGAATGATTATCATCTACATATTAAGGATAGCCGTTTGTGAGGCTTTTGACAAGGGCATTTTTGGGCGATGACCGTCCAAATGGCATAAAAATACCGCAACCAGTTTGGATGCTTTCACTGGTTGCGGCTGGCTACATGTTATCTGATAGGTGGTAATGTGACAGGTCGGAAATGCCATAACGCTCTTTGAGTGACGTGGCAAAAACCCAGACCACATAGTCGCGCAGATATTTTGGCGCCAGTATTTTGACCAGTGCGCCTTGGCCTAACAGCCACATGCGAATGCCGAAGCCGTCGTTGACTGCAATTTCAATGTGGTAAACCCGTCGTGCGTAAGGATTGCCGTTGTCCGGATCTACGCGAATCGGCTTGGGGTCGACTTTGGCTTGCGGGAAGCGATCGGTCACATAAGCCGGGTCATAAGCATATTCGATTTCCAGGTTGATGGGCTTGCCCAGATAAGGATACCAGGTGTGCACTTGCAGCCGCCCACCTTGGAACCGGTCATCGTGATTGTGGGTCGGATGATGGCCATAGAATTTCAGGTTGCTGATGGCATCCAAGCGAAACTTGGCGAACTTACCGTGATCGGGATTTTCAAATTGCTCATCGCTACCATCAACGATCAGATAGAAGAACAGATCACCGAAGAAGAGCCCTGTCGGCAGTTTATGGTCAAAATGATGCTGCTCGCCATGATAAGTAAAGTCGAAACTGATCAGTTCATGATTGACAACCGCCTGGCTGAGTCGCTCCAACCGGTCACTCAACGACATCTTCGGGACACCGCGATATTCAAAGATCGGATTTCGCATCACCGCGTCGCTGCCCTTGTGATCGGCACCGGTTGGCATGAGCTGTCGCAACAACGATTTCATCTCATCTGTTGCCAAGCCGCGGCTAGCCGTTAAAATCAAGCCGATCGCCATTAACTGGCCGTCCGTTAACTTGGTCCCTTGAGCACGCAAGCCCGACTGCAGACGATAGTGGCCAGCTGGCATTTTGGCAAAGGCATCGGGTTCATCCAGCTCCCGGTCAAACAGCCGTCTGATCGCGGCGATATCCCGGCGAATGGCTGATTCGTCTTTTCCAAATTCCGCCATCAAATCTTGCTTGGTCAACACATCCCCGCGCAACAAGCGTAACAAAATCGTGACAATCCGTTCCTGACTCGACACCCAACCTGCCTCCAATACAAAGGTTATTATATAACGTCGAGTATACTATACTGCCGAACAGAGCGGGAGGTGATTTTTGCAGTTGACCATAAAACTCTTGTCAACGCAGGTTTCATTGAGCGTCTCCACATAAAAAGCCACCCTCAAAAAAGGGTGACTTTTCTGACAGTGGAAGCATTCAAGGATTATTCCTTGGTTGCGACACCGCCGCCATTTTTCTTGATAATCTCTGCTTGGATGCTCTTTGGTACTGGTTCGTAGTGGTCAAAGGTCATGGTAAAGGTACCACGGCCCTGGGTTGCACTACGCAAGGTAGTTGCATAACCGAACATTTCGGCAAGTGGCACCATGGCGTTAACCAATTGAGCATTCCCACGAGCTTCCATACCTTCAACACGACCGCGACGTGCCGTAATTTGGCCCATCACATCGCCAAGGTATTCTTCAGGTGCGACAACTTCAACGTGCATGATTGGTTCAAGAATAACCGCACCGGCACTCTTTGAAGCATTCTTCAGCGCCATGGAAGCAGCCACTTTAAAGGCAGCTTCGGAAGAATCGACTTCGTGGTATGAACCATCGTAAAGCTTGGCTTTAACGTCGATTAATGGATAACCGGCAAGAACACCATTGGCCATGGCTTCTTTCAGACCTTGCTCAACGGCTGGGATATATTCACGCGGAACAACCCCACCAACGATCGCATTTTCGAATTCAAAGCCTTTGCCTTCGTCGTTTGGTGTGAATTGGATCCAAACATCACCATACTGACCTTTACCACCAGACTGACGAACGAACTTACCTTGAGCAGATGCTTCCTTCGTGAAGGTTTCACGATAAGCAACTTGTGGTTCGCCGACTTTGGCAGCCACTTTGAATTCACGCTTCAAACGATCAACCATGATATCCAAGTGCAGTTCGCCCATGCCGGCAATCAAAGTTTCACCGGTTTCAGGGTTGGTTTCAGCCTTGAAGGTCGGATCTTCTTCGGAAAGCTTTTGCAAGCCGACATCCAGCTTGTCTTGGTCTTCCTTGGAATCAGGTTCGATGGAAACCTGGATAACCGGATCCGGAACATCCAAGGATTCAAGAATCAACGGATGATCGACATCAGTTAAGGAATCCCCGGTTGTGGTATTCTTCAAGCCGATCGCCGCAGCAATATCACCGGAGAATACTTCAGGGATTTCTTCACGGTGATTACTGTGCATCTGCAACAGACGGCCGACACGTTCACGGTTGTCCTTAGTTGCATTCAAGACATACGAACCGGCTTCCAATGTACCACTGTATACCCGGATGTAGGTTAGACGGCCAACGAACGGATCAGTCGCAACTTTAAAGGCCAAAGCAGCAAACGGCTTGTCGTCGCCCGCCGTCAACTCAACAGCATCCCCGGATTCAGGATCGGTCGCGTGATACGGCCGAACATCCAGCGGTGATGGCAAGTAGTCGATAACGGCATCCAGTAACATCTGAACACCTTTGTTCTTGAAAGCAGAACCGGCAAGAACCGGGTAGAATTCCAAGTTGATGGTAGCCTTACGAATCGCTGCCTTTAATTCAGCATTGGAAATTTCTTCGCCTTCAAGGTACTTATCCATGATGCCATCATCAACATCAGCAACGGCTTCAATCAGTTCATTGTGAGCCTTTTGGGCTGCTTCCTTGTAGTCATCAGGAATGTCAACCGTATCCCACTTGGTACCGAGTTCGTCTTCGTCATACAAATCGGCCTTCATGTCGATCAGGTCAATGACCCCTTCGAACTTATCTTCAGCACCGATTGGTAATTGAACAGCGTGGGCGTTGGCTTGCAGACGATCATGCAAAGTCTGCAGGGAATAGTTAAAGTCCGCACCGATCTTATCCATCTTGTTAACGAAAACCAACCGCGGAACGCCGTAAGTTGTCGCTTGACGCCAAACGTTTTCAGTCTGCGGCTCAACACCGGATTGGGCATCCAAAACGGTGATCGCACCATCTAACACACGCAGCGAACGTTCAACTTCAATGGTGAAGTCAACGTGCCCTGGGGTATCAATGATGTTGACCCGGTGATCCTTCCAGAAAGCCGTAGTAGCAGCACTGGTGATGGTGATCCCACGTTCCTGTTCCTGTGGCATCCAGTCCATCTGTGAAGCTCCTTCATGAGTTTCACCGATTTTATGAATTTTACCGGTATAATACAAAATCCGTTCAGTCGTGGTCGTTTTACCGGCATCGATGTGAGCCATGATCCCGATATTACGGGTACGGTCTAACGGAAATTCACGTTTGTTGGCCATGTGGCGTATTGCTCCTCTCTTGTTTCAACTGGCTTTATACAAAGAATGGCTACTATATACCAAGCCGCGGATATAATAGCCAAATCATCTTACCAACGATAATGTGCAAATGCCCGGTTGGCGTCTGCCATCTTGTGGGTATCTTCACGCTTCTTCACTGCGGCGCCGGTGTTGTTAGCGGCGTCCATGATTTCCTTAGCCAACCGTTCGTCCATCGTATGTTCACCGCGTTGACGGGAATACTGAACGATCCAGCGAAGACCAAGTGTGGTCCGACGATCCGGACGAACTTCGATCGGCACCTGGTAGTTAGAACCACCGATACGGCGAGCCTTAACTTCCAAGACCGGCATAACGTTCTTCATTGCTTCTTCAAAAACGTCTAACGGTTCGTTCCCGGTTTGTTTCTTAATCATATCAAATGCATCATATAAAATTGTTGATGCCTTACCGCGCTTGCCGTCAATCATCAAGTGGTTGATCAAGCGAGTCACCAGTTTTGAATTGTAAACTGGATCAGGTAATACATCGCGTTTTGCAACACTGCCTTTACGTGGCATGTATTTTGGCCTCCTCTTTAAACGCGCTCTCGGAAAACCCAAACTTCCCGATCACGCTCTCCTTATAACCGCACAAAGCGGCACTAGAAAATTTTTATCATGATCATCTGCGGTTTAAACCGCGATCAATGTTTTACTTCTTCTTAGGGCGCTTTGCACCATACTTGGAGCGACCTTGCATCCGGCCGTCAACACCGGCAGTATCAAGCGCACCACGAACAATGTGATAACGAACCCCTGGCAAGTCCTTAACACGGCCGCCACGGATCAAGACAACACTATGTTCCTGCAGGTTGTGACCAATCCCCGGAATATAAGCTGTCACTTCGATCAAGTTGGACAGACGAACACGGGCATATTTCCGCAAAGCAGAGTTAGGTTTCTTAGGTGTCATCGTGCCGACACGTGTAGCAACCCCACGTTTTTGCGGTGCTGGATTACTGGTAAGGCTCTTCTTCTTGCTGTTGTAACCGAAGTTCAACGCAGGAGAGTCTGACTTGGTTGTTTTGGATTTACGACCTTGGCGAACTAATTGATTAATAGTAGGCATTAAGCTTCTCCTTCCTTATTTTGCATCATTTTTAAGTCCACACATCCAGGCGGTTCATTTTTTCTGATAAAAAAATGGCCAACCGAACGGCGACGGCTCTTAACCCAGTCAGCACGTCCGGATAACCCGAATAAACTGGAAAAAAGCACCTTTGATAGTGTACTATCCTGTACGCATCAGTGTCAAGCGTAACCTGAACTAGATCAGGTTAACTAACAACTCCTAATCATAACAAAATTGTTCTACAAAGCAAGCACCTTGACTCAGAGCAAGAGCGTGAGCTGGCGTGTAAGTGGCCTTGGGCGTGATGGGCCTGGGCTTAGGCCATCGCGCCCGAGGTCCTTACACGCAAATTTCTGCGCCAGTGAGCGCGTTTCAGCACAAAAATAGCCCCACAAGGCAAGCCCTCATCAGAGCTTACTTCGCGGAACTATTTTTCAATCTGATACTAACTGACTAGCATCTCACCCATTACGACTGCTTACGCCGCCGCAAAATGACCGTGCTGCCGGCAATGATAAGAATCACAACGCCTGCAAGGATCAACGTCATGGCGTCCCGATCGCCAAAGCTGCCAAAGAGCAGTCGTCGTGACGGTTGTTCGTGCCGAACATTGTTGCTGTGAGCACTCGGGCTGCTTGGGGTACTTGGCGTGCTTGGGGTACTTGGGGTACTTGGCGTGCTTGGCGTGCCACTCGGGTTAGTCGCACCACCGTTGTTTCCGCCATTGCCGCCTGTATCCGGCAACGTTTTGTGCGGTTGATCGGCGATGGTCATTCGGACGGCATCACCGCTCTTAATTTCAACAGCGACCGGCTTCGCATAATCCGAATTAATCGTATAACCACTCGGTGCTTTGATTTCAGTGAGCCAATAACGACCCAACTTCAAATTGTCAAAGGTTGCTAAGCCTTTTGCGTCAGTCGTGATTTCTTTGCTGTAGCCTTGATCGTTGGTCAACCGGAAGACTGCGCCGGCCAATACTTTCTGCTGATCGGCCGCGTCTACCTTCTTGATGATAAGCGAATTAATCTGATAATTGGCAACCTGAACGGTAATCGGTTGCTGCTTATTTTGGGTAGCTAAGGCACTGGCTGTCTGGGTCAGACTGGTTTGTTCAACCTTGAAGCGGATCTTATCGGTGGTCAATGCATACTTCGGCAAGGTCTTCGTCTCTTCAAAGTAATAATCACCGATTGGCAAGTTAAATGGCAAATCAATCTGCCCATTCTTGTCGGTTACCAGATCCTTGGCCAGGATATTCCCGCTGCTACCGTATAAGTTGAAGGTAATGCCGGCTAGTCGATTACCAAAATCGCCATCGGTCTTTTGCAACTGAACAGTACGCTTGAATTCAGGCTCAATGATCGGATCCAGGTCGATCTTTTGGTCGCCCTTCACATTCACATCAATCCCCTTAGCCAAGTTGTCCGGAATGACATACCCGCGTGGCGCTTGGGTTTCAACCAGTTGATACTTGCCTTCGTAAAGATCGTGATCGTTGAAGGTCACAATGCCGTTCTGGTTGGTAATCGTTGCCTTCCATGACCGGCTGTTATCAACTGTACCGTCATCGCGATAACGATAAAGCGCAAACTGAGCGCCAATCATCGTCATTTTGGCTGGGAAGCGGTCATCATGCGTGGTGGCTGCTTTCTTGGTAATAACGACTTGACCGGCCTTCTTCTGGTTAGTGGCCGTTAACTTAAGCTGGGCCTGATTGGCTGTCAACGTGAAATCGACGCTGCCAGCTTCTAGGCTTTGCTGCCACGACTGTTTAGCGGTACCGTTTGTGTCACGAGCTTGATCAGTCGCATCGCCTTCGTAGTGCTTAGGCGCTTGGGTTTCAACCAGACGATAAGCGTTATCCGGCTTCAAGCCTTCAATCGCATACTGACCGGCTTTAAGGGGCGTATCAAAGCTGCTTGCGGCACCAAAAGTCAACTGCCCGTCCGCATCTGTCTTCATGTCGGCTTTCAGCGTCTTGCCGGTAACTTCATCGACAAGTTTGTACGTTGCGCCTGGCAACAGATACTTCTTAAGCGTGGCGGCATCGTCAGTCTTCTTAACCCGGTTATCGTACTTGGTTAAGGTGACTTGATATGGATCGTCGGCGATTTCCTTGTTGACCGTGATTGGGGTCGGCGTTATCGCAGAGGATAAGGTGATCGAATGAACTGTTGTATCCAACCGATAACCAGACGGCGCTTTGATTTCAGTCAAGGCGTAGTTACCCAGCAGGAGATCACCGAATGAGGCAACCCCATTTTCATCTGTGGTAGCAGTCTTGCTGTATCCAGTACTATTGGTGAGGCGGAAGACAGCACCCGGTAATGCATGTTTCGTATAGGTGCTATCAACCTTTGTCACGTTCAAGGTTTTAATCTGATAGTTGGTGACATTGACAGCAATTGGCTTCTGCTTATTTTCTGTTGCTAAAGCAGTCGCCGTTTGCGTCAAATCTGTCTGATCCACCTTAAACGAATGCTTGTCCACATTTAATCTGTAGGGTGGCAGCGTCTTGGTTTCTTTAAAGTAATATGCGCCTGCTGGCAAATCGAACGGCAATTTAACTTGGCCATTCTTATCCGTCACCAGATTGTTAGCCAACTCAGTTCCGTCACTGCGATAAAGTGCATAGGTAATACCAGCAATTGGATTGCCAAAATTAGCATCGGTTTTCTCTAACTGTACCGTCCGGCGATAAAGTGGTTCGGTAATCGCTGGCAGAGCCAACGACTGATCACCAGTAATATGAACGTCAATCCCTTGGGCTAACTCATCTGGAATGACGTACCCACGTGGTGCTTGGGTTTCAACCAGTTGATACTTGCCTTCATAAAGATCGTGATCGTTGAAAGTCACAATGCCGTTCTGGTTGGTAATCGTCGCTGTCCATGCTTGATCGTGATCAACTTGGCCATCTTCGCCATAACGATAAAGCTTAAACTGAGCTCCGGTCATTGGCTGACGGTCTGGGAAGTGATCATCTTTAATCGTCTCAGCTTGTTTTTTGATCGTTAACTGACCCGGCTTCTTCTGATTAGTTGCCGTTAAGGATAACCGCGTCTGATCAGTCTTAATTGTAAAATCAAGACTCCCGGCTTTTAAGCTATCTTCCCACAACTGCCGGTCAGTGCCACTTGTCACATCTGCTTGATCCTTGGCATCGCCGCGATAGTGGTCAGGTGCTTCGGTTTCAACCAGCCGATAAGAGTTATCCGTCTTCAAGCCTTCAATCGCATATTCTCCAGCTTTAAGCGGCGTATCAAAGCTGCTTGCGGTACCAAAGGTCAACTGTCCGTCAGAATTCGTCTTCATGTCGGCTTTTAGCGTCTTGCCGGTGACTTCATCGACAAGCTTGTACGTTGTGCCTGGTAGTAGATACTTCTTAAGCGTAGCGGCATCATCGGTCTTCTTAACTCGGTTATCGTACTTGGTTAAGGTAACTTGATACGGGTCGTCGGCGATTTCCTTATTCACTTTAATTGGCGTCGGCGTTACCGCAGAAGATAAGGTGATCGGATGAACTGTTGTATCCAACCGATAACCAGACGGGGCCTTGATTTCCGTTAAATCGTAATTGCCTAATAGCAAGTCGCCAAATGAGGCAACGCCGTTTTCATCCGTGGTGACATCTCGACTGTAACCGGTGCTGTTCGTGAGTCGGAAAACCGCTCCCGGCAGCACATGTTTGGTATAGTTACGGTCAACTTTTGTCACGTTCAGGGTCTTAATCTGATAGTTAGTAACATTGACGGCAATTGGCTTCTGCTCATTTTCTGTCGCTAACGCATTTGCCGTCTGCGTCAAATCGGCCTGTTCGACCTTAAAAGCATGTTTATCCGTGTTGGGTCTGTAAGGCGGTAGTGTCTTGGTTTCTTTAAAGTAATATGAACCTGCTGGCAAACTAAATGGTAAATGAACCTGTCCCTTGCTGTCTGTCACCAGATCCTTGGCAAGCTCGGTACCGTCTTCTTGATAAAGTGCGTAGGTAATACCGGCAATTGGATTGCCAAAATTACCGTCCGTCTTTTCCAACATCACCGTCCGCCGATAAACCGGTTCGGTAATTGTTGGGAACGTCAGTGTTTGATCACCGGTGATATTGACATCGACGCCTTTGGCCAAAGCATTCGGAATGACGTAACCTTCGGGCGCTTTAGTCTCAACCAACTGGTACTTACCTTCATACAAGTCATTGTCCTTGAAAGTAAGTGCACCATCGTTATTAGCGATCGTCTCTGTCCACGATTTATCGTGATCAACTTGGCCGTCCTCACCATAACGATAAAGCTTAAATTGAGCTCCGGTCATTGGCTGGCGATCTGGAAAATGATCGTCCTTGATCGTTTCAGCTTGTTTCTTGATCGTTAATTGACCAGGCTTCTTTTGGTTAGTTGCGGTTAAGGATAACTGCGTCTGATCAGCCTTAATTGTAAAGTCCAGGCTCCCAGCCTTTAAGCTGTCTTCCCACAACTGCCGGCCCGCACCGCTTGTCAGGTTTGCTTGATCTTTGGCATCACCACGATAATGTTCAGGTGCCTCAGTTTCAACCAGACGGTATGCGTTATCCGGCTTCAAGCCTTCAATCGCATACTCTCCGGCTTTAAGCGGCGTATCAAAACTACTTGCGGCACCAAAGGTCAATTGACCGTCCGCGTTCGTCTTCATGTCGGCTTTCAGCGTCTTGCCAGTGACTTCATCGACAAGTTTATACGTTGCGCCTGGCAACAGATACTTCTTAAGCGTGGCGGCATCGTCGGTCTTTTTAACGCGGTTATCGTACTTGGTTAAGGTAACTTGATATGGATCATCAGCGATTTCCTTGTTGACCGTGATCGCACTAGGCGTGGCCGCGGATGCCAACGTAATCGGATAAATCGTGGTATCAAGTCGGTAGCCTGCTGGTGCTTTTACTTCAGTCAGTGAATAGTGACCCAACAGCAAATCGCCAAATGAGGCAACGCCATTTTCATCCGTAGTAACGTCTCGGCTGTAGCCAGTACTGTTCGTGAGTCGGAAGACGGCGCCCGGTAATGCGTGTTTGGCATAAGTGCGGTCAACTTTCTTCACGTTCAAGGTCTTGACTTGATAGTTCGTAACGTTCACGGTGACGGGCTTCTGCTTGTTGTCGCTGGCTAATGCGGCTGCGGTTTGCGTTTGATCCGTTTGCTTAATGGTAAACGCATGCTTATCGGTATTCAGCCGATAAGGCG
The DNA here is from genome assembly GCF_029726355.1 of Lacticaseibacillus huelsenbergensis. NCBI lineage: Bacteria > Bacillati > Bacillota > Bacilli > Lactobacillales > Lactobacillaceae > Lacticaseibacillus > Lacticaseibacillus huelsenbergensis. The sequence continues at coordinate 681,510 of NZ_CP120687.1, forward strand.
GCAGCGTCTTGGTTTCCTTAAAATAATATTGTCCGGCTGGCAAGTCAAATGGTAAAGCAACCTCGCCATCCTTATTGGTGACCAGATCCTTGGCAAGTTCGGTACCGTCTTCTTGATAGAGCGCATAGGTAATCCCGGCAATCGGATTGCCAAAATTGCCATCACTCTTTTTCAAAACGACTGTGCGTCGGAAAACCGGTTCTTCAATCGTTGGATACGTCAATGTTTGATCGCCGGTGATGTTGACGTCGACGCCTTTAGCCAAGTCATTAGGAATGACATAGCCTTCAGGTGCCTTCGTCTCGATCAGCTGATACTTGCCTTCATATAAGTCATTACCAGAAAACGAAACGGTTCCGTCATTGTTCGTGACGGTTGCTTCCCATGATTTGTCATAGTCAAGCTTGCCGTCATCGCCATACCGATAAAGCTTAAAGGTCGCACCGGTCATTGGCTGGCGATCAGGAAAATGATCATCCTTAATGGTTTCTGCCTGCTTCTTGATGGCCAGTTGACCGGGCTTCTTCTGGTTGTACGCTGTGACTTGCGCGTTTGGCGTTTTGTCATCAATCGTGGCATTGACACTGCCAGCGTTGAGGCTATCAATCCAGAGTTGCTTGTCGGGCCCGCTTGTCACGGTTGCCTGATCATGCGCATCTCCCCGGTAATGGATCGGTGCTTCGCGTTCAACCAACCGGTAGTGACCGGGTTTTAGCCCTTCAAGGACATATTGCCCGGCTTTCAGATCAGGCTTGAACTTGCCATCAGTATAACTACCAGCAAAACTGGTTGCCGTACCAACCGTGATTTGACCGTCATCATTGGTCTTCAGACCGGACAGTAATTTCTGCTGGTTATCAGTGTCGATGAGGTCATAGGTTGCACCCGACAAGCGATATTGTTTGCTGTCGGCTGCTGATTGGCCTTTCGCACGATTATCATACTTTGAAAGGGTAATTTGATAAGGCTCATTTTCAACCGCTTCATTCTGAATCGCGGTGCCGGTATCAGAAGTAGCTTTCAGTCGAATTTTCTGTGGCGCTAACGGTTTGTAGCCAGCAGGCGTGTTGAGTTCTGTCAAGGTATAATCCACACCGATTGGCAAGCCTTGGAAAGTTGCGGTTGCCTTGTGTGTTTGATCATCGAGTTTGGTAGTTGCTTCAAAAGTATGGGTACCGTCACTCAACCGGAACTTGATACCTGGAATCGGTGCGCCGCTGACTTTATCTTTTTTCTCAACCACTAAGTTGGCCAGCTGCGTGATGGTCTCCCCACTTATGCCAGAGTCCCAAGATGGCAAATAGCCCTGCGTTGAGGCTGTTCGGCCGCTTTCAGGAACACCGTCGCTAGGTTGATTGGTGGTCTCATTGCCACTCCATGAAACCTTGCTGGTGTTGTAAACCCAGCCGGCATTCTTGCTGCTAGTGGCATAATACACATTGACGTGATAATTATTTAGCGGACTGCCATCCGTTTGTGTCAGATTACCAAAAGTCCGGTGGAACGTGACGGTGAATTTGTCACCGTTCAAGGCAAGATCGTAATCCTTGCCTTGTTTCAACGTGACTTCATTGGCTGATCCAACCTGCAAGGTAACCTTGAAACTAGTGGCATTGATTTCCGCACCAGTACCAGATGGATCAAGCGTATCTTCAATAACCGGATTCACCATCGGCCGGTACTTGTCTTGGATATTCTCCAGTTGAACATGCCAGTTTAGGACATTTTTCAGCTTTGAGTCCCGACTAACCGTTTTGTTAATTGGCGTCCAATAGCTCTGCGCCGACTTGGAAGCAGACGGCGTGAACTTCGGAATGTCGGTTGTTGCTTGGTTCTTGTCCGTCACAGTCGCCGTATTGGTGAAGTTAGGGTCGTTATAGCTCCACTGGTTGGCTCGCTTCGTTTCAAAGACAACCCAGACGCGGCCGTTACCGATATTAGGAAAATCAAAATCTAACTGTTGCGCTAAATCTTTATTGTCCGTCAACCAAGTATTCGGTGTGTTGGTCGGCAACAGATCTTGCTGGGCGGCGTCATCCGCCTTCAGCGCGGTTGTTGACCAGCCACTGGTGCCGTAATAAGGGTTGGTCTTAATTTCTTTGACGTCACCCGATGTGGTCGGATCGCCAGTGTTTGAAGGATCGATACCATCTGACCCGGTCACTTCATAGAACTTAATCGAATCAGGAATCAGCTCATAATTGACCCCGTCAAATCTCGGCAAAATATCTGTCAAATGCAGATGCCCATATTTGACGCCCAAGCGATTCACCAAAACGCCCCAATACTGGGTATCCGGTGTATCACTCCACGAATTCTTCAAGGCACCACTAAAAGCACCCTCTTCGGGAGTCGGCGTATTGCTGCTGGAACCGCTGGCAGTATCATGGCTGCCTGGTGGTAAATCAAAGAAGAAGAAAGCCCGGTTGTTTAAAGCCTTTTTCAATGCATCTGGGTCATTGGCAACTTGGCCCAGTTTTAACATGTCCAGTTTGGTGTGCGTGTAGATCACAATCTGGGAATCGGTGTCTGCATACTTGCCTTTAAGGGTTACGACAAACCCGCGAATGCCTTTGGTCTGGCCATCAGCATCAATCGGATTTTCCTTGTCTTTAGCGTTATACTGCTTAACTGCCGTCTGAACATCGTTATCACTTGTGCTCATCGCATAATCGGTGCCAGACTTCAGCAGCGTGCGCTTGCCATCGGGATCCTGCGCATAAACCAAAATCCCGTCATTGCTGCCATCCTGATCATCGGTTGACGCATTTTCGCCATTGATCGTGTTGATATCGGCAGCGGTTGGATCGTCGCCAAGTTTATCAACGCCATCAGGGAACAAATCAAAAATCTTGCCGTTACGCATCTCGCGGAACGTTTGGTTAGCATTGATCCGCCACATCATTTGAGCATTGTAGGTATCAATGTTCCCGGCTGTTTTGTCGATGCTATTCGGTAAACTTACCTGATAAGTCGCATTGGCATAATGGTCCTTTTGATCATTGACAATGTTGGTTAGCTTAGTCCCATTAGCCGGCGTCGTTTTCAGCTTGGTTTGGTATTGCACTTGGAATGACGCATTGTCCGGCAGCTTTGCACCGCCGAGATACGTCAACGTGAAGGTGCCATTACCTTTATCCGTCAGCTTAAAGTATTTGGCAATATTGTCTTTGGAAACCGTTGGTGATGCATTTTGATCAAAAGTAACTTGGAAGACTTTCAGCGAGCTGGTATCGAGTGACTGATTAGCATCCTGCTCGATTTTTGGCTGATTGTGATCGTCGGTTCCTCCAATTTGCTTACCAAAATGGTCGGTTAAGGTCGCACCGGCTTTCATGGTGTCCATGCTATAGTTCCAATTAATCTTCCACTTTAACGCGCGGAAGTTATTCGTAATGTCCCCGGCCTTGGTGATCGCGACCCCGGAGTTACGCATGGTCACGCTGCTGTAATCATAGCCATCATAGCTCTTAGTGCCAGTTAAATAGCGATAGCCTTCAACCAAAGCGCTACCGACTTTACCGGTATCGTCTAAAGAGCGATCAATGCTGGCTGTGTAATCGACCTGATAGCCGGTTGATTTTTTGAGACCGTCAGTCAAATAAATTTTGACCGTGCGTTTGTCATCCGATAAAACCGCATGGTAATCCCGACCAGCAACCAGTGGCTTCAATGCCTCGGAAAAGTCGCCTAAAACATTAACCGAAGCGGAAGAAACTTTGATTTTGGCCGGATCGCTGTCGCTAAACGTCAGCGACTTCGGATAAGTCGTCCCGCTACCTTGGGCAGTGACGGTCAACTCCATGTCGGCATTCTTGGAGCGCTTGGCCGGATCGCTATCCCACTTAGGCGGGTTCGTTTTATCACTTTCGGCCCCGTTCAAATTAAACTTGGCACTTCCGGAAATACCGGTTGGATTCAAGTTCTGTGGTGTGACTTTTGGCGCATTCACCACCACTGGCTTTGCGTTCGACCGAAACGTAATCGGGAACTTGGTGTCATTGTCTTTTGTATGGAAAACCAACGTCTGATTCAATGAGTCATTGGCGGTCAGTGCTTTAAAACTTGCAGTAATATTGACCCGCCATGAGCCATTATCCGTGGCCTTCAAAAGTTTGATCGTCAACTTTCCGGTTGTTTGATCAAACTGATACTCTGCAACACCGCCGTCAAAGACACCGGTACTGCTTGGCGGAAAATCAATTTGATCTTTCGGCAGCTGCGTGGTAAACGAAGCGCCTGCCGGAAACGGCGTGCTGGTTTCCGGTAACGTGAACGTTAATTCCATTTTCACGGTACTTTGTTGATTAACTTCCGTACCCAACGGCTGTCCGTTGCCGTCTTTCAATACGACCTTCGTGAAAATGTTTGGCAATGTCGTGTCAGCTTTTGCATCTGGCGTGGCACTTTTAGCCGGTTCCTGTGCACTGGCTGTCTGCGCTGCCGATGACGCCGCAGCACTACTGCTACTACTGCTGCTTGTGATCGTTGCGGATGCGCGACTCTTAAACAACAGCATCTCATTGCCCGACGCCGTGACACTAACATTCTTGGTCTGCTCAATGGCTGTATAACCTGAAGCAGACTCCGTTTCGGTAGCCGTATAATTTCCGACGGGCAGATTCGGTACAATTGTCTGGCCGTCTTTGCTAATGGCGCTGTTAGCCACAACCTGATGGGATTCATTACGAACCTCATACTTTGCGCCATTCAGCGACTTGCCTTGCTCGTCCTGGTTCTTAATCGTCAGTGTACCAGTCACTGCTTGTGTCGGATTCTCGGCGGCAAGGGTCAATGCTGGCGAAAGCAACTGCACAATCATGCCAAGAATGACGGTAAAATAAACGCTAACCTTGAACAGCCTGTGCCTGGTTTTTTTGACACCCAACTCCTTCATGATGTTCCCACTCCTCCTTCTAAAAGACTTTCATGGCAACTCCCCCGCGAAACCATTAACTTGTGAATTATGAATACATTAACTAAAACTACACCCACTGTCATTGTATAACATTGCCATAAATATTGAAGCGGTTAACAAAAATCCTCATCAAATATACATTTAATTTTTTGTGTGTTTATAGGTTTATTTTTTAAAACAAGGCACACAATCTCAAAAAGAAACAATATAATCCCTTAACTAAATATAAGTGTGCTATTTTGCTTACTTATCGTTACCGAAACGGCTTACTCACTTTCTAAAAGTTAGTGTCATTATTATTTTCTAGGTTCTTTTACTTTTTTAAGCGGAATCTACCCTATGAAGGAGGATTGTCGCTATGATTTCAGGACTAATGTTACTTAGTGTTGCGAAGTTCACCATGGACTTGACGGCAGATAACCGGTATTTCCACTGTTGCCTGGCTGTGCTTTTAGGGATGGTTGCCCAAACTTGGCTAACGTTACTGCTGAGTGTGGGTTTATTGATTTTTAGTGTGGCTGATTGGCGGGAGCGGGCGGTGTCTGCCGTTTGGTTTGGCAGCTGGTGTTTTCTGCTCCTTCTCCTGTTTCCTTGCGATTGGTTTAACGTGTGTTTGCTGGCAGCTTTGGTTGGTGGGCTCGCGGTCGTCTCACACGGGCTAGGCAGTGCCGATGTGCTCCTCATTGCCGTATTCGGTGGCATCCTGCAACTTGAAATTGCACTCATCATCACGTGCATGGCGTGCTTCAGCGCTGTCATCCACTGGTTGGTAGCCCATCCGCCATCCCTACCGTTCATCAGTCATTTAGCGGTCGGTTATGGCTGTGTGCAGCTAGCAAGTGGTTGGCTGTTTTGAGATGATGATAAGTGCCGCAAAACGTGGCCATCCATAACGCGCGAGCCGGAGCAGGAGTCTGCGTGTAAGGACCTTGGTCGCAATGGCCAAGACCGGGCCCATCACGCCCAAGGCCACTTACGCTCCGACTCCTAAGCGCGCCGGTTCACGCTCACAACAAAAAGCACGACGTAAACGCCCTTAAAGGACACTTACGCCGTGCTTGTTTGTAACTAGATTATTCGATTAGCTTGAGCAGCTAACATGATGACTACTTGTTGTCAGTATCATCCTGTTGGTCGTCTTTTTGCTGGCTGTCTTTTTCCTTCATCTGCTTTTCAATGTCAGAAATCGAATAGACACTATCGGAAACGGTACCGACACTCTTTGGTTCTTCGTGACGATACGTTGCCATCCCGGTACCAGCCGGAATGATCTTCCCGATGATGACATTTTCCTTCAAGCCAACTAACGGATCGTTCTTCCCGCGAATGGAAGCATCGGTCAGAACCCGCGTTGTTTCCTGGAAGGAAGCAGCTGACAGGAAGCTGTTGGTTTCCAAGGAAGCCTTGGTAATCCCTAACAGCACCGGACGGCCGGTAGCCGGAATGCCACCACTGATGATCGCTTGCGTGTTCTTCTCTTTGAAGTCCGCAATGTCGAGCAATGTTCCTGGCAAGATGTTTGTATCGCCCGGATCCATGACGCGGATCTTGCGTAACATCTGCCGAACCATGACTTCAACGTGCTTATCACCAATATCAACACCCTGCATACGGTAAACTTTCTGGACTTCAGAAAGCAGGTAGTTTTCGGTTGCCATCACATCGCGCACTTTGATCAACTGCTTAGGATCAATTGACCCGCCTGTCAGTCGTTCGCCGCGGTTAACATGATCGCCTTCTGCAACCGCCACACTGGATGCATAGGGTACGCTATAGGTTCGGGTATCAGTCTCACCCTTCACCGTAATTTCACGCGTATGCTCAGCCGGATTTTCATCAATAGCAGTTACTTCACCGGTTACTTCTGTGATCACAGCTTCACCTTTAGGGTTCCGTGCTTCAAAAATTTCCTGAACACGAGGCAGCCCTTGGGTAATATCTTCGCCACCGGCAACACCACCGGTATGGAAGTTACGCATGGTCAGCTGGGTACCTGGTTCACCGATTGACTGGGCAGCAACGGTTCCGACTGCTTCGCCGACTTCAACCTGTTCGCCGGTTGCCATGTTACGACCGTAGCACTTCTGGCAAACACCGTGTTTGGTATTGCAGGTGAAGACCGAACGGATGGTAACGGCTTCGACACCGGCATCCACAATCTTCTGTGCCATGTCTTCGTCCATCAAGGTATTGCGCTTAACCAGGACTTTGCCGCTCTTAGGATCAAGAACGTCTTTCATGGTAAACCGCCCGACAAGTCGATCATACAACGGCTCAATCATTTCGTTACCTTCACGGATAGCGCGAACGACCAAACCACGATCGGTGCCGCAGTCTTCTTCACGAACAATAACATCCTGTGCCACATCAACCAGCCGCCGAGTCAAGTAACCTGAGTCGGCAGTCTTCAGCGCCGTATCGGTCATCCCTTTACGAGCACCGTGAGTGGACATGAACATTTCCATAACGGTCAAACCTTCACGGAAGTTCGAGATAACCGGCACTTCCATCATCCCACCGTTAGGCGCAGCCATCAGACCACGCATACCGGCAAGCTGAGTGAAGTTCGAGATATTACCACGGGCACCGGAATCAGACATCATGGAGATTGGGTTGTTCGGGTCAAAAGAATCAACCAGCTTTTGCTGAATTTCATCTTTGGCATCGTTCCAAATCTGGATAACCCGATCATGGCGTTCATCATCGGTGATCAACCCACGCCGGAACTGCTTAGAAACAGTTGCAACCTTCTTATGGGCAGCAGCCACAATTTCCGGCTTTTCCTTCAGGTTAGTGATGTCGGAAATTCCGACAGTTAATCCGGAATTAGTTGATTGCGTGTAGCCCAATGTCTTCATGTCATCCAACAAATCACTGGTCCGCTGAACCTTATAAACCTTGAAGACCTGCGCAATGATATCGGATAAGAAGCCCTTCTTAAACGGATCGATCAAAGGTGCATCCGCGAGATAAGCGTGAATGTCTTCACCTTTATCAATGAAGTACTTATCTGGCACACCATTGACGATGTTGTCTTGCGTCGGCTCATTCAGATACGGGAAGTCTTTTGGCATAATCTCGTTAAAGATCGCCTTGCCGACACTTGTCACCATGATCTTTTGCTTCTGATCGTCAGTGAATGGTTTGTTAGTGAAGGAATTAGCTGCAACGCCAACGCGGCTGTGCAAATGAACGTAGCCATTTTGCAATGCCATCAGGATTTCGTTGGTGTCTTTGAAGACCATTCCTTCGCCTTCGCGACCCTTTTGCTCCATGGTCAGGTAATAGTTACCTAACACAACGTCCTGCGAAGGGGTAACGATTGGCTTGCCGTCTTTTGGTGCCAGAATGTGGTGTGCCGCAAGCATGAGCATACGTGCTTCAGCCATCGCTTCATCAGACAACGGCACGTGGATCGCCATTTGGTCACCGTCAAAGTCCGCGTTATACGCTTCGCAGACCAGTGGGTGCAACCGAATGGATTTCCCATCAACCAAAACAGGTTCAAACGCCTGAATACCAAGTCGATGCAACGTAGGCGCACGGTTTAAGAGTACCGGCCGTTCCTTGATAACATCTTCAAGCACATCCCAAACGTCATCATCCTGACGATCGATTTTGCGCCGGGCATTCTTGATGTTGCTTGCCATATCCCGCTTAACCAGTTCGCGCATCACGAATGGCTTAAAGAGTTCCAAAGCCATTTCACGCGGCACGCCACACTGGTAAAACTTCAACCATGGGCCGACATCGATAACGGAACGACCAGAGTAGTCAACCCGCTTACCAAGCAAGTTCTGACGGAACCGGCCTTGCTTCCCTTTCAGCATGTGTGACAGGGACTTAAGCGGACGATTGCCTGGGCCGGTAACCGGACGACCACGCCGACCATTATCGATCAAAGCATCAACCGCTTCCTGCAGCATCCGTTTTTCATTTTGAACAATGATGCTTGGTGCATTCAGGTCAAGCAGCCGCTTCAAACGATTGTTACGATTGATGACCCGCCGATACAAGTCGTTCAGATCAGACGTCGCAAACCGGCCACCTTCGAGCTGAACCATTGGCCGCAGATCCGGTGGAATAACCGGAATCGTATCCATGACCATCCAGGCCGGATCATTACCAGATTCCTTAAAGGCATCCAAAATGTCCAACCGGCGAATCGCGCGTGTCCGTTTTTGGCCTTGCGCCGACTTCAGGTCATCTTTTAATTCGGTAACTTCTTTGTCGAGATCGACATCCTGTAACAATTCCTTGATGGCTTCAGCACCCATCTTGGCATTGAAGGTTTTGCCGTATTCTTCGCGCTTTTCACGATATTCGCGTTCGGTCAGAAGTTGCTTTTTCTCCATTGGCGTATCGCCTGGATCAATCACAACGTAAGAAGCAAAATAGATAATTTCTTCAAGTGACCGTGGCGACATATCCAGTACCAGACCCATCCGACTTGGGATGCCCTTGAAGTACCAGATGTGGGTGACCGGTGCGGCTAATTCGATATGGCCCATCCGCTCACGCCGAACCTTGGAACGTGTGACTTCAACCCCACAGCGATCACAAACAATCCCCTTATAGCGGATCCGCTTGTACTTACCACAGGCACATTCCCAGTCCTTAGTCGGTCCGAAGATGCGTTCATCGAACAAGCCGTCCCGCTCAGGCTTTAAGGTTCGGTAGTTGATCGTTTCGGGCTTTTTGACTTCCCCATACGACCAGCTGCGAATCTTGTCCGGCGAGGCTAAGCCGATTTGCATACTTTCAAACTTATTGACATCAATCAAAGGGCTAACCTCCTATTTTTTATCGTCGGTACTGTTATCGGCAGGCTTACCGTCGCTCGCTTGAGCTGCGGCTTCGTGTGCCTTCTTTTCTTCTTGCTGGGCTGCAAACTTCGCCAAAGCATCGACTGAAACAACATCGTCTTCGTCGTCATCCATATCCCGCAATTCAATTTCTTTCTTATCCGCGCCAAGCACCTTCATATCCAGACCCAAGGCTTGCAATTCTTTAACAAGCACACGGAAGGATTCCGGTACACCTGGCTTTGGAATCGGTTCGCCTTTGACAATGGCTTCGTAGGTCTTGACCCGCCCGACAACGTCATCTGACTTATAGGTCAGAATTTCTTGCAAGGTATAAGCCGCACCATAAGCTTCAAGGGCCCAAACTTCCATTTCACCAAACCGCTGGCCACCAAATTGTGCTTTACCACCAAGTGGCTGTTGGGTAACCAAACTGTAAGGTCCAATTGAACGAGCGTGGATCTTATCGTCAACCATGTGTGACAGCTTCATGTAGTACATAACCCCTACAGATACCCGGTTTTCAAATGGTTCACCGGTACGGCCATCATACAGAACTGACTTACCATCGGAGGCCATGCCAGCTTCCTTGACGGTTGACCACAGATCTTTATCGTTGGCACCATCAAAAACAGGGGTTGCCACGTGAATACCCAAGTTACGTGCGGCCATGCCCAGATGCAATTCAAGCACCTGACCAATGTTCATACGACTTGGCACACCCATTGGCGATAGGCAGATGTCAACCGGTGTCCCGTCTGGCAGGTATGGCATGTCTTCTTCAGGAACCACGACGGAGACCGTCCCTTTATTCCCGTGACGACCGGCCATCTTATCGCCGACCTGAATCTTCCGCTTTTGGGTAATGTAGACACGAACCATCATGTTGACACCAGGAGACAACTCATCGCCCGCTTCACGAGTGAAGATCTTGACGTCCTGAATGATCCCGCCGCCGCCATGAGGTACCCGCAATGAAGTGTCGCGGACTTCACGAGCCTTTTCACCGAAAATAGCGTGTAACAATCGCTCTTCAGCAGACAGCTCGGTAACCCCTTTAGGTGTCACCTTGCCGACCAAAATGTCGCCATCACGAACCTCGGCGCCGACACGAACAACACCGAACTCGTCAAGATCCTTGAGGGCTTCTTCACCGACGTTTGGAATTTCACGAGTCACTTCTTCAGGCCCAAGTTTGGTATCACGTGCTTCGGATTCATATTCTTCAATATGAATGGACGTGTAAACATCGTCTTTAACCAACCGTTCAGACAGCACAATCGCGTCTTCGTAGTTGTACATGTTCCAAGTCATGAAGGCAATAATTGGGTTTTGACCCAATGCCAGTTCGCCGTTTTGCATGGCTGGCCCATCAGCGATGATTTCATCAACATCAACGTGATCGCCAATCGTGACAATCGGCCGCTGGTTGTAGTTCTTGCCGGCGTTACTACGCTTGAATTTCATTAAGTTGTAGGAATCCAAGGCACCATCTTCACGGCGAACCCGAATTTGCTTAGCGTCAACATATTCAACCGTCCCGGCATTCGTAGCCAGAACCGCTGTCCCGGAATCATGCGCTGCCTTATATTCCATCCCGGTCCCAACAAGTGGGGCGTGCGGATTGATCAACGGCACCGCCTGACGCTGCATGTTCGCACCCATCAAGGCACGGTTGGAGTCATCGTTTTCCAAGAATGGAATGCATGCCGTCGCAACCGCAACAACCTGCTTAGGCGAAACGTCCATGTAGTCAACTTTGTCTGGAGAAATTTCAATGTTGTTATCTTTGTGACGCGCCAAAACGGTATCGTCAACGAAAGAACCATCATCGTTCAATGGCGAGTTTGCCTGCGCAACGATGTAGTTATCTTCTTCATCGGCGGTCAGATAGTCAATCTTATCGGTAACCTTATGCGTATCCCAAGAAACACGGCGATACGGGGTTTCGATGAAGCCATAAGGATTAACCACCGCATAAGAAGCCAAGCTGTTAATCAACCCGATGTTCGGGCCTTCAGGTGTTTCAATCGGACACATCCGGCCATAATGGGTGTAATGAACATCTCGAACTTCATAACCCGCACGATCACGCGTCAAGCCACCGGGTCCAAGGGCAGAAAGACGACGCTTGTGGGTTAATTCGCCAAGCGGGTTGGTCTGATCCATGAACTGTGACAGCTGGGAACTGCCAAAGAATTCCTTGATCGAAGCAACAACCGGACGAATATTGATCAATTGTTGCGGCGTCACGGTGGCAGTATCTTGAATCGACATCCGCTCACGCACAACCCGTTCCATCCGGGAAAGCCCGATCCGGAACTGGTTTTGCAGCAATTCACCGACGGAACGAATCCGGCGATTGCCCAAGTGATCGATATCATCGACTGAGCCAAGGCCTTCTTGCAAGTTAAGGAAATAGTTCATGGATGCCAAAACATCAGCCGGAACAATATGCTTAACTTTCTTGCCAATGTGGCCGTTGCCGATTAAATTGATTTCTTTATCCGGTGTTACTTGTGAGTAGACCTTAATGCTTTGCAGCACAATCGGATCCGTCACAACGCCTTGATCGGAAGGTTGATAGGTGACGGTCTTGAAATCATCGCGATCCAAATAAGCCCCTAATTTGTCCATCACTTGACGGTCAACTTTGGTTCCCTTTTGGGCAATAACTTCACCGGTATCCGGATCAGCCAACGTTTCAGCCAAAACCTGATTCAACAGGCGCGTCTTCAAGCTCAACTTCTTGTTAACCTTATAGCGGCCAACTGAAGCCAAATCGTAGCGCTTCGGATCAAAGAAGCGCGCATACAAAAGTGACCGTGACGAATCAGCGGTTTTAGGTTCGCCTGGGCGTAGGCGTTCGTAAATATCCTTCAAGGCTTCATCGGTACGGGAATCATCCGTGTTCTTATGCACATCTTTTTCAAGTGTGAGCATCAGCGAATCGTTATCGCCGAACATGTTGATAATATCTTGATCAGACCCGAAGCCCAAAGCACGAACCAGTTCAGTCAACGGGATCTTCCGCGTCCGGTCGATCCGGACATAAGCAATATCCTTGGCGTCTGTTTCATATTCCAACCAAGCACCACGGTTAGGGATGACAGTTGTGCCATAGGTAACCCGTGAGTTCTTATCGGTTTCGCTATGGAAATAAACACCAGGTGAACGAACCAGCTGGGAAACAATAACCCGTTCCGCCCCGTTGATGATGAAAGTCCCTTGTTTGGTCATCAGTGGAAAATCGCCAAAGAAAACATCCTGGCTCTTGATTTCACCGGTTTCATGATTCGTTAAACGTAAGGTTACATGCAAAGGTGCGGAGTAGTTCGCATCGTGTTGGCGTGCTTCCTCGACAGTATATTTCGGTTCCAGCAGTTGATAGCCGACAAATTCCAGTGACAGTTTCCCTTGAAAGTCATCGATCGGCATAATATCGTCGAACATTTCTTTAAGACCTTCATCGAGGAACCATTGGTAAGAATTCGTTTGGATCTCGATCAGATTAGGAAGATCCAAAACTTCCTTGATCCGGGCATAAGACCGGCGTGTCCGGTGCTTACCATAATTCACTAAGTGTCCTGCCAAATTATTCACCCCTTGTAAGATTTTCCGGCTTGGTCGATTGTAAAAATAATGTAAAAATTGTTAAATTTACATGACAATGACGATCTCGCAGACATTTTGAGCAAAAAAAAACCAAAAACAGATCAGCCTTCAACCAGCCTGCTGTTTTTGCTTTTTCCATTAGCCAGAACGGACAATAGATCGTCCTGACAGCCTGTCCAAACCGAAATGCGATTGATTTAATAATACGCGGTGGTGTCAAGAAAGTCAAGCAGTAAAATTTCTTGTACCTGTGCAAAATTTTCGTCGCGTCTGTGCGACCACATCACCATTGCCATCCAATTTAGATCAAATCAACCGCCACATCAAGATGACTGACGCGGCGATTTTCTCTTTCTACTGTACAACTCTCAGCGACTCAAAACGGTAGCCCGATTATCATCCATATACCGTACCGCACGCTGATACTGATCTTCGTTATAAAAGAATCCCGGTCGCCATAAGGTACTTAGGTAGGCGCCCATCTCTTCAATACTAGGCTGACAGTCCTGATTGAGCCAAGTTTTAATAATGCTGACATATGAGGCTGCTAACAGATTCTCCTGAAACGCTAACCAGGGATTCGGTTCTGGTTCCAAGTGCCAGAACCGCAAAGTGTCATGTCGAGTCTTCGCAATGGCCCGCGAGAAGCGATTGGTAAAATCATCCCCCATCCGCGCCGAGAAAAGAATAGTGAAGACTTCCTGATGTTGTTTGATATACGTGAAATACTCCGTGTATATCGGGTAATTACGATGCGTAATGCCTTCATAAAAATAGCCAACCGAATGTTGCCGAACTTTCTTCATGATGCTCACAAAACCGGCAATCAGATCATCTTCGATTTCTTGCAACAACTCATATTTATCCGAGTAATAGCTGTAAAAACAGGATCGACTCACATCAGCTTTTTGAACCAACTGGCGAATGGACACGCTATGCAGATCATTCTCCTTCAGAAGATCCAGAAAAGCGCGCTTGATATATTTTTGCTGCTTGCCCATGGTTAACCTCCCCTAACGACTCGTTTCGCAGCATGAATCGGCATCATAGCAGGCTGCTTATGATATCCAACCGAAGCAGCCGAAAAAATCGCCATAGCATTAAGCGCGTTGCTATGTACAGTTCGCCCATAAGTGTCCAAATTCGCACATTTAGCGTAACACTGGTATTAAAAAATGTAAACCCTTACATTACTATCATAATAGACTTTCCGTTAACAAGTTAAGATTGATCGTTGTGCATAGTTGAGCAATAACCCAATTAATTGGGACAAAAATACAGGAGGATACGTAACTATGGATACATTAAAGATCGCCATTTACGGTGCCGGTTCAATCGGAACCATTTCCGGTGCCTACTTGTCTGCGGCGTATGGTAAAGATCACGTCACCTTGATTGATACTTGGCCAGCAAATGTTGCTGCCTTAAATGCAGAGGGCGCACATGTTATCGGAACAACAGACTTCACCACACCTGTTACCGCCGTAATGGCAGATGAAGTGGTCGATCAATTCGATCTCATCCTGTTGCATACCAAACAAGTCGACAATGCGAAAGTCATTCCAGCGGTCAAGCAGCTTTTGAAGCCTGATGGCACTTTAGTTTCCTTACAAAATGGCGTTCCGGAAAGATATGTTTTGACGCATATTCCGGCTAAAAATCTGATCGCCGGGTCGGTTGTCTTCGGTGCGACGGGAGCAGGCCCAGGTGTGACCGAACTGACAACCGCCTACGATAGCTTTAAAGCCCATGCCTATCAGATTGGTGAAATTGACGGCACCATAACGCAGCGCACGGAGTTGGTCCAAACGATTCTCTCTCACGTCGGAATGACCCTGATTTCAAATGAGCTTATGGGGACGAAGTGGTCGAAGTTACTTGTCAACGCTGCCTTTAGTGGCTTATCAACTATCATGAATCGAACTTTTGGCGAAGTCGCTCAAGATGACATCGGTGTGAAAAGTGCTTTGCACATCCTCAATGAAGGTCTCAACGTCGGGCAAGCAGATGGCATCACCTTCACCCCATTATCGGGGGTCGATTTGGCGGCCACTTTTGGCTTAACCGGTGACGACTTTACTGATACGCAGATTGCAACCCTCCGTTTGATGACCGGCGCTAGCGCTAAACTCAAAGCCAGTATGCTACAGGACTTATACAAACAGCGCAAAACCGAAGTTGATTATATCAACGGTTTAATCACCGCGACGGCTCGCGATCACGGGATTGCAACACCATTTAATGATCTAGTGGTCAAATTGATTACCGAAGCTGAAAGAACACACACAATTCCGACATTCGAAGTAGCTAAAGCCGAACTGCAACAGCTGCTCGATCATCGCGCCGTTGTTTCCTGATCGATGCCAGATTTTGTGAAACACTGATTTTAAACACACAGAAAAAGCAAATGTCCATTTTTGGACACCCATTTTGGTTTGTCATTCCATCGCTAAAGCCTTTTCAATATGCTAACCATGGAAATAAGAAAGCAAGCTTTTTTTAGAAAGGAGTCTCGTTATGGCTGTCGAAACAAAAACAGATAAGTTGATGTGGCCAATTGAAGCCATTCAACCAGTTAAAGACGGCGATACTGTCGTCCTCGGCGGATTCGGACCGCTGGGTTATCCGGCTCAGCTGGTGAAAGCGCTGTATCTTTTCAGCGATGCCAAAGATTTGCATATTGCTTTAAACGCACCTAATGGCATGTATCTGCCGACGCTGGATCGGTTAATTGCAGAACGAGCAAGCCACTTAACCACCACTTTTGTCCGCACAAGTCGCGCAGCAACCAAGTTCTTTAAAGAAGGCAAGTTAACGCTAACGCCACAAGGAACATTTGCAGAGCGTCTGCGCGCAGCCGGTGCTGGTATTCCCGGATTCTATACCCCCGTCGGCATCGGAACGATGGTGGCAGAAGGCAAAGAGGTCAAAGAATTCAACGGCCGCCAGTATTTACTGGAAGAAGCTTTAAATGCTGATGTAGGTTTCATGCAAGCCACCAAAGTCGACTACGACGGCAACTGTTATATCGAAGGTGCCATGAAGAGCTTTGGCGCACTTGTTCCGGCCGCATCGAAGTATACCGTGGTCGAAGCAGAAGAAATTGTTCCGGTGGGCGATATTCCATCTGAGCTCATCACGGTTTCAGGAATCTACATCGATGGCATTGTGAAAGTGGGGATGCGTCATGATCAGTAGAACTTATATCGCCAAACGCGTTGCCGATGAGTTAGAAGATGGTCAGATTGTCAATTTAGGCATTGGCATTCCGACCTTGATACCAAAATTCATCAGTGATGACAAACACATTATCTTCCAAAGCGAAAACGGCATCATTAATATCGGTCCGGCACCAAAACCAGGCGAACCGGAAAATCCCAATATTTTTGATGCTGGCGGTTCGCCGGCAACGATCAAGCCAGGCGGCCAATTCATCGACAGTGCCAAAGCATTCGGTTTGATCCGCAGTGGCAAGGTAGACGTCACAGTTCTCGGCGCAGTGCAAGTCGACGCCCAAGGTAACATCGCCAACTGGATCATCCCGAACAAGATGTTGGTGGGCTTCGGCGGTGCGATGGATTTGGTCACTTGCGCGAAGGAAGTCATCGTCGCGATGGAACACACCGCCAAAGGTCAAATTAAAATCTTAGACGAATGTACCTTCCCATTAACCGGCGCACATTGCGTCAGCAAGATCATCACGGAACTGGCTGTTTTCCATATTACGGATCACGGAATGGTTCTGACCGAAATTTCACCTAAAACAACACTAGATGAAGTGCGGGCCAGAACAGGAGCACACTTTAACGTTGCAGATAATCTGAAAGTCAGCCAAATTGCTGATGAAGCTGTTGAAGTTTAATTGGAGTGCATCTATTTATAACGCGCTCACCAGCGCAGAAGCCAGCCTAAACCTGGCCATGGCCGCTTACGCTCCGGCTTCTACCCGCGCCAGTTCACGCTCACTCAAGGAGGATGTTAACAGCACTCAAATATGACGAACAATATGGAATCAAGTGGTACAACATGGACAGAATAATTAAGTGGAAGCTGTCCGTGTGTTCAAACCAAGCTAATCTGCGAAATATATTGACAAGAGCCTGAATCGGTACTGTATGATGGTTCTTACCAAAGTTCCGCTAGCTAGTATTGGTTTGAACGTCTACTTCAAGCTCCCTCTCGAGCGGCGTTTAACCAGCTAATTGAGAGGAGGTGACAACTTTTGATTAAAACGCATAAGATTAAACTCTATCCCAACGCAACCATGCGGTGTGAACTGGAGCGATTGTTTAACTATCGCCGGTTTTGCTGGAATCAAGCCTTAGAAACGTGGAACGTCATGTACGACGCGTCTCTGGTAATGGCGGATAAAACGCTGCGACCTAATGAGCGCAAGGTTCGCGATGAACTGGTTTGGAACAAAACCGACTGGCAGTACGAACAGTCAGCCCGAGTTTTGCAGCTCGCGGTAAACGATTTAGGTAAGGCTTGGAAGAACTACTTCAATTCGAAGATGCCAGATCATGATAAGCCCAACTGGAAATCTAAGAAGCGATCTCGCAAAACATTCAAAACGGATCGCGCGCGACTTGTGAATGGCAAGTTACGTTTAGATAAACTTCATAGTGCTGGTGCCTGGTATGACATCAAACTAGCCGAGCACCCGCGCTGGCAAGGAGAACTGAAACAAGTTTGCGTCGTTCAAGACGCGGATGGTTACTACGCTTCGTTTTCGATTGAGGTTCAGACTTCTGTTGAAAAGCGTCCGGTTCTAACGGTTACTGGGGTTGATGCCAACATCGGCAAGTTTGACTATCAAACAGCAACTGGCTATGCCACTCAACCCACCTTACCTGAGCGTCTGCCAATACTTTATGCCCGCATTGCTCATTATCAGCGTCAATTAGCCCGCAAACGGAAAGTAAATCCCAAGCATTTTAACTCTAAGGCTTATCGTACAACGAGAACCAAGTTGAAGCGTCAATACCAACGAGTTGAACGGATTCAAGTGGATTTGCTGCAAAAGTTTACGACGAAGCTTATCACTGATTATGACCTAATTGGGATTGAGGATCTGGATAATCACCATATGCGCATGAATAAACGTCTCGCCAAGAATCTGCATCGATCCCTGTTTGGCAAGTTCAAAGTGATCATGCAGTACAAGGCTGACTGGTATGGGAATACGTTAGTGCTAGCGGATCGTTTTTATCCCAGTACGCAACGTTGTTCCAATTGCGGTTATGTGAAGACTGCTGATGAACGGGTCACGCTAAGCGGCAACTTGAAACATCAGACTGGTCACGATGACTATCATTGTTACCAGTGCGGGGTGAAGTTGCGGCGAGACGAAAATGCGGTTGAAAATCTAATTGCTTATGCAAAATCAAAAGTTACGGGGTAGGCTATACCCTTAAAGTTCAAGAGGCGGTCACTGTCGGGCTGATTTATTTCAGTGTGGGAATACCGTTGTTGACGGGACTAAATGAAATGTAGGATTGTCAATCAAGAAAGGAAATATATAAAACCTTTATTGGTGTCAAAGAGACATTCTTCCACGTTTTATATAGCAGGAAAATAAAATGCCTGAAACAAAAGATGCTGTCATTGTCGCTTATGGTCGCTCTGCCGTAGGGCGCTCATTGAAAGGTGCTTTGACGAATGAACACCCGGTTGATTATGCCGCAGAAGTTTTGACTGGAGTTTTGAATAAAGTTCCCCAACTAGACGTCAACGATATTGATGATGTTATGGTCGGTTGTGCATTACCTGAAGATGTTCAAGGACTCAATGTAGCCCGAATGATCTCTCAACGCGCCAACCTGCCAGACTCGGTACCCGCTCAAACCATTAATCGTTTCTGTTCATCAGGAATTCAAACTATCGCAACCGGGGCCAACGCCATTATGGCTAATCAAGCTGATATCATTGTTGCGGGCGGGGTTGAATCCATGAGCCAGGTACCAATGTCCTTTGATATGGCCGGTATCAATCCGACATTACGAGCTGAAAAGCCTCAAGACTATATGCCAATGGGGCTAACCGCCGAAGTAGTTGCCGAAAAATTCCAGGTGCCACGCGAAAAAATGGACGAATTTGCTATGCACAGTCATCATAAAGCTGCAGCGGCTCAGGAAGCTCATGCTTTTGATGATCAGATTATTCCTGTTCACTATGGCGACATCGAAGGTCACACTAAAGTCTTCGACAAAGATGAAGGGGTCCGTGGCAATCTAACGATGGATCAACTAGCCGCTTTGCCGCCCGCTTTTAAAGAAGATGGTGGTCAGGTCACAGCCGGTACTTCTTCACCATTAAGTGATGGGACCGCCTTTGTCATCTTGATGTCAGCAGACAAAGCTGCCGAGTTAGGGGTTAAGCCAATTGCCCGTTTTGTCGGTTATGCCGTAGCTGGCGTCAATCCGGCCGTTATGGGACTTGGCCCGATCTATGCGGTGCCAAAAGTGATGGCCCGGACAGGCTTAACCATTGATGACATGGACAGTATCGAATTAAACGAAGCGTTTGCCTCTCAGTCGCTTGTCTGCATTGATAAGCTCAATCTGCCTGTCGACAAAGTCAACCCACGAGGCGGTGCCTTGGCACTTGGCCATCCGTTGGGAGCAACCGGTGCGATTTTGACCTGCAAGATTCTTTCCTACTTGCAGGCCACCGGCGGCCGTTATGGGTTGGTCACGATGTGTATTGGTGGCGGCATGGGAGCAGCCGGCATTTATGAGATGATTCCAGACGAAGAAACTGCAGAGGCGACTGCGTAATGTTTGACTGCTGGTTCGCGGTTATCCAAGTAAGCTCATTTCGCTAAAGGGGGTGCATTTTGACTGATCGCCAAGTGATTCAGACCCGCTTGGTGTTGCCTGGCGACACCAATGCTCATAACACCTTGTTCGGCGGTAAGTTGTTAAGTTATATTGATGATGTTTCCGCAATTGCGGCGGTTAAATACAGTCAGCGAATTGTGGTTACGGCTTCGACTGACTCGGTAGATTTTCGCCATCCAATTGCTGCCAATGATAGCGTCACACTGACAGCATTCGTCTCCGGAGTCGGTACCAGATCAATTGAGGTTTTCTGTCGAGTCATGGGAGAAACGTTAACGACCGGAAAGACTTATTTGGCAACCACAGCTTTTAGCACCTATGTGGTCGTTGATGGTCAAACAACACCGCTGCCGAGTTTCACTCCGGTAACTGCAGAAGAACGACTCTTATTCAGTGGCTACCCTGAGCGTCGTACCGCTCGCAAAGCGCGCCGTGATCGTAATCGTGCGTTCATCAGCCAGCTAGAGACAGCGGAAGACGACCCACAATCGCTAACCCAGAAAAATTAAAAAGAGGCTCCAAGATCCCGTTAGTATTCAGGATCTTGGAGCCTCTTGCTTTTTTACTTAATTGTTGGCCAGTTTCAGTGTTACGAAAGGTCAATGACCTATCGCTTACGCCTTAACCGGTTCCTTCGAAGCACCGTTTTCTTTATGCTTACCTTTGTTTTCCTTTACGGTAAAAGTCAACTTGCCTTTTTTGGCACCGATTTGGATCAAATCACCGGTCTTAGCTTGGCCTGTCAACAAAAGCTCGCTCAGTTGATCTTCAACATCGGTCTGCAAAGCCCGACGAATCGGACGTGCACCGTATTCAGGATCGAATCCGGCAGCCGCGATGGCATCAATGCCTGCTGGCGTAATTTTGACATCGATTCCCTGATCCTTAATGCGACTGAGCACGGTCTTGGTCATGATCTTGACGATCTCATGCAGTTCTTCCTTGTTCAGGCTGTGGAAGACAACCGTTTCATCAATTCGGTTCAGGAATTCAGGACGGAAACTCTTCTTCAATTCATCTAACATCCGACTCTTCATGGCTTTGAAGTCTGCGGTTGGATCTTTGGCGCCAAACCCAACCGTTTTATCGTCGCGAATGGCAGTTGCCCCGATGTTACTGGTCATGATCAAAATCGTATTACGGAAATCAACCCGACGACCCTTTGCATCGGTCAAGTAACCATCATCTAAGACTTGGAGCAAAATGTTGAAGACATCCGGATGCGCCTTTTCGACTTCATCCAGCAGCACAACGGAATATGGCTTGTTGCGAACCTTTTCCGTCAACTGGCCGCCTTCATCGTAACCGACATAACCTGGTGCCGCGCCAATCAGACGACTGGTGCTGAATTTCTCCATGTATTCGGACATATCAACCCGAATCATGGCATCCTCTGATCCAAACATCGCTTCAGCTAGGGCCTTCGCCAGCTCGGTTTTCCCGACACCGGTTGGCCCAAGGAACATGAAGGAACCAATTGGGCGGGTAGGATCTTTCAATCCAGAACGTGCCCGGCGGATGGCCCGTGCAACTGCGGAAACAGCTTCATCCTGACCAACAACCCGTTGATGGAGAATCTTCTCCAGGTTGACCAAACGTTCGGATTCCTTCTTTTGCAACTGGGTAACCGGCACACCGGTCCATTGTGACACAACTTCTGCTACATCGGCGCCTGTCACTTTGATATCGGTTCGAACGCCACTTTCGTTCACGGGTTCCGGCGTATCGGCAAGTTTGGCCTTAACGTCCGCCTCTTTGGTGCGAATGGTAGCCGCTGTTTCGAAGTCTTGATGATCAATCGCGTCTTCTTTGTCCGCGACTAACTTGGCCAGCTCGTCCTGAAGCTTGTCGGATTTGGTCTCGACATTAGCTTTATCTAATCGTACCTTGGCAGCACTTTCGTCAACTAAGTCGATCGCCTTGTCAGGCAGGAAGCGCGTTGTAATGTAACGTGAGGACAAAACAACTGCTTCATGCAAAGCTTCATCAGTAATCGTGACGCCATGATGCGCCTCATACCGTGGACGCAGCCCTTTCAAAATCTGTTCTGCTTCTTCTTCCGTTGGTTCATCGACTTGGATGGTCGCAAACCGCCGTTCCAAAGCAGCATCTTTTTCAATATACTTTTGATATTCGTCTAAGGTTGTTGCCCCGATCAACTGCAACTCGCCACGAGCTAAGGCCGGCTTGAGAATGTTGGAAGCGTCAATGGCACCTTCAGCACCCCCCGCACCGATTAGCGTATGCAATTCATCAATGAACAAAATGACATTGCCATCTTTATAAATCTCATCAATGATTTTCTTCAGGCGATCTTCAAATTCACCACGATACTTCGTGCCAGCAACCAGTGAGCCCATATCCAGCATCATCAGTCGCTTATTCAGCATGTCATCCGGGACTTTGCCAGCGACAATCTTTTCGGCAAAGCCTTCCGCAATCGCGGTTTTCCCGACACCTGGCTCACCAATCAACACTGGGTTGTTCTTGGTGCGCCGAGCCAGAATCTGAATCAGACGCCGAACTTCCTTTTCGCGGCCGACCACCGGATCCATCCGGTTTTCCCGCGCCATTTGGGTTAAATCGCGCGCAAGGCCATCAAGTGTCGGGGTCCCTTGACTATCTTGGCGCGCACCGCCACGCGCCATTGGCCGGCGTTTGGCAGCGGTGTCCGCAATGCCCATTTTCTTAAACACCATTTGTCGTGTCTTCGAAAGACTGAGGCCCAGATTCTGGAGAATCCGCGCGGCTAGAATATCGTCTTCACGAAGCAACCCCAGCAGAATATGCTCGGTGCCGATCTTCAAAGCACCTAAGCGCTTTGCTTCGTCGCCGGCAAACGCCAGAATTTCCTTACCCTTTGGTGAATAAGGCAAATAACTATCGCTAGCTTGACCGGCGGCATCAACAGTTCCATACCCTGTGAAGCGCTCGATCTCGTCATGGACATCATTCTCTGTGACCCCTAACTGACGCAGCGTCTTACCAGCGATTCCATCTTTTTCCATAACCAACGCCATAAGCAAATGTTCAGTGCCTACAGCATGATGATGGAAATACTTCGCTTGTTCCTGGGCTAAAAGCAAAACATTTTTAGCACTAGGGGTAAATAAGTTGTCCATAAGCACGCTCCTTTTTAGAAAACTAATTATAAACTGTTCTATCTTTCATACCGCAAACGATCCAAAAATGCAAGGAACATGCGCGACCGTAAATGCTCTTCTGTCCCTTGATCAAGAATGCCCAAAGTCTCATGATTCATGACCGCCAACAACAAATTACCTGATTGCTGGGAAATAAGGCCATTGTCAAACAGTTCCTGAATCAAATCACGTGCATCGCGTAACCGCAAGCGCTTGGGAATGTGCTGCCGCATGATTTGAATGAAATCCTGATCATCTGTCAATTTGACCTTCACGATGCGAATGTAGCCCCCGCCACCACGTTTACTCTCAACAATGTAGCCGCGAGCCGGTGTAAACCGGGTCTTAATGACATAATTGATTTGCGAAGGAACGCAATTAAAACGACGCGCAATCTCGGCTCGCCGTATTTCAACGGCGGCCTCCTGTGCCAGTATCGTTTTTAGATAAGCCTCAATAATGTCCGAAATATTCTCACGCTGCATGTCGTTCAATCCTTTTTGACTTTGACCAATCTTGACTATTACACATTATACTGGCATTGGTCAGTTTATACAAATTTCTGCATTTGAAAACGAAAAAAGGACCACGATTTTTCGTGATCCAAGAATCGGGAAGACAAGATTCGAACTTGCGACCCCTACGTCCCGAACGTAGTGCTCTACCAAGCTGAGCTACTTCCCGGTAAAGCGGAAGACGGGATTCGAACCCGCGACCCCCACCATGGCAAGGTGATGTTCTACCACTGAACTACTTCCGCATACCGCATATTAAATTGATCGGCGCCAGCTTAGCTTCATAGGCGATCGACGATGCACCCAGTAGGAGTCGAACCTACAACCTTCTGATTCGTAGTCAGACACTCTATCCAGTTGCGCTATGGGTGCTTCAACAAAATGCCGAGGACCGGGATCGAACCGGTACGGTCATCACTGACCGCAGGATTTTAAGTCCTGTGCGTCTGCCAATTCCGCCACCCCGGCATAAAGTGAAAAGCGGAAGACGGGATTCGAACCCGCGACCCCCACCATGGCAAGGTGATGTTCTACCACTGAACTACTTCCGCATATCAAACCTATTCAATTATGACCGAGGAGCGGCCTTCAAAGACCCGAGCATTCCGTTCAAGATACGATGCGGGTGAAGGGACTCGAACCCCCACGGTCAAAAACCACTAGAACCTAAATCTAGCGCGTCTGCCAGTTCCGCCACACCCGCAAAAGGTGGGTTAAATGAGCCGTGACAGGCTCGAACTGTCGACCCACTGATTAAAAGTCAGTTGCTCTACCAACTGAGCTAACGGCTCAATGGAGGATACAGGGCTCGAACCTGTGACCCTCTGCTTGTAAGGCAGACGCTCTCCCAACTGAGCTAATCCTCCATATGTAAGCGTGGCAGCTTCCTACCCTCGCAGGCAGTTTCCCACCAACTACTCTCGGCGTGAAGAAGCTTAACTTCTGTGTTCGGCATGGGAACAGGTGTATCCTTCTTGCTATCGCCACCACACTTATGAGAACTTTGCGCTCTCAAAACTGGCTATCATTGTTGTTTTTGTGTTGTCGGGAACCAGTGTATTTCATCGAAACGCGTTCGCAGTCGCAGAAACCTCCACATAAGGACCCTGAGTCCATTGGCCAAAACCCGGCCAACGAACTCAGGCCCGCTTATGCTCCGGTTTCTAAGCGCTCCTGCTCACGCTCTACTTGGTTAAGTCCTCGACCGATTAGTACTGGTCCGCTCCATGCATCGCTGCACTTCCACTTCCAGCCTATCTACCTGATCATCTCTCAGGGGTCTTACTTCCATATAGGAATGGGAAATCTCATCTCGAGGGGGGCTTCACACTTAGATGCTTTCAGCGTTTATCCCTTCCGTTCATAGCTACCCAGCGATGCGCCTGGCGGCACAACTGGTACACCAGCGGAACGTCCATCCCGGTCCTCTCGTACTAAGGACAGCTCCTCTCAAATTTCCTGCGCCCGCGACGGATAGGGACCGAACTGTCTCACGACGTTCTGAACCCAGCTCGCGTACCGCTTTAATGGGCGAACAGCCCAACCCTTGGGACCGACTACAGCCCCAGGATGCGATGAGCCGACATCGAGGTGCCAAACCTCCCCGTCGATGTGGACTCTTGGGGGAGATAAGCCTGTTATCCCCAGGGTAGCTTTTATCCGTTGAGCGATGGCCCTTCCATACGGAACCACCGGATCACTAAGCCCGACTTTCGTCCCTGCTCGACTTGTCAGTCTCGCAGTCAAGCTCCCTTCTACCTTTACACTCTGCGAATGATTTCCAACCATTCTGAGGGAACCTTTGGGCGCCTCCGTTACATTTTAGGAGGCGACCGCCCCAGTCAAACTGCCTACCTGACACTGTCTCCCGCCACGATTAGTGGCGCGGGTTAGAGTGTTCATACAGCTAGGGTAGTATCCCACCAACGCCTCCATCGAAACTAGCGTTCCGATCTCTACGGCTCCTACCTATCCTGTACAAGCGGTACCAACACTCAATATCAAGCTACAGTAAAGCTCCATGGGGTCTTTCCGTCCTGTCGCGGGTAACCCGCATCTTCACGGGTACTATAATTTCACCGAGTCTCTCGTTGAGACAGTGCCCAAATCATTACGCCTTTCGTGCGGGTCGGAACTTACCCGACAAGGAATTTCGCTACCTTAGGACCGTTATAGTTACGGCCGCCGTTTACTGGGGCTTCAATTCTGGGCTTCGCTTGCGCTAACTCATCCTCTTAACCTTCCAGCACCGGGCAGGCGTCAGCCCCTATACATCATCTTTCGATTTAGCAGAGACCTGTGTTTTTGATAAACAGTTGTTTGGGCCTATTCACTGCGGCTGACCTTGCGGTCAGCACCCCTTCTTCCGAAGTTACGGGGTCATTTTGCCGAGTTCCTTAACGAGAGTTCGCTCGCTCACCTGAGGATACTCTCCTCGACTACCTGTGTCGGTTTGCGGTACGGGTAGTTTATTTCTCACTAGAAGCTTTTCTTGGCAGTGTGACATCAGGAACTTCGCTACTTTAATTTCGCTCCCCATCACCGCTTGTCCTTATGGTCGCAAGCATTTCACTCGCCACCAGACTTGCGGCTTGGACGCACTTTTCCAGCCGTGCGCTTTCCTTAGCCTCCTGCGTCCCTCCATCGCTTAAACAAAATAAACTAGTGCAGGAATCTCAACCTGCTTGTCATCGGCTACGCCTTGCGGCCTCGCCTTAGATCCCGACTAACCCTGGGAGGACGAGCCTTCCCCAGGAAACCTTAGTCATACGGTGGATCAGATTCTCACTGATCTTTCGCTACTCATGCCGGCATTCTCACTTCTAAGCGCTCCAGCCGTCCTCACGATCGACCTTCAACGCCCTTAGAACGCTCTCCTACCGCGCACCCTGACGGGTGCACCCACAGTTTCGGTATTATGCTTAGCCCCGGTATATTTTCGGCGCAGTGCCACTCGACTAGTGAGCTATTACGCACTCTTTAAATGGTGGCTGCTTCTGAGCCAACATCCTAGTTGTCTGTGCAACGCCACATCCTTTTCCACTTAGCATAAATTTAGGGACCTTAACTGGTGATCTGGGCTGTTCCCCTTTCGACAATGGACCTTATCGCTCACTGTCTGACTCCCGGAGTAAGATCGATGGTATTCGGAGTTTATCTGAATTCAGTAACCCTTGATGGGCCCCTAGTTCAAACAGTGCTCTACCTCCATGATCCATCCTCCGAGGCTAACCCTAAAGCTATTTCGGAGAGAACCAGCTATCTCCAAGTTCGTTTGGAATTTCACCGCTACCCACAACTCATCCCAGCATTTTTCAACATACATGGGTTCGGTCCTCCAGTGTGTTTCACCACACCTTCAACCTGGTCATGGGTAGGTCACTTGGTTTCGGGTCTACATCTGCCTACTCATTCGCCCTGTTCAGACTCGCTTTCGCTCCGGCTCCGACTTTTCATCTTAACCTCGCAGGCAAACGTAACTCGCCGGTTCATTCTACAAAAGGCACGCCATTACCCCTTAACGGGCTTTGACTAATTGTAGGCACACGGTTTCAGGAACTGTTTCACTCCCCTTCCGGGGTGCTTTTCACCTTTCCCTCACGGTACTGGTTCACTATCGGTCACTAGGGAGTATTTAGCCTTGGGAGATGGTCCTCCCGGATTCCGACGGAATTTCACGTGTTCCGCCGTACTCAGGATCCTGGACGGAGGGTCCGCCGTTTCGCTTACAGGGCTTTCACCTTCTATGGCGCAGCTTTCCAGCTGACTTCGACTACGTCGAACTTTGGTAACTCCAATGTCCAGTCCTACAACCCCGAGAAGCAAGCTTCTCGGTTTGGGCTCTTCCCACTTCGCTCGCCGCTACTATGGGAATCGAGTTTTCTTTCTCTTCCTGCGGGTACTGAGATGTTTCAGTTCCCCGCGTCTGCCGCCAACAAGCTATGAATTCACTTGCAGGCAATACACTGATGTGTACTGGGTTCCCCCATTCGGAAATCTCCGGATCAAAGCTTACTTATAGCTCCCCGAAGCATATCGGTATTAGTTCCGTCCTTCATCGGCTCCTAGTGCCAAGGCATCCACCGTGCGCCCTTTGTAACTTAACCTGTACTGACTTGCGTCAGCGGTTATGCGATGCGAATTTCTATATTAGAAACTCATACAAATACGCTGTGTTCTCGGCAATTTAAAACATTTACAACAATGATATCCAGTTTTCAAAGAACAAAGTCGCCGACTTGCGTCGGTGAATTGGCCTGACGGCCAATGGAGGATAACGGGATCGAACCGATGACCTCCTGCTTGCAAAGCAGGCGCTCTCCCAGCTGAGCTAATCCCCCATAAGGGTTGTTCAATTAACAAGCGAACGCTTGATGGGCCTAGATGGACTTGAACCATCGACCTCACGCTTATCAAGCGTGCGCTCTAACCAACTGAGCTATAGGCCCGATAGGCGTAAAAAGAGAGGTCGTCCCCTCAAAACTAAACAAAGTTTCGTGTGTGCAGGTTTCCGTCAGACTTAAAGTCTGTTTCCTTAGAAAGGAGGTGATCCAGCCGCAGGTTCTCCTACGGCTACCTTGTTACGACTTCACCCTAATCATTTGTCCCACCTTAGACGGCTCGCTCCCTAAAAGGGTTACGCCACCGGCTTCGGGTGTTACAAACTCTCATGGTGTGACGGGCGGTGTGTACAAGGCCCGGGAACGTATTCACCGCGGCGTGCTGATCCGCGATTACTAGCGATTCCGACTTCGTGTAGGCGAGTTGCAGCCTACAGTCCGAACTGAGAATGGCTTTAAGAGATTAGCTTGACCTCGCGGTCTCGCAACTCGTTGTACCATCCATTGTAGCACGTGTGTAGCCCAGGTCATAAGGGGCATGATGATTTGACGTCATCCCCACCTTCCTCCGGTTTGTCACCGGCAGTCTTACTAGAGTGCCCAACTGAATGCTGGCAACTAGTCATAAGGGTTGCGCTCGTTGCGGGACTTAACCCAACATCTCACGACACGAGCTGACGACAACCATGCACCACCTGTCATTTTGCCCCCGAAGGGGAAACCTGATCTCTCAGGTGATCAAAAGATGTCAAGACCTGGTAAGGTTCTTCGCGTTGCTTCGAATTAAACCACATGCTCCACCGCTTGTGCGGGCCCCCGTCAATTCCTTTGAGTTTCAACCTTGCGGTCGTACTCCCCAGGCGGAATGCTTAATGCGTTAGCTGCGGCACTGAAGGGCGGAAACCCTCCAACACCTAGCATTCATCGTTTACGGCATGGACTACCAGGGTATCTAATCCTGTTCGCTACCCATGCTTTCGAGCCTCAGCGTCAGTTACAGACCAGACAGCCGCCTTCGCCACTGGTGTTCTTCCATATATCTACGCATTTCACCGCTACACATGGAGTTCCACTGTCCTCTTCTGCACTCAAGTTTCCCAGTTTCCGATGCGCTTCCTCGGTTAAGCCGAGGGCTTTCACATCAGACTTAAAAAACCGCCTGCGCTCGCTTTACGCCCAATAAATCCGGATAACGCTTGCCACCTACGTATTACCGCGGCTGCTGGCACGTAGTTAGCCGTGGCTTTCTGGTTGGATACCGTCACGCCGACAACAGTTACTCTGCCGACCATTCTTCTCCAACAACAGAGTTTTACGACCCGAAAGCCTTCTTCACTCACGCGGCGTTGCTCCATCAGACTTGCGTCCATTGTGGAAGATTCCCTACTGCTGCCTCCCGTAGGAGTTTGGGCCGTGTCTCAGTCCCAATGTGGCCGATCAACCTCTCAGTTCGGCTACGTATCATCGCCTTGGTGAGCTGTTACCTCACCAACTAGCTAATACGCCGCGGGTCCATCCAAAAGCGATAGCTTACGCCATCTTTCAGCCAAGAACCATGCGGTTCTTGGATTTATGCGGTATTAGCATCTGTTTCCAAATGTTATCCCCCACTTAAGGGCAGGTTACCCACGTGTTACTCACCCGTCCGCCACTCGTTTTAAGTTGAATCACAGTGCAAGCACCGTTCATCGACCAAAACTCGTTCGACTTGCATGTATTAGGCACGCCGCCAGCGTTCATCCTGAGCCAGGATCAAACTCTCATATAAATATGAGCTGTTCGAATAGCTCGATTTGTTGTTCTAGCGAATTGACTTCGCAAATGTTACTTTTTGCCTCGATACCGGAGTATCAAGGACCCTGCACATTTAAACGAAACTTTGTTCAGTTTTCAAAGGACGACCTTGTCAAAAGACAACTTTGATATATTATCACAGGCAAGCAATACCTGTCAATAACTTTTTCTGATGCTTTGAAGCACATCAGCGTTGCTCATTTACGACGCTTATTATCATACCAACGGTTTGCGCCATCGTCAACAACTTTTTTAAATAAAAATACTATCCGTATATTATGTGTGCCATTGGGGATTTTCATTCGTGAATAAGCCTATAATAAACTTACTCACAGCGCAATCTTTCGGAAAACAAAAAGTGCCGCCAAAATGGCGACACATAAGTTTAGGTTATGGGCGCAATGTCGGGAACAAAAGGACATCGCGAATTGAAGGCGCATCTGTCAACAGCATGACAAGACGATCGATACCGATGCCTAAGCCACCAGTTGGCGGCATGCCGTATTCCAATGCCTCAACATAATCATCATCGATACCTTGCGCTTCCTCATTGCCTGCGCTCTTTTCTGCTGCCTGGGCTTCAAACCGTTGGCGCTGGTCAATTGGATCGTTCAATTCAGTGAAGGCATTGGCGTATTCCCCACCGCCGACAAAAAGTTCGAACCGTTCGACAAAACGAGGATCCTTAGGGTTTTTCTTTGCAAGAGGGGACACTTCGATTGGATGTCCGGTAATGAAAGTCGGTTGAATCAGTGTTGATTCAACAAACTGGTCAAAGAAGGCACTGATAATGTGACCGACCTTCCAATAAGGCTCGTAATGGACATCATGTTCGTCTGCCAACTTGCGCGCATCATCAACGCTCATTTCCGGCCAAAAGTCCACGCCGGTTTTATCTTTAATGGCGTCGACCATGTTAATGCGGGCAAACGGCGCATCTAGGTCGATGTCCATGCCTTGATAGGTTAATTTACCGGAATCAAGAACCTTATGAGCAGCAAAACGGAAAATGCCCTCGGTTTCAGTCATGACGTCGGTCAGATCCCAGTAAGCTGCGTAGGTTTCAAGCTCGGTGAATTCCGGATTATGTTTGGTATCAATGCCTTCATTACGGAAAACCCGACCAATTTCGTAAACTCGTTCCATCCCACCGACAATGAGCCGCTTCAGATGTAGTTCAAGCGCGATTCGTAGATAAAGATCGATATCCAGTGCATTGTGATGCGTGATGAACGGACGGGCATTGGCGCCACCGGCTTGGTTATGCAACACCGGCGTCTCGACTTCAAGGAAGCCGTGGTTATCTAAATATTCACGAACAGCACTCACAATTTTGGTCCGTTTAACAAACCGGTCAAAACTGTCAGGGTTGGAAATAAGATCCAAATAACGTTTGCGGTACTTCTGCTCAACGTCCGTCAAGCCATGCCACTTGTCCGGTAATGGCCGTAATGCCTTAGCCAAGTGGGTAACATGGTTGGCTTTGACCGTCAGCTCGCCGGAATCGGTTTTCATGACTTCGCCACTGATACCAAGAATGTCGCCAAGATCGGCCTTCTTGAAAATCATGTAGTTCTCATCGCCGACAACATCTTTACGAACGTAGATCTGCATTTTGCCACTACGATCACGGATATCTGCAAATCCGACTTTACCCTTGCCACGTTTGGACATCATGCGTCCTGCGATCGTCACTTTCGGTTTTTCTTCAAGCAACGTTTCCTTGTCGTCTTCACCGAAGTCTTCGCGCACTTGCGCTGCCGAGTGGGTTCGATCAAACCGATGACCGAATGGATCAATCCCTGCTTCGCGCAAGGCTTCCATCTTTTCCCGCCGCGCAATCATCTGATCGTTCATTTCTGGTTGCTGTCCGTTTTCCTTAGCCAACACATGTTCCTCCGTTCCAATTTATAGCACTCTTTGATGATGACAATTTTACTGCGAAAAAGCAACCTTCTAAGCATTAAAAGACGCTCTCAATGATTGATTAGCCAACAAATCATCGCAGAACGTCTTTTTCGTCTAAAGCTCTAGTAAGTTAATGACTGCGCTGACGCTCGCGGGCGCGCGCTTCGGTCTGCTCAACAAAATCGTCAAAAATATGATTTACTTCAGCTTGCGTATCAACCATGTTAACGGCTGCTTTGGTCTTCGCTGAACGCGGGATGCCTTTCAAATAATAAGCTGCCTGCATCCGGAATTCGCGCACGGCCTGATGCTCACCGTGTAAGTCAACCAGCCGTTGTAGCTGTAACTTGGCAGTTGCAATTTTTTCCCGTGGTGTCGGTTCCGGAATCAACTCGCCGTCATCCAGATATGCTGCCATCTGTTTCAAGACCCAAGGATTCCCTAACGCTGCGCGACCGACCATCACGGCATCGGCACCGACTTCTTCAAGCATGCGTTTGGCATCTTGCGGTGTCCGTACATCACCGTTGCCCATAAACGGGATCGTCAGATGTTGCTTAACTTCTTTTAAAATATTCCAATCCGCATGTCCGGAATAAAGCTGCTTACGCGTACGGCCATGCATCGCCAGCGCTGCTGCACCACCACGCTCGGCCGCCAGCGCATTTTGAACCGCATAAATGTGGTCTTCATCCCAGCCGGTTCGCATCTTGACGGTGACCGGCTTGGAAACGGCATCGGTGACTGCCGCAACCATTTCATAAACCTTTTCCGGGTCCAGCAACCAATGAGCACCTGCGTCAGTTTTAGTGACTTTAGGAACCGGGCAGCCCATATTGATATCAATAATATCTGCCGCGGTATTTTGGTCGATGAATTTCGCCGCATTAACTAAGGTTTCTTTGGTCCCGCCAAAAATCTGAATTGAAATTGGATGTTCCCGCGGATCCACAAACATCATACTCAACGTTTTCTTATTCTTGTACATAATTCCACGGTCACTGATCATTTCGCACACGACCAGACCCGCACCGAATTCTTTGGCGGTTACCCGAAAGGCCGCATTGGTAACCCCGGCCATCGGGGCAACAACGAGTCGATTGGGAATTTCAACATTGGCAATATGCCACATACAAGCCACCTCTTTCTTGCTTTCGCGATGCTAACTTTACTTAAAATAAGCAAAAATCGCAACTATTCGTGTCGGGCTATTAATGCTTCAAGATCCGCAACGCTGTAATGATACTGATTACCGCAAAACTTGCAGGTCGTCTCCGCACCGCCATCTTCATCAATCATTTCCTGTAATTGTTCATGCGGCAAGGTTGCCATGATATCGCCAAAATGGGCTTTAGAACAATTACATGCAAACCGCAGTGACTGGGTATCCAGGAATTGCACCGGTGCATCCCCAGCGATACGTTGAATAATTTGCTCTGGTGTCAGGCCGCTTTTTAAAAGTTCCGACACAAGCGGCAATGTTTTGACGTTGGCTTCCAGTGCGGACAATTCTGCATCATCGGCCCCCGGCAACGCCTGTAGCATGAAGCCGCCAGCGACCTGAACCGAGTTGTCGGCGTTGACGAAAACGGATAATCCCACTGCGGCAGGAATTTGTTCGGATTTTGCCAGATAATACGTGAAATCCTCGGCTAATTCGCCTGATACCAGCGGCACTTGGCCGGTAAATGGTTCACCGATCCCGATATCTTTGGTGACTGCAAGCATGCCATGTTTACCGACAGCACGGGCGACGTCGATTTTTCCGACAAGGTTGAGCGGCAAATTGACGTGCGGCTCTTGCACATAGCCGCGAACCGTGCCGATCTCTGTGCCATCGGTGATGATAGAACCAACCGGGCCATCTCCCTTAATGCGCACCGTCAGCATGTCATCACGGTTTTTTAATCCTGAAGCGGACAATAACGCCGTTGCAACCAGCGTCCGTCCCAGTGCCGCCGACGCCGCACTCCAAGTATCATGACGGCGTTGCGCCTCGCGTACTGTCTCCGTCGCATCGACAGCAAAAATTCGAAAATGCGTATCACGCGACAATGCGCTCGCGATATAGTCACTCATGTTGGGTCCTCTTTTCTGAAAGTTAAACGTGGCTATTCTACCAAAAATGTGCGCTATTGAAAAGTCAGTGTACTCATCAGTATGCCCGATTGAAGCCCAACGGCACCATTTAAGTCAAAGTAGGTTTCGGGTTTACACGTTTTTCCCCATTGGCGATGCCTATGCGCACTATGTCAATCTTCATCACGAAAATTGCGCCGAATGCCTTCTTGATTTCGAAAAACGCGTAAAATAAAATTATTAATTAACCTTGAAAGGACTTGGTATTTTTGATCAGTCATATCGGCGTTATCCTAGGTACAACCCGAAAAAATGCGCTAGGTGCACGCATTTTCAATTATTTAAAACAAGCATTTCCCGACACATCAGAGGTTCATTACACGTGGCTTGATCTTCGGGATTATCCGTTGCCACTTTATGACCATCCCGAAACGCCACTCGAAGATCCGATTCAAGAGCCAACCCCAATCGAAACAAAATGGTTAACTGCGGTGGCCAACCAGGATGGTTACGTGATATTAACGCCAGAATACGATCACGCGCTACCCGGCGGTTTAAAAAATGCCTTGGATCTAATCGGTCCGGAAGTTGAACATAAACCTGTTCAAATCATTGGGTATTCGCATTTTTCTGATGGCGGTATGCTGGCAGCAGCCAGTTTAGTGCCGATTTTACAAATGCTGAAAATGATCGTCCTCCCCACGCCGACGTTACTTTGGTCGGCCGATCCGTGTTTTGACGAAAACGGGCAGATCAATTTCGCTGCCGCGAACAGCCAGCATTTTGCCCGGCGCTTGCACGAGACGATGCACGATATTGGCTTTTACACACGCTTACTTAAGGAACACCCGTACCAACCACTAGTTAGCGATACTGCAGCTAACCAAACCTCGGCGACAAAGTGACTCAAACCACAGCTGACCTCTGAAATTTTTCATGATAATGCGTAACAAAAAAACACCGCCCAAGTTGGTGGTGTTTTTTTGTTACGCTTGCGGATCCTGATGTTCATTGTTGTCTGAAGAACCACTGTCAGCCGACGTATCATCTGGCTTTTCGAGGCCGCCTGTATCATCATCCTGGCTGGCATGATCTTGGCTGGCCTGGGAATCAGATTCGGACTTAGCATTGGCTTCTTCATCCGCTTGCTTCTCTTTATCTTTGTGTTCAAGCGCTGCTTTGGATTCTTCGAAAGTAGCGGCCTTTTCGCTTGGGAATTCGTCTTGATCGCGTTCTGGCATCTTGCCATCGTTGAACAAGCTGAGGATTTCCTTTTCGTTTAAGGTTTCGTACTTGAGTAAAGCTTCAGCAATCAGCTTATGCTGCTGACGGTGGGCCTGAATAATCTCGTAAGCCTGCTTATGGGCTTCGTCAATGATCCGCCGCACTTCATCATCAATCGCCGTTGCTGTCGTCTCAGAATAAGGTGGTGTCTGGCCATACTGAGCACCAAGGAATGGCTGGCCCTCGGTTTCGAGTTGAACCGTTCCCAGGCGATCGGACATCCCGTACTGAGTGACCATGCTCCGGGCAATTTGGGTTGCCTGTTCAAAGTCATTGGACGCTCCGGTGGATTCGACCCCGAAGATAATTTCTTCGGCTGTCCGACCACCAAGTAAGCCGACAATCTGTTCGGTCAATTCCTTCTTGGTCAGCAAGAATTGATCATCTTTTGGCAGCATAATCGCATACCCACCTGCACGACCACGCGGAATAATCGTAACCTTACGCACAGTTCGCGAGTCGCTTAAGACCAGACCGACAATCGCGTGTCCGGCTTCGTGGAAGGCCACCATATTGCGTTCTTTTGGACTGATGACCCGGTCTTTCTTCGCCGGACCGGCAATAACCCGATCTTCCGCTTCATCCACATCGGCAGCATCAATGGCTTTCTTGCTTCGTCTTGCAGCAACCAAGGCCGCTTCATTCAGCAGGTTTTCCAAATCAGCCCCGACAAAACCAGGCGTTTGCCGCGCAATTTCTTTAAGGTCAACATTCGGTGCAAGCGGCTTGTTCTTCGCGTGCACTTTCAAAATCGCTTCACGGCCCTTAACATCCGGACGGCCAACCAGAATCTTCCGGTCAAATCGGCCTGGACGTAGCAACGCCGGATCAAGGACATCAGAACGGTTGGTTGCGGCAATGACAATAACGCCTTCATTACCGGTAAACCCGTCCATTTCAACCAGCAACTGGTTCAATGTCTGCTCACGTTCGTCATGGCCGCCGCCCATTCCGGCACCACGCTGACGACCAACCGCATCAATTTCATCGATGAAGATGATCGAAGGCGCTGCTTTTTTGGCTTGGTCAAAAAGATCACGAACACGGGAAGCCCCGACACCCACGAACATTTCAACGAAGTCAGAACCGGAAATCGAGAAGAACGGTACACCGGCTTCACCGGCAACCGCCTTGGCTAGCAAGGTTTTACCAGTACCAGGAGGACCCTCAAGCAGCACACCGGCTGGGATGCGGGCACCCAATGCCGAGAACTTCCGCGGATCCTTCAGGAACTCAACCACTTCAACCAGTTCCTGCTTCTCTTCTTCGGCACCGGCAACATCGGAGAACCGCACTTTGTTGGCATTTTTATCTGCCTGCTTAGCGCGTGACTTGCCAAAACTCATGACCCGACCAGAACCGCCGCCTTGGCCAGCCTGATTCATCATCATATAGAAGAAGATCATCATGATGACAATCGGCACAACCGTGATCAGTAAGCTAAACCAGACCCCAGACTGTGATTCTTCCTGGGTATCCGTTTTAACATTGTTAGCACTGGTCATCTTCTGAATCTGGCTCAAAGTCGCGTCGTTCGTCGGAATATAGGTGGAGAACTTCGTCACCTTGGTCGTCTGATTGCCAAATAAACTCAGTGAATTATTCGCACCGGAAGACTTCTGGGCCTTCTTATATTCACCGCTGACTTTGTAAACGCCGCCAGATGGCTGGAGCGAATAACTCTTGACATTGTCCTTCTTTAATTCGGACATGAAGGTGCTTGTTTCAATTTCTTGGGACGATGTTGTCCCATTATCGCGCATATAATACGCAAAACCGGTGACCAGCAGCACAAAAATGATGATATACGTTAGTGTGCTACTGAACAGGCCGTTTTGTTTTTTCTTCATTTAGAACCTCCGGCAACATTCAATTAGTACCTTATATACTACCACAAACCCGGCGCACAGATTAAGATTTTGCCGCGTAGACTTCTGGTTTTAATACCCCAATATAAGGCAAATTACGATAACGTTCTGCGTAATCCAAACCATAACCGACCACAAACTCATTAGGCACCGTGGTTCCCACGTAATCTGCCTGAACATCGACCACGCGTCCCTCCGGCTTGTCCATCAAGGCGCAAATCCGCACAGACTTCGCTTTACGGGTTTTAAAGATATCGGTTAAGTATTTCAGGGTTCGACCGGTATCGACAATATCTTCTACGATCAAAACGTTCCGATCCTTCACACTTGCATCAAGATCCTTGATAATCTTGACTTCGCCGCTAGATTCGGTCGCGTCACCGTAGCTAGACACATCCATAAAGTCAAGTTCCATATAGTCATCAATCTCACGGACAAGATCAGTCATGAACATAATGGCACCTTTTAAGATGCACACCACTAAGGGATTCTTCCCTGCGTAATCGTGCTTGAGTTCAGCGCCGAGCCGCGCCGTGATGGCATGGATGTCGTCTTGAGAGTACAACACCTTTAAAATATCGGGATTCATCATCTATCCTCACTTCTGTCAACATCTGGCGAGTGCACCAGTACAACATGGAGTATATCAGTTTGAGCTGGGGGCGACAATCGTTCTAAAGGCTGACCTTCAATCCAAAAAACCTGATGGTCCTGCGCCAATAAAAGTAATTGATCACGTTGACTTGCCGGAACTTTTTCATTAATAAAAAAACGCCGCAATTTCTGGGTCACCCCATTTGGCAGCCGAACTTGATCACCGGCTTGACGGGTACGCAATGTCACCGGCAACCGCACCTGTACCGGCACGCCTTTGCAATGCAATGCCTCTGTTTGTAAACTAAACGTTCCACGCGGGGTTTTCACAGTCTGCCCAATCTGCGTAAACGTCACTGGGGTCATTGCCGGTTGTAAAACCAGTTTCCTGATCCGGCCGTTCTGAACGGCAATGATGACACCGATGCCAAGATCAAAGCGGTGTTCGCTTTGAGCAAACAAATGGTGCATAACCTCTGGCAGTAGTTTTTCGTCAACTTCGGGCTGCCACTGCCGCAACATCCTTTTTAAAAGCACAAACTGCACCGCTTTTGGCAGACGCGTTGCTGCTTGCCAGTCAATCGTCACCGGATCCACTTGCAACCGCTGCTGCCATCGACTGACTTCAGCATCTGCCAGTGCCAGCATCCCTGCTTGCTCCACCGTAAACCGTTGAATGTGCGCCAACAATTGCGGATTTTGCCTTTTATAGGCGGGAATGACCTCGTGGCGCAATTGATTGCGAGCATAACGGGTATCGTTATTCGAGGCATCATCACGAAATTCAATGTCGTGCGCCTGAGCATATGCACGAAGCGCGGCCTTACTATAACCTAATAAGGGGCGAACCAACCGTTTCCCATGCCACGACTGATCCGCCCGAATGCCAACCAACACGGCCGGATCACCGGAACGCCCCAGCCGAAACAAGACTGTTTCAAGTTGGTCATCGGCATGATGGGCAGTCATGACCACGGTCGCATGCTGTGTCTCGGCACTTGCAGCCAAAAACTCATAGCGTGCCTGACGCGCCGCCGCTTCGCTCGCAGTATCCGTCGACTCGCGGTGCCAAACACCGGTGACAACGGGAACATGATACCGCGCTGCAGCCGCCACCACAAATGCTTGTTCCTGGCGACTTTCCGGCCGCAAGCGGTGATCAAAAGTGGCCACAATTACATCCAGATCCGGTGCCCGAACCGCCAGATCCAACAGCACCATTGAGTCAACGCCGCCGGAAACGGCCACAAGCACACGGGTATGCGGTGCGAAACCGAATGTTTGAAAAAGTTTCGGGCTCATACGTCTCCTCCACGTTAACCTCGTCTCAGCATTAAGTCAGTCAAAAAAGACAATCCAAGAAAATAGGCCCAGAACAAATCATAATTTGTCCCAGACCCGATTTCTAACTGCGCCGACCGCCTCGGCCGCCGCGTTTGCCTTCGGTATTACGACGAAGAACACTTAACCGATCTTCGCTTTCTTTCAAATAACCGGACATCATCGCGTCAAAATCACCTTTAGCCGGTTGTTGAGCTTTATGACCAAAGTGATTGCCACCATTGCGGGCACCACCCTGGAACCGATTATTGCCCGGATGCGCTGATGGCGCGTGCCGGCCTTCATGATGATTGTTCTCATGTTCACGCTGTTGCGGCTTATCAACCGCTTTCCGGATAGACAGGCCAATCTTACCATCTTGGATCGAAAGAACTTTAACCGTCACCGGTTCGCCAACATGCAACACATCATGAATGTCTTTGACATAAGCATCAGAGACCTCGCTGATATGCACC
Source organism: Lacticaseibacillus huelsenbergensis (assembly GCF_029726355.1). NCBI lineage: Bacteria > Bacillati > Bacillota > Bacilli > Lactobacillales > Lactobacillaceae > Lacticaseibacillus > Lacticaseibacillus huelsenbergensis. The sequence continues at coordinate 721,011 of NZ_CP120687.1, forward strand.
AATCCGGTTTTCCCATCGCCTAACTCAACGAATGCACCGAATTTCGTGATCCCGGTGACCTTACCAGTCACTTTCGTACCAACTTCAACTGCCATAAAAAAAGAAGTCCTCCTAATTAAATGTGTCTATAAGTATAGCATGGGTAACAAGACACGCAAGCAGCGCGTGAACCTGTCACAATCAAAACTGTATGCCACTCGCGCACGCTTCAAGCATACCACTCAATCACAAACCAACAAACTACCGAAACATGACAAGATCCATTCGCCGACACAAAAACTGCGCCAATCAGGGTCAAAAAGCTCATTGACTGACGTTCAGATTCGGAATCTTATTGGCTTTATCCGGCAAGTTGAAAATCACCTCACCGGGTTTTGAATACAGATATTTCTCCCGAATCAATTTGGCCGTGTAGTCATCATTGTGGAGCTGATCAACCTGGACTTTAAGTGCGGCTTTGTTGGCCTTTAGTTTATCCAAGTTAGCCTTGGCTTTCGTCACGGCATGATTGGTTTCACCCAGTGTCATTTGCGTCCGAACCACACTAAAGCCCCCCAGACCTAAAATTACCACCATCAGAATCAGCAAATTCCGAATGCGTTTCATATGTACCGCGTGTGCCCGGGACTTGGGCGCACGCTGCTTTTTTGCTGTGTGCTCACGCGTATACGCATTATTTAATTGACTGATATTATTCTTTGCCATCTGATCGCACCCTCGTTTTCACCAGCCACGTGTTACGACTTCAGTAAATCAAGTATAACAAATCAAAGGGGCTACAGACCAACAAATCCGCATTAAAATGTTTCTTTATAATTTTCTTTCAGCACCGTGTACATGTCTGCCGCATCGTTTTTCTTGGTTGTTTCGACCAAATCATCGGCGCGCACCGTCAGTGTTTTGTTGCCAAAGTTAATGACCAGCGTGTCGCCTACACTCACGTCGCTACTGGATTTGGCCACTTTACCATTGATCGTGATGCGTCCTTTGTCGGCAATCTCTTTTGCCGCGGTGCGTCGTTTGATAATTCGGGAAACTTTGAGAAACTTGTCTAACCGCATATCTTTACCTCGCTTTTATTTTTCGTACAAATTTTAAATACTTTTTACCGCCGGGCAGATCAAGCATTTCGCGCAACGTCAAAAGTTTGAACCAGGTACCTGTCAGCAAAAAGACGATGACGCCGAGAACCACGCCTAATATGGTAACGCCAAGCGCAACCAGCCGTGAGCTCAACGGAATCCACCCCACTGCCAGGTAAACCGTCAACACCATGAGACCGGTTACCACAAGCAATTTTGGCACAAACAGCCGCAGCGCACTTCTGCCTTTGATCGTCTCAGGAACGGCATAATAAATCAAGCAAAGGATCACGCCCAATGCCAGAATGGTCGCACCACTGGCGCCGGCCGTCCCAAACCGGGCAACCAGCGGCTGGTTAATCCCGGCCTTGATCAAAATACCGATCAGCAGCGCCACGCTAATGCCCTTATACCGATCCAAGCTCTGCAAGATGGCGTTATACGCATTAATCATGGCAACAACGGCAATCGCAATGGCATACAGTTGTAAGACAAACGCGCCGGCGGTATCGCCAAAAAGCAGTAAATCAATTGCCGGCATCAAAACAGCCAACCCAGAAGTCGCCGCAAGCGCAAAGGCTAGATTAAAATGCACCAATTCTGCGCCACGTTGAATGAATTGCCGACGTTGCTGTAGCTGGCGCGCCTGGGTCAGACTAGGCAGCAAAGTTGTGGACAGTGAAGCCGCCACCACAAGCCCTAGCTGGACAAGGGGTTGGCCACGGTCATAGATCCCTTTTAAACTTTTGGCCGTTGCCATAGCAATACCGGAACTGGTCAAGCCTTTTGTCACTGTGAAGCTGTCAACCAGTTGTAACAAAATCAGCAGCGCGGCATACAGTGTAATCGCGCCGCCTTCCCTGACGAAGCGACTAATCAGGTGGGCATATGCCTGAACGCCAGGAAAACGAAAGCGGCGACGACCAAATACCCGGTGATACGGCCGCCACAATGTCAGCACTGCTGCCAAGCCGCCAAAAAAGGCCCCGCTCATGGCAATAGCACCCATCTGGTAGACACTCCAATGATATTGGACGAACCACCATGCGGCTAGTAAAATCACGCCAACCCGAACAATCTGCTCAACCACTTGGCTCGTGGCCGTTTTCACCATATCAAAAGTGCCTTGAAAATAACCGCGTCCTGTCGCCAAAACCGGCATCGTCAGGAACATAAACGCCACGATTTGGATTAACGGTAACAATTCGGGATCAGCCATCGCGCGGGCAATTTCCTGACCAAAAAATTCAAGGCCCAAAAACAACGCCCACGAAACCCAGTTCAAAATCACGTTGCTCTGGTGAGCCACCGTTAACTTTGCTTCGTCACCGTCAGCTTCCGCGACAAGTTTGGAAATATAAACCGGAAATCCGGACAACGCAAACGTCATCCCTAGCCCGTAGATAGGGTAGATTTGCTGATAAGCGTAAAATCCCGTGTCGCCAACCATATTCTGAAATGGCACCCGGTAAACTGCGCTGAGGATCTTGGCAATCAGTGAGCTGAGGCTCAAGATCCAGGCACCGCGCATTAAATACTTCATTTGTTGATTATGCATGGTGGTCTCCTGTTAACGTGGTTACAGCTGACCGCTCGATTCGCGAAACCCCTGCTGGTCAATCATAAGGCATTAAGCTGCCGGCTTTTTCTCCGGCTGGGGATTGACAACGTTCACCAATCCCTGCATAAAAGCTGTCAGTTGCGCCAACCAGGTCCCGGCCTGCATGGTTTTAGGAATTGTCAACGTCACGGTCAGCTTACCATCAGCAATCGCAACCTGAGCTTTAAGCGTGGTTGCGGCCAACGCCTTAAAAATAGGTTCGCCTTGCGCTTTAGTGGTTGCTTGCGGCGATAACACAACCGCAATTTTTTGATCCGTCTTTTGCACGCTATTGACCCATGCCAAGTCGGCAAACCGTTTGAGATGCGCGATCGCCAGCAGGTTGGTCACCGGCTGCGGATAGTCACCAAACCGATCAATCAAGTCTTCGCTGATTTCCGTTTCGGCTTCATCGCTATTGGCTTCACGAATCCGTTTATACAGTTCGATCTTTTGCCGCGAATCAGCCACATAGTCGGTCGGCAGATAAGCTTCCAAGCCAAGATCGATTTCGGCATCGGTCTTCTGCGCCGTTTTAATCCCGCGCCGTTTGTTCACCGCTTCTTGGAGCATCTGGGTGTACAGATCGTAACCAACCGAATCGATGAAGCCATGTTGCTGCTTGCCCAACAGATTGCCGGCTCCGCGAATCGACAGGTCACGCATGGCAATTTTGAAGCCACTGCCTAATTCCGTAAAATCTTTAATCGCCTGCAGTCGTTTTTCCGCCTCCTCATTAAGCACCTTCATCGGCTGATACATGAAGTAGGCATACGCTATCCGACTCGAACGACCGATCCGTCCCCGCAGTTGATACAACTGAGATAAGCCGTAATGATCGGCATTTTCGATAATTAACGTATTTGCATTCGGCATATCGACGCCGGTTTCGATGATCGTCGTTGTGACCAGCACATCATAGGCACCGTGCAGAAAATCATAAATGACGTTTTCCAGCTGCGTTTCGGTCATCTGCCCATGCGCGTAGCCGATACTGGCATCTGGCACCAGCTCTTCCAACTGACTCACGGTGCGCTCCATATCTTCCACCCGATTATGCAGGTAAAAGACCTGGCCACCGCGCTCCATTTCGCGTTCAATTGCCTCGCGAATCACCCCGGGATTTTGTTCCATGACAAATGTCTGGATCGGGTAACGATTGGTCGGTGGTGTCTCGATGACACTCAGATCGCGCACGCCCAGCATCGACATATTCAAGGTACGCGGAATCGGGGTCGCCGTCAGCGTCAAAACATCTACGTTGCTTTTTAGCTGTTTGATGCGTTCTTTATGCTTAACACCAAAACGCTGCTCTTCATCGATGACCAGCAAACCAAGATCACGAAAAGCCACATCTTTTGACAACAACCGGTGTGTCCCGACGACAATGTCAATCGTGCCATTCTTCAAGCCTTTGATGGTCTCTTTATTTTGGTGCGGCGTCTGAAAACGGGACAGCAACCCGACTTTAATCGGAAAATCGGCAAAGCGTTCTTTCATGGTGTCAAAATGTTGCTGCGCTAAAATCGTCGTGGGCACCAAAATGGCCACCTGCTTGCCATAATCAATCGCTTTAAATGCTGCCCGCAACGCAACTTCGGTTTTACCAAAGCCGACATCCCCGACAAGCAAGCGATCCATTGGCTTCGGTTTTTCCATGTCGCGTTTGATTTCTTTGGCTGACCGCAACTGATCCGGCGTCTCCGGATAAGGAAACTCGTCTTCAAATTTTTGCTGCAAGTCATCATCCGGGCCAAATGCATAGCCCTTTTCTGCTTCACGTTTGGCGTATAAATCAATCAACTCATCCGCAATGTCTTCAATGCGGGCCGCCACTTTGCGTTTGGTCTTCTGCCATTCGGTGCCACCTAACTTATTGACGCTTGGCGCCTTGCCGTCAGCGGAGACATATTTTTGCACCAGATTCAGCTGATCAACCGGAATAAAAAGCTTGTCGTTATTGCGGTAGACGATGGTGATGTAGTCGCGGTGAACGCCGTCGACTTCCATCGTCTCCATCCCGGTATACTGCCCAATCCCGTGATTCACGTGCACCACATAATCGCCAGGCTTCAGCTCATTGTAGCTGCGTAACCGCTCCGTATTGGCCAATGTCTGGTGCCGTGCCCGCCGTCGCTGCCGTGCATTGAACAACTCGTGCTCGGTGACAACGACCAGCTTCATGTCCGGCAGTTCGAAGCCATTCTTCAAACTGCCTTCCGTCAATTGAACCTGACCCGGCAATAAATGATTGGGTTCGGTCAGAACATTGCTAATTTCAAAATCTTTCAACGTTCCGCTCAGCTTATCTAGCCGATTTTTGTCCGCAATCAGAAAAACCACGGTTTGCTTTTGTTTCACCCAACGATCGGTTTCTGTTTTAAGCAATGGCATTTGACTAAAGAATTGTTGAACATTGCGACTCGGCACATTGGTCAGGCTATCAAGCCGCAATTGTCCCATACCTTTTTGAAAAAGGCTTAAATACAGCCGTGGGTGCGGTTCGTGTTGGTTGAGTTCTTGAATTTTAGGATTAGGTGTCTTAGGCAGCAGCCGACCTTCCGTTTGCAATTGAGCGTACCACTCTGCGGTTTCCTGGACTAAATGGGTATCGCTATCCAGTAACCTGCTGTAATCGTCAAAGACAACGAGTGCATCCGGTGTGAGGTAGTCGGTGATGCGCTGATGTTCCGGATAAAGTTCCGGTGCATACAGAGCCAGATTCTCTGGCCGCTCCAGTGCCTGCAACTGCTGGCCGGTGGTTAAAAGTCCATCAGTGATTGCTTGCTTGGTATCCGCATCTTTGACCTTGGCCTTATAAGCCGTTGCCTGCTTCACAAGACGCTCACCGGTCGCACTCAGCACTTGATCTGACGCGATCATATCGGTCGCCGGGGAAATCACGATGCGCGTTAGTTTTTTCAAACTACGCTGCGTTGCAATGTCAAAAGTACGAATCGAATCGACGGCCGTATCAAATAATTCAATACGAATCGGATCATCCTGATTGAGTGGATAGATATCAATAATGCCACCGCGAATGGCGAATTGCCCTGGCGCGCTAACCAGTGAATCGCGGCGATACCCCATCGCAATCAATTGCTTGGTAATATCTTGTGGCTCAAGCTCTGAATCCATATCGATGACCAGCTCACTAGCCGCCCAAACCGCTGGCGCCGGCAAAATACGCTTGTACCCAGCCAGGCTGGTCACAATAATGCCAGGCTTACCGCTTTGCAAGAAAGTTAGTGCATTAATCCGATCATTGCGGGTCTCCGGTGAGCTCACTGCAACTTCGGCAGCCAGCACGTCTTCAACCGGAAAATCATAAACCAGCGCATCGCCTAACAAACTGCTCAAGTCTGCCGCTAATTCGTCAGCGTGAAAACGATTATTCTCGACAATCAGAAGCTGTTGCTGACGTTGTTGCAAGAGCGCGCCAAAAAAGACCGTCTTGGCGGAACCCGAAAGCCCTGTCACCAAATGACGGCCGGTTTTGAGTTTAGGCCATAATGCCGACAGTTCTGGATCTGCCTGCACCATGTCGATCAAATTCATCGCTTCACCTGCTTCTTTCCTCTACTTAAAGTTTACCTAATCGACCGCGTGCGATCACGATCAAGCCGCCGACTTTTAATTAAACTTATTCATCAGTTGCGGAAACGGCATGCCATTTAGCCAGTCTTCCAACGCATCATCTGCTCTGTTAATCGCATCATCGATCGTTGGCTGATCGGCTTGGGAAAAGGGCGTGAGCACCCAGTCAACAACCCGCTGTCGCTGAGGGTGTTGAATGCCGATTTTCAACCGGAAAAATTCATCGCTGCCAGTCGCGCTGATGATATCCTTAATCCCGTTATGGCCACCTGCTGATCCGCGTTGCCGCAGCCGCAATTTGCCTAGCGTCAGATCCATGTCATCATGAACCACCAGGATTTCATCTAACCGAATTTGATAGAACATCATCAGCTCACGCACGGCCCGCCCTGAAGCATTCATATAAGTCTGGGGCTTCACCAAAAACACTTTTTCATCATGAATCCGGGTAGTCGCCGTGGCAGCATCAAATTCAAGCTTATCAAGTTTGAGTCCCAAACGTTTAGCCAGTTCGTCAACGACCATAAAACCCATGTTGTGTTTGGTACCTGCATATTTTCGTCCGGGATTACCCAGACCAACGATCATTTTCATTTTGTCTCCTTAAATTAGTGCTTTTTTCAACAACCCCGGTTGCCTGTGGTTGGCACCCTTTTGGCAACAGTGACAAGCTACAGTTGCTTTTCTAACCGTGTGTATTCTTGCGTAACCAAGCCAAGCGAAGGACACCAAACACTAACCAACATCACAAGGTTAAGCGCTTGGTGTCACTTCGCTATACACCGTCATCCACATACTGGGACGTGAATTTCTATTAGTATGCAGTATAACACATCAGGACTGATTAACTGTACACATTCATTTTGTGAACTGTTAAGCTTTTGCTCCTCGTGAAAATCGCTCATGCAAGCGTTTTCGTTCCTGAAAGCGAGCTTGTCACAGGATTCACAAGCCTTGCTATTGTAAGGCTGAGCGCGACTTTTTAACCATGGCAAAATTATGAAAAAGTCTGTCAATTTTGTTTCGGCGAATTGATAATGTGTTATACTCACAATGAAATGCAGTTTGCATGCACATAAGAAAGGATGATATCACCGTGGCAAGTATTACGGATAAGGATCACCAAAAAGTTATTCTCGTTGGTGACGGCGCCGTTGGTTCAAGTTATGCCTATGCAATGGTATTGCAAGGTATTGCACAAGAAATCGGGATCGTTGACATTTTTAAGGACAAGACGAAGGGTGACGCGATTGATTTAAGCAACGCGCTGCCATTCACCAGCCCAAAGAAGATTTATTCTGCTGAATACAGCGATGCCAAGGATGCTGATCTGGTTGTTATCACTGCTGGTGCTCCTCAGAAGCCAGGCGAAACCCGCTTGGATCTGGTTAACAAGAACTTGAAGATCTTGAAGTCCATTGTTGATCCAATTGTGGATTCCGGCTTTAACGGTATCTTCTTGGTTGCTGCCAACCCAGTTGATATCTTGACCTATGCAACTTGGAAACTTTCGGGCTTCCCGAAGAACCGGGTTGTTGGTTCAGGTACTTCATTGGATACCGCACGTTTCCGTCAGTCCATTGCTGAAATGGTTAACGTTGACGCACGTTCGGTCCACGCTTATATCATGGGTGAACATGGTGACACTGAATTCCCTGTATGGTCACACGCTAACATCGGTGGCGTTACCATCGCCGAATGGGTTAAAGCACATCCGGAAATCAAGGAAGACAAGCTTGTTAAGATGTTTGAAGACGTTCGTGACGCTGCTTACGAAATCATCAAACTCAAGGGCGCAACCTTCTATGGTATCGCAACTGCTTTGGCACGCATCTCCAAGGCTATCCTGAATGATGAAAATGCTGTTCTGCCACTGTCTGTTTACATGGACGGTCAATATGGCTTGAACGACATCTACATTGGTACCCCAGCTGTGATCAACCGCAATGGTATCCAGAACATTCTGGAAATCCCATTGACCGACCACGAAGAGGAATCCATGCAGAAATCTGCTTCACAATTGAAGAAGGTTCTGACTGATGCCTTCGCGAAGAACGACATCGAAACCCGTCAGTAATCATCATCATGACTGAGTCTAGAACAGCCGGGCAACTGCCCGGTTGTTCTTTTTTAATCTCGAAAAACAATTAAGAACTTTTGGGGATTCCTTTCACTTGGCAGCAACGTAAAAGTATAATGTTTTTTTTAAGTTCCCAGATGCCGCTTCATTAAAGGGCGGTGCCCCCACAATGCCTGTAGCTGAACGAGGCGTGCCGCTTTTAATTCTTGGCTTGTTACCTTATAATAAGCAGAAACAATGTCATTTTTTGAGGAAGTGCTTGCTACGAAACAGGAACACACAAGGAGCAGGAGGCAGCGATCAGTGAATAAGAATAAACGGTGGCTCCTCGTTGTCGGCGCGCTAGTCGTTCTTCTAGGCGGATTTTATATCGTCCGGAGCATGCACTATCGCGATCATTTTTTGCCTAACACGGAAATTCTCGGAATTGACGTGTCTGGTCAATCGGTTAATGCGGCCAATAAGAAGCTGGTCAAGCAGTTCAATGAACGTCAATATACGTTTGTTGAAGACGATAAAAAAGTCATGAAGGTTAAAGGCCGCGCTTTGGGGCTAAGCCAGGATTTCAAAAAAGGTCTCAGTCAGGCACTGAATAAGCAAAATCCGTGGTTGTGGACCACTTCGATTTTTGCGGGTCAAAAGGCTCATGCTGATGAGGATCCTTCGATTAACAGTGTTGCCCTAAAACAGTTTGCGGACACCACTGCCAATAAACTGAACCAAGGACGCCAGGAACCGGTCAATGCCAAACTCGTTGCAGATGGCACCCAGTTCAAGATTCAAAAAGAAGTCAACGGTAATCAGATTGACGCTGATAAACTTGCTAAAACGGTAACGACCGCCTTGGATAATCATCGGCAAACCGTTAATTTAACGGATACGTACAAAAAGCCGACCGTTAAGGCGTCTGACAGTAGTCTGCAAACGACAGAACGGGATATGAATAAGCTTGCCGGAACCAAAGTGTCCTTGCAGATTCAGTCCAAGACTGTCACAGTTCCTCAAGCAACCGTGATGAGCTGGGTTACCAACGACAACGGCAAGGCAACAGTCTCCAGTCAGGCCATTACCAATTATGTCTCGACGCTATCACAGCAGTACAGCACCATTAATAAGACCCGTCAGTTTAACTCGCAACAGCAAGGGACAGTTTCGGTTCCTGCTGGCACGTATGGCTGGAGCATTAATGTCACCTCGACCGCAGCGATGATTCTTGCCAGCGTCAAAGCCGGACAGGATCTTAACAAGGAAGTCGTCCACAGCGGTTCCGGTTACGCAACTGACGGCGATATCGGCAATACCTACGTTGAAGTTTCAAAAGAGAAACAACACGAATGGTTCATTAAAGATGGGAAGGTCGTCATGGATTCCGATATCGTAACCGGTAAGCCGAGCCAGGAAACCCCATCTGGGGTCTTCTACATTTGGTCAAAACAACGCAATGCAACGTTGCGCGGCAAAAACGATGATGGTAGCTCCTATGCCAGCCCGGTTTCTTACTGGATGCCCATCGATTACACGGGTGTCGGTCTTCACGACAGCCCATGGCAACCTAAATACGGCGGCGACTGGTACAAAGAACACGGCTCCCATGGCTGTGTCAATAACCCGCCTGATTTCATGGCCAAGTTATATGCCGCAGTTGATGAAGGAACGCCGGTTATCGTTTATTAGTTTTCAGTCAGTAACATCTTAACCAACAAGAAATCGGCTCATAAGGCGAACCCGTCCCTTGAGCCGATTTTTTGTACCCAACTGTTAAGCAACATCCGGCGCTGACTTTTTACCCGGAAAGACCGTTACACCGTCAAAAAACTATGGTATCATAGGACAAGATTAGAACATTTTAATAAAGTGTGCACCTTTGATGGAGGAAAACGAATGTTAATTAAGTCGTTAGTATTAAAAAAGGAATTCCTGACCACTGTCAAGGAAACAGTCACCCTTGAAGAAGCATTGAAGATCCTTGAAGACTCCGGCTTTCGTTGTGTGCCGATCTTGGATGAAAGCGGCACGATCTTCCGCGGCAATATTTACAAGATGCATATCTATCGCCATAAGTCCCAAGGCGGCGATATGAGTCTGCCGGTTACTTATCTGCTGAAGAATGCGACCAAGACGATTCCGGTGAATGCCCCATTCTTCAAAGTCTTCTTCAACATCAAGGATCTGCCTTACATTGCGGTTTTGGATGAAAATGCTAATTTCTACGGGATCCTCACCCATGCCAAATTGCTTGGGATGCTGTCTGAAGCTTGGAACGTCGACGTTGGCTCCTATGTTTTGACCGTGATGTCCACCGGTGAACGTGGCGACTTGGCAAAAATGAGCAAGATTTTGGCTAAGTATGTTTCCATTTCCGGCTGTATCACCTTGGATGCCAAACGTGACGAATTCGTTCGCCGAACCTTGTTCACGTTGCCTGCAGGGACCGATGAAAATACGCTCAACGAAATCGTCTCGCGCTTAGAGAAAAAGAGTTTCCGCGTAGTTGAAATTGACGATCTACAATCCGGACAGCCGATTCGGGTAGACGAAGAATTGTAATCCGATTTTAAAAAGCTCGGCAACGTTATGACTACTGCCGAGCTTTTTTATATGATGAGCGTGAACTGGCGCGGTCAGAAGCCTATTAGCGTTGGCGCCAATTCGGTTTACTGGTTTAAGCGTTGCAGATCCTTTATAATACGTTGGCATAAGTAACCAGGTCTAATGATCGTGACACGGGGAGGAAAACCTCGCATGAAAACTCTGACGCATTTTTGGGATCGAATCGTCTTCACTGTTCGTTTCCTTCGTACCCATCATTTCAAACCAAAATTTCGAAAACAGCTGTTTTTCTTCGCTGTCTTGGTACCAGTCTGTTTGGTGACCATCATCACCGGCCAACAAGTAGAAAAACCGGTTCCTGCTGCCACCATTTTTCGCACCGGAACAACACTCGCCAAGGTGAGCCAGTCTTCACATCAGCCTACTAGCAAAGTCGCGCTTAACGTTACAAAGAAAATCGACTGGCAAGCTCCCTCTGAAAATCAGCCTTATCCCGACTTGACGCAACACCCGCACCTTTCGCTGGTTGTCAGTTTGAACAAGCAACGGGTATTCGTTAAAGATGGTGCTAAAACCCTTTACACCATGTATGCTTCAACTGGTATCGACGACTCGACACCGCATGGGCACTTTAAGATTCAGTCTGAACGCGGCTATGACTTTTTCAATCCTGAAGAACAAATGGGCGCGCATTATTACACGAGCTTTTACTTACACGGCACCTACTTATTCCACACCGTGCCGACTGACATCAATGGTCAATATATTGAATCTGAAGCGGCCAAGTTGGGCCAGAAGCCCGGTTCACATGGCTGTGTACGCCTCAGTATTCCAGATGCCAAGTGGATTTTCGAAACCGTCCCAACTGGTACGCCAGTTGTTATTGAATAAAGCAAAAACCGCACCTACCTCAGTTGAATTATCACTGAGATGGGTGCGGTTTTTTGCCAAAATGATGCGTTAATTTTTATTATATGTTTTTGGTTTGGGCAAACTAACGAGCCCTACTGAAATTGCCAACGCACGATCAACGGCCGCCATTTTTGCGCTTGATAAAGCTGTCACGCGCGCCTGTAATCGCTGCTTATCGATGGTGCGAATCTGTTCTAGCAAAATCACCGAGTTACGTTCAACCCCGTCTTGCTTTGCCCGTAAGCCAACATGAGTGGGCATCTTGGGTTTTTGGATCTTGGAGGTAATGGCCGCCACAATAACCGTAGGACTATAGTGGTTGCCAACGTTGTTTTGAATAATAAGTACAGGTCGATTGCCACCCTGTTCGGATCCGACAACCGGCGATAAATCGGCGAAGAAGACATCTCCGCGTTTTACGGTTACATCCATGCTTTTGCCCCCTCGTTGCTTATCGAATATGGGCGTATGCCTCACTTTCGCAGGCGGAGAAAGCATGACTGATCTCTGTATTGATCTGTCCCATGGCAACATAGCCGGAAATCAGCTGGTTGATATCGGGTGCTTGTGACTGCAAAAATTTGGCCACTGCTGTTGTGATCACATCTTGAGTATCCGTGTCATTCAACTCACAATAGGCATCTAACCGCGCCTTAATAGCAGCATCAAACGTTACCGTTACTGACGTTTGCTTCTTCATGACAACTTCCTCCAACTTCCCAAGTTCATGTTGCTACTTTATCACAAAATCGATTCAGGAGCTACCGCACTTAGCTGATCATCTGAAAAACTGTCAGCTTATTCGCCAATCGAATTGATACTTTGCCGTTTCAACCTTGGCGTCAAATTGCAGGCAATCTCATAATGAATCGTGTTGCTATACTTAGCGACATCTAAGAGCGTGATTTCCTGATCGCCGCTTTGCCCGATCAAAACCACCTTGGTCCCTGCTGGATAGGCTTTTGGCAGACGAATCATGAACTGATCCATGCAGATTCGGCCGACAATCTCACATGCATGGCCATCAACCAACACATGGAATCCTTGCAGTCGCCGCAGCCACCCATCGGCATACCCAATCGGAACGGTACCGATAAACTCGTCCCCCTTAGCGCGATAGGTGACACCATAGGAAATACCGTCACCAGCATGCACCTGTTTGCAATACGTCAATTCGCTCTCCAGCGACAAAGCAGGCTCGAGTGGAAAAGGCGTTGTCGGAATCGCATCACCGGATGGGTTCAGGCCATAAATCGCCACACCGTAGCGAATCATGTTGCCGTTACATGCCGCATGCCACAGACTGGTCGCCGAGTTCGAGACGTGCACGTAACGCGGTCGAGTTGGCAATAAGTCCACCATGTGATTAAACTTGGCCACTTGCTGTTTGAAATAGGCATCGTCCGGATCATCTGCTGTGGCAAAATGGGTGAAAATGCCTTCAACCGTGAACTGTTTGGGATGTTCCTGAATGAACCTCAGGGCATCCAAAAGTGCCTGATCTTCCGTAAAGCCAATCCGCCCCATTCCGGTATCCAACGCAAGATGAATGCGCAAAGGCGGCAACTCCGGTTGGGCTTCCAGCACCGGTAATGCCTGCTCGAGCCATTCGACACTGCTAATCGGTAACGAAATCGTTTGTGCCGCAGCAAGCGCAGCATACTGGCTTGGCACAATGCCTAAAACCAGAATCGGCTCGACAAAATTGGCGTCCCGTAAATCTAACGCTTCGTCAAGCAGCGCCACACAAAAGCCGCTTGCGCCAGCGGCTTTCGCAACCCGTGCCACACGCAACATGCCGTGACCATAAGCATCGGCTTTGACAACGGCAAAAAGTTGGGTCTTCTTTTTCAACCGCGCCACCTCATGCTGGACATTATGCAAAATAGCTGTTTCATCAATTAAAACTGTTGCTGGTCGGAAGTTACCGATCGTCACGTTCAGGACCTTCTTTTTCTAAAATTACCTCGGTGAACACCAAAGTCTCACTGTGAGAAATGGAAACAAACGCATTACCGGAAAATGGGTGTTTCGTCAGAATCGGTTTGCCAAGTTCGTTATTCAAAATTTCAACATCCTGCAAAGCAACCTTGCCCAGTCCGGTACCGAAAGCCTTGGAATAAGATTCCTTCGCTGAAAATCGCCCGGAAAGATACTCCACGGCACGGCGGCCATCCAATTGTTGATAGTTTGCTAATTCCACGGGTGTCAAAATTTTTGCGGCGAATCCATGGTTCTTTTCCTGGGCGGCTTGAATTCGTCCTAAATCAGTCACATCAACCCCGATGCCATAAATCATGGTTGGCCTCCAATAAACTTGATAAAATCATTTTAGCATGCTTTGATTAAAAATCGGCCATGTTCGGCAAATTGCCTGCTGCATCTGTTTGTTTAGCTACAAATAATCTGTCCCTCCGGCGCTACATATCGCCATGAAGAAAACCAACTTTCTTTCCATTAAAAAAGCACCGAGACGATATCAGCCCCGGTGTCTGTTTTATTTTAACCGTCAATTTTCGTGTTAGGAACTTTGACTCGTGAAAGCTTATTCGCCTGAACGAATTTTGAAGTTACGTTTGACATTCTTACGTTTGTCGCCGAAGTTGCGCTTCTTGTCATAGTTGCGCCGGCCGTCACGGTTGCCTTGATAGCCGCCTTCGCGCCGCTTACCTTTGTAGCCGCCTTTATAACCGCCACCACGATTGTTTCCGTGGCCGTGATTGTTGCGACCGCGATGTGGCAGTGGCCGTTCTGGTGTAATTTTGACCGGAACCGCACTGGCATCATCCGGGCTGACTGCTTTGAGGTAGGCAGAAACCAATTGTAGCGGGGTATAGTTTTCCAAAAGCGTTTCCGCCATGGCTTCATACTTTTCGGTGTCGTTGGCTTCGACTTGTTCTTTGATCGTGGATAAGCCGCTGGAAATCTGGCCCATCAACGCTTCTTCAGCGGTAGGCGGCTTCATCGGCAACATCCGCTTCTTCGTCAAGTCTTCGATCGTGTGCAGGTATTCAATTTCATTCGGTGTGACAAATGTTACCGAAACCCCTTTGTGCCCTGCACGACCGGTCCGGCCGATACGATGCACATATGAATCAGGATCTTGCGGAATGTCATAGTTATAAACATGCGTCACGCCGGAAATGTCTAATCCACGAGCCGCAACATCCGTCGCCACCAAAAAGTCCAATTGGCCACTCTTGAATTGGCGCAACACGCTCATACGCTTTTGCTGCGTCAAATCGCCATGAATCCCTTCAGCGCGATAACCACGTGCCTTCAAGCCGCGGGTTAATTCGTCAACGCGGCGTTTGGTCCGGCCAAAAATCAATGCCAGATCAGGATCCTGAACGTCGAACAAGCGCGTCATCACATCGAACTTTTCATAGTCCTTTGCGCGAACATAGTATTGTTCAACGGTGTCAGCAGTCAGTTCCTTGGCCTTAATCTTAACAACAACCGGGCTCTTCATGAACTTGTTGGTCAAGCGCATAATGGCTGCCGGCATGGTTGCAGAAAACAGCAATGTCTGCCGTTCTGTCGGCATCTGTTCAACAATCTTTTCAATGTCGTCAATGAAGCCCATGTCGAGCATTTCGTCGGCTTCATCTAATACCAAGGTATCAAGGTGTTCCAGTTTCAAGGTATGACGCCCGATATGATCAAGAATCCGTCCTGGGGTTCCGACCACGATTTGCGGGTGGTCAGCAAGCTGACGGATCTGGCGGCGAATATCAGCGCCACCATAAACAGCTTGCACCTTGATCTTCTTGTCGCGACCTAAACGATAAAGTTCTTCTTGGGTCTGAATCGCCAATTCCCGGGTTGGGGAAATGACCAGTGCTTGGATACTCCGGTCAGCTTTATCGATGTGTTGCAGAATCGGCAAGCCAAATGCTGCCGTTTTCCCGGTACCGGTCTGTGCTTGACCGATCACATCTTTGCCTTCCAGAACCAGTGGGATCGTCTCTGCTTGAATCGGGGTCGCTTCTTCAAAACCTGACTGTGCGATTGCCTTTAAGAGATCATGATCCAAACCTAGTTCTTTAAACTTCAAATGAGTTCCTCCTTGAGAATTCCTGCACGCGTTTACCCAAGCGTGTTTTCAAGGAATCCGCGGGCATCACGTGCATTTTCAGTAAATGACAAAAAAACATATCTCAACAACAATAGCACGTTCACAATTGAAAAACAAGAACGAGTGTCATTGCAGAATTGTGGCGGTAATGGACTCACAATTTCCGACCAAACGCGGCGGTGTCGCGATGATAGCGCTTTGATACTGAGGTACGGCTGTTTATTTTATGAAATTTACAAGATAATAAAAGACGAACACATTAGCTGCTGTTCGCCTTTGTTCAATGCAATTAAATTTTCATTTAGAAAACGCACCCGTGTCAGGCGTGACCCCCAGCGATCAGCGCTCCCAAAACCGTTTCCAGATGCAAGCCGTGACTTGCCTTTAACAGCACCATGTCGTCATGGCCGACGTCATTTTGCAAATCGCGAATCATCTGGTCTTTGGCTGATAGCGGGTAATAATGCAGGTTATCGGGTGAATACTTGTCGGCCAAAGCATCGGCCAGTGCGTGCATCTCCGACCCATATAGGTAGACAACTTGCACTTCATGAGGATCAAGGGCATCGGCCAAGCCTGCATGCAGCGCCTGGCTTTGATCGCCAAGTTCCAGCATGTCGCCTAACACTGCGATGTGCCGGCCGGTTGCCGTAAATTCACTAAAATCACGGATCACCGCCCGCATCGCTGTTGGATTGGCGTTATAAACATCACTGAGAATTTGTTCGCCAGCATCACCGATCAGCCATTGCGTCCGATTGGCAGTCACCTGAAAATGCGCGAGTGCCTTTTGCATGACCTCGGGCTTAACATGAAATTGTCGGCCAACTAACAACGCCGCCAATGCATTCACCACGTTATATTCACCCATAATCGGAATCGAGAAAGTCAGATCCGGCCACTGTTCTACCGTAAACTCGGTATGATTGCGATGGCCGTTAATAGAATGTGCAAACAAGGTATTTTCCGGATGTAAACCAAATGTTTCCTGCTTTTGGGTAACTTTTTTGGCGCGTTCCACAAGTAATGGCTCATCACCGTTGTAGATAAAAGTACCGTCCTCTTTTAAGCCATCGATGATTTCCATTTTAGCATCAGCGATTTTAGCGCGGGTTTTAAAGAACTCGATATGCGCTTCGCCAATCATAGTGATGACCGCAACATCTGGTTCGGCTAAGGAGGACAACGCGTGCAACTGGCCCGGATGATCCATGCCCATCTCAAGGACCAGCACTTCGGTATTAGGCTCCATACTCAAAATCGTCATGGGCACGCCGATTTCGTTGTTATAATTATCCGGCGTTTTCACAACATGGTATTGCGTCGCCAAAATCGCCGCCGTCATATCTTTGGTCGTTGTTTTCCCGTTGCTGCCGGTAATGGCAACAACTTTGGGATTGACCTTCATCAACAAGTAATATTGGGCCAGCTGTTGCATGGCCGTCAGCGGATCCGAAACAACCAAGGCTGGCAGCTTAGTCTTGATCGGTGCATGATTTGCCGCAACAAACGTCGCCACTGCCCCCGCAGCAGCGGCAGCCGGAATAAACTCATGACCGTCACGTTCACCTTGTAAGGGAACAAATAACATCCCTGGCTTCAATCGACGCGAATCAAAGGTCAATCCGGTGACCACGCGCGAACCATCCGCCTCAGAAAGCGGCTGGGCTTTAACGACACGCGCAATCTCTGCCAATGTCATTTTCATCATTAACTCGACTCCAATTCTTAAACGTAGAGCGTGAGCTGGGCCGGTTAGAAACCGGAGCATAAGTGGCCTTGGGCGTAATGGCCCGGCCTTGGCCATTGCGACCAAGGTCCTTATGTGCAGGTTTCTGGCCCAGCGAACGCGTTTTCAACAGAGCGTGAACCGGCGCGCTTAGAAGCCGGAGTGTAAGTGGCCTCAGGCGTGATGGCCGCTCTTTGGCCATTGCGACCGAGGTCCTTACACGCAGGCTTCTGCGCCGGTGAACGCGTTTCAACAAGAGCGTGAGCTGGCGCGCTTAGGAGTCGAAGTGTAAGTGGCCTCGGGCGTGATGGCCTGATCTTGGCCATTGCGACCGAGGTCCTTACACGCAGACTCCTGCGCCAGCGAACGCGTTTCAACATACAGAAAAAAGGCCACATCAACCCTTTCCCAGTCAAACATATTCATTATAAGCAGGAAACTGCCCTTTTGCAGGCAGTCTCTTAAAGTTACGCTTTTTTGGCAGTTTCAGTCGGCACCATCTGCCACTGATTTTTCTGACGCATCAAAACCAGTTTGCCAAGCTTCCGAACGGTATTGTCAGGAAACGCGCTATCCGGGATAAACCGATTGCTTGGCTCAAGTAACGGAATTCTGATTTGTTCACGGGAAAACCGCACATTGCGAAAATCAAAAAGCACCCCATCCTCCATTAATGGAAACAGCTGGGTATAGGCTTCATCTGACAAAGGTGAAAAGTGCTGTTGCCGCAACCGTAACCAAAATGGTTGCTCGTTGGCAATGCGTCGCAAATATTTGTTAATTGCTGCGGCCAAAAAGGCTTCGAACAACGCCTCATGCCGCAAATACATGTTCACCATGCCATTACGCAACGGCAAGTAAACCAATTCATTTTGTAGTTTATAATAAAAAGGTGAACTGAGATGCGTTTTGACATGTCCTAAGTATAGCAGTTCTGCAATCTCGTTAGGGGTCAGTTCCTGCAAAAAACGCGGACGGGCATAATCTAACCAACAACGTGTTTGACCCTCTTTACTCCGCAGAAACTCGCGCACTTGATCCCGTCCGTTGATAATATTAAACCAAGTATGCGGATCAATCTGTTCCTGTTCGTTAACCGGTGGCAATAACAGCAGATGATTTGGGATTTTTTGCTGACTGTTCAGCAAATCACTTGCCGAAATACCATAAGTCAAAAATAAATGTGCCAACGGTTCGTGATGAACATAAATCATTGCGTTTCGCATGATTAAAACCCCTTATAACTCCCACAACCATTATACGACTTTCAGCGGCAATCTTGACCCTTCAATCAAAAAAGGAGTTCTGCGTATGTTACCCTGGCCAAACAAGATCCCACAACCTAATTTACCAACAGTTCCACATACTGACCTCATACCTTCGACTTATTTTTCCACAATTAAAACCGGCTACCTGCCAAAAAGATGGTGGCTGCCAACTTCTGAGCCGACCAGTGATGGCTTGGACGGTGTTGGCATTCACGCCTTCGCAACACCGGGAGCCGCCATCACCGCAGACGATCTGCCGGCGGACTTTTTGCCGTTTGCCCACACTGGTCATCAATATTTTGGCTTTGATTTAAGTCATGACCCGCGACGGATTCGCTACATTGATACCGAAGTCGACCAATGGCTCACGATCGCGCCAGATTTTGATACGTTTCTTAAACAATTGCAGCCACATCCGGTCCGTCTACCGGAACTGCCAGTCGATCCGCAAGTTTTTGGCCACATGGCGGTCATTGCTACCGCCGCCGATTGGCCTGCCTTATTCGATCACGCGCGGACGTTTATGACCGGCGCGGAGCTTGGCCCGTGGCTCGTTTGGCTGGCAACCTCGGATGAGTCAGCCAAACGTCAGGCCGCCGCCGAGGAATATCATTTTCTTAGCCGTTATCAGCCAAACTTTCTCACGCCGAATACAACAATCGAGTTGCGAAAATTGTTGTCCTGAGTTAGTTTCCATCATTGTCGCTTACCGCGATCTTCGGATTGGAATTTAAAAGTATCTAACCACCGCAAGTCGCGTTTAATGCCAAAATACCCAAACAACGCCAAGCCTAGCGAGCCAAAGAAGTCCATGAACAAATCACCCATGGTATCCATCAACGCGGCCCGGCCGCGCAACAACACCCCGCTTGCCGCCATGTACCGTTGCATATTCATGCCCAGCAAGCCGTCAAACGTAAATTCATAAAATTCCCACAATACGCCGATGGTTGTACCAAATGCGAGCGCAAATAACGCCATTAACAAAGGACTCGTCGTCGCTAACCGTTTTGCGGGCGTTAACGCTGCAAAAATGGCAAAGCCCAACCCAGCTAACATAGCCGCGCTGAAGAGATGCTCGAACTTGTCCCAATATGGCACGCTGTAGCACTGCAACCCCGTGCCTAACAAAACGCTCAACAAAATAAAAATTTCAAATAAGTAAATCAAGAGCGGCGGAAACCGGAAATGCCACCAGTGTTCCATTAACCTAGGCAGACTGACAATTAAGATCCCTGACGCAACTTGCGCCAGTAACATTGCCTGTCCATGGAATAACGGCCGCCCACTTATGAAAAGCCCGCCGACAATCAGCAGGTACAGCAAGTCGCCACCGATATTTAACCAATATAAAAAATTCGATCGTTTAGTCATGACGTTTCCTCTTTTCCTCAAAGGTTCCAGGCACCGATGCAATTAATATGTTTTTGTAAGCGCTTGGTGTAGACTCAGCTTTAGGAGGTGGTCCCATGCCAATCAAAACGTTGCCTGAAGATCAACTGGTCGCCATGAGTCAGTCCGTCGTCAAAGAAGTCGCCCAAGCGTTTGCCTTCCCTTATTATGTCAATGATTTAACGCATGACGCAAATTTTGACACCGATCACACTGCAACCAAGCTCGAATTCGAACTCACGCTGCTAAATGATCCCGACCCTGATCGCACGATTAGTTTTTACAGCGATGCGGATGCTGACCCGATTATGGGCGGTGCCGCATCAGCGCAAGTCGTTGTAACAGCCGGCATCACATTTATTTATCTGAATGACGGATATAAAGATTCTTATCTCATTATTATTCACGATGGCAAAGTCGTTCAAAACCTCAAGCTAGAACAACAAATTCTCTCGGGTCCTGAAGTCGAAGACTTGATCGAGCACGTCATCCCAAACGCCAAATAAGTCTAAGAATAAAAATCGAAAGCGGCCAAGTCTGGCTGCTTTTTATTATTTCTTACTAATATTGGCGGACTGAGGCATCGCTGGGCACAAGACCAGACATCGGGTTGCGCCATTTTTTCCAATAAAAAAACCACCATAACGGTGGAAAAGTTTGGGGGAACTTTTTTGGGAGTGTAAGTTAATGTGTAAGCCTAAGGCAGAAATACCTCCGCCTCATTGACATCAGTATAACAAGTTCTTAACGACTCCGTGATTCCATTTTCGACAAGTTATCCCTTTAATTAATAAATCGACTTATATTATTATAAGTTATTGCTAACAAAAAAGCAGCCCAACCGGACTGCTTTTTGTTATTATTTCTTATCCAAACCGTACTTCTTGTTGAACCGGTCAACCCGTCCATCGGCTTGCGTGAACTTCTGCTTGCCGGTGTAGAACGGATGAGAATCAGACGAAATTTCTACCCGAACCAATGGATATTCTTTGCCGTCTTCCCACTTGATGGTTTCTTTGGAAGTCTTGGTGGAGCCGGAAATAAATTTAAAACCAGTTGCTGAATCCATGAAAACAACTGGATGATAATCTGGATGGATGCCTTGCTTCATAATCAATTACTCCTTTTGCCCTAAATCATTGCCTGATCTAGAGATACTATGACTACAACTCTAATAGTCTATCACGCGCAACCTATAAACGCAATCTCAATCAACCAATTCGACATCAGCGCCTAAACCGCGCAGTTTCATCACGACTCGATCATAGCCACGTAGGATATTATCGACTTTGGTGATCGTTGTTGTCCCTTCAGCCATCAATCCGGCAATCATGAGACAGGCGCCGGCACGAATTTCCTCAGCCGCGACCTCGGTTCCTTGCAGATGATCGCAGTGATGCAGGATGATCACATCATTTTCAATCGTAATGTCCGCGCCCATCCGCAATAATTCCGGAATATGGCGGACACGCTTAGGGTAAATTGTATCAATGATGAGTCCTTCACCATGAGCTTTTAACATCAACGGTGTAATTGGCTGTTGCAAGTCGGTCGCAAATCCCGGATACGGCATCGTTTTGATTTGCACCATTTTCAAATCGCCTGACGGATAGACAAAAATGCTGTCCTCACCGACGTCCATGACGACGCCCATTTCTTCCAATTTAGCCAAAAAGGCGTCTAAATGTTCTGAAATAATGTTCTTAACTTTAACGCCTTCGCCAACCGCTGCGGCCATGGCCAAATAAGTACCGGCTTCAATGCGATCGGGGATGATGGTGTGCGAGTTGTGTGCTTGAAGCGTCGGCACACCGCTGATCCGGATCACATCCGTGCCAGCACCCCGCACCTTGGCGCCCATGTTGTTTAAGTAAGTCGCTAAGTCGATGATTTCCGGCTCTTTGGCAGCATTTTCGATCACTGTGCGGCCTTTCGCCGTCACTGCCGCCAAAATCACGTTAATCGTGGCGCCGACAGAAACCATATCCAAGAAAATCCGGGCGCCGTGTAAGCCTTCAGCAGGTGCTTTAATCGCCATGGCACCATGTTCATTACTCACGGAAGCACCTAACGCTTCAAACCCCTTAATATGTTGATCAATCGGCCGTGGACCGATATCATCGCCACCAGGCAATCCAACAATGGCTTTTCCAAACCGCCCTAATAACGCCCCCATAAAATAATAGGAAGCGCGCAGACTCTTAATCTTACCGTTTGGCAACGGTACATCGTGAATTTCTGTTGGATCAATCGTCAAAACATTTTCGGTAAAATCAGATTTGACGTTCATATCATCCAAAATGGCCATCAAATTATAGACATCCTGGATGTGCGGCACTGAATCGAGTGTCACCGGGGTGCGCGACAAAATTGCAGCCGGAATTAAAGCAACCGTGCTGTTCTTCGCACCGCCGATCACAACTTCACCGGACAATTTCTTTCCGCCGTGGATCAGCATTTTTTCCATTTGACTTAAATCCTCGCTTAAGGTCGTTCATTTCAAGTAGGCTGAAGCTGACCTGCATCTTTTGCTTCAAATATAAAACGCGATTTCTGGTAGGCAAGCCCATGACTCATCCGCCATGCACTCAATAAACAAGTTTAATGAATCCCAGAGGAAAAAACAAGGAGTAAAAAGATGAGAGCGTGAACTGGCGCGTTTAGAAGTCGGAGTGTAAGTGGCCTCAGGCGTGATGGCCCGGTCTTGGTCATTGCGACTGAGGTCCTTACACGCAGACTTCTGCGCCAGTGAACGCGTTTGGAGAGAGCGTGAACCGGCGCGCTTAGGAGCCGGAGTGTAAGTGGCCTTGGGCGTGATGGCTGGTCTTTGGCCATTGCGACCAAGGTCCTTACACGCAGGCTCCTGCGCCGGTGAACGCGTTTGAGAGAAGTTGCAGAGAACTTTAACGACCTCAGTCTTTTGGTATTTAGGCTTGAGGCCCTTACACGCAAACTTCTGCGCCATGCTTTGACCAAGCCATCGCAACAAAAAAGCCGCCCCAAAGCATCCCGCTTCAAGGCAGCAATGATCAACGATTAATTTTTAAAATCGCCAGCCGATTGGATAAAGGCCTTAAACAAGCCTTCAGGTTTATTCGGACGTGACTGGAATTCCGGGTGATACTGGGAAGCAACAAAGAATTTGTTCTTCGGATATTCAATGATTTCCATCAAGCGGTTGTCCGGGCTAACACCGGAAAATACTAAGCCTTTGTCTTCCATCGGCTTGCGATACTTGGTGTTGAACTCATAACGATGACGATGACGCTTCTGGATTTCATGAACGTTGTCGTACGCCTTAGCTGCAACGGAACCTGGCTTAAGCACGCATGGATAAAGGCCAAGCCGCAGCGTCCCGCCGAGATTCTTCACGCCAACCTGGTCGCGCATCAAGTCAATGACCGGATCCTTGACATCAGGATGGGTTTCGGTCGTGCCGGCACCTTTAAGTCCCAAAACATTCCGGGCAAATTCGATTGATGCCATCTGCATGCCGAGGCAAATGCCCAAGAATGGAATATCATTTTCGCGTGCGTAACGAATGGCTGCAATTTTGCCTTCTAAGCCGCGATCACCGAAGCCGCCAGGAACCAAGATGCCATCAAAGCCTTGCAACAGGCTTTCGACGTTATCATCATTGACATCTTCTGCTTGAAACATTTCCAAATCAATATCGGAATCCCAGTAATAGCCGGCATGTTTAAGCGCTTCGGCAACGGAAATATAGGCATCCTTTAAGGCGACATATTTACCGACCAACGCAATTTTGGTGTGGTGGGTCAAATGCTGAACCTTATGCTCAAGCTTCATCCACTCGGCCATATCGGCAGCCGGCACATCAAAGCCAAAATGGTCAACAACGATCTGATCCATTTTTTGCGCCTGCAATGCTAATGGCACGGAGTAAAGCGTCTTGGCGTCACGGGATTCAATCACGGCGTTTTCCGGCACATCGGTAAACAACGCGATTTTCTTCTTCATGTCTTCGGTGATCGGCTTTTCGGTCCGAACAACAAGCATGTTCGGCTGGATACCGATGCTGCGCAGCTCTTTGACACTGTGCTGGGTCGGCTTGGTCTTCATTTCGTCGGCTGCCCGCAAATAAGGCACCAGACTGGCATGGATGTAGAAAACATTATCCGAGCCGACATCGCGCTTCATCTGCCGAATTGCTTCGAGGAACGGCAAGGATTCGATATCGCCAACCGTTCCGCCGATTTCCGTGATGATCACATCGGAATCACTGTGTTTAGCGGCACGCATGATTTTTTCTTTAATCATGTTGGTGATGTGGGGGATTACCTGAACGGTCGCACCAAGGTATTCACCGCGGCGTTCACGTTGCAAGACTTCAGAATAAATTTTCCCGGTTGTGACGTTGCTATACTTGTTCAGGTTAATATCAATGAACCGTTCATAATGGCCAAGGTCGAGGTCAGTCTCGGCGCCATCATCGGTGACGAACACTTCACCATGCTGATAAGGATTCATGGTGCCTGGGTCAACATTGATGTACGGATCGAATTTTTGAATCGTGATCTTCAAACCACGATTCTTCAACAAACGACCTAGGGATGCGGCAACGATCCCTTTACCTAATGACGATACGACCCCACCGGTAACAAAAATATACTTGGTCATAGTCAATCTCCTTTTTTAATAATCGGGAAAAAACAAAAACAAGCTCCCTATTCATATGAACAGGGAGCTTGAACCGTATTGGCTTTACACTTTTGTAAAGCGCCCAAAACGTATATTAACCAATTGTAAGGGGCTCGTCAAGTATTAAAGTGAATTGAGTAAAATCAAGATTGGTGCGATCGATTGAGTGTTGCCGAATCACGCTTCACCATAACGCGCCAGCTCGCGCTCACCAAAACAAAAAGCCGCACCTGTTTAAAAGGCGCGGCCTAACCGACTAGTGCTTGTCGCTGTCACTATCGTCATCATCACTATCATCGTCATCGCTGTCATCATCACCGGAGAAGTCAGCCGTGATGTCGTCGTTATCGTCATCATCGTCGCTGTCATTGTCTCCGAACTCGGCTAGCTGGCCTTCAATGCCATCTGGCAACCCATCGTCAGGGTCGTCGTCGCTGTCATCGTCAGTTGCAGCAGCTTTGCCGATCTTATCATGAAAGCCGGTATGATCATCGTCGTCAAAATCATCGTCATCGTTGTCGGCGTCGAGATCTTCATCTTCGGGATCATCGTCGTTGTAATCAATGACATCATCGTCATCGGCTACGTCAGCCAAGAAGGCATTAACCTTCTTGCGCTTCTTGCGACGTGGTACTTCTTCTTCATCTTCCGGATGGTTAACTTCTTCATCGACGGAATCGTATGGATACCAAGCGCGCAGGCCCCAAACGTTATCGCCTAAAGAAATGAAACTGCCATCCACGTTCAGATCCGTGTAAAATTGCGGCAAACGTTCACGAATTTCTTCGTCACTCTTACCGAGATAAGTCTGGATCTCGTTGGCCAGATCAACGAACGCCATGGTATCCCCTTTTTCTTCGAGGATCTCATGGGCTACTTCGATCATTGATAATTCTGATTTATCGGCATTGGCAAATGCTTTGAGTTTCAACCGATACACGCCCTTTCCAAGTCTTTACAGTCTGTTTCTTATAGTACACGCTCATGCCTTGAATTGCAATCTTAACCGATAATTTCCCAGATGTTGGTGATTTGCGAACAACTCATACTCAACGTAAATCTCCCCTGCTACCGGATCGGTTGTCATGCGGGCATCAATACGCGGGGTGACTGTTTCCACCGGAATAATCCCATATGGTGTTCGATAGCGCGTCAAAACCCGCTTTTCGTTGGCAAAGAAAAGCTTCAATTGCGTATCGCCATTGCTGCTGCCGCGCGAAAGCTGAATGTCGCCGTCATCGCGCAGCTTCATCGTCACCGGCATACTGGTTCCAGCGTCTTCATCGACTTCTTGATACCGAATGTAAAGCGCGTTACCCATTTGAACCAACGTCCCGGGTTCATCAAAAACATGTGTCTCAGTATCATCACCTTGCGTGACAAACGTCTCAAGGTGAATTTGAATCGGCACTCCTTGTGAAAGATCCATAATGTCAATCCTTTCTATAACGTATTGTACGCTCACGGGTCAACTCGGTCGAGTTTAAGCAGGGAAAATGTCTTTGTGACTGACGTGCCCTGTCACCTTCGTTATAATATAGGTAATCTACTATTAAGAAAGAGGGCGCACGATGGACCTGACGTCGCTGGCTGGACAACAAGCCGCCATTTTCCAGCAGGATTTCACCAAAGAAGAAGCTCCACTCAGCTTTGCCCATACCAATGCCCTGTTAGCACATCCCGAGTTGCACCCACCGTTAATGTTGCACTTTTGGACGGCAGAACAGACCGTGATTCTTGGGATGCAGGATTTAAAATTACCGCAATTCGGACATGCCTTGCCGGTTCTGGCCAGCGATCATTACGGCGTCTTTGTTCGTAATTCCGGCGGCTTGGCAGTGATTGCTGACAGCGGCGTCTTGAATGTCTCGCTTTTTTTACCTAATGAAGACAATCTCTCCATCGATACTGCCTACAATATGATGACCGCCCTTTTTCGAACGGCATTCCCAAGTTTGCCCATAGCCACTAGCGAAATTATTCATTCGTATTGTCCTGGCAAATACGACCTCAGTGTTCACGGGCGAAAGTTTGCCGGGATGGCCCAGCGACGCAATCATGCTGGTGTCGTCGTCATGCTGTATTGCAGCATCTTCGGTGATCAAAATGCCCGGTGTGAGTTGTTGCGCCGCTTCTATCGGGCAGGACATGCTAGCACCAGTACGCACTTCAAGTTTCCGATTATCCGCTCTGAAACCATGACCACGCTCAGCGATTTGCTGGGTCGTCCGCTGACCCGCAACGAAGCCATTTTAGCTCTGTTAAATGCTTTGGCTGCTAATGGCATTGCCGCAGATATGAACTCGATGCCGGCGATTTTACGCGATCCTGCCTACCACAAGGCACTCGCTGCGGCCACTGCGGATCTGCGCAATCGCAATCGTCATTTATCATAACGCGCTCCCCGGCGCAGAAGTATCTTGGTCGCAATGGCCTAAACCCGGGTCATCACGCCCAAGGCCACTTACACTTCGACTTCCAACCGCGCCGGCTCACGCTCACTTAAGGAAAATGGGGGAACACCATGCAATTTGAAAAATTACCGCGCGAAAAAGTCTTTCGCGATCCGGTTCATAATTATATTCACGTGCAGCATCGCGTGATTCTTGATTTGATCAATACGCCGGAGTTTCAGCGTTTGCGCCGGATTAAGCAGTTAGGCGTTTCGGACTATGTATTCCAAGGGGCCGAGCATACCCGGTTTGCGCATTCGTTAGGGGTTTATGAAATTGCCCGTGAAATGTGCGACAATTTTGTCACGAATTACCCTAGCAAAACGCCGGAAGACGGCCTTTGGGATGATCGGGAGCGCCCGGTGGTTCTGTGTGCCGCGTTGTTGCATGATATCGGCCACGGCGCCTATTCCCACACTTTTGAGCATATCTTCAATACTGATCACGAAGCCATTACCCGCGCCATTCTTACGGATCCGCATACCAACGTCAACCGTATTTTGCGCAGTGTTAGTTCCGATTTTCCAGAGCGAGTGGCTTCGGTCATCAACCATACTTATCCAAATCCGCAAGTTGTTCAGATGATTTCCAGTCAAATCGATGCCGACCGGATGGATTATCTGTTACATGATGCTTACTATACCGGAACTAAATATGGTTTGTTCGATTTGTCTCGCATTTTGCGGGTCATGCGGCCTTATTCGGACGGAATTGCTTACGAAGCCAATGGGATGCATGCGGTTGAAGACTATGTTGTCAGTCGCTTTCAAATGTATCAGCAAGTGTATTTTCACCCAGTATCACGCGGAATGGAAGTTATCTTGTCCCACCTGCTGAAACGCGCCAAGTTTCTTTATGAGTCCGGCCAGTTTGAACCAGGCTTTTCGCCGCGCTTATTAGTGCCGTTTTTTGAACAGTCATTTTCCTTAAGCGATTATCTCAAGCTGGATGACGGCGTGCTCAATACCTATTTCACTTACTGGCTTGATTATCCAGACAGCATTCTGAGCGACTTTGCCGATCGCTTCCTGAACCGGCGGCCGCTTAAGTCGGTCACCTTCACCGATCAAACGGCTGAACTGCTGCCGAAACTGCGCCACCTAGTGACAGAAGCCGGCTTTGATGCCCAATACTACACAGCGGAAAATGACAGCTTCGATTTGCCATACGATCAATATGATCCGGCCTCCGCCAATCCGAAAACGCAAATCGAAATCATGCAAAAAGACGGCACCCTTGAGGAGTTGTCGACTTTGTCTCCATTAGTTGCGGCGCTTAGTGGTCGGGCTACCGGTGATAAACGATTCTATTTTCCAAAAGAAATGCTTGCCACCGAGGACAGCAATCTCTTTTCATCGATTTATGAAAAATTTCAACGTTACCTACTAAATGGCGGCGTTATTGACCCCCACTTACATGATTAGCCTTTTCGTCTTCAGCGCTTGGGCTGTTGTGCCAGCCATTTGGCAACGGCCCAGCGATGCGTGGGGCGCTTGAGTTCCGCCAGCGCCAGATCGATGGGCATCAGCATCAACGTATTGAACGTTTCCAAGGGATCTTGGACAAATGCCAGCTCATCACAGGCAAAAAAGGTTGCCGGATGATAATACGCAGTTTGCCGATGGTGGGAATAAAAATATTCCGACGACTTGCCCAGTTCTTTAGTCACGTGAACCGTTGCACCAAATTCCTCAAGCAACTCGCGCGCCAAAGTTGCTTCAGGCGTTTCGCCTTTTTCAACCCCGCCACCCGGTAAAAACAACGCATGGTTCGGGGCTTGTAAAATCAGCAGTCGTGCACCGCTATGGTCCGGAATCACGCCATACGCGCCAATTCGGGTGTGATAATCTAACTTAGGATCTTTTCGACCAAACACTGGATCAATCATATGGCATCCCTCCGCTCTTGATCACATTATACCCTAATCAATTTCTAACCTCTACACAAGGAGTCCTTTCGATGACTGTTCAGGAAACATTATTTGTTTTTTCAATCCCTATCGTGCTGGGTATCATTTTCGCCATCAGCTTTACGGTTGAGCCGCGCCGCCTGATTAATGGCTGGTTGTTCAATTTATTTGCGGTTGCCTTTTTATTCGCACTCGCATTAGCCATTTTAGGGTCAAGTAATCTACTGCTGATTGCTGTCACAGGAACTCTGTTTGTCATCACCGTGTTGATCGTTATTCTCATATTCACCTTACACTTGTTCTGGCTGTTGTGGAACGCCATCTTGGTTTGGCGGCGTGAAGGCCATTCATTGAGCAACATGCTGACGCTTTACATCGCCATTGGATTACTTTTGCTGGAAATCGCCGCCTCATTCGGACGCCGTTTTATTCCGGAGCCAATCTACATCACTTTAGCTGTTTTCTTCAGCTTCGGCGGTCTGTATGTCTTATTGACACTTTATAACTTCCTGACAGTACTAGTCTTATACAATCTCCGTCCCCAGCCGCACAACCGCACATTTCTCATTGTGTTGGGCGCTGGCCTGCTGCATGGTGACCAGGTTTCGCCATTGCTCGCCAGCCGCATCGACACAGCCATCAAGTTTTATCATAAGCAGATTAAAAAAGGCCGCCCGGCGCCGCGGATTATTTTTTCCGGCGGCAAGGGTGGCGATGAGACAATCTCCGAAGCACTGGCCATGCAGCGCTATGCTTTGGGAAAAGGCATCCCTGAAAAGGATACCTTGTTAGAAGACAAGTCAACGACGACGCTGGAAAACATGACTTTTTCCAAGCGTTTGATTACGCAGGAAATCGGGGAAGCACCGTATAAGGCTAGCTTCTTTACCAACAATTACCACCTTTTCCGCGCCGGTATTTACGCGCGCATGGCGGGCATTGATGCCAATGGTGTTGGCGGTAACACCTCCTTTTACTTTCTGCCTAATGCGGTTATCCGCGAATATCTCGCCTTGGTTGTGCTGTACAAACGGCGGCATGCCGTTGCGTTTGGCATTATTGTGTTCATGGCCCTTGCTCAGCTACTGAGGGCATGGTAACCACTGCGAGCCATTCACGTGCAGAAAGGCGGGTCATTTCGATATACTGAACTTGACCGTAACATGTTTCAAACCATAGGAGTGTGAGCGATGTTAAAAGAATTCCAGAAATTCATCATGCGCGGTAACGTCTTGGATCTTGCTGTCGGGGTTATCATCGGGAGTGCTTTTACCGGCTTAGTCAAGTCCTTAACAAAGAATCTGATCAACCCGATTCTGTCCATGTTTGCCGGCAAAACCGATTTGAGCGGTTTGTCCTTCACGCTGTTAGGTGCCAAGTTTACATACGGCAATTTTCTGAACGATGTGATCAACTTTTTGATCATTGCGTTTGTCGTCTTCTTAATCGTGCGCAGCGTCAATCGCTTTCTCCCGGCCAAGCCGGTAAAACCCGCCGGCCCCACACAAACAGAATTGCTTGAAGAAATTCGCGATCTCTTGAAGGACCAGGATGCTAAGGCTAAAAATTAACGGTTGATCATATGAACATCCGTTAGCGGAACAAAAACCGGATCAGGTGAGTTGCAAAGCTCACTTGATCCGGTTTTTTGGTCTTCGCTATTATTCTGCAAAGAGTGTCTCAATTGAGTCGCCGCCAAACGTACTTTAACCATTTGCTGAGCAGCGCTCCGATCCAAATCACCGGGGCAGTCAAAACAAGAAATAACTGAAAAGTAAATCTAACGATGACTGCGCCGACACGATCCATACCGCCGCTTTCTAGTATTGATGCCATGACAGGCGTGGTACTGTAAATGAAATTCTGATAGACATTCATATCCTTTTTCATTTCTGCGACGTAATCTTTGGTGGAACGGCCAGTCGCCGCTAATCGTTGCACATTACGTTCGATTTTATCGAGAAAATTCGGTGCCGCGCCTAACCAGCTTACTAATAAATAAACGTCGCCGAGTGTCAATCCGAAGTTAAGTCCATTCTTCTTTTTCAAATGGAAAAACAGGGTTAATAAGGCATATGCCGCAAATAATCTGATTCTTTTTTGCATGGGCAACAATCCTATCTCTGACGCCAAGGTTGCTTTCAGCCAAACAGGTCCACATTTGTGCTATTAGCATGCGCCGAAAAATATCATCATGCAGCTCATTCCAAGTGGATCGCTAAAACACCATGTTTGGCTTCCTGCTGTTTCGAATAAATCCGGTAAGTATCACTAACCATCTTAGCCACCGAATCAGTTGGGGCGCTGCCTACGACGATTCCTTGATAATGATCGTATAACTGCGCGAAACTGGCGAATTTCTCAAGTTTAGCAACCCGTTTGCTCATTTTCTGCTGTGTGGTCAGATCTTCAAATACAATTGGGTCGCCCACCCGCACTTGTTGGCGCTTTTGGTCATTTAATCTGATTTCAATGGTTTTGCTGCCTTCTCGTACCAGCTCAAATTGATCGTGCATGAGCCCCATTTTCATATCCCCAGTGCTCCTTCATTTTAAAAAATGGTCGCACGCCATTACGCGTACGCCCACCTTTTGAATTCAGACAATAGTGTTCACTTAACGGCTTACAATTAATACTGCCGCTTCCCACCTTGATAAACCTGCTTATCTTTTTGCTGAAACGCCTTCACATCAGCCATTGGATCGTTTTCCAAGACCAAAAAGTCTGCAAATTTTCCCTTTTCAAGGGTACCATATTGGTCGTCAACGCCCATCAACTTGGTGCCATTAACCGACGTCGAAAAGGCTTCAAACGGTGTCATCCCTTGCTCAACCATCAATTGCAGTTCAACCGGCGCCATAGTGAAGTCATTGAATGGCGTGCCGGCATCGGTGCCTAATGTCAACGGTACCCCACGATGAAAGGCATGCATGATGTTCTTGTACAGGTCATCTAACGCATCCGCAGCTTTTTTGACTTCCCAGTCCGGAATCTTACCCTTGGCAAATGTTGGAATTGCCCAGTCGGCCACGAGCGTTGGGGTTAAGTATGTGCCTTGCTTCAACATGAGATCGATTTCTTCATCATTTACATAAAAACCATGTTCGACTGAATCAACCCCCGCCTGAATGGCATTCATAATGCCGGGATTGCCTTCAGCATGCGCCGCAACAATCTGACCTTTATGATGCGCCTCTTCAACCGCAACATGCATTTCTGCCACACTCAGCTGCGGATCATCCATAAAGTCGTTAGGGGTCATAACCCCACCGGTTGCAATCACCTTAATGGCCTTAGCACCTTTTTTCAATGCGGTACGAACGGCTTTGCGCATCTCATCCGGTGAATCAACAACATAGGCAGCATTAGGCATATCCCCATGACCACCTGTCATTGAAAAGAATTTACCGGATGGCATGATTTGCGGCACCTGTTTTAGTTGACCCTGGTCTTTCAATGCCTTTAGCGCAATGTCGATGTCAAAGCTGCTGCCGCATTCACGGACGTAAGTAACACCGGATTTCAATAGCTGATGCAAATGGTCAACCGCGCCAACTGTTGAAGCAACGACACCACGACTGGTGCCGCCATCGCCGGTTAAAGGATCCATCGTGATATGTGTATGGACATTGGTTAATCCGGGCGTCACGTATTGACCACCAAGATCCACCGTTTTGTTTGCCGAAGGAGCCTGTCCACTCCCTACTTCAGCAACTTTACCAGTGTCATCAACCGTGAACCAGGCATCTTTAAGAATTTTTTCTGAAGTGCCAGTAAATAAAGAACAATTTGTAAAAGTTGTTGCCATCATAAAACCTCCATTCGTTAATTCTGATTGTCCAGCGTATCTGGACTATTGTGCCTTTGGCTGTGCATATGTCCGTAAAAGTTGAATTAAGTAAGCCACACCTTGTTGATAATCATGTAACCGAATATTCTCGTTAGGCGCATGTGGTCCCGATCCGGCGTAATTCACACCGATTAAAATAACCGGTAAATGCAGCGCATCAACAAAGAACTTAGCCGGACCACCTCCAGGCATCATCGGGACGAAGCGGACTTTGCCAGCACCGTAGACCTGCTCGGCAACACTTTTTGCCAGCTGCAAATGCGGATCATTGAGATCGGAGTGGAACGCATCTTCACCAAGGTTATAGTGCAAACGCACATCGGAAAAACCATTTTTATCCAACTGAGCCTGAATGAGCTGGGCAATCTTCTTGGGATCCTGCCCTGGCAATAACCGACAATCAAGCTTGGCCTTGGCTTCCTTCGGGATAATGGTTTTAACCCCTTCACCTTCATAGCCGGCGGAAAGGCCATTAATCGTGATGGTTGGCGCCGTGACAATAGCACGCTTGGGATCATCACTTGTAAACGGGCGTTTGAGGCCATATGTTTTTTTAATCTTGTCACCATCAAAATCCATATCGGCGATCGCTTTCTCTGACGCTTCATCCAACGGCTCGATGCCGTCATAAAAGCCGTCGACGAGGACGCGGTGCTGATCATCTGTTAACGATGACAAGGCACGAACCAAGCGCCAAGCTGCGTTATCAATATAGGCAGCTAGTGAAGAATGAATGTCGGCATCAGCCGTTTTGACGTGGAGATCAAATGAAACAATCCCTTTTAGGCCCGCAATAATCTGAAAATGATCAGCTTCATTCTTGCCGCCGGTTTCCCAGATGCACGCATCCGCTGTCAACCGGTCGCGATGAGCCTTGACATAATCCCCAACGTGCGGGCTGCCGACTTCTTCGCCACCTTCGATGAAGAACTTAATATTTACCGGAAATCCACCATGATCTTTCATCCAGCGTAGCGCCGTGAGCCGATACATCAACTCGCCTTTATCATCAGCCACGCCACGAGCAATGAGCTTGCCGTCCACGACAGTCGGTTCAAACGGCTCGGTCCGCCATTCTGCCAATGGTTCCGGCGGCTGAACGTCGTAGTGATTGTAAAACAGGACGGTTTGATCGGAGTTTCCTTTAAGTTCGGCAAAGACGACTGGATTACCACCTTGGTCAGTCCACTCCTCAACCGTGTCGGCATTTAAATCCTTAAATGCCTGCTTCACCCAATCGACTGTTTTGCGGATGCCTTTGTTTTGGGCTGAAATCGTTGGAATTCGTAAATAGTCCTCCAACGATGGCAAATAAGATAACGCAAATTCTTCGATCGATTTTTGTTCGTTCATCAAGCCGCCTCCTTATGATGTTATTAATTTTCAATATAGTTCTCATTCATAAAGACGTCAACATCGTTTTATAATTTTAATCACATTTAAAAAGTCTGGATATTGGCAAACAAGGCAACACGTCAGCATTTTAATTTATATAAAAATGAGAGTTGCACACAATCAGTTATTGACACCAGCACAATTAAGGTTAAAGTATTCCCCATATTATAATCTTTTTATAATCTATTACTTGAATGGAGAATGCTTATGAATTTCTTAATTGCGTTTACGGTTGTCATGGTCTTTATGACTGTTGGCGAGTGGGTTGCCGCCGCCACTAGAGCCTTCATTCCTTCCGTCTTCATCACTGCGGTTCTGTTCGTCATCGGTTTTTGGACCGTTTTACCTAAAAATGTTGTGGCAACGGCTTCTTTTGGCTCGGGATTCATCACCATCTGCATCGCACTCTTGTTGGTTCATCTCGGAACACTGATGAATCTGCGCGAGCTGCTTGCCCAGTGGAAGGCCGTTTGTATTGCGTTGCTCGGTGTTTGCGGAACCTTATTGTTGACCTTAACACTAGGAACGCTCATTTTTGACTGGAAAACCGTTGTCGCTGCGGTACCACCGTTAACCGGCGGACTCGTTTCTGCCTTACTCATGTCCAGTGGGTTGAAGGCTCAAGGTTTAACAACGTTGGTCGCTTTACCAGTTGCGATGTTCGTCATCCATTCAGTCGTTGGCTATCCCCTAACCTCCGTACTGTTGAAGCAGGAAAGTCACCGACTCCTTAAGCAATTCCGCGCTAACGGTAGCAAGCTCGATCCATCCATTCCCAAAATGCGTCGCGGCGCTGAAGAAAAGGGGGATAACCGCCCTAAGATGATGAAACTACCTACCCCCTATCAAACCAGTGCGTTTATCATGGCGCGAGTTGCGATCGTCGGCGTGTTGGCCATGGGTTTCGGCACCTTAACTCACAATGTCATTAATTCAAATGTCGTATGTCTGATTTTCGGTGTCATTGCCCACCAAATCGGCTTTTTGGAAGATAACGCGTTGAATAAAGCCGGCGTCTTTAACTGGCTGATGTATGGCCTACTTGCTTATGTCTTCGGCCAACTCAGCGCAACCACCCCCGCTGTTCTGGCCAGCATTGTGCTGCAAATCGCAGTGCTCATTGTCTTAGGCGTTCTAGGCATGTTCTTAGCATCCCGAGTATTGGCTAAGCCATTCGGTATGTCGTGGCAGATGGCCTTTTCATGCTCGTTGACGGCGCTGTTCGGGTTTCCTGCCGATTATATCTTGACTTCCGAAGTGGCCAGCGCGGTTGCCACTACTGAAGATGAGGAAGAATACTTAACACAACAAATGATGCCAAAGATGTTAGTTGGCGGATTCGCCACGGTCTCGGTCGCATCCGTCATTATCGCGACGATCTTCCTAAAGCTGCTTTAACGCCGTCACTTTGATGATTGTTGACACATATATAAACGACGACTTTAGTTGAAGATAGCAAAAGTGGCCGACACAACCAAAATGCAAGGTTATGCCGACCACTTTTAAAATACTTATTTTACTGAATATTCCGCTTGTCGAAAGGGAAGCCTCAACAAGCATCAAATCTTTTAAATTATTTCGTAAACCGATTCTCAAACAACGGTGTAACGGAACGGTTCTCCTGAATCCGCATGATGGCACGACCCATCAATGGGCCAACCGAAACAACGTCGAGTTTGTCCATGTGCTTGTCAGCTGGCAAATTGATTGAGTCAGTGACAACGACCTTTTCAATGGCCGAGTGGGTCAAGCGTTCAACCGCCGGGCCAGAGAAAATGGCGTGGGTTGCGGCAACCAGCACTTCAGTTGCGCCGGCATCTTTTAAGGCTTGAGCCGCCAGCGTGATGGTGCCGGCAGTGTCGATCATGTCGTCGATGATGATACATTGCTTGCCGGTCACATTACCAACAATGTTCATGACTTCAGCAACATTTGGCCGCGGACGCCGCTTGTCGATAATGGCAATTGGTGCTTTAAGAAATTCCGCTAACTTACGGGCGCGGGTAACACCGCCATGATCGGGCGAAACCACAACCGTATCGGCACCGTCATAATGATTACGCAAGAAGTAGTCAGCCAACAAAGGCGCGCCCACAAGGTGATCCACCGGAATATCGAAGAAGCCTTGAATTTGAGCAGCGTGCAAGTCAAGTGCCAGCACACGGGTCGCACCCGCGCGTTCAAGCATGTTGGCTACCAGTTTCGCCGTAATCGGTTCGCGTGAACGCGCTTTGCGATCCTGCCGCGCATAACCGTAGTAAGGCATTACAACATTGATGGTGTGGGCAGATGCCCGCCGCAACGCATCAATCATAATCAGCAATTCCATCAAGTTGTCATTCACTGGGCTGGATGTCGACTGGATCAGATAAACATCATCCCCACGAATACTTTCTTCGATGTTGATCTGAATCTCACCATCGCTAAAACGTTTCACTGAGGACTTCCCCAGCTTGACACCAACCTCAGCAGCAATTTTTTCTGCTAACGGCTTGTTCGAATTCAAGGCAAAAATCTTTAATCTCGGGTCACCGTATTGCTCAGACATAAGTCCCTCCACGAAATATTATAGGCTGCGAAAAATTGTTCCACAAAAAGCTTAGCGGATTGACGGAAAAAAGCAAGCACATGAGACGAATTATAACCTAATTCCAATCTGGATCGTTCGCGACCGGCAACCGTTTCCAGTAATCCTCTTTGGTTGTTTGCCGGGCACGAGCGATAGCCATTGCGTGAAACGGTACGTCTTTGGTAATGGTGGATCCGGCCGCGATAAAGCTGTGGTCTGCCACTTCAACCGGCGCAACGATATTCGAATTGGAGCCGATAAATGCATGATCGCCGATGGTACTTTCCCACTTTTTGACCCCGTCATAGTTGACGAATACCACGCCGCACCCTACGTTAATGTCAGTACCGAGTGTTGCGTTGCCGACATATGTGAGATGGCCAACCTTAGTGCGTGCACCGATTTTGGCCTTCTTAATTTCCACAAAGTTGCCCAAATGGACATATTCGCCAATGTCAGCATCCGGCCGCAAATGCGAGTTCGGACCGATGTCGCTGTGGGCATGCATGATGGCGTGTTCGATCGTTGAACTCGTGACCGTTACATCATTTTCCAGAGTGGCATCGACGAGTTCGGAATGCGTGCCAATGTGGCAATCTTCGCCGATCACGGTCTTACCTTTCAAATAAACGCCCGGTTCGATCACGGTGTCGGCGCCAATTTGAACATCTGAATCAATGTAGGTGGTTGCCGGATCGATTAAGGTAACGCCGTTGCGCATATGCTGTTCGTTGATCCGTTGTTGCATGATCCGAGTCGCCTTGGCCAGCGCGACCCGATCATTGACGCCTAGCGATTCGGTATAATCCGGCATTTGATATGCGGCTACCTTTTCACCGGCTTCACGCAAAATACCGAGAACATCCGGCAAATAATATTCGCCTTGCGCATTGTTGTTCTTAACCGAATGCAGTGCCTTAAACAGCGACTGATTATCGAAAACGTAAACACCTGTGTTGATTTCAGAAATGAGTGCCTCTTCTGGGGTGGCATCTTTTTGCTCGACGTTCTTGATGACATTGCCATCAGCGTCGCGAATAATCCGGCCATATCCAGTCGGGTCAGGTGCATTGGCCGTCAAAATAGTGGCTTTTGCGCCCTTGGCTTCATGATAGGCAAACAAGTCATTTAACGTTTTCGCGGTAAACAGTGGCGTGTCACCGCTGATGATCAACGTGGCACCGTCTTTTTGGCCTAATAACGGCTCAGCCTGCAAAACCGCATGACCGGTGCCAAGTTGCTCTTCTTGTAAAACAAATTTAGTCCGGTCCCCAAGCGTTTTCTCAACTGCTTCGGCACCGTGCCCCACGATCGTCACAATGGCGTCCGGATGAATCGCTTCAACCTGACTCACCACATGCTCAACCATGCTCTTACCACAAACCGGCTGTAAAACTTTATAATACTTCGACTTCATCCGCGTCCCCTTACCGGCCGCAAGAATGATGGTGAATTTCTTTGACATGCTAAAGCTCCATTCCTAATTGTCTTATTTCATAATAGACCAGCGCGAATGCGGTGACAACATGTAGAGCGCGAGCAGGAGCGCTTAGAAATCGGAGCATAAGTGGCCTCAAGCCTAAATGGCTGGTCTTTGGCCATTTAGGCTTGAGGTCCTTATGTGGAGATTTCTGCGACTGTGAGCGCGTTTTTGTATCGGAAAACTCAGGCCCGGGCTTAGGCCATCGCGCCCAAGGCCCTTATACGCAGACTTCTGCGCCGGTGAGCGCGTTTGAGAAAGCCGCAGAGAACCCAATAGCCTCTAACATACTACGTCAAGCTTAAGCTATTGCGACTAAGACCCTTATGTGCAAGCTCCCTAGTCCAGTAAACACTTTTTGAGACCAACCCCCATCCACACTCTCAAAGCCCAAACAAAAACAGACCCGCCTCACGACGAATCTGCCTACAAAACTACCCTTACTGCTCATTCTCAGCCGCATGTTGCTTAACATCATTCGGCACTTTCAACGTACTAATCTGAGTCGTATCCGCCCACGCATCATAGAAGAACCGATAATGCCGCGTGACCGTTTCCCAGATGAAGTTGAGAACAACCAAAATTGAGATAATGCCAAAAAATCCCAACGCGGCGAGATTAATTTCAGTCTGATGACCTAAAGCAAAATACTCAATCAAAAAATTGCTAGCGCCAATCAGGCTTGAATAAGCTAAGCCATATAACAAAGCTTCTCGCAACAGCAGCCGCCAAAAGCCAACCGGCCGGCCATCAGTACGAACGATTTTAATCCGAACCAGCCCCTTGCCTAAAGTCTGCCCGTCATTAAAAGCAGGCCAGATAACGAAAACAAAGAGCAATGGCAAAACCACTTCACTCAAGAAATCCGGTAACTGTGCTAACCCTAGCAAATGGAACAGGAACCTGATCATCAAGCCGACAATCGTACTTAATATTATAAAGTCAATGAAAAAAGCAACCAGGCGGCGCATCAACGTCACTCGAACGCCACGCGCCTGACTTTTGGCATCCATCGTATCCCGAGATGGCAACGCCCGCATGAAAATC
Organism: Lacticaseibacillus huelsenbergensis; assembly: GCF_029726355.1. Classification (NCBI taxonomy): domain Bacteria; kingdom Bacillati; phylum Bacillota; class Bacilli; order Lactobacillales; family Lactobacillaceae; genus Lacticaseibacillus; species Lacticaseibacillus huelsenbergensis. The sequence continues at coordinate 760,664 of NZ_CP120687.1, forward strand.
GGGGCCAAAACGCCGCCAATCAAGCCGCCGGTGGTGTTAAGAATCAAATCGTCCACATCAAACAGTCGATACGGCCGCACATAGATGCCATACAGCCCTGACAACTGAGTCAGTTCAAAGAAAAGACTCAAGCCAAAACTCATCATGATGATCTGCGGTACAGTGCGCTTGAAATAATAGCGCAGATAAAAGCCGAACGGGATCGTCAAGACAACGTTAAAGAATGGCTGGATAAACGCGGATTGTTTCAACGCCGCTAACCACGTGTGCGGGTTGGTCGGGGAAAAGACCGTCGTGTGAATAAAGTAGCGCAAAGCCATGAACGGGGTCAGATTATATTTTGGCCCGGTAAACTGCGCCACCGCCTCGCGTGATGGAAGTGGTAAGATAATCAAAAAATAAGCCGATAATAGGTAAAATATGAACGAATAGATCACAATCGCGCGCCACCAGCTAAACGCACCGTAGCGCCGATAAACAATCACCAGAAACGGTAGCGCAAGCACCAATGCTAAAAACGGAAACGTGATCAGTGCCGTTTTAACCGGCCCGAGGTAAGCACTCATTGATGGCTCACCTCAAGTAGCTGCTGATTCTGACTAAGAAAGTTTCCGGCAGTGGCATGGAGGGTGTTCGCCTTGGTGTCGACCTTATCAACCCGAATCAGTGAAGTATATTCATTGACCATCCGATCGCCATCAAACTTGCCTTCCGCAAAGACGGTGATGCCAACCATTTCGGCGTTGAATTCGTCAATCAACGCCTTCATGCCATTGACCGTGCCGCCGCCTTTCATGAAGTCGTCGACAATCAGTACCCGCGAATTTGCCGGAAGACTACGCTTACTTAGCTCCATTTTCTCGATCCGCGCTGATGATCCGGAGACATAGTTGACGGAGACTGTCGAGCCCTCAGTAATCTTGGAATCGCGCCGCACGATGACGAACGGCACATTCAGATACTGGCTGACACTTTGGGCAATGGGAATACCCTTGGTTGCGACGGTCATCACCGCATCAACCTTGGCATCGCGATATTGGGTGGCAATCAACCGGCCAATTTGCCGTAACACACTTGGCGTTCCAAGCAAATCCGAAAGATAAACATACCCGCCTGGCAACAAGCGATCGGTTTCCGACAGCCGCTTAGCCATGGCGGAAATAAAGTTTTCGGCCTCATCTTCACCCATGATCGGGATGTACCGCACACCGCCTGCCGCTCCCGGAACCGTTTCAAGAATCCCGGTTTGCCGTTGCGCGAAGGTCCTTCTTACAATTGCCAGATCTTCACTAATCGAGGATTTGGCACTTTCATACCGCTTAGAAAAAAAAGTCAACGGTATCAGCGTATGCGGCCGTTCTAACAAGTACCTCGTCATATCAATCAAGCGATCACTGCGTCTTACTTTCATTAATCCCGCTCCTAACTCCGAATATTTAGCTCTATGTTAACATTACGTGATAATCTTACCCAGTATAAATGCTTTTACCGAAAATTTCGACCCTTTGACTCGATTTTCTCACCGAACGTTCGCATTTGTTCATTTTGATCCCTGCCGCCTCGCGAGTCGTATCAGTGGCCTCCCACCCATTTCTATATTAGAATGGTTACAAAGAAGGGTAGGGAAAAGTATGAATGCTTTTGAATTACACCACATGACTTTCGCGCCGACAAAAACGGCTATCCTGAATGATATCAATTTAGACATTCCTTGGGGGATTGATCTTACCATTGCCGGGCACTCCGGGTCGGGTAAAAGTACCTTGCTGCGCTTGCTTGCCACGTTACTGACGCCGACAAGCGGCACGATTTTGTATAATGACAAGCCTCAGTCTGATTACGATCCGATTCTGTATCGACGGGAGGTATCTTATTGCGCCCAGCAACCTGCCTTGTTTGGCGCCACCGTCGCCGATGATCTGCGTTTTCCATTCGCAATTCGCAACACTGAAATGCCGCGTGAACAAGCTGAAGCCGCACTGGAAAGCGTCGACCTGGCGAAGAGCATGCTTGACGCACCGACACAAAATCTGTCCGGCGGTGAGCGCCAACGGGTTGCTTTATTGCGTCATTTGTTCTTTCCGCCTAAAGTCCTGCTGCTGGATGAGGTCACGACTGGACTGGACCCGGACACCAAAGCCGTGATTCACGACCTGCTGGACCGCCAAAATAAAAAAGGAATCACCCTCGTCAGCGTGACCCATGACGAAGGCGAACTGCACATGGCAAAGAACCTCATGACACTGGTAGATGGCCAATTTGAGGAGGTGCCAACCGCATGAATAGTCAGTTAATTGTATCACCCTTAGCGCTTTTGTTGGCGTTAATCTTAGTGGTCATTGCGTTAACGATCAACTTAAAAGAAGAGTTGGGGATGACCAAAGACTTAATCGTTGGTGTCGTGCGTGCCGTCATCCAGCTAACCGTTGTCGGTTTTGTCTTGACCTATATCATTAAAGTCAACGCAGTTTGGTTAACGCTAGCTATGGTGGCCATCATTATTTTCAACGCGGCGTGGAACGCCAAAAAGCGGGCTGGCACCATCCCCGATGCCTTTGTCACCAGCTTGCTCGCCGTCACCACAGCAACCGGACTCACGCTGATCATGCTAGTTTCTGTCCGCGCCATTCGCTTCATTCCCGCACAGATTGTCCCGATCAGCGGCATGATTGCCAGTAACGTCATGGTGGCGACAGGTTTGGCATACCGCAGTCTGAACACCGAATTTACGGATCTGCGGCCGCAAGTTCTTGAACGCCTCGCTTTGGGCGCCACCCTCAAACAGGCCAGTCAAAAACTCATCGTCAACGCGATCAAAACCGGCATGGCGCCAACCATCGACTCGGCGAAAACAGTCGGACTCGTCAGCTTACCCGGCATGATGTCCGGTCTGATCTTTGCCGGCATTGATCCAACAAAAGCCATCATGTACCAGATCATGGTCACCTTCATGTTACTGGGAGCCACAAGCCTGGGCAGTTTCATTGCCGTTTATCGCAGTTATTCGCGCTTTTATAATGAGCAAAAGCAGTTACGGTAATCATCAGCTAGTTCGCATCAAGAAAGCGTAAAAAAACAACTCGTGCCATAATTCATGGCCGCAATGTAAAGACGAAGCCGCTACCCAAAAAATCGGGAGTGGCTTCGTCTTTGATTTTCGAATAACTAATTCGCTAAGAATGTTAAGATCGTAGTGCCAAAGCGGAGCAATCGGAGGCGGGGGCGGGCTCAGTGGTGAGATTGTACTAGCCGGGCGATCTTCCCGGCGTAGTACAAGGCCGAGCTTTGAAACCGCGGTTTTTGCGGGTTCAAAGTCGTGCCCACCACTCTAGCTTCGCGGTCGCCAGCCCCCGTCCCCGCCGGAGATTGCGGAGTTTGGCACGGCACAGAACTCATTGCCTCGGCTTTCCTAATTTTGGCCAAAATTTGGGGGACCGAGAACAGTGTGATTGAATTACGGCTCGGCACCTTTTTCACTCACGAAGTACTACAACATTCAGTAAGGATTTTCCATCTTGTTATCCGGTAAGTACGGGCCATATTCGACTTGAATGGTCGTGTGCGCGATGTCAAAGCTCTCCCGCAGTGACAGACTCAAGGCGTCTAGAAAGGCGTCGTTGCCTTCCGGTGTCGTCCGAACCACATGGACCGTCAGCGCCACATCAGTTGTGCTAAGTGCCCAGATGTGCAGATCGTGGCACGAAGCAACGGTCGGATACGCATTGACCAAGGTTTTGACGGCAATCGGGTCGATTTCCTTGGGAACGGCTGCCATGGCTAGGTTGACCGCATCCCGCAGTAGGTTCCACGTGCCAACCAAGACCACAATGGCGACCACAATCGACATGACCGGATCAAGCCATTCCCAGCCTGTCAGCATGATCAAGCCCCCGGCTAACACAACGCCCAGCGAAACGCCGGCATCGGCTGCCATATGCATGAACGCGCCGCGAATATTCAGATCGTGCTGCGAACCACTGTGGAAAAGGACTGCCGTCGCGCCGTTGACCAAAATCCCGACACCGGCAACCAGCATCATCCAGCCGCCTTCGACCGGTGCATTTTGCGACAGCCGGGTAATCGCTTCGACAATGATCGCGCCCATTGCTACTAGCAAAAAGGCGGCATTTGCCAAAGCGGCCAGAATCGATGAACTTTTGTAACCGTATGTACGCTGAACCGTCGGATGGCGATTGGACAGCCACTCGGCAAACCACGCCAGCCCTAAGCCTAAAACATCGCTCATATTGTGAATCGCATCGGCAACCAACGCAACCGAACCGATCCCGATCCCAAAAGCAATCTCCGCAATAATGTAAACCAGATTAAGCAAAATACCCCAAAAGAACGCCTTGTTTGGCTGAACCTGTTCCATATCGTCAATGCCTCATTTCTTACCCCATCATGGTTTAGTGATCCCTAAAAATCAACCCCTAAGCCCACGACCATTTGCCGGCAGACAAAATGGCCGCAACAAATAAACCTCGCGGCAGAAGCCTTTCATGCTGTTGTAAACGCGCATCGCCCGCGAATGTTTCTGGCAAAGGCCAAACACGGTCGGGCCGCTGCCGGACATCTGGGCAATCTCGGCACCATACTTCTCTAACCGATGTTTAAGCGCCGTCATCTCGGGATACCGACTGGCCGTAATCTTCTCCAGAGTATTCCCCATACCGCTGATCATTTGATTAAAATCGTGATTTTGAATCCCGGCGACGACACGCTGGGTATCCGGATGTTCAAGCCCGGCTTGATAGTCAATCGCATTGAGGATGGTTGGCGTTGACACTGATACGCGCGGCTTAGCTAACACCACCCAAAAGTTGGGCAAACTTCCCAACGGCGTCACGACATCCCCACGTCCCGTAACCAGCGACGTCTCCGAATAAACACAGTACGGGACATCGCTATCGACACTCAACCCGATACGCGCCAATTGCGAACGACTATAGCCTAACTCCCAAAGTGAATTCAGGCCGCGCAACACAGCAGCGGCATCACTTGATCCACCGCCCAGTCCAGCCGCAACCGGAATATGTTTTTCGATATGAATCCGCGCACCTTGGCGGATGTTGGCATGACGTTGTAACGCCAGTGCCGCTTTATAAGCCAGATTGCGCGGATCCTCCGGTAAAAAGCCGCTGTCCGTGGAAACCTTGATCGTGCGGCTCGGTTGAATCGTCACATAATCAGCCAAGTCGACTGATGTCATCACCATCTGCCACTCATGTTCGCCGTCAGCATGGCGATACAAGGCATCCAAACTGAGATTAATCTTGGCGGGTGCTTTTTCGATTAGTTCCATGCTAACCACCAGTCTTTGGCGATGCATACCTTTATAGCTACCAAAGTCTAGCTACAAGCGCCGTTGCATGCATCTACCGTATAGTTATTTTTAGTATACTGTTTTGCGTTGTGATTTTCATTGCCGGATTTTAAAAACGGCGTTAGAAGTTAACAGCAAGCAAAAAGCCCTGATGCAACATGCACCAAGGCCTCCTGAAATAAACGATTTAATCGTCGGTTACTATCTGAAATTATGACGCTTTCTCTTCGCCTTCGAAGGTGATCTTGATTGACTTGGTCAAAAGATCTGCGTAACTGTAAGAGACACGCTCGAACGCATTCTCACTTTGGTCAAGATCGACCACAAAAATAGCCGGATAGGTTTCCTTCAAGGTCCCCCGCCGCCGCGTCACTTTCTTGCGTCCAGCTTGTGCAACGACCGTTAAGTTCTCACCGATTTTCCCATCGAGCTTCCGTTTGATGCTTGCTAGTGTGATTGGCATGCACTTCACCTCTTAAGTAACATTCTATCACGAAAGCAAGAAATTTGCAATTATACCACGCACTCTTATTAATCGCAAGCAATAATAGAAGCGTAACAAATGCGTCGCGTCAGGCGTCAGCGCGCACGCCGAGCCCTTCTCCTCGCAACGCCGTATCCAGCCGGGCAAAGTCGGCAATTGCCAACTGCTCCGCCCGCGTTTCCGGCGCAATGTTTGCAGCTGCCAGTGCTTTGCGAATCGCTGGCCTGTTTTCCTTGCCAAATAATGCAACAAGGTTGTTCCAAAGCGTTTTCCGTCGGGATGCAAAGGCGCCGCGTACCAAGCGATCGAAACTGTCTGGGTTTGTGACGTCTGCTAATGGCTCGGATCGTTGGGTTAACGTCACAATCGCCGAATCGACATTAGGGGCCGGGACAAAGGCATGGCGGCTGACTGTGAAAGCTGTCGTTACATCTGCCACCAACTGCACCGCAATGCTCAAGCTGCCGTAATCTTTTGACCCCGGGGCCGCACTCAGCCGCGCTGCTACTTCTTTTTGCATCATCACAGTCATGCTGTGCAGCGGCAACCGTGCCCGCAACAGGTGCAACAAAATCGGCGTCGTGATGTAGTACGGTAAATTAGCAACCACCTTCAGCGTATGCTTCCCGTCAAAATGCTCAGCCACCAGCGCGCTTAAATCGGTTTTCAAAACATCTTCATTCACCACTGCGGTATTAGGATAATCGGCCAGCGTTTCGGCCAAAATCGGCAGCAGGCGCTCGTCAATTTCCAACGCCACCACCTGATGGGCGCTTTCGGCAAGAAACTGGGTCAAGGCACCAATGCCTGGTCCGATTTCAATCACATCATCCTGTGACGACAAATCGGCAGCTGCGACAATTTTTTGCAAAATCTGCGGATCGGTCAGAAAGTTCTGGCCTAAGCCTTTGCGCATGCGAAACCCGTGGCGCTTTAAAATGGCATTGGTCACTGCCGGCTGTGCGACTTTTTCACGCATGGTCATCTTGGCCTCCATTCACCTGATCCAGTGCCGCAAAAAAGGCAGCCCGACTGATGCGGAACTCAGTCAAGCGGCGTAATAGCTGTTTGCCATTTGTGTAGCCGATGTGCAACAACTCGCCCAGCTGCTCGCGACGGTGCCGCGATCCATCGCCGCCGATCAAATGCGCAGCTAACAGGTCCTGCTGGCTGATGATTTGTGGCGCATCCGGCACTTCGGTAAATAAATGCTGAAGCGCTGCCCGCAATGCTGCCGGGGTCGCATGTTCGATACCCAGCGACCCTTTATGTGCCGGGACGCCTTCTGCCCGCGGCAAAAAAGCGTGAGTCACGCCAGGAACGGCTCGCGAAATTGTTTTGCGGATCTTCTCACCGGGGAAATCCGGATCGGTAAGGACAATCACCCCGCGTTTGGCCTGAGCCTGGCGAATGCGCGCCAAAGTGGCGTCATCAATCGCACTGCCGCGAGTTTCAATGGTATCAATATCGCCAAAAGTTTCTTTTAATCTTTTCGTATCATCGCGGCCTTCTACGACCACAATTTGTTTAATGGTTGTCATGCGTCTTCCTTTAATCTGAAAATTCGGTGGGCATTGTCCCAAGTCTGTTGGGCAATCACGTCTGGGGTGGTGTCGCGTAATTTTGCCAAAGCTTCAACCACATACCGCGTGTAGCCCGGTTGATTCTGCCGGCCGCGGTACGGTGTCGGCGTCAAGTATGGCGCATCGGTTTCTACCAATAAGCGGTCACTGGGAATTATTTTGGCACTGGCATGCTCTTCCGGCGCATTTTTGAAGCTGACAATGCCGGAATAAGAGATGTACAGGCCCAAATCCAAAAAGTGTCGCGCCCATTCGGCATCACCGGTGAAACTATGCATGATCGCACCAAATTGCTCGACATGCGCTGCTTTTAAAATATCGTAAGTATCTTCAAACGCATCACGACTATGAATCGACACCGGCATGTGCAGGGAATGAGCCAATTCTAACTGACGGCGAAACACGCGGCGTTGGATCTCGCGCGGGGAGGTGTCCCAGTGATAATCCAGTCCGATCTCTCCTAACGCCACCACTTTGGGATCCGCCAACTGCTTTAACAGCAGCGCTTCTTTTGCTGCATCGTAATTCTGACTCGACTCGGGATGCCAGCCGACAATGGCGTATAAGTTGGGATACTCATGGGCTAACTTCAAAGCGCCAGCATTCAACGCCGTGTCGGAGCCAACAATCGCCATTTTTTTCACGCCTAGCTGCCGCGCTGCCTCAATGTAATCGGCTTCCTTGCCGCGATAAGGGGTGTCATTTAAGTGGGTATGCGAATCGAAAATATTCATGCAATCACTGCTTTCTTTCTGCTTCTGCCATTAATGGCGGCAACAAACGGATCACCTGACTCGGCTTCTTAGCGGCAAACAAGTGTTGTAACTGCGCCACTGGTGACTGGGTCAACGCGCGGATCAACTGGGCGATTCGCATTGGCTGCTCCTTAGCGACGGGATTCATCAACATAAACGCCCACTCAACCGGCAGTATGCGGCTAACGTCTGCCAGATCCTTAAACGCAATGGGAATTTCAAAGTGAACCACGACCAATCGCCCTTGCTGCACTAAATCGCCTTCCAGATGCGGAATCGCAATGTTTGGCAGCCGATCGGCAATCTGATTCAGCTGCATACCGGATGGAAACGTCTGCTCCCGGGCGATCAGCGCCGCTTTGCCTGCTGGCAGCATCACCTTTTGGGCCACGAGCTCGTGACTGATGACATTAAAAAAGTCCTCTTGCGTCGGCGTGTTCAAAAAGTATACCAACGGGGTTGTGCTAAATTCAGCCAAGCTTTTCACCTATCTTTTCATAAACTCGATATGGTTAGAGTATAGCACGCTACTTGCTGTTCCTCATGATCGGCTCCACTTTTGGTTAAAGCTTCTATTATTCACCCATTTTCTTGGAGTTTCATGAAAATCCTCGGCGAAAAATGTCTATTGTTGTCATTTTGTTCTATACTGATTTTGTACTGAACATTTAAGGATTACCTAGGAGGTATTTTTACATGTCTGTTAAACTTACTGCTGGTCAGTTAGCACATTTGAAGCAATTGTCCAATGATGACAATGTGATCTCAGCATTAGCCATCGACCAACGCGGTTCCCTGAAGAAGATGCTTGCAGCCGCTGCCAACAAGCCGGCTGATGAAACCACCATCGTTGATTTCAAAAAGGCTGTTTCTGAAGAATTAACCAAATACGCCAGTGCCATTCTGCTTGATCCAGAATATGGCTTACCGGCTGCCAAGGTGCGCGATCCTAAGTCCGGTCTATTACTTTCTTATGAAAAGACCGGCTACGATGCCACCGAACCTGGCCGCTTCCCTGATTTGATCGACAACCAGAGTGCCTTGCGCATCAAGAATGAAGGCGGCGACGCGGTTAAGTTCTTGCTGTACATTGATCCGGATGAACCAGACTCAATCAACGATCGCAAGTACGCCTTTGTTGAACGTGTCGGTGCCGAAGCTAAGGCCAACGACCTGCCGTTGTTCCTTGAATTGGTTTCTTACGATGGTAAGACCAACGAAACCGGCACCGCTGCATGGGCCAAGGCTAAGCCAGAAAAGGTTATCAAGATCACCAAGGAATTCAGCAAGCCACAATACAATGTTTCCGTTTTGAAGCTTGAAGTTCCGGTTGACCAGAAGTTTGTTGAAGGCTATACCGACGAAGGTGTGACCCCGGTTTACAGCAAAGAAGAAGCTGCTAAGTACTACAAGGCACAATCCGATGCAACGGATCTGCCATTCATCTTCTTGTCTGCTGGTGTTTCCAACGAATTGTTCCTTGAAGAACTCAAATTCGCCAAGGAAGCAGGTTCAACCTTTAATGGTGTCCTTTGCGGCCGGGCAACCTGGAAGCCAGGCGTTAAGCCATTTGCTGCTGAAGGCGAAGCTGCCGGCAAGAAGTGGCTGGAAACCGATGGCAAAGCTAACATCGATCGTTTGAACAAGGTTTTGGCTGAAACCGCCACTCCTTGGACGGACAAGGTTGAAGGTTAGTTCTGATAAATAAGTAAGCAAGAAGGCTGGCCGCATTGAGGTCAGCCTTTTTCATTGCAAAAGAACGATCACATTTACGAAAATTTTCACTAACCATTGCAGCCCACTGATACAGTGGTAGACTAATCATGAATGCGGTTTCTTATACTAGGAGGTAGTATGGTTTGATCACAATTGAAAATAATCAATTCAAAGCGGGCATTGCCGAGCGCGGTGCCGAGTTGCAGTCATTAGTCAACAAAAGTGACAATTACGAGTACATCTGGAATGGTGATAAAACATTTTGGAATCGTCATGCGCCAATTCTTTTCCCTGCGATTGGTAAATCGAATGAGGATCAGTATCGCTTAGGGGCAAAAACATTCCCGATGAGCCAACATGGCTTTGCCCGAGATTACGATTTTGACGTCAGCGATAAAAGTGATTCAGCAGTGACCTTTACGCAACATCAAAGCGCCGAGACGTTGAAAAAGTTCCCGTTTAAATATACGTTAGCCGTCACCTACATGTTGACCAAAGACGGGCTCAGTATTCATTACACCGTGACCAATGACGACAAGGATTCAATGCCGTTTGCACTAGGCTTCCATCCGGCGTTCAATGTGGCGTTAAAGGCTGATGGCAGCTTTGATGATTATGATCTTACGGTTGAACCGCTGAATAGTCCCTTGCAGCGGTTTGGTATCGGGCCGGTGCCATTTCGTAATGGCGACGTTGAGGACATCCCCGGCGCAGAAGGCAATAAACTGCCATTGACGCACGAGTTGCTAGATGGCGGCTTGGTCATCCTCGCCAACAGCGAAATCATGAAAGCGACCCTATCATCTCCGCACCATGATCACAGCGTCACGCTCGATATCAATGACTTCCCTTACCTCACCATCTGGAGTCCTGAACATAAAAAGGCACCATTCATTGCCGTTGAGCCATTTGACGGCCTGCCTGACCAAGCCGGCGAACCCTCCGACTGGTACACCAAGCTTGGCAACACCACCTTGTCAGCAGGCGCCAATAAGCAATTGGCGTTGAAGATCGCTTTAAAGTAAACATCTGTTTTTAGCGTTCGAGTTATCATGCTTGTTGAATGATTTTGATTCACTGAGCTCCAACCGATACGCCAGCTTTAGGCTATTAGTTCCATGTCGCGCCAAACTCCGCAATCTCCGGCCAGAGGGTGCTGGAACGTGGTGGGCACGACTTTAAGCCTCAGCAAAACCGGCTGAGTCTTAAAGCTCGGCCTTGTACTACGCCGGGAAGATCGCCCGGCTAGTACAATCTCACCACTGAGCCCCCTCTGGCCTACGATTGCTCCGCTTTGGCACTTATATCTTAAAATTTCTGACGAATTGCCCATGAAGAGACAGAGGGCGAACGAAATTCTGATAACGGAATTTTGTTCGCCCTTTTCTTATGGATGTGGATCACGACTGAACTTCTTACAAGCCTTCACACTTTCCGCTATTTCCACCCGGCTGTCGAAATTTAACCAAATGCACCAGAACATCAGCACAGTTGCGGTAAAATAAAAGCATATTGGCGAAAGGGATGATTCCAGATGCACATTGCACTTATCGACGATCAAGCAGCGACCCGCGAAGCAACCGTTAAAATGATCCAACAGTTGGCTCAGCCGTCGCAGCCGTTGCAGGTGGCAGCTTATGCAAGTGCGGAACAGTTCCTTTTCGCCGAACAGACGCCGGATCTTCTTTTGCTGGACATCAAGCTCGGCTCGGGGATGGACGGCATGTCGCTTGCCAAAAAAATCCGCCAACACGATCCTGACACCGCCATCGCTTTTGTCAGTAACTACGACGAATTCGTTTTTGACGGCTATGATGTCAACGCCATCGACTACATCATCAAACCGCTCACCAAAGAGAAGCTGCAGCATCTGATTGATAAAACTGCAGCCCGCACACAGCCTAAGTTGTTGCCGCTGCAAACACCCAACGGCCTCACCCGTGTGCCGCTTTACGACATTAGCGCCATCGAAGTGACCGATCATCGGCTGCAAGTCCATACTCAGAAAACAACGTACACCGTGAGCGGCCAATTGAAAGACTTGTTGCCGCGCTTAGATGACAACTTCATTCAAATCTACCGGTCCATCGTCATCAACCTCAACTTTTTATCTCAGCTCGATCACCACACCGTTGTAATGGCGGACGGGACGACTTATCCCGTTTCCCGACAACAGGCGCCGGTGGTTAAGCAAGCCTTTTTCAAACATTTTCGGGGGCTGACAGATGACAGTGAATGATTGGATCGGCCTCGGCGCGTTTCTGTTGCTGACAGTGGGCTGTTGCTGGCAGTTATGGTGGATCTTTCGCCGCCAGCAAAATTGGCCCGTCCGCTGGTTGAATCTCGCCATCGTCGCGGTTGCACTTGGCAGCTGGTGGCTTTGGCCGCAGCCGATCGTGCGTGTTTTACTTTTTGTCGGCACGGTTCTGGCAGGCAGCTTGGAATTTGTCTTGATTCGCCAGTTTCTCAGCGATCAGGACGCGGTGTTTGCGCGCAGTCTGGATAAAATGATGGCCCAGTACTCGCAGGAAGTGCAGGAGCTGTACGCGAACATGCGCGGCTGGCGACACGATTATCATGACCACCTGCAGGCTTTAAAAGCTTACCTAGACAACCAAGACACGACCGGCGCGCGCCAATATTTGGATGAACTGGAAGATAAACTGGACGCCGTTGATCCGCTCGTCCACTCCGGCAATGCCATGCTCGACGCCATCGTTAACGCGAAACTCACATTAGCAGAACGCCTGCAGATTCCGGTTAACGAAAAAGTGATCGTGGGGAACACGCCGCTTATCAAAGATGTGGACTTGGTGGTCATTTTAGGCAACTTGCTGGATAATGCCATTGAAGCCATCACTGAACAACCAGCTGATGAAAAGCGCCAGCTGCGCCTTTATATCGGCATTGTGAAACAACAGTTTTACATCTCCGTCACCAATACCCGTCCGGCTGACCAGGTGATTGACTATCAGTACGCCTCCACCAAAAGCGATAAACGCGGCCTCGGGATTCGGCGGGTGAATAAGCTCGTCGCCAAGTACGACGGGATGATCAACCGCCAATATGAGGATGAGGTATTCGTCACTGAAATTGCGATTCCCATTCACGCAGTCAAACCGACCACTCACGCATAATTTGCGTCAGCGCGTCGGTTTTTTGGTAGGTTAAGATCAACGAGGTGAGTGGGATGAAAAAATATAGCTTATGGAACAACCTGCGCTGGTACATCAAGTATCTGCGTAAAGACAAGCCTTCCTTAGCCTGGACAGCAAGCGGTCTGGCCATTGATAAGGCTGCGGCCGCTTTGCTGGGCGTTTTTACGCCGGCGCTGTTGGTCGGAGCAATTACCGGGCACGCTACGTTAGACCAATTTGCTTGGCTGGCAACATTAACCGGATTGGGGCTCGCTCTGACCAGTGAAATCGAGTACCTGTTGCTGACCCATGACAGCGTCTCAAGTTCCGTATTGCGCGGTGTTATCGAAATGGATTTTCATCAAAAGCAATGGGATCTTGACTACGACCAGATCAGCAGCGGCAAACTCCAAGGGCTAGCCCACACCGCATTCGAAAAAGGGCTGAGCAACACATATGCCGGCGCCGAAGCTATCTATCTGTATGGCCGTGGAACACTAGTAGACCTCACAACGCTGATCGTGTTCCTAGCGACGTTGTCATTTGCCGTTCCGTGGGTCTTTGCACTGGTCCTGGTCAGTGCCGCCATCAGTTATGCCGGCATGAGTTGGTACCGCCACTGGTATCAACAAAACAATGTCAAGTGGAACAAGCTAGGACGCCAGCAAGATTACATTACGCGCAACGCCTACGCTTTGGAAAATGGCAAAGATATTCGCATGTTCGGCATGGCGAACTGGTACCATCACCACCTTGACCGCTTGATTCAGTTGCAAGATGCCTGGCAGCGCCGTAACTCGCTACGCCGGTTTCTGGGAGAACAAATCGGTCAACTTGCCGGCTTGTTACGTGACGCCATTGTCTACGGCACCTTGATTGTGGCAATCATGCGCGGCAGTCTTTCCATCGCCCAGTTCACTTTAATGTTTGGGATGACCAATAGTTTCATCACCTTATTGGATCAACTTTTAGACGACTTCGGCAAGTTGCAAAATGCCAGTCTCGACTTGCAGGAACTCCGTGATTTTATGAAACTGCAACCGCAAACGCCAACCCGCACGCTCACGGAGGCAGAGCAGAAGCAGTTAGCAAAACGTCCTGTCACCATCACCTTTTCACATGTGACTTATCAATATCCGGGAGCCAAAAGCGCCAGTCTTAAAGACGTCAGCTTCACACTGCAGGCCGGAAAGAAATTGGCGATCGTCGGTATTAACGGTGCCGGTAAATCAACGCTTGCCCGCCTCATGATGGGCCTATTGCATCCTACCAGTGGCACCATCACCATCAACGGGCTAAATGCCAATCTTTTACCACTAGCAGAACGTTTTGCTTTATTTGCCCCTGTCTTTCAGGAAACCATTATCCTGGCCCAGAGTTTAGCCAACAATGTTGCCATGACCGAGCATCCCGATTTGAACCGGGTCACAACTGCATTAACCGAGGCTGGCTTGGGAGCCTTCGTCAAAACGTTGCCGCAAACAACTGCCACGCCGATGACCCGTTACACCAGAGATGACGGGGTTGAATTATCCGGCGGCCAGGCGCAGAAGCTCATGCTGGCAAGGGCACTGTATAAAGATGCGCCCGTCCTGATTTTGGACGAACCAACTGCCGCACTGGATGCGATTGCCGAAAATGAGATTTACCAAGACTATGCGCAACTAGCGGCCGGTAAAACTTCTCTGTTCATCTCCCATCGATTAGCATCAACCCGCTTTTGTGACAGCATCCTGTTTATGGATCATGGCCAGGTACTCGAATCTGGGACTCATGAGCAGCTCATGGCAAAGGGCGGCCGTTATGCCCAAATGTACCAAATCCAAAGTAAGTACTATCAACCGGACGCAAAGGAGGTCGCAGTCAATGACAACTTCTAAAGATTCAGAAAAAACCATGCCAAAACAAACTGTTCATCGGGCCTTGCGGGTGGTGCGTGTGATTCAAAGTCTCGACCCGCTTGCGATCCCGGTCGAATTTCTCCGCGCATTGACAACTGTCGGCATCCCCTACCTAAACATCGCTTTCCTTGGCTTGGTGCTTAATCAATTACAGCAACGCGCAACGTTCCGGCGGATGGTGCTTCTTGTCGGCCTATTCCTAGCCATTCGCTACCTGCTTCAATTATCGAGTCAATGGTTTGCTAAATTAGCCGAAGATCATGAAAGCGGCGTAAACAGGCGGCTCACCCGCGTAACAACCGAGAAGTTGTTGACGGTGAGTTATACCACCCTTCAGGATCCAGATATGCGTAAACAGTATGCCGGCGCTCAAGCCGGGCAAACTTTTAATGGCGGTATGACTTCACTCATGACAAATGGCATGCAAGATTTCTTTTCGCTAATCATTGCGATTGGCTTCGGTGTTGCTACTTTGATCAGTCTGGCACGGGCAACTAACCATGTAACAACCTGGCTGAACGACTTTCGCTATCCACTATTGATTTTGGCGCTACTCATCTTCCCGATTGTCGTTGGCAGCTGGAGTATTCACCACAGTAATCAGATTCAACAAGAACTGATCAGAAAAATCATCCCAAGCAATCGCCGATTTACGTACTTTTACCACTTCACGGAAAATATGGATAATCATGAAGTTATTCGCCTTTATCAAGCAAGCCACTTAGTCATGAACAATGAACGCAATGACAACAACGAATTCTTTGGCCAACTTAGCCACGGTTATTGGCAAATGGCCAAGTTCGGTCACTGGCCTAACCTAGCCATTGCGTTATCGGTCATCGGTTTGTATATCCTGGTTGGCGCCAAAGCGTTAATGGGTATCATCGCTATTGGCAGCATCATGATCGCCGTCGGATATTTTCAGCAACTGATGACGGCTGCCTATCAATTTCTACAGCAAGTCGGCATGTACATCAACATGGTCGATTACCTGCAATTCTACGCTGATTTTCTTGCTTTACCGGATCACGATAAATCCGGCACACTTCCGGTTGAAAAACGCAATGACAACGAATTTGCCATTCAGTTTCACGATGTCAGTTTCAAGTATCCCGGCAGCGACCAGTGGGCCTTGCGTCACGTCAGCCTAACGCTGAACATCGGTGAACGGCTCGCATTGGTCGGCCGCAACGGCAGCGGCAAGACGACGTTAATCAAACTGCTCGTGCGCCTGTTTAAACCCACCGAAGGCACCATCACGTTAAACGACATTGACATCCAGAAATACGACGAAGACGAATACCGCAGTCTGTTAGGTGTCGTTTTTCAGGACTTCCGCCTTTTTGCTTACAGCATTGCGGAAAATGTGGCCGCCACGACTGATCCAGATCGGGCGCGCGTTTGGGAAGCCTTGAAGGTTGCGGATGTCGCCGATCGCGTCAAGCGGATGCCGAAAACGATCGACACGCCGATCACCACAGCCTTAAGCGATGATGGTGTGACCGTTTCCGGCGGCGAAGCGCAGAAAATCGCCATCGCCCGCGCTTGGTACAAAGATGCGCCGATCATGATTCTGGATGAGCCCACGGCAGCGCTCGATCCGATTTCCGAGTATGAAATCTATCAGCGTTTTGACGAACTTATCGAAGGCAAAACAGCCATTTATGTCTCACACCGGATGAGCTCCACCCGCTTTTCACAACGCATCGTCGTCCTTGATCATGGTCAAATCGTCCAAGATGGTACCCACACCAGCCTCATGGCGCATCCAGGTATTTACCGGGAACTATTCAACGCCCAGGCACAGTATTACACGGAAGACCGCATCAAAGCGGCTCGGAAAAAGGTCGCGGCTACCACGACGGCAGTGGCGGATTAGCAATGCATTCAAAAAGGACACCGACAAAGATTTGCCGCGTGTCCTTTTTGAATTATCTAGTTTAACCAACCAAGCTGCCGTTTTGTAGATTCTCGGAAACTTCAAGTAAGGTAATCTTCTTACCATCCAAGCTTTCGGCTGATAGCAACATACCCTCCGAAATCTCGCCCTTCATTTTCCGCGGCTTGAGGTTCACGACCGCCATGACTTTCTTGCCCTTCAATTTCTCGTAATCAGGGTAGAATTCACGAATGCCTGACAGGATCTGGCGTGTCCCTTTATCGCCGGCATCGAGGGTGAACTTCAGCAACTTGTCCGCACCCTTGACCGGTTCAACATCGAGGATTTCTGCAACTCGGATTTCACTCTTATCGAATTGTTTGAACTCGATTTCCGACTTGCGGGTCTTGTCATCGACTGCTGCTTTGGCCGTGCCTGGGGTCATCTGGCTCTTGATATAGGCAACTTCTTCTTCAGCATCCAGCCGTGGGAAGATCGGTGTACCTTGTTCAACCACTTTGGCGCCAGCAGGCAGTGCACCCCACTTGACGATTTTATGATCATCGTTTTCGTGGTCTAAGCCCAATTGGCCAAAAATCTGCAGTGGCGCATGGGTCATGACCGGCTGAATCAATAAGGCAATCAACCGCAAACTTTCGGCCAGATGTGCCATGACGGAATCAAGTTGATCCTTTTTAGCCGGATCCTTGGCCAACTTCCACGGTTCGGTTTCATCGATGTACTTGTTGGCGCGGGAAACGATCTTCCAGACCTGATCCAACGCATCCGAGAAGCGCAATTCGTCCATCAGCTTGTGATACTCGGTCAAAGCCGCTTCGGCCACATCGCCAAGCTCTTTGTCGAATGGCGTCACATCCGGCTTGAAGGCTGGCAAAATACCGTCTTCATATTTATTGATCATCGCAATGGTGCGATTCAACAAGTTGCCGAGGTCATTGGCCAGATCATAGTTGATGCGATCAATGAAGTCTTCCGGCGTGAACAGGCCATCATTGCCAAACGGAATCGCCCGCATCAGGTAATACCGCAAAGCATCCAGACCGTACCGTTCCACGATCATATCCGGATAAACGGCATTGCCTTTTGACTTGCTCATTTTCCCGTCGCGCATGACTAGCCAGCCATGTGCATAAATTTTCTTCGGCAATGGCAGACCCAAGGCCATCAAAATAATCGGCCAGTAAATGATGTGAAAGCGAACGATTTCCTTACCAATCAGCTGCACATTAGCCGGCCAATACTTGTCAAACAAGGCGTGGTCGTTGCTACCGTAGCCAAGTGCCGTGATATAGTTCAGCAAGGCATCGACCCAAACGTAAACCACATGCTTAGGGTCAGACGGAATCTGAACGCCCCAGTTGAAGCTCGTACGGCTCATCGCCAGATCTTCAAGCCCCGGTTTAATGAAGTTGTTGATCATTTCCGTTTTACGCGAAGCCGGTTGCACAAAATCAGGATGCTCGTCATAATACTTCAACAGGCGATCCGTGTACTTACTCATTTTAAAGAAGTAACTCGGCTCATGAACCAGCTGAACCTCATGCCCGGATGGCGCCTTTCCGCCGACAACGTTGCCATCTTTGTCGCGATAAACCTCTGACAACTGTGATTCAGTGAAATATTCCTCGTCTTCAACCGAATACCAGCCCGTATATTCGCCAAGGTAAACGTCACCCTGCTTAATAAGCCGTTCAACAATGGTTTGAACCGCTTCAACGTGGGCTTTATCCGTTGTCCGAATAAATTTGTCGTTGGTGATCTCAAGGGTCTTCCACAACTGTTTGATTTGTGCCGCCATGCCATCAACATAAGCTTGCGGTGTCACACCCAGTTTATCGGCTTTTTGCTCAATCTTGAGGCCATGCTCATCCGTCCCGGTGAGGAAGAAAACATCATAACCCATCAATCGCTTATAACGCGCCAAAACGTCCGCCGCAATCGTGGTATACGCATTGCCGATATGTAGTTTGCCAGATGGATAATAAATCGGTGTCGTCACATAAAAAGTTGGTTTGCTTGCCATGCAAGGTGCCTCCCGTACTTTAATTCAGAATGAGTCCAGTATAACAGAGTATGAGCAGACTTGCTCAAAAATGGCGAATAAGTGGCTGCCTCACAACCACCATCAATCATTCGCCGCCAGCCAATGATCCAGCACATCAATAAACTCATCGTGTTGATCCAGCAGCGCCAAATGCCGACTGTTCGCAAACAAATGCCATTTTGCCCCCGGAATATGATCCACCACCGTTTTTGCAATCAACGGTGTGCACAGATCATCCGTACCGCTGGTGACTAAGACCGGAACATGAATTTTATGAAGCTGATCAGTGACATCAAAATCGCTAATCGTCCCGTTTTCGGTAAACTCATTCGGCCCTTCCGCAATCAGACTGGCCCGCTTGCCGTTGGTTGGGCGCCGCAGCGGCTCAGGGGAGTTCTCGTCAGGGTCATCCCAGCAATACTTCTCCATGTACCGGTCATTGGCGGCCAGATACTTGACGTTTTTAAAATCCCCGGTCCGTTCAGCTTCGGCAATTGCTTCCTGGTCTTCATAACTCAGATACTTGATCAGGCGATGCTGCTCCTGCACCCACAGCTTAATCGAAGCCGGTGACCCATCAATCATGACACTCTTAATGCCTTGCGGGTCAAAGCTCGTCAGATAATACATCTCCAACATGCCGCCCCATGACTGCCCCAGCATATGAATCTCGTCCAAATGCAAAAATTTGCGCAGCGCGATGAGTTCTTCAGCCCATGTCTCTTTGACGTAAACGGCCGGATCCTCTGGTAGCGATGACTTACCGCAACCGACTTGATCATACATAATCAGTTGTCTTCCGGTCGCAGCGTAATCGTCCATGAGTTCAAAATAATTATGCGAAGAACCGGGCCCGCCATGAATTAACAACAACGGCGCCTTATCCGCGCTGGGTTCACCCACAATTCGATAATACGTTTTGTACTCATGAAACGGCATGTAGCCTTCTATAATCTTCATAGCAATCCGCCTTTCGAAGCAATTAAGCGCCAGATTCAGTGATTAAAAATTGCTGAACCATTTTGGTGAAAACAATGTGTTTACCGTGATTGTACTACACCAGTACCAGACTGTCAGACCGAATTCGGCGCGGCAACACAAATTCTAAAACAAATCCAATTGTCGTGGCGCCAATCCGGGAAAATCCAATCCCAGCATGTCAATGAATGCCTGCGTATTTGCGGCGGCGTCATGTCCGCCATTATTGTTGAAAATAACGGTGACGTTTTTACTTTTGAGATGGTGCACAATGGTGGCAAACTGTTGCAATTCTGCTTGGCTATAGCGATAATTCGTCCGTTCTGTGGTTTTGGCACCGCTCTGACCCCATGCCTGATTACGGCCATGCAGGCGCAGAATCGTTAAGTCGGGATTCGTGGCAATTGGCACCAGCGGCACCGAACCGCCGACCGTCTGAGCTTCATCCACCACGACATGGATGTCGCCTGCCGCCTGCAATAACCCAATTGTGGCATCACGATAGGCCGGCAGATACCAACTGGCATGACGAAATTCTACCGCAACCGGCAGATCAGGCAGCCACTGATTGAGATTTTGCAGATACCGGACATTCTCCGCCGTTACGCCAAAATAAGGTGGGAACTGGCACAACACCGCCTGCAGCTGATGCGCTGCAACTAGGGGCGCCACCATATCATTAAACCGCGAAAATTCCGCAACCAGATCCTGTGTGGCTTCGTGCTTGGTCATGAGCTTACTGGCCTTCACAATAAATTGAAAGCTCGCTGGCACCTGCGCCTGCCACCGCCGAATCTGCTCCACTGTTTTCAACCCATAGAAAGTCGTATCCAACTCAATCACCGGAAAATATTGGGCATAGTCCGCGAAAGTACTGCGCTTACCATTTGCTGCAATGCTAGGATGATCGGCCACACTGGTTAAGCCGACGTTAATCATGGCGCTCACCGTCCGTAATCTGAAATTTCTGTAGCACATCGCCGGTAAAATACGACGCGTAATCGTGCTTTTCGCCATTTAAAGCGTATCGCAACAGCGGCTGCAGATCCGGTACCAATCCCGGATTATCCGCCAGCAACCACTCCTTGGAAAAGGTCGCCAGAATCCCTTCACGAGTCGCTTGCGGCATCTGAAGCCGGTCAGGCGTTTTCCCGAGAAAGGCATAGAGCTCACCGCGAAGTTCGCCATCGACATGCCAAAAAACGCGCCCCACACTGCGCAATTCGTTCGCCGGGATAATGATGTGACTTTCTTCCTGCAATTCACGTGCAGCGCAGACAGCCGGCGTCTCGTCAGGCAAAAACTTACCACCCAGCGTATTCCACATGCCGCGATAAGGCGGATTCGTACGGTTAATCAACAGCCAGCCAGTGGGCGTCTCAACCGTCACCAATGTATATTTCTTGACCATGTGCATCCCCTTTTCAAAAATGATCTGCTTAAGGCAGTTGAAGCAAAAAGGCGCCGAAACGGCGTCTTTTTACAGACTTCGGTATTGCTACCGAAATGAGTTATTTCATTTTTTCGAGTGTGTCCTTGATGATGCCTGCCGAATGGACATACTTAGCCCGTTCGTCATCGGTCAATTTCAATTCCGGTGTGTTGACAACGCCGAGCTTACCAATCGTTGCCGGATAGCCGATCGCAATGCCGAATTCAGGATCGTAATTGGCGCATGGGAAAATCCGCTTGGCATCGCTGATGATCGCCTGGGTCATTTCAGTCGCGATCGTTGCAATGCCATAACTGGTGTAGTGCTTCGCATTGTAAATCTTCCAACCGCCAGCCCGCGCTGCATCAGCCAGCTGATCGTAATCCACTTTGGCGTACTCTGCGATCGGTTCATTATTGACCCGAACCGTTGACCATGCCGTGAACTGAGATTCACCGTGTTCGCCCATGTTATAGCCGCGAACATCCGCAACATTCACATGCAGCGTCTCGGCAACCGCGCGCCGCATCCGATAAGTATCCAACGATGTGCCGGTGCCGATAATCTGGGACTTCGGCAAATCAAGCAAGTACTGCCAGTAGCTAGTCACCGCATCGCAGGGATTCGTAATATCCAGCAAGACGCCATGGAAGCCAGACGCCTTCAGCTTCGGTGCGACATCATCCAACGCCGCCTTGGAAGTTTTAGTCTCGCCGATCCGGTCGCCATTTGAAATCGCGCCGATATTGCCGACTGCCGAAATCACCACATCAGCGTCTTTCAACGCATCGTAATCATTGACCACAATGTCGGTATACGTCGGCAACCCGCCTAACGCATCCTTCAAGTCGTAACTTTCGCCTTCAGCCAATTCGGCTTTCTGGTCAATTAACACCAGTTTATCTGCAACACCTTTGCTGACCAAATTGAATGCCGTCGTCACACCGACATGGCCAATACCAATGATACCAATCGTTCTTGCCATATTAAAAAATCTCCTTTCATCATAACGCGTTCGCCAGCCCAGAAACCTGCGTGTAAGGACCTCGGTCGCAATGGCCTAAGACCGGGCCATCACGCCCGAGGCCACTTACACTCCGGTTTCTAACCGGGCTGGCTCACGCTCACTCACTCTTTTGGACCACGTAATAGATGTCGCTCAACACGCTGGTCCGGAATTGCCCACAACAATAACATTAACAAGTCCAGTATGATCGTTAATGGCGGCCAAAGCAAAGCCAAAATCATCGCGATAAATGCCATGATAATCGATCCGACCGCTTTCCAGTCATGCTGATGGCCGTATAGCTTCACCAACGCCGAGGTCGGGCCGTTGACATGTCGCAGGGTGACGACCAAAAGAAGGTAACTGACATTCGACATGAGCACAACAAAACCATAAATCAGCTCCGGTCCGAATGCGTTCACATGCCCTTCACCGACCCAGCTAGTTGCAAACGGGAACATCGAAATGGCCAGCATGAAAAATGAATTCGCCCACATCACGCGCCAGTCAATCCGATTGACCAACTGGAACAAATGATGGTGATTGTTCCAATAAACGATCAACGTCAGAAATGAAACTAAATAAATTCCAAACCTGCCTCGTAACGCCCAAAGCGACGCCAGTGAGCCACTGTGAGGTGGATTTAATTCCAACACCAAGATCGTTAAAATAATCGCGATGACCGCATCGGTAAATGCCTCCAAGCGTCCTTTACTCACCGTCAAATCCCCTTTTCGTCATGATTGTTCGTGACTAGACGTGCAACTTGGCAAAAACGTCAACGGCATCCCCCAAGACCATCTGCGCCCCTTCCGGCAAAGCAATCCGTTCACGGTTCACGGCCACAATCGTTGCATCCGGTTGTGCATAGCCAATTAACCCGGCAAATGGATAGACAACAAAGCTTGTCCCCACGACAATTAGCAAGTCGGCCTGCGCAATGGCATTAATCGCCGCACTTACCGTATCCGGATTAATCGGTTCACCGTATAAGACAATGTCCGGCCGTAAAATACCGCCGTCTGCTTCATGTACGTCACTTTTCAAATACGTTTGATAGTCAAATTGTTTGCGACAGATTTGACAATAAATCCGATAAAGATTGCCATGAAATTCCACCACATGTTTGGCGCCGGCTTTACGATCAAGTCCGTCAACATTTTGCGTGACGATCGTACCTTTTTGATTGGTAATCGCCGCCATTTTTTCATGAATGACATTCGGCTTGGCATCGGGATAATACATGTTCTCGACGACAAATTTATGAAAGTCCTCGTGATGGGCCTGCAGATTATCAATCGATAACGCATACTCTGGGTCAACCTTGTCGGCATATAAGCCACCTTTTGATCGATAATCCGGAATTCCCGAAGCTGTCGAAACGCCTGCGCCGGTCATAAACGTGACCCTTTTTGCTTGATCAATCGCGGTTTGCAAATCAAACATCGTTTCCATCTCCTAACACGCTGAACAGCGCAACATTCTTAACGAAAAATTCACCTCACACCAGGCAAAACGTTTAGCTTGCCCGCCAGTCACCAATTAGTGAAACTGTCACTATCGCGCTGGCTGATTTGGAACAAGTTCGTCACCCTAGGCGTAAAAGGTGTAATATTATTTATAAGAAACATTGTAGAAAGGGGTCTTAATACCATGAAGTCCTTTCGGTGGTCGCACTTTTTTAGTTATTTGTTTATGATCCTAGTCCTCATTTTCTTCCTTTTCGTCTTCTACCAGGTTGTGATGCTTGGTATTCAGTCCGTGACTAACGGCTTCTTCATTAATTTTGGCCGGCATTAACGGATGGTAAAATCGAGACCATACTTCGTCAGAACGCTGTCTAGCGGCTGTTGATACAGCTGTTGGAAAGCTTCTGGCGTTGTTTCTTTTTCAGGCAGTGGCAGCACAAACGCATTTTGGTCATCGCTGCGCCCCATTGCGACATAGGCAGGTTGTTTCGTGTCCCGATCGCGGTAGCTGCTGTGTTTGATGAGGTAAACCTGATCGAGTGTGAGCCGCAGTTGTCGCTTCGACAAAACCGGCGACACCGTGGCAAATTCATGGTCATTGGTCGGCTGGTAGCCTAACTTCTCAATTTGGGCATCGAAACGCTCAAACAGATGCACAATCGCCCGGCGCAAGCCAAATGGTGAAGCAAGTTTCTGTTCGTCTAGTAAGCTGAATAGTTCTTGGGCATACGGCAACGCTTGTGGATACGCGCTTGCCAGCTCATCGGGTAGCTGCCCGTCCAAAAAGCCTAAAAGATCCAGCAACGACAGAATACGGTAAATCACCAGCTGATCATCAGCTTCGGCTGGCACATTCTGCTTGAAGCCTGCCAACACCTGCGCAACCACCTTGTCTGTCAGCAAGCCATGTTCCCGCTGCCAAGCAACCACCAGCATATGCACTGCAGCGTTATACAAGGCTGTACTGGTGGCATAAAGCTGGTCATCCACTTGCGGATCACCGCTCAATAAATGAAATTGCAACTGAGGATACCCTTTCATCTGAAACAATAAGTGAAGGAGTTCGTGACTTAACGTGTACGCCACATTCGTTGTATCGGTCACAACCACCTCTAGCGTACCATCTTTTTTCAGGCGCTGATGGCTTTGATCATGGGTCAGCACGCCGCTTGCTTCACCGTTAATCGCTACTTCCAGCGGGTGATCGTAGTGACTTTTAACTTCATCAAGTAATGCCTGGACATCTTTTTGCATGTTTATTCAAAGCTCCTTGTTATGGCTCAATTCGATCTGCTTGATCTGCTTGTGGCAATAAAAATATTTTTAATCCGAAATTGGCTTTCGTAATTTCAATCTACTATCATAAAGGTAGCGATAAAAGGGAGGAAATTCAAATGAAACTATCCGTTCCGCTTGTCAATGGGATGCTGGCTGATCGTTATGGCAAGTATGCCACTGGCGCCGATGTCAAAGATGGCTATCCGATCACGAGTTTTCCATTTACCATTGAAGATGCTCCGGAAGGCACTGTCAGTTTCGCACTTTGGCTCCTCGACTATGACGCGGTTCCGGTCGGCGGACTGCCATGGATTCACTGGAATGCGGCAAACATTCCTGCCAATGTCACGTCGATCCCAGTTGGCGCGAGTCACAGCGATCAGATTCCAATGGTTGAAGGCAAAAATGCATCCGCAGGGCACTTGGTTGGTAACACTGATCCATTTACCCAGCAGGGCTATGTAGGGCCACAGCCGCCAGACAAGAATCATGATTATACGTTGATGATTTTTGCTTTAGACACCAAGTTACCACTGCAACCCGGCTTCTGGTTGAATGAAGCCCGCCATGCGATGAAAGGTCATGTTTTGGCCAAAGCCGAAATTGATTTGCCATCGCGGGTTTAAGCGACTGCCTGTGGCAACCGTGCTCAGATGCTAAGACACCATTCACAAATACAATATAAAAACAGGCATACTTTCTGCACTGCAAATCGAGTGCAGAAAGTATGCCCGTTTTTTCACCAAGGATAATTAGTTACGGTGTTTAAGATTATAGTGCCAATGCGGAGCAATCGTAGGCCAGATGAGCCTCAGTGGTGACATTGTTGTTGGTGGGGCGCCTTTTGCCCCGCCTACAACAAGGCCGAGCTTAGAGACTCTGCCGCTTTTGCAGAGGCTCTAAGTCGTGCCCACCACGTTCCAGGCTCAGATGGCCGGAGATTGCGGAGTTTGGCACGACATGGAACTTATAGCCTAAGCTTCCTTTGTCCTCTTTTATTTCACCCACCGTCACCAGTATTCATCCACAACGCACCGGCGCCGACTGCAGCCAGCACACCGATGCCGATGATGCCGACTAACGCAAATTTGAAAATGGCAAAGCCGCCGAGTGCAAAGAGTGCCAAGCTGATAAATGGATGGCGCAAAATCGCACCTAACAGTTTAATTACTAAGAACAAGATAATGATCACCGCGACAATGGCACCAATTGTGATGGCGCCTGTCAACGTGTGACTGCTTTGGCCAGTTTGATCACTGACCAAGATATTAGGCAACATGAGGCCACCTCGTTTCTAACTTACCAAGTTGCGGTTATTAAAACTGACTCCGAATCCACTGGGCAATACCGTTAAAGAAACTAACGATGCCATCCCAGATTTTCTGCAGGAAATTCCGGTTTTCTTCAGTGTTTAGGCTTTTATTGAGCTTATCAAACAGCCCTTTTGCCGAATTTTGAATTGAATTGGCTAATTTGCTTGCCTGTGCCTTGAAATCGGTATTCTTTAAGGAACCGGCTTTTTGCACATTCACCAGCAAGTTAATAATCAATTGACGTTGGTTATTGTTGATGATGGTCGTTAAATTATTCTGCTTAAGCTGGCTGTCCACAATATTGCCGATTTGGTTCTGGGACAAAGTTTGCTGGCCATTGTTACTTTGGGTCGCCATTTCCTGCTTGGCACCGGCAACGGCATTATTGAGCTGCTTGTCCGAATAGCCGTCTTTGTCTTTGTTGGCTTGGGTAATCGAACTAAGCGTGTTAACTTCCTGCTGGGCAGCGTTGATTTGCTGATTGTTGAGGTTGTCACCGTTTTGGGCAAACGCTGCGTAGACCCCGGCTAACGCACCGGAACCGTCGATTTTGACGGCACTGGTGATGTACAAATTGGCGTTGCTGACGCCCGCCGTTAACGCGGCATTGCGATATTGATCAGCCGTAATGGTCGTAATGTTATTCGTACCGTTATACGGCACAATGGTGACATTAATCCCGCCATTATTGGTTTTCTGCACCAATGCACTGGACCAGACACCAGAGTTCTCGGTGAACGAGCTACCCGAAGGATTGAGATATTTCACTAAGGTTGCGCCATTGACCGTCAGTTGACTGGCGTTGGAAACACCCGCGGCATTTTGCAGCGTGCTGAGCGTGCCGCTTTTTTGATCGCCCGTCAACGAGGCGCCAAGCGTGGCAACCGGTTGCGACCAGGTATCCGCCCGCACCACGCGTGGCGCTGTTGTTAATAATGCCAGACCGGCTGCAGCCAACCCCAGCCATTTGATCAATTTTTTCATAGCTCAAAACCATCCTTTAGATTGGTACTTTCATTATCGCTGTTTGGACGCATTCCGTCAGCAAATCAGCATGCTTTTTAAGCAATGATTAACTAATGCTCCCGCTGCGCCACGGCCCGGCTGTTGAGGTGATCATAAAGCGCGCCTTCACGTAAGCCAAACTGGGAAAAGGTCAGCCGATCGGAATCAAGATACCGGATCATGGAAATCACCGGCACCAAGCCGCCCACAATAATGTCCGCCCGATACTTCGCTAATCCGGGAATGGCTTCCCGGGTCGCCAGATCAGAACTCAGAATCTCTTTAAAAATATTGTTCGCTTGCTGGGTTGGCATCCGATAACCATGAATCGCTTCGAAATCCGCAAGTTTTTCTTTGCGGCGCTCGATTTTGGCTAATGTCCGGTTACTCCCACCCAGCGCCACAATTGGCAGATTCTGGGCTCGCCGCAGCCACCAAACGCTATTGAAAGTTTGGTGAATGAACGTACTCAAGGAAAAATACTCCGCTGCCGAAATAACATCCGGGCTCAAAAAGCGTTCGGACAAATTGACCGACCCGAATGGAATCGATACCAGATGCTGAAGCTTACGATTCTGCACCAAAACCAGTTCAGTCGATGCGCCGCCAGTATCCATGATTAAGGCGTTTTGAATCGGCAGCGTATTGACCACCCCTAAAAAGTCATACTCGGCTTCACGCGTGCCGGGAATCACGCTAATCGTCAAGCCGGCCTCGTTTTTGACCCGCTTAAGAAAGGCCTTTTGGTTCTTGGCTTGGCGAACCGCTGCCGTGGCAACGGCTTTTAAGGAAATATCTTCATACTTATCCAGTTCGGCTTTGAACCCTTGTAATGCCTTCAATGTTCGGTCCATGGCTGCCGGCTGAAGGGTTCGCGACGTCCCCATATCTTCAGACAAGCGCACCATTTCCTTGAGTCGCTTGACCGGCTTCACGACTTCCTGATCAATCGACCAGATCGTCATGCGGGCAGAGTTACTACCAAGGTCAATTACTGCGAAGTGATGCGTCATGCATCATCATCCTCCTTTGGTGCCGTCATGGGAATAAACGCGTGCGTCGCGTGCAAATCTTCAGGTGCCTGATCGATTTCTTCACGGCGCAACGCTTCACCCATGGCGACTGCGTGTTTAATGAAATAAGCCTGTGCATTAAGCTTGGTCACGCCGCGCAATTGCACGCGGGTCCAAGTGCTATCCGGCTGGAGAACGCGGGTTTTAACATTATCGTCCCACATAATCCCGAAGATCTTGATGATGCGCTCGCGAATATCGTCTTGTAGAATCGGGAAAAGCAGCTCCACACGTCGACTTAAATTGCGATTCATCAAATCAGCTGAAGAAAGATAGACGTTTTCCTGACCATCCGCGTAAAAGTAATAAATTCGGCTGTGTTCCAGCAACTGACCGACAATCGAATGAACGGTGATGTTATCCGAAACGCCGGGAATCCCGACTTTCAAGTTGCAAATGCCGCGAACCAGCAGATGGATTTCGACCCCGGCATGCGAGGCTTCATAAAGCTTCTCGATCATGGCAGTGTCGGACAGCGAATTCATCTTCATCTGGATCAAGGCTTTACGACCGGCTTTAGCAGCAGCGATTTCCTCGTCAATTCGATCCATCAGATAGTCGCGAATGCCAAGTGGTGCGATGACCAGCTTGTGGAAATACGGTGGTTCCGAAAAGCCGGACAGCATGTTGAAAATATTCGATGCATCTTCACCGATTTCGTTGTTGCAGGTGAACAATCCCATATCGGTGTAAAGTCGGGCGGTGACGTCGTTGTAATTCCCGGTCGCCATGTGCATGTAACGTTTGATGCCTTCTTCTTCACGCCGAACAACAAGCGCCAACTTACAATGGGTTTTGAGGCCAACCAAGCCATAAATGACGTGGCAGCCGGCATGCTCAAGTTCTTGCGCCCAATGCACGTTGTTTTCTTCGTCGAATCGAGCTTTCAATTCGACTAAGACAGTGACCTGCTTACCATTTTCAGCAGCCTGCTTCAGGTAACGGATAATCGGCGATTTGCTCGACACGCGATACAGGGTCATTTTCACCGCTAAGACTTGCGGATCCTGGGCAGCTTCACGGATAAAATCAATGACTGGCTGGAAGCTGTCATAAGGATGCTGCATGAACACATCGCGTTCCTTGATGACGTCAAAGATCGATTCGCGCTCAAACGCCGGATCCATATAAGGCGTGAATGGTTTAAACAAAAGCTCTTTATGGCCGTGAACCTGCTTCACAAGCTTGCTGAGAAAATTCAGATCGATCGGCCCATGAATTTCGTAAATGTCTTCGTCTTTGACATTCATCGCCTTGGTCAGCCGCTTCCGCAGGTGTTTGCCCATGCCTGCCTCAATTTCCAGGCGCATCACCTTGCCGCGCTGACGCTTTTTAAGTTGTGACTGAATCTCTTTCATCAAGTCGGAAGCATCTTCTTCAGCCACGTCCATATCCATATCGCGGGTCACGCGGAATGTCGCCGTTTCCTTGATATCGGCGCCGACGAACAACTCACCGACGAACATCCGGATGACTTCTTCAAGTAAAATAAACACGTTGTCACCGCCGGGCAGCCGCAAAACGCGCGGGAACACATCCGGCACCTGAACCATGGCAAATGAACGCGACTTATCATCTTCGCTATCTTCTGGCCGAACCAGCCGAATCGCCAAATTCAGGCTGTTGTTACCCAGGAATGGGAACGGCCGAGTCGGATCGACTCCCATCGGCGTCAGAACCGGATAAAGTTCATAATGAAAATAGTCTGACACAAAATCTCGCTGCTTCTGGTTCAAATCGCTAGGATGAAGTAACTGAATATCGACCGCCGCCAATTTTGGCGTCAAAGACCGCACCAGCGTGTTGTATTGCTTTTCAACCATCGCATGCGCCGTCTTGGAAATCGCATCGAGTTGTTCCTGCGGCTTCATGCCGGCTGCATCCGGTTTGTCATAATTGACCGTCACCATTTTCTTTAATGAAGCAACCCGAATGTTGAAGAACTCGTCCAGATTACTTTGGGTGATGCCCAGAAAACGGACGCGTTCCAACAATGGATTATTTTTATCTCGCGCTTCTTCTAACACCCGATCATTAAACGCAAGCCAACTTAGCTCGCGGTTATTAAAATAGCGTGGTTTGGAAAAATCAAGCTTCTTCATAGTGTGTTTCGTCCTTTCAACTCAAGCCCTACTCCGAAAACTTCCGAGAAAAATTTGCCTTTTCGTGCCAACGTCCAGCGTTCCAGCTCAATGTCATCATTTACTTTAGCCGACAACAAGACTTTGTTTGGCTTCACTGAGACGCGCAGTTGTTGAATTTTCTGCTGGCGGGAGGCATCGAGGCTGTCGGCCACGCGCAAAATGGCGGATAGCTTGGCGACAACTAAGCGGTTTTCGGTTGACATCATCGGAAAATTCTTCAAGTCTGACTGTGGCGTCACCGAGCTGTGGAAGCGGGTAATCGTTGCGACCATCGTCACTTCTAACTCGTTTAAACCCATAATTTCTGAAGCCATAATAATGTAATTCGAGTGGGCATAATGTTTGTGGGTTTCAATGTAGCTGCCAATATCGCTGACAGTCGCCGCCACTTCCAGCAACAGGCGTTCACGTTTGCCCATCCCATGCAGTTTCTTGAGCCGATCAAAAAGTTGCAAAGCAAACGTGCGCGTTGCCTCCATGTGTTTGTCGTCGACCTGATAACGTTTGGCTAAATTATTAGCGCTGATGACAATTTCTTCATCAGGATCGAAGCCGAGTTTTTTAAAACCGCCAGCGTGCGCCGCGTGGACTTCGAGGCCATCAATCGCTTTGAGATCCGAAATCCAGATTGATTGGCTATTCAGTGTTTCGATCAGACGATATACAAGCAAAACCGTTGGCAACACCAGCGATGTTTGACTTGAGGTCAGATCATAAGTATCGGCAAGGTACTGGTCGGACGCTTTCGTCACTTCATCGTAAAGCATGTCAAAGCCCGGCCGATCGGTTTCGACCTGCCGTTTGCCTTCCGGGATCAGATTTTGAAAAATCGACAAACTGCTGCCCATCAAAATCATGTTGGTATACTCAACCCCTTGCGGCAGCAAGCGCATGAAGTCCAGTAAGCGGCTGTCGATATAATCACGCATCACTTCGACATAATTCGTCACCGAGCGTTGAAGATCGCTCATAATCTCATACACCCGCAACGGCCCTAGAGACAAGTTACGGGAAAAGCCAAACGTCCCCTGGCAAAAGGTCGTCAGCTCCACCGAGCCGGAACTGATATCAATCAACACCGTTCCTTTTTGGGTGATCGAGGCAAACTGTGGAAATTTAACCATAATGGCCTGCGTACGGAAAAAGGCCTCTTCCGACAATGAAGTTGTCCGGATCAGCCAACCGGTGCGGGTATAAAGTTGGTCCCGAACAAACTCGGCATTGTCCGCCTCAGCCCAGCTAGTACTGGCGTAAACGTTAACCGTCGTCACGCCATAGTCCTTAAAAATCTGATTAATGGCATCAAACGCCTGCACAATGGTATCAACGGTTTCAGGGAGGATTTCGTGTTCGGCATAAAAATCATCCCCGATGGCAACTGGATATTTACCGCGTTCAATTGTTTTAAGTGTCCTTAAATTCGTGATGCTAAAAACGATGGATTGTGCACCGATCATCGCGAATCCCTGTATATTATTTGCCATGTCCGTTCCGTCCATTCTTTTTAAATTCACCAAAACCGAACCGTTCATCCTAATGCCATCATAGCACGGCATATTTTGGTTGCATGAGTTTTTAGCCAAGCCTTATTTATCTGCTTAGCCACTCCAATTCAAGTTTACCAAATATTTAGCCGATACTTCGCCGAATTTGGCGTAGATTCACAACTTCTTCCAATTATTTCGCTACCATATGGAGGCTAGGCCAATGTGACCCAGTATGACCACGGTTTATATAAAAATATGCGATTGTCGCCATCTTTTTGCGCAATCGCCAATATTTTTGTGATAATCTTAGACCATCATGAAACGACGCTGAAGGAAGTCTCACTTTTGACGCTGATCAACCTTCGTCACTCTGGAAAAAGCGATATCAGCTGTACTTTTTCCTTATAAAAAGAGACTGACTGCATCGTCTACATTTAACTTTACATAAAGGGAGTCTCTCATGAAGAATCACCTTGATGACATCACCAAACTTATGGCGCTTGGACCTACCGCTGATAGTTATGCCGTTCAACGTCGCCAAACTGCTCATCGCATTGCCATTGCCGACGCATGGCAAGTTAAAGCCGGTGAAAATATTCTGGAAATCGGTTGCGGCCAAGGCGACTTGAGTGCGGTTTTGGCTGATCGCGTCGGTCCCAGCGGCCACGTTACCGGTATCGATATTGCCTCGCGCGATTATGGGGCACCATTGACATTGGGACAGGCTTGGGATCACTTGTTGAACGGCCCGCTCGCCAGTCGGTTAACAGTGCATTTCAATACGAATCTCACCAACGGCCTCGGCACGTTAGCGGATCAGCATTTTGATCGAATCGTTATGGCCCACAGTCTTTGGTACTTTGAGTCGGCCAATGCTTTGGCGTTGCTCCTAAATAATGTGCGCACAATTGGTGATTTTGTGGATGTTGCCGAATGGTCGCTTCAGCCCACGGCGCTTAATCAAATCGGTCACTTGCAGGCGGCAATGGTTCAAGGACTGCTTTATGCGATTGCTCCCAGTGATGTCGCCAATATCCGCACGTTGATTACACCGGATACCTTGACTCAAATAGCTCATGACCACACGTGGACCTACACTCCCGGGCAACTCATCGAGAATCCGGATTTGGATGACGCCCGCTGGGAAATTGCGACCACCAGTGCCTTGTTGACAGAGCTGAAGTTAAGCACCAATTTGCGCGATCGCGTGAAGCCGCAACTGGAAGCGATGCACCACAACGGGACCGCTACCCTGCCAACTTTTACCGGCCGCATCACATTTTAATTGCCAAGAAAGTCGATGATGAACGATGATCGAATTTAAACCGGCAACTACCGCGGACTTGCCAAAAATAGTCGCGATTTACAACGAAACCATTCCGACGCATCGCGCAACCGCGGATTTACAACCGCAAACCGTGGCGCAAAAGTCGGCGTGGTTCGCCGCGCACAATACCCATTTTCCGGCGTGGGTGATCCAAAACCACCACGAGACAGTCGGCTGGCTGACGCTCTCGGCTTACAGCGACCGCGCGGCGTATGACCAGACGGCTGAAATCAGCTTGTACCTTGATCAAGCCGCCCGCGGCCATCACGTCGGCACCGCCGCACTGACTTTCGTTGATCACGAAGCCCCTGCCCACGGCCTGACCACCGTTATTGCCCGCATCTTCGGCCACAACCAAGCAAGCCGCCACTTATTTCAAAAATTTGGCTACGAACTCTGGGGTCACTTACCGGCAATCGCAACCTTGCCAGAAGGCCACGCGGATCTAGAGGTTTATGGTAAGCATTTTGGGATATAGGCCCGTAAATAGAAACAGACAAATGAGTTTCAGCCGCAGTATTTGCGAAACTCATTTGTCTGTTTTTTTGTAGCCTTGAATAACGGCAACTCACTCTTGCTCACCAGCAAGGGTGTCTTCCTGTTGCCTAATACGCCGCATGGTGCGGACGTAAGAGCTGACCAGCACTAACACGCTGCCGAACCATGCCAAGGGATTGGCGGCGGACGCGCCGGCAAAACCGAATGGGACGACCAGGAAAATTGCCGCAAATGCCCGCATGCCGAGTTCAAAGAATCCGGCAACAGTCGGTACCAGTGTCTGGCCTAATCCTTGCAGCAAATTGCGAATCGTGAACAGAATCGCCAACAACCAATACATGCTGGCATTGTAATGGAAATACGTTTGGGCCAAAGCAGTGACCGCTGGCTGATTCGGGCCAAGGAACAAGTTGACGAGCGGCTTACTGAATAAAATAATCAAGGCACCTAGACCCAGTGATAAACCGACGTTGACAATAAGCGTTTGGTAAACGCCGCGGCGGATGCGGCCATAGGCTTTTGCACCCAGGTTCTGGGCTGCAAACGTGGCCATGGCCACTCCGAAAGAAGCGGAAGGCAACGTTGCCAGCTGGTCAATCCGTCCAGCCGCCGTGTACGCTGCGACCGCGTTGGTGCCAAGTGTGTTGAGCATGACCTGTAAGAACACCGCCCCGATAGCAATGATGGACATTTGAAAGCCCATCGGCAGGCCCACTTTTAGATGGCGTAAAATATCCTGCCAATCGATTCGCAAGTCCCGGCGCCGGATCACCAATAGCGGAATTCGCATGCGGATATATACCCAGCACAGCAATGCCGCGATCACTTGCGCACTGACAGTTGCGTAACCGGCACCGGCAACCCCGGAATGAAAACCAAGGATGAACCAGAAGTCCAACGCAATATTGATGATGGTCGCGATAATCAGGAAGATCAGCGGTGTGCGCGAATCACCTAATGCCCGTAA
Source organism: Lacticaseibacillus huelsenbergensis (assembly GCF_029726355.1). Classification (NCBI taxonomy): domain Bacteria; kingdom Bacillati; phylum Bacillota; class Bacilli; order Lactobacillales; family Lactobacillaceae; genus Lacticaseibacillus; species Lacticaseibacillus huelsenbergensis. The sequence goes on from NZ_CP120687.1 coordinate 795,487, forward strand.
CATATTGCTCAGCAAATTAAACACCATTGACGCAATGATGCCAAAGTAAATGACCCGTACGAAGGCAATCGAATCGTCCATGATGTCCGGCGGCGTCTGCATCACCGCAAGTAACGGCCGGGTCATAGTGACCGCGCCGACCGTCAGAATCAGGGAAATGCCAAGCGCAATCCAGACACTCGTCCCAAAACTCCGGCGCACCCGCCGATAATCGTGAGCACCATAAGCTTGCGCCGTTAAGATCGACAATCCTGCCGTTGTGCCTTGGGCAAAGCCGATAATTAAAAAAACAATACTAGATGTTGCACCGACAGCTGCCAAAGCATCTTTGCCAATCGTCCGGCCAACAATCAGCGCATCCATAAAACTGTAAAGTTGTTGAAAAAGATTCCCGATTAACAGTGGGATCGTAAACAACACGATGAGTTTTAATGGTTTGCCAATTGTTAAATTGCGCATAGGTTATCCTCCAAAATTTGTAATGTTTGTCTGACTGCGGGTGGGGGAAGGCAAAGCTTCTTTCTTACTCCCATAACGCGCTCACCGGCGCAGAAGCCTGCACATAAGGACCTCGAGCCTAAATGGCCAAAGACCAGCCATTTAGGCTCGAGGCCACTTATGCTCCGGCTTCTAACCGCGCCGGTTCGCGCTTAACAATTTCACCACCATAGCACAAAAAACCAGGCAGCTGAATAACTGTCTGGTAAATGAAACATATTTGCAATCAAACGTCGGCGCCACCGCCACCGGAGCTGCCGCCGCCCCAGCTTGAGCCACCGCCGGATCCGCCGCCAAAGCCACCACCGAAACCGCCTCCGCCGCCTCTTCGGCCTGCGGAGAGCAAGGCGTCAATGATCAGCCATAGCCAGAAACCGCTGTCGCCATCGCGGCGGCGACCTCCGCGGCCACCACCGCCACGGCCGCCGAAGATGACTGCAACAACGACAACCGCCAGGAAAATTAAAATGATTTTCCCTAATAAACTGCCGCCTTGACTGTGGCCTGTGCTGCGATACTGATTCATGGTTTCATCAGGCACCGTGTTCTGGTCTTTAGGAAACTTGTATTTCTTATCAATCACGGTCGCAACGGCATTAAACACCTTACGCAACGCTCGGTTTAAATCCGCCTTGTTGTGTGACTTAATCGATTTCAGATTGCTGTCTAGAATCTGTCCGGCCAAGGCATCCGGCAAATCGCCTTCAAGGCCATAGCCCACTTCGATCCGCAGATTTTGTTTGCCATTATTGTCGGCATACAGAATCAGGACACCATTATCGGTACCCTTTTTACCAATGCCCCACTTTTGGAATAAATCAGGAGCGTAGTCTGACAACGGATCGCCGTGCGTGGACTTCAAGGCTGCGACCGCAATTTGCGGCTGCTGCTTGGTTCCTTGATAGTAGCGATTCTTTTGGTCGACTAATTGCTTGGTATTATTGTCAAGGTATTGATCCTGATCCAGGTAGTAATGGTCAGTCGGTCGTGCCGGCAGATCCTCGGCCGCTGCCACCGGATGGGCTGCACCGGCAAACAGCAGCAAGCCCGTCAGCGCGGCGAATAACCACGCTAAATGCCTGCGCATGGCGCCACCTACTTCCCGGAACTGGAGCTATTACTTGAAAAATCAACGCTTGGTACCGTCTGGGCTGACGGGGTGGCTTTGAAGGTATCCTTCTTGCCTAAGCCCATCATGCTGGCAAAAATGTTCTTCGGGAACGTCACAACACTTTGATTGTAATCACGTACTTGGTCAATATAGCGTTTGCGTTCAACCGAAATCCGATTTTCACTGCCTTCAAGTTGCGTCATCAACGTGTTTACCTGATTACTGCTTTGCAAACTCGGATAGTTTTCCTTGATGACGTTAATCAAGGTACCCACGCTCTTATTCAACTGATCGTCGGCCTTGGCCTTGCCAGTCGTTGTGTTCGCGTTCGCATAGGACTTGCGGGCTTCGGCAATCTCACCAAAAACCTTTTGTTCCTGACCCATCTGGCCTTTAACGGCATTGACCAGGTTAGGCACCAAATCGGCACGCCGCTGCATGACGTTTTCAACTTGGCTCCATTGCGCTTCAACTGCCTGATTCTGCTTCGCTAATGAGTTATACGTGCCAATGCCAAAGATCAGGCAAATGGCCACAATCACGCCAAGCACGATACTTGTCACTGCAACTGGACTTAGTCGTTTCGTTTTCATCATTCAATTCTCCTCTGGGACGTACCTCGGCAGCAAAAAATCGTTGCTAGGCCAATTCGCGTCCGTAATCAAGTTTTCACTTCCTTTTTATTTTACCATGCCGGTACGAATCGACATCCGGCTAAAGACGGATCTGGTTATTTAAAGTAGTTGAAACCGATGGCATCGCGAACTTCCTGCAGCGTTTGATTGGCGACCACATTGGCCTTGGCTGAGCCCTGTTTGAGCATTTCCGCAACCGCACCCATATCTTCCGCATAATGGGCCCGCCGCGTACGAATCGGTTCAAGCACGGCTTCCATGACATCAATCAGGTACCGCTTGATTTTGACATCCCCTAAGCCGCCATGCTGATACTGCTCCTTCAGCTTAGCCACCTGTGCTTTATCCGGGTCAAAAATATCCAGATAAGTAAACACGACATTGCCTTCAACCTTACCCGGATCTTCCACATGAATGTGGTTGGGGTCGGTATACATCGACATAATCTTTTTCTTAACGGTATCGACATCATCCGCCAAATAAATACCATTATTGAGGCTCTTACTCATTTTTGCGTTACCGTCAATGCCGGGAAGGCGCCCTAAACCTTTTGGCGGAAAATAGCCTTCTGGTTCGACTAACACCTCTTTGTGATAAGTACGGTTAAACGTACGCACAATTTCGCGGGTCTGTTCCAGCATCGGTTCCTGGTCATCCCCGACCGGAACGGTTGTCGCCTTAAACGCCGTTATGTCGGCTGCCTGACTGACCGGATAAATGAAAAAGCCGGCCGGAACACTATCACCGAATGCCTTTTGTTTAATTTCTACCTTCACGGTCGGATTGCGTTCCAAACGATTGACGGTCACCAAGTCGAGATAGTAAGCGGTCAACTCAAACAGTGCCGGAATCTGGCTCTGGACCAAGATTGTTGTTTTTTCTGGATCAATCCCGACAGCCAGATAATCCAACGCGACTTCCAGCAGCGAATGCCGGATTTTCTCCGGATCATTCGCGTTGTCGGTCAATGCCTGTGTATCCGCAATCATCACAAAAGTCTCGTAATCGCCTGAATTCTGCAATTCAACCCGATTCTTTAATGAGCCAATATAATGACCAATATGCAACCGTCCTGTTGGCCGATCACCGGTTAAAATTACTTTTTTTGCCATGTCAGCTACCTCCTTCAATTAAAAAAGACGCCCTATGTTATTGCAACATAGGACGCCTGCGCGCGGTACCACCTAATTTGTCCGAATTTCGAACCACTCTTGGCTTAAGGCGCACCCACCGAACATAACCCAAACGACCCAACTTCACCTATCCCGGTCACCGGCTTCACAGCACCACCGACTCTCTTGAGACCGCTTGGATAGACTACTCATCACTTGGGTGAATATGAGTTTAGGTTAGCCAACTATAAATACAATGTCAATAGTAAGCGCGTGAACTGGTGCCATGCAACTCAACTAACTTAAAATAAATACTGCAAATCACTCTGTGCACTCGGATACGCATAGATCTGATTAAGCTCAGCCGGCTTTTTACCTGCATCAATGGCTGCGGCGAAAGTATTGATCAGGTCTTCTGCCAAGCTGGCCAGTACGACCGCACCGGCGAGTTTGCCGGTTGTTTTGTCGACAATCGTCCACACCTGCGCGTCCGGATCTTGCAGACGGTGATAGGTGTACCATTGGGTGGTATCGTTATGAATCACCTGATACCGATCAGGCGCAGCTTCTGCGTCTTCGAGGGCCACGCCGACTTTGGCAAGCTCGGTCGGTCCAAAGACAATCGTTGGAATCGCCGGATAATGAATCGGCTCCTGATCGCCCAGAATCTGGCTGGCCACATAGCGTCCTTCAAATCCGGCAACTGGTGTCAGTTTCGGTTGCGGCTTCAAATTCACATCGCCGAGCGCATAGATATTTGGAACAACCGTGCGCAAATGATCATCCACCGGAATCCCGCGGGTGTCCGCCTTAATCCCAGCATTAGCAAGACCGAGGTCAGCAACGTTGGCAATGCGCCCCATGGCCGTAATCGCCATATCGACATTCATGTCAAAATCATCCGCATGCAGATGCGTCATCGTGCCGAGCGGACTGATTTTCGTAAGTTCAACATTAGGGTGAAAATGAATGCCGGACTTGATCAACAACTGCTTCAATGCTTCGGTGGCAACTTTGGGGAAGGCTCGCAACAAGCGATCGGAGTGCCCGATAATATGCACTTCCGCACCGCCAGCGGCCGCAATATTGGCAAGCTCGACGCTGACATAGCCGGCACCGATAAACGCGATGCTGGTCGGCAGCTCATCTAAATCCAGAAAATCGCGACTCGTTTTCAACAAATTGGCGCCGGGAATATCCGGAAAGCGCGGCGTGTGGCCAGTCGCGATGACAATATGTTCACCTGTGACATTTTGCGAACCGACTTTAACGGCGTGTTCACCGAGCAACTGTGCCCGGCCATATAATGTTTTAATGCCGGTGCGGGTTAAGCCGTTCAAAGTCCCAGCCGGAATGCCACTCGTATAACCACGCTTAAACGCCATCAAGGACGGCCAATCGATTTTAGCCGTTCCGCTAATCCCAAAACCGTTCATCCGCAAGGCGGCATTTTTCACTTCAACACCGCGATACAGCATCTTTTTCGGATCACAGCCGTAGTTGGGACAGGTGCCGCCCCACAGATCGCCTTCAATGACCAATACCTTCTGTTGCGCCGCGAGACCATAAGCAGCAGCTAAGCCACCGGGGCCGCCACCGATCACAATCGTGTCATAATCATATGCCATCACGATCACTCCGTTTCTGTATTTTGATCAACAAATGCACTTGCCAGATAAGCAACCACACTATGAGTATTGACCACAAACGTGCCATGGTCACTATTCACCTGCAACGTTTCATGTGCGTCTAACAGCGGCAATGCTTCCGCCAGCGTCAGGTTACCGCCCACTGCATGCCGCGCTGACTCGGCGACCGCAAACGGCGCCAGCTGACTCAAGGTCACCTGCAACCCTTGATTGGCCTGTGCGCCCTTGAAAAGATCGGCAACAAAATCATTCGCCGGCTGAGTCGCAATCGCTTCCGGCGTATCGACCTGCAAAAGCTTCCCGCTGTGCATCACGCCGATCCGGTCACCTAACTTCATTGCCTCCGCCATGTCATGCGTGACAAAAATCACGGTCGTCTTCATAGCGCGATGCAGCTGCAACAACATATCCTGCAATTGGGTCCGCGAAATCGGATCAAGGGCGGAAAATGGCTCGTCCATTAACACAACTTTAGGCCGTGATGCCAGTGCGCGTAAAATGCCGATCCGCTGCTGCTGGCCGCCTGAAAGTTCACTAGGCATGCGATCACGGTATTCGGCCGGCGGTAAATCAACCATCGTCAACAGCTCATCGGTTGCCTTGCGAATCTTTTGGCGCGACCAGCCTTTCATTTCCGGAATGACGGCAATATTTTGCGCAACGGTCATGGTCGGAAACAACGCAATTTGTTGCAACACGTAGCCTAGATTCCACCGCAAATCGCGAACCGGATAATCCGTGAGCGGTTTGCCGGCAAATTTAATGGTGCCGCTTGTTGGCTCAACCAGGCGATTAATCATTTTCAGCGTGGTCGTTTTGCCGCTGCCGGAGGTCCCGACCAAGACAAACAATTCACCTTGCTCCACATTCAGGCTTAAGTCATCAACCACTGGCTTGCCATCGTAGGCTTTGGTCACGTTTTCCAAGCTAATCAGTGCCATCAGCGCGCCTCCTTTAGCAGGCCATGCCGGACAAGGTAACGATGCGCCACTGTTGCGGCTTTTTCGCGGCGGACACTGACCGCATAGTTCATATCCTGCATCTGCTTTTCGGTGATGTGGTTCGCCAGCTTATTTAACGCCGTGACCAACTGCGGATGGCGCTTGGCAAAACTGTTGCGCATGAGTGGCGCGCCGCGATAAATCGGGAACAAGCCTTTGTCATCCTTCAAAGCGACAAGGTGATACTGCCGCAGTTGCGCGTCTGTCGTATAGCCGTCAGTCAGGTTAATCTGTCCCCGATCCAATGCCTGATATCGCAGCGACGGATCCATTGAGTCGACCTTGAACTGGAGGCCATATTTCTGCTTAATGCCTTTATACCCATCCTGGCGATCAATGAATTCCAAGTCGAAGCCAGCGCGAATCGACGGGGCAATTTTGGCCAAATCACTAATTGTCTTCAACTGGTAGCGCTTGGCGAAACTGGCTTTGACAACCAGCGCGTAAGTATTGTTGTACGCCATGGGTTTCAGATAACGCAGTCCTTGCTTCGCCAGTAGTTGCTGGGCCAGCGGATAGTTGTTTTTGCCTGCCGCCACTTGTTTCTGTTGGGCGGCAGTCGGCTTCGTCAAGCTTTCCAGCACGGTTCCGGAAAACTCAGGGTATATGTTGATCTTATCGGTTTGCAGCGCATTGTACAAGAAGCTCGTCTGGCCAAAATTCGGTTTCAGCGTCACCTTCACATCAGGGTCGGCTTTTTGGATTAATTCCTTATACATGCTAATTAAAATGTCCGGCTCACTGCCTAATTTGCCGGCAATCGTGATGGTTTCTTTAGGTGCCGTCGCCCAGTTGTAAACCTGGGTGCCAGCAAAGCCCAGTAATGCAATACCAACCACGCTGACACTCAGCTTCCAATTGACTTTTTGCAGTAAATTCAGTAGCCACGAAAAGACAATCGCCAACAACGCCGCCGCCAGCGCACCCATCAAGGTCAATGAAGCATCGTTGCGATCAATGCCCAGCAGGATAAACGTCCCCAGTCCGCCGGCGCCAATCAACGCTGCCAAAGTGGCGGTCCCGATAATCAAAACCATCGCGGTGCGCACACCGGATAAAATGACCGGCAACGCAATCGGCAATTCGACTTTGAACAATTTGCGCAGTCGGCTCATGCCAAATGCATCGGCGGCTTCTTCATACGACGGATCGATATCCTGCAGTCCGATATAAGTATTTTGAAAAATTGGCAGCAGTGCGTAAACGACCAACGCAATGATCGCCGGCACCGTGCCGATACCGACGAATGGAATCAACAACCCTAACAAGGCTAATGAAGGAATTGTTTGCAAAACGCCGGTTACCTGAAGTAAAACTGCCGCTACTTTGGGATGCGTCTGTACCCAAACAGCGAGCGGAATGGCAATGATGACTGCCAAAACAAGCGCAATCAGCGATATTTCAATATGTTGTCCTAAGGCATTGAGCAATTCAACGTGGCGCTCGGAAACCGTCCGCCATAAATCAGCCATGTCAAACCTCCATTTACTTTAATTATTCATAAGTGTACCACCTTGATTTCCGATGCAACAACAAGTGTTATGTCGCATTACTTTACTTTTCAGGCCGCTGGGCTTAAGATTGTTGACACTATTTTAAACACGAGAGGAGCGCCGCTATTATGGAGAATGCAACCAAAGCAGAAGAACAAGCACGCGTCACGGCGGTTATCGAGAAGCTGAAGGCAAGGTTAGCGGCTATTCATGAGCAAATCGAAGCGGCGCACCGCGAAACCAGCCGCATTGAACGGGCTTACGGTGAAAACACGAAAGTCAACGTCACCGAAGTCGATGACCAAATGGAAACCAACGCCGCTGTTCAGCAGCAAAAAGTCATGGTCGCGCGGGCCGTTGAAAACGAAACGATCCTCAAACACGAAGGTGATCGCCTGACACTACTGGCGGACAATCCTTATTTTGGCCGTATTGACATCGATGAAGATGGTGAGCCAGATACCCTTTATATCGGGACGGCGACGTTCATTGATGAAAATGGCGATTTTCTGGTGTATGACTGGCGCGCGCCGATTAGTTCCATCTACTACAATGGCACGCTGGGTGACGTCACCTATGAAACGCCGGCCGGAGAACAACACGCGGTTTTGAAAAATAAGCGCCAATTCCAAATTGAACACGGCCATATCAAAACCATGTTTGATACCAACGAAACCGTTGGCGATGAAATTCTGCAGTCCGTGCTTGGTGATCAGTCCGACGAATACATGAAAAACATCGTCGCGACGATTCAGCGGGAACAAAATGACATTATCCGTGACACTTCCAGTGATTTGCTCGTGGTGCAAGGGGTCGCCGGTTCCGGTAAAACCAGCGCCGTGCTCCAGCGTGTTGCCTACCTGCTGTATCACAGCCGCAGCGATTTGGATGCCGATCAGATGGTACTCTTTTCACCCAACCGCCTTTTTGCCAATTACATTTCCCAAGTGTTGCCAAGTCTTGGTGAAAAGAACATGCGTCAGGCCACGTTGTTTGAATTCTTGGCCAACCGCTTTACCGGCCTGCACGTGGAAACCCTGTTCGAACGGTATGAACACGACGCGGCAGGTTTGCCACAAGCTGCCGAGACCATTCGCCGGTTCAAAGAAGCCCCGAGTTACTTGGAAGCCATTTATGACTTTGCCAAAAATCCGGATCGTACGCCGCATTTCATTGATGTTGAATTTAACGGTGAAACCTTCTTTTCCGCTCCTAATATTGCCAAGATTTACCAGTCGCAGCCGGCGTTGATGCAGCCAGTTGACAAGTTTACAGCCACTAAAAACGCCTTGATCAAACGCTTGAATGCCCGCATTCATATGGAGGCCAAGCAAGACTGGGCGCAGTTGCAGGTTTCGGATTTATCGCAAAGTGAATTGGAAACCTTAACCGCCGATCATGAATTTGCGACCGGTGAAGACGAGCAGCAATTCGTGTCGGAAGCCATTGTCTCCAAGGCTTTTGCCCCGATTTACGACGCGCTTTACAATGATCACTTCTATGATGTGTTCCAGGATTACCAACACTTCATGGCCCAGGTCGATGCGCCAGTCAGCGAACCGGTTTGGCAGACCATGATCACCGCCTTTTCCGATGGGATTGAATCGCATCACTTGCGTCTTGAGGATGCCGCGCCACTGCTATATCTGCGCGATCTGAGTACGGGCAGCGGGCAAAACAGCCTGATTCAGTACGTCTTTGTCGATGAAATGCAGGATTTCAGTATGGCGCAATTGCTGTACCTGAAGCACGCGTTCCCTAAAGCAAAGTTGACGTTGCTCGGGGATGCCAAGCAGGACGTCTTTACCAGCAACTATCAGCCTAGTGACTTCATTCATGAAATCAAAGATGTTTTTGCTGGCTATAAGATTCGGCTCATTACGTTAAACAAGAGCTATCGTTCGACACAGCCGATTACGAATTTTGCCAAAGCCTTGTTGCCTGAACACGACCATATCCAAGCCTTCAATCGCGCTGGTGACAAGCCGGAAGTTCTAACGGTTCCGCGCGCGGATGCGACCGCGGCCTTGTCCAAGTTGGTCACGCGGCTGTTGACGGCTGATGGCACAGTGGCGATTTTAACTAAAGACGCCCAGACTGCGGATCAGCTTTACGCGACGCTCAAGCTCGACACCCCGGTCACGTTATTGTCCGCGAACGATCACAGTCTCAAAAGCGGTTGTGTCATTCTGCCGGTATACTTGGCCAAGGGGCTTGAATTCGATGCGGTCGTCGGTTGGGATGTCTCCGCGTCAACCTACCAAAATGAAGCTGATCGCGATATTCTCTATACCCTGTGCTCCCGTGCGTTGCACCATTTGAATCTGGTCGCGCTGGACGCGCCTAGCCCATTGATCACGGCATTGCCGACTGATCTCTATCGACACGCTGGCGATGCTTCGGAGGCAAGGGTTTAGTTGTTTCGACTTCACTGAGTTCCATGCCGTGCCAAACTCCGCAATCTCCGGCGGGGTCTGGGCTGGAACGTGGTGGGCACGACTTAGAGCCTCTGCAAAACCGGCAGAGTCTCTAAGCTCGGCCTTGTACTACGCCGGGAAGATCGCCCGGCTAGTACAATCTCACCACTGAGCCCGCCCCCGCCTCCGATTGCTCCGCTTTGGCACTAATATTTTGTTCCATCAATTCTGTAATATACTCACAAAAATCGGCACTAACGATGACTGATCCTGATCGTTAGTGCCGATTTGATTTTGCAGCTAGTATTATGCTAGCTTATTAATAGAAATTTTTAATCAACTTTCTAAATAAAAGTCCCGGAGGCAACGTCTTGTTCAATCTGCTTCGAACCTTCATGGCGGTTTATGAAACCCGCAGCTTTTCATTGGCCGCCGAGCAACTGTTCTCCAGCCAACCGACTGTTTCGCATCATATTCACCAGTTGGAACATGAGCTGAATGTTTCTCTTTTTGAGCGGAACAAACGCAGTGCCACCATTCCGACAGCGGCAGCCGATATTCTCTATGAATTTAGCAGCAACTTGCTCGCTGACTGGGATAAAGCCAAGCAAGCGATGCAAAACACAGCGACAACCGCTTCAGTCGAACTGAATATCGGCATTTCGCAAAGTGTTGCCGTTGTTTTGTTCCCTAGTTTGGCACGCGGATTGAAAACAGCCTTCCCTTTTCTGGAATTCAATGTTGCCGTTTTGAATTCGCTCCAAGTGGTGAAGCAGATGGAGGCGCGGCGGCTTGATCTGGGATTCATCGAGCAACCGTTGACGCTAAAAGGTGCGGTCAGAACCACGCTTTGTGCGGATCAATTGGTGGTGGCAGGCTGGCCTACCGGTACTTGGCTCACGCGCGAGGAAGGCTCCGGCATGCGCTATTACACAACTGCCTATCTACAAGAAGCCGGCATCACACCCGATCATCTCATGACCGTTAACAACAACAGCATGCTCCGAGCGCTGGTGCAAAACAAGGTCGGCCAGGCGTTGCTGTCGGATCGGATCGTCCCCCAAGAAGTGCCGCAGCAAACCATCGGCGCAAAATTTCGCCGGCATTTTTACCTGTTGCAAAATCCCGATGTTCACTGGCCGCACAAGCAAGCCATGCTGGACACGATCCAGCATTTAGCCAACAAGGTTGACTAAATCACCACCATCGCCATCAGCTAATTAATCAGTCGTATCCCGCGGCGCTTGCTGAGTCTGCCAGGCGGCGCGAATATTTAAGTGCAAAAAGCGCAGGTAATGACCCGTGACGAATACCAGCATCAACGTTGCAACTAGCCATTCGCTCCACTGCACCACGCTTAACAGGTTATGGGCAACACCGGTTTTTGCGAAAATGCCGATGAAACGCGTTAACGCCGTGGCGGAAATGACTAGCGGAAACGTAAACGCGGCAAAGCTTGGGTAAAACGACAACCGCGTGTACTGGCGAATGCTGAACAGCGTGCCAAAATATAAGCTCTGAGCAAAGATCAACATGCCAAGTGCAAACCAGAAATTAGGCTGATTGAAGCTGGCGAGATAACCGGTCAAGCACAGCGAGGCCGGTGCCGCCATAATGGTTAACAGTGGCTGGGTAGCCTCTGGTAATGGTACCACCCGCACGCGATGCACGACTACAGGAAACAACGCGGCATACAGGACAAATGCGATCCAGAAAAGCGGTTGCCCCAAAGCAGGCACAAATTGGGCACTGGTCACCGGAATAACGCCTAATCCGACAAACGTGACGAACCAACTCGGGTAAATCATGTGCCAGGCTTTTTGCTGCGTGAGCAAGTGCCGAGACAGGAAGAATGCCATCAGACCGAAGTGAATGAGCACCGCCATCACCCACACAACAGTCGCCACTTGGATAGGCATCCCCCAAGCGGTGAAGTAGGTGCACAAAATCATGAGCGTCATCGAAAATGTCGGCGACACCGAGGCGATGATCGGATCCTGTAAACTTTTGGCAGCATGAAGCGGGGTCAGGCAAAGCTTCAGTAAAATCACCGCAAACAGCAAAAGCGCCACAATCCCGGTGACATCCCCCGCCAATTGCCATCCGGCTAATTTATATAAGTTCCCTAACGATGCCAGGCCCAGCGTCAAGCCAGCCATTGGTAACGGTACTTTTTTCAAAAATGTTGTCATGTCAGCCTCCTTCGCATGCCATTGAGTCTAACAAGAATGACTGGTGGTAGCTAAATGAATCTATTGCATCGTTAATATTCAGAAACTGAATAAGACTGAAAAACGTTGACAGTCAGCCGCAAAGCCGACCGTCAACGTTTTTCAGTCCGCACACGATTTAAACTAACAGGATCGTGGCATTGTTAAGCATGTGTAAGCCAATCGAATAGCGCATGTCGCGGGTTCGCAGATAGGTCCAGGCCAAGACACCACCAAGCGCTGCGTAAATGAAGAGGTTGTAGTCAATCCGTGACCCGACAACGTGGGCAAAGCCGAACGCAAAGGCACTGACTAAAATGCTGACCCACTGCCACTTGCGCTGTCGTAATGAGCCAAAACTGTTCATCAATAAGCCGCGAAAAAGGTACTCTTCAACAATCGGACCTCCGACCACGGCCAGTAATTTAATGCCCCAAGGATAAGTTTTCACCAGATGAAGCAAATTGCTCTGATTCGCTGCTTGCGGGGTATGTAACAAATGCATCAGTAGCGAATTCGTTAGTTGAATGACGAAGAGCAAGCCGATTCCCTGCCAAATGACAGCAGCCGGATGCTTCACTGTCAAGGGACCTTGCTGCCGATACCACCGGCGATAGACCAGCATTAACAGCCCGATCAATACCCCAAACGAAATGACAAACGCGCCAATCGCGCCATAAGCACCCCAAGCCGCTTCCCCGCGAACCAGTGCCAACTCAGCAAACGAGTATAAGATAAACCCAATGCCGACGCCTAATACCTGTAAAAAAGAATGGAATATTTTCAAAGTTAACGTCCTTTCAAGGGAGAGTCGTTACTGTTTCATCATACCAATAATTTCTTGAGCACCAAAATCTTGGGCTTTCGTTGGTCACGCAGATCGTTATAAGGTTTGCTCGCGTTCCAACCTTTTAAATGCAGAAAAAAAGCCCAACAGATCAACTGACCTGTCAGGCAACGTCATTTGCAGCCGTCTATCGGGCTTGAACCGACGACCTCATCCTTACCATGGATGCGCTCTACCGACTGAGCTAAGACGGCAAATGTTTCGGTTGTTTAAAAACAACTGCCTAATTAATGTACACTAAATCTCCTGCACTCGCAAGCCTTTTTTGGAAAAAGTCGTCAGGATTGTCGACTAAGAATGGGCTGATTTCGAAAAAATCATCAACAAGCTTGCAAACGATTCCTTGCCGATTTCATCCTCGTAAATTATCCGAGTGCCGCCTGCTTACTAGTAATGATCGCGACAGGAAATAATTGTCATCGTGTTTGCCTCAATTTCGTAAATTAAGCGGTGTTCTTGCGTGATTCGGCGCGACCACATACCAGACAAGCCGTGTTTCAATGGTTCTGGTTTACCCAGGCTATCAAACGGTGTCCGGTCGATCGATGTGATGAGCCGATTAATTTTTCTGAGCGTGGCTTTATCAGCTTGCTCAAACCAACTGATATAGTCGTGCTAGGCATCGTCAGTCCAGCGCTTAATCATCCCCGCCACCGACATCCTTTAAATCGTGTTGCCGGGTTTTACCAGCGGCAATTTGGGCTTGACCACGGCGGATCTTGGCCATGAGTTCAGGATTCGACAAAATCCTCATCGTTTCTTGCATGGCATCAAAATCACGTTTATTCATCAAGACGGCAGTATCAGCCTCATTATCACGGCTAGTAATCAAGAGTGGCGTGGAGGTGTCATTGACTGCTTGAAGGTAGTGCTTGAGATTGCGGCGGAAAACTGAGTAGGAAACAGCGTCCATGAGATCAGCCTCTTTCTGGAATTCATTGCGTCAGAACTTGCTGAATTAATTGTGCAATTAAATGTGCATGTAAAGCAAGATTTGGTGAATGGTCGAACTCCCTAAATGAACTCGTTGAGCGTCGCAATGGGCACAGACACATCTCAATCCCCCCGACACAATCGCCTCAAACCGTAATCACGCGGTCGAGTTGATCTTTAATTTCACGACGCAGATTATGGGTCACCATAATTAATGTGGTTTTCGGCAGTGATACCAGCAGCTTTTCAATGGAGAGCCCAGCTTTCGCGTCCAGTGCCGCGGTGCCTTCATCGCTGATGATGAGCCGGCTTTGTCTGATCAGACCCCTCGCCAAGGCAATGCGCTGTTTCTGCCCACCTGACAAATCACCACCATTGTGTTTCAACACCGTATCTAGCCCTTGCGTTTGGTGCTTCATAAATTCAGTCAATTGCGCTCCTTTGATGGCCTGTTGTAACACATCGTCATCCACTTGCCGCCCAAGCGTTAAATTAAATCGCAGCGTGTCGTTAAAAATGTAAGGGGCCTGTTCGATGTAAGTAATCTGATCCCGTAAAGAACGCGGATCAAGCTGCCGGTAATCGTGCCCATCCCAGGTGATCTCACCGCGATAATCGGCCAACACATCGCTAATAAGTCGCAACAACGTGGTTTTCCCCCGCCCAGATGGCCCGACAAGCGCCACCTTTTGATTGGCCTGCAACGTCAGGTTCAGATCATTGATGACCGGCTCGTTTTTATGCGGGTATGTAAAGGTCACATTTTGCAGCTTGATAGCTTCGGTCAGCGGTGTCACAGGCGTTTTCGCCTCTTGTGGAGCCGGCGCTGACTTGGCAAACTTATCGAAAATCGGGGCAACCGACTTGACGGTGGTCAGGGCAAAGCTCATCAACGTCAAGCCGCTAAACGTTGTCCCTGCAACAGAATGTATCGTCACCACCGCGCCAACCGGAATGATGTGATTGTAAGCAAGTAACCCGGCCTGAATCAGTAAGAATAGCTGGCTCCCCAAGTTAACCAAATTGATCAGAAACTGAGTGGCCATATTAAACTGAATGTAGCCGACCTGCGCATGGCCAGCGTCATCCGAAGCCTGCTGCACCCGCTCCACCATGACGTGACGCCGATTGGCCATGAAGAGCGTATTAAAACCTTCAAGGATGTCGGTCAATCGATTGGTTAACTTCTCGTTTTCCTGACTCCATGTTGCCGCGGCGGCGCTTAGCTTTTTGCGATAAATCATCGGTACCGTGATTAAGAGCACGGCGCAAACCAATGTCGTGATAAACAGCGAAGCATGATACGTTAACAAAACGAAAATACTGAGAACCACCTGCCAACTGGCCTGAATGAGATATGCGACATTGCGTAGCCCCTGCGTGTTAATGGTGTTGACATCATTGGTCATCCACGAAGTATAAACCGCATCTGACCGGGAATGGTACTGTTCAAACGGCATCGTCGCAATGCTCTTGGTGATCTGCGTGCGAATGTCATTGTTCAACCGGCGTTGAAGCGAGATCTGATAAATGTTGACCAACGTCTGCACGACCAATTGCAAAATTGTCGCTACGACCATCACGATTGCCGCAGTCACGAACGCATTGACCTTAAATTGCGTCAATGCCGTAATCATGTTCCCGGTAAAAACCGATACCGCCGTCATCGCAGCAATCATGACGCCATACATTAAGATAAATAAACCAAACCGCCATTTTAGTCGGAAAAGATACTGTCGAAAAGTCACTGAAAATGCCTCTTTTCATAAGGAACACGATCCGTCTATGCCGGAAATGCAAACTGACACGCCGAGCAATGCCACAATCAACGCATTGGAATATTAGAATAAGCAAATAATAGCATCGAATTCTCATAATAACAATCGTTGCTCATTATTTCCGTGTGCTATTGTGTTTTTGCGCATTTGCCTGACGTTGGGCGTTAGAACGATGGACCAATTTTAAAAGGTGTTGAGTTTTTAGGTGAATATCATGCTGCATCTGTTGTAGATTTGACGTGGACATAAACATTTCTTCGTATATTTTGGGTCGGCTCAACTATGCGCCGCGGTTCAGTTTGTGTTTGTTTTGATACTAAAGGATCCCAATGTATGAGGATTTTAGCGCATATTCAACTTTAACGTTTTAGTTTATATGTAGAAATCCTACCTTGACCTATACCTGCATGAGGTACATAATGCCATTATTGTCGGTTAGCAACGATCGTTATAAGGTATAAAGGCACTTTTGTCAGTCACTAGCAATCTATTAGGTAGTCCCATCACGGTTCTAAGTTTAAGTCTCCCCCCTTACATATAATGAGCCCCATCTTATAAGCCTAATCGTTGCAATTACCACGAAAACTGTGCCTTTTATTGTGACATTCAGATGCTGTTACCAAAGGAGGAATATCTGTTGATAAAATATCGAGTCACTGGCTTTATCATTTTAGTGATGACCATCCTTTTTCTTGGATTGGATCTACTTAATAGCAGCAATAAGCTACTTGCTCTGTTATCTGCCCTTTTTTCCCTGCTAACCGCTGTTTGGTTCATCTATTACAACAAGAAAGTCAGAAAGTTCAATAATAACTAGGTGTATTGCCAGTCTTCCTCGTAAAAAGACCGTTCAATATTCGTTCGGAACGTTGAGTCTTTTGGCTGAAATGGGAAAGAAATAAGAACTAAAAAGCAAAGATGTTCCTCCGAATATGATTTTTCATTATATTTGGGGGGATTTTTATATGCTGTGGTCAGGAAGTAGGTCTTCTTAGTCCTCTGCCACGTTTTATTTCTTGCCAACCTATTGGTTACTTGTTCACACTACATCCCTTTGCTCATCGCTCGCCGCCCAACTCGGCCTTAAATTCCGTCAAAAAGTCTTCCATAACCTGCTGCCGATGTTCAGCAAGTTGCTTGGCTGCTGGGGTATTCAGCTGATCCTTCAGCTTCAACAATTTCTCATAGAAATGATTAATGATGGTGCTTTCCTTCGTGCGATAATTGCTTGGCGTTAAGGCAGTTCGCGGTGCCAGTTCCGGATCATACATGCGACCACCATGTGTGCCACCGTACATAAAGGCGCGACCGATGCCGATTGCCCCAATAGCGTCCAATCGGTCTGCGTCCTGCACCAGCTGACCTTCCAGGGACAAAGGCTGGCGCTTCCCTAAATTGGCTTTAAAGGACATGTGGTCAATAATTGCGATAATTGCTTGAATCTGTTCGTCCGTCAAACCGGCTGCTGCCATCGCATGACGCGCAGCCGACCTCGCTGCGGCGACATCGTTAACCAGTTTGTCGTCATAAGTGTCATGCATCGTGGCTGCCGCGACAACGACGGCCGAGTCAACGCTTGGAGTTTCGGCGGCTAACCGCTTTGCCATCGCGATCACCCGCTCAATATGGTCGAATCCGTGACCGCTATGATCCTGTGTGGAAACGGAGCGCGCATAGGCTGTCAACGCCTGCCAATCAATCATGTAACGTACCTTCCAATCTTTCAAATGTGATTACCTGAACTAATTAACCGATAAGCTACCCTATTTGTTGCATGGCTTAACCTCGAGAGTTCATACTTAAAGTATAAAGAGGTTATGTAAAAGGGGGAACTTTAAAATGAAAAAGCATTGTTTGTCGGCGAGTCAATCGGTTAACCAATTCCATCGACTTTTCTCACCAGTGTCATCTTCGGACATCCCATTGAATCAGCAAAATCTGCTATTCTGGATGGCCACGGAGCTGACACCAAAAACGCCGACGAGTCTTGCCAAGGAGATGCATGTCACCAAAGCTGCCATCACCAAAGCCAGCGGGCCGTTGCTTGACCGCGGGTTGCTTGACAAGCAGCCTGACCCGGACGACTACCGCAGCTTCAAACTCGTCCTCAGCGAAGCGGGACAAGACGCCGTCGAGGATCTGGGGCCTGAATATATGGGGAACCTTGAGCGCCTGTACAACGAATTGGGTGAAAAGAAATACCTCAAGCTCATTAAACTGCTCAGCCAGGCCACCGGTGTCGCAGTCGAAGAATAAGCCAATCGGTCATGTTCGGCAATCCGCCTTACGCAGTGCTTGCGTGAGGCCTTTTTCGTATTTTCTCAACTGCGTTACAATAAACCCATAGTGACATATCACTCAACATTAAACAGTTTACTAATTCCGGCAAAGGAGTTCGATTCGATGGCAATTCCAGATCATATCAGTGTTCGCGGTGCCTATGTCAATAATTTGAAACACCTTAACGTGGATATCCCCTTAAACAAACTCGTGGCGATTACCGGTCGTTCAGGCTCCGGTAAAAGTTCGCTGGCGATGGGCGTTTTGTACGCGGAAGGCATGCGGCGGTATATGAGCGCTTTGTCGACTTATACGCGCCGGCGGTTAGGGCAGACAAGTCCAGCGGCGGCTGATTCGGTCAAGCATATTCCCAGTGCGATCGCCCTCAGACAGCGGCCGGTTGTGCCTGGCATTCGCTCAACCGTTGGCACCGCCACGGAAGCCTTAAATGTGATCCGCCTGATGTTTTCGCGTCTCGGCTCACCGGTTTGTCCAAATGGTCACCGCGTTCCGCCGACACTTGATATTGCCAAGGCCATGGATCTGCCAAATGATGGCGAAAGCGGGATGGGCATGATCACCTGCCCAACTTGCGGGGTTCACTTTATGGCGTTCGCGGCAGAAGATTTTGCCTTTAACTCTACTGGCGCATGCCCAACCTGTGGCGGTACGGGTCAAGCGCGGACGCTGGCGGCCAATCGCCTCATCCCCGACCAAACGCTAACCATTCGCCAAGGCGCCGTTGCCTCATGGCGGCTTCCTGGACGTAACTTCATGCCATACGTCGCCCAGGCAATCGGCATTGACATCGATACCCCCTTCCAGGATCTGCCCAAAGACCAACAAGAACAGGTTTGGCATGGTCAACGGAAAAAATACGCCATCAACATCCCCAGCAAAACAGGCAGAGTTTTCCACATGGACCATGCACAATACGAAAATGCCTTCAATGCGGTTGAAGATTCTTTAGCCACCACCAAGAATGAACGTGCGATTCAGCGCCTGAATCGGTTCTATGAATTCGGCGTTTGCCCGACCTGTCATGGCAGCCGGTTCGCGCCGAAACTGTTGTCACAACTTTTGGTTGATCAAAATATCGCGCAAGTCAGCGACATGACCCTGACGCAGCTTTCCGCGTTTATCCCGAAAATCTACCAATGGCTGCCGCAAAATATGCAGGCGTTGGCGCACGACATCATTAAAGAATTGACGCAACTGCTCAAACCGATCATGGATCTAGGCCTGAGCTACCTGACGTTAAGCCGGGCCGCCGCATCACTGTCCACCGGTGAATTACAACGGATCCAGCTCAGTCGAACACTACGCACCGAAACAACCGGCGTCCTGTACGTCCTCGACGAGCCTTCTATCGGGTTGCATGCCGCCAATGTTGCCGGTTTATTGGAAGTGATGCACGGCTTGGTTGATCAAGGCAACTCACTGGTGGTCGTGGATCACAACACGGCGATCATCAACGCCGCCGATCAAATCGTCGAAATCGGCCCGGGTGCCGGCGTTGACGGGGGTCGCATTCTCGATCAGGGGGATCCCGCCACCGTTAGTCGCAATCCGCATTCGTTAATTGCCCCATTTTTAACCGGCAAAACCCAACTCATCGTCCGCCCGCAAGCTGGTGCCGAAGCAGTTGCCAAGGCCAAGCAATTGCAGCTGACCGTCACCGATCGCTTCAACCTGCACAACTTGCATGTCGGCTTCCCGATTAACTGCTTCTCCGTTGTATCTGGCTTCTCCGGCGCTGGCAAGTCGACACTCATTTTCGACGCGTTAGTCCCGGCATTGTCAGCAACGAAAGATCAGCCGAGCCCGACTTTTGTCCGCGATCTCAAAAGCGGCGGCATTCGGCATGTGGTCGCCATTGACGCGACGCCGGTTGGCAAAAATGTGCGTTCAACTGTTGCCACTTATACTGACATTCTCGATCACCTGCGCCATCTGTTCGCCGCTTTGCCAGACGCCAAAGCCAAGCATTATACCAGCAGTCACTTCTCCTATAACGTCAAGGCGGGTGCCTGCCCCACTTGTGGCGGTACCGGTGTGATCAATCTGGACATTCAGTATTTGCCGGATATGCAGCAAACCTGCCCTACCTGCCATGGTCGTCGCTATAATCCCGAAGTGTTGAAAATCAAATGGCACGACCGCAGCATTGCCGACCTGCTAGATCTCGACGTCGATACCGCACTCAAGGTGTTCAAGGACGAACCGGCAATCGCCCATACCTTGCAGACACTCCACGACATGGGACTGGGCTATCTGCATTTAGGCGAAAGCACACCAACGCTATCCGGTGGCGAGGCCCAACGACTCAAGCTGGTCGCACACATGGGTCGTTCCCAAAAAGACACGCTATTCGTCTTCGATGAACCTTCTGTTGGGTTGCATCCCCTTGATGTTCAAACGTTGGTGGCAGTTTTCCAGCGCCTTTTAAAAACCGGCGCAACTGTCATTGCCATTGAACACGACCTAGATGTTATTGCCAACGCCGATTACGTTTTGGACTTAGGACCAAAAGGCGGGGCTGAAGGCGGCCAGGTCATGGCAGCCGGCACGCCACAAGCCATCGCCAGCCAAGGCCACGGTGAAACCGCCAAATACTTAGCGGCACATCTGGCGGCTTTTCAGGTTAAATGAGAACAAACAAAATCGGCTCCAGAGATCATCTCTAGAGCCGATTTTTTATATCCAGCGCAACCTGCTCGCGCCTTATGCGTTCAAAATATCATCAATTTGTTGAACCTCTTCAGCCGTGAATGTCAGATGTTCTGTCGCCTTGAGGTTATCCTCGAGATGCTCAACTGAGGTCGTGCCGATAATCACGCTGGTAACGACTGGATCACGTAAAAGCCATGCCAACGCCATCTGGGACAATGTCTGGCCACGTCCTTGGGCAATCTCGTTCAGATCGTTGAGCTTTTTAACCACAGCATCCTTGCCTTTCGCAAAAGTGCCTTTGTTGGTGCGATGGATCTGGAAGCTATCCGGAATGCCGTTCAGATACCGATCAGACAATAATCCTTCTGATAATGGACCATACGCAATCAACCCGGCGCCATTCGCCTTCAAAGCATCCGTCAGGCCGGAAGTTTCTGCCTCGCGATTGAACATGTTGTAACTGAACTGGTTCAAGACAAACGGGGTATGCAGGTCTTTAAACATCGCAATGGCCTCTTTGGTCTGCTCCGTATCATAATTGGAAATGCCGATATACAAAGCCTTGCCATCCCGCACGGTTTGATCAAGCGCATTGACGGTCTCTTCCAACGCCACCGTGTCATCGAAACGATGTGCATAATAAATGTCGACATAATCCAGACGCAACCGTTTGAGGGAGTCATTCAGTCCTTGAATGACGGCTTTACGTGAAGTGCCAATGCCATATGGGCCTGGGTGGATTTCATAGCCGACCTTCGTGCTAATCACCAGTTCATCACGATAATCCTTCAAATCAGTTGCCAGAATCTGTCCCAACAGCGTTTCGCTCGAACCGTATCCCGGATCAACATCGCCGTTACCATAATGATTGGCAACATCAAAATGAAAAACACCATGATCAAACGCATCCAGAATCACCGAACGCCGTGAATCAAACGGATCCAGATTGCCATAATGCTGCCACAATCCCAAAGAAATTGCCGGCAACATCAGCCCTGTCTTGCCGGCATGACGAACCGGCATCTTCGCATAACGATCTGTTGCTGCATGATACATGAACAAATCCCCCGCTTTCCTAGTTGTCAGTGAGCGTGAGCCAGCCCGGTTAGAAACCGGAGTGTAAGTGGCCTTGGGCGTGATGGTCGGGCTTTGACCATTGCGACCAAGGTCCTTACACGCAGGTTTCTGGGCTGGCGAACGCGTTATAGTGAGCGTGAGCCGACTTCTGCGCCGGCGAACGCGTTAATGGCAGACAGTTACAAAATAAAAACGTTACAACATTTACCATCTCTATGGTGGCAAACGTTCAACAAACAAGCAACTGGAAACCCTGTTTTCTCCATAAAAATTTATTTTTCAAAAAATTCCGTTAAAAAATGTGCCACGCCGTCATCGACATTGGTATCGGTCACATACCGAGCAACGCGCTTGACTTCAGGCACGGCATTGCCCATCGCCACACTAACGCCAGCGGCCTGCAACATTCCTAAATCATTAAGGCCGTCGCCAAAAGCAATCGTGTGGTCCGGCCCAATGCCGGTCTTTTCCTGTAATTCGCGCACAGCATTGGCTTTATCGACATGCTTGGGAATTAATTCCAAGTTAGTATGCTCAGAAGCCGAGACATGCAAAACATCACGCGCCTCCAAGGCCGTTTTTCCGGCAACCAAAGCTTTCGTATCATTGGGTCCAAAAATAATGCCGTTCGTAATCACTGCGGCGTGGGTCAATAGTTCCCTTATCGATGGCACGCCGACCACCTTAATTTCAACCGATTTAGGTGCAAACTTGCGGGCGGCTGCTTCAATGGCGGGTGGCAGTGTTCCGGTGAAATAAACGGTATCATCACTAAAGTATAAAGCGTTCAGATTCAGATCGGCACTGACTTCTTCAACTGCCGTCAATGCTTCTTCACCAAGTGTGTGATGCACCCGTTCACCGGAAAAGTCATACACGGCGCCATTAGAAGCGATAATGCTGGCGTCGGGCTGAAACTGTTTGGCAACCACTTCTGCCAGCGCATGCATGCGCCCAGTCGCAACATAAAAAGCTGCGCCGGCTGCCACCGCATTTTCCAATGCCTGAGCTGTGTTTACTGTGACATCATGATGATTGGCCGTTAACGTCCCGTCAATATCACTTACGATTAAGTATTTGGCCATGGATATTCCCTTTCTTTTGAGTGAGCTTGAACCAGCCCGATTAGGAGTCGTCAAACGCGTTATAACGAGCAAAACACTATATGAAATCGGCCATAGAAACATCACAAGTTTCTATGACCGATTCTCTTTAACACTCATCTATACAATCATTTCAAATACGTTTCCGATAACCGCTTAAACCAAACGCTTATCGCAATCGTTGCTTAAAGTCCCTGCGGCAGCTTATCAATCTGCGCAGCATACCATTCTTGCCATGGTGTTTCCGGAGCGCCTTGTGCATTGTACTTAACCTTAACCTGCTTCAGAAGATCCAGCAGATTACCTGACCGATGCGTCAACAAGCCGCTCGTCAATTCCTCCCGCGTTAAAGTACGGTTGTCGAGGAGATAATGGTTAATATCGGCCAAATCACCTTGCTTATCAAGCTGGGAGAAAACGTCTAACCCCGCTCCAAAGAACCGGTTAAGGTAAAATTTTGCAAAAGTTTCCAGTGCGGTCTGTTGTGCCGCTTCATTCAATTGATCGATCGTTGTGTTGCTAGCTGCCATGACTAATTTCGTCCTTTCTATTTTATTCCATTATAACCACTTTTAGGCAGTTTTTGAAAAGCCCTCTACCGGCAACGTCGCCGTTTTCAAAAAATAAAGAAATATTTTTAGGATTTTGAAACTTTCCGCCTCTAGTACCTTGATATTGGAGAACGAATGTTATAATATGCCACTTATGTTGGGAATTTTTGAAAGGCTGGAGGCATTATGGAAAAAGAAAAATTACATCTCGGGGACGCTGTGGTTTGTCAGGTTAAGGAAGACATGGAAGCGCCTTTTACCGGGAAAATCGAAAAAGTTTACGAAAACTCTGCATTGCTCACCATTACTGACTATGCAGAGCAAGACCGACAGAATGCTTCAGAGCTGAATTTTAAAATTGTAACAAATTTCCACGCCATGACTAAAAACCTTGGCGGCGGCACTGTCTTGGCATTCCCACCAGAATCAGCCGAGGATCAGAAAAAATAATCATCCGATAACGATCAGCCAAGCATGACTTACTAACGCTGTGGCCATGCCGGTTGTTATTGTTTACTTAGTCGCATCCCAATAGAACAAACTACCCCCGGCAGCCCGCAAACTAGGCTAGCCGGGGTTTTTAATAGCTAAAACTTAACTTAGGTGTTTAAACGACTTGTAGCTATCTTGACTGCCGAGGCATTTTCGTTGTCAAGATGGCGAATTTGGGTACAATAAGTGGCGCGGTTCACACATTATCATTAAAAGGCGGCAATCCATATGCAAACCAAAGATCAACCCATCCACGAAAGTCTATTAATCGGCACGTTGCTTACCGGCGCTGCCGGCAGCTTTGATGCGTTTACCTATTTGCTGCATGGCGAAGTTTTTGCTGGCTTGCAAACCGGGAATGTCATCCTATTAGGCGTGCATCTTAGTCAGGCGCAATGGTATACGGCCATTCGTTATATCGTACCGATTCTGGCCTTCATGTTCGGCACGATGGCGGCACGGGCCATTCAACTGCAAGCCGATAAACGTCAGCATCCCTTGAGCGAACAACGCTGGATCATTCGTTACGAAATCGGATTAATTTTGCTCGTCAGTCTGCTGGGTCGCTGGCTACCTGACTTAGTCGCCAGCGCCATGGTCTCGCTCATTGCTGCCGCCCAACTTCAGGAGTTCCGCCGGTTACGCGGGGGCCCGTTTACTTCATTAATGATGACCGGCAATCTCCGGACAGCTGCCCAGAATCTCTATGATGGCTTCATTCGCGGCCAGCAAAAAAGCCGCGAATCCGCAGCTGTGATCGGTACCATTATCCTGAGTTTTGCGGCTGGCGCTGGTATCACCAGCATCCTCACCCACTATATCGGCACCTATGCTTTGGCCGGCGCGGCGCTGTGCCTAATCGCCATTGACGGCATTTTCTGGCAAGACCAGATTAAACTGCATTAAGCGCTGGCTTCCCCAGCCACTTTCTGCCCCTGATGCAGGAAGCCTAAGTCATTAAAATCCGTGACCCGAAAACGCTCGTTAGTCCAGGACAATTTGGTAACACTGGCATTGTCGAGCATTTCCCGTCCATCAATGTTGTAGTGGATGTAATTCAACCACATCAACGCAGCGGTTCCGTGGGTCACCACCAAAACGCGCTGCCAATCTTTTGTCTCGGCTTCCACGGCAATTGCGCGCAAAGTCCGATTGAGCCGTTCCTGAACCATGCGATTCGTCTCGGCAGTATTCGGATGTTGATCCATATTAGCCGCAAACGCCGCATCAGCCGTTTGCGCCAAGGTAATTTCGCGATTGGCCAAGGCTTTGTGAAAATTGGCAACACCCATGGTCGCTAACGAAAAATCATTCGCCAGCTGCCCTTCAAACTTGCCATAATTTTCTTCACGTAAGCCCATCAGCGTTGTGACCGGCAACGGTTCATCTAGCCCGCTTAAAATAAAATGCGCCGTGTCGATTGCGCGGGTCAAATCACTCGCAAATGCTGCATTAAATCGAATGCCTGCTGTCTTAAACCCTAATCCCAATGCTTTGGCATCCGCAATGCCTTTGGCGGTTAAGGCAGAATCAGCCATTCCCTGAACCCGTTTTTGAACATTAAATTCGGTTTGCCCGTGACGGACAAGATAAAGCGTTGTCATGATAATAATCCCCTAATTTCTGTGAGCGTGAGCCGGCGCGTTCAGGAGCCGGAGTATAAGTGGCCTTGGGCGTGATGGTTGGTTTTTGGCCATTGCGACCAAGGTCCTTATACGCAGGCTCCTGCGCCAGCGAACGCGTTATTTTCATCGTTGACTTGTCCCTAAGCCAGTTTCAGGTAATCTGCTAAATAATCCGCAACGCCATCGTGTTCGTTATCACTTGGCGTATGCGCGTCGGCTGCTGCAAGAATGGCCGGACGCGCATTTTTCATAGCCACCCCATGACCGGCAAATTGCAGCATGTCCAAATCATTCATATCGTCGCCAAACGCAATAATATGCGACTGATCAATGCCGTAACATCCCGCCACATAAGCCAATGCCCGGGATTTACTCGTATTGCGGCTAGTGACTTCCAGCGCCGTGTACTCCCCGCTCCAGGCGCCCCAGGTCTTGGCCGCCAGATGCGGATACAACGCCGCAACCTGCGCGGCAACCGGCTTGAAGATCTTGGCTTCCATAAACATGGTGACCGAAATCGGCGCCTGCCGCAACCCCTGCTCATCCAACAACGCATCAGGATGCAGGCGATCCGGTAAAAACGGGATGTTGGCGTATGGCCGATCCGCCACCAACAAGCGCTTGCCTTCTGCCACCATGACCTTGAACGCAAACTCTTGCTTCAACTGGCGCAAGGACAAGGCAACCGGAATCGGAATCGTGACTTCCTTTTCATACTGCCAGTGGCGGTGCGGCATGTGAATCAAGGCACCGTTGAAATTAATCATCGGCCCTTGCAGTTTCAAAGCATCATAAAATTGTTCGGAAATCGCATCCGGGCGGCCGGTAGCAATAACCACCAAATGGCCTGCTGCCTGCGCCGCCTGCAAAACAGCGATCGTGCCAGCGCTCAACTGACCATCAGCGTTCAAGGTCGTACCATCCAGATCCAGTGCGATAAGATAACGATTCATGCAGCAGCCTCTTTTCAATCATTTTTCGAAAGCGATCAAGGATAGCCATCTGCAACCCGTTCCCCTACAATAGGTAGTTAGAAAGCGAGGACAAGATGGCTGAATCAATTGTACTTTATACAGACGGCGGCAACCGCAACACCGGCAATCACGCTGGCGGCTCAGTCCGTCCCACCGATAAAAGCGCGTGGGCGGCGTTACTGATCTATGGGGAGCACGAGAAAATGCTCTCTGAAGGCGATTACGGCCGAACCAATAATTATATGGAAATTATGGCGGTGATTCAAGGATTAAAAGCGATCAAGCGCACGGACATTCCAGTCGACGTTTACTCCGATTCCGCATACGTGATCAACACCATGCAACAGCGCTGGTGGGTCAAGTGGCAGCAAAATGGCTGGCGCAACCACGGCAAGCCGGTTAAAAACGCCGAGCTATGGCAGGCACTGTTGCATCAAGTTAACCGCTTTGATCACGTGACGTTTCATAAAGTGAAGGGCCACGCCACCAATCATAACAACAATCGCGTTGATGAGGCATTGAACCAAACCATGGATCGGCTCGATGATCGCTCCTGATCATTTTACCCTTGATGGCCTAAAAAAGCTTCTCCATAGGTCTCCGCCAAGAACCCGTTAATCACCTGCTGCATTTTTTGGACAGAAGGTGATTTTTTAATGGTCGGATTAATCACCAAACATAACGTCCGGGAAAATGGTTCAGAAAACGGGTAAACATTAACATCACCCACCAGCTTCTGCAAGGCCAGTTTGGGTAAAATGCCAAGCCCCAGGCCCGACTCAACCATCGATAAAATGCTTTGATCGTCAATTGAGTAATTAATGGTATTCGTTGACACATGATAACGGTCCAGTGCGCGCTTGGTGTCGCGGTCATAGTCGATTTGTTGAAGAATGAAGTTCCGCTTTTCGACATCCGCCTGCGTCACCGTTTTACCATTCTTGGGCTTGAAACTTTTCGGCGTGATACAGTAAATCGGATCCTTCAACAACGGCTCCACGACCACTCCCGGGCCAACCGGCAGTGATGAAAACCCCAGATCAGCCGTTCCCAATCGCACGGCATCCACAATTCGATTGAAGGTGCCTTGAACCACGCTGATTTCAATGTGCGGATACCGCTTCTTAAACCGTTGAATAATCGTGGGCAGCCAGTTCGTGGATACCGACGAAAACGCGCCGATACGAATACGCCCGGTATTGACGCCATTGATGTTATCGGCCACTTGTGACAGCTGTTCTTCAAGATTTTGAATACTCTGAATAATCGGCAACACCTGCGCACCGTCTTCGGTCAAGGTCACGCCGGTGCGATTGCGAATCAGCAGCGGAAAGCCCAACTCACTTTCAAGTTGGCTGATGCTGTGGCTGACCGCACTCGGTGTGACATTCAATTCCGCCGCCGCTTGTGCCAGTGTGCCGCGTTCGACGACTTTGCTAAAAACCTCATACGAAAAATTACCCATGATATTTTTTCTTCCCTTTCACCGCGAAGCTGAAGTGACAGCGCTTGTCACTTCGGCAAGACAAATCCCGTCACATCAATCGCCAAGCGTGTTCGTTCTTTTTAACATGAACAATATTCAACTTAACCTGAAATAGTTGAGCTTTACTCAATCATACGAGCCGTTTTACACTAGTGTCAATAAGAAAGCGTTGATCGGATTTTTGAACCAGCGCGACGAAGGTATCGCGCCGCTTCTTGCATCGATACCAAAGGGGGATTTTCATCATGAAATTCGCAAAACGTACACAAAAAACCGGTAAATCAGGCTTAGAGGATCTGTTCGCGGCTTCCGGCCCGAATGTGATTTCCTTTGCCGGCGGTTATCCGGATCGCAGCCTGTTCCCGACTCAGCAGCTCAACCGCGCTTTTAAGCACAGTTTTACCAGCGGCGATACCGAATTGTTGCAATACGCCAGCACGCAAGGTTACCTGCCATTACGGGAAAAGATTGCGGCGCGGCTGCGAGCCACCGGTATGCCGACCCGTGCTGCCGATATCATGATGACGCAAGGTGCCCAGCAAGGCATCGATCTGGTCGCGCGGTTAATGCTTGATCCTGGCGACGGTCTGGTGGTTGAAGCCCCAACCTACTTAGGCGCCTTGGCTGCGTTTAATGCTTATCAGCCAACTTACTACGAAGTGCCGATGCAGGACGACGGCATTGACATCAATGCTCTGCAACGAGTTTTGATGAGCCGCTCCGTCAAGTTCATCTACACGGTACCGGATTTTCAAAATCCAACTGGCATCGTAATGTCGCTTGCCAAGCGGAAGGCCATGATTCGCCTTGCCAATCAATACGATGTGATGATCCTCGAAGACAATCCTTACCGTGATCTTCGCTATGATGGCAAGCCACTGCCAACCATCAAATCCATGGATACAGAAGGCCGGGTCATCTATCTCGGCAGCTTCAGCAAGATCCTCTCACCTAGTTTGCGAATGGGCTGGTTAGTTGCTGCACCGGAGCTTTTGAAAGAGCTGATCGCATTAAAAGGCGGCAGCGACCTAGAATCCAGCAACTTAACGATGCACGGGATCAACGACTACATGGAAGAAAACGATCTGGACGCGCACATCAAGCAGATTCAGGATCGTTACCGTGAGAAGAAAGACGCGATGGTTGACGCCATGACCCGCTACATGCCGGCTGAAGCCCATTTCAATAATCCTGATGGCGGCTTCTTCCTATGGCTCACCATGCCCGCCGGTTTTGACATGGGTGCCTTCATGAAGCAGCATCTATTGCCGGAAAACAACATCTCCTATGTGCCATCGGCCAATCTATATGCGACCTCCGCGCAAGTCAACGGCGCCCGGCTCAACTTCACCGGCCCGACCTTGGATCAAATTGACACCGGTATCAAGGCATTAGGCGATGCTTTGAAAATGGCATTGCACCAACCTACTCTGGTTGCCGAACAGGCTTAGTCACCTGACGAATCGTGTTGCTTAGGCGGTAAACTTTACAAAATGACAAAGTAACCATCACATTTTCGTCATACTTTGCCAGTAGTATTGGCACCATAGAAATGAGCCACCCACTCATTCCTAAACCCCAACCTAATTTTCATTTTTCTCCTCCAAAGAAAAAGATGATTGGCCCCCATCCGATCATCACCCCAAAAAAGGCTCGCTGCGTTTGGCAGCGAGCCTTTTGTTGTGGACCTATAACTTTTCGAAACTAATCAACGTGATACTTAAACTAACCGGTCAACGCCAAAGCTTGATGGATCGTCTTTCTTGTCATCCTGCTTTTCATCGGTCTCAGCTGGCTTTTCAGTCTTGTCTTCGTCGGTTGACTTGACGTCTTTTTTAGCGTCCTTCTTGTCGTCGTCCGTTTCTTCAGGCTTCTTAGGTGCAGCCTGTTCACGGATTTTGGCTTCGATTTCCTTAGAAATTTCCGGATGTTCATCAAGATAATGGGAGGCGTTCACGAGCCCTTGGCCCAAACGCTCTTTGCCATAGTTGTACCAGGATCCTGATTTCGTAATGACGTCAAATTTACTGTCTTTTTCCGTCACTAAGTTGATCATGTCGGTGTTGTGCTCAATCCCATGACCAAATGACATCGTTGTTTCAACCGTCTTAAATGGTGGCGCCACCTTGTTCTTGGTAACCTTCAGCTTGCTGGCAAAACCGATCACATCTTTGCCATCCTTGACTTGCTGGCCTTTTTTAACCTCAATACGAACCGAGGCATAGAACTTCAAAGCGCGTCCGCCCGGCGTAACTTCCGGATTGCCAAACATCACGCCGACTTTTTCCCGCAACTGATTGATAAAGATCACCAATGTATTGGTATTGTTGATCGATCCAGCCATTTTACGCAGCGCTTGCGACATTAACCGCGCTTGTAAGCCGACATGACTGTCACCAATGGCGCCTTCGATTTCAGCCTTGGGAACCAAAGCGGCAACGGAGTCAATCACGACAATATCCACGGCGGCAGATTCGATCAGCATTTCGGCAATTTCCAATCCCTGTTCGCCCGAGTTTGGCTGGGATAACAGAAGATCATCAATGTTGACCCCAAGTTCAGCCGCATATTTTGGATCCATCGCGTTTTCGGCATCAATATAAGCTGCCTTGCCGCCGGACTTTTGCAACTCTGCGATCGTCTGTAACGCAATTGTGGTTTTCCCGGTACTTTCAGGACCATAGATTTCCACAATCCGGCCGCGTGGCAACCCGCCGACACCAAGCGCCAAGTCCAGTGAAAGAATGCCGGTCGAAACAACATCAACCTTCAGTTCCGGCCGATCACCCATCTTCATCACGGCGCCTTCACCAAACGCCTTCTTGATTTTCTGCAGCGCCTTTTCTAATTCGGTTTCGCGATCTGTGGTATCAGATTTTGTATTCGCATTCTTTGTGGTCGTTTTCTTCGCCATATTTGTCTCCTTAATTACGCGCACACAGCGCTTAAAATACACTAGTTACATTATCGAACATGCGTTTGTTTTTTGCAAGCTTTTCATTCAACAAAACGGATTTTTCTGCGTGCCAAATTGGTTTCCCTTCTATTTTACCTGAAGCATCCGGGCGATTGGGAAAAATCTGCTGTTATTGATGGGTTGAAACGTGTTTGCTGGGGCAGGAGTCTGCGTGTAAGGACCTCTAAACACAAGTTCTCTGCTGCGTCTCTGAAACGCGCTCGCAGGCCCAGAAACCTACGCATAAGGACCTCGAACCTAAATGGCCAAAGCCCAGCCATTTAGGTTCGGGGCCACTTATGCTCCGGTTTCTAACCGGGCCTGCTCACGCTCTGTTGAAACGCGTTCGCTGGGCCAGAAACCTGCGTGTAAGGACCTCGGGCGCAATGGCCAAAGCCCGGCCATCACGCCCGAGGCCGCTTACACTCCGGTTTCTAAGCGGCCCAGCTCACGCTCTGCTGAAAACATGCTATGATGGTTCGGTCAGTGATGGCAATCATACACACAAGGTGGAGAAAACAATGATGTTCATGGGTTCCATTGTCAACGGCTTAACCATTATCGGTGGCGGTCTACTCGGGCTGGTTTTGCACAATATTAGCGACAACGCCAAGGATACGATTACCAAAAGTCTGGGACTTGGCACGTTTGCGCTAGGCATTCAGATGGCGTTGCAGACCAAGAGCTTCATTGTCATCATCATTAGCCTGTGTCTTGGCGGTCTGCTGGGTGAATGGCTGCATATTGAAGACGGCATGAATCATCTTGGCCTCAAGCTGCAGGAGCGCTTTGCAAAAGGCAACAGCCACTTTGCAGAAGGTTTCGTCACGGCTACTTTAATTGCCGTCATTGGTGCCATGAGCATTCTGGGCGCGATTCAAGCCGGCGTTTCCGGTGATAACGCCACACTTTACACAAAAGCGGTCATGGATGGATTCATGGCCATCATGATGACCGCTTCACTTGGCGTCGGTGTTATGTTTTCCGCCATTCCGGTTGTCCTGTATCAAGGTACCATCACGTTGTTAGCCAGTTTTTTAGTCCAATTCATCCCCAAAACCTTACTGGCGACGTCCTTGCGCGAAATCGGCGCGATCGGCGGTTTGATGATTCTAGGTATCGGCTTGAACCTCATGGACATCACCAAGATTCGGATCTCCAATCTCTTGCCAGGGTTGCTCGTTCTCCTGGCAATTCTGACTGGTCAGTACTTTTTATAAATTAGGTATCTAAAAAGCAGGCCGCCTTGACCTGCTTTTTAATAGTCCGTTACCTATTACTTTTTTGCGGCTCCGATCAGAAATTAGGAATCAATCCTTGCCGGCCGCTTTGAAAACGCCGATAAACCACCTTACAATGCCAGTCACGGATTTTGGCTAAAACACGTGAGTTCGCATCGTGATACCAATAGCGCAGATCGTCTTTAATGTAGAGACGATTCAGCCATGCATGATCATGCCGCAAAAACGTGAAGCTCTCAAGTAAATCCTGCTCACGCCAAACATCCGGCAGCAGAAATTGGCTCCGCGTAAAGCGTTTTAACTGTCGTCCTGAATAATAAACCCGTTCAATCCGGCCGATGAAAAACGCGGTATGCCCTTTACCGACGTATGGCGCCATTGGTGCGACAATCAGTCCACCGCGCAGACGCTCAAACCAGTCAGTTTGCGGACTTACCTTAATTGCATGCGTAACATCTTTGGGTAACCGGAAGTCCAAAACCAACCCATCCGGACGGCGGACCCGTACAACGATATGTTGCTTCTTCATGTTACCACCCCACTTACCTTGGCCCCTAAAGGCGACTTGTCCTGCTGGAAAAAGTTTAACACGAAATGTTCGGATTTGCATAAATAACGTTTGTTCCGTTAATTAACTTGTTGCCGAACTAACCAGCCCGTCAACGCAAGGGGCAAATTCAAATGCGAACACAATCACCACAAAGATATAATAGAATATTGCATTTGCCTTCACATTTCATTCACACACTGTCGGTAGTATAAGAAACATAGAAATGAGCCACCCACTCATTCCTACAAACCCCAACCCAACTTTTTCATTTTTACTCCTCCAAAGTAGAAATCGTCGATCGTCCCCCAAACGATCAGACACCCCCAGCAGACCGCCCACCCAGCGGTCTGCTTTTTTTGTGTGAGCGTGAGCCAGCCCGGTTAGAAACCGGAGCATAAGTGGCCTCGAGCCTGAATGGCTGGGCTTTGGCCATTCAGGCTCGAGGTCCTTATGTGCAGGTTTCTGGGCTGGCGAACGCGTTATAGAAAACGAAAGCCCGCCCCTCACATTTGCCTCAGATAGAACATCCTCCAACGCAAAAAAGTCTCCCGCAACATCGGGAGACTTCTCCACCAACAAACACCCTACCGCTTAAACAACGCATACAAAGCATCCGGCGTCCGCGCCGCCTGAAACGCCTTGACAAAGTCCTCATGCGTCAGCAACTTCGCCGTATTCGACAAATACTTCAAATGACTACCGCTATCATGCTCCGGAATCAAAAACGAAATCACGGCTGTCACCGGTTTACCATCAAAAGTCTTCCAATCAACCGGCTGTGCCAAATGCAACACCAGCATTGCCGACTGCTTAATCGTGGCATCCTGTGC
This sequence comes from Lacticaseibacillus huelsenbergensis, assembly GCF_029726355.1. Lineage (NCBI taxonomy): Bacteria > Bacillati > Bacillota > Bacilli > Lactobacillales > Lactobacillaceae > Lacticaseibacillus > Lacticaseibacillus huelsenbergensis. Next base: position 829,009 of record NZ_CP120687.1, read on the forward strand.
ATGCGGAATGGCGATGCCTTTTTCCATCCCAGTCGAACCTTCCTCTTCCCGCGCAACATACTTTTTGAAAATGGCATCGGCATCCGTAGCAAGGCCATTCTTAACCGCCATGTCCGCCAAATAGTGTAAAACATCGTCACGCGTTTTCGCAGGTACGTCAACTTCGATATTTTCCTTACTCAAAATGTCACTCGGGTCAAAAGTCTGGTCAGCCTGATCATCGACCGGTGCCGGCTGGTTGCGTGCCGGGTCAACCTTCACCGGTGCCGCTGTCGCATCATCTGCAGTGCCTTCTGCTGCTAAAGCCGCTTCAACAACACCGGTTTTCACGCCGCGTTTTCTAGCAGAGCGCCCGGCAATCATGGCCAAAAGAACACCTGATGCAGCGGCGCCAACCAGAATCCATGCGACCCAGAGAAACGGTTTGTTCACCAGTGGCAAAACGATGAACCCGCCATGGGGTGCCGGCACTTGAATGCGTGACATGTACGTCAACACTGCCGCAATCGCTGAGCCGACCATAAAGGCAGGAATGTTCATCAGTGGATTTTTGGCTGCGAACGGAATCGCGCCTTCGGTAATATGCGTCGACCCTAGCAAAGCATTGACGTAACCGGCACTGCGCTCGTCTCGATTATAGGCTTTAGGATTCAACAAAACCGAAATCGTGGTTGCCAGCGGCGGCGCGATGCAGGCGGCTGACACACCGGCCATGAAAAAGTAATTACCTTGTGCGAGTAATGCAGTACCTGTCAGATACGCAGCTTTGTTAATCGGACCGCCAAAGTCGGCAGCACACATGACACCGACCACGACGCCTAAAATAATCGGGCTGGAACTTTCAAGTCCTTTTAACCACGCCATCAAGCCGAGATTCATCGCCTTCATGGGCGTGTTGATCAGATACATAATCGAACCGGCGATGAAGACCCCTAATACCGGATAAAGGAAAATCGCTTTTAAGCCACGAAATTCCTTGTCAGGCATAAAGGCAAACACTTTTTGTAACATTAGAATAACCAGTCCGGCCATGTAGCCACCGACAATTGCGCCTAGGAATCCTGACCCGTTGCCGCCGTTGTAGGCGATCATCCCGACTGCCATGCCCACAATTAAGCCGGATCGCTTCGCCACGGCTTCACCGATGTATGCCGCTAAGACCGGCACCATCAAACCCATCGCTGCACTGCCGACCGCATTGAGCATGGCCGCGAATTGGTTGTATTCGGCATTCTTCGGGTCAGCCGAGTAAATCCCCCAGAAAAATGAAACAGCGATCAACACCCCGCCGGCAACCACCAGCGGCAGCATATGCGAAACCCCGTTCATTAAGCTGGTATAAATCTTATTGCCAATGCCGGCAGTGCTGGTTTCAACGTTTTCATTGGTGCCAGCCTTGGCTGTCCCACCTTTTGGCATGTAAACCGGCGTGCTGTCGCTCAAAGCTTCCTTGATGAGTTTGTCCGGCTCGCGAATACCGGCTGCTACCGGAACATTCACCAACGGCTTGCCGGCAAAGCGATCGGCATCCACATCAATGTCCGAAGCGATGACCACCCCTTTGGCTCCGGAGATTTCATCCTGGGTCAACGGATCGTCCACACCGGTCTGCCCATGTGTTTCCACCTTGATCGTTAAGCCCATCTTTTTGGCGGCCTGTTCCAACGCTTCTTGCGCCATATAAGTATGCGCGATGCCGGTCGCACAGCCGGTTGCCGCAATCAAATCATATTTTGCCATTATCTAACCCTGCTATATAAAACGTGGAAGAATGTCTCTTTGACACCAATAAAGGTTTTATATATTTCCTTTCTTGATTGACATCCTACATTTCATTTAGTCCCGTCAACAACGGTATTCCCACTCTGAAATAATTCATCATGACATTGACCGCCTCCTGAACTTTAAGAGTATAGCCTACCCCGTAACCTTCGATTTCGCATAAGCAATTAGATTCTCAACCGCATTTTCGTCTCGTCGCAACCTGACGCCACACTGGTAACAATGATAATCATCATGACCCGTCCGATGTTTCAAGTTGCCGCTTAGCGTGACCCGTTCATCAGCCGTTTTCACATAACCACAGCGGGAACAGCGTTGAGTACTAGGGTAAAAACGATCCGCCAGCACCAACGTATTTCCATACCAGCCAGCCTTGTACTGCATGATCACCTTGAACTTACCAAACAATGATCGATGCAGGTTCTTGGCGAGACGTTTATTCATGCGCATATGGTGATTATCCAGATCCTCAATCCCAATTAGGTCATAATCAGTGATAAGCTTCGTCGTAAACTTTTGCAGTAAATCCGTTTGAATCCGTTCAACTCGTTGGTATTGACGCTTCAACTTGGTTCTCGTTGTGCGATAAGCCTTGGAGTTAAAATGCTTGGGACTTACTTTCCGTTTGCGGGCTAATTGGCGCTGATAATGAGCAATGCGGGCATAAAGCACTGGCAAACGATCAGGCAAGGTGGGTTGGGTGGCATAGCCATTCGACGTTTGATAGTCAAACTTGCCGATGTTGGCGTCAACCCCAGTAGCCGTTAGAACCGGCCGCTTTTCAACGGAAGTCTGAATCTCAATTGAAAAGGAGGCATAGTAGCCATCGGCATCTTGAACGACGCCAACTTGTTTCAGTTCTCCTTGCCAGCGGGGTTGTTCGGCTAGTTTGATGTCATACCAAGCACCAGCACCATGAGGTTTATCTAAACGTAACTTGCCAGTCACAAGTTGCGCCCGATCCGTCTTAAAAGTTTTGCGGGATCGTTTCTTAGATTTCCAGTTGGGCTTATCATGATCTGGCATCTTCGGATTGAAGTAGTTTTTCCACGCTTTGCTTAAATCATTTACCGTGAGCTGCAAAACTCGGGCTGATTGTTCGTACTGCCAGTCGGTTTTGTTCCAAACCAGCTCGTCCCGTACTTTGCGTTCATTAGGCCGTAACGTTTTATCCGCCATCACCAAAGATGCGTCGTACATGGCATTCCAAGTTTCAAGAGCTTGATTCCAGCAAAACCGGCGATAGTTAAACAACCGCTCCAGTTCACACTGCATGGTTGCGTTGGGATAGAGTTTAATCTTATGCGTTTTAATCAAAAGTTGTCACCTCCTCTCAATTAGCTGGTTAAACGCCACTTGAGAGGAAGCTCAGAGTAAGCGTTCAAACTAATGCTAGCTAGCGGAACTTCGGTAAGAACCATCATACATTACCGATTCAGGCTCTTGTCAATACATTTCGCAGATTAGCTTGGGTTTGAACACATGGACAGCTTCCACTTAATTATTCTGTCCATGTTGTACCGCTTTAATCCATATTGTTCGTCATATTTGAGTGTTGTTAACATCCTCCAGTTGCTTGATCTCAATTTGCGTCAGTAATTCATCTGTCTGGGTAAAATCCGTAATCCACGCGCGCCGGGCCGTGTCGCTGCCAGCCGCAATCGCTAATTTCAAAGTAGCGGCCAAATCCTGCTTTTGATACAACCCGGCTAAAAAGGTGCCGAGCATGGTGTCACCAGCGCCTGCCGTGTTGAGCACGTCAATTTTAGGCGCATTACCGACCAGCGTAACTTCATGATTCATGAACAAAGCTCCCTCAGCGCCCAGTGAAACCAGAATATTCTGCGCTCCGGCATCCAGTGCCCGATGCCCCAAAGCTACCATGGTTGACAGATCAGCCGCGCCGGATTGATCAAACCAACTCATCAATTCCGCATCATTTGGCTTCACTAACAGTGGCCGATACGCCAAAGCTTTGACGGCTTCAGGATAAGCACTATCGATGATCAACTGAAAACCTCGCTTCTGACTCAAGGCACCCAGCTTCAGCAAAAAACTTGGCTCAATGCCCCGCGCAAAACTACCCGAAACGCAAAGCCAATCTTCGGCACCCAGCGTAGTCAGTTGTTGATATAATTGTTTTAATGTTGCCGAGCTAATTTCTGGACCGGGATTAACCAGCTTGTATTCCGTATTGTCACTCACGACCCGCGTAAACACATTAATCCGGGTAAACCCGGCATCTCTATAAAAATGATTGCGAATGCCCTGCTGCGTCAAAAAGTCGGCAATATAATCCAACGTAAAGCCGCCGCCCACGCCAAGCGCGACATTATCCACACCGCGCCGCTTCAAGATACAGCTGACATTGACGCCTTTCCCATTCGCCTGAATATCATAGCTATCTGTCCGATTCACCGTATTGGGAGCCATTGTCTGGGTTTTAATAAAAAGATCAATGGCCGGATTTAACGTCAGGGTATAAATCAAAATTAACCGCTCCTTCATGTCATTCGTTTTTGCTTATCTCTATGTTAACCGCTTTCATTTGAAAAGAGTTTTCTGCTTTCAGCGATTTTGTCACCTGATCGAAAATGTTTTTCAGGAGGTTGTTTATGGCTACACTCAGTCCAACAGAAGCGTATCTTTGGGATTACATCGAAAACCACCAGCAGACAGTCGTCAACGCCTCGATCACACAGTTAAGCGCCGCAGCCAATGTGTCGCCTGCCACCATTGTCAGAACGATGAAGAAAAAAGGCTTCAACGGCTATACCGAATTTCGGCATGACTTGTTGAAACGCATTGGGGATGCTGAACCTTTTGGGATTCTTGATCAAGTGGATGACCAGATTAAAAAAGTGATCATGCAAAATCAAATCGAAGTTCACAACACCCTCGACAATTTAAAAGTTTCCGTCATTGAAGATTCCGTGCAATTGCTCGCCAAAGCCGAGATCGTCCTGGTACTCGCCCGCGGCTTGTCAGAATCGATCGCTTCTGAGATCACGCTAAAACTTCAGCTGCTTGGCAAGTATGCCGAATTTTTCAGTGATCCCAACATTATTCAAACCATTGCCGGACAGATCAGTCCAAAAGCAGTCGCCCTCACGATTACCTTGAACGGTGAAACGCCTGAACTCGTCGCCGCCGCCAAAACGCTGGCAGCACGCGACATCCCGCAAATCATTTTGACGACCAACGCCGAAGCGCCCATTGTCCAATACGCTGATGAATTATTTGTGGGCTATAAATCAAAGGCCGCCTATTTTGACAAATATGAAGTGGCTTCGCGTTTGCCATTGCAAGTGATGAGTCGGATTTTACTGGATAGTTATGTGGTGCGGAAGCGGAAGCAGGCGCGTTGATCACGTTCTGTCGTTTTTAAAGACTGAACATTCAACATACTAAAAATTCAGTCGAGCTACTTTTTATACCAGACATGCAGCTATTTTTAAATAACATAAGTTTGTTAATCAACAAGTCTCAACCAATTGCAAAAATTGTCTTGTTCAATTGGTAATATATGCTATGCTAGTTGCTAAATCAGGTTGTAACGCGAAAATGTGTCAGACCTAATACCATTCAGGAGAGAAAAGTTGGACTCGAAAGTACATTACAAACGCTACAAAAGCGGTAAGTTCTGGATAACCGCACTGATCTCAGTCTCGTTTGGCATCATCGGCAGCTTAGCCGTTCCACAGCTTTGCGAAGCCGTTCCCGTTTACGCAACTTCAATAACAGATGTTTCAATTAAGGTTGGACCTAATGAGTTTTCCCAGTATTTTAAACTCAGCGGTTCAGCCTCTTTTTATCCCAAAGATTCAAAGACGCAAGTACAACTCACGCCTAATTTGCCCGATCGCACCGGGAGCGTTGCCTTAAACACCAAGATTGATATGAGCCAAAGCTTCACACTCAAGGGCCGGTTGTATCTGGGTGATGACCCGGACGGTGCTGATGGGGTTGCTTTTGGATTCGCCGATACGAAACCCGGTGTCCTTGGTGATGCCGGAAATGCTTTTGGCTTAGGTGGGCTAAAAAACGCTTTTGGGGTTAAATTCGATGTGTATTATAACGGCGTTCGGACAGAGGGAGCTTTGCCAGATGTTTATCGCGCCAACCAAATGAACGTTATCTACACGGACGACGCAAAGGGTAACATAGTAGCTGGCGTTGACGGTGGCGAAGGCGTGAGTCACGCCAAAATTCAGGGTGCAAACGGCCAATACTCCGAGTTGATCGTCAATTACGATGGTGACAACCGGATCATGACCGTCACTGGAAGCGGTGCGACGATTAAATTCAATGCAGCACCCTATATCAAAAACGATCAACTGTCGATGTTCATCTCCGGATCAACTGGCGGCAAAATGAATCAACATGTGTTCGACTTTGAATCGTTTAGCTTTACCCCGGGATTAGACACGGTGAAAGAAAACTTAAAAAACAATCTGCCCCCCACGATCACCGCACCTAAAAACGCTATTAATCAAGATCCCACATTGACGAATGCGCAACGCCAGCAATTGTGCGATGCGATTGATCAGGCGCTTCAGAACGGAAAATCCGCGATTGACCAGGCGACTAAAACCGGTGATGCCATTGCGGCTTTCGATACGGCAAAGGCCAAAATTGACGACATTCACAAATCCGGTCCGCCACTGGCCGATCAAAAGGCGACACAAAAGCAGGCGTTAAAAGCCAAACGCGATCAGATTGCCGATGTAAGTTATAAAGATTATGCGTTAACGATGGCTGAAACGAAGCAACAAACGCTCGCTGCTGATCAGGCCTTGGCAGATGCAACGGCGGCGGTTGATGCGGCCAGTGATGCAAACGGCATTAGTCAGGCTGCCGAAAACGGCTTGAAAAAGATTGCTGCGGCCTATCAACCAGGCGTGCCTTTAGCTGACCAAAAAGCCGCCCAAAAGAACGCACTCGCCAATGCAGCAACCAGTGCTAAGCAAACCATTCAAAAAGACCCGACTTTGACAACTGCACAGAGGAAAAAGCAATTCGGCCTCGTTGACAATGCCGTGACAGATGGGGAAACCGCCATTGATGCAGCCAATACTGCTGATAAAATCAACAAGGCTCTTGCAGCTGGTAAAATCAGCGTCAATCAAGTGCATCAATCCGGCGTACCCTTAGCTGACCAAAAAGCCGCAAAGAAGCAAGCATTGAAAACCAAGCGCGACGAAATTGCCGACACTAGCACCAAAGATCTGACACTAACAATGCAAGAAACGAACGATCAAATTGCCCAAGCCGACAAGGCACTATCAGCGGCTAATGCAGCCATTGATGCAGCAGCCGAGGCAGGCGTCGTCAATCAAGCGGCAACAGACGGGCTACAAAAGATTACCGACGCTTATCAACCGGGAGCTTCTTTAGCTGACCAAAAAGCGACACAGAAAAAAGCGTTGAAAGCCGAACGCGACCGAATTGCGGACGTGAGTTATAAGGATTATTCGCTCACGCTTGCCGAAACGAAGCAACAAACCAGCGTTGCCGATCAGGCGCTAGCCGATGCCAGTGCGGCCGTTGATGCAGCAGCAAGCGCAGATGCGATCAACAAAGCGACCGCAAGTGGTTTGAAGCAAATCGCCGCTGCCTATCAACCGGGGGTTCCCTTAGCTGACCAAAAAGCTGCAAAAAAACAAGCCTTGGCAAATACGGCTGACAAAGCTAAGCAATTCATTCAAAGTGATCGAACTTTGACAACTGCTGAAAAGAAGACCCAACTTGCTAGCGTTGATACAGTGTTAAAAGATGGCGAAGCTGCCATTGATGCAGCCATTACTGCTGATAAAATCAACAAAGCCGAAGCAACTAGTGCGTCTGCCATTTTAAATGTTCATCAACGCGGAACCGACCTCGCCGATCAAAAAACTGCTCAGAAACAGGCATTGAAAACCGAGCGCGATAAGATTGCGGACATCAGCTTTAAAGACTTGACGTTAACGATGGCCGAAACCACTCGCCAAACGGATACGGCCGATCAGGCATTAGCAGCTGCCGAAACGGCCATTGATGCTGCCAATGATGCGGATGGCATCGTGCAAGCAGCCGATGATGGCATACAAAAAATCACGGCCGCCTACCAACCCGGCATCCCGTTAGCTGATCAAAGAGCCGCACAGAAAAAATGCTGGCAACCGAAGCCGCCAACGCTAAGCAAACGATTCAAGCCGATCCGACTTTGACAACCGCAGAAAAGCAAACGCAACTTGCGAGCGTTGATACCGCTTTGACAGATGGCGAAGCGAGCATTGACGCTGTTGGCAATGCCGACAAGATCAACAAAGCTGCGGCAGCCGCCAAAGACAAGATCAACAAGATCCCGCAATCCGGGGTCGCCGTTGCCGATCAAAAAGCAGCGCAGAAAAAGGCGTTGCAAGCCAAGCACGATAAAATCACTGATGTCATTAATCAGGATCTGACACTGACAAGTGAGGCCCAGAAGCACCAGATTAGCCAAGCTGATAAGGCTTTTTCTGATGCCACGGCGGCTATCGATACGGCTGCCGATGCAGATACCATTAACCAAGCCGCCGAAGATGGTTTAAAAGCAATTGCTGCGACTTATCACCCGGGAACGCCATTAGCTGACCAAAAAGTTGCGCAGAAACAAGCACTTAAAGCTGAACGCGATCGGATCGCCGAGGTCAGCAACAAAGACCTCGCGTTAACCATGACCGAAACAAATCACCAAATCAGTATCGCCGATCAAGCATTGACCGATGCCAGTGCAATCGTTGATGCCGCGGCGAGTGCGGACGCAATCAACCAAGCAACCGCAGACGGCCTCAAAAAAATTGCCGCCGCATATCAACCCGGCGTTCCGTTAACCGACCAAAAAGCCGCGCAAAAAAAGGCCTTGGCAAATGATGCCGCCAATATTAAGCAAGCCATTCAAGGCGATCCAACGTTGACAACCACGCAAAAGGCCCAGCAAGTCGCCAACGTTGACACCGCCTTGGCTGATAGTGAAACTGCGGTTGATACAGCGAAAACAGCTGATGCCATCAACAAGGCCGTGGCCGCTGGCAAAACGTCTATCAGCAACGCGCACCAACTCGGCATCGCCATCGCCGATCAAAAAGCTGCGCAGAAGCAGGCGTTGACTTCCAAACACGCTGAAATCACTGATGTTATCAACAAAGATCTCACGTTAACGAACAAAGAAATGAAGCGGCAAATAAGCCAAGCTGATCAGATGCTAACGGAGGCCAAAGCAGCAATTGATGCTGCTGCCGATGCAGATGCCATTAACCAAGCGGCTGATAACGGGCTCAAAAAGATCACTTCAACTCATCAATCAGGCACACCGCTGGCTGATCAAAAAGTCGCGCAAAAGAAAGTGTTGGCCGATGCAGCCGATAAGACCAAACAAAGCCTTCAAGGTGATCCGACCTTGACCACGGCGCAAAAGCAACAACAACTTACTAGCCTCGACGCTGCCCTAGCTACTGGCGAAGCCAACATTGACGCAGCAACTAGCGCTGACGCCATCAACACAGCTGCAGCGGCGGGTCAGGCCAACATCACCAACGCCCACCAATCCGGAGCTGCCATTGCCGCTCAGCAAGCCCGCCAAAAACAGGCCCTACAAGCCAAACAAGCTGCCGTGATCGATCGCATCATCCATGACCCAACATTGCCGGCCACGGAAAAGAAAACTCAGACTGCGCTTGTTGATCAGGCTCTTTTAACTGGTAAACAAGCCATTGATGCGGCGGTGACCGCTGATGCGATTCAGCAAGCCGCCACCGTCAGTCAAGACAACATCGACAAAGCCCATCAATCCGGAGTGGCAATCGATGATCAGAAGGCGGCGCAAAAGGCCCAGCTCACTGCCCACGCCAAGCAAGTTGAACAAGCCATCAAAGATACCCCTACTTTGACCACTGCCGAAAAGTCTACCCAACTTGACGCAGTCGCCAAAGCCTTAACGACTGGGCTGAACAATATCGATGCTGCTACCACCGCCGACCAGATCAACGCTGCTTCCGTTACCGGTAAAACCAACATTGCGGCAGCGTATCAAGTCGGTCTCCCTTTGAATACCCAAAAAGACAACAAAAAGAAGCAGCTTAAGAACGCCGTTACCCAAGCCAAGCAAACCATCCAAGGTGACGTGACTTTGACATCCGCTGAAAAGCAGCACCAACTCGATAAGGTTGCCCGTACCTCCAAAACGGTTAGCGATGCAATCGATAACGCTAAGACCGCAGATGCTATCAATGCAGCGTTTGATGCCGGCAAAGTCGATATTGAAAAAGTCCACCAACTCGGCACACCTTTAACTGCTCAAAAAGATGCCCAAAAACAGGCACTGGCCAATGAGCTCGCCAAGGTTAAGCAAGCCATTCAAGCTGATTCGACCTTAACAACGGCCGAAAAACAGCAACAAGTCAATCATGCAAAGGAAGCCAAAAAAGCAGCTGCTACCGCCATTAACAATGCCAAGTCAGCTGACGCCATAAACGCCGCGTTTGACGCTGGCAAAGCCAACTTGGCCACCACTCACCACCCCGGCGCCGCAATTGCCGTTCAGCAAGCAGCCAAAAAGCAGGCACTGAATCAGGAACTCGCCAAGATCAAGCAAGCTATTCAGCACGACGCGACCTTGACTACTGCCGAAAAGCAGCAGCAAGCCGACGCAACTGATAACGCAGGTCAAACGGCCGCAACAACGCTCGATGCTGCCAAAACAGCTGACGCAATCAGTGCCGCATTTAACGCTGGCCAAGCTGCCATTAAAAAGACGTATCACCCGGGCAAAGCTATGGCTGATCAGAAAACAGCGCAAAAGCAGGCGTTAGATAACGTAACCGCTAAAATCATCCAAGCGATCCAAGGCGACGCCACATTAACGACTTCCCAAAAGCAACAACAAGCCGACGCCGCAGCCAAGGCAGCACAAGCAACGGCAACTGTCATTGACGCAGCAAAATCTGCTGATGACATCAAGGCAGCGCTCGTCGCAGGCCAAGTCACCGTCGCCAAGGTTCATCAACCCGGCAGTCCGATCGCCGCGCAGCAGGCTACCCAGAAACAAACGCTTGACCAGGAAGCATCCACCACCCATCAAGCCATTCAGCATGATGCCACGTTAACGGCTACTGAAAAGAACCGGCAATTCGCTGCAGTTACCACGGCCAATAAAACTGCCCAAGTCGCCATTGATGCTGCCAAAACCGCTGATGACATTAACGCCGCGTTTACCACTGGCAAGACAGCCATTCACCAAGCACATCAAGCCGGCAAACCTATCGCTGACCAGAAAACCACCCGCAAGCACTCACTAGCCAGTGAGGTTCTTAAAGTTACCCAAACCATTCAAAGCGACCCAACCTTAACGGCTACCGAGAAAAGCCAGCAAGCCAATGCCGCTGCCAAAGCCGGAGAAACGGCCAAAACGACCGTTGAGGCGGCCAAAACTGCTGATGACATCAATACCGCATTTGCTGCTGGCAAAATGGCCATCGCCAAGACTCATCAACCTGGCACCGCCATCGCCGATCAACAAGCCGCGCAAATTCAAGCGCTGGCTCAGGCAGCCGCCAAAACTGCGCAGGCCATTCAAGCAGATCCTACTTTGACAACTGCCGAAAAACAGCAGCAAGCCACCGCAGTCACCAATGCTCAGAAAACGGCGCAAACCGCCATCCTGGCTGCTAAAACTGCCGATGCGATCAATGCAGCAACCGTTGCCGGCCGCATCGCCATCAACAATACTCATCAAGCCGGCACCGCGATTGATCAGCAGCAAATCACCCAGATCCAGGCAATCGCTGATAAAGCTACAACTGTCAAACAAGCCATTCAGGTAGACGCAACCCTCACCGCTGCGGAAAAACGCCAGCAAATAACTGCGGTCAACCAGATTGAAAAAACAACTCAGGCCGCTATTAAGGCTGCTGCCACCGCTGATGCAATCAACACTGCCGCTACAACCGGAACAACTGCCGCAGCCAACGCCCATCAAAACGGGCCATCCCTTGCTGACCAAAAAGCCGCTCAAAAGAAGGCCATTAGCTCCGTATCTGCTAAAGTCAAAAAGACTATCCAGGCTGATCCGACGCTAACCACACCGGAGAAACAACAGCAACTCACGGCTATCGTCAAAGCAGAAGCAACTGCTCTTGCCAACATCGATATGGCCACATCGGCAGATACCATCAATGCAGCGTTTGATGCCGGCAAGGTTCTGATCACCAATAGTTACCAGACTGGCACCCCGCTCGCCGATCAGAAAACGGCCATGAAGCGATTGCTGGTTTCAAAGGTGGACCGCACCAAGCGAAGCATCAAAAACGACCCCACGTTAACGATAGTGGACAAGCGGCAACAAACCGCGGCCGTTGACAATATTGATCACACCATCCAAGCCATTCTCACTACTGCTGCTACAGCTGATGCCGTGCACACTGCAACCACTGCCGGTATGACTAACTGCACCAACGCCTATCAAGCCGGCCTCTCTATTACCGATCAAAAAGTACAACGTAAGCGAGAGCTAGACGATGTGACTGCTAAAGCCGTTCAGACCATTCAAACCGACGTCACCTTAACCGCAAAGGAGAAAAAAGCACAAGCCGACGACGTTCATAAGGTTAATCAAACAGCGGTGGCGGCCATCAATGCGGCAAAGAAAGCCGACGCCCTCAACGCCGCTTTTGCGATCGGTAAAATCGGCATTAACAGTGTGCACCGGGTTGGCCAGTCGTTGGAAATCCAAAAGACGCACCAAAAACAAGCAGTAGCAACTGCCGCGAATAACGCTGAACAAACCATCCAAAGCGATCCAACGCTCACGGCTGCAGATAAAACGCAACAAATTACGGCTGTTGGCGAGACAGCAAAACTTGCTGCAAATGCGATCGACAAGGCTACCTCCGCCGACACGATCAAAATTGCAGCCACTAACGGCATCATCGCTATTAACAATGTCCACCAAGCCGGCACGCCGATCGCTGATCAAAAGGCCCAACAACCGACGCCTGATGTGGCAACGATCGCCACAGACAATCAAGCCATTGCCGATAACACTGCGCAAATGGTCACAGAGAAGTCCGAACAGTCTAGTACTGTTGATCAAACGGTCCAACAAGCTGAAGCTGCTCTCGACGCAACACCGACAGCCGATGCCATCAACAAAGCACTAGCCGTCAGTGAAGCAACACCGGATCAGCCGCATCAACCGAACGCATCATCAACCCTTGAAAAAGCTGATGAAGAAAAGGTAACACAGTCCGAACACGATCAAGTCACTGAACGGATCACAGGCAGTAAGGTTCTGGACCGTGAACCCCAAGCTTCTGCCAAAATCACGCTCACTAATCAGCAGTCATCAGACAAGGTCTTAGCTGATAAACAACGCGAAGTTATAGAAATAACTGATATTGAGACCGAAGATGAACAGGAGCAACTCGAATACGATCCGTTGTTAGCAGTGGTACAAAAGGATACAGAAGAATCCCAAACAATTCGCGAACAGCCAGACCAGGAAAAGGACATCACCAAAAGCCCCGTGCACCATGAAACCAAGATAGACACTGGCAACACGCCTAATATTCCGAAACCTGAACAGCTCCCTGTCCAGGAAACACCAGAAGTCGTTAACCTCGCTAAACCAGCAAACCAAGCCGCTTCTTTACCACAGACTGGTGACAACAAGTCCCATGGGCTAGCGGTTTTAGGTACGCTAATTTTAGGCATTGCTGGACTGACAACCTCCGGCAAAAAGCGCAAACGTACGTGAGATCAAACCATTGTGACAGCATAAAGTTGGTCAGCATTTTCACCAATGAAAACAAGCCTTCAATCGGAACTGGCAACAGCTCACAATTGAGGGCTTGTTTGTTTGCAATATTCCTCCTATTCATAGCAGCTGCCGTGATCCTTCTTGGTGTCACCGTTGTCGGGGCCTTGATCCCCACCGTCGTCTCCGCCAACGTACCGCTTGTTTTCAAAACCGGCAAAGTCGTTCTGAAGGCACAGACGGTACTCAATCAAATCATGCCGTCGCTGGTTCCGGTGGCGTTGGTTGCTTTAAGTTACTGGCTGCTTGGCAAGAAAAAGATGAATTCAACACGCCTCATTGTTCTGGTGTTGATTCTCGGCATTGTTTTAGGTGCTTTTGGGATTATTGGAAAGTCTTAAATTCTCGAATATTAGCCGGAAATCATCAATTTATAAAAACGATTCTACGCATTTTGCACGATTAGCCAAAATGCGTAGAATCGTTTTTTATGTGTCAATGTCAATTTTCCTAACAATGAACACTCTTGTTTTTATAGTTAACTAATAATATGATGAGCTTTTAAAATAATTAGGCTGCTACATTATTAACAATTGTAGCTTTGATTAACCAAAGATACCAATGTGTTTCTGTATAGTACTATTTTAGATCGTTTATGATGCAAATTACTTTACCCAAAAGAACGAAACATGATACTCTTCTTGTGAGAAAGTGAATAGATGAACATTGTCCCTCGCTTTAAACAAGGAGAAGAAAAATGGAAAGAAAAGTACACTATAAAAGCTACAAGAGCGGCAAGTTTTGGGTTGCCGCCCTCATTTCAGTGTCGCTCGGAACGGTTGGGGTTATCACCATTCCACAGATTTTTGAGGCCGTACCGGTCTATGCGGATGCCAGCCCGACTGACGTCACCGCCACGGTTGATCCTAATGACTTCTTAAATTATTTCAAATTAGGTGGATCTACAGGAGCGGGTAAACAGCCAGCAATTCCCTATCCAGCCGGGCAACAAGGTTATCAGGTTCAGCTTACCGCTGATGCCCAAGGACAAGCGGGAAACGTTGCCTTAAAAACAAAAATCGATATGACGCAAAGTTTCACGCTTACGGGTCGGCTTTATCTTGGCAAAAACGCTAGCGGTGGCGATGGCGTTGCTTTTGGCTTTGCCGATGCCAATCCTGGTGATATCGGTCAACCAGGTAATGCGTTCGGTATTGGCGGATTGCCGAGAGCGTTTGGGGTTAAATTCGACGAATATTACAACGGCGGTGGCGACAAATATGCTGCAGCAGATTTGGACCCAGGTGACTACCCTCAAATGCGAGTGGTTCATACGGGTCCAGGTGACAATCCAACACAGGTCGTGGGAGTCAAAGGTGCAAAAGGAGTGTTCTACAACAACATCCCCGCGCCAAATGGACAACATGTAGACCTGGTGATCACCTATGATGGCCAAACTAAACAGATGACCGTGAAGTATGGCACCGTGGGAATTACTTTCGATGCAGGCCCGTATATTAAAAACGAACAATTAGCCATGTTTCTCACTGGCTCAACTGGTGGCGTCACTAACCAGCATTTGTTCGATTTTCTAAAGTTCACATACACCCCAGGACTAAAAGCAGTTCAAGCCGATCTTAAAAACAGATTGCTTACTGAAGCAAACACTCAAAAAGCAGCAGTTAACGCTGATCCAACGTTAACAACTGACGATCGTAAGAGTCAAACAGACAAAATTGATGTCGCTCTCAAAACAGGGCAAGACGCGATCGACGCCGCAGCCACGACGCCTGACGCGATTAACGCCTTTGATACCAATAAGCCAAAAATTATCGCGGTACACACGCCCGGCCAACCGCTAGCAGATCGAAAAGCGGATAGAAAGGCCAAATTGCAGGCTGAGCACGACAAAATCGTAAAAGACATCAACAGTGATCCAACCCTGACCGCTGCGGAAAAGACTCAGCAAATCACTAATGCTGATACAGCGCTAAGCAACGCCAACACAAAAGTTGATGCTGCTACTGATGCGGATAATGTTGACTTAGCATTTTCGAATGGAAAAGCTGCGATTGATGCCGCCCATAAGCCAGGTGCTACTCTTGACGCACAAAGAACCGCAAAAAAGGCAGCACTAGATACTGAGGCAGCCACGATTAAGCAAGCCATTCAAGACGACGCCACCCTAACCTCAGCCGAAAAGAAAACCCAGTCAGACGCCGTTGATAAAGCCTTAACCGATGCCAAATCCGCCATCGACAATGCCACAACAGCTGACACGATCAACGCCGCTGCGGATACTGGTTTAGCCAATATTAGAAATGCCCACCAATCGGGTCCGTCCTTGGCTGACCAGCGCACCATCCAAAAGCAGGCGTTAAAAGCTAAACACGATCAGGTTGTCAATGACATTACCCTAGATCCAACATTGACGGCCGCCGAGAAGAAAACGCAAATCACTAATGCGGATCAGGCACTCACCGATGGCAATGCTGCCATTGACACTGCCGCCACAGCTGATGCGATCAACCAGGCAGCGACTGTTAGCCAAGCAAACATCGACAATGCGCATAAAGTCGGAAAACCGCTCGAGGATCAGAAAAACGCGCAGAGACAACGGCTGAACAATGAAGCCACTGCGGTTAAGAAAAAGATTCAAGATGATGTCACGCTGACAACCGCGGAAAAGACCCAACAAACCGCTAACGTTGATAAAGCACTGACAGACGGTTTAAACGCCGTCAATAACGCGACCACCGCTGACGGCATCATTGCAGCCGGCGATGACGGAATTGCTGCCATTGATAAGGTCTATCAAACCGGCACACCCCTTGATGACCAAAAAACCGCCAAGAAGACGGCGATTGATAACGCGGCCGCCATTGCCAAGAAAGCCATTCAAGACGATCCAACTTTAACAACGGCTGAAAAGAAGCTGCAAACTGATGCGGTCGACAAAGCTGTCACAGACGGTAAAAAGGCTATCGACGCCGCTACCAATGCGGATGACGTCAACAAAGCTGCTAATACGGCGATTGCCACGATCAATCAGGCCCATCAGCCGGGTAAATCCATCGACGACCAAAAAGACGCCAAGAAAAAGGCTATTGATAAAGCTGCTACCGACACCAAAAAAGCCATTCAAGACGACCCAACCTTAACGACGGCTGAAAAGCAACAGCAAAGTGATGCCGTTGATAAAGCTGCTGACGCCGGTAAGAAGGCTGTCGACGCCGCTACCAACGCGGATGACATCAATACGGCTGGTGACACCGCCATCACCGATATCGGCAAAATCCACCAGCCTGGGAAATCCATCAATGAACAAAAGGACGCCAAGAAAACAGAGCTTGACAATGAAGCGGCCAAAATCAAAACCGCAATTCAAGGCGACCCGACTTTGACCACCGATGAAAAGAACAAGCAACTTGACGCAGTTGACAAGGCACTTGAAGCCGGTAAGAAAGCAATTGATGCCGCCACTAACGCCGATGACATCAATACGGCTGCTGACACTGCTAAAACCAACATTGACAATGCCCATCAACCTGGCACTTCAATTGACGACCAGAAAAAGGCACAGAAAGAAGCACTCGCAAAAGAAGCTACGACTGTCAAAGAGGCCATTCAAAATGACCCGACTTTGACGACGGCCGAAAAGCAACAGCAGACCGATAACGTCGATAAAGCGCTAAAAGACGCCGAAGCTGCCATTGATAATGCCACGACCGCTGACGAAATCAACACCGCCACGGCCACTGGCAAAACCAACATCGACAACGCCCACAAGCCTGGCACCTCGCTTGACGACCAAAAGGTTGATCAAAAGAAGAAACTCGAGGACGAAGCTGCTGCAGTCAAAAAAGCTATTCAGGATGACCCAACGCTAACGACTGCCGAAAAACAACAGCAGACAGCGAACGTTGACAAGGCGTTAAAGGATGCCGAAGATGCGATTGACGCCGCAACAAACGCGGATGGCGTCAATCAGGCATTTTCTGATGGTAAAGCCAAGATTGACGCGGCACATCAGCCCGGTCAAACGCTCGATGACCAAAAAGCTACTCAAAAGAAAGCACTTGAAGACGAAGCAGCGACAGTCAAAAAAGCGATTCAAGATGATCCAACCCTGACAACGGCCGAGAAGCAGCAACAGACCGACAATGTCGACAAGGCGTTAAAGGATGCAAAAGACGCAATTGACGCCGCCAAAGATGCCGACAGCATCAACCAGGCCTTTTCCGATGGTAAGCAAACTATCGACGCGGCGCACCAACCCGGCAAAACGCTCGATGATCAAAAAGCTGCCCAAAAGAAGGCTCTCGAAGACGAAGCTGCCGCCGTTAAAAAGGCCATTCAAGACGACCCAACGCTGACAACCACCGAGAAGCAGCAACAAACTGCCGATGTCGACCAAGCGTTGAAAGACGGGACAGCGGCCATTACCAATGCCACGAACGCCGATGAAGTCAACCAGGCTTTCAATACTGGCAAGACGAACATCGACAACGCTCATCAGCCTAGCACCTCAGTCGATGACCAAAAGGCCAATCAAAAGAAGGCGCTGGACGACATTGCGGCCACAGTCAAGAAAGCTATTCAAGACGACCCAACCTTAACGACGGCTGAGAAGCAGCAACAAACCACCAACGTTGACAAAGCACTCAAAGATGCTAAAGACGCGATTGATGCGGCCAAAGATGCCGACAGCATCAACCAGGCATTTTCAGATGGCAAGACAAACATCGAAAACGCCCATCAGCCCGGGCAAACACTCGATGACCAAAAGAATAATCAAAAGAAGGCCCTCGATGACGAAGCTACCAAGATTAAACAAGCCATTCAAGACGACCCAACTCTGACGACTGCTGAGAAAAACCAGCAAATTGCCGAGGTCGATAAAGCGGTCAAGGAGGGCAAAGCCGCGATTGACGCCGGAACCAACGCTGACGAGATCAACAAGGCATTCACGGATGCCAAGAATAACGTTGACCAAGCCCACAAACCTGGCAAGGCTGTCGATGATCAAAAGGATGCCCAGAAGAAGCTGCTTGATGATGAAGCAACCAAAGTCAAGCAAGCCATCCAAGATGATCCAACTTTGACGACTGCCGAGAAGCAGCAGCAAACCGATAATGTCGACAAGGCACTGAAGGATGGCAAAGCGGCCATTGATGCGGCCAAGAATGCTGACGAAATCAATCAAGCCTTTGACACCGGCAAGACCAACATCGACAACGCTCATCAACCAGGCGCAAGTATCGATGATCAAAAGGCCGCCCAGAAGAAGTCACTGGCCGATGAAGCTGCCAAGGTTAAAAAAGAAATTCAAGACGACCCTACCCTCACCACCGCTGAAAAGCAGCAGCAAAGCGAAAATGTCGATAAAGCACTGAAAGATGGTGAAGCTGCCATTGACGCGGCCAAGAATGCTGACGAAATCAACCAGGCTTTTGATACCGGCAAAGTGAACATCGACAACGCCCACCAACCGGGTACCAATCTCGATGATCAAAAGGCCGCCCAGAAGAAGTCACTGGCCGATGAAGCCGCCAAGGTTAAACAAGAAATCCAAGACGATCCGACCCTAACCACGGCGGAGAAAAACCAGCAAACTGCCAATGTTGACCAAGCGCTCAAAGATGGCGAAGCTGCTATTGATGCCGCTAAAAACGCCGATGAAGTCAATGACGCCTTCAACACGGGTAAAATCAACATCGATAATGCCCATCAACCAGGCAAAACGATTGATGAACAGCAAACCCTTCAGAAGAAGTCGTTGAACGATGAGGCCGCCAAGGTGACCCAGGAAATTCAAAACGACCCAACCTTGACAACTGCTGAAAAGCAAAAGCAGATACAAGATGTTGCTGACGCTCTCAAAGCCGGCGAAGCTGCCATCGATGCAGCCACCACCGCCGATGAAGTCAACCAAGCCTTTGACACCGGCAAAATCAACATTGACAATGCTCACAAGCCAGGCACAGCAGTCAATGACCAAAAAGAAGCCCAAAAGAAGTCACTTGCTGAAGAAGCTGCCAAAGTTAAACAAGAGATTCAAGATGATCCAACCTTAACCACGGCGGAAAAGAATCAGCAAACTGCCAACGTTGACCAAGCGTTCAAAAATGGTGAAGCCGCCATTGACGCCGCTACCAATGCCGATGACATCAACAAAGCGTTCGACATCGGCAAAATCAACATTGACAACGCTCATCAACCGGGCAAATCTATCGATGATCAGAAGAATGCCCAAAAGAAGCTGCTGGATGAGGAAGCTGCCAAAGTGAAGCAGGACATTCAAAATGATCCGACGCTGACTGCCGTGGAGAAACAGCAACAAAGAGAAAACGTCGACAAGGCGCTCAAAGACGGCAACGCAGCGATCGACGCCGCTACCAATGCTGATGACATCAACGAGGCGTTTGACACCGGCAAAACCAACATCGACAACGCCCATCAACCGGGCACGAGTCTCGATGGCCAAAAAGAAGCCCAAAAGAAATCACTGGCCGATGAAGCCGCTAAAGTGAAGCAGGACATCCAAAATGACCCTACGCTCACCACCGCGGAGAAACAACATCAGTCAGAAAATGTTGATAAAGCCTTCAAAGATGGCGAAGCGGCGATTGATGCGGCGACGAACGCCGATGACATCAACAAAGCGTTTGACACTGGCAAGATCAACATCGACAGCGCCCATCAGCCAGGCACCGCTATCAACGATCAACAAGCCGCCCGGAAGAAGGCACTCGATGAGGAAGCTGCCAAAGTGAAACAAGCGATCCTTGACGACCCGACCCTAACAACGGCCGAAAAACAGCAACAAACCGCCGATGTTGACCAGGCGCTCAAGGACGGCAAGGCAGCCATTGATGCAGCGACGAACGCTGATGACATCAACAAAGCGTTTGATACCGGCAAAATCAACATCGACAACGCTCATCAACCAGGCAAAACGATCGATGAACAAAAAGCCGCGCAGAAGCAGTCACTTAATGAAGAAGCCGCTAAAGTTAAGCAGGACATTCAAAATGACCCAACCCTGACCGCCGCGGAAAAGAAACAGCAAACCGAAAACGTCGACAAGGCGCTCAAAGATGGCACTGCTGCCATTGATGCCGCCACCAATGCCGATGAAGCCAACCAAGCGTTTGCTACCGGCAAGATCAACATCGACAAGGCGCACCAACCGGGCAAAACGCTTGACGATCAAAAGGCCGCCCAGAAACAATCCCTAGCCGATGAAGCTGCCAAAGTCAAAAAGCAAATCCAAGCTGATCCAACCCTGACGACAGCTGAAAAGCAGCAACAGTCAGAAAATGTTGACAAAGCACTGGT
The DNA here is from genome assembly GCF_029726355.1 of Lacticaseibacillus huelsenbergensis. Taxonomy (NCBI): domain Bacteria; kingdom Bacillati; phylum Bacillota; class Bacilli; order Lactobacillales; family Lactobacillaceae; genus Lacticaseibacillus; species Lacticaseibacillus huelsenbergensis. Next base: position 849,905 of record NZ_CP120687.1, read on the forward strand.
AGACGGCCAAAAGGCAATCGACCAAGCTCAGGATGCCGATAGCGTCAACACGGCATTTGCAACCGGCAAAGTCAATATCGATGCCCAGCATCAACCTGGCAAATCATTGGCAGACCAGCGCTTGGCAGCAGCCGCCGAAATTGACAAAGAAGTGGCCAAAGTCAAACAGCAAATCGACAACGATCCGCTGCTGACTGATACACAGAAGGACGAGCAAAAAGCCAACGTGGATCGCGAAGCAGCACTGGCGAAGGAGGCGCTGGCGCAAGCGATTGATGCGGATGCTCTAAATGCCGCACTTGCTGAGGGTATCAAGAAAATCGATGCCCAGTACGTACCAGGCACAGCCCCAGCCCCCGATCCAACACCAGGGCCGATAACGGTTGATCCACGCCCGACGCCGACACAGCCACTATCAACCATGCAAGCGCCAACCTCCCCATTGCCGCGAACCGGCGACAAACCAGCGACCGGCTTAGCTGCTCTAGGTGCGTTCATCCTAAGCATGTTCGGCTTTGCGCTAACGGGCAAAAAACGCAAACGTTTCTAAAGGTATTCCTAAAGGTAATATCGAACCACCTGAAAGCCCTCCATAAGTAACCCAACAAGCCCCCTGATCGAAATGCCATAACGGCGCTCGACCAGAGGGCTTGTTTCATTCCAAGTTACTGCTTCTGTCATTCGACAAACGGCGATTTGATAACGTACGAAAGATGCTTCACGTACTGGCTATTATATTGCATGCCCGCAAATTTTCGTCAACTGCTCTGAAAATCTTGACTTATTTATTATCGACATTCTCTTGGTTATTTTTATGGCAACGCGGTTAATCAGTATTCGATTATAGTTATTCATTATTGTCATTTATGGCATGTATTGTGAAAGTTTTCGAATATATTAGTTTTGTCAAATAAGCTGTTCGAAAATTAGCACATAATATAGTTTCCTAAATATACTACTTAATAATATTTTATATTATAAAGTGCTTCCATATAAAAATAATATGTGCTATTCTACTTGTATAAAAACAGACAGCAACGCATTATCACAATTTTAATGAGGGGTAGAAAAAATGGAAAGTAAAGTGCACTATAAGCGCTACAAGAGCGGGAAATTCTGGGTGACCGCTTTGATTTCGATTTCACTCGGAACGTTTGGAGTTATCACCATTCCGCAAATTTTTGAAGCTGTACCGGTGTATGCGGATACCACACCGACTGATATTACCGCTACTGTTAAACCTGATGAGTTCTTGAACTTTTTCCAATTGGGAGGAGGAACGGATCCAAGCCAAGGCTCTGCCGTTCACTATCCATCAGGTGAATTAGGTTTTCAGGTTCAGTTAACCCCTGACGTACCAGGCCAAATAGGGACGGCCGCGTTAAAGACGAAAATTGATATGAATAAAAGTTTTAAATTTCAAGGCAGGCTTTTCCTTGGAACTAAAGCTAACGCGGCAGATGGCGTTGCATTCGGCTTTGCTGATGAAGATCCGGGTAAAACTGGTAAGGCCGGGAACACATTTGGCATCGGCACATTAAAGAATGCATTTGGGGTCAAGTTTGACGAGTATTACAATGGCCAGGAAGACCCCGGTTCTTATTTCAAAGACCCAGGTGTTGAAACCGACTATCCTCAGATGCGCGTTATTCAAACAGTAGGCCCACTGGGTAAAGTTAAAAGCATCGAAGGAGCAGAAGGCGAGTTTTATCAAAAACTCGAGGATCCAAAGGGCCAATATCTACCATTGCTCGTCGATTACAATGGCGATTCTAAGCGGTTGACGGTTGCTTATGGCAACAAATCAATTTCATTTGATGCTAAGCCGTATATTCAAAACGATCAACTATCCATGTTTATTATTGGTTCAACTGGCGATCAATCCAATCAGCATCTGTTCGACTTTGAATCATTCACGTACACTCCTGGACTGGATGCGGTTAAAGCTGATTTGAAAAACCGATTAGCAACTGAAGCAGATACTCAAAAAGCAGCTGTGAATAGCGACCCGACGCTAACGACTCCGGAACGTCAAAAGCAAGTCACCGACATTAACACCGCTCTCAAAACAGGCCAGGATGCAATTGATGCTGCAACCACAACGCCTGATGCCGTCCACGCTTTTGATACCAATAAGCCACTCATTATTGCGATTCACCAGTCTGGGCTACCACTAGATCAACGAAAAGCAAATAAAAAGGCGGAGCTGAAAACAGAACACGATAACATCATCACCGCGATCAACAACGATCCGACGCTGACTTCCGACCAGAAGAACCAGCAGCGGGGTAATGCTGATACGGCTCTTACCAATGGCAATACAGCGATTGACGGTGCGACTGATGCGGATAAAGTTGACCAAGCATTTTTAAATGGGAAAAAAGCGATTGACGACGCTCATCAACCCGGCGCCACGCTTGATGAGCAAAAAACCGCAAAAAAGCAGGCATTAGAAGACGCGGCAACAAAAGTTAAACAAGACATTCAGAACGATACAACCTTAACGACTGACGAGAAGAAGGCTCAAACCGATAACGTTGACACAGCCTTGACCGCTGGCAGAGACGCGATTAATAAGGCCGATACCGCCGACGCCATCAATACCGCTGCCGAAACTGGCTTAGCCAATATTCAAAAAGCCCATCAACCTGGCCTTTCCTTGGATGAGCAGAAAAAGGCTCAAAAGAAAGCCTTGAAGGACAAATACGATCAAGTTGTTAACGATATTAATAATGATCCCACTTTGACGACCGCACAGAAAAAACCACAAATCAAAAATGCCACTGATGCGTTTAATCAAGGTAACCAAGATATTGATAACGCCGCCACAGCTGATGCGATCAGCCAGGCATCCACAACCAGTCAAGCCAACATCGACAACGCCCATCAAGCCGGCAAACCACTTGAGGATCAGAAAAACGCCCAACGAAAACGGCTGACGGATGAAGCTACTGCGGTTAAGAAAAAGATTCAAGACGATGTCACGCTGACAAAAGCGCAAAAGGCCACGCAAACTACCGCAGTTGATCAGGCCTTGACAGATGGCTTAAAAAATATCAATGACGCTAAAACCGCTGATGACATTAACACCGCTGCTGACGCTGGTATCACTGATATTGATAAGGCCTATCAAACTGGCACTCCGCTTGATGCCCAAAAAGCCGCCATGAAAACGGCTATTGACAATGCGGCGACTAAAGCTAAAAAAGACATTCAAGATGACCCAACCTTAACAAACGCCGAAAAGCAACAGCAAATTGATGCGGTTGATAAGGCTGCCACGGTTGGCAAAGATGCTATCGATGCCGCAACCAGTGCCGATGACATCAAAACTGCCACTGATGACGCGATTACCAACATCAATAAAGCACATCAGCCCGGCAAATCGCTTGATGACCAAAAAGAGAATAAGAAAGCGGCCATTGACAATGCTGCAACCGATGCAAAAAAAGCCATTCAAGACGACCCAACTTTAACAACTGCTGAAAAACAGCAGCAAAGTGATGCAGTTGATAAAGCTGCCGAAAACGGCAAAACAGCTATTGACGGCGCAACCAATGCTGACGCCATCAACACTGCCGCAGACACCGCGATCACCGCCATCGGTAAGATCCATCAGCCCGGCAAACTGCTTGATGAGCAAAAGGACGCCAAGAAAACGGAACTTGACAATGAAGCCACCAAAGTTAAAAAGGATATTCAAGGCGATCCGACGCTGACCACTGCCGAGAAAAAGCAACAAACCGATGACGTCGACAAGGCGCTGAAGGATGGCAAAGCTGCCATTGACGCTGCCAAAGATGCGGACAGCATCAACCAGGCATTTTCAGACGGCAAAACGAATATCGACAATGCCTATCAGCCGGGCCGAACGCTTGACGAGCAAAAGAAGGATCAAAAGAAAGCCCTCGAAGAAGAAGGCGAGAAAGTCAAACAAGCGATTAAAGATGACCCAACGTTGACAACAGCTGAGAAAAACCAGCAAATTGCTGAGGTGGATAAAGCAGTCAAAGATGGCGGCGCTGCGATTGACGCCGGAACCAACACCGACGAGGTTAACAAAGCGTTCACAGATGCTAAGCAAAACGTTGACCAAGCTCACAAATCCGGCACGGACATCAATGACCAAAAGGACGCTAAGAAGAAGCTACTCGATGAAGAAGCGGTTAAAGTCAAACAAGCGATCCAAGACGATCCGACCTTGACCACTGCTGAGAAGAAGCAACAAACTGAAAATGCTGATAAAGCGCTCAAAGATGGTAAGGCCGCCATTGACGCCGCCAAGAATGCGGACGAAATCAATCAAGCTTTCGACACCGGCAAGGCCAATATCGACAATGCGCATCAACCGGGTGCAAGTATCGATGATCAAAAAGCTGCGCAGAAGAAGTCACTGATCGATGAAGCTACCAAGGTTAAACAAGAAATTCAAGATGACCCTACCCTAACCACTGCTGAAAAGCAGCAGCAAAGCGAAAACGTTGATCAAGCGCTGAAAGATGGTGAAGCGGCTATTGACGCGGCGACCAATCCTGACGACATCAACCAGGCTTTTGATACCGGCAAAGTGAACATTGACAACGCCCACAAACCGGGCACCAGTCTCGATGATCAAAAAGCCGCTCAAAAGAAGTCACTGGTCGATGAAGCCGCCAAAGTTAAAAAGGATATTCAAGACGACCCTACCCTAACTACAGCGGAAAAGGACCAGCAAGCCGCCAATGTTGATCAAGCACTTAAAGACGGCGAGGCCGCCATTGACGCCGCGACCAATGCCGATGACATCAACAAAGCGTTCGAAACTGGCAAAGTGAACATCGACAACGCCCACCAACCGGGCAAATCCATTGACGATCAAAAGAATGCCCAAAAGAAGCTTCTGGATGAAGAAGCAGCCAAAGTTAACCAGGACATTCAAAACGATTCAACCTTGACCGCCGAAGAAAAAAAGCAACAGACAGAAAATGTCGACAAGGCCCTCAAGGACGGCAACGCTGCGATTGACGCTGCCACGAATGCCGACGACATCAACAAGGCTTTTGTGACCGGCAAAACCAACATCGACAACGCCCATCAACCAGGCACTAGTCTCGATGATCAAAAAGCCGCCCAAAAGAAGTCACTGGCCGATGAAGCTGCTAAAGTGAAGCAGGACATCCAAGATGATCCAACGCTAATGACTGCCGAGAAGCAACAACAGTCCGAAAATGTCGACAAGGCGTTCAAGGACGGTGAAGCAGCCATTGACGCCGCTAAGAACACTGATGAAATCAACCAGGCGTTTGACACCGGGAAAGCAAATATCGACAAGGCTCATCAACCGGGCACCGCGATTGACGATCAGCAAACCGCTCGCAAGAAAGCACTCGATGAAGAAGCCGCCAAAGTTAAAAAAGACATTCAAGATGACCCAACACTCACAACCGCGGAAAAGACGCAACAAAGTGCCGATGTTGACAAGGCACTAACGGACGGCAAGGCAGCCATTGACGCCGCCAAAACCGCCGACGACATTAACAAGGCCTTTGACACTGGTAAAACCAACATCGACAACGCTCATCAGCCGGGCAAACTGATTGATGACCAAAAAACCGCACAGAAAAAGTCACTTGACGAAGAAGCCGCCAAAGTTAAGCAGGACATCCAAAATGACCCAACGCTGACGACAACCGAAAAGCAGCAACAAGCCGATAACGTTGACAAAGCGCGCCAAGATGGCCAAGCTGCCATTGATGCCGCTACAAATGTCGATGATATCAACCAGGCGTTTGAAACCGGCAAGATCAACATTGACAATGCTCACCAACCCGGCAAATCGCTCGATGATCAAAAAGCCGCCCAGAAGAAGTCACTTGATGAGGAAGCGGCCAAAGTTAAAAAGGATATCCAAGGCGATCCGACGCTAACCACCGCTGAAAAGCAGCAGCAAAGTGAAAACGTTGACAAGGCACGCAAAGATGGACAAGCCGCCATTGATGCTGCGACCAATGCTGACGACATCAACCATGCTTTTGAAACCGGCAAAGTGAACATCGATAACGCCCATCAACCGGGCAAAACGCTCGATGAGCAAAAAACCGTCCAAAAGAAATCACTGGATGAAGAAGCGGCCAAAGTTAAGCAGGACATCCAAAATGACCCAACACTGACGACGACCGAAAAACAACAGGCCGAAAACGTTGACAAGGCGCACAAAGACGGCCAGGCCGCCATTGACGCTGCCACGACCCCCGATGAAGTTAACCAGGCTTTTGCAACCGGCAAAGCTAACATTGACGCCCAGCACCAACCTGGCAAATCGTTAGCCGATCAACGCTCGACTGCCACTACCAAAATTGACAAAGAAGCGGCTAAAGTCAAACAGCAAATCGACAACGACCCCCTGCTGACCGATACGGAAAAAGCCAATCAAAAGGCTAAGGCGGATCACGAAGCAACACTAGCTAAAGAAGCCCTAGCAAAAGCTATTGATGCCGACGCCTTAAATGCCGCACTCGCTGACGGTATCAAGAAAATCGACGCCCAGTACGTGCCAGGCACAGCCAAAACACCAACTCCTGATCCAGCAACAAAACCGCTGACCGTTGATCCGCGATCGACAACAACGCGGCCACTGTCAACCACGCTAACGCCAACCTCCTCATTACCGCGAACCGGTGATAAACCAGCGACCGGCTTAGCTGCCTTGGGTGCGTTCATCCTAAGCATGTTTGGCTTTGCGCTGACAGGTAAAAAACGCAAACGTTCTTAAGTAAAGTCAGCAACCTGAAAATCCTCCAAAAGTAACGCAACAAGCCCCCTGATCGAGATGCCGTAACGGCGCTCGACCAGAGGGCTTGTTTCATTCCGATGTACCATTTAAATCATTCGACAAACGGCGCTTTAGAAACGTACGAAAGATGCTTCACGTACTGGCCTTTGTGTTGAATGGCAGCATATTGCTGCGTGGCATCATAGCCTTTGACATGCTTCAACGTATAAGAAAGCTTTTGACCCGTTTTCGAGTAAATCTTAACGTCCTGATAGGTCTGGGTCTTTAAAGGAACTTTGGCAAAGCTTGTTTCTTCGCTGATAAACGGATTGATTCGATCCGTCCATTCATTGTGAATCGAAAGCAGCGCTACCACACTGATCACAATAAGTGCGCCGACGACGAGCAGCATTTTCTTCGTACGCGCCATGATTCATTGCCCCCCCTTTTCCAATCAATAACCATCACAAAATACCACCATGTCAGTAAACTTGGTTCAGTTTCTTCATGCTCAAATATTATGATGACAGATTGATATTTGCAATTTTTTTGACCCGTTACTTGCATATGTGAAAATGCGAGGGAAGCGGCTAGCTTAAAATGTTCTTTTGATAATCTCAGTCTGTTGCCTCTCAGGCTATCACCCGTCCACCTGCGCAAGCTTACCTGCCATCACCTGCTGCAGTTGCTCGAGCGCCGTCATCACGACATCCGCATTCTCACCCAAAGCATCTCGCAAAAAAGCATCGTTTTGTTCAAAGTACGCACGAATATGCGCCGCATCGTGTTCCGCTTTAGGGGTAAGCTGAATCGCTTTATACCGAGCGTCCTCTTTTGAAGGCGTTCGAACGATCAGTGCTTTGCGCTCCATAAGCTGTAACAGTGCCGTCGCCGATGACTTTTGAATATTGAATTCCCGCTCAACATCGGTTTGGTAAAGGCTGCGGTGCGAACCGTTGCGCGCCAGAAAATCGATGATGCTCATCTGCACCTGCGTCAACCCCATTTGCTTGGCCTCGCGATCTGCGTATCGTTGTAGGTCATTATTCAGTTTCTTGAGCAAGATACCTATCGAATCTGTCATCATATCCTCCATTATCTGAATTACTGCTGGTCCAGAACCAGTCATCTGTCCGAATAACTTGCTTTCAGAAAAATAAGTCGCTATAGTAACATATAGTTCTATATAGAACTATACACAACGGAGGTTTTTATGACAAGAAAAGTATCAGCTAAATTGTATCTCTCGATTCTCGCCACTGGCCTCATGGCGTTTTGCGGTGTCTTAATCGAAACCGCCATGAATGTCACTTTTCCGACTTTGATGAAACAATTCCAGGTCAATACGGGCACGATTCAATGGCTAACCACTGGATATTTGTTAGTCGTGTCAATCATCGTCCCTATCTCCGGATTCTTAAAACGCCGCTTCACCACCAAGCAGCTTTTCTTAACCGCAACAGCTTTTTTCATCCTCGGTTTAGCCATTTGTAGTGTTGCAAATGATTTTGCGCTTTTACTGATTGGTCGGCTGATTCAAGGCTGCGGCACCGGGATTGCCTTACCTTTAATGTTCAACATTATTCTGGAGCAGGCACCGCTGGATAAAATCGGGTTTTTGATGGGCATTGGCACGTTGGTAACGGCCATTGCGCCAGCACTCGGGCCAACTTATGGCGGGGTTTTAGTGGATTTAAATTGGCATCTAATCTTTATTTTCCTGCTAGTCGTCATGGTGATTGCCTTGTTTCTCGGGCTGTTTTCGATTACGCAAGTCACCAAACCGGTCCATGTTCATTTGGACTTCATCGCTTGGCTCTTGATCGCGATCTTCTTTGCCGGTGCTATCTTAGGCCTTAATCGCATCGAAAACGCGCCCGGGCAAGCAGCGATTTACGGCGTCGTTGCCATCTTAGGCCTCATCGGTTACACCTTGCGTTCCTTGCATGTCAAAGAACCCTTAATCAATCTACGCCTTTTGACCAACGCCTCGTTTGATTGGCACGTTATCACGTTTCTTATCATTCAGATCGTGAACGTCGGCTTTGCGTTTGTGTTGCCTAACTACCTGCAATTAGTCAACCACACAAGTTCATTAATCGCCGGACTGCTCCTGCTTCCCGGCGCGGCATTAGGAGCTTTAATGGCGCCAATGAGTGGTAAATTATATGACAATTTGGGGCCGGCCAAGCCGATTTTTATTGGCCTAGCTTTGCAGCTGGTTGGGATTCTGCTTTTGTTAGTCACTGCCTTGACAGCCACGCCGGTCATGTTAATGCTTGGTTATGCAGCTGTCATGTTAGGGACCGGCTTTGCCATGGGTAATATCATGACCAGCGGCCAAGCGCAGCTAACCAAAGCCGAAACAACAGATGGCAATGCGATTTTCAACACCTTGCAGCAATTTGCCGCTGCCTTGGGAACCGCATGCGTCTCTTTGATTGTTGCCTTGGCGCAGGTGCCTAAGACCACGGCACACACAACCGCGGTTGGCGCGTTACACGCCTTTTGGTTCTTATTAATCCTGGCAATCATCGGTGATCTTGCGATTGCGATCGGTTTAAAAACCAGACATGCCCAAACCCAGGCCGCAAGTCACGATGCTTAATCGTCATAGCGGCTAATCTCGAAAGCTAAAGAAAGCTGAGATGAAAAGTCTCCCTGTCGAAAGTGAACAGGTGTGACTTTTTATCTCAGCTTTTTCTTTTGCTATCATTCGCTGACACTTGGTTGCATAAATCCTGGCTTTAGGCTTCGGCTTTACCCGCCTTCACGTCTTCCAGCGACAGCCCGAGTTGTTCAGCAATGCGACTACCATATTCGGGATCGGCTTGGTAGAAATTATGCGCAGCAAGGACGCGGACTTCCTGGCTCGTCACCTGCTTGAGGTTATTGACAATCGTTGTGACTAGGCGGGTGCGCTCGTCTTCACTCATGACGCGATACAAGCGGCCGGCTGCCGAGAAGTTATCTTCGTCGTAAGGTTTATAGTTGCCGATTTTGCCATTGACAGCATCTTGATGGATTCGAGCGCTGTGGTCTTCTTCAGGGCCGCCATGTGAATTAGGCTCGTAGTTAACCGACCGATCCTGTTTGGCAGCCATGAACCCATCACGCGCATAATTGTGCACCGGATTCAACGGCCGATTGACCGGCAGTTGCTCGTAATTGGCGCCGAGTCGATAGCGCTCCGCATCCTTGTACCCAAACAATCGCCCTTGCAGCAACTTATCCGGAGATGCTTCAATCCCAGGAACAAAATTGGCCGGTGAAAAAGCTGCTTCTTCGACATCGGTAAAATAGTTTTCCGGGTTTTCATTCAGGGTAAACTCACCGACTTCAATCAGCGGATAGTCGTGGTGAGAAACCACTTTGGTGACATCAAAAATATCGTACTTATAATCCAAACCTTCCTGATACGGCAGAATCTGGACATAGACCGTCCACTTGGGGAAGTTGCCAGTTTCAATGGCACTAAACAAATCATTTTGCAGATAATCAGTATCGGTTCCGGCTATTTTGGCAGCTACTTCATCGGTCATATTCTGGACGCCTTGTTGGCTGATGAAGTGATACTTAACCCAGTAAGCCTCGCCTTGTGCGTTAACCCACTTAAAGGTGTGGCTGCCATAACCGTTCATGGTGCGATAGCTCGCGGGATTGCCACGGTCGCCCATCAGATAAGTCACTTGATGGGTGCTTTCCGGTGAGTGCGCCCAGAAATCCCACTGCATGTTGTTATCGCGCCGATGCGTGCGCGGATCACGTTTTTGCGAATGAATAAAATCAGGAAACTTCAACGGATCATTGACGAAAAAGACCGGCGTGTTGTTGCCGACGATATCATAATTACCGGCTTGCGTGTAAAACTTCAGCGCAAAACCGCGAACATCGCGAATCGTGTCGGGATACCCGCTTTCACCGGCAACCTGCGAGAACCGCAATAAAACCGGCGTCTCTTTGCCAACGCCATTAAACAGGTCCGCCTTTGTGTACGCCTTCATGTCATGCGTCAACTTGAACACACCTTTGGCACCTGCGCCTTTCGCATGCACAACACGTTCCGGAATGCGTTCTCGGTTAAAATGGGCCAGTTTCTCCAACAATTGATAATCCTGCAACAACACCGGCCCACGTTCGCCAGCGGTCAAACTATGATTATTATCCGCCCACGCCTGACCTTCGCCTGTGGTTAGTTTATCTGTCATGATGAAATTCCCTCCTGAGCGTGAACCGGCGCGCTTAGAAGTCGGAGTGTAAGCGGCCTTGATCGCAGACTTCTGCGCCGGTGAACGCGTTAATGTGAGCGTGAACCAGCCCGGTTAGAAACCGGATGGACGCCATTATTCAGTTATTAGGTTGTGCACAACCATTGTTATTCAATGATAAGGATTATTCAAGCAAACGGCTCGCTTGGCAGGCATTTTCACGCGCCTTTAAACCAACACCTCAACACCCGCTTTTTCCAAACTCGTCGCCAGTGGTTGATCCGGTCGCGCGTCCGAGACGACGGCTTCCAGCTCATCTTCGTGGCACAGGCGGTAATAGCTTTTAACGTTGTATTTTGAGTGATCGCACAACAAAATCGTTTTCTCCGCATGTTGCATCATGGCGCGCTTCACGCTGGACTGCTCCTGACTGGACATGAAAACGCCATCGTTGGTTAAGCCGACACAGGACATAAAGAACAGGTTCGCCCGAAAATTATTGAGAAACCCAATTGCATCATCCCCGATAATCGAACCCGCGCCGTTGCGCAATCGGCCACCAGTGACAAAGGTCTTGATGCTCGGCAACCCATCAAGTTCAACCGCAATCCGCAACCCATTGGTAATCACGATGACATGGTTTAGTTTGGCAAGGAATGGTGCCAAAAAGGACGCTGTTGAGCTTGAATCAATGAAAATAGCCTGATTATCCCCGAGAAATACACTCGCCGTGGCGGCAATTCGATGCTTCTCCGGCGCTCGCTCCTGTCCCCGAAACAGATACGGTAATTCTAGATTGTCTGCTTTCACCAATTCAACATAACCAAAACTACGATGCACCTTGTCCAATCGCTCTAAAGTCATTAAATCCCGGCGCAATGTGGAATTGCTGACAAATAACGTTTTCTCCAAATCCGTCGTGCTGACCACTTTTTTATGCTCCAGAATCGTCATGATCCGATTGAGCCTTTCATTTTTAAACACAATATCGTCCCCCTATTCACCCTTAAACAGTTTAAAGGGCTGAGAAAGCGGTTGCAAGAAATGACGCTTTGTGGCGAATTATGAAGCTTCTTCGACGCGTTTCCCGCGCTTTAGCCAGAATGTTCGCCAAGCGCCGCTACGACAGCGTTTTCAACTATAATGACGGTAATCAATCATGGAAGGAAGTTATTCAAAATGGAAATGATGTTTCAGGCGGAACGTGACGATCTTGCCCACACAGTCAGAGTCATGTTCGATCGCAAAGATACCAACGTCGCAGGCGGCAACATGTCGGTCAAGGTTTTTGACGAACAGGAACATCCCTACATCCTCATGACGCCGACGTTTATGTCCGAAACTTACTACTCCGAACTACATCCGGCGCAGATTCTGGTCATCGATGCCGAGACCGGTCAAAAAATCGATGGTGTCGGCGACGTGACCCGCGAAGTCAACATGCATGAGAAAGCCTACAACGCACATCCGGGCATTCGCTGCGTCTATCACTCGCACGCAGAAGAGTCCATGTTCTGGGCCACTGCCGGACTTGATATGCCCAACGTCACCGAAGCCACCCGCGAGCTAGGCCGCATCCGCGTGCTACCATTTGCCCCAGCAACATCCATGGAACTCGCCAACACTGTCTACACGGCGTTGAAAGAAATCGGCGACAAGGCAATGGAAAATGTCTTCCTATTAGACAGCCACGGCATCCTCATCACCAGCACCGACCTGCATATTGCGGCACGCATCATGGAAACCTTGGAATGGAACGCCCGCATCGCCTATCAACAAGCTATCTTCATCAAATTGGGCTTACTCGACGACTACCACTCCTGCGGCCAAAATTATCAAAAACCCTACAAAGAAGTCCCACCCATCGCCGTCCCCGGCATCCCAATCAAAGCCAAGCAAGTCCCACTACCCAAAAATCCCCAACGCCCAGCCAGCGAAATGCAGCCAGGCGAAGTCACGCCAGCCAGCACCGTCAAATAGGCGATGATTCAGCCCCACTGCCGCTTCATCCCAGTTGTATCAAAAGACAACTAGGACGAAGCGGCTTTTTTAATTCAGCGGCAACGGCTCAATTGTGCTAAGCCGCAAAAAGACCGAACACTCCCATTGGGAAATGTTCGGCTATTTTGATTATCAAAAGTTTCACTTGCTAATTCAATACGCTAGAAAGCCTACCAGTGCCAAGGCGAAGCGATCGGAGGCCAGAGGGGGCTCAGCTGTGAAGTTGGTCTTAAACGGGCGATTTTCCCGTTTTAGACCAAGGCCGAGCTTTGAGACTCTGCGGTTTTTGCAGAGGCTCAAAGTCGTGCCCACAGCGTTCCAGCCCCCTCTGGCCGGAGATCGCGAAGTTTGGCACGACAACCAATCCACAGCCTACACTTTTAGTCTCACTATGAAATGACACCCTTTTTCAAAATCAAATTTCCGTACAATGCCTGCTCACCAGTCTGAACAATGGCGAAGCACTGCTTGGAATGATCGTAAAAGTCAAACCGCTCCAGCGACTTCAGGTGAAAGTCCGGAAATGCCTTGGCGAGCTCAGCGCGATAGTCGTGCCAGATCAGCGGCTCACCTTCCGGAACATTCTTGTCACCCGGCACAACCGCTTGAACCACCGCCTGATAATCCGCATACGGATCCAGCGGCATCAGCGTCAAAATGCCTTGCAACAACGTCGGAATCGTCAGCCCATCAGCCCGAATCACCCGCGCATTATTCGTTCGCGCCGGATAATTAGCATCCGCCAACAAAATCTCGTCGCCATGCCCCATCTCCATCAGCGCCTCAACCAGCGCCGGTGACAATTGTTTTGGAATATGCTTCAGCATCACTTCACCCTCTCACGCATGCTTCGTTTCCCAATAATGTTCGATATCTTCCAGTGTCCGCCCCTTGGTCTCCAAGACGTTCCGGTGAATATAAACCACCGCCAGCACCGACAACGCCGCAAAAATGTAAAAGACGTTAATCCCTAACGCTTCCAGCATCATCGGGAAAACCAAGGAGAGAAGGCCATTAAACAGATACTGCGTAAACGTAATGACGCCCATCCCCAATGCCCGCGCTTTTAATGGAAGAATCTCCGGTACATATGACCAAAAGACCGGTCCTAATCCAAACCCGAAAGCAAAGACATATACGAAGATCGCAATGATCGCAATCGTGGCATCGTTGGACCACAGACACAGCACGATAGCAGGCGGCACTTGACCGGCGAGACTGATTTCCAGTAACTTTTTCCGCCCCAACCGATCAATAAACGGCAGCGACATCAAGGTTGAAATCACCAAAGCGCTACCGACTGCAAAATCGGCAATGATACTGGCATTGGCCATCCCTAAGTTGTGGAAAATCTCAGGGGCATAATACACCGCAGCGTTGATACCGGTAAACACCTGAAAAAAGGTCAAGGTAAACAGCAACAACATCGCCGGTCTAAAGGCGCCAAACAGCTCACGCATCCCGGCCTCTTGGGACTTCAAGCTATCTTGAATATCCTGAATTTCCGATTCCACTTCATCGTCAGTGGCACGAACCCGTTTTAAAACCTTACGTGCCTTGTCAACTTTCTGATCACGAATCAACCAACGCGGACTTTGCGGCGACAACATCATGCCAATCGCAAAAACCGCTGCCGGCACTGCCCCGAGCCCCAGCGTCCACCGCCAACTATCAGTCGGCAGGTTATAGGCACCAACGGCATAAGCCGCCAGAATCCCGACGTTGACACTCAATTGGTAAAGCGACGACATTAACCCGCGAATATGCGCTGGCGCCAATTCAGAAAGATAGATCAGGCCATACATATTGGCGATCCCCGCCGCAACCCCGAGGACAAAGCGGGCAATCATCAGCATCAACGTATCTGTTGATAACGCGCTGAAAATACTGCCGGCGATGAAAATGATGCCGCCGAGGACCAAAACATTGCGTCGTTCAATTTTCTTTTCCATCGCGGTAAAAACAACGATCGACGGCAACGCGCCGAACAGCAGAAACGAAACAACTAGGCCTTTTTCTGCTGAATTTAAGCCGAATGCGGTGGTAATCGACGGCAAGGCCAGCGAAATGGCGCCTGAATCGTAGCCATATAACAGCCCGGCAAAACCGCCCAGAATGGCGAACAGATACACAATCGGTTTTGTTGCCGGTTTGGTGACAGGTTGCTTCGATGTCGTCCCCATATCACTTCGCCTCCATTTTTGGTGATAACTCAGCCGCTACAGCCTTGCCTCGTTCGACAATCTGTTGAAACGTCTTGAAGTGCGCGTCAAGATCCGGCACTGCTTGCGGCTGAATGGTCGAAACGGTGTACGACCGCTTCATAGTTGCGGCCACATCTTCCGGCGCTAATTTTTTCAGCACCAGCAGCTGTGACACAATGTTCCCAGTCACACTGGCTTCGATCGGCCCGGCGCTGACCGGCATTTGGGTCAGATCCGCCGTTAGCTGCACTAACAACTGATTCTGGATCCCGCCGCCAAACATATGAATCTTCGTCAGTGGCATTTCCGCAGCCTGTTCCAAGTTGAAAATAGTTTGCCGATACGTCATGGCCAGACTTTCCAAAACCGTACGCACCAACTGACCGCGACTTTGCGGCAACGGCTGGCCGGTTTGATGAAGGAAGGCTTCAATCTTTTCTTCCATCCGACTCGGACCGGTGAACAACGGATGATTCGGGTCAATGTAACTGTGCAGGGATTCAGCCGCCTGCGCTTCTGCGGTCATTTTGCCAAAATCAACCATCTCGCCTTGATACGACCATTCCCGTTGCAACTCCTGTACGATCCACAGGCCGGTCACGTTTTGTAATAGGCGATTGCTGCCGTCAAAGCAGCCTTCATTGGTCAAGCCGGCATCGGCTGCCGCCAGCGACACGATCGGCTTGGCAGTTTTGCGGCCGATGATGGACCAGGTGCCGCAACTGATAAACGCGGTTTGTTGCCAATCTTCCGACGTCAGCGGCAGCGCCAACACCGCCGCGGCGGTATCATGCCCAACACCATTGATGACCTGCATATCATCATTCAACTGCAATTCCGCCTGAATCTCCGGGTGCAATGGTCCCAGCACGGCGCCGCCAGTCACCAGTTGGCCAAACCAGTTGCGCGGAATGCCCAGCTTGTGCAAAACCGCTTCATCCCAGTCACGATTGGCAACATCAAGCAAACCACTGGTGCTGGCAATCGTAAAATCGGTCTGTTTGACCCCGGTGAAGAAATACCCAATCAGATTCGGCATCATCAACACATCCGCGCCTTCCGTCAGCAAAAACGGATAACGGGTTACGTCGGCAAAAAGCTGCACATTGGTGTTGATCATAGCCGCCTGATTACCGGTTTCCAGAAACAGCTTGCACGGACTCATGCGCTGATAAAATGCCTTTTTGACGGCTTCGGTTCGCGAATCTCGGTAACTGTGCGGGGCAAATAACAGCTCACCGCGTTGACTCAGGATGCCGTAATCAACGCCCCAGGTATCGATGCTCATGCCGTCGATCCGCCCGAGATCCCGCCGTGCAATGGCCAGGCCATACTTGATTTCCTGGAAAATTTTCAGATAATCCCAATACAGATGGCCATTCACCGCCACTGGCTGGTTGGAAAAGCGAAACTGCTCTTTTAAGTGAATTTGGTCACCATCAAACTGGCCGGAAATCAAGCGACCGGAACTCGCGCCCAGATCAACGGCAATTAAATTTGTTATTGCCATGGTTATCACTCATTTCCCCAGCTATTTGTATAATGGACCAAAGTTCTTGCAGGCATTGAAGTCGGCCGCTTCGAGATTCTCCGTGCCTAGTGACGACCATGCCCGCGGCCGGAAAATGTCGGCTTCAGGAACATTGTGCATATTCACCGGAATCCGCAAAATCGAAGCTAAGGTAATCAAATCAGCACCGATATGCCCATAACTGATGGCCCCGTGGTTGGCTCCCCAGTTGTCCATCACGTCATAAACCGACTTAAAGGCACCATGACCGGTTAAAATCGGTACAAAGAACGTTGATGGCCAACCCGGATCGGTTCGCTTGTTGATAATGTCGAAAACATTTTCCGGCAAATCAACGGCATAGCCTTCTGCCACTTGTAATTCCGGACCCACACCCTTGACCAGATTCAGGCGGGCCATGGTGACTGGCATGCCTTTTTCACCGCCGCGGGTGACATAGTTAGATGAAAAGCCACCGCCACGGAAGTAGCCAATGTTCGCCGGAATCCAACGGGTGTGGTCAAGATTGGCCTGAGCTTCTTCTTCGCTTAAGTCATAGAACGGCTTGATCGCCGGCTGGCCGTCAATTGTCTCCTGCCCGGTCGCATCAAGCGTTTGGGCACCGGAGTTAGAGAGATGCAGGAATCCATTCTTGGCTAACCCTTCAAGTTTGGTGCCAGTGACACGCTCAACGGCTTCAGGGCTCCAGTACGTCCGCACATCAGCAAAAATCTGCGGGGTGTTGGTCAACAGGTAGTTGAACAACATGGATGTCGCATTCAACGAATCATTTTCGGTCGCAAAAACATGCGGCTGATGAATGCCATTCCAGTCATACTGGGAATTCATGAAGGCTTCCATGTAGTCGCCATTAGGAAAATGATCCGTCCACTGCCGCTGTCCTTGGAACCCAGCGGCAATCGCGTTGTGCCCTTCTGCTTCTTCCTTGAAGCCCATGTCGGCAAGTTTCTTATTGCCATCCATGAGGTCACGAGCAATCATGGTCATTTTCACACAGGCAACGAGTTGCTCATGTTTTTGCTCGTCGGTAAATTTGTTCGGATCATCTTCGTTGTAAAGATCCGGGCCAATCGGGGTATTCTTTTCGGCCCAGGCCAAGGCCTTTTCAAATTCTTCCTTATCATAGATGCCTTCGTCCCAGCGGCGAACAATTTCCGTCATGTCCACATACTCGTTACGCATGCCTAAGTATTCCTGGAAGAAATCAGGGTCAACGGTCGAACCGGCAATTCCCATCGCAACACTACCGATCGACAGGTAACTCTTGTTGCGCATGATGCCGGTCGCCAGCGCACCTTTGGCAAACCGAATCAGTTTGGTTTTGACATCGTCAGGAATGCTGGTATCGTCGGCGTCTTGAACATCATGGCCGTAAATACCGAACGCCGGAATCCCTTTCTGAGCATGCGCCGCCAACACGGCTGCCAGATAAACGGCGCCTGGACGCTCGGTACCATTAAAGCCCCAAATCGCGTGCGGCAGATCCGGTGACATATCCATCGTTTCACTGCCATAGCACCAGCATGGGGTCACCGTAATCGTGCCACAAACGCCGGCACGATCGAATTTCTCTTTCGACATCGCGGCTTCTTTAACCCCGCCGATGGTCGTATCGGAAATCACCGTCTGCACCGGCGAGCCATCAGGATACTTAAGCGTCGCCGCCAAAAGATCCGCCACCGAATGCGCCATCTTCATCGTCTGATCTTCCAATGATTCACGAATGCCACGCCGCCGACCATCAATCGTAGGACGAATACCAATCTTCGGGAATGTCATGTTTGTCATTTCTCTTGCCTCCACATGTGCTGCTTGTCTAGTTACCATCTCGTTAATTTCATCAGCTGACTACGGCTTTTATGATAAGCGCTTTCATTCCACGCGCCAAGGGTTGGCAAAGTGATTGAAACTTCGTCAAAAAAAGCGCCAATTTTCGTCATAGTTCATCAAGCTTGTGAATATTTCTTCGCTAGGGTGGGTATACCAAAGGGAGCATTTACGGTAAGAAGCTATAAGTCCACCCTTTCCTTTATCTTTCAAGAGTGTTAACTTGATTTAATCGGTGTTCATTTCCGAAGAATCAATTAAATATGAGGAAGGGTGACACCCTGTGACTATTAAAAAAGATTCTTTGCTTAGACGAATGGTTTATATGGCAATAATGTACTTTATAGGACCGCTCCCGTTGTTCTTTGTATTAATCATGTCCTATGAAAAGAGTGCCGTGACATTAATTGCACTTACAGTAACCTGGGTTTTAGCAAATGCCGCCATTATATATATTGCATATCGATTCGTTTATAGATACACGGAGAAGCCCATTATACAAAAGGCAAACCTCAGCGACCTTCTATATGTCTTCGGGGGCTATGCAACGATTCTGATAAGTAATGGCATTTTAACCTTTTTGAATCATGTAATATATAACCGGGTACAATCACCAAACAATCTGGCCATTGAGAAATCTTTACTCAACCACCATCAGCTAATGGTTGCTGTTCTTATCATCCATCTGGTTGTTGTAACTCCCATCGTGGAAGAGTTAATCTATCGAGGAATGGCCTTTAACTTATTTTTCAATTCGAATCAAGTCTGGCTAAAGATACTACTGAGTGCCGTCTTATTTTCCTCCGCGCATCAAAGCAATACGATTTTCAGTTTCTTACTCTACGCATTTATAGGCATCATCCTTGGATTTGTCTATTGGAAAAGTGGCAAACTGCAAAATTCGATAGCGCTGCATGCGCTCACTAATCTGGTCGCGGTGTTAGCCACACTTGTTTAACTACCAACTGCTGCAAACAAATCTAAGAAACTCAGTGGACATTTAAATTTTACATTTCACATACTCGTCAGCACAAAAGCATAGGAGTGCAAATGAAAAAAGAACCCTTAGCCTCACAGGTCTTTGTTGTATTGGTCATTGCATTCGGCTGGTCATTCCTAGCACAAATCGTCCCAACGCTTATGGTCATGTTCGGCATGGACAACGATGCTTTGCTTGGCAATCCCTGGTATCAAGTATTATTTTTGTATACTGAAGCGATTGGAATTTCTGGCATGTACCTTTACTATCACAAAGACAACGCCTTAATCCCGTTACGTAGTGCAAGGCCCTTGAAAAGCTATCTCTTGGGTTGGCTGCTCGGTCTGCTCTTCTTTTCAGCGATCTGGGGAGTGATTACCGGTCTGGGTGGATATCGGCTTCATTTTGTTTTCAGTAACAATAGCATCGTTCTGGTTCTTTTATTTCTTTTTGGCTATGGCGTGCAGTCAATGTTTGAAGAACTGCTGTGTCGTGGCTATGTCATGGGCTACTTCCTAAAAGAGAAGCGGCCGTTGTTGGCAGTTGTCATCAATTCGGCTTTTTTTGCTTTCTTACATATCGCCAACCCCCATTTTGACTGGCACGCCGCCACAGGTCTTTTCCTATTTGGAGTTTTGATGTCTGAGCTGCGCCTCCTTAGTCATAATATTTGGCTGAGTGGCGCTGTGCATGCTGCTTGGAATTTTGCCGAAGGAACTATCTTTGGAACTGTCGTTTCGGGCTTACCGAATGTGGGGCTGATCATCAAATCTGACAATACGACAACTGCCCAGATGCTGACAGGGGGACTTTTCGGAATCGAGCGAAGTAGCGTTTCAATCATTGCGCATCTTGTTGCAGTTATTATACTTGCGTTCGTCATTCTGCAAAGAAAAGGCAGAGAACGGCCTGACCAAGCGTCCGCATCAGATTGAGAACCACATCAGTGACTCTCAATCGCGTGACAAGATTCGGATTCATTTATCAGTTTTTCCTCGCTGATCGTTGAGCCGAAAACAATGCAAAGGCACATGTATTCACTCCCATTTTGGGATTGTACATGTGTCCTTTTTTGTCGAACTTAATCGATTGATTAGCGTTAGCAAAGCTGCATGCCGAAACAGCTAGGTGCAAGCCGTTTAACCCACTAATCAAAACTCAAATGAACCTCAATCCCCATCTTTCGCAACCAATGGCGATCGGCCACACAATAGTTGTCGGCGCCGATGGTATGTAGAAAGGTGAGCATCTCCACGATATGTTGATACTCGTGCGGTTCGTTGCGGAGTGAGCACCGCAATGCTGCCTCAATCATCCTGATGCGGTATTTGAGGAAAATCGTGTCGGCGGTGGCAACCAGTCCGCGCAAGTTACCTAACAAGACGTTTGCCGTTGGTACATCATGCTTTTCAATGGCTGCGACTGCCGCGTAGAACAAGCCGCTAGTGAATGGTTCGAGAAAAATATGGGCATGGGCGTGTTCAATTTCATGAATAGCTCTGATCAGACAGTGCCTGCTGTCTTCAGGATTGGCTAAGTAAATTGAGGCCGCAAACAGTTGGAACTCCAGCAGGAACCAACGGCCATTGCCGAGCAAATAGTGAATTACCGGCGCAATTGCGTGACCGCGATCTAACTTTTCGTGTTTGAATATGCTGCGATAAGTTTTGAGAACAGTGACGATCATTGCATTGATAGTGTCTGGCTTCCCTTCAAACGCATCAATCGTCTTGTCTAATTCACGCGTGTCTTCAGTAAGCGCAGCCTCAGCTAATGTTTGCCACATCTCGGGAATTTCGGTTGAACCATCCACGAGTTCGGCAGTTTCCGGCAATGAAGCATGAACGCGGCGGAACAAGTCGCTGGCAAGCTTAATCGAAATGGTCTGACTGCCTCGTTCAAATCGCGAAATCGTGCTTAAACTAGTGCTGTCGGCAATGTCTGCCATCCGCAGCTGTCGCCGTTTGCGCATAGCTGCCAGCAACAACCCAAAATTTGCAAATGTATCTGTCACGGCATTCACCTCTTCAGATTTTCATATATGCAAGTGAACATTTAAAACAATTGTCATCGTCATTGCCCCATCGTAAGCTTTTAGCATCGCGGGCGTGTTGATAAAAAGTGAAAATTTACCCGTTTCACAATAAACGTACGCTTCAATGAAGAAATTTGCGAGCAAAAAGACCGCGACAAGTGAATCTAAAACCTAGGCAAGTGGCACTCGGACAAGATCTCATCAAAATGTTCGGCCGAGCGTTGTTTGTTCCTAACGAGGTGTTTATACATTGGCATTTTTATGGCTGCGTTTACCCAAGAAACGAGTGGTTTTAGCCGGTGTCATCGCTTTATCGATCTGTGCATTACAGATGATTCAACTACTAAAACCGATCCCAGCCGGCAATTCTCCTTATACCCGTTGGCTGTCAATTGACCCTTTCAGTTTTTTACCGATCATCTTTTTCATTTTGTTGCCTTTGATCGCCAGCATCCCCGCCGGAACCTTGTTGAAAAACGATGTTGATTCCGGCTTATTTGCAAAGGTTAAATTGCAATCCCCATTGCAAAAGGTCATGTGGTCCTATATCGGTATTGCCTTCTTAACCGGTTTTGCCATCATCGCATTGGCATTGTTGCTTAATCTCGCGGTCTACTTTACCGTTTTGCCCAATATAAAACCGGACAACCTGTTGAACAGTAATATCCTGTTAATTAACCAAAACACGCTGTTGGTCAGTCTTTACTATGCCCACCCATTATTACACGCTGCTATCTCTATCCTTTTTGCAAGCATTTGGGCGGGTCTTTTTTCTGTCTTTGTGACGGTGACGGCGATTTGGATCAAAAATGCCTTTGTTGCCATGAGCCTAGGACTGGTTGCGCAAATTGTTGTGCTGATGCTCAATAGCTTCATCAAATTACCTAATTCTGTCAGTTATTCACCAGCTGACTTTCTCCATGAAATGTCACCCACGGCCAATGTCAATCTCGCGGTCACTGGCATTGTCACTTTACTGATGCTGATCTATTGCATTGTCTTTTCCCAAATCGGGGTGAAGCATCTTGTACCGTAACGTCATCCGTCAACAGAATCTACTCACGCATGCATTTCTCAAAATTCATGTCGTCTGTGCCGTGATCACGCTCATCATCAGTTTGATCGATGGCAACAGCTTAACCCAAGAACTCATGTCACCGGAAAATCTGATCGTAATTATTTTCCCTCGCTACTTAATTTTTTGCGGACTGATTCCGACTTACCTGCTCGCATTACTTGCCACCACTCAGATTCGTTCGCAAGATATTCTGATTTATCAATCGCGAAAAGTGGTCGTTCTTCAAGTACTTTATCGGCTTTGCTTAATCACCATCATCATGGCTGGCGTTTGGACTGTTGGCACCGTTTTGATAATGACTGTCAGCCACCATTTTTACTTTTTGGCAGCAATCTGGCTCACGATTTTGGTACGCGCCGTTTATTTGTGGACAGCGTGTTTTCTACTGGGAATGATTGCGATCACACTAACGTTTGCCACCAAAAGCAAGCTAATCGCATTTCTTATTAGCTTTTCCATCAGCGCGTTATCTTTTTACCTTGCCACTGCCACAATGCCTTCTTTATTCTTCGACTTTACCGGTGCAGATACTAATTTCGTCTTGCTTGGCAAAGAAACCATCATGTTAGGCGCTACTTTGTTCTTCGTTGCAGTCATGACACAGATTATCGGGAGGAGGGATTTATAGTGTGGCGACTGTTTCAAAATCAGTTTTTCTTTTACTGGCACATCATTCGGATTCGATTGCTTTTCTGGTTAATCTTTATGAACCTCGCCATCATCATTCTCACTTTCCAGATCGCTGGCAATCCCCACACATCCGTCATCAACCTGTTTTTTGATGGTACCAGTTACGCCATGGTTGAAACCCATCATGTCATCTTGCCGGTTTTGTGGTTCGTTTATTTCTTTGCCCCGCTTTTAATTTCGCTCAACAGCTTCAAGCAGCTGTGGCAGGCGCGCACGATGCACCTGCGTGGATTAAAAATACCCCCGCGGCAGTTTGCCAATGTCAATTTGCTATTGCTGGGTTTCATCACAACGACCTATTGTGCGTCGACAATGACCTCAACGTTCCTAGCCTCAATCGCCACATCGCGAGCGGGGCTTTCCACCACCCCAGGGACCTTCAGCGAACTTCTTTGCCTTACTTGGCTAGGCGTTTTCACGCTCCTGTTGATTCAAACCATTGGCAATCGATTCAATCCGCCACTTGCCTTGATCGTTCCTGCCACCATCTTAATCGCGACAGCCTATACAGAAAATCGGTTTAACCCATTCAGTTTCTTGATGCTCAGCCGACTCCCAACCACAGGAACTTGGAACGCTATCCTAATTTGGCTCGGCATCGCCATCGCAATGACGCTCGGTTACGTCATCATTGACCGCAACATCAAGTTAGCTTGAGGAGGACTTCATGACATTTATCGAATTACATCAGGTAGCTAAAGTCATCAAGCATCGGCAACTCTTGCACCAAGTCAATGCCAAAATTGACCGCGGCAACATTGCAACACTTGAAGGCATCAACGGCTCTGGAAAAACGTTGATTTTAAAAGCGTTGCTGGGCCTCATCTCCGTTACCGGCAATGTAACAGTCGCCGGTAAAACCGTGCGGACTCAAGATGCTTACCCGATCAAAGCCGGCATTTTAATCGAAAATCCCAGCCTGATCGATGACTTCACGGCGGCTAAAAATCTGGAACTACTGGCTAGATTAGACCCTAATATCCAATCATCGCAAATTCAGGATTTGCTGACTTATTTTGACCTCACAAGATTTCCCAAGCAAAAAGTTCGCAAGTTTTCTCTAGGCATGAAGCAGAAACTGGGCATTGCGGAGGCATTTTTAGGCGGCTATCCCCTGATCGTCTTGGACGAACCCACCAATGCGTTAGATCATGACGCCATCGGCAAGTTGGTCCAACTCATTCACGATTATCATGTCAAAGGCGCCACTTTCATCATTGCCTCGCATGATCACGATTTCGTGGAGGAGGTGGCGACGCAAAAGCTATTGGTAAAGGAAGGGACGATCAGTGATGCGCACTAAACATAAGCTTTGGCTAACGACTTTTCTGGTCTTAATCTTGGTGATGTCGATCGGTATTTTCCGTTACCACGAAGTCAATGCAAACCCCAAGTCACTCGGCGTCACCAAAGAAGTCTTCATTCAACAAAATCAACTCATTCATGCCAAGAATGTCGACTTCATGATTCGCAGCGCCCATGTCTCAAAAAGCAAAGGCCAAATCATAGTGCCGGTTGAACTGACAATCAAACAACCCGGCCCGGCCGATTATGGGTATAAGAAAAATAACCCCAATTTTTTGGAAAACATGTGGCTGAACATCCCCTATAGCATCAGCACTGCAACGGCTGATGTCACGGATAAAGACAACCAGCGCATTCACAAAACCGAGCATCTTTTAGCTGCCAAACAACCCATCACGCTGCATTTCATGACAACGCAAGAAAATTATGCGTTACGCAATCAGAAAATGAGATTCAGTTTTTTAGTGCCGGTGTCGAATCATTATGTGAAATATTCGCTGTTGCTGGAATAGTTTCCCCATCAAAATGGGCTCTGAAATTCCGTTAGATCCGGAGTTTCAGAGCCCTTAAATTCGCTGATCAAACTGCTCATGCATGATGCATGAATCCATGCAAGTCACTTATTTCACGGCATTTTTCGCCTTAGTTACATATCGTGTGATGTACGTAAACAGCACGAAGGTGGCAACAAGGACAATGTAGAACAGCAAGTTAGGAACCTTCATGACTACCTGTACAAGCACACTCAGCGCAATGACAACAATATAAGCAAACACGGCAATAAAAAGTTTCTTCAAGGACCCCATCCCTCTCCAGTTTATTAGATCGAAAGCTCAGTTCAAATTCCGACATCATTCATGGACATTCCAAGTCGTCACCCAAGCATAGAAACAACAGCTTCCTTAGTAGACAAGGTCTGCACTGTTAGCTTTTACAAAAATTGATCGAGTGTCGCTAAAATGAAGGCAACTGAAAAACATTCGCAGTCTAATTGTACATGGATGGCATTGAAAAGGCGATAAAAAGGTTTTTCATTCCAACGATGTTTAAGCTAGTTTCAAAAATATCAAAAAGTAGGCATCATACCAATTCAAGAATTAACTTGCTGGTATGATACCTACCTTTATTGCGTTTTTCAGCAGCTCCCAATCCTCACTTCTTATTTTTCTTAGCATTTTCAATCAGCCAAAAAATCCCCGAAAAAATAGCGGGAACGACGATCACCGGTAAAAGAAAAGCGCTGTTGCCATAATAAGAAGCCGCAAAAAGCACAAAACCGTAAATAACAAACGCGACTACCCAAATGATTTTTCTAAGCAGCGTCATGCCACATCCTCCTCGCCTTTTACTGGGACGAAACCATTGGTCGGCGGATTTTTATGCACTGACAATATAACATTTTGAATGTAAAGTAAAGAAAACTGAACGTAGCAAAAAGCCCCAATCGCTCGGGACTTTCTTTGTTTATTCAACCTTTGCGTGTCACCTCAGACCGCCGCTCCCGTTTCTGCCACGGCAATCGATTCCGCTGTGGCCGATTACGGATCGCGGCCAACATGTCTGCCTGACGCTGGCGATCATCTTGAGCGTCGCGGTTTTCCAACGTGGCCCATTCTTCCGCAGTTAACAGCGCCACATTTTGCGGCAGGTTTTCCTTGAAGAACTGGCGGATCTGGGCCTCGGATTGATCAAACATCAAGGAGTAGCTGCCGCCTTTTTTAGACCAAAAGGTGACCATGGTGCCTTGCTTGATGGTTTCAGTGATAACCCGATCATAGCGCCGGTAGTCACTGGCATGCGCGACCGAGCCATACGTGATCACTTTGGTTTTGCCTAACCCTTGGCGATACAGCCCGACGCTGGCCACCAGAATCGCCAAGATCGCGAGACGGAGGTTGCTGACGGTGTTCGCCGACCAGAACAGCGCAACGATTAATAGTGCTGCGACGATGGCGACCACGACTTTAAGCCAAGAGGACTTGGTTTTGATTTGCAGCTGTCGTTGCTGCTGCCACTCGAGATAAAGCAATCCGCCTAACAAGAGTGCCGTTGCTGTTACATCTGTCATCTCACATGCCCCCTAGCTTTCAATCCGCGACTTCTACCATTCGGCAATCGTGCCATCATAGTTCTTCCAAGACGGGTTGTTCCATACCAAGCCTTCCTGGGCAACTTCTTTGATCTTGTCTTCGTCCATATCAATGCCGAGACCCGGGCCTTTTGGTAGTTGAACATAACTGTCTTTGTATTGGAAAATTTCTTTGTTTTTCACAAAGTCGAGCAGGTCAAAGCCTTGATTGTAGTGAATGCCCAGGCTTTGTTCCTGAATGAACACATTTGGCGTGCAGGCGTCAACTTGCAGGGTTGCTGCGAGTGACACCGGTCCATACGGTGCATGTGGCGCGACGCCCATGTCAAAGGCTTCGGCCATCGCGGCAATTTTGCGGGTTTCCAAAATACCGCCACACAGCGCCACATCTGGCTGCACGATATCAATAGCCCCTTGACGGAATAAATTCTTGAAATCCCAGCGTGTGTAAAGCCGTTCGCCGGTTGCCAGCGGAATGGAAACTTCGCGGGCAATGTCATCAAATGAATCCCAGTTTTCCGGTAACACGACTTCTTCCAGAAACATCGGATGATACGGTTCCAGCGCATGCGCCAGCACTTTTGCCATTGGCCGGTGAACCCGCCCGTGGAAGTCAATGCCGATTTCCAGTTTGTCACCGACCTGATCACGGATGGAAGCAACGCGATCAACGACGGCCTGCACCTTGTTGTAGGAATCAATATAGTGCAGTTCCGAAGTGGCATTCATTTTAATCGCTGTGAACCCTTTGTCGACCCGCGCCTGCGCTTGTTCGGCAACATCGGATGGTCGATCGCCGCCGATCCAGGAGTATACCCGAATGCGATCGCGCGCCGCCCCGCCGAGCAGTTCATACACCGGCAGATTAAGCGCTTTGCCTTTGATATCCCAAAGTGCCATCTCCAAGCCGGAAATAATGGTCCCGTTAATCGGACCGCCTCGGAAGAAGGAGCGGTGCATCTCCTGCCACAGCCGTTCAATCTCGAACGGATCACGGCCGATTAACTTTTTGCCCATTTCATAGGCACCAGCGACAACGGTTTCCGTTTTGGTTCCGGAAATCATTTCACCCCAGCCCGTAATGCCTTCATCGGTTGACAATTTAACAAAAATCCATCGTGGCTTAACTTTGTAAACTTTAATATCTGACAGTTTCAATTCAAAAATGCTCCCTTCAAAACAGTTTCAACGACGTTAACGATTAAGCTTGGGCACTTTTCTGGTTCTGGGCATCCATCGCCGCATTGACATGTTTGATCCCGTCAAAGAAGTACCAGACACCGGCGAAAATAATTAACAATACTGGAATCGAAATTAGCGGATGCCAAGTGAATGCGAAGTAAACCGCAAAACTTTGAATCATCGAAGTGGCCGCAAATGATGAAATATACAGCGAGTTGGCACCAAGTTTAATGCCGACTGATTTGGCAATTTCCGTCAAAACCGGCGCTGTCGAAGTCCCGCACCACAAAAGCGAAGCGGTGACGACCAAGCCAATGATGATGTTCTTCAGCAAATTGCCGTTTGTCAGTGCCACAACCAAAGCCACCCGGAATGGCACAACCGCCAAGTCAGCAAATGGCAAGACTTGGTTGCCCGGTAAGACCAATGCCATCAAAATCGTCAATGGAATGATGATCAAAGCGGTCGTGATAACATCGGCATTCCCGACAACCACGGCGGCGTCCAAGCCGATAAACAGCTTGCGGCCTTTGAACCGTTTTTCTGACCATTTTTGCGCGGAGTCGGAAATTGGCATCAATCCTTCCATGAACAGCGAGGTCATTTTTGGAATCAGGACCAAAACCGCCGCCATTGACACACCTAATTGCATAATCTTCATGAGGTTATACCCGGCGAAAAAGCCAATGGCCATCCCGATTAACAGCCCCATGATCATCGAATCACCGAAGAAGCCTAAATACTTCTGGGCATCACGAATGGAAAACTTATTGCGCCGCATAAATGGAATGCGATCCAACAACCAATTCAACGGCCATGCAATCACCAATGACGACAGCGCCGACACGGTTGGCAAGGACACGCCGGGCATACCGAAGAACTTTTCGGTCATCGGCTGTGACCAGTCGGCCAGCTTGAAAGTGACCAGCGCCATGACAATTGATGAACCCACGCCAAGCGCAATATTCTTCGTGACGAAGTAAACCATGACGCCGACAATGGCCATGTGGTGATAGTTCCAAATATCAACGTCAAGCGTATGCGTGCGCTTGATGATCAAAAGCACAATGTTGACGGCCAAAATAGCAAAAATCAGAATCGCGATAATCGGTGATGCCCAAGTCACGGCGGCAATGGAACCCCAGCCAACATCAAGTGCGGTCAGATGGGCACCGGTTCGCTCAACCATGGCTTTGGCAGCCGGTCCGACATTGGTGGTCATGAAGTCCAGAATCAATTTGATCCCGGCAAAACCAATGCCCAACGTCAGCCCGGATTTAAACGCTTTGTCGATACGCAGGCCAAAAATCATGCCGATAATCGTGATGATAACTGGCAGTAACACCGTTGGACCGGCGGCAATTAACCAGTTAAAGACGTCCATTACGATATTCATAAAACGTTATCCCTCCAATTCGGTCGGATTGACCCGACCTTGTTGACGCACCTGCTTACTTGTCTTTAACCGTCTCGTAAATCTTGTTGAGAGTCTCTTGCGCCCCAACGCCGGTTAACAATGGCAGACCATGAATATACGGAACCCCGTGCGTTTGCCCTTCAAACTGGCCAGTCGTCACCAGTAAGTCGTAGTTTTCGACTTTGCCCGGCACTTCCATTAACTTCGTCTGGGTCGTTTCAACATCGACCCCTTTTTCTGCCAAAAAACTCTTAATCTTCGACGCAACCACCGTTGACGTTGCGATACCATTACCACATGCAACTAAAATATGAGCAGCCATAATTTCTTTACCTCCATTTTTTATTCAAACGTTTTCGCCAATAATTGATACAAACCATCCACATCCGCCGCGTCTGCAATGGCGTGGCGTAACTGATCGTCTTGAATGACATCGACGATTTTCTGCAGCATCTCAACCTGGCCATGCGGTTCGCCAATGGCCATCATGATGATGACATCCACGTCCAAGACGTTGTTGACATCCCCCATATCGTGAAATTTAACCGGATGCGCCAAGGTGGCGACCGAAATGGTGGTCTTTTTCACCAGCTGATAATTCGCGTGGGGAATCGCTACGGTCGGTCGCGGCGAAGGCAGACCGGTCGGGTAAGTTGCTTCCCGATCAAGAATCGCCTGTTTATACCCTTCCTTGACGTAGCCTTGTGCAAACAAGTTGTCGGCAATCTGGCTCAACGCGTCCAGATTGTCCTTTGCCTCCAAGTGAGGCAGTAATAATTTTTTATCAATGACTAAATCAACCGCCACAGATCCAAGCCCCTTTCTATAGTGCGTATTTGATATCGACAAAGGCTTGCATAGAAGCCGCCAACCCGTCCACATTCCGGTTAGCCAAATCTTCAGCGTTGAACATTTTGGAACCGATGCCCAAGTAACTGGTCCCATGCGTCAGCAGGTCTTTGGCATTTGCCAGCGACACGCCGCCAACTGCCATTAATGGCAACTTACCAAGTGGCGCCTGAATCGCTTTGAAGAAGTCTGACCCGACCGTGGTCGCCGGGAAAATTTTGACAATGTCGGCGCCTTTTTCAAACATGTCGTGCACTTCAGTCGGCGTCATCGCTGCCGGCACCGTGATGACGTCATGCGCCTTGGCGTAAGCGAAAATGTCATCCGTGAATTCGATCGGACTCAACATGAATTTGGCGCCTTTGGCAATCGCTGCCTTTGCTTCATCCAGCGTTGTGACGGTTCCTGCCCCGATGTGGATGCGATCGCCGTATTGCGCATTGCCGTTTTCAATAATGTCGAGCGCATGTGGCGTATTCATCGTGACTTCAACACCAAATTGATTTTCAAAACCGGCCATCGCCTGCATGATCGCATCAGCCTGCTCCGGCGTGTAACCGCGCATAATCACGGTAAAAGTTGGATATTCAGATAATTCCATGGTGACCTCCTTGTGTTTCGTAACGTGTTGCTTAATTTTTTATTTCAGGTTTGCGCCTGATTTGCTTTCGTAATGTTGCAAGATTTCGTAAGCCTGTTGGCCACTTTTGGCAGCGAACAACTGCTTCAAAGTGGTGGTGTCGGCAATGATCTCCGATAGTTCCTGAATCGCTTGCAGATGCTGATCAGTATCTTTAACGGCAATCGGCACGATCATGCGAATGTGAAACCCGTTTGGATAAATCACCGGCTGTTTCAGAATATAAAAGGCAAAGCCATTATTGAGCACCCCGTTTTCCGGAACTGTGTGGGGAATGGCAACCTCCGTTCCAATGAAGCTGTAATTATCCGCAGCTGCTGTCTCGTCGATCAACGTTTGACGAAACGGATCGGTCACATAATCCAATCGTTCCAACGGTTCAATTGCCTGCTGCAAGGCGTTTTGCCAATCGCGGCTTTGACCGATCTGAATCAGATTCGGCGCCGTCAACGCTGACAAGCGCGGTTGGTGGACTTCCGGGAGTTCCTCAACCCCTTGATCGGCTAAAAACCGGCGCAAGGCATGATCTAAACCCGCAGAATCCGTAATCTTGGCGTGTTTACGCACAATCGCGGTCAATGCCGAAATGCCTGTTTGGATATTTTTTACGCCGATATCATTCAAGACGCGGTACCGCAATTGAACTTGCTCATCTTCGCTTAACAACGGGTGGATGATATATTGCCGCGCCGATGTTTTTAACGGTACCGTGGTGAAAACCAGATCGTAGTCACCGGAAAAGTGTTCGAATTCGCGCGCCGAGGTAGCGGATAAAAAGCTGATTTCCGGAAATAACCGGCGCAGATTCTGAATCATCAGTTTGGAAACGATCAGGCCGTTGGTACAAACCACTGCTGCGCGTTCCTTACTGACGTGTAAGTCGGCGGACTTTTCCAGCTCACCGTCGAAATAAAAGGCAATGAGGTTGCGCTCATCTTCGGGGATGGTTTTACCCGTCAGCTTCTCGAGCGGTTCGATAATCGCATCAATGGTGTCGACCAGAAACCGATGACGGGGATCGGCGGCCATCACCTGCCCGATGCCGATGTCGCGCAAATGCAAGCCATAGCGGACGCGAAAGATCGCCGGTCGTAAGTGGGCGAGGAGCCTTTTCACAAAGTCATCCTGATCCGCCACTTTGATGAACGTCTGCTGTTCAAACTTGGCAACCATCGTGCGAATCGCCGCAACCAACGCTTGATCCGCGACCCCGACATCCCCGCGAATCGTGTTGGCCGATAACAACAGAATCACCAGCCACTCCGCATCCGAATCACTCGTTAGCCACGACTGGGGAATCAGCGGTTTTAGCTGTGCAAACTCCTGCGTATCGCTGATCTGATGCTCAAAGTATGGTGTATCTTTGGCGCGGTGCGACAGATTGCGCGTCACGTTCATCAGCACCGCCAGCATTAAAAAGCTAAACGATTCATCGGAGTACGTGACATTCCGGACATTTTCGATTTTGTGAATAAAATGAATGATCTGCTCTGTGGGCACCTTGCCTAACTGCTCGATTGAGCTGCGGCCATCGTCAAACGTCAGCAGCTGGGTGACCAGATAATTCAACAGGTTACGCATCACCTGTTCGGAACCGGCGATAAAATAGCCTGCCTGCCGCGTGTACTTCAGCGTCAATTGGCGCTCTTCGAGGAATCGGGCAACTGCTTTTAAATCAGCTGACGTGGTTGTCCGACTCACCCCGCTGAAATCATAGATGTGCACCAGTGATAACAACTCGTCGCTGACCAGTAGATACAGGCAAATGAGCAAGATGCGCTCATCTTCTTCGCGATACACATAAGGTTGCGGCGCTTCAGTTGCCTGAACGTTGAAAAAGTCAGCTACTTCGCTTGGGGTAACAAACTCACCGCGCGGGGTCCGAGTAATTTTAGGCAGCTGATGATCCACTAGCTCCTGATTAATTTGGGCTAAGGCGTAAGAAAGTTGGCGCCGCGTAATTTTAAATTGTTTTTCCAAATCACCACTTTTCAAATTAGGATGCCGAATAATTTCTGAAAGGATTTGCAGATTGCGTTTCTTCACTCAACCCTCACCTCCAGGTCCAATATCAATTGTACGGGACAAACCGCCCGTATGACGGCGCTTTCATTCCGGCTTTTGTTCACCCTATTCGGATCCGGAATGTTCAAGGTGAACTTATGTCTGCCTCAAGCGCGTGGTTATCGGTTTTTGCTTGGGTGGAAAAGGCACTGAAGATCTAACGTAATGAGTTTGTTCCCGTGCCAAACTCCGCAATCTCCGGCGGGCTGAGGGCTGGCGACCGCGCAGCTAGAGTGGTGGGCACGACTTTGAGCCTCAGCAAACCCGGCTGAGTCTCAAAGCTCGGCCTTGGTCTAAAACGGGAAAACCGCCCGTTCAAGACCAATTTCACAGCTGAGCCCCATCTGGCCTCCGATTGCTTCGCCTTGGCACTCACTTCTTAAAAAAATTGACTAACCTTCCTCTGAGACAACAAAAGACGAGTGAATTTTCCGATCTACAGAAAATTCACTCGTCTTGTTAAGCTAATGTGAAGGTTACGCCAATCCAAGCGATAACTCGACACCGTTAAAAATGTAATCTTGGATACAACTGTCTACGCATTCACATATCCATCTGCATCTCCTTAACAGCATCAAAGGTTGGATCCACCGCACCGTTAAAGTCATCTTTCATGAAGACGCTGTTGACTTCAAAAGCATTGGTTGCTTGGTTAATTTGACGGTAAAGCAATTGATATTGTATCGGTGATATCCGTGGCGCTATTTTTTTCAAGTGGCGATATGCCGCTGCCTTAATCTCATTTAACGGATAACCCTTTGTTTCTAGAATCGCGGTTTTCGTCCAGCGATAGGTTGTCTTGCGAATGTGACTGAAATCCGGCTCATCATAAGTCCGGCCATCGCGATCAACGGCATAGACAAACATGCCGCCTAAATTTTCACGCGAAAACGTTGCAACCGTATGCATGTTTGAGCGTAAAAAATGATTGGGATCGGTGTCATACCAGCGATTATGATCGCCCTCTTCCGGAAAGGTTAAGCCTGCCAGCAACCGATTTTGTGGAAAGCCAGCTGCCGTATACGTTTGACGCATTTTCTCGGTCCGACTTGGCCCACTGCCATATTGTTGATAACCGAGATTGGAAAAGTAACCCATGACATTTTCAAACGGGGCAAGGTAACTGCCATTGGTGTCATAAATCAATAAGGTGCCATTTTCCGCTTTTGGCCCTAAATACTGCCCCATCGTCTGAATAATGCGGTCTGACAACGCAACTTTTTTGGCATCTGGGTACTGTTCCATATCAATATCGATGCCGTCCAGTCCCCATTGACCGGACAATTCATAGATCAATGTCTGCACATAATCATCAATCTCGCTTGCGGTTGGATGTTGGCCATATTGCTGAATTAAGCCATCGACCATGCGCCCATAATCCAAAGCGCGAACCAGTTTTGCGCCCCGGCGATGCATTTCCGGTGCATAGATGGTTCTTAACCTATCGAAAAACGGTTGCGCCTTGGCCTCTTGACCGGCTGGAACGTAGCTGAACACGTTGATAATATCAATCCCATATGGCAAATCCAGCATGCTTTGCGGATTCGGATCCAAAATTGTTGTATTAACCCCGTGCATGGCTTGGTCCCGCCACGCGCGATAATAAACCATGAACGTCTTTTGCGGCTGCGGCGTTTCCGCTGACGCACACACTGACTGCGGCTTCATCATCAGACTTAAAAAGATCCCGCTGGCGATGATCAGCCAGCTTACCCACCGTATCTTAAAACCCTTTTTCATTGTCGTGCCCCTCCCAATCAAGCAAAATCAGCTTGCTGACTTCTCACCCAACCGTTCGTACAACGCCACGATTTCCTCAGCCAAGTCGCGAAATGTAATGGCAGTCATGACGTGATCTTGGCCGTGGACCATCAAAAGTGACACAGCTTGATGCTGGCCGTTTGCTTCCGCGGTCAGCATGCCGGTCTGAGCTTGATGTGCATCGGCTAAGAAATGATCGGCTTCTTTAAGTTTGGCTTTTGCCTGTTTAAAGTCGCCAACTTTTGCTGCTCGGATGGCTTCGAATGCGGCATTCTTCGCATTGCCGCCAGCCATAATGAGCTGCATCACGACCAATTGTTGTTGTTCGTTCATGAGCCTCGTCCTCCTTAAGCCATTAAATCAAGCGCGGTCTGTAAAACCCGATCGCCTTTCATTAAGCCGTAGTCAGACATATTGATGACAGCGACCGGTATCGACAAGGCTGCTTTAAAGTCGCCTTCCAAATAGCGTACCTGGGGGCCGAGCAGTAAAACGTCAGGATGCTCGGCTGCCAGCTTGTCTTTTGCATCTGCTGCCGAGGCCGCAAAGATTTTGACGTTAGCCTTGGTTTGTTCAGCAGCATCCATCATTTTTCTAACCAGCATACTGGTCGACATTCCTGCCGCACAAACCAGCATGATTGTTTTCGGATTTTCAGCCATGATGAAGTTCCTCTTTTCTATTATGTCGCTTCTTCAACGCGCGCTTGTCAGGAATCGGCGTCCGGCACATAACCGCTGGCCGCAACTTGACGGAACCAGTAGCCGGATTTCTTCAGCGATTTTGTTTGATTGCGCAAATTGTTGCGGATCAGGCCGTATCGATTTTTATAGGCATTGAGCCACGACCAGCAATCAATCCCGGTCCAGACAAAATAGCCATGGCAGTTGGCGCCGGCTTCTATCGCCTGATGTAGGAAGCGCAGGTGATCGGTCATAAATTGAATCCGGTAATCATCCTGCACCACCTCGTCTTGCAAAAAGCGCTCCTCGTCAGCAACGCCAATGCCATTTTCCGCCACAAACCAGTCGATATTGCCATAACGATTTTTGATGGTCATCGCAATGTCATATAGCGCGTCGGGATAAATTTCCCAGCCCTTGTCCAGATTCATTTTGCGTCCCGGCATTTTGTACTCGTCAAAATAAATGTCCGGCAACCACGGCTGTAGGCTGTCAGGTGCCACATCCGGCGCCTGCACGCGATAAGGATGGTAATAATTCACGCCGAGCACATCAATGCGATTGGCCGCAATGACCGCCAATTCCTCAGGCGTTGACGCCCACAAAACGTGATCTTGCCTGAGTCGTTCGACCAGCGCTTCCGGGAAACGCCCATGAATGGCTGGTTCCAAATACAGGTCATTCGCCCACAGCTCCGCGAATCGGGCCGCATCCCGATCACCAGCGGACTGGGAGGCCGGATAAACCGGCGTCAAGTTGATAATCGTGCCGATGGTCGCATCCGGATGCTGGTTGACCTCACGAAACGCCGCCACCGCCTTGGCACTGGCCAAATTGAGGTTATACGCAACTTGAACTGCCGCCTTACCGTCAACCAGATTGGGATAGTGAAATTGATATAAATACTGGCCGTCCACAATCACCTTAGGCTCATTAAACGTAAACCAGTGCGTCACCTGATCGCCGTAAAGTTCAAAACACCGCCGCGCAAATTTCACATACAGATCGACAACGTGTTTGGACTGCCACCCGCCATAGCGCTGCTGCAAGGCAATAGGCAGATCGAAATGATGTAGGTTCACATATGGCGTAATCCCCAGCGCATGCATCGCGTCAAACACGAGCCGATAATAATCCGCGCCTGCCGGATCCACCGTGCCCGCTTCAAGATCATCAATCAACCGCGTCCACTGAATCGAAATCCGCAGCGCCTGAATCCCTGCCTGCTTCAACAGTTTCAGATCCTGTTCATAATCGTTGTAAAAGTTTGACGCCACATCCGGGCCAACATTGTGATAAAAATCCTGCGGCCGCGTGTGGTAATGATAATCGAAGATATTTTCATGCTTTTTGTGAAACGTACCTTCTGCTTGGGGACCGCTTGTGGCCGCACCCCAGGTAAAATCAGCTGCAAATTGGATGGCCATCACTTCCTTTCTAAGCGGCTCAAACCGGCTTGACTTTGTTGAAAATGAACCGCCGCGCCATACAGATTGGCATCGGCTTTAAACTTGGCAATCCGAATAACCGGCCGCACCGGTGCCAGTTCGGTTTGCGCCATGACCGCATCCAGCGCCGCTTCCAAATCGGCCAATAAATGTGGATTTTGGGAAATCCCGCCGCCAATGACGAAACAGTCTGGATCAAAACTATATTGCAAATTGAAAATGGTCGTGGCCAGAACATGGAACATGCGCTGAACGGCTTTTTTGGCTTCCTGACCACCTTTGTGTGCCTGCTCATATAGCGTTTTGCCATCCAGGTGAGTGCCATGACGCCGATTGTAGCGCGCCACCGTGTTAACCAGCGTGCCAAGACGGCTGACGGAATCGTCATCACCGTGCCACATATAACCGAATTCGCCACCCATCAGATGACGGCCGCGATGCAGCTGACCATTCAGAATTACCGCCCCGCCAACGCCGGTTCCAAGCACCAGAAAAATCGCATCGCGCACATCGGCAGCCGCACCTGCCTGCACTTCAGCCAACGCCGCGCAGTTCGCATCATTTTCGATTGTGACCGGCAGCTCCAAGCGATTGGTTAACTCGGTCACGATCGGAAAATGATGAATATACGGCACGGCACTGGCACCCCGAATGATGCCCGCCGTTTGATCAACAACGCCGGGACTACTGATCGCCACGCCAGTCACTTCGGTCGTCAGACGCAACGCCGCCACCTGTTGTTGCAGGCACTGATAAAAACCTGCCAACGTTTTCGGCGTTGCAACTTTGGTTTGCTGAAAAAGACCGGTTTCGGCACTGTAGCCACCAAATTTGATCGTGGTGCCGCCAATATCGATCACCGCTAAACTCATCGCAATCCTTCCTGTTCCTGTTGCTGAATCACATCAAGTGCCAACTGGCAAAAGGTCATATTCGCCCATGAAAACCACGTGCGGGTATATTGCAGCGGATCATCCTTTTGAACGCCTTCGTGACATTGACCGGTTCCGCCGGTTGTCGCCACCAGCAACAACAATTTCGCCATTTTATCCGCGGCGGTCGTTGCGACCAAGCCTTCCATTGCCACCGCAATCGGCCAGACATATTCTGGCGGCGTGTGTTCGCTGCCGATGCCGGCCAACATTTTTCCTTTATAGTAATAAGGATTCTGGGGACTGAGGACAAACGCCTTTGTGGTCAGATAAAGCGGATCATCTACGGCAATTGCGCCTAAAAACGGCAGACTCAACAAGCTCGGAACATTGGCATCATCTATCAGGCGGGCGTGCCCAAGGCCATCGACTTCATAGGCCAGTCCTTGTTCCCCACTCGGCAACGTTTGAATCGCGTATGTCATGACGCCTTGCTCAATCGCTGCCACCAACGTCTGTGTCCGCTTGGCCAGTAACCGCTCATCAACCGGCATTAACGGCAATAAGTGGGTCAAAACCGTTTTGGCTAACAGGTTGGCTGGAATATGAAACCCATATTCACACCGATTATCACTGGGCCGAAAACCGTCCCAGATCAGGCCGGTCTCGCCAATTGGATTGCCTAATCCGTTGTTGGGAAGCGTATCGTTTTCATCCGTGTCCGACCGCCGAAAGAAATACGGCGACCGCTCATGATGCTGCTCCTGTTCAAAAATCGTCAGAATCAGCGTGAACGTAGCCCAAAAGTCGATGTCAAAAATGCTGGCATCTCCGGTTTCGGCGTAAAGATTCACCGCCAACAGCAACGGCGCACATAAAGTATCGATTTCAAATTTTCGTTCCCAAACTTGCGGCGACATCGGCCGATCGCTTTCGTCATCAGCCCGCCAATGCGCGCCACTAGCCGTTTCATTAAAGGCGTTCGCATAAGGATCAAGCCGCACAAAAGCCAGTTCGCGGCGCAGTACCCCTGCAAGTATCGGCTTCAGGTCAGGAATGTCCTTGATGAGTTGCACATACGGCAGCACCTGAAACGTCGCATCCCGCAACCACATTGCCGGAATATCACCAGTCGCGACAAAATACGTGCCATCAGGTTGACGGCGGGTCGCTTTAACCAGCGCGTCGGGTAATAATGTCCGAAACATTGTCTGGGTCGCTGTATCCGGTAGTGGATGGGCTTCAGCATATTCCGTTAAGGCTGCTGCCAACGCTGACTTTTCTGCCATATTATGCGTGCTCCTTTTCTGCCACTGATGGCGATTGACGCGGGTAGATGCCATAAGTCCGAATCTCCCCCGGTTTAAATGCAGGCAGTTCGAATACCGTCACATCCGTTGCGACTGTTTGCCGAACCTCATTATTGAGATTTAACAGGCGAACGCTGGCGGGTTGGGAAAAATGAAGCGTCGCTGCTTCCGTGCAGGTTTGATCGGTCGGATTATAAAGCCGGACGAGATATCCCGTACCATCCGAAGTAGCGCTAACACTGGAAACGACCAAGTCCGAACCGATTAACTCAATCGCAGAGTGATGTCGCAGTGGCGTTTGATTTGCGTTAATCGGGAAGTATTGCAACGGCGTGGTGAAGCGATCAATTGTCTGGTTTTGGTAACCCAGACTGCCAATCGCCAGTGCCTGGACCCGGCGCTGTAATTCAACCGGATCAAAGGTGGTATCCAAACAAATACCGCCGCGCATGTGCCGTGTTCCCAACAGCTGACTGTCAGGAGTTGGCACATACCGAGTCTGCAAGCCAGACGCATCCCCCGGCCGGCGCTTCAAATCCGGCCGTCCGAGGTAACCGACACCACGAAACATCGTCACTGCTAACTGATCACACTGCTCGCCGACAATTTGGCACTCTTTTTCACCTAAGCCAAGGAATGTCCAACTGGTCTTTTGGTCGTGGCTGTTGGCAAAATGAATCAGTGGTCGCAGCGCAGTGGGCTCCTCATGATAACCGATGGCTTGCCAGTCCTTCAGATGTGGATCGATGACCGGACGCATTGCCACGCCAAAGGGAGTATCGGCATAGCTATCTTTTGCCTTGATCGGCGTCTTCAACACCAACCGCAGTCGGTGATCGCTTACCGTATTCTCGAC
Source organism: Lacticaseibacillus huelsenbergensis (assembly GCF_029726355.1). Lineage (NCBI taxonomy): Bacteria > Bacillati > Bacillota > Bacilli > Lactobacillales > Lactobacillaceae > Lacticaseibacillus > Lacticaseibacillus huelsenbergensis. The sequence goes on from NZ_CP120687.1 coordinate 889,685, forward strand.
CGTCAAATCAAATCGGATCACGGGATCATCAGCGGCCAGTTGCAATACCAGCGTATACGGCATCACAACGTCGGCCTTTTGCGCCTTGCGATCGGCCAACTTGCCCGGTAACTGCCAGCTTCCGCGGAAAATCAGGTCACTCACCAACTCGCCTTGATGACCGGTCACCTCGGCGTGCGAAAGTGATAAGTCAAGCAGCCAGTCTTCATCAGGTGGCGAGTAATCATACGTATCCCCGGCATCGCCGCCATCTTCAAAGTGAAGCGGATCGACAAAGGTTTGCTGCGTGCGATGATCCGTCAACAAGAGCTTGCCATCCTCAAAAGTCAGCGTGTAAACGCCGTTTCTAATCGTGGTACTTTTGGTTCGCAACGGCATCGCCTGGTGCGCCGGCTCAAGCGTCAAGCCCACCCAGTCCAGCGCATCAATGGTCACTGGCACCGCAATGGTCGTGCGATAATAGATGTCCGGCGTCTCTTGAGCGGGATCGCCGCGCAAAACGGCATTATCGACTTGCTCTTGCTTCAGCACCTCAAATGCCACCGGTTCGCCGGCTTCATTTTTCAGGTTAAAATGCGGTTCGCGCGTTGCCACCGTGATCTGGCCGGTCTGGTGAACCGGTTGAATCGTCGGGTTCCAAAAGAAAACATTCAACGAATCCGGGGCATTGCTGGCTAACTTGCGTAATAAATAGTCACGAAGCGATTCCGCCAACTGTAAGGCATCAACGCCGCGCTGGGCAATGTCGCGATTCGTCTCATCCGAATTGCAACCGCCGGAAGAATCATGCGCCTGACCGCGGGCAATGCTTTTCCAGATGGTTTCGACGATGCCGGACTGGGCTTCAATGCCGTGATGCGTCGCAACGGCCATCAGCGGTTCAACGACATCGATCATCAGATGTTCCAGCCGATCATACAGCTCTTTCAAATCAGCCCGTGATGAGTAAATACCGCGATGAATTTTCGAGGCGGACGGATCCACAAACTCGCCTTGATAAGTTGGTAAGTCCGGCGTTTTCGCCAAGTCCTTGAAAAAGTCCGGATAATTGTCTTCTACCAAGTCAAATTCATCTTGTTGCGCATTGGCGATTTGCAGCCGATCCTTCAAATTGAAATCAACTGCGCGCTGGTCACCGCCCACCGGCAAGGCCAAATCATGCGCCTGCGTATCGGTGGCAATGCGGTGAAGTAAACTCGCCACATCGTCATTTTCAATCAGCTCAACGCCGGCATAGTAGCCGTTTTTAATATTGGCGGCCAACACTTTGGAGCCGTCATTGGCGGTCCAGTAAAAGTAACGCGCGTTCTTTTCATGCGGCATCCCCCGCCAAAAGACGGTCGAGCTGATGTCAAAGCCGTGATAAATCTTCGGCATGTCCTGCCCCTGTCCGAATGAATCCGGCAGATAGCCGACTTTCATAACGCCGCCTAAATCAGCAGCCAGTTTGTGCCCAAGTTGCAGGTTCCGCACAATCGATTCGCCACTGGTGACCATCTCGTCAATTTGCGTATACCACGGACCGACGAACAGCCGCCGTGCCTGAATAAACTTGCGCATCTGATCGCGTTGTTCGGGGTTGGTCTGCAAATAATCATCGACAATCGCCATCTGACCATCCAGTAAATACGCATCCAGTTGATTCGTCTCTAGGGCTTGCAACACTTCCGCCATATGGTACGCAAACTGAACCCGGGCCTGCTGACGCGTGAAGTACCATTCAAAATCCCAATGTGTGTGGGCAATCACGTGAACTTTTTGCATTAATCAAATTCTTCTTTCTGTCTTCATGCCGTATCTATCAACTATGCGGTGGCCAGTCGCCGTTCACTGCGTTGATTCATAATGACAAACGGTGCGTAAAGGAAAATATCGATGACAACCAAAACAGCCGTAAGAATCACCGGACTCATATGCAACCCACCAAGGATCCAGGTGCTGACAAAAATCGGCTCATTGCCCGAATTTAAGACGACAAGCGGTACCACCCAGCCAATCGAAGTCACCACATACGCCACAATCGCGTTAAACAGCGGCACGAAAATCCACGGAATGAACATGATCGGGTTCAAGACAATCGGTAACCCAAAGATAACCGGTTCGTTGATGCCAAAGCACCCCGGCACCAAGGCCAGTTTGGCCACTTCCCGTTCTTTTTCACCTTTTTTGGTAAAAATCAGCATGGCGATGATGAGGCCAAATGTTGCCCCTGAACCGCCGATCATCGCGTAAACGTTGGTCATCGTGTTCGGCGCAATCGAGATGCCGGCAAAACTTTTGGTTTCCGCAAACTTCGCCACATTCTGCAGGAATAAAGGCAGCCAAAACGCGGAAACAATCCCCCAGACAATGTTGAAACCGTGCAACCCAAGGAACCACAGAATCTGTTCTAATAAAATGACAACAATAATAGCTGGTAATCCGGTACCGACAGTCAGTAACGGCTTAATGATGACCGTTGAAATCAGCTGAATTAAACTGGTGTAGCCCATGGCCTGAAGACCGATCCGCGCCAGTCCGAACAACAGCAACACTTCGGACATTGGAATTAAGGCAAAAAACGAGTCAAACACATTTTGCGGGACACTCCCTGGCATCCTGATGGTGAACTTGGACCGGCTGAAGGAAGCAAACAGCGCAACGGCTAACATCCCGACAATCAAGCCGGTAAACATCCCTTCATAACTGAAAAGCGACGCCGCAAATCCCTCAATGACTTTTGCCTTAGGGTCGGCAAAGTTAACATTGTTCGGCACCATGACAAAATAGGCGGAAAAGGCCAACAAGGTGGCAATAATGACATTCATGCCTTTGTTCTCGTCACGCCGCTTTAACTCAACCGCGTAGGAATAGGCGCTGGAGACCACCACAATCAAGCCGACAATCCCAAGCGTGGCAACGCCGAGATAACCAAAAAGTTGACTCAGACTCGTCAACCAACCCCAATTTAAATGTTGTGACTTAATCAACGCATCCAGTTGCATCTTGATCAGGTTCGAAAACGATCCAATCACCGTAAATGGAATCGTCCGAACAAAAGCATTCTTAACAGCTTGGAGAATCGTGTTGTTCTGCACCCACATCGAAGCCTTCAATAACGGCTCCTGAAGCTTATCCACATTGAACTTCATCATGCATCACCCCTAAGTAGTTTTAAAAAGAAAACGTTTTCCAACATCGTCAGTTTACCGGTTTCCCTAATTTTTGTAAAGTCTTATTTACATTTTGTATATACAAATTATGCGATGCTGTCAGATAACGCTGGCTCAATCTTGACTAGCTTGAAAATATGGCTTATCAAATCATTCGCTTATGTTATAATCGCTTAACAAGTAAGCCATTGAGGTGACGGTGTTGTATCTTTATTCGGAAATTTATTCAGACATTAAAAAAGACATTTTAACGAACCACTATCGCGCCGGTAAGCCGCTGCCCACACAAAAAAAGCTGGCGGAAACTTACCACACCAGCCGGTTAACCATTAAAAAAGCGCTAAAACTCTTACAAGATGAAGGCCTGATTTACAGTCAGCAAGGATCAGGTAGTTTTGTGCGTGCTCGGGCAACTGAAGACGACAAGGAACTGCTACCGCTCGATGCGCCAATTGGAGCGACCTATTCACACCGCGATCAAAACATCTCCAGTAAACTGCTGTATTTTGATGCGCGCTTGCCCAACGAAACCGAGCAGAAAAACCTTGCCATTAAAAGTAATGAGCCAGTCTATGACATCAAACGGGTTCGCCTCATCAACGACCGATACTACAGCCTTGAACACACGATCATGCCCACTAGCATCGCGCCGTTAGACAAGGACATTCTGAAAGGTTCCATTTACGATTATCTCGGCAACCGCGGCATCCAGCTAACCGACGCCCGCCGCATTCTATACGCAACCGAAGCCGACGCCGAAACCGCCGACGCCCTTGATATCAAAAAAGGCAGCCCGGTTCTCGTCATTGAACAAACAGCATACGACCAAAAAGGCCACGCATTCGAATACTCGGTTTCGCGGTTCATTCACGATCACTCCCGGTTTGTTTTAAACATTCACCGAAAATTGCCAGATTTTTTGGGGTGATACTGTTGTTTGAGGTCACAATTTGCCGAATCGGTGTCCCATTATGACGCCACTACAAAGACACCAAAAATAGGCTGAGTCATAATTCGGTAAGAACGTTCATAGATTAGCGAATTCCGAACAATCAAAAAAGCTTAGGCAATCAGTTCTATGCCGTGCCAAACTCCGCAATCTCCGGCCAGCTGGGGGCTGGCGACCGCGAAGCTAGAGGGGTGGGCACGACTTTGAGCCTCAGCAAAACCGGCTGAGTCTCAAAGCTCGGCCTTGTACTACGCTGGGAAGATCACCCAGCTAGTACAATTTTCTACCAGAAGTCAAGTCTCATTCATTAGGTTTTTCAGTGTTCTTGCGGTTTTCTTGTGGCGTATCGATAACGCCATGATCTAAAAATTTGAGTACACTAAACTAAGCCTTCGGTATTTCATTTTTTGACGGAGGTTGTTAGAATAAGTGTTGAATCAGATGTTGCCTATCGGCCTTTAGTTGCGATGCGATAGACATAGGTCTGATTGTTAATAACTAAACTGTAGAGTGTCCTGATGAGACGTGAAACAGATGCAATGGCAATCTTCTTGGTTCCGACCGCCGAAGAAGATTGCTTTTTCTTTTTGTAATAATCAACGATATGGTTGGGTTTGTTGGATCTGGCCGCAGAGGAAACCATGCAATTGATCACGCGATAGAGAATCTTACGAGCGTATGGATTACCGCGCTTTGAGATATGATCGCTTGCCGTATAGTCACCTGATTCATAATGACGAAGATCAATGCCTACGTAAGCATTAACCTGATTGCTTTTCTTGAAACGGGTTAAATCGCCAAGTTCTGCTAACAAAGTTACGGCGGAGGTTACCCCAATGCCAGGTAAGGATTCAAAGATTTTTAGCTCGGGTAGCGGAATAGCTAGAGAGCACATTTCCTTAATCAAATGTTTACGCCGTGCTGAGAGCCTGATTAGCTCACCCGCAATGTATTGAACCTGTTCTAACTCAACTGGTACTGCCGAGACGGCTGGAGCGGCCGTCAGTGCTACTTTGCCAAGCTTGTCCGCAATTGATTTCGCCCGTTGTTCGGATGTCGGGTACGGCGTTAGATGCCGCAGTGTTTCCACAAAAGCATCGAAGTTCTGACGAGACTTTAACAATATCTGTGGATGTGGGAATGTTTGGACAAGCCGCCAATAGAAAATACCATCAGTCGTTCCTGTAACGTGTTCCAACTCGGGAAAAGTTAACTGCAGGTATCGATGTAGGCGATTTTTGTTCGTCACTAAATCCTGAACTGCCTCTTGATAAGTGCGATCTAAGTCTTTCAAGGCCATGTACACTGGATCCTCGACAAACGATTTACTACGATTCAAGATCAACTGACTTTGTGAGAGGCCGAGTGCATCCATGCGATCAGTCTTTCTCCCGTGAAGTCCCTTGATCATTGATAAATCATGCTTGGCTTGAAGCGGATTAAGCTGCATGTAGGGAACTGCATGTATCTCCAGAAAATGCTTGAGTCGCCGCGAGTAGACACCGGTCGCTTCAAAGACCACTTCAGGGATCTGTTCAGTATCCTGATCTGAGTATTGATGGATTAACTTAAGCAACTTGTCAAAACCCAGTAAATCATTAGTAATGGTGCAAGAATCGACTTCTCGTTGTGGTTCCGCCACAACCGAAACAGAAGTCTGTTTAGAACTCACATCCAGACCAATTGCAATACGCATGTAATTACCACCCTTCAAATTTTTGGATCCTGGTCATCTACTTTTCAATACACGGCGTCAAAGCGCCCATTAGACTGCGACCAGACTCTCAGGATCAATGAAGCCCGCCAATTTCACCCACGGCATTAAATGCCAAGTTGTAATCTACGGCGTTGGCTTCACGCTCACTCTAACAAAAAAAGTGATAGATATTGATCTGGCCTGATCAATATCTATCAACTAAGTTAGTCTATTTCACCCCTGAGCCCCATCTGGCCTGCGATTGCTCCGCTTTGGCACTATCATCTGGATACTCCTAGCCAATTTTTCTAGGAAAACTAAAAACGGACGTACTCCAGTTTGTTAGAGAGTATGTCCGCTTTTGTATCGTGGCCATGAATTATGACCGCGTTTTTTAATTTATCCAATTTATTTCAAAGCGCTATGCCTTTAACGGCTGCTTCAGCATCCCATCAGTTGCTTTGCCGCATGATTGGTAGCTGTCCAGCAAGCCCAACTTCATGAAGACGGTTTGTTGATACGCAATCTTCGCGTTCCATTCGACGGTCTCCAAGATTTCGGTGGCGTGATGCAAGTCTTCAGAGGTAATCAGGACACCATGGCTATTTAGCAAGAAAATATGCTCTTTTGCTGCATCCCCAACCTCTTTGAGTCCATTGTAAACGGTATCGGCAAGTTCCTTGGAGCAGGCCGGCGCGTATGGCAGCACGCGGATCGGCCCGACTTCTCCGGTGACCTCGGTAACGTTCGGCATGTCCAATCCAGCCGTTGCCCAGAACATCGATTCTTCGGCGTGTGAATGATACACGCAGCGGATTTTGTCATTAGCCCGATAAGCTTCTTCATGCATATTGATCTCGCGGGTTAAGCGACCGACGCCGTCAATTTGCTGACCGGTTTCAAGATCCACCACCAAAATCTGAGTCGGTTGAAGCTTTGCGTACCAAGCTTCTGACATCATCGTTGGCGTCATGATCAGATAATCCTTGCCTGCTTTAATATGAATTGAACCATAGTCAAAATCCTTGTCGGCGGTAATCCGGACACTAATATTACCGCCAGCTACATTGGTGTTCTTGCGGACAAACATCTCCCGCGCAACTGCTGCTAAATCCTTCCGTTCTTCTTCAAAAACATATTGTTCCGTCATTTTGTATTTCCTCCGTTATTTGCACGTTGCGCCAGCAAAACTTTGTGACGCTGTGCCAACCGTTTTTCCCGTTTTCGATCATAATCACCGAACAGGATTGGATTGACTTTTCTGTACAGAATCAAAGTAATGAGGCCCATCAAGAGACATAACCCAGTATTACCGCCTAACAAGGCAATTGAGACGCCAATTGTATCTAGGAAAACAAGTAATGATGCAGAGGTTTTACTCATGCTTATCACCCTTATTCTTCTCGTGACTGGTTTGACTGAAATCCAAACCGCTAAGATCATTTAAATCAACATTGTCTGCTTCATTATTTTGCGGGGATGACGTTTTCTTGCTTTCGTTAGAAGCTTTGGCATCACTGAAGTCCAAGCCACTCAAGTCATTCAAATCCACGTCATCGGCATTGTCATTCGTATCTGACACTGCTGGTGCTGCCGCCGCAGTAGCCGGGGCCAAGGTGCCATAACGTTGACTAGGCAATTTGATTTTATTTTGATCCCGGTACAACCAGATGAACCCGAGTGTCCACAGAATTGCTAATGCGATCGCCCACCATTTGCCATTAAAGGCTTGGGCAAAGAAGAGGCGGAAATCAGGTCCTTCAAAAGTTGACCATGACAACTGCTGTCCGGCTTGAACCTTGACCGTTCCGGTTGTCTTCGCCAGGTTCGTGATCACCGGGGCAAAATAGGTGGCGCCATACAGGAAAATCGGTGTTGTAATGATGCCCAGCGTAATCATGCGTAACAGATTCGCCCCTGTCAGTAACAGAGCCGCAATAACAAAGGACAGATTGATGATGCCGGCAAATGGTAATACTGTGTTATGCGGTAAGATCATGGCGAAAATCAACATAATCGGTACCAAGATAATCACGGTAACCCATAACTCATTACGCCCGGCAAGAATCGGCCAATCAAGCCCGATATAAACTTCACGGCCTTTAAAGTGTTTTTGCATAAAGCCGCTCATCGCATCGGCAATGGGTTGCAACGCCGTCATGAAAAGTTTGGAAATCATTGGAAACAGCGTCATGGCTGTCGCCGCTTTAACCGCTAAGTTGAGTGAGCCGGAAATGGAATACCCAGCACCAAATCCAAGCAGTACCCCGATCAACGCACCCATCACGGTGTTGTCGCCCCAGACACCGATTCTTTTCTGCAAAGCATCAGCATCAAACGGCTTGTTCATGATCGGAATAAAATCAAGCAATTTATTCAGCGGTTGTAAGATCACCGCAAACAATGTGATGAAATGTGGCACCGTGACTCCCGGCATCCCTGTCAGATCCTCGATATGCCGATGCCACATGTCGCCGGCTTTCAATTCAAATACGATCTGAATCCCGGCAACCAAGAAACCAAAGAAGGCATTATGCGTAAAGTACAATACAACAACGTAAGTGAAAATTTTGTTCCAGACATTCCACATATCAACGTTTAACGTTTTGGTCCAGTTAAAGGTCAACATGACAAAATTAATGGCTAATAATAACGGGAAAAACAGAAAGGCTGATTTATACGACCATGTGATCGCCGCTACGCCTGTCCAACCTGCATCAATCGCATTAAGACTCAGGTGGAATAGCTTAGACATGGATTTGGCAGCTGGCGAAATGGCATCCATCATGTAGTTCACAACCAAGGTCATCCCGGAAAAGGCAACCCCTAAAGTCAACGCAGCCACAATCGATTTTTTGAACTTCAACCCAGCAACCAATCCCAGAATCAGCATGATTAAGGGAACAAACACCGGTCCCCCAAGATTCAGGATATAATTAACGACGTCTTTTAGAATCGTCACGATTTTTACCTCCTCACAACTTAACCCGCGATGCAGTTGATCGTTTCACTTAAAAGGCCAAAACCTGCTGCATCGGTGCGCATGACATAAGACGTCACTTGCCGGCATTCTGCATATTCTTCAAAGCCTGAATGATTTGTTTGTACGACTTTTCCGGATTCATATTCATAAAGATCGGCATGCCATTAACCACCGCAATATGGTTTTCTTTAGCTAAGTCCTCTAATTGCTGATTCGGCTTGGCGATCCAAACGTAAACGTCATAGTTGTGCAATACTTCAGGTAACTGCTTAAAATCGGTTGCATCCACCGACACACCTTTGACATTATGCGATTCAAAGAAATCCTTGATTCGACTGGCCGTAGCCTCACTTGATGCAACGCCTGATCCACATGCAACAACAATCTTTGCCATAATAATTACGCTCCTTTTTTAAATTATTTTCCTGCGACTTGTGCTTTAAACGTGTTAACAAAAAACTCGTACATTGCTTCCGGATCATTGATCGCCTTGAACTTGGCGACAAATTTTCCGTTCTGTAACAAATCCATGAAGATCTGTAAAAGTCCGACTTGCTGGCTTGAATCCGTGATACCTAGAAAGAACATCGCCGTCGCATCTTCTGGCTCGTTATAGCCCATTTGTAAAACTCGAATCGGCTGAGCATTTTTGACAATCGCCATAAATGGTCGGTTGACGTTGACAGGATCGGCATGTGGCAACATCACGGATATTTCCGGAAAAACAATGCCGGTCGGAAAGGCATCTTCTCGTCGGTTCAATGCCGCCTCATACGTGTCCTTGACGTAACCAGCGGCCTGAATCTTTTTTGCCACATCTCTGAACAATCTTTTGCGATCAGCAGCATCCTCATTCAAAAAAATCAAGTCTTTGTGAATCATTGTGCTATAATCCATAACTAGCTCCCCTCAATATGAAAAGTTGAATCAATTGTTTTGAACCTTCTTGAATCTTTCTCCTCATCACATTATTAATGCTAAAGCGCTTACAGTCCTATGTCTACGGTATTTAGCAAGGTTCATCGAGGTTGAGAATCGTTCACGAAACTCAGCCAAACTGGTCCAAAATGATTCAACAAAAATCAATTGAGGGAAGCGTTTACTATGTCACAAAGTCCAGCTAAATTTGAGCGGTTAAACGAAATTATTCAAATTTTGCGTGATACGCCGCAAATTAGCATTGCTGATCTCAGCAAGCAAATGTTCACCAGCAAATCAACACTGCGCCGCGATCTGATCGAGCTTGAAAGAAGCAACATCATTCGCCGGCAGTATGGGATGATTCAGCTGCTGCAAGGCAATAACCTTGAATTTACGTATGAAAAAAGACGCAACGAAAACGCGCGTCTTAAACGATTGATTAGTCGGCAAATTGCTGCCAGGATCCCCAGCAATGCCGCTTTTTTCATTGATGGCAGTTCAACTTTCTTCAGTCTGCCTGAGTTACTCCATGAACAGGTTGGTCTTCACGTCATCACCAATAACGTCAACATGGGTCTCCAATTCAATTCGCTGAATAATGTTGAGACTATCATTGCTGGCGGAAAGATGGTGCCACGAACGGCTACGACACTCGGCTCGACAACCATTCGCGAAATTCAAAGTTTTCACCCTGATTTTGCCCTGCTATCAACCGGTTCAATTGATGCTGACGGCATTTACGTCGCCGATCCGGAACAGGCAGCAGTCAAAGAAGCCATGATTGATGCTGCTAAGTGTGTGATTTTTGGGATTGATTCAACTAAATTCGACCAAAGTGATTACATCCGCATTACCAACATGGATCAAATCAACGAAATCGTCACCGACAAACAGCCGTCTTCAGCCTATCAACCTTTGTTTGAAAACTACCATATTCAGCTCACGTATCCACATCAAAATCATTAGAAAAGCACAAAAAGCACCTCGTTGCAGCGAACGAGGTGCTTTTCTTAAATTCATGGGAGGTATCGCAAACAAACTTGTTGGCTCAGACTTTGAGTGTCACCTTGCTGATCAAGGTATCACCATGGAGAAATTCCGGATTTGGTGTTAGGTCAAAGCGTTTGGCTAACTGTTCCAGATTTTCATCCGTGATTTCGTTGATGATGCGGCCGCCTTGCGCCTGAATGGCGGTGTAAATGGTTGCCGCTTTTTCAACGGTTTCGATCAGGCCATAGGTTTCGTCGATGGAGTCGCCAGCACCGAAGATGCCGTGTTGCGGCCACATCACGAGGCGGAATTTGGCCATTTTATCAGCCGTGGCCTGCCCGATTTCATTGGTTCCCGGGGTCATGTATGGCAAGACGCCAATGCCTTCAGGGAACACAACGATGGATTCAGCTTGCATCTTCCACAGAATGCGGGAGAACAGTTTCTCTTCTAGCGGCAAGGTGAAGGACATGGCCACAAGGTTGGTTGGGTGGCAATGCATCACGATGCGCTGGTTAGGATCAACCTTGAGGCGCTGAATGTGGGTCATTAAGTGTGCCGGGAACTCACTGGTTGGTTGCCCGCCGTCGTTGAAACCCCACAACAGATTAACGCTGTGACCATCTTGGGCGATCTGAACGAGTCCGGTATCACGTGCCGGGAAGTCCTTCACGTTCTTGAAGTAGCGTCCGGTTCCGGTAACCAGAAAATACTGGCCGGCAAGTTTGCTGGCATCAAACTTGATCGGAATGTTGCGCTTAACTTCATGCACGTCGCCATAGGGAGCAATCTCGGCCTCGGTTAGGCGATAGCTGACGTTACCGCCATTGCGTTCGTCCCAACCGTGTTGGTAGAGATTCCATGTCACTTTACGCATCTGCGTCACATAAGGGGATTCTGTAAAACTTTGGGTATATTCCGGATTCAGAAATTGTTTCTTGTTATCCATTAGAGGTATTCCTTTCAGAATCTGCTGAATTAGTGAACCAACTTGGTGTCGCGCTTGAACTGAACATCCTTTTCATATTGATGGATGTTGTTCATCCAGTCGAAGCCAACCGGGGTGTTGTGATCCTGGCAGAACTTGTCCCAAACAGCACCGAATGGGAAGGACTTCAATTCTTCGGTTTCAATCAAACGAGTAGTGAAGTCAGCGTTCAATTCGCTCTTCTTCAACTGATCGATCGGTGCCAACATTGCCTGCAGCAAGCTCTTTTGCGTTGCGCGAGCGCCGACAACCCAAGCAGCAACCCGGTTGATCGTTGCGTCAAAGAAGTCAAGGCCGATGTGGGTGCGATCAAGATAACCGTCACGAACCAAGGAACGGGTGATCCGAATCAAAGCATCGTCCATGATGACAACGTGGTCAGAGTCCCAACGAACCGGACGAGAAACGTGCATGAACAAACCTTTGCCGAATGGGAAGAATGCGCTGAACTTGTCAGACACATCTTCAGTAGGATGGAAGTGTCCGGCATCGATGGTCCAGAGTTTGTTGCGGCTGATCGCGTAGTTTTGATAGAACTCGTGTGAGCCGGTGGTGTAGGATTCAATCCCGGTACCAAACAGCTTACCTTCGAAGGATTCAATCGTATTCTTTTCCGGAAGTGGATCCTTGATGATTTCGTCCAAAGCCTTCAACAAGCGCAAACGGGGGGTCTTCTTGTCAATTGGGTTGTCTTTGAAGCCATCTGGGAACCAGAAGTTGTTGACAACCTGGCTGCCTAATTTTTCACCGATGTAGTTGGAAATTTCCCGGCTGATCTTGCCGTGACGGATCCAGAAATCCCGAACCTTTGGATCTGGTGACGAAACCGTCATGTTGTCTTTAACCATTGGGTGGGAGAAGAAGGTGCCGTTAAAGTCAAGGCCGATGCCTTCTTGCTTTGCCCAATCAATCCAATAATCGAAGTCTTCAGGCTCCAAAGTATCCAAGTCACGCTTCTTGTCGGTAACGGCATAGATAGCGTGCAATTGAACCCGATGCTTGCCTGGGATCAGGCTCAGGGCTTCGTGTAAGTCGCCGGACAATTCATCCGGTGTACGAGCGATGCCAGGATAGTTACCGGAAACCCCGATGCCACCTGTCAATGCCTGGTTCGGGAACAGGAAGCCATGAATATCATCGCCTTGCCAGCAATGGACTGACAGAGGCACCTTTTCCAATTCCTTCATAGCGGCGTCTGTGTCAACACCGATTTCTGCGTAACGTTGCTTGGCAACTTCATATGCCTTATCGACTTCTTCTGGTTTAACCATGTGATAAACGCTCCTTTTTTGAAAATGATTTGAAACTACTTGTTACCAAAATGAAAAACCGAGTTAATCCAAGTGGAAAACTTCATGCAGATCAACTGCTACCGGACTGTTATCCGGATTGGTCTTCATGAGTGGCTCCATGTAAGCCCACCACTTTTTGCAAATATCGGTGTTGGCAATCTGGTTGTACTTATCGACATCCGGTACTTCCAGATAGGCAAATAATTCACCGTTTGCTTTGTTCAAGTAGATGGAATAGTTGGTGGCACCGTATTCCTTGAGTGCCGCCTTCATTTCCGGCCACAACTCATGGTGCCGCTTTTCGTATTCATCGTACTTGTCAGGATAGACATACATGACTTGGCCAATGCGTGCCATGATCAAACCGCCTCCTTAGATTTTGCAGCTGCCTTGGTCGGCTTTGCTGTCTTCATAAATGCTTTGTACTTCGTCAACACATCAGGATAGGCTGTCGCATTCGGTTGATAAGTCTTCAAGTCAAAGGATTCCCTGATTAACTTGCGACCTGCCACCACGTCTTTAACCGCACCGGTCGTAATCATTTGAACCAGCAAATTACCGATCGCAGTTGCCTCACTAGGGCCGGCAATCACTTTGATGCCGGCAAGATCAGCGGTCAGTTGATTCATCAAGGCGACATTGGAGCCACCGCCGACAATGTTGAGAGTGTCAATCGGATCGGCAATGATGGTGCTGAGTTTCTGAATCTCGTTGGCATAGTACAGAGCCAAGTTTTCATAAACTGCCCGGGTGAGTTCGCCCGGAGTTTCAAGTTTGGCCTGACCGGTTTCCGCAACGTATTGTTGCAGCTCCTTGATCATGCTCTTCGGATTCTCAAAACGCTTGTCGTTGACATCGATGAAAACTCGGAATGGTGCGACTTTATCAGCCATTTCTGCCAATTCATTGAAACTGTATTGATCCTTGAGTTCGCGCTTGATGCACTGCACGATCCACAAGCCCATGATGTTCTTCAAGAACCGGTACGTCCCATAGGCGCCCCATTCGTTGGTGTAATTTTCTTTGAAGGCATCCTGACCATTTTCCGGCGTGTTTAGTTCTGCTCCGAGTAAGGACCAAGTGCCGGAACTCAAGAATGCCCAGTGATCACCAAGACCTGGCGTACCAACAACGGCACTGGCGGTGTCATGAGTGGCGACCGTAATAACATCCGTGTCTGGAATGTCATACTTCATGTGCCATTTGTGGCTGATCTTGCCCAGCGGGGTGCCGGATTCGACCAACTCAGGGAATTGATCTTGCGCGACGTTGACTTCTTTTAGCAAATCTTTGTCGAACAGGCCTTGGCGCAAGTTGAGCATCTGCGTGGTTGACGCATTCGTGACTTCAGTGACCGCATTACCGGTTAACACGTACCCGATATAATCCGGAATCATCAAAATCTTATCGGCTTTAGCCAGATCGTCACGTTCTTCGGTGTACAACTGATAAAGCGTGTTGAAGTTCTGAAACTGAATACCGGTTTTTTCGTAGATATACGACTTAGGCAGCTCTGATGTGAGCTTACTGATGGCGCTGTTGGTACGCGAATCCCGGTAACTCACCGGATCGTGCATTTTCTTACCATCAGCCCCGACCAAGACGTAATCAACGGCCCAGGTATCAATGCCCATATCAATCAGCGTATAACCCATCTTTTTGACTTTCTCCAAGCCAGCGAAGATTTCGTTGATAATGTGATCAATTTGCCACCGATCATGCCCGTTTTCCTTTTTAAAACCGTTCTTGAAGCGGTGGACTTCTTTAATTTTTAATTGTCCGTCAACGACAGCACCGAGCATCAGGCGTCCGCTTGAAGCACCGATGTCAACTGCGACGTATGCTTTCATAAAATTGCACCTCTCTTACCAACAACATTGGATACCGCGCTTCTTAGGTAGTCACGCGTTCATTTTTCAAAACTATTTGTCTGGATTCATCATTTGCTGAGCGACCGAGTTGCCGGCAGCTTTATCTTTGGCCGCGGTATCGCGATCAGCTTTCGCCTTTTCATCATCAGTGAGGAATTTATCCCCATATTGTTCACGGGTGATTTCTTCAAGGCTCTTGCCACGCGTCTTGGGGGTCCAAATCGTCCCAATGACCAAGGAAACGAGCAACAGGCCGATCATGAATGTACCAGCGACGGTGAAACCTAAGCTGCTGAGAATGGCCGGGAAAATAATGGACCAAACACCGGCACTCGCCCGAACAACGAAGAACATCACACCTTGTGAACCTGCCCGGAACTGGGTCGGGAAGAGTTCGGTTGCCCATAGTGCGTACCATGCCTGAGCACCAATGCCGGCACTGATACCCCACAACGCAACGAACGCCCATAAGCTCCATGACTGTGCCATGCCGGCATAAGTCAGGATGATCCATGAAGCGGCAGCCATTGCCGCACCAACGAAGAAGAAGATCCGGTGGTTAGCGCGGTCGCCGTACTTAGCAAAGCCGAAGTAGGTTGCTACCGCGGTCAGGATCCATAGAACGGCCTGTAGCATGTTGGCTTCCTGGTTAGACAAGCCGCCCGCCGTTTCGTAAACATACGGCATGAAGAAGCCCATCGCGCCGGCAACCAAGTTCCAGAACATGTAAACGCCGATTAAGAAGAACAACCACTTAAGCGAAGTTTTATTGGAGAACAGGGTCCGATATGGATGGGATTTTTGACCGGAAGACTTTTCAAACGCCTTGCGATCCTGCCATGCCTTGGATTCGCCAAGACCACGTTGTAATAACCAAGCAACAAAGGCAATCACCGTTAGCAAGCCAAACAATATCCGGTTACCTAAAAGACCCATTGGTGCAAGAATGGTTCCAAGAATGAAAATAACGGCTGGTCCTAACGACCAAGCAAACTGTGATACCCCGATGTTCTTAGCCCGATTATCATTTTGCGATGTTTCGGAAATATACGTCCAACTAGCAGGAACACCGGCACCAACTGCTAAACCAGTAATCAGAAATCCAGTGAGCAACATTGGAAAACTAACTGCAAACATCACTAAAATCGTTCCAAGCATGTAAACCAACATGTCATAGGTGTAAATTAATTTACGCCCAAACTTATCTGACAGCGGACCGCCGATCAGCGCGCCTAGTGCCGCCCCGAACGCATTCGCCGAGAGTGCACCGAGCAAGCCGACTTGAAAACTGCTTAGCCCAAAATGTTGGGTCCACAGTGTCAAGCCACTGGCGCCGGCCACGATGCTGCCAGAATCCAGGAAGTTCGTAATCGAAACACGAACCGTGGATTTTAACGAGCTTTTCTCTGAAGCCATTGTGTTACCTCCTGAACATTTATAATTTTGTCATCGCTTACAGTTAACATTTAACCGCTTACATGGTATGGTCACAATGTCAGATAAATATCATGAGTGGAACATAACCACAGGAGGCCATCATGGAACTATCAGTCTTAAAGCAACTGGAAAGCCTAACGACAATCGAAAAGCAGCAAAAAAACCGGCAGATCTTCAGTGACGATATCCCGCCGACTGCCATCGACCTGCAGGAGTCAAAAGAGTTTAATGTTCCGGTTTTAAACGATTATTTTTTTCGCAACCACGCCATTTACGTCAGCAAGCACAATCGCTTTGCACCGTATCCGATGCACACCCATCAATTTTTTGAAATGAATTATATGTTGCAAGGTAACGCCAACGAAACCGTGAACGGCGATCGGGTGCACTTGTCACAAGGTGATTTGCTCCTATTGGATATCGGTAGCGAGCACTCGATTGATGCGCTTGGGGAAAATGACATCCTCATCAACGTCCTTTTCCGTGACCGCAACATCTCGCTCGACTTTCTCAACCAAATCCAAAGTCAGCAAAGTGTCCTTTACGACTTCATGATTAACCATTTACGAAAAGAGAAAACCGAGAAACGCTACATGGTTTTCCGCAGCGGCATGCATGATATTCGCACGTCACTGGAACGCATCATCGAGGAATACTTCCGGCCGCGACCTTTTTCCGACACCATTATTCAAGCAGAATTAACCGTGCTGATTGCCGAATTGATTCGCGGCAATGAACCGACCATCGATGACCCATCGCCGGCCCAAAAGCTAGCGGTTAAGCTGCTTAATGACATCCACAAGCATTATCGCGACTTGTCGTTAGAAGATCTTGCCAATAAATATGCCTATAACAAAAACTATTTAGGCAACCTATTCTCCAAAGAAGTCGGTAAAACTTTTTCCGAAGCCTTGACTCAAGAACGGCTGATCAATGCTCGGCGGCTCATTCAAAACACCAAGAAACCGATCAGTGAAATCTGTCTCGAAGTCGGCATTAGCAACAAGAGCTTCTTTTATCACAAGTATCATGATCTTTTCGGGAATACGCCTAAAGATGATCGGCAGCACACCAACGGCTACATCTCACCTAGCCACACTAACCCGCCGTTAACCATTCTGTAAATATGTTCCGAAATGTTTCACATTTCGGTACCGAAAAGCCCTCTATAAACCGCTTTCAATGTGAAACGGGAAAAGTCAACTAAATTCTGGAACATATTCTCATATGTTTAGATGTTGCTCTTGATAAAAATATGAATTGTGAAAGAATGAACGTGTAATCAATTTATAGCGATTGAAGGAGCGATTTTTATGAAGATCACAGCAGCTGTTGTTGATAAAAAAGGTGCCGATTTTGAAATTCGGGATGATGTTGAATTAGCGCCGATGGGTCCCGACGATTTGCAGGTGCACATGGTTGCGACCGGCATTTGCCATTCTGACGAAGCGTTGCGGATTGGTGACGCGGTTATCGGTTATCCGATTGTCCTAGGTCATGAAGGTTCTGGCATTGTCGAAAAGGTCGGCCCGGAAGTCACCCAGTTCAAGCCGGGCGATCACGTTGTCCTGAGTTTCTATGCTTGCGGTAACTGCAAGAACTGTTTACGCGGCATTCCAACGCAGTGCTTGAATTATGCGCATAACAACCTTTCCGGTACCCGTCCGGACGGTTCGGCGCACTTCACGGAAAACGGCAAACCGGTGGCTGACATGTTCGACCAAAGCTCCTTCACCACCACGACCGTTGTTCGCGAGCGGAACGCTGTTAAAGTTGACAAGGATCTTGATTTACGTAAGCTTGGACCGTTGGGCTGCGGCTATGTGACTGGTTCCGGTACCGTTTTGAACACGTTGAAGCCAAAGCCAGGCGATACGATTGCGGTTACCGGTACTGGCGCGGTTGGCCTAGCTGCCATGATGGCCGGCAAGATTTCTGGCTGCACCAAGGTCATTGCGATCGATATTGTTGATTCGCGGTTGCAGCTGGCTAAAGAGCTGGGTGCAACGGATGTTGTTAACAGCAAGGAAGAGGATCCGGTTGAAGCCGTTAAGAAGCTGACTGGCGGCCTCGGGGTTGACTGGGCTGTTGATACGACTGGTGTTAAGGCGGTTATGGAAGATACGATCCAGATGCTGGCTCAAGGCGGTACCACAGCAACGATTGCGGTTACGCCGCATCATATTGATGTGGATACCTGGAATGATCTGTGCGTCAATGACAAGAAGATTGTCGGGGTTAACATGGGCGATTCGATTCCGCAGATTGATGTGCCGCGGTTGATTGAATTTTACAAGCAAGGCATGTTTGACTTTGACAAGACTGAGAAGTTCTATTCATTTGATCAGATCAACGAAGCTAACGCGGATTCTCGTTCTGGTAAGACAATCAAGCCGGTGCTGATTATTGATAAGGATTATGTACCTGGGAAATAACAGTGTAGGCTGATTGTTCTGTCACCGCGCCAAACTCCGCAATCTCCGGCGGGTCTGGGCTGGAACGTGGTGGGCACGACTTAGAGCCTCTGCAAAACCGGCAGAGTCTCTAAGCTCGGCCTTGTACTACGCCGGGAAAATCGCCCGGCTAGTACAATCTCACCACTGAGTCCGCCCCGCCTCCGATTGCTCCGCTTTGGCACTCAGGCTCGATGCTAAGTTTCTTAGCTTTCTGCGAAAACACTTGATGTTTGTATTTTTACCCCTCATTCAACTAAAAAGCCTGTCATATTCGCAAACTTTGTTTGCGAGATGACAGGTTTTTTTCTAATTCTTGTAGCTTGGTGCCTAATCCGGTTCGTCCCAGAATTCTAGTGGAATGATGTTGCCGGAGTTCATTGTGTTTTTTGGGTCGAAGCTCTTAAGGAGCGTTTTGAGGACCCAGTAGGAGCTGCCGTATTCTTCTTTGATGAATGGGGCGCGGGCTTTGCCGACGCCGTGGTGGTGGGACATGGTGCCGCCGCGTTTGAGGGTTTCTTCCACGATGATTTTGTTGATCGGATCGTGGTAGCGGGCCATTTCGCCGGCGGGGTCGTCTTCTGCATCGATGAAGGCATAGACAAAGTACAGGTTCGTGCCGTTGACGTAGCTGTGCGAAGAGTGGCCGCCGATGCCGTATAGGTTCGGGATTTCTTTTTTCACGCGTGTTGTCACGGCTTCAAAAATGTTGGCAATTTCATGCCAGTTAGCAGCAACTTCGGTCGTGAAGCCGACGAATGGTGTTTTCTCGAGTTGGTTGACTTCTGCGTCGACCTCTTTTTGCGTCCACGTTAGATGTTTGAACCAATCAATGATTTCATCTAGCGGCTCGTATGGCTGCGTCTGGTCGGATGCTTCGACCATGGCCTTGATGGCGCCAGCTGTGGCGTCGCTGAGTGGTTGTGGGCCCTCTGTTCGGAAAATCAGTACCGGTTTTTCGGCGTGTTTTGGATAAAACTGACTCCAGTCCTGTGCATCGTAAAGGCGAATGACCGATGGCCGATAGCCGGCTGCT
This sequence comes from Lacticaseibacillus huelsenbergensis, assembly GCF_029726355.1. Classification (NCBI taxonomy): domain Bacteria; kingdom Bacillati; phylum Bacillota; class Bacilli; order Lactobacillales; family Lactobacillaceae; genus Lacticaseibacillus; species Lacticaseibacillus huelsenbergensis. The sequence continues at coordinate 909,453 of NZ_CP120687.1, forward strand.
ACAATGTCGCGCAACAGGTGAAACCCTTCGCGCATGGTGTCGACGGTATAGGCCAGATAATGATACGTATCCGGTAAATATGGGAACAGCTTGACGGTGACTTCAGTGATGAACGCAATGCTGCCTTCGTTGCCGATAAACACATGACGAATATCGGGACCGACTGAGCGCCGCGGCACATTTTTAATCCGCACGATGCGGCCATCTGGCATGACGGCTTCCAAACCGACCACCATGTCTTCGATCCCGCCATACAAGGTCGATAGTTGCCCAATGCTACGGGTGGCCACCAAACCGCCAAAATCGGCTAACGGCTGCGACTGCGGCAAGTGGCCGGTGGTGTAACCTTTTTCATTCAGCCAATCCTCGGCCTGCTTCAAGGGTACCCCGGCCTGAACGGTTAGTTGCATATCTTCCGGGTCAAACTTCAAGATTTGATTTAGGCGTGATCCGTCAACGATGATATGGGGCTCGCGGGCACTTTCCAATCCCCGCTCAATCTCTGACCCGCCCGTTCGCGGAATGACGTTGACGCCTGTGTCATTGGCATATTTCAGCACCGCCGCCACCTGTTCAACATTTTCCGGATAAACAATCGCGACCGGGATCGGTGCTTGGTATATTTTCCGCGCTCGTGGATATTTCCGGTAAAAGTCAAGGCTGGCATAGTTTAGCTGGTCTGGATCCACATTAACCTGATCATGGCTGGTTAACTGGATCAATTGTTGTACGATTGCATCTTTTGTAACGGTATCCATTAGATTCACCTCATCTACTTTCAATCCCAACTGGCAATCAACGGTTCGCCGACCTTGCCGCGCTCGGCAACGCCGTTAATGGTTTGAAGGTCTTTAAACACTGGATCGGTTAATTGATGCAGGTTCTTGTACTTTTCGTATACTTTGGCATATTGCGCCACCGCATCTGCTTGCGGTACAAAGCTATCGGCCGGCTTCACCATCGCCGCAATAGCCTCGTCATACGTGCGATATTCGCCAATGCCGACTGCCGCATTAATCGCCGCACCTAACCCAGCCGCGTCGGTGATCACGTTGCGCTGCGCCGGCAAGTTGAAAATGTCGGCAATTAGCTGCATGAAAATGTCATTCTGCGCGCCGCCGCCTGTGACCACTAGCCGATCAACCTTGCGATCCAATTCCTTCAGCATCGCCGTTGAGTAATCCAGCAAGTTAAAGGCAAGTCCTTCAAGAATCGAACGGAACATGTGCCCGCGGTTATGACGCTCGTCCAAGCCGATAAACGCGCCTTTTCTAAACGGGCGATCCGCAGCCGGTTGCCAGTCCAAAATGGTCAACAACCCGTCACTGCCAGGCGGAACCGTGGCCGCCTCGCGCGTCAGCACATCCAAGGTGGATTCGTGGGTCGCATCCCCAATCCCCTGAAACTGCTTGGCGAACCAGCTAACCGTCCACATGCCGCGATAAACGCCGTTGCTTTCATACAAATATTCATTTGGCACATCCGCAAAATTGGTCCAGTAGTAGCGGGTTGTCCCGAACGGATGATTCTCATTGCCTTGCAACATGGAAGTGGTATAGGTGCCTAGCGACAGCAGAAGATCCGGACCGGTTTTCAGCCCTGCGCCCAGTGCTTCCACTGCCTTGTCATTGGCAGTGGCGATCACCGGCAAGCCCTTCGGCAAACCCGTTACCGCGGCTGCTTCTTCCGTCACATTGCCTAAAATGCCGCCGGGCTTAACCAGTTTGAACAAAGAAGTCCGCGGTAGATTAAGGAAATCAAACATCATGTCCTCATCGGTCCAGTCCCACTTGTCCATATCAATCGGCCACGTGCCAATATAACTGGCCGCCGTGTCAATGCGATTCCCGGTCAGTCGGTAAGCCAGATAGCCGGTGCTTGCGGTCACATACACCGCATCGTCGGTCGTCTTTTCATAGATCTGGTGCGCCCGGTCGTCCATCCAGCTAATGGCCGGTTGGGCTAAGTCGCCATCTGCCTTTAAAACCAATCGATTGAAGCGAATGCTGCCTAAGCCAATCGCCAGAATTTCATTCACGTCACCGTCAAACTTCGCCATCAACGCTTTGCTGGCGGTTTGCAGCGACGTCCATAAATCATCATCAGGATGCTCAACCACCCCGCCAGCTGCGGTATGCAACGGTTTTAGCGGCTGATGCTCCTGCCACAATGCGTTACCCTGCAAATCAAAAATCGTCAATTTGTTACTTTGCGTTCCTTGATCAATGGCCAGTATATAACGATCCATTCAACTCGCCCCTTTCGGATACAACCGAAACATGTGTGGTCGGCGGCAAACGCCTCGTAAAAATCACCAAATCGGCCAGTCCGTTTCGGCCTTTTAATCGCAAAAAAGAGCGCGCCTCCCTATTTTCAAGGATTGCGCGCTCTTTTTGCTCTGCGCTAATTTTGCCATAAGGTGGTATTCGTGGTGGAAATGCCCGTTGCCCCAGCGGCCAAGTCGGCCATAATCGCTTCTTTTGTGCTGATCAAGCCACTACTGATAAGCGGAACATCGGTTTCATGGGTAATCCAGGAAACCGCTTGAGGCATAATGCCCGGCATCACGTCAATCATATCGGCATGCCCGACATCGTACTGCCGCTGCATCGTATACAGCGTCCGCGAATCGATCAAAAAGAAACGGTGAACGGTCAACATTTTCTTCTGCCGGGCCACGGCCAGCAAGTGTCCCTTGGAGCTCAAAATGCCATCTGCATCGGTTGTTTTGGCAATGAATTCAACGGCACTGGGGCGGCTCGCCAGCCCTTCAACCAGATCCACGTCGACAAACACGATCTTCTTGGCTGCTTTTAGCTGTGCCACGATATCCCCAATGTTAAGAATTGACCCATACAAGGTAAAGACAACTTTGACATCTGCGGTCAAGGCAGCATTTAAGCCTTTATCATCCTGAATCCCGGCAATCACCGGATTAGCCGCGACAACATCTTGCAGTTGCATCTCTTACTCCTCTTTCAAGCCACCAAATGGCATACACCACATTGTTAAACTTTTCCCCGTGACTAACTGCGGTTACTCTGCTAATGCATGGGCCTGATAATCTTTCGAATATTGATCCACCGCACGCATGGCCGCAACGATTGCTTCCGGTGATGTATCAAACCGTAATTGATCAATGCCAGTCCAAGCTGCCGCGGCATCATTGGCCACTAACATCAACTCATCATCGGTGGTATCTTCCCAACCAAGATCTTCCAGTGTGGTTGGCAGCCCAACCTGCAAGAAGAAGTGCAGATAATGATTAATCACTTCTGTCTCGGCATTTTCCATCAACAGTTGCGTCAGTAGTGAATACGCCACTTTCTCCCCGTGCATCAAATGCTTACCCTTCTTCAACGCCGGGAATGAATTTTGCAAAGCATGTGCTAGGCTGGTGCCGCCGCTTTCAAAGCCTAAGCCGCTCATTAAAATGTTGGCCTCAATGACGGCTTCCAGCGCCGGCGTAACCACCTTGGCTTTGTTGGCTTCAAACGCCTGGGCGCCAAACTCAAAAATCGTATCCGTTGACGCCTGGGCAATTTTCATCGCCGTGATCGTGCCGATGCCTTGCGCATTGGTAAAGCCGTGGATGTCGCCAACGGCCTTGGCTTCAACATAAGTCGACAGTGCATCGCCAAAGCCGGAAGCCAAGAACCGCGGAGGCGCCTGACTGATGACGGCCGGATCAACCAGCACCAAATCGGGACTCTTGGTATGAAACTGGTAGGCATTAAACGTACCATCTTCGTTGTACAATACTGACAGCCGGGAAATCGGCGCATCCGTTGACGCCAGTGTCGGGATGATCACGGTGTAAATGTTCAAATGCTGGCCAATTTCTTTGGCAGTATCGAGCGTTTTACCACCGCCAATACCGATCACAAAGTCCGGCGTGTCCTTGATTTCATCAATTGCCTTTTGGATCTCTTCCGGTGAAGCCTCACCGCCGAACATCAGCTTGGTGACGGTATAGTCATTGTCTTTCAGATAGTCAATGAACCGATCGCCAACCAAACCGTACACATTCTCATCACCGACAATCACCGCTTTGGAACCGTACCGGCTTAAATACGGATCCGCGTTAAACAAAATGTTCTTAGCCTGAATATAATTCGATGGACTGATAAAAATCTTCGGCAAATCGATTTGCATCACTCGCGCCTCCTGAATCAGCCAAATGTCTCGTTGAGTTCATCAATCAATTTGTTCATGCTTGCTTCGTCACTGTGCACTTGCGGAATGGCAATCAGTTGCTCCAGCGACAGATTCTTGACCATTACAACACCAGGGTTGGTTGATGCGCCGGCAACATACTTATCGACAACCTTCATGTACCGCTTATCAGCCAACAGTTCCGACAACTTGGTATCCTTACTGAACTTAGCCATGGTTATGATCCTCCTCTTTCTTAAACCTTTGGCATTAACGCGCTCACAGTCGCAGAAATCTCCGTGTAAGGACCTCGAGCCTAAATGGCCAAAGCCCAGCCATTTAGGCTCGAGGCCACTTACACTCCGATTTCTAAGCGCTCCTGTTCGCGCTCATTAAAAAAGAGAGATAACCTAAACTGGTATACACGAAATACCAGCGGTTATCTCTCTTCTTCTCTCTAACCAACTGAAGCTTATAACAGCGCTTTCATTTTGTCAATTTAAGCGACTCGATTTCCCTGTTTATTTAGTGACCGCGGTTGACTTTTATAATTTTTGTTTGTTAGTATCGGTTCAATATTTTAATTTTGTTTATTAACGGAGGCAATGATTTATGTTAGCTAATACAAGACTCAAAGTTCATCAGTTGCTTGCTGTGAAGACCAGTTTTGGCACCTCACACAAAACTGGTATAGGTGCTTAACCATGTTTCAATACATATATCGATTACTGGTGATTTCAGGACTGGCTTTCGTCGCTTACTTTGCTTATGATGCGCACGTCTTTACACCAGGGAAAAAGATTAATCTGAAGCGGGATTTAGTGCTGGGTTTGATTTTTTTGGTTTTGTTGTTTGTGACGGCTTATGTGAGCAAGTTTGTTAATAAGTAGCCGCAATATCTTGCCAGTATCTCACAACAGACTACTGCCACGAACACACAGGGCGAAGACAAAAAATGTCTTCGCCTTTTCTCGTTCCTCTAGCTTCCTTAGATATTTTTAACCTTTTCAAACCGAAGCCGAATTGACAAGCTTCACCGGCTTTTTCAGCTATTCATGAATAATTTCCTTATTGACATCATAATATGACACGGTATATTTAATTGTGTACAATGTTAATGGCGTAAACGTTGTGCATGATGTGGCGGGGAAATTTTCGCTTTCTTTTGAACGCAACTGTCATCTTGGCAGTGAAAAATCGCATGCGCGTAATGTCGTGCAAAACATTTTTCACACTTGCCTTGGTCTTTCAAGAAAGAGGGTATTTCATGTTTAAGCACACTCGAAAGTTGCAATACAACGCGAAACCAGATCGTCCGGATCCATTAATGGCTCGCCGGCTGCAGGAATCACTCGGCGGCCAGTGGGGCGAAGTGACAGGAATGATGTCGTACCTGTCGCAGGGTTGGTCGTCCACCGGCAGTGAAAAGTATAAAGATCTGCTGCTGGATACTGGTACCGAAGAAATCGCCCACGTCGAAATGATTTCGACAATGATCGCGCGGCTGCTGGAAGGCGCCCCGATTTATGCGGAAGCCGATGCGTACAAGTCTGATCCCGCATTGGCTGCGGTCATGGGTGGCATGGATCCTGAGCACGCCATTGTGCATGGGTTGACCGCTAGTTTGAACAACCCCAATGGTGCTGCGTGGAATGCGGGTTACGCCACCTCCAGCGGTAACTTGGTGGCGGATATGCGATTCAACGTTGTCCGTGAATCCGAAGCCCGCCTGCAAGTCAGCCGCCTGTATTACATGACCCGCGATGAAGGAATCCGCGACATGCTTAAGTTCCTTTTGGCACGCGAAACCCAACATCAGCTGCAGTTTATGAAGGCACAGGAAGAGCTGGAGGACAAGTACGGTGTCGTGGTACCAGGTGACATGAAAGACATCGAACACACCAAATTCTCGCATGTGCTGATGAACTTCTCGGACGGTGACGGCTCGCGGGCCTTTGAAGGTCAAGTCGCCAAAGACGGCGAAAAGTTCACCTATCAGGAAGATCCTGAAGCCATGGGCGGTGTGCCGACATTCAAACCGGCCGATCCGCATCTTCATAACGATCAAGGATAATCTGATCAAGCGCTCCTTAAACTAAGATCGGTGGCTGAAACAAAAAACCTACTAGTATGCAAACTGCGCAGACCTGTGATTAAAACGGTGCCGACTGTTTTATCTGTTTGTTTCAGCCCGGTCAAGTCACGCCCCGCCACATGCTCCCTCAATTAGCAAAGTAACGTTCCGGCAAGGACTGGTTTTAACCAGTTGCTTGCCGGATTTTTTTTGAAAAGATTTCGATTATGCACCGCAACTACCCAGAGCAAACCGGTTTTACACCATTTTTACCTGCGTTGGTGGATGAAACCCTTATACTGAAATTGACGATATATTTACGTGATAGCTGGCTCACGCTCAGGAGGTACGCTTACATGCATAAAAGTTGGTGGCAGGAAGCAGTGGTTTATCAGGTTTATCCGCGTAGTTTTCAGGATAGCAATGGCGATGGCGTCGGCGATTTACCGGGAATCATTCAACATCTGGATTACATCAAGCAGCTCGGTGCCAATGTGATCTGGCTTAACCCGATTTACAAATCGCCCAATGCCGACAACGGTTATGACATTGCGGATTACCAGCAGATCATGCCGGAGTTTGGAACGATGGCGGACTTTAAGCGGTTGCTGAAAGAAGCCCATGCGCGCGGCTTGAAGATTATGATGGACTTGGTTGTCAACCACACTTCCGACGAACACCCCTGGTTTCAGGCGGCCAAGCAAAGCCGCACGGATCCCCACCACGATTGGTATATCTGGCGTGATCCGGTTGATGGGCATGCCCCGACCAATTGGCGCGCGGATTTTGGCGGCTCAGCATGGACTTATGTGCCGGAAGTCGGCCAGTATTACCTCCATCTTTTCGCCGTCAAACAACCCGACCTCAACTGGCAAAATCCGGCTGTACGCGACGCCGTGTTCAATATGATGACATGGTGGTGCCAACAAGGCATCGACGGTTTTCGGATGGACGTCATTAATCTGATCTCCAAACCCGATGTGTTCGAAGATGATCCGCACCTCTTTGAACAGCCCAACGGCAACTCATTAGGCTTAATTGCCAACGGTCCGCACGTGCACGATTATTTGCGGGCCATGAATCAAAAGGTGCTGAGCAAGTATGACCTCATGACGGTTGGCGAAGCGCCCGGTGTCACGCCGGCACTGGCGCTCAAGTACACCGGGTTTGACCGCCACGAACTGGAGATGGTCTTCCAATTCAAACATGTCGGCCTCGATAATGATCCGCAATTCGGCAAGTGGTCATTGCATCGGCCTAAACTGACTGATCTCAAGCGGGTCTTGTCTGATTGGCAAACCGCCTTGCATGGGAAAGCCTGGAATAGCCTCTACTGGGACAATCACGATCAAGCCCGCGCCGTCTCCCGCTTTGGCGATGATCGCCCGGCTTTTCGGGTACGCTCCGCCAAAATGCTCGCCACCACATTGCATTTTCTCGAAGGCACCCCGTACATTTATCAAGGCGAAGAGCTCGGCATGACCAACGTCGCTTTTCCATCCATTCACGATTATCGCGATCTTGACACATTGAATGCCTGGCACGAGCTCGTTGAACAGCAACATGCCCTAGCACCGGACGATATGCTGAAAAGAATCCACCGCCGTTCACGGGATAATGCCCGTACGCCAATGCAATGGACGGCGGAAATTCAGGCCGGTTTCACCCGCGGCACCCCATGGCTGGCAGTCAATCCGAATTACACCACGATCAATGCCGCTTCCGCCTTGGCTAATCCAGACTCGGTTTTCTTCTTTTATCAAAAGCTCAATCGCCTGCGCAAACAGTATCCAGATTTGATCGTTTATGGCGACTACACCTTACTCGATCCGGATGACGCCGAGGTCTATATGTATCAACGTCACGCCGCTGATCAGGAATTGTTGGTTGTCAGCAACTTCACTGACCAGACACTCACGCGGAACATCGCCGAACGCCAGCCGCAAGCTGCCCAGTTGTTGATTAGCAATTATGCTGATGACGCCGGTGATACGTTACGGCCTTATGAAGTTAAGGCATATCTGGGCGAGCAACGATCTTGAAGGTAGAAGCATAAGCGCGCCAAGTTGCTTCGTATGCGGTCACGCTTTCACCCCACATGAATAACATAAACAACATAACAACGTCACAATTTCGTCACAACTGCTCGGTAGTATTAACAACATAGAAATGAGCCACCCACTCATTCCTACAAACCCCAACCCAACTTTTTCATTTTTACTCCTCCAAAGTAGAAATCGCCGACCGGTTTCCCAGCCGGTCGGCCAATACATAACAAAACCCGCTGTTTGCTGAGACAGCGGGTTTTTGTGTGAGCGTGAGCAGGAGCGCTTACACGTAGATTTCTGCGAATGCGAATACGTTATGGAGAGCGGAAGTGTCAAAGGTGTAGTCAAGAATAATTGCGCCTAGCCAAATTTTCATGCTACAATAAAACACGAAGAGGAGCACTGGTTAGGCCCAGCACTCCTCCTCTGGCAGAGTCAGTTGTTTCAGACAGCTGGCATTAAAGTAAAAACAATCAAAAGACCGTTAGACTTCGGGCCAGAAATCTATTGACGGTCTTTTTGATTGTCTAAAATCGCTTTCACAACATCAATGATGAATGCAGCCAGTGCTAGCGTGAACATAGCAAAGGTCAGCATCAGCATTAATGCGTCAGCAACGGACAACGAGACACCTCCTTCCGTATAGATTTTGATCATCGCGCATAGGCGACCACCTCACAATACGTTGGATTTGCCAAACCGTCATATTAACTTCTCTGTTACAGCCATCATATCATATGAACAGCAAAAACGCCTACAGCCATAAAGGTTACAGGCGTTTTTTATTCACCGCAATTTTGCGGTTTTACTTTTCTCTAACATACTTAAAATACAGGCCGCCGATCACGACGCTCATGAGGATCACGCCACCAATGATCGGTAGGCTCTTAAAGATCAAGTCGCCAGCTTGCGGTAACGACTGGTCTTCATGATCCTGCTTCGACTTTTTATCGTCGCCCGTTTTCTGCCCAGAAGACACTTCCTGAGAGGCTGACGAGGCTTCTGCATCTTGGTGACCGTCAAGCTGATCCAATGCGGTTTGCAATGCTTTTACTGCCTGATCAACAGCTGACTGGTCGGCCTGCGAATCGGCTAAAATCCGCTGAGCTTCCTGTAACGCCTGATCGAACGCCTGCTTTTTGACCACGCTTGCCAACGAATAACGATCGGTCTTCTTAGCATCAAGCGCCTGATCGATTAACTTTTTTAAATTATCTTTTTGCACCACCGGAACTGCCTCTGCTGCTTCAAAGGCGCCGATCGTCGGATGTTGCAAATTGATCGGCTTGCCGGCAAAGTCTTGACTGATCGGGAACTTCTCCCTCACTGCCGCTGGCGTCAGTTCATCGACATTGATGCCGGCGTTGGCGGCCGGCGATTGGGCTTGCGGAATAAAGGCTGCCAATCCAGTGCGATCAAAAGTGCCATCCGCCTGCTGAATCACGCCACTTGGCTTAGCTCCAGCATCCACCAACTGCGGATCCGCAAAAATATTCCCACTCACATCAACGGTTCCTGCATGGCTCTCGTCCATCAGCGCCTGTGGGTAAAACAGGTTGTGATCCAAGCGTCCTTCGGTAAAGACCGGTCGTTTGGTGCCATTTTGGTTCACCACAAAGCGCGGCACATTGCCACCCGGTGCGTAAACCAGATTATTAACGAATCGAATTCCGGTCTGGCCATTGTTGGAAATCATCAGGTTCTTCACGGCTTTCCCGACAATAAACGTGTTGTTGTTGAACAGTGGGAAGCCATCGATGCCATCAGCCTTTCCTGAAACAACGAAAATCAGATGATTCAATGCTGGTGATGGCACGTCCTTTACGTCATTGACACTGAGGTTATAGCGGAAAACATTGTCCGTTTGGTGATCGCCCATAAATAGCGTGAATCCGCCAGAATTGTCGTGGGAGTAATTGTACTGATAGACCCCTTTGGATGCAAACCCGTCAAAATCAAACGCCGCACCATCGAGGTAATGGTTGGGAATGTCAAACACTTCATTATATTGGGCTAAATTGTATTCCCCGCCCATGAACCACAATCCGGCAAAGTTTTTGCTGGCACCGGCTGCGTTTTTGGAGTTCGGCATGCTATTGGCAGCCTGCACCGTATTATACTCGGCAGTGCCATTTTCACTGGAACTAATGACAATTCCGTCACCGGCACTGTTGCGGATGTAATTATGTCTAAAAATGGTTTTGGCGCTGGCCTGAAAAGAATATTGATCCCAACCGCCGGGCAAAACCGAGGCGTTGGCATCGTTGCGCAGGCCTTCATTTGCAACGTCAGTGATCACGTTATGGGTTGCAGTCACATCCGTATTGCCGACAATGATAATGCCCCCGGAATTCTTACCGGCCGCCACCATTTTCCCGGTTTGATCGGGAATCAGGTCACTTTGATAAGCGCCATCGACGTTGTGCACGTTGTTATTGGTAATCGTAATGCCCGTTCGGTGTGATGCTTTAAAAATCGCCAGCTTCTGCTGAACTGCGGCCGCATCGTTCCCACTCGGATATGCGGTCTGAATGTCTGACGCGACCAAAATGCCAATCCGCATCCCTTGCCGATTGCCATCACCCGCAGTATTCGTCACTTCCAAGTCAGAAATTGTCCAGTGATTCGCATTCCACAGCTCAACGGTCCCGGTCATTAAATTGAGATTACTCAACTTGCGCTCGTGATAGGGATTTTTGTTAGCCGTCGTCCCTAAACCATTGATAATCGCCTTTTTGCCTGTGCTGCCTTGGTTGTAACTGCCAATGGTAATCGGCGCGGTGCTAGTGCCTTCGCCGTTTTTAGCGCCGTCTAGCAGCAACTGGCCATTCCAAACACTATTGGCATCGAAAAGAATGCGATCACCTGGTTGAAATTTCGTCGCCGCAACCTTCTCCAGCGATTGCCACGGCTGATCGACAGATAGCCCGTCATGATTGTCATCGCCGTTGTTGGCCACATAAAATGTTCGCGGCCCGGCAGCTAACGAACGTTGCGGCGCCTGCCCGTTGATCATCACCGCCAACCCCAGCAACGCCACCAAAAATACCCAAACTTTTCCTTGTGTCACCCGCCATCGTTTCATGATGTCCCTCCATTTCAGGCAAAGGTTTCCTTAGCAAGCTGCGCCGGATCACCTTGCACCCCGGCTTGTTTAGCTCGCTTTTCTAACGTCTTCGCCAGTTGCGCTTGCAAAATCTTAGCCGTCACATCTTCTTTCACATCAGAAAAAGGAGTAAATCCACCCTTTGCTGCTGATGTGACTCGCACCAAACTCATTTTTTGATCCGACAACCACGCCGCAAAAATCTGCCCGACATGACCGGTCTGATCGTTGGTTGCCCGTAAGTAGGCACCATAGTATTGGTCAGCATCATGCAACGAGTCATTTTGCCCAAGCTGGCCGTGAAAACCTGCGGCAACAAACGCTTTTTGCACACTAGCCAGATCGGTTTGCTGCCCATTAAACCGCTGAACCAATTCCGTGAACTCACTAAGGTTACCGATTTTCCCGCGTTCAAAGGTCAGCGTCTCATAATGAATCAAATCAGGCCGCGCCCAGTACTTACTTTTATTCTGCCGATAAAAAGCAATTTGCCGCTGACCCGTTACCGACTTGCGGTTCGCCTTGACGTATTGTGCCTGCAGCTTGAGCATCAACTCGCGATGCTGTTTCTGCGCCGCGGCCATCCCCGCCAAATCGGCACCAGTTCCTTGCGTTTTCTTCAGGGAATCAAATTCCGCCAGCGGTTTCGTCAGCAGTTTGGCTTTCACCAACGCACGATCCTCAATCACAAACTGCTTCAATTTATTCATCGCTTGGATTTGAGCGGCCTGCTGCGGCGTCTGGCGCCCGTACTTGGTCTGCCAAAAGCGGGCGTCATACTTGGCGTGATACTTCGTCACATAACGATTGACCGTCAGCGCTTTTTCATTCTGCAAAAAGAGGCGATAAACTTTTGCCGACATCGGTGTACCCGCAACGGATAGCGCGTCGGCTGGTTTAAGCACATCGCAGCCACCGATTAAATTGGCAAGGATGCCGAGTAGAAAAAGCGGCACCCACTTCCATCGCTTCGCTTTCATCTTTTTCATCGCTAAAACACCTGAAAATGTTGTGCTACCTGCTGCCCTTGCCGTTCGAAAATGTTCAAACTACCATAAGCTTCGGTCCCGTCGAACCAGTAAAGCTTGCGGCCGACGATCGTGTTTTCCGGTTGCAACGTCAACAAAAAGTTACGCCTGTTATCCAAATCTACCCGAAAACCACTCGCCAACCGCTCCGGTACCACGGCATCGCGATCACCGGACTGCTGTGCCGCGATCGGCATGATGGTCACAGGCTGTTGCCGTGGCGACAACACCGCTGCTTGCACCGTGAAGTCGGTAAACATCATTTCACTTTCCAGCCGGGTCAAATGTTCGAGCGTGTTATAACGCGGTGAAAATAATTGCTGACTGGCCCAAACCTGATCATCACTCATCGCAAAATTCGCTATGTCGCCTAATTGATACCCAGTGTCGTGCTGTGTCACGATTAACTGCGGGGCTACTTGCCAAAAACGCTTGAGGGAATGCTGACCGGGATGATGAATCATATCAACAATCAGCCACAGCCGCTCATGACTTAAGCTAATCAGCAGGCGTGTGATCACCGCCGGAACCGCCTGCGATTGATCAAGAAACGTTAACTTAACCACCTGACCACCGGCAAAATCCACTAGCGAATGATTCAGTGGTGTCGCAACATAGCGATACTTCCACGAATCGTTAGGCAAACTAAACGGGCTATGATCAAGCGTCACGGTATTATGCGCGGCCACCGACTTGAGCTGCCGCCGCTCCGTGCCATCAACGTAGGTGTAGCGACCCGGATCAACGAGCACATCATGACCTCCGATCGTCAAATCCACATGTCCCAGCGCAGCATGCCCGTGACCGCTGCCTAAATCGCCATTAAAGACATGCCAGTAGTCCGCATGTTGGCCCCAATCGGAGCGCCAGAAGTAATTACCACTAGTATGCGCGGCGAACTCCTTCGGCAGCGGTGTTTTAGTTTCAGTTTTGGCTGACAGCTGCCACTGCTGATGGGCGAGTTCCAAAAGTCCGAAATCAACAATCGGCGCTAACCGTTGCTGCAACGGCGACGCCTGCTGCAAAATAGCCGCTGACGCATTGTACAGACTATCAATCCGAATCGCGTCAGTATCGCCTTGTTGCAACAGCAACAAATCCGGCTTCACATACTGCGTGATCATTCGCTGCATGGCACGGGCTTTTGTCAGCACAATCGGCGCCACTGCCACCCCGGCCTGCTGTTGTGCAGCAATGACCGCCAAAGTGCTCCGCCATACTTCAAGTAGATAAAGCGGCGACTGTTCCCATTGCATCCCTTGCGCATCAACCTGCAAGTCCAGTTCGGTCTCAAATTTTTGCTGCGCCCACTGGACAATCGTTGGCGGCAAAACCTTGGGAAAGCGCGCCGCGTATACCAAGATACCCGTGGTAATCAACACACCCCAGTTACTGATATCAAACTTTTCCGTATAGTTCTGCTGCAGGTACGCCGCCTGAACATTGACCGCCTCTTCAATGCGGGCTTGCTCTTCCTTACTTAACTGGTGATCTTCCAGCAAGTTCGCGACAACAGCCGTCCAATTCAGCAAACGAATGCCAGTGTCAATCGTCCGCCATGTCGCCGGCGCCGCCAGATTTTCATCAATCCAACTGAACAGTAAAGCTTTCATTTTAGCTTGATAGTCAATACGACCGGTTTCGTAATAAGCTTCCAAAAGATCCAGCAAATACTCTTGGCGTTTTAACATATAAAGCCATTCCGGATCCCCATTAGGCGTTTGCTGCCAAGTGATCGGATTCATGGTGTAACTCACTTGCGTCGGCTCCATCGCGTAGGGGCTATCAAATAAAAATTGGTTTTCTAATAACCGGTCAGCATTTTTGCGGGCATCATCCGTGAGATGCTGTTGCTGACTCAACTGCTGAATGTACGTGGTCCAACTCGTGTCCGTCACCTGTCGCCGCCTCCTTCACAACACCAGCAATCCCCATCCGTTTAACCGTGATCACGGTATTCACCGCAATTTCAACTTGAACGTCTTCCTGATTCAAATGTTTGATTTTGCCGACAATCCCATCAATCAAAACAATCTGATCGCCGGGTTTCAGGTTCGCGTGCATCTGATCAACCATCTTGGCCTGTTTGCGCATCGCTGACCGCTTAGCTAACGGAATCGCGACCAAGTAAAGTGCACACACGATGACTAACAGAACAATCAATGCAATTTGCCATATTGTCATCAGATGCCATCTCCTTCATCTTCGTGCTTGATGTCCGGCACCGGCACTTCGTCAGAGTTGGTCTTCATCCTGTCTGGTAAAATTTCAATCAATTCTTTTGACAAGGTAACGGTATGCCGGAGTGTTTCATCAACGTTAGCATCGTCAAAACCACCCATGTTTTTGGCATACAGATCCAGAATCAAGTTCAATGGCGCACTGGAAATAATGTACTGATGCGGACGATTTTGTTCCAGCATCAGCCGCGCAACGATTTGATGTGGCGCACCACCGGTCATGTCAGCAAAGACCAAAGCGTGATCATTTTCATCGAGAAAGTTTTTTAATCGCTGCTCGAATTGCTCGTGGGTCGTGGTTTCGTCCAGATTAAACGCGGTCATGCCGTCTGTGGTACCGATTAACAACTTCAAAGCGGACAATACCCCTTCTGGATAGCGCCCGTGACCGACAACTGCCATTGCATAATTCATGTGTTCAAATCCTCCATTTTTTCGTCGTGCCAATTTCTAAAACAGCCGTCGACAAAAGTTTGCGACGGCCGAATTCATCATCTGATTACTTTAAGATCCCCAGCACTGATAACAGTACCCCGGCGACAAAAAGCAAAATAACAATCTTGTAAATGGTCCATTTTTTCTTGGTGATCAGCCAATAAACAAAATACGTGAGTGCAATCGGCAGCATGTATGGCATGATCTTGTCCAGAATCGTCTGAATCGCGACGACTTGGGTTTTGCCTTTAATGACCTGCGTGTACTGCCATGCCAGGTTGACTTTCACAAAGGAAACCGACAGCCCGGCGATCACAGTCAAGCCCAACATACTGGCAACATCGGCAATGGCTGCCATTCGGTCCGACAACGTATCGATAATGCTCGTGCCGACTTTCCAGCCTAAGTACCCCATCAGCATCCGGACGCCAAACGTGATCCCGAACAAGCAGAGAATGAATGGAATCGGTGCCCAAGTCATCCCTTGAAGTGCTAAGGAGGCAAAAATCGAACTGAACAACGGTGCTAACCCGAATTGCGAAAGGGCATCGCCAATCCCGGCTAAAGGTCCCATCAACGCAAACTTGATCGCCCGGACATCGTCTTCATCCTTACCGCTGTCATACATGGCAAGCATGATGCTGGTTACAAACGGATAAGGTTGCGGATTCGTATTGTAGAATTCCAGGTTAGAGGTTGTGACCCGTTTAAATTCCGCGTCATCGTCTTTATAAATTTTCCGCAACTGCGGCATGATACTGTTAGCCATCCCGGTTCCCTGCATGGTGCCGTAGTTTTGGGCATTTTGCAGAACATACGAACGGAGAATGGAGTTTAAATAATCTTTTTTGGTTAAAACCGGTTTGCGACTAGATGCCATCTTCAATACCCCCTTCATCCTGGTTACTGCCGTCATCGTTGCCGTTGGTCCCATGATCCTTCTTATCGGCACGGCGACCGTTGTAGTAATTGTTGAACGCCAGTACGGCACCGGCGAAGGCTAACCCGATGACCGGCATCTTTAGATAGGCAACGCAGACGTAACCCAGAATCAGCGCCGGGATGTATTCCTTCTTGACCATCGTGCTCATGATCAACGCGAACCCGACTGCTGGCAGCAACCCGCCGGCAACGGTCAAGCCACTGATCAGCCATTGCGGAATCGCCTGAACGAACACTTTCAACGCTGAAGTGCTCAAGGTCGCGGCGAAACCGAAGCAAAAGGCGAATAAGATGAACCCTAACAAGGTTGTATTCGCCAGGAAATGGAACCGCCGATACTTGCCTTCTTCAATCGCTTTTCGTGACCACGCCAGGTTATTGGCGTTCACAGAGAAAATGAAGGTAATGACGAATGGAATCAAAATTGCAAACGGATAAGACAGGGACAATGCTGCAGCTGGTTTCAACCCTTGAATCGAAATGGCCATAATCGTACCGACGACGCCTGGCCCCAACGGATTAGGCGGTGTTGAGCCACCAGGACCAACACCAAAGCCCATGAAGGCCAGTTCCGCCGTTGCGCCAAAGACAACCGCCGTTTGTAAATCACCCAAAATCAAACCGATACCAAATGAAATAAATAATGCCCGATTGGTATAAATGCCCCATTGTTGACCGGCAAAACAAAATGCCGCCCAGAGACCCACCAAGAGCGCTTGAACTATAGAATAGGTCATGCTTTTCTCCCCTTTGAGCGTGAACCGGCACGCTTAGAAACCGGAGTGTAAGTGGCCTTGGACGTGATGGCCCGGGTTTAGGCCATTGCAACCAAGATCCTTACACGCAGTTTTCTGCGCCGGTGAACGCGTTATCGTTAGTGTCAGTTAGTGCTTAGCAACATAATCATTCAGATCAAAATCCGACCCAACATCGTTACCCAGTGGCGTCGTGCGCGTGTTCAAATCCACGTGATACTTTTCATGCAACGTCTTCAAAGCGTGCAGATCATCAGCATCCACCGCAATAAAATTCGTCAGCCGCGTTTTGCCTTCCTTCATATGAATGTTACCCACATTCAGTTCCTTGATCGGCACGCCGCCTTCCGCCAACGTCAACGCGTCCTGCGCCGTTTTCACAATGATGAAAATCGTCTGCCGCGGTGACGCCTTGAAAATCTTATCGATCGTCTCTTGCAGTGAAAAGAAACGAATACCCACCGACTCCGGCATTAACGAGGACATCAACTGTTGCTGAATATGGCTTTTCGCAACCTCGTCGTTGGCAACAATCACCAAGTTGACGCCAAGGTTGGAAATCCACAATCGCCCTTGTCCATGAATCAACCGCTCATCCAGACGTACTGCCTTAATATTTGGTTCCGTCATTTTAAAAGCCCCCTACCAATATAGTTGCCAATCTTTATAAAACCTGATCAACGCTTCCATGTAGAAATAGTCGCCCCAGAGATTGCCTTCATCCACGCCATGACCGGAATGCCAGGAATAGACCCCGTGAAGCAGTAACGGTTCTGCGGTCTGACCATCCACCGGTGTCGCATAATGTTGAATCAGCGACTTCAACTGGGCATGCATGGCCGCGCGATAAACCGGCTTATCCGGATCCGCTTCCGGCAAATATTTCAGCATCTCGTGCAACCCGCACACCGCGATCACCGCTGAAGACGAATCACGACTCTGATCACTGCCTTCTTGGAAGATCAGATCCCAGTACGGCACATCATCTTGCGGCAACCGATTCAGGAAAAAGTTGGTCACGGCTTTGAAACTGTCAAAAGCGGCCGCATCATGCGTGTCATAGTAATGCAAGGCCGTCCCGTAGATCGCCCATGCCTGCCCGCGCGCCCAGTCGGAATCGTCGGCGTACCCTTGCTTTGTCGCCCCGCGCAATGGTTTGCCGGCGTCGTCAAAGAAATAAGTATGAAAAGTGGAGCCATCCGGACGAAACACTGTCTTCAATGCTGTTTGATAATGCTGATCGGCAACCTGCCGATACTTAGCATCCCCAGTCACAGACGTCGCCCAATACAACAACGGAATATTCAGCAACGCATCAATGATGAGCCGATTTTCATCTTTAGCGCCTTTTGTACCCCAGGCTTGGATAAAGCCGCCTTTTTGATGGAAGCGGGTTAACAATTGATCCGCTGCTTTAATCCCGGTGTCTTTTGCCAGTTGACTGTTCGTTAGTCGATACGCGCTGACAACTGACGGCGAATACAGAAAGCCTAAATCGTGATGATCAACGGAAATCTTGCGGTCAATCCGATCAGCAAAACTGGCAACATTCTTTTCGGCCAGTGCGCGATACTTTTGCTCGCCAGTGTATTCATAAGCTAACCACAACATCCCGGTCCAAAAGCCATTGGTCCATTCCGTGTTTTTCATCGGTGCATAGCGGTTGTTGACCGTTGACGGCTCGGGAAAATTCTCACCGAATACCTTGATGTTTAAATCAAGATGCGCAACGACATTATCCAACGCCGTGGTCACCATGCGCCTGTCGACAATCCCGGCGTTGAAAAATCGCTGGGCATTCGTTAAATTTTCAATTTTCAATGTTTGCCTCCTTGGTGCTTTGTTACGAATCGTTTGGAATCGATAGGTATGTATACTTTTTGGAAATAATGTTTCCATCTTGTGACATTCTAGGCAAAAAGGCTTTCTAAAAAATCCAATTGTTGTACTCGTGCCCCGTCATATAGGGAAACTTAACTATTTTCATAAAGCCGTTAAAAACAAAGGACATTGTTGAACTACTCATTTATTTCTTTATAATAAACGTCCTTTCTTTTTATTTCCAAAAAGACTATAACATGCAAGCGCTTTAATGTAAATCATTTACGAACAATTTTCCCCAAATTAACGGCTTCAAAAACCAATAAGCGCTTGTAAACGCTATTTTTATAGGGATTTACAAGCGACAAATATAAACATTCATAATCACTTTTAAGTCAGTTATCGATGTTCGCCCTTTAGACAGCTGATGAGATCAGCAAAAAACGCCAACCTAAAACCCTCAAAGTCAGGTTGCAACTTTGAGGGTTTTGCGTTGACGCTATTCAGATTATTCAACTTGTTAGCTTTTTACTTTGGCTAACGATTAGCCGCGGTGCGCGTCCAGAATTTCCGGACCATGTGTCGTGCCAACTACCACCGTTTTGACGAGATCAAGGAACAGGCCGTGTTCAACCACGCCCACCTGTTTGTTAAGCCATTCCGCCAGCAAATGCGGATGCTCGATCCGGCCAAGGTGCAGGTCGATAATGTAGTTCTTTGAATCCGTCAGCGCCTTGGTGCCATCGTCGTTTAGGCGATACGCCGGCTTCAAGCCTTCATCCTTTAGCCGTTGCAACAACTTGCCGCTGCCGAACGGAATGACTTCAAGCGGTAACGGGAATTTGCCTAGCGTATCCACCAGCTTGGTCTCGTCCACAATCCAAATATTCCGCGCAGAATTAATCGCCACGATCTTCTCAATCAAATGTGCGCGTCCGCCGCCTTTGATGCCTTGAAAATGCTTATCCACTTCATCGGCGCCGTCAATCGTTAAATCGATTTGCGCAACTTCATCCAGATCCTTCATAGGAATGCCGAGCGACTCAGCTTGCTTGCGCGTCCGCACGCTGGTCGCAACACCGGTCAGATTCAGGTGCTCTTCCTTGACCCGCTGCGCAATCGCTTCAACCAAGTAATACACCGTTGAACCGGTGCCCAAGCCAATCGTCATGCCATCTTCAACAAACTCAGCTGCCTTTTGAGCGGCTTCCTGCTTCAACTTGTTCTGATCCATGGCCAACCATCCTTTTCGCTTAATAACTCTATTATATCTGATTCCCCGGAAGATGAGCGGGTTGTCACAAGACTTATCGGCAAATTGACAAGTTGTTTTCTGATTATCACAGGACCTTTTTCCTATAACAGTCTATCAATTTCCAAAAATGAAACAAAATATTTTAAAAAGTCTCGTGGTTTTGTTAACTTATCATGTAAGCGCCAGCATATCAGCGATTACTGATCACAGCTTTACACAATTTCACCTGAGCTAACCCAAACCAAAACTGGACAAACCATTTTTACCATTGTATATTTCTATATAATAAACTTCGCAAAATTTCGTTTGGAGGCATTCCATTGGAACAAGTAAAACCAAAACAGCAAAAACCTTATGGCACAGTGCTTATCAAAGCTAAAGATATTTTAGACTATCTCATGAAAGCTGACGATCCGCCGTCACTGGCAGACATGAGTGCGGCGTTAAGTTCGTCGAAACCCACGATTTTGAAAATTCTCAACACGCTTGACATGATCGGCTTCGTTCGGCGCGACGAAAGCACCAAACGCTATTATCTCGGCACTGAGCTGATTCCCTATGCGCAAAAAGCACTCGACAGTTTTGATATTGCCAAAGTCGCGCGCCCGTTTCTCGAGAATCTGCGCGACGAAACCAACGAGACCATTAATCTCGGCATTGTCCGCAATGACAAAATCGTCTTGGTTGAAAAACTCGAGAGTCCTAACAGCATCAAACTGGAATCCATCATCGGTGGCACCATGAACATGTACTCATCCGCGATGGGCAAGGCGCTGCTGGCCAACTATTCGCGCAAGCATTTAGACGATTACCTTGAGACACATAAACTCAAGCCGCTAACGCCTAATACAATCACCAGCTTGCCGAAACTCCGCCAGAATCTGAAGACTATTCAGGAAATGGGCGTGTCCATCGACAACGAGGAAAATCAGCCGGAAGTCCTTTGCCTAGGCGCCTCGATCATGAAAGCCGGCCGCATTTACGGTGCTTTCAGTATCAGTTCACCTAAATACCGGGTTAACAAAGAACGTCAATCCAATTTCATCCGCTTGTTGCTGAATACGCAGCATGCTATTGAACAAACGCTGTAAATTTAAGCTAAGACCTTTAAAGATGCAAAAATGGCAGCCGCCTTGCTTATCACCATAAGCAAAGTGGCTGCCATTTTTCATGCTGAATATTGTGATCGTCACTATTTTGCGAACGCCTCTTTACCCCACGCCTCCAGCTCAGTAAGCGCCGGAAAAGTCGAGCTATCCTGATCCTTTACCAGCTGCGTAAGTTTCAGCCACGTCACTTTCCGCGGCGTGATGTCAAACTGCTGCGGTGCTGCCGTCTTCTTAAGTTCAAGCTTTTCGCTGCTGCCATCGGAAAATACGACGGTGACTTCCTGCCAATAACTATCATGCGGATAATCAGCCCGCAAAATCAGCACAAGGCGATTCAACAAAACTTCCCGGCCAAAGTCCAATGTCAATTCAGCGTCAGGGCGCTCGGCAATTCCCCACGACTGAAATGGGTAACTGCCATGCTTTTCGTTAGCAATCACCCCATCAATGACATTCTTGGCATAAAACACAAGTTCATCCCGCGTCTCCGCATTGGCTGACGCATGGGGATAGGCACCGGTTGCTTCATGCTGGTCATAGGTGTTCAGCGCCAAATTGCGTGAAACAGTTAGCTCACCTTCATGTGCCACCCGCACCCAGGCATAGTGGTTCGTTCCTAAAAATGCCCCATCCGGATACGGCCATTCCTTCTGCAAGTTAAACGGAATCCGAAAATCCCACGTGGTTTGTTTCAGATACACCAGCGATGGTGCCACACTCGCATCCAATTGCACCCACACATAAGCGGGTGCGTCACTGACTCGAACCTGATAGTAATCGCCCAAAGCATACTGTTTGTGATAGGCCAAATAGGTTCTAGTCTCACTCGTCGCGGTTTTAAGCGTTTGATCTTCATGTCTTAATTGCAAGGTTATTTCAGTCATCATGTGCCTCCTCAAAGTCATTAACTGCTAACTCGGTAGCCAAACGTTAGGCTCAGCAAACCATGTCCTTTTGCCAGCTCGAAATTTCCGATTAAGAAAGACCGTTTTTAACAAAAGGCAACTGTATCGTATGGCAAGCGAATGTGTGCTGTCAAACGGTGGCCGAAATTTCATAATAGCGCTTGCATTTTTGACTAGTCATGCTATATTGGACTTGTGCAAAATAATAAACATTGTTTCTTTAAAAGAAATGTAGGCTTTTTCATTGTCATTCAATATGGTCACGCGTTACGCGCATAGCCCTGAAGACATTAAACATTACGATACCGATAAGCTGCGTGAGGAATTCTTGATGCCAAAGATCTTTGCGCCTGGCGATATTTTACTCACCTATACTTACAACGATCGGATGATTTTTGGCGGGGTAACCCCAACTGATCAGCCACTGGAAATTGCGCTATCAAAAGAATTAGGCGTTGATTTCTTCTTACAACGCCGCGAATTAGGGCTCATCAACATTGGCGGCGAAGGTAGTATCACCATCGACGGAACCGAAGAGCCAATGACGACTCACGACGGTTACTATGTGGGCATGGGCACCAAGCATGTTATTTTCAAATCAAACGATCCGGCTAACCCAGCTAAGTTCTATGTCGTTTCGACGCCGGCACACAAAACCTATCCGAATAAAAAGTTGCCATTTGCCGATGCGTTGGCAAAGCCAATGGGCGATCAGGCGCATATGAATAAGCGCACGATCTACAAATACATTGACGCTTCACAAATGGACACCTGCCAGTTGCAGATGGGCTACACTGTCCTCGAACCCGGCTCTTCCTGGAATACGATGCCGGCCCATACCCACGCACGGCGGATGGAAACTTATATGTATTTTGAATTCGCTGAACCTGATACCCGCGTCTTCCACTTCCTGGGCGAACCGAACGAAACTCGGCACATTGCACTGTTTAACGAACAAGCGGTGGTCAACCCAAGCTGGTCTATTCATTGCGGTGTCGGCACCACCAACTATGCCTTCATCTGGGCAATGTGCGGTGAAAACCAAACCTACGATGATATGGATCAGGTACCAATGTCTGAATTACGTTAACATTTAAACTCATTAAAGGAGCGTTTAAAAAATGGCAGAAATTCATCAAACCGAAGAAGAAATCAAACGACACGAAGCCGAACTCGATCATTTTAAAATGAAGCAATTCGACCTGACCGGCAAAGTTGCCATTGTCACCGGCGGCAATACCGGCCTCGGCCAGGGTTACGCCGTTGCGATGGCCGAAGCCGGCGCCGATATTTTCATCCCGACTTTTGGCACCGCCGAATGGGACAACACCCGTCGCTTAATCGAAAAACGCGGCCACAAAGTTGAATTCATGCAAGTCAACTTAACCGAACCGGGCATCGCCGATAAAGTCGTTGCCGAAGCCGTCGACAAAATGGGCCACATCGACATCTTGGTCAACAACGCCGGGATGATTCGCCGTAATCCCCTGCTCGAATCCAAAGATAAAGACTGGGATCAGGTCATCGCGATCAACCTCAGCGCTGTTTATCACATGTCCCTAGCTGTTTCAAAAGTCTTTGCCAAGCAAAAATCCGGCAAAATCATCAACATCGGCTCCATGCTGTCCTTCCAAGGCGGCAAGTATATTCCGTCCTACACAGCAAGTAAGCACGGTGTGGCCGGCTTAACCAAGGCCTTCGCTTCCGAAATGGGCGCCTACAACGTTCAGGTCAACGCCATTGCGCCAGGCTACATCAAGACCGAAAACACCGCCCCAATCCGCGCAGATAAAGCTCGCGACCAAGAAATCCTCGACCGCATCCCGGCTGGACACTGGGCTGAGCCTTATGAATTAATGGGGGTTTCCGTCTTCTTGGCTAGTGATGCTGCTAATTATATCAACGGTGCGATCATTCCGGTTGATGGTGGTTATCTGACGCGTTAACTTTCGAGCTTTCAAATTAAGCACACAACTTGATTGTTCCTTATTACAATGATTTCTAAACCAAACAGGCATCGGAGACGCTTGAACGTTTCCGGTGCCTCTTTAAATTAACAAGCATTAAGTGTCGCATCAAAAAACTCCCTGTCAAAAGGACTAGTCTTCTTAACAGGGAGCTAAGTTTAAAATACACACACCTGATCTTGTTAAAAACTAATTTTGTCTCACTAATTTTCCTTAGCAGCCTCTTGAGCCTGTCTTGCCACAACATTGTCATTAACTTTGACGAACGGGATATATAGCAAGATGCCGATCAAGACAACGACAGCCTGAACCACAACAGAACGCCAATCACCAGATGTAGCTAAAAATGCGTTCATGAAGACCGGTGTCGTCCAAGGAACCTGAATCACCATCGGACTCATCCATCCCAGTGTTGTTGCCAACCAAGCAATGAAGATACCAATTGATGGCAAGAGAATGAATGGAATAATCAGCGAAACGTTATAAACAATTGGATAGCCAAAGATAACCGGTTCGTTGATGTTGAAGACGCCTGGTAATGCCGCAAATTTACCAACGTTGCGCGCAGCTTTATTCCGACTGACCAGGAACGTTGCGATCAACAAACATAGGGTGCCACCCGAACCACCAATTAGCCCAAAGGATTGAACAAGCGACAAGTTAATGATGTTAGGAATCGCATGTCCCGCACTATAGGCAGCCGTATTTTGAACAATGTTGATGATCAACAGCGGTTCCAAAATAGAACTGTAAATGACCGAAAAATGGATGCCGAAAAGCCATAGCAGGTTGGCCAACGTGTAAATAATAATTGTTCCGACAACGCCAGTACCAATATGTCGTAATGGCTCCTGGATGAACGTTGTGATCAAGCTGATCAAGTTCATTGACGTCGTATCAAACAGAACCGTGGAAACAAAAGCAAAAAACGAAAGAACAAGAATAATTGGAATCAAAACATTAAACGAGTTGCCCACAGCAGGCGGTACTTGATCGCCCAAATGAACCTGCAAGTGCTTGATATGAGATACCCAGATAAACAATTCCGTTGCAAGTAAGCCAATAATAATGCCGGCAAACATGCCTGTTGTCCCCATATTGCTAAATGACAAGGCGCCAGTGACATCGATTGCCTTTTTTGCTCCGGTTGGAATTAACGAAACCGTGTTTGGCATCATGGTGATTAAAGCCGCCATTGAAACCATAGCTGAAGCAATCGGATTATCGAAGCCGCGGTTCTTAGCCAGAAAATAACCGATCATTGTGGCAATCAGCAAACTTGAAACATTCAGTGTGGCATTGGATAGCATTGTGCCCCAATACTGAACCTGAAGTAACGTTTTCCCTTTGAAAATCCACGTAAACACAGTGTTGTTGAAGAGCGTTGCCAGTCCAGCCAAGATATATAGCGGCATGATCGTTGCAAAAGCATCGCGCAACGACCGCAAATGAATTTCGTCGCCTAATTTTACAGCGAACTTAACAAACGCCTGTCCAAACTTTGAATCTTCTAAACCCATGCAATTCATCTCCCATTATTGATGAAACAAATTGAAAACCCTAATCATCCAAATCGGCACCATTAGTTTCTATGACGTGTTTAAACCAGCCATAGCTTTTTTTAGGGATCCGTTTTAAGTCTTTCAAGTCGTGATTTGTCCGATTAACATAAACCATGCCATAGCGCTTATCCATATTTCCTGAAGAACTGGGAATGTCGATCAATCCCCATCCCAAGTAGCCAATAACTTCCACGCCATCATCAAAGACAGCCTTCTTTAAGGCTTGAATATGCCGACGATGATAATCAATCCGATAGTCATCTTGGATCATCGAGCCATTGAACTTTTCACGCATCCCAATGCCGTTTTCGATTGGAAACATTGGTAAATGATACTGATTATATGTCTTCGTCAGAATGTCGCGGAACCCTGTTGGATCAACATTCCATCCCCATTCATTAACTGGTAATCCCGGAACTTCTTCAGCGCCAAAGTCAAGATAGTGATTGGGAATAACATTAATCGGAACGTGATCACTATTAATCTGCAATGAACGATAATAGCTAAACGCAATAAAGTCGCTGTGTAACTTGCTAAAGGCTTTTTGGTCTTCTTCAGTTAAATCTAGGTCAATATTTTTCCGCTTTAGAAAAGTCAAAACTTCCGAAGAATACCTGCCATAAGCGAAAACATCTAACAAATTTCGGTTGAGAAATTCATCAATTCTTCGCGCATAAAAAATATCGCGCGGCCGAGATGTTGCGGGATAAACTTCCTGATATGCCAACATGCCGCCAATTTTTGACTGGGTGTGTGCATGTAGATAATTTGCAATTCTAGCGTGCGCAACCATCACATGGTGACTAATCCGATACATATCAGCATCTGACTGTGGCCCTTTTAGATAGCCTGAAATTTGAAAGACTTCAGGCATTGAATAAAGATTCTGTTCGTTAAAAGTAATCCAATATGGCACGCGGTCAGCGAACCGCTTGATCATTTCTTTCCCATAGCGAACAAATGCATCTACAACATGTCGATCAATAAATCCGTTATACTTTTCAGCTAAAGCTAGTGGCATGTCAAAGTGATAAAGACAAATCATCGGTGTGATATTTCGACTCAAAAGCTTATTAATCAAATCGTCATAGAATTGAATGCCTTCTTCGTTGAAATCACCGTCGCCTGTCGGGCAAACCCGGCTCCACGAAATTTGGAATCGATAACAATTCATACCTTGATTTGCCATTAAATCCAGATCTTCGTCGTAACGGTGGTACTCGTCGATCGCGACATGCCAGTCACTACTGTTGTTCGTGGCCGTTCGAATGTCATAAACGGATCGTCCTTTTCCTCCTTCGTTCCATCCCCCTTCCGTTTGCATACTTGATGTCGAATTTCCCCACAAAAACCCGCGGGGTAGTGGCTGTGACATTTATAACCCTCCTGTGAGCGTGAGCAGGAGCGCTTAGAAATCGGAGTGTAAGTGGCCTCAAACCTAAATGGCTGGGCTTTGCCCATTTAGGTTTGAGGTCCTTACACGGAGATTTCTGCGACTGCGAACGCGTTAATGTAACTGAGCATCCACTGAGTCCGAGATATTTCGCCTCAAAATGAGTTCACAGACCTTGGCAAAACAACTCACAAAAAATTTTTACATTGGCGCAGTGACGCTTGCTTTATGAATTCCCAATGAATTCGGTTACATTATGGCACGAGTCGTTTCACCTGTAAACACATTTATAAAAATAAGTATATACATATTACAAATTCGGACTCGAATTTGCCGGCCATTTGCCGTAAAATGACAGTTAAAACTACATTAATTGCAGCGAAAAAAGGAGGTGTCAACACACCAATGTATAAATATCAAACAATTGCCCAAAAACTCCGAAAAAAATTCACCGATGGCTCTTATCAGCCTGGTGATTTATTGCCTGATCAGGAGAGTTTGGCTAATGAATTTAATACGACTCGGTTAACCATTCGCAAGGCTATCGAGCAACTCATTCACGATGAAGTCGTCTATGTTAAACGTGGTGCGGGCACCTTTTTACGTAAGGATGTCCATCAAAACAAATTGGAGGCATCCATCGATAAGCCGGTCGGTGCGACCAAAACCTATGCCGGACGAAATGTAACCAGTAAGGTACTTGAGTTAAGCGCCCGTTTGCCGACTAAAGAGGAACAGCAGGCCTTACTCATCGATGCAAATGAACCTGTCTACGTTATCCGTCGAGTGCGCTATATCGATGGTGAAGTCTTTGCCTACGAACACACCATTATGCCTACTAAGCTCACAACACTAACGCAAAAAGTGCTTGAGGGATCCATCTACAAACATCTTGCCCAAGTTGACCATTTACGAATCTCAAGATCACATCGCATTATCTCCGCAGCTAAAGCCACCGCAGACGATGTCAAAGCTATGTGTGTTCAACTGAACGATCCGGTTTTGGTGATTAAGCAAATCAGCTACACGGAAGAGGGCGAGCCCTTCGAGTACTCCGAAACGCACTTTCCTTATCAAACAAGTAACATGGTTGCCGACGTTAATATTAATCCGCCAGATACTTGGTGACATGATCCTTACGTCCAAGCGACCAGCGCAATTAAAGTCAAAAAAATAGCCTATCGAAGACTCGGTTTTACGAGTCCTTGATAGGCTATTTTTGTAGAACAACGATAGTCTTCTTCAAAAAATCCCAACTCGACTTTATCCGGCCGTGACCGGAAATGATCGCGAATAAAAACCCAAGTCGGGATACACGTAATAGCTTGTCGAATAATTAAACGGAACGCCTTTGCCATAATAGTTAGTTTGATCCAAAGCGAGCACCGGTCTGCCCACTGGTTGTTTCATAACTGCTGCCTGCTCTGCTGTCAGCATGGCAAGTCGAACCAGATTCTCCGACTCTGAGATCCGAATCTGATAAGCCTCATGCAAAAATTCGAAAATGGAATGGTTAACAGCCTCAGTTGACAAAAACGGAACTGCTTGGAGGGTAAAGTAAGCCTCTTCTAAGCAATACAGAGCAGCATGCAAATAACGCAGTCGAACGACGCGATATAGTTCACTATTTTGCGAAACGTCCAATGATTTCGCTAAATCCGAACCGGCTTTGATTTTGTCAAAGGTAATAACGTGAGAAGTCAGATGCTGATGCTTATTATGCATCGCTACATCAGCACGTGTCACTAAATTAATAATGGCGTTTGACGTTGCCGGCATGTGATTGACGTAAAAGCCTGAACCTTGCACGCGCCTAAGAAGTCCGCTGCGATAAACAACATCAATCGCTCGGCGTATCGTGTTTCGTCCAGCCTGATATCGACTGATTAAATCTGCTTCAGTTGGTAACTTATCTGGATATTCTCCATTACGAATTGATTGTGCGATATTATCCGCAATTTCTTGATATTTCGTCATCAAAAAATCCCTTCCCTAGAAACGAATGCAAGTTAACTCTATATTGCCACAATACAAGCAATAAAAGAACATCAGCACTGGTCAAATAGATTGTCATGATTTCAAACCCCAAAAGAAAAATTCATGGGCACTTGCAAAATTGATACCCATGAATTATATTAAAGCTGCCGATTGAAAACGGTTGCTTTTTAATAGCTCGATTTTAACAAGGGAGATTGTACACAATGGCTAAAAAGAAAATTCTACTCGTATGCAATGCTGGTATGTCAACAAGCCTGTTGGTAACCAAGATGCAAAAGGCTGCAGAAAAGGACAATATTGATGTTGATATTGCCGCCACCGCTTCAGCTGATATCAGTAACAAAATCAATGGCGAAAACCCAAATGTGATGATGCTGGGTCCTCAAGTCCGGTATATGCAAAAAGACCTCGCCGCCAAATACGATTTTCCTGTTGAAGTCATTAATATGCAGGACTATGGCATGATGAACGGCGAAAATGTTTTGAAGGCCGCACTCAAAATTATTGACCAAGAAGACAAATAACGGGAGCGTAGCAATGTCAGAAAAGGCAAAGACCAATACCAACGAAAATGAAGACAACCTAGAAACTGTTATGGGATTGATTGTCAATGGCGGTAATGCTAAAAGTTCTGCTTTTGAAGCTATTTCTGCAGCAAAAGAAGGCAACTTTCAAAAAGCAGATAGCAAGCTGAAAGAAGCTGATGACTTCTTGGCAAAAGCCCACAACTCGCAATCAGGTATGTTGACCAACGAGGCCCAGGGCAAACATGTTCCGGTGACCTTGTTAATGGTTCATTCACAGGATCATTTGATGAACGCTATCACTTTTCGCGATCTTGCTGGCGAAATTGTGGCCTTATACAAAAGATTGGCTGACTCTAACGTAACGGAGTAGCTGAGTCACGCACGAAAAGCATTAATCCAGTTGCTTAACATGTCGATAGCAAGAGACTCACGTAAGCTGGCCCTTTTTAACAAAAGCGTCCGGAAACATGCTATCCAAATCCGTCAAAGGAAGTTTAAATCAATATGACAAAGAACACTGCAATGCCTCCCAACTTCTTGTGGGGCGGTGCTATGGCCGCCCATCAGGTGGAAGGTAACTGGCAGGCCGGTGGTAAAGGCGTCTCAATTGCAGATGTCATGACCGCAGCCAGCCGCACTCAACCTGTTCGTCAAGTAACAGAGCACATCGACCCGCAAAAAAATTATCCCAACCATTGGGGAATTGACTTCTACAAAACTTATCCTAAAGATATCGACTTATTTGCAGACTTAGGCCTTAAAGTCTTACGCACCTCAATTGCGTGGACCAGAATCTTCCCTAATGGTGACGAAACAACGCCTAACGAGGAAGGTCTCAAGTATTATGATGACCTGTTTGACGCCCTTCTTTCAAAAGGCATCCAACCGGTCATCACCTTATCACATTTTGAGATGCCGTATCATTTAGTGAAGGCTTATGGCGGCTGGCGCAACCGCAAGTTAATTGAGTTCTTTGTGCGCTTTGCCACCACCGTCTTTAAGCGATATAAAGACAAAGGCAAATATTGGCTTACTTTCAATGAAATCGACAACCAATCAGATTGGCGACTACCCCACCATCTTCTTCAGGATTCGGGATTACAGTTAAGTACCGACGATAACTGGGAAGAAGCCATGTTCCAAGCGGCGCACAATGAAATGGTTGCAAGCGCAAAAGTGGTTAAAGCGGCGCATGAAATTAACCCCGATTTTCAAGTCGGCGCCATGCTGGCCATGGTTCCAATCTACCCGCTGACAGCCAAACCGAGTGACCAACTTTTTGCTTTACGTGCTATGCAATACCGCTATTACTTCGGGGATGTCCAATTAACCGGAAGTTACCCTGCTTGGCTTTTAAATTATTTCAAGAGCAAACAGTACAACATTGAGATAACCGAAAGTGACAGAAAGGATCTGCAGGAAGGAACTGCTAACTTTTTGGGTATGTCGTATTACTTCTCGTTTGCAACCGAAGCCCGTCAAGACGGGAAAGTGGCATTCGATGAACATAACGATTTAGTGTCAAATCCCTACTTGTCAAAGTCAGAGTGGGGATGGCAGATTGACCCAATCGGACTACGCTACATTCTTAATTGGGCGAATGATCGCTGGCACAAACCGATTATGATTGTCGAGAACGGTATTGGCGCTTACGACAAGCTGACTCCTGATGGAAAAGTGCATGATGACTATCGCATTAAGTATTTACATGATCACATTGAACAAATGAAGCTTGCAACGATTGTAGATGGCGTTAACGTCATTGGTTATACCATGTGGAGTCCCATCGATCTTGTTTCCGCTAGCACGGGAGAAATGGCCAAAAGATACGGCTTGATCTATGTTGATCGCGACGATAACGGTCAAGGCTCCGATCGCAGGTTTAAAAAAGATTCTTTCTATTGGTATCAACACGTCATTGCAACAAATGGATCTGACTTAGAACCAGTTCGTAACGAGAGCCATTCTAAGCAACCAGAATAATCGTATAGAAAAAGACCATTTCTGGATGCCACGGCGCACATTTTAACAACTATATATCAATTAAAAGCGGCGAATCATTCCTGCAAGGCCTTGCCGACCTTTGGAATAGTTCGCCGCTATTTTGATGCACTTTGATTCAGTTAATTCAGAATTTCGGAAACAAAAAAAAGAGTCGCGCATTTCGCACAACTCCGCTAGGTAATTCGTTAATTTTCGTCATGTAAATCTTTAAAAAGATCCCGCAAGTTGTCAAAGTCCTGATATCTGCCAACCTTTAAATCCTGAATTGACTGTTCAGTCGCCTGATCAAGTGAGTCTTCCATTGTCGGCGTGAAAGGCAAAGCCTGATCGTGAACAACTTGCTTTAAGAAAATATTGATGCCCGTGTTCAAGTCCATTCCTAACGCTTCAAACACCTGTTCAGCTGCGTCTCTCGTTGTCGCGTCAAGTCGGATGGTCATGGTGGTCTGTTTCGCAGTCGCCATAAAGTTCACCTCAATGCAACTATTTAAGTACTTAATTCTAAATTGGATCCAGCTAGCAGTGTATGTAACCATGCATAACTGCTGCTTTTCCTCGTCTAGAGTACACAACGCACTCAATGCAGGTTACTTTGATTCCGTCGTAAGGTCATCAAGAATACGGTTGACCTTCTGTTCCCGCAGCTGATAAAGGCCACATTGTTCCCGACAAAATACGGTTCGGTCCTTTTTAACTTCGTCTACAACTCTCTCGATAACCGCATTAGTGCGTTGATTTGCTTGACGCAATGCTTCCAGTTTCGCGTTGGGTTCAGACACCGTGGCAGTCGCTGTTAATGCCTTAAGAATCATCTGTGCCTTATATTCACGAATCGGGTGACTTTCTTCCAGTTGATGCCTGATCAATAAGTCCTTCATTTTTAACACCCTCGCTTTGTTATCCGCTTTTTACGCCAGATACAACTATTAGAGCTGGACACTTCCAAATCGTTCAACTCTGAGCAAATTAAATAGTAACCATTACTCTCTACAATAGGTAGAATACGCTGGTTCTTCTGCTTCTGTCAATGATATGGTGCAATAACGAGCTATCTTTCTCTTTAATTTTATCAGAACTTTTCGGTTTACAGTACATGTCAACCACCACTGACTAAAGTCAGTGGCTTGTGAGCAAACACCCCCGTTACGAGCACTTGAATCACAATTTGCACAGATACACCACTGCAGGCAGTTCTACGAACTGCTTGTCTTACACGGCAATTACCAGTGCCTTTAGCGTCCCCAGGTTGCCATAGGGACGAGCCTAATCAGGCTAATTTAGCAATACCTTTGATCAGTATGTTCTGAGCGGCATTGTGATCGCGAACGTGATGGGTCTGGCATTTAGGACACGTCCACTCTCGATCAGCCAGCGTCAGCTTATTAGTGCCTTCTGTCCCCATGACGAAGCCGCAATGATGGCAGGTTTGCGTGGTATTCTTAGGATTGATCGTTACAAACTGGCGATCATAAAGGTCAGCTTTGTAAGTTAGCATGCCTAAGAATGTACGCCAGCCTACGTCTGCGATACTCATGGCCAAGGCACGATTCTTTAGTAAGTTCTTACTGCGCAATTCCTCTGCAACCACCAAATCGTGGTTCTTGATGAGTGTGGTTGAGACGTTGTGCAGGAAGTTCTTACGACGATCTAGAACCTTGGCATGAATCTTGGCGACTAACAAGCGCTGTTTTTGGTAATTTTTACTGTTACGTAACGGCCGATGCTCCTTCTTTGCCCTTCGAGCACGGCGTGACAAAACACGTTGTTCCTTTGCCAATCGTCCCTTAATTGTTCGATAGTAGCGCGGGTTGGCGACGACTTTGCCATCACTGGTCGTCAAGAAGTTTTCCGTGTTGAGGTCAATGCCGGTTTGCCGATTGGTCTTGGCAGGTTTCGGCATGAAGGGTGTATCAGAACCCAGCTGCATGGATAAAAAGAAACGGTCTGCGGCGTCCTTAGTAATCGTGACCGTGCCAATACGAGTTTCTGCTTTTCGATTCAGTAATCGTCTGTGGGAGCCTTTAATGCGAAGGCGACCTAACTTAGGCACTAAGACGTGCTTGCCATCTTCAAAGCAGACGGTCCCATTTGTTAGAAGCGTCGTTTTCTGCTGGATATATTGGCAATTAGTTTGATAACTCCAAGCATAGCTCTTACGGTGGAATTTTGGGACGCCAGTACCATGAACCTTTCGAAAGGCTTTCCATGCCTTGCGGTAGTTCCGGATAGCGTTAGCCTTAGCAAGACTGTCAATTCGCTTGTCTTCTAAGAATTGGAAATGATTTGACAGTTGCTTGGCATTTTGCCGTAATTCAAGCTGCTTGATTCGGTCTTGAACCGTATCAATTGGTAGCTTAACTTGCTTTAATTGCCAGAGTTCTTTACCGATCGCAACCATCTCGTTATAGACGAAGCGACTGGCATCGCTGTTAAGCTTAATCAATTTCTTTTGGCGGTCACTTGGGTAGATGCGAACCTTCAAGCCATAATGATATTCTAATTGTGCCATTGACTTCATTTGATCGCACCTCTTTTCTTGCTATAATGGTATTATAGCATTCGTCAATGACTACAACAATTGAGGTGACTTTTATGACTAAAGAAAAAATCCAAGGCGCAATTTATACCAGACGCTATATCTATAATTTTCATTACCATTTGATCTGGGTCACGAAATATCGCAATCAAACTTTTGCGACTAAGGAACTGGCAGATGAAATGAAGAACATTTTACAAAAGGTTGCCGATGATAATGAGATTGTGATCGAAAAAATGGCAGTCATGCCCGATCATGTCCATGTCTTGATCAGTTTTCCGCCTAGCAAGGCACCAACCAGTGCCATCAAGGCGCTCAAGGGTAGAAGTGCCTTTATCTTTCTCAAACGGCATCCGGAAATTTGTCGTTCTCAATATTGGGGTGGGCATTTATGGGCACCCAGCTACTACATGAGTACGCTTGGCAACATGAGCAAGGGCGTCGTTGAGCATTACATCAACAACCAAAAATACAACGAACTAAAAAAACGCCCTAACAGGCGTTGAGAGCGGGCCTATCCATCCCATGACTAAAGTCACGGGATTTCCGGCCAACCATAATTAAAACGCCAGTCAAGAGGAATTTCTGAAGAAATAAATCGCGATGACCATAAGAACCTTCTTAAATGCTATTTTGCGCGTAATCTATGTATGTCAAATAAAGTTCAGCAAAAACACAATCAACAACAAGCTTGATGAACGTAAAAGCGTACGCTATAATGTACATGTAAG
Organism: Lacticaseibacillus huelsenbergensis; assembly: GCF_029726355.1. Taxonomy (NCBI): domain Bacteria; kingdom Bacillati; phylum Bacillota; class Bacilli; order Lactobacillales; family Lactobacillaceae; genus Lacticaseibacillus; species Lacticaseibacillus huelsenbergensis. Next base: position 944,044 of record NZ_CP120687.1, read on the forward strand.
TAAATTAAGGAGGCTGGTATCATGGAAGTATATACCCCCACAAATCTACGCAAGAATTTGTTTGACTTATTAAACAAAATAGTGGATAAGAACGAAGAAATGGAGGTCACTCTTAAGCAACCAAAAGGTCCCAATAAAGGCGTTATCTTAATCAGCAAAGACCGCTATGAAAAGTTAGAAGAACTGGATTTCTTACAACGAACAGGGACTCTGGATGTCGTTATGCAGCGAATGGAAAACGAAAAACCGGGTGACTTCAATGAGAAAAACGCCTATTGATGACCAACGAGTGGCACGTCATACCGCATCGCGATGTTAAAAGAAAAGATGAACTGTTACTTCAAAAGGCTAATCTTTTTGAGAAGTACATGGACATCATTAAAACACTAAAAGAGAATCCTTTTAGCCGCAAGTACCATCACGAGATGCTTCAGCCAAAAGCAGAAAAAATTTACTCTATGCGGATTAACAGCAAACATCGAGTCGTTTATACGGTTGACAAAAAAGCTCACCTTATTAAAATTTGGTCAGCGTGGTCACACTATGAACAACGAAAACCTACGTGATAGTCAAAGAGAATCTAGCCGCTTGCGGGGCAGTTTTTTCTTACCGAGTAAGAACTTCCTATGCAGTAACTACGTAAATCCGCTATACGAAAATGTCTTATACAGAAAAGAATTGACTTGTGGCCATCACTCGATTGGGGGACGCTCCTTCTTTTGATGACTGGTATTCTTAATATCGAGCTCGCCGTATTGCAAAAAGACGGCAAATAGGCTCTGATTTTTGTGTTCGAACTCATCCATTATAATCACCCAAAGAAGTCAGCCATGCGGGGCGGCTTCTTTTTTTCTTCTGCTTACCCACCACATCCTACTTTAACGCTGTGGTTGCCAAAAAGTGCTGCAAGTGATACGTTTTATATAGGATGAGAATGAGACGTGCCATTTGACGGTCACCGCAGATTAACCACCTGCATTAAGTAAGATCGTTCGAACGGTTGGCGGCTTCCTTGAAAGGGAGCCGCTCTTTTTGACACATACGTCAATTGCGTTGTAATTGACAAGAGTGCTTGGACGTGATAAGTTTTTTGTAGGATGAAATTGGAGCGTACCATTTAACGGTCATCGCGGACTAGTCAACCGCATGTTAAAAGATCGTTCGAACGGTGGCGGCTTCCCTGAAAGGGAGCCGTTTTTTTATTGCATAAAAACAGAGTTCTAATGTGGTCAGCACTAGAACTCTGCACAGCTTACCGCTTTTTACGCTTGCGCAAACGCCTTGCAGCGCTCTTATAAGCATATTTAACTATCGCGACAATTGCTGCGGCAGCAACGGTAATGATTGCCTTGGTGATGACCTCGGCAATCCAAGATGAAATTGTGTCGCGTACCATTATGGGTCCAGCGGACGCAATAGCTGAGCCGCTATCGTTTTTTAGTCTACCAGATAACATGCTATACATGGGATAGTCCTTATGGAAACGATCGTTTTTTATTGATTCAATTTCTCTAAACGAGGATTTGTAGCTGCCTGTTCTGTTCTTCCGCTCCAGCAAACCATTTGTCAAAGAGGTCGCTGACAGGTTAAAATTTGCTTGTCGAAGGTGGACAAGTCATCACCAAGGAAGCTAGCCATTTGGGGTGGCTTCTTTTTTATGCAGAAAATCAATGTGCTTTGGCGTCGGATATTGGTAAGATAAGCATGCACCCCATGACTAAAACTGTCTTTGTATCAATCAGTTACCCTGAAAGGAGCGCAAACCATGCCAACCTGGACCGACTTCGAAAAGAAAATGAACGCAACTACCTCCACAAGAACCACTCATCATCGACACACTCGCTGAATTGCATAGCGAACGTATCCGCCGCGGTATTTCTCAATGAGAGCTCGCGAAAAAGATCGGCATGACGCAATCGCGATTAGCCAAGATCGAATTGCTTGATACATTGCCTTCGTTTACGACGCTTAATCGCTATGCCGCTGGGCTTGGCCTTAAGTTGAAAATTTCCATCACTTCATAAATTAGCTGATGAGTCGCAAAATGTTGCATCACTTAAAACTACCCAACCGATGTGGTATCGATACCACAATCTCCAGTTCCGCTGAGCTGAAAATGTCTAAGAATCAACGTAATAAAAAGCCTACCGACCGCATTGTGCTGTCTGTAGGCTTTTAACTTCTATACCTTCCAAATACACTTCGTTGCAAAAACTTCCTACTCCGCTACCAACTCACTCGCATCAACCAATCGCTTGGTAATCCGCCACAACGCAGCAACATCTTCCGGGCGCGTCAAACCAGTCGCCTTATCGATAATCGAACTATAAACATGCGGAATGATCTGCTTGACACCGGCATCCAGCGCAATTTGAAGAATAGCTTCAAAGTTATCCAAATCAATGCCACCGGTCGGCTCGAGGTTAAACCCTTCTGCCGCGCAGGCTTGGGCAACGGCACGGAATTCGGCTTCGTGTTTCAAACCACCCATGGGGAAGAACTTGAAGCTGGTGCCGCCCATGTCTTGTAACAAAGCGATGGCAGTTTCGACTGGCACTTCCGCGGCTGCTTTTTGGCTGCTTTTTGGACCAGTGGCGATGTTGACCACGCCGACTTTGCCGGTTGGCGAAACCAACCCGTTAATCACGGTGTCGGCTTGTCCCAAAAGTGCCCGGCTGGTGCCGACGCCGGTGAAGACTTGGTTAACGTGCTGTGGCTGCAAGACCTTGGAAACGCGGCTGACCATCGTGCTTTGGTTCGGGTCGCCGGCGCCGAGGCCGACTGACAGGCCGTTGTCGGTGACTTCCTGGTATTTTTTCATATCTTCAATCGCGGCTTCGTCGGTGTCGTAGTTTTTGGTCAAAACGCCCACGACGACATGACCTTCTGCAGCTTCGTAGATCTCTTTGGCATTTTCAACGGAGCCAGCCAAAACGTTCAGGGCGACGCGATTTTTGTAATAGTTTGGGATTAAATTCATGGGAGCGATCCTTTCTAGGCGAGAATTTCCTTGAGGCGATGAACAATCAGATCCATTTCGGCTTGATCGACGGCACGGATGTCGAACTCGATGATACCTTCATTGGCGCGATATTCGCGGGTGTAAATCGCTGGATTGCCGGCTTTGAGTTCGGCAGTTACCTGCTTGGCGTCTTTCGGGCTGGAAGCTTCGACAGTCACGGCGGCGCGGAAAATTGGCCGCCCGGCACCGTCTTGGACTTCCTTAACATTCAGATGTGGCACATCATTGAGCGCCGCCACGAATGGATGCAGCCGAGCTTTCATCGCTTCGCCGGATTCCGGACCATGATCAAGATACTGAACGAGCGCGGTGGTGAAGCCGAGAATATTTTCCTTGCCGATTTTCATCGCGCGACCGATGCCCAGACCCTGCAACTTGGTCCAGCTGATGTACGGTTCCTTGCCGAAGACGAGACCGGAAGCGGGGCCTTCAATCGCTTTGGCACCGGAGAACAGAACCACATCAACGCCCATGTCGACGTACTTCTTCAGATCCTCTTCCGCCGCAGCGTCAAGAATTAAGGGCAGCTCATGCTTATGCGCCACTTCCAGCGCTTCTTGAATCGTCAACATGCTCTTTTGCACGGCATGATGGCTCTTCACGTAGAAAATAGCTGCGGTGTTCTCATTGATCATCATCTCAACGTGTTCCGGCGTGCACATGTTGGCATAGCCGGCTTCAACCACCTGGCCACCACCGAGTTCGATCATGACTTCTTCCGGCGTGCCATAGTCCACATTTTGACCTTTTGGCAGAATGATCTCGCGCTTGGTGTAGCGCGGTGAGAACGGATGGTAAGCATGATACTTGCTGCCGCGACCGATGATGCCGGCCACTGCTTCCGCAATCCCCGCAGACGCCGAGTTCACCACCAGTGCGCCTTCTGTCCCTAACTTTTTAGCGATGAAGGCGCCAGTTTTGTCGGTCAAATCCTTCATTTCAAAAAAGTGGGTGTCGCCAAATTGCTGCGCCTGAATCGCGGCCTCCGGAACTTTGGAAACGCCCAAAATGGTCATTTTGCCACTGGCGTTAATCACGTGTTTTAAATCATAAGTGCTGTAATAGTCTGTCATGCTCGCTGTGCCTCCAAGTCATATACCGTCCCGCCAACAATGGTGCAGATTGGGGTGATCAATTGATGGCCGGTTTCCGTATTGCCATTAGAATCCGTTAATACTTTATCACCCGTCGTGACATTGTAAATGGTAATGTCAGCATCTTTGCCCGGACGCAGGCGCCCTTTGTTCAGCAGGTGGAAAGTATCAGCCGGCGCAAACGTGACCATCCGAATCACTTCCGGCAAGGTGTAGCCAACTTGAAGCATTTTCTCCATAGTGGTTGCCATGTCATAAACCGGTCCATTTTCCCGATTACGGTGATAAATATCGGTACTCAGCGACTTCGGATCCAGCCCATGGTCGCGGGCGATTTTCATGGTTTTAAAATTAAACGAATCGGTTCCGTGACCAACATCGAAGACCACGCCGCGATCGTAGGCATCATAAACGAAATCCTTGATCTCGCCGTTTTCGTCAATCATCCCATTCGGCTTGCCATTGTACGCATGGGTTAAGACATCGCCTGCGCCCATCGCCTGCAAAATGTCCTGAAGCTCTGGCGGATTTGCACCGACATGCACCATAATCGGCAAATGCCCGAGTAGTGCCGCGTATGACCGCGCTGCCAGTAACGGTTTGATGTCGTTGTCAATCACCACTGAATGACTTTCCCGCGCCTTGATCCCGACGATAAAATCAGGCAAATCGACCACTGCGTCAAATAAGGCTTCTTTGCTGACCTTCTCCATATCGCCTAATTCGTCTTGCGCTAAAATGCCGGTACGCCCGATATTAATCAAAGCGAAAACGTTGGTCTTTTTGTCCCGGGTGATGTTGTAAAAATCGCGAATATTGTCCGCACCGGTTGAACCGGCGTCGATAACGGTTGTCACGCCGGACTTGTAACCATCAGCATCGGGATCGTCATAATATAAGGCCAGTTTTTCATAACAATGCACATGATCGTCAATCCAGCCTGCACTGACATACGACTGGCCATGCAAGTCGATTTCTTTTTGACCGCTGGCCCCTTCGAGCTTCGGTGCGATCGCCGCGATTCGGTTGCCATTAATGCCGACTTCAATCGGCTGTTCGCGTTCTGTTTTGCCGTTCTTGATTAAAACATCAAACACAAGTGATGACCTGCCTTTCTAAAACTTCTTCTAAAGTTTGACTGGAAAGAAAAATCCCATAATCATAGCCCCAATAATCGCACCGCCCGGGATTGGTTTTTTCCATGCGTAGAAGAGTGCTGCGCCGATTGTGCTGCCGATCCCGATCGGAATGCTGGCGGTGACGGCACTCAGGATGATCAGCGGACCGAGGAAACGGCCGGTTTGGTTCCCGGCGCCCATCATGACATCCGCGCCAAATGTGGCATTACTTTGATTAATAGTAAATTTTCGAACCAGGAAAATGATGACCCCAATGATAATGCCCAACACAGCACCGGTTAAAAGCGCCAGTCCGAAGTTGGCGACCAAAGGTTTAGCCCCAACAGAAAGCAGGATGGCCGGAATCCCGATGCCGACACCGGTCAAAATCGAGCCGCCGAGATCCAGAATCCCAACCAGCGAGCCTTCCAAGATCCGAGCGAACAGGAAGCTGGCGCCAAACGCCGCGGCGGCACCGTAAGAACCGCCTGTCATCCCCGCCTTCAACATCGCCACGATCGCGACTTCGTTGAAGGCACCGACACCATAATTGAAATACATGGACGTCCCGGCAAAGACCCCTGCCGACATCAACGCGACAATCACAACGAAGCCCCAGTCTGCGTGCCAAAAGTCATGTTCGTTTGCAACTGCCTTCAATTCTTCGTCCGCAGTTGCGGTGGTTTGTTTATCCGCCATACGTCAACACCCCTACTTTCCGCCTATCATTTGATGGACATTCGACAACCAACCTGGCGCATTTAGGTTAAAGGACTTCAACAAGTTAAGATCAAAGCCACGGAAGAAGCCGGATAGGACAAACAGCAGAATCGCTGCGGCCAAAATGGACTTCGTAATCCGCGTCCAGCCGAGTTCGTCGACTCCTTTTCCGATTAAAATGCCCAGCACTACGCCGGGCACCGCATTGCCCATGATCATTGCGGACAATCCGCCAAAAACGGTGCCGAATAATCCGGAGCGGCGGCCGGCATCAATTGCAGCCAGCCAGAAAAGAATCGGCATGATCAGATTGATCAGTTGATTGGCAGCTGGGACCAGCACCTTAACCGCCGTTACCTGCAACGATTCCGGAATCGAGCTGGAAGTGACATTTAGGAACACCACAACCACTGCACCGACAATCGCCCCGGCAATTCCCATTTTCTTCGGGTTATGCATGGTCTGTTCGACATTGCGATTCTTCATCAACAAGCCTGCCGCTGCCCAGTTCGGAATCACACGGTGGGTAATATCCTGGGTAAACGCGCCAGCACCAACCGTTGATGCCCAAGCATTGAAGAAGAATCCAAGACCGAAGCTAAAATGCGAAGCCGGATCGCCTTCTGCCGCATTCATTTCCCCCAAGGTACGGAATGCGCCCAAGGCTTGGGTTTTCGGTGCCGTAAACATCCGCGCTGCCCCAACGCCTGCCGCAAAACCTACCAGTCCACCAATAATGATCGACTGGAATAAGATTGTTAATATTGGCAATTCATTTCACACCCTTCAACATATTTTTCAAATTTGGCAATGAAAGTGCATCCGGTGACGGCGTCGTGACATCTTCAAACGTCAAAGCGTCAAGATCGATCGCACTCACCGCAACCGTCACGGCCAACGTAACCGCATACGTCGTTCGCGTCCGCTTGAAAAAGAAGAACAGGAACTTCTCGGTATAACTGGATTTAACTAACTTAAGCGGCTCAACTTTTTCCGGAATAATCCGTAAAATGGCTTCATCGCCGTTGCCGACCAGTTGCTTTTGGATGCTGCTAAAAGCGGCGGCAAACGCCTGTTGTTTGGTTTCGCCTTTGCCGGAAACGGTGACCACCTGACGTTTGGTTTCATTCACGACCGTCATCTTGCTCACTCCTTAAGCTTCTGGATACTTCTTGTTCCACGCCTCGACCAAGGCTTTCCCCAATGCTTCCTGATCCATAAACCCGAAGCCGAGAACCTTGGTGCCTTCTTCAATCGCGGTCACGCCTTCTTGAATCGAACGCATACCGTGACGTTCCGGCCAACCAAATTGCGTATGCGCAGTGATCGCACCGGCACCGCCAGAACCGCAGAAACTAATGCCCATATCCGCTTTTTCTTTGTCCATGACCTGACCCAAACGCATATCGGCGCCCATGCCCGGTACGACAACAGCGGTACCGCCAGCGGCCTCGACACCTTTTGCAACGTTTTGACCTTTACCCATTCGATCTGCAATAACAACTTTAACCATGGTTAAATCCTCCTAAATTTTGTTCTGTGCTGCTTCAAAATGAATCGATAAAATATACTTCTCGGCGACGGCCAAATGCCCGATGTGCCGAACAACCTGATCCGCCAAGTCAAGCGACTTTTGGGAAACATCGGCAAACATTTGCGGATCGACCGCTGGGAGTTGTTCACCAGACTGAGAACGGTTCAGCATTTCGATTAAGTGATTCGTGAGCACCTGTAGCTGAACATCGGTAAATCGAATCTCCGCGGCTGCGGCTAATCCAATGACATAACGAACCAGCGCTTCCGCCGCCTGCGCATCACTACTTTGTTGGATCATTGTTTGAACTTCTTCCGGTAATTCATCGTTGGCTTCCAGTGGTGTCATCCCCTTTCTAAGATGTTGCATGACTTAGGCTCAAATATTCCAGAATCGCGTGCACCTCAGCCCGATTAATCGCCAGTCCATGATCCGAAAAGACATGCTCGACGGTCCCGACTAATTTCGGATCATCATGATTCGGCTTGCCTTGATACTGTTTGTTAAACATAATGCGTTGCACCGCCAGAAAAACGTGCATCATGAACGCATCGCCGTAATACGGATCAATTTTGGTCGGCAACTGCAGCTTGAGTTCCGAATAGATGCTGAACATGGTCAAAATCGTCTGTTGCGTCTGCTGTTCCAAGTTTGGCTTTGGTTTGATCGGTACGACGGAATGCTGCGATTTGATTTGCGCCAGCGGTACCTGTAATTTTTTGGCGACTGCCTGGCGAATCGCCGCAATGTCGGTGGCATTAGGCAATGGCTGCACTTCGATCACCTGAACATCCACATTTTTGAGTGGAAAAACGCTGATGACCAATTCCGGTTGTTCACGTGCGATCAAGGCCCGCGCATCGTCAATGGAAGCAAAACCCACCAGTTCGATATTCGGGATAGCCGAAGCAATCCGCTGCTGAATCAAATTGGTAATCCCGATACCCGTCGCACAGACATAAGCAACCCGCACCGTTCGCATTTGACTGTCGCGATTAAGCGAGACCATGAAATGCAACGCAATGAAAGAAACAAACGCCTCGCTCAACACGGCTTGATCATTGGCCAATTCCTTATTGACGGTTTTTTCAATAGCCGCAAACAAGCCCGGATATTCTTGCTTAATGTCTTGCGTGAATGGACTATATTCCAGAAGCTGACTGTGCTTGCCTAAAGACTGGCTCAGGTGCAGGTACAAATTCTCCTGCAACTGACTGTCATGACTGAAATCATGATCAACCAACGCGCCAACCGCCAAAATGATGCGATGCGTCATCGCCACCAGATTGTGATCCTGAGCAGCCGGCTGGTCGTGATCACGCTGGCCAAGGTAATACGCGATATCATCTGTCAGCGCCGGCAGATTATAAAAGGCTAGCGTGTTCATGATCAGCTTGTCAGTAAAGTGTTGCTTGGCATGGGACTGGGCAACGCGGTGATAACTATTCACCAGTTGATTAAAACCTTGGCGAATCACACCGATCGTCAACCGAATGATCGTCGCAATCAGTTCGCTCGGATCCGGCATGTGTGCTTCCGTTTTGCCCAAGCGAATGGCTTCTTTCAAAATCGTGTTAAACGCGTGATCAAATGTTGCCTCACCGGTCAAAATCACTGCCCGCTTCGGCTCGCTTTTGGTGCTTAGGCTATCGACCAATTCCGCCATGAGCGTCTTCCGATTCAATTGCTGGGTGATCAACTGTTCTAACAAGCGGCGAATGTCCAATTCAGTGCCATTGAGCTTATAGCCATAGTAGTTTTTACTGGTCAGCTTCACGTTGAACTGCTGTAGATAAACCGCCAGCTTCTTAAGATCATTGTTGACGGTTGTCTGGCTGACATTCACCCGCGCTTGAAACTGTTGCTGAGTCGTGTAATCACCGGTTTGCGCAAGAATCAAAATCATGCGGATGATGCGCTCATTCGGCGCTAAATAATGATCGGCAATTTGTTCATCGATTTTCTCACGCAAGGCCGCTCTGGCAGCATCACCCGCCTCAATCCAAATCCCTTTGCGTGGCGCACTCTTTAACGCGGAGCCCTTCGCCGCCAACCAATCGCGAATGTCGGCCAAATCATACTTCACAGTCCGGACGCTAACCCCTGCCGATTCAGCTAATTGCTTAGCGGTCACCGCCCCTTCGGCATTCAACAACTGCAAAACAAGTTGTCGCTGCCGGCTACTCAATGTCATCTGTTCACCCCCTTTGCTGTTAATGTCTATCATCACTGTAAAGCGCTTTCTCAAACGAAACAACAGGAAATGTTTGCACGATTAATCGTGCAATAATATGTGATCGCGTCAACAAGAAATTGATTGGTCTGTTCCATTTATGAAAATTGCGGTCTGATTCTGTTTCGGTAGCGAATTATTAAGATGCTTATAAAACGGCATTTAACCGGCATATAACAGGTTGGTGGAATTGTCTTTGTTTTGGGGCTTTAAAAATAGGTGTGTCTATGGGTTTCACAAGTCAGCTGTTCCATTCGTGCAAAATCCCGAAATAAGTCCTATAAAATAACATTTAGAATCAATCGAACAGTTGCCGATACTAGGTTCATCATTGGCGGTAAGGCCCCGGCCTTTTGCCCGCATGATTTACCGAGTCAGCCAAAAGAACCGGCCAAAGTGGGTGATTCCCCATCTTGACCGGTTCTCCTTTTAACTTTTATAAAACTAACTAACCCACCTATGCTTTCGCCGCATGCTCCTGCGATTTCGCGCCATCCTGTCCATAGTAAGCATTGGCGCCGTGCTTGCGATAATAGTGCTTGTCCAATAAGTATTGCGGCAAGTGGGCGTCGTGGTGCGTCAGTGTCAGCGCGTGGTAATCAATTTCCGCGACTACTTCCAAGACTTTTGCGTTATAAACTGCTTTGGCCGGCGTCGCACCCCAACTGAATGGGCCGTGCTGGCTTACCAACACTGCCGGTACTGCCTTGTAATCGAGTCCGCGATCGTGGAATGTCTTCACAATCACTTTGCCAGTATTCTCTTCGTAGGCGTCCTCGATTTCTTGTTGGCTCAAGGCTTCGGAAACCGGGATATTTCCATAAAAAGTATCCGCCGCCGTCGTATTGAGATTAGGCACGTCCATATGCGCCGAGGCAAAAGCCACTGCCCACGGCGAATGGGTGTGCACGATGCCGCCAATATCCGGAAAAGCATTGTATAAAACCGTGTGGGTGGGCGTGTCACTTGATGGATTCAGCGCGCCTTCTACTACCTCGCCATCTAAGTTAACGACGACCATGTCTGCCGGCTTCAAGTCTTCATAAGCAACGCCAGACGGTTTGATCACGAATAAGCCGCGTTCCCGATCAATGCCAGAAACATTGCCCCACGTGAAGGTGACGAGATTCAATTTTGGCAGCTGCATATTGGCTTCATAAACGTCTTGTTTTAATTGTTCGAGCATGATGATTGCCTCCTTTGTCATGAATTCATTTTGGCTCGGTTCGTTCTGAAAACGTTTTTACATTGGGAAACTCTGATATAATAAGCATTAACCACGTAAAGTTGGAAAGGGAGTTAATTATGCTTAAAGCCATCGCACTTGATATGGATAACACATTACTTAATAGTAAGAAGGAACTCAGCGTCACGAATCGCGACGTGCTTCGTTACCTGAATCGCAAAGGTATCCGCATTATTCTTTGTTCAGGCCGGCCGTTTGCCACGCTGAAGCCATTCTTGGAGGAACTGCATGTCACCAAAAATGACGATGTCTGCGTCTGCTTCAATGGCGGCTTGGTTCGGCTGGTTCGCGAACATACCGTGATTAAAGAAACGGCTTTGACCAAGGAACAAGTCAAACCGGTGTATGATCTGGTTAAGGAAAATGGCTTCAAGCTGGACATTGTCGGTGAAGATAAAGTTTATTCACTGACCGAGTTTGGTAAATCGAGTTATCAGACGCTGATTCCTAAGCTGATGCCGTTTACAGACACGACCTTTGATAAGGTTCCGGCTAAGTTGCCGATTTTCAAGGTTGTGATCGCCGGTGAGCCTGACATGGTCGATGCCGCCGCAACTGCTGCAAAATCGCTCAAAAACCTCAACGTCGCCCGTTCACGTCGGACATTGTTGGAAATCATGCCGGAAAACGTCAACAAGATGAATGGCTTAAAGGCAGCGCTCAACTTCTACCGCATTCCACGTGAGCAACTTGCCGCTTTTGGCGATGAAGAAAACGACAAGGACATGATCGAATACGCCGGCATCGGTGTCGCTATGGGCAACGCCATTCCGTCCATCAAAAAGATTGCGGACATTACCGTACCGTCCAACGATGACGATGGGGTCGCCAGTTACTTAGTCGATTACTTCCAGATCAGTCCAACCGCGATTCGGTTATAAGAATAGATTGAGTTGGCAGCCGGCAGCTTGGGTCGGCTGCTTTTTATGTGAGCGTGAACCGGCGCGCTTAGGAGCCGGAGTGTAAGTGGCCTTGGGCGTGATGGCGCCCTTTGCCATTGCGACCAAGGTCCTTACACGCAGGCTCCTGCGCCGGTGAGCGCGTTATGGAAAGCGAAGTAAGCCCCTTTTTAAGACCGCACATTTGCCTCGCTCACAGGTTCCTGCGTCAAGCCAACTTGAGCGAATAGCTTATCAAAAAACGCTTTGGCTTGTTTCACTTCTTTAATCGGATCGGCAGCTTTTTCAGTCCACATTTCGATCGTGAACGCGCCGCCATAATGAAGGCGCTTGAGGGTGCGCAGGCAGCCAGCGAAGTCGACAACCCCATCCCCAAACAGCACATCGCGAAATTGGCCGGGATGATCTGCCGTGACGGCCTGAGTATCTTTCAGATGAACGGAAGCAATGTTGGCAATGCCCAGCTCCAGTTCGCGGCCAACATCGTTTTCCGGCCATGCTGACAGATTGCCGACATCGGGATAGGCCTGTAACCACGGACTACGAATTTGATCCTTAAGTGCCCGGATCTTCGTTAACGAATTCAAAAACGGATCGTCCATCGTCTCAATCGCAAGGGTGACTTCCCTAGTCGCTGCGTACGCCACGCCGCGTTGCAGATTTTCAATAAAACATTCGCGGGACATGATCGTTTTGGGTTCGTAGTAAACATCATAGCCGGCCAGCTGCACGTTGCGGATGCCCAGATCGCTGGCCAAATCAATCGCTTTACCCAACATGTCACAACTTTTCTGTTGCACTGCCGGATCGGCCGAGCCCAACGGATACCGGCGATGACCGCTTAACATCAGCGTATGAATCCGCACGCCGGTCTGCCAACACGCATCGCGAACAGCCGCCCGCTCGTCCTTGGTCCAATCTAGACGCGCCAACCGCTCATCGCTTTCATCAATCGACAATTCTAAAAAGTTAAACCCCAAGTCCCGCACCAGTTGCAATCGTGTCAACCAAGAATCGGTCTTAGGCAGTGCCTTTTCATAAATTCCCAATGAGTTCAAAAATTTCCCTCCTTGACGCGATTTTTGGCAACAAAAAACTGGCGAGACCTCCTGAGTCCGTTGCCCATTCAACCAGTTTTTCAGGCTGGATCGGCCAGGCGACAGGCCTTCGCCAGCGCGTATTTCCACATCAATCGCGTTAATTGACCACTTGAACCACATCAATCCCGTGACGCCGCAGTTCACGAACCGTTTTCTCGTTGGCAAAATTATCGGTAATGAGCACATCCACTGCCGTTAAGTCGGCCACATGATAGTTGCTGGTAACGCCTACTTTGCGGTAATCCGCCACGCAAATCACCTTTTGCTTGGTACGGGCAATCATGGTGGTGTTCACCTGCGCTTCAAAAATATTTTGCGTCGTGACCCCGCCGCCTTCACTAATGCCATCACAACCGATTAAAGTAAAATCCGATTGCATGGTTTCAAGAATTTGAATAGCCACGGTGCCGACCAGTGATTCCTTGGGATAGCGGATTTCGCCACCAGTCAGGATAATTGATGTTTCAGGGTGACGGACACATTCTGTCGCCCGGATATTGTTTGTGATAATCGTCAGCGGCATTGTCGCCAACTGATTAATCGCTCGCCAGCATAGCGAACTTGAGTTAACAAACAAGGTGCTATTTTTGACAATATAGCCTGGTACCGTCTCTGCAATCGTGTCCTTTAGCAATTCGATGCCCGAACGCGAGGTGTGATTGGCGGTTGTGGGCAGTTTGGCTTTTTCAACGAGCCCATGATGCCACTTGACCTGACCCATATCCGACAGCGCTTTTAGGTCCCGGCGCAGCGTTGTGATCGACACATCAAACTGGCGGGCCAATTCTTCAACCGCCACCGATTCGGCTTGATCCACAACAACCAGAACTTTCTCCCGGCGCGCTTGCACATTCGCCATTGAATTTTTCACCATTGTCACCCCATAACCAAACCTTACGTTGCTTATTTACCCCAGATTCGGACAATCTCCGCTTGAAAATCAGCTGCGGCCTTGGCGGGATCCGGTGCCTGGGTAATCGCCCGCCCGGCAATAAACGTATAAACATTCACGCCGGAAAACAGTTTTAACGTGTCAACACTCAAGCCGCCGGTCACCGAAACCCGAAAGCCCATATCGACCAGCATTTGCACTTTGGCAAGATCCGCGGCACCCCATGACCCACCGGAAAGCAAGGCATCCCGGCTCTGGTGATAGATCGCCTGGGTGACGCCAATGTCCAGCCATAATTGGGCATCTTCCTTGGTCCACTGACCATAGAGTTCGATTTGAATGTCAGCCACTTCTTGTTGCGCCGCTTGAATGGTCGGAATGGTCGCGGAGCAGATGCATGTCATCCAGTCCGCACCGGCATCCGCCATATTCTTGGCAACCGTGGATCCTGCGTCGGCACACTTGGTGTCGGCAATCACGACTTTTTCCGGAAACAAGGCGCGCAATGCCTTCACTGCAATCGTCCCTTCCTGCAAGATCAGAATCGTGCCTGCTTCCACAATATCAACCAGCGGGCCGACTTCCCGAACATCCGCCAAGGCACTGGCTAACGTATTATTGTCTAGCGCCACCTGTAAGTTTGGTTTCGTCAAAATGTTTTCCTCCTGTACGCCCAACCGAAAATTCTTGGTGGCAAACCCGCCACCATACACTCAAAATTCACAACCATTACTCCACAAGGTCAGTCTCTTCCCGTACCCGTTGCTCGACTTCTTTATCACTCATCACGTTTTTAACGCCGATCACCTGCACGCCTTTGTCCTTGGCATCTTTAAACATGTCGACAAAATTGGTGGTGGTAAACACCATGTCATATTGTTTGGCAGTACTTTTACCTTCTGCCAAGTTAGTATGTTCGATTTTAGAAATAGGAATATTCAGCCGTTTGAAGGCTTTTTGAACGCTGCGCATCATCATCAAACTAGTTCCTGACCCATTGGCACACGATACTAAAATATTCATCAAATCTCCTCCTATGTTCTGTGAACGCCTCACGATGCTTTTTTCTTCGTCATATTCTCTTTGTACTGTTCATAGTCAGTTACCATCAAAAAGTAATTCTTCGGATCATGCCGGTATTCAAGTTGCGGGATCAAAATTAGAATGATCACAACGGCAACGATACCGACAATGCCAAGGAACTTCATTAAGACGGTGAAGAATGGCCATACCGTGTCCCAGTCGAACATCCCCAGATAACCGCCAAACTTCGACAATCCGATCCACGTGGCAATCAGTGCTGCGCCAAAGACCTGAATCAAACCGCTCAAGAATGGCAGAATCATAGCCGCCTTGGCGCCGGAACGCCGGTTGGCAAAAACCCCGAATGCGGCATTATCAAAGAAAAGCGGGATAAAGCCGGCAATGATAATCGTGGGTGAATGGAACAGCAGCAATGCCCCGATTGCCAAAAACTGCCCCAGTGCACCAAACAGAAAGCCGATGGTCACCGCATTGGGCTCACCAAACGCAAACGTAGCCGCAACGTCGATCCCCGGAACCGAACCAGGCAATAACCGGTCGGAAATACCGGTGAAACTTTCCGTCAGTTCACCAACGAATGTCCTCACCCCGAGCTGCAAAATTGTCAGGTTGACGGCAAAGCCTAGCGATGTCGTCATAATGTAAAACAGAAAACTGCCATTCGGTGCCAATCCCGAAGCACCTTTTGTCGCGGCAAAGACGCCATTGAAGTATGGGCGTCCGAGAATCAACATGATGATCCCAAAGAAGAACAGCATCAGAATTCCGGTCGCTACCATATTTTCATTAAAAATCTTGAGAAAGCCTGGCAATTCAATGTCTTCTAAGCGCCGAGCTTTTTTCTGCGCCTTGACTTCATGTGCTTTGAACTTATCGGCCAACCAAGATACGAATGCAATACCGAACATTTGTTGATGGGCAACCGCAAAGCCGCCGCCATCGGTCAAATCCTGGGTATACCGCACTGTCATATTAGACCCGACAGCCCAGTAAAGTCCCAGCACAACGCCCATGACCACTAACACTTCAATCCGTCCCATCTGCGGAAAACAGAAGAGCAGAATCCAAAAGGCTGTGGCAGCTTGTTGTACCTGAACGTTACCGGTAGTGAAAACCGCCCGCAATTTTGTCCATTTTTGGAAGCGGACCAGTAAAATATTGAAGACAAAGGCAAACAGCAACAGCAGCATGACATCGCCAAAGGTTCGCCCAAACGTTTTTTCCAAGCCTTCCGTCACCGCATTTTGCCCAAAATACGGATCAATGACAGTCGCAGTTAAGTTAAATCGATCTTTTAAGCCTGTCAGGATCGGGCGAAAACTATTGACCAAGCCGCCTGATCCGACCATCAGGATCATGTAACCGATCACCGCTTTGAGAAAACCGGCGATTGATTCATACAACGGCTTGCGTTCCAAAATGTACCCAAGTAAGACAATGAACCCAATCATGTAGGCCGGCTGCGTTAGAATATTTGCCGCAAAGTAGTCCCATACACTGACTAGAAAATCTAAAAATGGCTGCATGAATTGATACCTTTCCCCTTCAACTTTCTGCGTCAACGATCACCTTGAAGTCATCAACGCTTTCGACGGCCAATAGTCGATCAATCAGTCCTTCTGTCATCAACATGTCAGAAAGATCACCGATGTTTTGTAAATGTTGGTTCGGTTCTTTTGCCGCTAATGTAAAGAACAGCTGTGCTTGCTTCTCCGGATCGTCCGGGTCAAAGATGACAGGTTCCGGGAACTTGGCAAACCCAATCGCCGTCCCCAACACATTGGTACTTTCCGCCATGGCATGCGGCATCGCCACACCAGGTACAATCACAATGTAAGGTCCATTCTTCTCAACATTTCCGATGATCTCATTTACATATCCCGGCAAAATATACTGATGTTCAATCAACTTGTTTGCTGCCTGACGCAATGCATCTCGCCAATCGGTTGCCGGTTCCGGGCGAATATCAACTAAATCCTTTTCCCAAAAGTCTTTCAGTAACATGCTAAAACCCCACCTCACACGATTTATAAAAATGCTGGAAACGGCGTATCGTTTGGCACCGAGAACGTATCATGGAAGCCCCGGTCATACATGAATTCCATCCGATCCTTGTCGTCCGGGAACGTAAATTCGCCGCCAACCTGCCAGATAAATGGCTTGAATTGATACTGCAGACGGTCCTTCCGCATCTGCCACAGGGCCTCAATTTCCTTTGGATCGGCCATGAAATTCGTCCAGATGTCATAGTGAACCGGAATCACGACCTTGGTTTTCAACGATTCTGCCATCCGTAAAATATCAATCGAGGTCACTTTATCGGTAATGCCGCGCGGGTTCTCCCCATAAGCACCCAAGGCAACATCAACGTGATTTTCATTGCCATGTTTGGCAAATAGGTTTGAGTAATGCGAGTCTGCCGCATGATAGAGATTGCCGCCGGTTGTTTCAAACAAATAGTTAACGGCAATTTGATTCATATCTTGCGGCATTTTGCCTGCCAACTTCACATTCGGATCATCCTCAGTGATTAATGCTGTCCGGTCAAAACCCTCCAACACTTTGACCTTCGTCTTGCCAATCGTCACAACATCGCCAGGCCGGACAACGACGGTTTTTTCGGTTGGGACACCCCATCCCTGCCAGATTTCGCAGACCTTCTCCGGACCATAAAACTTAGCATTCGGGCAATTGGCATTCACTGCCGCGGCAGTATTGATGTCCAAATGGTCACTATGAATATGGCTCACAAACAGGGCATCCACATCCTTCATCGCAAAAGGATCAATCACAAACGGCTGATTACGCAGATTTGGCTGCATCTGCTGCACACCACTCATTCGCATCATCTGATGGCCTTTGCGCATCATGCCGCTGCCATGCGTCTGCTTACCTGTGCCGCACCACAGGTCAACCAAAATATTCGTGTCTTCAGCAGTTTTCAACCAAATTCCCGTGCAACCCAGCCACCACATCGAAAATGTGCCCGATTTCACATGTTTCGCCGCAATTTCCTCATTTAACCAAGTCCCCCATTCCGGAAACGTGCTCAGAATCCATTTTTCGCGGGTGACGTTATTGATTGTCTTCTTTACCATGATGTTCCTCCTTAGCTTCTTTCCCTGACCCTGTTTCTCATGGTAAAGTCTTGTGGTTGCGCTTACAATACCGCTATATGAACGTTTCTAGGATTATATGACGCTTTATGAACTTTATATGCACTTTTTCGAATTTAAGCAGTGAAACTTTATGAATGGAATCATAATTTTCGGCAATTCAGTGCATAAAGGTTATTGCGGCATAACCAAATCAATATCAATGGCCTGCTGGTTTCTTGCTTAGGAAGTCGTATCAGTCTGTCTGTATTATTTATCACAATCAGACGAAAACACGTTAAGGGAATATAAAACCGATTAAGGCAAAAATCTACAATTACATTTAAAGTTGCACGTTAACTGTCAGATTGCAATACCTGTCTTGTTTCTTATTCATGATTTAGGAATGCTTAACAAAATGCCGCGACATCTTTTTTTGCACGCCAAAAAGCCCGAGAAATGCAATTGCGACACGGCAAACTCGAACTTTTTGTCTTCGTATAAGCAAGACAATTTTCCTATTAATCGTTATCAATATAAGCTAAATAATCTACTATAAAATGAAATCAAAATTATCGAGCCAGATTTCACCGCTGAAACCCCGTCCATGTCTTGACAGAAGCCACCTCAGGGAATAAGCTTTTTGCTATTAAGAATAAATGAGAAGAAATTGTTTTTAAAATGTGAAAAAATTGGGTATTTTGGACATTTCTTTTAAGTCTCATTTTTCTTAATACAAAATCTAAGGGGGACGGGCGTACATGAATAAAAATTCGACGACCGAAATGAAGCGACATTACAAGATGTATAAAGCAGGCTCCAAATGGATGACTGCTGCGATCATTACTTTTGGTACGAGTTTGATTGTCTTGGGCGGCACCGCCACCCAGTCCGTTGCCGCCGATACAACGACAACGCCGACAGAAAAGACGAGTCAAACGGCTCAGTCAACTAGTACGCAGGCCCAACCTGCCGCGCAAACGACGACCAGCCAGGCAACAGCCAGCGCTGCTTCTAGCAACGCGACTCAAACTACAACGGCAAACAATGCCAAAAGTAGCGCAGCTCAGACACAGGCAACACCTGCCCAAAACACGCAGAGCAGCGCTAGTCAGCCGCAAACTACGTCCCAGCAAGCCTCATCTGCGACAGCGAAAACAACCGCACCGGCGTCTGGCGCAACCACGCAAACAAACACCAGCAGCACGGCCAGCCAAACGGCAACAAGTACAGCAACAACGACCACTAGCCAAGCAAGCGCCGCGGCAACCGCAACCAGCACGACTACAGCTGACAATCAGAATCAAGCCAGTTCTGCCGCCACAACCGATCCCGGGCCAGCTAACCAAGATACCCTGACCAAAGGCAACGTCAAAGGGCTATGGGATGAAGGCTACCAAGGCCAGGGCATGGTCGTGGCCGTCATTGACTCCGGGGTGCAACCGCATGCCGATTTGCGTCTCAGTGACGACAGCACCGCTACGCTGACCAAAGAAAAAGCCGAAGCAGCCATCGCCAAACTAGGCTATGGCACCTACGTCAACAGCAAAATTCCATTTGCCTACGATTATGTTAACAACGACAGTGTGAACACTGGGACCACGGTTGCCGGCTCGACCCACGGCGAACACGTTGCCGGGATCATCGCCGCCAACGGCACCACCGCAGACGGCGCAACCGGCAAGGAAAAGGCGTCTACTTACGTCAAAGGCGTCGCGCCAGAAGCCCAAATTCTCGCTATGCAGGTCATCGACGAATTCCCTGATGAAAATGCCAACGATATTTCCCGGGCGATTCGTGATGCGGTGGCACTCGGAGCGAACGCCATTCAAATGTCCTTGGGCATCGGTGTTACCGAGCAGGATTTAACCGATGAAGAGCAGGCAGCGGTTCAGTATGCCACGGAGCACGGCGTTTTCGTCTCGATTTCCGCTGGTAACAACGCCATCGCCGGCAGTATCATCGGTTCCAAAACGCCGAACGATATCTCCACCGCCTATGCGCCTAAAAACGACTCGACGATTGGCGATCCCGGTGCCGCTGCGTCAGCCATGACGGTCGCAGCAGAAACCAGCGCAACTGGCGCGGATTCCCAGATGGACGGCTTTTCATCTTGGGGTCCGATGGCCGATTACACCTTAAAGCCAGACATTTCCGCGCCTGGCGATAACGTCACGTCTACCGCGATCGACCCCACCACTAACACGCAAACATATGCCGTCGAATCCGGCACGTCCATGGCCGGCCCGTTCAATGCTGGTGCGGCGTTGCTCGTTATGCAAAAAATCAAAGCAACCCAACCTGACTTAACCGGGGCCGATCTCGTCAAGGCCGTCAAGTTAGCCCTCATGAACGCGGCGGAACCGATGAAAGATGTCAATTATCCGGACACCTACATTTCCCCGCGGCGCCAAGGAGCTGGCCAAATCGATGTCGCCAAAGCCGGCGATTTGACGGTCAGCGCTGAAGGCACCAACGACGCCGGTTCGGTTTCACTCGGTAAAGTCGGCAAAACTACGACATTCACTGTGACCCTGACGAACCACGGCAAAACCGCACAAAACTACACGGTTGATACCAATGGTGGCCCGCTCACCCAGGTTCGCGATGCAAGTAACGGCAACACCGTCCATGACGAAATCCTTGTCGGAGCAACCGTCAACACCGATACCGCCAACTTCACTTTAGCGGCTGGCGAAACCAAGCAAGTCACCTTCAAGCTCTCCCTCGATGATTCGGTTGCGGCCAATCAACTGGTAGAAGGCTATCTCACCTTTAAAGCAACCGATGCCGCGCAAACGATCAGCGTTCCATATCTCGGCTACTATGGTGATCTCACCGATGAGCAGGTCATCGACGCCCCGGCAAACAGCGGCGAATCCATTTTCAATGGCGGCTATCTGGTGGATAACAACAACAATCCACTTGGGGTTACCGATGCCGCATCGCTCAGCAATCTGGTCAACACCGACACGACTGGCAAGTACACATGGACGCTGGTACCCACGTACGTCGACAACAAGAAAGTTTCATTCTCACCCAACGGCGACGGCGCCAGCGACACGGTTTTCCCATACGTCTTCTCTAAACAAAACCTAAAGTCAGTCACCATCCAGATCCTCGACGCTCAAGGCCATGTTGTTCGGGTCCTGGACAAGGAAAACAACACCTCCAAGTCCTACTTGCAAAATGGCAACAGCTTCAACTCCGATCTCGGCTTAAGTACCGACATGCGCCTCGATCCAAACGCCTTCACTTGGGATGGCAAGGTTTACGATCAGGCAACCGGCAAATACGTCACCGCACCCGATGGCAAGTACACGTACCGGCTGGTGACCGAGCAATACAACACAGGCGCCCAACAGAATCAGGATTATGACTTACCGGTCACTGTCGACACCGTTGCGCCGACGTTAACCGGCCTAAGCTATCAAGACGGCCGCGTCACCGTCCATTACGATGATCAAGGCGCCGGTTTCACCAAGTTCAGCGATCTGGCACTGAAAATCGGCAACAAAGCATACGGCGTCAACTTAAACAACAACGGCCAAAATAACGACGGCACCTTAAACTTTGAACTAACCGCCGCCCAAAAAGCCGCACTGGAAAATAGTGACGGCAGCCTGACCCTGACGTTAACCGATGTCGCCGGTAATAAAACCAGCGCCACCCTGCAAGCAACCGCCGGCACGCATCAAACCGATACCACAACGCCAACAAGTGACGTCGCACCACAGTTCACATGGAAAGTCGGCGATGGCCCGCACAACTTCTGGCGTTCTGAAGGCTTCGTTCAAGCGGTTTCCGACCAAACCAGCTTTACCGCTTACGCTCAGGTACCGGCGGGCGTAGACTGGATCGTCTATGCCACGGATGCACAAACCGGCAAAGTCTTCCCAGGCACGGTCGACACCAAAACCGGGACTGTCACCTTCAACTTGACCGAATCCGCGCCATATGGAGACTTTATCGGCACCGTCCTTTCACCGACCGCAGACTTCGGAACCTATGAAGAAGCCGGTCGTGCAGACGGTGATGAAATGATTGTCTTTTTGGATGCTAACGGCACTGCCGGCTACGGTCACTTCAGCCAGAAGAACGTGCACGTCGTCGTTCCGTTGCAAGACAATGCCAAGGCTGCGGCCAACGCGACCAAGACCAGTGGTGCGCCAGTACTAGGGGGCCGCGCCTTTTCCCAAATCACGACGCATGCCCAGCCAACTGCCGGTCTGAAGTTTGATAAATTCAACGACAACTCCTTCACACTGGTTGGCGCTGACCAAGTCGCCGATATCTACAACGCGCAAACCGGCCAGCTAACCATTACCGGCCACGTTGACAACCCGGCTGGTAAAACGTTGACCGTCACGGATGCCACCGAACCGGCCAAAACCGTCACAATCGGCGCAGATGGCAAGTTCAGCTTCACCGTGCCATTCAAAGCCGCCGAACAGCAATCAGTTGGCTACCGGCTGACCGAACCAGCCACGGATGGCTCGAAATCAACCAAAACTGCTTACGGCGAGCTGCAGATCTACCTCGACACCATCTTCCCGACACTCGACCTACCACAAGCCGACACGTTGAAAGTCGATGATCAAGGCAATTACGACATCACCACAACCAGTGACACGTTCACGGTTTCCGGCACGGTCAACGACAACATCAACGGCTACCGGCTTTACACCAATGGCGATAACGTTGTCCACCAAAAGAATCTGGCTGGCTTCAACAACCATCTTGATCCGCTATCGACAACCTCTAACCCGTATGGTGCCGCTGACTTCAACCAGACTTACACCCTCAAAGACGGCGATAACTACTTCACAGTGACAGCCGTCGATATGGTTGGCAATAAAGTCACCAAGGTCTTCCATGTCGTTAAGGTTAAAACGCCAACACCAACGCCTGGTGATAATGACAACAACGGTAATAACTCGGGTAACGGCAACTCGAACCAGCAAGGCATCGGTGGCAATCAGGGTGGCAATGCTGGCAATCAAGGCAACAACGGTGGCACTCAAGGCGGTAACGGCAGCGGCCAAAACCCGGCTACCGGCAACGGCACACCGACGACGCCAACAACCGGCACAGGCTCCAACGGCGGTAACGGCAACAACGGTCAGCAGGGTCCAAAGTTAGTGACGCTTGACAACAAGCTTAAGGACCAAACCAAGACGCCTGCTGCCAAGAATGGCACGACAGCCAACGCCACCAAACAAGCTGCAACCGGCAAAACCATGCCACAAGCCGGTGAAGCCCAGAGCCCGTTAGCTGTATTCGGACTCGCCATCGTCAGCATCTTTAGTTTCATGGGCTTTGCATCCCGGAAGAAACGCGTCTAGACTAAAGTCAACTTGGAACAATAGTTGATGATCAAGGGAGATGAGCACATGCAGCCAGTGACCATTACGAATCTTGATCGGCTCTTAACCGCCTTGATTCAAGCACGTCAACGCGGCGAAGTGCAACAAACCGTGGTTGAACGCGTGCCTAGCGAACCAGGTGCCGACCATATCTTCGGCATCCGCACAGACCAAGGTGAATTCAAGCCGCTCATCCGCTTTCGGTTTGATCAGAAACTGCCTGACAACTATGCGGAGGCTCTTAAGCAGCATGGGTATCGGCTTGAGGTTTTGCATGGGAAGCACTAGGTATGAACCTAGTTGATGGCAGATTCTCAGTCTGACAATCCTGGGTATAACGACTATGTATATAAAGAAGCAGGTATTGTTACCGGCATTTCACTGCCGGTACGATACCTGTTTTTCGATGCTTCAGTTCAGCATTTTTAGTTGTTGCTCCGCCCCACTGTACCGTTTAACTGATCAGCGGTAATCTCATGGTTGCCATCAACCCACACGCCTAGCCAGGTAGGTCTCGATGACTAGGCGAAAAAAATAGCCGCTACCCCTAGCCCGGGAAGCGGCTACTGTGCTATCATGTTGATTTTTTTGATCAAATTAACCTTACCATAGCCAACGCTTTTGGCGCAAGCTCTATACCCTCGCAGAAGTTCAAACGCATTTAAAAAGGCCGTGATGCTTGCAGTCAATCACGGCCTGGTGACGGAACATCGAACTTTGACTTACTCATTTTTACATGAAGATGATTACTTTGCAATTATACTGTATCAAGATTTTTCACTAACGTTACACCTGCCATCAGCTAACACGCCTCACCCCATCTGTGCCAGCGCCTGATCAAGATCCTCAATAAGATCCCGCACGCTCTCCACGCCAATCGCCAGTCGAATAAGTTGCGGCGAAAGCCCACTTGCCTTGCGTGCAGAAACCGGCAACTCGGCGTGAGTCATTGTCCAAGGCAATTCTGCCAAACTGGCAACCGATCCTAGCGAAACTGCCAGTGTAAATAATTTCAGCTGATTCACAAAGCGATCGGCATCAACGTTATCGGCCAATTCAAACGACAAAACGCCCCCTGCTCCGTTGAGTTCTTCCTGTGCTATCTGATAATTCGGATCCTGTTTCAAGCCAGGATAATGAACGCTTGAAACCAGCGGCGATGCCTCCAGGTGTTCGGCAATTGCCAGCGCATTTTGCTGTTCCCGATCCATGCGCAAACTAAGGGTTTCGATCCCGCGCCGGACCAAGTTAGCCGCTTCAGGCGCCAATGTTGGTCCCAATGCGTTCTGCAAATAGCCGACTTGTTGGCTCAACGCCGGTGTTCTGGTCACCACCAAGCCTGCCAAAACGTCGCTATGCCCACCTAAATATTTAGTGGCACTGTGAATCACGATGTCCGCACCCAGGTTCAGCGGCTGCTGCAGATAAGGCGTTAAAAAGGTATTATCCACAATCGTCAAAAGGCCATGCTCCTTAGCCAACGCGCTGACTTTTTTAACGCTCGTCACCTTTAGCAGCGGATTCGACAGCGTTTCAAAATAAATCGCGCGGGTATTCGGCTGAATGGCCCCTTTAATCGCATCCAGATCACGCGTATCCACCGTCGTAAACGACAAGCCATGCTTGGTAAAATAATCGTTCAACAGACGATAAGTCCCGCCGTAAACCGAATCGCCAATGATAATATGATCATCGCGGTCAAAAATCGAAAACACGGTTGAGATCGCCGCTAACCCACTTGAAAACGCAAACCCGGCATCGCCATCTTCTAAATAAGCAATTTCCTTTTCCAGATATTCACGGGTCGGATTGCCGCTTCGGGTATAATCCCAGCGCACCTTAGCGTCTGCCTGCGGATAAGCAAAGGTGGTACTTTGATAAATCGGCGGCACAACTGCTCCGGTTTGGTTATCGCCAACGGGTATGCCATGGACAAGCTTGGTATTAAAATCTGTCATCGAGATCCTCCTGACTACAAAAAACGATATCAATTTCAAGAACGGCGACTACTTAGTCGTAACGTCCCCGCCAAAATATTTCTCGGAAAGTTTCTTAAGCGTGCCATCCGCGCGTAAATCGTGAATCGCCTGATTAACCGCTTTACGAAGCTTAGGCGTTTTCTTCGTCAACAAAGCCGACACTTCATCTGGCTTCTGTTGAGAATCGGGGACTGCTCTAAACTTCAACCCTTTAGTGCTATTGCTCTTAACAAACGAATACCATGCGGCAGTGGAGTTGATCGTCGCGTCCGCCCGATTCTGACGCAAAAGGCCCAGTGTTGTCGCAAAGTCACCTGACGGAAGGATCTTAGCGGCACCCAACTTCTTGGCCAAGACTTCATTACTCGTGCCGGTTCCTTCCACAACCGTCTTTCCCTTAATATCCGCCAACTTTGTAATCGTGCCGGCTTTTGCCGTGGGCGTAATCAACGCATAACGCGAATAAATATACGGCGTTGAAAAATCATAAACCTTCTCCCGTTCCGGTGTCTTGGTGATGTTGTTCAACACAACATCAAACTTGTTCGCCCCCAAACCAGCAATCAGCGAATCCCATTTAGTCGGCACAAACTTCACTTTAACCCCAAGTTTCTTGGCAATATCGCGGCTAAGATCGACTTCAAAACCCGCAAGCTCGCCATTCTTTCGATACGAAAACGGCGCATAAGTCCCTTCAAGCCCCACCGTTAACGTCTTATGATCCAAAAGCTCCTGCTTAACGTTACTCGTGCTACTGGAAGCTTGCTGACTGCTGGTCTTCTGGCAGCCGACCAAAACCAAAAACAAGCCCGCCAAAATAATGAAAAGATGAACCACCCGCTGCGTCCGTTTCATGAAAATCTCCTCCTATAGCGTATTGCGACAACACCATCATCAACCAAACAAAAACGCGGCCTATGTTATCCTTGCCGATCACTCGACAAGGACGACCATAAGCCGCGTTACCACCTTGATTAGACAAAATGTCTCACTCCGGATACATCAAAATCAATATCCTTACTTGTTAACGAAAGTTTCCGTTGCCGTCTTACCAACGTTCGACCGCAATCACACCCACAATACCAAGACCATATTCATCGCCAACTTCACATTGTCTTCCACCAACTGACAATTCTCTGCGTTTCGGTTAGACGATTACTCATCTTGTCATGAAATATTAATTTAATTGTCAGCTTACGCGCAAATTTGGGTTTGTCAAGTAGAATGTCGCAACGGGTAAATGTTGACAATTCGGGGTTGAAGAATCCGCACAAAAGTTTTTTCTAAAAAACGCGTTTTCTCACACAAGAGGACGCGTTTTAGAATATTTACCTATTTCCCAAGGAGGAGGAAACTTACTTCAACGGTTCCCATTTCCATTCTTCGACTTCCGGCAGATCGGTCCCGGCTTCACGAATGAAGTCGTGGTGCTTCTGCAGGAGATCATCCATTTCCTGCATCAGATGAGCGCCTTTTTCCGTGAAGTCCGGCACATCCAGGACAGCTTCCTTGACTAAGTGGAAGCGATCTAGGTCGTTCCGTACCCGCATATCAAATGGGGTCGTGATGTCGCCTTCTTCACGATAGCCGTGAACATGCAGGTTGTGGTTATGACGATCGAAGAAGATGTCTTTGATCAGGTCGTCATAGCCGTGATAAGCGAAGATGACCGGTTTGTCTTTGGTGAAGTACATATCGAATTCATCATCGGACAAGCCACGCGGATCGTCTTTCTTCAGCTTAAGCAGATCAACGACATTGATGAAGCGAATCTTGAGGTCTGGCAAGGCCTTGTGCAGGATGGAGATGGCGGCCAAGCTTTCCAGCGTTGGTTCCGAACCGGCAGCCGCAATAACCAGATCCGGCTCAGCGCCTTGGTCGGTGCTGGCCCAATCGATGATGCCGAGGCCTTTTTCAACCAGATCCTTGGCTTCAGTATCCGTAAACCACTGCGGACGCGGATGCTTGCTGGAAACGATCAGGTTAATCAGTTGTTTGGAATCAACGGCCTTGTCGAAGACCCGCACCAATGTGTTGGCATCGGCTGGCAGATAAGCGCGGATGTACTTGGTCTTCTTTTCTGCCAAGTGGCTGATGACGCCAGGATCCTGATGGGAATAACCGTTGTGATCCTGCTGGAACGCCGTGGAAGAAGCGATGACGTTCAAAGATGGCACATCAGCACGCCAGTCGGCTTCTTCATGGGCATTGCGTAACCACTTGAAGTGCTGGGTGAGCATGGAATCAACCACGCGCAGGAAGGATTCGTAGCTGGCAAAGAAGCCATAACGGCCGGTCAGGGTATAAGCCTCTAACATACCTTCGTCCATGTGTTCGGAAAGCATTGAATCAATGATTCGGCCATGTGACGCCAACAGGGCATCATATGGCGGGTCGGTCGGTTCCATCCATTGCCGTTTCGTGGCTTCAAAGACTTTATTCAACCGATTGGACAAGGTTTCATCCGGTCCAAAGCCGCGGAAATTCTTGTTCTTATCATTGAGCTTGATCAGGTCACGAATGTAGGCACCGAGCACCATCATGTCTTGACCTTCGATGGCGCCATGATCCTTGTTATCCAAGGCGTAATCAGATGGGTTTGGCTTCTCCAGATGCTTGGCCAGCTGACCACCATTCGTCACCGGATTCATCGCCATACGTTTGTCACCCTTAGGAATGATCGCCTTAATGTCAGCTTTAAGGGTGCCATCGTCATTAAACAATTCTTCTGGATGGTAGGACTTCAACCAGTCAACGAGTTGATCGGCATGTTGCATATCGCCTTGGTCCACCGGAATTGGAATCTGATGGGCACGGAAGGAGCCTTCAATGGGTTCGCCGTCCCATTCTTTCGGACCGGTCCAGCCTTTAGGAGCGCGGAAGACTAACATTGGCCATGCCGGACGACTTTCATCATCGTTGTCCTTAGCGTTCTTCCGAATCGCCTGGATCTCTTCGATGATCTTGTCCATTTCGGCTGCCATAAGCACATGCATCTTGGCCGGATCTTTGCCTTCGACAAAATGCGGATCCCAACCCAAGCCTTTGAAGTAATCTTCCAACTCTTCATGGGATTCACGCGACAAAACGGTTGGGTTGGCAATCTTGAAACCATTCAGGTTCAAGATCGGCAGCACCGTTCCATCGGTTACTGGATTGAGAAACTTATTGACTTGCCAAGAAGTTGCCAACGGACCGGTTTCCGACTCGCCATCACCCACGACAACCGCCGCAATCAAACCAGGGTTGTCCAGCACCGCACCGGCTCCATGAAGAATGGAGTAACCCAGCTCGCCGCCTTCGTGAATGGAGCCCGGTGTCTTGGGATCGGCATGTGACGCAACGCCGCCAGGGAATGAAAACTGTTTGAACAGCCGTTGTAAGCCCTGCGCGTTCTGTTCAATCTTTGGATACAGTTCCGAATAACTGCCATCCAAATAGGAGTTAGAGACCATCACCTGGCCGCCATGACCCGGGCCTTCAATGTAAAACATGTTCAGATTGTACTTGTTAATGACCCGATTCAAATGGGCGTAAATAAAGTTTTGACCCGAAATCGTTCCCCAGTGACCAATCGGATGCACTTTAACATCTGACGCCTTCAATGGCCGCTTCAACAGCGGGTTGTCTTTCAAGTAAAGCTGACCGACCGACAGGTAGTTAGCCGCCCGCCAATACTTATCGACTTCAGCCAGATAGTCTTTCGACGAATAGTCGGTGGTTTTTTCAATTGTTTGGTCCATAATTGGCAATCTCCTTTGCTAAACTTTGCGTTTGTTTGCATAGCAATAATACCACACAAGCAAAATTTTGAAACCCCTTTCAAAATTATTTTTAAGAATGACGATAAGGACACCGCCATTAACATTCTTAAACAATGACCTTTACACCGTGTTTTTCCATTGCCGAGATAGTCTCAGTGTTGAGACCTTTGTCAGACAAAATGACGTCGTAATCACTTATCGAAGCTGTTCTAAAGGGATTCATCTTAGTGAACTTCGAATGATCTGCCAGCAACACCTTTTTATGGCAATGCTGCATCATCTTTTTGTCCACCTCAATTTCAGAAAAATAATGATTTGTCACGCCACGACTGATGCTTACACCACCAGAACCAAAAAAGCCAATGTCGCAGAAGACACTGTCGATATTGGCAAGCGTCAAGGGGCCAGACAGTGAACCTTCAATACGACGAAGCCCTCCGCCGAGCAAGACCAGCTGAACCGACTCTGCATATCGTAGTTCCAGCAGAACATTAATTGATGTCGTGATAACAACGACATTCTTAAACTCATGTTCCTTGATTTCCTGAGCCACCAGTGCAGCAGTTGTGCCATTGCCTAAGAATACAGAATCACCCTCAGAAATGAGTTTGACAGCATTCCGGGCGATTGAGAGCTTTTCTTGGAAGTTCTCTTTGCGCCTCTGGTCATAAATCGTTTCATTTACGGGTTTATTCAGAACAGCCCCACCACGGATCACTTGTAGTTTCCCTTGGTTCCCTAGCTCGGCGATGTCTTTCCTAAGCGTTTCGCGCGAAACAGATAAGTCTTTCGCTAACTCAGAGATACGCACGCTTCCGTTACTGTTCAATTGTTTTAAAATACTTTGCTGCCGTTCAATATAATTCACCAAGATCGCCTCCAAATGTTGATTTAACTTGTCTAAGCACGCCCCAAAGTATAAGGCAATATTAACATTCCTAAACCTCGTTCGATACTTGATAAATCAAGGCATCGCGCCATTAATTTGCAAATTATGGCAAATATTCAAGTAGCAAAATATTGCAAAGTTAAAAACCTCGTGCTATAGTCCTTCTTGAAAACGGTTGCAAAAAGATGGAGGCTTATATCATGTTAAACAATGCAGTTAGAAGCAAGGAAATTACGTCGAAGTCCTACAGGTTATTGAAGCCTGGAGATATTGAAGAGGTTATGTTAAAACACGAACTAAAGCCTGGATTTGTCAATATTCAGCCACTAATGGCAAGCGTTTGCCATGCGGATGATCGCTACTTTGCTGGTAAAAGACGCCCAGAGGCATTGGCTAAAAAGCTACCTATGGCTTTGTTGCACGAGGGCATTGGGACAATTAAAGAAACAATGAGCGACAAATTCCAAAAAGGGCAGCGAGTTGTAATTGTCCCAAATGTTCCTGGTTATATGTTACGAGGGGAAAAAAAGAAAGATACAATCCCTGACAATTACAGTGTCGACTCAGTCTTTTTAAGTAGTGGTTATGACGGAATTGCGCAAAGTGACTTAGTGCAGCCGGATCGTGCGGTTGTCCCTCTCCCAGACAACATTCCAGATGAAATTGCAATTTTAACTGAGGTCAGCACCGTGGGGTATCACGCAACTAGTCATGTTGCGGATGCATTAGCAAAGCCAGACTGCCGTGTCGCGTTATTTGGTGATGGACCTGTTGGCTACATGGCAGCGGCCGTTTTGCATTACATTCGCGGCATTGATAAAGAACACCTGACTGTGTTCGGTGCAGTTCCTGACCGACTAAATGAATTTGACTTTGCTAACAAAGAATTGGTTACAGAGTATGATTTCGACCATGCTGGTGAACAATTTGATGTGATCTTCGAAGCAACGGGCGGAAACTTTAGCTCAAGTGCCATTAATGAAGGCATTAAAGTCATCAAACGAACAGGTAAATTTGTCTTAATGGGCGTTAGCGAAGATCTGGTTCCAATTGATACCCGAGATATTTTGGAAAAGGGTTTGACGTTCTATGGAACTAGCCGTTCGACAACACCTGACTTTGAAGAAGTCGTTAAAGCCATGAGTCAAAGTCAAGCATATCAAGACACGCTTCGTAAACTCTTGCCTAAAAAAGAAACGATTATCAGAAGCGCGTCCGATTTAAATAAAGCATTTGAGGCAATTGTTGCAAGTAAGGCTTGGTACAAAGCCGTTCTGAAATTTGAATGGTAACTGCTATATCTCAACTATGAACGGTGATGATTCTATGAAAGAAGGAAGTTGAAAATATGGTAGGTTTTGTCATTGCAACTCACGGAAAATTAGCGTCAGGGTTTCTGGACGCAGTGAAGTTAATTATTGGGGAACAAGAGAACATTGGCGAAATTGGTTTGTTCGAAGGCAATGATGTTTCCGAATTTGGATTGAAGCTGGAAAAATTGATCCGACAAGAAGATGAAGGTGACGGTGTCATTGTGTTCACTGATCTTTTTGCCGCTAGTCCGTACAATCAAGCAGCACTTTGCGCAAGTAGAATCAAGAATGTCAAAATCCAGCTGATCACAGGGGTCAATTTGCCGATGATTATTGAAGCAATCAATGCACGAATGATGGGGCAAAATATTGAACAGATCACGAATGCTGCATTTGAAACCGCTAAAGTTGGTATCAAAAACTTTTGGGATGAACTAAATGCACACAATTCGCACACAAAACATTAAGGGGGGAATTATCATGTCACAGATCGTATTAGCACGTGTTGATGATCGCTTAATTCACGGCCAGGTCATGACTGCTTGGTTGCAGTATACGGAGGGTAATCACATTGTCATTATCGATGATGCCACAGCAAAGGATGATTTTCTAAAAAGCATTATGTCCATGTCAGTACCTCAAGGAATCAAATTAGATGTCTTAAGCGTTGCCGAAGGACCAGATTTCCTAAAGGAGGAACACGGTAACGATAAGCTACTTTTACTAGCAAAAACTCCCAAAGCTTTCCTCGATTTGGTAAATGCAGGCGTCAAAATTGACAAAGTTGTTATTGGCGGTATGGGTGCAAATCCTCAAAGAAAAAAGTTTTATAAAAATATTTCCGCTTCAGACGACGAAAAAGCTATTATGCAAAAGCTAATTGATGCAGGCGTTGACGTCAAAATTCAAATTGTACCCAGCGATGGAGCAACTGATGTTAAAAACTTGTTGAAGTAAAAATGGAGGAATAGAGATATGACAATTCATCTCTGGCAAGCATTCCTGATTGGGGTTGTTTACTACCTTGGTCAGATGGGGACGCCTTGGGTTTCCCTAGCAGGCACTCACACTATCATGCGTCCCTTGGTAAACGGAGCTTTAGTTGGCTTGATTCTGGGCGATCCGGTTAAAGGAACAATCTACGGTGCCGCTATTCAGCTGCCTTTTCTAGCTTGGATTGGTGCCGGTGGTGCTGTCCCTATGGATACGGCATTAGCTGGTACGTTGGGTACCGCCCTTGGCATGGCATCCAACGTTTCCCCATCAGTCGCAATTACACTAGCCGTACCCATCAGCCTTGTTGGGACCATGATATGGGTTCTTCATATGACGGTGGATATTACTTTTGTTCACATGGCAGACAAGGCAGCAGAAGAAGGAAATTTGAAACGAATTGACTTCTTGCATGTATGGCCGCCTCAGATAACTATGTTTCTTTTTTCCGTCATTCCCGCTATGCTGGCAGCATATTTCGGTGCAGGACCGGTCAAACAGGTTATTGGTGGATTAGCTGGTACACCACTGCATGTATTAACAGTTATCGGTGGTATTTTACCTGCTCTAGGGATCGCGATGAACTTACATGCAATGAGCAGCAAAGGAACTATTGTGTTCTTTCTTTTGGGATTCATGGTTGCCGTTTACTCAAAACTCGCAATTTTGCCAATCGCTATCTTTGCAGCAATCATCGCCTATATTTACACCCAGTTATTCCTGAAACGAGGTGAACAAGCATGAGTGAAGAAGACAAAAAAGAACAACTCGAAGAAAAAGAACTCCCCTCGGAAAAAAAGCCTAATGCAAAAAGATTAAGCAAGCGTGACGTGGTTAAGGCTTTTTGGCGGTGGACATTCTTCTCACACGCCAATTACAACTACGAACGTTTACAAGCTACTGGGGTGATTCATGCCCTTTCACCTATCTTTAAGAAATTATACGGCGATGATGAAGCAGAAATGAAAGCTGCTTTGTTACGACACATGCAATTCTTCAACACCGAACCACACTTTGGCGGCTCCATTCTTGGCGTTACCATTGCGATGGAAGAGCAAAAAGCAAATGGTGCACCGATTACTGATGAAACCATCAACGGACTGAAAACTGGTTTGATGGGCCCTTTGGCTGGGATAGGTGATACTCTATGGCAAGGTACTTTAATTCCAATTTTGCTTTCATTTACTATTAGTTTTGCGGCAAAAGGAAATATTTTAATGGGACCTGTTCTTTTTGCTGTTTTGCACTTAGCGATTATCTGGTCCATCGGGTATCTTGCTTGGATGCAAGGCTATAACTTAGGTAAAGAAGGAATAGCGAAGATCTTACAGGGATCATTATTACCGACAGTGATGACCTATGCGCAAACATTAGGACCCATTGTCATTGGTGCACTGTCAGCAACCTTCGTTAAGATCTCCACTCCGGCGAAATTGCACTTGGGTAAAACCGTTATGAAGGTTCAAACCGGGATACTTGATAAACTGGTTCTCGGTTTACTCCCTATGGCTGTCACCCTACTCACCTACTATCTTTTGCGAAAAAAGTTCAAACCCACTACGGTATTATTAATACTTGTCGGAATCGGTGTCGTTGGCGGTTTATTCTGGATTATTTAGGATTAACCAGAATTATTCGGGGGAAAAGAAAATGTCAATTGAAATTGCGCCTTCAATATTAAGTGCTAACTTTTCAAATTTAATGCAGGATATCGATAAAGTTAAAGATTCTGGCATTCATATGCTTCATGTTGACGTAATGGACGGTCACTTTGTTCCCAACATTACTTTCGGTTCAAAGATGATTGCAGATCTCCACAAATCAACATCATTAAAGCTTGATTGCCATTTGATGATTGACAATCCCGATAAGTTTGCACCAGAATTTGCAAGAGCTGGTGGCGACGTCATCATGGTGCATTTAGAAGCATCAGTGCATATCTATCGTGTTCTTCAGGAAATTAAGAATTTTGGAGCAAAAGCTGGACTGGTTTTGAATCCAGGAACACCGGTTGACGCTGCAAGGGAAGTGTTGCCACTTGTGGACCAAGTACTAATTATGACTGTTAACCCCGGATTCGGCGGGCAAAAGTTTATTCCTCAAATGGTCAATAAGGTTCAAGAATTGGCTGAGTTACGAGATAATTTAGGCTTGAAATTCAACATTGAAGTAGATGGGGGTATTAACGATATAACCATTAAGGATTGTGCGGCAGCCGGTGCTAATATTTTCGTTGCTGGTTCCTACGTCTTTGACGCTAGTGATCCAATATCACAAGTCAATAAATTGTTAACAGCCGTCGGTCAGTAAACAGTGGCTTGGGATAACAAAAACTTATCAAGGGACTTTGCCGTATGACGTACATGGAGGTGATTTTGTTATTTTTGACACATCAATGGTCATTCCATCGTTGATAAATGGTCGTGATCTCAACTATGCATTGCGCGTGCCCTCAAAGGTTATTTTGCTATCTGGGGTTTCGATTGGAAATTTGAGAGAATTTGTCTATGCTATCCATGAACATCAAAAACAGGCAGTGGCGCATATCGATATCTTAGGCGGCTTTAAATCGGATGATATCGGCATGCATTTGCTGAAAAACTTGTATAAATTAGATGGTATTTTAAGTGCTAATGTTCGAGCACTTAGTCAAGGAAAACATTGGGGAATGACAACGATCTATCGGCTTCCCTTAATTGATTCACTTTCTTTGGCAAAGGCAAACGATTTTTTAAAAAATTCTGACAGTTATGATGCTGTTCAAGTTTTGCCAGCCGTTGGTGCGATTGCTGAAGTTAAACGCATTAAACAAATGGTTACACACAAGCCGTTAATCGCAAGTGGCTTGTTAGAAACTCGTAACCAAGTTAAATTAGCGTTTTCGTCAGGCTATCAACTTATTGCAACTAGCCAGAAAGATTTGTGGTAACCACGAGCATCATCAGCGGCAGAAAAAGCTGACTAACAAAGACCTGTTGATGCGATTGATGAAACCATGTACCATCGATAGTTAAAACTAAAGATCTGCATAGAGCAACGTAAGGAGACGCTCAAGAATTCCTGTTTCAGGAGTTTTTGGGCGTTTTTGTAATGAAAGGACAAGGAAAACGATTATGAGCAAATTTAGGAGAATGAATCAAATATTCGCAGCAGATGGCAGAGCAGTTGTTGCTGCGTTAGATGGCTTTGCTTTTTCAATGACCACATCAGGTATTGACGACACGAGTTTACAAATTGACCAATTAGTTGATGCCGGTTTAGATACTGCCTTAGTCACGTACGGTCAAGCTAAGACTTATGAACATGAACTGTCTAAGGTAACAACTGTACTTCGTGTGGATGCAAATACTGAAATTTACGATTCATCAGTGCCTAACACACAACTCTTTTTCGATATTAAAGATGCGCTTAAACTCGGCGCATCAGGAGTCGTCTGTATGACATTTCCTGGTGCCTCAAAAAGAGAAGCTGATTCTCATCACATGCTGACCAAACTGGCGCATCAGTCAGCAAAGTGGAAAGTGCCAGTCATTGCAGAAGCTTTGCCGTTTGGCTATCCAGTTACTTCCCCAAAGTCAAATGATCCATATTATATTGCAACTGCCGTTCGACTGAGCGCAGAACTTGGTGCTGACATTATTAAGACACGATTTACAGGTACTGAAGAAGATGCCCTGATCACAGGAAGTACCAGTCAGCCTGTTCTAGCTTTAGGCGGTCCAAAGACTGACACACTAACTTACTTCAAGTTTGTCCAACATTGTATTGAGATCGGTGCCCGAGGTGTAGCTGTCGGTCGAAATATCACTCAGAGTCAGAGCCCAGTTGGAATAGTAGCTGGCTTGAATGCAATAGTTCATAACAATGCTGATGCAAACACGGCTTTCGAGATATTTAAAAACTACGAAAAAAAGAACAAAAAGGAAGGCTAAAATTATGGCAACTATGAATGCAGCAATTTTCAACGATATTGAACAGTTAGATGTTGAAAGAATCAATAAACCTAATATCAAAGAAGACGAGGTCCTCGTAGAGATTAAGGCGTGTGCCCTTTGTACGTGGGAACAACGAGTTTATACAGGTGTCAACAAAGTTCACTTTCCATTTATTGGCGGTCATGAAGAAGCAGGAATTATCATTGATGTTGGGAAAAAAGTTGACACCGATTTATGGCAAATCGGAAACCGGGTTGTTGTTGGCCTGCTGACTTCTTGCGGCTACTGCGATAATTGCCGGACAGGCCACGAAGGAAGTTGCACCCAGTTCTCTTACGAAAATCATGTTGGCGGTTTAAACATTCGCGGTATGGGCGGGCTCGCAGAGTACTTAGCCGTTCCGGTGACTAAACTCTTTAAAATTGGTGATCAATTAACCTACGAAGAAGCGGCACTTACCGAGCCGTTGTCTTGTGTCGTTCATAGCGTAGATACGGCAAAGGTTGAATTGGGTAATGATGTAGTGGTTATTGGTGCAGGCATTATGGGCATATTCCATGCGATGCTTGCACGAGAGCGCGGTGCGCGTGTTATTGTCAGCGAACCTGATGGAAATCGGCAAAAATTTTTGAAACAGCTTGGGTTTCACGAAATAATCAATCCTAAACATCTGGACCCAGTTAACGCAATTAATACATTAACAAACGGAAAAGGTGCAGACGTTGTATTCGACACCCTGCCTATTTCGCCAGTTGCCGAACAGGCCGTATCAATGGCTGCTATTGATGGGCGAGTTATTCTATACAGCTCTTTTCATCCAGACATGCCAATTTCTATTAGTCCTCACACCCTTCATCGGCGAATGACAAAGTTAATGGGCAGCGCAAACTCAGATTCTGGCGATTTTCTTAAAGCTATGAAGTTGCTAAATAACGGAAGTGTTGATGTAAAGCCATTGATCGCGGGTACCGTGCCTTTGTCCGAAATCGATAAAGGTATGCAATGGGCGCTTAAGCCAGAAACTTATCGTGTCATTGTTGAGTTAAACCGAAATGATGACAAATAGATACATTTCGAAGAGACAACCAAAAACCATAGTGATATGAAATACCCCGCAATCGTAGTCAATGCTCAACTGCGATCGCGGAGTATTTTTCGGCTTTAATACAAGTTTTTCACCGATTCAATCGCATATCTCAAATGCTTCGGATCGTTGAATAAGAATCTAACTTCCAGCCTTTTTCCAAAAATTTTTTAAGC
The DNA here is from genome assembly GCF_029726355.1 of Lacticaseibacillus huelsenbergensis. NCBI lineage: Bacteria > Bacillati > Bacillota > Bacilli > Lactobacillales > Lactobacillaceae > Lacticaseibacillus > Lacticaseibacillus huelsenbergensis. Next base: position 981,540 of record NZ_CP120687.1, read on the forward strand.
GGACAACGAACGCAGAGCTTAAAGTTTTACGGCATGGCTCTTTGACTTAGCATTATTCTGCCCGTAATATGCGTTTTTCCCGTGCTTACGATAATAGTGCTTATCCAGCAGATACTGAGGAACATGAACATCCGCATGTGTTAACGTCAGGGCATGATAATCGATATCGGCAACTACCTCGAGAACTTTTGCGTTGTAAACTGCTTTTTCTGGTGTTGCGCCCCAACTAAACGGGCCGTGCTGACTAACAATGACTGCAGGAACGGCGTTATGATCAATTCCCCTGTCCTTGAAAGTCTTAACAATTACCTTGCCTGTGTTTTCTTCGTAAGCTTCCTCAATCTCTTGTTTAGTTAATGCTTCAGAGACTGGAACATCACCATAGAAAGTGTCGGCAGCCGTCGTATTTAGATTCGGCACATCCATATGAGCTGAGGCAAATGCAACTGCCCAAGGTGAATGGGTATGAACAATGCCGCCAATGTCTGGAAATTCGTTATACAATACCGTGTGGGTTGGCGTATCACTAGAAGGGTTTAAATCACCTTCCACTACTTCCCCTTGAAGGTTAACCACCACCATATCGTCTGGCGTAAGATCTTCATAGGCAACACCTGATGGTTTAATAACGAATAGGCCTTTTTCTCGGTCAATTCCAGATACATTTCCCCAGGTAAAAGTAACCAATCCTAATTTAGGTAGCTGCATATTGGCATCGTAAACCTGTTTCTTTAAAGATTCTAACATTTTAAAATCTCTTCCTTCCTATAGTGGCGCTTCCAGCATCAGTGATTTTGTTAATCGATATCTTGATTGATCTTTACGACTACCTTGTTAAATTCAATTTCTTTGTTGTACATTTTCTTCAAGGTATCTCCGAGCTGATCTAGACTAATCTCATGTGAAATCATTGATTTAAAGTCCAGCCGGCCTTTGCTCATGGCATCAATGACGATATCCCATGCCCGACCAGGATATGGCATGGTGTATGACATCCATGATCCGTGAATATTCAAGCCGCCGCGCAAAACATATTGTTCAAAGACATCTTTAGGAATCGGCAAATCATCTCCTGAGATACCGATATAGACAACATTGCCGTCTCGCCGCGTAATTTCCAGGGCTTCAATTTCGGTGAACCGACTGCCTGCACAGTCCACGGCAACGTCTACCCCATGTTTGGTAATCTTTTTAACTTCTGCAATGACGTCCTGCGTCTTTCCGTTGATGGTATAATCCGCACCAAGCTTTTTCGCCAATTCAAGTTTGTCGTCAAATACATCAACAGCAATGACGTTGCTTGCGCCATAAAGTTTTGCATTCTGAATCGCAAATTGGCCGATTGATCCGGCACCAAGAATTGCAACAGTATCTCCAGCCTGAATGTGCCCGCGAGCTAATCCATATCCACTAACCGTAGCCGGTTCAATGCCAGCTGCTGTCTTCAAATCGACTGAATCAGGCAGATGCAAAACATGACCTTTGGGTACTTTAACGTATTCCGCGAATCCGCCATTGCTACCTGTCCCTATCAGGTTGTAGTGTTCGCTGAACCCATACAATCCCATTTTGGTGTAAATCGAATCCGGATTAGGCAGCAACGGCGCAATGGCAACATGATCGCCTTCCTTAAATCCTTCGATGTTGGCGCCCATTTTTTCCACTGTACCGCTAAATTCATGCCCCATAATCAACGGATACAGTCTAGCTCCATTTTCTTTTTGGCTTCTGGGTAGATCTGAACCGCAAACGCCTGAATAAGCAACTTTAATCAGAAAATCGTCATCAGAAATTTCCGGAACCGGGACATCTTTGTACTCGACGTTACCAGCACTAATCAACACAGCAGCTTTCATTGTATTAACCATGAGAATATTGCCCACCTTTTTTAAATCTTTCGTCCGCGTTAACAACTTGTTCTAATCTTTCCAAACATCAATCATCGGTTGCCGCAGTGGCATTTTTAGCAGCAGCCCGTTCCAAATAAGCGCGGAATTTCTCTTTGTTCTTTTGGAACGCTGCCCATAAAACGAAGTAAAGAACGATAGTCAACCCTATCCAAAAAATATTTTGGCTTAAAAAGGCATAGAAGATTAAGCCAAAGAACGGCTTGCCAAGAATGTTAAAGCTTGTGACCATCAATGCGGCTGTTGGAATAGCAACGCCAATTCCAGAACTTGCAATGTGTGTGAATAAAGGAGCAGTTGCGGTACACATATAAAGCCCTAAGCTGAACCAGATGACGGCATTGATCATTGTTTTGACCATGTTACCGTTCGACAACGCGATCAGACCTTCAATCCAATATGGGATCGCAAGCAAATCAATAACCGGTAAGACTTTATTACCTGGTAACAAGATAGCCAGAACAACCATGATAGGAATCAGTAAAATTCCTGTAATCAGAGTAGCTGTTTCACCAAAACCAACCGCATCATTGACACCCAAGAACCATAGACGAGGCTTTTTACCTTCAGGTTGATTTGCCGCTTTGCCTTTATTGCTTTTACGAATCGAGCGACTGGCAGCTTGAGAAAGAGGTGCAAAAGCTTGAGCAAAAATACCAGCAATTTTAGGGAAGATAGCCATAATTGCACTTGTAGCAATCGCCACTTGCGTAATTTGTCCCCAAGATGCTAATTCGCCGAGATGTTTAAAGTTACCAAGGATACCTAGCAGAAAGCCTAAGAAAAATCCCAAGGAAATCGGTTCCCCTAAGAAGCCCAACTTTTCTTGAAGGTACTCAGGACTTAATTTAATTTTGTTAATGTGCAATTTGTTCCAAATGGGATCCATTAAAATGCCAAAAATTGCCGGCTCCAAATTATGCAGAGCAATGATTGTCGTTCTGGGATAACCATAGTAAGTTGACCAGCGTTGAGCGATTGAGTCTGAAAGAAGAAGACTATACATATTTAAGAGGCACATCAAGAGTAGCGAAAGCCACATGTTTTTCGTGACGTAGTAACACATCGATCCCCAAACCATGTAGGAGTAGTTATTCCATAAATCTGAAGGCTGGAAGACGTCTGTCCAACGAACTAAGAACAAAACTGTTTGCAGAATAAACGCCACAACCAGAAAGATCATACCTGCTTGGGTGGAGTAAGCCACTAGCGATGCCCCTTGCCAACCAATATCGAAAACAGGCAAGTTAACTCCTGTGTCACTAACCATCTTTTTGATGACTTTACTAATGATCGGTGTATATGAGTTCAATAATAGAGTGAATCCAGTTAACCCAACACCGGCATATAAAGCCGAGAGAAAAGCTTTTTGGGTCTTAACTTTTAGTATTAAGGCGATGAAGAATAAGATAATCGGAACAAAGACGTTTGCTCCAAAAGTGTCAAAGACGAGCTTTACTGTCGTTAGCATTTCGGCATCTCCTCGTATATTGATGATTTTGTATAAGAACTAACAAAGAGCTCTAAGCTTTCGCACTAATTCCAGCAACGGTCTTTTTTAGTTCTTCCCAAAATTCGTCCTCGCCAATGCCAGTCAACAAGCCTGTCCCATTTATAACCGGAACTCCATAGTCAGCTTTAGGGAGTGGGCTTGTATACACTACTAAATCAAATTTGCCACTATCAATTAACTGTTTGGCTTCTGTTGGCCGAGCTTCTGTTGCCTTGACTGTGTAACCGTCATCGCTTAGTTCATCTTGGATTTCACCAGCGACCATAGATGACGTTACAGTTCCCGAACCGCAAACTGCCAATAAATTAATACGTTTGGTCATAAATTCCATCCTCCTAAGATTTGCTGCTTTGCTCCTTAACGGTATTTGACTTCAATAACTTATAAATCCCTGATGCTGTATCTTCTGACATAATTTTTTCCATCAAATCTTGATCTTGGAAAAGGCGCATTAATTCGCGTAAGATTGTGACTTGTCCTTTAGGGTCGCTAACGGCGATCATAAACATCATGCTGACCGGTAATTCTTGTTCCGGATCAATCATGCTGTGGACTTTAACTGGTTCTCTTAAAGTGGCAACCGCTACAGCTGTTTTCTTGACATATTCAGCTTCCGTGTGCGGAATACCAATATTCATGTTTGCCAATACCAATCCTGTCGGAAAATTCTTTTCCCGAGCAAGCACTTGATCGGGATATTCAGAAGTGACATAACCTTCCTTTAAGAGATTTTGTGACATTTTACGAACCGCATCTTCATAACTTTTGGCGTCTAGCTTTGGATAGATAAACGCCTCTTCAAATTTTAAGGCCATCTGGCTTTCTCCTTTCACACACCCTGAAAATCGCTTATAGCTTTGTTTGTTACCTGAAATCTGTCCCCGTCAGAAACAAGAAGGAAACGCTTTCAACGTCATCAATGTATCACCTTTGCTTTTTGTTTGCAACAACATTGCATTAAATTTTTTAGCAAAGAATTTTAAGGCATATCGTGTTTATTGATATTGCAAATTTCTTAACAAGGTTCATAAAAACTAATGCATCGTTAACTTCCCTTTATTTATAGGCATTCCTTCTTAAGTATAGATGCACTTCAAGTTCTTAATCCTAAACTTCGCTCATTATTTATCTTGGCAAAAAGTCTGCTTCGATTTTTTTACGGATTTTTTGTGCTCATCTTGCCCTTTTAGCGAATTAACAATTGCAATCGGTTACATTTAGATATACTATACGGTTTGTAGACAACAATATGCGAACATTTTGCAAAGGAGATTGCCAATTATGGACCAAACAATTGAAAAAACCACCGACTATTCGTCGAAAGACTATCTGGCTGAAGTCGATAAGTATTGGCGGGCGGCTAACTACCTGTCGGTCGGTCAGCTTTACTTGAAAGACAACCCGCTGTTGAAGCGGCCATTGAAGGCGTCAGATGTTAAAGTGCATCCGATTGGTCACTGGGGAACGATTTCGGGTCAAAACTTTATTTACGCCCATTTGAATCGGGTCATTAACAAGTACAATCTGAACATGTTTTACATTGAAGGCCCGGGTCATGGCGGCCAGGTGATGGTCTCTAACTCCTATTTGGATGGCAGTTATTCGGAACTGTATCCAAAGATTGAACAGAACGCGCAGGGCTTACAACGGCTGTTCAAACAGTTTTCATTCCCTGGCGGCGTTGCGTCACATGCCGATCCCAAGACACCGGGCTCCATTCACGAAGGCGGCGAGCTGGGTTACTCCATTCTTCATGGAGCCGGTGCGGTGCTGGACAACCCTGGTTTGATTGCGGCGGTTGTCGTGGGTGATGGCGAGTCGGAAACCGGTCCGTTGGCAACTTCTTGGCAAGTCAATAAGTTTCTCAATCCAGTAACCGATGGAACGGTGCTGCCGATCTTGAACCTGAATGGTTTCAAGATTGCCAACCCAACCGTTTTGTCGCGTGAATCCCATGAAGAGTTGGAAGATTACTTCAAAGGCTTGGGTTGGGATCCGCATTTTGTCGAAGGCAAAGATCCGGCCAAGATGCATGTGCTTATGGCAGCCGAAATGGACAAGATCATCGAAGAGATCCAGGCGATTCGGAAGAACGCTAAGGACAACGATGATGAAAGTCGTCCGGCATGGCCAATGTTAGTCTTCCGCGCTCCTAAAGGCTGGACCGGTCCGAAAGAATGGGACGGCGAACCCATTGAAGGCTCCTTCCGTGCCCATCAGATTCCAATTCCGGTGGACCAAGGCGATATGCAACATGCCGATCAACTCGTTGACTGGTTGAAGTCCTACCATCCAGAAGAATTGTTTAATGACGATGGCACCCTTAAAGCTGACATTAAGGCGATCATTCCTAAGGGTGACAAACGTATGGCGATGAATCCGGTGACGAATGGTGGTCAGCTGGCCAAGCATCTGGAGAAGCCAAACCCATCTGATTACGCCTTGGATAACAAGGATCATGGCGCCATCGAAGGTCAAGACATGATGGTGCTCGGTGCCTACATTCGTGACCTGATCAAGCTCAATGATAAGAACAAGAATTTCCGCGGCTTTGGACCGGATGAAACCTTGTCCAATCGGTTGAATAAAGTCTTTGAAGCCACGAAACGGCAATGGATGGAACCGACCGACCCGCCATATGATGCCCTGTTGGCGTCACATGGCCGAATCATTGATTCAATGCTTTCCGAACACATGGACGAAGGTATGTTAGAGGCTTATACCCTGACCGGCCGTTATGGCTTCTTTGCCAGCTACGAATCCTTCCTGCGCGTGGTTGATTCCATGCTCACCCAGCACTTCAAGTGGTTACGCAATGCCCATGAAGAAGCCGACTGGCGTGCTGATGTGCCATCTTTGAACGTCATCGCTTCTTCCACGGCGTTCCAGCAGGATCACAACGGTTATTCCCATCAGGATCCTGGCGTCATCAGCCACTTGGCAGAAAAGAAGACCAAGTACATCCGCGCTTATCTGCCAGCCGATGCCAACACATTGGTGCGGGTCTTCGACAAGGCCGTTGATTCCAAACAACTGATTAACCTGATCGTTTCCAGCAAGCATCCGCGTCCGCAGTGGTTTACGGATACTGAAGCCAAGGATCTGGTTGAAAAAGGCCTCGGCATCATCGATTGGGCCAGCACCGACCAAGGCGCTGAGCCGGATCTGGTTATTGCGGCTGCCGGTTCGGAACCAACGCTGGAAAGCTTGGCCGCCATCTCCATCCTGCACAAGGCCTTGCCAGACCTCAAGATTCGCTTCATCAATGTCGTTGATCTGCTTAAGCTGAAGAAAGACGATCCGCGTGGCTTGTCCGATGATGAATTCGATATGTACTTCACCAAAGACAAACCGGTCATCTTCGCTTATCACGGCTATGACGACCTGATCAAAGACATCTTCTTCGATCGTCATAACCACAACCTGCATGTTCACGGCTATCGTGAAGAAGGCGACATCACGACCCCATTTGATATGCGGGTACGGAACGACCTAGATCGCTTCCACTTAGTCAAGGAAGCTGTCCTGGATGTGCCGGACTTCACGGAAAAAGGCGCTCATCTGATGCAGGAAATGGATGATCTCCTGCAGAAGCACCACGACTTCATTCGTGAAGCCGGGACCGATCTGCCGGAAGTCGAAGAATGGAAATGGGAACCGTTGAAGTAAGTTTCCTCCTCCTTGGGAAATAGTTTAAAAAGCTCCTCTGCAAGCATCTTCCAATGTTCAAAATTGGAATGCTGCTACAGAGGAGCTTTTTTGTCGAAGCAAATTTTCAAAGCTCAATGTTCAAACTACAAGGTTTTTCACGCCTATATGCTGAACTAGATCCTTATTGATACCAGAGTCGGAGATGATGAAATCAACGTCATCTAACTTAAACATGCTGACTAATGAGCTAGCGCCAAATTTACTATGATCCGCCAAAACAATGCTTGTTCGGCAATGCTGTTTCATTGCTTTGGCCGTTTGGGATTCTTCCAAGTAGCGGTTCGTAATACCTGAAACTTCATCGATCCCTCCACAGCCAAAGAAGCCAACGTCCGCATAAATCGACTCAATTGCTTGCAAGGCAATTGGCCCTGATACCGATCCTTCATCTCCACGGACGACGCCGCCAAGCAAAACAATTTGGATACCTTTCATAACAAGCAAAGTCTGCGCTACAAAGGTGGAACTAGTAATGATTGATAAATCATGGCGAGGTTCCTGCTTAAGGGCTTCAGCTAATTCATATGAACTGGTTCCGGAGTCCAAGAAAATCGTGGCGCCATCTTTTATATACGACAGAGCTCGTTGTGCCATTTCACGTTTTGCATCTTGATTGACCGCTTTCCGCTGATCAAATCGTGATGTCGGATCATCATCGACTGCCTCTGCTCCGCCTCTGATCGCGCTAACGAGCCCCTTCTCCGCCAAGTTATAAATATCTTTGCGAATGGTTTCCCGTGAGACCGCCATCTTCTTGCTCAACGCTGAAATTCTCACATTTTTATTTTGATTAACGGCGTCTAGGATATAACGCCTGCGTTCATCGATTTTCATACGATTACCTCCGAAGTCCCTCTTTAAAATAATTAACGACCAGTTTGCAAACCAATTATATCTTTTTTGCAAACAATTTGCCAATGATAGAAAAGCTAAATCCTTGCAATTTCAAAAAATGAATGCCATAATTGTTTCGATGTAAGGGCTTTCTACACTATGATAAAAGGGGTAAGCACTATGAGCAAGCGAATTAATCTGTTATCTGTCTGCGGTTCTGGTACAGTGACATCATCGATGATAGCCGGTGAGATCACGGATAACTTAAAAAGTGATGGCTATCATGTCAACGCCACCGAAGCAAGACCGACAGAGGCAAAGCAATTAGTCGATAGTGGTCATTATGACTTGATCGTTTTTACTAGCCCATTGCCAAAAGCGGACTATGGGATTCCTGTGATTAACGGAACTGGATTACTAACTGGTATTGGCGAAGATGAATTCTGGGACGAACTCAAATCAACACTTGCCAAACTTGAAACGGATAAAACAAACAAAGTCTGATTTCTTTTAAATTCAAAAAAGTACTGTCCTCACCGTAATAAATGAGGTCAGTACTTTTTCATTGGCCAAACTTCTAAATCAAACCTTCTGTCCCAACCACCCAACCTCCTGCCCTTGCCCCCGCCAAAAGAAACCGCTTTAATTTAACCAAGGAAGTGATTTCATTGACGACGGAGAAGCAGAAGTTCCTTGCTGGGCAGCCTTATCGGATTTTTGATGAGGAGTTGGCGGCGGATGAGGAGCGGGCGCGGGCGTTGTGTCGGGAGATTAATCGTTGTACGACGGATGATGCGCATAAGATTGGCTTGATTCGGCAGTTGTTTGGCAGTGTTGGTAAGAATGTTTATGTTCAGCCTGATTTTCATTGCGATTTTGGGTACAACATTCATGTAGGTGATAACTTTATTTGCAATTACAACAATGTGATGCTGGATATTGCGCCGATTACGATTGGCGATGATTGTATGTTTGGGCCGTTGGTGCAGCTTTATTCGGCGTCGCATCCCCTTGATCCGGAGAGGCGGCGGGAACGCATCGGTGAAGGTTCCCCGATTACGATTGGTAACAATGTCTGGATTGGCGGTGGCGCTGTGGTGTTGCCTGGCGTTTCGATTGGCGATAATACGGTGATTGGCGCCAATGCCACGGTCACGCACAGTTTTGGTGCGAATTTGGTGGTGGCTGGTAATCCTGCGCGGGTGATTAAGCAGATTCCACAGAAGGATGGCTCGTCGTCGGCCTCGTGATTCATTCATTGTTTGACAGCGGGTTAACTATTGGGTGCTAGCAGCTTTGCTGGCACTTTTTTGACTGCCTTTTTCCAACTGCCTTCATACTTGAGCTTCCGTGTCGTGGACATTGGCCATTCCGGTGTTTCTTGGATAGTGCATGCAGAGGATTACCTCTATGATCATGATTTAAGCCAACTTTTTAACGGCTATCCCTCGTGATGCTTGTTTAATTGGGTCCGCTGACGGAAGAATTGCCCGGTTGTTTTGACTTGCTGATTGACTTCACGATAAACCCGCTGATGATGATCGCCTGCATAAAGCGCTGGTGTGATGGTGGCAACATTGAGGCGCCCATTTTGAAGCGCGTCTTCTTGTACCAATCGGCGGGTAATGTGGCCGATGAAGTTGATGTAGCCGTGATAAGGAACGCTTTTTTCGATATCAATGAAGAGTGTGCTTAAGGCATCCGTTAGAATCGGCAGATCAGTTTGGGGATCAATTTGGTGGGGCAGTTGACCACTGTTTAACTTTTCGCGGCGATGTAGGTAGCCGGCATATTCAATTTGATCTAAGTGAGCGCTTGTCATGTAATTGATCGTGCAGTGCCGGGTTCTTTGCAATTGTCTGGCAACATTTTCGTCGTTGGCCACGCTGAAGGTGAACATGTCGCCTAAGGAATATGATGAACTGCAGGTGGTTACATTGTAGCGGCAACGGTCATCTTGATAACCAATGATGAAGATTGGATAAGCGTAGTAGAGTTTCTTAGTCGTGTAGGGTACCAGCATTGCCAACATTCCTTCCTTGACCAGTTAGTGGTATAACCATAACAAAAGTAATAATCGAGGTGGATCGAAATATGGCATGTTCTGAAGATCGAATTGTCGCGGCTCCGAACGTGACGGATTTGGCGGCGATGCTTGCTGATAACACCCGTTCGGCTATCATTGATGTTTTAATGGACGGCAAAGCCTATACCTTATCTGAGATCACGCAGCGGCTGACGGTGACGCCGCAAACCGTGAGCTATCATTTACATAGAATGTGGGCGATTGGCGTTGTCAATCAGATTAAAAGTGGTCGGCATCATTACTATCGCTTGGCTTCCAATGAATTAGCGGCCACTTTTGAATCCTTAAGCACAGTGGCTCCTAGGCAAATCGAACATCGCTTGAGTCAGCGGCAAAGTGCCACCGCAATGACTTATTGTCGCTCCTGTTATGACCATTTAGCCGGCAAAGTCGCGGTCAGCTTACTGCATGCGTTGGAAGAGCGGCATTTTGTGATGGCGCATTCGAACCATCGTCTTGAAGTATTGTCAGCTGGTAAGGATTTTCTGAAAGCGGAACTGGCCATTGATCCCGATAGCATCGATCGTACCAGACGCCAAAACACCGTTGCCTGCCTCGACTGGAGCGAACGTGACTTTCATTTGGGCGGCGCGTGGGGACATGCACTTTTCAAAGGGCTGTTAGCCAACGACTATGTGCAGCAAACGCCAAATTCGCGCATTGTCACCGTAACAGCAGACGGCCGCCAGTGGTTTGCCAGTAAGCTGGCACTTCAGCTGCATGCCTGATTCCTTGAAGGATAAAAACCAAAACAGCAGCGCAACTTCCTGTCATTTGGAAGTTGCGCTGCCGTTTGTTGATCATTTGATTCTTTGGCGATGCTAAGACTTAGAGTGGATGCCCGTGCGTTGCAGCAATGGCACCACCGCGCCAATCAAGTTTGCCTCGTTGTGGTATTTAGCTGCTTCAATCACTGGCATCTGGATGGTTCGCGCAGCAAGCGGCGTCACGTCGCGGTATGCCGCCACGCCTGACTGAATAGCGGCGATAACGCGTGGTTGGGCGCTGATACCGCCGCCGATGACGACTTTTTCCAGATCCAATACGGTTTGCATGTTGTAGATCATGGCTGCCACGCCACGGGTGAAGATTTCGAGGATGGCTGCGGCAGGTGTGTTGGGTTTGAGCGCTTGGAAGACGCGCGGACCCAGTGGTGTTCGGTGGATGTTGAGGGCAGCGGCCATGGCGTTGACGGTTTTGACCGCGGAAAGTCCGGCTGCAGTCTGGTCGCGGGTGATCGGGCGCAAGCCGTTGGTGACCATGAAGCTAGGCTCGCCGCCGACTTGATGGCTTCCGGTATAGAGTTGGCCGTTGATAAATAGCGAAGCGCCGACACCGGTGCCTAAGACGACCATGGCGCTGTTGGTGGTGCCGGCGAGTTGCCCGCGCCAGAATTCGGCTAGTGCTGCTGCGTTGCCATCATTTTCGAGGACCACGGGCACCGTTACTACGGCAGCATCAGCGAGCCGTGTGGTTAACGCGACATTTTCCAAAAATGGTAAGACAGCGCAGGCTTTGACGATGCCTCGTTGCGGATCCACAACGCCGGGTAATGCCAGGCCGATGCCGGCAATCTGGGTTTGATAGCGTTTGATGAGCTGATTGATGGCCTGTGCGAAGTCGGTCAAGTTGCTGTGGACGGTTGCTTGTTTGCCTTGTTCGGACAAATCGCCTTGGTCAGAGACTAACGCATATTTGGTCGTGGTGCCGCCAACGTCAATGGCTAAATATTGCTTCATATGGCTGTTTCCTCTTTTTCCAAGATAATCTCATTCAATCGGCGCCTTGATGCGCTTTTCATAAGCATCGAGCCATGCCTGCGTGATCGGTTCGATGTTCGTCGTTTGGTTCGGGCCCGGATGCGCGATCAGAATAGCCGGTTCTTGGCTGGCGGTGCCCACACTGAAGGTGAATTCCACGTTAGTCGCCACGCCCCAATTGCCTTGACGATCCAATGCAATCAAGGAGAATTCGCCGGCTTTGCCGTAGCGGCTTTTCAACTTTTCGATAAATGGGTAGACGGCTTCATCGCAGGCTTGTTGCGGGGTTCGGCCTTCGCCCATGCGGCGGACGATGTCATAGGAGAGACACCCTTTCATGATGTCTTCGCCTAGGCCGGTTGCTGCGGCGCCGCCAACGTCACTGTCCACGTAGAAGCCGGAGCCGGACAGCGGTGAATCGCCCACGCGACCCGGACGCTTCATGAACAAGCCGGATGTTGACGTAGCCGCGGCCATCGATCCGCCCGGTGCCAGCGTGATCGCGCCGACTGTGTCATGACCGTCATAGGGTTTGACTTTGGCGTCGGCAATTTCCTGACGCCGCTTTTCCCAACGTTGCTTGGCGCGATCGGTCAACATATTACGCATTTCAAAGCCGTTTAGCTGCGCGTATTGCGTGGCCCCTTCGCCAACCAGAAAACTGTTGTAATGCTCGTGGCTGAGTGCCCGCGCCACCGATACGGCGTGGAAAACATTGTGAATGCCGGCAACGGCGCCTTGAGCCAGGGTATCGCCGTCCATAAATGCGGCGTCCATTTCCACGACCCCATTTTCATTAGGTAAGCCGCCGTAGCCAACCGATTTGTAATAGGGGTAGGCTTCAACGGTTTTGATCAGCGCTTCGACGGCATCCCCGGCGCTGCTATTGGCTTGCAGCATCTGGCTGGCCTGCTTAACGCCATCATGCGCCATCCGCCAAGTGGCAATTGCGCCCCACGTAGTTTTATTCAATCGGTCATTCCTCCTAGTTTCATCATCGCAGTCATATCAATCAGCATATTCAGTTTAAGATCCTGTTCGTCCATCCATTCATCCGCGTTATGGGCAATGCCTTTTTGCCCGGGAAAAGACGGGCCAAATGCCACGATATTCGGCATTGCCCGGGCGTAGGTCGCGCCGGTGGTGGTGACGAGTTGCCCCGGTTGGCCGGTGATTTGTTCATAGGCTTGGCTTAAATCCTGCAGGCGCGGATCCTGGCGATCGTGCAAAACGCCAGGCAGGCTGCGAATGACCTCAATGGCTGTTCGCGGTAACACCGCCGCAGCCAACGCCTGCATGACATCGGCCTCGTGGTAAGTGACCGGATAGCGTATCGCGAGGCGCAAAGTCAGCGTTTGGCCTGCCTTTTGCCATTGGTATGGGGTAACGATGAGATTGCCACTGGCCGCATCGGCAAACGCCATGCCCAAGCCCACGCCATTGTGCTGGTCGGCTAGTTTGGTGACTAGCCACCGGCAATAGTCGGCGAATTGCCCGTGGACTGCAGGTTGGTTGAGCAATGTGTCGGCTAGGCGAGTGATCGCATTATCGCCAAGTTCGGGCGCATTGCTAGGTGCCCGTTTGCCGGTGACCCGGATCAGCTGGCCGTTAACCATTACTTCCAGCTGATCGGGAACGTGGTCGCTGGCCTGATCGCCGCGGATTTCGCCGATGTTAGCGAGCGACCCATCCGTGATCGGCGTGGTTAACTGGTAATTCACGATCCCACGTTCGCCATACACGACCGGGAATTTGCAATCCGGCGTGAAGCCAAAGTCAGGCGGTGCTTGGCTGGCGAGGTAGCGCGGTACATCAGCCGAACCACTTTCCTCGTCTGAACCCAAGATGAGGCGGATCGTTTTGGTCGGTCGATAACCAGCCTCTTTCAACAGCTTCATCCCAAACAAGCATGCCATGCTCGGCCCCTTATTGTCGAGAATGCCGCGTCCATACAAGCGGCCGTTTTGCTCAGTGAGGTCGTATGGGGGAAAATGCCACGCTACTTCACCGGCCGGAACAACATCTAAGTGGCCGACAATCCCGATATAGTGTTGATCGTCGTCACCCCACTGGATGGCCGTCATGGCGCCATTGATCACTTTGGTTTGAAAGCCGTACGCTGTGCCAAGTTCGGCCGCTGCATCCAGTGCTGCGCGTGGGCCGGAACCGAATGGCGCGTCGGGGCGACTTGGGCCGCGCACGCTTTTGATTTGCATGATTGAGCGCAGTGCATCCATGAATTCTGGCCTCTGCGCATCGTATAAGGCAGCCAACGTTTCTTTTTTCACCGGGTTCTGCTCCTTTGGCTTCAGACGTGATCGCGGGTCAGCGTTGACTTAAAGGAATACTTGTCGGCGCGGTAATAGGAAATATCGTACAGAATCGGTTTGGCATCTGCCGTGTAAGTCACAGAATGGACCAGTAGGATCGGATCGCCTTTTTTCCCATCCAGTAACGCAGCTAAATCCGGATCCATCAGCACCGCTTCGACTTCCTGATGTGAGTAGGCGATCGCCACCCGCTTTTCGAGTAGCGCAAAAAGCGAGCCTTCAAAGTCCTGCGGCTGCAGGCCTTCGATGTATTCGTGGCAGATGGCGATATGTTCGACCGTCATCGGCTCTTCGTCCCAGAACCGGCGCCGCACCAACAAGTCGACGGTTTTATGAACTTGTTGGTCACAGCCCAACACGCGGCCGATTTCTTCCGGGATCGGCTCCAGCGGCCCAAAGCTGATGACTTCGGTGCGGCTTTTTTTGCCGTATGCTTTGGCGGCTTCGGTGAACCCTTGCAGCCCCATCCGCCCGCTTTCGACTTTATCCGAATATGACATGACATACGTGCCCTTGCCTGGCGATTTGACCAACAGTTGCTTGCGAATCAACAGGTCGATGGCTTTGCGAACCGTCAACCGACTGACCGCGAACTCTTTGGCTAAATCATATTCGGATGGCAGGCGCTGACTTGTGGTGTAAATGCCATCACGGACACGGCGACTCAATTCATCTGCGACTTCTTCAAGTTTTGCCATTTTGTAGCCTCCGGTTTCTTGGTGGGCGGACTGTCGCTAGGTTTCATGGTGTTCAAGTTCATGCGGCCCGCTGCGCATCTATACTTTTTAGTATATACTATTTGATCTACTTTTAAACTGCAACCGTTTGCGTGAATTTAAAAATGGCACCCACGAGCGGCTCTTGCATTTAAGGTTTCCGCCGGCGCAAAAGAACATCCTGAATCGGCAGCGTGAACCTGGTACCACACGAAAATAACTTCACACCGCCAATGTATGCCCTTTCATTTTTGCTTGTCATTCAAGAAGCGGCCGGTTATAATCAGTATGTACTAACTAGTATATACTAAAATATTCATATTTTTACAGGCGCCTCGGTTGATAAGTCGCCGCAAACCGTGTCATACCACACATTGCCGGCGCATTTTTACTGGTTGGGTAACGAAACGCGACAAAACTTAACGAAGGAAGTGGCATCATGTTAACATCTACCAACGTCCCCGAAGACAAGCGCTCACCGTTTTTAGCGCTTGGCATTTTATCGATTTCGTTTCTGATATCGGTCAGCAATGCCGTGTCTGGCACGATCCCGTTAATGGAAAAATATTTTTCCGATGTCTCCCGCGCCAACGTGGAATTGCTGGTGGTGATTCCAACCGCTGGCGTCCTGCTGGGAACCGTTATCAGCGGCTTGGTCTCCAACTTGCTGGGTAAAAAGTATACGGTGATCGCTGGCTTGACGATTTCGCTGATTTTCGGCATTATTCCGGCGTTCTTCTTCAGCTATCCGGCGATCTTGATTTCCCGCGCGATGTTTGGCGTCGGCATGGGCGTTTTCACGCCACTGAGTGTGTCTTACATTACCGACCTATTCCCTGAAGAAACCCGGAATCGCCTGTTGGGTTGGCGTAATTCGGTGGGCTCGATTGGTGATGCGATCATGCTTTTCATTGCCGGGTTCTTGATCAACATCAGCTGGCACACGACTTACTTAGTCTTCCTCTTCTTGCTGGTGCCGATTATTTTAGTCATGATGCTGGTGCCTAAGCAATATGACAATATCGTGGTTGAAGAAGGTGGCGAAGTCGTTGAAGAAGTGGCCAAAGCCAAGCCAACAACCAACGGCGGGGTCATTCAACTGGCGATTATTTTCCTCTTCGTTTGCCTTTTCTACTCGGCGATCGGACTGAAGCTGGCCAGCTACATGGTCAACAACCACGTCGGTACGGCCGCCGACGCAACCCGCATCTTCGGCTTTTTGGTCCTGTGCTCGATTGTCTCCGGCGTGGCGTTTGAGAAAATTGCCAAGTGGTTTGGCAAGTATACCGTGGCCATCGCCGAACTGATCGTGGCCACCACCATGATCGTCATGGCCTTCACCGAATCGATTCCACTGTTACTGGTGCTGGTACTGGTGTCAGGCTTCTGCAACGGCATCGTCCATCCTGCATTAACCGCCAGAATGGTGCACTATTCGCCAAAAGATTCGATGAACTTCACGACCTCCATTATCATCATCGGCATCAACATCGGCGGGCTGGTAGCCCCGTACTTCTTCCAATTCTTCGGCGGCATGGTCGGCAACGCTGGCCCAGGCAATATGATTTTATGGAGCGGCTTTTTCTTCGTCCTCCTCGCCGCTTACGACCTGATTATTGTTAAAAAGGATGAGCTAACCATTTAAAAAGGAGGGCATTTTAGTGAACGATCAAGTGAAATGGTTCAAAGACGCCAAGTATGGCATGATGATCCACTGGGGGCTGTACTCGTTGCTGGCTGGGGAATACCGCGGCGAATCATCGAGTGTCTACGCCGAATGGATTCAATCCAAGTTCCAAATTCCTAACGCCGAATACGAGCAACTGGCCACGGCGTTCAATCCCATCTACTTCGATGCGGATAAGATTGTTTCGTTAGCAAAAAAGTGCGGCATGCAATACCTGGTGGTCACCACCAAACATCACGATGGTTTTGCCATGTATCACTCCCAAGTCGATGCGTACAACGTCTATGACGCCACCCCGTTCCACCGCGACGTCATCGGCGAGCTAGCAGAAGCCTGCCGCAACGCTGGGCTGAAGTTCGGCCTCTACTACTCGCAGGACCTCGACTGGCACGAACCAGACGGCGGCGGCTACAAATCCAACCATGTTGAAACAGCTGGAACGACTTGGGATAACAGCTGGGACTTCCCGGATGAAAAGCAGAAAAATTTTGATCGCTGTTTTGACCGCAAAATTCTGCCGCAAATTAAAGAAATTATGACCAACTACGGCGACATCGCCACAGCTTGGTTCGATGTGCCGATGACGCTGTCGGAAGCGCAAAGCCAAATGATTTACGACACGGTTCGCGACCTGCAGCCAAACTGCCTCATCAACTCGCGCCTAGGCAACGGCAAATACGACTATGTCTCGCTCGGTGACAACGAAATTCCTAAACACAAGGAAGACATGACCAAAACCGATGTGGACTTCAATGACCTATCCGGGTTCAAGCCATCACCACTGGGCTTGTACGAAACTGCCGGCACCATCAATGATTCGTGGGGATTTTCATATCACGATCAAAATTGGAAAACACCGCGCACGCTCTTCCGCTATAAGCAGCACCTCAACGACTTCGGCATCAACTACCTGCTCAATATCGGCCTCGATCCGCTGGGCCGGGTGCCGATGATGGCCGAGGAGAATTTACTGGCGGCTAAAGCGTTGGAAGATGTGGCTGACGTTCAGGAGGCCAGGGTGGCATCGGTGGTTTGATGTTGCAAAGTTAAATCTAGGTAAAGTCGGCTTTTGAAATGTAAAGTTAAGCCCCCATTCGTCATGGTTATTGGCGGATGGGGGTTTTGGTTTGCGGGGTTGTAAGGCTCCAGGCAGGTGGTACAAAGGGCATCGGGTCGGCTGTTGCGTAATCTATGATTAAGCAAGTTGGAACAACTAGATTTTCCTAGCCAACGCTTACCTTCCAGTTGTCTTACTGCTCACTCGCACTTTTAAGTTTCAAACGTGATCCGCGTTTGAAACTATGGTAAAATCACCCTAAGAGGTGAAAATCGATGACAAATCCGCACTTAAGCTTCCTGAGAATCGACATTTTGGACCACCCACTGTTTGCACAGAAGACGTCTTTTTCCTTAACCGC
Source organism: Lacticaseibacillus huelsenbergensis (assembly GCF_029726355.1). NCBI lineage: Bacteria > Bacillati > Bacillota > Bacilli > Lactobacillales > Lactobacillaceae > Lacticaseibacillus > Lacticaseibacillus huelsenbergensis. The sequence continues at coordinate 999,502 of NZ_CP120687.1, forward strand.
CAGCCAACGCGTTCCGAATGATGCCCACGACGATATGACACATTTATTTGGATCAATCTGGATTAACAATCTGACAACATTGATCGGTCGCAATGCCTCAGGGAAAACCTTGACCATGAAACTTGTCATGGGAATCCTGGATCTTTTGCTACACCAAAAGTCGATCGGCCAAACCCACCTAAATGAAACGTTAATGGGTAGCCAACCGATTTCTTTTAGCGTCTATTTTTACGGTAGTGACCATTTCCTTTATCGGGACGACCTCACAATTGCGCCTGTTCCAGACCAAGCGAAGCAATGGCAAGTTAAAGACGAAAGAATCTGGGCCAAGAAGGTACAAAAATCAATGACGCGAAAATCGATTTTCGACTTTTCAAATGCAGAGCTATTAATGGATCGACTGCAATTAGACACTTTTCAGCAAAGCCTGCTGGCAGCTGATGATTCTTTCATGCGGTCGTTAATTGCCCAGCATCATTATCAGACACAAAAGGTTTTTGATACTTTCATGTTCACAAACGCCAATCTGCCATTCTTCCCTAGCAGCAATGGCCAAGTTCCTGACGCGATCCTGGCTTACCTTGATCCGACCATCGACTATCTCTTCATCGAAACCAACAAACATGGCAAAGCTTTTTACCGCTTAAAGTTCAAGCAAGACGATCAAGAAATTACCGACAACAATTTCGCCACGATTGAGTACTATCTTTCTTCAGGTACTGTCAAAGGCATCACGCTTTACCGTTATGTCGTTCAGGCATTGCAAAGCGGGGGACTCATCTTTGTCGATGAACTCGAAAATCATTTTAATTTGGCGATTGTCCATACATTTATGGAATATTTTGCCAACCCCAAGATTAATCAGCATCACGCCACGCTCGTCTTCAGCACCCACAATGCTGATTTGCTGAACGACTTGTCTCGCGGCGACCAAATCTTCATTACTAGACGTCGACAAGGCAAGATAACCCTTGGCCGCTATTCAAAGATCGCGGATCGTCAGGACATCAACCGCGCTGAAGTCTTCATGTCAGACTATCTCGGCGGGACTGCCCCGGACTACGCGACTTATCTCAAGTTACGCAGTCAGACGATTGATTTGAATCAGCAACCCGCCTCAGGCAAGCTTCTTCAGTAAAAACTGATCCATCAATTGATGTTGCGCCGTCACCAGCGGACCGGGCAGCGAAGCGAACCCGAACTCCTGGTAAACATGAACCGCAGTTTTAAGTGTGTGATAGGTCTCCAGATAAACCGACTGGTAGCCGACCTGCTGCGCGTAATCCAAGGCGTGGCGCAATAGCCTTTTGCCGATGCCATGTCCTTGCAAATCACCATGCACATAGAACTTCTGCAATTCGGCAACGCCATGGGTCGGATCATATTCGGCGATGCCGACACCACCCAGAACTCGTCCATCTTGGGTCGCAACAAAATAATTCCGGTTTGGTGCTGCACCATAGAATTGGCTCAAGTGATCCAGTCCCGCGTCAAAATAAACCGTTCCCGGTCGATCCAAGTCAGCGGCTTTCAAACATTCACGAATCAGTGCTGCAACCGGTGCATCATCTGCTGCAGTCATGGGCCGAATAACTTCTTCATGGGTTGGTGTTGACATGCGCATCCCTGCTTTCAAAAGAGTTTAACCAAAATCATAGTATTTTTTCAGCTAATTGCAAGGGTAGCGTTGAATGTTTCACGGGAAACAATTATTAGTTGCTACTATACGCTGTCATTTTCCATTTAGGTTTGTCCTTTTACCTGTTAAAGCCGCCTATTTTTTCCTCAGCCTTTTTGGTTATCTTTCGAATATTTACAGTACGACTTTTTCTTTTGTAAATATTTACATTTGTTGTTATAATGAGCCTAAACTTAAAGTTTGTCTCATCCGTGTTAACCCAGAAAGGAAGTTGCTAATGAACAACCCCAGCACTTTAAAACTCATTCAAAAATGGCTGACCGATAACCAAAAGACCCAGGCTTGGTTAGCTGGCCAACTTAACATGTCCGCTGCCCTTTTAAGCCAAGTTATGAATGGTAATCGAAAGTTGCAGACAAAATATATCATTGCTATTTCCGATATCACTCAGATCCCTTTGGAACAACTAGTTGGCACCAAAGCAAATGATAATCATCAACCGCAGATTGCCTTAAGGGGTAGGTTGTCGACCGATACTGCCAAAAAACAAATTGATCAACTGCTTTTGGATATACAGCATTGCGTCGACTTAGAGGAAACAATTCATGCAAAGTAATTCATTGACTTCCACTTTCTTGTCAGAATCGGTAGCAGAAGATTTAGCTGAGACTTTTTTGATTAATTACTTTGGCTCTGATTTTTTTATTAGCGCGGATATCGAACGTGTTCTCGCTGAACAAGTGAATATCGTCTATCAAGATGTCGACGATTCTAACTATTCCGGGGCTGCCATTTCGTATAAGGGCGTTCATTTTATTGCTTTAAATACCCATCAGACATTACGCAACCGCTATTACAGCGCCGCCCATGAACTCTGGCATTTAGTTGTGGGCAGTGACTTATTTAGCATTGACCACACCAAGTATCAGAAACTGATTAGCTTGCCTGAATTTAACACGGAACGTGCAGCCGATCATTTTGCCGCCGCAATCATGATGCCGCGGGACGTTATGATTAGAACTTGGAACAGGTATATTCAAAACCAAACTTCGCCAAATATTGATATGGTAACAGATGCTATCATCCGAATTGCCAATGTGTCCGCGATGCCCTACGCAGCTGTCACGCGGCGGTTATCAGAGCTTGATTTATTGGCTAACAAAAAAGTGGCAAGGCTAACCGACAAAGAATGGCAAGACTTAGTCACTAAATCCACTTTTCCGCCTAGCCCATTAGATAAAATTGAGCCTTTTAAAAAATTTTCTCGCCTGACGAATATCGTTGATCAGCTCGTGCAGCAGAAGCAGTTATCCTTATTAGAGGCTGCTCAGCTAACCACCTATGCAGACCCCCACACTGCAGCTCAATATTTAAATAAACGGCAGGAACTGGTCAACCATCTTGAGGCGGGTGAATAAATCTGAACCGATACAAAGAACGTGTCTTTATTGATACAAACATGTTGCTCTTTGCTGCTCAGTATAACAAAGAAAATATTTTCTCGTGGTTCAACAAATTATATGGCAACATTTGGATCCATATAGACGTGCTTGACGAAATGTTGCTTAAGCGACAACGCGTCGAGGCCGAAATTCAGGCTGGTCGCTGGCGCCTTTTTGACCCTCTGACTAATTTTTCGAGCGCAGAACGTTTCATTTACAATGCGCAAGTAGAAGAAACCAAAGAAGCTTTTGCGCGCCTCAACAGCAATCGTGCCGCCTCTGGTAAACGCGTGAAAAGCACAGCCAATACCGGAGAAATCTCAACATTGGCTATGTGTCTGATTGAAGATGCACATTTAATATGCAGTAATGACTTTGATATTCGCGATGTTGTTTACAGCGAAAACTACACTTATATTGACGACGATGGTGAGCATTTAATCGTTCAAGACACCGCCGAGGACTTTTGTTTTCTGTGTGTCGCTGAAAGCGATATCACGAAAGCCCAAGTGCGGCACTTTTACAAGACGCTTTTTGAATGCCCTGACATCAGAAATGCGAAATTAGCCTCTCTAGATAAACGTCTGGTTCTCTTGTAGGAGCGTTGAAAAAGGAACAACCTGTTTATCTAATATCACAGATAAATAGCCGCGCTTAAACAGATATCTTTTTTGTCAGTTCCTTCTTAAGCGCAGCAAGGTGTTCGTCGATAGGCGCGGTTCCACCAATATAATTCGATTTGAACACTTCGCTCTTTTTTAGATCCCCGCGAATATCAAGATCACTGTATCTATAAACACGGGTTCGTTGTTTTTTTGCCAAAATATAGTTTTCATCTTTGCGCACGGAATCATCAATCAATTCAAGATATTGCGTTGAATAGACTAACGACGCTTCGGCAATATTAATCCTCGAATTCTGGAAGAATGCGATAAAGTCCTCGATAATGCGCTTGTTAATGTGTAGTTCAACCTCATCTATGAGCAAAGTCGCACCAGCTCTGAGCGCCTTGAACATCTGATAAAACAACGTGATTCCTCGAATCGTTCCTGAAGAAAGATAATGCATGATGTCCTGAAAGGTAGATGCAACGTAAGAATCCTTCTGACCCTTGAACTTTAACCGAACATCAATCAATTTATGCGTTTCTTTGTCGGTTCGACAATCCAAGTATTCAATTGATTCATCTAAATACTGAATCAGGCTCGTCGGCGCCATATCAATAAATGTTATGATCCGACTTGCATCCACTTCGTCGACTATTGAGAAAACCCTTGAAACACTTTCGTCTCCTTTGTACGCGCGAAACGAGGAGTCTTTGGAGCTCAGCATTTTCTTAACTTCCACACGTAAATCAGAACGTCTTTGTACCAATTGCGAAGGTTTAAAGTTAAATTGATCTTTTTTTCGCGCCAAAGTACCCAGCTGTTTTCTGTATATCTCCTCATTGGCGACGACCCACTTGCCATCCTTATCTTGCCTAAAAATGGTCTGCACTTGATAGCGAACGCCATGGGTATTAGCAATATTAGCGACCACTTTTATGTCGCCTTTGCCGCGTAGACTATCCTGCAACACCGTTTGGTCGATCGACTGGTCCTCCAAATAGAAAGCATTCAATCCATCAAACAAATTGAAGAGTGTGGTCTTCCCAGAAGCATTCAACCCAACAACACCGATCGTCCTGTTGAGATACAAAGCGTAACCATAATCGATAACCCGCTTAGCAGTCGCTTCATTGTTTTGTCCGGTTGCTTGGATCGAAAACTTCGTACCGTCTTCAAACAACGCATGTCCCGATATTTCAAAATCAATGAGCTTGATCATAGCATCCCTCCTTATTGGCAGTTGTTACGTTGATAACAAAACTATAAAGGAGTTTTTAGATTGTGTACAGTAACAGCAAGCATGTTGAAAACGGAACGATCGCTATTGCTGATGGTTCCAAATTGAATGGTGGCATCATCTAGGAGCGCTAATCCTGCTTATGTACAGATTCTCCTCTCTTTTTGGACGTGGACGCCTCTTGTCCAGATTCCTCAACCGGAATGCCAGCTTTTCTAGCTATCTTTGCCCGCCGCGCTTGTGCCTTAACTTCCTCTCGCTGGGCCTTAAGTCGTGCCTTTTGCACTCGCCGATCCATCCGCAGTTGGTGTTTTTGCAGATCCAAGGCCTGTTCTGCAGCTTTGGCAGCCATTTTTTGTTCATGTTCTTTAGCTTCTTGGGCTAACTTTTGTCGTCTTGCCAAATCGTGTCTGGCTGCTTCTTGGGTATCTTCATCAATTTCTTGTTGCCGTTCACGCTCTTTTGCCGCTTGTTTGGCCGCATCGGCCTGGCGTTCTTGTTGCCGCTCTTGCTCTTTGTCCGCCTGCTTCTGCGCCTTCTTCTTCAACTCAAGCTGTTGCGCTGCCGCTTTGTCAGCATCTTCTTGTTCGTGATGCTCGGCATGGTGGTTGTCTTTTCCCTTGGCGTGTTGCGCTTTTTGCTGCATCAAAAATGTTGCCCACTGTTCCCTGCGTAATGCCCGTAATTGCTCGACATCAATGCGCCCACCAGGCGTGCGCGGTGCTGCAGTTTCGACACCGTTTCCTACTACCCGATCGAGCCAAGGCAGAACCGGGCGGGATCCATTATTGGCTGGGCGCGTGGTGGTGTTACCTGTTTCCGGCGCAGCTTGATCGGCAATCATTTTCCGAAAAGCGGCCATCTTTTCACGCGGCAGTTTCAAATAGTCCGCCCGCTGTGACGGGGTCAACTGCGCGACATCGTACATTTGTTGGCGATCACGGCTGCTAAGTAACAGATAAACAAGCGGATACGGCAAGTAAAACCACATCACAAAATGTGGGAAGAAATAAGCCAACCCGATCAAGATAAAATTAAACAGCGTATAAATGCGATTATGATCCCCAAAAATTTTGCCATAAACTTGCCGCATATCCGAGGCCGCGGTGTATTGGAAGTGGATGATGGCGCGCGCCAAAAGCCGAAAAGAGAACGACACAACTGCCAGCAAGACCCCGTATGCCATCACTGTCACCTGCGTCGTGTTGCTCGCCATCATGTTGGTTGCCAGCGGCGTCAGCGATAACAGAATTAGGAAAAGAAAATCGTACAACATGATGCGGTAACTCATGTCGTCGATTTCGTTAAACAGGGTGCTGTGCTGGTACCACATATTCGCCACAAAAGCATAACTAATCAAATACACCCCAAGCTCCTTGCACAACACCAAATAGTTCGCCCAGTTATCCTTCATCACCGGCGTCAGATCCAGCACCATAATGGTCAGAATAATGGCAATCACTGCGTCACTGAATGCATCAAGACGGACCTTCAACTTTTTCATTTCGAACCGTGCTCCTTAGTTTCTGCCGGGACGATAACGTTTACTGCTGTTGTCAGATACGCCATTAACTTCAGCATTCTTGTCCTGTTAGCTTCCCAACTTGCTATTAATTTGTTTATTAAGCATTTCACCGTTATTTATATGCTTATCGGGAGCAGACTGCAAACTTTGTTGTGAATATGGGTTTTATGCTGCTGGTTAGGTTGACATTTTGGCATCTCTCGGGCACCGAGAATCAGTATCTATCTATTGTTTTCAGCGATTATCTGCCTTAAGCTCGATTTATGCTAATAAACGCAGCTGAAGGAAGGCTGGCAAGTATGGGTGTAGCGCCTTTAACAACTAAGGGTAAGTGGCTTCAGGGTGGTTTATTCGCAGTGGCTAACCTTATTTCATTGTTGCCACTGCTTGTTTTTGCAACGCTATATCACGGCCAATCGCCCACAGCTTACTTGCCTTATATTTTCTTCTACACCGGAACGAAAACCGGTCTATTGCTGGTAAACGGCTTAGGTGATGTCCAGAATGCTTATCGTTTGGCCCGCAATTGTTTATGGCTGTGTACTGCAGCATTGATTTTGCTCAGTGTATTCTCACAGGCAGTCATTCAAGATACGGCAGCTTTCGTCCTCGGCTGTGGTGCCAGTGCCTTTTTGCCAGCATATCAGGCTGTTTATTACCATGAGCGGCGTGTCTGGCATTGGAATTTTGCCGCGATTGAAATGCTAGGATTCGTTCTTTATGGCATCGTAACGTTGGGCCTAATCCTGTGGAGCGGACAGTTAACAATGCGCGTAGGCTTCTGGGTATTATTGGCATTTGTGGTTGGTGGCTTGTTGTTCTTGATACGCTTGCCCCAATTCGCAAAGTCCCCGCAGACACCAACCTTTGTTGCAAAGACATCCTCAAGAACTGACTTAGAACTTTTCTTTTGGCTGACCGCGATTGTCTTTTGTCTGCGTTTTACCCGTTTCTTTGCTAATTCGCTCGGCATCGTCTTGATGGTCGTGTTCACGTTGGGGTTTTTCCTCTTTATTTTGCGCATTGCCCTTCACCATCAAATTCGAATCGACTTTCCATGGTGGCTCATTCAAAGTTCGTTCATCAACGGTGTCTATGAAACCTTTGCCATGTTATACATTCTATTTGCCATCCATAACCAAAAATTGATGGTGGGTGCTTATATCGCCTATGGGCTTGGACTCATATTGGCACAAATTGTGCGGCAAGCTATTCAAAACAAATTCCGCCATATTGCAAATTTACAGTTACAATTAATTGGCTTCATGCTAGGTGGTTGGCTCATGATCATCCCCAGTATCTCCGCAGCCGGCTTTTTCCTGATCGGATTTATTGGCAGCGCCAACAGTATTTTGCTTAACCACCAAGTTTACAGATTCAACATATCGACCCCGGCTAACCGTTTGGCTGTTAAGTATCGAAATGCTTATTTAGGGAGCATTCTGCTGCAAGCGATGCTGGTTTTCGGGGGCCTAATTGCCGCTCTTTTATCCCACACTGACTTGACTCGCCTTTTTGACCAAGCCAATGCGCATTCATCAATCGTGATCAGTGACTCGTTAGTTCAGCTTGTTAGTCTTGGTATCGTGGTGATTTTGACCATCGTGACGTTTGTGTTGGGAAGGAGGCTGCCGCGGATTAATGAGCGAAAACTTTTGTAATTTGCATTTGTCCTTCCCAAATGATAGGTATGTTTCTAGCCCATTATCGGATCATGTCATGGCTTATAATTAAGTTTCCTCGTCGACACCTTTCTAGTGTTTTATCAATTCCTTAGTGTGAAATAAACCTGCCAAAACGCTGCAAAACATCGTCCAAGATTGCGCTATTGGCTCGATTATTTACCTTCTCATTTTTCCAAACAAGTCGGTTCACGGAAAGCTGTTTGCGGGCTCTATCAAATCGAAGATCAACCGTGCCGACAATATCACCATAAATCAGGATGGGTAGTGCAAAATAGCCGAGCTTCCGATCAACAGCTGGCGTATAACTTTCTAACTTATAGTTGATGCCAAATAATCGCAACGTTCTAGCTCTGTCACGAATGAGATTGTCGAAAGGCGTCAACAAAATGGCGATGTTCGGCAAGATATCGTTGTGATGAAAGGCATCTAGATCAGATACCAAGATGTAATGGTCTTGTCCTTCAACCGTGATGTTCGTTATCTGCTTTTCTTTGAGCAACTCGTCAAAAACACTATCGAATAAACGCTTTCGAAAATGCGCTCCGTTAAATACGTCGGTTTTAGTGGCTACCCCAAGATTATTGAATGTTAACAGAAGTAAGTCCGCATATACCTGTTTTTCCAGTTCGTTAACATCAGCGGGCGAATCGTCGAAGTCATCCTTAGCGGCGATCAATATTTTCCGAAACGAGCGGTCCCGCTGGATATCGATGAGTCCCGCGCGCCAAAGTTTGTCGATTGCGTTGTCTTCTTTAGACATTTCCCACTGCGGTAAATTGTGATTGGTGACAAAGTCCTTTTTATAAACCCTGCCGACTTGAATTAGCTGGCGATATATCTTTATGTAATCGGGGTAATTGACATCGTTCTGAAGCTTAGCTAAGTTCATTCGGTGCAGATTTCTCACTAATTGCGAATCTTTCGTCATCAATGAAAGAGCATTTAAATAAATCTCGACCACATCACCCTTGGTATATGCATCGACATAGCTTGTATTCCGATAATTCGTAAACCGGGACCACAAAAAGATGTCCTGGCTTCTGGCGTTGGTGACATTGATGCTGTCAAGTTGAATGTAGCCGATTTTCCCTAGCAACGTGAAAAGTGCTGGCTGCGAAAAAGGCTTCACCTCAGTAACCGCCAACTGCTGCTTGAATAGTTGAAATCGTTTGACGCGTTCATTCGTATACATATAGATCCCCTAACAACTTGCGTAGCGACTGCCACAGACCGCCTCTAGTGAAGTGAAAAAAGGCCCGGCTACCATCAAGATGACCACAAATAGCTTGGCACTGCTTCATCGGCCTCAGTTAAAGTTAAGTGTACTAAAAAAGCCCGAGCATCACATCACTTTTGCTCCAGTGGTATGTGGTGTCGGGGCAGGTGTACTGTTGATCTACGGGTGGTGCTTAACTGACGTAGCTTTTACTAAGCAGAAAACGCATTACAGCGGTTTTTTCCAATGAGGTGTAGCGTTCGCCAAGTTTATGGTAAATGTTGCCGAAGCCCTAATCCTATACGCAACGCGATATTCGGACTTTTGATACGTTCAATATCAGAGACCGATTCGTTTCTCCAACTTTTTACGAGAAAGAGCCAGCGTATCATCATCGTCAGCTAAACTACCTAGTGATTCCGAAATGGCGCGTTTTTGACGATCAAACTCACTAACTAATTCGCTGCCAGTTAAGCCTTGGGCAACTAGGAATTTAAGAATATCTGTCGAAAAATCAAGAAAGTCGTCTCCACCGTCAACAAACCGGTAGAAAATTCCGTTAGCTTTTAACTCCGGCATAACCTTTTGTCCAGGTACAATATTGAATTCTTTCGGAACTGTTAATATGAGGGAGTTCCCCTGTTTACGCGTTTTAGTTTGCATTGCTTTTCTCCTGTAATTACTATGCTATTAGCACGGTGAATATGACTCAGTATAGGGGTGTTCCAATGCAGTCCGCGCTGTGTTCGCTCATCTTTTTTCGCTAGCAACTGATCAATCAAACTGCGTCTCCCAGTATTCAGCCACGTGCGCCGCAAACGCCATAGCAATATCAGCAGGAAGGTTGCGTTGCAACGATAGCGGCAGTGCCAGCGCTTCTTCACGACTGAAAGTTTTGACATTTTCAGTTTCAATTCCTGTCTTTAATGCGTTCGTTACGGGTTCGCAAGCAATGAAAAACTTGTACACGTCACGGGTGCTCTGCGGCGCATAGTCGCGTTTGCGGACTGAATAGACCGCCAGAAGCTGAGTGGGTTTAACCGTCAAGCCTGCCTCTTCGCGTGTTTCTTTAACCGCAATTTCACTGGCACTATAGCCCAAATCAGCCCAGCCACCGGGAATGGACCACGTTTCTCCGGCCCGCTCCTGAACCATTAAAAGGCGATCATCGATAAACGTGACGGCCCGCACATCGACTTTAGGCGTTACGTAGCCAATATCCTGATCCACAAACAATCGTGCTTGTTCGGGAGTTGCATCCCCTAACAACATCACCAGCTGCTTGGTGATCGCTGCCAACTGATCGTAGCGTTCGCGATCAAAAACATCTTTTGTATAATAGCATCCAGACTGTGCGATCGCTTGCAGCTGCGCGATTAACAGATTCAGATCCTTCGTTGCCATCCCTATCACCTCACTTACCATTGTAATTGATGATATTTCATGACTAACGTATTTAGTGATGAATTTAAGCAAAGTTGAAGGCGTTGCTTTTCGATGACAAGCACGGTATCCGAATCGTTAAAAACGGGTTCCACTATGAATTTGAACCTGTTATAATAAATGTGTAAGCAAAGAGCGCCTTGCTCTAACAAGACGCCCCTTGTGGTACAGCAGAACCGTTAAAAGTACGGTGACTATAACGCAACTAAAAGCCGCGACTCGTCAAAGTTAACGCGGCTTTTAGTCTGCCTACTTTTCTCGGAATTTTCCGAGCGCTTGCTTCAGCTCGTAAACTGCATGACACAGTTTCTTCAAAGCCTTGATCAAACGTGTGAACACGTTGACCATGACAATGGCCGAGCCGAGGCCAGCCGTGATTGCCGCAAAGGCGTCAATCACAGACGACAAACTGGCACCTCCTTTCGTTGGAATGTGGTTCGATAGTCCTAAAACCATCGGCATCACCTTCTTTCGATTGCGAAGCGCCACCGCTTATTTAACTTTCTGCTTAGTCATAGCTTATCAGATGCTACGCCCGCGACCAATCATATCGTGGGTTTTTTAATTTCCATAGAGTGCCATTGTTCTACAGACAGACACTCCGCAAACAAATCTCAATATTAATCAATCGTCGTTCATGAATGGCGATTAGAAATAAACAAGTAAATTCCTTCCACAAGGGCGATTACTAATATCACAACCCCTATAACTGCCAGTGACGCTAAACGTGACTGCAACGTCTCCACATGACCTGTCCCATCAACTTGACGCACCAGGACTGTGATGGTTAGACCGACTATCGCAATCGCCAAGATACCGTTTACTAGCCAAAGTACTTTACGTTTCAATTTGCCTACCTCCGTTTGAATTTTGTTACGAGAAGGTGTCCTGCTGATGACAAAGCTTTTCTCACAACTGGAAATAACAAAGTGACCGCTGTCGCCATGTAAACAACTTGCAGACTGAAGGCCATGTCAAAAATATTTACCCATGCAACACCCACCAACCCAAGCGCCAACATGCCACAGAATCCCTTCAGGTAATAAAAGTTTAGCCAATCACGCCAGCGTCCCACTAACAAACAGGCCAGTATAACTAGAACAAAATCTGTAAAAATTAACATTCCCGGCAGTGCTGCTAAGCTAAGCCGACCAACAACCATAATGGCGAACGCTGACCACAGAAATGTCATGGTATGTTTCTGTGTTTTTGGGGGTTCTGAAGGTTGTCCAATTAGTTCATCAACCGTTATCTGATACCACGTTGCTAGCTGACAAATTGTCTGCAAGTCTGGTTGATGCCGCCCAGTCTCCCAAGTTGATACAGTTTTACGAGAAACGAAAAGTTGCTCAGCGACCTGTGCTTGTGTTAGCTTTCGTTCCATTCGTAATTGTTTTAAATGTTCGCCTAAAGACAAAGCAGCCATTGCTATTTCCTCCTCCAACTTATACCTGTCCACTTGAATTAATCTAGCTACTCTTACTAGCATGCCTGGTATTTCAAGGCCTTAAATTTTAAAAGATACATTTTTGATTGAACGATGATGTCTATGTGACCATAGTATATAGGTTTCAACCAATTTATCATATGGTAACTCTGACATACCCTGACATTATGTTTGAGCCTCTAAACAAGCAACGGACCGCCACCTCATTTGAGATGCCGGCCCGTTGATCTAACGTCACTAATGTTACAACCTATTATTCATGCTTATGCTTCCGCAACTTAACGTACCCCAGCAACCCAATTAACGCAGCTCCCAAAACAGCCAAGACTGACTGCGTTTGCTCGCCCGTTTTAGGAATGGTGTTTGTATCGTTCGTTTCTTTCCGGGATTCCGGTGTTTTGCCGGATTGCGTTGGCTGCCCCCCTTGGAATCCGCCGCCTGGGGTTGGTTTCGGTGTAGGCGTTGCCGGATCCTTTTTGCCTGGATTCGGTGCAGGCGCTGGCGGCGTTGTCGGATCTTTTTTGTCTGGCTCTGGCGCCGCTTTCACAAGGTGATCGATCGCGGTTTTAAGGTCAGCGACTGCCTTGGCAACTTGTGCTTCCGTTGCTTCAGGGTCTTTTTGAACGGTGCGCGCTTGCGCTAAAGCAGCTTGCACGTCGTTAAAGCTTGCCTCTGTGTAGGCGTCTTTTTTGAGTCCAGCTGCTTGGGTGATCAGCTTGACCAGTTCGGTTTTATCCGGCAGTTTGACGAGCTGTTGAAGTGCCGTCAAAACAGCATTGGTTTGTTCCGCGACTGCTGCCTGCGTGGCGTTCAGGTCGGTTAAAAGTGGGCGCGCCGTTTTCAATGCAGCTTGCAGTTTCGCGTAAGAACTGGCGGTGTACGCGCTCGCGCTTAACTTGTCAGCTGTTGCAATGACCGCCTCCAGCGACTGCTTGTTGGCGCGTGGCACCAGCGCGTCAATCGCGGCCTTTAACTGATCCACGGCTGCCTGTTGTGCAGCGGTGGATGCGTTTGGATCTGCCGCGACCTTTTTGCCAGCGGTGATGGCATCGGTTAGTTTGGCATAGCTGGCAGGTGTATAGTCGTCTGCTTTAAGCGCTGCCGCAACCTGAAGCCACTGCGTCAAATCGGTGACTGGTGTTGGCTGCGGTTTGAGTTCAAGTGCCACCCAAGCGGCGGTGATCGCCTGAATGGCCGACTGAATTTGCACTTGGGTCGCGTGTTCGTCAGCGTTGACTGGCTTAGCCGCAGCAACCGCAGCCAGCAATTTAGCGAAACTGTCCTCCGTATAGGCGTCTGGTTTCAAAGCTTCCGCTGCGTTGATGAGACCCTTTAACTGTGCCTGGGTCACGCCGCGATCAGCTTCCAGTTGTTGCAAGGCCTTTTGCAGATCGGTATATGCCTTCGTGAGAGCTTCGATGGAAGCAGTGTCATCTTTCACTAACTGTGCAGCCGAGTCACTGGCGGTTGCGACTGCCTGCCAGCTGGTAGCGGTGAACAGCTTAGGATCCAAGGCATGAACCGCGTCCAACAGCGCCATTAGCTTAGTCTTAGCCTGCGCCTGTTCGCTTGCAGACTGTTGCACGGTCACAGGTGAAGGGTCTTGCGGCAATGCTTCCGGCCCCCACTGATTGGTCAACATCAGGTCACGTAGCGCAAACTGCAAGTCAGCTTTGGTCATCTGGGTTTTGGTTTTCAGCGTGATCGTTGCCAGTTTCTGATCACCGTACAAGCGTGGTTGTTGGCCTTCATTGGCAAAAATCAGATAAATATCCCGGCTGTTATCGCCGTGGGTCCGGATTTTGCTGAAGTTGACCATGTTGGCGGTCGCTTTAGTCGGTTCGACTTTGACCAAGTCCACATTCGGATTGGTCAACGGCAGGCGGGCAAATAGGCTGTTCACCTTGTCTAGATGATTGCCGACTAAGGATAACGTGATGGTATCGCCTGGTACATAAGTCGGTTTGTCAGTCTGCAAGGCCAATGTGCCAGCAGGCGTCGTTTCGTCCGGTTTGGTCACCGGCTGCTTACCCAGCTTGGTCATAACATAGTTGATATCGAACGCATCGATCACCCCATTGCGGTTCAGGTCGCCATTTTGGACATAGCCGTTAAAATCGCTGTCGATATTGGCAGTTAATCCGGCGTAGTTCATCAATGACGTTTTATCATCATCATTCACCTGACCGTCATTGGTAATATCGCCAAGCGTGGCCTTGTTGGTGCCATCGCGTTTGAAAAGCAGAAGTTCCCGACCGGAGACAAAATCGCCGACTGTTGACTTTTCCGGAATAACAAAACGGACATACTTGGCTTTTTCTTTCTCGCTAAAATTAATGGTTTTGTCGGTACTATCCCATTTCCAGCCCTTGCCTTCACCGGCCTGATGCCAATGAATGCCGTCCAAACTGGTTTCAACGGTTAACGCTGACAGATTGCCGTTACCGCCGTTTTCGCGGGGGACATAGGTCACGTGATCCAAATCATACACGCCATCCAATTCGGTGGTGATCGTCATCGGTGTCGGCGACTGTTTTGGCGTGTCCGAGAACCAATTGCTGTGCGCCATGGTGTCTAGATCCTGGTCAAAAAGATTATCAACGGTATCGTCACCCTGCCAAACCGGGGCGTCCTTGATCGGCGAGGTCACTTTCGGATTGTGCATTTTCACGGCTAGGCGCATCGGATTTTCTTTGGAACTAAAGGTCTGCTCGATGCTCCACTTTGAAACGGCCTTGGTCGTGACGGTCCGTACCTGGAACGTGTGCTTCGAGTTGTCTTTGACCTGATCCAGCACAAACGCCGGCTTATTCAGATTGCGATAAATGACGCCGTCCGCTTTCACATCGTAGCTTGCCGCGTCTTTAACTGGACTCCAGTTAATACCGATAGCTGTTTCCGTGGTGGTTTTATCGTCTTGTTTCACGTCGGTCGGTACAGGAACCTGGTCACTTTCCGGCAGGTCGCCAGTCGTTGGATCGTCAGTGGCGTCGATACCTGACACGGTTAACTTGATCGCATTGGTTTTCACATTGGTTTTGTCCAGCTTAACCTGCAGGAAATTTTGATCAATCTGCTTGTCGGCCAACTTCTCCAAGTAGGTATTCGTGTGATACTGCTTGTTGACAAAATACACATTGCTGCCGGCTTCATAGTCTTGAAGATTATCAACTGCCTTTAGCGTGACCGCCTTGCCGCCAACCATTGCGGTTACTTTTTTCGGCTGGCCGCTGGTGCGAATGGCAAACTCGCTGGTGCGTTCCGGATCCAGCCCGCTGTAATCACCAG
Organism: Lacticaseibacillus huelsenbergensis; assembly: GCF_029726355.1. Classification (NCBI taxonomy): domain Bacteria; kingdom Bacillati; phylum Bacillota; class Bacilli; order Lactobacillales; family Lactobacillaceae; genus Lacticaseibacillus; species Lacticaseibacillus huelsenbergensis. The sequence continues at coordinate 1,015,032 of NZ_CP120687.1, forward strand.
TCAACGGATCAACGGTCACTTCCAGCTGATCTTTTTGCAGCTCGCTTGTGATTTTGGTTTGGGCGTGGGCACCTTTTAGGTATTTTTGCGAAATCCCGTCGTCTTCGTAAACGGTAAAATCATTCTTGCCAGCTGCCGGGAAAATCTGAAATTGCCGCTTGGTTTGATCAAACGCTTTTGGCGTATTGTGCGCCGGTGTTGTCGGGATCACGGCCCCTTTTTTGACGAAGACCGGCAACTTCCAGATCGGGGCGTCAAAATTGTTTAACACTTGCCCGCCGCGGTATTCCTTGCCGGTGTAATAATCGACCCAAACCTGATTTTTATCCGGCAGATAAATGCCATTGCGGACATCGTTTCCTTTATCGTCGGCGGCCGTATTTTGGTAAATCGGCGCCACCAAGAAGTTGTCGCCCCACAGGTATTCATACTTCACCAAATCCGTGTAGGCCTCAGGAATTTCCGGATAGTCCAGGAATAAGCCGCGGACCATTGGCTTGCCGTCGAAAACGCTTTGCGCCGAAGCCGTGTAATTGTACGGCATCAACATCGTTTTCTGCTTGTTATAAGCCCGATTGATGGCGGTTGTCTGGTCATCAAACGAAAATGGCGTCTTGGGATTACTGCCCCAGCCGTCCATGTTCAGCTGAATCGGGGTGAACGCCTTCCACTGAAAATCGCGGGCGTTGACAATCGGATTGCCGCCGCCAAAAATGCCGTCCATATCCGATCCGACATACGGCTGGCCGGATAAGCTGGTGCCGATGTACGTTGGAATGTGGAAGCGAATATATTCCCACTGGCCCCCAGTTTGATCACCGGTCCAAATGCCGGCGTAGCGCTGGGTGCCGGCCCAACCGTCCAAGGTAATGGCAAACGGTCGCAAATCGTCGCCTTTGACTTTGGTCAGCATCTGGTTAGCCTTTTCCAAGCCATCCAACCCAAACGAATAGCCGGAGCCGACCCAGGCAACATCCGTTTTCAACGCTTTGACGCCATTCGCCACTTCTTTGGCAAAGTCGCGGTCATCCGGTTTTGGATGTGCGGGATCCACCGGTGACAGATTTTGCTGGGTCCATAAGCCGGTTGCGACGCCATGTTTGTCGGCATAATCGGCAAATTCCTTGAGGTTGGCCAGATTACCCGCCAATGAATCGGTTTGCCCATAGCCGGCCCCGTAGCCATCATTCGGCAAAAGCCAGCCCAATGGCATGTCATTCTTGGCATATCGGTCAATCACGGCCCGGGCGCTGAATTGGTAATTGTTCAACTCGCCATTCAGTGATTCCTTGATGCCACTTTGGCCAGCCGGTACTTTCCCTGGCTGATACTCTTTATAATACTTGCCATCTTCAAACTTAATCGCACCCGGCGTATCGGCACTGACCGGCACCCAGGTATCGCGATTGTAGGCATTCAGATGCGCCTCATAAAAGCCATACCGCGGCATCATCGCTGGCGCACCCGTGAGATCATAATAGTCTTTCAACAAATCAGCCGGCTTGGCATCAAAGAAGTACACGGCATCGAAGCGCTCTTCTTGATGCGTGGTCTTAACCTGGCCATCCCCAGCCGCATCAAAATCATAAGTCCCCGGCGTAAAGGTGTTGCGCACCACCCCATAACCGGCTGTGGACCAGTAAAACGGATTAGGCGACGCCACCCCGCCGTCCACCCAGTTGTTGGTGTTTTGGATTTTGATCTTTTTGCCGGTCAAGGTGAAATTGCCGTTTTGCGTACCGCCGCCAAAGAAATGATCCTGGCCGCTACGCTTCAAGACCTGCGTCGTGTGATCGGCCGTCATTTCCAGTGGCTGCTGTTCGGCCAGCACCACTTTATTGCCTTGCAAAACCTGTAACGTCGCGGCGGCCTTATCAAAGGCAATCGTGATCGCCTTGGTTTGAACCTGCCAGCCCTTCGCTGCATTCGCTAACTGAGCAGCGTCAAACGGCTTGGTGGCCGAGGTATCGACAGTTTTGGTGAAAATTTTTGCATTCAGCCCATCGCCAGATTGCGCCGGCGCATCAAACTTGCCAGACGGATCAGCATAAAAGCGAAATTGATTGTCCGCCAAAATGAATAACCGCGCCTTGAGATTGTTCGAGTAAGTAATTTCAAAATAGTGTGCTTGTTTCGTGACACTGACAATTTGCAGGTTGCTCGTAGCTGCCTTGGCAGTCGCCTTGCTAGTGCCAGGATCCGCCTTAACCGCCGACACTGGAATGGTGCTGGTGTAGTAAATGGCCGTGGCTGTAAGTGATAAAACCGCGCTGCTGTAAAGTAATGAACGTGGAACCCGACATTGCCGCTTCTTTAACCCTTGGTGCATCGAGAAACTCCCCCTCAACGTTTGCATAACCCTCGCGCAACATTTTATTTAGGTGGTTGGTACCACCTGAGCGAATTGTAACCGCATTCATGAGTTACTTTCAACTGGAAAGTTCTTTCGATGAGAAGGAAAAATCGGTTTCCTAAAGTATTTTTCTGAAAATATAAATGTATTTATCGGGAGTTTGTCGCAACACTCGTTATATATCAAGCGACTTCAGCTAGGAGCGGCGTCCAAGAAAATGTCCCTGAACTTTTTTGATTATAATTTTTATATTCATGAGAGCCAGACTCATTTCATTCACGGAAGTTAAGCTTTGGCATCTGAACGCACAAAAAGAACGCGCAGATTAAATGTCTACGCGTTCTTCTTTGATGCACATATCAACACGGTTACAAAAGCTACTTTTGGAACCATATCTTAACTACCGCATTATTTTGCTTGATGTGCCAAGTGCCGTGCTGCGAGGCCAACAATGCCTGTCAGTACGATCATAGCGCCGACAATGCCAACCAATGCGTTGACCGCTTCGCTGGTTTGTGGCAAACGATGGTTGTTGTTGCCGCCATTGTCATTACCTGTCACATTAGGTAGTTGTGGGCCGTTGCCGCCGTTACCACCATTACCACCGTTGCCGTTGTTGTTGTCATTGATACCGGTGCCTGGGGTGACGGCGCCGGAAGCACTGGAACTGCCATTGCCGCTAGCACTTGGGGCAACTGAGCTGCTTTCGCTGGAACTTGCTTTTGAGCTTGGTTCGTTCGAGCTGCTGCTTGAGCTTGCGCTGGAACTTGGTACGTTCGAGTTGCTGCTCTCACTGGCACTTGAGCTAGAGCTTGGTACGTTGGAGCTGCTGCTTTCACTGGAAGTTGAGCTGGAACTTGGTACATTCGAGCTGCTGCTCTCGCTGGAAGCTGAGCTGGAACTTGGTACATTTGAACCGCTGCTCTCGCTAGAAGCTGAGCTGGAACTTGGTACGTTCGAGCTGCTGCTTTCACTGGAAGCTGAGCTGGAACTTGGTACATTCGAACTGCTGCTTTCACTGGAAGCTGAGCTGGAACTTGGTACATTCGAACTGCTGCTTTCACTGGAAGCTGAGCTGGAACTTGGTACATTCGAACTGCTGGAGTTACTGCCACTGCCACCGGTGCTTGGCAGAACACCTTCCTTTTCATAAACGAAGGTGACTGTTTGTGGATCGCTAGTGAACTTACCTGTAGGCTGCCCGGTTACTGACTTAAACTTGTAGCCTTCAAACTGCTTCTGCGTTGCGGTATAAGTTTCACCAACATTACCACTCAAGGTAACATCCGATGCCAACTTGGTCCCGTCAGTTGTTTCATAAGAAACCGTGACATTTCCGCCTTTAACAGGAGCTGGCTCGGCAACCGTCACATGCGCGGTCTTGGAAATGGTAACACCGCCGAGCGTGTAACTATATTTAACGGCATAAGTACCTGGTTTGCTAGTATCAACTTTGCCATCAGTCTTGATCTGAGATGAGATGTCGCTGTTGTCCTTCGGTGAAACTGCTGATACAAGATTATCTTTAGGATTCCAAGTGCTGCCTTCTTTAATCGTTGTATCTTTGGTATCAATCACTTGATGGATTTCAACGTAGCAATCAGTCTTAGGAATACTGATCGGCTTACCATTTTCATCAACAATCTGAACCTTGGTGTCAGACACGGTATCATACAGATAGCTCTTCACGAACTGACCATCCGCACCAACGTCAACGGAAAGTCCCTGATCCTTGATCGCGTTCATGATCCGCGTCAAATCAAGTTTGATAAGGCCACCCTTGTAAACAGTGCCGGTTTTATCCGGTTGATCAAGCAGATTCGAAAAGTTATACGCGGTGAAATCTGCATTAGGGGTTGTCGTTGGCATCAATTTCTGAATTGAGTCAGGTAAAGCGGTATATTGTGTAGCCGAATCTCTCTTGGCTGCAAAGTATCCGGTAAAGTTCATATCGTAAGGTTCAGAGAAGCGAGTCGTTGTTGTTGAACCCCATCCCTTGTCGCCAAACGCCAAGGTCTGAACGAACAAAGTCGAACGATTGTAGTCGCCTGCGCCAATCGTTTTATCTGTGGTATTGCTCAACGTAAGCGGCATGGTCATGGTAATTTTGCTATTAGCTGGCAAATCACCCATGACTTGAACGGCGATCAATTGGCTCCACTTATACTGACTCAGAAAATCGCTTTGTGAATCATACACGCCAGGCTTGCCACTATAGAGAACCTTCAAGCCCGCTTTAGCCATGTCCTGACTAAAGGTCGGTGCGGCTGCAACGTTGGCTTCAATATTGTTTGGGTCGACACCCTTAAAATCAGGTGTTTCGAAAATAACATTGATATTCTCAGCTGTTGAATTGCTGTTCTTCAACGTGCTGATTTCATCCACTTTGCTCAAATCCGTAAAGTTTGTGATTGAGTTTGAGTTAGTGGATACAGGTGTTATCACACTCGTACCATTCTTATAAGTTGTCTGGAACTGAGTGCTAAACGCCACACCATTTCGCTCATTCGAAGAATTATCATTGGTAGGATTCGGTATTAGATTGGTAACACTGTTGTCCTGCGTTGTCTTCAATTGAGTGGCAACATGATCAGAGCCGGAACCAGTACTGCTATTGCTTGCCGCATTCGACACGCTGGTTCCAGGCACACATAACAACGCAATGGTTGTCATGCATAAAACAGCTGCGCTATAAACATATAGCTTGGCCTGTTTCCACATTTGTATCCCCTCCATATGGTAACAACTGATCGTTTCCTGACAAAACTGGTTGGCCACTTATCAACACAACCCATTTGGCAGGAAGCGCATAAATCTTGAATCCACATTTAGTATACATCTAAATAATTATATTACAATATCATTTAATTTATTTTACATAAAAAGGACGTTGGTCTCTAAAATATGGCGTAAAAACAGGCCTTTTTATTTTTGACGCATCTACTTACAAATTGTTAAGAGAACAACAAGAGACAACTTTTTCGCCACTTTTTGTCGTCCGATTTGGTTCACCATGTTCACGGAATCGTCGTGCTAGCATAATTGTCCAGGCCTCCATAAAGCGCTAATAAAATAACACATAGCCAATCTAAGACTTCATGGTTTTACAATTCATTAACGCCAACAACGTTATCTTAAACCGACGAAAAAAAACGTCATCCAACTTAGAGCGGATGACGTTCAAAGAATCAGTTTATACTAATTATTTTTGACTATTTTGATGATGCTCATCAATGAGTTGTTGTTGCAAAGTTGCCAGCTTAGGTGTCAGGTAGACTGGGTAAAGATCAGGATTGACGAGCCGCTGTGTGGCTTCAGGCAGCTGAGCTAATTCTTGACGAGCGTATTTTTGAATCGCAAAGACATCAGTTGTTACTGACAATTCTTTTCCAGGATTAAAAGCTGGTTTCAGAAGTGGACGGGCGGAGAAGTCGCTCAGAGTAACCTGCGGATGGGTTGCCAGTGGATTGGCATTGACTGCCGCAATGGTTTCTGGCAGGGTTTCATCGGCTAAGGCAATGACATCGGCAAAGGCTTGCTTGCTGTTGTGATGATACAACCGATAAACCTGCTTGTGGCTCGGTAAGGTCGTTTTTTCGCGACTGGCGCTGACTTTGATCTTCGGCAACCATTGGCCATTTGCTTGCAAAGCAGCCATTTTATAAACGCCGCTCAGAACCGGTGACGAGGCACTCGTGATGAGATTCTCACCAATTCCGAAGTTGTCGATAGGCGCGCCTTCTTTTAGCAAGGACTGCACCACCGTTTCGTCTAGGGCATTAGAGGCTGTGATTTTGGCATCCGGGAAGCCGGCAGCGTCTAACATCTGGCGCGCTTGCTTGGCGAGCTGGGTGATATCGCCGGAGTCAATGCGAATGCCCACCGGATGATGACCGGCCGCTTTTAGCTCCTTGAAGACCGTAATGGCGTTGGGCACGCCGGACTTTAGGACATCATACGTATCGACCAGTAAGGCGCTGTTGTCTGGATAGACTTTTGCCCAGGCGCGAAACGCACTCAGTTCATCTGGGAAAGCCTCGACCCAGCTGTGGGCCATCGTTCCGGCAGCCGGAATGTTGAATTGCTGGGCAGACAACACATTGGAGGTACTGCTGCACCCGCCGATAACGGCCGCGCGCGCGCCGTAGACCGATGCATCAGGGCCTTGCGCCCGCCGCGCACCGAATTCCATGACTGGCCGGCCTTCTGCGGCAGCCGTGATCCGCCGCGCTTTGGTGGCGATCAACGACTGATGATTGACAATGTTCAGCAGTAATGTTTCCAGTAGTTGAACCTGCATCAGCGGTCCCTGAACGGTTAATAGCGGCTCACGCGGAAAGACCGGTGTGCCTTCAGGTAAAGCCAGAACCTTGCAGTCTAGGCGCATATTTTTCAAGTAGTCTAAAAAGGTCTCGGAATAAAGTTTCAGCGACCGCAAGTAGCTGATATCTGCATCCTCGAAGTGAAAGTTGTGCAACGCCTCAACGACCTGTTGCAAGCCGGCCGCGATAACGAAGCTGCCATGATCCGGAACGGTGCGGAAGAAAAGATCAAAAACCGCTTGATCCTCGTGCGGCAAGGCAGCACAATACCCGTTCGCCATCGAAAATTCGTAAAGATCTGTCAACATTGCCGGATTCATATTCATAATTTAATAAGCCTTCTTTTGATTCGTGAGCGATTTTAATCAGTAACAGTAGCACCAAGCACATGAGCAAAATGATCCAATGCCCATTCCTGCCCAGCTGGCGTTAACGCCGCCACACCATTTTTATGCACTACCATTTGGTAATTGAGGTTGTAGGCATCAACTGCCGTGTGCAGGACACAAATATCGGTGCAGACGCCAACTAAATGGACCGTGTCGATTTTACGTTCGCGCAAGCGCAGATCCAGCGGGGTGCCGGCAAAAGCAGAATAGCGGGTTTTGTCAAACATATTGACGCGCTCCTCATCCCGATGCGCGGCATACCAAGGCGCCAGTGGTCCGTAAAATTCCCGTCCCCAAGTACCGCGAACATTATGCGGTGGAAACAGCTTGCTTTCCGGATGATACGGATCATGCGGCGTGTGCACGTCAGTCGGTAAATAAACCCAGCCGTCCTGTTGCAAGAATTCATCTGCGAGTGCAACAATCGTAGGCGCCAGCACCTGCCCGGCTTTTCCGCAAGTCAAGGCGCCTTTATCTGCCACAAAATCATTCGTGTAGTCGATGATCAGCAGTGCTTCATTTGAATGTGCCATCAAAAACGTTCCTTTCTAATTAAAGTACTTTTTACTTAAAATAGGGTTGCATAAAAGTACAGAAGACTTTTATTTGGTGACAACGATACGCGGTCTGGTTGGCTTTTTCAACTATGCCAGCTTAAAAAGTTTCGGCGGTCGGCCGCTGCGACTACGGTCATGGGCAACCCCGACTTCGATAAACAGCCGCTGGTGGGTTTTTTTGAAGTTCGAGTTATCGATCGCGGCGGCAGTGGTATGGAGAAACGGCGCATAAACTTCGCGCGCTTCTTTTAAGGTAAACGTCGGCCCGAGAACTTGCAAAATAGTCGGCTGGTAATCAAGCTTGTTGCGGATCCGACCAATGGCGACGCTGAGAATACGCGCGTGATCAAAAGCTAAATCAGCTGCTTCCGGTTTCATGTGAAACGTGAGCCGACCGTTTTGCAGCTGCTCATCCCCTGCCACAGCATCGAAGGCGAACCAACGCGCATCGGTGGCGCCATAACCGGGCCGCAATTTCGGCATCGTTGGCAGATACGTCATGTAGGTCAACGCCAGCGCCCGTTCCCCTGGTGTGCGGGCCGGATCGGTGAACGTGGCGAGTTGCTCGGTTGAGCCGCGATTGACATGGATGCCAATTTTATCGCGAATCAGGCGAATCGCAGCCGCATCGGCACTTTCTTTCACTCGCAGCGTGGTCTCCGGCAACGCCCAGTATCCGGCAAACGGCTCATCAGCCCGGTGAATCAGCAAAATCTGCAACTGATGCGTGGTGCGGGAAAAACTCCAAATCACATTGGTTATGGTAATGAGTGGGTGCGCGACAAATTCATCGGCCATGGTTTCAACTCCTTGTTTTGAAAGTGGCAGTTCCGAAAGCAACGGTTAAATGATGCCAGTATATTTGACTTCCGTTTCACTCATTGAAAAAACGCGGCTTCAAATACAAAAATACCCCATTGAATTTGGCATTACCAATTCTTAGGGGAAGTTTTGGGTAAGAAGGTTTATTCGGCAATGAACTTTTCATTAGCAAGAAAGTCCCAAAAGTTCATTGTGGCAACGCCTAATTGATTAGCAACGTATGGAATCTTGGGCTCTGCCTTACTGGCCAGACCATTAGGACCAGTCATATTTTCATTTGTAATAATGGTCATCTTTTTGTTCAATGCACACGCGATTAACCACGGATCAGCCTTTTGATAATCACCAGTCCACTGTTCGTATCCAGCAGCAGTCCATTTTTGCGATGTCATTAGGTACTGTGTAACAACTTGGTATTCGGTAACAAATAAATCTGACACGATGGTTTTACCCTTAAAGTGCTCTTTGACCCAAACACTCAATTCATCATCCTTAGTTGTTATCTCTTCATACACTCGATCAAGCATGTACAGGTGCTCCGTGTTTAAGAAGAAATGCCAGACGATTGGAAAGAATCGCTGGCGATAATGCCTATTGGAAATAATCCAGATGTCTGAATCCAGCAAATAGCCATTCATGTCAGAACCTCACGCTCAATAAATTTTTCAATAGTACGATCCATCATCTTATAACTGATACCCATCAAGCTAGCGGCCTCAGTTGGCTGCACTGCACCACGTTCTTGAGCGGCGACCAAGGTATTCATGTACCGATTGTCGTTTAAGCTCAGTGCGTTATTATATGGGTTACCCCCAGTCGAATCCATACTGGCTACGGGTTGTTCCGTAAAATCTTCGGGCACAACATGATCAATAAGACCTAAGCCTTGCGCACGAATTGCGCCTGCTAAAGGACTCACATTGAAGAACTGAGCGGCCTTACGAATATCATATTCTTTAACGCGACGAATGAAGTCTTGTTCAGGCATCAAAAACGCAGCAGTTGCCTTGTTAATGAGTTGTTCTTCTTGTTTTTCACTGTCAAGATTCTTTAGCAGCTCGTCGGTGCCATGTAAAATATGCCCAAACTCATGAATAAGTGAAAAAATACGGGCGGTGTAACTGTCTTTTTGGTTAATGAATATCAAGGGGGCATAGTCATCAAGAAGGACAAAGGCACGGGCTTCAGAAACGTTTAACGGCCTATTAGTGCCAAAACCAGCACCACCCTTTTGCATGTTTAAAACACCCAGTTGGGATAGCTGAGCACGCAGGTCCTTGTAAAGATGTCTTGGTGATTCAGCATGATGCAATACAATGAAACGAGCCATCATCCGTTGTGTCTCTGATGCCGATGCACCACGAGCAGCGCCCACAAAGGTTAGCTGCTGATTAGCTACGCCGCTCTCGTGTTTGAACCAGTCTTGTTTACGTTGCATTTCGTATATAATGTCACGCAACGTGAGACTGACTTGCGCTGGCACATTTTCCTGGGTTCGAAAAGCCAAACGAATGTCTTCCTCTTTGGGCGGTTCATCCATCAGCAGATTGCCAAATGGCACATGAAGACGCCTCGCAAATAAACCCAGTTGCTTAACGGTTGGCTGTAAATAATGTTTGAAGTCGACTTGTAACCACTTATTACGCTGCTGGATGTCCGCCAAAACGTCATTGGGCAGGTCAGTGGTCGCCAATGCCCAGTCAATTAGCCGCTTATTTACTTGAACTCGGGTGTCTGCCACTTTCCTCGCCTCCTTAATCGCCATTATACGCATGTGTCTAACGCTACGCATTAATCACGGTTGTTATAATGAATTCGTTTTCTGGATCACAACATGAGTGTAACCTTTGTAACATCTGTTTTCGGATTCATCATCTATCCTTTAAATAATCCATTGCAACGTGATACTTATCCAACAGTACTTCAACGGCATTGTCCAACGCCTCTTTGTCATGTGTCTGATCATCTTTGACCACACGCAATTCAAGAACGCCATCCTTGTCCAAGTCAAAGCGGATTCTAGCACCTTTAGTGATGCCCATTCGGCGTCTGAATTAAGCCAGAATGGTTACTCGTCCTTTACTGATAACGTTTCCTTCTAAATATTTGTTCTCGCCAGTTGGCATCGTGAGGCCTCCTCGTATATGCTGTTTTCTGTTTGTTTAACATAACATAGCGGCAAAAACAAAAGCTAATATAAAAGAGGCGTTTCGAGTAAATTCTCGAAACGTCTCTTTTTTCTAGCCACTCACACCGGCGATTTACTCTCTTTCGCCACCAACTCGCGCATGTCCATGGCTTCCTCAAAACGGTTGGTGATGAGCCCGACAACGTACTTTTCGCGCATCAATTGTTTCATTTGCAGCGGGTCGTCAACCGTCCAGACGCGCTGGGCTTTGTCGAGGTGGGCATTATAGTGCTCGATGTGCACGGCTTCTAAGTAAGATGGTAAGGTAGCACCCATGAGCACCCGGCTGGTTAGCCAAGCGGTTTTCATCTTTGGCGCCAGCGTGTGGACCACGTTGATGCTGTCGTGATTAAACGAGGAGTAAATCACGCGATCCTGCATGTCGAACTGCTCGACATAATCCTGCGTCAGTGCCTCGATTCCCGGGTACCGGATTTTACCGGTCTTAAATTCAATATTGACCATCACGTCATAACGGCTCAAAACCGTGAGGGCTTCCCGCAGTGACGGAATGTGTTCGCCATTGGCCAGCCGCATTCCCTTCAACTGGGTTCGCGTCAAATCGGCGATCCAGCCAGTCCCGTCTGTAGTGCGATCGACGCGTTCATCATGCATGATGACCAAGTGGCCGTCAGCACTCATCTGCACGTCGGTTTCGATGCCGTCAATCCCATGCTCACAGGCATATTCGAATCCTTGCAGGCTATTTTCCGGAAAACGGGCAGGGTACCCGCGATGTCCATAAATTGCTACTGTCATGCTTACCCTCCGTTCATTGATAAAAGACTATCCAATGCCTGATCATACGCGTCTGCCATTCATTCAGCAAAATGAACCATTTTAGCGTTTGTAATCCAGCAGATTGCCGCTGACAGAGTTGGTTTTGGAAATTGCGGTATTGGTGTCTGACTCAGCCTCATCTAAAGCTTTCTTGACATCTTCTCCGCCGTAAATCTGCTGCATGGCCAACTCGACGTTTTGCCGTTCTTCCTGGATGTTGCTGAAGAAGGCGCCAGCTGTTGCGGCATTGATTTTACCTTGATTGAGCTGCTCAATTGGCACTGCCAAGGCAGGATTCTTCTTGATCGCAGTAGCTAACGTCTTAACCTTGTTGGCTTTCTGGTTGACCGCAAAGTAGCCGGTGCCGAGTTGCCAAGCTGCCTGGGCCTTTGGCGTCATGAGGTACTTCATGAACTGCCATGCACCTTCTTGAACGGCTGTCGGCTTGTTCTTGGTGATCCACAAGCTGGCACCACCGATCGCAACCCCATTGGCCTTAGTATCATCTGGATGCGGCGTGAATGTGACGCCGTAGTCAAATTTGGCGTTTTTCTGCAGCTGCCCTAGCATCGCGGAACTTTGCATGAAAATACCGACCTTCTGCGCCAAGAATGCTGCACTTTGGTTGTTGGCGGCGGCTGAACCGGTCCCGAAGTTTTGGAAAGCGCCTTGCTTGATAACATCCTGCAGCCAGTTCATACTTTTGACCATTTCTGGCGAATTCAATGTGGCTTGAGTGGCCATTGCCTGGCGTCCGTTATCATGATTGACCACTAGCGAATTCTGGTTGGCGACCAATTCTTCCGGCAACCAGCCATAGATCTGCATGGTCATCCCTTTAACGGCGCCTTTACTTTTCTTGGTCAAAGCAACGGCAGCCTTGGTGATGTCGCTATAGGTTGGCGACAACGGCAAATCCGCAATGCCATATTTCTTGAACAGTGCCTTGTTATAGTACATGACCGAACTGGACGAGTTAAACGGCATGGAAGCTAGCTTGCCATTGATCTTATAGGCTGCCGTCACGCCGGGATACAGTTGACTCAGATCATAATGATCGCGGTCAATGAACTTTTGCACCGGCACGGTTGAATTGAGGCCGATCATCATCGACTGGTTAGCCTGGTCACTCTGAATCAAATCAGGTGAGACATTGCTGCCGACCGTATTGGCATATTTCATAATCGACAATTCATAACTGCCAGCGTAAATCGGCTTGACCGTGTACTTCGTCTGGCTTTTGTTGAATTGATCGACCAGCTTTTCCAGCACCTTTTCATTCGGGCCGTTCATCGAATGCCAAAACGTGATGGTGGTCCGGCCATTGTCCGACGCCGCAGCGGTTTTATGTTGATCAGTCAGGAAAAAGGCAAGACCTAATATAACCGCAAGCGCCGCGATCAACGCGATAATTTTCTTGTATGTGGTTTTCACCCCTTCGTCCCCCCTGCATTCAGATTACGCTTGAAGAACTTCTGGCCAATCAGCAACAGCGCCAAGGTCGGCAACAGCACGATAATCGCCGTGGCCATGACCATGCCCCAGTTGGCAAAAGTATCTTCAGCCTGTAACTGTTTCAACCCAACCTGTACTGGCCGGAAATCGTCCGAGAATGTGGTAATCAACGGCCACAGGTATTGGTTCCAGTGCGTCAGGAACGTATACAGCGAAAAGGTAATCAACATGCTGCGGCTGTATGGAATCGCAATTTTCCAGAGAAACTGCAGGCGACCAAGGCCGAGATACTTCCCAAAGTCCACGAGATCGGTGGGAATCTGTAAAAAGGCCTGCCGCAACATGAAGACCCCGAAGGCAGATGTGAAGAATGGAATCGTCAAGCCGGCGTAATTGTTCAACCAGCCAAACGCCTTCACCGTCTGGAAATTAGGAATGATCTGCGCTTCAAACGGCAGCATCATCGTGATCAAAAAGGCAAAGAACAACTGTTTTTTATACCGGAAATTCATGAACGCAAACGCGTAAGCCGCAAGCGTACATAAGACTAGCTGACCGATCGTGATCAATCCAGCGGTGACAAACGAGTTGATCATGTAGCGGATAATCGGCGTGGTCACGAATGCCTGCCAGTAGTTGTTTAACGAAATATTGGTGGATAAGAAGTTACCTGCCGCGATATCTTTTGTCGGCAGCAGTGAAGCCCAAATTCCCAGCAAGATCGGGAACAGGAGTACTACCGCCACAACAGTCAACAACAGATACCGTGTTCCATTTTTGACATGTGTCATGCGTAATACACCTTCCGTTCTGTGAAGTGGAATTGAACCCAGGTTGCCAACGCAATAATCACCGTCAAGACAATCGACTCTGCGCTTGCGGTTCCGAAATTATGGAAAGCAAACGCATCTTGATAAATCTTATAGGCCAAAAAGTTCGTCGCGTTGTTAGGCCCGCCGCCGGTAATCAGGTCAATCTGGGCAAACATTTTGAACCCATCGATAATTTCGACAACAAATAGGAAGAATAAGGTTGGCGAAATCATCGGCACCGTAATTTTTAATGTTTGCTTAAACTGGGACCAGCCGGCAATATCGGCTACTTCATAGTACTCAGGCGGTACACTCTGAAAGGCACTGAGCAGAATCAGAAAGGCAAAACCCAAAGCCATCCAGACACTGGCCAGCACAATGACAATCATGGCGCCGGTCGGATCAACCAACAAGTTGGCATTCGTGACGCCCATCGCCTTCAAGGCAAAGCTGGCGAGGCCAACAGACGGGTTGAACAGGAACAGCCAGAGAATGGAAGCCGCAGCAGCACTGGTGCCCATCGTGCCGGCAAAGGCGGTCTGGAACCAGCTAATCCGCCGCAGTTTCATCGTTGCCAACCGCGCCAAGGTCACCCCGAGAATGATGGTCACCAACGCAAACGCAACGACATACACTAAGGTGCCGGCCAGGCTTTTCAGGAATAACGGATCTTTGAAAATATCGAGATAGTTGCCTAGTCCGACAAACTTAGCCGATTCACCGCGAATGTTGGTCGCAAAGAAACTGTTGTAAACCGTCATGATCATCGGATAAAACGTAAATAAGGTCAGAATCAACAGCGATGGCATTAGGAACCAAAAGGCCGGCTTGTTGTTTTCGCGAAGCGTCGCAACCACTTTGCCTTTTGATTCGGTTGTGGTTTTATTGAGTTCTTTATTAAGCTCCATAACCTGCCGCCTCCTTTACCGGCGCCGCAACAATCCGCTCGCCGTCGTCAACGTTGAAGAGGTGCCATTCATCGGCACTGGCCGGAAGCAGTAAATTGAGTTCGGCACCAACCGCGACTGTGAACTGCTCCGGTACCCGGCTCACGAGTGGCTGGCCGTCATAATCGCAGAAAATCAAGGTATCGTTGCCAAGCTGTTGCAAACTTTTGACTTTCACGGTGATGGTATCCGGATTGGCAATGGAAACCGGCACCAATTTCTCTGGCCGAATGCCAAGATGATAAGAACCAGCTGGCAAATCGAATGGCAGAACAAAGGCGTTATCGGTCCAAAAGGCATTGCCGATACTGAAGCGGTCGCCTTCGTCATTGACCGTAATCGGTAGCAGGTTCATTTCCGGACTGCCGATAAATTTGGCCACAAACTCGTTGGCGGGATGATTATATAAATCAAGCGGGGTACCGAGCTGCTGGATTTTTTCATCATCCAACACTAAAATCCGATCGCCCATCGTCATGGCTTCGACTTGGTCATGCGTGACATAGATCAGCGTCATGCCGATTTCACGGTGCAATCGGGCAATTTCTTCGCGCATTTCGGTTCTTAATTGCGCATCGAGATTCGATAGCGGTTCATCCATCAACACCACGGGCGCTTTGGTGGCCAAGGCACGTGCCAAGCTGACCCGCTGTTGTTGGCCACCGGAGAGTTCTTTTGGCTTCCGGTCGCGTAAATCCGTCATGTGAACCAGATCCAGTGCCCAGTCCACCCGCTTAGTCTTTTCATCATCGGACAGGTCTTGATTTTCCAGGCCGAACCGAACGTTTTGCGCCACGCTCATGAATGGCAGCAATGCATAGTTTTGAAAGACCATCGCCAGTTTGCGATCCTTGGGCGGCAAATCCGTGACATCGCGCTCGTTAAAATAGATACGCCCATCTGTCACGCTGGTTAAGCCGGCAATCATCCGCAAGAGCGTACTTTTACCGGAACCAGACGGCCCGACCATCACAAAAAACTCACCGGGTTCGATCTCGACGGAAATATTGGAAAGTACTTTGGTGTTACCAAAAGCCTTTGACACATTCGCTAATCGAATACTCATTCCTCATCAACTCCTTACACAAAGCCTAACAAGCCTTTGTAAAGATCGATGTCAACCCGGTGTATTAATTATGTAAGTATTATGTAAAAACAGGTGTTTCGAAATGAAACATAGCATTTTTTGCGCCGAGTAACTGGACGAATCCCATTACCAGAACCATTAAAAAACGAGATCAACCTTAGCCGCATCTCGTGTTTTTGCAAAGCTATTTTCACTTCATGCTTGGAATTCCTAGCCGCCAGTCGCAACTAATCACAACAGCCGATCCCGCCGATGCTGAAAGTCATCCACGATTAACTGACCGACCTGCTGATTAAAGCGCATGGCATCCTCTCGCCGGTGATTGTACGTGGTGAGCACCACGGCATACAGCTGCTCGCCTTCTGCCGCAAAACATGCCGCGTCGTGTTCGCAATTTGACAATTCACCGCTTTTACCGGCCGTCCAGCCCACAAAAGCCTGCATCGTTGGTGCCAGCAACAGTTTCGTACGATTCTGCTGGTGCCGTAACGCCTGCGCGCACCAATCCCCGTCGGCTGACTGGTGGGTCGGCGTTAACAAGTCATGCAACAGCCGCCAAGCTGCTTCCGCCGTAATCCGATTATCGTTGTCTGCATGGGACTGCATCAATGCGCGGTTCAATTGGGTACCAGGAAAATGTTCAGCCAACCATCGTGAAATTGTCGGCAATCCATATAATTTCAATAGCGCATTCGTCGCCAAATTATCAGACACCATTAACATCAACGTCACCAAATCCCGCACACACCATGACGGCGCCGTC
This sequence comes from Lacticaseibacillus huelsenbergensis, assembly GCF_029726355.1. Classification (NCBI taxonomy): domain Bacteria; kingdom Bacillati; phylum Bacillota; class Bacilli; order Lactobacillales; family Lactobacillaceae; genus Lacticaseibacillus; species Lacticaseibacillus huelsenbergensis. Next base: position 1,031,507 of record NZ_CP120687.1, read on the forward strand.
ATGAAGCGCAGCACCCCTGCGCCACCAACAGTTGCTGGTAATTCAACCATTCGATTCCATTGAAAAGGATCCGCTTCGGCGCGTTTTTTCACGTAAGCAGCAATGCCGAGCTTGATCAGGCTCGCCGCGGGAAACAAGGTATCGGTCTTTGCGCCGAAAAGCAAGCGGCGATTATCAGCCAGCAAGAGCGCATGCGGCTCGGCAAAGTGGCGGTGCAACTGGTTAAGTTGTTCAACTAAATGGGCATGCTTCATCTAGACCTATCTCCGATCGCAAACCAAGCGCCAGACAGCCAGTAGCTAGCACTCAGCTCAAGTTACTTTCGATCATACACCCATTCGCCGTGTCAATGACCCTCGTTGAGAAAACATAACACGACCAACGCTTCTCATTCATCAGGCCATGAAGTGGCGACCCCGAAAAATCGGGCAAGCAATTGCAGGCGAATCCTCACCCACGCGCGGTTAGTCCGATTGGGATAGATCCGATTCGTCAGGCAAACAAATCCGCGCCGATTATCGCGATCAAAAGCAATCGAGGTGCCGGTAAAGCCGGTGTGCCAATACTGGTGGCGATTGGCCGACCAGCAACGCCATCCCAACGTGCGTCCGCCGACACAAAAACGCTCCAGCAAGGAAAAGGCTGCAGGTGGCAACACCGCTTCACCGTTTGGCACAGGCAACCCCGCAAACAACCGCGTGAACGTTGTCAAGTCACCCAAGGTCGCAAACAACCCGGCGTGACCGCTAACGCCATCCAGTAAAAAGGCCTTGTGGTCGTGAACCGTCCCTCGCAACACGCCGCCGCGCTCTGGCACCTTTTCAGTCGGGACAAAATTGCGCGCCGCGACGCCATGGGGTTGATAGCCCGTAGCCGTCATCCCCAACGGCACAAAAATGTGCTTCTGCAGACTGGCCGCTAATGAGCCATCGACTTGAGCCACCGCCCAGCCCAGTAGAATATAATTCAAATCCGAATAAATCGTGGTCGTGTCCGGAGGCGCAACTGCCGGCATTGTTTTTACAGCATTAATCAAGCCGTCGCGATCAAGATCGTGCGCGTTTGCCACATCTGCCGGCAGCCCGCTGCGGTGTAACATGAGCTGCTCTATCGTCAGTTGCGGATATCGCAAGCCATCTACAAGTGACCCGATCGGCTGATCCAACTGGATTTTCCCGGCCACCAGCAGCTGCAATAACCGCGTCGTCGTCCCCACCACTTTAGTCAGCGAAGCCAAGTCATAGCGATCCTGTGGCATTAACGGTAGCTGATCGTCGCCGGCACCTTGATAACCCAGAAAATATAACGCATTTTCATCCGGCGCAACCAAACTAAACGAAGCACCAAAGACGGCACCCGCGTGAATGGCCTGGGTGATCGGCGCCACTAAGTCAGGATTGTTGGCCATGTTCAGCCTCCCATGCCGTTAAAACCGCACTCACGACGCCATCATGCGCAGCCAACACTTGGGTTGCGGTCGCGGCATCCATGCCGGTTTTGGCCATGACAATTGCTACCGGCACCTTATGCGCCGCTGCCTTCAATAAGGAAGCAGCGTGGGCCTTGGTAACGCCAGTGGTTTCAACGATAATCCGCTCGGCCCGATCGACCAGCTTGGCATTAGTCGGCAGGACATCGATCATCAAGTTGCCAAACACTTTTCCGGCGCGGATCATCACACCCGTCGACAACATGTTCAGCACCATTTTTTGAGCGGTACCAGCCTTCATACGGGTGGAGCCGGTAATCACTTCCGGGCCAACCACTGGCGCAATCGCAATGTCGGCGTGGGTGGCCAACTCACTATCGGCCACGCAGGTGACGGACACGGCCAGTGCATGTGTCTGTTGGGCGTACGTCAACGCGCCAATCGCATAAGGCGTGCGGCCGGACGCAGTAATGCCGATCACCGTGTCATTGGCATTCAGATTCAAGTGCTTCAGGTCGTGTTCGGCCAGTTCAGCCGAGTCCTCGGCTCCTTCCACAGATTTGAACATGGCCGACATGCCGCCCGCAATCAAGCCCACTGCTCGCTCTGGCGGAATGCCATAAGTCGGTACCAACTCAGCCGCGTCCAAAACACCTAGGCGCCCGGACGTGCCTGCCCCGGCATAGATCAGCCGCCCGCCGCGATTGTACCGCTGACTGGCTTCATCAATAGCCGCGGCAATATGCGCCTCTTCCTTAGCGATCGCCGGTGCAATTTTGGCATCTTCGTGATTGATCAAGGCCACAATCTCAGGTGTCGTCATCGTGTCGATGTGCATGCTGGCCGGATTTCTTTGTTCGGTTGTTAGGTCTGCGATTGCCATTTTCCTCACCTCGAATTTTCAATTCCCCGGTTAGCTGTGATGTCGCCCGATAATTCTGCTCCGTGCGCTTAATCTCGCCATGAACCACACCTAAAAACAGAATATTGGCGACGTAGGTTTCCGTAAACATTGACGTCACGGCACCGATACGCAGGAGCGGTTCCGTCGGCGGCAAGGCAATCACGCAACTTGCCACATTCCGCAACGGACTCGGCTCATGACGGGTCACTGCGATCACCGGGGTATGATTACGCCGTGCCTGTTGCGCTGCCAACACAACTTCTTTGGTGATGCCACTGTAGGAAAAGGCGACCACCGCATCAGCCGAAGTCGTATAATACATCCGCTCCAACGCCGTGTGCGCATCATGATCAAAAATAGCCAGATAGCCCGCCCGGATCAATTTTAAATATAGGTCCTGCGCAACAAGTGCCGATGCGCTGATACCAACCAGATAAATATGCCGAGCATGCCGCAACGTGGTAATCGCCGATTGAACCGCATCTTGGTCCAATGCTTCCGGCAAATCCCGCACCGCCGCAATCGCTGTCTGACTAAGTTTGCGCATCATGGTCGGCAAATCATCATCGTCTTGCACCAGCGGATCAAGCGGTTGCGGATCGTCTGCCGTCTTGGTTTCGCGCACCAAGGCAAGCTTGAACGATTGTAAGTCATCAAAATCAAACAGGCGCACAAAGCGAATGACGGACGCAGCCGAGACACCGCTGGCTTGGGCAATCTGGGCCGTTGTCTCGGCGACAAACGCCTCCGGATCGGCCAATACGTGGTGGGCCAAGGCGCGGTTAACCGGACTCAACTGCGCAAGCCGCGCCTCCACTCTCGTTAAAAGCGGCGTCATTCGGCCTTATCAATAAACGTGGCGATTGACGTTTTGCTTTCATTAGGAACCATCTGCGCAGTAATGGTCACCCCTTGTTTGAGCAAACGCCGAATAATCGCAATATCATCAGGCGATAGCGCCACAGACGGCTTGATTTTCTTGGTACCGGGTTTTTCTGACAGGTTGCCAACATTAAACGACTTAATCGGCACGCCGCCGTCAATCAACTTCGCCATGTCCGGAACATTGCGGGTGATCACAAACACTTGATCCGCGGCAAACTTACCATTTTGCAGATTTTCAATGGCTTTGGCCACTGAGCTGATGGCCAATTTTTTCCCAGCCGGCCGGGCAATTTTCAGCCCCTGAATCGCCATGTCATCGTGGACGACTTCATCGTTGACGACCATCAGCCGATTAGCGCCAACCGTATTCGTCCACACCATCGCCACTTGGCCGTGAATCATCCGCTCGTCAACCCGTGCTGCCACAATTGTCACTGGAATCACTCCTTCCTAAAAATGCTTTTTTATACCAAGCTACCAATCCAGCCGAAAATCGCACCGAGATTGCCTAGCACCATGCCGATCAAAATCAAGACGAAAATCAGTCGGGTGGAATTCATATGCTTGCGCCCAAGAATCCAGTATGAGAACAAGGCAATCGCCAACGGAATCAAGGCTGGCATAATTTTATCGAGCATGGTTTGGACATTCATCGTGACCTTGCCGACTTTATAGGTCAAATCAAGCTTGTAATTAATGACGGCGGGAATCATCGCGCCGACAACTGTTAAGCCAAGGATCGAAGCGCCTTCCGTGAAAATCGCCATGCTGTCGGCGAAGGTCGTTGCCAGCCGCGTGCCTTGTGCCAGCCCGACTTGGAACAACTTCCAACGCACCCATAAAATGGCCAAGCAACCAACTACCGGAATCAATAGGCCGATCGGTTGATTCGACAATGCCATGTAGGCCGTGATGGAGTAAATAATCGCATTATAAATCGCGACGAAAATGGTATCGCCGACGCCGGCAAAAGGCCCCATTAACCCGGTTTTCAATCCGGCAATGGCTTTTTCATTTTCATCGTTCATCCCCAGTTGATCCTGCAAGGCAACATCCGCGCCGACAATCAAATGTGACATTTGCGGGGTAGTATTGAAGAAGCCCATCTCCATGTTCAGCGCCTGCTTCATTTTGGCAGGATCATCTTTATACAGCCGTTTCAACGCAGGCATCACTGAATACGCGTAGCCTAAGCCTTGCATCTTTTCGTAGTTCCAACCTAGCTGCAATCCCAAGACGTTTTGAATGAAGATGTGCTTGAGATCTTTTTTGGTTATTTTGTTTAATTTCAAGTCAGACATCGATCTCGACCTCCTCGTCGTCGCTACTGCCGCTGTCGTTACCACCATTGTCAGGCTTGCTTGGGCCATTACCGTTGCCGCCATTGTGCTTGCGTTCGTTGGCCTCCATCACGTGAATGGCCGCAAAGACGAAGCCGACCAGCGCCGTGCCCAGTAGGGAGAATGACTTCGTGAAGTAAGCCATGAGGACAAATCCGAGAATGAAATAAGGGTAGTACCGCTTGATTGGCAGGTACCGCATCAGGATCGCAATCCCCATCGCAGGTAAAATAATCCCGGCCGTCTTCAAGCCAACCATCAGCCACCCCGGAATCCAGGCATTGATGGCCTTAACAACCGCCGAGCCAAAGAACAAGCCCACAAAAACCGGCAACATACGTGAAACCGTCCACGGAATGATCCCGTAAAGGTTGTTCCGTTCGACGCCTTTATAATCACCCTTGAGTGCCAAGCGATCAGCATGATGCTGAAAAATCGTGTTCGTCATCCGCGCCAGAATATCCATTTGCGTCAGTAACAAGCCAATCGGAATCGCCAATCCGATTCCATAAGCAGCCCCACGTCCGGACATAATCGCAAACGCACTGCCCATAATCGAACCGGAAAGAAAGTCCGGTACCGTTGCGCCGCCATACGTCGCGACCCCCAACGTGGCCAACTGCAAAGTCGCACCGACAATCAAGCCAGTTTTGAGATCGCCCATGACTAGACCAGTTGCCGCACCACCAAACACCGGTGAAAATAACCCGATCTTCAGTGAGAGTGCATCGAGTTGTGCCAAGCCCACATAGATCGTCAGAAAAATAAGTGCAAAAGCAGATATCGACATGATGTTTCCCCTCCCTAATAAGATTTCATCGATCAACTTGATTATGGTCCCATATGAAACTGCATTTCAAGTATTTGCGTTATAAAAGTTAACATTGAAATACAGTTTCTTGTGGAACAAAAAAGTGTCACGTGTACCAATTAAGGAATTGCGAGTTAGTTTGCCAACAAAACAGTTTGATGCATCTGTATCTGCATGAGTGTGTACAAGAAAATGGTGCGCTTCACGTTGACGCCGCGACGAACGAATGCATAAAAAAGTGGCCCCAAATTTTCAGGCCACTAAGGATGTTCGGACTATTGCAACTGGAACTTCAGCACGACCGGATTGTGATCGGAATACTGAAAACCGGTTGATACCACATGCACACTTTCCGCTTTAATATTGGGGGACAGAATATAGCCGTCAATTAACGTCACAAAACTTTTTCCGGGTTGATACGGCCGATCAAGCGCGCGGGCGGAAGGCACTTTAGCTTCAGCCAAGCCCATGGTCGGGATGTGAAAACCAGCTGGCAGTTTCGACTTAGGAAACAGGTGCGTCCAGGTTTCTTCGAGATTTTTGGTGTGGAAAATCTCGGCAGTATTTTTCAATAGCCGGTGGTTATAATCGCCAGCGACCATGACGTAATTGCCTTGCTTGTATGCATGATCAATATACTTAAACAATTTGGCAAATTGCGCCTGCTGCACCTTCACGTTTGGGGTAAAGGCGGACATATGGATGTTGACCATGATGAACTGTTTGCCGTTTGCGACCGTCGTTTTCGTGGCTGTAAATGCACGATCCAAATCAATAATCTTGTTGAAGTCGGTGTCGACTGGCAAACTGTATCGGCGGGAACTGTCGATTTTAGCCTTGCTCAGCGTTAAAATCCCCGATTTCGCCTTCCCAATCGGCTGGGTAAACGGATAGAACAAATAGGCGGAATCGTAATTTTGCCCGTACACATTGGCGTATTGTTTTTGCGCCTGCGTTACCATGTTCACTTCATTCACGTGGCGGGAACGATCGCCATCCGGATCGATTTCCTGATAAAAGGCAATGTCCGGATTTTGCGCCTGCGTGGTTTTAATGACACCATTGATACTTTTTCGCACCGCTTGTTGACTATAAGCCCGCGAATATTTGCCGCCGTCCATGAAAAAACTATAACTCGGCGGATAAGAGCCGTATCCGATGTTATAGGTCATGGCCGTATACGTCTGGCCTAGCTTGAATTGGGCATCTTGCTGATTTTTGACTTTCAACGCCTGATTATCCGGTAGCCGGTAATAAGTCGTGAAAAGATAAATCAGGTAACCGCCTGCGACCAGCACGACGGCGCCAACGACAATGGCAATCCATTTCAATAAGCGTTTCACCAATATTCCCCCATTAAGTTTGGTTTCAATCATTATAACAGTTGTCTTTTCACCAGAGACCGGTACGATTAAGTATGTGTACATGCCTGCCATTTTCGCAAGCAGGATACACAACTTTACATAACCTAGCATTGAAAGGAACCTGTTATGTCAGCCGAAATCGAGCGCATTTTAGCCGCTTTTGATCAATTCGATACCATTATTATTCATCGTCATATCAATCCCGATCCAGACGCCATCGGTTCACAAACCGGACTAGCGTTGCTGTTGCGGGCAGCTTATCCGCAAAAGACAGTCTACACTGCCGGCCCGGCCGCGCCCGACTTAGCTTGGATCGGGCCGCAGCAAGATGTGCCAGCAGCTGCTTATAAGGACGCACTGGTGGTGGTGATTGATACCGCCAATCGCTCGCGCATCGCCGGGACGCATTTTGACCAAGGCGCCATGCTGATTAAAATCGATCACCATCTGAATGAAGATCAACTCGGCGCCATCAGTTGGGTCGACACCAACGCGTCAAGTGCTTCGGAAATGGTTTGGGAGTTGGTGCAACACAGCAAGCGCCTGACGCTCAATCAACCGGCTGCGGCGGCGCTTTACGCGGGGATGATCGGTGACACCGGTCGCTTTCTCTACGACTTAACCACGGCCCGCACGCATCTGGCAGCTGCCGACTTGCTTGCGACCGGCATTGACGCACCGGCGATCGGCCGCCGCGAAGACCAGTTTCCGGAAAAAGTCGGGCGACTCATCGGCTGGGCGCTGGAACATGTTAAAATTACGGCAAACGGTGCCGGATCACTGCTCATCACGCAAAAAGTGTTGCAGCAATTCGGTTTAGCTTACGGCGAAGAGCAGCGCGCAGTCGGCAATATTGGCAAACTCGCCAGCATCGACCGCTGGGTAGTATTCACGGAACGTCAAGACGGCAAATATCGCGTCGAACTGCGGGGCAAAACCAAGGAAATCAACACCTTAGCCGTACGCCATGGCGGCGGTGGCCATCCCTTAGCAAGCGGCGCCGTGGCAGATGACCTTGCTGAAGTGCAGGCAATTACGCAAGAGTTAGCGCAACAATGACTTTCATGGGAGACGAGAAAACTCTAAAAGTACTCGTTAACAAAAAGAATAAGGCATTTCTCATCGAGTTGATGAAGCAACCGGTTGTTGAAGCAAATGTCTTAAAAATGTTTCAGCTCGTGTTTGAGGCTAACCCACTTGATAAATAAAGAAGGCTTTAAAATCCGAAACTAGATCGGATTTTAAAGCCTTCTTCACTTATTACTTGCATACTGCGACTGGTGCTAATCGCAAGTCGCCGTTTCTACCTCAGTCTTCATCTTTCTTAGCCACAATGATAAAGCGATCTTCAAAAGTTGTAATGTCACCGACACTTGCAATAATATCCTGTAATTGGTGAAGCTTCGGCATGGCTCGGTTAACGTCAAAGTTAGGAAACTCCCAAGGAATGACCGTCGCATAGTACACAATGGCACCAACATCCGTAAAGCGCATTTTAACAAAAGAAGCATCTGCCTTTAGAATCTGGAAGCCGCTGTTCTGTAATTGCGTTATAACCTGTAACAGATTGTTGTCAGGGAACGCGGGAGCGTACTTCTCATTCAAGAATCGCGATAACGAGTAATTATTAGTTGCCCCCACTTGTTGTGAAATGAAAATACCGCCAGGACGTAAGACACGCGCAATTGCAGCAATTGGCAATCCACCATGACTATTTGTCACCACTTCGAAATGATCACTCGGAACCTGTGCCATTTGGCCTTTCGGATCGGCATACAGCGTTATCCCTTGTGGCACCAGTGCACGCTTCAACAAATCAATATTCGGCTGCCAGCCTTCTGTGACCGAAGTCTTTTCAACGGGATGCTCAAACGAACTCATCAGTTCCCCGCCGCCGGTGTCCATGTCTAGCCATTCATCATCCGGTTTTAGATACTGCCTCACCAAATCACGATAGTTCCACGGCAAAGCGCCAGTCTCACAGCGGTTCTTTAAGTGGCTAAAATCCCATCCATGCATCGCTTGGCGACTTTCTTCAAGCCAGGACTCTTCATTTTGATTCATTACCTTTTTACACCATCGCTTTCAACCAATTCGATTGTATTACCAAACTTTTCCGCAAATGCGTTATATGTCGCAATTAACAACGGCTTGCCACCCCAACCGCTGCTTTCAGCATATCTCAGACAAGAGCCGTACAAGACCTTCGCACGATGCGATTCGGTAACATCTGCACATCACCGCCTTTAATGTGACTTAAGTTTATCATTTCATAAGGTTCATTTGGTGACTAATCGCCACTCGTCACTTTAATACCGACAATTCCGATGACCAACAACGCGATGAAAAGCCAAGTTGCTGGCTGCAGTTGATCCTTAAACAAAACCACACCAACAATGATCGAACCAACCGCACCGATCCCGGTCCAGACCGGATATGCCAGACTTAACGGAAGATGCTTGACCGCCAACGCAAGAAAGCCAAAGCTTAAAATCATCCCTGCCAACGTAGCTAAGGTAAAACCTAATCGGGAAAAACCGTGAGACAACTTCATAAACGTTGCCCAAACGACTTCAAAACCGCCCGCTAAAACTAAATAAAACCACTGCATGTTCTTTTCCTCCTGTGATTAAATGCCAGTCATCAACCATCACAGCCAAACAAAAAGGGTGACAGTACCCGCAACCGCTACATTGACCTAATGCGGTTGCGATACTGTCACCCGGTAGTGACTAGTTATTTAAATTGCTGTTGTTAGTTATCTTTTCACATATTTACGGTGATGTCAAATTAGACAAGTAAAAGATATGTGTCAATTTGGGCAACTGCTGATTAACGCTTTTTACGACGCTTTTTACTTTTTCGCTTGCCCCGTTTATAGTCAGATAGCGAGACAGCTCTGCCTTTTGGTTTTGGCTTGGGTAAAATTGTGCCCCGCGCGCAAACATCGCAAGCAGTTCATCACCATGCTCTTTTTCGATCTTGTCATTGAAAATTAAATACAAAAGTAGATGCATCCAACTGGCAACGAGTGCCTGAGATTTTTCTAATGACTGTGTATGAATGGTGTTGGTGATGTAGTCAAGAAAGTGTTCCGGTCCCCATGTCTGTAAGGTTTCTAAATGTTGGGCATAAAGCGCATCACCCATCTGAACAACCGCATCAATGACCACTGATTGAGGATAAGCATCACGCAGATCCTGACTGTCTTCGGCTGCCCATGCCAATCTTATGTACTTAAGCAATTGATCGTGAACACTTGTTGCCGTGGCCAATTGCCATTGCTGATCACCAATTTTGTCCACATGTTCCTGGTTGAGATAAGACTCATCAGGTTGATAAGCCTCGTCTGGTGGCTGATCGCCTATATCGTCTTCCTCTATGAACGCAGCATCTGCGTCCCGCTCATCGTCTGACACATTAGGTTCGTCAATTCCAAGGAAAGCATCAGCACGATCGGTAAGACCAGTCTTGACGGAATTCATCACTTGCCAAATGTCAAATTCCCGTAAGTGAAGCGCATTAATTGCCGACAGCCAATCCAAAAAAGTTTCGATAATCCGCAAAGTATTTAGTAGCGTCATTATCTCATCAAAGTCATCTGTTTTCTCGTTAGCAAAACGCTCTAGGGATCAACGAATGTCTCCGATGGTCCACTCAGCCGGTTTTAAGCCAGAAATTTCAGCCATATCACTAAGGTACATCTGGACGACACTTGGTGCATTATCATCGAAACCCAGTGCTGAATCTGAATCCCGATACAATTTGCTGTTTTCGAATCTTGGCCAGTACTGTTTAAACTTGGCCACAACTTGAGGTGAAATCGGCTGATCAGACATGATATTTTCCCCTTTCAATGACACTACATAAACTCTGGCATTCCCGGCGCTTGCGCATCATATAGTTCTAACACCAGATTAACATTTCCCGATCATTAATTCTGTCCATCCAAGTACAAATCCTGCCCGAATCGCGACATTCATTGACTGAACATGTGAAAACTGTGTGCCATAGACGGGCAAAATATCCGGCCGCCGACTCTGAATAGTAGCGGTCAGCTGTTTAACCAATTGGACGGCAATGCCGCGATGTCGATATTGCGGATCAAGAATTTCGACGCTGATCTCCCAGCAGGCATCCCCATTCTGGCTCGCACCGGCTATGGCTTTTAATTCACCATCAACTTGATAAGCAACGCCCAATCGATCTGGGTAATGGCGATCATAGCCGAACGCCATTGTGATTGCCTTGTTTGCTCGATAAGCGGGAATTTCATCCGCTTCAATCAGATGTATCTCCGGCATGAGATTTGACACAAACCGCTGACTCGGCACGAAAAAGGGGGCTATATTGCTCACCCTCAGACCAAAACTGCTTAATATCGTTGCTAATTTAGTTAAATTAGCCATCGACAAAAACCACGCGCCATCCTCTTCGCCAAACGCCCGCCTCAAAGCTATTAAGGCTTCTGGATTTGTCACACGCACCAACAAACGATTGCCCCGAATCACTATGTCGCCTTCATCGCGTGCCCAAAAACGTGCCATAGCTTGAGGAGATTTTGCCACAAAAACGTTTTGCGAACCTTCCAACTCTGCTGCTGACAATTGAAAATCGAGTCCTAACTGGGTGTTGATCAATGACATGCTGTTGTCCTCACTAATTGATTCTACCCTTCCCGAATCATCATCAATTCGCGAATCGTGCCAAACCTGGTCACATCTTCTAGCACTGTGTCCGTCTTCTTAAAACCAAACTCCAGGTAAAACTTTTGAGCCGCAAGATTGTTGTTCAGCACCCGCACATAATTGTTCGCATAGGTCTGGTTAAGTTGTTTCAGCGCTTGCTCAATCAGCTGACTCCCGACGTGCTGGCGCTGGAATTGCGGCAAAACATACAACGAATATAATTCACCCCAACCTGCATAATCCGCCATGCGTGCACGACCAAAGCTACAAACCCCGACAATCTCTTCGGATCCAGTGATTGCCAAAAACGTGTTCTGCCACCGTTTTTCGGGATGCCACGATGCTGGCGTGAGCTGTTTTAAAAAACCTGCTGGAATCAGATGACGATAAGCCGACTGCCAAGTGTCGTAATAAACCCGGCTGACGGCAGCAAAATCGGTCTTCAGCGTTGCTTTAACAATACGAATATTCGCCATGTTTAGCTACCTTTTTTCTTCTGCTAACAAAAACATTAACCCTGCAGGTACAACTCCTGAAACTTCTCAATATCATTCGCTGTCAACTGCAAGCCCTGCCGCAAATACTGATCAAAACTGCCAAACTTCGTATCAATCACCTGAAAATAATGCTCCAGATACGCAGCATCCACCCTCAGCGCCAACGCAATGGTCTGCAGTTGCGAGGCCGGAACGCCTTGCTTTTTCAAATCTGCTAGAATCACCTGATTCGCGGTCTTGCGCTCTTGATTGGTCAACAAATAATCCGCCATGATCGTTTCGCCGGGTACTGCCAACAACTTCAGGATGATCGCGGCGCCAACGCCGGTGCGGTCCTTTCCCGCAAAACAGTGAAAAACAGTGGGCTCTGGTGCTGCCAACAAATCGTGGATAAACGCGTGGTAGCCCGCCTGCGCCGAGTCACTCATCGCCAACTGTTCATAAGTCGCCAGCATGTTTTCGCGCACATCGCCTTGTTCGGTTATCATATGACCCAAGCTTGCGTCGTTGGTGGTGGCGTCTTTCAAAATATCCAACACCGTGTACGCCGCACCTGGCAGGGTCGTGTCGGGAAACTGCGCGCGTTCGTCTGCACTACGCATGTCAATGATGTGCTGGATGCCCACCGTCTCGGTCAGATAACGTTTCTGAGCATCATCCAGTTCAAAAAGCTGCCCAGAGAGATACAACAACCCCTTTTTGACCATCTGCTTATTCTTGTTGCGATAACCGCCAAGTTCGCGAAAATTTGTGATTTTTTCCAAGTCCACATCCCCTTGTGCCAAAAACGTCACTGCCTTGAATCAGGATTTCTTGCTGCATTGCGATCGCCTTTTTCAAAATAAGATGACCGGCATCACGCCTGATCCTGCTGCTGTTCAGTCGATGACCCAACCGCTGGCAAGTTCAAGTTGCGCCAATTCACTTGCTCATAATCTTCCATAAATTGTGCTATATACTGACCGGCATGTAAGTCCAAAAGCCGCCGACCGCCTTCAGAAAGATAAACCAGCAGCGATTGCTGATTAGAGAAGCTGCCGATCAAATCCGACGCATAAAGCTTAGCAAGCGCATAATTCAGATCCTCCGGCAGGGCGTTCATCATCACCTGCTGCCGCCTGCCTAAATGGATAAGCTGGTAAAAAATCATAGCCTGCGATTCTTCGGAAAAGGTCGCGTAACTATCATCAATTTGAAACGTTGTCCCATGATGGTGCCCGTATTTAATCAGTGACAGCACAAAGAAATCCTGATAATCAAACGTTAGCCAAGTCGCCGTTTTTAAAAATTCTGTCAGCTCTTCAGTCAGCTGTGCTTGTGAACGCAAGAAAAATGTCGGCACTTTTTGAAACCCACTGAAAGCACGGTGGTTACTGATTCGGATGGCCAAATACTGGCTCATAGGACGACCAAGAATCACATAGATTGACTGACTTTTCCGCGCACAATAGAAGCTGATGATACAGTCTTCAGCGTCTAAAGCGCCAGCGATGGCCGCTTTGACTTGCAATTCGCGTTTTTCATTCATCCGATTCACCTCGATCCGCCTTCAACATCAGGGTTTGCTACTAATTTAACACAATGAAGGCCGTGTTATACCGCATTTTACTTGCTACCACCAAAAAATTGGTGTCTATTGGCACAAGATAAGCAGCCAGCCACGGGCACCGAAAATGGCGATTCAAAAATTCTGTGTTAAAGTCTAGAAAGATGAAAATATCAAGGGAAGGTGATCAGTGTGGCCGATACAACCGTAACTTTTTTGCAGTTTAAAGACGACCAATACAAAAAAATCAAAGAGTTGGCTGATTCCCATGGCGTCTCCGTCACGCGGTATATGCGCGAAGCTATCCTTGAACGTGTGGAAGATGAAGAAGACTATAATGCCGCAACGGCTAACTTAAACGCGAGTCATGGTGAAACTGTTTCCCGTACCGAAATCCGTAAGCGTCTCGAGTTAAGTTAAGGGCATCGACGCTGAATTCAGCCACATCCGTTTAGTTGTGCGCCACTGTTTCCTTGTAGATGCTCAACGATTTGCCATACAGTTCCTTTTGTTGTACTTTAATCGCGGGAGTACTTTTATGGATTTTGTTCGCTCTAAAACCGAATCCATAGAAGTGCTCTTTGTTGTCTCGGGCCAAAACAAACGCGGCGACAGTAAAAACTGCTCGATGCAACGACTCGACCACATTCAATTTTTAAGAATGGAGCGATTATTTTGGAAAAAGATCTAGCGCCGATCACCCTTATCTCTGCCGGCCAGTCCAACATGGATGGGCGGGTGCCCGTGGCGGAACTGCCTGCCGACATTCAGCTGCCGCTGGCGGATTGCCACTATTGCAGCAACTACACCCCTGATCACGATAAAGGCGTCTTTCAACCCAGTTTAAAAACCAGCGATTTATCTCAGGATCGCTGGGGCTTCGACTTGGTGACCTACCACAACATTTTGCAACGGACACCTTATCAAGGTCTGTACGTCATCAAATGTTCCGAAGGCGGGACATCGATTGACCCAACCGGTGACGGTGATCGCCACTGGACCACCCATTTTGACGAACTCGCTTCGCCTGATGACTCCTTGCTGCTGGCATTCACCCACCTCATCAAACAGTGTCTTGCGGCGAGCCAGCAACACCTCGACATCAAGGCGAAGCCGACCGCGGATCCTATTCGCAAGCTGCCGCCGATCATTACTACGACAATCTCAAGGCTGTCTTCACCTACTGCCGCCAGTTAGTCGGCAACGCTACCTTGCCCATCATCTGCGGCACCGTTAGCCATCACTCCGAGCAGTACGACCCGCAAGTCGAAAAGAGCATGATCCAACTAGCTTCGGAAGACCCCAACATCCACATGATCGACATGCAAAATGGTACCTTGCTGGACGCCTATCATTTTGACGCCAAAAGCGCCGAGTTCTTTGGTAACCAAGTCTTCAACTGCTTAATTGACCAGAAGATCATCGAGGGCAAAAAGTTAGATCTGCCCGCAGTTAAGATTTATTGACTTCCGAATATTTACTTACAGAAAAAGCCTCCAATATCGGAGACTTTTTTGATGATGTCAAAATGTTGTTGCGTACTAATCGTCAAACCGGATACACAACATGAAACGATTCGAGAACGATCCGCGCTTTCGCTGGATCAAACTGTTTACCCTCTTCCGCATACTCGGCTTTAAAAAATGCTTCATGAACCTGTCGCCAATAGGCTAAACTGCGATCTCCCTCACCTTCACGAAACGCATGGTCGGCCGTCACCGCTAAAAATGGCTGGACTTCGACAGCATCCGTGTAAGTCACACAAACAGGTTCGTTGGATGAATTTAAAATCACATCATACGCGCCTGCTTGTGGCAATGGTTCATCGACAGCATATAGATCTCGTGCACTTGCTGTTGCCGTCTTTTTGCCAGCAAGCACGAGCGCTGCCAATTTATCTGCTTCAGCGCCAAATTGATACGCGCTTTGTAACTGTGTGGATCCCGGCAGACCCAACGCCTGCTTTACCTGGGTGAAATAGGTTTCTGGTGTCATTATCTTGCTCCTTGCTTAGATGGTTCAATCGAACGAATACCTGCCTATTTTGGCCAATATATCTCGAAGATTTGAAGAAACAGCCGCCTTTAAAAATATATCTCTTAGAAATAGCCAAAATGAAGAGATATATTTTTAAGTGGGGTAAGCATTGTGATTCTTTTCACTTTCAATGCCCACGCTCACTTGTGATACGGGCTACCAATATTAATCATAAAAGCGCGGTAGATCTGCTCCATCAACACCAAGCGCATCAGCTGGTGCGGCATGGTCAATTTACCGAAGCTCAAGGTGTCGTTGGCGCGCTTCATGACGGCCGGCGACAGACCAAGCGAGCCGCCGATCACAAAGGTAATATCCGAGTGGCCATATGTACCAAGATCGGCAATCTCCTTCGCAAAGACTTCGGAGGGGCGCTGCTTGCCTTCAATCGCTAGGGCAATGACCCATTCCTTGTCCTTGATTTTGGCCAAAATGCGCTTACCTTCCTTGTCCTTGACTTCCGCCATTTCGGCTTCGGACAGATTCTCCGGTGCTTTTTCATCCGCCACCTCGACAATCTTGACTTTGGCGAACTTGTCCATTCGTTTTAAGTACTCCGCAATGCCTTCGCGAAAGTACTTTTCTTTCAACTTACCGACACCAATGATTTTAATATTCACGCTATTTGCTGCCCCCGTCATCATGCTCATGCCACAATCTTGTCTTAATTCAAGTATACCAGACGTTCTGTCGGGTTTAGCTATTGTCATTGTTCGGTTTTTAGCGCAAAATGTACAGGTTGAGTTTTTTTCAAATGAGGTAAATTGATGATTGTTATTCGGCGTCTGATCAGAGATCGGGTCCTGCAGATCACCGGCTTGTTGGTCGTCATAAGCCTATTCATAGGCCGGCCTAAAATAAGCGACATAAGTTTTGCCACATTATGGTCCATTCTTGCCATGATGACGGTGATTCAAATCTTCGAACACCTACATATTCTTGATTACTGGGCATATCGGTTAACGTCCCGGGCGAACAACACGCGCCAGTTAACGTGGTGGTTTATTTTCCTTGCCATTTTTGCCAGCATGTTTCTTTCCAACGATGTCACGGTTTTAACGCTGATACCGTTATATCTGCGCGTGGCCAAGAAATATCAACTGCCAGAAATTCTCCCAGTAACCTTGATCGGAATGGCTGCCAACTTTGGTAGCGCCTTCACCCCATTCGGTAACACCCACAATATTTTCCTGATGCATCAATTCCAGATTAATCTAAAAGAGTTTTTCAGCTGGTCAATCCCGTTGCTGGCTTGCAGTTTCCTGGTGTTGGTGCTGCTAAGTCTATTTTTGCGCAACGTCCCCGTACCCAACGTGCCCACTGAACATATTCATATCCAAATCCGGCCGACGATTTTTGCCGTCATTGTTGCGTGCGTCGTTTTCGCCGGAGTCATTGGCATTGTGCCTGCTTGGGTCGGCGCGGTATTAGCGATTCTCCTTTCAGTCGCCCTCGATCCAAAAGACATGAAAGATGTGGATTATGCGGTTGTTTTGACTTTCGCCGGTTTTTTCGTGATTGTCAGCGTGGTCGGACAGATTCCATGGGTCACCCATTTTATTGCCAGTCTTGAAAATTCAGAGGATTCGGTTTACTTAAGTGGGGTTCTGACCAGTCAGGTTATTTCCAACGTTCCGTCCACCGTTCTGTTGGCCCGATTTACCGGCTATGTTGAAGCGCTGTTTTATGGTTCCAATATCGGCGGTGTGGGTACGTTGGTCGGATCGATGGCTAACTTATTGGTTTTCAAGCAGTATTTGGTTTACGGCAGTCGCCCACACGCACGCTTTTTTGTCGGGTTCACCGTGTTCAACTTAGTGGCGCTGATCATTTTGGGGTGCGCCGGTTACTGGTTAACCGTCCGCTAATCGTCGTACAATAAAAAGCAAACGGAGGTGGCGCGATTGAAACTCACCATTACAGATGTGGCGCAGAAAGCCGGCGTATCTAAAGCGACGATTTCCCGCTATTTGAATGGGCGTTTTGAACATATGTCGGACGCCACCAAGGCACACATTGCTGCGGTGATTGCGGAGCTCAACTATACCCCCAGCCGCCAAGCCAGCTCGCTGAAAACCCACCGCAGCCACTTAATCGGTGTGGTGGTAGCCGATATCTCCAACATTTATTCGACTTTACTCATCAGCGGCATCAATAAAGTCACGCAGCATTCGATGGATCAGATTCTGATCAATGACGCGGCCAATGACCTGAAACGCGAAGAAAAAGCGTTGAAAATGTTACTGAGTATGAATGTTGACGGGATTATCATGCAGCCGTTAAGCGCCGTGGCCCATCACTACGACCTGATTCGTGATAGTCAGACGCCTATGGTTCTGGTTGACCGATTAACTCGACCGCTCGCTTGGCCAACTGTCACTGCCGACGACTACCGCTCGACCACTAAACTGGCACAAGCGATTCTTAAAAGTCATTACCGGGATATCCTGATCCTCATCAATCCGGTCGCCCAGATTTCCACGCGCCAATCCCGTTACCAAGCGTTTTTGGACACGTTTAAAAATACGACGACCACAGTAACCTTATTGGAAACCGAAAACGATAGTGTCGCACCGCTGGCTACCTGGCTCGAAGCACATCCCCAGACACACCCACTGGTCTTTGCCGCAAATGGCCGATTGTTAATGGCAACGCTGCGTTGGATGCATGCAAAAGGCCTGCGCATCCCTCAAGATATTGCCATCAGCGGCTATGATGACTGGGATTGGGCCGAGTTGGTCACGCCGGGCATCTCCGCGATATCACAACATCCCGACGTCATCGGCACAACGGCAGCTCAATTACTGGCACAACAAATTGCCGGTGAACCGGTTGCGGTCCAGCGTCTGGAAATTCCCGCGGATGTGCGCATTCGCTCATCATTTTGATTCTGAAAATGAACACCAAAGTAAATCGCTTCTAGAGATGAATGGAATCTCTAGAGGCGATTTTTGCGTTCCTAGGCTGTGCTACCTCGGCCGCACATTTTAATCAAAACAAAACGGGCGTTTTACTTGACCGTGATTGTAAGCGCTTGTATAGTAACGATGTGCTCTTTAAGGAAACCGGTTTCCCATTTGGATCAAGTTAACTTTTTGTTCGACGTAACACGCTTCCCCTTAGCGCAGAGGGGCGGCTCGCGCTCACTTTTAGGAGGTTGTAATCATGCCAGCACCAATCGTTGCCAATCTGTTATTGCTCGCTTCCGAATGGCAGGCGGGCAAATCACAAGCTGACCTCGTGTCAGAGTTGGTCAACTTGGGTTTTTCGACCATTGAAGTCAGACGGGAATATTTTCGTGATATTGCCAAGGAACTGCCGCAAGTGGCTGAACTTGCCAAGGATCACCAGCTGACGCTTTTCTACAGTGTTCCTGACGAAGTTTTCGTTGCTGAGGGTCAGGTCAATCCAAAGCTTCAAGGTTACTTGGATGAAGCAAAAGCCATGGGCGTGACCAAGATCAAGTGGAACATCGGCGCTTTTGCCGAGTTTTCCGGTGATCTAGCCAGCGCCTTGCTTTCGCTGACCCAACAAGGGATCGAAATCAATATTGAAAATGATCAAACCACTACGAGCGGTCGCTTACAGCCGGTTTTGACATTTCTTCAGGCCGTTACGGCGGCGAATATTCCGATCGGCTATGTTTACGATTTAGGTAATTGGCCGTTCGTTGGCGAAGATCCGCTGAAGGCAGCGACTGCGCTGCGTCAGTATACGCGGTACATCCACGTGAAAGACGACCTGACCGGCGGCGAAAAGCCAGTCACCGTTCCGTTAGATCAAGGCGATCTGCCGTGGCGTGATATTTTGGCGATCTTGCCAGACACAGTGCCCATCGCCTTGGAATATCCGACCGCACATCACGGCATTATCTTGGAAGGCAAAAAACTGCTGCAAGATGAGCAAGCTAGGGGGTCACGTACATGAATAACCAACGTTTGCAAATTGATCCGGAACAATTCGCCCTGAATTTTATCAAGTCTTTGAATATTCAGGTGTCACCGGAAAAAGTGGATATTGAGGCAGCCAGTAAAGAAGCTTTAGCTGCGTATTTGTCGGCATTTTATCTCGCTGAGCGGTTTAACTCGACTGAGAACAAGTTCTTTGAGGATCCTGATCAAAGCGGCATCCGTTCTAGTTACCAACGCATTTTAAGCGAGTTGAACAAGTATTAAGGGGGCGCTTCAGATGGGGAGTCTAATAACCGGTATTTTACTTGTTTTGACTTTCGTTTTATTCATTACGTTTGCGATGCGCGGTGGCAACTTAACGGTCGGGTTCTTCGTCATGGCGATTGTGTGGACCATCATCGGATTGGTGCCAATTAATGTCGCGATTAAAGAGATTTTCACTGATCCTGTGCTGAATTACGGCAAAACCGCTTTGTATATCATTCTCGGTTCCTGGTTTGGCCGCGTGCTAGTGGACACCGGCATTGCCGGGTCAATCAGCCGGCGCACCCAAAGCGTCGGCAGCAAGGCACCGGTGATTGCCACCATTTTAATTGCCATTATCACCGCCTTGATCTTCTCAAGTGCCTATGGCGTGGGCTCGGCGATCGCGGTCGGGGTCATTCTTTTCCCGATTATGTTTTCAATGGGTGTCCCAAAAAATATTGCGGTCTCGATTTTCACGTTGTCGATCGGCGCCGCCATGTATATTAATCCGGTTTTGTTTAACCAATTCACCGTCTTCTTCAAAGGCGTTGTCTGGGGTGATCATTATCTGCGGTTCGGCTTTGTCGCCATGGCTATTCAGATGCTGGTCGTCATCGCTATGATCCTTTTTTATGCCAGGAAAATTAGAAACGGCAAACCATTCGTTGTCGAGTCAGAGACGCCAGAAACAAGCGTGCCACCTGATGTGAATCCGATCACGTACCTGCTGCCGGTGTTGCCCGTGGCCATGAGCATTTTCTTCAAATGGGATGCGATTCCGGCATTGTTGCTGGCCACGCTCCTGGCATTTGCGATGACCGGCAATATGAAATCTTACGTGCATTTTGTCCAGATGATGAACACGACAACCAAAACGGCCATTGGCGATATTGCCGGCTTGCTGATCATGTTGCTGGTCTTGACCATGTTTCAAAGCGCGGCAGTCCACACCATGGGCCAATTCACCGCGGTTTTCAAACGCATCATCCCTGATAGCCGCTTATTGATGGTGTTCATCATGATCGTCATCGCACCACTGTCCTACTTCCGCGGCCCGTTGATGCTTTATGGAGCAGGCGCAGCAACGGCGGCGATTTTTACCGCCACCGGCTTATTCCCGCCTTACTTCTTATACGGGTTGCTCGTTGTCCCGACCATGATGGCGGTGTCGGCCGACATCACCCAGTCCTGGAATCTCTGGTCGGTTGAATATGCCAAGCTTGATACCAAAACATTTCTGTTAACCGGATTGCCTTGGGCTTGGATTGCGACGATCTTGAATTTGTTGGCGGCTTATGTGTTGTTGTAATATCTGCGTTCATTTAAAGAAGGGGAACATACCATGTCAGAATTTCTTACCATCGGAGAACCAATTGCGCTTTTTGCTTCACAGGATACAGATCAATCACTTAAGGATGCCTTGAACTTCCGGAAGTATCTGGCTGGAGCCGAGGTTAATGTGGCTGTCGGGGTTTCGCGTTTAGGCCACTCGGCGCAATATATCACGCGGCTAGGCGAAGATCCGTTTGGCGATTTCATCAAGGACCAGTTGCGTGAAAATCATGTCCAAACCGATTATATTGATAGTACGTCAGATTATTGGACCGCGTTCCAGCTTAAAAATAAGGTTTCAACCGGCGATCCGGATATTTTCTATTTCCGGCGGGGTTCTGCGGCCGCCCACTTCGATGCCAAAACGCTTGATCGCATTGACTTTTCGGAGGTGAAATTCGCCCACCTTTCCGGCATTTTCCCGGCGATTTCAGAACAGGCGCTGGCCGCTTTTCGCCACTTGATTGACCTGCTGCACGAACACAATATTCGGACGACCTTCGACCCGAACTTGCGCCCGCAGTTATGGTCCAGCCCGCAAGAAATGGCGGCAACACTCAATGAGCTGGCAAAAGAAGCCGAGATTATTTTGCCCGGCGACAACGAAGGGGAACTTTTGGTAGGCTCGCGCGATCCGGAAACAATTGCCGACTTTTACCTCAATCAAAGCGAGCGCACGCAAACGGTGGTCGTCAAAGTCGGTCCTAAAGGCGCGTATGTTAAGAATAAGGGTGAAGCCGGTTATTGGGTGAAGGGCTTTAAGGTAGCGCAGGTGGTCGATACGGTTGGCGCCGGTGATGGTTTTGCCTTGGGGCTGATTACCGCCTTGATGGAAGGCAAGTCCCAACGTGATGCAGTCGTCCGCGCAAATGCAATTGGCGCTTTTGCGGTTCAGGCGCCTGGCGATAATGACGGCTATCCGACGCCTGAGCAACTGCAAGCCTTTTTGGACAAAAATCTGGCTGTGATGGGAGACGATTTTTAATGAAATTACAGGTGGCCATTGATCGGGTACCATTAGCCGATGCGGTTGCATTGGCGCAACAATTGGATGGTAAAGTAGCGATTATCGAAATGGGCACTAGCCTAGTGAAGGACGAGGGGCTCGCCGGTTTTCGCGCAATGCGGGCGGCGATTCGTACATCACAGTTGCTCATTGATCTAAAAACGATTGACGAGGGTGGTTACGAATTCAAACAAGGCTTTGCAGCTGGTGCCGACATTTTAACCGTGATGGGTGCGGCGTCACTGGCAACTCTGAAAACAACGGCAGCGGCGACGGATGCGGCGAAGAAGGAAATGATGATCGACTTGATGGAGGTTAATGCGACCAAACAGCAAGCCATCAGTATTTTCCCAAATGCGATTTATGCGCTGCACCACAGCACTGACCGCCAAGATCACCTGGATCCAACCGCAACGGTGGCCGATTTTCACGCCGCCTTTCCGCAACTCAAGCGACTGGCGATTGCCGGCGGGATTGATTTGGCGGGTGCAACGGCGCTGGCCGCACAAGGGTTAACCGAAATCGCGATTGTCGGCAGCGCCATCACCAAGGCAGCCGATCCAGTCGCAACGGCACAACAATTTATGGAGGCAATCAACGCATGAAAGTCATTCCGGATATTATGACAGAAATCAACCAAGTCATGGCACTCGTCGATGAAGATCAATTAGACGCGACCATGCCCTACCTGACCAAGGACAAACGCATCTTCGTCATCGGCGCCGGTCGCAGCGGTTTTCAGGCAAAAGGTTTTGCCATGCGCCTCATGCACATTGGCTATACCGACTATGTGATGGGCGAAACCATTACGCCGTCCATTCAAAAAGGCGATACATGGGTGGCAGTTTCCGGCTCGGGCACCACAAAAAGCATCGTTGCCGATACTGAAGCAGCCAAGAAACTTGGCCTCAACATTGTGGCCTTTACCAGTGCCGTTGACTCGCCGCTAGCCAAACTCGCTGATGCGGTCGTGATTGTTCCTGGCGCAACCAAAACCGGTGCCGGCGTTAAATCAATCCAGCTGCTCTCGACTTTGTTCGACCAAACCGTCCACATCACCTTGGATGCCCTCACATTGAAATTAGCTAAACGTGATGACACCAGTAATGCCGACGCCTTGCACGAACACGTTAATGTTGAATAAATCATGATTGTTCTAGATTTCAAGCTTTGTTTTTCCTAGCTTTCTAAAAAGTGCCCTTAAATTGCGCAGTTCATTTGGCAATTTGAGGGCATTTTTGGGCTTGTGAATCCCGCCATGGCAATTATGTATCCGTTTTCATTGCTTTTCTTCCGGAACGTGCTAGAATTAAGCTTTGCTAAAGAGATTACGTATTTTTAAACAAAACTTTTGTAACTGGACAGCTGTTGTTCGATGATACTTGGGTTTCATGATCATGTGTCTAGAACGCAGCGGCTGTCAGTTGAACTTTTTTTATTATCTCGCACATTAAGGCGTTCGCAGTCGTAGAAATCTCCGTGTAAGGACCTTGGTCGCAATGGCCTAAGTCCGGGTCCACGCCCAAGGCCACTTACAATTCGATTTCTAAGCGCTCCTGCTCACGCTCATCAGGAGGAAACCGTTTATGAAGCGCAGGACGTTGTTTTCGATCATCGTCGTCACGCTAGTCGCAGGTTGTTTCACACTTTTTTATGGCGTGCACAGCACCTGGACCGACACCCAATCAGCACACGCCGTTCAAGCGGCTACCAATCAAGTTGATACCTTGTTCAAAGACTCATCGCATCAACTGCCTGCCGCGGAACTTAGTCAGGAAAAAATTGCTGCTGCCGAGGCCAGTTTACAAGCCGCACGCCGCAAACTCACCGAGCCGGAGCAGGCTAACCAACTCGCCAGCGCCCAAGCAGACGTCGATGCCGCCAAGCAAATGCTAACTGTCAAAAATGCAGTGGCACAAAAACCAACCAAATTGACTGAGTTGAAGACGTTAACGAGCGAATCGCAGCAAGCATTAGCCAAACTGGCCAAACAAAAGCCAACGTTCGTTCAGACTTATCAAAAACAGGTTGCCCAGCTGTCCGATCAAGAAGCGGCTGTGGCTAAAGTCGCCAGCTTATTTACTGACGCCGATTTTAAAGAACCCAAGTCCGGCTTAAGTACCAGCGAGATTCAGGCTGCCTTGGCAGCACTCAAACATATTGACAACCAGCAACTGACTGACCAAATGCTGCCGGCGATCGCCACTGCCCAACAAGCAGCTTCGGATGATACTTCCAGCGCTGAAGCAAGTGTATCGTCCTCGACGGTGCCAAGTTCCTCAGCAAGCGGCTCCGAGTCATCTGCCACGAACAGTCAGTCGACATCTTCTGCTTCAAGTACCAGCAATGAGTCTAACCAAAGCCAGCAGGAGTCTAGCAACTCATCGTCAGCAAGTTCTGCTAGTTCTTCGAGTTCGCAAGATTAAGCTGCCCAAAAAGAAAGAGGCTACGCGTAAAATAGCGTGCGGCCTCTTTGTTTTTGCTTTGCGTTTGGAATTGCTGAACCTCTTAAACTATTAAGCATAATGAAAAATAAGAAGAATACCCACAACAAACAAAACAATTTCGAGAATTATGGAAAACCTAACAATCATATCAGCATCATGATTGTTTTTGTCTATCATAATCTTCTTTTGAAAGGATGAATCTCCTTTTATCAATTCATCTAAGGTTAGTCCCAATTCATCACTAATCATGATGAGCTGTTTTATGTTGGGATATTTACGGCCAGATTCCCAGATTGCAACTTGAGTCACCGTCGTATGAACTGATTTCGCTAACTGATATCTGCTTAACGCCATTGCTTCACGTTTTTGTTTAATTGAATTCCCAAAAGACATATCATTTCCACCTCTTTTGCCGAGATTATTTTACATTGTCTTCGTCATACGGTGTTGAGAGCTTATCGTAAGGTAAGAAGCCTTGAATGATGGAATTTTTGTCGAAAAAAAAAGCGATTAATCCCAGGTAGATAACTTTGGCCATCATGTCTCTCCTTCATCTAAAGAACATATTCTTCTTGTGATATTGTATGTATACCAGATGTGGTAACAGTGTACAGGACCAAAAGTTTTCCAGTCAACC
Organism: Lacticaseibacillus huelsenbergensis; assembly: GCF_029726355.1. NCBI lineage: Bacteria > Bacillati > Bacillota > Bacilli > Lactobacillales > Lactobacillaceae > Lacticaseibacillus > Lacticaseibacillus huelsenbergensis. The sequence continues at coordinate 1,056,587 of NZ_CP120687.1, forward strand.
CTTTTTCGAAACGTTCGTTATAGAATAACGGTGACCATCAAAAAAATCTTTTCCAACATTTGGAAAAGATTTTAAGCGTTTGTGTTCAGGTGTACATGCTGTATTGCCGTTACAAACTAATATATCAGAGTTTTGAGCTTTAATATTTCAAAATCGCTCTGGGTATCCAGCTATGTTTTTCACTTTAGAGTAAGACTTTTTATAACTTCTATTTTTTTAGCAAGATTGTCCCAGAGCTTGAGCCTCCTTTTTAGGCCAAGTAGGGGGGTTCGTTAGTTTCTCTGCTTTATACCGCCAACTTACCCACCAGTTGCGTCAAATAATCGATAAACCGCAAATAATCCGCAATCGCCACATTCTCATTTGGCCCGTGCGCTGCCGAGTTGGCATTGCCGATGCCGCAGGAAATAATCGGGGCGTGATTGATGTCGTAAAAATACTTCATCGGGCCGCTGCCTGGTGAATTTAATTCGATTTGAACCTCGTCATCCCCATAAGTCGCCTTGGCCAGCGCCACTGCTTCTTGCACACGCGGGTCGTCTGGATCGGTTCGGAAAGGCGGCTCGCCGAGAAAATCCGATACAATGACGTCATCATAACCGCCGGCTGTCAGTGCCGCTTTGATTAAGCGCACGGTCTCGGCTGGCGTTTGGTTCGGAACCAGCCGCAAATCGATTTTGGCCAGCGCCGTATGCGGCAAAATCGTTTTACCGATTCCCGGGCCTTCATACCCGCTCGAAAAACCGTTGATCGTCATGCTCGGCCGATTATACAAAGCTTCTTTAATATCATCAGCCGGCACGGTCGCCGGACGCGTGATGCCATAGTTCTTAGCAAAAGCCGCATAATCAAAGACCGCACTGTCGATGAGTTGCTTTTGGGTGGTGGTCAAGGGCTTCACGGCATCGAGAAAATGCGGAATCGTGATCTCGTCTTTGGCATTCTTCAAGGTCGCCAGCGCCTGCACCAAGCGCCATGCCGGATTCTCGGTAATCGCGCCCAAGCTGGAATGAAGATCAAAATCAGCCGTCTTGACGCTAAGCTGAAACGCTACGCCACCTTTGACGCCAAGCGAAATCTGAAACTTGCCTTGCTCATTGCGGCCGCCGGATTCCCACAAACAAAAGTCCGCCGCCAACAAATCAGCATATTGCTTCAACAAGTCTTCCAAGTGCGGACTGCCTTGTTCTTCCCCACCTTCAACAAGAAACTTAATCGTACAAGGCAAGCCACCTTGCGCTTGTAACCGTTGGATGGCAGCCAACCGCGCGGCTAATTCGCCTTTGTCGTCATTAATCCCGCGAGCATACAGGTGTGTATCCGTCATTTTTAACTGGAATGGATCACTTTTCCATAAATCCAAGGGTTCCGCCGGCTGAACATCATAGTGATTATAGAAAAGTAACGTCGGCGCATCCGCGGATTGACCCGGGAAAACCGCGTAAACCGCTGGATTCGCCGCTTCGGTGGTTAAGATCCGACTGGTGGTCGCGCCAAATTTGGTAAATTGTTGCTTTAAAAAGGCAGCTGTTTCATCAATCTCATTGTCGGTCGCTAACGAAACCGAACGCAACCGCAAATACTGAGTTAAAAATGCTTGCATCGGAAGAGTCATTTTCAAGCCTACTCTCTTATAACCTTATTTGAAATACGCATAGCGATATTCGGCCGGTTGCAACATGCTGTAGTGCAGGCCGCCGACTTTGGTATTGATCAGGCGACTGTTGGCACTTTGAAAGACCGGAATGTAGCCAGCCACATCAATTACGCGAGCATTAGCGGCCAGTTCTTGCTGATAGCGGGCCGTTGAACTTTGACCGGTGGTGGTGTTGACTTTTTTCATCAACGCGGTGAATTGCTCATCGCTAAACTTCGAAAAGTTCGAAATGTTATCCGCCGTTGCCGTGTTTAGATAATCTGACGGATCCTGAATCGTTGAGTTCCAACTCATCAAGACCGCGTCAAACTTGCCGTCAAGCGATCGTTGAATGCGCGTCATTTTTGGCAGGCTGCTGACCGTGACTTTCAGCTGTGGCAGCACCTTGGTTAGCTGACTCTGGATGTATTCGCCGACTTGCTTGTCAGTATCAACATCGGACGTGAGAATCGAAAAACTGATGCTATCAGTGTTGAGCTCTTTCAACGCCGCCTTGAGATACGCTTTGGCCTTGGTCGGCGAATATGTCAGCGGCGTCTTGGCATCTTCAGTAAAGTCTTTGCCGGTCGTTGGATTGGTTTTAAGGCCCTTAGGTACAAATGCTTTAGCCGGTTGGGAGCCATCCTGCAGAACTTTACTGGTGAGTGCCTGCCGATCGAGTGCAGCCGAAATGGCACGGCGCAAGTTGACGTTATTAAGCTGCGGATTCTTGGTATTGAGTTGCAGATAGTTCATATTGGCGGCCGGTGTCTTCGTCAAGGCCGGGTTTTGCGCTTCTTTTTGAATCAAGTTGCCAGATAGCGGCGCATCGTCTAACTTGCCAGTCGCAAAAAGGTTATCGACCGTGCTGGAATCTTTCAAAACGTTGACGTGAACGTGATTGATCTTGACGGTTTTAGCCGCGTAGAAGTTCGGATCTTTCACATAGTCCCCGCTATCACTAGTGGTGCTGAAATTTTTAATTTTATACGCGCCGTTCGTCACAATCTTGTCGGCGCTTGAACCGAATTTCTTACCATAACGTTTAACCGCCGCTTCATTGGTCGGGTAATAACCGGTCATCTGACTGGAAAAATAGGGTGTTGGCTGACTGAGTTGGATTTTGAGCACATATTTGCTTGGGGCGGAAACGCCAAGGGTATCGGGTGACTTTTTGCCGTCGACGATATCCTGATAATTGGCAATGGCATCATATTGGTACGCGAATTCGGTTTTGGTTTTCGGATCCACAATCCGCTTGAGTGAATAGACAAAATCCTTGGCTGTTACCGGGGTGCCATCACTCCATTTTACATCTTTGCGCAACGTGAGGGTGTAGGTTTTGCCATTGTTGGTTGGCTTCACGACCTTAGTGGCCATGGCCGGAATGATTTTGCCGGATTTGTCATGGTCGTACAATGGCGTCATGATTTGCTGCAGAATGGCGCCGCTGGTCGCATCGACTGCGTGGGCCGGATCAAGGGAGCTGGCTTCGGTGCTGACAGCAACGTTTAGGGCGCGTTGGTTGGTCGCTGCTTTGGTTGATTGGCCGCATGCGGCTAGAAGCAAGGTTAGGGTGATGCAGGTTAGTCCCAGGGCGTTATACTTTTTCATTTTGTGCCACCTCGTGAAAGTTTTTTGGTTGGCGTGCTTGGCGTTGGAGGGGGGGTAAAGTTCTCCGATGCTGTTGCGCGCCATAACGCGTTCACTGGCGCAGGAGCCAGTTCACACTCAACAAAAAAAGAAACCGTCCATAACAAACTCACTTGTTAAGGACGGTTTCCCGCGGTGCCACCTTAGTTTGATCATGAGACTGCACCTAGGGTTTTTGCCCTTGGCAGTTAATGATCACGCTTAGCCCGGGGCCAACACCCCGGCGACAACTGACGTATGCCAACACGTTTCCCCGTACTCGATGATCTTTCGGGGGAACCCTCAGTGGTCCATTTACTGACTTGCGTTCGGCCGGACTCTCAGCAGCGCCGGCTCTCTGTGCGTGCACCATCAGCTTGATCTCCACTTCAAAGGTTTGCATGAACGGTTTATTTGATTGACACCAACGTTAACCGACTGCCTGGTTAATTGTCAAGCATCTGGCCATTAAATAACCAAATAGACTAAAAATAATTTTAATGGGCGCTCATTCTTGCCGTTATAGTCACCACGGCTCCTTTTCAATTTGGCAGGGGTTGCATTCATTTAGTAAACCCCTTATATTACGAATATATTAATGTGTAACAAAAAAGATTCAATTCGTGACCTGTTTGCAATGGTTCTGTTAAGTCCAGCCCGTACCATTAGGTTATTGGAGGTGGCATCAATGAAACAGAAACATATTTTCCAAATCCTGGTCGGCACTTTGATCGCTGGGTACCTGACCGTTTTCTACGGGATGCGGAGCACGATCGATACCTCATTTGCGCAACACGCGGTTCAAGCGGCAACGCAACAAACCAATCAACTATACACATCCGCAAAGCGAACTTTCCCAGCTAAACATTTGTCTAGGTCCGCGGTAACTTCAACTCAGGAAAAGTTGAAGCAACTAGCCAACAATGTTGATGATCGCAAGCAAAAGAAAACGATTCTGAAAGATAAACAAGACGCTGATGCAGCCAGTTACATGTTGACGATTGAAGAAACCACGAAGGCTCAGAGCAGCAATCTGGCTCAACTTGCCGAAGATGGTTCACAGGCCAATAAAGCTTACAAGGCCATTGCGTCGACTAAGCCTGAATTTGCCGCTGATTACCAACAATCAGTCAGTCAGCTTTACAGAAAATCGCTGGCAATTTCCCAGATTCAGAAACTCTATAAGGATCAAAACCTGCAGCATCCCAAATCCGATCTCAGCAGCAGCAGTGTCGACTTAGCCGTTAACGCTGTTGAAAATGTCGAGAACCAGGACTTTGCCAAAAATGTTTTACCACTGGTTCAAGTTGCCCGTAAGTCCCAGGAAAGCAGCGACTCAAACGTTGCGATGGGTAACACGACATCAAGCGGTCAAAGCACGCAAAAGCAAGACGCGACTGCCACCAGTTCGGAACCGGCCAGTGGCGTTGGCAAGAAGGATAACACATCTAGTCAGGCACCGACCAGCAGCGCCAGTCAGTCCAACCAAACCGATCAGTCCTCCTCCGCGGCGACAAGTAGCAGTTCCTCAAGCAAGTCAGACAATCAGACGCAACCTTCATCCGACCCGACTGCTTCAAGTAGTTTGGAACCGATGACGACGGTTCTCAGTGGCGGCCTGTACAAGACTTATGATGACGCTGTCGCAGCCATCAAAGTTCAAGGCAAGTCTGTTGATGATATGACCGTGAAATCAGTGACGATGAGTGATGGTTCTTATCAGTGGACATGGGGCCCAACTGGTGACAGTGGAAGCAGCAGCAAAACGAGCGCTTCCTCAAGCACCAGCAGCTCTGCACCGACCACAAGTTCTGATAATGCCCAATCATCTAGCCAAAACAATTAATCTTAATGTCTTTTTGAGCGAACTGGAGTCCCAAAACGCGGACTTCAGTTTTTTTGTGCGCATCATCCACTGCCAACATCTTGGCTGACAAACCGTCATGTTCTTCCGCGAATTTTCCCACAAGCGGCGTAGCATATCATTCATGACGTCTGTTATGATTGGTGCAGTGAGGCTTCATCAAGACAAGGAGGTTGCGCCCATGCCAACCATTTTCAATGGAGTTCCCTGGTACGATCAACACCAGCAAGTCGTTAATGCTGTTGGCGGTTGCTTGATTCAGGAAAGTGGCAAGTTTTATTTATTCGGTGAGTATCGGCAAGCAGAATCGACGGAATTCGCCGGATTCTCGCGCTATGTATCAACCGATTTAGAAAACTGGACCTTCACGGGACTTGCTTTACCGGTTCAGCCGTCTGGTCTATTAGGGCCGCATCGAGTCGGCGATCGGGTCAAGGTTCTCCGCGCCCAAACCGGCCAGTATATCATGCTCATGCACACCGATGATGAACGCACTTTCGATCCGGTTGTCGCTTACGCCATGGCTGATCGGCTAACCGACACGTTCACTTTTAAGGGTCCACTGCTTTTCAACAACCAATCCATTCGTATGTGGCATATTGGCAGTTTCACCGACGATGATGGTACGAGTTATTTGCTAACACATGAAGGCGATATCTATCGGTTAGCGGCTGACGGCACAACCGCTGAGGCTAAAATCATCAGCAACATCGCACCCGGAACCGAAGCACCGGCGATGTTTCGCTTTCATGATCATTATTTCTTGTTGGCATCCCAAAAGACCAGCTGGGGGCACAACGATAACGTTTATTTTTCCGCTGACCAATTAACCGGCCCATGGACAGCACATGGCCCATTTTGTCCGCCGGGAACGCTGACGTATAACTCCCAAACTGCCGATGTCGCGCTAATACCCACGGCCAAAGGCATCGTTCCTTTATACTTAGGCGATCGGCACACTTACCCACATCTAGAAAATAGTACTCACGTTTGGCTGCCTTTAAGTGTTCATGAAACCACATTATCCATTCCCCACTACTGGCCTATATGGGACTGGTACCAACAACGCGAGCAGCCCATGACGTTTACCCCCTTGGCTTGGACCGGACAGACCAATGATGCCCGGCTGATGCTCAAGTTTCATGGCACGGGTATTACGATAACCGGACAATCCGGCACACATGGCGGTTTTGCCAAAATGACGCTGCGTGATGAAGCCGGTCACATCAAATCCCAGGTATATACAGACTTTTACAGTCTTCTGCACGAGGACGCGCCGTGCTATCGTTCACCGACTGAGCCGCTTGGCCATTATGAATTAACGATCGAAGCGCTCGGTGTGCACGGTGATTGGTATGATAAATCGCGCCGCCGTTATGGTAGCAATGGTAATCGTGTGACGATCACCGGCTATCATATTGATCACCCCACAAACAAGCGCCCAAAAGCCGTCATTACATATCATGCTTCCAAGCAACCATTTACGCTTAATAAAATCGGATTTAACTGGGCTCAGTCAGCGATAGCCCGACCTGAAGGCAGCGGCGATTATCAATGGTTACAGAGTGATATTGGTGAAGGCGAACTGACTATCGGCGATCAGCAAATTAATTTGCGCCCGGGGCAGGGTATTTTGATTAACCTGAATACGAGTTACGCTTATCATCCAGTGACATCGCTTTGGCAGACGAGCTATCTCAGTTTCAATGGTACGATTCTCGATGATCTCATCCCTGGACTGAAAACCGCAAGCTCGCTTTTCTTTCCAGTGCTGGGAACAGAAGTACTAGGCTTCATTCATGAACATACACGTTATCAACAGGCGCATCGCTATGAAGACGATCAGGATGCGGCGATTGTCCAAGACTTTTTAACCAAATTAAAACCTTATACTGCACGCTTCAAAGCAGACCCGACCAAGCAAGCATTGGCCGAGCAGACATTGAGCCTATTGCAGGAACATTTTCAAGAAGACCTGACAAACGAGCATCTAGCCGAAATGACCAACTACAGTGTGCAATACATGCTGCAAACGTTTCATGATTTATACCAAACCACGCCCCGCCGGCTTTTGACGATCTATCGGGTGATTCAGGCCAAACAGCTACTCATTGAACAACCTGATTTACCGCTTTCCCAAATTGCCCGCCAATCAGGGTTTCATTCCGAAACTTACATGATTCGGGCGTTTAAACGGCAGGAACATTTGACGCCGGGTGAGTTTCGGACGATTGCCCATCAGTTGCGGTCTTAATTCAAAACAATTATTGGACAACGCAAAAAAGCCCCGCTGCGGGCTTTTTTTGCGTGAATATAATTTTGCATCGTTAAAACGAACGTATTTTTAACACATCGCTTTAAGTGCCGCAGTAATCTGCGGCTCGTAAAACAATCGATACCCATCAGCATTAGGGTGCGTTCCCGTTCCACCGACGGCATTGAGGTTATGCCCGTCAGCATCAAGCTTGTCATAGGAATAATCATGTTGATAAGCAGGGATGAAGGCGTTAAACCCGCTTTGTGTGTACAGGTCCACGACAGGGATGCTCCATTTGCGACAAATCGCAAGCGAAACGTCATGCAGCTTTTCTTGGGTCGCTAAAGTACGCGCTGGGGTTTTGTGGGTGGTGATGTAAAGTGGATGCGCGCCTTGATACTTAGTTAACAACGTGCGGCATACTGTCTCGAACGCACCGCAATAAGTAGCCGTGTCCAGCTCATCGGCAAATCCGGTACTGATGCTGCCAAGAACTTTCGGATCATCAGTCACACTGGCATAGGCGTCATTGGCGATACCGTCAAACACGATCAAGTCCGGTACTATTTTGGGTGCCTGCGTGACTTGATGAACGATGTTGATGACTGGATCTTCATTGGGCACCACGCGCATCGTAGCACCATTAATGGCGTACTTGTGATAGACCATGTGGTGGGCTCTGGCGATGTCGTCGACAAAACTTTCGTGGGCAGCATGGCCTTCTACGATACTGGTTCCGAAAGCGTATAACATTTTTTTATTGAGGGGATCTTGCATGTTGGGTTTCCTTTCTGTTTGGTTGTTGTACCCGTAATATTAGTGTTAATAAAAAATGCCTAACAACTCTGGGAGTAGAAGTTGTTAGGCATCTATAACGATCTAAGCGAATTCAGTGAGCTTGAAAAATGGCTTCTGCTGGACAACATCACCTCCTTAAAAGATGCAATTTAGAATCCATTAAGCTTTCGTTGATGGATCATTAGGTGTTGCCGGCTGTTGATCGTTGCGACGCCAGAATTCAATTGAATCATATGGCACACCGGTCAACTGTTCGCAAACCCGTTTGGTATCCGGCTTAACGTCTTTCATGCTGCCGCCTTTTTGCAGACGGGTTAATTCAGCAGCCAACACATTGAATGTCTTCTTGCTGAGATGGAACCGGCTAGCAAAGAACATCGCGATTAAGATCATGATGCCCACGCCGCCAGAAACAATGAACAAGATCATATTTGTCGCACTTGCAGGCTGCGAAACCGCACCGCTTGTGGACTGACGGAAACCGGCAACATCAAGCAGATAGCCAGCAACCACTGAAGCCAAGCCCTGACTGATTTGGTTGATGAAGACCATGACCGAAGCGAATAATCCGGCACGATTTTTACCAGTGACCAAGGTGTCCACATCAGGAATGAATGGGAAGACATTCCACGGAACAAAGTATAGAATGTACAAACCAATTTCATAAAGCAAAGTACCAACAATCAGCCAGACCATGACGCCTGCAGGTTTGGTTAACCCGATAAACGCCCAATCAATGACACTGATCAAGATCAATGAATAACCAAACAGATACAGTGCGCGCGGTGAAATTTTCGTGACGATATAACCGGCTAAAATCGTAACCGGAACTGAGACGATACTCAACGATTGCAACATTCCGGAAACACTTGTTGTTTTACCAACAACAAAGACAATGTAGTAAACAAACGTTGTGGACCACAGAATAGAAGCAAAGTAAGAACTCAGATAAATGCCCATGTGTGTCCGGAAACTCTTAATTTTGAATGTGGAGAAGTAGTTCCGAATTTCGGACTTGAACGAACTCTTCTTGCCGCCATTATCTTCAAGCGCTTGAGCCTGCAGCTTCTTCGCTTCGTTTTTAGTAACGAAGTGTTCCCAAGTGGTCTTATAAGTAACCAAGATCAAGAAGAAGGTAACAATTGAGAACATGATCTGCATAATCAAATATGGTGTCGGTGACGTCTTTGGATAGAACCGGAACAATTGGGCAGGAACGAATTGTGCTAACATGTTACCCAAACCGGCAATGACCATCCGGACGGTTGACATCGTGGTCCGCTGATTGTAATCCTTGGTCATTTCGTTTGGCAGTGTTTCCCAAGGGATCTGGAGCACTGACATTAAAACAGTGGTAATCACATAAGTAATCAGATAGTACCAGTAACTCATTCCAGCAACCCAGAGCGTAATCGCGAATAATACGGATGGCGCTGCGGCTAGAATAAAGATATGACGCCGACCAAACCGGCGGCCAATCTTGTACTTGTAAATGTTATCGGAAATATTACCCATAACCAGCGAGGCAATCGCATCAGCGACACGACCAATTAGGAAAATGGTCGCACCTTGACCTGCTGACAAACCGCAAAACGTGGTATAGAAGAACAGTAGCCATGCACCAACTAACCCCTGCATGGAAATACTGAACATCGAAAAAACACCGAATCCTAGTGACCGGCCGATACCGATCTTTTTGCCACGCGAATGGTAAATTTTCTTCGAGGCGAATTCGTCCCAACCATCGTGGACAACGGCTTTTTTATTTTCCATTGTTTTTTCCTCTTTCACACTTTCAATTTATTATTTTTCATCAATCAATTGTTCGCGCAATTTCTTGGCAATTTGATCATCTGAAAGCGCCAGATGGGTATTCGACAAAAGCATAACCCGTGCATCTGCCGGTTCCATCAAGTACTTGCGTTCCCATTGATCTTCATCCGGACCGTCACCCAAAACCCGTAGATACGAGCGCAGGCGCCGTAACTTAATCGCATTCAGCTCAATGTTTGAGTATGCATCGTTGTGGAAGAAATCAACCCACTTAGGGGACGGATTATCGCGCCGCAACCGCATGATCGCATCGTTGGCTCGAACCGCTTCATCGGCACCCAGGAAAGCATGCACGATTTCGGCATTTTGGTAGTGGCGATAAGCTTCAATGCTGGCACGCAAGGCATGCAACGAGCAGGCGTGAACGGCAATGCCCATCAGCATATCGTTGTAGAAAAGCCGTTGCGGTTGCTGGCCCATGATATCGGCGTAAACTTGGGAAGCACGTCGATACAAATGATCCCATGCGGCGTATTTGGTATCAATTAATTGCGTGATTTTGGTAAGTTGCTCATCAAGAGACACATCGCCGGTTAACCAGTTCATCTGCTCAAGCTGCGGATAATGACCCATCCATGCTTTAACGACTTTCCGGATGAGATACGGGGCAAATTCATCGCCGGCTTTTTGATCATCATGCGGACCATATTGGATAGGCGACTTGAAATAATCTTCATAAATGTCAGTAATCTCTTTTTGCGCCTCAGAATAATAATGATTGACATAGTCTTTGATAATCTCGTCTTCGCTGCGAACTTGGAAATCACGGCGCCACGAGCGGGCAACTTCGCGAATGAATAAAATGTGCGGCTTGACATTGCCGACGTTGATTAATTCCAAAGTGTCCATGTCGGCTTTCCTGACTTTTTCAAGCTCTGCCGCGACAAAATGTGGGCTATTCGGCAATAATGTCAAAAAGCTGGATGCCTGCAAATCATGGAAAGTCACATGATAATAAATGCCGCGGGCACGATGCGCCTTGTTAGGAATCGTCAGAACCGGTGACCGCGGATCATCATCCCATTGCCGGCGTGATACCATTTTGCCATAGCCGTTGTCGGCCCAGATCTCAATGACATCTTGCGGCAGCTTCAGTAAACCTTGATTGAACAAACCGGTTAACTCGCCATAAATGCTGACTGAACATTGTGCGCCAGGATCGAGTTCCTGCACCATGTCGTATTGAAGCTTGATGGTGTCATTGATGACCTTTGCCTTTTCCTCATCCGTCCATTTGTGCGTCGTATCGTCTGCCCAGAATGGCCGGTCGCCTTGGCCGCGGAACCCTAAGCCGTAAACGACTTCATGGCCGCGTTGTTCCAAAATACTGTCGTTCCAGAGCTTCTTAAAGAGTTCCGGATACTTAAGATACGAAGCTTCAAGATTCGGATAAACCCGGGCAAACATCTCCGCGCCAAGTGGTTCAGCATGATGATGCGCAATAATCAAGCCCATATCCCGCGCACCGGCACGATGGAACCGACTCTCTTTGTCGGTACCGGGTACGATCAGGTTGCCACCAACCCGCAGCAACGTTTCGTAAATCCGATCCCACACATATTCTTTTGAATCATGATCCTGCCAGTCTGCGATCAGGAGTTCATCATTAACAAACCAGCCGCGGTATTTAGTCTGAAAATCAGGCAACTGTTGGCTGAAATCAGACCAGGTGACGCTTGCCTGCTTCTTAATCGGCGTATCCATGAAATACCAGAAGTCATCAATGCCTAGGACTTCACGGGAAACAGCCAGCGCGCCATACATCAACCCGCGAGTAGTAGCCGCGGTAATTTCAACTTTCTGTGGATCAACATAATGCATTGCAAATGCATCAGGTACTTTCTGATCGGCCTTTGGTTGCAACACCAAGTCAATCTGATTGGTATCGGCTTGTGAAGTCGTTACCTTTTGAATATCCCGCTGTAAAATATTGACGGCATTCTTCAAAACCGGATCCGCCATATTGTCAGTCGAGACACTTGTATTTCTGGAAATTACAAATGTTTGATTTGCCATACACAACTCCTTCTCTCGATGAAACCAGCTAAAAAACTTAACACTGCAAGCACCCGTTGTCATAAGGCACTCGCCAACTTCTGTGATCTGATATATTAAAACCTTAATTACAAGATGATTGTAGCGCTTGCAGTAACCGCTTCCAATAAACTACTTTCTGCAACCATTGAACTGGTTACTGTTGTGTGAGCGTGAGCATGAGCGCTTAGACGCCGGAGTGTAAGTGGCCTTGGGCGTGATGGCTGGGTTTTGGCCATTGCGACCAAGGTCCTTACACGCAGGCTTCTGCGAATGCGAACGCGTTATAGAAAGCGGCAGTTCAACACCCAATTGCCAACAATAGAAAAAGCGCTGAGCGTGAGCCGGCGCGCTTAGAAGTCGGAGTGTAAGTGGCCTTGGGCGTGATGGCCCGGGCTTAGGCCATTGCGAACAAGGTCCTTACACGCAGATTTCTGCGCCGGCGAACGCGTTATAGAACACGACAGTCCAACAACACCCCAATTGCCAACAATAGAAAAAGCTGCCTCCATACTTCCCCCACCGCAAAACCTCTCGCCCACCCAACACAAAAACCTAACCCAAAACAAAAACCTAACCCAAAACAAAAAAGCCAACCGCCTCCGCGAATAATCGCGAAACCGATTGGCCTTTCAACATATATATACTGCTAAAATCTATAATTTCCTATCAAACAACTCTTAAGCCCGAGCTTCTGCCCGAACCGGATCGACCAAAGCCTGACGATGCAAGCCATTCCGAGCACGCAGCGCGTACAAAATGGTAACCGTATCAACGACTTCCTGCAACATCGCGCCAATGATCGTTGGGATAACTCCGAAACTGGCGATGACCATCAACCCGGTACAAATCGCAATCCCGATGAGCACGGACTGCTTGGCGATGACCATAGTTTCCTTGGCAATCAAGGTTGCCGCAGCGACCTTAGCCAAATCGTCACGTAACACAACGGCATCGGCAGATTCACTGGCCGCCGTTGCGCCATGTGCCCCCATGGCAATTCCGACATCGGCAATCGCCAATGATGGGGCATCGTTAACGCCATCGCCAACCATGACAACCGGCCGGCCACTTTTAGGCAGTTTATCCAACACTTCGATTTTCTGTTGTGGCAACTGCTCAGCATAAACCTGGTCAATACCGACTTCTTCAGCAACTTTATCAGCAATCGACTGCTGGTCACCGGAAATCATGATCAAGTTAGCATCATTCAGTTCGTGCAGCTTGGACATCGTTTCTTTTGCTTCCGGCCGAATCTGGTCAGAGAAGGTAATGGCGCCGGCGTATTTACCGTCAACGTTGACATAAACCGCCGTCGTATTGATGGTATCCGTTGTCCCGGCAAACTCTGCTTTACCGACCTTAACCTTGTGGCCGTCAACCGTCGCATTCACCCCGAAACTGGTGGCTTCGGAAACATCGGTCGCTGGCAGACGGTCAGCAACCGGCACAGCATCGGTCAGGGACCGCGCCAAAATGTGGGTTGACTGACCTTCTGCGCTCGCCGCCAAGTTCAACAATTCATCTTGTGAGAAACCTGCTTGTGGCAAGATCGCCGCCACTTTTAAAATACCGCGCGTCACCGTACCGGTTTTATCAAACGCAAACGTCCGGGCATCACTAAGTTTTTCAAGTGTGGTGCCTGACTTGACGATAATCCCGTTACGACTGTTGCGGCTCATGCCGGAGACCATCGCAATCGGTGCCGCCAAAATCAGCGGACATGGCGAAGCAACAACGAGCACTTGGGCAAACCGAACCGGATCGCCTGACAAGTACCAGCCTAGACCGGCAATCACATAAGCGATCAAAGTGAACGGTACCGCATAGCGATCGGCCATCCGGACAAAATGCGCCGGCCGTGCTTCTGATTCCTTAACTAATTTGATAATCCCTTGATACTGACTATCTTCGGCACGCTGGGTAACTTTAACGGTTAACGCAGCATCACCGTTAATTGTCCCGGACATGATATCCGTACCTGCGTTTTTGGCAACTGGTTTAGACTCACCGGTTAAACTGGCTTCATCGACCAAACTCTCGCCTGCCAAAACCGTACCATCGACTGGAACAACTTCCCGCGGCTTAACCAAGATCGTTTCACCGACTTGGACCGCATCAACATCAACATCTTCAACGTGACCATCAACCATCCGATGAGCCGTTGTCGGTGCATTTTCCAACAACTGTTTCAATTCGCTGCTGGCTTTTGTCGCAGCAAAATCTTCCAGCGCATCGCCACCGGTTAACATGAGCAACACAATCATCGATGCCCAGTACTGACCGACTGCCAACGTTGCGACAACCGCCGTAATGGCTAATAAGTCCACCCCAAAGTTACCGGACCGAATTGTTTTCACCATGCCCCCGAACATAATCAAGGCGATAATCGACCCCATCACCGTGATTAGCCCCTGAGCAATCAATGGCTGTTTTAATACGAACGCAAAGACCAGCGCAACGGCACTTACAGCGAGCACCATCATTAACTGCCAGTTCTTCTTCATTGTTGCCACTCCCTTTTCCTAAGTACCTTAATTATAACCATTACAATCTGAAAAAGCAATCCTTTTTAGAACGAATATAATCTGGCTTGGAAAATGTTTTTCACGCAACGCCCAATTCAGCTTGGACTAACTTACTGGGAAAGATCCCGTTAACACCGCGCCCTTTTGCCGCTTTAACGGTAATGATGTACCCGGTTTATTTTTTGGCATCCCTAATATTTACCTTCCATTATACGCCTTTGCAGGTAAAAGATTCGCGGATTGAAGCTTATTTGTGCGTCAATTTCACATGGGATTGGGAATGGTTCGAAAGAATCCGCTGCCAAGATGGTCTCTGAATCTTATACGTGACACTTCTGCTTTCGATAACGCGCTCCCCGGCGCAGGGGTCGGCTCACGCTCACACGAAAAAAAGATTCCCACCGGTTTCCCGATGAGAATCTTTGTCGTGACTTGTGTTGCTAGGCAAACAGATTCGAATTAGTCAATCGTGATCTGATGGCTTCCTTCTTGATCGCCTGTCAACTTAGGCAGATCAATCGTCAAGACACCATCAGTGACTTTAGCGCTGATCTTACCCTCATCAACATTTGGCAACCGATAGCTGCGGCTCATCCGACCATAGCTGCGTTCAGACATCAGCATATTGCCTTCGTTGTCTGAATGATCGGCTTGCTCTTCATGCTTAACCGCAACACTCAGAATGCCATGATCGTAACTCAGATTAATGTTTGGCTTCTCGATACCGGGAACATCTACCTTCACAACATATGACTTGTCATTTTCCTGAATATCCGTTTTCAGCAGGCGACTGCTATCACCGCCACGACTCGGCGTGAAGCTGTCAAAAATATGCCGTCCTAAATCATTGAAGAATGGATCATCCAACCAATCATTGCGCCGCATAAGATCATTAGCCATCATCGAAAACTTCCTTTCAATATAGTGAGCGTGAGCAGGAGCGCTTAGAAATCGGAGTGTAAGCGGCTTCAGACGTGAATGGCTGAACTTTGGCCATTTACGTCTGAAGTCCTTACACGGAGATTTCTGCGACTGCGAACGCGTTATGGACATTGACGTCATTGCTGTTCCCTTAGAACACATAAAGTATAACACAAAAATTAGCACTCGTCATGCACGAGTGCTAATTTTTGTTCTTCTAACCTTTGCTAACTCACAGTTTCTGCTCTTGGAACTCGCAACAACGATCCGCTATTTAGCAAATCTTGCCGCCCAAGGATTTCATTTCTTCACGCCGCTTGTCATCGGATTGCGGTTTTGCCGTCACGTGGTTCAGTGTCACCGCGCCGTCCAAAATGCCGCTATCATCGCGCAAAGCTAACGAAGCATTCTTGAAATCAAGCGTTAGCCCGCTGCCGAAATAATCTGTCTCCGGATCACCGGTCGTCAAGTTGAAACCGGCGTCGTTTTCTAGCGGCAGTGCATAATCCTGATCGTCCGTATCCGTCACGACAATTTGGTACTTATTGCCAATGGCACAGGAACCGCCTAATTTGGAATACTTACTCGAACCATCATCCAATGCCAGGAACAAATGTTGATCCTTGGCAACATGGTTGTTCAAATAAGTCACCGCAGCTGGTTTGATCGTGATCTTCATGTTGGACCATCCTTTCAAATACATTGTGCACAACTTATTTACCATCTTTATGGTATCCAGTTTGTCCCCAGAAGTCAAATTCCGAGTTTTTCGCAATCAACAACAGGTTGTCCACACGGGTTATCCACATGTGCGTAACTTGACACCCAAAATATAGTATGAAGAACTGGAATTGACACCAAATAGACGATTCGAAAAATTCAAGTAAAAAATTTTTCGAACGCAGTCATCCACAGTTTTTAATCGTTCGATTTCACAAACTTCAGCGCACCAATCCCGCTCCCATGGCTGGGAACAAACGTTTTGTCACAAGTAAAAAAAGTTTATCCACAAGTTATCCCCAGATCGGTGGACAACTTAATCACACCCGAAAATCTTAGTTATGAACAGTATCCACAGAGTTATCCACAGGTCAATGAGCACTTTTACCAAAAAGTTACCCACTCTTGACAAAACTTTTTCTTGAACTTTTCCACAGGTTATTCGCTAAACTTTCGTTAAAATTTGGGAAACCGCTTCCGACTAACTACGCAAATGAATCTAAAAAATCCCCGACCAAGAACCGAACATTCTCAATCGGGGATTTTCTAATTTAATTCTTTAAATCGCTGGTCGTCTGGGTCAGTTTAAACGAAACGGTTTGTTGCTGACCTTCGCGATACACGGTGAGCTTAATCGTATCGCCAACCTTGTGCTTATACAGTTGTGTGTGTAACTCAGCTGTGTTGGTAACATTGACACCATCCAGTGCGGTAATGACATCATACTTCTTCATCCCCGCGTTTTTGGCGCTGCTGCCACTGGTAAAACCGGCAACCACGACGCCACCGGTGATGCTAGATGGCAATTTCAGGACTGACTTTTGCTGTGTGGCAGAAACGGTGGATAAGTCGCGAACCTCAACGCCAAGCGCTGGCCGAACGACTTTGCCGTTTTGTACAAGCTGGTTGATGATCGAAACCACTTCGTCACTTGGAATTGCGAAGCCCATGCCTTCGATCGTGGCACTATCAGAACTGCTGCTGGAACTGCCGGATAGCTTCATTGAGTTAATCCCGACGACCTGCCCGGCTAAGTTAATCAGCGGGCCACCGGAATTCCCTGAGTTAATCGCGGCATCGGTCTGAATAACCGTTGCCTGGCCGGTTGTATTGCCGTTACTGTCCGTGACATCAATCGTTCGGCTCTTGGCACTAACAATCCCCTGGGTCACACTGGTCGCGTATTGTGAACCCAGCGGCGAGCCAATCGCTAAGACAGTCTGTCCAGCTGCAATCTTACTTGAATCGCCAAAACTTGCGACGGTGGTGACCTTGCTGCCATCAATCGTCAGAACCGCTAAGTCAGACGTCGAATCGGTTCCGACTAAGCTAGCCGTCAACTTGGTGCCATCGCTTAAAATGACTTCAAGTTTATCCGAACCGCTAACCACGTGATTATTCGTGACAATATAGGCTTTGCCGTCTTTCTTTTGGTAAATCACACCAGAACCTTCGCTGGCTTCTTCAAGGCT
This sequence comes from Lacticaseibacillus huelsenbergensis, assembly GCF_029726355.1. NCBI lineage: Bacteria > Bacillati > Bacillota > Bacilli > Lactobacillales > Lactobacillaceae > Lacticaseibacillus > Lacticaseibacillus huelsenbergensis. The sequence continues at coordinate 1,074,282 of NZ_CP120687.1, forward strand.
TGAAGAGCTGTTACTCGAACTGCTGCTACTTTGTTGGTTACCTTGACCAAAAATACCTTCAAGGCCGCCAAAAGTGTCAAGGCCATCGCTGTTACTTTCGGCTTTTTGCATATTCACAACGGAAACAACGGCACCTTTGACTTTAGCAAAAGCCTGCTCCGATGCGCTGCTTTGGTTAACCGAGACATTAGAGATTTTCGTCGTCCCTGCCTTGCCGGAAGTATCGGTCACGCCAAGACTGGCATTGTGGTTCATCGCCCAGTAGGCGGTTCCGCCACCAACACCGCCACCGATCAAAGCAGCAACCACCGCCACAATCGCAATCAGTTTCCAGCCGCTATTCTTCGGCTTCTTCGACCCCCGTTGCGGTTGCTGATCTTGTGGTGTCTCTTGAAAGTTATGACTTCCATTATCCATAACTTGATCCTCCTTGTGGGCAATTCTAACTCACCCTGTTTACAATCATTATTGTAAGTGGCGATTTTGACGAAATTATGAACAACATAGGGCTTTTTTAAATCAACGCAGACCGGTAATAAAAAAGCGGCCAACCCTATGCACAAGTCGTCTGCTTTTTCCTACCAACTGCTATCCGAAACACTGCACCAATCATCTCACACAACAAACAATGGATCGGCAATGGCCGGATCAGTATCATAAAGATGAAAATCGTGATCGACCGCGAGCCCTTGTTGTGCCAATAACGAGGCAACGGTTAAATGAGCCAGCGGTTTATTATTATTATGTGGCGATAGATGTCCGAGATAAATTCGCTTGGTGCGCAAGCCAATCACATCCATCAACGCATCGGCACCGTCCTCATTGGACAAATGCCCTTGATCGCTCAAAATTCGTTGCTTCAACGGCCATGGATACGGACCGGTCCGCAACATCTCAAGGTCATGATTACATTCCATCACATAAGCATCAGCATCGCGAATCGTCCCGGCCACCCGATCCGACACATAACCGGTATCAGTCAGGATCGTGAAGGTTTTGCCATCATGGTGAAATTGATAAAACTGTGGCGCCGCAGCATCATGCGAAACGCCAAAGCTTTCAACATCCAGATCGCCTAAAGTCAGCGTGGCCCCCATATCAAAAAGCCGCAACTGATCTTCTGGAATCTTACCGACACTTTTCGGTAACGCCGCAAACGTTTTGGCGTTGGCGTACACACTAATTTGCGGATAACGTCGCGCCAAAACGCCGACACCGCGCACATGATCGCTATGTTCATGCGTGATGAAAACACTGTCCACATCGGTCAGATCCCGCCCGATGCTTTGCATGAGCTTTTCAATTTTCTTGCCGGACAAGCCAGCATCAACCAGCACCTTGTGACCAGGCGTTTCAATGTAGGTTGCGTTACCGGAACTGCTACTGGCAAGGACACTGACACGCATCCCAAAATCTTCGCCCACGATCAACATCTCCCAACTTTACCATTCGGCTGACTACCTAATTTGGCACCCAGCCGTTATCGCTTTACATTCTAACACTAATTGTCACTGCGATTCTTCATAACCGTTCGCGTAATCGCATTGACACGTTTGACCGTCACATTTCCGGTTGCCCGATTTTTAACGCCAATGTACCAGGCGGGCACATAAACCGTGCTGCCTTTTGCATCGAGTAGATAACTATAAGCTAACTTGGTCGAAACAATCGCCGAATTGTTTGGAATGTCGTTGTCCCGATACAGGGCGATTACGGCGTCCTGCTCACTCATTAAATTCAAGCGATCTCGTAACACGCTCAACTTGGACAGGTAGGTCTGTGTGTAGCTTACCAGGCGATTATCGTTAACATGTAAAGTGACCGCTGCACGCCGATCATAAATTAACCCGGCTTTAGGATGCTGAGCAAAGACGATTCGCTCATCGTTAGAAAGCGCCGGCGCATATTCGTACTCTTTGCCGTGATAGACGTTGTTTTTAACAAATGTTGCCAGCTGCTGTTGTTCCTGGTTTTTCTTCAGGGTAATCGGCTCATCCAAACTCGCCTGTAGCTCTTGATAGTCGCCTTCGCTAATTGTCACCTGCTGCTTCACCAGCAGACTGCGCGCCGCTGACAAGGCGGTGTTGGCTTGGCTGGCAAGGTAATCGCCTTGAGGTGTCTTTTTGCTTAAATGCGGCAACTTAATCTGATCGCGGGTAATATCGGTAATCGTCGCCGCATCCCCGCTCTTAATCGTCGCCAGATCGACTTGCTGCGCCTGAAAATAGCTGATGCCCAGAAAAATATTCAAGCCAACGAAGACAACCAGAAAGATCCATTCAATTCGTCGAAAATCCACAGTACTCGCCTCCTAAGCTGAGCGTGAACCAGCCCGGTTAGAAACCGGAGTGTAGGCCTTCAGTCACTGCGACGCCCCCGAATCACTCGAACTGCCAGCTGCCGCATTATTACTTGGGGTTGCCGTTTGGCTGCTAGCAGCACTGGCAGAAGAAGCACTGCTATGATTCAGCCAACTTTGATAGTCGCGATACTCGCCCTTCATCTCGACATAATAAGTCGGCTGCAGATCAACCACCTGCTGATCATTACTGCTGCCGGTCCACTGATAGCCAATCAGAATATCCGTAATCTGACTCGCCCGGTAACCTGCCGCCACCAACTGATTCACGATAGTAGCAGTTGCCGGCAAGGTTTGCGCAGGCTGGTTCGTCGGAATCGGCACCGTCAAATTGGTATTGGAAAAGTTAATCTCCTCAGATGTCTGTGTATACCGAACCGTCACATCGCCTTTTTGATCGGCATTAAAAATCGGGAACCCTTGCGCATACGTTTTATAAATGACAGAACCGCGACTCGCATCATACTGGAAATACCGCATGCTGGACAGATTCGTCATCTGCAAGGCACTAAGCCCTTTGAATGTTGCATGGAAGAAATTAGCTAGGCCATTATTGGGAAAGGCTGCCGCATAATTTTCAAACTCAATGGCCCCGGTCGTCGAATCAGCGGTCATCCGGCGGGTTGATCCGGCCGTATACAGCGTACTATCACCGATTTCACGGGCATCCACATTGCTGGCTGTCTTAGACGGCATCAACAAGGAAACATAATAATTGGCACTTTGTTGATCCATCAAATACGCATACGGCTGCAACTTAATCGGCTGGGTGAAAAAGGCAACCTCATTACCGCTCAACCGTTTTTCTTCAATTGGGAAAGCCTTGGTGGAACGCTTTTTAACAAGATTTTCTAACTGCCCGGTCGTCACATTCGTTAGCTTCGCTTCATAAACCGTGCGCGTTGCGTCATTAATGAACGTCAGACGATTAGCACCGGTCTCCAGATTCAACAGGATGCGATTAAAATGAAAGTCTGATGACTTGAGGTTTGGCTGTTTGTTGAAATACCACTGTTCAAACTGCTTAAAGCTCATCACATCTTGGTAAATCAGCTGTAAACTGTCGTCCTGCTGCAAATAATTGTCATAGTTAGTCGAAGAAACCTTGCCAATCGTTTTGATTTTCGTCATGTGCCAATCAGCCATGGTTTGGCGTACTTGCCGACCCATATTCGCGTTGGCTTCCATCAGCAACTGCTTCTGCCCGCCATGCGTGTAGTAAACCTGATTCGGCAGATAAATAGTGCCTTCCAGTTTTTTAACGTTCGGATCGTTCTCAGTCGTCACCTGCACATTCGATGTGTTCCGTCGCTCCTGCCGTGAAGGGTTTCGCCAAATTAGCGACGTGAAGACGAAGCTCAAGATGACCATGGCAATCAGGCTGACCCGTAAAATCCAATTACTAAGCTTCATCCCAGTCATCCCCTCCGTCTGTGATCGGTTCGTAAGGCAATGAAATATAGAAGGTACTGCCGCGACCCTCTTGGGAATCAACCCAGATGCGGCCATGCAAGGCTTCGACAACTTCCTTGGAAATTGCCAAGCCTAAGCCGGTGCCGCCTTGTTTGCGTGAGCGCGCCTTGTCGACCCGATAGAAGCGGTCGAAAATTTTGCCCAGATCCTGGCGCGGAATACCCAGACCCTGGTCGCTGATGGACAAAATCACGTGGTCATGCGTCTGGAACAGCCGAGCCGTGATCACACCGCCATCCGGACTGTACTTAATCGCGTTATTCATAATGTTATCGATCACTTGCATGAACTTATCGGTATCAATTTCAACCCAAAGATCTTCATTGGTAATTTCCCGTTTAATCGAATAGCGTTTCTTATGGCCATCAGGCTGCGGCAACGGCTGGGCCGTTCGCGCCTCACCAGTGTGTTCGTTGTCGGTCTTGAGCATCATGTCAAAGCGATCCAGTACATAATTGAAGAATTCGTTGAGATTAACGGTTTCCAGATTAAACTTACTGGTGCCGGAGTCCAGTCGGGACAGACTCAGCAGGTCATTAATCATTCGAATCATGCGATCCGTTTCCTCTTGGGTCACGTTCAGAAAACGCGGTGCCAACTTCGGATCTTTCCAGGCACCATCACTCAAAGCTTCGATATAACTGCGTACCGATGTCAGTGGCGTCCGCAACTCATGCGAGACATTCGAGACAAATTCCTTACGATCACGATCAATCTTTTGCTGCTCGGTAACATCATGCAAAACCGCAACCAAGCCAGAAATAAAACCGGTTTCGCGTTGAATCAGGCTAAAGTCGACCCGCAGAATCAGGTCATGATCCATTTTTTCCGAAAAATCGAGTAACAACTCGGTTTGGTGTTCCAGCAAATCACGTAAGGTGTAATCCTTGGCAATGTTGAGCAGTTTCAAAATCGAGACGCCGATGACATCCTCATTTTTGGTGTTGAGGAAGTTCAAGGCTGTCTGGTTGATGATAATGACGTTACCACGGCGATCCGTCGCAATCACGCCATCGGTCATATGCGCCAGCACACTGTCCAAGCGCCGGCGCTCCGCCTCAGATGCTTCCTGGGCTTCTTCAACCCGGACACTCAGATTATTGACCGCAACCGCCAATTGGCCGAGTTCATCCTGACCATAAATCCGTACTTGCCCGGAATAGTCACCGCGGGCCATGCGAATCGCCTGCTTCTTCATTTCGTCAATTGGCCGGGTAATTGCCCGGCTAATGACAATCGAAAGCAGTGTACCCAGTAAACCGGCAACCAAACTGGAAATCAGGAAAATGCCGACAATCTTATTGATGCTGTCATAGGCCTGTTCCATGGATGCCGAAATCGCAATCGCGCCGATGACCGAGTTGTTGTCACCGGTGGCATTCGGATTCTTAATTGGAATCACTTTGTAATAAGTCGAACCGGTTCGATCGCGATACTCATAACCTTCATACTGTTGGCCTGAGTACAGCGTATTTTTAATGTTGGAATTAGCCGACTTCTGGCCTACATTGGTCTGGGCATTAATGTCACTGTCGCCGCGAATCGTCCCTTTTGAATCCACCACTTGTAAATCAGCTGAGTTGGCAATATCTGCTTGGCTCAGCGTGCTTTTGATATCATCATTGGCATTATCCGTATCAGTGCGCAACAAATCCGCGGCCAGTTTATCCTGAATATAGCTGTCCACGTTCACACTGGTTTTAAACTGCTCGATGTTTTGTTGCTCCAGGGTCTTCACAAAATAGGCCCCGATCATTTCCAGCGTCACGACCAGCAAAAGAATAAAGACGATCGCGATTTTAAAATGAATCGACTGAAAGAAGCGAATCTTTTTATTCAACAGTGCTGCTCCTAATTATTCAGCATCAGGATTCCGCAAATAATAGCCAACGCCGCGCCGGGTCACCAGCCATTCCGGATGGGACGGATTATCCTCGATTTTTTCGCGCAACCGCCGAACGGTCACGTCAACTGTCCGGACATCACCAAAATAATCATAGCCCCAGACGGTTTGTAGTAAGTGTTCCCGGGTCATAACTTGGCCCAAGTGGCGCGCCAAATAATGCAGCAATTCAAATTCGCGATGCGTCAGTTCGATATTCTCACCACGTTTCGAAACCGTGTACGCATCTGGATGAATCGTCAGATCACCGACTTGCAGTTCGCGATTGGCCTCATCCTCTTCGTTATTGGCGGCGCTTGATGCTGAGGTTCGCCGCAAATTGGCTTTCACGCGCGCGACTAACTCACGATTGGAAAATGGTTTGGTGACATAATCATCCGCGCCGAGTTCCAATCCCAAAACCTTGTCAATTTCGGAATCTTTTGCGGTCAGCATAATAATCGGTGTGTCATGTTCTTTACGAATTTGTCGGGCGACTTCAAGCCCATCGATTTTCGGTAACATCAGGTCAAGTAAAATCAAATCGGGTGATTCTGATTCAACTTTCTTTAAGGCTTCTTCGCCATCATAAGCGGTTACGACATCGTAACCTTCTTTATCCAAATTAAACTTGACGATATCTGAGATTGGCTTCTCATCGTCAACGACCAAGATTTTTTTCGCCATCATCGGCCCTCCTTGGTTTAAGATACTCTTCTATAGTATAACGGTTTTGTAAGACGAGTGCGACCCGCCTGCTGTGTGGCAGCGGCAACTCGCGTCAAAGCCGCTTCTGTCGCTTGTTTTGCCCTATCTTTAAATTTCGCAAAAGTTGACGTCTAGCCCTTGTTTTGGGAGGAATGCGCCGGCTCACGCTCACTTTCTCTGGAGGTTATTATATGTTCTTCTATCACAACGATCTAAAACTCTACTATCACAAAAGCGGGCACGGGCCGGCGATTATTTTGCTGCATGGCAACGGCGAGGATCATACGATTTTTAGCGACTTGATCACTTACCTAGCGCCGCATTATACCGTGATTGCGCTTGATAGTCGTGACCACGGCCAGAGCACCCGCACGGATCAGCTTAGTTATGATGCCATGACGGAAGATGTCGCCGCGTTGATCAGCGAGTTGTCGCTGCAACGGCCGATCATTCTTGGGTTTTCGGATGGTGGCATTATCGCTTTGCTGTTGGCGATTCGCCATCCGAAGTTAGTGGGTGCCTTGATTGTAGCCGGTGCCAACCTGACGCCTCAAGGGTTGCGGTGGTATTCCCGGATTCTTTTTCGGATTGCTGCCGGGCATCGACCTTCGCCTAAGCTGGCCATGATGCTCCACGAACCGCAAATTACGCCAGCCATGTTGCACACCATTTCCGTGCCGACGCTGGTGCTGGCCGGTAGTCGCGACCTGATTGCCCGCAAAGAGACTTTCACGATTGCGACGCATATTCAAAATGCCGAACTGCATATCCTCCCCGGCGAAACCCACAACTCCTACATTCGCGATAATACCAAGCTTTGGCACCTCATCTCCCCGTTCTTGGCTGGACTTCGGGCAACTGGCTAAAAATGAATTAATTTTGCATATTTAACATTTTCCTTGCATATTCATTGAAATGAGTATATATTCAGTCCATAATCATTAGCGAGACTTGTGGTCTGAAGTCAAGGGAGTGATTCAAATTATCTAGACTTGTTTCATTTTTCAGAGGGTATACTTCCCCCAGCCCAGGGATTTAGTAATTTCTCTAGGTGAATCTAAAGCCCTAACTTGACGCTTGGCGCGCTAGACCGCTTTGGCTGGTTTATACAACTCGTGGTTTTTAAGTAATGCATAGATCACGCGTACCAGCTTTCTTGCAGTCATGACACAAGCACGTCGGTGTTGATATTTTGGCACCTCCCGGTATTTCTTGTCGTAAAATCTGGCAAATGTGGGATCATGCGCTCTTACCGAGTTGGCAGCTTCAATTAGGTAATAGCGTAAGTACTGATCGCCGTTATGCGTGCGCGGCGTTAGTTGCCGCTCACCGTTTCCGGATTGACTTCTGCGCCAAACCAGTCCGGCATAGCTTGCCAAACTAGCTTCACTCGGAAACCGTTCAATCTGACCAATTTCAGCCAGTAGTCCAGCCGAGTAGACTGGGCCAACGCCTGGAATACTTTGCGTTGACTGTGAGCCATCAATGACGGCACACAGGTCGGTGATGCTCTTGTCTAGGGCTTTTAGTTGCTTTTGTAACATCCGGATCTGGTTGATGTAAATCGCCATGACCTGGTCAACAGAATCGGCAACCGTCTTGCTCAAGCGATAAGAGCTACGGATGGCTTTTTGTAAGGCCTTAGCGATCGCCTCTGGGTCACCAAAGCGACCGTGGGACAATTGGTTAAGATCTTGAGTAAGCGTCTGTAAGGGCATCTGAGCGATTTCGTCCAGTGTGTACTTTTCACCGCTAAGCACCGTCATCATCGTGTTTCCGAACACAGAAGTCGGTAGCTCAGCTTCCAGTGTGTTCAATCGGAAGTACAGATTGTTGAGGAAGTGGTTTTTGCCATCTGTAATTTGTTTGACGACGTGATACCGTTCGCGGGTGAGCCGCTGTAAGGCAATGTGTTTCTCGTCGCGGGTCACTGGCACTTGATACCGGCCAATGCGCAGAAAGTCTGCGATGTGGAAGGCATCAATGGTATCAGTCTTGTCGTCATCGAACAATTGGCTGTAACGATGAGTCATCTTGGGGTTCAACGTGACGACAGTGGCATCCAACGCACTGAGCGCTGAGCTTTGTTCAAAGTAAAGTGTGGGGTGGATGTTGTACACCGAGGTGGCTTCCATGCCAATCACGATCTTTAGTGAATCATCTTGGCGTTTAGCCCATTCCAGGATTAATTTCTCAATTTGGCCGGCCCCGTCAGGGGTATTCGTGGTCTTGTCCTGGAAAATAACCTTCTTGGCAGAATCCAAGCCACAGTAATCAAGCTTTGCTTTTGAAACATCAATACCAACATTCAAGTTCATCGAATTGGACCTCCTTTCTGTTCTGATTTATGGATAGGCTTGGGCGCTGCGCGATATTCCCTAATTATGAACCTACAGTACTTCCTCGCAGTATGAGCAGTCTGTCTGAGGATCAGTAGCTGCTCGGTGAAACGCGAGTCACCGAACTGATCTCCAGCCCCCGCAGCTTGTGGTTTGTGCTTGTTCGATTCATCTGGGCGGCAGTCTCGGGGTGAAGTCTAGCAATAGCTAGCAACAGGAGGGAAAAGCCTATACCAGTTGGACCCAAATCCAATGAACAACTAGAGAATATCACGCAACATCCAAGTACGGAGCTATCCAAGAACTTGGTTGTAATTTAAATATACGAGGAGTGAATTATATGCGGGGAATCAAACATTGGGCAGTTGCCATCGTTGCACTTTTAGCCATGTTCATCGGCTTCACCGTTCAGCAACCGACACCAACGGCAGCTGCCGGCGATGATCTGGCAGCGATCCAAAAGCGCGGCTATCTGATCGTTGGCTTGTCTGCCGATTATGCCCCCTTAGAGTTCCATGCAACATTGAATGGGGCTGATACCATCGTCGGCGCTGATATTTCCATGTCCAAACAGATCGCCAAGGATATGGGCGTGAAACTGCAAATCAAAGAAATGAATTTCACCGCCCTGATCGGCGCACTGAAGACCGGCAAAATCGATTTGATTGTCTCCGGTATGTCCAAAACGCCGGAACGGGAAAAAGAAGTTAATTTCTCGCAACCATACCTGTACGAAACTCAGGTCATGGTGATTCGCAAAGCCGATAAAGCCAAGTATAAATCAATCGCCGACTTTTCCGGTAAGCGGGTTGGCGCGCAGAAACAAACCACCCAGGAGCAATTAGCCAAAACCCAACTGCCTGGCGCAAAGGTCACAAGTCTCGACAAGGCCAATGATGTCATCGCCCAGATTTCTTACAACAAATTGGACGCCGGCGTCATGGCGAGCACCATTGCTGATTCATATGTGGCCCGTACGCCGAGCCTGATGGTGTTGGATCCGCATTTTGCCACCGACAAAGCGCCGACTGCCATTGCGGTTAACAAGCAGTCGCCGGCACTCCTTGCACAAGTCAACAAGACCATCAGCAAGGTCAAAGGCGCCAAGTATAAGCAGTATTTGCAAGCGGCTTACAAGCTGCAGGATCAGAATCAGGGTTTCTGGGCTAAATACGGAAACTACTTCATCCGCGGCGCGATTTATACCTTGATTTTCGCGGCGTTAACCGTCTTCTTCGGCACCATCATCGGTACCTTGCTGGCGTTGATGAAGCTCAGCCGCAATTGGCTCGCCAAGGCCATCGCCAATGTCTACATCGAATTCATTCGCGGCACGCCATTACTGGTCCAAGCGTTCATCGTTTTCTTCGGCACGCAGATTCTCGGATTGGATCTCAGCGCCTTCATTGCCGGTGCGATCGCGATGGCCATCAACTCCGGTGCCTATGTTGCCGAAATCATCCGGGGCGGGATCAACTCTGTCCCGGTTGGGCAAACCGAAGCGGCCCGTTCGCTGGGGCTGCACCAACGCCAGGCGATGCGCTACGTGATTTTACCGCAAGCCATGAAGAACATCTGGCCGGCGCTCGGGAACGAATTTGTCACCGATATCAAGGAAAGCTCAGTGCTATCCGTCATTGGCGCCACCGAATTAATGTTTGAAGGCACGGTCGTTCAAGGCGCTTCGTTCAAGCCGTTCCTACCGCTGGTGGTCGTCGCCATCTTCTACTTCATCATGACCTTCACCTTGTCGCGTTTGTTACGTTTAATCGAAAAACGGTTTAACTAAAATAAAAAAGGAGATATTCACACATGACAGAAAAAATTGTATTAGCTTACTCAGGCGGTCTTGACACATCCGTTGCGATTCCTTGGTTGATGGATAAAGGATACGAGGTCATCGCCGTGGTTTTAAACGTCGGCCAGCCGGATGCCGATTTTGACGCGATTCAGCAAAAGGCGCTTAAAGTCGGGGCGATTGATTCAATCGTCGTTGATGCGCAAGACGAATTTGCCGATCACTATGTCGCGCCGGTCATCAAGGCTAATGCATTATATGAAGGCGACTATCCCCTTGTCTCAGCGTTATCCCGTCCTTTGATCATTGAACATCTGGTCAAAATTGCCCACCAGCAAAACGCCACGGCCATCGCCCACGGTTCAACCGGCAAAGGCAATGATCAGGTCCGTTTTGAAGCGGCAATTCACGCCTTGGATCCCGATATGAAAATCGAAGCACCGATTCGCGATTTTCACTGGTCACGCGAAGAAGAAATCGACTACGCAAAAGAGCACAACGTTCCGGTACCGATCGGCAAAGCATCCCCCTATTCCATTGATGCCAATCTCTGGGGTCGCGCCAATGAAGCCGGTATTCTCGAGAATCCTTGGAATCAAGCGCCTGATGATGCTTGGGGCATGACCGTTGCTCCAGAAGAAGCCCCTGACGAACCGACTTTTCTTGATCTGACCTTCGAACAGGGTGTGCCGGTCGCCTTAAATGACGAGCACATGCCGCTGGCCGCTATGATCAAAAAGCTCAATCAAATTGCCGGCGCAAACGGCATCGGTCGAATTGACAAAATCGAAAACCGGCTTGTCGGTATCAAGTCCCGCGAAGTTTACGAAGCCCCAGCCGCTGCCGTCATCATGGCCGCCCACCACGACTTAGAAAATCTGACGCTCGAACGCGACGTGCAACACTTCAAGCCAACGATCGAAAACAAACTCACGAACATGATTTACGAAGCTCAGTGGATTTCACCTTTGTTCGACGCCTTAATGGCCTTCATCGATCAGACGCAAGCGGTTGTCAACGGGACGGTCAAAATGAAGCTTTACAAAGGCAATGCTGTCGCTGTTGCCCGCAAGTCCGCGCATAACTCACTCTACGACGAAGATCTGGCCACCTACACCAGCGCCGACTCCTTCGATCAGGAAGCAGCAGCCGGCTTCATCAAACTCTGGACTCTGCCGACCACCGTTTTCGAGCAGGTCAACCACGTTCACTCCGAGGAAAAGCAACATGACTGATAAACTATGGGGCGGGCGCTTCACCGAAAAAGCCGCGCACTGGGTCGATGCTTTCGGCGCCTCCATCGGTTTTGACCAACAAATGGCTAAAGAGGATCTGGAAGGTTCCTTAGCCCACGTCAAAATGTTAGGGAAAACCGGCATCATCCCACAAAGTGATGCAGACAAAATTACTGCCGGCCTGCACCATCTGCAAAAAGAACTGGCCGCCGGGAAATTGCATTTTACCGTGGAGAATGAAGACATCCACCTCAACATGGAGGCTTTGCTCACTGCCGAAATCGGCCCGGTTGCCGGCAAGCTGCACACAGCACGCTCCCGCAATGACCAGGTTGCCACCGATTTACACCTCTGGCTCAAGCATCGTCTGCCGGAAATCAAAGAAGCCTTGACCAATTTACAAACGGTTTTGGTCGGTCAAGCCAAAGTCCACGCCGCCACGATCATGCCTGGCTACACCCACATGCAGCACGCTCAGCCGATCACCTATGGCCATTATTTGTTGGCGTATTTCGAAATGTTCCAGCGTGACTGGGAACGTTTCGACTTTACCCAAAAGCACACCGACATCTTGCCATTAGGTGCGGCTGCGTTGGCTGGCACCACCTTCCCGATTGATCGCACATTGGTCGCGAAAGAACTTGGCTTTGATCAGCTGTACCATAACAGCTTGGACGCCGTATCCGACCGGGACTTCGCACTTGAATTTCTCAGCAACAGTGCCATTTTGATGCAACATCTAAGTAGGATGGCCGAAGAACTGATCTTGTGGTCCACATTTGAGTTCAACTACATCGAGCTCGGCGATGATTTTTCCACTGGCAGTTCGATTATGCCGCAAAAGAAAAACCCGGACTTCGCCGAACTCATTCGCGGTAAAACCGGACGGGTGTATGGTGCTCTAATGGGACTGCTCACCACCATGAAGGCGATCCCGCTGGCCTATAACAAGGACATGCAGGAAGACAAGGAGCCGATTTTTGACACCTACAACACCATTCTCGGTTCGCTGCATATTTTCACCGGCATGCTAAGCGATCTCACCGTGCACGAAAAGCGCATGGCCCAAGCCACCACCCACGACTTCAGCAACGCAACCGAACTCGCCGACTACCTGGCCACAAAAGGCGTTCCTTTCCGCCAGGCACACGCCATCGTCGGTGAACTCGTGCTAAAAGGCATCAAATCCGGCACCGCCCTGCAGGAAATGCCACTAAGCGAGCTCCAACAGGCCGCTCCGCAAATCGAAAACGACGTCTACGCCGAACTCACCTCCAAAGTCGCCGTCAATCGCCGCACGTCACTAGGCGGCACCGCCGTCAGCAACGTCTTGAAAGAGGTGGCCCGGGATGAAAAAATCATTGCGGCACATGAGAAGAAGCAAGCACAATAACTTGATACGTCAGGTTATTATCAAGACTTTTGCTGGTGTCTTGCATTAAGTGGAACATAATTAACGGTCAAAATAAAAAGCGAAGGTGCTTCCCAAAAAATCGGAAGTGCCTTCGCTTTTGTTTACGGGAAAATAATCTGTGGGGAACATTAAGACCCTAGTGCCAAAGCGGAGCAATCGTAGGCCAGATGGGGCTCAGCAGTGGAATTGTTGTTGGTGGGGCGCTTTTTGCCCCGCCTACAACAAGGCCGAGCTTCGAAACCGCGGTCTTTGCGGGTTCGAAGTCGTGCCCACCACTCTAGCTTCGCGGTCGCCATCCCACATCTGGCCGGAGATTGCGGAGTTTGGCACGACTCGGAACAAATTGCCTAAGTTTTTACCTCAATTACTCAACTTCTCCAACACAAACGTCGACCAAGGTTTAACCAAATCCAAAAAGCCAAGGTCGTCCGCACAGATGCGGCCGATCCGATTCCGCTGGCCGTCATCCTTAAATGGAGCCAAAACGACTTGCAGCTCGCCTTTGTACCGGCCATATGCCGAGTTCACAACTAAGATGTCCCCCCGCTCAAATGATTGGCCGTTGTCATGAGCGGGGACATCTGCCGCACTGTACGTGATGCGCGGCTGGGTATCCCGCAGCAGATAGGCTGAAGCATCCCCGCGATAAAGATGCGGCGCGGCAAAGGCAATTTTTTCCTCAGTCGGCGTCATGTTGGCTGACATCTCGGCATGCAGCACAGGATATGGCGTCAAAAAAGTTGCGGCGACTGCCTTAAGTTCCGCTTCACTAGCAAACGCGTTACCGATGATCACGTCATCAATCTGACCCGTCAGCACCAAATGGCTGGTTTGACTGACAATATCCCGATGCCGATCACTTTCCATCGTCGGCAGGCCGTCATGAATCGGCCAGGGACCGATTTTTCCGTTAGCCGACGACACAAACGCCGCTGTGTGTAACCCATAATGGCGGTATTGCTGCGAGTATTCGGTAAAAATGGCATCACTCAACCCGGTAAAGGCTTGCGGATAAAAGTTATGGCAGCCGATTAGGTTATCGCGATCGGGATCATAGGACATGATACTCGCCAGATAATTGGTCCCCCGGCTCATATTCAGTTCGATTTTTAAGCCATAAGGATTGTGCGTCATCCGTGCTTCTTCTGCCCCAGTGAAGCCTTCATCCAGCCGCAGTCCCCAAACATGGAGGTTCTCGAAAAAACTTAGATCATCATAACTGATCTTCAATTCCTTGAACAACGCCGGATTGATATCCACGATCGTCTTAAACCCAAGCTGGTTAGCATAATCAATCGTTTGGCTAAACTTTGCCAACAAATCCTCCCCGTCTTTGCCCGAAAGCTGCAAAAGCGAGGTGAATATACGGCTATAACCATAATGATGGGCCAGATCGAGATAGGCTTTGTTCACCTCGAAACTGCTTTGATCCGGATAAAGCGAGATGCCTAATCGTTTCATTTCACAAAAATCCCTTCTTAGCTAAAATATTGTGCAGCCATTTGACGCGACATCTTTTTAAAGCGATGCTTACGTTGCCAGTTTAATAAAAACCCGGCTGTGCGATTATTAGCTTTGCCTTTAGCGGTTTTACCCTCAATTGTTTCAGTATAGTGCAGCATCGTCTTGTGGTCACCGAGATCGCGTAATTGATAATCCACCTGATAATGATCGCGGGCGGTGTCAAGCTCATACGCGTAACGCTCATTGGCGATGGCATGCGTGATCGTCAGCTTTCCGGTCATGCCATTGGCCCACTTTTTCTGATATGTGAAGCCATCCAGACTGCCCGGCAACACTTCCCGGCCGGTATGCGTCTTGATGTCGGCCTGCACAGACCGAATCAGTTGGCCGTACATGAACGCTGCCGGCACTTTGAACATCATTTGAATTTCCAATTAAAAATCACCTCTCTAGAATCAATGGCGTTTGCCGCTGGTGGATCTTTTAATCAAACGTCAAGTTGTGCTGGTTTGATGCGGTTGGCAGCTTTGACAAATGGCACGTAGATTAAGAAGCCGATCACCATGTTAACCAGCTGCAAGACTGCCGCTCGCCAGTCCATGGTCGCAACTAACGCATTCAAAAATGGCGGCATGGACCAAACAATCTGGTTTTTAATCGGTGAGACCAACCCCATCGTCACGGCGCCGTATGCAATGGAAACCATGACAACTGGCGCCATAATAAACGGAATGAAGTAAATCGGATCCAACACAATCGGCATCCCGAACATCACCGGCTCATTCACGTTGAAGAACCCAGGTGCAATAGACAACTTGGCCACTGCCCGTTGATCATCCCGCTTGGAGAACATCAAAATCGCAATCAGCAGCAATAACGTTGAGCCTGCGCCGCCGATCCATGCATACAAGTCGAATGAATTACGGGTCCACAGATATGGTAAGGACTGACCCTTATGGAAAGCATTGATATTGGCCAATTGCGCCGTCAACCAAATACTATCAAGCACCGGCCCCAACACATTGGTCCCGTGAATCCCGAAGAACCAGAAAACCTGAACCAAAATGGTCATCAGCAACACGGCGCCATAGCCTTGGCTCAACCCCAACAGCGGTTCCTGCAAGACTTTAGCAATAAATTCGATCACCGTGGTACCAAACTGGGTGAAAAGATAATTGATAATACCAACGCCGTAAAGTGCGACTGCGGCAGGTACAATACCGGTGAAAGCATTAGCAACAGCCGGGGGAACTGAATCCGGCATTTTAATCGTAATGTGCTTTTTCATCAACCAGATATAAATCGTCGCAGCAATGGCACCCATCAGCATGACGGTGAAGAAACCGTACGCGCCAAAGAATTTACCAAAGTTAAAGAAGCCCCACATACTGACGTCTTTACCGGAAACAACGGCGCCGGCATCGGTCAGAGTTTTGACGGCCCCTTTTGCCAATCCGGCCTTCAACGTCAGGGTAAAGTTTTGCGGCAAGCTCATAATGAACGTGCCCAACGTGACGATCCCTGCCGTCACCGGTTCGACCTTATATTGAACCGCCAGTTGGTAACCGAACGTAAACGAGAAAATCAACCCGAGAATGGCCAACGTTCCTGTCCAAACAACCGCGTTAATCCCGATCAGCCACTGCATCGAATTCACGAATCCGGTCCAGCCGAATTGCGTTGGAATATCCCGAATTAACGCATTCAACACAGTCGAAATCGCCCCGGCCATCATCGCCGGCATGATGGCAATAAAAGCATCACGCAACGCGACCAACCAACGAATCGACCCGATCCGCGCCGCGATTGGGACAACATGTTTATTGAGCCAATTGATAAGCTTATTCATTATTTACACCCCTTGTAATTGTTGAGCGTGAACCAGCCTGGTTAGAAACCGGAGTGTAAGTGGCCTTGGGCGTGATGGCCCGGTCTTAGGCCATTGCGACCAAGGTTCTTACACGCAGGTTTCTGGGCTGGTGAACGCGTTATGTTGAGCGTGAGCCAGCCCGGCCCTACCGCTCCAAATCGATATTTGTCGTGTGGTAATACAGCGTTAGACCCTGATAAACAAAATAAGTTCGTGAAAAGTTGAAAACTTTGCCGCTTGCCAAATAGTTAATCCCATCAAGACAAAGATGATTGGTTTCTACCGGCAACCCCATCAAGTCAGCATAGTCAGCTGGCAGTGGCAATGTTTGAATGTAGTTCTCGGTCGTACTGCCAACCATGTGATACGTGTTGCGCAAGTATGCGAAGATCGATCCCTGCGCAATTTCAGCCGAAAGATGCGGCACAATCGCTTGCGGGAAATACGATTCTTCCAAGTCATACAGCTGCTTTTTTAAGTACCGCAGTCGCACGACTTGGTAAACCGGAGCGCCGCGGGTGACATTACCGCGCTGAGCCAACGCAGCTGTTGCGGGGATCAGCGCAAACTTAACGACTTTAGATGTCAGCGGGCCACCTTTTACCATGGCCGTTTGATCAAAACCGATCGACATATTAAGCACCGCATCCGACTGCGCCGAATGATCAATGACGTAATAGCCACTGCCCTGAACCCGGCGCACCAGTCCGTGGGCAAACACCACGTCCAATGCTTTACGGATCGTGTTGCGACTGGCTTGATAACGATCCATCAACACCTGTTCGGTTGGCAGCTTGACCGGATACTGTCCTGCCAGAATATCTTGAATCAGTTGCTCTGCAATATCGTGATACATCGACAACCTCCCCCAATTTCAAATCCTGAAAACGCTTGTAAAATTTGTACCTACGAATTATAATAGCACAAGAAACAGAAAACGGTTACACTTTTTAAAAAAGGGGTCAGAAAAATGACAGAGAAAAAAATTATGTTGGTCTGCGCCGCCGGTATGTCAACAAGTATGCTGGTTGCACGCATGCAAAAAGCCGCCGAAAAAGACGGCATCACCGTTAATATTTTTGCCACTTCGGCTTCCGATGCCGACAACAAACTTGCGGCAGAAAACCCAGACGTTTTAATGCTCGGCCCGCAAGTTCGCTACCTTGAAGGCCAGTTCAAGAAAGATTTAGACATCCCCGTCAGCGTCATTAATATGCAGGACTACGGTTTAATGAACGGCGAAAAAGTATTGAAGGCCTCGTTAAAGGCGATTGATGACGGCAAAGGAGCAGCCTCATGAGCGAAGAAGATCAGAGCCTCGAAACCGTCATGGGATTGATTATCAATGGCGGGAATGCAAAAAGTTCGGCCTTTGAAGCCATTCACGCAGCTAAGGATGGCGATTTCAAACTGGCTGATGAGAAACTTAAAGAAGCCGATCAGTTCTTAACCCAAGCCCACAATGTCCAAAGCGGCATGCTGACGGCGGAAGCGCAAGGCGATCACGCCAAGGTCACCTTATTGATGGTGCATAGTCAGGATCACTTGATGAACGCCATCACCTTTCGCGATCTAGCTGGCGAAATAGTGGCACTTTATAAGCGATTAAGTACCCAAGAAGCCAAATAAATAAACCCTTGCCAGTCATGTGAACCGGCAAAGGCGTATTTGTGGCGAAAAATGCGACTCCTTATGCTGCAATGACGCTTTCTTTATCTCACTCTCGCTGCACCGCAGTCGCATTCAAAGCCCAAAAAGACCAGCAAAAAAGCGACTTGACTAAGCCGCCTCTTTTGCTGGTCTTTAACTTATTGCTGTTGTCGCAGCGCTTGCCATTCCTCACGTAAGATGCCGTATTTAATGGAATCCCAGTAGCGATCCTGGTAATACCGAACTTGACGCACACGGGCTTCTTGCTTCATCCCCACTGCCTCGGCCAAACCGATCATCCGCTCGTTCCCGGACCAAGTCGTGATGCCCAGATGCGGCAAGTCAATTAGGCCGAAGATCCGATCAATCCACTGATCCAGCGCCTGCTTGCCAATGCCTTTACCCCAGTAGCTCTCATCGTAAATCACGATGCCCAAGTCCAGCCACCGTTGCAAATCCCCGTCTTCATAATGCGCGGAGACGTCGCCGATTAAGATACCATCATCCCAAATGCCGTTAACAAAAGGATTAGCAACCCATTGATAGCCGGTCTGATTGGCCTGATCATCCTGCATTTCTTTCAGTGTGGGAATTTCGTCATTAAAGTAAGGCCCATTCCACTTGTGCCATTCTGCATTGGGATCGGAAAAGGCAACCTTCCACAATGTCTCAAGATCTTCCGTTTGAAAATGTTTTAACGTTACTGTCATGTTTGGGCACGCTCTCTTTCTTCATTTGGTTACACGATTTGAGGAGCTTTAAGTAAAAGGTCTCATTATATTTCCTGAACGCGGTTACTGGCCACTGATTCACCAATTTCTAAACGCTCCTGCTTGCATTTTATGTTTGTCTAAAACATACCACAATTATTACCCAGGAAATAATCCAAGTCGCAACTATGTTAACCTAAATCATAGCATGACTCCGCACTTGTTTGTTGGAGTAGACTCAATTTTCGGGAGGGATTTTTTTGGCAGACTATATTAAGCAGGTTCGCGCAAAAGTCGGACATATGCCGCTGATTATGGCGGGGACGATTGGCATTTTAACGGATGACGCTGGCCGCGTTTTACTTCAGCAGCGCAGCGATTTTACCGGTGAATGGGGGCTCATCAGCGGTACGATTGAATATGGGGAAACGCCTGCGCAGACAATGGTTCGCGAGTTCAAAGAAGAAACTAACTTAACGGTCGCGGTTGTCTCCTTGCTCGGCGTCAATGGCAATCTGACCCTTACCTATCCAAACGGCGATGTCGCCCAGTGGCTGTGCCCAGTGTTTCTCGTGAAACAATTAGGCGGCGAACTGAATAGCGATAATGATGAGACCGAGGCACTAAAGTTCTTCGATCCCGCAGCTGCTCCACGTTTGTTTAACCAGCAACACCGTGAGGCCCTCGCCCATTTCATCGCTGGGGAAAGAGGGTATTTCGACTAATGCATCAACTCGTCATTCTTCGCGGCAATTCAGGCGGTGGCAAAACAACCACGGCTAAAGTCTTGCGCGAACACCTCACTGACACACTTCTGATCTCCCAGGATGTCATCCGCCGCGACATGTTAGCGGAAAAAGATAAACCTGACAGTCCGAATATTGCCTTAATTGAACTCATCGCCCGCTTCGGCCTGCAACATGAAAAAGTGGTCATCGTTGAAGGCAAACTGAATGCGGCACGTTACGGCCAGATGTTGCAAGGATTAATTGCCGCAGCCGATCGTAGTTTTAGCTACTATTATGATCTGTCATTTGAAGAAACCCTTCATCGTCATGCCGGTCGCGCTAAAGCTAACGAGTTTGGTGCCGACAGCATGCGCCGCTGGTTCCAGCCCCATGATTTATTGGGTGTTCCGGGTGAGCAGACCATTCCTGCAAGTTGGTCACAGGATGAGGTGGTTGGGCGTATTTTGGCTGATCTCAATAGTTGAAAGTGTTTGAGGCCACTTACGCTCTGGTTTCTAACCGGCCACGCTCACGCTCTGGGCAAATTATTACTGCTTTTATCAAGATCGGATTAGAATGAGCTGGTAGGGATACTTTCGGTTTCGTCATTCACTAAAACTAGGAGAGTGGTTTTTAATGACAAGTTATCCACGGCGTGATCCTGTAACAGATCAGCTATTAACACCAGAAAATTCAGCGTTGATTTTGATTGACTAT
The DNA here is from genome assembly GCF_029726355.1 of Lacticaseibacillus huelsenbergensis. NCBI lineage: Bacteria > Bacillati > Bacillota > Bacilli > Lactobacillales > Lactobacillaceae > Lacticaseibacillus > Lacticaseibacillus huelsenbergensis. The sequence goes on from NZ_CP120687.1 coordinate 1,094,629, forward strand.
CAGCCAACGCAGGTCGAATCTATCGGCTCCATGAATCATCATGCGCTTATTCAGAACGTGGTGATGACCGCTAAATTGGCCAAAATTTATCAAGTCCCGATCGTGCTTTCAACGGTTAATGTCAAAAGTGGCCGGAATAAGGACACGATTCCTGATTTGAAAAAAGTTCTCGGCGACCAACCCAGCATTGACCGAACTTCAATTAATGCCTGGCAGGATCAGGATTTTGTTGAAGCAGTCAAAGCTACCGGACGGAAAAAGCTCATCATGGCCGCATTATGGACCGAAGCCTGTCTCACCTTCCCGACGCTTGATGCGTTAGCGGAAGGCTTCCAGGTTTATCCGGTCGTCGATGCCGTTGGCGGCACCTCAAAGATTGCCCACGAAACGGCCCTGCGACGGGTTGAACAGGCTGGTGCGCAGCTGATTACCAATGCGCAGTTAGCTTGCGAGTGGCAGCGCGACTGGAACCGGACCGATACTGTGCCGGATTTCGTTAAAATTTTGCTCGAAAACGGTGACTTCATCAACTTAGGCGCTTAATCCTTTTTCGACGATGCGGTTAACGCCGACAGCAGTTGATACCTTTTAAAATCGAATATTAATGTCCTTAGGGGCAATGGCCAAGCGCGCCATTGCCCCTAAGATTTTCACAGAGCGCAAACAGGAGCGCTTAGAAATCGGAGTGTAAGTGGCCTCACGCCTAAATGGCTGGTCTTTAGCCATTTAGGCGTGAGGTCCTTACACGTAGATTTCTGCGACTGTGAGCGCATTTTGGGGGAATTTATATGCAGCGTTTTGCAACTGGATCCAAGCGTTGGTGGTTACTGATAGCATTAGGTTTTTTCGCTTTCATGACGAATCTTGATGGGTCAATCGTCAATATTGCGATTCCGATTATGGCGAAGAACCTTGACGTTTCGGCGAGTCGTATGGAGTGGACGGTCTCTCTATACCTGATCGTTCTAAGTGCCCTACTGCTGCCGTTTGGTAAACTTGGAGACCGCATTGGCAAACGCCGAATTTTCAAGTGGGGCACCGGTACCTTCGTGGTTGGGTCATTGATGGCTGGCATTAATCTTGGCTTTAATTTTCTGATGGTGGGCCGCATGGTGCAAGCCATCGGGGGTGCGATGACCTTGGCGAACACTTACGGGATTGTGACGTCAACGTTTGCCCTGGCTGAACGCGGCCGCGCTATGGGCGTTGTCAGCACGTTTGTGGCGCTTGGGGGCGTGGCCGGACCTAGTCTCGGCGGTCTCATTTTGGCGCATTTTAGTTGGCCGATGATTTTTTTGATCAATGTACCGATCGGCGTTGTCGCATTGGGGATCTCGCTGTGGTCAATGGATAACGGCGAACCGCAACCCGGCACGTATGACAAGTGGGGGATGCTGCTGCAGGCCACGGCCATCGCCAGCGGTTTCTGGGGACTGAACTTGGCTCAACAAAGCGGCTTCGGCGATCCAGTTGTGCTTGCTACCTTCGCTTTGGCCATCATCAGTCTGGCGGCATTCCTGATCTTTGAAAATCATCAAGAGACGCCGTTACTGCCAATGAGTATCTTTCGAGTCCGCATTTTCACTTTAGGAGTCCTGACCGTCTTCTTCATTTTCATGGTTCAGTTTTTCAGCACCGTTTTAATGCCCTTCTACCTTGAAGATGCACGTGGCCTCACGCCGGGGGCTGCAGGTACCTTACTATCACTCTATCCATTGATGATGGTGTTCTTTGCACCATTCGGCGGCTGGTTGGCTGACAAGTGGCAGGTGCCGGCCGTTGCGTTGCTGGGCAGCCTGCTTATTGCGGCCGGCAGCATTGTCGGCGCATTTTTAAAATTGGATGCACCACTCATGGTTTATATTATCAGCACCCTTTTGATCGGTATCGGCAGTGGGCTGTTTCAATCTCCCATCGGCGACGTGGTCATGTCAGTGGTGCCAAAAGATCAGCTGGGCATCGCCGGCAGTTTCAACGCGCTGGCCCGTAATCTTGGGATGGTCAGCGGTACCGCGGTGGCAACAACGGTTTTGTTTGGAACGATGAGCCAGCTTGCCGGCAGTCGGGTTACCACTTATCCGACGAATCATCCGGAATACTTTATCGCCGGTCTTCAGATCGCCATGCTGGTTGCTGCAGGACTGGCATTGTTGGGTGCCATTGCTATTGGGTTGACGATCAAGCCGTGGCAAGTGCATGAGAAGAATTGATTGTTGAGTTTTTACAACGCGTTTGTCTCCAATTTCTAACTGCGCCAGTTCACGCTCTTTCGGAAAAGTGCTAGCATTAGACTGCTAGTCACTTTTCGAGGAGGACATGACACATGGAGAAGCATCATTCGACCACCTTGCTTACATGGGGCATTCTTTTGGTGGGGGCTAATTTGCGCTTGCCGATTACCATGATTCCACCGCTGTTGCCGACGATTGAGCATACGCTTGGGTTGCCGGCTTCTATGGCTGGTTTATTAACGACGATTCCGCTGCTGATGTTTGCCTTGGCGTCACCTGTTATCGCCAAAATGGGGAATCGCCGCGGTAACGAGTGGAGTTTGCTTGTTGCGCTCGTGATTTTATTACTCGGCAGTTTGTTGCGGATTATTCCTAGTTTGATCGCTTTAATCGTTGGCACGTTGCTGATCGGCTTTGGGATCTCTGGAGGGAACGTTTTACTACCGGCGATTATCAAAGATCAGTTTCCGCAGTCAATCGGCGCGAAAACCAGCCTGTATACCGTGACCATGGGGCTGGTTGCTTCACTGGGGACTGGCTTGGCTGGCCTCTTGAACCAGCAATTCCATATGAAGCTGACCATGGCGGCTTTTTCACTCGTTGGCGTAGCCGGTTTGGTGATCTGGGCATTGGCGTTGCGCACCTTGCCACCCGTCAAAACCTGGCAAGGCAGTGCCCGCAAAAACGTGGCCGTCTCTCATTCGCTGTTGGCTTGGTGGATTGCTTTATTTTTCGGCCTACAGAGCTTTCTCTATTACTCCCTCCTGACCTGGTTGCCGAGTCTGTGGCAGGCTGTTGGCTTCTCGCAACTAACCGCGGGTAATCTGGCTACGATTTTTCAGTTGAGCGGCATGCCGGCGACATTATCCATTCCATTTATTGCCGAACGGCGCCACGGCCTTGCTTACAGCGTCTGGGGCATTATGCTGGGCTTTGCGCTAGGCGCCTTGGGCATTCTTATTCCCGGCGCTAACTTCGGCTTAAACGTGATTTTCTCCCTGCTGATGGGCGTTGCTTCCGGGGCAGCATTTGCGATCTGCATTGTCTTCTTCCAAAAGAAAACGGCCGATGCATACGAAACTGCCAGTTTATCCGGCTTCGCCCAAAGCTTGGGATACTTATTTGCGTCAGTGGGTCCGATGCTTTATGGCTTTATCCAAACACTCACCGGATCATGGAATCTACTTTTGTGGGTCACAGTGGTCTTAACCCTGATCATGTTTGCGGTTGGGCTGGTCATCAACGCCACACCCAGCATTTTTAGTGCATCAGATCGAAAATAGCGTTTGCACATTAGGCTTACTTTTTCTAAACTGGCATTATGTTAGGCTCATATTAACGCGTTCGCTGGTTAGAATCTGGCTCACGCTCACTCAAGACAAGGAGATTGACAAATGGCACTTACAACAACGATCGGAAAAAGCAATGTCGTTACCGGCAAACTCGGGTTGGGCACCAATAAGGTTGGCGGACATAATCTGTTCCCCAACTTACACGATGAAGACGGGCTAGCCGTTGTGAAAACAGCGTTGGATCATGGCATCGACATGCTTGATACTGCTTATATGTATGGCCTTGGCCAATCCGAAACCTTGATTGGTCAGGCGATTCAAGGCTATGACCGTGCAAAAATTGTTCTGGCGACCAAAGCGGCACAAGACCCCCACCAGGATCTCAAACCCAACAACGATCCCAAGTTTTTGACCCAAGCGATTGATGACGCGTTGCTACGCCTGAAAACCGACTACCTCGATATTTTCTATATTCATTTTCCTGATGAAAAAACCGATAAAGCCGAAGCGGTCAATGCCGTCGCGAATGCCCGCAAAGCCGGGAAAGTTCGCGCTATTGGCGTTTCCAATTTTTCACTCGATCAAATTAAAGAAGCGAATCAGGATCAGCAAGTCGATGTTGTAGAAGACAACTATAGCCTCGTGCATCGTGACGCTGAAACGAAGCTGTTCCCTTACCTCCGGGAACAACACATCAGCTTCGTTCCTTACTTCCCGCTTGCTTCTGGCTTATTAACCGGCAAGTATGGTCCGGATGACGCCGAAAAATTCAGCGGCCGTTTTTCCGCTTCCCAGTTCAAGACGATTCTGGCCGCCTTACGCGAAGTTGACGGCATCGCAGACGCGCATCAAGCAACCATTGCCCAAATCATGCTTGCCTGGTATATGAAGAATCCAGATATTGCCGTGGTCATCCCTGGCGCACGCTTGCCGGAACAAGCCGCTAGCAACGCCGAGGCTTTGAAAGTTCAACTGCGCGATCCGGAATATGGTTCTATTAATGAACTGTTTAAAGAATTTCGGCCTAAGTAACGTTAGCGGTCATGACGGTTGTCAATGCCGCGCTACAAATATTAAGAATGCAAAAAGGCAGCTTGCCACTCCGATTTCCGGAAATGGCGAGCTGCCTTTTCTTGACGCCCTCTGATAGAAGACGCCATTTATTTTTTGCGGGTAAACGCCCGTTTCACGACTTGCCAGAAAGTCAGTGACTTGACAATCCGATCGGCAGGAATGTGCTCACGAATGGCGCGCAAGACCTTCTTGGCATCTTTCGCCGCAAACGTATACGTCCCGTTCTTCTTGGTTTTAATGGCAAAACGAGGAATCCATTTGCCCCTGAAGATGACAGATGCAATGACCCAGTTAACTTCATCCCAAGGAATTTGATAAAAGTCATGCACATTTTTTTCGTTGAAAAATTCGAAGCCCTTATCGCCGATCATGATCTTGCCATAGACCGGCATTCCCATAAAGGCAGTGCCTTCCATCACTAATTCTGATTTGGTGTTGATTGATTGAACCATTTTTTGCCATCCTTTTAGACTGATCTTGTGTGTTGTGGGAGTGTGGCTAAGCGCTCTGTGTAAGAGGCTAAAGCTTAAAGCTTACGCGGTTGCCCGAAACGCCACAAACGCGTTCGCTGGCGCAGAAGTCTGCGTGTAAGGACCTCAGGCGCAATGGCCAAGTTCGGGCCATCACGCCTGAGGCCACTTACACTCCGGCTTCTAACCGCGCCAGCTCACGCTCTTCCATAAACGCGTTCGCGTGGCCAGAAACCTGCACATAAGGACCTTGGTCGTAATGGCCAAAGACCAGCCATCACGCCCAAGGCCACTTATGCTCCGGTTTCTAACCGGCCACGCTCACGCTCTTCCATTATAAATCAAAAGCCCAGACTTTGTGTCTGAGCTTTTGGGCGTTTTGTTCGATTTTGGTAATTTGTCTTACATCAAACCGATGACGTGGAAGACAACCCCGACAACGAACAGGCCAAGGATAATGACGATTGGAGAAACCTTCTTCTTCAGTAACCACATGCAGAATAAGGTTAGCAACAAGCCCATTAGGCCTGGAATCAACTGATCCAAGTTATCTTGTAACGTTGTCACTTTATTCTTTGTTAGTGACAGTCCTTGAGATTGCAATTCCAAAGCCTTTTGGATGCCGGCTTTACCGCTTGGCAATGAACTCCAGTCAATGTAGGCACCCTTTTGGTTCGGAACATCAGAAACAACTGGCGTGAACTTGACGGAAACCCATCGATTGACCAGTGATCCCAGAATGAACATACCTAGGATTGTGGCACCCTTTGTAACTTCCTGTAGCAAACCACCGGAAAGGTCTTCGGTAATCTTGCTCCCGGCTTTGTAACCAAATTCCTGAGTGTACCATAGGAACGCCATACGGATCGCATTCCAAAGTACGAAGTAAAGGATTGGTCCCATTAAGTTGCCGGCCATCGCCAGTGATGCGGCTAACGCACCAATAATTGGCTTAACCGTGAACCAGAACACTGGATCGCCGACACCAGCCAGCGGACCCATCATCCCGACTTTGACACCCTGAATGGCTTTGTCATCAATCGGGGCGCCATTGGCACGTTCTTCTTCCAGTGCCATCGTAACACCCAGAATCGGTGATGCCAGATATGGGTGAGTGTTAAAGAATTCTAGATGCCGTTTTAAAGCAGCTGCGCGGTCTTCTTTGGTGTGATACAAACGTTTCAGCGCAGGGATTAAGGTGTAAGCCCAGCCACCGTTCTGCATACGTTCGTAGTTCCAAGAACCTTGAAGGAAGGTTGACCGCCACCAAACCTTAATTCGGTCGCTTTTTGTGATATGAACTTCTTCAGCCATGTTTGTCAACCTCCTTCTCAATAATTGTCAATAATGTCGCCGACAGGATCACCGGCACCACTATTATTTGAGCTGCCGCCGTTACCTGAACCGCCGCCTTGCTTGGACAGTGCCAAGTAAATCAGTGCTAAGGAAATACCAATAGCACCAAGGCCGATTAAGGTAATTTCTTTGACAGTCGCCAGAACAAAACCAATAGCAAAGAATGGCCATACTTCGCGGGTCGCCATCATGTTAATAACCATGGCATACCCAACGGCAACAACCATGCCCCCGCCAATGCCAAGACCTTTAGTGAGCCAATCAGGCATTTGTTCAAGCAATGCCCGCACTGGGCCAGCACCAACGGCAAGGATCAAGCCGGCTGGAATGGCAATCCGCAAGCCCTGCATGCAGATCGCAACCCATTGCCAGAAATCAATTTTACGGAAACTACCTTCTTCAGCAGCGCGGTCCATGATATGAACAATCGCGGTTGCCAAGGTACGAACCAAAGTGGTCAGCAACAAACCGGCAACGGCCAGCGGAACCGCAATCGCAATCGCTGAGCTAATGCCTTTAGTACCCTGACCGCCAAGAACAAGAATAATAGCTGATGCAACTGATGCCAATGCAGCATCGGGTGCGACGGCCGCGCCAATGTTGGCCCAGCCTAAGGCGATCATCTGCAACTGCCCGCCAAGCATCAAGCAAGGGGTCAAGTCGCCTGTCACAAGTCCGATCAACGTGCACGCAATAACTGGCTGATGGAAGTGGAATTCATCCAAAATACCTTCCATACCAGCAAGGAATGACACGATGAGGACCAGGATGATTTGAATAAAATTCAAAGTCATAAGTCTTCTTCCTCCATTTCAAAAATTACTTCTGCGCATTCAGTTCGTCTTGAGCTTTCTTCAAAATCGCGTTCATATCATCCGGATGATCGGATGGCACTTTACGAACGTCGAATTTGACGCCATCTTTGGCCAGTTCGTGGAAGGTGTCGATATCCTTCTGGTCAAAGGCCAGCACTTTATTAGGCTGAACCTTACCAACTGAATGTGACATTGACCCGATATTAAGCTCCTTAATCGGAACACCGCCCTCAATGGCGCGTAATGCGTCTTCAGGGGTTTCAAATAATAGCAATGCGCGTTGACCGCCAAAATGCTTATCATCTTTGGCCAACTTAATCATCTGATCAATCGGAACAACATGTGCCTTGACGCCAGATGGTGCCGCTTCCTTAATCAGGTTCTTCCGCAGCTCATCTTTTGCCACTGTGTCAGAGACAACAATAATCCGCGTCGGGTTCGTGGTCTTAGTCCAAGTGGTTGCAACCTGACCATGTAACAAACGTGAATCAACCCGGGCCAGAACATACTGGAATGATCCCGGTTGGCCAGCATTGGCTGTACTTGGTGCGGCAGCTTGAGCAGCTGGCTTCTTCACCTTGTCCAGTGATTCTGGCTTAATCTTGATACCGTCACGTCCGGCTTCAAGTAAATGTGCGGCAATGTCTTGTGCAGAATCCATTGACAGCCGCGAGCCATAAGCCTCAATCAGCATCGGCAAATTCAGTCCGGTCACAATCGCCCATTTATCCTTGTGTTCCTCATAAATCGTGTTCGCTTGGTTAAATGGTGATCCGCCCCACAAATCGATCAAAAACAAAACTTCATCGTCTGGGTCGAACTTAGCGATCGCATCTTCGAGGTGCTTGTGCAAGTCATCTGGGCCTTCATCGGGCATGAAGGTCACAGCTTCGACTTTTTCTTGCTCACCGAAGATCATTTGACCGGATTGCTTGATGCCAGCAGCGAATTGGCCATGACTAGCAAGAATGATTCCGACCATTATTACGCCTCCTAAAAATTTGTGGTTGCCTCGAAAATAATATCTGCAAAAAACAAAAATAATCAAAAATACAAGGCTTCCCAATAAGTTAGTATGACTTCCTCCGCGCCGCTATGCAAGCATTTTCACTTAAAATGAAATTTAAAAAAAGAAGCGCATACATTCAGTACGCACTTCTAATTGGTATCTATGGAAATTGGTATATTGGTCGATACCAATTAATTCAAAGCCTGACTAGGCCTTTTCTGACTGGCCTTCGGAATCGGTAAAGACTGGGTCGGCAATGCGCGTGCCTACCAATAAAAGCACTAATAATAACACAGCTGACAGCGCCGCCATGAGCATCCAGCTTGCCGCAGCGCTCACGACATTTGCCAATGTGAAGAACACCACTTGACCGACCGGCATACCTAAAAGGGCCACTAGGTTAACAACTCCTGCCGTTGTCCCCATCTGCTGTTCAGGAACAAGCCGCATCATCACCGTCGACACCCGCGGGTTGATTTTTCCCATGAGATAGGACGTCACGAAGCTGAATCCCATGACGGCAGCAAGCGAGCGGAAAAGGAAGAAACTAAAACTGAGCCCGATCATCGCCGCTGTCAAAAGACTCAGCAGTTTGAACGTACTGAGACGCTGCAGGCCATCCTGCGCAAACAGTGCGCCTAAAATCAGCCCTACCGAGAAGACAATGTTTAACAACGCAACTGTCGTACCAAAATCACGCAGCCACATGCCGGGTTGCTGGACCAGCGAAACCGACATTAAGCCGTCCACCGATGAGCCCAGTGTATTGACAAACATTGCGAAAACAATGACTGCCAAAAGAAAACGGTTGGTTGCCAAAAATTTGAGCACCTTGCCAATATCCTTCAGAATCGGCTGATGCGCATGCGTCACGATTGGCGGCTCTGCCTGTTTAAGGCGACTCTTTTCCCGGGTTATAACCCAAGCTGCGAGTAAAAAAGTCACAGCATTAAGCCCGCCAAACAGCGCATAATTGTGGTTGAGCAAGACAATCAGGCTTGCACCGACCGCCTGAAAAACCATTTGAACCGTCGTACCGGTCGCGCTTTGAAAACTGATCGCCGTGTTCAGTTCTTTAGCGGGAATCAGTCGATGCAACAGTGGCAGCACCAGACCATTCCCATATTGCCCCAGGGTATCAGAAAGTATGTTGATGCCCAGCAACAGCAAAAACAATGGCAAGCTGGCAGGCAGCAGGATCATCCCTGCCAACCCTAGGAAAAGTAACGTTTGGCCAATACGCGTAGCCACCATATGACTGGTTTTGGCCTGGGTTCGATCGGCCAGACTGCCAGTCACCAGCGACAGCATCGTCGGCAAAGTGGTTGCCATCGCTGCCAATGTGACGGCCAGACTTTTAAACGGCATCGTGGCCGCGTAAATGATAAACACGATGTTATACAGGCTATCGCCAATCCCGCTTAACAAACTGGCATTTAAAATGGCGCGATAACCCCGATTATTGAAATATTCATGCATGTTGCTACCTCCCTGCAGCCAAGCATGTCATTTTCGATTCCTACTTGGTTTGTACTTTGAGTGTAAGCAGGCTACACTCAAGGCGAGGTGAAATTCCACTATGGTAGAAAAAATCAATCCCACTGACGGCGCCGTCTTCCGCCAACTCCGGCGCAACCACCATCTGACCTTGGCACAGGTGGCCGATGCACATAATTCCATCGCTTTCATTAGTAAGTTCGAACAAGGCCACTCCAATATCAGCTTTGCCCGCCTGAGTCACCTGCTCTTTCGCATCAACATTTCGGTGGAAGAATTCGTCTTCATTCGCGATCTCCAGGCAGGCGCCGTCCCACCCTCGGCTCACACGCGGTTTGTTTACAACACTTTAGTTCACCGCGACTTCGAAGAGGTCATCGCCAATCAGGACCGGCTTGGCTTTGAAAATCCCACGCTAGCCGACTATCAATATTTGTTGAAACAGGAAAAGGCTTGGCAGAAACGGTACGAGCACGACCACAACCGCCAAACCCAATTTGAACTCATCAGCATCCAGATTTTCCGCCTAACCATGATTGATCGCGTCAAGCCCCCTGACCAGCCATCACCATTCAAAAATGTGACCGACGCCATGGCCCAATTGCAGGAACGCGCCAAGCCGCTGGTCAGCTATCTCTACTCGGTCGAAACCTGGAATTACTTTGAGCTTTATTGGTTCCGCCATCTCATGGTCGCCTTACCTGCTGAAACCATTCAAAACTTGTTGCCAATAGCGATGAAGCGTTCGGAAAAATATCGCGCCTTCAATCAAATCGGCAATCTGCGGATTCAGACGCTCTTCTCCGCCTTCACCGTGTTCATCAACACACGCCACTTAACCGATGCCAAAAAAGTCCTCACCACTGCCGAAAAAATTTTACATGACACCAACGACCTTTCAAACTCGGCTCTCCTCTTATTTTTACGCGGCTGGTACCAAGCCGTCATTGGTCAAACCACAGCCGGATACGAGTTATGCCAACAGGCCATCAGTTTAGAGCATATCTTGGACCAACCGACACAAGAACAGTGGCTGCGGTACTTATTGAAGGTCGTCCGAATCAATATCAAGGATCCACAAGGTGGCGCGTACTTTCTTTGACTGCGAACCTATTATCGTGTCAAAAAAACAGTTTTCCTTCTTAACTCACGACGTTTCACGTGGAACACACCAAAAAACGGATCCACAATCAACTTAATTCCGCTGATCGCGAGTCCGTTACAAACTGCTACTATCCGAACTTTCCAAAAAGCAAAGTCAGGCTTCCTTACCACACCGCTTTGCCTCAGCTAACGCCTCCAAAGCCGGCAGCCAACTTGCTGTCCAGTCCGATGCCGCCACCTCATTCAATATTGCCTTCAGTTGAGCAAGCTCTTGCCAACCGCGCGCTGCCCTGCTTTTATCCGGTGAATAAATCATCACTAAACGCTTAGTGCAGGCAATCTGAAACTCAATCCCCATGTCGCCCACTGTGGCCTGCCGAATTAACGCAAGCGTTTCCTGCGCGTTGTCCAGTTGCCCTGCCGCAATATACCGAAGAGAAGCAGTCAAGAACGCGCGATTGGCCAGATTCAAATGATCCTGTGGTGTGTTCGGTGTTTGCACTTGGTTCGCAATGGCCTTGATCAGTCCTTCCAAATCCTTCATCGCGATGATGCCGGTTAATTGAAGCGCGATCAGCCGCAACAACAGTGACCATTCCGTTGTATGCGTCAACAACGACCACGCCTGTTTACGTTCACGGGCCAACACGGAAAAGCGTTCCGGTGCATGGTTATGCAGCGTCAAATGCAACAGCAACCGTTGATTGGTATTCGCCAGCGGCAACTGGCGTAAGATACCTGCCAGCGCCTGAACATCTGCCTGCTGTGCCGCCACCAGATAACGATGCAAAAATGGTAATGGTGCATCCGAGCGTGAAGGCGTGAACGCATCCCAGTCCAGATTCAATCGATCCAGCAATAGGAAAAAGCGATCGGCGGCCAACTGTGAGGTGCCATTTTCAAATTTTGAAAGGCTTGATACCGAAACAATGTCGCCAGCGGCTTCTTTTAACGTCAGCCGCCGTTCTTTACGCAATCGTTTGAATTGTTCACCGATCGTCATTTTGCCTGCGCCTCCTCCTTCAGGAATCGTCGCCAACTTTTCGTCAACAATTGGGCAAAAAACGGCGAGTCCAATAACGCCAGCGTTGCCAGTAAGTTTTTAACCGCCATTTTGGCCGCCCGATGCTGGCCGCGATGATAGGTCAGCAGGTGCTCTTGATAGCGCAACATGATCCGGGCATAGAGATCATCGGCCGGAATGGGTAAGTTCTTGGCGACGTTGAGCAGCCGCACAGCATCCGTAAACTCCCGACGATGAATCAGCAAGGCGATGCTATTCGTCAAAATCGCCCACAGATACTGGTTCCGGGTTGGATGGCCCTTCACATCCGGCCAGTCCAAAACCAGCTCCATGACCAAACTCATCAGTTGCTCATGATCATAGATCACCAAGGTGGCGGCAAAGAGATCAAGCTCATACAATCCCCAGTACCGAATCCGTTTCAAATACTTGATAACGTCGGCTTTCATCTGTGGTGTTGTCTGAAAACTCGGATCCGTATACCCATTGTGGGCCAGAATATTAATCTGATTCAGTCGGTAAAAAATCAGCCCGGTTTGTCGCCACAAGCGATACTGCTTTTGCGCTAACACCTGCAACGCTGACTTACCGGCAACCGTGGCCCGGTTAACCTGTTGGAAAAAATTCTCCGGATTCAATGCCCGATAGCCTTGTTGCATCAATTCAACATCTTGATCAAAGCGCGTTAACAGTTTTAAAACAACGGCTGCACTGAGCTGGGTCTCCCCCCGTTCAAAGCGTGACAAAGTAGCGGCCGTCGTAATCCCCGCCGCAATTTCTTCCAATGAGTCATTTTCCTCAAGACGCAACGCCCGTAAATAGGCCCCGACTTTGACAGGCTCCTCCGCCATCAGCACCCGCCTCTTTTTATGAGAAGTTTATTAGACAAATTTAACACGTTTTGTCATTTTTTCAAAATCGAAATATTTTTCTGCGCTTTGCATTTGTTAATCTGTATGTTTTTATTTTTAGTCTGTGCCTATTTTTAAACTTGTTAACCATTAACGCTAATTGTTACAATGGGCGCGTATTTATGTAGTCCAGTTTTTATAGCATTCAAAAGTCTAAAAAAGGACAGATAATTGGGGAAAATAATATCCATTGGCGGTTCACTGCTAAAGCACTCTCTTCTCCTCACAGGCATCTTACTGCTTGATATCTTAACTGAATTCCATGATTTTTTTACAATCAGCAAATTGCAGCAAGACCAATATGAAGTTCTAGTGATTGAACTAATATTGAAAGGGGCGTTCATTTGGTTTCTTCATTGGCTATATTTCCGGCAATTGAAACGTTTTAATCCAAATGGCTATGGCCTAAAACCACTTTCGAGAAAGAACATACTCATATTTCTCATTGGGGTTGCGTCTCTCTTCGGGTTGCTGTGTGTTGAATCTCTCACGCCTTTCAACGCGGACAATGCCACGAATCAGGTGCTTGTTAACAAATTCATTCGAACTGCGCCATTATTAGCCAGTGTTGACGCTGTATTAGCGGCACCAATTATTGAGGAATTTATATTGCGCGGCATTTTCTTTAACTATTTTTTCAACAAGAACACTATTATGAGCAAAATTTTCGTTGTCTTGGTCTCTGGCTTCGTGTTTGGTTTGCTTCACGAACCTCATTTCACCGTCAATCTTTTGGTTTACTGCACCATGGGATGGCTATTTGGTTCCGTCTACGCGCTGACTGGGGATTTACGCTATAGCATCGCGCTGCACATCCTTAACAATGTCTTAGCCTTTGTTTCTATGTTTTGACAGCGGTTCAAAAATGCTTCTCGTAAGTATGCCTGCTAATATAAACTTCTTCCACCATAACGTGTTCACTGCCGCAGAAGTCTGTATGTATGGACCTCAGACGCAATAGCCAAAAACCGGCCATCACGCCTATGCCACTTACACACCGCCTTCTAACCGCGCCAATTCACGCTCACATCCAATTGACATCCACCTCCCATTCCGCTACACTCGGTTTTGACATTTAAATACACCACCAAGAAATAGAGGTTGCGGTGGGCAACGAAAACTGGGGAGTGCCGGATCATGTTGAACCAGTCGTAAGTGCCGCCGCCGAAATGTCGGGCCGTGTTCGGACGATCCGCATTGGGCCATGAGCGCATAACTCATGGACTGTCGAAGCAGGTTGCTTCGGGGCGCTATGATTCTGGTTTATGACTAAAATCGATGGAATCGACCTTTATTGCTTGTTCAATAAAGGTCGATTTTTTGGTTCCAGCTCTATTTCCCACTACAAGAAGGGAGAATGTCATTTTATGAAAAAACACTGGGTTGCACGTTTGGGTGTGCTGGGGCTCGTATTGAGTCTGCTGCTTGGCGGTTTTGCTGCTAAGCCAGTCAATGCTGCGAGCGATGACAACACATTCAAAGTCGGTATGGAAGCCGGCTATGCACCGTTCAATTGGACGCAGAACACAGATGCCAATAATGCGGTCAAGATTCAAGGCAGTCATGAATACGCTAATGGTTACGATGTTCAGATTGCGCGGAAAGTCGCCAAAGCACTGCACAAGAAAGTCGTCGTGGTCAAAACCTCTTGGGATGGCCTGCCGCCTGCTTTAACTTCCGGCAAAATCGATGCTATTATCGCCGGGATGTCACCAACACCGGATCGGCGCAAAACGATTGATTTTACCAATCCGTACTACATTTCCAATCTGACCATGGTCGTCCGTAAAGACAGCAAATATGCAAAAGCCAAGAGCATTGCTGATTTTAAAGGCGCCAAAGTGACAGCGCAGCTCAGTACGTATCACTATCAGGCCATTAACCAAATCAAAGGGGTCGTCAAGGAACCGGCCATGAACGATTTCCCGGCAATGCGGGTGGCCTTGGAGTCTGGCACCATTGACGGCTACGTTTCCGAAGTTCCTGAAGGGATCACGGCAGAACGCGCCAACCCGAACCTGATGTATATCCATTTTGCCAAGGGTCAGGGATTTAAAACCGATGCCAGCGACACCAACCTGGCAATCGGGTTGCGGAAAAACGATCCCAATAAAGCTAAAATCAATGAACTGCTCGCTACGATTTCCAAAAAAGATCGGGCACGCCTGATGAATGAGGCGGTCGATAATCAGCCTTCGACCGAAAAGAGCGGCAACTGGTTCATGGCCATTATGAAACAGTATGGGCCGATGCTCTTGCGTGGTACCGGTATGACGTTGTTACTGGCCTTGGTCGGCACTCTTGTTGGCTTCATCATCGGCCTGTTAGTCGGGATTATTCGCACCACGCCAAAACCCAAGAAGTTGGGACAGCGCGGTTTGCGGGCAGTTATCAATTGGCTGCTTTCCTTGTATATCGAAGTCTTCCGTGGCACGCCAATGATTGTTCAGGCAGCGGTCTTGTATTATGGCGCCGCCCAAGCCTGGCACCTGAACATGGATCGCACCACCGCAGCGCTTTTGATTGTTTCGATTAACACTGGCGCCTACATTTCTGAAATTATCCGTGGCGGGATTATTTCCGTTGATGAAGGACAGTTCGAAGCAGCAAGTGCGCTGGGCATGACGCATCTACAAACCATGATGAAAGTTATCCTGCCGCAAGCGGTTCGTAACTCCCTGCCAGCGGTCACGAATGAGTTCATTGTGAATATTAAAGATACTTCGGTGCTGTCGGTTATCTCGGTTTCCGAACTGTTCTTCAGCGGCGAAACCATTGCCGGACAAAGCTTCCAGTTCTTCCACACCTATCTGATCGTCAGCGGCATCTATCTCATCATGACCTTCACCATCAGCCGCCTCTTCCGGCTCATCGAAAAACATCTCGACGGACCCAAAGACTACAACGTGATGAACAATCAAATGCAGGTTGAAACGCCGAAAATCGGCACCGCAAAAGAGGGGGACTAGATCATGGCAAACGAACCATTAATCCAAGTTAAAAATCTCAAAAAGAGTTTTGGGAACCACGAAGTCCTGACTGACATCAACTTTAACGTCCAAGCCGGCGAAGTTGTTTCAATCATCGGTCGCAGTGGCTCCGGCAAGTCAACCCTGCTGCGCAACATCAATCTGTTGGAAACCCCAACTGGCGGCGATATTCTTTTTCACGGCAAAAGCATTCTAGGTGAAGACGTAAAGTTAAGCACCTATCGCGCCAAAGTCGGCATGGTGTTTCAGAGCTTCAACTTGTTCAACAACATGACCGTCTTGCAAAATGTGATGGTGCCGCAGCAAACCGTTTTAAAACGCGACGCTGCTGCCGCCAAAACCCACGCGTTGGAACTGTTGAAACAAGTCGGCATGGATCCCTTCATTGCCGCAAAACCGGATCAGCTCTCCGGCGGGCAGGAACAGCGGGTCGCCATTGCCCGCGCCGAAGCAATGGATCCAGAAGTGCTCCTGTTTGATGAACCGACCAGTGCGCTGGATCCGGAAATGGTTGATGATGTCCTGAACACGATGACGGCCCTAGCCCACACTGGCCTGACCATGATCATCGTCACCCACGAAATGGCCTTCGCTCGCGATGTTTCCGATCGCGTCGTCTTCATGAACAACGGCATCATTGCCGAGTCCGGCACACCGGATCAAATCTTCGGCAATCCGCAACAAACAGCGACAAAGGAATTCCTGAAGCGTTACTTGAACCGGGTTTAACTGAATTAGCCTCATAAACAGATAAAAATGAAGCCGGATCATAATTCACGGCCACAATACAAAAGCGGGCATACTCAACAATAACTGGAGTATGTCCGCTTTTAGTTTTCCTAGGAAATTGGTTTGAATTATTAAAACGTCAGTGCCAAAGCGTAGCAATCGGAGGCCAGATGGGGCTCAGTGGTGAAATCATTGTTGGCGGTTTACCGCCTACAATGAGGCCGATCTTTGAGCCTCAGCCGGTTTTGCTGAGGCTCAAAGTCGTGCCCACCACTCTAGCTTCGCGGTCGCCATCCCTCATCTGGCCGGAGATTGCGGAGTTTGGCACGACAATCTATTATTTTGTCTTCCGCTTCTTTTCCCGATGTTCGCGCCATGTGTCCAGACTCACCACGATGAAGAACAGGAAAAAGCCGCCGACCACGGACTCTGCCGTTAGCAAAAGGTAGCGCAAGGCAAGGTAGCCTTTTCCAGCGGTGACGTCTTGATAGCCGACATAGCCAAACGTCATTAGCACCGCTAAGCCCAGTACCAGCACGTTGTAAATAAGGGTTCGTTTTAAAATCCGTTTGAATGTCGTCATGGACGCGCCTGCTTTCTTTTGGTTAATTAACGATTATCTTTCGAAATGGTTTCGGCTTGCTTTTGCAGCGTGGTTAGCACGGTCTTAGGCTCGGCCTTTTTGGAAACGGTCTGGTCAACGGCATCCAACAGGTTGTTGCGGTAAGTGTTATAGCCGATGAATGGTGTTGACGAGAACGCATCATCATAAGCATCGACCGCGGCCTGGTAGTTCGGGTTGGCTTTTAGATAGGCTTGATAGTCACTTGACTTCGTGGCAGTCGACACAACCGGCACGTACCCGCTGGCTTTAGCCCACTGAGTCTGAATCTTGGTGCTCATCAGAAACTTCATGAACTTAACCGCGCCCTTGATTTGCTCCGCAGAGGCACCCTTGAAAACAGAAATCCCATTGTTTCCCAGAACCGAACTGGATTTGCCATCAAAACTCGGCATCACAGCGGTCCCCCAGTGCATGCTCTTAGGTGCCGTTGATGCAATCTGCTGAATCGTGGCGCTAGAGCCGAAGCCGGCAAAAATTTTGCCTTGAACAAATGGTACATTGAAGTAATTATCTAATCCTGCTGTGACAGCTGTCTTATCCTGCAGCATGCTGGTGATCGCCGTCATCGCTTTGATGCTAGCTGGCGTGTCAATCTTCGCCTTGTATTGCGGCGTAATCAGGCGATTGCCGGCATCATACGCTAATGTCTCAAATTCAAAATCATAACTCTTATTAAACGCGACGCCTGTGATGCCATCACCTTTAAGCTGTTGCCCGATTTTGGTCAATTCTTCCCAAGTTTTCGGCACAGTGAGGTGATATTTTTCCAGGATATCCTTGTTATAAAACATCAACCGCGTCCCAGTGGCAAACGGAATCTGATAATAATTGCCCTGATACTTCAGATTCGTGGCAATGCCGGGATAAATCGACTTCAGCTCAGCAGCGGAAAATTGGGATTTTACCTGCTTATCAATGTTGACCAGCATCCCGTCATGGACGTATTCCGGAATAATCGTATCCGTCACCTGCCCAATCGTCGGTAAGGTTTTGGACTTCGCCGATGCCAGGTACTTCTTCTGCAAGTTGTCATACGAACCCTGCGATGTTGCAACGACCTTGTATTGCTTTTGACTACTGTTAAACGTCTTGATATACCCTTCCAACGCCTTGTTGTAATTACCGGTCATCCGGTGCCAAAAAGTAATCGTCACCGGACCCTTAGAGGTTTTCTGCGCCGAACTGCCACTACTGCATGCAGTCAGCAACAAGACCATCAATGCAGTGGCAACACCAAGTAACCAACGTCTCTTCATCACATGTACCCCCATTATTGTCGTAAACGCATCGTGTCGTTGTGGACAAGACCCGCAAACCGCCGATCCCATCCGGCTTTAAAACTATATACAGTATACCAATACTTACCGCAAGCGGTATCTTTTGCTGAAAAAAAAAGAAAGCCGATTTTGCTTTCTTTTTGCATTTTACTGCGGTATTAAGCTTGTTCTTCCGTTAATTTAAGATAGAAATTCGCCAAAGTCATACTGCGGTACGGGATGACCCAGATGGAAGCCAGCCCCATAGTAATCAACTCTAACAGCCACCAACCCAGAAAGCTCAGCAATAACACAAAGTAATCCCACTTATGGCCAAACATCAACTCTCGGCTGCGGGTCACGGCTTCGGTATAGCCGATCGGTTGGCCGCTATCGATCGCATCCCGATAAATCCATTGCGCCTGTGAATACGCCATCGCCTTAACAATCCCCGGGACAATCAGCAAGAACATCCACAGGAAAATCCAGACCCATTGCAACAGACCAATCAACAAACTGCCCAGAAAATATTCGCCCCGTTCAAAAATCTTGAACATCTGCATCCAACTAAACTGATGATCCGACCGGCCGCGAAGACCATCGATCATCGCAAACATGACGCCAATCATCAGTAACACACCCAACAGGCTCAAAAAGATAACAATTGACTGCCACATCTGCCAGTATTCGTTCACGTGGCCGCCTGTGACTGTGAACGATCCGCTCTGCGCCATCATCCGCCATGTATGCCACGTCCCGCGATGTGCTTCATGAACAGCAGGAAACGGCACAAGTGTCGCGAATGCCATCAATAGTAATGCCGGTAAACTAATGCGCAGATAATAGCTAAAGTTGGGATTCAATTCCGCCTTGGCTTGATTCTTTAGTGATGTCCGGTCCACAGACAACTCCCCCTTAACTGTGATTGCCTCATACAGTTGCTGGGAATATCATAACAGAAAAGCCTGTTTTGTTACACAAACTTGAGCGGGACCTTCGGATTGAGTCGTGGCTTCCCGCGCAAAAGTGTAAACTCATCGCCACTTACGGTTAACTCGGTTTTCGAATCGAAAAACCCGGCCGCATAGCTTTTGATTAAAACCGGTCCGACTGGGGAATCAAGGTGCGCATCAAATACATCCGGCACGTTACGGCGTGGCAATATCAGGAGACTGAATTTAGCTTGCGATGTATCATGATACTGCCGCGAGTATGGCCCGATGCCATCATTCAAATCCAAAACCAACACCCGATCTGCGTGTAAAAGCGGCGCCAGTCGGGCTGCTGCCTGTGCAGATATATTAAGCTCCATATTTCACCCCCACAAGTACAATAATCCTTGTCGCCCACATTATGGAACGGATTGCCACAGGATACAACCAGCTTGTAAAAGTTTAACGAAATGCCTAAAATTGGTGTAATGAACCACGATGCTATTCTGTCAGTTAAGACGAGGTGTGCCAATGAATATCTATTCGGCTTTAAAGTTTATCCAGATCGATCATGCACAAGTCAATCACCTGCAGGTTGTCGTCACCGACCAAAGCGGCAAGCCTGATGCCGGCATGACCGATTTATTAATCGACTGCCTCAACAAGATCGATATTTTCGTTGATCTCAGCACCACCGACCGCGTCAGTGATGTCATTGACGATCTCAACTTACTCACGCCGCTGCCATATGATGTTCTCGAAGAATACCAAAAGATTCTTGAGCAGCCCATCAACGGCATCAACGTTGCGATGAAAAAGCAGTTGATCGAATTCATTTATGCGCCGACTGTTTGAACCAACGGCGCCAACTGCTTCTGCTGTTTCATTTTAACAAGCTCGCCTCTCTGCCAGCAATCTTTGCTGCCGCAGATAGGTGGGCTTTTTTAGTGTGAGCGTGAACCAGCGCGCTTAGAAGTCGGAGTGTAAGCGGCCTTGGGCGTGATGGCCCGGGCTTAGGCCATTGCGCCTGAGGTCCTTACACGCAGGTTTCTGGGCTGGCGAACGCGTTATGGTTAAGCGACAGCCATTTCAAAACGCACGCACTCGCTTCAATCTAACTCGTGTGACAAAAGCACCGTGATAAGTTCATTTTTATGACAACAACAGTTTCGTTTGTCGCCATTTTCTGCTATCCTGACGAAAACGGAGGCGAAAAAATGAACGAAACGGGACATGCTTTGCCAGCCAACATCAAATTTGTCTGGCGCGCCGATATATTCATCTGGTCTTTCATTTTTTTTGTTGTCGGCTTACTTTTGCTCATCGCCAGTTCTTTTTGGCATTGGCCTTCATGGCTAGGTTTTGGTGTCATCGGGTTAACGGTGCTGCAATATATTATCCGGCGGGCCCTCGTGCCTTATCGCTATCGATTCCTGCGTTACAACATCACGCCGACCGCAGTTTTCCTTCAAAAAGGGTTCTTCTTCCGTAAAAATGAAGCGATCCCGATTGCTCGCATTCAAAATGTGACGTTGGAACAGGGACCGCTTCTCCGGTGGCAACAACTGCAACAGGTCAACATCGAAACCGCCAGCACGGCCCATGTCATTGACGGGGTAACGGCATCCGTTGCCAATCAGTTGCGGACCCAGATTTTGAAGCTGGCACAGGAGGCGCGCGATGAATGAACAACCGCACCACCTTGCGCCTGTCGCGTTACTGATACTATGGGTCAAAAATGTCGTCGCTTTATGGCCAATATTTGTCGGTGGCTTATTTTCGATGTTCGGTTCCAAAATGAGTTTTAAAGAACTGCTGTTTTGGCTAGCCTTGATTCTTGGGAGCGTCACCTTAATGCTCGGATGGTCAATCCTGCGTTATTTGCGTTTCACCTATTCAGTAGCACCTGATGGCTTAACCATTCAAAGCGGGGTGTTCATCCGCAAGACCAACCATATTCCGTACGACCGGATTCAAACCGTCCAGCGCCAGCAATGGTTTTTCCTGAAGCCACTTAGGCTGGAACAGGTCTCCATCGAAACTGCCGGAAAAGAAACCAGAAAAGCGGAAGGCCAACTGGCAGCTGTGCCGACAGCCGTTGCCGACACCATCAATCGCTATCGCCAAGGAATTAGCGCAGAACCAACAACATCTTCTGCCGCTGAATCGGTTGATGCTGACGCTACCACCCAGACACGCGTCGTCAACACGGAACCGGTTCCGGACGCTGCCTATAAAATCAATTCCCACGACCTTAATCAATATGCGCTCACATCGCTTGGTTTCATCCCCATCATCACCGGGATCCTTTGGGTGTTGGACAAGGCTCAGGAATACCTACCTGATAGCTGGTATCAGCAAGCCGAACACGCCATCACGGGTTTAGCTATTTATCTTCTGATCGGCTTAAGCATTATCGTTTTAGTGCTGGGATTTGCTGTTTCTTATTTGAACATCCTGCAAAAATATTATCGCTTCACGCTCGTTCGAACCGGTAACGAACTGCGCACCAGCCGCGGCTTTTTCCAAACCAACACAGTCAGCGCCCGTCTCTCGCGCGTGCAGGCAGTCCGGTTTAAACAAAGCATTCTCCGCCAATGGTTTCATCTCACCACCGTTCAGGCGTTGCTGGCTTCAGGTGCAGCTGATGACGAGCAAAATAATGATCTGGTTCTAATGCCGGTGATCCGGCAACGCTCGGCCATGACGGACATGCGCAAGTTCATTAGCTGGTTGCCGACAGCAATACCGGAACTGCAACCGATTCCGGTGCGAAATCGCTGGTACTATGTGCGGAATATGGTACTAGGGAATCTCGCTTTTATTGTCGCACCGATTATTTTAACCAGCGTTTTGTGGCTGCACGTCAGCTGGTGGGTCTGGTTGCTACCGATTGGCGGGCTATGGCTGCTCATCATGGCACTCCAAGGCCAATACGCCGCAACAAACGCTGCTATCGCCATTGCGCCGCCAGATCAACTCGTCATCCAAGTCGGCGAAGTCTGGACCCGGCAGCGCTACTATGTCCGGAAAAAAGACATCCAAGCGATGAGCTTAGCGCAATCCATCTGGATGAAACCGCGCGGCGTTGCGCACTTAAACATTCATGTGCGAAAAGGCAATAGCGATCAAACGATTACGTCCCGCTACATGAAAGCTGACTTAGCTAAGCAAATTTTAAGTTGGTATCAGCCGCTGCCATAGTCTAGGTAAATGAAGTTAGGAGCTTGCCATGCTACTGAATAAAATTCAATATACGCCGCCACTTCAGGCAACATCCTATCCATTCAACCTCCCTTGGCAAGCGCATTTCCGTGAACTAAAGCTGACGCAGCCGGTGACCATTTTGACCGGTGATAACGGCAGCGGCAAATCAACGTTGCTAAACGCGATCGCCGCCAACTACAACGCTATCTTGATGAGCGGCGCGTCCCTCGAAGATGATCCTGAATACGACAATAGCCGGGCATTGGCGCACCAGTTAAAATTAACGTGGACTTATCGCACCAAGTCCGGCTTTTTATTCCGCGCCGACGATTTCATTTCATTCATTCGCGCCACCCGCGGCCGCATCAAATATGCCCAGGATCAGCTTGAACACTTGGCGCCCAAAAGTCTGGAACGTCTGCCGTATCTGAATACACTGGCAGAAGTCCGCCACCTTTATAAAGTCGACTTAGACACCCTATCACACGGCCAAGCCTTTCTCGCCTTATTTCGCGCCCGCTTACACGCGAACGCCCTATATTTGCTAGACGAACCCGAATCTCCATTGACCCCGGAAAATCAACTGAGTTTGCTAGCTTTGATTCATGAAGCGGTAACCGGTGGAGCTCAATTCATCATCAGCACCCACTCGCCTATTCTAATGGCCTACCCTGATGCGCAGCTATTGGCCTTGGGTGACACGCTTGCACCCATTCAATACGACCAGATCGAGCACATCACTTTCCTCCGCAGCTTTTTGGATGACCCGCAACGATTCGTTTATCACCTGTTACATGATTGAATCATTGTCATTAGCGGCAAAAATGTTTTAAGGTGACATTAGAGCATCGTCTGGCGTTGAAAGACCCAATGTTTATCGATCTTTTTCCACCGATGACCGTCGGAGATGCCCGTGAGAGGAGAGATACTTGCATGCTTACATCAGCTTGGACCAAGCAATTACCATTAGATCATATCACCTCGATCACCCCGGTTGGCGGAGGTGATGTCAACAAAGCTTATCGGGTTGATACCTCCGAGAAGCCTTACTTTCTGCTCGTTCAACCTGGCTACCCCGCCAGCTTCTATGCCGGGGAAATCGCCGGCTTAAAAGCCTTTGAAGCCGCACAGGTGTTAGCGCCACGCGTTATCGCCAACGGCAGCATCGAAGGCGATGGCTACCTATTATTGAGCTTCTTGACCAGTGGCCATGGCTCGCAACGTGAACTCGGGCGGCTTGTCGCCCACCTGCATCAGCATCACGAACCCGCCGGCCGCTTCGGCTTCGACTATCCATACGCCGGCACGAGCGTATCATTTTCCAATGATTGGACCGATTCGTGGGCGGACTTGTTCATTCACCAACGTCTCGACAAACTAGCCGCTCACATACTGAAAAAAGGCCTGTGGCAGGCCGACGATCAAGCAACGTTTGACCAAGTTCGCACCATTATCAGCAAGACCCTCAGCCAGCATCACAGCGAAGCATCCTTACTCCATGGTGACTTATGGGGTGGCAACTACATGTTCACGGCAGACGGTCAGCCGGCACTCATTGACCCCGCCGCAGTTTATGGTGACCGCGAACTGGATATCGGTGTCACCACTGTCTTTGGCGGATTCAACCAAGAGTTCTACGCCGGCTACCAAGAAACCTATCCACTTGAACCCGGCTACCCATTTCGACTCGACTTTTACCGGTTGTATTACTTAATGGTGCATCTCGACAAATTCGGCATGGCCTATGCCGGCAGCGTGGCAGCAGTCATGGATCGCATTCTCGACCATGGCGTGCCGGAGAATCAGGAACGAAACGATTAGCATGCCAACATGAATGGGAAAACATTTCGACTAAGCACCCATTATTTTCCGGAAACAACGGCACATTCTGCAACCTTCCTGGGGTATCAACGTTTCTAGCACCATCAATTTTACGGTGGCACAGTTTTGACCCTTTTTAAATTATTTTGGCTCATCGGGCACCCCTTTGGAGAATATCCCGTTGAGTTTTTTTGCGACTTCAAAGTTGGCTGTTGGGGTATAGATGACCATATTTGCCGAGCACGTTTCTGTGTCCTTATGCCCCAAACGTTCTTTGATCTGGAGTGGATTTTCATTGAGTCTGATCAACAGCGACACATGCGAGTGACGGAGACCGTGCACGGTAATTCGCTTAACTTCGATGCGTTCGCTGTATGCGTCCACAATGCGTCCACAATATCAATGAATTGCTGGTCAGAGTATGAATCCCATCACGTGAGAATACCCGCAATTACCAATGAATAAGGGCAATTCAGCGGATGGTGCGAGAACTAGGTCGAGCATTTCTTGATGGTTCAAAGAATCTGCATCATCGATTAGCTGTGGTTCTGAAATCTTTCTGTGATTGATAACAGTTATTTTGAGTCCCACTGTATTCTCACCTTTTTCAAAACGATCACCATTAAGACGCTCAATATCAACACATAGACAATGTTATTGCCAATTTTAGATAATTCGAAATCGCCCACCCAAAGGTATTGCATGACTTGGATGCAGTGATACATTGGAAAGACATGTGCAAATTTCTGGACGAATCCGGGTAATGAGTCTGTGGGAATTGCAATGCCAGATGTAAAAATAAAAATCATGAAAATTCCTGAGGTGACTAAACTAGCAGTCCTGGATGATGTGATAAATAGTGAAATCAAATATCCCAGTGAGAAGAAAATCAATGCAGTTAGGAAGTAAAAAAATATAAACAATAGCGTTTGCCCCACATTCATGCGCCATATCGCATGATATATTGCAAAGCTCATCCCTCCAAAAATCGCAGTTGAAATAATGCTAACGACCAGAAATGCGGCAAATAATGATTGAAAATATTGCCAGTAAGTAACTGGGTACGTCATGTACCTCTTAAGTACACCTTGGCCTTTAATGTCTGAAATAGTAATTGAGATTCCCATCAAACCTGTGTTGGCTAAAAGGAAAACAACATTTATCGGAACTACCGTGTCAATTCCTAGGACATTTTTGCCAAAGATAGTCGGGCTATCACCAAAGGTTCCGCCAAAGACAACAGTTAATGCAATAGGAACAATAATCATAAAGAACATTGACGTATGTTCTCGGAAAAGTGCTTTTAATTCGACTTTTAGAAATGGTGTGTATTTATCAATCCTACTCATTTACGTCATCTCCGGTATACATGAGATAACCATCCTCGAATGTAAGACTGTGTATGCTCACATGGTGGTTATTCAAGATATTTGAGGTTCTTACAGAGCTATCTGTATACAAATAAAAGTTTTTACCTGTTGACCTCGAGATATAATCAATTCCTTGTTCTTTCAGATCCCTCTCGATTGGCCGCAATTGATTGACATCAATTGGTGTATAAACGAACTTTCTCAGCTGGCTTTCAAGTTCTGGAATTAAACCAGACTCAACGATTTTCCCAGCGTGTAGCATATATACAAAGTCACAATAATCGGCCGCTTGATTTAGATAGTGGTCCGAAACTATTACAAGGTGGTTTTTACCATATTGCTTAATCAGGTTCCAAATTTCCTTCCGATTAAAAGTATCTAGTCCAGATGCGGGTTCATCTAGAATGACTATGGGAGCCTCTGTCATCAGAGTCATGGCAATTAAAACTCTGCGTTTAGTACCGCCTGATAAATTGGCAGTACGTGTATCTAAAAATTCGGTTAGATGGTATTGATCAGCCACCTGCCGCTCGGAAATGTTTCTTTGATAGAGCTTCAAAACTAGTTGAAATTCTTCGCGAACTGTGTTTAGCTTCCTCAAATTGTTTTCCTGAAACAAGAAGGCAATTTTTGCAGTATTCGGCTCAACAACGATGCTTCCCGAACTTAGCCGTCTCAATCCAACGATTGATTCCAAAAGAGTCGTCTTACCGCTTCCGTTTGGTCCTGCAATCAGATACAGTCCTTTTCCGTTAAACGACATGTTGGCATCGGAAATAGCCGTCCTTTTCTTGTAAACTTTTTTTGCGTGATCTATCCGCAGTAAGGTCATTCAGCATCACTCCTTGATGATTTTTTGTTAATATTGCTAGACAAATAGTTAAAGATTACGTGCATCATAACCGGCACCCACACGGAATGTGTGATCACTAAAGATGCTCCCAACAGCATCCCAAAGAGTGATTTTACAAAGGCTTCATCATCATCGAAAGATGTTACCAAGGCAAACAAGCAAATTTACAATATTTGCGTAAATTAAAATTATTTTACCATAATCGCATCCGTTTGATTATAATAAAATTAGAAAAAGGGTGAGTATATTGAAAGACTGTGAATTGGGACAACTTTTTTAAGAGATTCGCACGGAGCGGGGCCTTCGCATTTCGGATATATCTGAACCTTTAAACATAAGTACGGTTTCGAAGCTTGAAAACGGGCTCACGGAAATTTCTGCTGAAAATCTCTTCAAACTTCTCCGTAATATCTGCGTTGAACCAACAGAATTTTTAGAACTTCTCGAAAAAAGGAACCGATCTCATATTGATGACGCTGATTTACCTCAGCGTGATTTTGACCAGAAAATTCTACAGTTATCTTTGCAAAAAAAGATCGGAGAATTGCAACGACTCAAGCAGAACTTGATCCAGAAGTTCTTAACCACTCGTAACATTTTGTTCAAATTGCGTTCTGTTATGAAGTGACCCCTGTCAACCCCATCTTTATAAGATTTTCGATATTGTCGTTGGCACTAACAAGCTCCAGAATTCCGTTGTCTCTCGACATTTAACCACTCTGTTATACGGGGATTGGCTACCCCAGGTTAATGGTCCCGTCGAAGGCTTTAGAATCTAATCTATAGTCGTGGATCACAAACTCTTTGTCTCTAGATATGGCCATACCCAGGGCGAGCCTGTGCCAAAATAGAACGCTCGTAAATAGCCAGACCGTTGAATTCTGACGCTTGTTGCTACCAGCGACAATATCGTGACGCTTTAGTCCTTGATACTTCTTGCTGTCATCTTTGTTGTTTGAATCTTCGGGCTCAATTGCGCTTTGGTGATCAGTAGTTGATATTGCCAGTTTCCATACCCCAGATAAATCCAGCGAGTTCTCGGGCGACTGCGGCGATTGCCACGTTATATGATTTTCCTTGAGTAAGCATCCGCGTGAATTTGCGATGAAGATGAGCGCCTGCCTTATCGGCATAGCTAATAACGGCTGATTCTTGTCCTGCTTGGCGTGCTTTTAGGGCTCTTGATTTGTACCCAATGCTGCCCTTGACCAATCCCTGTGTGGCTTCAATGATGGTTGTGCGGACGATACTGTTACCTTGCTTCGAAATCCCCCCTTTGATGGTATGATCGCCGCTTGAATGTTCTGACGGATTTAGCCCAACGTAAGACATAAACGCTTTAGCTGTTTTGAAACGTTTGAAGTCCGCAATCTCGATGTGGATGGTCATGGCTGTTGTGGTTTTAAATCCCTTCATACTTGTCAACGCGTGAATGGGCTTGGTGTAACGTTCACTGTTCGCAAACGTCTCGATGGTCTGGTCGTAGCGGGCAATCTTTTCCTCTAATTCAGATTTCTGCAGCGTCATTTCGTCAAGCACTGACCGTAATACCGGAGACAATGGGACTTTCTTTAGCCAATCCATATAGGCCAGCGTCCACTTGGATGCTGAGCACTTCAATCCTTGACGGAGAAGGAACATGCCGATTTGCTGTTTCACTCTAATGAGGTCCTTTTTCATCATTTTACGTAGTCTAATGAATTCTTTTACCTCGTTATCCGCTTCATCAGGGACATAAACGGCACAATACGTATTAGCTGCAAGATTCTTGGCGATCATTCGCGCGTCCATTGAATCATTTTTGACCATTTTGTTCTTAGCGGAACTATACATCGTTGTCGGTGCCAGAATGATACAGTCAATGCCTAAGTTTTTGAGTGAACGATAGAGTGAATATCCTAAAATACCAGCCTCATACCCGGTCACGAATTTTGTGTCTGATTCCAGTTCTTCAGCTAATCCGTTAATAAATTTTTCGACTAATTTTGGCTCTGAAGCGCACTGGGTCTCAGCTAAGAGCGCACCCGTTGCTTTGTCTAACGCGCATAGACTGTAAGTGGCTTTATGGACATCCATCCCGACGTAAACTATACTTTCCATGTGAGTGACCTCCTATTGTCATGGGGTAATGATTGTATGGTTCGTTTTAACACAACACCATTATCAGTCTAAATCCCCGAGTCGACAATCTAGGGGGTCACTTCATATTATCTATTATTGTCACTGCAGTACAAATTGACACCCAAGGCACCTCCGATCATCTTTCAAAAGAAGATTGGGATGTGGTTATAAATTATTTGATGAATCGATCCTTTTGGAGAGCGAATACTTTGAAAAGCCGTACGAGAAATTACTGATAATTCATTTTACATTAAAACATCAAAATGTCCATCAAAATCTTTTTTACCAGGTACTGTATAATACCGCTGTGATGTTTTACTACCAAGAAGACTACGAACGAACTTTGTTGACTTTGACACAATTACAAGGGCATGAACTTCCTGATGATTACTTTTACATACGAATACAAATCGAGCTCTTACAGAAACAGTGTCAAATCAAACTCGGCAACGACTCAAAAAACCAAAACGAGTTAAAACAGCTCTTGGATGTGTTTTTGATTAGCCCAGCTTTTGGGAAAAATGGAAAGAAGCGTTTGAGATTGATCCCTGATCTGATCAACAGGCTCTAGAGCACATTCTTGCGAAATATGTTGTTCATCTGAAGACGTTTATCACGAGTGGCGTTGGTATGAATGAGCTTAACAAAATCCAACACGATTTGGCAGACTATCAGATTAAATCTTATGCGGGCTTGTTGCAGAACATAAACATGTTTCTAGTAACTAGCTTTAAACAATCTAATTGATGTCTAGACGAGAGGACGCAAAAAGCCTAATCTTAGTGCTCATCGTGGTCGGTTCCGATATGAGTACTCAGATTAGGCATTTGCGGATATAATTCTTGAATTTGTACGTTAAGAGCGGCACATCTGTGGCACATTCCATCAGTGTTTTATATTTTGTTGGCGCGGTGAAACCTTCTTAGAGAAGCGTTACGCTGCGATTCTGTAAGCTAGTCTAGCGAGCACATTATTTCCCGGGAAATCCTCAAAAATTGCCAAACAAAAAACGGTTCAGAAGAGACAAGCTTGTCTCACTGAACCGTTTTTGTCGTGTCACCGGCAAAGCCTTGCCATAACACTGACTTTTAAGCATTCAAGACCTTATTCAAGAAGTTCTTGGTTCGCTCTTCTTTTGGATGCTCAAAGATATCTTCAGGCTTGCCTTGTTCAAGGATGGTGCCGTTATCAAAGAAGACCACCCGATCGGCAACTTCCTTGGCGAAGCCCATTTCGTGAGTCACGATCACCATGGTCATCCCTTGCTTGGCAAGCCGCCGCATGACACCCAGAACGTCACCGACCATTTCCGGATCCAACGCACTGGTTGGTTCGTCAAACAACATGATATCCGGATGCATGGCCAACGCCCGCGCAATCGCGACACGCTGCTGCTGCCCGCCGGAAAGCTGCGCCGGCATCGCATCGGCCTTGTCTGTCAGCCCAACCACTTCAAGCATTTCCTTGGCCTGCTTGACAGCTTCGTCTTTGCTGACAATGCCCAGTTCGGTCGGTGCCAAGGTGATGTTGCCCATCACGGACATGTTCGGGAAAAGATTGAAATGCTGGAACACCATGCCGATCTTTTCACGCACTTTGTTGATATCAGTGCCTTTATGGGCAATATCTTCGCCGTCGACAAGGATCTCGCCACTTGTGACGGTTTCCAAACCATTAATCATGCGCAAGACGGTACTTTTACCGGCACCGGAAGCGCCGATCATGACGACGACTTCATTGTTGGCGACATTCAGGTTGACGCCTTTAACCACATCGTTGTCGCCGAAGCTCTTGTGGACATTTTTCATTTCTACTCGATACTGACTCATGCTTTCACCTTCTTCTGAACCCAGTTACTTAGCCAGGTTAATAGCGTAATAATAATTAAGTAAATCAGTGCTACCATGGTCCAGATCTTAAAGCCTTCCATATTCCGGGCAATGATGATCTTCCCGGTTTGGGTCAGCTCTAACAGACCGATGATCGACAGGATGGAGGTATCCTTCAAGGTAATAATAAACTGGTTGATGAAACTTGGGATCATGATCTTAATGCCCTGTGGCAAGATAACCTTGCGCATGGCTTTCCCAAATGGTAGCCCTAAGCTGCGCGCGGCTTCCATTTGCCCGGGATCAACCGCTTGGATGCCACCTTTAACGAAGGCCGCTGTGTAGGCCCCTTCATTAAGCGTCAACGTCACGATGCCGGCGATGAATGCCGGGACTTTTGACCCGATCAGGCTCGGTACCCCAGTGTAGATGAACAAGGCCAGCACCATTAGTGGTAAGCCACGGAAAATGTAAATAAATGTTGTTGCTGTGCCTTGACATAACTTATTTGGAATAACCCCTAAAAGTCCGACCAGAATCCCGACCAATGTTGCAAAGAAGATCGCGACAATCGTCAGTACCATGGTCTCGCGCAAACCACCCATCAAAGTTGACCAGTTGGCCTTCAACAACCCGATGAACGAGCGGTCAGTCGTCTGACTGTTACCGGCAGCAGTTTTTTGTGACTTTGCACTGCCGTTGCCCAAGTAACGTTCGATGATCTTATCGTATTGACCATTGGCCCGCAGTTTCTTAAGACCGGCATTGAACTTGGTCATCAATGCCTGATTGTTCTTAGAAGTCGCAAAACCATAAGCACCTTCACGCGCCGGTTTACCGACAATCTTTAGCGCCATGCCATTATTAATACCATATTGCATGACCGGCTGATCTTCAAAACAGGCCGCCGAGTTACCGGTCGTCACATCTTGATACATGTTATTGGAGTCATCAAAAGTAAC
This sequence comes from Lacticaseibacillus huelsenbergensis, assembly GCF_029726355.1. Lineage (NCBI taxonomy): Bacteria > Bacillati > Bacillota > Bacilli > Lactobacillales > Lactobacillaceae > Lacticaseibacillus > Lacticaseibacillus huelsenbergensis. The sequence continues at coordinate 1,126,107 of NZ_CP120687.1, forward strand.
TGTTGTAAAGCCGTACTTTTGCTTGACGCTGTTGGCATAATCCGCCGAGTCCGTACCGGTTTTGATAGCAACCCGCTTGCCGCGTAAATCCTTCAATGACTTGATCGTACTTTTCTTCGCCACGGCCATCACAACGCCGGACTTATAATACGGATCGCTCATCAGAAACTTCTGTTTTCGTTCTGGGGTGATTGACATACCGGCAATCACGCCATCAATTTGCTTGGCTTCAAGTGCCTGAACCGCTGCGTTGAATCCCAACGGCTTGACATCGACCTTGAAACCTTCTTCCTTGGCAATTGCCTTGATGAGATCAAGGTCAATCCCCACATACTTATTATCCTGGTTCGCAAACTCAAACGGTGCAAAGGTCACATCCGTCCCTATCGTATACGTCTTCTGTGCTGCCGCCACCGTCTTGCCGGGGAGTAATGCCCCAAGCATTAAAGGCAAGGCGATCAGCAAACTTAGCAGCCACTTTCGCTTCAACCTAAACACCACGCTTTCTAATGATTACAAGCCCATTAGGCCGTTATTGCATGCGCCAGTTGATGATCAACTGGTTGTGCGCTAAGCCCGCGTCTTGTCTGATCGACACGGGTCTGATTCAACCACGTCTTCGTTCAAGTACGCGGCTAAGCGCAGCTCATCTCCTCGCATTTTGGTCGATTTTAAATCTACTGTTTATGCTAGCGGAATGGAATAGCGACTGTCCAGCGTTGATGTTAGCTTTTCTGACATTTGTCACATTATTTTACGCAAGCGGACTAGACCTTCATGCGCCGTTGGACCCAGTTACTGAGCCAGGTCAGGAGTGTGATAATAATCAAGTAAATGAGCGCGACCATGGTCCAGATTTTGAACCCTTCCATGTTACGCGCAATGATGATTTTCCCGGTTTGGGTCAGTTCCAAGATACCGATAATCGACAGAATCGAGGTGTCTTTTAACGTGATAATGAACTGATTAATGAAACTCGGTACCATAATTCTAATTCCTTGCGGCAGAATCACTTTCCGCATGGCTTTGCCAAACGGAAGTCCTAAACTACGCGCCGCTTCCATTTGACCAGCATCGACTGCCTGGATGCCGCCCTTCACGAAGGCCGCCGTGTACGCCCCTTCATTTAATGTCAGCGTAATGATCCCGGCAACGAATGCCGGAATTTTAGAACCGATCAAACTCGGTATGCCTGTGTAAATGAACAATGCCAACACCAGTAGTGGCAAGCCGCGGAAAATATAAATAAACGTCGTAGCAACTCCCCGGGCGAAGCGATTCGGTAAAACGCCCAGAAGTCCGATCAGAATCCCGACAATCGTTGCAAAGATGATGGCCACTAGGGTCACGACCATCGTTTCCCGCAGCCCATTCATTAAGGTTCCCCAGTTTTCCCGTAACAGGCCAAGAAAACTGCGATCCGTATCTTGGGTTTTGGCGCTGGTTTCCTTTTGGGCCGCTTGTGTTCCGTTGCCTAAGTATTTCGCGACAATTTTGGCATAGGTGCCGTCAGCCTTCACTTTTTTCAGTCCGGCATTGAACCGCTGATCCAACTGGTCGCTGCGCCCTTTTTGCGTGGCAAAGCCATAATAGCTCGCCTTGCTTTCGGGACCGGCAAGCTTCAGCTTCAGGCCGGTTGCAATGGCATATTGCAGCACCGGCTTATCATCAAAACAAGCGACCGAGTTCCCCGTAATCACGTCCTGGTACATATTATTGGAATCATCGAAGGTTACGGTATGAAAACCATACTTGTCTTTTAGGCTCATCGCAAAATCTGCCGCGGCTGTCCCGGTCTTTAAAGCCACCCGCTTGCCCCGCAGATCCTTAAGACTTTTGACGCCGCTATTTTTCGCAACGGCCATCGCCACCGCGGTTTTGTAATAAGGATCGCTCATGGCAAACTTCTGCTTGCGCTCCGGCGTAATCTGCATGCCGGCGATGACCCCGTCAATCTGGTGAGCTTCAAGTGCCTGCACCGCGGCATTAAATCCCAGCGGCTTGATATCCACTTTGAAGCCTTCTGCCTTGGCCACTGCTTGCATGAGATCAATATCGATCCCGACGTAGCGGTTGTTCTTGTCTGCAAACTCAAACGGTGCATAGGTGACATCCGTACCGATCACATATGTTTTTTTCGCCGCCTGCGTTGATACCGGCATGGTCAAGCCAATCGCCAATACCAACGCTGCTACCCCGGCGACGCACCACTTCCAAACCCGTCTCATAAAAACACCATCTTTCTCATTCGAATCCTAATGCAACGCTAAACCATTCAATGTGAAGCAGCCATCACGAGCTGTGGGCAAACCAGTTCGCACCGGCAACATTCACAGGTAACAAGTCTACCGATTTTATGAGAGCTTGTCTACGCGCGCCGAATGCAAGATTGTTTTATACTTAGAGAAACTAAAAAGAAAATGGGATGAAATGATGTTTAGCTACTTAATTGACTACGATCTTAAACTCGCACTGCCCCGCCCGGAAATTGACGGCCCGCTTTTATTTGAACAGATCGAAACCAGCCGTGAGACCTTATCAGCCTATCTGACTTGGGTGGACGCGACGCTCACCGCTGACGACGAGATCAACTTTTTAACAACCGAGCTAAAGTCCTTCGGCGAGCAAAAGTCATTAACCTTGGTCATTCATCAAGCCGACGCCCCTGTTGGTCTGATCACCCTAAACACCATTGACCAACTCGTCCACCACAAAGCCGATATCGGGTACTGGTTAACCACACCGGCACGTGGTAAAGGTGTGATGCACAAATCCGTCAAGGCCATTGCAGACATCGCCTTCCACGACTATCACCTGAACAAACTGATTATCAACGCCGCTGTCACCAATGACGCCAGCAACCACGTCGCCGAAAAAGCCGGCTTCCACCTGGACGGCATCCTGCGCCAAGAAGACCCTAACCCTCGCGGCGGATTCTTCGATGTGAATACATACTCGTTGCTACGCTCAGAATGGTCATAATGTTTCACGAGAAACATTTTGTTGGTCAAGTTGGTTCTCCGTAAAACAAGTAGTTGGGGCATAGTTCACTATGGCAATATAAAAACGAACATACTTTAGCAGTAACTGTATGTTCGTTCTTTGTTCTCCAAGAATAATTCGTTAGAAATGTCGAGATATTAGTGCCAAAGCGGAGCAATCGTAGGCCAGATGGGGCTCAGTGGTGAAATCATTGTTGGCGGTTTACCGCTTACAATGAGGCCGAGCTTTGAGACTCTGCGGGCTTTGCAGAGGCTCAAAGTCGTGCCCACCACGTTCCAGCCCCATCTGGCCGGAGATTGCGGAGTTTGGCACGGCATGGAACCTATTGCCAGAACCTTTTCTGAATCATTTGGAATTTATTAAGCTGTTAATTCTCTTATAGAATTATGGCTCATCTTTTTCTTGCTTAAACAAGTGTCAACCGCAAGCAGGTCAATGTACGATCAACCGTAAAAGCACCGGCGTAATGAAGCCTTCGATAATTGCCGCAAAAGCAATCGCTGGTACCACGATGGCGAAATACTGTACCGCAATGGCTTTGGCATCCAGCGGCGACTTTTCATAGTGGGGATTGGCAAAGAATCGTTTGATCGATTGGCGTAACGCCTTGTTGACCTGCGCCGCCAGCGCCACAGCGACGATCATCGCACTCATTTCAAAGATCCCATGTGGCAAAATGCCCAGCACAAACGCACCAAAAGCACCGCTGATACCGAGTTTGGCCGCATAGATACCAAGAACCAGACCGACCGAAGCACACGTGACCACGTACGAAATCCAATATAAGAATGGAATTGGGATCATGCCCACTAACATCATCGTGAAGGTGACCCGCTCATTGTTCAGCAAAATCGCCCAGAAAGCGTGCCAATTATCAGTCGCTCCAGGAAACTTAGCGGACAACCCGGTCATGAGGCCGCGGACAAAATGCGGATTTGACTTCATGACGATATAACTTAACAGGCCCACCAAGATCGTCATCACGATGAAAATCAGCCAACCGATTAATAGATAATGTCCAATCACATTCAGGTGATACTTCAGTCGTTCTTTCATTTGCTTGCCCCCACTCATTGGATGGTTACCGGCTATGGTCACAGTATACCGCAAGCAAAAATGTGTCGCCATTGAGAAGATTCCGGTGCCAAAATGAAGCCCGCAGTACATCTGCTCGTCAACCGCGTACCAATCGGCGCCCGGTCTGCAACCGATATATTCATATTTTTTTACAACACGGCAGGAAACTTGCTGTTTGGTGCTTTTTCCTGAATAATGGCGGCATGGAGGGGATCACGATGGAAATCAATGAAGCGCAATCAATCTTTTCGGCAGCGCAGCAACAAGTCGCGACCATTGTGGTTGGCAAGCCGATGCCGATCAAGCTGGCCTTTACGGCTTTATTAGCCAACGGCCACGTCTTATTTGAAGATATTCCCGGCGTCGGCAAGACTACCTTAGTACAGGCGATCGCCAAAACGCTGGCAATGCCTTTTTCCCGGATCCAATTCACGCCGGATATGTTGCCTAGCGATGTTCTCGGGACGTCCATTTTCAACCGCGCTACGAATGCATTTGAATTTCAGCGCGGTCCGATTTTTACCAGCATCTTACTGGCTGACGAAATCAATCGCGCTACCCCACGCACTCAGGCGGCTTTATTGGAAGCGATGGGTGAACGCCGCGTCACCACCGACGGACACACTTACCCATTGTCGCCTGATTTCTTTGTCATGGCCACGGAAAACCCGACTGACTATGCGGGAACCTATCCCTTGCCTGAAGCGCAGCTGGATCGGTTTATGTTGCGACTGTCGCTTGGCTATCCCGATGCCGCTGCTGAAAAAAGTTTACTTCTAAGCCCGGACCGGCAAACTATGATTGCCGCCTTGAAACCACGACTTGATCCCGCCACTTTAGCAGCGAGCAAAAAGCTTGTCACAACCATCACCGTGACCGATGCGATTGCCAATTATGTTCTTGCGCTTGTCGAAGCGACCCGGACAGACCAACGGATTCGTTTAGGCATTAGCCCGCGTGGCGGCATTGCGCTGGTAAGTGCCGCGAAAGCCTTCGCTATGCTCAACGGCCGCAGTTATGTGACCCCTGAAGATATTCAGACATTAACAATCCCTGTCTTTGGTCACCGCTTGATCATGAAAGATCCAACTTCTTCGTCAACTGAGATTCTAACTGACATTCTGCAACGCATCACCGCACCAGTCCGGGGGTGATACCACATGCATTGGCGCAATTTTTATATAAATAGTGCACTTGTCGTCTTGCTCAGCCTGCTCGTCGGTTTCGGAATGACGTTTAACTCACCGACCAGCTGGTTTGTGAGTGAATTTGCCTTGATGCTCCTCCTGCTGCTCGCACTGCCACTACTTTGGCCGATGCGTGGACATCTGCGCTTCACGCCTAATCAGACAACAATGATCGCCGAGCGCCCGACCATGCGCCATTTGACGCTAACAAAAGGCAGATGGCTGCCCAACTTATTTTTACTAGATGCTGCCAAAACCAGCACCTGGCATCTGCCGGTTGGTCAACGCACCGCCAAAGTTACCTTGCAGTTACCACGGGGCGTTTATGATCAGCTGCCGTTCACCGTGACTGTCACCGACTTTTTCGGGTGGTTCCGCAAAACCCTTCCCATGCAACTCACAACCCCGATAACAGTTGGACCGGTTCGCCAGCCCGAGACTGCTGCCAAAATTGCCACGGATTTTTCACAAAAAATGGCGGCATCCGACGCTGGCCTACCTAGCGACCGGATTAAAAATTTCCGCGAATATTTCCCGGGTGATAATATCCAACAAATCGCGTGGAAAATTAGCGCCCATGCAGATTCACTGATTGTTCATGATGATGAGTATGAAGGCCAAACCGCTTGGACGCTGTTGCTGGTTGTAACGCCTTCGCTGCCTCTTGAATCAGCCTTGACTCTTTTTGCGAGTTTGCTGGATACCGGCATTTTCAGTGGTGACGGCTACTTGCTGGATCAGCGGCTAACCCGTATTCCCCGCGGCCAACAAGATGCGCTACTAGCGGGTTTTCATCCTGAAGGCGTCGCTAATCCCGCGGCTTTAGTCGACTTGGCATCACCACAACATCATCGCGCCTATCTCGTGCTGACGGCGGATTCAGCTACAGCAACACCGTTTTTGCAAGCACTCTCGCCTGCTGCTGCCACTTTGATTTCCTTGTCAGGAGGTGACGAGCATGCCTAAGTGGTTGCAGCGACTCATCATGGTTTTATTGACATGGTGGCTCCTATTTCTTTTTTTGGAGCCATTTGCCGACATCAATCCGATCGGCCACCCGCGTGCACTGGTGGTTTATGTCATCGGCATTAGCCTTATCCTTTATGTCGCCACGTTCTGGCCGCGATGGTGGCCTTTGTGGGGTGCTATGACAGTCGCTGCCATGATCGGCGGGCTTTGGGCCATTGTGCCGTTAAAACAGCCATTTGGCATCTCTTGGTTTTCCGCCTATCTACAGACTTTTTCCGCGGCGACCTCAAAGTTTTTACGTGTCGGCGGTGTCGATGTGCCAACTGTGCTCAGCATGACGCTGATTATTACTTTAGTAGCATTTCTCCTGCTTTTAACAGTTGTCGTCCGGTTTTATCCCGGCGCCATTGCGATTGTGCTCAGCTATTTACTAGCCGTTCATATTTTTAACGGCAATGATCTCACGGCACAATTCATTCAACTCGCGGTACTCACTGGCTTGATGGCGATGCTGCATCTTTATGGCAATCATTGGTGGCCGCTTTTAATTGGCTGCACACTTATCAGCGGGGTCACGCTCGGCTTGGCATGGCTGTCTTCAGCAACCCCCTTGAATGAACAATTAGCCAACATGTCCGTTCCATTTCGTGACCGTTTAAATCAGCGAGGCTTCTACGCAGGCATTCAAACTTACGTCAACGGCCCCGGCCGAACCGGCTATACGGAAAACAGTCGCGTGTTAGGCGGTCCGGTTTATGACGATCCCACGCCCGTTTTTACGGCTACCAGCGCCGAAGCCAGTTACTATCGCGTGGCGGTTGATGCTGCATACACCGGCACCGGTTGGCAACCTGGCGTCGATCAAAGTCAGACCGTGCCGCTGGATGGCGCCATCATGCGCGATCCAAATGCTTCGGTTGACTATGGTCCTGCCCAAAGTACAACCTTGACCTTCAACGGCAGCAAATCATTTTTACCGCTTCCTTATGGGCAACTGACGTTCACAGGCGGTCAACCCGATCCCACGACTGACTTCCTGCTCAATGCTGCCACCCGCCGCGTCAGCACGACAAATCAAGCTCCTTTTCAACGCTTAGACATTCAGGTGCAGGCAAAACAAATCACGGCCGCACAATTAACCGCTGCAACCAGCAGTCGCCAGCAAGTTGGCAGCCGCTACCTACAATTACCATCAACTCTGCCGAAACGTGTGAAGCAACTGGCCGAAAAAATCACGGCTAAAGCACCGACGCCTTATGAAAAAGTGCTCGCGATCCAAAACTATCTCAAATCCGACCCTCGCTTCACTTACTCCAAAACCGATGCGCAGCGGACACCACCCGGTCACGATTATGTCGATTACTTTCTTTTTGATTCCCCAATCGGCTACTGTGATAATTTCTCCTCGGCAATGGTCGTGCTATGTCGCAGCATCGGCTTGCCTGCTCGATGGGCCAAGGGATTTAATACCGGAACTTTTATTGGCGGATCAGGCCAACACAAACAGTATGTGATCCGTAACAGCAACGCTCACTCATGGCCCGAAGTTTTCTTCAACCATTTAGGTTGGCTGCCATTCGAGCCGACGCCCGGCTTTAATGATCCCGCAACGCCAGAAGAAAATATTCCCTCCTCATCCGCTAACAACAGCGTCGCTAATAGCATGCCGTCATCATCAAGCATGAGCTCGTCCGCCTCTATATCGCGTACACCATCAACTGGTTCGCCATCCGCAACGAAAACGCATTCTCGATCGTCTCTCAGCAACGTCACCTGGCTCGGCATCTTGCTCCTTATCGTCATTTTGTTGCTGACTGCACTTGCATTCTGGCAACTCCCGGCGCTTGTCGCCTGGCTCATTGGCATTGGACTTACGGCAACCAACTTCCCGCGCCGCTATCGGCTATTGCTCTGGAGCTTGCGGCGAATTCAACATCGTCCTGTCAGCCAAACCTTAAGTGCGTATGCCAAAATAATTGATAGACGTTTGGGTGAACAAACTAATATGTCCACACTAACCGACGCTTACGAACAAATGATCTTCGGCAAAATGACTGTCGATGTGCGGCCTTTAATCTTGCCTCTGCAGAAGCTTCGCGGTCAACTTGTCGCTTACACGTCTCGCAGGTTTCACGTGAAACATCGTTAATCTCATGAATCTTTTCACTTGTTCCACGTGAAACCAATCAAAACATGCCAACTTTTCAAAGAATTTGATCAAAACAATCCCGTCAGCTGTTTCGACATTTGTAGCTGCATCATTGTGATTGTTTCCAACACGCTCTAGACGGCATATTTTACCTGTTTCCGTTCAAAAGCAATCGACAAAGCCCCTCACTTCACAAAATAAGTTATGCATTGCTTAAGCGCTTCCTTAATGTTGCGCCGATTTTCACGTGAAACAAAACACGAACGATTAATGCAACTCTCATGGTCCCCCTTTTTCGACGAGCACACCTTGCGCTAACCCCTGATGTATCAACCTTGCAGCGAAAAAACTTGCGCTTACTAATAAAAAGCGCGTATGATAATATAAACAGTTTTGAATATCCTTTAAAAAGCTGTTCTGACCCCGCTACTATTTTTAGTAGTCGTGCCACTTCGACTGGACGCTGCAGTCAGTTCGTAACGTACTCAGAAGAAAGGGGGGAGCCGCTGATCGTTAGCGGCGAACACTTATGAAAGTTATGATCGTTCTTGAAAACATCGTGATGGATGGCGTTAAACGCGCTTCAACGGTTTTAGGTAATGATCTCGTTAAACAGTATGACGTCAGTTTCTACACCTTGGCGGATGCACCTGCCTATTTTGACTTGAACGCGCCTTTGATTATTGCCCGGCGCCCAACCGATCCCAAGTTGCTGAACTTTTTTGGCAGTGATCCTTATACTCATTACCAGGATCAAATCGAGGATCTCATCGCTACGATTCGCGACCAGCATTTCCAAACTGTCATCTTGCCTGCAGGTTTGACCACTAGTTTTGCACCGCTGATTAAACGGGCTTTGCCGGACGTGAATCTGATTGGCTGGATGCACAACAACTATGCTACTTACATGGAAGATTACTACGTCCAGATGCAAGCCGAGTTTGAAGGTGGTCTTCAAGCTGTCGACACACTGGTGACCTTGACCGAAAGTGATTTGAACTCATACAAACGCTTCAATCCGCGAACCGTTAAAATCTACAATCCCCTCACCTTAGTGCCAACTGGTGAGGCGGACCTCGATGCCCACCGGATTGCGTTCACCGGCCGCATCGCCATCGCCCACAAAGGTATCGACTTCCTGTTGGAGGCCGCCGCATCTTTACCTGACGATTGGAAAATCGCCATTGCCGGTGGCGGTACCGATGAAGACATGAAAAACTTTTATGATCTGATCGATTACTTCCATGTGAGCGATAAACTCATTTATCAGGGACCGTTAAAGGACCAAGCGCTTCGAGATCACTATCGCGCCGCCTCCATTTTCGTTTCAACCTCACGTTGGGAAGGCATGCCGCTTGTTATTGGTGAAGCCATGGCCTCTGGACTTCCGGTCGTTGCCATGGAAAACACCGGCTCACGTGAGTACCTCGGCAACAATCAATACGGGCTGCTCACCAAAGCCCAGGATGTTCCTGACTTTGTTGCCAATCTCAAAAAAATGATGGCACAACCAGAGCTGCGTCAGCACTACGCTCATCAAAGCCTAGAACGTGCCAGTCACTTTAGTCCGGAAAACATTGTGTCGCAATGGATGCCAATTATTGAACACCAGCCAACCAGAACCAAGGTTGCCGGCTAATATTTGCCAGAAATTGTCGATGACGACATGAAAAAGACGCTTGCGATAAAAATGCCGTAAGCGTCTTTTTGATTTGTCCGGTAACTAACCGCGACCATTAGTGAACCATGTTCCACGTGAAACGCCAATTCTCACACATAAAGTTCCACATGAAACACAACATAATGATTCGACTGTTTCATGTGGAACAACCAGCTCCCCCAGAACCGTCCACCTCAGCGCTTCTCCCCAGCAGCCTCCTTCTGAACCGGCTCTTCATTGGTCATCACGGCCGGTGAAAAAAGATGGGCAATCAACGTATCAGGTAACTGATGCTGCCGTCTAAGCAGTTCCGGAATCGCCACATGCTTTTCAAGACTGGTTTTGACAAGTTTTGTGGTGGCTTCATAGCCTAAGTATGGGCTTAAAATCGTGGCACTAATCGCGGAATGCTCAACATTTTCAGCGCACTGCCGTTGGTTGACTGTTAAGCCAGTCACACAGTTGGTGGTTAGCGTATCGATGCCGCGCGCCAAGTACCGCTCTCCCTGCAACAAATCGCGGAAAATAATCGGTTCAAAGGCATTCAATTCCAGTTGTCCTGCCTCGGCAGCCATGCTGATCGTTAAGTCCTGTCCAATGACCTGAAAAGCGATTTGATTGACCACTTCAGGAATCACCGGATTAACCTTCCCTGGCATAATCGAGGATCCCGCCTGCTTAGCTGGCAGATGGAGCTCGTTCAACGCAGCCTGGGGACCACTGCTCAATAAGCGCAAATCGTTGGCAAACTTCGACAAATCAGTCGCCAAGCCTTTCATCGCACCGGAAAAAGCAACCAAAACATCGCAATTCTGCGTTGCATCAACCAAGTCTTCCGCTTGCTCAAGATTTAAAGTAATCAAACGATTGACTTGCCGAACAATGTGTTCCCGGTAATACGGCGAAGCATTTAAGCCGGTACCTATCGCAGTTCCGCCTAAGTTGACAACCCGCAAATCATCAGCTGCTCGCGTCAATCGCACCTGATCGCGCTGAAACAAATGCGCATATGCCTGGAAGGTATGACCAAATGTTGTCGGAACCGCATCTTGCAACTGAGTACGCCCAACTTTGACAACATCAGCAAATTCATCAGCTTTAACTAGCAATGATTTCACTAAAAATGTCAAAGCCTGTTGCAACGGTGGCAGTGCTTGCAAAGCCGCCATTTTCCCGGCTGTCGGATAAGTGTCGTTCGTCGACTGGCACTGATTGACGTCATCATTAGGATGCACCCGTTCGGTCGTGTGACGGCTCGCCAGATTGGCAATGACCTCGTTCACATTCATATTCACCGATGTCCCTGCGCTCCCCTGAATAGCCGGGGCAACCAACGCATCGTTGTGTTCCCCCATCAGCAGACTATTGCACGCCGCAATAATTGCCTTAGCTTTCGGCGCCGTCAGCGTCCCAGCCGCAGCATTGACTTGCGCCGCGGCCTTTTTGATGATAATCAAACTCTTGAAAAGTAACGGATCGGTCCGTTCATGACTAATCGGAAAATTCGCCAGTGCGCGGGTGGTGTGGATCCCGTACAAGACATCCTCGTCTACTGCCAACTTGCCAATACAATCTTCCTCGATACGCATTGTGAACTCCCTTTCATATACCAATATTTACGTTATCAGTATATGCGTGTCACAACGCGCGTCAACGTTTGGTGTCAGGTAGTCTGACAAAGGCAGTAAAAAGTATACCAATGTTTTAAAAATTACCATAAATTTCATGGTCAAACATCGGACACAGGCAATCTTCCCCCATCATTCCACTGACCGATCATTCGATGTGCCTGACACGCATTGGCAAACTTAGTCAACCGTTGGCGAAACAGCTTTGGCTGATTGCGTTTAATTTGAATGGTGTCACATCTGACACGTTGATATAGTGCCGGACATGATTGAAAATAAGCCCACGCACCAGGCCGCCTCTTAAGAGCACGAACAATGCTAGCATCGATTTTAAAACTATTGGGATCCATATTTGGCAACATTGCATACCCAGCTGGCGTCATCCGCCCCAAATGGATCATGCGCCGACATCGCTCTTTATTTAGCTCCGACCAAATACTCCCAGTTTGTCTAGGAACAAATCTTTGTGAAGCCGGTTGATCCGGAGCCAATTTTTTGTATGTACTATCAATCCATCCAAAACACATAGCTTCTTCAACAGCATCAACATACCAAAATGTGCCATCCGGTTTGGGCACACCACGTTTAACATCCACCCAACATTCAGTCGCATCTTGATAATGAGTCGCTAGCCATTTTCTAAACTGCTGACGATTAGTAACGGTTAAATGATTAACAATCTTTTTTACCAACTTTTCTGCTTCCCATACTGATTTTTTGGCCAGCGTTAATAATAAAAATTCTACGTAAATAAGACAACTTTACGTAGAATCCGGATTTGATTAAGCGTCAACAGTCAATGACCGCGATGCTTCTCCAAACGTTTGGTCTGTTTCTTCAAACGAACTTCACGAGCATGCTGATCTTTTAACCGCTTTCGTCGTTGCTTTTTCAACCGCAAGTTCTGTTTGTGCTCTAACTTCAAAAGTGTTGATGCTCGGCCTTTTCTGGAGTTCCGAACCTCTTTTCGTGCTTGCCGACTGCGCCTCTTCGGGTTCATCGTCAGTGGCACTTCAGAAAGAACGCTTTCTTGGGCCGCTACCCAGTGCAAGCTGCTCCATCGTTGTTGAATCAAACACAACAACTCATTCGTTGTCGGAGCCTGCGTACCAAATGTGACCTTGGCAACACGATACGTGTCCCCCACTACTTGTTCGAATAGCCCCCGATAAAAGGGCTGTTCAAAATAAACTGTTAGCTTGCCTTGATTCGTCAAACTAACACCTCCTTTAAGTTTTTCACGCAATCCGGACATCCAAGGAGGAAGGATACTGACGACCTAAGCCGCGTCTGGACTACCAACCAGACTGTGTTTTTGATAACGCAGTGTTATTGTCTGACTTTGATGGGGTTGTGTCAAATAGAGGTTTTGCTTTTTAATAAACCGACCTGTGCATGTAAAGATGAGATTAACAGATGATACGATGCATGACTTTATTAATTCCGAATTTATTCAAAAACCTCCTGACAGTCTACAACACCAACCCTGTCAGAAGGTTCACAACAAAACCTCTATCCCTCAACCGTTGCCTTAGCCGCATGCCGCACACTTTCGGCCACGACTTCGGCAACATCCCCGTCAAACGCATTAGGAATAATATTCGTTGTCGACAATTCAGTGTCTGGGATTAAACTCGCAATCCCTTTAGCTGCCGCAATCTGCATCTCAATCGTAATTTTACGTGCCCTAGCATCCAAGGCCCCGCGGAAAATGCCCGGAAATGCCAGCACGTTGTTGATTTGATTCGCAAAATCACTACGCCCTGTCCCTACAATATAGGCACCACCGGCCAAGGCCTGATCCGGGAAAATTTCCGGCTCTGGATTAGCCATTGCAAAAATAATCGGTTTATCAGCCATCGTTTTGATCCATTCTGGTTTCAAAACATGCGGTGCCGATACACCAACGAAGACATCAGCACCTTTTAAGGCATCTTCCAAAGTACCGGTACGATTTTCCCGATTCGTAATTTTGGCAATAGCCGCATGATGTGGTGGCAATTGATCGGCATTCTTTTCCGCCAAAATACCGACCTTATCAACGACCATCATGTGCTTAACGCCAGCGGCCAGGAAGCGACGCGCAACGGATAATCCGGCAGAGCCGCCACCGTTAACAACGACTCTGATATCGCCAATGCTTTTACCAGCAACTTTCAGCGCATTGTATAGCGCGGCAAGCACCACAATGGCGGTCCCATGCTGATCATCATGAAAAACCGGAATATTGAGTTCATCAATCAAGCGGGCTTCAATCTCAAAACATCGGGGTGCACTGATGTCCTCCAGATTAATCCCGCCAAAAGTCGGCGCAATGGCTTTGACGGCCGCAATAATTTCTTCGGTATCCTGCGTATCTAACACAATCGGCACCGCATCCACTTTAGCAAAACGCTTAAATAACGCCGCCTTACCTTCCATTACCGGCATCGCTGCCTCAGCCCCGATATTGCCTAAGCCTAAAACCGCTGAGCCATCACTGACGACGGCAACAGTGTTCTTCTTGGTCGTCAAATCATAGACCAGCGACGAATCCTTGGCAATGGCAGAAGATACCGCGCCGACACCAGGGGTATAGGCAATGCTCAAGTCATCCCGCGTCTCAATCGGTACCTTGGGTGTTACACTCAGTTTGCCACCATATTGTTTGGCCTGAGTCAGTGCTAGTTGATTGAAATCCTTCTTAGCCATGTTCGTTCTCCTCCTCAATTCTGAAAAAACGTCTGTCTAAAACACTATCCGCAAAATAGCGGTCATCGTAATCACCGTGATCGCACCGCCTAATCGCGTCGCAACCTGCGCAAACGGCATCAAATTCATGCGATTAGCCGTACTCAGAATTGCCACGTCGCCAGTGCCGCCCATCCCGCTTTGGCATGCCGTTACAATGGCCGTTTCAACCGGATTCATATTCAAAAACCGAGCCACGAAAAATCCGGTCGCAACTACCGTAAACACAACACTGATCACCACAATAAAATATTGCCAGCTCAGCATGCCCACGACGTCTTTTAGCGGAATGTATAAGAGTCCTAGTCCGGCCATCAACGGAAAAGTAAAATTACTGGAAATAAACTTGTAGAGTTGCTTGGCGCCACGCTGCGTCTCTCCCGGAATGACATTGAGATACTTCAGAATCGCCGCGGCCACAATCATCAAAACCGGTCCGGGAAAACCTGTGACCGACTGCAGCAGCATCCCTAAAATGAATAACGTGCAAGCCGTGAGTACGCCAGCGCCCATCATTTTGAGATCAAGTGGGCCGGTATCATCTTTTAAGGCATCGGCGAGATCGTCTTCTGCGCCATTGAGTCGCACCAATTGCCCCTGTCCAGACAACTCTGGTCGCTTTTCTCCTAGCCGATTCAACAAACCTGAACACATGATCGCAAAGAAGTTACCGATAATCGTAGCCGGGATCAGCTGAGCCACAAGCGCGCCGCTGGTCGTCCCGGTGATCGTACTGTATCCTAAAGACAGCGGTAGAATTCCTTCACCAATTCCACCGGCCAAAACCGGCGTCACAATGAAGAAAAGGGTATGCTTCCACTCCAACCCCAACAACACGCCGACCAAAGTGCCGACACCCATCGCAAGGATCATACCCAGCATCATCGGAACGATCATCCGCATTAAGCCTTGGATCAAGATCTTTCGATTCATCCCCAAAATGCTACCGCAGACCAGACACGCGATATAGAAATAAAGAAAATTCGCTTGTTTCATCAGCATATCGGTCGCTTTTAGCACATTGGGATTCATCGCGTTATAAAAGACTAAAATCGATGGCACAAGTAATGATAAAATCGCTGGTCCGCCAAAATTTTTGACGACCGGGATATTGGCACCAATCGTCCCTAGTAACCACCCCAACGTTAAAATAACTGCAAAACCGCCGAGCATGTTCACCGGCAACTGCTGCATCACTCCCGCAAGGACAATAACAGCTGCCATCACAAGATAAACCGGCAGCGGCACCGAACCGACTTTAAAACCCATCCACTTCCCTTGTGTCCCTGACCCCATCTTAGCTGTCGTGGATTTGTTTGCCATTGTTTTCTCCCCCTTCAACTGCTTATTTATTGACAGCTTAATGTAAGCGCTTTATTTAGGGAAGATTATTTAACTTTTTAAAGCATAAAATCATTTCTTTAAGCCTTCAATAACTCGTTCACAAACTATTTCACCACTTAGGAGTATGAAAAACGTGAAGATAAAAGGATGGCGCCTGTGGGGCTGGCTTTCGCTCATTTTCACCTCAACCCTGTTAGTGACGGTTTTCACGGTCTATGGCTTAACCATGCTAGAAAACCGGCAGCAGTTTGAAACCCGCGAAGGCCAACTGTTACTTGCGATTGGTCGCCAATTAGCCCGGGAACCACGGGTCATAGCGGCACTTGAAGCCGATCATGCGGATCAGGCAACCCGCTCCTACGCTAATACGCTGGCGAAAAACTTCAATCTGGACTTCGTGGTCGTGATGAATATGCAAGGCATCCGCCTCACCCATCCTGATCCCAGCCAGATCAATCATCATTTTCAAGGCGGCGACGAAGTAACGGCTTTACGTGGGCATGAACATGTCTCGGTGCGCCGGGGAACGTTAGGCCGATCACTCCGCGGCTTCGTTCCGGTTTATCGAGATGGTAAAGAGATCGGGGTTGTCGCGTTAGGCATCAAAGTGACCGCGCTGCAAACTCTTATCCACCACTCCCAGATCGGCTTTCGTTTGGCATTGCTTGTCGGCCTGGTCATGGGCATCCTGATTGCTTTCTTGGTCGCCTATTATATTAAGAGGCAACTTCACGACTTAGAGCCGCGGGAAATCGCTCGTTTGCTTGAGGAACGAAATGCCATGCTCGAAGAAACAAAAGATCCGGTCATCGTGATTGATCTCAACCAAAAGATTATGTTGGTCAACAAAGCTGCCAGCAAGCTGCAAAACCACCTTATCCCGCAAAGTGCATTTATCGGCCAACCACTAACCGCACTGATTACACATCCCGAACACGTTAAGCTGACGGTCAAAACCGAACAGTTCTACCAACAAGACGGTCAGGACTACCTTTTCTCGGCCGCCCCGATTATGGTTAAAAAGCAAAAAATTGGTTACGTGATCTTTTTGCGAAATGCGACTGAAGCGATTTTCGTTGCCGACCAGCTGGCCAACACCACAAGCTACGCCAACGCCTTACAAAGTCAATCCCATGAATTCATGAACAAACTGCATGTGATTTACGGCTTGGTCGCTATCGAACAATACGACGAACTGGCGATCTATCTGCAAGATCTACTGAAACCGGAACAGGAATTTGCCAACCGCCTCGCCTTACTCGTGAAAAATCCGCTTATTGCCGGCTTTATGATTGGTGAACGGGAAAAATTCTCGGAACGAAAGACCACCCTCGACTACGAAATTTTCCCGGAACTACCCGCCAATCGCAATGTAGCAGAAACGAAAACGCTGCTAACGCTCAGCCGCTACTTGCATTTTGCCCTTCTTCAGCACGATCTGCCTGACAGCATGCTCATTCAACTGGACTATGCAGACAATCGACTAACCATCACCTACCATCTAGGCACCATAACAAATCGTGATGCACTTTTATCATTCGTTCATCAAGCTTACTTCCAGCAATTGCTTTCTGATTTACACGGCACCATAACATTCAACCAAGATGGCCCGCTAGTATTGAAGTTAGTTGTAGACTATCACGGCGACGACCTTATTCTCAACGAAAAGAGGGAAAACACATGACAAGCATTCTGATTGTTGAAGACGATCCGATGGTGCAATTCATTCACCGTAACTATTTGGAAAAGATCGGTACATTTTCGAATATTTACTCTTCAGACACCATTGCTGAAGCCCGGAATTTATTAGCAACTCGATCCATCCAACTCATTCTTTTAGATATTCGGCTCAAGGATGGTAACGGCATTGACCTTCTAACCGAACTGCGACGTACCAAGCAAACCGTTGACGTCATTTTAATCACCGCAGCCAATGAAGTTGAAATCGTCAACGATGCACTACACTTAGGCGTCATCGACTACCTCATCAAACCATTCACGCTGCAACGCTTCGAAAAGAGCATTCACCGTTTTTACGCCAAGAACCGCATGTTTGACAGCGATCAACTCAATCAAAACCAACTCGACGCCTATCTTGAACCACAATCACATGCATCAGCCCCACTCGAACTAGATAAAGGACTAAGCATGGCTACCCTAAAAATCATCCAAGAGGCTATCGCCCAACTCCCACAACCATTCACGGTGCCTCAATTAACCGCCAAAACCGGGCTTTCCCACGTTTCTGTACGTAAATATTTAAATTTTCTGGAAACCCATCGTTTTCTAAAAAGCGACACCATCTATCGCAAAACCGGGCGGCCGTTTAAAACTTACAAGTTACTAACAACTTTGCCGATTTAATTTCCGCTCTTTGGTACTTTACCTCCTGTTAGAAGTTACTAAGGGTAAACGATCGGCTAGATAATCTTTTCTCGGTCTCCGAGCTTCGCTGCAAAGCAAGCCCACTTTCTTCGTTGTATTTTCTTCCCAGGAATGTGCTCGTCAGTTATAATTTAAGTGTCATAGCCATTGGTATATCCAATTGAAAGGAGAGGAGTCAATATGGAAATCAGCAACAGTAAATTGGGACAGCTCTTCTCTCCTTCAACGTTGCGAAAGCTCATCGATGATCCGACGATGCCATTCATCACCCGGTTAAAACAGACACAAAACGCTCCGATACCTAACAAGAAGCTCTTTGATGAAGCATACGCCCTTATGGCAAAGCAATATCGCAATGAATACTTTTTTAAGAATACACTGCTTAATAAAATCTTATTAGGCAGGCATAGTATTCGTACCTCGACAGCGATCAGAGAACTACCCGTTGCAGGGTCCATCTTGGATTTTTTAATTATTAACGGCGTTGGACAAGTCTACGAGATTAAAACAAAGTTGGATAACTTGAAACGCCTTTCATCGCAGTTATCTAGTTACTACAAGGCATTCAAATACGTCTCAGTGGTCACTGATAACAGCCATGCAGAGGTATTGTACGAGCAACTGCAGGGGACAGACGTGGGCTTAGTTGTTCTAACACCACGTCAAACCCTGAGTACTTTGATTGAGCCAAAAGAACACCTAGCGGATCTTAATCAGGCAGTTATGTTCAAAATATTGCGCAAGTCAGAATACGAAACAGCTCTTTTAGATTATTTTCATGTGCTTCCGGATGTTAGTCAATTTGAATACTATCGGACGTGTTTGAAGTGGTTTGAAGAAATTGATGTGGAAATTTGCCATCAATATTTACTGCGAGCGCTAAAAACAAGGAATAATGTTCGTAAGCACGAAAAAGCATTTAACAATGTCCCCACGAGCATTAAAGAACTGGTATACTTTCAAGATTATAGTCAAGCAGAGTACCAGCAACTGTTCACAATGTTGGATCAGGAATAATGGAGGTAGTTTAAATGTATTATCCATACTTACGTGGGAAACAATTCGAGTTAATTGCTCTGCGTGAGATGCTTAACGAGCATACATTGAAATCTCGTGTAGTGCCAATTATTGAACCGATTAAAGCTAGCAGCACACTAAAGAGTTCGCTTCGGAGCTTTAACGATGAAAATCACGACTTAGCGGTGATTCAAAACCCGCAGGTAACGGCCTACAAGCCATTTGTTGATAACAAGGAAGTTACTTCATTAAAGAAAGAGCGCTCTTTTATTCCGGCTGTTATTGGTACAACAGAGCAAGCGGTTGCTACTTTAAGTGAATACGACAACCCAAAGTCAATGATTATACTCCCAAGCAATGCTCATCCGGCATTGAACTGGCAGAGCCTAGTTTGGAAACAGGCAATCAAAGTTATTGCTCCTGATAATCGTTCGTTACGACGGCACGCTAATGGAGAAGTAGCAGTGCTGGAGGATGCGTTTGACAAAGAATCGCGTAACGCAGACTATGCGGATAGAGGCGAGCAGTTCTTTTCGGATACACATATTTATTACAAGCAGGATGGTTACACTGGATTTAGCGACTACTCTGTGATTGGTTCTGAATATGTTGATAAGGGATTTGCTCCGAGAGCCGTTGCAATTCATATCGTGTATTTCCGGAAAGATGAAGAACTTTGGATCCGACATTTTGTTTCAAAAACAAACGATGACATCAATGATGTTCCCGGAAAGTTCGCCGAAGCACTAGAAGCGTTGATGGAATGGTACCATTCTCCCAATTTCGATCATGACCGCAATGATTCACGAGCATTAAAAGAATTTGAAACGATGTCGAAGCTCAAACAATATTCGGGGTTAGGTGTAGTCAAGAAGCTGTCTATTAAACATCATCTTGAAATTATGGGACGTTATTTAGCAGAGAGGGCCGACGCATGAAATGTTGCCTTAATTGCTTCCGCGACATACAGATTCGCAACTGGATTCAGAGGGTTGGTGAAGAGGGCTGTTGCGATGTGAGTAGTCGTCATCGCGCACAGTTGACTAAAACGATTGATCTTGATCTGCTTGAACGCGATGCAAGCTACATGGAAGGTTTTCAATCCGAGTTCATTGAAATATTTGATTTATATATTCCTAGTGAGAGTCATCATATTCATCATGCTCAGAAATTGTCTGCACAGCTCAGAGACCACTGGGGGATTTTTAATTTAGAAACAAATGAGCTTGAGGTGCTTTTAAAATATTTGGCTCCAACCTATTTCCGCGATAATCCGAAAATGTTGCAAGGGTTGGTAATACCCTTGCATGTGACTAGTGAAGAGTACCAACTTGAACTAGGAATCTTCTCGGGGAAAAGTTGGGCGGAGTTTGAAAACATCATTAGACACGAGAACCGTTATCACAGTGGCATCATGGTTACTAAAAACTTAACTTATTTTTTACAGTTCTTGGTAATTTCAATAGCGGCAGATGAAACATACTACTATCGCGCCCGAAAGATTTCAGAAATAGATCTGCCACAGCTTGATGTTCATGACATAGCAACGATTGGACCTGCACCAGTAGTTAAAGCTGGCGCCGGCCGTTTGAATGCACCCGGCTTTTCATATTTGTACTTGGGTAGCAACGAGACAACAAGTTTAGTCGAAATCAAGACTGCAATTCGAGATCTTGTGGCAATTGGTACTTTTAAGGTGACAACACCGTTACAAGTTGTTGACTTAGATGGATTGGTTGAATTAAGTCCGTTTGGTGGCGTTGATAAAATGGCGTATTTAGTTAATCGCCCTATTCTGTTGGATATCGACAAAGCGATGAGGCGTCCAAGTGGCCGTAATCGTTCTGAAGTGGATTATGTGCCGACACAGTTTATTAGCGACCTGATCAAAACAATGGGTGTTGATGGAATGCGCTATGCTAGTTCGGTTGATCCATTGGCATTTGATTTGGTTTTGTTCAGAACTGATAAAATCAGTTTGGCAGGCAACATCAAAATATACGAAATTGATCAACTAACGCCGCATCGAAAACCGGTGGACACTAAGTACCTTTCCTAGTTATCAATGTCCGAGGATGTATGACCGGTAACAGCCATTATCTTAATTCATGCATTACGGGTACTCAAAAGAACAAACAGTTGTAGCCAACATTCGCGCCATTGCGATAGTTTCGTTCTAATCAGTAACATCTTTCATCAGCCTGGTTGTTTTGCGCTAAATTTTGCGTGCACGCAATTCTGCAAACTCTACCCTCAAGAGTTTAAACGTTATGACAATGATTTATCGCGATTCGGTGACAAAGAAATATTGTTTGCGAATGTTTGAGCCCCCTTGAAGAAAGCCCAACTAAAGTCAGAAATTAAAAATCAGCCATAGCAAAAATCCATTAGTGCCAGCCTGCTTCGCTGGTACTAATGGATTTTCTGCATTCGACAGATTACCGCAATGACGAAAAGCGTTGTCGCTTTAGCTACCACTTCAACATCACTTAATGACTAGTCACCATATTAGTAAAAACCCGTGACGTAATCACCCGATTATCCTCGCTTTTAGGAAGCTGCTTGGAAGGGTTCCGCCAGTGGTAGTGGTCCAACGGTTTCACGCGAATTCGACGGGTTTCCGGATATCGACGATGTAACGAGGCCAACTGATGCGCCCACACCCGTTTTCCTGTATGTAAGTTAATCAACGCATAACCCTCACCGCTTACACCGGACTTCAAAAAGTCGTAGTTGTCATCTTCCTTTGCCTTCACAATCATCACCTGACCATGCCACCCAGCGGCTTGAACATGGTAAAGCAGCGTGTTGGCATCAGTCGTTGTCTGTAACTTTTTAGGAATTCGCTCAATCAAAAAAGGGCCAATACCCGACTTAACAATTTCAAAATTCCCAGGCAACTTAATCAAAAAGCCCTTAGCATCAGCGCCAGGATCGCGTTTGTTTTTAGGACCTTGGTGACGAAGACTGACAAAAGTTACAAGCACAAGCGCCAATACACTGACGATCAGGACAAGTGATACTAGGTGTTTTCTTTTCAAAATGACCACCCAACTTTTCTATAAGCTGCATTGTTTGCGGAAAATTCCACTATTTTTAGCATAATTCTTGCATGCACATTCAGGCAGTCTGGACCAAAAAGTTAAGGTAATTTCATGTTTTTAGTGGAATTTCTGACTGATCATAAGTATCGACGTTTGTTTCACGTGAAACGGTCTAAAGTCGTTCAATTTTCTCTCAGTTTAAATCAGCTTCTTCTATAAAAGTCGTATACTGAAGCCAAGCGTCACGCTAACATTGGACTAATGATCAAACTCAGCGAGGTGTTTGAACGATGAAAATTGTCTTACTCGATGGCTACGCCTTAAACCAAGATTTAGACTGGGGCGCCTTATGCAATCTGGGCGAATGCCATTTTTATGATCGCACGCCGAATGACGATGCAAAAATTTTGGCAAGGATTGGCGATGCAGATATCATTTTGACCCACAAGACGCCTTTGACAGCCGAAACGATTCGCACTGCTCCGCGCCTTCGATACATTGGCGTGATGGGCGATGGCTATGATGTCATTGATACTGAGGCGGCTAGTGAACGGCATATTCCGGTGACAAATGTACCGATTTACGCAACGGATGCTGTTGCCCAATTCACCTTTGCCTTGCTCCTAGAAATAACCAGTCATGTCGGCCTCCACAACCGCCTTGTTCATGAAGGCAAGTGGCCGACCAGTCCCAATTTCACTTTTTGGGCAAAGAAGCTGGTGGAACTTAAAGGAAAGACACTGGGACTCATCGGTTATGGCCGAATTGCCCAGAAAGTCGCGACCATTGCGCATGCCTTTTCGATGAAGGTTATGTTTTATAATCATCGGCCCAAGCCGCATGACCCGAACATTAGCCAACAGGTTAGCCTAGATGAGTTGCTGAAGCAGGCCGATATCATTAGCCTGCATGTTCGCCAGGCGCCAGAAACCTTGAATATGATTCGCCACGAGACGATCGAAAAGATGCGTCCGGGAACGATTATTATTAACACGGCTCGTGGCAAACTCATCAATGAGCAGGATTTGGCCGAGGCGTTAAATAACGGAAAAATAGCTGCAGCCGGTCTTGATGTCGCGCAGCAGGAACCGATCAGTCCGGACAGCCCATTGTTAACCGCTAAAAATTGCTATATCACACCGCACATTGCCTGGGCGCCGTTTGAAACCAGAGAACGGCTGCTTGATATCACCGTTGCGAATCTAAAGGCATTTCTTGAGCACCATCCCCAGAATGTTGTCAATGCAAAGTAGCATATGAGAATCATGTAATAAACCAAAATTTCCTTATAAATCTTCTGAGTCAATCTTTTCTACAACTAAAAAATGGATCGATCACAGCCATCATCGCCGTGTGCGATAATCCCTTTATGGTTGTCAGATGAAATATCATAATTCATCTGATGATCATGGAGGGATTTTCTATGCCCAGATCTAAGTACACAGCTCAAGAAAAGTTACACATATTGGAGGAGTTCAGACATTCGAAGACAAGTATCAGTAGTTTCTCTCGTCAACACGGTCTTGGTGATCGTACATTACAACGTTGGCAGACACTCTATGAACGTGATGGGATTAAGGGATTAGAGGAAGCTCGAAAGAATCAACATTATACCAAAGAGCTAAAGCTTGAAGCAGTGCTTGCTTATCTTAGTGGTGAAGGGTCATTAGCCGAAGTTACGATGCAATTTGGTCTGCGTTCATCAACACAACTGCAACGTTGGATAGCCATGTATAATAGGGATCATCAATCTTTGACGGCTTCACCGTCTAGAAAGCAGGTCCCCACCATGAGTCGTACAACCACCTTCGAAGAACGCATTAAAGTCGTTGAATATGTCACTAAGGGTAAGCACTCCTATACTGAAGCGGCAGCCCATTTTGATGTGTCTTATCAACAGGCACGGTCTTGGGTGATCAAGGCTCGCGAAGGCGGTTATGAGGCGCTGGTAGATAACCGTGGTCACCACAAAGACAAGCGTGATCTAACCGAATTAGACAAGGCCAAACTGCGCATTCGTCAACTAGAAGCTGAACTCAAGGACAAAGAGCTAGTGGAGGCCTTTGTAAAAAAATTACTGGAAATCCAGCACAAGGAGTGATCAAACAACGCCGACAAGCTTACCGTGCCATCGAAGAAGTTAGTCAAGGCCACCACGGCGCTGTCACAAAGTTATTGGACGTTATTGGCGTCAGCCGTCAAGCTTATTACAAAGGCTTAAGGCGGGAGAAAACATTGTGGGAGGTCCACGATCGGCAGCTCAAGGAGCGGACCCAATATTGGTTTGACTTTCATCACCAAGGCATTGGCGCCGGGAATCTCCTGATCAACTTACAACAGGATGAGCTAATTGACTTCCCGGTCACGATCAAACAAGTTCGTCGCGTCATGCGCGAGCTTGGCATTCGATGTCAGATTCGCCAAAAACGGCATAGTCGCGTCAAGCAATCTGAACAGTACCTGCAAGACAATGTGCTCAATCAATGTTTCTACGTGGAACGCCCTAATCAAGTCTGGCTAGCCGACTCAACCGAGTTGAAATACGGTATCAACGGCGAGTACAAGATGCGCCTCAGTGGCGTTCTTGACCTCTATGGTCGCAATCTGTTGGCTTACAATCTAAGCGCAACCGAAACAACCGCCGCTGAGATTCAGGTCTTCCAGCGCGCTTTCACTCGCGCCAGCAACGTCCATCCGCTCATTCATACTGATCGTGGCTCCGCCTATACATCTAAGGCATTCAACCGCTACCTTAGCCAGTTTGAAGTGACACGAAGTATGTCGCGACCGGGAACGCCCTATGACAACGCACCGATGGAGCGCTGGTGGAATGAGTTTAAACTGCGGTGGATGGATCGTCACCCAATGGCAAAAACTTATAAGGAGTTCGTCCAGCTCGTTGAAGATGGGATCCACTATTTCAATCACGACAACCGTTCAGGACAAAGAGACGGCCTTACCCCAGAAGAATACTGGAATAAGGCCATCTAAAAGCTACCAAAATTTTATATTATTTCATCTGTCAACTTGACAGGGCCGACCGCAGTGAATCGATCCACTTTTATATTGTGCAACCTCATTTTTTCGAAGTGTCCGGCAAAGCCGTCTTTTTGTTCGTGATATCAATAAACTGCGCCTCGCCGACGACAGAATCAACGGCTTTTTGAAGCCGCCGCATTGCTGCACTGGCGATTGGTAAGTCGACAAAATCCTTGGTCGCATTGTCCAGCTCGACTTCATCAGCTACGGAATCTTTAAGCGGCCGTGGGTTGCTTTCGTCTAAAGCGCGAATGACGACTGGCTTAAGTGGCCCCATTTGTAATAAGTCCAAGGTCGTGGCGTAGTCAATGCCATACGCATCGGCAAGATCCAGCGTTTCGCGAATCCCTGCTTCTGCCGCCATGATCGCGACATTCGTGATCAGTTTAAGCTTGGCACCATTGCCTTGTTCGCCAACATATTTAACGGTGCCGAATGTTTTCAAGACCGGAAGCACCGCGTCAACCGCTTGCTTGTCTCCAGCCGCGATCAGTACCAAGCCGGCTTCACGAGCATATTTCACGCCGCCAATCATTGGCACGTCAAGAAGTTTGGTGTTTGCCGGCATGACCGACTGAATGGCCGTAATCTTACGCGGATCCAACGTGGACGTCACGATAAGTGTGCTGCCGGGCTGCAGATAATGAACAATTCCGGGCTGCTCAGGGGTACCGATATGCAACGCTGGCACATCATCGGACATGACCGACGTGATCACGACTTTCGACGCGGTTACCGCGTCTTCCAACGATTTTGCCGCCGTCACGTGCTCTCCCGTCAAAGCTGCCATTTTGGTTGGCACTTTATCCCAGATCACCACGTCATAACCGGCTTTTGCCAGATGCGGTACCATGTGACTCCCCATATCGCCAACACCAATAAATGTTATTTTCATGTTTCTTCTTCCTTCCCATTACAAAAGCATGCCGTACTGAAAACGGCATATAAAAAACACGGTCGTTTCTGACTAACTCGGACGTCAAAAAGGCTTTTGTCGACTGATCATGATTAAAATCACCATCAATCCGCGCGTACGTCTTAACCTAGCATGATCACAAAATGATTTCAATAACAAAGCTCGCGGTGTTCCTGACGCTCATCTCCGAACGCGCCTGTTATTGATGCACCCAAAAGTCATTCCGGCGCCGTCCCTGCAACGCGTGTCAAGCTGACCGTCAAGACATTATCGGCAGTCGTGTTGTAATCAGCCAGAATACCCTTCACAATCCCTTTAGAAGGGCCATGAGTTCGCGTGGTCTCCTCGTAATTTCGAATCCACGTGCTGACAGCATCAAAGCCAAACTCAAAGCCTTCAAAAACCTGCATGTACGCCGAGGAACGCGGATTGGTGGTCACAATCGTAATCTTGGTCACGCGTCCGTTGGCGATCTGCATCGTCAGCTTAATCAAGCCATCATCAAAAAACTTAACGGTTCCATCTTTAGCCGTTGCCGGCAACCGATAATCAGCCAGACGCATATTGGCATTGTAAACACGCTGAACATATGCATAACTACCCAGATCTTCGTGCATTTTCTCACGGCCTTTCTGTCATCGCGTCACCCCAGCCTTCGCATTGGAGTGGCCGTTTTGCGTTACCTATAGTGTACAATTTAATGACAAAAAGAAGAATCAAACAGCTCGGCCAGCCGGATACTGTCAAAAATGTTGTCTTAATCCACTTTGAACTTCCGGGCACAAAAGGCAGATGTTGCGTTTTTTCATGATAAAAAGATTCGTCAATCCTAACGATTAATCGACCTTGCCATGCGTTGGATCGTATGCCGTTCCCCGCGAATGGCCTTGCTGACGGCGTACAGGTTGTCAACTGGCGACTCAAACCCCCACGCGGAATCACCAACATGTTGCATGTCCACGCCGCAGATTTTATTGCGAATAGCCATCTCCTGAAGCACACGGCTACCGCTGCCTTCCTGACTCGTCCCAATCGCACTCATGACCAAACCGCCAGCGCGATGAACCACTTGCACCTCCGCCTTCAAAGCAGCCTCATCAAATCCCGGAATCGATCCAACGGCCGGCGCCAAAATAACATCAGCACCTGCATCGATAAATCTTTTCGCGGTTTCTTCACTCATCAGCGGTTCATCGACGCCCGAGGCATGCATTTTTCCGGCAATGATTAAGCCGCTGAAGTACGTTTTGGCCAGGGCAATACTGTGGGCGATCTCCGCATTCGTGACGCCGGTGCCCGGATTGCCCGTCAAGACCATAAACTGGAAGCCCATCTCCTCGGCCTTCTTGATAACCGCCTCACTGGCCGTACAACCGGGCAAAATGGAAATTTGATTCTCCATCATATTTGGATGGTCACCAATCGGCTCAACGTTGATGCCAATTGGCCGCCCAACCAGCTTCTGCAGCCGCGCAATGCTCGCCTTACCATCATGCTTAGGCGCGCTATACAAATCGCGTTCACCGGGATAAAGTCCGAAGATTTTCGGATTGTACACATCGAGCCGATTACACAGAATCATATCCGCCCCAAACGCCGCAGCGATCTCGGCAGTGGTAATACTATCCAAATTCTCCTGCGTCACAATATTTTCGCTAACAATAATACGCCCTTCACTCGCTTTAATACTTTCCTTAAGCTCCTGTCCGTTAAATTGCATCACTTCACTGGTACTGGCACTCAAAAGTCGTTTAACCATTTTTCAATAACCTCCTGTTTAATGACTCCAAATTGACGTGAATGTTCTTCTTACTAAGCATTATACTTCGGCGGCAGCTTCGATTTCGTCTTCATCAAACATCGATTCGTCAATCCCCCAGAACCAATTCAGGACAAACGAAACAGCAGTTGTCAGTAACAACCCCACGACAGCCAGCACAAAATTATTGCCGCCTGCAGGATTAATGAATTGCGGCAGGCTGAGAATTGAGACTGTCACGAGTGAGAAGACTTTGACTTGGCACAGGCTGAAGAATAACCCGCCCACACCTGAGGCAATGGTGGAAGGGATAATGGGTTTTTTCATTTTTAACATCAACCCATATACTGCGGGTTCCGTGATACCCGACGCGGCAATTGAAAATGCCGCCGTTGCGGAGAAAGTTTTTACGCTACGTTTTTTGCCTTTTACCAAAATCGCCAACGCCATGCCGAGTTCAGCAAAATTCCAAACCGCAAAGGCCACCCAAAGGAACGGATCGTAGCCCAGTTGCTTGAGGTTAGCAATGGCAACGGGAAAAAACACCCAGTGACTACCCGTAATAATGAAAAAGCCAATTAACAGACTCAACAAGGTAATGCCGACAACCGGCGCTTGATCATAAATCCAAAGTGAGCCATTGGCGATGACACTAGCAACACCCTGTCCAATTGGCCCGGTCACCAACAACGTTAACGGTGCCATGATCAAAAATACCGGAAACATCTTCAACAATCCGAACTTGTTCATCCAAGGACGATCAACCACTTTTTCCAACAATGATTGAACCCACACCGTGACTAGGATCGGAATTAAACTGGTTGAATAATCCACCGCGGCAACCGGAATACCAAACAAATGAATGGCACTGCCCGCGCTGACCATTTTCACAAAATCAGGTTGCATCATAATCCCAGCCAGCATGAGGCTTAGAATCGTATTTGTTTTAAAGTAGCGGGAAGCACCGTAGGCAACTAGGAAAGGCAGGAAGTAAAACAGCGAATTTCCCATCAAATAGAGAAGCCGATACGTCTGGCTACCTTGTGCCACGATATGACTGACCGTTAATAAATTAAGCAGTGCCAAAAATAACCCTGCCATGGCGAGCCCGCCAATCACGGGAGTTAGTGAATTCGAAATAGCATCAAGAACGCCATTCAATAAACGCTTGAGTGTGAAAGGCTTGCGGTTCTTATCGACCACTTCGACCGAACGAACAGCCGATCCAGCTTCAGAGACACGACTTCCACCAATGAACTCAGCATTAATATACTCAAACACTTTATCTAAGTATCCCGGCATGACAATCTGCACCTTGCCCTCAGAGGCGAACGCCTTCACCACCCCCTCGATTTCATTGAGCTTATCTAACTCGACTTTGGCATCATCTTTGATTCTGATCCGCAACCGCGTGTAACAACGCGCAACACTCCCAACATTGGTGAGTCTGCCAACATTTGCAATAATTTCATTGCCAATCCGTTCATGTTTTTCCATTCTTATCCTCCTAAAGACTGGTATAAAAAAACACCCAGGAAAGGTAAAGGAATCGGGTAAAACCAATTCCAATACATCTTCAGGGTGTTGCCAACTTAATGTCACAAGCCACTATTCGATGATATGAATAATGTGAATTAAAAGAAATAGCTGGTTCGAATCATTAAACCGATAACCAACTTTGTCCGCAATAAACGCAACAATTTTGCCCAAACTTTTACCGGCATAAGGGTACTGCTTTTTCAATTGACGCAAAAGTATCGTGTCAGAACTCTCACTAGAGTCGTTATACTTACCTTCCTGGGTTCGCAATAAGAGATAGTAAAGGTGCGTCGCCATTCTTGATACCGCTAAACTGCTCTCGGAAAATTTTGCTCCATAGTCTTCCCCGAGAATTTCGTTGACGCCAGAAAGAATCGCCATCGCTTCCGCAACCGTCTGAACTGGACCATTCGTTTCTACCAACTCATGCTCAATCAGATGCATCGCAATAAAACCTGCTTCGTCATCTGAAAAAGCAACCTGACTATGCGACTGGATCATATCCACAGCTTCCTGCCCGACCTGAAACTCCTTTTGAAAAAGGCGCTGGACATCGAATAGCATTGGATTACTCACCACCATGCCACTTTTGGCCCGCTGAACTGCAAAATAGATATGGTCTGTTAATGGAACCAGCAAATGACCATCAAACGAAACATTCAGTCGACTCTGTGCAAGATCGATAATGCTATCCGTTAGTTCAAAATACGACTGCGGTATCTCGTTGGCCAACTCTTTAAACGTATCTACCCATTGGACATCCCGGGGCGGTACAGCGCGGAAAATATGATCGTCTTCAGTCGGAAAATATGACTCGCCTCGCTTAAGCCGAAACCCTATTCCCTTCCCCCAAACAATCTGCTGCTTGTCATGACCATCCGCTACAAGCAAAACGTTGTTGTTTAAAACCTGCAAGATTTTCAAATTAGACACCTAACAACTGGCACAATTGTAAGTAAGCGCTTACTTATTTTCCCACTTTAAATGAGCAATTCTTATTTGTCAATATATTGATAGTAAGATAACAGATAGCGACGAGCTTAAACCAGCGTTAATAATGGGTTACACTTTAACGATAGAAGCAATTATGTGCGCTTTATATTCTTTGTTAAAACAATTACCATCGTTCGAAAAATATTAATTTTAATCTCATCGCCACAATTTATAAAAATAAGCGCTAGTTCAGTACAGTGTGCATTTAATCCTCGCCAGCTTTTTTGCAACTTATGCTAAAATTTTCACCATAAGTGGCGCGCCCTTCTTTTAGAATTTTATTGACCTAACAAGTCCAACACTACCGATGGATCAGGTTTTTTTGCGGGTCAACCAAGCTTTCGATAACAACTTATATATAACGCATCGTCAGCGTAACTATTCCAGTTCCTTGCGACCTTTTCCCTTTTCTATATCCTTTTGTTTCTCGCGATTTGTGAGCAACACCTTCATTTGTTCCCGCACCATTTAACAAACTAACTTCAACACCTTTAGGCTGAATCACAGCTCTCTTTCGTGGCATCTATTCACTCCTCCATTTTTAAACTGGTCGAAATCGACCAGTTTAGAACCCGAACATTGATTTTTGATCATCTTGAGACTCATGCAGATTTTCTTACTTTATAAACTTCTTTCTACCCCAAAAAAAAAAAAAATTGGGCTTGCTTGAATATTCGTGCCGGTAAATGATCTAACATTTAGCAAGTATCCAAGCATTTGTTCAAGGCTTACGAAAGCCCTTCCAACCTCGAATGTAAAGAAAAACCGCGACCCACAAGCGTTTATCTGTGCTTGTGAATCGCGGTTAAAATCCTAAAATGGGTGGTCAGGGGATCGAACCCTGGACCCACGGATTAAGAGTCCGTTGCTCTGCCAGCTGAGCTAACCACCCATTGACTTATGTCTGTCGCGCTTCACGACTTAAATATAATATCACGTACCTCTTACTGGCGCAAGTGTTTTGAGAATTTTTTTTGAGAGTTAATTCAGCCTAATATTTTGAAGCGTTACAATGCCAAAATGTTTTCAAGAATGCATCACTACCTGCTTCTTCTATGAATACCGCCATGAAGGAGTTTGCTTAGAATCGCTGACTGTTCAGTCTTAAAACTAACAGCTTTTTAGAATGAACTGAGGTACTAAGACCCGCCTTAATCTTTCCACGCAAACTCATTCGCCTTCCTGAACCTTTTAAAAAAAGCGGTGCAATCCATTCCCCAAAAATGAATTGCACCACTTGATAAATTCGATCTTCGCAAATCAGCAACTACAAAACCAGGTCAGATCGCATCCAAAACGCTTCATCCAAACTTCCCCAAAAAGTTGAACGGAGCCTTTGCGAGACACTAGTTTCAAGAGATGCCATTCGCTTCTTCAGTCGCTTTACTAATCCAGCCATCCCCTTATAGCCAACCCAATAATCTAAGCATACTGGGTAAAGGGTGTTCGGAGAAGCATTCTTGCATATCTGCCTATTTTTTATACATCAATCAAATTTTCACACACAAAACCGTCGACTAATGAGAAAACTTACGCACAAAACTATCGAGGAAGTTTGTCGGCAATTCGTCGTGCCACAATACTTTTAATTTATCGATCGCATCAGGGTGCCCGACGCGTAATGACTGGTCAACGTAATGCATGACCGCTTCTTCACTAACAGACGACGGCGCTGTCACATATCTTCCAATTAACCAAGAACCCATCGCCTGCCAACGCATGGGGCTCGGATTCCCAATTGTCAGCAACCACTTGAACTCACTTAGAAACGAACACCCAACATCATGCGGTTGCTCAGTTACTACCTGCAAAATGGCTCGATTCAGACCATCGAAGATATAATTGACCCCCACTGTTGTCCATGGATGTTTGCCGATCACACGTCTGGCTTTTTGGAACAACATCACAAGTTGTGCCGGCTGCAGCCAGCGCACAAGCTCAGCGGATGCGTGGGTTTCAAGTGACCCCCACTCATTCATCGACAACAAATGGCTAAGAATAATTGACGCTTCCTTCTGCATTTCCACACCGGTTGGCGGCGCTAAGTGAGCCGCAGAACGGAGAATAAACTGCTGGGTATCGAGGATGCTCTTTGGCAACTCAGGTAACTGTCCATTAAAGCGTGCAATCACCTTCTCCGCTTCAATGTCATGCGCCGAACCCATTGGAATGTTCGCAACTTGCTTAAATGTCGCCCGCAAACTGATGGACCCAGGTACACGAGAATGCTTGGCGTCCAACTGATTAGGCAATGAAAGGACTTGTGACGGTACTAATGCCAATTCACCACAAAGTCGCACCCAAGTACCAAATGAAAGCTGTGTTTGCCCACTCTCAAAACGCCGCAAAGCCGTGACGCTCAGAATATTCTTCAAGTCAGCACGAGTCAGACCAAGATATTCACGGCGGGTCTTTAAAATTTCTCCTCCCGTCCTGCTCAAGACAATTTTCTTAGGACGATCCTTCAAAGCCGGATTATGATGCACTGATCCAGCTTGCGTACGTGCAAACATTAACTCAAACCAACGAGCATCTGTTTCAACGTTCCGCTCACGCAAATCTGTGATAATCTGCTGTATCCTGGCAACATTCGCGACGGTCGGCGCTTGTAACCACCGTTTAACTGCCAGCCCATATTGCCAGTTCGGATAAAACTCAATTACCTGTGCTGTGTCATGATACTGTTTAATGATCGGTTTCAGATCAGTCTCTATAACTGTTGCTAAAGCCATATCCCGATTCATGAGCGCTCCCAGCCAAAGCATCAACAGCTGCATAAATGATAGTGCTCGCCAGTCACTTTGCACACGCTTGGCTCGCTGTCGCAACAACAGCAATAACTCGTGACTCGCTGGTCCAACAATAGCTTTATACAGCTCAAGGCCCAACAAATCAAATCGCTCCGGCACAGCCATTCGATCAGCAATCATCTGCTCCTCTTCGGCAGTCAAGCGATAATGAGCATCAGGCCACCATTTGCCAGCCTCAAATAAAATACGAGCCAAAGCAGTCATTTCATTCTGATTTGGATGTGCAAGAAAAAATGCTTTTTCGCGCTGATTGAGAATCCTGAAATCACTCATTTGAATCGGTTCCTGCAACGATAACGGAAAATTAATTGGATCCGAGTCATAAAGCGTCAAAAGATCATATTCATCTATCCCGAGGCGTACCATCAGAGCCAGTGCCTTCCCCGTGCTAATATCCAATTCACCGCGTTCAAATCGCGATATCGTGGCCTCAGACAAGTTGCCACTGACATCCTTCAAGGTCAGGCCACGCCCCACACGGCGATTACGAAAATACTGGCCCAATCTCTTCAGCAACTGCTGATGACTGATCGTCTTCTCGACCATGATTTCTCCCCCAATAACTAACTTTCTCAGCCAGCTTATCGAAGGAAGTAAAACGAAGTAAGGATTCTTGCATATATGCCCCATTAGCATAATAAATAGCAATAATCAGCATTACATATGCGGCTGTCTTAGAAACTAAGTGGTTAAACCAAAACAAGGCACAGGAAATGATTTTCCCGTACCTTGTTTGCATCAATCTATCTGTCCACTGGCCGTTGATATTAGTTCGTTAATCAGCTTTTCTCATCCGGCGCCGTCACCGACGCTTCGTTCACATCCAAAGATTGTTGTAATTTCTTCACTTCTCGCAATCCAGCATGTATCATAACAAAAACGGTCACCCAAGTGATGATGGCGAGGATGATATAGCGAAGGATGCTAATCGTATCGAATGCTGACCAATCCCAGCACATGTGGATCAAGATCACTAAACCAAAAAAGCGCAGAAATTTATAATCCCAAAAAGTGGCGCTTCGCAGGGGTTGATTTCCTTTTGCCAAAACTAGGGCTGCTGTGGCAATCGCACACCATTCAGTGTGGTCAGAAATTGAAGTCGCCGTTCGGAACAGTGCAGCCTCCATGCTAACCAACTGGTTGCTATCTGTGATCATGAATTGAATATTTTCAAAAGCGGCAAACCCAGTTCCCACTGCTGCACCAAGCAATAATCCGTTAAACACATGCGAAATGTTAAGCTTACGAACGAAGTAGGAGGCAACCAACACTTTGGAGGTTTCCTCAACAATTCCTGTAACAAGTACTCCAAATAAGTCAAGCGAAGCTACGGGAAATAGCTTGTCCAAGACCAACACCACAATGAGCGCTAAGGCGCCACCTAAGATTGCAATCTTGGTCACCTGATAAAAGCTGATATTTTTAAAAACATTAGCTTCAAAAAACAGCACCAATGCAGAGGCAGGAACTGCGACTGAAAGCACAACGTCCATCGCAACCTGGTCTCCCATCTTACCATTTAAGCTATTAACCACCGCTAAAAGTAATCCAGCCGCGAGCGTAAATAATAGTACCCGCGAAAATAGCCACGGCTGAACTTGATCGCTCACAACTTTTGCCAAGGATGGTGTGGTTTTTTTCGTGCCGACAATAAAAATTTCTTCTGCCTCCTCGGTGGTGTGTCGTTGAAAGACCTGGCCAAAAAACTGATTCAAACTAACTTTGACTGCGCCTTTTCCGCCGGTCCATTCATTGAGATGCGATGTGGCGGAATCAATGACACCATTAGACTTATTTTTCAAACTCTGCTTGACACCATCGCCAACTGTTGCACTCCCACTCACATCTGCTGTAACAGCAAGCGGTTGGCCACATTTAATACAGAACTTTGATGTTGCATCATTTTTTGCACCACAGTGGGTACAAAAGATAAACGATTGCGTTTCTGTCATATTTTCTCCCTTACCCCCATTTCTTAAATAGTCTCACGGTCGGTAAAGATTGCTTTTGCAGTCTACTCGGTAATGATTTCACCGACCTATCGAGAAAGTACCCAGCCTAAAATGCCACCGAAAATTGCCCCGCCAATGGCTGAGTCAGCATTCGATTGGGCTTGATCTTCATCAGCAGCCTGTTTTTCTTTAGCATCGTAAGCATCTTTTGCTGCTCGAAAATCATCCGTGTCTTGATAGCGCATTGTCTCCTTGGTGCCTGTAAACTCCCATAAATCAATCGGTGTCTTTTGATCTTTCTTCATTGTCACTTCTTTAATATGCCACTGACCGATCACCTTACCTGACAGATCATTTGCAGCTTTAGCCATCTGCTTCTCTTGGTTAATCGGATAAGTCGAGAAGCCACCTGACATAAACGCACCTGAGATATTCGAGAGTTGGTCGCTACCTACCTGTATGGTTACCGTTCTTTTTAGCGCATTAATTTGAACGGAATAGCCGCGCTCTCCAGTAAATCCGTTGCTCAAGACAGCTTGCTTAGCCATGTTTGGTGCATAAACAAAGACATACCCGCACACCACAACTACTAATGCAATCAACACACCAATAATGACGGAACGATGTGACTTCTGGAGTTTAGCTGGTTTTACAATTTTTTCTGTCTCGGCCGGAGCAGCAGATTCTTCGGCTTTTTGGTAACCAGCCGTCTGAGCTTTCAACTTAGCATTTAACGGTTGACCACAGTTCGGGCAGAAATCTGCTTCTTCCGGCACTTTCGCCCCACAATTAGGACAAAACATGATTGCTACATCTCCTTCTGTTTTCATGATGCAACCTTCTGAACGATCCAGCTGCCTTGGGAGGTATCCAATGCTGTATGAGATTGAGTGCTGCTATCAACATGCGTCAACTGCCACTTATTGTCGTCAACCAATGTATATTCCAAATCAAACGCATCAATTTCTGTCTGTGTTTCGCCATATGATGGCGTCAATCCATTGACTCGTGGCATATCTGGATTGACATCGGTTGTTTTAACTTTAGCAAAAATGGTTATTCCCAAAGTCGTCTTATCAATATCATTTGTGCCGTCTTTTTTCACTCTAAGGTACATTTGATTAGACTTACCATTTTGCGTGGTATCAGCGCCTTCTTTGTTATAATACATTTCCTCAAGTTGATACTTAGTTCTGATTTCGTTGTTGGAATTCTGTCCCCTGAACGAATCAAGCAGTTCTGAAGACTGGTTTGGCAACTTAGATTTATCATTGGTACTGATCGCATCCAAAAGCATTGGCAAATCGGTGAATACCTGTTTGCTAATCGCTTTATGGTCAGCCTTCTTCAAGTCATTAAAATCAAGTGAGCCAATAGTATCACCCGTATTAAAATTCGCTCCTGCTGGTGCTATTCCTCGCTTGAATGATGATTCTTCATCAAGCGTCGCCTCCCGTGAGTTTGGCCCAACTTGCCATTCGTTGGATTTAACGATGCCAAGCCAAGGTAATGTTCCCCCCAGCTGGAATGATGCGTATTCTTGCAGTTTCACCGTGTTAACCTTATTAGGATCTAAGTGCACATCAGTATCCTTACCATTTGAGTAAACTTTTAACCAACTTGGCCCTTTAGGCAGCCCATACGTTGCTGTATCACCAAGCGCTTTAGACGACGCCGAAGCTGCTGCTTTCGATGCCTCTTTCGATGCCGACTTTCTTTTTGCTGCCTTGCTTGCCGATTCTGATGGCGTCATTTTAGATGACTTAGAACTGCTTGTAACGGTCGTGTTGCCTATTCCATAGCAACCGGTGGCAAATAGACTAAAGCTGGATAAAATGATCGCTGTGGTAAGAAGTTTTTTCTTTTTCATTTTTCTCTCCTGTTAAGAAGCGTGGCTATTTACTAAGCACCGCTTTTTGCCCTTTAACCTGTGATTTTGTGAGAAGAAAGTCAAATACATTACTGTTACCGCTATTGTCCAGAATATAACCAATGTATTGCGTCTGATAGATTTGCTGGCTGATCGGGAGCTTTAACGTTAACGCTTTTGTCCAAGGAAAATAGCCAAACATTCCTTTTGTCGCTGCTTCAAAGACTTGAGGCGTGAAAACTTTTTTCACATCTTCGGGTGTTACTTGACCCTTTTCAAAGTAATCACTATTAAATCTCTTAGTGACAAGACTCGCCAATGCTTGCTTATCGGGAATGGCTTTATATAACCGCTCATTAAATGAATCTGCGTTAAAGTAGTCAATATTTTTAAAAGAGAATGTTTGTGATATAATTTTATTACCGGAATTATCTGTCTTTTCTTTATATCGAGTAATTCTTTGTTCAATTGGTTTTCGATACTTGGTTTTCTCAATGTTATTTATTAAAGAGTCCCCTATCATTTTCTTTTCAGTTAAATAAGTATTCCCAGATTTTTCGTCTGTTATTAACAAGTGCTTAACGTCTTCCGACAGAATTTCTTTAGAATTATCTGATTTACCCTGTCCGTTTTCTTTCTCTTTTCTTTGTTTTTCGAATGAAGCTTCCGAGACAATCTTGACATCATGAATTGGAGTCTTGTCCTCTTCTCCTCCCAAGCAGGTGTAATATATTGAGCCTCCCCCATCCACGATCTGTCGGACATAAGTAATCCAAAAATCGTTTTGTTGGCCAATTTGATCTTTTTTATGCATGTAATTCCGCACCTCATCAGCGGATACCTTGAAATATTTTTTATCTTGTGCTTTTGCCAAAGCGATCGTATCAGCATCATTCATCTTGCTTAGCTTTCCAAGTGTGATGTTGTTGTCCTGAATTTGATAAGCGGTCAGTTTACCATGACTCAAAACATAGATAGCGTTAACAATGCTGCTTTTAGCTGGTCTATAACCAATTGCTCCGTCAGCCTCAGTTTTTATCCAAATATAAGTACCACTACTTTTAGCTTCTTTTACAAATGAAACTGTTTTCGATGTGTTTCTGGTGGTACTGGCGTTTGTTGAACATCCCGTCAAGGTCAGTGCGACCATGACAATCCCCACTAGACAAAGAGCTGCTGTTTGCCAAAAACCTACTTTTCTAAGATGAACCATTTCTTATCTCCTCCAAAAAAAGATTCCAACTGTCATCGTTTGGCATGTTGGAATCCTAATCTCTTTCAATGACCTAATACTGATATTGATTTATTGACGCCAGATACCCTTAAGTTAGGCATGTCGACCGCGGCGTGCTAATCCGAAGAGTCCCATTATTGAGACGACGGCCAATCCAACCGCACTCAACAAAGTTTCATTGTCGTCACCCGTTTGTGGCATCGTGGTTGTTCCGTGGCGCAATGCCATGCGACTGCCGACTAGCGGCTGCGCTGGCGTAAAGTTTGTCTGCGATTGGATCACCTTTTTGCTGCCAGCTGCTGGTGTCGTGATGACGTTACCGAACGAATCAACCATCTTGCCGTTGACAACCTTCCAACCATTGACCAGATGTCCTGCCTGATCAACGACGGTGTTTCCGCTGATGTGATAACCATTTGTTTGCGCGGCTTTTTCAGCGTCAAGCCGATGCTGTTCGCGAGCAACTTTTTCAGCTAACGTTTCGGCATCTTGAGCGCTCTTTAACGTTGCTTTCGCTGTGGCCAACTGTGCCTTGGCATTGTTGAGGTTCGTGTTTGTTTGCTTTAGAAGCGCCTGGGCATCAGCAGTCGCTTGCTTGTCTTCAGCTAAAACATCTTGACACTTTGCCAATGAAGCAACGGCTTGATCATACGCAGCCTGAGTTGTCTTCAAGTTTGCCTGAGCATCTGCGAGCGCTTGCTTTGCTGCGGCAAGTTTGGCAGGCGCATTAACCAAGTCAGCTAGTGCATCTTTAGCAGCTGTAACTGCGTCCGTCGCCTTTTTTAAACCATCCTGTGCAGTTTTCAGAGCTGCTTCATCTTTAGCTAACTGCGTCTGAGTCGTCGTCAACTTAGCCTTAGCAGCGGCCAAAACGTCATTAGCGGCACTTGCGGCTTTGTTAGCATTAGTGAGCGCTGCTTGTGCTTTTGCCAATGCTGCCAACTTAGCTGTCCGGTTCTGCAAACTGGCTTCATAAACTTTTTGCGCTTCAGCAAGTTGCGTTTGGGCGTCTGCGAGTGTGCTCTTGGCAGCCGTCAGCGTCTTAGTCGCAGCGGCCACGGTTGTAGCAGCTTGAGTCTGAGTCTTAAGCGCATTGTTAAGTTGCGTTTGGGCTGCTGTAACTGCTGCTGCCGCTTGATCGTACGCAGCTTGTTTAGCAGCTTGCGAGGTCTTTGCAGATGCAAGGGCTGTTTGTGCTGTGGTGAGCGAAGCTTTTGCTTGATTAAGGGCTGTCTCAAGGTTCTTGACGTTCGCACTGGTGTTGATGGTGGCGTCATTATCTAGTGCATTCCCTAATACAGCAACATCAATCTTGATGCCTAACGTATCGTGAACAGCTGGAAAACTAACAGTGTACGCCAATGGTCTATGAGAAATAAACTTGTAGCTGAATCCCAGTAACACCTGCATGGTCCGGTCAGCCTCACTACTTGGAGTGACGGTAATATTGGGATCACTGCTGCCTACGCTTCTTTGAAGAAAGCCATGATTAATTAGTTCATCTTTTAACAGTGCCATTGAATACTCTTTTTGAGGTGCTATACCACGTGTGGTTTGAGATTCTATAGTACCCCACGAAACAGTACCATCAGCATTTTTATAAGCCACTAATATAAGACCGAATCCCATTGATCCATCATCCAAATCATTAGACGTTACATCGCCGATCTCCTGAGTCTCACCTGATACAACGTCACTTTTGACAACGCTAGGCAATCCAAGTTGTGTCCGAATAGAATTTAAAATAGCAATGTATAAGTCACCGAAATGCTCTCTTTGTGCATCCGACAATGCTTTAAAGACGTCATCATATTCTTGATTTGTAACAGCGCCGAACCATCGATTCGATTTATTATCAACCAGGATTTGATTCCAATCAGCGTCAGTCGGTTTAT
Source organism: Lacticaseibacillus huelsenbergensis (assembly GCF_029726355.1). NCBI lineage: Bacteria > Bacillati > Bacillota > Bacilli > Lactobacillales > Lactobacillaceae > Lacticaseibacillus > Lacticaseibacillus huelsenbergensis. Next base: position 1,166,307 of record NZ_CP120687.1, read on the forward strand.
AGTCAATGGTAGTTCCCAAAATAACAGCGTCTAGCATATTTGTCAGGTCTGTCGAATTAGTATTTGTTTTAGCTAAATATTTCTGAACAGCTGTCTTCGCAGCATCGTTTACCGAAACCGTAATCCCTTCAGCCGCCAGATTAACATTGCTAGTGTTCTGCGCGGCATCCAAAGCCCTCTGCGCAGCATCAACTTTAGTTTGTGCCGCACTAGCGTTATTCTGCGCGGTTTTGACCGCGTCATTGGCTTGATCAAGCACTGTCTTGTTAGCGGTGAGTTCCTTGTTGGCATTGTCGAGCGCTGTTTGTGCAGCCTCAACAGCGCTGTCTGCTTGACTCTTGTCAGTTTGTGCCTTGTCAGCATTGGTTTGAGCTGTCTTTACACTGTCATTAGCTGCGTCTGTTTTGGCTTGGGCCTCTTCAACTGCCTTTTTGGCCGCCGCCGTATCCAATGCTTTTTGGGCATCATCTACAGTTTTTTGAGCCTTATCGACAGCTGCTTTAGCGGCATCAGCTTTGGCCTGCGCATCATTGACCGTATTGGTGGCGCCACTCACGTTTGACTGGTCGCTGGCCACGGTTGTCTTAGCGGTATCAACTTTGGTTTGCGCTGCAGCCTGATCGGTCGTTGCTTTATTAATATTGTCCTTAGCTTTATCAATGGCGGCAGGTGTGGCAGCATCAACGGCAGTTTGCGCTTTTTGGACGTCGGTTGACGCCTGCGAGACCGTGTTAGCCGCAGAATCATGATTTGCTTTGGCACTATCAACTGCTTTTTGACCGTTGCCGACGTCTTGCTGCGCCTTTTTCTGGGCAGCAGCCGCAGCGTCGGCTTTGGCCTGCGCATCATCCTGTGCTTTCTGGGCTGCTGTTTCGTTCGCAGTAGCATCGTTGACATTCGCCTGTGCATCTTCAACCGGTGTCTTGGTTGCTGTCGTTGTCTTGACGGTTGCTACTGGCCCTTGCGTTTTCGTTTCTGGCTCGGCCGTTGCCGCATGAACCTGACTCGCACCGACACCGGTTGTGGCCAAAGCAGCGGCTGCTGCGGTGGTTACGATTGTTATTTTCGCGTTCTTTTTCATGGATCGAATACCCCCTCTTAGATTCTCCTAAATCGTCATCGGTTGACCCCACCAACTGATGGACACCGTTAGTGTAAAATGGCTTTTTATTGGGAGGAAGCGTTTTTGCATATTTGCCTCTTATTTTTTAAAAATATATTTACCAGCCTGACTGAGCGCTCAAGTTTTGCTTCTAGAGCAACGTTGTCGTTTTAAGTCCAAACTTAGCGGATGACTTCACAATCGGATATAATGAAATTGAAATGTTTTCAAATTACCTAAGCTAAGATGTTTGGACAAAAAATAACGGAGGAGACTTAAAAATGCGGGGGGGGGGAGAAAAACATAACGAACTAAAAAAATTAGGTCAGTTTTTCCACGATTTCCGAATTGGGCGTGAGTTAACCTTAGAAGAAGCCGCGGGTAATTGGTCGGCACCCACCTTGTCAAGATTTGAGAGTGGCCGTATTGACGTGAGCACGCAAAAGGCTGTTGGGTTAATTCATCGAATCGGTATGGAGCCCCAAGACTTTTTGTTATTTCCTGAGGCACCTGGTGACTTCCCGATGCGCTTGCAACCTCTAATCGAAACAAATAACGTTGAGGCCTTGGCTAAGCGTAAACAAAACTTCTTTGCAGCTAATACCAAAGAAAACAGTATGACACGTCTGGCTGCTGTTCTTTTTGCCGCGGGAATTCACTGGCCAGAAAGCGACTATCGTTTTTCCGTAGCAGAGGAACAGATCTTGGCTGACCGTTTGACAATTCCTGAGAACTTAACGCCTTTTGAGTGGGAACTTCAGAGTGCATTGATCGCGCCAGCCAGTCACGAATTGCTCATGCTTCTTTGGCAACGAACAGAGCGAATGAAGCACAACATGCGTAAATTTTATCGAGGAACCATCGGCATGAAGCTTTGGCTCGGCGCATTAATGGATCGGGACTTCGAGTTTTTGAATGCTATTCGTGACGATTTGAATCTGGAACTTAAGCAATACGGGCAATTGCACGACTATACCGACACGCAAGAGGTATGGCATTTTACAAAGCTATTAGAGCAGTGGGCACAAAATCCAACGCCTGAACATGAGCAAATGCTTCACAAAATGATCGCTGCAACAGCGGATGCGGGTGCGTCAAGTCAAGCTAAGTACTTCGACCTGGTTTTTAAGCGTACTTTACAGGGCCACCCATACCATAATGAACGCTTGGTTGATCATGAGGTGCCTATCGTCGTTAAAAAGAATCCTGGCGAAGTCATTCGTAGTCGGCGAACTTATCTTGGCTTGAAACGATCAGATATTGCCCATGAGCGCGACAAATCAACGCTTCGCCGTTTTGAAACGGGCCAGACACAACTGTCTTTTGGCTCGTTGGTTCGATTGTGTGGACAGATGGCCATCTTACCAACAACTTTACTCGGCAGCATGCATGTCACTCTGCAAGGGGCACATCGGATCGTCAATCTTTATAACAGTTGGGATAATATGACAGAGATTCAAGAAAATCATTTACCAGCAAGTGACGGTGCGAAAATAATCGAAAAGCTGAAGACAGCTTCTCAGGATGTCGCGCCGCACTTGTTGGCAACCCAACTTTTTATCCTTCAACGCGCAGGTATGGAGGCAGGGATGTCAGGATTTGATGAGACTTCTCAACGTGCAACGGCACGCGTCTGCTTCCACCGAATGATGAAGTCCAATCACTGGGGCATGCTTGAATACATGACACTTCGTTATATGGTACCGTTACTTTCACTGGATGAATTAACGTTAATGTTTCGACAGGTTCAGCGGATGTTACACAAGCAGCCAAGATTCTTTGGGGTTAGTTTTGCCTTTGAAGCCATGTCTATCGCATTTGTACGCATTACCCAACTTGCACCAAAAGACGAAAACATTCAATTTTTGCACGCATTTAACTGGTTACTGAGCCTTGATTCCTCAGATGCGGCACGGTGGCAAGCCATGGGCAGTCTGTTAACGGCCTTAGATCTACTACAACCAACAAAGGCCACTCAAACTGCGCTGAATCAATTTTTGATGCGATGCAAGATAACAGGACGCGTGACCGTGTTAGCCAAGTTGACCAAACGCTGGGGTGATTTAGTGCCAAAAAACTATTTTGAACGGTGACAAAGGTATAAGAAAGCGTTTCATTAACGGACTAGCAGTCAGAAAACAATCGGCACAAAAAATCGGTTCCAGCAAGACATATGCGTCTTCTGAAACCGATTTTTTAACCTAACAGCAATTACTGCGCTTAACCTTTTTTAAAACAAAACATGAATCGACTGATTACTATTAATCAACTTAATCGCCTTGCCCAGCATTGGCCCGACGGAAACTTGGGCGAGTCCTTCGAATTGGTGCTTGGGGTCGAGCTGAATGGTGTCGGTGATGACGACCTTTTTCAAGCCTAGGTGTTTGATTCGGTCAACCGCGCCACGTGAGAAGACGCCGTGGGTTGCGGCGGCATAAATGTCGAGAGCGCCGGCTTCGCTTAAAGCCTTGTAGGAGTCAACGATCCGATCACCGGTATCGATCAGGTCATCAATGATGATGGCGTGCATGCCTTCAACGTTACCGATGACGCCGATATGATCCTGATCGCGCTTGTCCACGATGGCGATGGGCGTATGTAACTCTTCCGCCAACGCCCGGGCCTGTTTGGTGCCGCTGTGATCTGGAGCAATGACCACAACATTGTCGCCGAGATTCAGCTTCTTGAAGTAGTCTCCGATCAACCGGTGGGCCTTGAGATGGTCAACCGGAATATCAAAGAACCCTTGAATCTGGTCGGCATGCAATTCGACTGCCACAATGCGATCGACGCCATCCATTTCCAACATGTTAGCGACTAATTTGGCAGTGATCGGTTCCCGTGATCGCGCTTTTCGATCAGCACGCGCGTACCCATAATATGAAATGACCACGTTAATATGGTGTGCACTGGCGCGGCGCAAAGCGTCAACCATGATCATGAGCTCCATGAAGTTCTCATTAACCGGATCAGAGACTGACTGGATCACATAAACATCAGCACCACGAACACTTTCCGGCAATTCGATCTGAATCTCACCATCGGCAAAGTGATTAACGCTCGCGGGCGACAGCGGTAATCCGACTTCTTCCGCAATCTTTTCAGCTAATGGACGATTACCATTGAGACTGAACAACTTTAATTCGTGCATCGATTTCTCCCTTGTTCATATTTAACGGTCTGCACCGTCATTATACGAGAAAAAACAAGAAATTGCGACTGGTTATCTAATGAGTTAAAGTGATAGCAGAACATTTGCAGATTCATAAGCAAGGCTTCAGCCAACGTTAGCTTTAGCATTTGCCATGCTTTGATCCAACTGCAAGACTTGGAAATGGAGGGCTCTTTATCATGAAACAAAGCCATTTGATCGGCCTTGCAACCCCGTTGTTATTGTCAGCGGGCACCTTAGCAACTGCTGAGCGTTTTTATCAATATGCATTTCGCCGAATTAATTATATTCCGGACGCACGCAGCTCCATGCAAAAATACGCTCCGTTATATTACAGTCACGTCCATTGGGTTGAAAGTCAGCGCCATATCGAAGCCTGGCACATGACCGCCCCGGACAACCAGCGCCTCGAAGCGCTCTGGTTACCACATCCCGGCAGCAAAAAGGCCGTCATTATCGGCCACGGGTACAAGGGCACCGGTATCACTATGAGTAATTTTGCCCACATGTTTTACGATCTAGGCTTCAACGTTTTGTTGCCGGATGATCGCGGCCATGGCGAGTCAGATGGCGAATACATCAGTTTTGGCTGGTTGGATCGCCTTGACTACCTCGGCTGGCTGCAACGCATTCTCGACCGCTTAGGCAATGACGCGAAGTTACTGCTGTTTGGCACCAGCATGGGCGGCGCAACCGTTTCGTTAGTCGCCAGCGAGCCTAGCCTGCCTAAGCAAGTCAAGGCCGTGATTGAAGATTGCGGCTACACGGATGTCGAAACAGAGTTAGCGTACTTGCTCAAAAAGCAGTTTCACTTGCCACCGATGCCGTTGGTTCCGTTGGCAAGCTTTATCAATTACCGGCGACTGGGATATCCCCTGCGCGTTGTGAATGTTCGCCAGGCATTGACGCACAATCATCTGCCGCTTTTCGTCATTCATGGCGCTAATGATGTTTACGTGCCAACCGAAATGGGCCGTCAGAATTATGCTGCCTCAGCTGGCCCCAAAGCGTTGTGGATCGTTCCCGGCGCTGCGCATGCGGAAAGCTACTGGGTCAATCCGGCGGCGTATCAGGCGCACGTCAAGCGGTTCTTGGATATTTTCTTTTAGAGCCCATTCAATCAATCTGCGCAGCAAAAAACGCTTGGATGCCGTAATCTCATCCAAGCGTTTTTTCGTGGCTATTGGCCAGTAATTCACCGATTCACCGATTCGCTAAACGTTACCTAATCAAATTCGTCTTCCTCGGCTTCATCATGTTGCTTGCTCAGGTCATCAAAAGCCCGCAACATTGCCAGGTTTGTTTCAATGCTTTCCGGCCATTCCCAGTGCTGGACATTGAAGACGTGCTTGAGGTGCGGCCCGGCACTGGCAGGCCATAGCTTGGTCGTGTAGGTGACTTTATTGGCGTCGAAGACTTGCAATAAGGCCTGACTTTGTAAGTAAAAGCTATCATTTTGGCCGCCAATGAGCATGAATGGCGGCAAATCCAAGCCCTTAACCACCTGCGAGAAATTCAAATGGTCCGCTAATGCCTGATCGCCGCCGCTCAGCTTGTCCAGATAAAACGACGCCATCTCACTCATGTCACCGGCCGCTTCCGGCAGCTTACTTGGCTCAGCCACGGGGCAGACCAAAGCAACCATGGTAAAGTTAAAATTAACCCGGCTAACACCGAAGAGTTCTTGCAGCTCCTCGCTTTGCTGAATGCAGGCAACTAAGGACGCTAGATGGCCGCCTGCCGAGTCGCCGGTCAAGAGGACATGGTCAAGGTCAAACCCACGCTGAGGGCCATAATGCGACAACCAGCGCAGACTCGAAAAGATGTCTTGAATCTGGCCGCGAACATCAACATCCGGCAATAGCCGATAACCCATTCCCATCACGGCGTAACCCTGACTCGCCAAGTAACGACAATAGTTTTGGTTGAGGTTCCGATCGCCATAAAACCAGCCGCCGCCATGCACATCAATCACAGTTGGCAATGTCGCATTCCGCCGTTTCGCCGGATAATACAGATTCAGCGTCTGCTGGGGATCAGCCGAATTCTCATAGCGATATTCCGTCTCCCAGTGAACATTTTCGGGAACCCGCTCTTCGGCATACCGCGCTTTGTCCCGTGCACCGGTTTGCGCCCAGACTGCTTGAATCTTCGCCAACATTGCATCTTCATCAGCCATACAAGATTGCCTCCTATTTCTTTTCGTCACCATCGCATTAAAAAGGTTATTCCCATATTAACGCAAAAAGGCTGTCAGTGACGCACCTGACAACCTAATCGTTTATTTTCATTGTAATTTTTAACGGTCCTTCGACTTAACACTGGCTTCGACTTCATCAATCAAAGCAGCATCTTTCAAGCCGGTGACTGCTTTAATCACGTCAACCAGCGGCTGATCTTTTAGCATTGCCTGAAGTTTAACCGCTTCAGCATCGTTTGGTTCAACGTAATGGAACATCATGCCGACAGTATCCATCAAAATGCTGTAATCTAAACCGCGTTCTTTTAATTCACGAATCGGCCGGATGAAGCGTTCGTTGTAACCCAACTTGCGAATCGGCGTGCGGGCAACCCGGGAAATATCATCGGAAATGTAGGGATTCTGGAACCGTTGCAGCACCCGATTTTGATAAGTTTCGAGGTCCTTTTCGTTAAAGTTCTTGAACTCGGCGAGCAACAATGACCGGGTCTCGGCCAGTGCGCCTTTTGCCTGATTGAAGACTTTTGGATCCTTGATCGCTTCGCCAATGGTGGTGTAGCCCAGATACTTGCCGGTGTAAGCCGTGGTGGCGTGACCGGTGTTGACCGAGAAGAGTTTCCGTTCGATGTAAGGTTCCAGATCCGGAACATAATCAACGGTCTTCAGCTTCAGATCCTTATTCTTCATCTGGCTTTCGTCAACAACCCATTCTTTGAAGTCTTCGACACTGACTGCCAGCGGATCGTCATGCTTTTGCTGTGGCACAATACGGTCAACAGCCGCATTCGGGAAGCCAATATACGTATCGGCAAAGGTTTTGCCGGCGTCATCGAGATGTTCATACACGCTCTTTTTAAGCGCCTGGGACCCGCCAATCATGTTTTCACATGCAATCACATCTAGTGGTTCGTGGTTGTTGGCCGCGGCACGGGCCTGCAGCCCTTGCGCAATGAGCGGCGCAATGATTGGCAGAATCTTCGGGCCAATGGCAGTGGTCACCAAATCTGCCTGAGCAATTGCCTTCACAACTGCCTCAGGATCCTTGGCATTGTTCAAGCCGTCAACATTGTCCACATGAATCTTTTTCTCGCCTGGGGCCGCCAGCGTAATTGTATATTCACCCCGCTGATTCAACGCGTTGATAATCGTCTCGTTAACATCGACAAAATTGATCTTGAAGCCATTCGCGGCAAGTGTTTCCCCGATAAACCCGCGACCAATATTACCTGCACCAAAATGTACTGCTTCCATCATAATTTATTCAACTTCCTTCAGTAAATTGACGATTTCTTCCGGCGTTTGCGCGTCGGCTAATTTCTGGACATTCTCCACATCACTGCAATACAGCGCAATCTGCGACAAGAGCTTGAGATGTTCACCGTTCAATCCGGCAATGCCGAACACCACGGTAACCAAATTCTCATCAGCCGGATCTTCTGACCAATCAACACCCCACGGATATTGAACAACCGAGATCCCGGTTTTTTTAATATATTTCATACCTGCTTCCGTACCATGGGGAATCGCAATAAAGTTGCCCATGTATACCGAAACGTCACGATTACGATCAATCATTGAATCAATATAAGCCGGTTCAACATTGCCATTGTCGACCAGGAGTTGGCCGGCCTGACGAATGGCTTCGTCCCTGGTCTTTGCTTCCTGACCAAGCTTGATCGTGTTTACGTCAAGTCCTTTCATCATGTCACCTTCGATCAATTTTTTGGATTTCGTGCATAAAGACTTCTGTCATTACTTGATATAACTGACTATAGTTACCTTTTTCAAAAAGCCGTAAGTCAGCTGGTGAGGCAACTAGCTTGGCGCTAACCGCACTCAAAAGGGTTAATGTTTCCTGTGAAACAGGATTCGGGGTTAGCAATAACAGGATGCGCTGTAACTGGATTGTCCCCATATCCATCGCTGGTAGCGGCAACGAGCTGGCGAGATCAAAGACGCCGATGTACGGGGTGGTGACCCCTTGGCTGCTGGTGTGAATCATCGCCAGCCCAGTGTCCGGAATACCGACAGGGGCCAACTCCAGCCGCTTTAACAAAGCTTCTTTAACTACCGGTGCTTCGGCAACAACAGTCGGTAACCGGCTGAGTATCGCGTCAATCGCAGCCGCAATCGTTGTGACTGGCGCCGTCATGTCAGTTACGGCAAAGTGTTGCAATAAACCATCTGCCGCCATCACCATTGTTTTCAGACTTTCAAACGCCGTGACCGTCTGATCCAGCGACGGTTGGTTCGCCGGTCGCACCTGTTTGGGCGTAGCCTTTTGAACTAACCGGCGAATTTCGGCCATTTCTTCGCGCCCCAGGATCGGGGTAATCACCAGATATTGGTGTTTGAAGCCCGGTAACGGCATGGTCGCCAACACCAAGTCATAATGTTCGAGTTGCTGCTTAGGTAAATCGCTGACTTGAATGATTTTGATCTTGCGAATCTCAGGCACCTGGACCCGTAATTTCCCGGCAATCAAACTGCCGGTCCCGGGACCATCACTCGTGATCAACAACACCGCAACCGGTGCATCGGTTCGCGTATGGTCTAAAACCGAGGCGAAGTACAAAACCAGATAGCCTAACGCATTGCCGGTAAAGGCGCCGCGCCCGAAAACGTCATCAGCCGCTTGCTGGACCGCCTGATAAAGTTCCGGATAGTCATCACGCAAATGGGCAAGCACCGGATTCGTCATCGTGACCCCTGGCAGCCAATCGCCACCGGTTGTCCGCTGAACATGGGCAAGTAGTGAGGAATAAAGCTGCGTATTTCCGGAAAATTTCCCGGGAAATTTTCGCGCCACTTCGCGAATTAATTCTTGAACTTCCAGGTTAATGGTCAAATCAAACGGATCAACCTGTTCTCCAGCCAAGCCGCCACGAATGTTACTGAGTTCAACCGCCAGAAACTGATAGTCGCCGACGCGCACTTTTTCTCGGATGGTGGGATCCATTTCGGCTAGAAACTGGAGTGCCAGTTGTTGATCCTGAAACAGTCGTTCCTGGTCAAAATGGGGTTGGGCCTTCGCATGATGATCTTCGCGCAACCGATGCGTGTTAACGGCAACGGTGAGTAACACTGCTTTGCGTTGATTGTCGCTCAGGTCGGCTAGCGCTTCGATTCGGGATAATGCGGTATTGGCTGCTAGTAGCTCTTCTTGCGGCAACCGTTTGATGAAGTAATCCGTCACCGGATCAAAGGTTTGCCGCGGATCATTTAAGAAACGAAAGAACACATACGGATTAATCTCGGCATTCAAGACGCCGACAAGCACCCGCCGAATATCGCCTTCCTGCCCTTCAATCCAAATGCCGGCAGCTTTTTGGCGATTCAACTTGAGATGATATTCATTGAGTGCCGGTTCCAGAATATCAAGGTCTTGTTTAATGGTGGTCACGCTGACATCCACATCGGTTGCTAAGGCCGTCATGGTTTTGGGTGCGCCCGCATTCAGCATCATTAAGATCAAGGCGCTCTGACGCTGACTGGGATCGAACGTCAGGTCTTGTTGTTGCTGGGCCAACGTCTCCGACAATTTTGCCAGATCCGTTGTCGCGCCTGTTAACCGGTAGGAACTGCCATCACCTTTGTCGAGCCGTAAGTTCAAGGCGGTAATATCATGCTCCAGTTGCGAAAGTTCACGGTAAATGGTCCGGCGGCTGACACCCAGCTGTCGTTGCAGCTCGTCACGGCTCACACCGGCGGGCTGACTCATCATCAGTTTGATCATTTTCTGTTCACGATTCGTTAGTAACATGTTTTTCGCCCCAGACGACCGCAACTCGACCTCGCCTATTTCATTTTATCAATAAGTTTATCATAGTTCGTTGCGTTCAAAAGACCGTCGACGGTATAGACTTGAACATTGGCAAACTGTAATTTAACGCGGCGTGCCGTTTCCTTTGAAGCGATAATTAACACGTTGTCTTTGTCCTCAATCTCGCCGATCGCGACATTGCGTACCTTGACATCCTTGTTGAGTTTCCGCAACTCGGAGCGGAAGGTTGCCTGGGCCATCGTTGCGGAGCCGATGTTTTGATCATGATGCAGGAAGTCAACTTCCGTAATCTTGTCAAAATCAATCTCGTTCAATTCGTCTTCCGGTGTTTCCTGTTGCGCTTTCGGCGCTTCTGCGGTAGCCGTTTCATTTGTACCGCCAACCGCTTCAGCTTTCAGACTGGCAATGATTTCGTCGTACTTTGGACTATTCAGGAAGTTTTCAACCGCAACGTGAGCGGCACCCGGCGTCTGTTTCTTGGCACGATCCGCCAGTTCATCTTGGGTAACAACCAACAGTCCCGGCTTGTCTTGCAAATTACTGATTGCTGTGTTGGTAACTGAAAGATCCAACCCAGCCTTCTTGACTTTATCACGCAGAATCGAAGCACCCATTGCGCTTGAACCCATGCCGGCATCGCAAGCAAAGATGATTTGTTTGATGCCCTTAGCCTGATTCATCACGTCTTTGGCGGCCTCGACATTTTGTCCCTTGGCTTCCGCCTTCATGGATTTCATCTTAGCTTCACTCTCAGCCAGTTCATCGCCGCTCGTGCTCTTATCCCGGCGTAGAATGACTGCAGAGATAAGGAAGGAAACGACTGTGGCACCGGTGACACCGATGAGCAAACCAAGGTAGTTGCCCAAACTCTTAGGTGACATCAGGAATAACGAAATAATGGAACCTGGTGATGGTGAGCTCTTCAAACCAACATTAAAGATGGAGAACAATGTCGTGCCAGTAACACCGCCAGCCATAACTGACAGGAACAACGCTGGCTTCATCAAAACATACGGGAAGTAAATTTCGTGAATACCACCAAAGAAATGAATGATGATGGCAGATGGCGCAGAACCTTTTGCGGCACCTTTACCAAATAAAGCAAAGGCCAGCAAAACGCCGAGCCCTGGGCCTGGATCAGGCTCAAGTAAAAACAGAATCGATTTCCCATGCTCAGCTGCAGCTTGAATACCAAGTGGTGTGAGAATACCTTGATTAATCGCATTGTTCAGGAACAAAATTTTCGCTGGTTCAATAAAGATATTAGCCAACCAAATCAAGCCGTGACGAATAATCCAGTCAACACCAGCAGCCATAACATTTGTCAGGCCTGAAATAATGGGACCCATCAGGAAGAAACCAACAATGGCTAATAACATCCCGATAATGCCGGCACTAAAATTATTGACCAGCATTTCAAAGCCTTGCTTAATCTTTTCCTGGAAGCGGTTATCCCACTTCTTGATGCACCAGCCTCCCAATGGACCCATGATCATCGCACCAATGAACATAGGTACGTCGGTGCCGACGATGACGCCCATCGTTGCAATAGCACCAACGACCCCGCCACGATGACCTGCCACCATCGAACCGCCAGAAAAAGCGATTAACAATGGTAGCAAATAGGTAACCATCGGCGTAATCATCTTTGCTAGGTTCGCATTTGGATACCAACCACCTTTGAGGAAGATGGCAGTAATGAGGCCCCAAGCAATAAAGGCACCGATGTTTGGCAACACCATGCCGGAAAGCTTGGTCCCGAATGATTGCATACCGGCCTTCAGATTGAATTTCTTCTTCTCCGTTACCGGCGTGTTTGCTGATTTAGCTTCCAAAGCAAACACACTCCTTTCCCTTGTTTACGGAGATTATTGTAACCGCTTCATGTAATCGCTGACAAAAGCTACTTTGGCACAGTTGGCTGTGCCAAATATTCACCCCAAGCCTTTTCTATCATTCATTTGCCAAAACAGCGCCAAATAGACGATAACAGTGTTCGTTAACTGTTTCACAGGTTATTTTAATGGGAACGATTGCTGCATATCAGCGACATTCAGCCATGATGCCAACTTCAAAAGACTGCTTTTCATCCATATATAAAAGTCTTGACGAATGAGCAAAGGTTTTTTAAGAAAATCCAAATTTAGGTATAGACCATTGTTGACAAGGTTACTTTTTGATGCTATATTGGACTAGACCAGATAAGGGGGATATCAATTATGGATGTTAAAGTTTTTGATAACGACACAGAAGCAGGTAAATACGCATTTGAACTGATTAAGCAAGGGATGGACAACGGCGCCAAGGTGCTTGGTTTGGCTACCGGCAGCACCCCTGTCACCATGTATCAGGCAATGGTGAACAGTGATGTTGATTTCAGCAACATGACATCGATCAACTTGGATGAATATGTTGGCATGTCACCGGATAACGATCAAAGTTATCGCTACTTCATGCAGAGTCACCTTTTTGACAAGAAGCCGTTTAAGGAAACCTTCGTGCCAAACGGCCTTGCCAAGGATCCTGAAGAAGAAACCAAGCGTTACAACAAAGTCATTGCCGATCACCCAATCGACATTCAGGTTCTGGGGATTGGCCGCAACGGTCACATTGGCTTCAACGAACCGGGTTCACCGTTTGATGCAGAAACACGGAAAGTTCCGTTAACCCAAAACACCATTGACGCCAACGCTCGCTTCTTTGAAAATAAGGACGATGTACCGCGTTACGCTTATTCTATGGGTATCGGTTCCATCATGAAGAGCAAGAAGATCTTGCTTCTGGCCTTTGGTGAAAACAAAGCCGACGCCGTTCAAAAGATGATCGAAGGCCCGGTTACCAACGACGTGCCTGCATCTATTTTGCAGAAGCATCCGAATGTTGTTGTCATCTTGGACAAAGCAGCTGCAAGTAAGTTGAGCAAGAAATAGAACATTGTTAAAACGAACTACTAAAAGCGGGCTAATTGGCCTGCTTTTTTTAATGTGAGCGTGAGTCAGCGCGCTTAGAAGCAGGCGAACGCGTTATGGCATAAGCCCGTTCACACTCTGCAAGCGCTTCTATTTTTACTATGGATTCATGGTAAAATGAAGCCATCACAAACTCGGATATCGGAGGAAATTATGTATAAAGCCGTTGTATTTTTCGATTTAGATCAAACCCTGCTCAACGATGAAAAGCAAGTGCCGCCTGAAAACGTAAAGGCGCTTAAAGCGTTGGAGGCCAATGATGTGCTGCCGGTCATTGCTACTGGCCGCAGCTACTATGAACTAGCCGATATTATGGCCGCTACTGGCATTCGGAGCGCGATTACGGCAAACGGCGGGGATGTTTTCCTTAATGGCGAGCATATTTTTCAAAGCGTCATCGGCGAACCTCAGCTGGTGCGGTTTCTCAATGCAACCGCGGCTCAGGATATTCAGGTGGCCATGTACTCCAGTGAGGCCTCTGCTTTAACCGGCTATGACCAACTCACCACCGATAATTATGCACAAGTGCACCAAACCCCGCCGCCGATCAATCCTAAGTATTATCAGGAGGCCTCACTGTCGCTGTTGCTTATCTTCTTGCCTTGGAATCAGACCGGCGATCAGTTAGGTAAGCAGTTCATTCAGGACTTCCCCGAATTGACCTTCTATCGCAATTCCCACTTTTCCTTTGATGTCGTCAATCATGGCATTTCAAAAGGCAGTGGCATGTCGGTTCTGTTGAATCAGCCAGCCTTGCGCGGTGTGCCTACCTATGCGTTTGGTGACGGCTACAACGACATTCCGCTCCTGCAAGCCGCCAATACTGGCATCGCCATGGGAAACGCCTATCCCAAGGTTGCCGCAATTGCCGATTACCAAACCGATGACTACCGCAAAAATGGCATTCCCAACGCACTTGCCCACTTCAACCTAATTTAACTGATCCGCATACCAAACTCGGGACTCAAAAAGCATTGCGATTATTAAAAATTTGATAGCAACATCGATACCCCTTTGCAAACACGCGTTCTCATCATTTTCTCCAAAATTCATGGCCGAAAATTATTTAATTTTTGCGCCTAAAACGTTGTTACATCAGCATTTTCAGCGACCCCTATAACGTGTTCGCCACGCAAAGTCAAGACCGCAGTAGCGCGAATTTTCTGCTATACTCAAGGCATGCTGCACGTTATTTGGGCGTGATCGTGTCACTGATCAGTAACGCTGCGGCATCGCAAAATCTGCTGATGGAGGGGTCTCGTTATGTTAGAACAATCGACAATGCATCCTGTAGTTTGGATCAACAAACATACTTATATCAGTATCGTTAAAAATGCGGACTATAATTTAGAAGTCTGGGAGATTACCGCCGAAAATCGGCAGCATCGGATGGCGCGGATGAACTACAAATATCATCGTGATAATTTCGCCGGGTTCATCTATCGACTCTTTCCGCAGATTGATCTCATTCAAATTCACAATATTCAAAAGAAGATCAACCCATATTTCGATTTAGAAGTTTAGAGGTGTTCACATGGATAGTCTGGTCGTTCAATTACTAATCATGGTCGTTGTCGCCTTCATCATCACGTTGGCGGTGATCGTAGCCGAATGGCGTACCAAAACATTCAAGACATGGCAAATCAGTGTCCAATCCGTTGTCGCCATCCTGCTATTAGCCATTGGCATTAGCTTGTTGACGGTTCGCTAGTCCTCCATTTGATGTGGCTGCCATCTGGAAGAAGCTTTTGACGTTCTGCTAACCTTTTGCCCCCGTCATAACGCCCGTTGACCGTCAAATGCTTCGTTTTCTAGATAGCGAACCGCAATATGATCAAAAGGTCGATAGCCACAAGTTGGCTCAGCCAGTGAACATTTAAAAATCAGTCCCAACAAATTCTTCTTGTTGGGGCTGATTTTTTTATGGCGAACAAGTTTACTTTAAAAAACAAACGATATTTGCGGTAAAATTTAAATTTATATGCTAGAATTAAGCAAAATTCGCAAGGAGGCGTAAGTACATGGATGACTTCAAGTTGCCTACTTTAATGGCACAACGATTGGTTGACGGTTTAATGGGAGGTTACAAAGAATACCTCGCCGAGCGTAAACAGAAACAGCAGGCATTGACAATCAGTGGTGCTTTTGCTTGGACGCGAAGTAATTTCATTGACTCTAAAATCAGCGAACTGTTTAGCCAAGACGACACCGTTGACAGTCAGATCGACAAAGCCGGGTATGCTTGGGAATATCTTCAGTTTATCCAAGAAAACGATAATGACCGAGCACTCATCATCGTTAAAAACGCGCGGCAAGTAAAGCGAAACTTCAACGGTGCCACTGCGTCGATCGATAAAAATAATTATCTTTATCGATTGGCGGGTATCAATAACACTTGGAGCGCAGCTGGCCTGTTAAGCGGTAAGCCAACTGATCGTGTTGTCCAGTTGGAACTCGCCTTACCAGAAGCAACCACGGATTTTGAACATCTTGCAGAACAGGTGTCATCAAAGTTTTCAAAGTTCTACATTGTCACTTACGAGGTGGATAATGTAAGCAAGATGATTTCAGACATTGAGTTAACAATGCCGAATCAATCTAAGATGACCTTATCGCCAATTCAAAACTTGACTCCCTTGATAAGCCGTAGTCAATTTCAAATCAATTCTGAAGAACTAGAAACCATTCAAGGTGATCAAGTGCCAGATGCAGCGTATGAACAAAACACGTTGTTTGGCTATGAAATTAATACCGATGCAGAGAATGAAAGGGAGGCCGGCGCAGAATAAGCGCCCTTCGTCATGTTTATTGGCTCAAAACTAAAAGCACTGCGGGAATTAAACGGCTATACCCGCAAAGATCTTAGCGTCCAAATCGGGGTAACCGAACAAGCCGTCTGGCAATACGAAACCGAAAATGTTATGCCCAAAATCGAGATCCTTAATGCCCTTCAACAGATTTTCAACGTTGACATGGCCTTTTTAGTGAACGGTAATGCACCGAAACATGTTGTGCATGAAGCAAAGATCGCGTTCCGGACGACAGATCGTTCAAGTCGGAAAAAGACAAAGCTAGAAGCCCGCTATTTAGATTTTGCAGACGGCTTAACTAGCTACTTTGAAAAGTTCGTCAGCGTCAGGCCCGCCGGATTCGATAAACTTCAACAAATGGTACAAACAAAGCTGTCTGGAACGAACAACCTGACAAAGATTCGTGAAGTTGCTAAAATAGCCCGACAGTTTCTAGGCCTTCAGGATAATCATGACTTAATGGCAAAACTTGAACAAGTCGGTATCTATATAGTTGAGAAAGACCTCGGTGTCCATATCGACGCCTATTCAACCATAACCGATAACGGACATGCATGGATTGTACTAGGCTCCATTAAGAAGTCAGCCGTTCGCCGCAATTTTGATCTCGCCCACGAATTAGGTCATTTGCTTCTTCATGGTGCCATTGACTTTGATGAACTAACAGCGGCTGAATATAAGCAAATCGAACATGAAGCTCACACTTTTGCAGCAGAATTCCTTTTACCCATTGAGGATTTCACTGCGGACTTCAAAAAACTTTATCGACGTTCAAATCCTGATTATTATCTTGATTTAAAACGTAAATATCTGGTCTCGATTGTCGCCATGGCGATGCACGCATACGCACTAGGACTTATGAGTTATCAAGAACAACGCTATTTCTTTGGTCAACGTTCAAAAAAGGGTTACAAAATCATGGAACCATTAGATGATCAACTGGTGCCAGTCCGTCCGGGGAAAATTCGTGCTCTTATAACGCTCCTATTTAATCAGCAAGTGCTGACGCTTCGAGATCTTTCGCGTCATCTTCATGTCAGACCGACGTTCATTGCCCAGCTCTTCGCATTGGAACCCGACTTCTTCACAAAGTATCAACCGCAGCACAGCTACGCTAATATGCAGAATGTCATTCCATTTCCTCGTCGTTTTACGAAAAACTAAATTGATTAAAACGATATTGGCGCCTGATGGAGATCCCCATCCATTCCCTTTCACTGACACAAGTATTAACTAAGGAGTCGCACTATGCCTAAGCACCTACGCCAATTTTTATTGACTTACAACGCTGACCTCCGTATGCGTCCTTTAACTTACTGCTTTCTAAATACATGCTTATTCGCTCTTTACTTTATTGCGTTCATGAGCATACTCATCTCTTACGAAGCACTTTGGTCAATCTCTATCGTCATATTCATCTGTTTATTGAATTTCCTCATAAACATCATTTCAGTCGTCTCTCACGCGAATAACGCTGCTTTATCCAGTCTCTTTAAAACCAGACGGCGCTGGCTGATTCAATTTATCGGCACTGCTTTAGTGTCTGTTGCGTTGTTCTCTTTGGGGCTTCTGACTAAACTCTGATCCTTTTCGCTGTTTATACCGTTAACAGTATAGTCTCAAGGACATTTTGCCTTGCCTTTTTATAATTTCTTGAAGGATATCTTTATTTAGTACAACTTTGGTCTCGATCTTTTGAGGCCATTTTTTATTTCGTTTCAGTTTCAACTAATCCAACTGTTTCACGTGAAACTTTTTAACAAAATTAAAAGACCCGAAAAATAAGCCGCCTGTTATCTCAAGTTAACAATTCACCTAATCCCCTAGCCTGTTTCGTCTGACGCATGCCAATACCTACACAAAATCCCCCCTCCAACTTTTAGCTGTCATTTATTTTACAAAGTTCGTTTCTTAATCGGAAAACCAACAAAATTCGGCGAAATCTATGATTGGACGTTAACCCAATCAATCCGTATACTTGCACCAACGGCACGGTAAAAATACGTTTACATGGAGGCGGAAGTTTGAAAAAGCGACAGGCGAAGCACAAAGGTATTTCCCAACGAATGGTGATCATTGGCATCGGAATTTTAGCCATCATTGTTGTAACCATTGTTTTCTTCATGACCCAACACAAGCAACCCCAACAGTCAACGACTTCGAACGCGGTGGCGACTTTTCAGGTTAAGCGCCACGAATTGCGGTTGTCCGGCCAAGCCCAGGCAACACGCACGCAAAAAATCGAAGTTCCTGAAGGCACGGTGCAGAATCAATCGGTCAAAAACGGTGATACCGTGACGGCCGGCCAACAACTGCTAACGGTCTACCACCCTGACGTTCAGGAAAAAATCACGACAGCCAACCAGTCACTCCAAAAACAACAACGCAGCCTCAAACAATTGGATGACAAAATCAACCAACTCAAGTCGTCACTCAATCAATTGGCAGCTGACGATCCGCAAAGATCTGATTTGCAGAGCCAACTGGACGAAGCACAAAGCAGTCGCCAGGATTCGGCCGCGGCTGTTGACGAGGCCAACCAAGATGTTGCTAAACTGCAACAAAATCTCAACACCGTTGTTAAGGCGCCGTTTGCCGGTCGCCTGTTTATTGACTATCAAGCAAACGGCCAGCAGTCGATCACCGAAACCTCATCAGAAATGGAAGCAGTCGGTCAGGTTTCCGAATTTGATTATGCCGATGTTAAAGTTGATCAGTCGGTAACAGTGCAGGCGCTGTCAACCAAAACGAAACAGACAACTTCCATTAACTTTATCAGCAGCGATCCGGCGAAATCCAGCAAGCCGAACCTGGCGAAGTACGATGTCACCGCTAAGTTAGATCACGGCTTTTTAAACGGTCAGTCGGTCAGCATGATCATCCCTCTAAGCGGCCTGCAAATTCCTAAAACCGCGGTACGCCAAGGCGCTGTCTACAAGGTGGTCAACGGCCGCGCAGTGCGGACCAAGATCACTTACACCAAAAAAGACGACATGTATGAAGTCACGGATGGCCTCAGCAGCGGCGACCGCATTTTGGAAAATCCTACCAAGTCAACCAAAGACGGAGCGAAGGTGACCGTTGATGATTGATCTTCAGCATGTTAACAAAAGTTACGGTC
Organism: Lacticaseibacillus huelsenbergensis; assembly: GCF_029726355.1. Taxonomy (NCBI): domain Bacteria; kingdom Bacillati; phylum Bacillota; class Bacilli; order Lactobacillales; family Lactobacillaceae; genus Lacticaseibacillus; species Lacticaseibacillus huelsenbergensis. Next base: position 1,185,465 of record NZ_CP120687.1, read on the forward strand.
AAGGTGCGACTGCTTTTCACGTCCTCAAAGACATCAATCTGCACATTGACGAAGGTGAATTCGTTGCGATCATGGGGCCTTCGGGTTCTGGCAAGTCGACCTTGATCAATATTATCGGCTTTCTCGACACGGCATTTGAAGGTAAGTATTTTTTCCAAGACGAAAATGTCGCCGACTTCAATGCGACTAAAGCCTCACGCATGCGGAATCGTCACGTCGGGTTTGTCTTTCAAAATTTCAGCCTCATTCACAACCTGAATATTTTTGAAAATGTCCTCATCCCTTTAAGCTATGGCGGACACCGGCGATCGGAGGTGCGTGGCAAAATCTCCGAGTTACTTGAGTCAGTCGGCCTCACCGGTATGGAAAATAAATTGCCGCGTAATTTATCCGGTGGGCAGCAACAGCGGGTGGCGATTGCCCGCGCCTTAGCGAATTCGCCGCAATTTCTGATTGCTGACGAACCCACTGGCGCCTTGGACAGTCACACATCCGCAGACATTATGCAACTTTTCAAAGAATTACACCGAAAAGGCGGCACGATTATCATGGTCACGCATGATGAGCATGTCGCCGAACAAAGCGATCGGATGATTAAAATCCTAGACGGCCAGATCATCAGTGATACGGAGGTGGCCCATGCGACTAAGTGAACTCATCAGAATCTCCTTCCGCGCACTGGCGGCTAACAAACGCCGCAGTTTCTTAACGATGATTGGGATTGTCATTGGGATTGCCTCCGTCGTCACGATTCTTTCGTTAGGTAACGGCATCAAAGCGGCAACCGTGAAAAACCTGCAAGCCAATACCCAAGGCCAGCAAACCGCCGAAATCACCTTCAATCCTACGAGTAGCAGCGAGACCGATGCCGGCTTCAAAGAAAGTGACATCACACTGGCAAAGCAAACGGCACCGGATAAAATCAAAAAAGTCGTCATTAAACATGACGAAGAAAATCTCCAAGTCAACGGTCAGCTGGCAAATGCCGATACCATGATGTCTGTCACCTTGGTCAATAAGGCAAAACCCAACATTCAGCTAAACGCTGGTCATGGTTTTAGCCAAGAATCGTTACAGACAGACGGCGAGGATGCGTTAATTTCCAAAAAGCTCGCCAAAAAGGTTTTCCACGGCAATACCGCAGCATTAAACTCCTCCTTGGAACTTGGAACCAAAAACTACAACATTATCGGCGTTTTCAGCCCGCCCAAAACCCCGTATTCCGCGCTGGACGTTGATGTCTTAGTGCCGGAAAAAGCCTATCGTGCGGGCCAGCTTTCTCAGGAAGGCCGAAAACTGGCGATCACGTATAAAACCGGCAGCGATGTTAGTAAGTTGACCAACAATGTTGTTCGCCAGCTGAAAAAATCCGGCAGCGAACGACGCAGCGGCGAGTATTCGTACTTTGATTACGGCGAATTGCTGAAAGGCATCGGCAATGTCATCAGTGCCTTAACGCTATTTGTAAGTGCCATTGCCGGCATCTCCCTTCTGATTGCAGGTGTTGGCGTCATGAACATGATGTATATTTCTGCTTCGGAACGGTCGCAGGAAATCGGCATCCGAATGGCAGTCGGTGCCACACCTGCCGAAATCATGAAACAGTTTCTTTTAGAATCGGTCATGCTGACACTGACAGGCGGTGTGGTCGGATTGATTGTGGGTGCGTTAACCGCTTGGATCATCGCGATGTTCCTACCGTTCAAACCCGTCGTCACGTTGGGCTCCATTATCGGCACCTTTGCCATTTCAAGCATTGTCGGCATCGTGTTTGGCTTATTGCCAGCGAAAAGTGCGGCTAATAAGAATCTGATTGATATTTTGAAGTCATAATGTTTCGTTCCACCTACAAGCGCTAGTGGTCAAATGACTAGCGCTTTTTTGCTGCCTCAAAAAAGCCGCAGCATCCAGTCATTGTGACCGAATGCTGCGGCTTCATTTTTTAGAACAATCCCAGCTTCCCGATACGCTGGGCTGCCTCCTCCAACCGTTGTGGACTGGTAAGTAAGCCAATTCGCACGTAACCTTCTCCATGGTCGCCAAAGCCGTTACCGGCAGCTACGGCCACGTCTGCCCGCTCCAAAAGTAGTTCGGTGAAGGATTCGCTGGTGTAACCGGCAGGCACGGGCATCCACGCGTAAAACGTGCCGGGGGATTTTTTCCCATGCCACCCAATGGCCTCTGTCGCCGAGAACCACGCATCGCGGCGTTGTTGATATAAATCAATCAGTTCGGGCACTGATGTCTGATCGCCAAGCAGTGCTTCGATGCCTGCTTCCTGAATCGCAGGGAAAACCGAGACAAACAGATGATCCTGAATCAGATTAATGGCCTCGATCATATCAGCATTGCCTGCTGCAAAGGCCAAGCGCCAGCCAGCCATGTTATAAGTCTTCGAGAGCGTGTAAAGTTCAATGCCCACATCCTTTGCCCCAGCACTCTGCAAGAAACTTACCGGCCGCTGACCATCAAAGCCGAGCGCGCCATAAGCAAAATCACTGACAATGCCGATGTGATGAGCCTTGGCAAAGGCAACAGTTTGGTCGTAAAACGCCGGAGTTGCCACCGCAGTCGTGGGATTATTCGGATAGTTCAAATAAAGCAGCTTGGCAGCATCGGCCACCGCTGGGTCGATGGCTGCATAATCAGGAAGCCAGTCATGGTCCGCGGTCAGCGTCATCAGGGCTAGTTTCACGCGCGCCAATGTGACGCCTGACAGATAGTCCGGGTATCCCGGATCCGGCAGCAAAATTGTCTCACCGGGGTTCATCAAGGCAAGCGGCAGTTCCACCAAGCCAATTTTGGAGCCGCCCAAAACCGCAATTTCCTTTTCCGGATCCAACTGAACGCCATATTCGCGTTCGTAAAATTCGGCCGCAGCCTGCTTGAAGCTTGGTAAGCCGCGGAAAAGTGAATACTTATGATTACCTGGCTTAGCCACCGCCTGTTGGGCTACCTGCACGATGTTGGCCGGTGTCGGCTGGTCCGGATTCCCCTGGCCTAAATTGATCACGTCATGGCCGGCCGCAATCCGGGCATTGACATGTTTGACGAGGCTGGCAAAAAACTGCTTAGGCAGCGCTTGAAGCACCGCTGATTCTGAAAATATCACTGGTCTGATTCCCCTTTTTAATGAGTTTGCATGGTTAGTGTGCCTGGCGTGCTTAATACAGTTCCGGCCGCCGATCTGTGAAGACTGGAATTTGTTGACGCGCGGCCGCAATCTGAGCCAAGTCGATGGTGACGATGCCGACTTGCGGCTGATCGTCCAGTTGCAACAGGCGCTTGCCGAACGGATCAATCACTTGGCTTTGCCCGCCAAAATCATTGCCAGGATCTTGACCAACCCGATTCACCGCCACCACAAAGGCCTGATTTTCGATGGCGCGAGCGGTCAGTAACGCCGCAAACTGTGGTAAGCGCGGCATCGGCCATTCAGCCGGCAGGAAAAACAGCTGCGTGCCGTCACTCGCCATGCGCCGGAACCACTCCGGGAACCGCAAGTCATAGCAAATCGCCACACTGGCTGGTACTGCAAGCGTAAAGTGGTTAGCCTCGGATCCGGCAGTAATGAACTTTTCTTCATTCATCAGGCGAAAAAGATGCGCCTTCGCATACGACGCCAGCAAGTGGCTCTGAGCGTCCAGTGTCAAACTGCGATTAAAAAAATGCTCATTTTCTGCCGTGGCAACCGAGCCACCCACAATCGTCAGGTGATAGTGGCGGGCAAGATCGCTTAAAAAAGTCTGCGTCCGCAAGCCATCCGGATCGGCAAGCGTCTCTAAATGTTCCAGGTCGTAGCCGGTATTCCACATTTCCGGTAACACGACAACATCCGCCTTTTTTCGGGCTGCCTCGGCCACCGAATCCGCCACCTTTTGATAATTTTGCTCAGGTTGCCCAAAAGCAATGTCGATTTGCGCTAAAGCAAGTGTTAACTGAGTCATCTCAATCCCTCTTTTTTAATCGCGTCCACCTTTGACTTAGAAGGCGGGCACGATGGATCCTTTGAATTCCTTGGCAATATAATCCTTAATGGTTTTGCTCTGATAGTATTTCTTGATTTGCTTGATGACTTTATCATTTTGATGCTTGGTTTGTACAACAAAGTAGTTTGGATAAGGATTGTTCTTGGTTTTCTCATGATAAATCGCGTCTTGATTGATCGTGAGTCCGGAATCAAAAGCAAAATTCGTGTTGATGGCGGCTGCCGTCACGTCTTGTAAGTGCGTTGGCAATTGCGAAGCTTCCAGTTCTTCAATTTTTAGGCCCAGCGGATTCTCGACAACATCTGCTTTCGTCGCCTTTTGGCTAATGCCGGCTTTAAGCTTAATCACGCCAGCGGCTTCAAAAAGCTGCAGCGCCCGCAACTCGTTTGACGGATCGTTCGGCACGGCGATCGAATCGCCCTTTTTGAGTGCCTTCAAGTCTTTAATCTTTTTGGAGTAAACGCCCATTGGAAACGCCACGGTTTTGAAAACCTGCGTAATCTTGAAATTCTTGGATTTAATCTGTTCTTTCAAAAACGGCAACGTCTGGTAACTATTCGCGCCCAAATCGCCGTCGTTTAAGGCCACGTTTGGACTGTTGTAGTCGGTGAATTGCTTTAATTTGATCGTTAAGCCATCTTTTTTAGCCAGCTTTGCGACTTGTTTCATGATTAATTCGTGCGGTCCGGCGGTAACACCGACCGTGATCGTTTTGTCTGACAGCTGATTCGCCGATGTCTTGCTGCTGGCGCTACTGCTGCCACAGGCGGTTAGAACGACCAAAAGGCTTAACGCGAGAACTGCTGCCCAGCTTAACTTCAACCATTTTTTCATGTAAGAATCCTCCTGTTATGGGTTGTTTGACTGATAAAATGATGATTTGCATGAAGGGAGCTGACTGTCGTAAGGCGCTTCCTGGCGCAAGAGCCAAGACTAACGCGTTCGCCAGCCCAGAAAAAAGGCCCTGCCGAATCAATTTAATGATTCAGCAGGGCCGACAATGTCGGGGTACCACCCTGGTTCGTTACTGTGTAACCTTAACGATGCCTGTTGACATCGAGACCGTCTAACGCAGGCCTAGTGCGTACCCGACTTATCGCCGGATCCATTCCGCGGTCATTTTCACCAGACGCCTGCATCGATTTCCACCACCCATCGACTCGCTTAAGCTGCGTTTCTGACTACTCTCCGCTTCATGACGTTTCATCATTTTATCAGTTATTTTTAAAGTTGAAAGCAGTTTATCTGCATCTGGGTTAAATGTCAACTGTTTTGTTTCGCCAGTCGTGCACGGGAACATGCCGCCGTTTACGCTAACTTTTTTCTGAAAATCGAATATTTTTTATTTTTTGGTTGACTTCGCTTATCACAGCGCGTATGTTAACAATTATCACATAAGATGAGATTTACATGAGAGGAGTTTTGTCGATGGAGCTGGAATTTGATTTACGCCCTGGAGCCAATCGGTTTGTCAGTGAGGCCGGCGCGCTTGCCTATTTGGATACCATTTTGAAAGATTTCACCAAACCGGTCGTCATTACCGGCGAAAAGAGTTTTGCGGCGTTTGAAAAAGCCTATCCGGGCACACTGGACTTACCGGTTTATCACTACGACGGATCGGCCAGTGACGAAAATGGCCATGCTTTGGCCGAAGCTATCGGTCAGGCGGATGCTGTCGTGGGAATCGGGGCTGGCCGCTTGATCGACACGGCTAAAGTCGCAGCCGAAACGTTGGGTGCCGAACTGATTAGCATTCCGACGCTGGCCTCCAACTGTGCGCCGTTCACCCCGTTAGCCGCGATCTACCACGCACAGGGACATACGTTTAGTTACGTTGAGTATTTTAAAAAGTCGGCTTATATCACGTTGGTTGACTATAACTTACTGCTCAGCACGCCGCATGATTTTTTTGTTGCCGGGATTGGCGATACGCTGGCGAAGTGGTACGAAATGGACGGCATCACCCGCAACAAGATTGACCAGCTGAATGCTTATGGTCAGCTAAGCCGTGCGTCTGCCAAAACCATTCAGGCAATTCTCTTCAAAAATGCCGAGCAAGCCTTAGCCGATTTGGATGCCGGTCGGGACACACCTGCCTTCGAAGCCGTTGCCGACACAATCATTGGCCTAGCCGGAGAAGTTGGCGGGCTCGGCGGCGTTGATGGCCGAGCAGCGGGCGCCCACGCCGTTCATAACGGACTGTCCTACCTGCCGGAAACCCACGCGATTCTCCACGGCTCAAAAGTGGCTTACGGCATTTTGGTTCAACTCGCCACAACCGGGGATGACGATGAAATTCGCAGCCTGATGCCTTTTTATGAAAAAATCGGCCTACCGTTAAACCTCGAGGATCTGCACGTCACCAAGAACGTGTCCCAGAAGATGCAGCAAGTAGCCGAATTTGCCGCACAACCTGAGGAGACCTTTATTTTAATTGACAAGGATCTAACGCCGCAGCAGATTGTATCCGCTATGAAAAAAGTGGAACAAGTTACTAGCGAAGCTGCTGCTTAACGAACTGGTTAGGAAAAGAATACGCCGCTACCCAACTTTATCGAGTTGAGTAACGGCGTATTTTGTTGAACTCATGCTGATTTTCCACCGCGTGATTTTGTCTGTGCTTCAGGCAGTTTGGCGATCAAGCGAATCAAAAACGGGCGGATGGCTTTGAAAATAACCTCGGCCACCACGAACCCCACCGCCAGTGCCATTGCAATCAAAATAACATTATAGATCTGCTGCGCGGCACTGGCGGCTTTTCCCATGGTAAAACTGCGGGCACCCAGATAGGCGATCCCACCTGGCACCAGCGACACGAGGCTAGGTATGTAAATCGTATTCACCGGCACCCGATGGCGAATGGCAAAATAATTCCCTAACAACCCGATGATCACCGTTGCGGTAAAATTCGGCAGCACCAGACTGTGATCCTGTAAACTGATCAGCCAATAGGCGCACCAGGAAACGCCGCCGGTAATCCCAGCCGGCAACAACGCACGCTTGGGAATATTGGTGATGACACCAAAACCGATGCTCGATAAGATGCTAATAATAAATTCAACGAGTAACCGCACGTTAACGCCCTCCCAACACTTGCGTCAAGACAATCGCAATCACGACACCCGATCCGATTGCGCCGGCGACAAAAATGGCATCCACGGTTCGGACGATACCGCTGATAATCTGCCGCGACAGAATTTCACGAATCGCGTTGGTTATCGCCACCCCTGGCACCAACGGCATCAGCGCACTGATAATAATATTGCCGGCATTATCGCCCCAGCCAATATTCATGAGCAACTCTGCCAAAATCGCCACCACAAACGCCCCGGTCGCCTCTTTGAAATAAGGCGTTGTGGTGCGCCGACCGACAAATTCCGCCCCGAGATAACCAAAGATCCCGACAAAAAATGCCCAGGCCAGATCACCGTTCGTTGCTTTAAACAATAGCATCGGCGCCACCGAGACCCAGCCAGCACCAAGAATGCGCGCCCACCAGGGAAAATTAATGACCTGCCGATCAATCCGGGCCACATCGCGTTTCAAAGCGTCAAACGTAATTTTATGCGCAACGAACTCCCGCGAAAGCTGATTCAGCTCATCGACCTTCTGCAAGTTGAACCCACCTAACGACGACTTGATCAACCGCGTCCGGCTCTCATTTTCCAGACTGACAAACACCGCGGTGATCGTGGCATAACAGGCAACCCGTGCCCCGGCAGCGTGCCCGATATATTCAACCGTCGTCTCGATGCGCGAAGTCTCCGCACCAGCATTAAGCAAAATCTCACCGACCTTGCCGCAAACTTCTAAAATTTCTTCTGTATCCGGTTGGCTCATGCGTCTTGCTCCTTATCGCGTTGCGTTTTACTAATTGTCGGCTTTTTTACCGCCAGTGGCAAGCAACCCGCCATAAAATAGTCATTTAAAAACAGCATATCGTGTTTAACACAAATTTTCATCAGTTATCGTGCTTAACCAATGAAAAAAGTGCCCGCCGCAGCAGACACTTTTTCGGCCGTACGCTTATTGCATACATCAAAATTCACATTAAGGTGTATTAACCCCAAAGAAAATAATAAATAACGATCCATAAACCAATAAAATCATGGCACCGCCAATCAGTGTTGCCAGCAAACTTTTGAGCAACACGGAAAACTTGCTCTTCCATAGAATCGCAATCAGGGACAATGCCAACATGACAAAGATAAGCGATAACAACAAGATCAGTAGCAGCCGCGGCCAAAGAATATCCATTCGGTATACCTCATGCTAATGTATCAGCCATTGATCGCGGTTGATCATCGCTGACCGCTTTTAGAATATCAATATTTTCGCTTCAACACAAAGTCTATGCTTCAATCGCATGTTGGCGGGTACCACTTATGCCGGAACAAAAAACAGAAAAATCAAGACCAGCGCAAGCAAGTAGCAACCCTGCACCACAAGCGCTCCCATCGTCCATCCCCGCATAGCTGCCAAGTCAGGTACTTTTTTCATCGTTGTCCATAAATAGATGGCCGGTAGAATGCCAAACACCGGTACCACAAATGCCAAAAACAACAGAAAAATAAACCACAACGACTGGATCAGGTTTTGCTTCATAAGTTAAAACTCCTTTATTGAGGGAGGGACAGTTTTATCTAAGGTCAGTTTCAAAGCATCTACAGGTTAATGGTTCTTATCATAATATAAATTTATTTATTTGAACAGTTTCAATCCATCAATTTCTTTACTCAATACCATCACGCGCATTCGCCGATTCCTAGCCACCTCGGTTCACGCTCATATCAAAAAAGCCAGCGAACCTTTATTCAGGCCCTCTGGCTTCGCTGCTTATTGCGCTACTTTACTAATACGCCCCTGTTCGATATAAACCGACAAAATGGCCACATCGGCAGGATTAACCCCGCTAATTCGGCTGGCCTGTGCGATGGTTGCCGGTTGGATTTTAACCAGTTTCTGCCGCGCTTCCGTTGCTAAACCATTGATCGCATCGTAATCAATGCGTGTCGGAATCTTTTTCCCCTCAAGCCGCTTCAGCTTGGCAACGCTGGCTTCTTCCTTGGCAATGTAGCCGGCATACTTGATTTGAATTTCAACTTGTTCAATCACCCGATGATCCAGTTCCGGATTATCAGGTAAAAATTGCGCCATGGTTTGGTAATCAATTTCCGGACGCTTCAGGAAATCGCTGGCGAGCACGCCATCTTTCAATGGCGCAAAGTGATGGGCTTCAAGCCACGGGTTGACATCCTTGGGCTTTAACCGCGTTGTCTCAAGTCGCTTCAATTCCGTTGTGATGGCCTGGCGTTTTGCCAAGAAATCGGCGTACCGCTTATCACTAATTAAGCCAAGCTCGTGACCCATTGGCGTGAGCCGCAAGTCAGCATTGTCGTGGCGCAACAACAGGCGATACTCCGCGCGGCTGGTCAGCAATCGATAAGGTTCATTCGTGCCTTTGGTGACCAGATCGTCAATCATGACGCCAATGTAAGCGTCGGACCGCTTCAAGGTGAACGGTCCTTTACCTTGAGCACGCCGGGCCGCATTGATCCCGGCCACGATTCCCTGACCGGCAGCTTCTTCATAACCACTGGTACCATTCATCTGGCCGGCGGTGTAAAGGTTCTCAACGATTTTGGTCTCCAACGTCACCTTCAACTGCCACGGCTCAATCACATCATACTCAATCGCATACCCCGGACGCATAAGCTCGGCCTTTTCCAAGCCCGCCACACTATGCAGCATTTTCAACTGAATCTCTTCAGGCATGGACGTGGAAAAGTCGCCGACATAATACTCGGAAGTATCGCGGCCTTCAGGTTCCAAGAACAATTGATGCCGCGGCTTATCCGCAAAGCGCACGATTTTATCTTCAATAGATGGGCAGTAACGCGGGCCAACGCCTTTGATGACGCCGGAAAACATCGGTGCGCGATCCAGATTTTCGCGGATGATTTGATGGGTCGTTGCGTTGGTGTACGTCATCCAGCAACTTAACTGATCTTTGAGATAGACCGAATCAGGCGTGGTAAAGCTAAAATGATTCGGCGTGGTGTCGCCCGGTTGTTCTTCGGTTTTGCTGAAATCGATCGTGTTGCCATTGACCCGCGGTGGTGTTCCGGTTTTAAAGCGGCGTAATTTAAAGCCAAGATGTTCCAGATTCTCCGACAACTTGATGCTTGGCAAACTGTTGTTAGGGCCGGAACTGTACATCAGCTCGCCGATGATAATCTTGCCGCGGGAGCTAGTGCCAGCTGTGAGCACAACACTTTTAGCCCGATAAATTGCGCCAGTTGCGGCCACGATGCCAACTGCTTTGCCGGCTTCGACCAGCACTTCGGTTGCCAACCCTTGTCGTAAATCCAGGTTAGGCGTGTCTTCGATGACGTGCTTCATGCTGCGATGATAGGCAGCTTTATCCGCCTGCGCCCGCAATGCCCGCACAGCTGGACCCTTACCGGTGTTGAGCATCCGCATCTGAATATAGGTGCGGTCGATATTCTTGCCCATTTCACCGCCCAGTGCATCGATTTCGCGAACCACGATTCCCTTGGCCGGACCGCCGAGACTTGGATTACATGGCATGAACGCCAACATTTCCAGGCTAATCGTCAGCAACAATGTTTTTTGACCCATGCGCGCCGCGGCTAAGGCAGCTTCACAACCGGCATGGCCGGCGCCGACAACCACCACATCATACTTGCCGGCTTCAAACTTCTTTACTTCTGGCATCTGTTTTCCTCCAAGAATCTGTTTCTCATCACATTAAGGATTACTTACCTAGGCAAAATTGACTGAATAACTGGGTAATCAATTCATCCGGGGCACTTTCACCGGTAATCTCCCCAAGTTTGTCCCACGCTGCGGTCATATCAATTTGCACCAAATCGATCGGCATCCCGGCATCGATACCGGCAATGACCGCGTCCAGACTTTTGCTAGCCTGGCGCAGTAAGCCGATTTGCCGAGCATTCGAGACCATAACGGTACCCTGACTGTTTTCAATGCCGCCAAAGAAGAGTTTGGCGATCCGTTCATCAAGTTCGTCCATCCCATCACTGGTAGGAATGGCGGTTTTGATGACCTCATTGGGCTTTACTAATTGGTACAGCGCATCTGTGTCGAGTTGCTTGGGTAAGTCTTGTTTATTCAGGACAATCATGCGTTTTTTGTCCGCGGTCGCCGCAATCAATTCGCGATCTTCGGCAGTCAGAGGTTGACTTTGGTCTAATACCAGTAAAATCAGATCCGCCTGCGTGATGGCTTGCCGCGAACGTTCGACGCCGATTTTTTCGACTTTATCGGTGGTGTCATGAATGCCGGCAGTGTCGACCAACTTCAACGGAACACCGCGCACATTAACGTATTCCTCCAGCACATCCCGCGTGGTACCGGCAACATCGGTCACGATGGCCTTGTCCTCATGCAACATATGATTCAGCAACGAACTTTTACCCACATTCGGGCGACCGACAATCGCTGTCGCCAAGCCTTCGCGTAGCACTTTTCCTTGGCTGGCTGTTGTCAGCAGCTGTTCGATGGCTTTTTTGACGGTTTGTGCTTTTTCAAGCAGCATTTTGGTCGTCATTTCGTCTGTATCATATTCGGGATAATCGATATTGACCTCGACCTGGGCTAACACTTCGAGGATCTCCTGCCGTAGCCGTTTAATTAATGTGTGCAGATTCCCATCAAGCTGATTAACGGCGACCTGCATGGCGCGATCCGTTTTTGCCCGGATCAGATCCATGACCGACTCGGCTTCAGTGAGATCAATCCGGCCATTTAAAAAGGCCCGTTTGGTAAATTCGCCTGGCTCGGCCATGCGGGCCCCTTCGCCAAGCAATAATTGCAAAATGCGATTGGTCGCAACAATGCCGCCGTGACAATTGATTTCAACCACGTCTTCGCGGGTGAACGTCTTTGGCGCCAACATCACACTCACCATCACTTCATCAATCAAGTCGCCGGTTTCCGGATCGACAATGTGGCCATAGTGAATCGTATGACTTTTGACCTGCGTGAGGTCTTTGCCTTTGAAGACTTTGTTGGCAGTTGTGACGGCGGTTTCGCCGCTGAGCCGGACAATGCTGATCGCACCTTCGCCAGGCGGTGTCGAAATCGCTGCGATGGTGTCGTAAGCAGTGATAGATGTGGACATAACGGAAGACTCTCCTTTTTTTGATGGTTTGTGAGTTGGGTAGGTTTGGGATGGTTTGGAGGCATTGGTTGAAGCTATGGGTGGGTCGTTTTGTCCGCGGCTCTCCATAACGCGTTCGCCAGCCCAGAAGCCTGCGTGTAAGGACCTCGGTCGCAATGGCCAAGATCGGGCCATCACGCCCAAGGCCACTTACACTCCGGCTTCTAACCGGGCTGGCTCACGCTCACTTCATAACGCGCTCCCCGGCGCAGAAGCCTGCGTGTAAGGACCTTGGTCGCAATGGCCAAGATCGGGCCATCACGCCCAAGGCCACTTACACTCCGGCTTCTGAACGCGCCGGCTCGCGCTCACAAAAAAAGTGCCGAATCCAGTCTCTTCCCTTGTTTGGGAGAGACTGGATAAAGCACTTTGACTACTTCATCGTTATTAAACTGTGACCATCATACTTAAATCAACGCTGCTTGTCAAAAGTTAGTTACGGTCGTTTTGGTGTGACCACGACGTAACGGCGGGGGTCGACGCCTTCGGAATGGGTGTCGACGTATTGATTGTCGGCTAGGGTCGTGTGAATGGCTTTGCGTTCGAATGATGGCATTGGATCTAAGTAGATCGCCTTGCCGGTTGCCAGAACCTCACGTGCTGTGCGTTCGGCTAAACGTGTAACGGTGGCTTGGCGGCGTTCGCGATAATCGCCAACATCCAGCATGATCGTCCATTTGCTTTTGGCATAATGGTTAAACTCGGTCTGGGCTAAGTATTGAATGGCATTGATAATTTTGCCGTGTTTGCCGATTAACAGCCCTTCCTCATCGGTTTTGAGTTGGAAGTTGACGGTGTTGCCCTGACGTTCGCTGGTGACTTGCGTTTTGATTCCCATGCCGGTGGTGATATCTTCCAGATAGCTTTGCACCATCGCCAGCGCTGTTTGATTGTCGCGCTTTTTAGTGGTGATATCGTTAAACGCACTGGCAATTTTCTTGCCGGCAGTGTCGGTTAATGCCACTGCAAGCTTGCCCGGCCTTGATTTGCCCGCAGGATCATGGTCGGCTTTCGGATCAGGCGCAGGATCGGCTGGTGGCTCCAATGGTTTTAGATTGACAATGGCCGGTTTACGCATGAAGCCTAGGAAGCCGTTCTTGTTTTCCTGAACAACTTGAACGCTGACCGCATCACGTGGTAAGCCAAGTTGCTTCAGCCCGGTTTCGATGGCTTTTTGAATCGTACTGCCTTGAAAGGTTGGCATCTTGCTTCCTCCCGTTGTTATTTACGCCGTTTGGTCGCTTTCTTATACGCCTTTTTGAGTGCCCGTTCTTTTTCCTTTTCCGCCCGCGCTTTTTCTTCACGCTCGCGCCGAATCTTGAATGGGTTTTGAATCAGTAACTGCTGAACCATTGAAAAGGCGTTGGTAACAACCCAGTAAATGGCCAGCGCACTTGGTAAGGTTACTGAGAAAACAAAAATCATCAGCGGCGAAATGATCATCATAATCCAACTGCTTGAGTTGCGGGTTGGCTGAGCCATCATGGATAAAATGCTGGTGCCTAATGTAAATAAGGTAGCCAGAATCTGCATCACCCACCATGGATCGGGTTTGGACAGGTTCATCCATAGGAACGTTCCGGATTGCAGCGATGTTGTTCGCAGAATCGCTTGATACAGCGCAATCAGAAATGGCATCTGAATCACGATTGGCAAACAACCCATCACTGGATTGACGCCCGCAGAAGCATAAAGTTTCTGGGTTTCATCACGCAGCTTGGTCTGAGTTTCCGTGTCCTTAGAACTGTATTTTTGCTGCAGCTCTTTCATCTGCGGAGCGAGTTCCTGTTGCTTGGCCATACTCTTGATGGACAGGTAGCTCAACGGGAAAATCAAAATCCGGATGATCAGGGTGAAGGCGATAATCCCGACACCGGGGTTGCCGCCAAACAGATTTGCCAGCCAGATAACAAATTGGCCGGCCGTGTAAACGACATAACGATCCCAGAATCCGGTACTATGTTCTGACACCGGCGCCGTGCCACAGGCGGTCAGAATGAATACCAGACTCAGCATGCTCACAATGACAAGCAGGCGTTTGATTTGACGATTTTTCACAAATAATCCCTCTCTTAACCTAAGCATGGTCAGATGACCTCGATATCTTCGTTCAGGATGCCCGCCAAGCGCATGACATGAATCAGGTTCTTCTTGGTCTCAGCCATATCAAGCTGGTTAGCGGACTTACGCGCAATGACCAGAAAATCGGTCTGCGGATCAATGTCGGGTTTTAACTCAAGCAAGCTTTGGCGAATATAGCGTTTAATCTGATTTCGCATCACGGCGGTGTGGCCGACTTTTTTGCCTACAGAGATCCCCACCCGAAAATGGGGTTGATCCCGTTTCATGTGATAGATCACAAAATTGCGGTTGGCAACCGAATCGCCGTGGTCAAACACATTTTGAAATTCAGCTTCTTTTTTGATCCGATACGACTTGCGCAATGATGCTCCCTCACAATCTGGTTCTAAGTATACAAGACGAGTTGATGTTTTCCTATATGTATCAGCAGGTGACTGCCGATTTTATATGGTGGATGGGAAATCAGGTGACGAACAAAATGAACGGCAACGACCAACAATCGGGTCATTGCCGTTCATTGGATGGCTGGTGGGGTTTGGTTTCGGGGGATGTGCAGGTGAGCGGTTGGCCGAATGCTCTCGTAGAAACGCGCTCACCGGCGCAGAAGCCTGCACATAAGGACCTCAGCCCTAAATGGCCAAAGACCAGCCTGTTTGCCGATGCTCCCCGAAACGCGCTCACAGGCCCAGAAACCTGCGTGTAAGGACCTTGGTCGCAATGGCAAAGACCGCCATCACGCCCAAGGCCACTTACACTCCGGTTTCTAACCGGGCCTGTTCGCGCTCTTAAAAAAACCACTGACGCGGTCAGTGGCTTAGGCGGATAATACTTTACGTCCTTTAGCGCGACGGCGTGCTAAAACTTTGCGGCCGTTCTTTGTGCTCATTCGCTTCATGAAACCATGAACACGTTCGCGGTGACGTTTCTTTGGTTGGAAAGTACGTTTGGTTGTCATTGACGACACCTCCTATAAAACCCGATTTATCTTTTTAAGATGACTTGCATTATCAGACATCATCCGAGTTTACACGAGGACGCAAGCTGCGTCAAGGTTTTTTCGCTGACATGGTGGATCTTTTTTTGGGCTTTTTGCTGCTCTGACAGTTACTCACTGTTGTTGGTTGACCTGTGGATAAGTTGTGTATCGCAAAAAGCGATCTTAATTGTTATGCACAAATAGCGCACAGCTAATTCGCAGAATCACATGGGTGTTGATATAGTTATCCACAAGCTGTCAGAAGCCTGTTCATATCTTGTGAAACACTTACTGCTACAAGGTTTCGGTTCCACAGACAACATGTGCATAACTGCATTTTTCTGGTTAGTGTGGTGTAGGTGTCCTCAGGGTTGGGGATAATTTGTTCGCACCTTGTTTATTTCGCGAATTTTTGTTTGTGGAAAACTGTGGTTTCTGTGGAAAACTCGGTTCCGCAATGCTAAACTTATTTTTGCAGAACATTTTTCGACCTAACCAAAACCAGCCATTATATTCACTCGTTAGCCGAACTTAATCCTGTCCATCTTGATCGGCCTGTGTTTAAGTCGGCAATTTTAGGTTAAACCACATTTAGCGTTTGCGGATCCACCTGTTGACAACTATAGAAGTTGCCGTGGTTTTTTTATGCGCTGATGCGATGTTCGCGTATCACCACATGTTGGTCATCGGCGGCTTTTTTTGGATGCTGATGACAACCGCTATTTAGAGGAGGGGCGCTTATGCCCAATTTAGAGGAGCTTTGGGCTTACCTGAATGATAAATTCCGTGAAGAGTTGACCCCAGTCGGCTACAGCACATGGATTCAAACAGCCAAACCCGTTAAATTAACCAAAGATAAACTCGAAATCGAAGTTCCGGCATCGTTGCATAAGGCTTACTGGGAGAAAAATCTGGTCACCAAAGTCGTGGAAGGGGTCTACGAGTTTGCCCAGCTTGAAGTCGATCCGGTGATCATGACCAAAGACGAGTTACAGCCGGTCACAACGCATCAGCAACCAACAACTGCCGATGACGATGATCAACAACTGACTTTTAAGGCGAAAACGCATCTCAATCCGAAGTACACGTTTGATCGGTTCGTGATCGGCAAAGGCAACCAAATGGCGCATGCCGCGGCGTTAGCGGTTGCCGAAGCTCCCGGCACGACGTATAATCCGCTGTTTATTTATGGTGGCGTCGGTTTGGGCAAGACGCACTTGATGCAGGCTATCGGTAACCTGGTTTTGGAAAATAATCCAGCCGCTAACATTAAATATGTCACCAGCGAGAATTTTGCCAACGACTTCATTAACTCGATTCAAACCAAGCAGCAGGAGCAATTTCGTCAGGAGTATCGCAATGTTGACCTGTTGTTGGTTGATGATATTCAGTTTTTTGGCGACAAAGAAGCTACGCAGGAAGAATTCTTCCATACGTTCAATACGCTGTACGAAAATATGAAGCAGATCGTGCTCACAAGCGATCGCCTGCCAAACGAAATTCCTAAGCTGCAGGAGCGGCTGGTGTCGCGGTTTAACAAAGGCTTGTCCGTTGACGTGACGCCGCCTGATCTTGAAACCCGCATTGCCATCTTGCGTAACAAAGCCGATGCCGAAGATCTCAGCATTCCCGATGACACGCTTTCCTACATTGCCGGCCAAATCGAAAGTAACGTCCGTGATTTGGAAGGGGCTTTGGTGCGTGTCCAGGCTTTTTCTACTATGAAAAATGAAGATATCACGACCAGCCTGGCCGCCGATGCGTTAAAGGCGCTCAAACTCGATGATCGCAGCGGCCAACTGACCATTGCGCAGATACTGGACGCTGTCGCCAAGTATTTTCAGGTCACCGTGCAGGATCTAAAAGGTAAGAAACGGGTCAAGCAAATTGTGATTCCCCGCCAGATCGCGATGTATCTGGCGCGAGAAATGACCGATAATAGTTTGCCGAAAATCGGCCAGGAAATTGGCGGTAAAGATCACACCACGGTCATTCACGCGCATGAAAAAATTATGTCCACAATGACGACGAATGAAGATCTTAAAGCCCAAGTCGTCGAACTGCGAAATATTCTTAAAAATCGCGGATAATCCACTTGTGGACAACTGCGAAAACCCGCCAAGTTTATCCCTTGCACTTATCCACAGGTGCATAACTTTTCGGCTGTTGTTTCTCAAAGTTTTCCACAGTTTGAACACGGCCTATTACTATTACTTAAAAAGCTTTATATTATATATATAAATAAACGTACGGGAGGCTCTTATGAAATTTACGATTACCCGATCCACATTCTTGAAAACCTTGAATGACGTTGCCCGGGCTATTTCAACCAAAACCACGATTCCGATCCTGACTGGTTTAAAAATCGTCCTCACTGATACGGGGCTGGTACTCACCGGTAGTGATGCCGATATTTCAATCGAATCACGTATCAATATTGCTGATGAGAACAACGATCTTCAAATCGACAGCACCGGAGAAATCGTGTTGCCTGCACGTTTCTTTAGTGAAATCGTCAAGCGGTTGCCGGAAGACAAAATGACCTTGGAAGTCAAAGATAATTTCCAAACCGTCATTACCTCTGGTGCTTCCGAATTTACGATTAACGGCTTGGACGCTAATAACTATCCCCGGTTACCAGAAATTACCGCTGATGAAGCGTTGACCGTCCCAGCTGAAGTGCTGCGCCAGTTGATCAATCAAACAGTTATCGCCGTTTCTAATCAAGAAAGTCGACCGATTTTGACGGGTGTGCATTTCACGATTATGGGCGATCAGTTGGTGGCTGTTGCGACTGATTCGCATCGGTTAGCGCAACGAACCCTGACATTGCCGAGTGCAAGTACCACCAATTACGACATCATTATTCCTGGTAAGAGCCTCACCGAATTGAGTCGGATGCTGAGCGAGGATGTCGAAAAAATCGAAATCCGGATTGCCGAAAATCAGGTTTTGTTCGTTTTCGGTCAAACCGCCTTTTATTCCCGGTTGCTTGAAGGTAATTACCCGGATACCAGTCGTCTGATTCCAACGTCGAGCAACACGCAAGTCGAATTCGACGCGCCGGTCCTGTTGGCATCGATTCAGCGTGCCAGTTTGCTGAGTCACGCAAGCAGCAATAACGTGGTTCGGTTGATGCTCAACATTGCGGATCAAAAAGCCACGATTTACGGCAATTCGCCTGATGTCGGGAATGTCGAAGAAGTCCTCACCTTTAACAAGTTGACCGGCGAGGATCTCGAAATCTCCTTCAATCCTGACTACATGAAGGATGCGCTCCAAGGCTTTGGCCAAACCGCCATCGAAGTTGACTTCACCGCCCCGTTGCGCCCATTCACCTTGGTACCGACGGAAGACAAGGAAAAGTTCATCCAACTGATTACGCCAGTGCGGACGTTCTAAAGCGCGATGGAGCAACTATAAGTACCGAGCATAAAGAGGCTGAGTCATAATTCATAGCCACAATAAAGGACGAACATACTCTGCAGTGATTAGAGGGTATGTTCTTTTTTTTATTTTCCTGAGGTAGTCCGGTGGAATTATTTTAGATATGAGTGCCAAGGCGGAGCAATCGTAGGCCAGAGGGGGCTCAGCTGTGAAATTGTACTAGCCGGGCGATCTTCCCGGCGTAGTACAAGGCCGAGCTTTGAGACTCAGCGGGCTTTGCTGAGGCTCAAAGTCGTGCCCACAGCGTTCCAGCTCCCTCTGGCCGGAGATTGCGGAGTTTGGCACGGCAAGAAACTTATTGCCTAAAATTTTTTAATCGTTCGGAATTTACTAATCTGTGAACGTTCGTACAAAATTATGGTTCATCCTCTTTTTTTCAGCAAAGTTCACCGCCATTACGTCATTTATAAACAAGCCCTCCATAACTAAGCATCCTTAAAAATGGCTTTAGGCTAGTCTAAAAACAGTAGAATTGAAAATTTGGCTGTTTTTGGGCTTTTTAAGGGTTTTTAGTCTAGGGGGGCGTCTTGGTGTTAAATTGGCTCAGAGCCGCTTAAATGCCCGTTTAGAATTGTTTTTTAATGTACAAAAGGGTATAATTGTTATGTGTTCATCTGCGGCAAAGCGCGATTTGATGCGATTTGCCGGTACTTTTCGGATTGGAGGGCGACGACGATGACAACCATCAAAATCACGACCGCATTTTTGACATTGGGTCAGTTTCTGAAAGAAGCCGGTCTCATTGATAGCGGTGGTGCGGCTAAGTGGTATCTAGGCGAGAATCCGGTAACCGTTAACGGTGAAGCCGAAGACCGTCGTGGCCGGAAATTATATCCGGATGATCAGATTGAAGTTGCCGGTCAGACTTATGTGATCGTGAGCGCATGAAGCTGGATCATTTGACGTTAAAGAATTATCGCAATTATGCCACTGTCGATACGGCTTTTTCTCCGGAAATCAATGTCCTGATAGGCGAGAATGCACAAGGCAAGACCAACTTGCTTGAAGCTATTTACGTCTTGGCATTGGCCCGCAGCCACCGAACCAATAGTGACAAAGATTTAATTCGGTTCGGTGGCGATTTTGCGCGGGTTTCCGGACGGATTTCCCGGCAGAGCGGCACCCATCAGTTGGAGCTTGTCATCAGTCATCAAGGCAAACGGGCCCGAATTGATCGGATCGAACAATCGAAACTGTCGCAATACTTAGGACATTTCAATGTCATTTTGTTTGCCCCTGAGGACTTGGCGATCGTTAAGGGAAGCCCGGCTGGCCGGCGTCGATTTATCGACATGGAGTTTGGCCAGATGAGCTCGAAATATCTCTATAACCTGAGCCAATACAAAACGTTCCTCAAGCAGCGCAACGCCTACTTAAAGCAGCTAAAGTACCATCAGGCCAAAGATCTTGTGTATTTGGATGTTTTGACGGATTCGTTAGCTGCCTTTGGGGCCGAGTTGATCACCGCGCGTGCCAAGTTATTGCAAACCATGTCGGGCTATGCTGCGGCGATTCAGCAGGATATTACCAAAGGACGCGAAACGTTGCGCTTTTCGTATCAGACCCAGGTTGATGCGGAGGCGCAACAAAATAGTGAAGCGGCTTATGCGGCGTTGGGTGCGTTGTTTGCAAAACAGCAGGCACGCGAAATCGAACAGGGAACCAGCCTAGTCGGGCCGCATCGCGATGATGTTGCCTTCATTGTGAATGACAAGAATGTTGCCGATTTTGGCAGTCAGGGACAGCAGCGTACCACGGCTTTGGCGGTCAAGTTGGCAGAAATCGATTTAATGAAAGATCAGACTGGCGAGTATCCGGTTTTGTTGCTGGACGACGTTTTGTCTGAACTTGATGCGATGCGCCAGACCCACTTGCTTAAAGCCATTCAGAGCAAAGTCCAGACGTTTCTGACGACCACCAGTCTGGATGGCATTCAAAAAGAAATCATCACGGCACCAGCCATTTTCCGGGTGCAGGATGGGGTTTTGTCTAAACAAGCGTAGGTTTGCTGTATCGGGAAACGTGTTTTTAAGGAGGATAACCAGTGACGGACAAGAAAGAATCGGCCGAAGAGAAGAAAGAAGAGCTGGCAGCAGAATATGATGCCAGTCAAATTCAAGTGCTTTCAGGTCTGGAAGCGGTTCGGAAGCGGCCAGGGATGTATATTGGCTCCACAAGCAGCCAAGGCCTGCATCATTTGGTTTGGGAAATTATCGATAACGGGATTGATGAAGCGTTGGCCGGGTTTGCGACTCAAATCGAAGTCGAAGTCAATCCGGACAATAGCGTTACCGTGACAGATAATGGTCGCGGGATTCCGGTCGATATTCAGGCGAAGACCGGTCGGCCGGCACTGGAGACCGTTTATACGATTTTGCATGCCGGCGGTAAATTCGGCGGTGGCGGGTATAAGGTGTCTGGCGGGTTGCACGGTGTCGGCGCTTCCGTTGTCAACGCCTTGTCGACGAATCTGGACGTGACGGTTAGCCGCGGCGGCAAGCGGTATTACATTGATTTTGTTCGCGGTAAGGTTAATACCCCGATGAAGGTGATCGGCACTGCGCCGGAACATGAACACGGGACCAAAGTTCATTTCCTGCCAGATCCGGATATTTTCACCGAGACAACCACATTTGACGATAAAGTGCTGACCACCCGGATTCGCGAGTTAGCGTTCCTGAACAAGGGCCTCAAGCTGACGTTTACCGATAAGCGCGCAGCCACCCACGAGAAGCTGGTCTTTCACTATGAAGGCGGGCTGAAATCCTACGTCGACTTTTTGACGGAGAAAAAGGAAAACCTGCTGCAAGAGCCGATTTATGTGGAAGGTCAGGATAAGGGCATCACGGTGGAAGTTGCGTTGCAATACACCAACGACTATCACAGCACCTTGCTGACATTCGCCAATAATATTCACACGTATGAAGGCGGGACGCATGAAACCGGGTTTAAAACAGCGCTGACCCGCGTCATCAACGATTATGCCCGGCGTTCTGGCGCACTGAAGGACAGCGATGATCCACTTAGCGGCGACGATGTTCGCGAAGGATTAACGGCAGTTGTCTCGGTCAAACACCCTGATCCGCAGTTTGAAGGCCAGACCAAGACTAAGTTGGGCAACTCGGATGCGCGGACGGTCGTGGACCGGACATTTTCCGATCATTTTAACAAGTTTCTGATGGAACACCCGGCTGATGGCAAGTTGATTATTGATAAAGCCATGCTTGCCAGCAAAGCCCGTCTCGCTGCCAAGCGCGCCCGTGAAGTCACCCGCAAGAAGAGTGGCTTGGAAATCTCCAACTTACCTGGCAAACTGGCGGACAATACCAGTAAGGATCCGGAAATCTCGGAATTGTTCATTGTCGAAGGGGATTCTGCCGGTGGTTCGGCTAAATCCGGTCGTAGCCGTTTGACGCAGGCAATCTTGCCGATTCGCGGGAAGATTCTGAATGTTGAAAAGGCGTCGATGGAACGGATTTTAGCCAATGAAGAAATCCGTACGTTGTTTACCGCGATGGGCACCGGATTCGGTCAGGATTTTGACATCAGCAAAGCGCGGTATCACAAGCTGATTATCATGACCGATGCCGATGTCGATGGGGCGCATATCCGCACCTTGTTGCTGACGTTGATTTATCGCTACATGCGGCCAGTGCTTGATGCCGGCTACGTTTATATCGCGCAGCCGCCGTTGTATCGCTTGCGGCAGGGCAAGATGATGCGCTACATCGATTCCGATGAAGAGCTGCAAGACATTCTGGGGCAACTGCCGCCAAGTCCGAAGCCGGATATTCAGCGGTACAAAGGACTGGGCGAAATGGATGCCAGTCAGCTCTGGGAGACGACCATGGATCCGGATACGCGGCGCCTGTTACGGGTATCGCCAAAAGACGCGGAAGAAGCCGATGGCATTTTTGAAATGCTGATGGGCGACCATGTTGAACCGCGGCGGAAATTCATTGAAGAAAACGCGGTCTTCGTTGACCCGAACAATATTGATGTGTAATTGACCGATTGACGGATAGCAAACCGGTCGGATATGAGAACTTTTGAGAGGAGACTTTTCGCTTAATGGATGATCGCCAAGAAAGCCGGATTACGAATGTGAATCTCGGCGAAACAATGCGTAAATCATTCCTTGAATACGCGATGAGTGTCATTGTGGCGCGGGCCTTGCCTGACGTCCGCGATGGCCTCAAGCCGGTTCAACGACGGATTCTGTATGGCATGAATGAACTCGGAGTGACGCCGGATAAGCCGTATAAGAAGAGTGCGCGGATTGTCGGGGATGTCATGGGGAAATACCATCCGCATGGTGACAGTTCGATTTATGAAGGACTCGTGCGGATGGCGCAGGATTTCAGCTACCGATATATGCTGGTTGATGGCCACGGAAATTTTGGGTCGGTCGACGGTGACGGTGCCGCTGCGATGCGGTATACCGAAGCCCGAATGAGTAAAATCGCCGTTGAAATGTTGCGCGATATCAATAAAGACACGATTGATTTTCAGGACAACTATGATGGTACCGAAAAAGAGCCGGTTGTTTTGCCGGCACGGTTCCCGAACTTACTGGTGAACGGCGCTACCGGGATTGCGGTGGGGATGACCACCAATATTCCCCCGCATAATCTGTCTGAAACCATTTCCGCTTTGCACGTGCTGATGGACAATCCGGACGCGACTACGGCGGACTTAATGCAGGCGCTGCCGGGACCTGATTTTCCGACAGGCGGCGTAGTCATGGGCAAGTCGGGCATTCGCCATGCGTATGAAACCGGCCGTGGAACCATCGTGCTGCGCGGGAAAGTTGATGTTCAGACCGAAAAATCCGGCCGCGAACGAATCGTCATCACCGAGATTCCGTATATGGTCAATAAGGCTAAAATGGTGGAACGGATTGCCGATCTGGTTCACGAAAAGAAGATCGATGGTATTGTCACGTTGCGGGATGAATCTGACCGTGACGGGATGCGGATCGTCATTGATGTCCGGCGGGATGCCAGTGCTTCGGTGATCCTGAACAATCTGTACAAGCTAACACCGTTGCAGACCGGTTTTTCATTTAACATGGTCGCAATTGTCAACGGTGCGCCGAAGCTGTTGAGCTTAAAACAGATTCTGCAATATTACCTGGATCATCAGGAAAATGTCATTCGGCGGCGGACACAATATGAACTGAAGAAAGCCAAGGCGCGCGAGCATATTCTCGAAGGCTTGCGGATTGCGCTTGATCATATTGACGAAATCATCACGATCATCCGCAGTTCCGAAACCGGAGACAAGGCCAAAGTCATCTTGATGGACAAGTTCAATTTGTCCGATAAACAAAGCCAAGCCATTTTGGACATGCGGCTGGTTCGCCTGACCGGTCTGGAACGCGATAAGGTTGAAAATGAATATAAAGATGTTGAAGCAGCAATTGCGGATTACACCGATATTCTTGCCAAACCTGAACGAGTTCACCAGATCATTTATGATGAATTGCTGGATATTCAAAAGAAATTCGGCGACAAGCGGCGGACAGAGCTGTTGGTCGGCGAAGTGCTGAGCCTTGAAGACGAAGATCTGATTGAACAGGAAGATGTCGTGATCACGTTGAGCCATAACGGGTACGTCAAACGCCTGGCAACCAGCGAGTTTAAGGCGCAAAATCGTGGCGGCCGCGGGATTCAAGGTATGAACGTTCATGATGACGACTTTGTTGAACGTCTGATCTCCACCTCAACTCATGACGTGCTGCTATTCTTCACCAACAAAGGGAAGGTCTATCGTAGTAAAGGCTACGAAATTCCGGAATACAGCCGGACGGCAAAAGGCATTCCGATCATCAACCTGCTTGGTGTCGGCGCTGGCGAAAAGATTCAAACCGTCATCAACGTCCACGAAGGTCAAAAAGATGACCGGTACCTGTTCTTCGTCACGCAAAAGGGTGTCGTTAAACGCACGCCAGTCAAAGAATTTGCCAATATTCGCAGCAATGGCCTGATCGCGTTGAATCTGAAGGATCACGACGAACTCAATAATGTCATTTTGACATCAGGTCAGGATAATATCCTGATCGGCACGCATCTGGGTTACAGCGTGGCCTTCAAGGAACAGGATGTGCGCTCGATGGGTCGATCAGCAACAGGGGTCCGCGGCATTCGCTTGCGTGACCATGATTACGTTGTCGGCTCCGACATTCTCAAACCGGATTCCGAAGTCTTCGTGATTTCCGAAAAGGGTTATGGGAAGCGCACTGCCGCGAAGGAATACCCGATCAAGGGCCGTGGCGGTAAAGGTATCAAGACCGCCAACATTACTGAAAAGAACGGCCCACTTGCCGGTGTGACAACGGTTAACGGGACTGAGGATATTCTGGTCATGACCGATTCCGGTGTCATGATTCGCTTCAATATCCAAAGCGTCTCGCAGACAGGCCGCGCAACCCTGGGTGTCCGGTTAATTCGGGTAGACGATGATGCCAAGGTCGCAACGATGGCTAAGGTTGAACCAGAAACCGATGATCCGGAAGATGGCAACAAGCCAGACCAGCCAACCGATCCGCAAGCCGGACCGACTGATCCTGATTCAAAGCAGCAGCCAGCTGACGGACAATACGCAGGTAATGCCGATGAGCAGGTCAACAAACTGCTGGATCGCGCTGAGACTGATCAGCCTGCATCTGATGCTAATGACGAAGACGAGGACGAGGACTAAAAGTGCCTGAGTCATTATGAGGAATACCGTTCAATCCTGCCCAGATGATGGGTGGATTGAGCGGTATTTTTTTGCGTTGCCATTTTTCCACAAAATGAGGACACGTACCATCAAGCGCGAAACTTTTTGCGTAATGTATAGCCGACAGCGAAAATAGCGCGATGAGATGGAGGATGGCATATGCTAAATTGTGTGAGTTTGACGGGTCGGCTGACGAAGGAACCAGAGGTGTTTAAAACAGCAGCTGATTTGGAGCTGGTTCGCTTTACGCTGGCTGTGGATCGGGTTTTTAAGAACAAAACCGGACAACGCGAAACGGATTTTATCGAGTGCGTGATTTTTGGCAAACGGGCGTTGACGTTTGCCAGCTCAACAACGAAGGGGTCGCTCATCGGCGTTGCCGGGCGCATCAGTAACAACCATTTTGAAAATAAACAAGGTGAACAGCGGTGGCGGACGTCGGTGGTGGTTGATAATTTTGCGTGGTTGGAGTCGCGGGCGATGACCGAAAGTCGGCGGACCGGCACCTTGCAGGCAACCGGCACTGATGGGATGCCAGCAGGTGATCCGTCAGCCTCACCGGAGCTGGCTACGGATGATTTACCATTTTAGCAGTAGTATTCGGAGCGAATCTATGCTACAATTTTACCTTGTGAGTATCCGGCTATTTTTGTAGCCTTATTACTCCTTGCTCCGGCAAACGACCGGGGCCTAAAGTCCATAAGGAGGTGAATCGTCATGGCTGAAACCAAGTATGAAGTAACTTACATCATTCGTCCTGATTTAGACGATGCTGCAAAGACTGATTTGGTTGAACGTTTTGACAATATTTTGAAGGAAAATGGTGCCAGCATCATTGATTCCAAGGATTGGCAAAAGCGTAAGCTCGCATATGAGATCAACAAGTATAACGAAGGTCTCTATCATATCGTGAACTTGTCCGCAGAAGATGACAAAGCGATCAATGAATTTGACCGTCTTGCCAAGATCAATAATGATATTCTGCGTCACATGATCGTGAAGCGAGAAGACTAATTGTAACTTTTTGAAAGGGGCGCTACGGCATGCTTAACAGTGTTGCATTGACAGGTCGTTTAACCAGAGATGTTGACTTGCGCTATACGCAAAGCGGTACAGCTGTCGGTTCATTCACTTTGGCCGTTGATCGCCAGTTCCGCAGTGCAAACGGTGAACGGGAAACCGACTTTATCAATTGTGTGATCTGGCGTAAGTCAGCGGAGAATTTCGCAAACTTCACCAAGAAAGGCTCACTGGTCGGGATTGAAGGACACATTCAGACGCGTTCTTACGATAATGCGCAAGGGCAGAAAGTCTATGTGACCGAAGTCGTCGTTGAGAACTTTGCATTGCTGGAATCACGGGCAACGACACAACAACGGCCGTCCGAATCTGCGAATCCCGCTGGCCAAGGCAACCAGAATTATGGCGGTGGGCAGCAGTTTGGTAATAACCAGCAGCCGCAAAACCCACCTAGCTTTGGTTCCCAAAGCGCCCCGAACAATGCACCATCATCGAATCCGGGCCAAAACCCGGCAGCAGGTCAAAGCCAAGGCAACAATGGCAATGCTGCTAATCCCGATCCTTTTGCCAATAATGGTAAACCGATCGATATTTCCGATGATGATCTGCCATTCTAATGTGTGACTAAGGTCATGCTTAGCGAAGACATTGGTTCGTAAGGAAGCAATGTCGACTTGGAATCTTTGATAGAGAAGGAGGAATTCTCATGGCACAACAACGCCGTGGTGGCCGTCGTCGTCGTAAAGTCGACTTCATCGCCGCTAACCACATCGAATACATCGATTATAAAGACACGAACTTGTTGGATCGGTTTATCTCAGAACGAGGCAAGATTTTGCCACGTCGGGTAACCGGCACCAGCGCTAAGAACCAACGTAAGCTGACGATCGCAATCAAGCGAGCGCGGATTATGGGTCTTCTGCCGTTTGTTTCGGAAGACTAATATCGGTATTTAAAAAGGATGTTTCTGCCAATCGCGGCAGAAACATCCTTTTTTTGTGCTCGTCAGTCAGCACCGTTAATTACTTTAATTGCGCCAACATTGCCTTATTGAATTCCGGCAAGTCATCAGGTGTCCGGCTTGTCACTAAGTTATGGTCAACGACGACCGGTTCATTTTTAACGATGGCCCCTGCATAGTAAAGATCCGGGCGAACGGTTGTGTAGGCGGTCATGGTGCGGCCCTTGGTCAAGCCTGTCTGGATGAAGAATTGCGGTCCGTGGCAGATCGCAAAGACTGGCTTGTCGGCCAACAGGAAGGCTTTGACGAAATTAACAAAGCGATCATCAGCTCGAAGTTCATCTGGCGAAAAACCGCCTGGAAGCAGTAAGCCGTCAAAATCATCCGGTTTGACATCGGTAATCGTGGTGTCGATCGTTGCCGTTGCGCCATGTTTACCGGTAATTTGCTTCCCAGCTTGCGTTTCAATCAAAGTGACGTCATGGCCCTGATCCTTTAACGCTTTGACGGGTGAGGTTAATTCCGCATCCTCGAAGTTATCGGTAACCAGAACAGCAATTTTTGCCATTTTAAAAGCCCCTTTCAGCATGTATTACTATTCTAGTTTAACGGTTTAAAAGTGTTGATGCAAAGGATTAAAATCCTAATTTTGTGTGAACTATCCAGGATTATGGATGAACAACTCTATAAGTTTCAAGAAAATGAGCGGCCGTATCAGAGTCATATTAACAGCAGTCCCTCGTTATTTTGGCAAACAAACAGAGGCGTGCTAACCCGCTGACTAGTAACTTATGTTAACGTTAGCTAATGCGAACAAAATCACAAGCTTATCGTTATATCAAATTTTGATTTTGTTTTACAATGACGATGATCAGAAGAGCAAAATGAACTTATATCAGGGGTTTGATTATCAGAGGTGATCAAAATGGGGCTCACATTAGCCGCGATCCCGTTGGCTGTCACGAACTTATCGCGAATGCAGTTTGCGGTGACCGCCATTACGCACTTTCTATTTGTGACAACCACCATCGGGATGTTGCTGACGACCATGATTTTTGAATTTTTATATGCCTATGGTCGTGGCGACACTGAAAAATACGGCCGTTTAACGCTATTCTTTAGCCGTATCTTTTTCTTTAGTTTTGGGACCGGCGTTGTCACCGGGTTGATTATGGAATTTCAATTCGGCATGAACTGGTCGGCCTTTACCCGCTTGATGGGCGATGTTTCTGGTGTACCGTTAGCCATTGAAAGTATGATTTCGTTCTTCATTGAATCAACTATCATCGGTTTGTGGCGGTTTACTTGGGGTAAATTGCCAAAACGCGCCCACGCTTGGCTAGGCGTTGGGATGTTGGGAGCATCACTGTTTTCCGTCGTTTGGATTATTGCGATTAATGCCTTTATGCAAAATCCTTATGGCTTCCACTTGGAAAATGGCCGTGCCCGTTTGGACAGTTTGATTACGTTGTTACAGAATCCACAGTACCGGCCGGAATTTTTACACGTTTTATTTGCAATTCTGATCACCGGCGGGTTTGTGACAGCCGGCATCTCGGCCTGGCAGATTCTGCATAAGCGTGATACTGCGGCGTTCAAAATTGCCGTTCAAATCGGTTTACTGATTGCGTTGCCAGCGGCCTTCCTACAGCCTGCACAAGGTGACGATCAGGGTGCCGCAACCGCCGCACTGCAGCCGATGAAGTTCACGGCAATTGAAGGACGCTATGATTTGGAAGGGAGTGCCACAACCGGTGCGCCTTGGGCAATGGCTGCGCTGATCAATGAAAAGGATCACACGACCAAAGCCATTTCGATTCCGAACATGGGCACGTATTTTGGTAAAAACACGTTTACCGGTGCGATGCCTGGCATGAATCAAGTGGCCAAAATGTATCATGCAAAGTTTGATAAGACCGTTGCCAAATCCTATGACGGCCAGATGAATTACTATCCGCCAGTAACGCTGCTGTTCTGGACGATGCATCTGATGGTTTATGCAGGCTACTTCTTCACTATGTTTGCGCTGTTTGCAACCATTATGCTGCACCGGCGTGAGTCGACAATTGAGGAGCATCCAAAGACGCTGCGGACGTTGGGCTGGACGTTATGGCTTCCGTACCTGACGTTTACTTCAGGCTGGATTGTTGCTGAAGTCGGTCGCTATCCGTTTGTTGTCTACGGCTTGCTGACACAGTATGATGCGGTTTCGCCAAGTTTAACGGCGACGGAGGCGGGAACGAGTCTCGCCTTGTTCTTCATTGCTGACGTCTTCTTGGTAAGCACCATGATTTATATCTCGCATCGTACCGTCACCCGTGGCTTGCCACAGATTACCGGCGATTATCCGGAAGACCGGACCATTCCAGATCCGTTTGCAAAGGAGGCGTTCAGCCATGCCTAGTCTTTCCAATTTGCAAGTCATTTTCCTCGGCATCATTTCTACCGAGCTGATGTTGTTCTTCGTCCTTGATGGCGCCGATTTTGGTGCTGGAATGGCAACGTTCTTTGTGGGCGATGATTTGTCACGGCGGCAACAGATTATGAAAGTAACCGGACCGGTGTGGGGCGGCAATGAAACCTGGGCCGTTACTGCATTTGCCGTCATGTTTGCCGCATATCCTGGCTGGTATTCGGCGTTGACCTCCGGCTATTATCCATTGATTTTCCTGATGCTGTTCTTCTTGATTTTTCGCGGCGTCGCGTTTGATTATCGCAATCAATGGCATAGCCGACACTATAATCAGTTCTGGGACTGGGCGTTGTTTATCGGCAGTCTGATGCCACCGTTCCTGCTCGGCATCGTCTTTAGCTCCACGGTCAGCGGCGTGCCGATTCGTAATGGGTTTGTCTATGCCAGCATGGGCGACATTCTGACACCGTTCAGCATCTTAGGCGGTATTTTAGCGGTCTTGCTGAGTCTGAATGTCGGCTTGACCCGAGTGATCAAAAAAGTCAGTGCCAATGTCGCTGAACAATTAACCGTGGCCCTGAAACGCACAACTTGGGCACTTTATGCGGCGGTTGTCCTATTTGCCGTCCTGTTGCCGTTCTATACCCGGTTCTTCACCAATCGGCCAGTCATCGTCTCGTTACTGCTGATCTTGTTGGTCGCGTTCCTTGGGGTTGAGACTTGGTCCATTGCTAACCACCATCCGCGTGTGACGTTCTGGCTCAGTGTCGGCACGATGGCCAGCTTCATTTACACCATTTTCCTCGGCGTCTTTCCAACGCTGATTGTCGGTCGGGCGCGAGGCACCTCAGTCACCGCCTTAACCGCAACCAGCGGCCCGGTTTCACTACTTTGGACTGCATGGCTGTTTGGCTTCACGATCATCTTGATGGTCGGCTTACAGGCAACCGCCTATCACCTGATCAATAAGTATTACAACGCACCGGCATCGCCAATGATTTAGGCTATAACGCGTTCACCGGTGCAGGAGCCTGCATATAAGGACGCCCAAGGTCACTTATACTCCGGCTCCTAAACGCGCCGGTTCACGCTCGGCATAACGCGTTTGCTGGCGCAGGAGCCTGTGTATAAGAACCTTGGTCGCAATGGTCAAAGCCCGACCATCTCATCTCGCCCAAGGCCACTTATACTCCGGCTCCTGAACGCGCCAGCTCACGCTCAGCAAAAGGGAGTGTGTACTATGAAAAAAATCTGGATCAATATTTTCTGGGGCCTGCTAGTCGTTGGCTTCTGGCTCTACCAAGTCTTCTGGCCGGTATTCTGGAACCCGATCAGTAAGTTTTACGGCAATGTCGCTTTGTACACCATTGCGCTCATCGCTTTGGGATTCGCGATTCGGGCAACCTTAAAGGGATATGGCCGGCAGAAGGCTTGAGAAAAGTTTCGTACGAAGGACACTTGAAACTTCCACAGTGATTGTGTGGGGCTTCGGGTGTCTTTTTTACGTATAAGTTGCGCGACGCATAGTGAGTTATCATCAGTCGACGTGAGCTGCTTGTTCATATGTACTAGTTAAGTTTTTGAGGTTGAATGATTTCGGCCAAAAGTAAAATCTAAGATGTTGCCTTAATACAAGTGCTGATGTCGTAAAAAGGTTCATTTGAGTCAAAAATATTGAGTAAAACGACGTTAATTGGCCAAAAGTCGACGTTTATTTTTTTTATGACAAAAAATTTGAATCTGTAGTTATACTAAAAAAGTAAAGTCGACTTTGCAAAAACAAGTACAGTTTTTCCATGAAAGTTTTTGATGATCTTTATAGTATTGTCAATTATTTTCGTGAGAGCCACATGTCATTCAGTTAAAAAGGAGCATATACATGAATAACTTAGATATTTTGAGTACAAATGAGTTGCAGTCAATTGTTGGTGGGGATGCAGGGAAATGCCTTGCCGGAACCGTTGGCGGCGGTGTTGGGGGTATCCTAACAGGAGCAGGGTTAGGTGCAAAAACTAAAAATGTGTATGTTATTGGAGGATTAGGCATTTTAGGGGGTATTGGGGGCGCTATCGCCGGTGCTTCGCAAACTTGTTTTTAAGCTTCTTTTTTGGATCTGTACCGGATTAGCCAATGTCCTTGTTAGATTGTTGGTCGGTGATACATTCGGGCGGGCCATGTTGAATGTGTTAACAATAATTCCGCTTTTTTGGATAATTGTTACGCTCGCAGAAATGATGGTGAAGTATTTTTCTGTGAAGAGTTTTGCAACGGAGGATGAACATGAACGAAATAAGAAAGTTAAGTGAACTTGAAATGCAAAAAATTGTTGGAGGTCGTGATGTCGGTAAGTGCTTTTTGGGGCTTGTTGGCGGTGGAACTATTGGTGGTTTGAACGGAGCATCGGCTTTAAGTGGATTTGGTCCAGCAGGCATCACTCTCGGTGGTCTTTACGGGACACTCGGTGGTATTCTAAGTGGATATTCCGTAGGCTGCTAATTCCCAATGGCTAATACGTATCCTGTTTTGATAAGCCTCAATTGTCTTAGACGTTAAAATAAATTGATGTCTAAAACTGGTCAAAAGATACTCTAGTATTCTTGCAAAAGCAGCCTTCTCATGCACCGAACTGAGGAGACTGTTTTTTGACGTATAAGGAATTATAAATTTTTGCCGGATTTAAAATCGAAGTGCAACATCGGTTGAAGTAGACCAATCCATTGGGAATAGTTTAACAAAACAGGCCATAAAGACCTATCCTTGAAGCGTCAAAACAACAAGAAATGTGATATCTTCACGACTCAATACAAGTTTAACAGCACTCGACATTACACTCAATTCACCGCTGAAGATCGTCGGCGTCATTGAGGGGCTTTATCGTACGAAAGCCTTTTCTACTAGAAGGATTGTCGATCGTCATCACCGATCGCCGAGTACCATCAGTCGGGAACTTGATCGTGGTAAGATCCGTCAACTAAGGTTGAACTACCTGTCTTACGAGGTATACTTCGCTGATACTTTGCAGATTCTACATAAGCAGCGTTGCTAACACGACTACTAGAAGGGGCGCTGGCACTTCTTCGTCACTGGCTCACGACCAAAGTCAAAAAGACCAAGCTTCGCCTGCAAAGAATCGATGGTTACTGTCATCTAATTAAGCGTCTCTACCTCTCCCGTGCCTGTCCTTCAACGCCGACCGTTTATCGTTACCTCGACCGCGGGCTCTTGCTCTTGGACAAGACGGCTAACCCGAGAAGCTCCACCACCATATCAAACACATAAGTTGTCACCATGAACGCGGGAACAAACGCCTTGCAGGAACTTCCATCGAACAGCGGCCGCAAGCGGTGAATGAACGTAAAACCTTTGGGATTGGGAAGGCGATCTGATGAAAGGTAAACGGCGTCCTCAACGAACCGGCGCTACTCACCCTAGCAGAGCGTAAGAGCCGCTGTGAGTTGATCTACAAACTTCCTGATTCCACGCCCAAACCTGCCTCAATGTCTTACAACAGATCATTGACACGAAGAGAGCCAGCTGGTTCCATTCGATTAACTTTTTGTCCGCTGATCATACTGTAGCCCAATGGGGAGATTCGAAGAAGCTCAACCGCACTACTTAGTCTAGGTCAATTAATTTGCAATCAACACACATTAACTTAGTTATTGAGTCGCTTATGGCTAAACAGCGCTCCGGATAGTTCATGTGAAGCTTAGTGTGTTCTGTAATCCCAAACTCATCATTTGCTAATTTTTAAACATCAATTTTTAACATAATAAACTAATTGTTTTTGTCGGTATGTAAGAAGCAATGTTTTAATAATAAATAAAATGCTAATTATTATACACTCCAATTATTAAACTGAAGTACAGCAAAAAAACATTGACATGATCACGTGCCATTTGTTAATTTGTCTTTAGAAAAACGTTTTCCACTTAAAAAGCTTTTTGTTCTCACTATCGCAACTGATATGAGGAGGAAAAGTATGTTCAAAGAAACAATCGTACCTTTGTCAGATGCTGAAATTTCTAAGATCACCGGGGGTGGAGGCGGTAAATACTATGGTAATGGTGTTTATTGCACCAAGAAAAAGTGCTACGTAAACTGGGGAGAAGCTATCAACAGCATCGGAAACAATATGGCAGCAAACTGGTTTACTGGCGGTCAAGCGGGTTGGAATTCTGGCATCAAGTAATATTGGTACAAAGAGGCCAGCGCTAATACGCTCATTCTGAAAAGCTCAAAGTTCTGTGATTGCATAGATCTAAAAGCGCAACGTTCATGGGGTGAAATTATGGGTATTTTAAAATGGTACTCTGGCGGTAATGATCGGGCCAAACAGGCAACGGATATCATTGATCAACTGCTTCTTGACTTGAAGAACAATCCACAAAGCGCGTCTCTTCAGCAAGTACTGAGGAATTATCGTGAAGCCCTAATTCAAAAACAAGCCGCTGTCCCACTTATTTTAAGTCGGATGAATCTGGAAATTTCTAATGTCTTAATAAGAGACAGGATTACATTGACCAAGCTGCAGTCTGACAAAATTGGACAACTTTCTTCACTGTCAAATATCAGATATGGCTATTGAATATGACATTAGAAACTACAATGGTGACTTTTTGTCCTGTTCAAAACCGCAATGTATTCCTAGCCATCTGATGAACGGTATTAGCAGATACTTGTGACGGATACTAATCAGGAACGGCACCGCTTTCACTCTATTAAGCGCATTCATTTATGCACTAACAGAGAAGACTCATGGAGGAAACAACTACATGAACACAACGAACGCTATTCACGCCATGAAGCTAGATGCAAGCACCCTCGAAAAGATCAAAGGCGGCACTAACGAAGACTTTCTGAATGCTGCACAAGCATCTGAAAAGTCAAATTTGGTTCGCGTGCCACCAATTGAACGTCCGAAGCATGGCAAAAGATATCCGATTCCTATTGTTAAACCGATTCTGCAGGATATCTAACTCTACTGATATCTACCATTACTAGAAAACGGAGGTTTCATATGTATAAAGCTAAGCTGAATAATCTTGGAAACGCCGAGGTCCTTGCTAACAATGAACTTCAGGTAACTATCGGGGGTGGTAGCCGAGTTCCCGTTACCGGAGGCGGGGGTGCCGGCTTTACGTTTAAAATCTCGGATCTCCCTGGCCCGAAAGGACCAACCTATCACTCAGGTCCTAGAAAATCTCGTCGTGCTGGACGTCATTACGCAATAAACTAAGACCTGCTTGTCGATAAGTTGTAGTTTAAGAGAAAATAAAGTCTACGTGTTTCAAAAAGGCGGATCTGACCAAATCCGCCTTTTTGCCAACTTGTGATCAAATTGTTTGTCACTAACATTGCAACAGTGCCTAAAAGAGAGAGAGGTTTAAACATATGCTTTTGAAGTTGAAGAAGGCTAATCTACTTGCAATATTTTTTGCAGCCAAAGGAATTCTCTTTATTTGCTGCATGCTTCTATTCTTCTATTGGCTATTTCTTATTTTGACGAATACATTCTTAATTCCATCTTCTAACTTTGTTGGAAATATTCCCTCAATTCTACGAGGAGAGCTGTGGTACATCGTAACAGGCTCTATTTATCACGCAGAATTGAACCATCTATTGATAAACATTCTTCCGATTATTATTTTGGGACCTTTCATAGAATGGAAGATCGGAAGCATGGCTCTTGTAACCAGCTTTTTTGTCTCTAGTTGGATTGCGACCCTCCTATTTTGTTTTGTGTTTGGGGGATACATTCAAACATCTTTCGGAATCGGCCTCTATATTTATACGTTTAACGGTGCGTCACTGTCGGTATATGCCCTATTTCCGTTGGTTGTATTAGCATTTTTCATAAAAAAGCCAGCTTTTTCTTTAATTTCAAAAATTATTTTATTTGGATTCTTTTGGTATTTCATTTTCGGACTTATTCCTAACGTAAGTGCTTCAGACGTTGAGATCTTGACACAAATTGCGCATTTATGTGGTGTCCTTGCCGGTCTCCTTTGCACATTCATAATTTTGATCTTAAGAAATTGGAAAAAGATACCGTTCCTTAGACCCAAAACGATCAGCTAACCAACTGACACTGCTGCTTTAAAAATTAAGGGAAGCTCTATGGTTAACATTAAATATGGATTTGCCAGCCGTTATAACCGCTACTACTCACCACAGATTGATGAACGTGACTGTGGTGTTGCCGCGCTCAATATGATACTGAGATATAACAAGTCAGACTATTCGCTCACCCGATTAAGACAATTAGCGAAAACCGACCAGGAAGGAACGACAGCATTAGGCATTGTTCGAGCCGCGGAAAGCTTAGACTTTGAGACCAGTCCAATAAAAACGGACATGAGTTTGTTTAATTAATGTATCCCGGTTTTTAGAAATGGGCATTATGACGACACTTTTTCCAGGGTGTTGTCTTTTTTTGCCAAAAATATCAGTTGACACCACTAACCAACAAATGATAAGGTAACAGTCGCTTCTTAATCGTAATGGTTACGTTTTAGAAAGCGAGGTAGGTAGCTTCAAAAATAGCCACACATACTGACCGCATGTCTATAGGTAGAAGCGATCATTCACAACTGAATAGCAAAGGGTCACTAACGCTGGCTCAGCCTGATGCCCAGGCTGACGAAAGTTTACAAGGGGGTCATTTATGTTTGCACTTGTCTGTTTCCTGATCATGCTGCCGATGATCTTTAGCGTACCGCTGTTATACGTGGGTATGTTACCTCGCTCCCGGCAGCAGCCCGCACTTTTAACCATGAGCGTTGCGTTGATGATGGCGATCGGCTGCTGGTTGGTGTTTGGGAATTACCTGGCGTTTGGCACCAATCTGTTACAGGTTAACCGTTTTGCGGATTTGCTGGGTGGCTTGGTGCAGATGGATTTTTACTTATATGCGATCGCCATGTTGATCGGGACCGTTGTTGGCTTTAAGCATAGTCGTTACTTGGTGATTTTTGTGCCGGTTTGGACGGCGTTGGTTTATTGCCCGCTGGCGCACTGGCTATGGTCGGATGGCGGTTGGTTGCAGCGACTGGGTGCACTGGATTTTTCCGGCGGTATTGTCGTGCATCTGACGGCGGGGCTGACCAGTCTTGTCTTGGCAAAATCGTTGACCCGCAGTCGTGAGGCGGTTGTGGCGAATGATTTTCGTACGGATTACGCCGCAACGATCATGATACTGGTGGGCTGGTTAGGCTTTAATTTAGCGCCGGTGGGTGGCCTGAATGCCCAGGCTTTGCAGGTGCTGATCAAAACGCTCATTACGGTTTTGGCGGCGATTGCCGGCTGGTGCTGGTTGACGTATTGGCGAACGCAATCGGTGAGCTTAGGTGACTTACTGAATGGCATTTTATGCGGATTAGTGACGAGTACGGCTTTGGTCGGCTATGTCGGCGCAGGCACCATGTCCGTAGTCGCCGTTGTTTCCGGCGGGTTATGTCAAACAGCGGTCGTGAAAATGCAACATGCTAAAAGATTCTACGATGCGGTTGATTCTTTTGCGATTAATGCTGTTGGCGGATTGACTGGCGTTATCGGGCTGATGGTGGCGCGATTGGTGACGCGCCAGGATGGTGTCCGTTTCGCTGGCGTGGAGCTGTTGGCGGTCTTGGTGACGGTTGGGTTGACCGTTGTCGGCACCTTTTTGGCTCAGGCTGCGGCGCATGTGAGTGAAACCGGACTGAATCGATTAACGGTGCGTGACAGTAAGCGTCTGGATTGATGTAAGGAGAAATAAATAGATGAATCAAATTACGATTATTGGTGGCGGGGCAGCCGGAATTGGCGTCGGCGTCATTTTGAAACAATTAGGTTGTCAGCAATTTCAGATTTTGGAGCAAGGTGAGATTGGCGAAAGTTTTCGCAACTGGCCAAAAGAAACCCGTTTTATCACGCCATCATTTACCAGCAATGGTTTCGGTATGCCGGACTTAAATGCCGTTACCATGGAAACGTCGCCGGCATATACGCTGGGGACGGAACATCTTAGTGGACCCTAGTTTGCCGATTATTTGAAGCTGGTGGCAGAGACTTATACGTTACCGATTGCTGAACATACACGTGTTGGCGCCATTACGGCCAATGCAGACAGCTATACCATTGAGACCGATCATGGTGTCGTTGAAAGTAAATATCTGATTATGGCGGTCGGGCAATTTGCTTTTCCGAAGTTAACCGATCACCCTGAAAATGTCATTCACTATCAGCAGGTGCATTCCTGGCAGGATTTGCCAGGGGAAACCCAAATTGTCATCGGTGGCAATGAAAGCGGCGTGGATGCTGCGATCAATCTGGCCACGCTTGGGCATAAAGTTTTGATGATCACGGAATCGACCGGCTTAAACGCTGCTTCACCTGATCCCAGCATCCGCCTGGCTCCATACACTCGGCGTCGGTTCTTGGATTTGCCGCCAGCAGTTGCGGATCGGATCACCTTACAACAAAATGCGACTTTAAAAACGGTGACCAGCGATTCCCCATCACAGTATCAGTTGTGGTTCACCGACGGCCGCACCATCACGACGCCATACAAACCGATCTTGTGCACGGGATTCAACCCGGGCCCGCTAAAATTATGGCCGGAACTTTTCGAAAGTGCTGATGGCGAAATCAAGTTAAGTGACGTTGATGAATCGACCCGCGCCAAAAACGTGTTTGTTGTCGGTCCGGACGTTCGCCACCAAGACGCGATCTTCTGCTACATTTACAAGTTTCGCCAACGGTTTGGTGTCATCGTGAATGAAATAGCCGCACGGGAAAAATGGGACATTGGCGATTTTGTAACGGTGAGTCGTGCCAACAGTTTCTATCTTGACGATTGCGACACATGCGATGTGGCGTGCGATTGCTAGGATTTAACGCACCTGCCGCGTCGTTGCATTGCCTGTTGCGCTGAAGACGCGGCAATGCAATGACCACAACAACCATAAAAAGAAGCCTCCGGACCTATGCACTTGCATAGATTCGAAGGCTTCTTTTGGTTCCCGCGGTATTTTTAGGTTGGTATCCGAAAATGGGATCCCAAGACGTGATTAAGGGTGGGTAAAATTACTGGTGGATATAAGTGTAGCTGCTTGCACCAGAGATGGTCTGGGTGTTCGGGCCGGTTGGTGAGCTGAAGCCCATGCCGCCTTGGGAAATGGTGACGCTGTCGCCGGAAACGGATTGAACGTAAGCAACGTGACCATATTGACCATCAGCAGTCCATTGCCCGCCAACGGATTGGCCAGCAGCGAAGACAATGATTGAGCCGGCTGCCGGTGTGTGGTTAACCGTGAAGCCTGCAGCTGCAGCGGAAGCGCCCCATTCAGCGCCGTTGCCCCAGCCATTGCCTGCCCATGAAGCAACAGACTTAACATACCAGGTGCACTGACCCCAAGGATAAGTGTTGGCTGAACTACTGTAATCAGCATGGCTGCCGCTACCTGAATTGGTGTTGTTGCTGATGACGGATGATGTGGCACCACTGTTGGAAGAAGTGCTGGTTGTGGAGAGGGTGCTTTGGCTTGAAGCAGCCTTAGTTGTTGAACTGCTGCTGTCGGCACTCTTGCTTGATGCAGAACCGGTCGATGCAGCGACCGTCTTCAAAGCAGCTTGGGTTGCCGCAGCGGTCTTTTCCTGTTCTTGGGCGAACTGGCTCTGCAATGCAACCAATTCGTCACGGTGATCATTGATTTGCTTGTTCAAGGCATCCTGCTTGTCGCTAGCTGTCTTTTGCAAGGTAACCAACTGAGACTTCTGGGTTTCAAGCGATGACTTGGTTGAAACCAACGTCTGACGCGCTGTTTCCTGTTGGTTCTTCAATGCTGCCAGTTTATCCTTGGCAACAGTCACAGCGTCCAGCGCTTCCTTGCTGGCTTGGCTGAGTTTGCCAACGGTCATGGTGCGGGCGATCAGGTCTGAAAGACTTTGTGAGTTCAACACGAAGTCAATGTAGACATTACCGCTAACCGAGCTGCCAGCCTTCTTTTGAAGGGAAATCAACTGATCCTTCAAATTGTTCTTCCGTGCCGTCACGTTCTTTTGGGCAGCCGTGATTTGGCCGCTCAATGATTTGATCTGGGCATCTGTTGCACTGATCTTGGCTGTGGCATCACTGATTTGCGAATTCTTATCATCAATCTGCTTGTTAAGATTGATGACTTCAGTGTTGGCTGCTTCGATTTGCTTTAATAATTCGTTGGTTTCGCTTTTGTTAGAAGCGATGCTGGCACTCGTGTCAGCGAAAACCGGTGTAACGGCGCTGGCAGTACCTGCTAAGGTAACTGCGGCAACCAATGTAATCATAGCTTTATTGAATTTCATTTTGACCTCACCCTTAATTAATTAACTAAAGGCTACTTTACTGTGTCAATGTTACGTCACCATTACAGAACTGTTAGGAGTTGTTCTCAATCTTCATCTGGCGGTCAAATTTACGTGATTTTAGGTTTTTATTCGGCAGTTTTGGTGAATTTTGGATGAAAAAAAGCAGCCGCGCGCTGCGACTGCATGACAAAATTGTAAGTTATTCGTTGGATTTAAGCGCTTCGACCATGTCAACCCGCTGAAGGCGCCGGTGGGTGAGCCAAGTGACAATGGCAGTAAAGCCGATCATCAGCAGCGTGGCCGTGAGGTAGCCGGTGAAACTGATAGTCAATGGGAAAACGACGTCGGCAGTTTCTGCCTGTTGCAAAATGTACGCCGTCAAAAGATTGCCTAACCCATAACCGAAGAGAATGCCGACAATCGTCTGCACGATGCTTTCACGACTGATATACATAGTGACTTCACGATCGAAGAATCCCAGCACCTTAATTGTGGACAATTCCCGAATGCGTTCGGAAACGTTGATATTGTTCAGGTTGTACAGGACCACGAAGGATAAAACGGCACTTAAGAGAATGAAGATCAGGACAATCGGATCCAGCATGCCGCTCATGTTGCTAAGCGTCTTTTTCGCTGTGGTGGTAAAGCTGATGCCGATAATGGCATGGTGATTCAGAAGACGCTTGGCTAATCGATCGTTTTGCTTCGTGGTCTGCGGGCGTAAGCGAACGAGCAAAGCGTTGGGATCTGTGTGCTGACCGGCAAGTTGCCGATAGCTGGTGTTTGAGAGATAGGCAAAATGACCGACATAGTTTTTGGCGATGCCTTTAATCTTAAAGCTATGTTTCTTGCCATCCGTTGTGGTGATTTTTAAGCGATCGCCAGTGCCGACTTTAAGTGATTTGGCCACTTTGCTGGTAATAACGATGCCGGAACGCGGCAACGTCAACTTTTGGTTGGTTTTGGTTGAGCGGAGGCTGACGTATGGTTCAAGGGAGCTGCCGCTTGATGGAGCAAAGAGGTTAACATCGCTGATTTGGTGGCCATTGACGCTGAGCTTGGCCACAGCGCTGCTGACAGTGCCGGCGCTGCGATAGGCATTGCTTTTCTTCAAGACGGTGCGCGCTGCTGTAGGAGTTTTACCATCCGCCAAGCGAGCGATGGCTTGGTAATGAACCACATCATTGT
Source organism: Lacticaseibacillus huelsenbergensis (assembly GCF_029726355.1). Lineage (NCBI taxonomy): Bacteria > Bacillati > Bacillota > Bacilli > Lactobacillales > Lactobacillaceae > Lacticaseibacillus > Lacticaseibacillus huelsenbergensis. The sequence goes on from NZ_CP120687.1 coordinate 1,226,796, forward strand.
ATTGCAAGGTGCCCGTGGCAGTGATGGAATCCTTGATGCCGAAGCCGGTAAGAATTAAGGCGGTTCCGCCGGCGATGCCAAGAATGGTCATGATGAGCCGTGATTTATACCGGAAAAGGTTGCGGTAGCTGACTTTTTGATTAAAAGAAAGTCGCGACCATAATGGCGTGATCCGTTCAAGTAAAATGCGTTTAGCGGATTTAGGTGCCCGCGGACGCATCAAGGCTGCCGGTTTTTCGGTTAATTCGTTGCGGACAACGATGATGGCGGCGCCCAACGTGGCAATTAAGGCGAGTACGATCGACAAGGCAATGAGTGGCCATTGCAGCGTCACGACTTGTTTGAGTGGGATGTAGTTTTTATACAAACTCAAGACGATCCGCGGAATGCTGAGATTGCCGGCAAAAACGCCGATGACTCCGCCGAATAAACCGGCAAGTGCCGCATAAGCAAGATAATTCCGGGCAATGGCCCATTTGCCGTAACCAAGTGCTTTAAACGTGCCGATTTGCGCGCGGGCTTCTTCGACCATGCGGCTGACGGTTGTAAAGGTGATGAGGGCGGCCACAAGGAAAAAGAACACCGGGAACACATTAGCGATTGCGGCAATTCGATCCGCTGATCCGCCGTAGTCACCGAATCCTGGCAGGTCGCTCCGCGTTTGCCAAGTGAGGCTGGTGGTCAGTTGTTTCTGCGCCCGCGTGCTGGCTTGTTTTTTCAGCGTCGCTTGTTGCTTCTGAACCGCCGCCTGCGCGGTCGTGGCAGCGGCACTGGCTGGCATACCTGCTGCGGTGGCCTGGGCAGTGGCCTTCTTGGTGGCGGCCTGCACAATTTTGGCTTCGATCATGGTTTGCAAATCTTTTTGTGCCTGGTCTTTGACGCGGCGTTTGACTTGTTTCATTTTGGCGGCAACCGCATCTTTGTAAGAAGAACTGAATGTGTCGCGCTTTTGCAGTCCCGGGAAGCGGATGTTCAATTGCGAGGCAACCGGCATGTTCATTTGTTGATCAGGAATATAGGCAAAATACCGTACCGTGCCATCCCCGATATTGGCGGATCCGCGGCTGGTGTCTTCAATGTAGGCCGGCGAGTCCGCGAAGCCGGTGATCGTGTAGGTTCGCCGGTTGAGACCGCTGTTGCGGGCGAATGTGTAATGTTGCCCGAGTTTGTAGCCGCTTTTTTTGGCGACTGAATCTAGCACGATTTCGTTATGGTGGGTCGGCAAGTGGCCGCTGGTCAGGTGGAGGCGGTTGATCGTGGCCGTTTTTTGGTAGCCGTACAAGGCGACGACATCGCTGGCCTTGCCACCAATTGCGTATTTGAACTTGACGGCTTCTGCCTGAGTGCCGCTAACCGATTGTGCTGCCTTGACCTGGGCTTTGGTGACGCCAGTGGTTGCCAGGAGCTGGCTGTCAGCGAGATGATCGGCTTTAACGGTCGTGTTCAAGGAGTCCTTGAGCGCTGGACCGGTCGCTTTGACCCCGACAAATAAAAGAACGCCAAGCATAATGATGATGACAATCGCGATGAATCGGCCCAATGAATCACGAATGTTTCGCCAAAGATTTTTCGTTAATGGTTTCAAACTGATCACCTACCACTCAATATCTGCGACTGGCGTTGGTGCGGCTTCGTCATGAATGCTGCGGACCTGCGCATCATTGATTTCGATAACCCGATCAGCCATTTTGGCAATCGCAGCGTTGTGAGTGATGATCAAAACGGTTTTATGATCTTTGCGGCTGGCATCCTGTAATAGTTGTAGCACTTGCTTACCGGTCTTGTAATCCAGCGCGCCAGTTGGTTCGTCACACAGCAGCAGCTTCGGATTCTTCGCCAAGGCGCGGGCAATCGCCACCCGCTGCTGCTCGCCGCCGGAAAGCTGCGAAGGAAAATTGTCCAGCCGCGCGCCTAAACCAACTTGCTGCAACACGGTGGTCGGATCCAACGCATCTTTCACAATGGACCCAGCCAGCTCAACGTTTTCCTTAGTCGTCAGGTTCGGGATTAGATTGTAAAACTGAAAAACAAAACCGACATTGTGCCGCCGAAAAGCCGTGAGTTGCTTATCGGAAAACGTCGCAATGTCAGTCCCGTCAATCCAGACCTCCCCTTCTGTGGGCGAATCCATCCCGCCTAAAATATTCAGCAGCGTCGACTTGCCCGCGCCGCTGGGGCCGAGGATAACCGTCAGCTTACCTTGATCCGCGGTAAAATTGATATCCTGATTGGCGGTAATGGTGGTTTCCCCCATTTTGTAACGTTTAGATTCATGTTTGACTTCGATATATGCCAATATTAAAAAACCTCCTACGATCGCATTGAGCTGAGCATGTGCCGCTGGTCTGCCCATAAATTCAACACGTTGTTCATTGAATGACATTATGTTAGATTAAAAGTATTCGTTCAAGCACAGAAACGGAAAATCTGTTTTGAAATGAACACTTTGTTGAAATCATGTTGGTTTAGAGGTGAACGTTGATGTCAGGGACACGGGACAATCGCCGGGTTCAGTATACGGTGAGTCGGTTTAAGACCGCCTTACTGCAGATTTTGGAAACCAAGGCGCTGGATGACGTGACCGTAACGGAGATTTGTCGGCAGGCGGATCTGAATCGCGGAACCTTTTACTTGCACTTCCAGTCGCCCTTGGCTTTATTCGAACAAATTGAAACCGATTTACTCAATGAAATCCAACCGTATCTCAGTGTTAAAATAGACGATATGACCAGGATGTTAGTGCCGATTCTCAAGGTCATTATGCAACATCCGCAAGCCGCAACGATTCTTTTAACCACACCGGATAGTTCGGTTTTACAAAAAATCGTGCGGCCGATTCAGGCACAAACGCAGTCACGTTATCAAACTTGGTACGGCGAGACCGATAAAGATCATCTCGATTATTATTATACGTTTTTCATTAATGGGGCCGTGGGTGTATTAACCATGTGGCTGAAGCATGGCATGCAAGAGCCGCCGGAGCAAATTGCGAAGGTGATCGAGAACGTGGTTACCAAAGGGGCGCCGCACTAACTAATTCGTTTATGGGAGAAAAAGATGCGAAATGTAAAATTAATTGCCAGTGATATGGACCAGACGCTGTTAACCAGCAAAGGCGTCTTACCACCGCACTTTGATCGTTACTTACACCGGCTTCATCAGGCAGGCATCGAATTCGTCGCTGCCAGTGGCCGACCGTTATATACGCTGCAGGAAACTTTTCCACACTTCAGCCAGCACATCTCGCTGGTTTGCGATAATGGCGGTTTAGTGGCAACGCATGGCCATATCATCGGAAAAAGTTTGATTTCCGCGGCCAAGTATCGCGAGATTGTGTCATTCATTCTTGAAAAAACCGATGGCGTTCCGGTGCTATGTGCCTTGGATGCCGCGTATATCAATGCGGTTGATGCCAAATATGCACCGGCGCTGTTGCCGTTTTACCACAAGCTCAAAAAGGTGCCGAATTTGCTGGATATGTCGCTAGAAGTCGATAAGGTCACGATTTATTTTCCTAATGCGGATAGTCGCAAAAATGCCGATCGTTATTTTCGGCCAGTGTTTGGTCAGGATTATACGGTTCAGGTGAGTGGCGAAACTTGGTTGGATATTCAAAATCTCGGCGTGAATAAAGGCCGCGGGATGCGGATTTTGAGTCGGCATTTTGATATTCCGACTGCTCAGATGATGGCGTTTGGTGATTATGATAATGATATTCCGATGCTGGAGACAGTTGGTTACAGTTATATTATGGCGAATGCGACGCAGGGTATGGCACAGCATGCCAAATATCGTACCCGTAGCAATGATGAATATGGCGTTTTACATGTGATGGATCAAGTCTTGCAGGCGCAGGAAGGCTAGGCGAGCGCATGGCGGCAATCGGGATGCGTGTGGTGATTGGCGGTTATGGGTTTGTGATGCTGCTGGTTGCCTGGCAGGCGTGGCAAGCCAAACAAGGTAACCCGCTTTTCAATCAACTAACGGCGCTGGCTGCGGTCTTGGTGCTGACAGCGGCGGTGATTCCGGATAAGGTCAACGCGGTCATCGTTTTGTTGATCGGGTTGCTGGGTTTGTCCGCAGTGGCGTGGCTTAATGGGATAGCAATGTACGGCAAGCCGCACGTAAGCCATCACTTGGTAAGATTATTGGTACATTTGGTTTTGTTTGGGTTAGCGGTTTGGTTGTTATAACTGAATCATTCAGTATGGTATGCGTAAGAAAAGTTTTCGAAACTGAGCCGTAATTTTGTAAGAACGTTCAAAAAAGCTCAGGCAATAAGTTCTGGGTCGTGCCAAACTCCGCAATCTCCGGCCAGCTGGGGCTGGAACGTGGTGGGCGCGACTTTGAGCCTCAGCAAACCCGGCTGAGTCTCAAAGCTCGGCCTTGGTCTAAAACGGGAAAACCGCCCGTTTAAGACCAATTTCACCACTGAGCCCCATCTGGCCTACGATTGCTCCGCTTTGGCACTACTATACTTAAGCAATTTGAACGAATTATCCTCGTGGAAACAAAAATGAACGCACTTCCGAAATTTGGGATGCGTTCATTTTTATTTCGGAGTCATAAATTATGAACCGGCTTCGAGAAGCTTTTGTTGATAATGTCAAATTTCATTAGAAATAGGCTTGGGCGAACAGCTTGGCGGCCAACAGGAAAGCCAAAACGGCAATGATAACGCGTAGTAACTGCACTGGCAGTCGCCGGGCGATGATGGGGCCAATGTAGCCACCAATGAAAAGGCCGATGCCGAGGGGGATGACCATGAGCCATTCGATTTTGGTCGTGAAAGCGTATATGACGGTGGCGATGCCATTAGCCGCAAAGCCGGTTAGATTTTTCATTGAATTGGACACAATGAAGGGCTGGTCCACGGTCAGGGTCAACGTTGCCAACATCACGACGCCGGCAGCAGCACCGAAGTAACCGGCATAGGCTCCGGTCACGAAGATAACGATGGTCTGCAGCGCTTCTTGGCGAAATGTCAGACGGCGCGCCGGTTCATTCGGGTCATGTTCCTGCGTGGGCAGTTTGCCGCTGAACAACAATAACAGGCCCGCGGCAATAATAAAGAACGGCACAATTTTTTCAAAAGTCGATGCAGGTGCAATCAGCAACAAGGCGCTGCCGAAAATGCTGCCGAGTGAAACCAACAGGATGAGCCGCCACAGAAATTTGCCGCGTCCATGCAGTTCAGGCAGGGATGAAACTGCTGAGCCGACACCGGTGAATACCAAGGCGGCGGTGTTGGTCACATTGGCAATCACCGGTGGCACCCCGATGGCCAACAACGCCGGGTAAGAAACCAACGAAGCCAGCCCAGCCAGCGTGGCCGTCAGGCCAGCACCGATGCCGGCAATGAGTAGGAAAGCGAAAATCGCGAGAGTCATGAAGTCAATCTCCTCTAAAAGAATGAGCGTGAGCCGGCGCGGTTAGAAACCGGAGTGTAAGAGGTCTTGGGCGTGATGGGCCCGGGCTTAAGCCATTGCGACCAAGGTCCTTACACGCAGGTTTCTGCACCGGGGAGCGCGTTAAAGTGAACCTGAGCAAAACCACATAGTTTTATTTTATACGCAAACTGCCAACCGTTGAGAGTCATAACCCACACAACTACCGGAACAGAAGGCTACACCATGTTTGCATGCTACCAACTACTTTGGCGTCAAAGCCTTAATCGTTGCGGTAATGCTGTGGTTCACGGTGTCGGCGTCTAGCGGCTGATTGAAGTATAAAAATCCAAGAATCAAGCCGCTGGTAGTCGACCAGATAGCTCTTAAAATATCTTCAAACGGCCAGTCAACCAGCACGCCCCGTTGTTTCAGGACGGTTAAATCATGCGTCATCGTCTGCCAATATTGGGCTGTGAAGTTGCCAATGACCTGTTCACGAACCTGCGTGTCATTTAACAATTCCGATAGAACGATTTTGATAATTTGCGCATTCGCCTGCAAAAAAGTAATGCGATCTTTGATTAAAACGGTTAGAAAAGTTTCCAATGACACATAATCCTGATTCAACCGGGATTTAATGAAGTCATCCAGTTCGGCCGGGAACATCTGGTCGAGTACCGGTGTGATAATGGCGTTCAATAGGCCGCGTTTGTTGGTGAAGCGGCTGTAAATATTACCTTCGGCGACCCCGGCCCGCGCGGCGATTTCCTTCGTACTGGTTGCGGCGTACCCCTTCTCGGCAAACACATCAATGGCGGCGATGATAATCAGTTTCTGTTTAGCCGTGAAATCATTAAATAATTGCGCTTGATGCAACATGTCATCAGTTGAATTGGCCATGTACCAGGATCCCTTCTTAAATTGGATTAAGTGAAAACTTAAAGCCGGCAGTGTGGTTTTATTATAGCACGCGATGAGCGCCGTCAATAGGGGCTTTAGGCAATAAGTTAAGTTAGCCTAACCTTTTTCTTGACCTCGCTTGGGAAGGGTGTATATTTATCTCGGACGATGTTGAGTGATAGCTCAATCGAGACCCAAATTTCAAACCAATGGAAAGAGGGCTTTATATCATGGAAAAAGAAAATAAAAACTCAAAACGTGAGCGGATCATTCATTTTGAAGACACGCCGAGTAAAAGTCTAGATGAAGTTAACGGCAGTGTTGAAGTGCCGCACAATGCCGGTTTTTGGCGGACACTAGCCGCTTATACCGGACCGGGTATTCTGGTTGCCGTGGGGTACATGGATCCCGGTAACTGGATCACCAGTATTGCCGGCGGGGCTTCATTCAAGTACTCACTGCTTTCAGTTATTTTGATTTCCAGTTTGATCGCGATGTTGCTGCAGGCAATGGCGGCAAGGCTGGGAATCGTGACCGGTAAGGACCTGGCGCAGATGACGCGTGAGCATACCGGACGTGTCATGGGCGGTTTTCTTTGGGTTGTTACCGAATTAGCAATTATGGCAACAGATGTAGCCGAGATTATCGGGTCGGCCATTGCGCTAAAACTGCTTTTCAAGATGCCGCTGATTGTCGGCATTATCATTACTACGACAGATGTTTTAATTCTGTTACTACTCATGCGCCTCGGCTTTCGAAAAATCGAAGCGGTGGTTGCTACTTTAGTCCTCGTCATTCTGCTGGTTTTCGCCTATGAAGTCATTTTGGCCCAACCCAACGTGCCGGAAATGTTAAAAGGCTACGTGCCACACGCTGATATTGTTACTAATAAATCCATGTTGTACCTTTCACTAGGGATCGTGGGTGCGACGGTCATGCCGCATGATCTTTTCCTTGGATCATCGATTTCCCAGACGCGTAAAATTGATCGCAGCAAGCCAGACGATGTCAAACGGGCGATTAAGTTTTCAACGATTGATTCCAACTTGCAACTGACGATGGCGTTTATCGTCAACTCATTACTGTTAATTCTTGGAGCGGCGCTTTTCTTCGGCACCAATAGCTCATTAGGCCGCTTTGTAGATCTTTTCAATGCCTTAAGCAATTCACAGATTGTCGGCGCCATTGCCAGCCCGATGCTTTCCATGTTGTTTGCGATCGCATTGCTGGCATCCGGTCAAAGTTCAACGATCACCGGGACGCTAGCCGGCCAGATTATTATGGAAGGTTTCATCCATCTGAAAATGCCGCTCTGGGCACAGCGCATTCTGACGCGGCTCATGTCCGTCACGCCGGTCTTGATTTTCGCCATTTATTATCACGGCAACGAAGCCAAGATTGAGGGACTGCTGACGTTTTCGCAGGTTTTCCTAAGCGTCGCGCTACCGTTCGCTGTCATCCCGTTGGTGCGCTACACCAGCGACAAAAAGATCATGGGCGAATTTGCCAACCACGCCTGGGTCAAGTGGCTGGCGTGGCTCATCAGTGCGGTGCTCATTATCTTAAACCTTTACTTGATTGCTCAGACATTGGGCTTTGTTAAATAAATAAGAACGGCATGCAAAAAGGCCACTGGGCGGAGTTTCGTCCAGTGGACTTTTTGAGTAAACTAGAAAGCGCATTATGGTGAGTACCGAGACTGTGATACGATTTAGCGAGAGAACAAGTAAAAAAGGAGGATAATCGCATGACAATCCAAGAAAAAATGCACAACGGCGCACTGTATCAGCCAATGGATGCGGATTTGCAAAAAGAACAACTGGCTGACATTGACGAAGTGGCCATTTATAATCGCATTCCGGCGCCCCATCAGGAAGAACGCTTCTCCCAGCTTAAAAAGATGTTTGCGGAAATCGGTGAAAGAAGTTACGTTGAAGCGCCGTTCTATTCTAACTTTGGTGGCGCCCATGTTCATTTTGGCAGTGGTATTTATGCCAACTTCAATTTAACGTTGGTTGATGATACGCATATTTATGTGGGCGATCGAACCATGTTTGGTCCTAACGTAACCTTGGTGACCGCCACGCATCCGATTGATCCGAGCCTGCGTGAACAAGGTTACCAATACAATAAACCGATTCATGTCGGTCGGAATTGCTGGTTTGGCGCAAATGTCACGGTCATGCCTGGCGTGACGGTCGGCGATAACAGTGTCATTGGCGCTGGCAGTTTAGTTACGCATGATATTCCGGCTAATGTCGTGGCATTCGGCTCACCGTGTCGGGTTGTTCGTGAGATTACGGATGACGATCGAAAGACGTATGATCATGGGAAGCCGATTGACATTGAGTCGCTTTAAATGGCAGCACGAACCTTTAGGGGGCTGGACATGACTTTTACATTTGACGGTTTAGTGAAGGAGTCAGCCGAACACGCTGGGCTTAAAAGAAACCAATTCGACAGACAAGATATCGAAGACTATGTGGTTTATAACATCTCAAATATCCAGTCAAGTTTAGAAAATTTGCAGGCTTTTCATACGCTCTCGTCACTGAGCGTTCTCTTTGAAGAATTCGGCGTTCCATTGAGAATCTCGGTGATGATGAAAGACAATAAGACTAAAGTTGATTATGTGACAATAAGGTTGTCTAAAGCTGAATACGATGAGGCTTCGCAGAAAGTTAAGTCAATGGTTGAACGCGCATTGAAGCGAAAAGCGGACGGGGAAAAGTAGTGCTTCTGCAAAAGCAGTGTTTCGCTGAGTAGACGTTCATGATTCTGCTTTCATCAACATGCTCTCTTTAAGGTTGTTTTTGGTATAACGCATTAGCATGAGTCTCATCAACTAATGGTCAAACATGGCAGGTATAGGTCATGAAAACATTCCTCCACTAACTCTTTTTTTGAGTAGTAGAAATGAGTTTTCATGATCTTTTTTCTAGTGTATTTCCATTTCAGGGAGGTTGACATGTCATTGCTCTAGGAGTATTTTCTCATTAATATCAAATTGTTCTAATTTATTTAACATAAAACGCAGATCGTAACAAGCATACCCTTTAGACGCGTATTTCTGATTAAGGAATGACCGCTATGAGTCAAAGAAGCAACTGGTTCTACATATTCTCCAAATTTGCCGCTAAATATCGACTCAAATTTGTCGTGATCTTATTGGGGCTTTGTTTAGTTGAGAGCGTGTATGTTGCGGGGATATCGTTGTTGCCTTCGCTCGCAGTTGTTCTTATCCAAGCGAAAGACCTGAAGCTAGCTATGGTGATTTTGACCATCTTGCTCGCCGGGGTCGGTGTGTATGTTATCAGAATCTTTGATTTATTTTTGCAGCAACGCCTGACTTTGCTGACATTTGATTTTCGGTTTGATTACGTGCCGGTTTTCTCTGAGCATATTTTTGGTTGGCGGCAAAGTTTGATTGACTCGGTAGATGGAAAAGCGGTTATTGATCAAGCTTACGAAGCGATTTACAACGGGCAAAATGTTGGGATTGGGGCGATCATCGCACAGACGGTCACCCTGATTCGAACGGGTTGCCAAATTATCGTGCTGCTTGGCATGATGGGAATTTTGAGTATTTGGCCAGCTGCCATTGTCTTGGGGCTGAATCTTTTACAATATGCCTTTCAGCGCATCGGCAATCAATGGTATTTCAACCATAAAGGTGAACAAAATCAGATCACCAGTTATCAAAGTTATTTTGTGCGGACGCTGATGAAACGCTCAACGGGTAAAGATATTCGCCTATTTGCGATGTTTGATCTTTTTCATCAGCATTTTATAGCATTGATTCAAAAGTTGGTGACCTGGCAACGCCATTACTCAAATCTTTCGCTGATCATTAATCTGGGACAGCGACTCGTTAACGTTATCGGCTTAGCGTTGTCGCTGTTAATCTTGATTGCACTTCAGAACGTCTCAATTGCCAGTCTGCTCTTTGCGATCAGCGCCATCCAAACACTCAACCTGAACTTTGGTAATTTTAGGGATGCCTATGTGACAGTTGGGAAGAATTTGGTTTTTGTTGACAATTTTCGAAAATTTATGGCCTTCTCTTACCGCCAAGACAGCGGCGCAAAAGAGCGGAAGGTTAGTGAGTCAGGTAAAATTGAAGTTCAGCATCTTGCTTATCAGGTGAATGGAACCGAGCTTGTGCATGACATCAATTTTTTCGTCGAGCCAGGAGAGAAAGTTGCGATTGTCGGTGAGAATGGCGCGGGCAAGTCAACACTGGTCAAATTACTTTGCGGCTTATATACGCCAAGTTCAGGATCAGTGGCGATTGATGGCCAAGACATCGCGACCTGGGCGCCAGCAGCCATGCGCCAGCGAGTGGCGGTCGAATTTCAGGATGACGTGATCCTCCATTTTACGATTGCAGAAAATGTGGCTTGTACAACGCCGCAACAGATTGATACAGCGCGTGTTAAGGCAGTATTGGCTGAAGTTGGATTGGGAGATTTTGTCGCCGGTTTGCCTAGTGGGATTCAGACATTCATTGGCAATGAGTTGAGTGAAAATGGTATTCAACTTTCCGGTGGGCAAAAGGACAAAATACTTTTTGCCAGAGTTCTTTATCGTCAGGCGGATATTAATATCCTCGATGAGCCAACTTCGGCGCTTGATCCGATTAGTGAAAAGCAGTTTTATGCATTGGTTGACGCGAAGCTGTATCAGAAAACAACGATCATCGTGACGCATCGGCTGGGGGCTTTGGCAACTGAGAATGTCAAGATTCTGGTCATGAAAGATGGCACCGTTATCGCTTCTGGAAGTCACCGCTGGCTTTTAACAAATTGTGACTATTATCGCAAACTTTGGTTGGCACAGAGGTCATTGTATGTTGGGAGTGACGGCCATGAAGCATCGTAAAACAGAAATTCGGCACGGGATCGGAACAGTTCGCTTTATTTATCGTTTCGGGAAAAGTTTATTCGGCTTAACGTTGCTGATAAGTATCTTGAATGCGGTCGCGCCACTGATTGTGATCTTGGGCAACACGCAGATATTAAATCAAATTTTATCCAATCAGCGACAGTCAATTATGCAGATCGTTTTGTACTTTTATAGTGCGGCAGCAATGGCTTATGTCGGGGCGGCCATTTTACAGCGATTTTTGGACATTGCCTCGGTTCGCGCAAATGAGCGGTTGAAGACGGCGATTTATGAAGCGTGGGAAAAGGTTGATTTTCAGCAGCTTGAGACGCAAGGATATTTTTCAAAGATGATGAAAAGTGAGGCGTCGTTTCGGTACTCTGGCTGCATTCCGGCTTTCTTTACCCAATTTCAAAATCTCGTTCAGAGCTTGGTGACGATAGCGGCTGGTTTGGGACTGATCGGGTGGATTGTCATGGTCGGGGCCACCAAGAGCGGCAAGTTGGCAATTGTCATTGTCATGTCTTTGTTACTGATCATGTTGGGTGAGTATGGACTAATCCTGATCTATCAAAAGTTGACACACTCGAACATCAAACTTTTTAAGTATTTAATGAACTTGGAACGTAAGATGAACTATTTTCTGATGAATATCGTCAATTCGTATGAGAATATCAAGGCCATTAAAATGTGGGGCTTGCGCGGCCCGATTCAAAATCGGTATCGAACCACGTGGAAAAGTGAAAAAAGTGTCAATCATAAGCTGATTATCAACGATAGCCTATCGCAAATTGTAACGGCCATCATGGCTTCTTTTGCAACACTCGTGTTGTTCATCCTGGTTGTCTTTAAAATAAAGGAAGGCTTGTTACCGATTGGCCAGTTGAATACTTTGTTTGGCAGTGTTGTGCAGATGACGAGTGCCGTTAGCGTGATGATTGCGACTTGGCAGCAATTTCTTCGTTTCCAGAATCAAGTGCAGTATGCCAGCGACATTTTACCGCCAGAAAAGCCTGCCGCCTCATCTGGCAGGGTCACACTCCCGCTACAGACGAAGAATGTGATTGAATTTGTTCATGTATCGTTTGCTTATGCTGATGGTCCGGAGGTGTTGCATGATATTTCCCTAAAGCTTGATTTGCAGGGCGTGACAGCGTTAGTTGGTGTGAACGGGAGCGGCAAGAGCACCTTGGTCAAATTGTTGTTGGGGTTGTATCGGCCAACGAAGGGGAAAATTCTGTTCAATGGTCAGGATATTTCTAAGTTTACTCAAGCAGACTACTTGGCGTTGTTTAAAGTTGTGTTTCAGGATTACGCTATTTTTGATTTTTCGATTGCCCAGAACATTTCGGCGAGTGTCGACCAAGATCAGGGGCGCTTGCGTGACGTCATGATGAACAATGGTATTGCCGAGTGGGTCGACCGCTTGCCGAATCGCGAGAAAACGGCGATTGGCACCTATAGTCAGGAAGATTTTCAACCCAGTGGCGGTCAGCGACAGCAAATTGCCGTTGCCAGAGCGCAGTACAAACATGGCATTTACCAGATTCTGGATGAACCTTCAGCTGCCATGGATCCAATTAAAGAACTAAGATTGTTTTCAAAAATCAAGCAAGTGTCTCAAGATACGCCGTCACTTTTTATCACCCACAGAATCGGCGCGGTGACATTGGCCAACAAAATCATTCTGATGCGTGATGGGCGGATTGATGGCATTGGCACGAAAAGTTCACTACTTCGCCAATCAGCCTATTTTCGGGAATTGTGGCATAGTCAAGCTGATATGTATGCATTTGATGCTAACTTGGATGCAGCTGGGGAGTAAAGCAACTTTTTGAAAATCCGCACCCCAACCAGTGCTATCATAAAAATAATTGAAAGGAAGCGGGTCTATGAATCAGTTTGTGAATCATTCGAGTTGTACCGCGTTGCTGGTTGGTAAGAAGGCGTCGGTTGACGGGTCGACCATGATTGCCCGGAATGAGGATGCGGCTGGCGGGATTAATCCTAAACGTTTTATTGTCGTGAAGCCGGATGAGCAGCCGCAACGGTATGTGTCAACGTTTAATGGGTTTCAGTTGGATTTGCCGCAGTCACCATTGCAGTATACCTGCACGCCGGTGGCCGACACGAGCGATGGCACATGGGGCGAGGCTGGAATCAATAGCGACAATGTGGCGATGAGTGCGACCGAGACCGAATTTACGAATACCACGATGCTGGGACTGGATCCGCTTGAGCCGGACGGTATTGGCGAAGAAGCCATGCTGACGGTGGTGCTGCCGTACATTCACAGCGCACGTGAAGGCGTGCAGCGTCTGGGTGACTTGGTGACCAAGTATGGCACTTGTGAGAGTAACGGCATTGCCTTTTCCGATGCGAACGAGATTTGGTATTTTGAAACGGTTGGCGGCCATCATTGGGCGGCTGAACGCATTCCCGACGACAGTTACGTTCTCGCGCCGAACCAGACCGGGATTCAGGAAATTGATTTTAATGCGCCGGAACATTTTCAGTACAGTGCCGATCTGAAAGACTTTGCTGATCGCTATCACTTGAATAAGGCCAAGGAAGGCTTTAATTTTCGCGACATTTTCGGTGAAGATACCCAGGCGGATCACTATTACAATACGCCGCGCGTCTGGTATGCCCAGAAAATGCTGAATCCGGAAGTTGAGCAAGACCCCGAAAGCCGGACGATGCCGTTTAGTCGGGTGCCTAGTCACCTGATTTCGGTTGAAGATGTGGCGCTGGTGCTGAGTAGTCACTATCAAGCCACCGAGTTTGATCCGTATGGGCAGACAGGCACGCCGGAAACCCGCAAGCGTTACCGACCGATCGGGATGAATCGGAATCAGGAGATGCATATTTTGCAGATTCGGCCGGACATGCCAAAAGCGCACGCGGCGATTCATTGGCTGGCGGAAGGGGTCAACATTTTCAACACGCCGGTACCGTTCTTCGCCAACTGCACGACTACACCGGACAACTTCCAGTACACGCCGACCGATAAAAGTTCGACGGCCAGCTTTTATTGGCTGAACAAGCTGATTGCGATGGTTGCCGATCCGTTATTCGCTGAACATAATTGGGATGCCGAAGTGGCTGTTTCGGAAAGCCGCAAGTTTGGTTTCGCAGCAGGGCGCGCGGCAGTGGCGAAAGGCGACGAAGGATTTTCTGATGTGAAGCCGGAGGATCTGCCAGCTTGGCACGACGAATTGAATGCCGAAACCGCCGCAACGATTACGAACGATTTGCAATACTTACTGTATCGGTTGGTTTGCATTCGGGCAGAGAAAATGACGCCGACGTTTGAAAAAGGTGGCGAGCTATAAAAAACGGCTGACTTTTGCCGTGAATGCGTGTCAAATACCGTCACACAGCTTAACACGCTCACCAAAAATACCGCCCAATCGCACCGATGAGTTCTCATCAATGCGGTTGGGCGTTTATAATGGTCGAGAAGATGTTTCAGAAAAGGCAACGAAGCAGAAAGAAGGTCAGCTCATTAAAAATACAAAAACAGAACGCTGGATCGGTTTGATTGTCGGACTTGTGCTGAATGCTGCCGGAAACGGACTTTGCATTGTCGGCGCAATGGGCAGCGGACTGTGGACGGCAGCGGCGATTAACCTCAACGATTGGCAAGGCTGGAACATCGGTGCCGTGCTGTTCACGTTTGGCGTGCTTAACGCCTTGACCAACTTAATCCTCATCCACCATTGGGATTGGCCGCGCTTGATTAGCGAAATCATTTACACGCTGTTTTTCAGTTATTTTGTCAATGTCTTTACCTGGGTGTTCACATGGCTCGGCCTTGGAAGCTGGTCGGTTCTGGCCCGAATTTTTGTTTCCTGCTTCGGGGTTTTCTGCTTTTGCGTGGCGATTTCACTTTATCAGCGCGCCAACATTATCATGCATCCCAACGATGACACCACCAACATTTTGCGGTTTATGTATTTCAAAGGCAATGCCACGGCGTCACAGATTACCAATTTCATCCCACCCATCATTGTGGCCGTCATTGCCTGGATCGCGACGGGTAAACTGCTGGGGATTAACGTTGCAACGTTGTTCTCGTTTTTGGGCAATGGTATCATCATTGCGTGGGCCGACGAGCATGTTTGGCCGCAGTTGAAACATAACTTTAAGGTAACGCCTGATGGGCAGTCGTGAAGAAGGATTTTCGTTAGTTAGGAAGGTATCCGAAATGAAAAGAAAAGAATCAGTTTTAAGCCAACTGCCAGCGCTCATCGCAGATCCAACCACCACTGGGCCGGAGTTGGAAATTTTGAAACATGCGGAGGAACGGAGACAAAAAGGCAACAACGAGGAAGGAATTGCCTACGAAATTAGAACCGGACTGCAACCCTTAGCGATTGGCCAAAAGTTATCGCCCAAGGTTGTCGACTTTCTGACCCAGGTTGCGGCGCAATATCTTGGCATGGGTAATCGAGGCAATATCATTTTTTAGTAAATGGTTCTTCAGGATAGTTACACTTTTTGCCGCTTGCGGCATATGCCGATTATTTTCTCATAGGTAAACCTCAACACCCGATCATGCTGGTAAATACTTTTTCAGCGTGATCGGGTGTTTATGTTGAGCCCCCGATTTTTGCGATCGGGCGCAGCATTTTCCATTAGATTTCGGTTGCAACCTTCTTAGTAAATAGTACACTAACATTAATATACTAATGACGGAGGGACCGGAATGAACGATGAGCTGACGATTCGAAGTGGCATCCATGATGTCATGCCAACGGTGTTTGGCTATATTACGGTGGGGATGGCTTATGGGATTGTGGCAAAAACCGGCCACTTGTCGCTGCTGATGATCGGGCTCATGTCGCTGATCGTGTATGCCGGATCGGCGCAATTCGTATTGGTAAGCATGTTGGCTGCCGGCAGCCCGATTGGCGCCATGGTGATTTCGACTGCTTTGATTAACGCGCGGATGAGTTTGATGTCCATGACCGTGGCACCTTATTTAAAAGATGAATCGATGACCCAGAATGTGCTGATCGGCACTTTGCTGACAGATGAAAGTTTTGCGCTGTCGATGAATAAACTCAATTACACCAACCACCATTTGAACGCACCATGGTTCCATACGGTCAATGTCGGGGCTTACTTAGTCTGGTTTGTCGCTAGTCTTTTAGGTGCCGTCATCGGCGGGATGATTCCCAATCCGGACAACTTCGGCTTGGACTTTGCCGTTGTCGCGATGTTCATCGGGCTGCTTTACCTACAGATGATTACGGATCGGTCAAAACCGTTCCTGCGGCATTTGAGTGTCGCCGGAGTGGTCGCCGTCGCCATGGTACTGCTGGTGCGTTATTTACCCGGCACAACGGCGATCATTATCGCAACGGTGATTGGCTGTTTATTTGGAATGGAGGTGGAACGTCATGCAAAATCCTGACACATTGATCGCAATCCTGAGCTGTGGACTAGCAACGTGGCTCTTACGCGTGGTGCCGATCGTTTTGGTCAAACGCATGACAATCCCCAAGTGGCTACTGCACTTCTTGAGTTTTGTTCCGGTAGCCATCCTCTCAGCCATTTTTGTAGAAAACCTCCTCGTCATCCACGTCGGTCACTGGCCTAGCGTCAACTGGCCCAATTTATTAGCGTCCCTGCCAGCAATTGGTGTTGCAATCATCACTAAAAGTTTATTCGCTGTCGTTGTCGCCGGGGTGGTTTCTATGGCTGTTTTGCGGTTGCTAGGGTGGACTTAAGCAACAAAGGTCGGTACTGAGATGTCTTTTAAAGCTGTTGAACAAAGGCGAATGAATAGTTCGCTTTTTATTTTCGAAAGAATGATTCGTTAAAATTGTTAAGATCCAGTGCCAAAGCGGAGCAATCGGAGGCCAGATGGGGCTCAGTGGTGAAATTGTACTAGCCGGGCGATCTTCCCGGCGTAGTACAAGGCCGAGCTTAGAGACTCTGCCGGTTTTGCAGAGGCTCTAAGTCGTGTCCACCACGTTCCAGCCCCATCTGGCCGGAGATTGCGTAGTTTGGCACGGCGTGGAATATTTTAGTAAAAACAAATTTGTTTCTCCTCTTGAAATTCACAGACACCCTCATTAACTCATATATCAGAATTTTAAGACACAAACAAAATAGCCATTGACAAGTTTTACTAAAATAAGTACACTACAAGGTGAAAGCGATTTCAGAAAACGCACTCGTAAAACTTGAAATGGAGGCTTTTTGCATGGAGACATCGTTGTTGTACCCAGTGACAAATGATCAGCGCACTGATCAGAAACTGGATGGACTATGGCAATTTAAGTTTGATGAAACGAAACAAGGCGTGAAAGATGGCTGGGAGACCGGCTTTCACGATGGCGTTTCGATGCCGGTACCGGCTAGTTTCAATGACTTCTTTACCGATAAAGAGAGTCGCGAATATACCGGGGATTTCTGGTATAGCCGCAAGTTTTTCGTTCCGTCTGCGGCTAAAGGCAAGGCGCTGTTTCTACGGTTTGATGCCGTTACCCACCGCGCAACGATTTTTGTGAACGGCAAAGAAATCCGGTCGCATGAAGGCGGCTTCTTGCCATTTACCGCGGACATCAGCAGCGCCGTTCACTACGGTGCCGAGAACACCGTGGTCGTCAAAGGCAACAACGAATTGTCCCGCGAAGCCTTACCAGCCGGCGACACGATCACGTTGCGGAATGGGAAGAAAATGGTTCGGCCATTCTTCGACTTTTATAATTACTCCGGCTTGAACCGGTCCGTTCATTTGCTGACGTTGCCACAGGAGCGGGTGTTGGATTACACCACCACGTTTGAATTAAATGGCCAAGACGCTACCGTGAACTATACGGTGACAACCAACGGGGATGCCCCTGTAACGGTTAGTCTGGCCGATGCTGACGGCCAGGTTGTGGCAACGGCCCAAGGCAAGGAAGGCGCTCTGCAGGTTAAGAACGCCCATCTCTGGCAGGTACGCAACGCTTATCTCTACACCTTGACCATTCAAGTTGGCGATGACGCGCAGACGCCGGTTGATACTTATACCGATCGCATCGGGATTCGGACGATCAAGATTTCCGGTACCAATATTCTGGTCAACGACAAGCCCATCTACCTGAAAGGCTTCGGCCGTCACGAAGATTCGCCATTTGCCGGCCGTGCTTTTGACCTGAACGTTGAAAAGAAGGACTTTGCCTTGATGAAGTGGATCGGCGCGAACTCCTTCCGTACCTCGCATTATCCATATGACGAGCAAGTCTACAAGATTGCTGATGAAGAAGGGTTCTTGCTAACGGA
The DNA here is from genome assembly GCF_029726355.1 of Lacticaseibacillus huelsenbergensis. Classification (NCBI taxonomy): domain Bacteria; kingdom Bacillati; phylum Bacillota; class Bacilli; order Lactobacillales; family Lactobacillaceae; genus Lacticaseibacillus; species Lacticaseibacillus huelsenbergensis. The sequence continues at coordinate 1,245,251 of NZ_CP120687.1, forward strand.
TGAAGTGCCGGCGGTTGGTTTCAAAATGGCTGCGGCAGCCTTTCTTGGCGGCTTGAACCAGTCCTTCTTTAAAGGGCCATGGCTCAAGAAGTTGCACGAACGCCATATTGATCAGATCCGTGATTTGATCAAGCGCGATAAGAACCACCCATCCGTTTTGGCATGGAGCCTCTTCAACGAACCCGATACAATTGATGAAAATGCGGTTCCTTACTTCAAACAAATTTTCGACGAGTCCAAGGATCTTGACCCACAAAGTCGGCCGCGGACCTTTACCTTGAGCGAAGACGACACCATCGAAACGTCCAAAGTGCTCGACTTCCCAGACTTTTACATGCTCAATCGGTATCCTGGCTGGTATCATTTTGGCGGCTACCAGATTTCCGATGGGGAAGCCGGTCTGCGTGATGAAATGGACAAGTGGCAAAAGGCCGGCGTCACGAAGCCGGTTGTCTTCACCGAGTTCGGTGCCGACACCGAAGCTGGCTTGCACAAGCTGCCAAGCGTGATGTGGACCGAAGAATATCAAGTTGAAGTCCTGAAAATGTTCAGCCGCGTCTTTGATGACTATGACTTTATCAAAGGCGAACAAGTCTGGAACCTTGCTGACTTCCAGACCGTTGAGGGTAACATGCGGGTCAATGGTAACAAGAAAGGGATCTTCACCCGCGACCGCCAGCCAAAAGAAGCTGCCTTCTTCTACCACGATCGCTGGAACAAGCTGCCGCTGGATTATAAAGCCAAGTAACTTGATCTCCGCGTCAAACTAAAGGTTCATTTAGCGATGCTGCACCCATCTGGCGCTATCTGATGGGTGTTGTTTCGCATGACCAATGCCAAACGACTGTTTCTGAGAAAGAAGCAGTTGCTTGGTATTTTTTTGTCTTGAAAAGCTTATCATTCAGCTGACAAAAATTTTTTGGTGGTTAAAAACGCTTCATGACAGGCGATGCATCGCTTTGAGACAAGCAAATTTGAAATAAATTTATAAAAATTGTTGTCATCAATACTTCAACATGTATACTAATATATGAGTTCTTTTAGTAAGCGCATTCAGTAAGCGATTTAACGCATGACCATTCAAGGGGGCTTGCCTACTTTTCTGACAGTGAACCGTAGACGACATCGTAACGCGAAAACCGGCGCTTAATCGCGCTAGGTCACGTTCAAAATGGGAGGAAAACGAGCAAATGAAAGCAAAGATAATTGGCTGGCGGCCCAAAGGCTTTAACAAAAAATGGCTTTGGGCCAGCATTGCAACGGCTGTCGCGGCAGCATCCATGGTTTTGTTTTTGATGATACCGTCGGCGACCCGCGCGGCAACACAGAATCCGGAAGATCCTGTTACCGTTAAGCTGGACGGGAACGATATTGCCAGCAACAACACCAATGGGCTCACGTTTAAAGGCTTCGGGGTTCTCAGCGGCAATGGTACCAGCGCCTTGCTGATGGATTATAAGTCAGAGCATCCTGACGTTTATGCGAAAATGATGAAAACCCTGTTCGGCGGCAGTCAGCCCCTTATGACCAACGTCAAACTGGAAATGGGGAATGATCGCAACAACTCCACCGGTTCGGAGCCTGCTACCCAACGAACTGAATCGGAAAGCGCCAATGTGACTCGCGATCAAGGTTTTCAGCTGGCCGCTGACGCTAAGAAACTCAATCCGAATCTCAAGGTAACGATTCTGCGATGGAACGCACCGGGTTGGGCCAAAACCAACGACCAGATTTACACCTGGTACAAAAATTCGATTTTGGCGGCTTACCGTAAATACGGCTACATGGTCGATTACGTCAACCCTGGATTAAACGAACACGCACCGGATCTGACCTGGGCGAAGGAATACGCTAATCGGGTCAAAACCGACACGACTGGCTTCAAGAACGATACCGAACGCAAACTTTATAACAATATCAAAGTCGTGATTTCAGATGAAGTCGGCGTCGGAAGCTTCGGTAAAAAGATGGTGTCGGATTCATCGCTGCGCAACGCTATCACAGCGGCCGGCTATCACTATTCAACTGAAGACGACAGTGCCAAAAGCTTTACAACGCTGGCTGACAAGTACAACAAAGAAGTCTGGAATAGTGAAGCCCAGGCAACTTTTGGCAATTCCGATTATCGGCCTAACTCAGGCACCGGCATCGGCGGTAACGGGAGTTCGCTAGAAATGGCCAACACCATTGTCAAAGGCTTTACCGATTCACGGCGGACGAACTTCATTTATCAGCCGGCCATTGCATCCTTTTATGAAGGCGGGCAATATTCTTCGAAGAGTGTGCTGCAGGCAACCGATCCGTGGTCAGGTTGGACGAACAACGATGTCGCGCTTGACGTACTGGCACAGTTCAGCAAGTTTGCCAAACTCGGCTGGGAAAATAGCGACAATACCTCCGGCGTTTGGCGGGCAGTTTCCCAAGCCAGTGCTTCGACGGCCACCGGATCTAATCCTGTCAACGGCCGCAATGGCTTAGCCAATTACTTAACCCTTGCTTCACCGGACAAGAAAAACTTTTCGACGGTCATTGTCAACGACAGCAAGTACACGAAGCATTACCAGATTTCAGCGACCAATATGGGCTATAAAGGCAACCCGTCGCTGGAAGAATGGGAAACCCGTGCGGCTGATTCGAGTGCCACCGATGCCTATAACAGCAATTACCTCAAGCACGTGGGCGATGCCAGCGCCGATAGCAAAGGGGTTTACACGGTCACCGTGAAGCCGTGGTCAATGATGACCGTCACCACGCTGGATAAAGCAAAAGATAATGATCTGAAGCAAGACGCTGCTACCCCATCGGATAAAGAGCGTACCGTGCTGGATACCGATACAAACGGCAAAGGCCATGACACTTCAGATAACACCCTTTATGCCGACAACTACGAATATGCCGGGAAAAAGGTGGCAACCTTGAACGCGGATGGAACCAGCAATACGTCGCAAACTGAAGATTTCATCAGTTCGCGTGGTGGCAACTCCGGCTTTTACCCGCTCTACACGTTCAACCGCAACGGCACACTTGAAGGTTATCAATCGAGCAACGCCAAGTCCGGCAGCTATGTTCTCCGTCAGCAACTGGATTCAACCGTTGTGGCGCCTGGTGGAGCGTGGAATGACGGAGATGCGCTTGCCTGGATCGGCGACAATCGCTGGATGAACTACAAAGCCAGCACCGATGTTTCGTTTGAAGATAAAGGTACTTATGGCAGCGCCAATTACGCTTCAATCGGTGTCCGCCAGCAAGCTGATTCCGGGCCGGCAGCTTATCTGAAGTTCTGGCAGGACGGTGGCTGGTCGCTGCACATCGGTAGTCAAACTATTAGCGGAAATGTTGCGACCGGCCAAGGCGGCACCAAGATCTCCGATTTTGATACCGCCAATACCGCATGGCACAACATTGCGGTTCAAGCAGCCGGCGATACGATCACGGCTTCTATTGATGGTCATGAAGTCGCATCCGGCAAGGTTACGACGCAACTTTCCGGCCGTGTCACATTAGGCAGTGGCTATTACCACACCGACTTTGATAATCTGAAAGTTGAAAAGGTTAAGGGCTACACGCCGTATTATTCACAACAACTCGACGACCTGGAAATGTATGACACGTCAGCTAAACCGCAAAAAGAATTGGTTTATAACAATCAATGGACCCACGAAAACGGTCAAGGCATGTACGTGCGTGATCGGACAATTTCCAAGAGCACCGGCGCTGGCGCAACGCTAACGTACACGTTCAATGGTACCGGCTTGGACATCTGCGGCAGCAACGATGGCTCGGCTAAGTTGGATGTGACCGTAGACGGCAAACAGGTGGCCACCAATGCGGCTACTAATAAAACTGGCAACCTTGAGCAGGCGTACACGCTGCGCAATCTAAAGGATGGCCAACACACCGTAACGTTTACCGTCAAAAGCGGTACGTTAGCTGTGGACTATGTCGGCGTGGTGCCTGGCGAAAACAGTGTTGATTTTAGCGCCTTGCAGACCGCTTATGACAAGGATAAAGACACGACCAACGCCAGCAACAAGTACACGACTGCCAGCTGGAACGCTTTCCAGACAGCCTTATCCGCTGCCAAGAACGTTTTGGCCAACAGCAGCGCAACGCAGTCAGATGTTGACACCGCTTTGAAGAATCTGAACACGGCATACGACGGGTTGGCACTCAGCCTAGACAAGTCCGCGTTACAGAAGGCCTATGACAAGGCAAAAGACGTCACCAATTCGAACAACAAATACACGGATGCCAGTTGGTCGGCACTCCAGACAGCCTTGACCGCGGCCCAGAAGGTCTTGTCAAACACCGATGCAACATCGGCAGACATCGACACCGCGCTGAAAAACCTGAATACGGCTTATGCCGGCTTGACCCCAAGTCCGACAACCAACCCAGACAAGGCAAAGTTACAAGCAGCCTATGACAAGGACAAAGCGGTCGCGAATACCGACAACAAGTACACCGCTGACAGCTGGAAGACCTTCCAGACAGCTGTGGCAGGCGCACAAACGGTTTTGGCCAACAACGATGCAACCCAGACAGACGTTGACGCCGCTTTGCAAAAACTGAACGACGCCTATAACAGTTTGGCACCAACTAATGGCGAAAAAACCGATAAGTCGGCACTTCAGACAGCCTACGACAAAGACAAAACCGTCACCAACACGGACAATAAGTACACTGACGATAGCTGGAAAACGTTCCAGTCCGCATTGGAAAATGCCCAGAAAGTGTTAGCGGACAACAAAGCAGTCCAAACCGATGTCGATGCTGCTTTGCAGAAGCTAAATGATGCCTATGATGGCTTAACGGTCAATCCAGACACCAAGCCGGACAAATCGGCCTTACAAGCAGCCGTCGATGCAGCCAAAGCCCTTAGCGATGCAGCCGTCACTGGCGAGCATGAAGGCAACTACCCGGCTGATGCCGTCACAACCTTGAAGGACGCGATCACCGCAGCCCAAAAGGTTCTCACCGACGCGTCTGCTTCCAAAGACGATGTGACCAACGCGTTTTCAACCCTCAACCAAGCCGTTGCGACCTTCAAAAAGGCAGCCATCACCGTTAACCGTGATCCGTTAACGCAACTGGCCAAGGCAACGCAAGCGCTCAAAGAAGCCGACTACACGAGTGATAGTTGGACCACGTTCCAGCAAGCCTTCACCGCTGCCCAGAAGTTGTTGGCAGGCAAACCAAGTCAGCAAGAATTAAACGCTGCAGTGACCGCACTTCAAGCCGCGAAAAACAACCTCGTGGCAGCAGGTGGTCAACTGCCATCAACAGGCGGCAGCGACTCATCAAGCGCCAGCCAGGCACCTTCCTCATCATCAAGCAGCGCGACATCAAGTTCCACCGCAACTGATCAAACCAGTCCGGTAAGTGAATTTACTTCTAGCTCGAACAAGAACAAATATCCAAACACAGGCGAATCACAACTGTCGCTGGTAGTAACAGTAGCAGCACTTGCTTTGCTTATTGGCATTGGCGGTCTTGCTTGGTTCCTGCATGAGAAAGGTAAGGCGAAACAGGAGTAGAATGAAACATTAAGAACGTAGCTGGAGTTGTAACAGCAATTTCATAGTATTTTAAAATGCCCCGCAGTCTGGATGCTTTCTGACTGTGGGGCATTTTTGGTATGTCACTTTCAAGGAGATTTGTAATTCGCAATTTCCATTTTGATCTTCTTGGCTTGATGTGTTGCTATATACCTTGTATATTCACTTAAGGAAGTATATAGCAACACCGCAGTGCCGGACGGAAACTACTATGATTCACAGCCATCCAGCATAGCAAAAATTGACAACAGCATTTCCCTTAACAACCGTCCTTCCCTCCAAGTCAGGCCGGTTATCACTTTTTTAAAATAGAAAAAACATGCTTGTCCAAGAGCAATCGCTTCTTGGCAAGCATGTTTCATTTTCAGGACTTATTCATTTGTTGCGCAAAGCGGATGACTCACAGACTACTTACCAGCCTTAATTTCATCCAACTTTGCCCGATATTTCTTGGCGGTTGCGGTGACACCTGCGTAGTCGCCGGTTTTGGCGGCTGCGGTGAGGTTGCTGCCGGCACCGACTAAGGTAACGCCGGCGTCGAACCAGGTTTCGAGGTTGTCGAGCGAAACGCCGCCGGTTGGCATGATGGCCAGCTGCGGGAATGGGCCGTGGAGTGCTTTGACCATGGCTGGGCCGGCAACGCTGCCAGGGAAAACTTTGACCAAGTCGACACCGGCTTCGAGTGCGGTTTGGATCTCGGTTGGGGTGAAGCAGCCCGGGGTGTAAGGAATCGAGTAGAGGTTACAGATTTTGGCAACGTCAGCGTTAAAGCTTGGGCTGACGATGAACTTGGCTCCGGCAATGATGGCCAGACGGGCTGTGGCCGGATCAAGAACAGTTCCGGCACCGATCAGAACATCGTCACGGTCGGCGTACTTTTCGCTGAGTTCGTCCAGTGCCTTGTCTGCGTGTGGCACCGTGAAGGTCAATTCAATTCCGGTCACGCCACCAGCAATTACGGCGTCAACGGTTTTAACAGCTTCATCGGCATCGTTGCCGCGAACAACCGCGACACAGCCGGTGTTCACTAACCGATTCAGGTAGTCATATTTTTGCATGTTTGTTTACTCCTTAAACGTGTTTGGTAACGAAGAAAGTCTTGTGCGTCTTGAAGCATGGAAAAAGTAAAAGCGCTTTTATTCGTGCCCTGTTTCATTAAGACTTGTTTTCATAAACTTGTCAAGTTGTGATCGCGTCGGGTAGCCGGTGTTGTCGCCGGCGGACTGGATGGCCAAGGCACCAATGGCATTGCCGCGGCTGGCTGCTTCGGCAGGGGAGCGGCCTTCTAGCAGCGCACTGATGACGCCAAGGGCAAAACCGTCACCAGCGCCGACCGTATCGACAATGTGCGCCGCCGGAAAACTCGGCAGCAGTTGGTCCGGCACGTCGCGGCCTAACAGGTAAGCGCCTTGTTTACCGACTTTAACGATAACCAGCTGCGTCTGCGGGCTTTGATCGAGGTAGAAGTGGGCGATGGTCTCAGGATCATCGCTACCGACCAGGATTTTACCTTCCGCCGCACCCGGCAACACAATGGTGGCACTTTTGGCTAACTCATTGATGGTGCTCGCCATGGTTTGCTGATCAGGCCACAATGCCGGCCGCAGATTGGGGTCGAACGTGATCATGATGTGGTTGGTGATGAGCCGCTTCATCAAGCGTTTCGTCGCCGCCAACGTTGAAGCCGAAGCCGCCGGGAAAATACCGGTAATGTGCGCCAGCTTGACGCCTGCCAAATCAACGCGGTCAATGGCGTCCGGGTCAAAATGGGCGGCTGCCGATCCGGCCCGAAGATAATAAGTGTTCGGATCACCGTGCGTGACGCGCGCTTTGAACTCAATGCCGGTCGGATAGCGCGAGGTCGTGGTGACATTGTCTGACCCAATCCCGGCCGCCGTGAGTTGCTGGCGAATGAAAATACCATTCGGATCTTCGCCAAGATGCGTGATATATTCAACTGAATGGCCCAGTCGGCTTAAGCCAACCGCCACATTCAATTCGGCGCCGGCCAGATACTTGGTAAAATGTTTGGCCGCTGCCAACGGAACATCGGCTTCTTCAGCGGCGAAAACGACGAGCGGTTCACCGATTGTCAGGCATTCATTCACGTGTGATCGTACTCCTTTAGACGTTCAGTCTTTGTTGTCGTAGAAACCAAAGTAGTTGCGGGCGTTACCGTAGCTGATATTCTTGACGATGCGGCCAAGGGCTTCCAGGTCGTAAGGAACGCGGCCTTGTTCAACCAACTCACCGTAGAAGTTGCACAATACCCGCCGGAAGTATTCATGCCGTGGGTACGACAAGAAGCTGCGGGAATCCGTCAGCATTCCGACAAAGTTTGGCAACAGACTTTGTTGGGCAAAGGTTTGCAACTGCTTGTGCATGCCTTCAGCCGTGTCATTGAACCACCAAGCAGCGCCCAGTTGCAGGTGCTGTTTGTCACCTTGGCCAACGAAGCTTTGCAGCATGGTGATCAATGGTAACCAGTCATTTGGATTGAGTGAATAGAATATGACCTTTGGTAACGGACCGCGTGCATCCATTGCCTGGAAAAGATCCCGAATTTCACCGACTAGATCCGGCTGGCTGCCCATCGCGTCAAACCCGGTATCCGGGCCGATCTTTTTGAGATTTGGCAGACTCAGACTGCGCGCAACATTTGCATGGAATTGCATTGTCCAGTTGAATTCGCGGTTCAAGTCCATCAACATTTCGACTAAGCCGGTGATGTATTGATCATTTTCTTCATCACTGACAGGGCGATTTTCGATACCCTTTTTGATGATGGCATCGAGGGCTTCCTGACTTGCCGGACGGTAGTGGAAGCTGTTGAGGCCGTGGTCGGAAAGGTGGCCGCCGTGTTGGGCGAAGAAGGTGAAGCGTTGTTTCATGGCTTTCTTCAAGGAAGCAAAGTCAGTGATCTCAACGCCGGCTGCCTTGCCGAGGGTCTGCAAGTATTCACCATAGGAGTTTGCACAGATTGCCATGAGCTTATCTGGACGCATGGCTGGCAGGACTTTGAAGCCATTAGTATCTTCGTCTTTAGCGATGAGTTCGTGATAGTGCAGATCACTTGCCGGGTCGTCGGTGGTGCAGACAACTTCGACGTGACTGCGCCGGATCAACGCGCGCGGCGTGAATTCCGGGGTTGCCAGTTTTGCATTGGCCAGATCCCAGACTTGTTTGGCTGTGTCGCGGCTCAAAACCAGGTCGCTGCCAAAGAAGCGGCGTAATTCAAGGTGGGTCCACTCAAACACTGGGTTGCCCCAGGCATTTTCCATGGTTTCGCACCAAGCGACGAACTTCTTGTAATCATCGCCATCGCCGGTGATCAGTTCTTCCGGAACCCCGTTGGCCCGTTCAAGCCGCCACTTGTAGTGATCGCCGTAGGTACCTTCGTTTAACCAAATACGGGTAATGTTCTTGAAGTTACGGTTTTCGTAGATTTCTTCCGGGTTGAGGTGACAGTGAAAATCGATAATGGGCAAGTCAGCAGCATATTGATGAAACAACTGCTTCGCCGGCTCGTTGGTTAACAGAAAATCATCGTCTAAAAAGGCCATTATTTTGCACTCCCTTTTTCCAGTGCTTCCCAGAGGCCATGCAGATACATGATACCTAAGGCGCGGTCATACAAGCCGTAACCCGGGCGACCATTTTCACCCCAGATGTTGCGACCGTGGTCTGGCCGGATGTAGCCATCGTAGTCTAAGTCGTGCAAGGCCTTCATGATTTCGTACATATCCAGTGAACCGTCTTTGGACAGGTGATCGGATTCGTGGAAGTCACCTTCCTTGTTCATGAACTTGATGTTACGAGCATGGATGAACGGTGCCCGATCTTTCTTGACGAATTCGCGGATGATTGCCGGTACATCGTTGTCAGGATTTTCGCCTAATGAACCGGTGCAGATAGTGAAGCCATTGTAACGGGATTCGTGCATGCCTTCAATGACGCGCATGTCTTCGGCGTTCTTGTAGACGCGTGGCAGACCGAACAGTTCGCGCGGCGGATCGTCGGGATGCATCGCCATACGTACATCATACTTCTCGCAGGTTGGGATGATGGCATCGAGGAAGTACTTCATGTTTTCGCGCAATTTAGCAGCGTCAACATCGGCGTAAGCTTTGAACAGGCGCTCGATTTCTGCCAGACGTTCCGGTTCCCAGCCAGGAAGGACATAGCCTTCGGAGTTGTTGCGAACGGAGTCGATGATATCATGCGGATCGTCTTTCAGATATTGATGCTGGAAGGCCATGACATTGCTGCCGTCTTTCAGCTGATAGTGAAGGTTGGTCCGCAACCAGTCGAAGATCGGCATGAAGTTGTAGCAAATGACTTTGATGCCGTATTCGGATAGGTTTTTAATGGTTTCTTTGTAGTTTTCGATGTACTTGTCGCGCGATGGCAGGCCGATCTTGATGTCATCGTGAATGTTAACGGATTCGATGACTTCCAGCTTTAAGCCGGCATCCTCGACCTGTTTCTTCAAAGCGGCAATTTTTTCCTTAGGCCAGACATCGCCGACCGGAACATCGAATAAAGCGCCAACGACTTGGTCAGTGCCAGGGATTTGGCGGATTTGTTGCAAGGTGATTGGGTCATCTTTTTCGCCGAACCAGCGAAAACCCATTTTTAAATCAGACATAAAATCAAAGCTCCTTTTCGTGATCTTGACGGAATTGTTCAAGTGTCTTGGCAACGGCGCCAGGGCCGGCGATCAGTTTCTTGAAGTCGGCTTCGACTTGGTCAGCCAAACCGATTTGATACAGGTCATGGCCGAAGATCTGGGCGTTGCTCAAAATTGGCTTGAGGGCGGCGTGAACGTCGGCATCGCTGCCAAGCTTGATGTCAGCAACATATGGCTGCAATTGATCCAGCAGCGGGTCGCGGCTTGGCGTGAAGGCATTGCCTTTGTCGTCCAGTGCCATCAGGTAACGGCACCAGCCGGCGAGGATCAATGGAATGGCTTTAAGTTGCTTGACGCTGTCAGGACCCTTGTCTAAATAGTGTTGAATGGTGACGCCATAACGGATTGGCAACTTCTGTGACGTGTCGCTGGCAATACGTTGCGGCGTATCCGGAATGTTCTTGTTAGGCAAGCGCTTGGTGATCAGCTGATCCAGGAATTTCTTCGGATTGATAATCTTTGGATCCTTAACTACCGGAAGATCTTCTTTGTAGCCAAGATACTTGATCAATGTAAGTAGATCAGGATTTTCGACTTCAGAAGCAATGGAGGTGTAACCCAGCAGATTGCCGTAGATAGCCAGTGCCGTGTGCAGTGGGTTGAGGCAGGCGGTGACTTTCATCTGATCGGCATCGTTAACGGTGTCGCGATCCGTGAGAATGACACCAGCGTTTTCCAATGCCGGGCGACCATTCGGGAAGCTGTCTTCGATGACCAGATAGTGCGTTTCTTCGGTGTTACCGAATGGCGCAATGTTGGTGTGCTTCGGGGTATGGACGATGGTGGTATCCTCAAAGCCTTCTGCCTTCAGCTTGTCAGCGACATTTTGGGCAGGGTTCGGGGTGATCCGGTCAATCATGGACCAAGGGAAGCTGACGCGTTTTGGATCGGTCAGATAGTCGATGAAGCCTTGGGTGACCGTACCGTTCTTAGCCCAGCCTTTAGCGATGGTCAAAATACCGTCTTCATAACGTTTGCCGTTTTCGGAGAAGTTGTCGGTGCTGACCATGGCAATTGGCTTGGCGCCTGCTTCATAACGGGCTAACAGCAAGCGAGCGATAGCGCCCATGTTGGTAACGGCATCATCTGGCTTGCCGGCGATATCGGCTTCGGCTGCTGGGGTCAGCTTGCCGTTGATATCGGTGAGTTGATAGCCTTTTTCGGTAATGGACATGGTAACCAGTTGCAGCGATGGTTGGGTGAAAATGTCTTTCAACCGTTCCCAGCCGTCTGGATTGCTCTTGTTGTAGTAGATGGCCTCGGCAACACTGGCAATCAGCGTCTTATCAAGGGTGCCATCTGGCTGCATGACAACCTGCAAAACCCGATCGTTGTAGGGCTTGTAGATGTCAGCTGGAACGTCGCCATCATAGGTTTCAGCAACAATGACCCCGGACTTAAGCTTGCCGGTGTTCAGTAAGTCTTGCGCAATTTTCGCATGGAAGCAGCGGAAGAGGTTCCCGCCACCGAAGTGTACCCAGACCGGATTGGCTTGGGTCGCTTGTTTCATTTGTTCTTGATCGAATTGCGGAACAGCGATGCCGGCTGCCTTGAATTCATCAGCCTTTGCTTGATAATCGTCGGTTAACTTAACCACAATAATGAACCTCCTCATATACTAATATATCAGAACTACACCCTCAATATAGCACGACTTGGGTAAAATGGAAAGCGCTATCAGTCATCTTTTGACATTTCGTAAAAATAAAATCTAGCCAGGGAATTTGGATGCTTTGAAAAATGCTCTCACCTACGCAGAGGGTGGGATCGCGCTATAAAAAAGGTCGGAATCGAATTAAGATTCCGACCTTTTGGCCTATTTCTTGTTTGCGTTGACGCCTTTGCCCGGAGCCCAGTCGTCCATGAGGTTGGCTGGGTATGGGTTGAGTTTGAAGGCTTCGTCTTCGCGCGGCTTGCTTTCGTTGACCGGTCCGAAGGCTTTGTGCAGGGTTACGGTACCCCATGCCGGGACGGTGACGTGTTGCCAAGCGTAGGCGCCGTCACGGTTAATGGTGACTTCGGCGTCTAGTGGCTTGCCAGACGGATTGTAGATATGTGCGGCAATGGAGCCATCCGGTGCCAGGAACGCAACGGAGCCGAGGCCGCCGGTGTAACCGTCTTGGGTGTAGTTGGTGGAACCGATGACGATGGAGCCTGGTGCGACATCCTGGTTAAAGTTGCGCAGCATGTAATATTCGAGGTTGCGCTGCACTTTACCGGTTTTATGATCAATGGTGACAACACCGCGACGACCGGTTGCGCCAACCTGATTGGGTAGGCCACGTTCGTCCAAAGCGATGTTCCAAAGGTCGATCATGTTAAGGCCTTGGCGCACGAGCCAGTTGCCGATGAGGCCCATCATAATATGGGAAGCATCTTCCGGCGTTTCTTCGATCATGCAACGCCGTTCGGTCATCGCCAAGTGCCAGTTAGGATTCAAGCGGCTGCCCTTGAACAGATTCGTGTAAGGGCCGTCATAGGTATGGAAGGCAAAACCGTCAAATGCTGCAGCTTCATCAGGCGTGATGAGTTCGCTAAGCGGCTTGTCGATGACATCCAACACATTCAGACTGCCATCCCAGAAGTACATCTTGGTATCCGGGAATGTTTTATCCAACGCTGGCCGTAAGTACTTGTAACCGAATTGGGCCAATTGCGGAATGGTCCAGATCATGGCTGGCCAAGCCGGTGCGTTGGATGGTTCGTTTTGAATACTCAAAGCATAAATCGGAATACCATACTTGCGATATTCTTCGAGGTAACGAACGAAGTACTGCGCGTAGACACCTTCAAAAGTATCCTTAACCGCATAACCGTTGTTGGTGTATTCACCAAACCGCAAGTGACCACCCATGTTGAGCTGACCGGTACTCTTCATCCATGCCGGTGCTGACCACGGGGAAGCCATGATTTTAACGGCCGGATTGATAGCGAGAATTTCCTGAAGAACCGGAATCAGATACTTCAAGTCTTTGGTTGCATCAGGGGCACCTGGTTCGCCTTCACCAACCGAGAACTTGGCTAAGGAAGCATCGTGTTCACCGAATGGCACATCGTCATAGGTGTAAAAAGGCTGGCTGGCAGGTTCGCAGGAACCAAGTGGCACACGAATCGTGGAAAAGTGACCTTCCTCAGGATCAAACAGTTCATGTAACAACGCACTGCGCTGTTCCTTGCTTTGCTTCCAAATTAAAGAGGCAGCAGCATCGGTGATCGCAGCGCCGGCACCGATCCATTCCTGATGTTGATCAGCAGGGTCGATGACGATTTTAGCACCGTTGCCAGGTTGGGCAGTCGGTTGCGGCGTTGGTAGATGGTCACGTTTTTGGCTTAAGTCACCTGCAGTAGCAGTCCAGAATTCGGTTGGGTATAAGCCAGAATCTTTTGTGGTCATGTTAATAAACATCCTTTCTTGCGTCTATCGCTAACAATAACTTCTATTCATTACCGAACACGTTTGATGGCAGCAATCAGAATCCCACCGAGGATTTCCATAGCAACCGCGAACATGAAGACGGCCTGATAACCGAAGCCTTCAACAATTGCTGAAGCAACCATGGCGCCAAGCATCTGGCCTAAAGTATTAGCCAGGTTGATTAAGCCAAGGTCCTTACCGGCAGTATCGGAAGATGGCAGAACATCCATGTTCAACGCACCATCGACTGAGTTGTACAAGCCATTACCAAATGCAGCGATAACAGCGTAAGCAAACATTGCCCAAGCTTCTTTGACGAACAGTGGGAACAAAGCAGCAATTGCCAACGCGAACGTCGCGATAACAACTGGGCCTTTAACCCGCTTCATTTTATCAGCAAGTGGTCCGCCGACTAAAGCAAAGAAGACACCGATGAACAGCATGATGGACGAGAAGATTGAAATGGAACCGCCGGCCTCTTTGGTGCTCTGACCAATGTAGTCGGTAAAGATGAATAGCAGGAAAGTCGTCACAATCGTTGAACCAACAACCATCAGGAATTTACCGGATAATGCCAGGTAGAAATCACGCGCATCATGCGTCGGGAAGAAGAAGTACTTCTTGAGCGAATCTTTGTCAAGTTTGATCTTTGGTTCGTCAAGGTTGCTCTTTTCGTTAATGAGCAGAACGTGAATAACCGCCAAGATAACGGTGGTTGCTGCCATGACGTAAATACCAAATTTAACATTGCCAAGGAACTGGGCAGCTAATAGTGCGAAGCCTTGTTGCGCAATGGTAAAGCCGACACCGTAGAAGGTCGACACGGTACCACGCCATTTAGGTGCCACACGATCCGATATTTGCGGATAAATCGCGGCCGCAATGGCATTTTCAGCCGCCGCCGCAATAATCCAAATGAAGATGATCGCGGTAATCGACGTTAGATTAGCAATAACGACTAACGAAATCGCGATGACCAAGGTACCAAGAACAATGTAGGGCTTCCGTTTCCCGAAACGCGTCCGGGTGACATCGGAGAAGGCCCCGAAAAGCAAGTTGGCAATCGCACCGGTAATGGATGCGACCGTTGCCAAAATGCCGACCGCCCAAACCTTATGTGCGGCATCAATCTGACTGAACAGCTGTGGAATTAAAACGCTTCGGGTCGAGCCAATTGGCCCATACCAGCAAAGCGGTGCTAGGAACATCGCAGTCGCAACACCGAATGGTAATTTTGGCTGCTGCGAATCTTGAACCTTCGCATTGGTGACAACCCCAACCGTCGTCTTAACGGCTTTAGGGTCTTTATCAAGTTTGTCTGCCATTTTTTTCACTCCCATGAAATTAAATAATTGGCTTAAATCGTTGAATCCTATGAATCAAAAAACATAATGGCGTCAAGCTTATGCCTTCTGCCGCGCATCCCTTCTTTCTTTGTATGTTATGTGGTCGTTGGCTGCCTCGGTGTTTTGCAGAATAAGGGGTTTGTGAGGAAACTTACGATCGTGTGGGGAGATACTTGCCAGAATATCAATTCGTCACGGAGGTTAGCCCTAATCGTTCATCGCCTAGTGGCCTAAAAGCCGGAATGATAGGCACTCTAGAATGATTGATATATTAGTATATCCTTACAAACGTCATGTTAGCGCTTACTAAAAGCGCTGTCAACCTTTTACTAAAATATTAATATGCAAGAGCTCGAAAAGCCCGGTGTGACAAGGAAAAAAGACTCTAAAATCGCAAGTCGATGCTTGGCGTTTTTAGAGTCTTTCCGTTTTTTGCGTTGCCTGAGGAACGAATTTGTGCAAAAAGCGACAAGAATTTTTGAGCCTTTTGCAAAAGAACCGACGTCAGACAACTGGAGAATCTTGGATTAAACTTCGCGGTCGTGAGAAAGTCTGAAATTATAGAAGCTTTCTTTGACCGGGGCGATCTTAATGTCCTGACCGGCAGTCCAGTTTGAGAAGTATTTGGGATACTTGCGATGGATGGCTGACATATCTTCGGCAAACTTGGAGATATGGAGGTAAACATTGTGCGCCGCAGCGTCAGCATCGCCGGACTCAATCGAATTCAGAATTTTAAAATGTTCCTCCAATGTTGAGTCAATCCGCAATTCCGATAACACCTTTAAGTGGCGAATGCGGTCTTGGTCGGCGGCAATGTATGCCAGCGCCTGCTCGATATAAGTCATCGAAGCTGCATCGTAAATCAGATGATGAAACTGATTATCCAGATCAAAAGCACGGATGTAGTTCTTATGATCCAGCTGTTGCCGCTGATTATAAATCGTTTGGTTTAGCGAAAAGACAAGTTCGGAGCGATCCGGCAAACTGCAAACTTTTCGTACCGCTGCTTGTTCTAAAAGATTACGCAAATAAAACGACTCGTAGACCTTATCAAAGTTGATCAGTGAGACGTACGAACCGCGTTGGGGAAAGACATTCACCAACCCGTTTTCGGCAAGGCGGGAGCAGGCTCTTTGGATCGGCGTACGACTGATACCCAGTTCTTTTGATAACTCGATGGGGCTGATACTCGCTCCTGGCGGCAATTCGATGGCAACGATTTTACTAAAAAGGGTTTGATACGCGTAGTCGTTTGCAAAAATGCGATGTTCATTTGAGTTGTTTGGTAAATCCATTTTGATCACGTCCTGAAGGTTGAAAGTTGAGGGAGGTTAAAATTCTGCAAAACGCTTTTGGCACCGGAGCTAGCCTGAGCGCACCTATTTAAAATTGTACAACTTAGTCAGATTTTGTAAGGCTGTTTTGATTCGATCTCGTCGAGAAAATTTTACGAATGTTCGGAAAATTTTGTTGAATATAAACGGACTCGTCCAGCTAAAACACAAGGAATATTTTAACAGGGCGAAAGTCGCCACAATGCCCTTTCTGCCATGTTACAACAAAATAATCAGCAAATGGGAAAACGGAGAACACAAGTAAAGGTATCGTTAAAATAATTCCTTCACAATGTTAACTGTATCCCTTATGCCTAGTGCATTGGTTCATTAATCGACTTAAGAATACCACATAAAAGTTGTTGTGTAGGCGTTTAGTTTAGTAAAAATGAATAGTGAACGGTTATCGAAATTGAAAGTTAATTATATTTGACAGCGCTTACTCCTGGTGCTATGTTTTCCTTGTCACAATACTAGCATGCTAGTTCATTAGTATTCCAGAAGTCGGAGATGTGTTGAATCTGAAAAGGGGGGGTGCCATGAATAGCGGGAAATCGAAGGGTTTTATCAACAAAAAACGATGAAGACATCAAAACTATTGGTGCAAAAAAATTTTGAAAGAATGGAGTCTTTAACATGTTAGCAGCACGAGTTTACGGTAAAGAAGATATTCGCGTCGAAGAGGTTCCTAAGCCGTCAATCAAGTCTTCGAAGGATGTTTTGATTAAGGTAAAGGCAGTTGGTATTTGTGGCAGTGACAATCACATTTACCATGGGGAAAATCCATTTGCGACATTGCCGCGGGTGATGGGACACGAATTTGTCGGCGAGGTTGTTGAAACTGGGGAGGCTGTGTCCAGCGTTGCGGTAGGCGATCACGCGGTCATCGAACCGATCAATTATCCTGAAGGCGGCAAAGATTACGCTGTTCGTCAGGGAATGCCCAATGTTTCAGCACAGTTGAAGGTTTTGGGTGTTCACGTTGATGGCGGCATGCAGGAATACATTAGCGTGCCAGAGCGACAGGTATACAAAATTGACAAGAACATTCCCTGGACAACTGCTGTGCTCGTAGAACCTTACACCATCGCCGGCAACTCAACAACGCGAGGACAGGTTGGCTTAGGAAAGACGCTGGTTGTTCAAGGAGCAGGTACGATCGGCCAGCTAATCTTGCGGGTGGCTAAGGCAAAAGGCGCAACAGTGTTAATTAGCGATGTCATTGATTCGAAACTTGAATTTGCCAAGCAAAATGGTGCCGACAGAATTGTGAATGCCAACAAAGAAGATTTAGTGGACGCCGTTCGTGACTGGACGAACGGTGAAATGGCCAATGTCGTCATCGATGCAGTTGGCGCGCCTAAGACCTTTGAAACCTGCTTTGATTTAGTTTCGGTTGCCGGAGCAATTGTGCCATTGGGTATGTCCCCGGAACCTGCGCATATTGCTCAAAAGCCGATCATGCAAAAACAACTGACCATTTACGGTTCAAGATTACAGGCCTATCAGTTTGCGCCAATTATCAAAGCCATTGAGAATGGGCAAATTGGCAATGATGGCGTTGTGACCCAAGAATTCAACATCAAAGACGTCCAAAAAGCTTTTGACCTCATGAATCAACATCCAGAGAAAGCGCGAAAAATCATTTTGACCTTTGATTGAGTAGATAACTTTTTGACCTTATGAAAGTAGGTTTTAACAATGGAAAAAAAGCGTGATTTCGAAGTCGATACAAAGGAATTAGTCAAAGTGACGGCAAGCGGCTGGATGGGAACGGCCATGGAGTTCATGGATTTTCAGCTTTATTCACTAGCTGCGGCAATTGTCTTTAGCGATATCTTTTTCCCCGAGATGACACCGGCCATGGGTTTGGTCATGGCGATGGGGACTTATGGCGCGGGGTATGTTGCGCGGTTGTTAGGCGCGTATGTTTTTGGCCGAATGGGTGACAAAATTGGTCGGCGAACGGTTCTTTTCGTGACAATTATGCTCATGGGGCTGGCTTCTACCGCAATTGGGTTTTTACCAACGTATCAACAAGTGGGGATTTTAGCGCCTATTGGGTTGGTTATTTTACGAATCGTGCAAGGCTTTGGCGCGGGTGCTGAGATTTCCGGAGCCGGCGTGATGGTCGCCGAATTTGCCAAGAAAAGCAATCGCGGTTTAGTCGGTAGTTTTGTTTGCCTGGGTACATCGACTGGTACCTTGTTGGCCAACCTGATCTGGACCATCATCTTAACGAAATTAGATCAGAAGAGCTTAATGGCATGGGGCTGGCGAATTCCGTTTTATGCTTCGTTCGTCATCATGATCGTGGCGGTTCTGATCCGAATCTTCATTAAGGAAAGTCCGGTTATGGCGGAGAAAAAGAAGCTATTAACCGAACAACGGCAAAAAGAATTAGAGAATCAGAAGGCAAATGGTGATGTCCCGACAGTCCAGAAGAAACATTTCAAACTTAGTAAGAGTTTGTTGGTTGCGCTAGGATTGCGGTTTGGTCAGGCTGGGAACAGTGGTATTATGCAGACATACTTGGCTGGGTTTATGGTCACTTTTCTCAGTATTCAAAAAACAGTTACGACAAATGCCAATATTATTGCTTCCTTAGTTTCCTTTGTGACCATTCCCATTGTGGGCTGGCTGGGTGACAAAATTGGTCGCCGGCGGATGTATTTGATCTTGTCCGGCGCGATGGCCCTCTATGCAATTCCGATGCTTTTAATGATTGAAACGAAGAATACGGTGCTTCTGACACTTGCCATGGTGATTGGCTTGAATGTCGGGGTTCAGGGGATTTTTGCTTTGGAAAATGTCATGTTACCAGAATTGTTTGGGTCCAAAAATCGGATGACTTTGATGGCTTTAGCAAAAGAAATTGCCGGAGTCATTGCAACTGGCTTTGGTCCCCTCATTGCTGCAAGTTTAGTTTCTGCAGCTATTGGCAGTTGGTGGCCGGTTGCCATTATGATCGTTGTCTTTTCCTTGTTCACTTTTGTAAGCGCTTATCTTTCTGTTGATACTAACGGGCGCGACTTGAACGACTTAGACGATGCGATGGACGATATTTCGCTTAAGTCTGAGAATTTGCACAACCGGGCAACCTCGGAACTTGTCGATGCCCACACAGGGGTTAAGAAACATTGATTCATAAATAAACATGACAAACCCTAAAAAATTAGGTTAAATGAAGTTAAGCCATTGACATTAACGTAACTGATATATTAGTATGGCCTCATAGGGCATGACAGCGCTTACGCATTTTTTAAAAGTTAAAGTACTTAGTTTCCGAAGCAACATCTTTTTAGAATGGCTGGGGATGTTATACAATCAAGTAACAAAGTGAAAAAGAAGGAAGGGTGACGCCCATGCAAATTTCGAATTATCAAGATGAGGCGTACAATGCCATCAAACAGATGATTCTCAGCATGCAGCTGACCCCCGGGGAAAAAGTCGACAAGAATGACTTGAGCGCACAACTCAAAATCGGTGCGACCCCGATCCGGGAGGCCATTATCCGCTTGCGACGTGAAGGGCTATTTGATGTCATTCCGCAGAGCGGTACTTATGTATCAAAGATTAATCTGGAAGAAATGTACCAAGGCCGATTCGCCCGGGTCAATTTGGAAAGAACGATTGTGGCAGATGCCGTCAATATCATGACGCCAGAACAGATCGCCAAGTTAGAGCAGCAGGTTGCGCTTCAAGGCGTTTATGAAAACTCACGAGATTATGAGCATTTCTTTGATCTCGACCACGATTTTCACGAGATCTTCTATATGGCAGATCATAAACAATATGTCTGGACGTGGGTACAGCAGATGAATCTACAATTCAACCGCTATCGGTATTTGCGTTTAGAAGCGAGCGGCTTGCAGTGGCACAACATCGTGACGGAACATCAGGCGATTGTCGATGCCGTCAAAGCCAAGGATGCCGAACTCGCGAGTCATTTAGTTGCTGATCATTTGTTGGCGATTGATGACGATGTCAAAACCGTTCTGAACGCTTATCCGGATTATTTTGAAGGACAAGCGACCCCGAATCACCAGCCTAACTAATGCTATCTCATAACGAACATTGCCTTCTGTAAGCGCAATCGTGCCCTCACGAAAGGAAGGCTTACAGATGACAAAAGTATTAACATTCGGCGAGATGATGCTGCGACTAAAACCGTACGATCATCAACGCATTCTTCAAGCGTCCGGTTTCGAGGCCAATTATGGCGGCTCCGAGGCTAATGTGGCGGTTTCTTTGGCATTGCTTGGCGATCAGGCACAGTATGTCACCAAGCTGCCGGATAACGCATTAGGCGACACGGCGCGCAACACCATTCGCGGGCTCGGTGTCGATACGCACAAAATTTTACGGGGCGGACCGCGCTTGGGAATCTATTTCTTTGAAAAAGGGGCCAGTGTGCGCAATACGAATGTCGTGTACGATCGTGCCGGCAGTTCCTTTGCGACCGCTGAAGCCGACGAATTTGATTGGGCCAGTCTGCTTAAAGACGTGGCCTATTTTTATTTCTCCGGGATCACGCCGGCTATCAGTCCAGCCATGAAAACGGCGATTGAATCAGCTGTGAAGTATTGCGCTGCCCACGATATTACCGTTGTTTGTGACATGAATTATCGGGGCAAAATGTGGACGCCAGCTGAAGCTCAAGATTTCTTTGGCAAGGTGATGCCATATATCACGATTGTTTTGGCGAATGACGAAGACTTTGAAGCGACGCTGGGAATCAAGGCATTTGATGGCAATATGGAAACCGGGATTGATCAGATTGATAGTTTCAAAGCCGGCATGTTGCAGGTCATGAAGCAATGGCCGAATGTCAAAACCGTTGCCAGTGTTGTCCGGAATATTCATTCGGTTGAAGACAGCTGGTGGACCGGCTTGCTGGCCGAAAATGGCAAGACTTACCAAGGCCCGACTTTCCATATGCATGTCATGGAAGGGGTTGCGTCCGGCGATGCTTTTGGTGCGGGCCTGATGCATGCCACGCTGCATGACTTCGATCCGCAAGCCAAAATCAACTATGCGATTTCTGCCAGTGTTCTCAAACTGACCATCAGTGGTGATCTGAACTTGATTACCGATGCCGATGTCCGCGCCGTCATGGCGACCGGCAGCGGCGTTGATCGTTAGGCCAGGGAACAGGAAGCGAGGAAGCGCGAATGCATACTTTAACAATTGATGGTGACCAGCTGCAGTTGGATCAAAATGAAGCGAATACGATCAAAGGATTCGGTCTCTTAAGCTGCAACAATACCTCACGCTTGTTGATGGATTATAAATGGGAACAGCCAAAAGTTTATCAACAGGTTTTACAACATTTATTTGGCGGCGAGCACCCACTGATGCGCATGTTGAAGGTGGAGCTTGGCAGTGATTCGAATACCTCATGCGGGACGGAACCGGCACCGCAACGCGCAGCTGACGAACCGGCCAACGTCGCCCGCGGCATGGGGTTCCAGTTGATTGCTGATGCCAAAAAGATCCAGCCCGATTTGAAGACCTGCATGTTGCGGTGGGCAGAGCCCGGATTTTTGCGGCCAACCTGGCAACAAGTGAAGTCCGATGATCCTGATCAGAAGGTGCCAAGTGCGTCTTTTGAAGGGATGTATCAATATTACAAGCAAACCGTGATCGCGGCGTGGCAGGCTTATGGTTATGTGTTTGATTACATCGATCCGGATCGTAACGAGACCAAACACCCGATGTATCGGTATCTCAAGTGGTTTGCACACCGCCTGCAAAATGACCAGGATGATTTTCCTGAAGGCTTTCCATTGGTGGACTACCATGCAATTAAGTTGATCACTTCTGACCAGAATTACGGCACCGACATGGGGACAGAATTGCTTAAAGATCCCGAGTTACAGGCCGTGATTCCGGCGGTTGGCTACCATTACAATACCGATGACGGGCCAGATCATCCCTTCACCCAAATTGCTGATCAGCTCCACAAGGAAGTCTGGTATAGCGAAGGCGTGGCTCCGGTCACATTCGGAACATTGCGGGTGCAAGACACGACCGGCATCGGCATTGGCGGTTTTATCAGTGCCTTGGACGTTGCAAATCGACTAGTCAAAAGCTACGCGCGGTCCCGGCGCAGTCTGTATATTTTCCAACCAGCGATTGGCGGCCTGTATCCAGGCGCGAAGTATCCAGGCAAGCAGTTGCTGGAAATGGATACGCCGTGGTCTGGGTACTTCCAGCAGGATACGGTCGGATTGGTAGTCATGCATCATTTTACCGATTTTGCCTTGACCGGCTGGCGTGATCAGACTGCTGATAAGAACTGGCGGTACGTACCGAGTGCGACTGTGAGTGAGGTGGCTGGAACCGAGAATCTGAGTCAAGCCTTTGGTGCGGCCAGCGCCATGACCCTCGTGGCACCTGACCGCGCGGACTATACGGTTATTTTGGTCAACGATACGAATGCTCCTCAGCACTATCAGGTGAGTGTGAAGGATCTGCCGGCCGCTAACAAGCCAGTTCATGTTTGGCAGACTTGGGCTGATGAAAATGGCAAGATCCACGACCGCGAACAGGTGGCAACCCTGACGCCAAAAGACGGGGTTGTAACGGTCACGATCGCACCTCGGGCCATTGTTAGTGCAACTACGGCGGACTTTCAGCCGCAAGCGCAGTTGACGAGTCCGGCTGTGAGTCAGGATCAGCCACTGCAACAGGATCCTGAAAAACATGTGTTGTTCCATGATGACTATACGTATGCGGACATGCCGGAAGATTATCTCAAACGGCGTGGTGGCACACCGCGGTATACAACTGACATGGACGGTGCTTTTGAAGTGGTGGAACATGCCGGGAAGCCAGTGCTCCAGCAACAGATCACGGAGCAGTCACGGGCCTTGGCTTGGGAAACGCAAACTGACCCGAACTTTACGGTTGGCGATATTCGTTGGCTGAATTATGCGGCGGCGTTGACGTTCACATTTGATACCACGACCCAGCAAAATACGGTAAGTGCCAATTATGTCGGCTTAGGTGTCCGCAGTGTAGATGACTTTGAAGGTAGCTTATTCTCCGCACCGTATGCCGCCACGATCACTGTTGGTGGTAAGTTGCGGTTCTACGTGCGCGGTGACTTGCAAAACACATTGGACGTACCGGTTTTTGATGCCGCTGCCAGTCACGAATTGGTGGTGCAGGCAACGGATCGGCACATTACCGTACAAGTCGATGGCAAAACGTATGTGACTTATGATGATCCAAGCAGCCAGCCAGGATTAGCCGGGCAGGTGAAAGTCGGTACCGGTTATTTCAAGACCGTGATTCACAGTCTGACAGTGACGAGTACGTCAGCGACCGCGGTTTTGGGACATCGATGCGATGATCTGGATGCCAGCTTGGCATTTAGTGACGAGCATTGGGCACGCATTGCAGCCCGGTTCCCGCACGCCTGGGAACGGTCGCAATCGACTGGCGAGCAAGGCGCCACGCTTGATTTTGACACTGACGGGACGGGTTTTGTCCTCTTTGGTACCCAAGATCAACCAAGTCGTCTGCGGATTACGGTAGATGGCCGTGCTCAGGAAGTCGTACCGCTGACAGCATTGGCCAAACAGCCTAATGCGATGGTGACGGATTTGGCAGCGGGACAACATCACGTTACCGTGACGGTTATTGATGGCAGCTATACCTTTGACGGCGTGGCCCCGATCTTGTAAGCGACAAGGTTTGCGACGACTGACGGTACGTTTCAGAGGAAGGTGAGTCAGGTGACCCAGCCAGCTTATGGGTATTTAATGAGCTATTTTACAGGTGAACAGTACCAAAATGGGGAGCAAATTTACTTTGCGCTGAGTCGGGATGGCCTGCATTTTACGGCGTTGCATGACAATACGCCGGTCGTCACCAACCAACTCGGGACACATGGCGCCCGCGATCCGTTTCTGTTTCGGACGCAAGCCGGCGATTACGTGTTGCTGGCAACGGATTTGCGGATGTATGGACACACAGAACCAGGTGCCTGGACCCGCGCCGAGGTTGCCGGCAGTGATCAATTGCTCGTCTGGCATTCCAAGGATTTAGTCACTTGGGATCAAGGGGAGAGCGTTACGTTAGGGCCCCATTTTGGCTGTGTCTGGGCGCCGGAGGCCATCTTTGACCCTGATCATGGGGATGATCGACTGTTCTGGTCGGCGACGGATACCACGGAGAATCCTAAAAGATTGCGCATCTATTCAGCCCACACCAAAGATTTTCAGCATTTTACAACGCCGGAAATTTATCTTAGCGATGCGACTTATGATGTGATTGATCTCGATGTGGTTGCGGCGGATGGTGGTTTCTATCGCTTCTGGAAACTGAATCAACGCGGGCAAGTCGTGATGGATCGCGTGGCGCATTTGGACAATGCTGCTGGTCATCCGATTGCGTCGACTTATCTGGCCAATATGCAGCGTGTGGAAGGACCGCAAGCCTACCAGTTGCCGGATGGTCAGTGGTGTTTGTTGTTGGATCAAGTTAACAACGACGTCCGGGCGTATGTGCCAGCCCTGACCGAAGATCTTGCCAGCGGTCAATTCACGCAGCCATCTGCGGGAACCTATCAGTTGCCAGACCGGCCGCGCCATGGGTCGGTGCTGCCGATTGATCAGGCGGCTTATGCGCGGTTGATTAAACGTTGGCAGTGAAAATGATTTAGTGAGTCAGAAAAACGATCTAGGGTCATGTGCGAGTCACCATGACAATGAAATAGCCGTATCCCGGTTTTGGGTACGGCTATTTTTTAGATGGACTGTTCATTTCAGAGATAAATTGGATTTGTTGATTGACACTGTACTTTGACTGTTCGTGCTTCTGTTGCCTGATTTCATCTTACTGGTTTAAGATGCTCTAATGGTATTTTCTACGACTAATCATTCTCGTGCATCCAGTCATGGAAGGCGGGGGATTTTTCTGGATCATAATGGCCACGTTTATCGAGGTTGACGACTTCAGTGGGTGTATTCTTGAACAAATCTGTCCACTCATCAGCAGTCGGCAATGCGCGGATAACAATTTTATCATCAACGATTGTAGCGACAAGCTCACTATTTTCGTCAAGATGTAACTGGTTACGCATTTCAATCGGAATGACAATCTGACCCTCAGACGACATTTTGACTTTGGCTGTCATTGACACGGCCTCCTTGATAAAAGGTAAATGTTTTTTCTTCATACAGCTTATGTCATTATTCTGACATGCTTACTTCTTAATTGCTAGTATGTGACTGACTCGGAAAAGATTTTTAGGCCAGTATCATTGCCTGCGTGCACAACAGGGATTAAAATGAGGCCGTAAAAATAACGATATAGGACATGCCGTCAGCTTTCATTCCAAGACACAAAGGCAGCGAGGTGAAGATCATGAAAGTTTTATATAAAGGCCAGCCAGCCGAAGTTTGGGAAATCAGCAGAACTAACGAATAACCTGATTGGGTGAAGTTAGCATTTGAAGAGAATTATCTTTATTGGATGGACAATCACCTACGTGTTTTGATGAGCGGCCTGAACCCGTCTATGGGAACCAACTTAAAGTTCGGGGCAGTTGGCACGGTTGGCGGCGGCTTTGCCGGTTATGACATGTATGTGCTGGGTTATCCGGGTGACTATTTGGACGTGACCAATCATCGGGTTGTTTCTAAGAAAAAGTTCCTGAAGCAATATCAGATGCTGGAAGATGTGTGAAGGTAACCGTTGAAACTTTTGGGCATTGAAAAGAACGCAAATAGTTACTAAATTTGGTAAATCTACGTCTTTTCTTTTTGGTATGGGACGACGTTTTTACAGCACACGATTAAATGACTTGTTGATATTTATCACCCGCCGCCTCCGCGAACGACTTTACGACATTTGAACGAGATGATGTCGAGCTGATTCTGTTCTGAGGGTCACTATAATTTAGCTAATTGTATTTATTTGGAATCGTACAAGTTGCAATCTTTTTTTGAGGAGTAAAAAGTGCAACCTCTAATATTTGGATACAAAAGACCTTATATTTGCCCATGCCCGTTGTCCCTCTGGAATTTGAGGTGTTGAAATATAAAAAATATGATACATGCCGCTGAACTCGAGAAATTTAACATGAACTTTGGCAGCCCTTGCTTTTTTAACGATTGTTTTGCTGTCACTCAACAGCAGTTCGTTACTACCAGTTTGAATTAACATTGGTGGGAAATCTTTAAAATTGCCAAACACAGGGGAGATGTATGGGTTTTTTAGATTGTGTTTGCCAGCATATGTGATCGGTATTGGATGTCTTGGGGACTTCTTGGATGAGGCCGAGCCGAAAAGCGGATCCTTGGTTGTGTTGGTACGGTATGATTTGCCAGATGCCGTAAGATCTGCCCACGGAGAAGCGAGAACAAGTGCTGCGGGAAGTGGATCTTTATGATCTCGGAGATATAATGTGAGCGCGAGTGATAGACCGGCACCTGAAGAGTCACCGGCTATGATAATGTTCTTTGCCTGGTAGCCATGTTTCAGAAGATATTGATAACCAGTAAGAGCATCGTTTAACGCTGCTGGAAATGGATGTTTTGGTGCAGTTCGGTAGTCTAGAGAAAAAACATTGGCTTGATTATCTGCGTTTGAATAGTTAACTGCAGCTTTGTTATACGTGTTGCTGAATTGAGCTAAATAACCGCCACCGTGAATTTGGTAAATAACTTTCGTATGTTTGCCTTTATTAGCTGATAGCATATAACCACGAGCCTTGCCCAAATTAATCGTTTTATTGGTGTAGCCTGCTGGCGACTGCCAATCCTTGGCACGATATGGCTTTGATTCAGTTTCTATTTTCTTAACGAACAGCGAAATACCGTGCTTTGCTTCGTACATATGATTAGCCATTTTTAAGGAATTATTGACGAGGTTACCATATAGAGAGACAGTTAAGTTTGGCCGAGTGAGAGTGATAGTGATTAAGGAGACGCCAAAGAATAGCAGTGTAGCTGTCAGTTGCAGCCAAAATGGTTTGAGTTTTTTAAATCGTTTCAAATAAATGATTCCCGCAAAAAGAACGATGGTGACCGAATAAGCTAGCCAATTAGAATCGAGAAAAAGAGCCGATAAGATTGCTAGGATGAACAAGATACCGGTTAATAAGTAAAAGCAAATAGATGTTAATTTTCTCATCGTGAAAATCTCCTAACTATGAACGTGCGGTTGACGGTTTTTAGGTCAACCGGCTGTTTCTTAATACTTACGGCTTTAGTCTAATGAAGGAGCTTCAAAGATATAAGTATCAAAAGGTGAACAATTGTAACTTTAATTAATAGCGTAGTAATGCCCATTTTGGAGATGATACGATGATTAAATATAAGGACACGGAAAAGAGAATCTGGCAAGCTTTCTTTCAGCTTCTGGAAGTGGAAAAGTTCGAGAAAATAACCATTAACGAAATTTGCAAGCAATCTAAAATCAGCAGAACAACTTTCTATCGTCATTATGTTGATAAATATAGATTGCTTAGCACAATAAATCATTACTTTTCTACGTCGCTGGGTTACTTTTTAAAGCATCGAGTACATCAAGAAAACATCACGGCATCTTTAGTCGATATTGCAAAATTTTTGTCAGTAAATTCCGAGGTGATTTTAGTTTTATTGACAATTCATACACCAGAAAGCGATTTACAAGAGCTATTTAAAAAAGTCTTGCATATTGAGTTCGCTGATTATGTTACGCGACAACATAAGAGTTCAGTTTTTCCCTCAAATTACTTGATTGAAATTTATGTTGCTATTTCGATGGTCTTCTTGTCATATTCATTACGGAATGGGTTAGACGTTGACGTCATTAGGTCTATTGATGACATCCAGAAACATATTTTTGCAACACTCTGAAAAGACCAGCTGTTGGAGAAGAGTTGTGAAGACCGAACTTTGAACCCAAAAAATATGTGACGACATATACTGCTTGAGAAAAGAGATATAGTTGTGGCATGTACGCAGAAAAGAGACTCACCGCACTTTGTAATTCTCAGACAAAGTGCAATGAGTCTCTGATTTGATAGGAAATGACATCTTTATCGCGTGCGGTTATGCGGCTTGTTGATGCCTGTCACCTAACCGCCACTGGATAACGAAGGTTAATGCCGCCAATCCAGCTAGTAGGAAGAAGTCAATTTGGCTGCCGGTCGCCTCGGCACCAGTGGGGGCGAGGCGTTGTTGCAGCGTGATAATGGCAGACAGACTGGCTGTGCCTAGCGAGCCGGCGTATTGCTGCAGGGTGTTGAACAGAGAGTTGATGTCGGCTTTTGCTGGGCCGTCTACCATAGTGCTGGCATCGGACATGGTGTTGCCGAAGCCGAGATTGAAGCCCACCCGAAAAATTAGATAGAACCCGACGATCAACGCCATGCCTAATTGATGCGTGAAAAGACCTAGCAGCATGGCACCAACGACCATGGCCGCATCACTGATCAACAATAACCGATGGGCACCGAAGCGATCATACAAGGCGCCGCCAATTGGTGAAACTGCCGCGCCGAGCAGGGAACCGGGCAATAATAGTAGCCCGGCGACAGAGGCATTGGTATGCAGCACATTTTCTGCAAAAATCGGAATGACAAAAGCAATGCCGATGTTGCCGAATTGCAGAATGAAGAAATTGATGGCGCGGGCGCGAATACCGGCGTGTTTGAGTAATGAAAAATTGAGTAATGGCGTAGATGTACGGCGTAAATGCGCGCCCATGCCAATGATGGCTACAGCTAATGCGGCGCCGTAGATCCAGAAAGCAACGGTGATGCCTGCTGCCGTGAATTGGTCAAGCAGTTCAATGAGCGAAAACAAGCCTACCGCCAACAGCAAGAAGCCCATGAAGTCGAAGCGCTCGTCCGTGGCGCGCGCTTTGACGCGAATAGTGGCTTCACCCATGGACCAGACTAATAAAATGACAGGCAATACCAGCCAAAAGATCATCCGCCATGATGCATAGTAGGTTAACAAACCGCCATATGTCGGCCCTAACGCTGGTGCCAGTGACGTGACAACGCTGGCCATGCCGACGTAAAGGCCGAGATGTGCCTGTGGGATTAAGGTCAGGATCAGATGGAACATCAACGGCGTCGAAACCCCAGTTGCCAGTGCCTGTAGGAGTCGCCCAGCAAAAAGGGTCGGAAAATTCGGTGCCCAGATACACAGCACTGTTCCGGCCAGTGCGCACAAAACGGCGCCACGAAACAGGGAACGCGTGTTAAAGCGGCGTAATAAAAAAGCGGTGGTGCTCATGACTAACGTGACCATCAATAGGTAGCCAGAAGTGAGCCATTGCACCGTGGATAAGGACACATGTAACGTTTTAATCAATGTTGGAAACGTTACATTCATCGACGTTTCAACCAGAATACCGACAAATGTCAGCAGTCCAGCTGATAAAATAGCGAGCTGCGTGCGATGCGAAACCGGTGAAGTCGTCATGTGCGTGCCTTCGTTTCTATAATTTAGTCTGAACCAGACTCAGGCCACTGCTGACGATAGCAGATTCCTCAGCGACACGCAAACGCAAGCGCTTTCATGTGGAAAAGATTACACACTGTTAGCAGGGTGTTAGTCGCTAAAGGCCACGAATACAATTAAGGCCGGTACACGCTATAAAAAAGCCCCATCATCATTAGCAGATGTTTCGCTAATAACAATGGGACTCATGTTGATTTTAAATTGCGTTGTCGATGGTCAAGGACTGACCAACACTATCTATACCGAAGATAAACCCGGCATTGCTCATCGCGGTGACGAAGCTTATCGATGAGTCACGACTCCGGATTGTTCGTATCTGACGGCTTGCTTTTTGAGGAGGCCGATGCTGATACTTACTTTGACCGCTGCCGTGAAGTTTTAGACATCGAGGCTTGTGAGTCTGCTTTTGGCATCGCCGCTAAATGGACACGCGGTGCAGCATGCGACGATGGTTGCGGATGCTTAGGCGTCGAATTCGCGGCTGCAGTGGTCACAACCGGCGCTTTAGGTGTTGGCTTGGTTGGGCCATCTGGATCGGGTGCATCTGAATCAGGAGCCGGTCCGGGGCCTTGCGGGTGGTTGTTTTTGTGCATCTGTTTGTCGGTCAGACTGATAACACTGGACATGACCAGTGGCAGCAGGAAGACCAATAAGATCAGTCCGATGATGACGGCCAGCGCTACCTGAATCAAGGTGGTAATGCCGGACGGGATCATGGCCGCAAAAGTGCCGCTTAAGATAACCGCAGCTGAGATGACAACGGCGCCGATAACGGTGGCGGCTTTGGCAATGCGTTGGGTCATGGTGCCGCCTTCCAACGCGTTGTCACGGTAACGAACCATCAGGAAGATACTGTAGTCAACGCCGAGGGCAACGAGCATGATGAAGGAGAAGAATGGGGTGTTCCACGTTAACATGGCGCGCCCAAGTACATAGGTTGAAAACAATCTAGTCAATCCCAATGATGTGATATAGGCCATCAACAGGGTGGTAATGATGCTGATTGGCTGAATCACGGAGCGCGTGACGACGATCAACGCGATACCGATTCCGATAATCATGATGGCAGCGGTTCGTTCGAAGTCGCCGTTTGCCAAGTCCTGGAGGTCAGCGGTTTGCGACGTTTGGCCGCCAATTGCCACAGTCGCATCATCAAGCGGCGTGTGTTTCAACTTGGCGGTGAGATCCGCTTTGATCGCTTTAATTTGTTGGGCGGCCGCATCGGTACTTGGATCGCCTTTTAACACCACGGTAAACTTCGTGATTTTGTTGTTATCAGCCATGTAAGTCGCTAATGCTGGCTTAAAGGTTTTACTTTTCAAGGTGGCGTTTGGAATATAGAACTTTTTGCCTAAATACGATCGCTGTAGCTCAGTCAGATATTGCTTCATGCTGGTGCTGCCGTCCGCAATCGTGCCGAGGGCTTGATTGGCGGAAGTGAGGCCGCTTTGCATGGAACTGACTTGCTGGGAAATCGCTTTGATTTTCGTGTTCAAGGTCTGGACACCGGTGTTAACCTGATCGGCACCGCTCGCAATTTGCGAAGCACCATTATTCAGCGTGCCATTTTGGCTGGCGAGTTGGGAAGAACCCGAGCTAAGTTGGTTGACGCCGGAAACCAGTGTCGGTACCTGGCTGTTCAGCGAATTGATGCCGCTGTTCAGTTGATTGGTACCGCTGGTGAGTGTTCCGATGCCGTTGTTCATGGCAGTGGTGCCGGCGTTTAAGGTCTTAATGCCATCACCTAAGGCACTTGTGCCATCGGTCAATTGCTGCACTCCACTGGAAAAGGCGTTGATTTTGTCCAGAATTGGCTGGGTGAGCTGACTGGCATCCGGCAATTGATTGATGAGTGTGATGATTTGTTGGGCAGTTCCGGTTAACGTCTGAATCTGATTATTCAACGTGTCCATGCCGCTGGTGAGTTCGCCTGACTTGCTGCTGAGCTGATTCATCCCGCTGGCAAGCACGGTGCTGTTGCTATTGAGCTCGTTCATACCTTTGGCTAGCTGGGTGGAACCGGTGCTCAAGGTGTTGACGCCAGAAGTTAGCGTTGGTAGCTGGCTACTTAACTGGCCGAGGCCATTATTCAGCGAGGTGACACCGGATGTGTACTGACTAATGCCGCTGCTGAGGCTGGTGGCGCCAGAGGACAAGGTTGTGGTGCCGTCTGCCAAGGTTTGCACCTGCTGGGTACTGCCTGCGACATTGGCGTTTTTGATTTGGGTGTTGGCGTCATTAAGTCCAGCCTGCACCTGCTTCAGGCCCTTGACACTTTGCGTTAAGCCGCTGTTGATCGTTTTGAGTTGGTCGTTGAGATACAGTGACTTGATTTTACTGCCACCTGGCTGGGTGACCGACGCCACGGTTTTGACACCTTTTTCCTTCTGCAGGTAGGTGGTGACGTCATCGATCGTGCCCAAAACGGTCTGGCTATTCAGCGGGTGCTTACTTTGAATATAAATCGTGGTCGGCGAGGCCATGCCTTTTGAGTAATGATCCTGAATCAGGCGATAACCGACCTTGGACTGCAACGTTTCCGGCAGTTCGTCGGCGTTGTTGAAGTTCAGCGTCTGGTTGGCATTCAGTAAAAATGGCACGGCGATGATGCCGATAACGCCAAGCGTGATGAGCGGGCGGGCGATGCCAACTTTGGAAAGACCATGCCACAGGCGGCTGGTGCTGTGGCCATCCAGATTCTTGCTGGGCCAGAAGAGCTTTTCGCCCATGGTCGCCATGAAGAACATGTTCAGAGTTAAGAGTACCGTCAAAAGAATGAGCACCCCAATAGCAACCCCAACCGCGGAACGATAGAACTTGAAGTTGGCTAGACCGAGAACCGAAAAGCCGATCAGAACCGACAGTCCGGAATAAAGAATCGTGCGGCCGCCGAAACGTCGCGCAATGCCGGCTGCCTTGGTCCTTGGGATGCCTTGGGACAACGCGGCTTTAAAGTCGTCATATAGCAAAATGTTGTAATCTGTCCCGATCCCGAATAAGACAACCACAAGGAAGACTTGCGTGAAATTGGAAATCGGAAAATTGGCCTTATCGGCAAGCGTCATGATGATGTTCAACGATGTCAGAAAGGAAATCGCAACGGTTAGCAGCGATACCAGCGGCACAATCGGTGAACGGAAAACGATGATCAGCACAATAAAGATGAAAATCGCGGCAATGATTTCCGTTTTCTGGATGCCTTTTTCTGTGACCGTGGCAAAGTCATCGTTGAGCACATCGCTGCCGGTGACATATGTTTTGACGTTCGCGGTTTTGATTTGCTGCTCGAGATTTTTGGTTTGGGGCCGTACCTGACCCTTGGCTTTGACGTCAACCAACGCCATCTGAGTGGTGCCATCTTTGGCATCAAGCTGCTTTTTGGTTTCGGCGTTGTCAGATGACTGGGTGACGTTGACAATTTTAACGGCCTTAGAATCTTTGAGGCCCTTGAGCGTTTTGGTGATCGCTTTTTTCTGGATTGCCGTCAGCTTTTTGTCGCCATTGCTAAAAACGAGGGCGAAGGAGCGGACTTTCTGGTTATGGTTGGCCCTTTTCTCAATGTTGGCCGCAACCTGGCTTTCTTCGTTTTTGGGCAGTGATAAAGCGCCTTTATCGCGGACAATTCCCGAGACGTCAGGCATGGTCACGAGGGTCACCAAAATAACGACAAGCCAGAAAATCAGGGCAGGGATGTGACGATTGCGAAGATTTTTCAATTAAAGACCCTTCTTTCACTGGTGAGACCGTTCCAGACCTGATTTTTCAAATCGGCGGCCAATGCTTTTTGGTTGGAAACGTGGCCTTCGATTTGCTGCTGCGCCCAGACGATATCAATCATACTGACGATGCTGCCGTATAGAATGGCGAGTTGGGTGCGGACATCGGCTTTGACAATCACCCCGCGGTCCTGGCCATCCATGAGCATGTTGTTAATGAGTGTAATCACGCGCCCGCGGGCGGCCCGGCTTTCGGCATTGAGTGCTTCATTGAAGACGTTTTGCTGAATAAAATGCAACTCTGTCGGGTACTGCTCCATGGATGCGGTTGCTGCGTCAAACAAGCGGCCGAACATGGTCTCTGGGTCATCGGGATCACAGTCAGCGGCTTCGGCTAGCGAGTTGTGGAAGAAATTCATAATATCCGTAAAGGCGGTGTTGAGAATATCTTCTTTGCTTTTAAAATGCCGATAAATTGTGCCAACCGCGACTTTTGCCGCTTTGGCGATCGACGGCAGGTTGGTTTCGGCGTAACCGCGTTCGGCGAATAACTTCACAGCCTGCTCGATAATCGGACTTGGTACAGGAATAGATGCCATGATAACCTCCTTGTGGAATGAACGTTCATTCGCATATGTTAGTGTTTATGAATATTCTTGTCAAGGAGGTATGAAAATAATATTCCGCTGTTAGTTATCTGGTTATCTAGGAAGACAAAAATTGTGCTATAACTCATCACGCCAAACAAAACAGACGAAATGATTAACGCTAATGCGAAAATTATTTCGTCTGTTTCACTCAGATATTTTGTTAAGTTTTTAAAAACCAGTGCCAAGGCAGAGCAATCGTAGGCCAGATGGGGCTCAGTGGTGAAATTGTACTAGCTGGGCGGTCTTCCCAGCGTAGTACAAGGCCGAGCTTTGAGACTCAGCCGGTTTTGCTGAGGCTCAAAGTCGTGCCCACCACGTTCCAGCCCCAGCTGGCCGGAGATTGCGGAGTTTGGCACGACAAGAAACGCATAGTCTGAATTTATGCAGTCTTCAACATTTCTTGATTTATGGCCAAAGCTTAATGCAACCAAGGATAATCGAAAAAATTGCGGTGCCGTTTTTCAATAAACGGCCAT
Source organism: Lacticaseibacillus huelsenbergensis (assembly GCF_029726355.1). Classification (NCBI taxonomy): domain Bacteria; kingdom Bacillati; phylum Bacillota; class Bacilli; order Lactobacillales; family Lactobacillaceae; genus Lacticaseibacillus; species Lacticaseibacillus huelsenbergensis. Next base: position 1,279,914 of record NZ_CP120687.1, read on the forward strand.
CGATTTTGGGGCCGAGGCGGCTGCCGATGATGACGCCGAGGCCGTGGGTGACGAGGATGATGGCGAGTAGTGGCAGGGTGTTCATGAGCTGGATCTGACTGAGGTAGCCGACCGCGGCGGGTAAGCTGATGAAGACTGAGTTGAGTAGGGCAATGCCGACTGCCGCGTGTGGTTCACAGCCGAGTAGCACGAGTAGCGGCATGACCAGCACTGGGCCGCCTGCTCCGGAAAGTGCGCAGATTAAGCCGGTGACGATGCCTAAAATGACAAGTAAAACCGGGTGATTCAGATGATCGACGCCGGGTTTTGGCGGATAGCGTTGTTGAATCAGAATAGCGATGCCGGATAGCAAAACGACTAGGTAGAGTAACAGCTGAACCCAGCTGGTCGGCAATAGCAGGTTTAGTCGGACACCAAGAATAGCGCCGACAAAACTGCCGCCGCTGAGCAGATAGGCGATGCGCCGATCCATCAATCCCTGCCGTTGATAATGGCGTGATCCGAGCCAGCCGGAGATAATGAACGCAAGAAAACTAAACGCCAGACCCTCCGTAGTGCTGTAGCCGAGTCCTGCCGTGTATAAGATTGGAAGTAAAAAACCAGCCACGCCGGTCATGCCGACGAGGCCGCCGATTATGATGTTGCCAATTGCGATGATGATGAATGCCATAATGTTGGGTAGCGCCGTGCACACACGGCTTTGATCCTTTCTACATCTAATGTTAACACTTTTCGTTTTCGCATCAGCCACTTGCCGGCCACCATGGAATCAGCCACATCATTGGCGTTAACACTTTCTAATAACGTGTTGTTCCAATTACCGGTTGGCCATAAGTGCGGACTGTCGATGTCCAGGCCGATAATGTCTGCTTGATACCCCGGAGCGATGCGCCCAAGCTGCCCAGGCATATTCAAAGCGGCCGCACCACCGTCTAAGACCAGCGACATAATGGTGGTTGCCGGCATGATGTTGGCAATGTGCTGTGGCACGCCATAATGCAGCGTCATGATCGCCCGGAAAATTTTCATTTCCTGCCACAGACTCAAGCCGCCATGCGCCGCGCCATCGGTTCCCAGACCAATGGAGACGCCAGCCTTCAACAGTTCAGGCGTTGGCGGCACCCCTTTGCCAGAGTTGCTGAATGGGCTGTGATTGAGCTTAACGTGATACTTTTCGATCAAGGCCTTTTCGGCGTCGTCTAGAAAAAGGCTATGCGCACCTAGAAAATGATCGCTCAAGGCACCGCGTTTGGCAAGGTAAACATAAGGTCGTTCACCGCAACGGGTCAGAATGCCAGCCACTTCTTGAGGGTATTCGTTCATATGGGCTTCGAGAAAAGTGTGGCGATCGGCGGCGCGTTGAGCGGCCAGATCCACGAGTTCGTCGGAACAATTATTCAACGCCCGCAGCGAATAATAAACCTGTAAATGATGGCGGCCGTGAAACTGGTCATAAAGTGCATCAGTGTGGGCAATGGCGGTTTTGGCATCCATGTTAATCGAAGCCGGCAGCCTCGGATCGTCCATGGTTGAATAGGCAAGGGCGCCGCGCAATCCGCTTTGCGCATAAACAGTTCCGGCGGCGGCCATGTGATAACCGCCAGCGTCCACAAATCCGGTCGTGCCGCTGGTGATCATTTCCAGTGCCGCCAGTTGTGCGTTCAGCGTCATGGTCTCGGGAGTCGTATCAGCTTCAAACGGCAGCATAATCTTTTTCCAGATAATGCCTTTGGTGTCCAGCACGCGGCCGCGGAGTAATTGCTGGCCGGTATGTAAATGACTGTCGATCAAGCCGGGCATGAATAAACGATGGGTACCGTCAATGACGTCATCAGCTTCGGCCGGAAAACTGCCATGGTCGCCTACCTGCGCAATTTTACCGTTTTTAATGAAAATATCCTGATGCGGCTTGATCTCACCGGGCGCGGTCATGGTCAACGTATCTTGGATCAGTGTGCTGGCCAATTAAATCACCCCTGTCAGTTTCAACGTGAGGGTGTCCCACAAAAGCGAGCCGACAAACGTCCCGGTCATCACGGCAACCCCGACGATGATGTACTTCCAGCCTTGATGAATGAAAGTGCCGAGCTTATCGGAAATTGCAATCCCGGCAAACGAGCCGACCACGGTGAACGGCGCGGCGAAGGCGATGACTTTGGTTGAGCTGATGACCACCGCTGCGATCGGTGAAAACGGTGCAGCGACCAACAATCCTAAAACTGAACAATAAGCGATAATGGGTAATTTGAACGGCATGATTTTGGCTAAGACAACGGCGACGAGGGTGATGGCGATGAGAATGACCACGCCGGGGAGACTTTTGGCGATGCTGACGCCGGAACCGATCCAGTTAGCTAGCAAGGTACCGACACCGCAGACACTGAGGAGAAACAACCATTCACGTAATCGCATTACTTAATCCGTCCTTTCACTGCAGCAGGCGTTTTGGCACGGCGGCCGGCGAACATTTTATCCAAAATCGTGTAAAGCTTATCTGTCAGCGGAATCGCCAGGAACATGGTGATGTAAATACCAGTGATGCCGGCGATGGTATTGGCGGCTGACGCCATGGCGGTGATGGTGTTGGCGTCGTGAGGGAATAGCTGGGCGAGGCTGGCGCTAGCCGAGGCCATGAAGATGCCGGCCCCGACGCCAGTGGACATGCCCAGCGCCTTGGGATCAAACCAGCCGGTCATGCCGAGCACCGTGGCCATGATGCCAAAATAAATCGTGCCGAGAATGCCACCGACGATATAAATCGCCATACTGCCGCTGGCTTCGTCAGAATCCGAACCATAAGCCGAATTGATCAAGGCGAGGTGATACTCGCGATTAAGCGAACTCGTAGCGCCGATCGACTCGCGCCGCAACCCGAGCAGCATGGCCAAAGGGAGGCCGAAGAAAATACCGAGCAGATTGCCGAAACCATGTACTAACAAGGCAGGGCCGGCGTGCAGAATCATATCCATATTCGCACCAGCCGTAATGCCAAGATTGACCACAAACGGGCAGATCCCAACGATGACCAGTTTCGATGCGGCTTTGACGTGTTTGTTGTCAAACCAGTGCATCACTTGCGGACCACTTAACATGCCGAGAATAATGGCGTAGAAAACCGGAAATAAAATGATCATCCCAGGACCGACTTTGAGTTTCACGGTTCCGATATATTCAGCGATCGCGGTGAATAAAGCAGCGACAAGATAACTTTTCCATTCGACTTTAATACGTGCGCGTAAGCTAGGGTAAGTCATGGGGTCCTCCTTGTGAAATGAATAGACCTAGTTTAGCGCAATTATTTGGGTAAATAAAGGACGATTAGATTAAAATACGGTCTAATGTTCGTGTTTGTCTTTTGCAAACTGATATATCTGCGGTGAAAATAAAATAAATGACACTATTGACGAACTTGTAAATTGTGATAAGTGTAGTTACCTTAGATGTTTTTTGCCGTGCCAAACTCCGCAATCTCCGGCCAGATGAGGGCTGGCGACCGCGAAGCTAGAGTGGTGGGCACGACTTTGAGCCTCTGCAAAAACCGCAGAGTCTCAAAGCTCGGCCTTGTACTACGCCGGGAAGATCGCCCGGCTAGTACAATCTCACCACTGAGCCCCATCTGGCCTACGATTGCTCCGCCTTGGCACTGACATTTTTAATTTAAGCCGACTAACTAATTTCCAATACAGAAAAACGCGACCGAATTTTCTACTGGTGAAAATTCGGTCGCGCATTCTTTTTTAATCATCACTCAGCCACTAACTAATCCAAACTCATCACTCATACGATGTGCTTTTATCAGCCTGTTTGATGATCTGCAAATACTTATAGATGCTGACGGTGGACATGTTGAGGTATGCCGCGGTTTTGGCGACGGCGTCTTTGAGTTCGAAGAAGTGTTGCTCGTAAAGGCGGCGCACGATGGCGATTTTTTCCTTGCGGGTCAGGTCGGCGATTGGCGGGTTGGGGGTTCCCGTTTGTTCGATGACCACTTGCCGAATGGCGCCTTCTGGTTGAATGAACAGGTTTTCCGTTGGGGGAGTCGATTCAAGCAGGTCCGCGGCAGGGGCTAGTTCCGGTTGGAAGGCCTGAAGGAGTTCTTCGCTTAATTTTTCAAGCGTCGCCAGTTGTTGGAAGCGGCTGACGTCCGTGTTGATGCAGATCATGCCGATCAGCTCGCCGGCTTGGTTCTTGATGAAAAAACTGGCGGAGTTGACTTTTTTGCCATTCATCAACGTGCTTTGATAGTGCACGACGTAATCCTGGTGCTGATACAGTTTATCGTGTAAGACTTTTGCGATGAAGTCGGTAGCCGGTGAATCCATGGTGCGTCCGGAGATGCTATTTGCCAAGAAAACAATCGAAGAATCATAGCCATCGGTCGCGGGATTAATGGCGTGCATCACGATTTCTGTCGTGGGACCGAGCACATGCGCAAGAAATTTTAAAAATGGACGGTAAGAATCGGGGGTGATCGAAATCCTTCCTTTCTTGATAACCGCAGCAGTCCCAGGATTCGTCGGGGTTAGATTTTGGCTAATGCCTGGGTCAGGTCAGCGATTAGGTCTTCAGTATCTTCAATGCCGCAAGATAGGCGCAGCAAGCTGTCGGTCACGCCTTGAGCAGCGCGTTCCTCGGCGGTTAAACAGGCGTGCGACATGGTGGCTGGGTGGGACAAAATGGATTCCACCCCGCCCAGACTGACAGCAAAAATCGGCAATTGCAGCGCCTCGATAAACGTGTTCAACCGCGCTTTGTCGGCGCCGGCAATTTCAAACGACAGCACCGCGCCGCCGTTTTCTGCTTGTTGCATGTGGACGGCATGACCGGGATGCTCCGGCAAGCCCGGGAAGTAAACTTGCTTGATTTTGGGATGGGCCTGTAAAAATGCTGCGATACTTTGGGCATTTTGCGTTGATTGCTGCATGCGCAAGCCCATGGTTTTCATACCGCGCAAAACCAGCCATGCGTCTTCAACGCCGAGAATGCTGCCGAATTCTTTTTGAAACAGTGACAGTTCTTCGGCAATGGCCTGATTGTTTGTCAAAACGGCGCCGGCGACCACGTCACTGTGACCGTTGATGAACTTGGTCAGACTTTCGATGACGATATCGCAGCCCAGTGCCAGTGGCTTCTGGTAAAGCGGCGTCATGAACGTGTTATCGGCCACTGTCAGGATACCATGTGCCTTGGCCAGCGTCACGATGGGCTGAATGTCAGTGACTTTCAGCAGCGGGTTCGACGGCGTTTCCACGTAGATCATTTTGGTTTTGGGTGTCAGTGCCTGTTCAATATTAGCAAGTTGATCGTAGGCTGTAAACACGACATCAATGCCATACTTAGGCAGGATTTTGGTCGCAAACGCGCCGGTGCCGCCGTAGACTTCGACCGGGAAAATAATCTGATCACCGGCATTGAGCAACATGATAGTGTTGGCAATGGCGGCCATACCCGAGCTGAAGACAAAGCTGAATTGTGCCCCGGTCATTTTGGCTAAGCCTTCCTGCAAGGCGTCAATGGTCGGGTTGCCAAACCGCGTGTACATGTAGTCGCGACTGGTTCCCAATGCCGGGCTGTTGAACGTAGACGCTTGGTACTTAGGAATCGAAGACGCACCGGTATGGCTGTCGATGACCGGGTAGCCATGTAAAAGATCCGTATTGATACCCACTTTTTAATCCTCCGGGACTTCCGCCACCATGTCGACTTCCAGTAATGCCTGCGCTGGTAATTCGCTAACCAAAACCGCGGTGCGCGCTGGGTAGCCGTCATGGAAGTAAGTCCGATAAACCTGATCAAAACTCGCCAGTAACTTGAGATCATTGATATACACGGTGGTTTTGGCCACATGATCAAAAGACGTCCCGTTATCAACCAGTACGTGATTCAAATTGGTCATCACTTGTTTGGTTTGGGCAATGATGCCTTCCGGAACGGCCTTGGATTCCGGACTGAGCGGCAGTTGGCCAGAGGTGAAAAGGACCGAACCGATCTGGGTCGCGGCGGCGTAACTGCCAAGGGGAGCGGGGATGTGGGTGCTGGTCAAACGCTTAATCATATTCATACCTCTTTTTCTTAGTTTGATAGTTGAAGAGCATCATCCCAAACGGAATCACGACATAACCGAGGATCATGGCGACAATCGCAAAATAATTCGGGGCATGCTGGTTGTTGGCATCGAGGATGGTAAATTGACCGATCCAATCGAATTTGATGAGCAATAAAACAGTCAGGATCAGTGACACCGCCGGGCAAACCATGTCAGTGAGCACATTTGGGCGCGCCGGATTGATGAGTCGGCGATCACCACGGCCACGGAAGAATTTCATGACGCACAGCGGAATAATCAGAAACTGAACGAAGCGGGAGATGGAGCTGAGAATGATGATACTCGTCATGTCATAACGGAAAGCCATCGGTAGCAACACCGCCAAAGCGATCGTCAAAAGAAACGCCGGCAGCGGGAAGTTTTTCGCGGTCCGCCCGGCTAACCAGCTTGGCAGTTGCCCTTGTTTGGCAATGGCTTCCAACACCCGCGGACTGTGGAAAGAAGCCGCAACGTTGATGCCTAACATTGAAATCAGCGCTCCATATAACACAATGTTTTGAATCAGCGGGTTATTGAAAACCGCCACTAAGGCCACGACTTCTTTGGTGGCCATCATCGCCTGCGGATTTACCATCATGGCAATCCAGACGACACCGATATAGACAACCGCAATCACCGAAATAGCCAGGGGAATAGCAATCGGCAGGTTCTTTTCCGGCTTGTACATATCATCTGCCCCACTGGCAACGCTTTCAAAACCAGTGAAAGCATAAAACGCGGCAATAACCCCCATGACCAGGGTGCTCAGGGTTGCGCTGCTGCCTGCGCTGGTCAACCGGTCAATCTGGGCAAAATGATTCACGCCGGTTGTGGCAATAACGCCAACGCCGAAAATGATGAAAACCAACAAGGCGGCTAACTTACCGATCGTTGACAGATTGTTGACAAGCTCGAAGAATTTTGGCCCGAAACAGTTAATCACTAGCAGTGCCAGCATTAGCAAAATCAAGCTAATTGTGACTAGCATCAAATCGTTTTGATCAAAACCGAAAATACGCAAGACGGTTTTGACAACCGCGGTGGCCATAACGCCCCAGGCAATGCAGGTGGCGATGTAACGCGTGATGCCGACGTAGAAGCCGACGTGTTCGCCAAACGCTGCCTTGGCATAAATATAAGCCGCGCCGCTATGTGCGACATACTTGGCTGCTGCGGCAAAGGTCACTGCCAGGATCGCCGCAAAGAAAGCCGCGATGCCATAGAGAATTAACGCTTTGGAGCCAGAAGACTGCACCACGGCACCTGGTGAAAGAAAAATACCGGAGCCGATAATGGAATTGATGGCCAATAAAACGATTGACCAGAAACCGATTTTCTTTTTCATAGGCTCGTGCTACTTGCCGCGGTAGCTTGCGTTTGTTGAATGAAGTGACTGAATAGGGCGTTCATGAGCGGTTGGCTGTGCGTGAGCATTTCCGGATGCCACTGCACGCCCATCATGATGTGATCGCCATCCGCTTCGATCGCTTCCGGCACATTGTCCGAAGCGGTCGCGACAACGTGAAAACCTTCGCCAATCGTTGCCATGATCTGATGATGAAACGAGTTCACCCGTACCGTTGCCTGCTTTAAAATCGTAAACAGGCGGCTGTGCTGGTCGATGCGCACGGCATGCGTGACCTGCGCTGAATTCGTTGCCTGCCAGTGCCTGATCGTCGGCGCATCGCGATAACTGAGATCCTGATAAAGCGTGCCGCCGTGATAGACATTCAGAATCTGGGTGCCGCGACAAATCCCTAATATCGGCAGCTGGCGTTGTTTCGCTGACCGAATCAGATTTAAATCAAACGCATCCCGTCTTAGTGACGTGTCACCTAACTTGTCCAGGGGATCATGATTGTAGCTGCTCGGGTCAACATCATGGCCGCCGGATAAGATCAGCCCATCCAAGGCCGCGACTTGTCGGTCAATGTCAGCAGGATCATCGAGTAACGGTAAAATGACCGGAATGCCGCCATTTTCGGAAACTGCGGTGATGTAGTCCTCGTTCACATAATCACGTTTGTAGCCGGGGAACATGCCTCCTTGGTCAACAAGGACGCCTGCTGAAATGCCGATAAGTGGTTTCTTCATATTATTCACCTCCGATTTTGAGTATAACATAACTTCTAATAAGTACAATATTTTATAAAAATAACTAAAGGTATTTTATATTAGTGGAGGTAATCGCTTTAATTAAGCAATCTTATAATAACGCTGATTTTGTATTGAAAACGAGTGTGGGCGCGGGATTTTTATAAATAACATTAGCGCTGTTCTGAACATTGTGAATTTGGGCAATGAGTTCTGGGCCGTGCCAAACTTCGCAATCTCCGGCGGTTTGGGGCTGGCGACGCGAAGCTAGAGCGGAGGGCACGACTTTGAACCCGCAAAAACCGCGGTTTCAAAGCTCGGCCTTGGCCTAAAACGGGAAAATCGCCCGTTTAAGACCAATTTCACAGCTGAGCCCCCTCTGGCCTACGATTGCTCCGCTTTGGCACTAGTAGATTATTAATCCTAACAAATTACTCTTGAGAAACAAAAAGGCGAGTGAATCTCCGTATATGAAGATTCACTCGTCCCATTTAGTAACTATGAACTGTTAGACCTACTTTTATGAAGCAGCCTTTCCTTTCGGCTCGAGTCGGCGTTCCAAGAAGCCGAGGACGAGGTCGGAGATGATGGCCATTAGCGCTGTCGGCAACGCGCCGGCGAGGATGATGGCTCCGCCGTTGGTGGCGTTGGTGCCGCGGATGATGATGTCGCCCAGGCCGCCAGCTCCGACGAAGGCGCCGATTGCGGTGATCCCGATGGCGACGACCAAAGCGTTACGAATCCCGGCCATGATGACCGACATGCTTAAGGGGATTTCGACCATATACAGTGACTGCCAGCGGGTCATGCCCATGCCTTTAGCCGCGTCCATCAGGTTCTTATCGACATTTTGCATGCCGGTGTAAGTGTTCTTGATGATTGGCAGCAGCGAGTATAAGAAGACCGTGACAATGACGGTGTTTACGCCAAGTCCGAGTCCCAGCATGATGATCGAAAGCATCGCTAGGCTGGGGATGGTCTGAATGACGTTGGCGGTGCCGATGACTGTGTTACTCAAGGTGCGATGGCGCGCAATTGCCAGCCCAACTGGAATGCCGATCACCGCTGCGATGAGCACCCCATAGATCGAAATCAGAAAATGGCGGGCGAACTGACTCAGCACGTAGGAACCATTGTTGGCAAGGTAATACCAGAATTGCTGCCAAGTATCCATGTTAGCCATTAGTCGTCACTTCCTTTGAAATAGTTGTGTTTGGCAAGAAACTTTTGCGCGACCACATTTGGTTCAAGTAACTGGTCGTCGACTTGATAGTTGAGTTCCTGCATGGTTTTCAGGTTGATCTTGCCGTCTAAGCGATGCAGTAACGGTTTTAGTTTAGGGTATTTCTTCAAAAGGCTATTATTAACGACCAATGAGCACTGATAAGGCGGGAAGAAGTTTTTGTCGTCCTTCAGTACTTTCAGATTGTAACTGCGAATCCGTCCATCAGTGGAATAGCCAAGAACTGTCTGCATTCGGTTTGCTTCAACGGCATCGTAAACCAGACCAATCTGCATCGGATAAACCCGCTTAAAGTCAAAGCCATATGCTTTAGTAAAATCGCTATAGCCATCGCCTTTCCGGTTCATCCAGCTGGAGTCAACGCCGGCATTATATTGCGGTGCGACTTTCTTCAAATCAGAAACGGTGTTGAGATTGTCTTCTTTGGCTTCTTTTTGCGTCACCATAAAGGCATAGGTGTCAGAAAAGCCGTAAGATGGATACCAGGTCTGATCGTAGCGCTTTTTGAACTCGCGCTTGACGATGGCGGTGGCCTTAGCTGAGTTCTTGACCGGGTTCATGCCTAATGTGCCGGTAATCTCGGTGCCGGTGTAACGCGTAGCACTAATATCGGCATCGTTGCGGACCATGGCTTGATGCACCACGGTTCCGGAGCCGAGGTTATTGACCAACGTGGTTTTGTAACCTAGCTCGTGATTGATCAGTTCGGCAATGATATTGGCCATGATCTGCGACTCGGTACTGGTTTGCGAGGCGATCCGCACCGTCCCGTCATTACCGGAGCCGCCTAAGCCAGGAAAGCCGCAGCCGCTCAACAAGAGAACCGGAATCAGCAAAAGTGACAGGAATAATTTTTTGAACTGTTTCATCTTGCCACCTCCTAAGCGCGTTCACTGACAGGTGTCAGGTGGTATTCCAACCGCCCAAGCAACCAGTCAACGACCAGTGCCAAAATGGTAACAGGAATCGTGCCGCCGATAATCAGATCCGGCTGGAAGAGATTCAAACCGTTGAAGATCAGATCCCCAAGGCCACCAGCCCCGATGTACGAAGCCAAGGTTGCCCAGGCAATGACATAAATAGCTGACAAGCGAATGCCCGCCATGATCACCGGCATCGCCAAAGGCACTTCGACTTGCCGAATCGATTGCATCGCCGTCATGCCCATACCTTTAGCCGCGTCTATTAACACCGGATCGACATCTTCCATACCGATATACGTATTCCGCAGAATCGGTAACAACGAGTAAATGAACAGTGCAACGATAGCTGGCACTTTCCCGATCCCGAATAAAGGAATCATCAAGGCCAACAACGCCAATGATGGCACCGTCTGCAGCATGCTGGCAATACCGATCACGACTTTAGCGGTCTTAGGAAAACGCGTCAGCAAAATACCCAGCGGAACGGCGGCGATCACCCCAAGACCTAACGCAATTGCCGAGATGTAAAGCTGTTCCCAGGTTTTGGTGATCAGTTCACTGCCATGTGCGTTTAAAAAAGCAAACATGGTCACACCTCCTTAGGTGCGTCTCGGTCATCTGCCGCTGCCGAATCGGTTGCCGGTTCATGATTGGTAGGCGTTGCCGACTCTTTGGCGCTATCGCTGGCTTGATCGTCTTCATTTTCGCCCCAGATGGTGTCGTAAACGACATCAACTAATGAAGCACGGGTGACAATACCGACCAATTTCTGATCGTTATCAACCACCGGCACATACTTGAAACCGCGCTTTAAAATGCGATCAGCGGTATCGCGCAGCAAAGCGTTCTTATTCACATAGAAGATACTCGACTTGGTAATGTCGCCAACGCTAGTAGCACTTTGATACCGGGTTTCCAGCGATTCCAAATCAATGAAGCCTTTCAGATGATTTTCATCATCCGTCACCAACAGCGTATCAACGCGACGTTTACGCATCAGGGAAATCGCTTCAGCTAGTGACTTGCCTGGCGTGATCGCTGCAGGATTCTTCAGCATGATCTGCTCAACGGTGGTCACATCAGCCCGCGCTTGAACCAATCGATCCTGGCCGACCAGGTTCTCAACGAATTTGTTCGCTGGATGCGTCAACAGTTCGGTTGGCGTCGCATTTTGAATGATATGCCCGTGGTCCATCACCACAATTTTGGTTGCGAGCTTGAGCGCTTCATCCATATCATGCGTGACAAAAACCACGGTCTTACCAAGCTTCTCCTGCAGATTCTTAATCAGTTCCTGCAAAGCCTCACGGGTAATCGGATCCAAAGCGCCATAAGGTTCATCCATTAAAATCAGATCCTGATTCGCAGCAAGCGCCCGGATAACGCCGATTCGCTGTTGCTGGCCACCGGAAAGCTCGGATGGATAACGATCCAGATAATCCTCCGGCAATTCAACAAGATCTACCAGCTCCTTAGCTTTCTCGCGTCGCTTTTCTTCCGGCCACTTCAATAACTTCGGGACAATGGTGATGTTTTCATAAATGGTCATATGCGGCATGAGGCCAATGTTTTGGATAACATAGCCGATTTGACGCCGCAATTTGACGGCATCGATTTTGTGAATGTCCTTGCCGTTAAACAGGATTTGGCCGCCGCTGGGTTCCAGCATGCGGTTAATCATGCGCATCGTGGTTGTCTTCCCGGAACCCGACGTCCCGATAAGACAAACAAACTCACCCTTATGAATCTCAAGGTTGATATGTTCGACCGCGACATTCCCGCCTCGATAAACTTTTTCAACGTCCTTGAACTGGACCATTGGTTGTTCTTCTGGCATGACGCGTCCTCCTTTATTTGATGATTCCATAATAACACATGAAGTTAATTGTATTTTAATCGAAGACCGGTTGTGGGGAGTGAGTTTTGCGCGGGTTGGGTTGGTGGGTGATTTGTAAGTTAACTGGGTGTATGAGGTATTCCTTAAAGAGGAAAGTTGATGAAAGGACTAAAAGCTTAGTTGTTTGTTAGGAAATGGAAGTTTATGATTGAGAGAATACTTTTATGGTTATGTTAAATCGAATGTCAGTTTCTGACTTAGTTTAAAGGCTTCTGCGTTTAGAGTGTCTGAGTTATAAACTGGGAACAGGAGTCATTGTTTTGGAAAAAGCTAAGTCCATACTTTGGGGAATTATCTTATTCATACCCATACTTTATCTCGCTGATGGGGTTTCGCTTGTTGGTACCTTTACGACGAATATCACACTGACCTGGATCTTTGTCTTTGGTAGTGCAGCAATCTCCATAACGTTGTTGACGCTGCTAGATCGAAAAATACAAAACAGACCTTCATCGCAAAAACAACAATCATCGTATTTGAAATATCTGCTGTTGCCGATTATTTGGGCAATCTTCATTGTTGTGGTCAATCTTGTCTTGAATAATCTTGCCTTTCTACCGCATTCAAGTGAGAATGTCTTACAGTCAGAAACAGCTCAATTGCTGAAAGGATCATTAAGATGGCCGATGATGTTGGCAGTTTGTCTATTTGGTCCCATATGTGAAGAGCTAGCTTTTAGAGGTGTTATAGAACACTATCTGTCGAAGTTTTTCAGCTATTGGGTGGCGGTTGTCGTGACGGCGCTTATTTTTGTTTTACTTCACGCGGAGGCTATTATTCCATCGCTATCTTTGTTCATCTTCGCTGTAGGACTAAGTGTACTCAACAAAAATTCGGGAACGTTGAGGACAAGTATCATAGCGCATATCACCTACAATGTGCTGGTCACAATACTAGTGATGATTCAGTTGTAGCAAATTTTTCGTGATACGAACTTTGACGGTTGGGTGGCGGAAGAAGTCCTGATTTGATTAGAACGGCCGCTACGATAATAGTGCAAATCGATACGTTTAAAATTCGGCAGTCCGATTTGTTGGAGAACGGTATATAGTTATCTCTTGTCAGGCGCGCTTACAGAAACTGCATCTTAATTTTTTACTGACAATAGCGTTACGACCAGAGACCTAAGCGAGGTATTGTCAGAAATGGTTTGGATAGCGCAGGCGCTTCTGGGCGTTAACAATAGTATTGGATGTGATAAAAATGTTTAAGCACAACAAGAAGCCCGATGATAAGGAAAAAGTACTAAGTGCCTATTATGATTTTGTGCTTGATCCAAATATCACTGATCGTGAGCGAAAGATTGGGCTCTTAGCCAAAGATGATATCGAGCGAGGAAGATATTTCGTTGCCGTTTTGAATCAAACGCTAATTAGTTTTCAAAGGGAAGCGATGCGAACAGGTTTGACGAAGGATGCTTCTAAATTCTATGATTTTTTGGAGCCAATTCTGAACAGAAACGTCCCCTTTGGAACCAACCGTGGTGCTTATGGGACGCTTAGTGGCTACCTTGATTGAGCTTTTCATTTAATACAAGCATTTCCCCTCCTTCATGGATGGCGACAATGCTTTTTTTGAACCGCATTTTTACTTACTGTGATGATGGTTAAGCATCTTTTTTAAAAGCTTCTGTTTTCGAAAACTGACGTCCAGTTTGGCATCGTTGTCCATATATAAGTAATGGTTGTTGGTATCCAATTGCTTAATATGATCCGGGTTGACCAAGACGCTTTTGTGGACGCGGAATAATGTTGGGTACAAAGAGGCGATATGGTTAAGATTGTCATGAAATGTTGCGGTCTCGTTAAGTGCATGCACCTCTAAGTTACCGGGATTACCAGTAGCCGTTTGAATATAGATTAGTTCGTCCAATGGCACAGCGAACATCTGTCCGTTGACTGAGTAATTGAATTGGTTGTGAGACCGGATTTTACGATCTTCGACCCGGTCAAGGACTTGTTGAATATCACGTCGAAGTTGGTTAGAGGTTTCAGCTATCGGAGCATTTTTATCGATTAAGTCTAAGGGTGCGATTTTATGAGTTAAGATTGAAAGTGCTGCCTCAGTGTGGTTGGTTACAAAGATTATATCCGTGAAGAGTGATGCGTTCCTTATCGCTGTCGCCACGTCAACCCCACTAAGGTCTGAGTTGTCGATTTCTATATCTAACAGGTAAAGACTGTCTTCTTCGGCAGCGGGTTTGATTGTCTGAAGTAGCGTCTTTGGAGATGCGGTGGCAAGCTTGATTGTTGCTGAGAGTTCCTCAATCATAATAAAATTCTTTAGCTCATGCGTTAGAGTTTTTAAATAAGCAGGATTATCCTCTAGTATATAAATGTTGAGCAAAATATTATTCCCCCACAAAGAGACTAATTTCTAAATGATTTTGACGTTTCTTCTTTCGTACGTTGAGGTCCGGGTATTTCTGAACAAGTTCATTGATAATCGCCATACCCTGCCCGTGATTTGGGCCCTTAGTGGTGAAACCAGAACCGTCTAGTACCTTTAAATCAAAGTTAGTTGGCACATTATTGACGACAGTTAGTTCAATACCAGTCGAAGGCTTATACAGTAGCAAGACTTCGAATTGGTGCTCCTTTAGCTTGACGGTCTCATCGAGCGCATTATCAATCAAAATTCCTAGGATACGGACAACAGTTAGTCCTAAATCAGCTCTGACGTCGGGGATCCGCTTATCAGTGCGAATTAACATTTCAACACCTTTATTGGCAGCCTCGTTCCACTTTAAATATAGGAGACTTTTGAGAGGGATGCTTTCAACAGCAGCAAGCATGTCATTACTTATCTCGGCGGTGCTAAGCGAGTTCTGAGCCTGTTTGATGATGGCCTGTGTACTACTGGAAGAAGAGGACTCCTTATCAGTTTCGTTTAGCGATACCTGCAAGGTTAAGAGAAGGTTCTTATAGTCATGGAGAATTTTGTTTGTTTGCTTTCGCTGTTCATCAATGGTGGCTGAATATTGCCTTCGAGCCATTTCTGCCTGCTTAAGCCAAGTGAGTTCCATGTTATATTTGAATGCTTTCAGCAAAGAGAATATTGAGAATGCGTTAATACCTATGGACAGAAGAAAGACGCAGAGAACGAACATTTCAACTGGGGTTGGGATGGTCAGGAAGTTCAGAACAACCTCAAGCACATATAGCAAAAGACAAATAGTTCCCGTTGAGATGATTATACTTTTAGCAATACCATGGTTTTGTTGCATGAACTCTCGTACAGTTAAAAGGACATGCATCTTAGTTAATAATAACCATGTTACTAAAAAGCAGTATAACGTCACACTAATAAATATCCCGGTCCAGCCAATGACATCTACCATCTGGGGAGCAAAGACTTCAGCTACTCCGACAAATATTGTTTGAATATTGACGTTAACAAGATTGAGATCCATAAACAAAAAAATCCACAGCATATCTGCAGGCTTATCGGTATATGCCATGAAGGCAATATATAGTATGCCAAATAGTATTTCGCCAGAGGTTGAAAAAAGCGTAGAGAGCGTCATGCCCAAAGCAGACCAGAAGAAGATGTAGCCCGGTTTTAGCCGAGCATAGAAGATCAGTGAAAGAACGGAAATGCCCGCAATATAGATTGGTAAAAAAGTAAAAAAATATTCAAATCCGGGAACAGGTGTCAAAATAGTCCTCCTCAAATGGATTACATACCTAATTAAATATACGATGCCTAGTTTACAAAGTCTAACGAGGTTTTCAAAGAGGAAGAGAGACGAGTGACGTTAATAGCGGATTTCGATACGTTAATATTTTTGTCGCTCAGCTTTTGTTAGTTCTGATAAGCTCATCTAGACAGATTGAATGAGGCAGAGTTTTTTGAACAGGTAAAAAACATGAGAGGCGTTGTGAATCAAGTGCAAAAACAAATTTCTGAAGATTATAAGCACACACTTTTTTTACCAATAATATTTGGGCTTCTTGTACCACCTTTCATCATTGCTATGGCAAATGAAAACGAAATCGGATTTATATCCTTTATCGGAATGACGATTTTGTGGGCGTATGTTCTTTTTACATATGGATATCTTCGGTGTTTGGGTGTCTTTAAAGTATCAGTTGATCGGGCGGTCAAAGGTTTATTGGTTGCGATGGTCATATTGCTTTTCCAGATGCTGATTATGTTCCTTACAAAAGCTCAAGGTGGGGTTGGTCAGTTTAGAGGCTTACATTTGAATATTTTGCTACCCGTTGCTTGTTTAATTGGTCCAGCATGGGAGGAGACCATTTTTCGATACGCGATAAACATCAAATTTTTTAAAGGTGGCTTTAAGGGAGTTTGTGTTTCTTCCGCTTTATTCGCTGTTGCTCATGGGTCTACGAGGCTGGTTGATCTCTTAGTATACTTTGGCATGGGATTTTTGCTTTGCTTAGCTAATCGGGGGCGTGAGGATATCTTTGCTTCGGTTTTAGCTCATAGCATTATTAATGTGGTTGCTGTATTGGCATTTGTAGAATAAGGAGTTTAGACTTGACGACTCTTGCTCTTGGCCTTCGAGATTTATTACTACAAAAATAAGAAAACTGACACTTCCGCTTTTGGCGGTTGAACCTGAGTGCGGGCTTGTCAAACGTTCACTTTATTGAGCTCGATAGACTTGCAGGTAGATATTGAAACGAGTTGTGAATACCTTAAATCCCATTACTAGATGACAGTACATATGTGGAAGACAACAATTACCAAGTTTGATTCAGTCACGATAACTCAACTAAAAGAATGCGAGATGTTTAAACACTTGAAAAAAACTTCTAGAACCAGAGTGGCTATCATGCTCATAATTTTGGTAGCAGCTTTATCAACGCATGACAGCCCAGTCCTATTTAAAATCTTCGTGCTTATTTTTTTCGTCGTTATGACCTTCAACATTGTTTCCTTGTTGAGAAGGAGAAAGTCGTTGCGTAAATGAACTAGGCTATTTTCGGGTGCTGATAGATCAATAGATGATTTGAAACCCAAAACAGATGCTGACCGCTTTGCCAAAAACTTAATGATGGTGAGGCGTTTTTTTCGTGCACCACAAAACATTGACACGACTATTTAACATAGTTACTATTAACAATGTTAATAGTAACTATGTTAGGAGACGCTTATGAAAAAAACCGTATCAGTCGTCATTGCAACTTGCATTGGAATTTTCCTGTGCATGCTAGATACGACAATAATGAATATCGCTCTGCCGGCTATTCAAATAGGACTAAATGTCAACTTGTCGGATCTTTCCTGGGCATTGAACATTTATACAATTTTGTTTGCCACACTGACCATACCGTTAAGCAAGCTGGCTGAAAGAGTTGGTATTAACCGGTTCTACTTAATAGGACTGGTAACATTTGCCCTGGGTTCACTTGTATCGGCGTTCGCAACTAATATTGTTTTACTTGATGTTGGCAGAGCCATTCAAAGTGTCGGCGCCGCTACGGTATTTCCATTGTCAATGACAATCGGCATTTCGACAGTTGACACGTCAAATAGGCCAAAGGTGATTGCTGCTTTGGGTGTCACTCAAGGACTAGCGGCAGCTTTGGGCCCAGTTATCGGCGGAATCGTGACACAGTTTCTGTCATGGAGATGGATATTCTTAATCAACATTCCCTTAATGATCCTTGTGTTGCTGCTAGTGACTTTTAATCTGTCAATGAATCAGGAAAGAAATGCAAAGCCGATTGATTTACAGGGATGCATATTGAGCATGATCACGCTCTTCTCCCTTACGCTTTTATTGATAAAAGGCCGTGAATGGGGCTGGACATCTTTTTCGGTTATTTGTTTGGTAATTTCATTTTTAGCGGGATGTATCGCATTTGTTTTCACTGAACACTTTTCCAAGAATCCAATGGTTCCGCTAGATCTGTTTAAAAGTCGGCAATTTGTCGGTGCGTCGGTAGCGATTGTCTTAAGCAATTTGTTTTTAGTTGGTGTGACAGTGATCTTGCCGACTTACTTTACAAATATTCAGCAAAAAACTGAGCTGACTGCGGCACTGATTATTACTCCGATAACAGTTATGATATTCATATTCTCCACTGTTGCTGCGCTAATCATTGACAAAGTGGGTGCGAGAATCGTCGTCCTTTTGGGGTTTGTATTAATGGCAGTCGGATATGCCATGTTCTTTACTGTCAATTTATATAACTCCTTAGAGGTCTTTGTTGCCTGCACGATCCTAGGAACGGGCTATGGGATCATTGCCGGACCTATTACAGTTTTGGCAGCCGCAGATTTCACTGGCGAAAAGCTAAATTCTTCGCAAAGTGTTGCCGGAGTTCTAAGACAAGTGGGGGTGGTGCTGGCTGTGGCCATCTTTGTAACCAATTTATACGCTGGGCTGGCTTCGGCGAAAGTTAGCTCTGTGCAATTTGCCAGTGGCCGAATTCAACGCTTAACAATTCCGCAAAAGCAGAAAAGCATGATGCTTAAAACGACTAAAGATGCCATTAGCACAGGTAAAACACATCAGAGATTTCCAGTCGATCACTTTTCAAAAATAGAACGAAGAGCGATGATTCATACAAACTACGTCGCCGCGGTTTCTCGAATAATCAGCCCATCAAATTCCGAAAAAGTTCAAATAATGAGACAGGTCAAGAAAAAGGTAGATTTAGTGCTTATAAAACAAAATCACAATATCAATGCAGCCATCGGTGATATTCAAACAAAATCGGAAAGCTACTTCACTAATGCATTTAAGCTTCTGTACAGAAACACACTCCCGTTTCTATTTTTTGCAATCCTAGCATCGTTTATTTTCCCTGCGTTTAAACGGGAAAAGGTTAGAAATGTGCGCCACTGACGATCAGTCGTTAATAAGCGTTTTTGGATGTTGCCGTGTGGTTGTCTATTACAAATAGCTTCGGTAACTTTTAAATTGGAACTTCATTATGTTACTATTGTCAATAATTACATAAACAATATCAACATAAAGGAGCGAACCAGATTGCAAGGAAAAGACGTTGTTTTAGGGTTATTGAATCAACGCGATATGTCTGGGTACGAGATAAAGGAAGTATTTGAAACACAGCTGAAGTTCTTCTTCGATGGCACTTTTGGGATGATTTACCCCATCCTCAGAAAACTGGAAAAGGATGGATTGATTCAAAAAAAGCATGTGGTTCAAGATCTTAAGCCGAATAAAAATATTTACAGCATCACAGAGCTAGGGAAGAAAGAGTTTATGACCTACCTCAACTCAAAAACGGTTGAGGAAACCTTCAAATCAGACTTTTTGATGCGTATGTACTTTGGGCAGGATCTTGATCGAGATAAAGTCATTTCATTTGTTGAGCAAGAAATCACGCGAAAAAAGACGAATCTCTCGGAACTGACGGATAACTATGAGCGCTGGACGGATAATGGCATGAACTCTTTCCAAGAAATCACCTTTATGTACGGGATAGCTTATTATAAAAGTGAAATCGAAGTGCTCGATAAGGCGTTAGAGCAGTTGAAAAATCAGAATTAAACGTCGGAAGCAGCATGAGATCAGTTACTTAGTATTTAACTTGAGGCGGTGTCAGCCTTTCCTAAATGATTAGGAAGCTGGTACCGGCTTTTTTCAATCGCATAAAAAATCCCGCCGCCTTTCTCCGAAAATTGATCACGGTCAAGGCGGCTTTTTGAATGCCTCGGTACACTGAACTCGACACTAAGGTTCACGTTCAGGAGGGAAAGACGATGCATTTTATTCAGACACATAAACAAGAAGCGATGATTAGCGGCGGGGTGCTGACGGCGCTGGGGCTGGTTTTCAGTCAGGCGTGGTTGTTGGTGCTGGCGAGTTTGGTGGCTGGGCTGCCGATTGCGGTGAATGCCTGGGAAGCGTTGCGATATAAGCAGATTAGCATTGAGCTGCTGGTGACGATTGCGTTGGTGGGCGCGGTGCTGATTGGCGAACCGGTCGAAAGTGCCGTGGTCAGTTTTCTGTTTCTTTTTGGCGACTGGCTGGAGCAGCGCAGTCTGGCGAAGACGCGATCGGCGATTCAGGGTTTGGCTGCGGCGGCACCCAAAACAGCACGCCGGGTTGATGGCTCAACCGTTCCGGTGGGTCAGTTAGCGGTTGGCGATCAGGTGCGCGTTTTGGCAGGTGAGACCGTGCCAGCAGACGGAAAAGTGATCGGCGGACACGCGAACATTGTTGAAGCGGCGATTACCGGTGAGCCGGATGCGAAAAGAAAACAGGCTGGCGCGACCGTGTATTCCGGAACGCAGATTAGCGATGGAACCGTTGATATTGAAGTTGAAAAAACCGGCTACAATACGGTTTATCAACAGATTATCGATTTGATTGAAGATGCCCAAGATGCTCAGTCACCGGTCGCGACCTTCATCCAGAAGTTTGCACGCTGGTACACGCCGCTGGTATTGGTGATCGCATTGATAGTCGGTTTGGTGAGCCGGGATGTACGGCTGGCCATCACGATTCTTGTACTTGGTTGCCCTGGTGCGCTGGTGATCGGTGCGCCTGTCAGCAATGTTGTCGGACTAGGTTTTGGCGCCAAGCATGGCATTTTGATCAAAGGCGGCGATGTTGCGACCAAGTTGGATCAGATTGACACGGTGATGTTTGATAAGACCGGCACGCTGACTCAAGGCAAAATCAGTGTCGTAACCGCGCAATACTGGGCGGCTGATAGGGCGAATGTGGCGGAGATGGTTGCAGCGGTCGAAGCAGCGACCGCGCATCCGTTGGGGCAAGCGTTGGTGGCCTATCTTCAGCCGCAGACAACCAAGACAGTTGAAGACGTCAGGGTGACTCGCGGCGTTGGTGTGCAAGCACAAGTAGCTGGGCATACTGTCAGTGTCGGCAATCAAAAGATTTTGAAACAGCCGCAAACACTGGAACAACAGGAAGCCATCCAGGCGATTGTGAGCGGCGGCGCTTCACTGGTTTTAGCAACGATTGATGACAAGCTGGTTGCCGCGTATGGCTTGCGGGATCAACTGCGTTCGGATACCGCAACGATGCTGGCGGACTTAACCGCAAGTGGCAAAAAGACGATCGTTCTGTCAGGCGACTCGCAGGCAGCCGTTGAACACATGATGACAGATTTACCGCTGAGTCAGACACACGGCGGGTTACTTCCGGCCGATAAAGTCAGCGCTATCAAAGCCGCACAGGCCCGTGGTGAAAAAGTGATGTTTGTCGGTGACGGGATCAATGATGGTCCGGCGTTGGCACAGGCGGACGTGGGCGTCGCGATGGGTTCCGGGATGGATGTGGCGATCGATACCGCGGATGTCATTTTGACCAGCAGTCGGCTCACTAATCTTGGCGTTCTTTTCAATTTAGCCAAGCGAATGAATAACAATATCAAACAAAACTTGGTGATTGCCATCGGAACGGTGGCGTTGCTGCTGAGCGGTTTGCTGGTAGGCTTAGTCGATATGGCGAGTGGGATGCTGTTTCACGAGATCTCGATTCTCCTCGTCATTGCGAATGCTTTGCGGTTGCGGCACACCCCAAGAAAATGGCAAAACTTGACGGCGATCAAGGCGCATCAGCCGCAAACTGTGAATAATGAAGGTAAATAAACAAGAAAGGATTTTTAAAATGACAAAATTAGTTTATCAATTAGACGGATTGACCTGCCCGAGTTGCTTGCAGAAGATTGAAGGGGCAGTTGGCCAACAAGCTGGCGTTAAGAGTGTTAAGGCACTTTTTAATAGTAGTAAAGTTAAGGCACAGATTGATCCAGCGGTTACGAACGCCGATACCCTGAAGAAGACAATCACGGATTTAGGGTACACCGTTGTCAATGTTCGTAGTCAGGAAGCGTAGGAGGTTGGATGATGAGTGTCACAACAGGGATGCAGACAGTTAGTGCCGAGCAAGTCAAGGCTCGTCAAGCAGCAGCGGCAAAGCAAGCCGATCATGATCACCATGTCCCGACTGCCGGGGCGATGAGCGGGCATGTTTTGGCAAATTTACAGGTTTTAGCACGCAAGCTGGAACAATTCCGCTTGACGCTGAATGGCTCGAGCAGCGAGACTGACAGACAGCTGTTAACCGAATTGCTAGAGCAAGCCCGGCAGCATTTTGCAGTGTTGGCGAGCGACTTGGCAGCACAGGGCGAAGATTTTCCGACCACAACAGCAGAGTTCAATGAATATACCATGTTGAAGGAAGATCCGGCGTTGCGGTTTTGGACCAACGACATGAAGCTGGATGCGGTTGTGAATGATCTTGATACTTGCCAGCTGTTCGTCAGTCGCGCGATTCCACTTGCCAATAAGGAGAATAAACTCGTGTTGGCGGCGGATATGTTACAATTGCAGCACTGGCATGAACAGAGTATCCTTCGCCTGCAGACGCGACTTGGTCGGGCAGTGACAGC
This sequence comes from Lacticaseibacillus huelsenbergensis, assembly GCF_029726355.1. NCBI lineage: Bacteria > Bacillati > Bacillota > Bacilli > Lactobacillales > Lactobacillaceae > Lacticaseibacillus > Lacticaseibacillus huelsenbergensis. Next base: position 1,302,520 of record NZ_CP120687.1, read on the forward strand.
CGGCCGGGAGCTGCTTGACGAGGATGAAGACGACTGATCGGTGATTCAGGAACGGTGCACAGATTGATTTTTCCTAAGCGCAGGAGGTGACAACACATTGCATAGTTGTACGGCAGTTGTGCCGTTGTTTAAAAAACTCGATGACAAGGCGCGTGCAGCCATTGACGCCTTAACCCATGAGCGGCAGGTTGAAAAAGGAACGGTTTTGATCAGTCCGGATACAGACGCCCGTTTATTGGTGGTCGCTCAGGGCAAGCTCAAAACCTACCAGTTGGCGACCAACGGCAAAGAGCAATTGTTGCGCGTTGATGGCCCCGGTGATTATGAAGGCGAGGCTGGCTTACTCAACATCGCTAGTCCAAACGTTTACACCGAGGCGCTAACGACCGCCACAGTCTGCACCATTAGCGCGTCGGATTTTCAACAACTGCTCATGAAACAACCGCAGATCAGTCTGCAGCTGCTCACGGAAAACACTCGCAAAATGCAGGCATTGGAAAAGCAGGCGGGCTATCTTGGCAATGATTCCATCAATGTGCGCCTCACCCATTATCTGCTCGATCTGCGCACCGCGGCTGGAAAAGACACCGTAACCGTGCCAATGGCGTGGACGCAATTAGCCGATTACCTCGGAACGACGCCAGAAACGGTTTCCCGTACTTTGAAACTTTTGGCAAATGAAAAGTTGATTCGGCGTACGGGTAAACAGGTGACGATTTTGAATGCTGAGGATATGGAAGATTTTGTTTGGTAAATGCGTCAAGTTGAGCGTGAGTTCATGCAAAAAGCCAGTGAGAGATTCGCTGGCTTTTTTGCGTGGTGTCAATGTTGGTAAAACTTTCTGAATAGTGTTAATTTTCGGAAATGGTCAAGCCTGTACGTTGCTTTTTTAAAATGATAATAGCCAACAAGATAACCAGCAACAAATGAACAATAGCCGATACAGTACTGGCCTCGAGACCGAAAGTCCCACCAGTCAGTGGCTGGAATGTTGTCGTAGGCAATGATTTTAGAATAAAACTCTCACCAGATAAACCGGAGACAGAAACGCCAAATATAGGGCCTTCCGCGAAGTTCCAGATGGCGTGAAAAGCGCCGCAAAGCCAGATACTGCCAGTCAACAACCGAAACTGTGACATTGCTATGGCAAATAAGAACAAGCCAATGGCCGCAGGAAGGTTGAAGCCGGGATTGGCCATATGTAGGAGCGTAAAAAGAATCGCGTTGAGCAAAACAGCCATTATGACCTTATTTTGCTTAAGCCAATAGCCCATGACGTAGCCGCGGCAAAGCAGTTCTTCAAACATGGATTGGATTGCGTAACCAATAAAGAAAAGAACCAGCCAAAGCAGGTTTGATCCTTGGAAGATAACCAGGACTTGATACCCACCAAATAAAGTGATGATGCCCCAAATGAGACTGAACATCATGAATCCAAAAAGTAAGCCAAGTGAATAGTTTCTGGCAGCGTGGTCTTTTGCAAACGGTAAGATGTCGCGATCACCACGGTAATAAATGACCATGCCAATAATACCGATGGCCTCACCGAACAAGAAAAGCAAATCAAAGGATTGCGGAATATTGGCTTCGTCCTTTAAGGTGCCGAATAACCCCATTAAAAAAGGAATAATGTCAGATAAGAGTGACCAAGCAAAGGCAATGACGAAAACAAGGGCAATCGTCGTGAGTGACTTAGGTAGTTTTTTGAGCTGATTAATCGTGCTCGCCTCCGAATAAAATTTGGCTTGAAGATGTCAAGGTCGACAAATAAGCTTCTTTTAGGATAGCCTTAGTTTTCTTATAGGGCAAATGGGCAGCATGCGACTCAAAAGTAGTCAACTATCTTTTTGTACCAAAAAACAGCCAGCAAATAACATTTGCTGACTGCCCTTCACATGCTACCGCTTATTGCGGGTGGTAAATCCCGCGGCGAACGCATGAACCACATCTCTAAAGAAAGATTATCGGCTGACAATACCTTTGTCAACTTAATAAAATGAGTTCGCAGATCCTTTTACGGTTCGGACGCCGATCACTTTTTCCTAAACCACTAAAGCGGCCAGCGCCCTTGTTTCAACATCGTTGCCAAATTGGCGTCTTCAAGTAAGGACTTGTCCGTGATGACGCGCTTGAGCATTTTAGCGATGAAGCCGGTGTACTTGTGACCCTTGCCAATTTGGGCGATACCATCTTGGCTGCCGAGTGATGCCACAGTGCCCTTAGGCTTGTAAACGAAGTCCGTCAACGGCTGACCGTTTAACGCTGCGGCAACGTTCTTACCGGCTTGATCGCCTTCCTGTGTGGAAATTTGTGCAGTGGTTGGATAAGGCCGGCCGGAATCGCCTGCCATTACCGCAGACACATCACCGATAATAAAGACCTCAGGATGGTCGTCTAAGTTCAGGTGATTGGAAACTACCACGCGGTTACGGCGCTGCTTGAAGCCGGAATCCGCAATCACATCGCTGCCGGAAACGCCGACCGTCCAGATAATTGTGTTCCCTTCGACTTTCTTTTCCTGGTCGCCATCAGCATAAACCACGGCATTCGGCTCGATCTTCGTAATCTTGGAGCCAGTCATCATCGTTACCCCATGACTCTTGAGGTAATCCATTGCATAATTGGCTAATTTTTCATCGAACATCGGCAAAATGCGCGTTGCCATTTCCATGGAGATGATTTTAATTGGCGGCGTATCGTACTTTTTAGCCAGCGCTGGCATACTGTGCGTCAATTCGCCCAGTAATTCAACGCCGGTGAACCCTGCGCCAGCAACAATAACCGTCAAGTCTTTAGGATCTTGTGACTGCTTGTAATTGGCGACGTGCTGCTCAATCGTCTTGGTGATCGTTTCCGCGGAGGTTACATTGTCCAGCGGCAAGGCGTTTTCCGCGGCACCCGGCAACCCAAAGTCCTCAGACCGGAAGCCAAGCGCAATGATGAGATAATCGTAACGTAACGGCGCATGGTTAGCCAAAATCACCATCTTGGTCGACACATCAACCTTGCTGACTTTCGCCTGAAGAAACTGAACATCCTTTGGAAGAACCTGTTGAATATTAAACGTGATTTTCGATGCAGGCACAGTACCTGCCGCCACTTCATGAAGCTGCGTGCGCTCTTCGTGTTCGGCGTTTTGGTCAACCACTGTGATCGTCGTTCCCTTTGGTGCGAGCTTACTTAACGTTTTAACGGCCCGAATGCCCGCATATCCGGCACCTAAAATGACAACATCTGCCATTGATTCACCACATCCTCATCTACAAAATTATTTCAACGTACGGTCAATTGGCCACAACCTTATTGTAACAATCTTATTACCATTCACAAACTTTGGGCTCATATATTTGCGAAAAGTGGGTGAGAAATTTGGTTGTATCTTGTTCGCTTCCGAGTTTGCCCATGAATATTAATGCAAGGTGTTTCAAGAGGAGACTTGCAGAAGGATATCTTAATCTCAATGAAGAAGGAATTGGTTAAGAAAGCTTGACTATGTGATCTTTTCAAAAAGGTCAATTCATTTCAGTAACGCAACCCAAAACCGAGTGTTCGATCACCTAAAATGTGCGCTGACCAGATCAACGCTGCGGCCAGTAAGCCATACCAAGCACCAAGGAGCGCCAGTCCGCCGAGAATAATCGGCCCAATTAACGTATGGCCAATATCGTAGCAGACATTGCCAGTCTTTTCGTTGGCGAGAAAGCCTAAAGCACTTATGTCGGGAATTAGGAAGCCGACAACAAATAATAGCCAGCTGAAATTGAACTGGACAAAGTAAAAATAAATGATGAGTGCAAATCCTAGTGCTGATTCTGTTCTTGGAAGCCACTTCATGAAGGGTCACTCCTTGAAATTATTCATGTGAGCGCCACGATCAAGCAGAGATAGAGAACGAGGCATGACTCGTATGTGACACATGTGTGACTTAAACGTACTTTGAGTATACTGGGGTCAACGACAAGCAACAAGCGTTTGGCGACAAGTGCTACAAATTGGTGGTATTTGTGTCAGTTAGGAGATTGCAAATATGAACGGGAAGCAACGGATGGCGCTGCAATCGAAGCAGTGGTTGGTGGATGCCTTGGTCACATTAATGCAACGTGGTGAGGCGGTGACAGATATTTCAATCACGGAGATTGTGCAAACTGCAGATCTTTCACGCAAAACCTTTTATCGAGCGTTTAAAACCAAGGATGATTTAATCGATTATTTATGCCGCCAGTTGACAGACGATTATTTTGAAAGTCTGAAACAGGCCACCCGCGGACAAACGCCGATTAGTTTTGAAACGACCATGCAGCACTTTTTCACGTTTTGGTGGCAACAAAAAGACCTTGTCCGTTTATTGATTCGACAAGGTCTGTTCGATCATTTGAATGGTGTTTGGCAACGTGATGCCGTTGACAAGTATCGCCAGTTTCCGGCGCCGTGGCATGCGGCAGGGACCGATCGAGAGGTGAATTATATCATGGCATTTGCACTCGGTGGATTTACCAATGTCTTACGCTTATGGTTGGCACAAGATCAGCCTGAACCGCCGGAACAAGTGCAAAGGGTGGCACTGGCGGGTTTTGGCCAGTTGGCGCAGAGCATTGGTCATTCAAACTAATACGCTAAGTTAGCGATCTTTTTAGATAGGTACAGCTCTCTCAAAAAGATTATAAGTAAAAGTTGATGGGTGCTGTCAAATTGACCTGATCAAGCGCGAGGGTGCCGTTAATGCTTTTTCCTTGTGGAACATCAATCAGCAGGCGAATCGTTTTCGTTTCGTTTGGTTTGATGACGGGTGGGGTGGAAAGCATTTTGACCGCGACTTGGTGCTGATCATTGGACGCCGAGAAATGTTTTTCGGAAAAGCTCAAAGGAACAGCATAGTGGGCGTTATGAATGGTCAAGGCGATTCCGGTTTGGTTCTTAGGAATATCTGGCAGGTACTTCGTTTGGATGGTGAATAGGCGTAGACGTTTAGCGCCAACATAGGTAACTTTGCTGCCGACTATCACCGGTTTTCGATAAATGGCCGGGTGAGCAATTGGATATGATTCGGGAACGTTGATCACCTGTTTGGATGTGTGGCGATTGCGCGATGTTTTCAAAATAAGCTTTGTTGAACTCGACTGTAATCGTTTGAGGCTGACCACCCCACTGGCAGATTTTTTCTCGGCCAATGTCTGATTGTTGAGGTCCTTTAAGCTGTAATCAGTGCGAGCCGGTAAGTGGAATTTTAGGTTCAGGGACTGATGGACGTTGCTAATTTTGATCTGTTTAGCCACTGGTGCTTTGTTCCCGGCAGTCGTGCTTTGCGCAGATGCTGTCTGTGCGGGGATCAGTATGTAGATCAATGAGAGCGTCAATAATGAAAACCATCCGAGTCTTTTCATCGTTCATCTTTCCTTTTTATGAGTTTGGCGAAGCTATTCTATTGGGGCTTCGTGGCAGATACCATCTTTAGAATAGCATAGGCATGGACTTGTGAGGAATAAGGACCAGTGAAAAAGCCATGCGATCGTTAGTGGGCAATGCAAGATCGTATGGCTTTGACTTGGCTGACACTGAAAGTAGGTGATGCTGGTAGAGAAAAATGTTGAAGTGCGATAATCCCTTTATGGTTGTCAGATGAAATATCATAATTCATCTGATGATCATGGAGGGATTTTCTATGCCCAGATCTAAGCATACAGCTCAAGAAAAGTTACACATATTGGAGGAGTTCAGACATTCGAAGACAAGTATCAGTAGTTTCTCTCGTCAACACGGTCTTGGTGATCGTACATTACAACGTTGGCAGACACTCTATGAACGTGATGGGATTAAGGGATTAGAGGAAGCTCGAAAGAATCAACATTATACCAAAGAGCTAAAGCTTGAAGCAGTGCTTGCTTATCTTAGTGGTGAAGGGTCATTAGCCGAAGTTACGATGCAATTTGGTCTGCGTTCATCAACACAACTGCAACGTTGGATAGCCATGTATAATAGGGATCATCAATCTTTGACGGCTTCACCGTCTAGAAAGCAGGTCCCCACCATGAGTCGTACAACCACCTTCGAAGAACGCATTAAAGTCGTTGAATATGTCACTAAGGGTAAGCACTCCTATACTGAAGCGGCAGCCCATTTTGATGTGTCTTATCAACAGGCACGGTCTTGGGTGATCAAGGCTCGCGAAGGCGGTTATGAGGCGCTGGTAGATAACCGTGGTCACCACAAAGACAAGCGTGATCTAACCGAATTAGACAAGGCCAAACTGCGCATTCGTCAACTAGAAGCTGAACTCAAGGACAAAGAGCTAGTGGAGGCCTTTGTAAAAAAATTACTGGAAATCCAGCACAAGGAGTGATCAAACAACGCCGACAAGCTTACCGTGCCATCGAAGAAGTTAGTCAAGGCCACCACGGCGCTGTCACAAAGTTATTGGACGTTATTGGCGTCAGCCGTCAAGCTTATTACAAAGGCTTAAGGCGGGAGAAAACATTGTGGGAGGTCCACGATCGGCAGCTCAAGGAGCGGACCCAATATTGGTTTGACTTTCATCACCAAGGCATTGGCGCCGGGAATCTCCTGATCAACTTACAACAGGATGAGCTAATTGACTTCCCGGTCACGATCAAACAAGTTCGTCGCGTCATGCGCGAGCTTGGCATTCGATGTCAGATTCGCCAAAAACGGCATAGTCGCGTCAAGCAATCTGAACAGTACCTGCAAGACAATGTGCTCAATCAATGTTTCTACGTGGAACGCCCTAATCAAGTCTGGCTAGCCGACTCAACCGAGTTGAAATACGGTATCAACGGCGAGTACAAGATGCGCCTCAGTGGCGTTCTTGACCTCTATGGTCGCAATCTGTTGGCTTACAATCTAAGCGCAACCGAAACAACCGCCGCTGAGATTCAGGTCTTCCAGCGCGCTTTCACTCGCGCCAGCAACGTCCATCCGCTCATTCATACTGATCGTGGCTCCGCCTATACATCTAAGGCATTCAACCGCTACCTTAGCCAGTTTGAAGTGACACGAAGTATGTCGCGACCGGGAACGCCCTATGACAACGCACCGATGGAGCGCTGGTGGAATGAGTTTAAACTGCGGTGGATGGATCGTCACCCAATGGCAAAAACTTATAAGGAGTTCGTCCAGCTCGTTGAAGATGGGATCCACTATTTCAATCACGACAACCGTTCAGGACAAAGAGACGGCCTTACCCCAGAAGAATACTGGAATAAGGCCATCTAAAAGCTACCAAAATTTTATATTATTTCATCTGTCAACTTGACAGGGCCGACCGCAAAGACTGAGTTACTTTTTCCGTTTTGTATTTCTTTTATTTTGGTTATAGGCATCCTCAAGCTTTTGAACGGCACGGTTATATTCAGAATCGAGTAGCCGGATAGCAATGAAGTCAACCTTAGATTTATTATCTGAAAGCGGTATCTGCATGACTTGAATTCTTAGTGGCAGATTTGATTGTTCGAAGAATCCGGCTATTGCAGACAGAAATACGGTTGCGTGCATGAGATTGTCATAGGATGAAAGATTGTTAATGGTAAAGACGACAAAGTTCTCAATTTTTTCCTTTTCTAGAAGATCTGACACGTGAAATCCCTTGGCGAAGATGTTGATGGTTCTATCAAATTGTGTTGTCATAGCAAACCTCCGCAATGATGGTGTTAACCAATGTTTAAAATCAAAAAACATAAATTAATTTTTATTTTTTTGAGTGTACCGGTTTTTCATTTATGTGTCAATAAGTTTTGGAAACGTTTTTTGAGGTGAAAGCGATTGAAGTTCATGTTGGAATATCGCTATACTTATACTTTGAGATTTTTCGGAATTTTGAGAAAGCATATTGCTGTCCATGATACCATTCAGCAATTGACTTGCTCGCATGAGAAGCGGCTTTAACGCTGAAAGGATGGCTAAAATGGAACTGACGTACTTGATTCCCCACATTTTTGCAATGGTGGTACTTACATTGACGCTCAGGTTTAAAAATTCTGCTTTAAAAAAAGAGCGGCAACACAGAGAAATCAGTTTTGAAAATTCAAATCTCGATCAGGAATTACAAGCCAAAGTTCTGAAACAAGAGGCAGTTCTAAATCAGCGACACTTCATCACTGAAATACTAATAAACGCGCAATTCGCAGGCGTTTACATCGCCGCTTTTTGCTTTTCGGCCGGAGTTCTTTATGCAGAGGAGAGCACTGGCGTTTATCTTTTTCCGAGCATTGGTGTTTTCTGCTTGTTTGCTAATATCCTGTTTGTTGTAGAAGAGCAAGCTTTTCGGCTTTATAAAAAACGACAACTTAAAAAGTATCTCGCAGTTGATCGAGGTGTAAAGATCATAGAAAATCACGGGGCAAGACGGTACTATGTTTACCTTGCTTTATTGATTTTAGAAGGATTCATTAATCTTGGATTATTCTATGCAATGGCAGTCTGGCTATATTAAAAAATGTACCACGGTAATCTGAACTGGGTACATTGGGGAGAAGAAAACGATGGATATTTACATGCCTTACATCTTAGCCGCGTTTCTTTGGGTGGCAACGACCATTTACAGTCGAATAATTAAAGGAAGGTTTCGAAAAAACTTAGAGAAGCGTTTGAAAATGAGCCGTTCTGAGATTATGCGCAGAGAGGCGATAGATCGAAAGTTTATCGATAATGCAATCGGGAAAATTTTCAACCGTATTCTAGCCGGTGTGACAATCAGCTATATCTTCATTTTTTCTTTTTCGCTGGGGGCTATTACGGTCTTGCCGGCTAGCACCAAGGATGCTTATTTAATAGTCTCGATTTTTCTACTGTTGTTCGCTATTTATACATCCGCAACATCATTTTTTCTCCAGCGCGTCGGCAAGACGAACAAGAATAAGTTGCCAGAGGTTTCATTTGTGAAGAGGCTGGCAGGTGTTGTGATTCGAGACTTCGGGAGTTTCCTGATCTTTTTGATTTTTGAAATGAATTCATTTTAAAAAAATAAGGTTAAGCGTACAAATAAGCAGCACGGAACTTTCCGTACTGCTTACGCGTTAAAAAGCTAGCATTTTTCTAAGTGATTTTCTAAGTGAATAGGAGCACTCTAACAGCGTTAAATAAACCACCCAACGCTGTGACAGCCCCCGATTCTGGTAATGTTGAGGTCACAATTAGACCTACTACGACAATAGTCGCAACCTTTTCAAGATCAACAGCGAAGGTGGGGTTAGGCTCGGTCACTGGTTGATAGACAGGATCATAGTCATTTTGAGGCACCTGATCTTTATGAATGTAGGTCTCCAATGTCAAAGTAAATTGATTTTCCACAGAAGAACTTGTACTTGTGTTTTCTACAGAACTCTCAATTGCAACTTTAAATCCGACCATCCCATCGCGAATAGCTAGACCAGCTTTAATGGCACCGTTCCCGATCATCGGGGCGAGCTTGTTAAAGGTTCCAGCTAAATCACCAACATTATATGAAGACATGGCGCTTTCAAACTGTTCTAAGATGTCGGTAGATTCATTAATGATTTTAGCATCTTGGATTGTCAGAACGCCTGTTTTATTATCGACTACGGTTGCTGACCATTTGTCCTCCAAAGTGACATAGTAGTCGGCTAACGGGGTCGTAATATGTTGTGTAGGGGAGGAGACCGTCCAATTGATGGTGCCAAATAAATTATGATAGTCAGGGAAAATGCTCAAAAGTCGGTTCGCTACGTACGCCTTTTGTGTTGCTGGTGTTGCTTCTGTGACAGCTGAAACACCCTGGTCTCGACCGGAACTCGCATCTTGATCAATATCAATGCCATAAATTGGATATTCGACAAATTGGTCGAACGCCCAGTTGTCTGGCATCTTAAATCCTAAATTGCCACTCCATCCGTATGACATATTGGCAACAAAGCTGTAGTTTATACCAGTTTTCTCAGCGTGAAGACAAACATTTCGAGTCCCATAAATGCCAGCTTTGTAAATTGACCGATTCAAAACGTTCTGCACAGCATTGATGTACGGAATAACCGTCCCATCAATGTCGCCTTCCTGAAAATCAACGTCCACCGCAAAGTAGATGACAGTGTCGGCAGGTAGGCCTAGGCTAAGCGCTGTACTGATTGCTGTTTGTCCGTCTTTTTGACCTTCGGCGGCAGTGAAGTAACTTTCAACGTAGCCACCATCTTCGTAGATCGGGAAGAACTTTAAACCGCCATCCAGAATTGTTTTGACTTCTGTTGACGTAAGATTCTTTGGTTTGAAATCAGCACCGACTGTTCCTGTGAGATACCGGCCAACGATGCTGAATCCATAGTCGCGGAAATGTTGCACATCAGTTGCCGTCAGTTGGGTTGCTGTATCGAGCGCGATTGAATCGCGGCCTGTGTCACCGTTACTGGTAACGAGCCCTTTGATGACTGTGTAGTCTGCAACACCGGAGTCTTCGTTTGGATACTTCATGAATTTGCGAAATTTGATAATGCTTGTCGCTACATCGGATCCAAAGTTTTCACCAAAATCGCCATCATATTTTATCTTCTGCCAAGCGACCAGTTAGTGGTTACTTGTTAACTTGGCAAAAATGCTCGCGACTTACGCAATCTCATCAAGCTTGCGATGCCGCGCCTGCAGATAGAGACCGCCTAGCAAGATGATTGCGGAAGCGGCGACTGATAGGAAAAACATGTTCTGGTAGGCTTGTTGGGCGATGGCATAGAAGTTTTGCAGCAGCTGATTTTTATGCGTGCTGGCGGCGAGTCCCTGTAGGCCGCGGTAGAAGCTTTCAATTGAAGCGGTGCCGCCTTTTAACGCTAGTTTGCTGAAGCCGGTTTGAATGAGCGTGGCGTAAATCGTTGGGGCAATTGTCAGGCCGATTTGGCGGCTGACGGAAAGGGTGCCGAGTGCGACGCCGTTGTCTTTTTGGCTGGCGATTTCAGACATGAGGACGGAGAATGGCGCGCCCATCAGCATGCCGAAGCCGATACCGGCGACTGTTGAGGCGATGATGAACCACAGTGTTGTGGGGCTGAGGAAGGCTACCATTGCAAAGCCGATTGTTGAAAGCGTCCCGGATACAATGATGGATTTGATGGCGCCGAGTTTGCCGACTAACATCCCGCCGACCCCAGCGCCAACAATTGAACCTAGACCAATGCCACTCATCCAGACACCACTGTTGTTGGCTGAAATGCCGTATCGCTGCTCAACGAAGCTGGGGATGAAGACAAAGACGGCAATCAAAGCGCCGGATAAGAGGCCCATAAATAGCGTCAGTAAGAATCCCGGACTTTTAATGAGTTTGTAGGGCAGGAAAGGATCGACGTTGCCGCGAATGCCTTTTTCAATCCGCGTGAAGCCGAAGAAAAAGGCGAGACTTAGTAGGAACAGGCCCCAGACTTGTGGCGTTAGGACGCTGGCCAGCAGTTGATCACTGCTTAAATTGGTAATGGCCAGCATCATGCTGAAAATACCCAAGGTTAAGAATACGAGCCCTTTCAGATCCAGACCTTTGATAGCTGCGGCTTTAGTTTCGGGAATGGCGATGAAGCCGCTGATTAAGATGAAGACGGCGATCGGCAGGTTGATGAGGAATAGCCAGTGCCATTGACCGGTGATGTTTAAGATCAGGCTGCCGAGATTGGGTCCGACCACCGAGGCGATCCCATTGACGGCACCCAGCGCACCGAGCAAGGCGCCTTGTTGCGGTTTGGGGTAAGTTGCCAGGATATGGCTAGACGCAATGATGAAAATTCCGCCACCGCCAATGGACTGCACGAGTCGCGCACCTAGGAAGAAGATAAAGCTCGGGCTTAGCGCAACGAGCAATGACCCGATGGCAAAAATCAGAATTTCAATCAAAAATAATTTGCGGCGGCCGAATTTATCGGCTAGCTTACCGATAATCGGCGTTGCAATGGCCATGCCCAAGGTATACAGGGTAATCGCCCATGTTCCTTGAACTTCATTGACGTGAAAAGAATAATTGATCGTTGACAGCGCGCTGGAAATGATGCCGTTGTCTAGCGCCGACATGAAAACGCCAATGATAAAGATGCTTAAAGCGAAGACACTGTTCTTTTTGGTCATTGGTGTGTGACCTCCCATAATGTTGATAACGTGACGTTTGATTTTGAGTGATGGTGACACCGTGTCACTTTCAGAAATGAGCATAACGTTAAAGTGACACGGTGTAAACTTTTTGTTCTCGATTATGGAATGGAGGCAAATTAAAAGCAGCACAGCCAATGTGATGGCGTGCTGCTTGGGAGCGTGGGTGTGCCTTTAAAATCAGTTCGAAGTCCCGAAAGCAGGTTGTCCCAATTGTTAGATTATATTTCTTTCCCTCGTGATGGCTCTTCGGAAGCAATTCCAATGTTTTTCTTCATGGCAGCGAAATTAATTTTTCGGATGGTTTCTGTGTGCCATGGGTTCATTCGCTGAGGCTCATATCTCAATGTACCGTCTTCGGTAACGAATAAAAGATATTCCTGACCTTCAGTAACACCTGCTTCAGCGGGTATCGGCAAACTGAGCAGGTTACCGGTGCGTTTAACAGTGAATGAACCGAGTGTTTGACTTTGATGCTGTTTTGTACTCATTGGCCTGTCCTCCTGTAAGTATGAGTATATCGATTCAACTTGGTAAAGGCACGCAAAAAGAATGGGCAGACAAAGTAGTTTTACTTATAGTCAAAAACGCGTCGATCGATTATTTTTCGTAAATCGATCAACGCGTTTTCTATTTTTTTATAAAAAGTTTTCCAACCCAACCACCAACTGATCCGCTTCCTGCACCTTGCGAATGGCGACGGCAACGCCTTGCATGAAGCTTTGGCGGTCGAAGGAGTCTTGGCGAATGGTGAGGGCTTCACCCGGGCCACCGAAGAGAACTTCTTCGTGGGCGATGTAGCCGGGGAGGCGGACGGCGTGGACAGGGACGTCATCGATGCGTTGGCCGCGGGCGTCGTTGTCGATGGTGGACAATGGCTTTTGGGTACGTCCGGCGGCGATTTTGTGCGCAGTGGCGATGGCGGTGCCTGAGGGGGCGTCGGCTTTGTCTTGGTGGTGCATTTCAATGATTTCGGCATCAGGGAAGTAGGCGGCGGCTTCTTGGGCAAACTTCATCAATAAAACGGCAGAGAGACCAAAGTTTGGTGCGATCAGGCCGCCGAGGTGTTTCGCTTTGGCTAGCTTGATGAGGCGATCCTGATCAGCCGGCGCCATCCCGCTTGTGCCAATGACCGGATGGATGCCGGCATTAATCGCGGCTTCGGTGTTAGCGGCGACTGCGCCGGGATTGGTGAAGTCGACCCAGACATCGGCGACGCTAGCGTTGAGTTGATCGTAACGGTTGAGGACTTTGACTTCAGCCGGCAATCCGTAATTTTGTGGGTTATTGATGGTTATTTTAGGGTCAAAAACGGCACTTAATGCGAAATCTGAATGTGACTGGATCATTTTGACGGTTTTTTGACCCATGGCACCGCGAAAACCGGCGACAAGAACGTGAATCATGCGAGCACCTCCGCTTCAATGGCTGATAGTTCCGGAACGCCTAAAAGATGGGCGAGTTCCTGTTGTTGTTTGGCAGTTAATGGCAGTATTGGCAGACGCGGGCTGCCGACGTTGAAGCCTAATGCGTTGAGCGCAGCCTTGGTCGGGGCAGGCGATGGAAAATGGAATAAGGCAGCCATTTTCGGCAATAGTTGCCGTTGCAGCGCAGCCACCGTCGTGATGTCGCCGCGATCCAATGCCGCATACATTTCCCGAATGCTGTGTGCGTAAAGATGGGAAGCAACCGAGATCACGCCCATACCGCCGAGCGTTTTAATCGTCAGCGCCTGAGCATCTTCGCCGGTCCAGACACTAAACGCATCGTGCTTGGTTCGATCAATGATGTCACTCAGGGCGGCGAGGCTGCCGCATTGCTTGATGCCTTGGATCATGGGGTTTTGCGCCAACGTTGCCACGGTTTCCGGCAGCATCTCCACGCCGGTTCGACCGGGGATGTTGTAAATGATGATCGGCTTTTGAGCGTTGGCCGCGACTGCCGTGTAGTGAGCGATCATGCCGTTTTGATCAGGCTTGTTGTAGTAAGGCACAACCACCAGTGTTGCATCAATCCCGGCAATCCCGCCGACTTCATGGGTAAAATCAACGGTTTCCCGCGTATTGTTCGACCCTGAATTGGCAGTGACCAGTGCCCGGCCGTGAACCATGTCGACAAACCGCGTGTACAAGGTGATTTTCTCGTCATGACTGAGCGTCGGCCCTTCACCCGTAGTAGCGCCGACGACAAAGCCATCGGTGCCTTCTGCAATCAGATGATCAACCAACCGTTGCATGACTGCGTAGTCAATTTCATCGCGATCATTAAACGGTGTCACAATCGCGGTGATCAATTCTGCTTTTTGCATTCAAAAACCTCCAATTAAAGTGAGCGTGAGCCAGCGCGGGTAGAAGCCGGAGTGTAAGTGGCCTTGGGCGTGATGGCGGTCTTTGCCATTGCGACCAAGGTCCTTACACGCAGGCTTCTGCGCTGGCGAGCGCGTTAAAGTGAGCGTGAGCCGGCGCGGTTAGGGGTCGGAGTGTAAGCGGCCTTGGGCGTGATGGCCCGGTCTTAGGCCATTGCGACCAAGGTCCTTACACGCAGACCCCTGCGCCGGGGAACGCGTTATGGTTGAGCGTGAGCCGGTGCTTTTTACGGGTAAGCTCCTGCGCCAAATGCTCCGGAACGCATATGGTGAAAGCCGTCTCGGCGCATCAAGCATGAGTCAATATCGATAGCTACTGATTCAATTATTTTCCGCCATCCGGTGTTCCAGAAAATGCACAACTGCTGTGACACCTGGTGCTAACGCAGCTTCGTCTGGCGAAAAGTCGGCGGCATGTAGTTGGGAATCCGGATCGTTGACGCCCAGCCAGAACATGGTGCCGGGAATTTTATTCAATAGATAGCCGAAATCTTCCCCGGTCATCACGGGTCCGGTGGGTGCAAACGTGACGGCTGGATCGGATTGCATGTATTGAATGAAATCTTTGGTCAGCTGCGGGTTATTTTCGACCGGATAATAGCCACCTTGATTCAAATCAACGTTGACGTTGCAGTTGAAGCTGGCGGCGATTCCCCGACCGATATCGCGGATACGTTGCTGTAAGAAATCGATTTGTTTCTGGGTGAATCCGCGTAAAGTACCTTCCAAGTGGGCGCGTCCGGCAATCACATTGCGGATCGTCCCGGCGCGCATCAGGCCAAACGTGATGACCGCGCTGTCGGTGGGGCTGACGTTACGGGCGACGACGGTTTGAATCTGGTTGATAAAACTGGCGGCGGTTACGATCATATCGTTGGCATTTTGCGGCAAGGCTGCGTGGCCGCTTTTCCCGATGAGATCGACATTGATTTCAGTTGTCCCGGCAAAAAGGGTGCCAAGCCGCGTGCTAATAGTACCAGCCGGCAAGTCGGGGCGATCATGCAGCCCATAAAACTCGTCGATGTGCCAATCACCGGTGAAAGTGCCCATGTCGTAGGCCAATTTACCGCCATTTTTGCTTTCTTCGGCCGGTTGAAAGAAGAAAATCAAATTATCTTTTGGCTGGTGATGGGCAAAATAATCCAGAATTCCTAGCGCGACTGTCATGTGGATGTCATGGCCGCAAGCATGGGCGATGCCGGGATGCTGCGAGCTAAACGGTAAGCCGGTTTGTTCCGTTACCGGCAAAGCGTCAATGTCGGTCCGGTAGCCGATGGTTCGCTGCGGGTTTTGTCCGTGAACTTTGACCAGTAAGGCAGTCGGCAATTTAGGCAGTGTCCGAATGGTGAGGTGGGTTTGCGGAAAACTTTGCACCGTTTTAAGTAGGAAGGCATGCGTTTCTTTTTCCTGCAAGGCTAGCTCGGGGATTTGATGGAGCTGGCGGCGAATGGCAATCAATTCAGCTTCCTTCATTAAAGGTCACAGCTTTCTGAGTTCGTCGAGCAGGACGGTTTTGGCTTCGGTTTGATCGTTAACCTGCTTGATGACTTTGGCGGGAACGCCAGCAACCACCGTGTGTGCCGGCACATCGTTAATGACGACGGCCCCGGCGGCGATAACTGCACCTTCGCCGACCGACACACCTTCAAGAACCACGGCATTGGCGCCGATCATGACGTGATCACCGATTGTGACAGGCTTCGCTGACGGCGGTTCTACCACGCCGGCCAAAACGGTACCGGCACCAATATGGCAATGCTTGCCGACAATCGCTCGACCGCCCAGCACCGCACCCATGTCGATCATGGTGCCATCGCCGATTTCAGCGCCGATATTGATAATGGCGCCCATCATGATCACCGCATTGTTGCCGATCAGAACCTGGTCGCGGATGATGGCGCCGGGTTCGATCCGGGCATTTTCCGCTTTGATATCCAGCAAAGGAACGCCGGTGTTGCGGCCCGCGGCTTCGACATAGTAATCATCAAGCTTGGCCTTTTTCAGAATTGGCTGGATAATCGCCCAGTCGCCGATGACCGTTCCGGTGTGCTCCCCAACGAATGCGTGAACACTTTTTGGAAAGTGCAAATCAGCTAACTCGCCTTTGAGATAGACCTTAACGGGTGTTGTTTTCTGACTGTTGGCAATGGTTGAAATGATCTTTTGGGTGTCTAATTGTGCCATGATGGCCTCCTATTTGGTTGCGGTAGTAGCGTTGTTGGCGGTGGTTGCGGGTGCTGACGAGCTCGGTGCGGCGTAGTGGTGATCGTGCTGAATCAAGTCAGCGTAAGTTTCGCGCGTGACGACCAGCTGAGCTTGGCCATTTTCAACGAAAACGACGGCCGGCCGCGGGTTGCGGTTGTAGTTGGATGCCATGGAGTAGCCATAAGCGCCGGTGTCGAAAACGGCAACGACATCACCTGGCTGCGTGGCGGGCAATGGGGCATCGTCGATTAAAATATCCCCGGATTCGCAGTACTTGCCGACGAGATGGACATGCTCGGTTGGCTTGGCGGTCGGGTGATCGGCAACCACCGCAGTGTATTGCGCCTGATAAAGGGCGGGCCGAATGTTGTCGCCCATGCCGCCGTCAACTGCAACATATGGCCGCAGCCCAGGTACGTCTTTACGGCTGCCGACCGTGTAAAGGCTGTAGCCGGCGGGGCCGACAATCGACCGCCCCGGTTCAATCCAGACTGCCGGAAGCTGCCAATCAAGCTGGCTGCTTTGCGTCTTGAGGGTGCTCAGAATGGCTTTGACAAACGCTTCTGGCGGCAACGGATCATCCTGACTGGTGTAAGCAATCCCGAAACCACCGCCGACATTGAGCACTTGCGGGGTGAAACCGAATTGCCGGTGCCAATTGTCAAGGACAGCCAGCAGCTTTTGGGTGACGGCTTCAAATCCGGCTACTTCAAAAATCTGCGAACCGATATGGGCGTGGATGCCGAGCAGATTCAGATGTTCGTCGGCTAAAATCTGCTTGGCTGCTTCATCTGCCTGTCCGCTTTCAAGATCAAAGCCGAATTTACTATCGGTTTGACCAGTTTGATCATAAGCATGGGTGTGGGCACTAATCCCAGGAGCGACCCGAATCAAAACATCTTGTTGGCCAACTGCTGCGTTCAAGAGCTCATCAAGCAGATCCAATTCATGAAAATTGTCCACGATGATCGTGCCGACGCCGGCATCCAGTGCTTGTTGCAGCTCAGCTTTGCTTTTGTTATTGCCATGAAAGCTGACTTTTGCCATGGGAAAATCGGCGGCCTTAGCCGTGTACAATTCTCCGCCGGAAACCACATCGACGTGAATGTCTTCAGCCTTCGCGATATCGTACATCGCAATGGTCGCAAACGCCTTGGAAGCATAACTGACAGCATAACGGACGTTGGCAGCCTCAAAAACTTGTTTAAACGCGCGAATCTGGTGGCGAATCGCTTCGACATCATACACGTAAAGCGGCGTTTGAAACGTGTGCGCCAGCTGACTGGCCGCAACGCCGCCGATGGTTAATTGACCTTCTTGATTTGTAGCAAAATTCATATCAGGCATCCTCCTTGAGCGTTCACTGGGCCGGTTTCTGGCCCAGTGAACGCGTTACGGCAGGGCAATGGCAAACGAAAAGGGATCCTTTTGTTTGGCCACGCGTCAAACAAAAAGATCCCAACTTGCAATCTACTTGAATGATAGCGCCCCGCTTAGGTTTCTAAGCGACAGTACAGGATTTATTCAACCCTGGCCCAACAGGCTTGCCGATCCCGGCGCCCCCATTTCGGCAACCGCCCCTTTCACCAAACGTCACCGCGAAGGATCTCGCTCGATTCGGATACTCATGTTGGTTGCAACCTCTATCTGTTTATCACCAGACTATAATAAAAAAACGAAAGCGTCAAGAGCGTGAACTGGGCCGGTTAGAAACCGGAGTGTAAGTGGCCTCAGGCGTGATGGCCCGAACTTGGCCATTGCGCCTGAGGTCCTTACACGCAGGTTTCTGGCCCAGTGAACGCGTTAACGAGAGCAGCAGAGAAAACCAGTGAGCGTTAGCCATTGCGCTCAAACTCTTTACATACAGGCACGTTCCTGCACCAACTAACTTTTCGTCACCTGATACCCAAAACTCACTCGCCACCTGTTTGAGCAAAAAAATTAGAAACAAATTTCAACACTTTGTTTCTATGCAATGCCGGTAGAACATGCCGATTTTCCGCCGCCGCTGGGGGTTGTGTTTCTGCGAGAGTCTGCTAAAGTACAAAATAAAATGACAGAGTTCTCATTTGCAGAAACGAGTTGGCGAAACGCGATGTCTGTGAGCGAATAGCTGCGAGTTGCTTGCGATAGAGAACCCATTAGGGAGGCAGTTTATCGTGCGGGTCGTAAAGTTTGGCGGGTCATCATTAGCAAATGGGTCGCAGTTTGCCAAAGTTGTGGCAATCATGAAAGCAAATCCTGCGCGGCAGGTGATGGTGACTAGCGCGCCTGGTAAACGGCATCCCGGTGACGTTAAAGTGACAGACTTGTTGATTCAGTATGCCCAAGCGGTCTTGCGCCATGAAAATGCAACTGCAGTCGTTACCGAAATTGTTGCGCGTTATCACGCAATCGCCGATGATTTCGGACTTGATCCCCAAGTCATGCAGCAAATCAGAAAAGAACTATACCAATTACCGAAAAAGGCATTTGCCAATCGCGATTATCTTCTGGCCGGATTCAAGGCTCGCGGCGAAAAGTTGAATGCGTTTCTGATGACCGCCGTTTTGAATCATGAAGGTATTGAAGCTACTTATGGCGAGCCGAAAGACTTGGGCATCGTGGTGACCGATGATCCGAATGATGCGGAAGTTTCACGTGAAACTTACACGCATTTGGAAACTTTTAGTCGACCGCTGGGTGTGCTGGTGGTGCCTGGGTTCTATGGGTATACCAGTAAAGGTGCCGTTGCCACTTTTTCGCGCGGCGGTTCCGATATCACCGGAGCCATTCTCGCCAACGGTTTTCACGCCGACTTATATGAAAACTTTACCGATGTGGATGGGGTTGCCGCAGCTGATCCGCGTGTGGTGGCAAATCCCCAGATGATTCAGGAAATGACTTATCGGGAAATGCGGGAGCTTTCATATGGTGGGTTTGGCGTTTTTCATGATGAAGCAATTTTGCCAGCCATTGCGGGACAGATTCCCATTAATTTGAAGAACACTAATCATCCCGATGCTCCTGGGACCATGATTGTTCCCGAACAGCATTTTGTTCCGAAGCACGCCATTACCGGCATCGTGAGTTCGCAACACTTCGGCGCCATTTACCTGCATCGTTATCTATTGAATAAGGAAGTCGGTTTTACACTGAAGTTGCTGCAGGTTTTGGAGCGACACGGCATCAGCTACGAGCATATGCCAAGCGGGATTGACGATCTGACGATTATTCTGGATGATCGACAGCTGAACGAGGCCAAGCGGAAGGCTGTGTGCGATGAGATCCAAGCGGCGGTCCATCCCGATGTTTTGAAGTGGATCGATGATTACGCGATTATCATGGTTGTCGGCGAAGGAATGGCGCAGCGGACTGGCTTGATTCAGACGATTTTGCAGCCGTTAGCGAGTGCCGGTGTTCACGTGTCGATGATCAACGAAGGCGCCTCGCAGATTTCACTGATGCTAGGCACCTCGCGGGAGTCAGCCAATCGCGCGGTCAAGGCAATTTACAACGCCTTTTTCATTCCGATTAATCAGCGTCTGGAGGTACACTAACATGGTGACATTGCAAAAAGTTCACGGTTCCGAAAATAGTTTCTTTTTATTGGATGAAACGCAACTGACCCAGCCGTTGACGAAGACGCAGCTGGCGACATTGACGCAACGGCTAACCGACAGTCAGACCGGTTTGCTAGGCGGTGCGGACGGCGTTTTGGCGATTACGGATGCACCCGGAACAGCGGGGGAAATGACCGTCGTTAATACAGACGGCAGCTTTGCCAAGCTTTGTGGCAACGGGTTGCGGACAGTGGCGCGATATTTAAGTGAAAAAACCGGCCAAACATCGTTCCGGGTCCACACTGACTTTGCGGATTTGGCGGTCGCCAAGCAGAAGCCATTAGCAACCGGCGTACCGGCGTATTCGGTTGAAATTTCCCCGGTTAGTTTTGTGCCACAGGCTTTGCCGTTTGCTAATTTAGGCACGGATCGCATTGTTGACACCGTTTTGCCGGCCATTCATCCGCATCTGAAGTTCACCGCGGTTGCCGTGCCCAATCCGCACTTGATTGCGTTTGTGTCCAAAGACGAGTTGGCTGGTCCGGATCTTGAACGGATTGGCAAGCAATTGAACGGGGAAAATCCTTATTTTCCGGAAGGGGTTAACGTCACATTTGCCGAAATCTTAGGGCAGGATACGCTGTTTGCCCGGACCTATGAGCGCGGCGTCGGGTTTACCAATGCTTGCGGTACCGGCATGTCAGCAACGACCCTGGCGTTTATCTTGACCCATCCCAACCAAGCAGCGTTGGATCGCGTCAATACCGTGTATAGTCCAGGAGGAATGGTCAAAACGGTGGTTCACCGCGACCACGACCATTATTGGATTGAATTAATCGGCAATGCGACAGTCACCGCCACGATTACGTTGCCAGAAACAGCATTGATCGACGGCGATTTGCAGCAGGCGGTTATTGCGCCGACGAGCGAGCAGGCGGCTTATGAACGATTCGTTGCCGCATTACCGCATCGCGCATTGGCAGACACATTGACAGAAGGAGTTTAAATCATGAGTGGTTATCACGTAGCAGTTGTGGGTGCAACCGGAGCTGTTGGAACCCGGATGTTGAAAATGGTCGCAGAAAGCAAACTACCAATTGCATCCGTTTTGGCACTTGCCAGTAAGCATTCAGAAGGCAAAAAGGTACCGTTTCGCGATGGGACATTAACCGTTCACGAAACAACCGATGATTCATTTAAAGGCATTGACATTGCGCTGTTTTCCGCTGGTGGGTCGGTTTCCAAACGGTTCGCCCCGGCAGCCGTTAAAGCCGGCGCCGTGGTAGTCGACAATACCAGTGCTTTTCGGATGGAACCGGACATTCCATTGGTTGTGCCAGAAGTAAATCCCGAGGCACTGCGCCATCATCAAGGTATCATCGCCAACCCTAATTGTTCAACAATTCAGATGGTCACAGCGCTGGAGCCAATTCGTAAAGCATTTGGTTTGAAACAGGTTGTCGTTTCGACCTATCAGGCAGTTTCCGGTGCCGGACAGTCGGCCATGAATGAATTGTTCGATGAAACCCGGGCAGCACTGGATGACCAGCCGCTGGAACCGAAGATTTTACCGACTGCTGGCGATAAGAAGCACTATCCGATCGCCTTCAACGCCTTGCCGCAGATTGATGTTTTCGAACCAGACGGCTACAGCCATGAAGAATGGAAAATGATTCACGAAACCAAGAAAATCATGGCCGGCGATATGAACAGCGATGCGATTAAAGTCACTGCCACCTGCGTCCGCATTCCGGTTCCCATCGCCCACTCAGAAGAAGTTTACTTCGAAGTGGAAGATAGCAATGCTACCGCTGACGCCATTCGCGCGAAGTTAGCAGCGGCGCCCGGCGTTGTCGTTCAAGATGATCCGAGCCAGCAACTTTACCCGCAAGCCAGAAACGCCGTTGGCAGTAAAGAGGTCTTTGTCGGGCGTATTCGCGCCGATGCAGAAAATCCACGCTTCTTCCACATGTGGGATGTTTCCGATAATCTTCTCAAGGGTGCCGCATGGAATTCCATGCAAATTGCGGAGACGATGGATGCGATGGGCTTGATTCAGCCGAAGTAAAAAATATGTTAGGACCGATACCATGTATGGTCGCTGTTTGGCGGCGGGGTGGTGTCGGTTTTTTTAACGTATAAAGGATTATAAACTTTTGAAGAACCATGGACGAAGAATTCGGCCAGTGGTAAAAAAAGAGGTTGCCAAATTTGAATCTTGCGGAGATATTCAAAAAGGTTATCGTTTATTTGTTTGTGAAGGCTGTCGTGACACTAAATGGGTCGCTTTTGCAAAGTAAAAGCGACCCAAAAGCGCTCTGTGCTTCTGAACTTAAAATGATAATCAAATTAGCATAAGGCAGCAATTAAACGTTATTTTTTAAAATTTGGATTGCATTTTGTTTAGGCTTGCCTTAACTTTGACTTATCAAAAGTAAAGGAAGTGATTTTATGGTCAATGTTAAACTTCGTGGTATTGCAGAAGGTCGCCTTGGGAAGGGATCCATCTTGTCCTCTGGCTCTACTGTGAGCGAGATCGTTAAAGATGTTGCATTCAAAGATGACGACCTGAAACATAACTTGTTTGATGAGAGAACCAATAAGCCACGGCTTCTTTGCCGCGTCTTGATTAACGGAAAATTGGCAACCGTTGATCAACCAGTCAATCCTAATGACGAGGTTATGCTTGCCTCTGTTATGACCTGCGATGGCTAAACGGAAATAAGAATGGCCACCTACAATCAGGTGGCCATTTTTATTTTATAAATATCACATATTTTAAACTTTAGGAGAATAATATGGAATTTAACAATTCACGGTACAATAGACAATTACTCATGCCTCAGGTTGGGGAGCATGGCCAACAATTAATAAACAACTTTAGCGTTGTTAGCGTTGGCGCTGGTGGTGTGAAGTCGCCGCTTCTGTATTATCTAGCAGCTGCTGGCATCGGCAAAATTAAAATTATTGATTTTGATAGGGTAGAGTTAAGCAACCTGAATAGACAGATTCTATATACAACTGAGGACATTGGTGAATATAAAGCCGTAGCCGCTGCCAAGAAGTTAAGATTGCTCAACTCGGACATTGAAATAGAATACTCAGTCGAAAAGGTAACTCCCGACAACATAGATGATCTGTTGGGTGGATTTGATGTGATCCTAGAAGGCGGAGATGGTCCTGAGCAACGATTGATGGTGAATCAGTATGCTGTTGATTATAAAGTTCCAATGGTTCATGTCTCCGCTCAATATGGATATGGTTATGCGTTTACAAGACTAACTGACGATGATCCATGCTTACAATGTGCATTCCCAGATTTGCCCGAAAGCAGAAAAGGTCCTGTAGCTGTTTGGGGCATTGGAACAGGGATTGCCGGGATTATGGGTGCTAATGAAGTCTTAAAGATTGCTTTGAAGGAAGGAGAGCTAGCGCGAGGCTATTTAATGTCCTGCTCAAACTTTCAAAATGATTATTATAAACTTCCTATACCAAAAAATCCGAGGTGTCCAGCCTGTGGTAAGAAAACAAAAGCCTAGAAACAATATACAGTTTGCTGCTTTGCTTTCTTCAGGAATTGATTCCTTTGGGACTGGATCATTCGTTAGTGTCTCAACGGTTTTTTTCTCTACGTACAGTCACGTATCTCCGAGTATTATTGGGATAGGGCTAACCTTATCTGCGATAACAGGGATGATATCATCGCTGCCAGTGGGTTATTTAGCAGATAAATATGGAAGGCTTAAATTGTTTTCAATTTCATATTTTTTAAGAGGCGTGGGTGCACTATGCTGGCTGTTTATAAGTGGCAATCTTCAATTCTTAATATATATGTCCTTATTTGGAATTATAGATAGATCTGCTGCTTCTTTAACTAGAAGTCTAATAATTTCGCCTTTATCCAAAAGAGACGCGACAGTTTTAATGGGTAAAATGATGTTGCCAACAAACATTGGATATGGTCTAGGAGCTGGATTTAGTTTTTTATTGCTCGCTATAAATTGGGGATTAATGCCAACTGTGATTACAAATTCCCTGTCTTTTTTGCTGGTGATTTTTTTATACAGAACGGCATTGAAAGGTGTAGCTGTAACGTCTGGTAAGGTTTTAAAAAAGCCAATATCTATAAAGGTGATAAAGTCTGCATTGGCAAATAAGTTTAGAAGATTGCTTATCATGGAGAATTTCCTGTTTTCTTTTCATAGGACTTTATTGAGTGTGTATGTTCCATTAATAGTTGTCATGTACTTTAAAAACTATAGTTGGCTATCACCGATGGCCTTTATTATTAATACAGTGGTTATTTCCTTATTTCAAGGGAAGGTAAACACCTGGGCCGCTGAAAATAGAAGATATGATAGGCTATGGGTTATATCAGGCGCAATAATAGCAGCTTCATTCCTTGTCACGTCCGTAACAACCGTAATGCATATTGATACTCTCATCTTTATGGCTTTGTTAATGTTAATAGTCAGTCAAGTCTTAGCCGAGTTATTTAGCAGTGCTGCCTTAGCGATGTACATGGTGATTTATAGTCGTTCTGAATCCTTAACCACTGACTTGAGTGCTATAAATTTGGGGGGACAGTTGCAGAACATTTTAGGCCCAACAATGTTTGGTAGCGCAGCAGTGTCATCTAACGGCCTCATATCCTTTCTTATGTTTACTCTAACCGCAGCGGTATCAGCACATGCGTATATGTATCGAGGGTTAAATAAAGAGGAGCTAAAAGATGAACTTTGATGGTGAAGATAAGAGATGGGACGAATACTACAAAAGAGAATGGAATGATAAACGTAAGCCATTGCCTATAGAGAAGATCATAAAGAAGGCTGTTCCTAAACAAAATGCAGGGCTTTATGTTGGACTTGGTACGGGCAGAAATGTTTTTCCTTTATTGAAAGAAGGCTGGAATGTGTATGCCTGTGATATTGCTCACACCAGTATAAAGAATGCCAAAGAAAATTATCCACAATATGCTACTCATTTTGACTATGGAAGCTACACTGAAGCCTTTCCCCATATAAAAGCATTTGATTATACGATTTGTAGTGAGGTCCTGGTCAATGGGAACTTTCCAAATGTCGTAGAAAGATTTCGACTTTTAAAAGACAGGCTCACCAAAGAGGGTTTCTTGATTTTTGAGCTTCCTGCGATAGGCACGGATATATGGCCTAATTGGAAAAGTTTGTCTATGTCAAAAAATGGCAGCTTAAAATTAAAATATAGGGCAGACGTACCTAATAAGCTATATTTGTCCTTTCAAGACATATGCCATTTATTGGAGAATGCCGGTTTTAAAATAGTATACGGGCCTAAACCCGTTAACTCTGAGAGGTCGAGGTACCCTGGCGGACTTATAAGAGACTGGTTAGGCATAGCTCAAAATGTTTCTTTAACATAGCAGTTGCTCAACAACATGCCAGTTTGTTGAAATGATCTTCATTAATTTCAACTATCAATTTATTCGCACTTTTTTGCTAGCCAATATTTTCATCGATGCCTGTCTCATTGGTGGTGTGATGATTTTACGCGGGAAGTGGCAATTCGCATTCGCATTGACGCCTTATCTTTTCATCGAGGCAGGAATTATTCTACTCGTGGCATGGCGGGCACAGCGCAGAGTTTTGGCAACGCTGAATCGCGGACTTTAAGAGCTAGCGCGCATTTAGTAACTGACAAGAGAGGAAAAAGGTACATGATTGAAGTGAAAGGACTTACGAAAAAGTTTGCCCAGCGAATGATCTTTGAAAATGTCAATTGTCAGCTGGTACAAGGTAAAAGCTATGCCATTATTGGTAAAAGTGGTACAGGGAAGACGACTTTTCTCAACATTCTCGGTGGTTTGGAAACCACCACGGCAGGCACTGTCATGGTGGATGATCAGCCGGTTTCAACCAAAAATCTACCTCAGCTGCGGCGGGATAAATTCGGCTTCATTTTTCAGAATTTTGGATTAGTCGATAAGGAAACCGTTGCTTATAATCTGAAAATCGGCTTAGCCAATCAGCGTCTACCACGTCAAGAACAAACCATTGCTATGAAAGAAGTTTTGCAGCAGTTGGGGTTGGCAAACGTTGGCCTGAAGCAACGCATTTTTACACTTAGCGGTGGCGAGCAGCAGCGACTGGCTTTGGCGCGCTTATTGCTGAAGAAACCGACAATTATTTTCGCCGACGAACCCACCGGCTCACTAGATGCAGCCAATGCCGATGAAGTGACACAGCATCTACTTCATGACTTCGGCGATCAAGCAACGATCATCGTCGCCACGCATACAGCTGAGGTCTGGCGCCATTGTGATTACTTGATTCGGGTCGAAAATTGTCGCATCACCATTACCGAAAATATCGCTAAGGGGGAGAAGCTTGCATGAAAAAGGCCAAAATTTTGGATAGTACATTGGCAGCACTGGTCATGGTTGCGGTTGCCGGCATATTGCTGATTCACAATCAATGGACAGATCTTATCAATCCATTCGTACCTGAACAAACAAGCTACGCAAAAGTCCCACAAGGAAAACAGCGTTATCGCAATGTTGAGTTGTATACCGCAACGCAGACAAAGCCGACGCTGGTACTGAAAGAAATGACCGGCTATGATCCGGATGGGAAGTATGTAGCGGTGAGGCACAAGGGACAGTACGTAAAACGTGTGACTTATGTGTCAAAAGAAGCGTTTATTAAGAAGCTACGGCAGTCCTCTAAGTCGGGTACCAAGTGATAATGGCCTATTTTTCTTTTGACTGTTGCCATATCTTAAACCATATATATATTTGCGCGGATAATAACGTCAAGACGGCAATACCGCTCACTGTATAATTTATCCGGGCGAACACCTTAAAAAGGGGGTGGTTTCGAAGTATCACCAGGTAAGAGGCGGATAATGTATACCCAAAATAAGCACATCCAATTGCCATGCCCGGGAGTATAACGAGCGAGCTAAAAGCGAAACGATACTCATTGTAGACGACTGAAAAAAGTGAACTACCTATGGATACAAAGAGCAGAAACCACCAATGTTTACAGAGGTCATGAATCGTACTTGCTAGATAAAGGGGGGGTGAGACTTAAAGTGCCGATAGAGAAGGAAAAAGAAGACTGCAGTGATTATTACTTCTAAAGTAAATACACTGATAGCCAATTTAACCTTTTTTTCATTCACACTTTCTGATATCATTTAGCACTCTCCAACTTTTTAAGGATTAGAGGGCGCGACCTCCAACAAGGGCAGTCGACAACGCCTCATAATTTTATTTGTATTTTCAATAATTATCCAGAATATACGATAATGCAAGCAAAACTTTCGATAAATGCTGATCAAAGGCCTTTTGGAAGTATTAGATCTCAAACAAAAAATTGACATCAATTCAGTCGCCATGGAATAATATGGCTACTATTGGCAGACGTGCAGCTTTTCAAGAAAGAAGGTAGCAGCCATGGCAGTGATTGGGACGATTCTGATAGTGCTGTTGGCAGTTCTGGCGTTGGTTATTGTTTTAGCGTTGATCGTTGCTGGGATACAAACGTTACTGTCTTTGTGGCCGTCCACTAAGATGAAGCGACTGCCGTATCACGTGCGTGCTGGTACAATGTTGGCTTCGCTTTTCAACGTTCTTTATAAGGTAGTCACACTTGGATCCGTTATTTGATCAAAGCAAGGGGGGGGGGCTGAGGATGACACCGAGGACGTTAAAGATTGAAGATCTGATAGCTAAATATTCGGTTCACCCTGAGGCAAAAGCGCAGTTTGATCAGGGTAAGGCTCGTTTAATGACTGCTTATCAATTTATGAAAGCACGTGAAGCCGCCGGATTGTCGCAAAGAGATCTTGCAGTGGCGGCCGGTGTACCGCAAAGAACGATTGCCCGAGTTGAACTGGGCGATAGTACAAGTCTTGACACTTTGCACAAAATTGCAATGGCACTTGGCAAAACACTTGATGTGACTTTGGTAGATGATTAGGCTACAAATTGGTCCATGCAGCGCGCATGGGCTTTTTTGCCGCATTTTTACGATTTATTTTTGGCCTTTATCTAATAGTGATGCGTCAAACTCACGGAAAGTGATTGTCAGAGAAACATCAAGATAAATGCCCAAATGGTGATCGGAGCCGGACAGCTCGCCGATCAAATTGTATTGTGCGGGAAACGAAACTTCTTAGCAGTAAAAAATATGATTGACACTCCCACAATGCCCGTTATACAATCAACCTCCGCGCTTTTAACCAAATAAATGAAGAGGTGATTCGATATGGTCGAGGTTCATTTTGAAACGGTTCCGCAAAGGCCGGATTCGGTGCTGGTTGTTCAATTTTTTAATGGCGGCATTATCTGGGTACATAATTCTAAACGCCAGTGGGAGCTGACGGGTGGCAAGTTGGAAGCCGGTGAAACCCTTGCCCAAGCGGCGGTGCGTGAGTCGTTTGAAGAATCCGGCGCTGTGATTAAGCCGAGCTCAATCGTGCCGTTGGGTTATTATGTGTTACCAACCGGACACGTCACAGCTGTCGTCCGCGCCGAGGTTGATCGACTGGAGGCGATTCCGGCGTCTTCTGAAACCGACGATCGAAAGTTGTCACTTGAACCGTTGCCTGATGCTGACAGATCGTTTCATGACGATGTTTACTGCCAGATTTTCCGCCATATCGGGTGGCCAGATGAGTAGCCGCCGTTACGGCTTACTGCTGAACGGCTCGTCGGTGGCGGTGATGGCGCTGACGCCGGTGATGAACAAATGGTCGATGATCACGCTATCGCCACTGGCTGCGAGCTTTTATAATGCACTTATTTCACTGGTGTTGACGCTGATCACGATTGCGATGACCAAAACAAAAATGGTGTGGATTAAGCAGCCAGTTGTCTGGATTTTAGGACTGACGAATTGCCTTGGCATTTTCCTGCAATACCTGAGTCTCTTTTTCCTTGATCCGGTGAGCGTCGGGTTGATCGGACGGTTTTACATTGTCTTCGCCATTTTGCTGTCGGTGCTTATGCTGCATGAAAAATTCGACCGCCGCGAACTGGTGCCGATTCTGCTTTGCATTGCCGGTACCGCACTGGTATCTGACTTCTCAGGAAATGTGAACAACATCATTGGGCTTGTCTGTGCGTTTGGGTACACCTTCAGCTTCGCTTTGACGAATACGTTAGCCAAAAAAGCACTGACTCAGGTTGATGAGAAAATATTACTCTTATACGACCAAGGCACTGCCGTTGTTATTCTCGGATTGATACTGGCTGGAAGCGGCAAGCTCTCTTTTTCACCCAACATGGGCATGGGTGCCGTTGCCATCTCAGCGTTTTGTTCAGGCTTTCTCGGATTATTACTGTTTTATCGCGGTCTAAAGTTTATCTCGTTTCGCGATGCTAATTTGATCCGAGCGCTTAACCCAATTTTTGTCTTGATCTACTCGTTGCCATTTTTCACGATTCAAATCACTCCGGCGTTTCTGCTCGGCGGCGTCCTAATTGTGCTTTCGATTGTTTGGATGTCGCTGCCGGTTAAGAAGTCGCAAATTGACTAAAATAGTCATTCATAGTAAGCAATCTGTTCAGGCCTAAATGCAAGATCATTAAACGGCCAAAACATTTGTACGCATCTTGTGGGTTGATTATTTTATCGGGATCGCAGTGAGGTTCATCGAATTAAATTTAGCAAATGGAAATCTTTGCGATTATATAAATGACCTGCAATTCCCGGAAAGTTCGGCAATTTCAGGTCATTTTATGTAGGCTGGAATCCGTATATCGGATTCCAGTAAAGTTATCAAGCGATCTTAACATAGACCTTTTTACCCATAGCATGAGCAATTTCTGCTAATTTATTAAATGAGACGTTATCGCCCCGTTCAATTCGAGCAATCGTTGTCTGTGGTACACCGGCACGTTAGGTCAGCTTGTGTGAGGCCTGCCGCTTCCCGTGCGTGATAAAGTGCCAAGGCTGCCGCCGAGCGTTCCTTGTCTAGCGTATAAGCACTGGCAAATTCAGGGTTCTGCATTTCTTTTTTTAATAAGTCATCAATTTTCATGGGTTGAATGCCGTTCCTTTCTGAAATCTATGGATTCTTTATATCATACTCGTGCATATGATATGTATGTATACCGATAGACTTTGACATCTCTTAACTATTCAAATAGGTCTGTTTTGAAGATTGGTGATTTGCATATATTCAAGTTACTTTTTTGTGGAGGTGTCACGCATTCAAAGCCAGTAGTGGATTCAGACAGAGAAAAGGCTAACAATAAGAAATTAGAAAATAATTACAAAATTAAATAATAATTGCATTCTCATTGACAAAAACTCTTGCGAGCGTAAAACCATAACTAACCTTAGTTCATCTGTGCCAACTCACGCTCAGGAGGTGTCTCAATGAACGCTGTCGTATGGCAAACACTAAAGAAGCATCGCGCAGCCTTTATCATCTTGGTGATCTTTACGATGCTGAGTACGAGCCTGATCACCGGTAATACATATCTCGAAGGCAAGTTGCTGGATAGTTTGGTGTATAGTCGCGACCCGCGCTTGTTTGTGCTGTTTTTTGGCTTAATGCTGGGCTTTGGCATACTGAGGCTCGGTATTTCCTTTTTTACAAGTCATATTCAGATTCTGACCAAACAAAAAACGGTACTTGAGTTAAATCGAAAAATCATTTTCCGACTGTTCACAAAAAATACGCTCGGCATCTTAAAGTGGAGCCCGACAACCTTAAGCGCGCGAATTAATGATGATGTAACTGAAATTGTTTCATTTTTCTCTGACACAGTTGTCAGGTTGTGCAGTGTCATTGTGTCGACGCTCACCATTACTGCTTATGTTCTTAGTGCGAATGCTGAAATTTTCACCATTATGGTTGTCTTTTTACCGGTTTATTTTCTTATTTATGTTGTCTTTCATCGAAAAATTTACCGGGTGAGTCTAGAAATAAAAGGCAAACAGAATGACTATTATTCGGCCAGAAACGATTTTATTGGCAGATATGTCGAGATTAAGGGCGCGGAAAATCTGCCTAGTGAGATAGCGCGGCTTGATCAGGTGGGTCACAATCTATTCAAGACGTTCACCAAAAGTTTTTGGATTCATTACTGGATGTCAACCTGGCAAATCGTCATGCAGTTGGCGTTTCAAACCCTTTTCTTTGTGATCGGCGGCTTGGCAGTCTTAAGAGGCAGTATCACCATCGGCTTTTTTGCGATTATTCTCCAGTACTTCGGGCAGTTACTCAATTCAGTCGATCAGATTTTTGGCATTGCCATTGGCGCTGAAGCATATCGGGCCTCACTTGCGCGGATGGAGCAAATTCTGGACATGGCGGACGATCAAACCGGGATGCAGGATGTTGCGCGGATTCACAGGATTGATGTTGATGCTTTTAACATCAAACGATTTGAGAAAAAATCTGATGTACAGGAACTTTTCTATTCGCGTGATCTATCTTGCTCGTTTAAGACACCGGGGTTATACGTTATTTCTGGGGACAATGGCGTTGGCAAGAGTACGTTTGTCCGAACGATGACAGGGATTTACCAGCCAGAGTTGAAGGGCAACATTTCAATTAACGGCATCAAGATGAAGCAAATCGATATGCGGACATTGCGGAAAAAGGAGATCGGTTTTTCGTTTCAAGATGTCCCATCTCCGCATGTGACGGTCCGCGAATATTTAGCCGGAATGACGCAAAACGACCCGTTATCAATGGTCAAAAGGTCACCGCTTTTTGCAAAAGTTTATGATTCGGACGTGTTTAATCTCCGGAATATTTATGATGAGAAGGTCGATGTGCTGTCGAGCGGCGAGTTGCAGTTAGTGCGTCTTTTAGCGGCATTTGGCAAAGAAAATGCATCCATGTACATCTTGGATGAACCGACTGCCAATATCTATCCGGAGATTCGAGCGGCGGTTATTGGGTTACTCAAAGAACTCGCAAAAAGTAAATTAGTCATTGCGATTACTCATGATGATCATCTGCTTCATATCGGTACGCCGGTTGTGATGCAGTGAGGGTTATGTGAGCTGCATTTGCGGCTAAACTTTCAGCTGATGAATTCCGACGAAGCCCGGCATCGGCATTAAGGCGGTATCTTTTAGCGAGGGTGTCGTTTTTTGAGTACAAAAAATCCGCGCAGCTTACGGCCTACGCGGATTGGTGATGATTCATGAGCAATTTCGACAAGATTATTCTAACATGGGTTCATCTAAAAAGCATATTTGTATAGAAACTCGTGACAAACCTCGGCTGACCGACGCACTCGAAAACGCGTTCGCAGTCGCAGAAATCTACGTGTAAGGACCTCAAACCTAAATGGCCAAAACCCAGCCATTTAGGCTTGAGGCCACTTACACTCCGATTTCTAAGCGCTCCTGCTCACGCTTTGAAACGCGCTCACTGGCGCAGAAGTCTGCGTGTAAGGACCTTGGTCGCAATGGCCTAAGCCCGGGCCATCGCGCCCAAGGCCACTTACACTCCGACTTCTAACCGCGCCAGTTCACGCTCTGACCCTCTTTCCAGAATCCGCTTGCACAGTATGGTAGAATAGCTAAAGAAATCCTTAAGTATCTGCGCCAAGTGAAAGCGAGTTTTTCTATATGAAGAAATTGTTTGAACGGATTCGTATGCCGGAGTTTTTGGAAGACATGCGGATGCGGTATGCAGCAATTGCGATGGTGGTTCTTGCGGTCATCGGCATTTTGATCGGAGCCTTGATCCGCCCGTGGCTGGCTTTGTTGATGCTGCTGATTTTAATCAGTCTTGTGGCGACGATTTTTTATGCCCTTGAGACCATTGCCAAGAATACGAATCAGTATATTTCGGATCTTAGTTATCGGATTAAGCGCGGGGAACAAGAAGCGCTGATTAAAATGCCGATCGGGATCATGATTTATGATGAGGATCTGAATATTGAGTGGACGAATCCGTTTCTCCAGAAGTATTTTGGTGATACGGATGTGCTGGGGCAGCCGCTAGAAAAAGTGGATGCCGAGCTGGCTGAGCTGATTCGCAGTCATGAGGACACTAATGAAACCAAAATGGTGACCTGGGGCCAGCATCAGTTTGAGATTATCGTGCAAAAGAGCATTGGCGTTGTCTATTTGATGGATGTCACGCGTTATGCTGAAATTGAAGAGCGCGCGGAAGATGAAAAGATTGCTATCGGGCAGATTTTCATTGATAACTATGACGAAATTACCCAGACGATGGATGACCAGGTTGTCACCAATTTGAATAGTTATGTCACCAACCAGTTGACAGATTGGGCCAACCAATTTGGTATGTTTTTGAAGCGGATCGACAATGATCGCTTTTTCTTACTGGCATATGCCAAGTCATTGCGTGATGTTGAGCGGGATAAGTTCAAGATTTTGGATGCAATTCGGGAAGAAACCTCTAAACAGAATTATCCATTGACGCTGTCTGTCGGGATTGCTTATGGTGACGAAGATTTAGCTCAACTCGCGGTTACGTCGCAAAGCAACCTGGACCTGGCGCTGGGTCGTGGCGGCGATCAGGTTGTGGTTCGGGCTAAAGGTCATGAAGCCCGATTCTATGGCGGTAAAACCAATCCCATGGAGAAGCGGACTCGGGTACGAGCACGCATGGTCGCGCAAGCCTTGCAGGAATTGTTTAAGCAAACCGATAAAGTCTTTGTCGTTGGCCATAAACGGCCGGATATGGATGCCGTCGGGGCAGCGATGGGGATTCGGCGCATTGCTCAGATGAATGGCAAGGAATGTTACATTGTCATCGACCCCGACCACTTGCATTCTGACGTGGAACGGCTGATGGGGCAGGTTGGTCAGGATCCGGAAGTGGCTAATGCCATTGTGACCCCGGAAGCGGCGTTGTCACAAGCAACGGATCAAAGTCTGTTGATTTTGGTTGACCACAGCAAGCCATCGATTTCAGCCGCGCCTGAGTTGTACAAGCGGTTGGCGGCACGAACCGTGATTATCGATCACCATCGGCGCGGGGAAGAGTTCCCGGACAATCCGATGCTGGTTTACATCGAACCATATGCCAGCTCGACGTGTGAGCTGATTGCCGAAATGTTTGAGTATCAGCCGACGAATGTTCCGAGTCTGGATAAGCTTGAAGCAACGGCGATGTTAGCAGGGATTACCGTGGATACGAAGTCCTTCAGTTTGCGGACCGGCACGCGGACGTTTGACGCAGCCAGTTATCTGCGTTCCATGGGTGCTGACGGGATGTTGGCGCAGAACCTGTTGAAAGAAAATATCGACAGCTTCATCCAACGCAACCATTTAATTGACACAATTGAAATGATTGCCCCAAATATGGCACTATGTACTGGGGAAGAAGATAAGCGCTATGATCCGGTGATTGCTGCCCAAGCGGCTGACACCATGCTGTCGTTGAATGGTGTTGATGCCAGTTTTGTCATTACCAAACGGCCCAGCGGTGATATCGGCATTTCCGCCCGTTCGACTGGGGATGTGAATGTGCAGGTCATCATGGAAGCCATGGGCGGCGGCGGCCATTTAAGCAATGCGGCTACCCAGATCAAGGGCAAAACAATCGCCGAAGTTCGCACCGACTTACTTGCTCAGATCAAAAAAGCAGACGAAGACGCGTGACGCAATTGTCATAACGCGTTCACCAGCCCAGAAACCTGCGTGTAAGGACCTCAGGCGCAATGGCCAAGGTCGGGCCATTACGCCTGAGGCCACTTACACTCCGGTTTCTAACCGGGCTGGCTCACGCTCAACCATAACGCGTTCGCCGGCGCAGGGGTCTGCGTGTAAGGACCTTGGTCGCAATGGCCAAGATCGGGCCATCACGCCCAAGGCCGCTTACACTCCGACCCCTAAGCGCGCCGGCTCACGCTCAACCATAGAAAGCAGGGATTTTAAATGAAAGTCATCTTTACACAAGACGTTCGTGGTAAGGGTAATCGCGGTCAGGTGAAGGAAGTACCTGACGGCTATGCCGAGAACTTTTTGATTCGCAAGGGTTTGGCTAAGGCAGCCACTCCGCAAGCCATGAGTGCTTTGCGTGGACAACAACGGCTTGAAGAGAAAAAAGAGGCCGAAAAAAAGGCTGAGGCTGAAGCGCTTAAAGCCAAGATTGAAGACGACAAGACAGTTGTGCAGATTCAAGCCAAGGCCGGTGAAGATTCCCGGTTGTTTGGTTCGATTCCTAGCAAGCAGATCGCCACGGCGTTGGAGCGGCAATATCAGATTAAAGTTGATAAGCGTAAAATCGATTTGAAGCAGCCGATTCGTTCGTTAGGCTTTACTAACGTTCCGGTTAACCTGTTCCCTGGTATCGATGCGCGGATTCGGGTTCACGTGCTTGAACAGAAGTAGAACAGGGCCTGTAGATCAGGTTCTAATTAAATAAGTGACAATCAATATGAAAATCGTGCGTTGAAAGTTTAGAGAGCCTGTCTCCCGACTTTTAGCGCGCGTTTTTGAATGCTTCAGAGGTTATGCGTGACAATGACGGCGAAAAGCGCATAAGGTCGGGCTTTTTCAGCTTAAAATCAGCAATGTTACGTTAAGCGGGAACGCTTGTTTTGGTCAGCGGTTTAACGTAGACTGTTAAGGATAAGTGCTATCACTTTGCAATACTTTAATAGCGAGGTGTTGCAAAGTGAAATGGCTGAATGGAAGGGGACGCGCATGGATAATCAGTTAATTGAACAGCAACCGCCGCATAGTGATGAAGCGGAACGTGCCGTCCTTGGCGGGATTTTTCTGAATGCCGACACATTGCCTGATGCCCAGGAATACGTGACGGCAGATGACTTCTATAAAAAGGCGCATCGGCTTTTGTTCCAGGCGATGACGGACTTACAGGACAACGGGACTGCCATTGATACGGTCACGGTAACGGACTATCTTGACAATCACAACCAGTTGGACGACATCGGTGGTGCCGGTTATATTACCGATTTGGTGGCATCGACGCCGATCGCCAGTAACGTGGTTTATTACGCCAAAATTGTGCAGCAAAAGAGCACCTTACGTAAGCTGATTAACACAGCGCAAAATATTGCCAGCCGCAGTTATACTGAGCAAGACGATGTTGAAGGTCTGGTTGAAGATGCCGAACGCCAGATCATGGATGTTTCCGAGAATCGCAACCAAGCCGGATTTAAGCAAATTAAAGATGTTTTGAATCAAGCGATGGCGCAAATCGATCAGCTGTATCAAAATGATCAGACGATTACCGGTTTGCCGACCGGATTCCGCGACCTCGATAAGATCACGACCGGGTTGCATGAAGATGAAATGATTATTTTAGCTGCGCGCCCGGCTGTCGGGAAGACGGCGTTTGCGCTGAATATTGCGCAAAATGTTGGCACCAAAACCGATAAAAGTGTCGCGATTTTCAGTTTGGAAATGGGCGCGGAGCAGCTGGTTAACCGGATGTTGTGTTCGGAAGGCAGTATTGATGCCAATCATCTGCGCACCGGCCAATTGAATGAAGAAGAATGGCAGAATCTGATTATTGCCATGGGCAGTTTGAGTAAAGCAAAAATTTATATGGATGATACACCCGGTATCCGGATGGCCGAGATTCGGGCTAAGTGCCGGCGACTGGCGCGTGAACAAGGCGACCTGGGGCTTATCATCATTGATTATCTCCAGCTAATTGAAGGCTCTGGTCAGGAAAATCGGCAACAGGAAGTCAGCGCCGTGTCGCGGCAACTCAAGAAGCTGGCAAAAGAATTACACGTGCCAGTCATCGCTTTGTCACAGTTGAGTCGTGGCGTGGAACAGCGGCAAGACAAGCGCCCGGTTTTGAGTGATATTCGTGAATCCGGCTCAATTGAACAGGATGCCGATATTGTTGCTTTCTTATATCGAGACGATTATTATCGCGATGCAGAAGGCGATGACGATGATGACCGAGGCGGCAGTGACGACGGGGATGATAATGTCGGCGAAGTCGAAGTCATCATTGAGAAGAACCGTTCCGGCCCCCGCGGCACCGTGAAGTTGTTATTCGTCAAATCGTACAATAAATTCACAAATATTGCCTATAATGGACCGGATCAGTAAGCTTTTTGAAAAATGACGTACCAAAATGAGTGACGCAAAATAATGTGTTCGTCAGTCTAGAAACCGGGCTGGCTCATGCTCAACTATAACGCGTTCGCCGGCGCAGGAGTCTGCGTGTAAGGACCTTGGTCGCAATGGCCTAAGACCGGGCCATCACGCCCAAGGCCGCTTACACTCCGACTCCTAAGCGCGCCGGTTCACGCTCAACTATAACGCGTTCGCCAGCCCAGAAACCTGCGTGTAAGGACCTCAGGCGCAATGGCCAAGGTCGGGCCATCACACCTGAGGCCACTTACACTTCGGTTTCTAACCGGGCTGGCTCACGCTCAAAATAAGAAAGTGAGGGATGCCGCATGGATGCCATTTTAATGAGTTTGATGACAGCGCTCAATGAACACCTGCTGATCAATGTTTACCAGCGAGATACCGATGATTTTTACACTGGGTATGTGCAGGTTTTGGGTCATGATGCGGTTGTTCTGGGAACCTATAATGATTCGGGGATTGCTGATGGCTGCGCTTTGATTGCCTTTTCAGCGATTGACCAAGTGGAATTTGCCGGCGACGATCTGGATAACATGAATTTTCGGATCGGGTTGGCGCAGTCGGAGCATTTTTTGACGCTTCAAGGTAAGGAAAAGCCGTTTCAATTTGATGCAACTGAGAGCCTGATTTGGCAATTAGCCAAGCAGGCGCAGGCTAGCGAGCAAATGGTCATGGTCGTGGTGGCGGATGACGATGCCTATCTTGAAGGCCGGGTCACGGCGGTCGCCGAGGATCGCTTCAGTATGGCCATATTCAATAAGTTCAATTACACGGATGTTCGGGCGTTGCAGGTTGATTTCTCGGATATTCTGGTGATGGAATTTCATGGCTTGGATCTCAAGCTGGAAACCGAGCTGGTGCGACACCGCGATCAACTACAGCATGTGCCAACGAAGCTGTTTCAAAATGACGGGCAGCTTGAAGGCGTCTTTCAGAATGCACTGGCAGAGAATCGGTTGATTTCAGTTGTGCCAAAAGGGCCGGAAGACCAGTTCTTTGTTGGCCGAGTTAAAGCAGTCAATGACCGGGTCGTGGTGCTGAGTCTGAAGGACATGGCCGGGCAATTTGGCGGCTATATTCTCATGACCCTGCCAAGTATTCAAAATGTGGCGGCTGCTTCGGATTACCTGCAGACGATCAGCTTTTATGAGCAGTGGGATCAAACGCATCATTTCAGTCAGCAACCGGTCCTAAATGCCGACCGGGAGTTTGATCCGAACGATAATCTGGTTAAGGCGATTATTTCCGAAGCAGCTGGTTTTGAACGGGTTGTCCGGATCAAGGTTGCGGATAGCGACGAGCATTTCCTTGGCTATCCGGAACATGTTGATGAAACTGATTTTGATTTGAAACTGGTGGGTCAAGACAGCGGAGAAACGGTGCGCATTCGCTACGGCCAGATTCGTGAGATTGCATTTGGCCACATTTTCGCGTACTTGCAGGAAGCTCAGTTGAAAAACGCGGATCGCTAATGGTTGATTTTTGAAAAGTTACCGCTTGTGGTTGGTAAAATCTAAAAAAGCATGATTCTCACGATGATGAAAGTGAAAATCATGCTTTTTATTTTGGCGCTGGGGGAGCCGAGATTACTTGCTGGTAACTGTAAAGACCTCATCCCCCGCCGCAACATCCTGATCCGTGAAGGCTGTCAGGGAGGCGACGTGATCCATGTTGGTGATGATGGTCATCACGGTGGTTCCTTTGCCGGCTGCTTTGACTGCCGCTAAGTCCATGGTGGCAATTGGCTGACCGGCCTTGACGGTATCCTGGTCGTTGACCTCAACTGAGAACGGTGCGCCGTTAAGCTCGACGGTGTCTAAGCCCATGTGTACCAGAATTTCCAGACCGGTAGATGTGGTCATCGTCCAGGCATGTTTGGTTGGCATGACACTGACAATCGTGCCATCCACCGGGGCAACAATTGTCCCACTGGTAGGTTCGACTGCAAAACCGTCGCCCACCATTTTTTGGGAGAAAACGTCATCTGCAACTTCGGATAGATCCTTCAGCTGCCCTGTAGCTGGGGCGACAAAGTTGATCGCGCCGGTTTGAACGGTTGTTGACTCGGCTTCCTGGTCAGCGGTTGGTTGTTCTGGGCTAGGATCCTCTTCTTGCGAATCAGCTTCATCAATGACCGTGCCATCAGCCGCCGTTGCAACCATGGCACTTTTTGGAACCCCAAAGAAGTAGGTGGCCACAAATCCGCCGGCGTAAGAGGCGAGTAAACCAAAGACGTACGCCATCCATTGGTGGTTGGCAATCAGCGGGATGAGCGCCGCACCGGAAGGACCGATGGTGATGGCGCCGACGTGGCCAAAAGCACCGACAACTTCGCCGCCAATGCCACCACCGATACAAGCGGTGATGAACGGCCGGCCAAGTGGCAAGCTCACGCCGTAAATCAACGGTTCGCCGACACCGAGAATGCCGACCGGGAGCGCGCCTTTGATGAGGCGGGTTAGTTGCTTGTTCTTGCGGCACTTGATCCACAAGGCCAAAGCGGCACCGACCTGGCCACCGCCAGCCATCGCAAGGATCGGCAGCAACGCCGTGAAGCCGGTATTTTTGATCATTTCCAGATGAATCGGTGTGAGAATCTGATGCAATCCCAACATGACCATTGGCAGGAATGCCAGTCCCAAAACAAAGCCAGAGAAGGCACCGCCGACTTGGAGAATCCAGTTGATGGAGCCGACGAGTGAATTAGACACCCATCCGGCAAGTGGCATGATGAAGAAGATCGTTAGTACACCGATGGATAGTAAGCTCAACATCGGTGTGAAAATGATATCGATAGAGTCGGGAATCACGCGGTGCAGTTGGTTTTCAACGAGCGCAAGCAGCCAAACAGCGAAGATGACGCCGATGATCCCGCCTTGCCCAGCCAATAACGGTTGATGGGTGAAAATATTG
This sequence comes from Lacticaseibacillus huelsenbergensis, assembly GCF_029726355.1. Taxonomy (NCBI): domain Bacteria; kingdom Bacillati; phylum Bacillota; class Bacilli; order Lactobacillales; family Lactobacillaceae; genus Lacticaseibacillus; species Lacticaseibacillus huelsenbergensis. The sequence continues at coordinate 1,342,692 of NZ_CP120687.1, forward strand.
TTAATCGTCACTGGCTCCACCACGCCTGGCAGGTAAATCAGTCCGCCGATAATCCCACCAAGACCGGGAGTTGCGCGAAATTCGGTTGCCGCATTGATGCCGACATAGATGTTCAGGAAGGTGAACAGACCGCCGTTGATAACTTTTAGAACGGTAATGAATTGGGTCCAGTCTTTTGGCAGCTGGCCGGCAGCTAGCATGTTTGCTAAAATGCCGGCAATCCCGGAAATCAACCCGGCGCCGACAAACGCCGGAATTAATGGAATGAAAATGGCCGAAATGTGTTTCAAAGCGGTGCGCCACCAGGTTTGTTTCAATGATGCTTTGTGGGCAGCGTGGACCTCGGCTGCCTTGGCCTCGACAGCGGATTTGTTGTCTAGATGGTCATTTCCGGTAACAGCGCTGTCCGGGAACGGATCACCTAAGCCGACACCGACTTTAGCGACCATCGCCTGGGCGACTTTGTTGACCGTTCCGGGACCAACGATGACTTGCAGTGTTTCTTCTTCAACGACGCCGAGAACGCCGGGCACCTTTTTCAGGCCAGCCACGTTGACTTTGGTGTTGTCTTTGATGGTCATCCGCACACGCGTCATACAGTGGATCAGTTTCGCGACGTTTTGTGGGCCGCCGACTTGTGCGTAGATGCCATCCCCCATGATTTGATATTTATCTTGCCCCATTTTATACTTCCTCCTCCTGACTTAGTGCAACGGCTTTGCTGATGAAGCCGTTTGCACGATTGAGTAATGTTTGTGCGATGGTGCTGGGTTGGTCGGTCAAAATCATGACAATTGCTAATTTAACGTGCCGATTGGCTGCCTCAAAGGCCTTTGCTGAAGTTGCCGCATCACAGCCGGTTGCTTGTTGAATGATGCGCTGGCTGCGGACAACCAACTTTTCGTTCGTTGGTTGGACATCGACCATGAGATTCTTGTAAACTTTGCCAATCCCGACCATGGCACCGGTTGAGAGCATGTTTAAAACGAGTTTTTGCGCCGTGCCGGCCTTGAGTCGGGTCGAACCGGTGAGTACTTCCGGACCGGCGGGAACTTCAATGGCGATTTCGGCATGCCGGCTGATTTCTGCGCCGGCATTGCAAGCTAGACTAATCGTTGCGGCGCCGACAGATTGGGCGTAGTCGAGTCCGCCGATCACATACGGCGTCCGCCCGCTTGCCGCGATGCCGACAACGACATCGTTGGCGGTCAACTTGCGGTCTTCCAGATCCGTTTTGCCAAGCGCCGGTGAGTCTTCGGCTCCTTCAACAGCAACGGTCATGGCTTTCATCCCGCCGGCAATCAGCCCTTGCACCATTTCCGGTGATACGCCAAAGGTTGGTACACATTCGGCAGCATCCAAAACGCCTAGTCGGCCACTGGTGCCTGCGCCGATGTAAAATAAGCGGCCATTTTGTTTGAACGCGGTGGTGATCGTTTGAATTGCCGCTTCAATGGCTGGCAACGCCTGATGAACGCTTGGGGCAACAGTTTGGTCTTCGGCGTTCATGACAGTTGCGAATTCATGGACGCTCATGGTGTCCAGGTGCATGGTGCGTTGATTACGGGTTTCGGTGGTCATCTGGTCTAAATTGATTGATAAAGTCATCATTTTTCCTCTTTCATTTTTCGTTTTGGCCATTACTGCTTGAAGCGGAGCGCTTGGTGCGGACCAATGTGATCAAGCAAAGGCAGTGCTGCCGGCGCGACATGACCAATCACATTGACTTTCGGATCGGCCGGTAAATCGCAGCGCGTTATTTGGAGTTCGCCAGCGTATCTGCCATAGCGGGTGTTATCAAGGGTAATGCTGCCGCGCGGGCGTTCAACGGTGTGATGCGGCTCCGGGGCGGCGAAAATATGCTCAAGGCGGGCTTCTGCCAGTCGCACGACTTGCTGGGCGACATCCGGGCGATTATGCCAGGTCAAATGATATAAGCGCTCATCAGCGGCTTCGGTTTGAATCAAAAGTACCTGGTCGCTCGTATAGGCCTGAAAAGCAGCGATGCTACGTGGGCTGAGTTGCGGGTCGCCGATGTAAACATGGTCAGTTGCCAATTGCTTGAGGTCCAGATAAGCGGCTAGTGGTAGTAACCCGCGATGAGGCTCAAGTGTTGGCAAGCCGGCAAAAAGGGGACCTCGTTGCTGTGCATCGCCTGGAATAAAGGCCATCGTTTTAAAACCGAGTGTGTGCAGCCAGTGATTTTTTTGCTGGAACCAACATGGATCTAAGCCGGTTTCCGGTCGGGGATAGAAATTGTGCCACGCCTCGATGTGCCTGAGGTTGGCTTTGGCATTGGCCAACTGATCAATGGTTTCGGACGAAAGGGTGCTGGCATTGAGCGCAACCCCCATCGTGTGCGACAGTGCTGCGACCGTGGTCATGTCAATGCCGTCGTCAATGCGCACGCCGTCTAGTTGTAAGGCTTCAATGCCAGAACAGTCCCGCGGCGCAATCCCCAGTCGCTTCAAACTAGCCAGGGAAATATCGGCCACAACCGCCAGACCTAATTGGCGGCAGCTCGTGATTAAGTGGTTTAAACGTTGTCGTAAAGTTTTTGGATCATCTTCCGGTAACTGCAAAGATGTGAATACCCCGGTGAAGCCTGCTTGCTGCATCTGTTTGAGATAAGCTGTTTGTTGTTCATCAGCCGGTTCACTGAGATAGCATGAAAACCCGATCATCCTTATTCCTCCATAAGTTGTGTCATCGCCTGATACTGGTGATGAAGTGACAACCAACAACGAAAGGTGAAAGCCCTTTCGAGATTAAAGATAACCGATTTATCTTAGAATTTCAACATATTTCGTAATTTTTTGAAATAAAGTTTCAAAGATGACTAAAAAATAACGCATCGCTGGCCGATGCGTTCAGGGTGAAACTCGCTTGTTGTTATTTGAAGCCATGGCGCATAAATTCTTTGTAAGTTGTTACCAGCGCCTTTGAATCATCGGTTTGTTTTTTGGAAGTGTCGTAATAGCGGCTGACGTAGGCGTAATATAAAATATCAATTAACATAAACTGTGCGTGTAACGACTGCGTTGCCGCAAATCGATTAGGCGCCTCCATTGGCTGAGACGTTTGAATCACGATATCGGCATAATGTGCGAGTGAGTTGTTGCCGAGTTTGGTCGTGGCAATCACCGGCAGTCCGGCTTTTTTAGCCAACTTAGCGCCCAAGACTGCTTCCGGTGACTCACCGGAGTTTGAAATAAACCAGGTAAGGGTACGCTTAGGATCGGCTGTGGCAGCGACCGGTAGAAACAGGTTCAAGTCATCGCTGAAATGGCAGGCGTAACCGAGGCGTCCCCATTTTTGCGCAATATTTTGCGCGGAAAGATACGAGGCGCCAACGCCGAATAGCAACATCTGCCGACTATGGTGAATCAGATCGGTGATCGTTTGCACTGTAGCTTCGTCAACTTGATCAACCGTTTCGCTTAAAGAGCGCTCGGCATTGGTGCGCAATTTGGTTTTAATGGTAGTCAGACTTTCATCCTTTTGAATTTCCTGATAATCCAGCTCATTAGCCTCACCATTTAAATCAGCGGCCAGCTGCATTTTTAATTCGTTATAGCCGGCAAACTGCAATCGCTGGGCGGCCCGACTGACTGTGGCAGGACTGGCACCGGCAGCTTTGGCAAGTTCATAAACACTCATCGTCAGGACGTCTTGCGCGTGGGTTAACACGTAGTCCACGATTTTCTTTTCGGCTTCTGAAAGTTCACCGCGCGTACTTTGGTAATTACCTTCAACACTCATAATCGAGCTTCCTCCTTCTGAGCACGGTGCAATGCAGTCTAAAAAGGAAATACCGATACATATAATCGATAGACTACAAAGGTTGAGAGCCATGCTCATGTTCGTGCGAGACGAAAAAACGTACAGGTTCGTACGGATTTTGCTATCCTCAAGTCATCATGCCATGAATGACCAAGATTGCCAATGTTTTGGTCAGAAATACAGGATGGCAGATTTTTGTTGAGTGTCAAGCGTGGGATAGCTTCACTTTCGGATTCAGCTAAATAAACCCCGCTTTTCGATATAATTGTTCGTATTTTTAAAGATAAGAAAGAAAATAAAAGATTAAAGTTCGTATTTTCCTTGTCTTCCCTTACCAACCCTGTTAGACTACGAAATGGCGGGCGAATCCCGCACTAATCCGTGAGGAGCGATCGATAAATGGGAACTGTAGTTATTGTCGGCACACAGTGGGGCGACGAAGGTAAAGGGAAGATTACCGATTTCCTGAGCCAAGGCGCCAAGGTGGTAAGCCGTTACCAAGGTGGCGACAACGCTGGCCACACGATTCATGCTAACGGCCAGGTTTACAAACTGCGCTTGATTCCGTCTGGGGTTCTTTATCCGCATCAACTATCTGTGATCGGTAACGGTGTTGTCGTCAACCCTAAGAGTCTGGTCGGCGAACTGGCCCGTCTTGCTGAGCAAGGGGTGACAGGTGAAAACTTACGGATCTCGGATCGCGCCCATGTTATTTTGCCTTACCATATTAAACTTGATAAGTTACAAGAGGCTGCCAAGGGTGCCGACAAAATTGGCACCACCAATCGCGGCATCGGACCGGCCTATATGGACAAAGCGGCCCGTGTCGGGATTCGGATGGCGGATCTGCTTGATAAAGAAATTTTTGAAGAACGATTGAAGGCTAACCTGAAGGCCAAAAATGAAGAATTCGTCAAAGTCTATGACAGCACACCAATGGCATTTGATGATATTTTTGAGGAATATTACAACTACGGCCAGCAACTCAAGCAATATGTTTGCGACACGTCAATTGTCTTGAACGATGCGATTGATAAGGGTGAACATGTTCTTTTTGAAGGTGCACAAGGCATCATGCTGGATATTGACCAAGGGACGTATCCGTTTGTGACGTCATCGAACCCTGCTGGCGGTGTGACCGTGGGTGCCGGTGTCGGGGCCTCCAAGATCGATCGGGTGGTCGGCGTTGCCAAGGCGTATACATCACGGGTTGGCGATGGGCCGTTCCCGACTGAATTACTCGATGACACTGGCGACTTTATTCGCAATGCCGGTCATGAGTTCGGTACGGTTACCGGGCGGCCGCGGCGGATTGGCTGGTTTGACGCTGTTGTGGTGCGCCACTCACGCCGGGTTGCGGGCATTACTGATTTGTGCCTGAATTCGATTGATGTTCTGACGGGCTTGGATACCGTTAAAATCTGTGTGGCTTATGAACGTGATGGCGAACGGATCGAGAACTATCCGGCATCGCTGAAGTTCCTGAGTGAATGCAAGCCGGTTTATGAAGAGTTGCCTGGCTGGAAGGAAGACATTACCCATGCCAAAACGTTAGCGGATTTGCCGGAAAATGCGCGGCATTATGTTGAGCGGATTACCGAATTGCTTGGCGTTGATCTGTTGACCTTCTCCGTTGGCCCGGATCGTGATCAGACAAATGTGATTGCGAATGTTTGGGATAAGGTTGAGTAGGTGAATCACTTCGGAATGTTGGTAGGCTAAGAGCTGCTTGCCGTGCCAAACTGCGCAATCTCCGGCGGTTTGGGGCTGGCGACGCGAAGCTAGAGCGGAGGGCACAGCTTTGAACTCGCAAAAACCGCGATTTCAAAGTCTGGCCTTGTCCTAACCGGGGAAAACCGCCCCGGCAAGGACAATTTCACAGCTGAGCCCCCTCTGGCCTCCGATTGCTCCGCCTTGGCACTAGGGTTTCAACGCGATGACAAATTACCTATACGAAAACGAAGGGCGAATGAATGCCATCTGTCGTGCAGATGAAAGTTCATTCGCCTTTTTTATATACTCCTGCGTAATCTTTCAAATCCCCTAAAAATTCCAATTGACATCAATGCCAGAAGCCGGTATATTCAAAGTAACATATGAACGAATGCTCATATGAACATAAAATATAAAGGTGGTTATGATTCGATATGACGAAAGCGATTGGCTTGTATTTATTTGGTGTTATTGCTTTTATCGGCGGTTTATGGATAAGTCAGCCTCTGCCGCGGGCAACACTGCTTATTTTGGCGGCTGTGGTTGCGGGTTATCACGTCATTGCGGAAGGCGTGGTTCAAACGATTCAGGCTTCAAAAGCGCAGCATCGCTTTTCGCCGAATATCCATATTCTCATGGCATTGGCTGCGATCGGGGCGATTGCGATTGGCAGTTTTGAGGAAGCCGCGATGCTGATTTTGATTTTTGCCGGTGCCCATTTTCTTGAGGAATATGTGGAGAATAAAAGCCGCAAAGAGATTACCGCACTTTTGGCAATGGCACCACTTGAGGCCCGACGCTATGGACATGATGGCGAGTTTGAAGTTGTGCCAGTTGCTGAACTTGAAATTGGCGATCGCCTGCAGATTCTTAACGGGGCCCAGGTGCCGACAGATGGCGTGATTGTTGCCGGAACGGCGAGTCTCGATGAATCGGCGATCAGCGGCGAAAGTATTCCGCGCGAGAAACAGGTCGGCGATGAGGTGTTTGGTGGGACGATTAACGGCCAATCAACCTTTGACATGCGCGTGACGAAGAAAAGCGACGAAACGGTCTTCGCCAAAATTATCCAGATGGTTCAGGCGGCGCAACAGTCGCCGACCAAAATGGCGAGTGTCATTCAGCGGTTCGAGCCGATTTACGTCAAAGCAGTCTTGGTGGCGCTGCCGATTGTTTTCTTAGCAGGGCCATTCTTGCTGCATTGGTCGTGGATGACCAGTGTTTATCGAACCATCGTCTTCTTGGTGGCGGTGTCGCCATGTGCTTTGGCAGCTAGTGCCGTCCCGGCAACGCTATCGGGCATCTCGAACTTGGCTCGTCATGGGGTACTTTTCAAAGGTGGCAGTTATCTGGCGAATTTAACCCAGCTTAAAGCAATTGCGTTTGATAAAACCGGGACGTTAACAGAAGGCCGGCCGGTGGTGACCAACAGTGAGTTTGCGCCGCATGTGGATCAGGCGGCATTGACGGCGATCATCACTGCGATGGAGAAACAAAGTAACCACCCGCTGGCGACGGCGATTGTTGCGCATTTTCCGGCAAGTGATTTGGTGCTTGAATCCGTGCGCAATGAAGTCGGCAAAGGGCTGACCGCCGAGTATCAAGGGCACACTTACACGATCGGCAAGCCGCAGCGGTTCGCGCGTGTCGATCCGATCTATCGGCAGCGCGCCAAGGTACTGGGCCAGCAAGGGAAAACAGTGGTCTTGGTGGCGATTGATCGGCAAGTTGTTGGCTTAATCGCTTTAATGGATCAAGCTAAAAGCAGTGCCAAAGCCGCGATTGCTTACTTGAAGCACCATGACATTCAGCCGGTGATGATTACCGGGGATGGCAAGCAAACCGGCGAAGCAGTGGCCACCGATTTGGGCATCGAACAAGTTGTGACCGATGTGATGCCAGAGCAAAAAGTCTCCATCGTCAAACAGTTGCAGGAAAAGATGCGGCCAGTTGCGATGGTCGGCGATGGCGTGAATGATGCCCCGGCGTTGGCCAATGCCGAAGTGGGCATCGCCATGGGCTCCGGTACGGACGTGGCTATTGACGTGGCTGATGTGGTGCTGGTTAAAAACGATTTGTCCCGCTTAGCTTTTGCCCACCGCTTATCCGCTAAAATGAACCGGATTGTGATTGAAAATCTGCTATTCTCAATGGCAGTCGTGGTGATGTTGGTCATTTTGAACGTGTTGCAACTCACTAACATTGCCTGGGGCGTTGTTTTCCATGAAGGCAGCACCTTGGTTGTGATTTTAAATGGGTTGCGCTTATTGTTGCCGCAGAAACCTTAAGGCAAAAACCGCCTTCGATACAAAAGTCTGCTAAAATGGCCTTAAGTATCGTAAGGAGCCATGCAGATGACAACCAATGATGTTCATACAACTGCCGCCAGCGACAGTGACATTCCCGACGATGAGGGTTTACGTGATATCCTCGAAGTCTTTAAAACTATGAGTGACCCTACCCGGATGCGGATTATTTTGGCCATTGCCAAGGGACCCATCACGGTCAACGAGCTTGCGGCCATGTTAGATCTTGGCCAATCCACCGTGTCGCACCAGTTGCGAATTTTGAAACAGACGCGCCTCGTTGTGGGCGATCGCTCGGGCAAGCAGATTTATTACCACTTGGTCGATGATCATGTTTTGGAGATTTATGAGCTGACTAAGGCGCATATAGAAGAGAAACAGCATGGGCAAATTAGCTGACCGTTAGAGCCTCAGAACAACTAGTCAAGTATAAAGTTGAAACAAACCAGTAGCTTCAAACAAATGCCTTCAAACGAAGGTCTTTGTCTGGGGCTTTTTTGTTACCCAAAAGTATCTTGATGGTTGACTTTAACGGCCATAAGTTTACAGAGCCTCGATATACAGCGATGATGTGCGCCCTTACAGTGAGAATAGAAGCCAGAAAAGAGGAGGCCAAATGGTAATCAATGCGGGGGCTGTGATCAGCACTTATCGGGAACAGACGGGCATTACCCAGCAGGCTTTGGCAGATTTTATTGGTAGTTTGAAGGCGTTAGTTTCAACGTGGGACCCAGGAGTTCCCCGAGCAAAAGGACATTAGAAACAACTCATGAAATACCTTTTTGCATATAAAAGAACATACTATGATGCTGCAAGATACCGCACAAAGACCGACTCGTATAGATCTACAAACGCAAAAAAAACAAAATTAAAACTTACGAGAAATAAAATGCTGCGTTATAATATAGCTATTAAAGGTGTGGGAGGAATGAGATGAAAAAGACTAAATCGGCGTGTATTCAACACAGATCTTGCATTTCCTTTTGAAAGAGGATTATGACCATGAATATGCCATCAAGGCAATTATATGGAGAAGTAAAGAAACATAAGGAATATCTAGAGGAAATCATATAAACCATAAAATCCTCTCGTAAAAACGAGGGGATGGCGGCCCAGTTATTCCTGATATGGGAAATACAATACACCGATAGTCGGAAAACATTCGAACTGATCTTTTAATTGATAATAGAAGAAAACCTTTGGTAGAATTAAGGAGTCAAACAGCGGACAGCGTAGAATTTTGATGTTTCTACGTTGTTTTTTATTTGTCGGATTTTTTGCCAAAGCGTCTCGAATATCGGAAATCTTGTATTGTCTGAGCCGTTTTTCTATTGCACTTTTTGATTTTAGGAGGAAGTATAAAGATGGATTTTTACATGAAATTACCACGTAACAAAAAAGAATTTGCACTATTTATGGGGATTGTTTCTATTGTCTCTGTAAATATTATCGCGCCGCTTATTACCTTTTTTGAGTCAGGATTTCACCTTTATGTGTGGCGAGACGTACTGACGATACTTCCGTTTATCTGGCTGAGTGTGATTGTTATTGTGCTTATTACTTATATACCGGCAGAAAAAATGACAGCTCTGATTGCGGCGAAAGACGACAGTTTCCGCTCTCATATTGTCGTGAATATTTTATGTACAGTATTGATGATGTCTGTTTTTCTGACTGTAATCGGAACATGGATTGGGACACGCGCTATCACCTTAGAACCGATACAGATGTTTTTCTATAAGTGGCCCAGAAACTTTGCTATTTCATTATTCGTTGAAATGTGTATCGCACAGCCGATTGCCAGATTTGCACTTTTACAACTGCATACAAGACTTGATGAAAAAAGACAGTTGGGATAATTAAAAAATGTATAGACTGTTTGAATTCTGACTTTATTTATGCGCAAGCTGAGAAAGAAAATTGATCCGAAGCCTTTGAGCTTGTGATCCTGAATCCAGCCGGTGTGGGCTAACTTTCAGTTGACGGCGTTGAACGGTTTGCCAAGCAGCATCAAATCAGGACCATCGCGGGCTTTAAAACGAGATGCGACCGGTTTGCAGGACGATGAATGATCGTCTTGCGGAACGGCCGCCTTTTTTGATGACACGATAAAGCCGCAGTTATGCGAGTTTGTTATGTTCTGAGACGGATGAGCCGTTATTTTAAAAATCGATCGCTGACAATCAAATGATGCAAAACCACTATATCATGTATAGTATTGTGCCATTACCCACCAAATTTAGTGGTTTAGTGCTTTCATTTGAAGGAAAATCCTGTATACTATATGTATTGATGCAAGTGGAACAAGTCAGTGTACTGGGGGATTAGCCATGATTGAATTTTATACACAAATCAAGAAACGAGACGGGCGCATCGTTGATTTTGATGCGAGCAAGATTAGCACCGCGATTACAAAGGCGGCGGAGAGCGTGGCAGAGCTGTCACCCAGTGATGTGCTGACGATTGATCACTTGACGGATACGGTGACGGCTAAAATTCGCGATCGCTATCATGATGATGTTGAAATCGCCGAGGTTCAGACGGTGGTTGAGCAGACGCTGATTGCAGCCGAGAAGTATGACTGGGCCGAGGCGTATACGCAATATCGGCTGAAGCGGGATTTGGCGCGTAAGCAGAAGCAAGATGTCAATTACAATGTGGCGAAGCTTGTCAATCGTGACAAGAGCGTGGTGAACGAGAATGCCAATAAGGATAGCCGCGTGTTCTCGACCCAGCGCGATCTCACTGCCGGTGCTGTGGCTAAGGCGGTCGGGCTGAAAATGTTGCCGCCCGCTGTGGCCAATGCCCATTTGCGTGGCGATATTCATTGGCATGACCTTGATTACACCCCGTTTATGGCAGAAACCAACTGCTGCTTAATTGATTTTGACTACATGTTGAATCATGGCTTTTGCATTGGTAACGCCGAAGTAGAGCCGGCCCACTCGATTCAGGTGGCGGTGACCCAGATGACCCAGATTATCGCGAATGTGGCTTCCAGCCAATATGGCGGTTGCTCCAGTGATCGCACGGATCAGGTGCTGGCCCCGTTTGCCGAGAAAAATTATCAGAAACATCTAAAGGAATTCGGCGATGTGATTGATGATCCGGCCCAATTGAAAGCGTTGGCTGTGAAGCAGACCAAGAAGGATATTTATGATGCCTTGCAAACGTTGGAATATCAGGTCAACACCCTTTATTCGACGCAAGGACAGACGCCTTTTGTCACCGTTGGCTTTGGATTGGGCACCAGCTGGATCGAACGGGAAATTCAAAAGGATATTCTGAAAATTCGGATTCTTGGTCTGGGTAAAGAGCGCCGTACCGCGATTTTCCCGAAGCTGGTCTTCACGTTGAAGCGCGGACTGAACCTCAATCCGGAAGACCCCAACTATGACGTCAAGCAGCTGGCCATCGAATGTGCCACCAAACGGATGTACCCAGATGTCGTGTCATACGATACCATCAAGCGGCTGACCGGCTCATTCAAAGCGCCGATGGGGTGCCGCAGCTTTTTGCAAGGTTGGACCGATCCCAAGACCGGCAAAGAAGTCAACGCCGGCCGGATGAACCTTGGGGTGATCACGGTCAATCTGCCACGGATTGCCATGGAGTCCAAAGGCGACAAGGACAAGTTCTGGAAGATTTTTGAAGAACGGATGCGTATTTGCAAGGAAGGCCTGCTGTATAAGATCGAGCGCACCAAACAGGCGACGCCGGAAAGTGCCCCGATTCTTTACAAGTACGGCGCATTTGGCAAGCGTTTGGCTGACACAGACAGCGTCGATGATTTATTTAAAAACGGCCGCGCCACGGTATCGCTTGGTTACATCGGCTTATACGAAGTCGGCACGGTTTTCTATGGTTCAGCATGGGAAAAGAATCCCGAAGCCAAGGCGTTTTCCGTTTCAATCGTCAAGGCGTTGGACGATCATTGCAAAGCCTGGGAAAAGCAGTACGGCTATCATTTTTCGGTTTACGGCACACCGAGTGAGTCGCTCACCGATACCTTCTGCCGCGACGACACCAAGAAATTCGGGATCGTCAAAGACATTACGGACAAGGAATATTACACCAACAGCTTCCATTATGATGTCCGCAAATCACCGACCCCGTTTGAGAAACTCGATTTTGAAAAGGATTATCCGCAGTATAGTGCCGGTGGCTTCATCCACTACTGTGAGTATCCGAACCTGAAACAGAATCCGAAAGCACTTGAGGCAGTTTGGGACTATGCCTACGATAAGATTGGTTATCTCGGCACGAACACGCCGATTGATCAATGCTTCAAGTGCGGCTTCAAGGGTGAATTCACGGCGACAGCGAAAGGTTATGAATGCCCGGAATGCGGCAACCACGACCCGGCAACCTGCGATGTGGTCAAGCGCCTCTGCGGCTACCTCGGCAATCCAAACAAGCGGCCGATGGTTCACGGTCGCCAGGAAGAAATTATCCACCGGAAGAAACATATCACGTTTAGCCTGAATCAGGTGGCTAACCGGCGTGACAAGTAGGATGAAATAGCAACAGCATATTAAAACGGCGATCGCGAGAAGTTTCCTGCGATCGCCGTTTTATGTTGGCTGAAATGAGACCTGCGACTTTTTATTTTATTTGACTGCGTGTAAAATGCAAAGCAATTAATTGTTAGATTGAAGCGCTATTTTGAGGAAGACAAACGAGTCGGGAGGTGCAGCATGGTTGCCAATGCATTTACCGCCAGTCAGTGGCAGTCAGCCGAGCAATGGAACAATGGCTGGCTATTTTTCGCTATCGTTGTCATTTTACTCATTGTGAATCATATTGTAATCATTGGCGTTTATGTTCCGAATCGGTTGAAATGGAAATGGGCAGTTATTGTACCGTTTATTTTTATCTGTCTTGGGTTGGCCAGGTACAGCTGGGTTCGGACGACCAGCGCCGCGAATGTCCAGTTCAATCAGTGGGCGAAGCAAATCACGCCCCAAATACGAGTCAAAAAAGCCTCTTTTTTCCGACTTGTGCCAGTTCCTGATAGCGCCATTGAAGCGTACCAAGGACTAAATGAGTATCCGGCTTTTAAAACATTGCCCATGTATGCACACCGGCAAGTCACCGCCCCTGTGACTTATTTGGGGCGGAATGCCAACAGCGTTTATTTTAAATGGCAGGGTATGATTTATCGCTACACAGGGACAACGCGCTCGGGTGATCACGCTGCTTTAATCGGTTATCGTTTTTGGTTAAAAGACCGGAACTACACGCGACTGGGCTTTGTCAATCCATCTAAAACGTTCACTGCGGCTTTAATGATTCCTAAGGGGCAGGCCAAGCGCATCTATCATCCGGTCAAGCAGATTGTGGTCACGCTTGAGAGTATGGATGGCGATTGGACGACTGAGAAGGTATATCGGGGATCCTGATTTACTTGGCAGGCTGATGTTGCGGCCAAATTGGCTTTGTCAGGATCAGCATGAACAGGCTCCCGACAATAACCAAAATGATGTCAAGGCTAATACCGCGATACCAGACAATGGCCAATCCCGTGATTAAAAGTGTGAGACCAAGTAAGCTGAAGCCAAGTGCAGTGAGCCGGCGGGATAAAACTGACCAGTCGGCGAAGATGTCGACTGTTTTTGGGGCGATAAAATGTCCCCAAACTAAAGTGGTGCCAGTAAGTAACCACCAGATGGCTTGCGTCAGCCAGTGTGGGTGGAATCCAAAAAGCGTCGTTGTTGCCATGCCAATCAGAATGGCAACAACTGTGGTTAAGACAGCCATCACAGTTTGCCAATGATTGACCGTACTATCTTTGATCAATTTCTTCTTCAACTGTGGATTATCCAGAATAAGATGATCAAGGGAGACGTCAAATATCCGGGCAATGCGGGTGACCATCTCCAAGTCAGGCAAGTTGCGCTCGTTTTCCCAGTTGGAGACGGTGTGACGTGAGACATTAAGATCATGGGCAAGTTCGGCTTGAGTCATATGATGGGCAGTGCGGATTTGTTGAAGCTGCTTTGAAAAATTCAAATTGTTCACCTCGCTTGGTCTGATTGTGGCAGACGCCATCGGAAATCACAAGGAAGATAAGCATCCGCACGAGCTCGTCATTCGAGACAAGTAATTATTGCCCGGGAAATGCTGGTTTAACCAACACAAAAACGGCTCACAAGATTATAGATGCCACAATCTTGTGAGCCGATCAGCCGTATGACAAGGTTCTGTTTAAAGATGCGCGCCCCAGAGGTTATTGCCAAGTTGTTTGAAAGAAAAGATCTTGTCCCACAGCGCCTTCTCTGTTTCGCTAAACACGAAGTCGTCAGATAATTTAATACTTGGCCCCATGTTGAAAAATGCTTGGAGGGTAGCGTAAAAAGAGACGCCCTCACTTTTCTTTATATCTTTCAAGGTTTGAAGAACATATTTGGCCGTTTCGGAATTGGGATGAGATTCTGCCAACGCACTATTGAGACGTTCCATTGCTTGAACTACTTCGTCCTTTGATACCATGATTGCCACCATCTACTTTTCTAATGACCATGACGTGACTTTCGAAGTTCTTTTCTTTTAAAGATACCGCTATTGTAAAAACGCTTTTAATCAACTGTCAACAATTTGCGATTTGACAGAATCAGATGACAGCTAAGGATTGCCTGAAGGCCGCGGTGCCTCGAGTAAAGACGTTGCTGAAAAGTTGGGCATCAAACCTTTAATCGCGGATTTGATACCTACGAATGGCATTGTACTCATTTCCGTGTTCCGCTTCAGCATTCCTGAACTCAATATCGTTTTGAAGGTTGAGAAAATACCTGTCCGATACCCCGAAGAAACGCCCCAAACGAATTGAGGTGTCAGCTGTAATCTGCTGGCAATCATGTAGGATATCTTCAATGCGCGAAGTCGGGATGCCAAGGGACTTGGCTAGCGAGTACGCAGATAAATTGAATGGGAGCATGAACTCTTGCTTTAAAATCTCGCTAATTTTTGGTGTTGGGATTTTTCCATGGTACCCCCCTTTTTGATAAATATCCTAATAAAATGATAAAAGATGAAGCTTCTGCTGTCTCAGATGATTATAAGCGTAGTGGAGAAATTAAAGCAATAAGAAACACTCCGATTATTGATCGACAGTTTAGATTCCGAAAACATAGGGATTCTGGTAGAATTACTTGATAACGTAAAAGCTAACCGAATAAGATCTGTTTTAGATGGCAAAGTACAAGGGGACTGGACCTTATTCGCAGTTATTGACGACAAACTGTAGATTCAAAATATTTGTAAAATTCCACTTATAAAGGAGACAGGGTATGAAAATTCTAAAATCAACAGATGAGCAAGAGGCTTATATTGAGGACAGATTGGAAGCGTATAACGAAAAAAAGCATCCATTAACCCAAGAAAGGCCGGCGGTGGTCTTTAGTTATACAGCGCTGGAGGGACAGGATGTAATCGGAGGCATCATAGGTTACGCTTCCTTGTATAAGATTGGTTACATTGACACTTTGTGGGTAAATGAAAAGTATCGTCACAAATCCATAGGAACGCAACTTCTAAAAAAAGTTGAGGAAGATTTGCGAACCTTTGGGTGTGAGATCGTCCATTTGGAAACATTTGATTTCCAAGGGCCTGAATTTTATAAGGCTAATCATTATACTGAATTTGGCCGATTGGAGTATCCAACTGCTCAAGTAACGGAAATGTTTTTAAAAAAAGATTTGCGAATTACTGAGTAGAACTATGATGAATAGCGTATCGGTCCGCAGCACCTCTTGTTTTTACAACCCCAACCGTGCTATACTCCAACACGGTGCCAAACCACGGTGAGTTCGTAACGATCGGCGCGTCAGCGTTCAGAAGGTCGAAGCGACTCGCCATTTTTTTGTGAGCGCGAACCGGCGCGTTCAGAAGCCGGAGTGTAAGTGGCCTTGGGCGTGATGGCGGTCTTTGCCATTGCGCCCAAGGTCCTTACACGCAGGCTTTTGCGCCGGTGAGCGCGTTATAGAAAGCAAAAGACAACCCCGCAATTGCCCTAAATAGAAACGCTCCTTAATGCCCCGTCTCCATCAACCACCACCCCAAAACAAAAACCGCAACCAACGCTACCGGCTGCGGCCAAACAAACAATTCAACTGAGCAAGACGTCGCTGATACCCCAAGTTTCAGGACGCCGGCTCAGTGTCTAACTTTTTGGACTTAGCGTGGGCCGTTAATGCTTCCCAATTAACCAGCGGCAGTTGTGCCACGGCACCCAGAATTAAGATCAGTGACCAAGTGAGAATCAGACTCATGGTGACGTCGCCGGTGAAGTGGGCAAGAATCCGGACGCGGGTGTAGGCCATGATGGCGCCGTAAGCAAAGGTGAGCCAGAAAACCAGGCGTTGGCGCTTAGGCTTGTCGCGGTCAACGAACCAAGTCAGGGTGAGGATCGTTGCGGCGGTTTGCGTATGACCAGATGGGAAACTCATGTGGCCGTTTGCCCCGTTTGGATGGAACCAACTGGTGAAGTGCGCCGGGTTGCCATTTAATTCGTATGGACGGAAGCGGCCCCAGAAGGTTTTCATCGCGTTTACAATCTGATCGGACATGATGCAGACTAAGGTGGCCACAAGTGCGACCTTCAATAAGTAACGCAGCTGTTCATCGCTTTTGTGCGAGAGCCAATATTGACTGCCGGCAAAAACCGCAACGTAAAGCACAATGAACAGAATGAGACTGGTGGCACCAGGCAAGGCAAGCTTGCTGCCATCGGAATTTGCCATTCCCATCGGCTTGCCTGCGTTGATGTCGTTGAGCGATGTGATTACCATCGTCATCGCATATTTCAGATAACCGGCCCATAATTCCCAACCGGCGTAGATGACGCTGCCAATAACCATCAGCGTGCGAACGTACCACGCAAGTTGCGAAGAGCGCAGCGCATAGTGACAAACAATATTGCAACTGATCATAATAATCAGCGGTGCTGTCCACAGACCGACATCTTGAAAGAGTGTGGCGAACGGATCGTTCATATCGCCAATGGTTTGTGAAATCTGCCAGTCAAAACCGGCCGCTGTAGCTAACAATAAAAGTAAAATACCAGCAACAATCAGAAAAATATGTTGACGGATCGGAGCGTTTAACTTTTGCGTTTGGTCCATTTTTATACCTCCCTTGTACTTTGAAAATAGCACAGAGTTTGCAGAAAATGGGGGGATTTACGCGACCTGTACGCAACATTTAAGTCACCGATACGAAATTTACAGAGGCTCAGGCAAAGTAGGGTTCGTCAATCGTTAATTGCCGCTGGTCAAAGTCAACGGTTGCCTTTAAGCCGTACGGTAAAATGGTGCGCGGGTAAGCGTGACCGAAGTTGAGGTTGTATAGAATCGGCGTTTGATAAGAAGCCGTTACGTCCAAAAGCACTTGTTGGTACTCGGTAAAATAAGTTTCATTTTGCGGTTTGCCAACCAAAATGGCGCGTACTTGCTGCAGGACACTGTGATCATCAAGATGCCGTAGAAATTGACGATACGTCGTTGGATCGATTTTTTCCTCAGAGGTTTCAATGAAGAGGATTTTGTCTGCCCAGGATTGCGGGAAAAGGTGATACTTCTCGGCAACTTGCGGCTCATCGGAGTAGCGGACAGGATATAGCAAATCGTGAAGGCTATCAAGACACCCGCCGAGCAAGGTACCGGTGATGCGGCCATGACCGCGTAAGGTTAAGTAGCCGTGCTGCTCATGATGGGCTTTGCGCGGCACGCCTAGCTGATCGGCGGAAAAATCGGTTCGCTCTTCATACCATGTCGGACTGGATGTGATCGCCGTGGTCGCCGGGTTTTCAAAGAAATGGTGAAAACTGGCTGCCGTGTAAGGCAGTAACTGCTTATCCAATTCGGCCAGATCGTTCAGGAAGTTTGGCCCATAAAAGGTGGTCATCCCCAGTTGGTAGAACATGAGATGATCGATGGTTGTGTCAGAAAATCCCGTGAAAATTTTCGGGTGATTTTTGACCGCTTCAATAAATTCCGGGTCATCAAGTAGATACGGCACGATTCGATAAGTATCATCGCCGCCGATTGCACAAATAATGCCTTTGATGTCCGGATCGGTCATGGCGGTCTTTAAATCAGCGGCCCGAGCTTCGGGATGCGCTTTTAAATAGGCCTGTCCGCGTAAAGCGTTGGGCATAAAACGCGGCACCAGCCCCATTGCTTCAAGGCGTTTGGTCCCCAGTTCCCGTTGATGCGCGGCAAAGGCTTCCCCTAGTGTCCCTGCGCTTAGACTGACAATGGCAACTTGCTCATGTTGATGCAACTTCGGTGGTTTGATCATTTAACATGCCTCCTTTGGCAATGATTGAGTCTATTATTCATGATAGGTCAGGCACATGCAAGCAGGATTGATTTTCGCGATTCGTTAAAGTTGTGTTTCTACCCGGCATGCTGGTAAGATCGAAGGGTAGCTAGTGAATGCGTGAACGAGGGGATAAATCATGTATACCATTCAAACTGCCGCAACGGTTGGGGCAAGGGGCACGGTGATCACGATTGCACCGCCGATTGAACGGATTCGACCAGGTGATCCGATTCGGCTTAATGGCAAAAGGATTGGCAGAGTGCGCGCGATTGAAAAAGCCAATCATCCGCACCATGTTAACGACAAGCCGTGCACCGGATTAGTGATCACGATTCCGGTCAAACCCGGTGACACCATTGAGTTTCCGCAATCACCACGCAAGTCATAACGCCAGCGGATTGGCGGCGGCGCGACTATTTGATGAATGTGAATAAGCATCCACATTCATTTAAAATAAGCGTAACGCAAAAAATCGGTCTTAACCCACAAGGACTCGTCATGCGAGTTATTGTGGTTAAGACCGATTTTTTAATGTAAATGAGCTAGTCGGCTGACGCGGCCGTCATAATGCCGGCTTCAGTCATCCCGTCTGCATACAGTTTCAACTTGCCATTAATAATGTCCATGACAAGATCGCCATATTCAACACCGTCTGCTTCGGCTTCTTGTGGCAAAAGCGATAGCGGCGTCATGCCCGGCAGGTTGTTGGCCTCAATGACCCATACGCCTTTATCGTTAGCAAAGAAATCGATGCGGCCATAGTTTTGTAAGCCCAAAACATCCATGGTTTGCAGCGACACATCTTTCATTGCCTGATGGACGTCTTCATCTAAATCTTTTGGCGGGGTGATGAAGTCGGTGTATCCGGCTTGGAACTTGTGCTTGAAGTCATACCAGCCAGAATGGACTTTAATCTCAATGGCCGAGAAGGCGCGCCCGTTGACAACGCCTAACGAGAATTCGCGGCCTGGCGTGAATTCTTCAACAATCGCACTGTTATCGAAGCGGAAAACGTCAGCGATGCCACTTTCCAATTCTTCCTGGTTGTGGGCGATGTGCGTGCCGACACTGGAACCGCCAGACGTTGGCTTAACGACAACCGGAAAATCAAACGGCACCTTATGTTCGCCAGGCTGATTCCGTTTGAATTCCTTAAACGCAGCGGTCTGGATCCCGTGGTACAACATGATCTCCTTACTGAAGACCTTGTTCATGGTCATCCCTGAAGCCAGCGGACCGGAGCCGGTATATTTGACATTGTTCAGATCCAGCGTTGCCTGCACCTTCCCGTTCTCACCGTCACCGCCGTGCAAGGCCAAAAAGACAATGTCTGCGGCTTTGCAGATCGCTAAAACATTCGGGCCAAACAGCTGTGTGCTGCCATCTGTCCGTAACTTATTGATGTCAGCGTCAGTCAGGATGGCATCCGAAATCTTCAGATCCTTACTGGTGTTGGCGTCGTCAAAAACCTGGTCGACCGTTTTTCCTTCGAGGTCGTAGCCTAGAAACAGGTCAATAAAGGTGGCCTGCTGCCCTTTTTGTCGCAAGGCGTTTGTGATCCGGTAGCCGCTTGAAATCGACACATTGCGTTCCGTACTCCGGCCGCCTGCTAAAACGACAATTTTCATTGATAGTACCTCCACGTATTATCCGAGTTTGATAGAAACTACAGTTTAGCACAATCCGGTCTAACCGGCGAGAACGGCGCTTGGATTTGCGGTAAAATTAACCGAAATGAAAGGGATTACTAAAATTCGAATCGCCTTAAATTTGAGCAAAAGACTGCAGCAGTGTTAACGAGCGCAGTCTAAGGAGGTCACCATGCAATATTCGTGGTTAACAATGCCCCAGCATCGTTACTTACTGGTAGCTGATCAAGGGAAACTTATTTTTGTCGGGTCGCCTGATGCTGACTTGCAAGAAGCAGAGCACTATGTAGACGGGCCGTTTGAGTTTAATGACGAGGCGATGGAACCGTTTCAAACCGCCCTGACTGCTTACCTCACAGGAAAAACGAAGGCAGTGACGGTGCCGGTAGCCTTTCATGGCACCGCGTTGCAGCAAGCTGTCTGGCAGTACTTGCTAACGATTCCTTATGGTGCGACCAGAACTTATGCGCAGGTCGCAGCAGGAGTCGGTCACGACCGCGCATTTCAGGCAGTCGGGCATGCGGTTGGCCAGAACCCGCTTATGATGGTGATTCCTTGTCATCGGATTTTGCGCAAAGACGGCGGGTTAGGCGGTTTTCGCGGCGGCTTAGCGTTGAAACGCAAGCTGCTGGCGCTTGAACAAGGGGAACGACCACTCTTTTGATCATAGCGGGAATTTCCATAATTTTTTAAAGGGCGATGCGAAAGGTTCTATTTTTATATCAGGATCTTGTATACTGGGTTAGACAAACTAAAAACAAGGGGATATTGAGACATGAAGATTATCGCTTACGGTGCGCGAGTGGACGAGATCCAATATTTCAAGCAGTGGGCCAAGGAAACCGGCAACACGCTTGAGTATCATACCGAGTTCTTAGATGAGAATACCGTTGAATGGGCTAAAGGCTTTGACGGGATCAACTCGCTGCAAACAACGCCTTATGCAGCCGGTGTTTTTGAAAAAATGCATGAATACGGCATCAAATTTCTGGCGATCCGTAACGTCGGCACCGATAACGTTGATATGGCGGCTATGAAGCAATACGGCATCCGGCTAAGTAATGTTCCGGCGTATTCACCAGCGGCCATTGCCGAGTTTGCCTTGACCGATACGTTGTACCTGTTGCGGAACATGGGCAAGGTTCAGGCACAGCTGCACGCAGGCGATTATGAAAAGGCCGGCACCTTTATCGGTAAGGAACTTGGCCAGCAAACGGTCGGCGTGATGGGCACCGGACACATTGGTCGGGTTGCGATCAAACTCTTTAAAGGCTTTGGTGCCAAAGTCATTGCTTACGACCCATACCCAATGAAAGGCGAACATCCGGACTTCGAGTATGTCAGCTTGGAAGAGCTCTTCAAGCAAAGCGATATCATCGATCTTCACGTTCCCGGTATCGAGCAAAATACCCATATCATCGATGAAGCAGCATTTGACTTGATGAAACCCGGCGCTATCGTGATCAACACGGCTCGGCCAAACCTGATTGACACGCAGGCCATGCTCAGTAACCTTAAATCCGGCAAGCTAGCCGGTGTTGGCATTGATACTTATGAATATGAAACCGAAGATCTGTTGAACCTAGCCAAACACGGCAGCTTCGAGGATCCGTTGTGGGATGAACTGCTCGGCATGCCAAACGTTGTCCTCAGCCCACATATCGCGTACTACACGGAAACCGCGGTGCACAACATGGTTTACTTCTCACTGCAGAATCTGGTTGACTTTTTGACCAAGGGTGAGACGAATACGGAAGTAACGGCACCGGCGAAGTAAGGATCAAAGTTAAAACGTGCACGACTCATTGGCGGCTTTGCCAGTCAGTCGTGCACGTTTTTGATTTTTAATGATCTTCAACATTCACTTCAAGTGTCGTATTAAAAGCAGTTCGCCACTTTTGACCGATTGCCGGACTGATTTTTGACGTTGCTTTTAACAACGAATTCACATCTTCCTCGGCAAATTTAGAACCCATTATCTTGAACTGACAAAGCTTCTTCAGAAGATTTGATTGTAAACGAATGAAAAAGTAGGCTTCTGGCAAATGTTGTTCATTTAACCGGTCAAGCGCGGTTAACGCATCGGCATACTTGTGTCGGTGGTAGAGCGACGAGGCTGTTTTATAAAGGGCTTCAGAAAAAAGATCTTGTTGGTTCTGATGCTTTTTTGTCGAAAAGTGAATTAAAAGTAGTCGGGGATAAAGTTGCTCGAAAATGGTTGTCTGGATAAATGGCACACAGTGATTGTAGACCATGTATTCTAATCGATACCAGGTATCTTGCTGGAGAAGGTAAGCTTTGACGAGTTCTGCGTCTGGTTTTGAAAGAAATGAATGGGGATGCTGAATTTTGATAATTGTTGCGGTCACAACGATTGCTCTTAATTTATAGAAAGGTGCGTTCGTTTTCGTATACTGTCTTTCAAGTTGAAGTTGATATGAGTGCAATGCCGTAACATCTTGTTCTAACGATAATCGGGATATTCGGTCTTCAAAAGAATCATTTGAAATGTCAGTGATCGGCAATTGACTTTCCCGTAAATCACTTAGGAGTTCGCAAAATTCTGCCGGGTCTACTTTCAGGTTTTTGAGTAACTGGGAAAAGCTCTCTAACGAAATGTCGGATTGACCATTTTCAAACTTTGAGATTGTACTGATGCTTAAATTGTCAGCAACGTCTGAAATTCGCAAGCCTCTAGAAACACGTATGCTTTTAATAAGCTGTCCTTTGGTGTATTCGGTCATGGCGCAAGCGCCTCCAATTTCATATATGCAAGTATTTTAGCAATCCTATACATACTTTTATAATACGAAAATATATAAAAACTGTGAACTTTTTGTGATAACTTAGTTTTTGTCAAGAAGGTATGCGACTTTCCATTAATGAATGAGATTTAAAGAAAAAATTTTTGAATGAAAACGCATCAATATGTTGAAACACAGAGGAAAGCAAAATATAGAAAGCGGCATATCCTTTTGCAAATCGTATTGATGTAGCCCAAGCATAGGAGGATATTATGGCAAAATCCAAGCAATTAACTGTAGCTATCGTTGCTCTTGCATCAGTCGCAGGTTTTTCTTTTAGTCAGATTGAGGTTAACCACGTTGCGGCGGCAACAACGCCGAGCAAATCAAACGTGGCGTCTAACACAGCAAGCACTTCTGGAATTGATCCGAATAATCCGGTATTACCAGATCAGTCTAAGACGAGGTATATTGATGATTCGCAAGTTCTCGAAACACTAAAGGCAAAAAATCCTACTGCTTATAACAAGATTCCTCAGGCAACGATTGACAGCATAGAGAATAGTGGTTTGCTTCGGCAAGGAGGAACTTATGCGAAGGTTACAAGTGATGGGATTACCATATATATAAACTCTGCACTTGTGACTGTTGCGAAGATCGCTGGTACAGCTGCTATTTCAACTGCTCTTGCATCAGTACTTGACGTTGAAGAAGTTGGAAAAAAATCAGCAGTATTTATTACATCGTCTATGACTGGTATTCTTGATCAGTTTTCAGCAGAACGAGGTATCTGGATGCATTTTACTAATTATGACCCTGGTTCTACAGGTGAAGGGAATCTGCTTCTAAGTAGTTGCGGACAGCAGTAAGACAAAAATAGGCAGTTGTCATTACAGATTTCCAATATAAAAATATTGACTGTTGCGAAAAAAGCGTTCATGTATGGTGGGGGTGGCCAAGATTAAGATCAAAATGACGACACCAAAACTCGTTGGGATTTGTGTGATTATCGGTGCTCTCATTGGGGTGATTGCTAAATATCTAGCCAACTTGGTAGCTAATTCCGTGCTTGAGTGGGCGATCAAAATTGGTGCCCTTGCCGTTGGGGGACTGGCCGGCTATGAACTCTGGAACCATTTTGAAAACAAGAAGAATTCCAAATTGTGAACATGACAAGTTGATTTATGTCGCGAACATTCTGTAAGAAGTTCGTGTACGGAAAGTCGTGATCTTGAAAGGAGCAGCACACAGCAACTGAAAAGAGTGGTTGGATTAAGAAAAAAATGACAACGAAAAAGCTCGTTTGGATTTGCGCGTTTGGTGGTTATCTTTTTGGTGAACTTACCGGTCGCCTAGCCAAAATGGTAAGCAATGGCGTGCTGTCATGGAGTATTAACATTGGCTCTATTGTCGTTGGGTCATTGGTCGCATACGCATTCGGGCACCACTTTGACAAAAGGGAAAAATCTAATTCTTAAACATGACAAAACGCGCTGCCTCCTGTGGATTAGGAAGCGGCGCGTTTTAATATGCCAGCTTTAAATAGAATTAGTGATGACTCTGTGTCACTATCTTTTCGAATGTGTTGGCAACATTCAAATCAAACAAACGGCCGGAACTGTGCCAGCACAAAGCCCGTAACGGTCACCAGTGCGAATGCAGCAAGCGCGCTCCACAGGATGGCTTTACTTAGGTGCTGTTGCTTTTTACCTGCAAAGGCAACTTCGATTAAACCGATTAAACCAATAGCCAACAAAATTTTGACGACTGTCAGCAAAGGGTTGCGGTCGAATGCGAAACGCATCAACACCACACCAGTCACGATCGAAACTAGGTAACAAACTCGCGCGATCATCGTCCACATGACAAACTGCCGCGTGTGACTGAAAATGGCAATCCCAGCTGCAACTGCCAACACTGCCCATGAAATAAGATGTAGCCAAAGCCACATAAAGAAAACCTCCTCAGATCAGCAAAAGTATTAGTTACACTATACCGCTTTTTCTGAAAAAACGGACGATATTTGGGTGTTGCCAGTAAAACACGAACATTAACGATGACTTTTTGAAAAATAAACGTATTTTCTATTGCAAGTTGATGTGTTCTTCGGTAAACTTTTCATATTCAAAGTTTAGGGGAGCGTGTCATGGAAAACTTTTTTCATTTGAAGCAAAATAAAACCACGCCGATGACCGAGGTCATGGCGGGGCTGACCACATTTTTTGCAATGTCATACATTTTATTCGTTAACCCTCAAGTACTATCACAAACCGGGATGCCGGCGCAGGCAGTTTTCCTCGCGACGATCATCGCGAGTGCGGTTGGCACGTTGGTTATGGGATTGTTCGCCAATGTGCCTTATGCTTTGGCACCGGGCATGGGCCTGAACGCCTTCTTCACGTACACGGTTGTCTTCGCCCTTGGGTTTAGCTGGCAGGAAGCCTTGGCGCTTGTCTTCATCTGTGGCGTGATTAATATTTTGATCACTGTCACGAAGATTCGGAAATTGATCATTGTGGCGATTCCGGAAACCATTCAACATGCGATTGGTGGTGGTATCGGGGTTTTCGTTGCGTATATCGGGATCAAAAATGCCGGTTTTCTGCAGTTCACCTCCGAAGCATCAAGCATTAACACGATTAATGGTCAGCCACTGAAGGCCGGTGCGTTGACCCTCAAACATGGGGTTGAATCAGTTGTTTCAAACGGTGGGATTGTGCCGGCACTGGTTAATTTCACTCAGGCCGGTGCCGTGTTGGCCTTGATCGGGTTGGTCATCATGGTCATCTTGAATGTCAAAAAGGTGCCTGGTGCAATTTTAATCGGGATTCTGTTGACAACGATTATCGGGATTCCGATGGGTGTCACCGATTTGCATCTCAGTGCCGCAAATTCCTTTGGCAGCACGTTTGCATCGCTTCAAACAACCTTTGGCGCGGCTTTCTCGGCTAAGGGGATGGGTTCGCTGTTCACGAATCCGGATAAAATCGTGTTGTCCATCATGACGATTTTTGCTTTTAGTTTCTCGGATATTTTTGACACGCTGGGCACCTTCATCGGGACCGGCCGACGTACCGGGATTTTCTCTGATGCCGATGAGCACGCTCTGGAAGAAGGATCAGGCTTTTCATCGAAAATGGATCGGGCACTGTTCGCCGATTCGATTGCGACGGGCGTTGGGTCGATCTTCGGAACCAGTAACGTCACCACTTATGTTGAAAGTGCCGCTGGTATCGGTGCCGGTGGTCGAACCGGTTTGACTTCGGTCGTTGTTGCAGGGATGTTCCTGATTAGCTCGATTTTCGCGCCGTTTATCGCCATTGTGCCGACACAGGCGTTGGCACCGGCGTTGATTCTGGTCGGGATTATGATGATGAGTACCTTCAAGGAAATCGAATGGGAGGATCTGTCACAAGCCATTCCGGCGTTCATGGCATCGATCGTCATGGGCTTTGTCTATAACATTTCATACGGCATTGCGGCGGGCTTCATCTTCTACTGCCTGATCAAGCTGATCACCGGTAAAGCCAAGGAAATCCATCCGGTTCTGGCCGTAGTCACCGTCGGCTTCATCTTGAACTTTGTCATTCTTGCAGCGTTATAAAAGCACGCAAAAACCACTGTCAGGCGGCAGTGGTTTTTGCGTGAACGCGTTCAAAAGCGTGGGCTATTTTGGACGCTCGGCGAAAGACTGAATCTATGCTATGCTCATTTCGAGGTGATTAACAATGGCTCTTAAAGCAATTTTCCATTTAGATACAACTGGGCGCTGGCCCCATCTGGCTTCGAATCTGACTAACTTTTTGACGGCTGAGCCAAATGCTGATCTGGAAGTTCTGGTGAACGGCGATGGCATTACCGTTTATTTTGATCAGGAGGTTGTCGATTTCATTGCTGCCCATCCGCAGGTGAAGTTCTTTGCCTGCCACAACTCGCTAGCGCAACGTCACTTGGATGAAAAGCAGTTGCCGGCGACCGTGGCAATTGTCCCGGTTGGCGTGGTTAAGCTGGCGCAAGCAGAAACGGCCGGCTATGCATATATTAAGCCGTAAAAGTAGCTTAAAGTTTTTCAGCTGGTTGTGGTTCCGTGTTGAATGGGACTAGATTGCGTTCGATGGCGGCGCGCTGATCTTCCAAAAACGGCGGCAATTCAAGGTGAACGCCGGCTTGTTCGTAAGTTTCATCAAGCAAGAAGCCCGGGCCATCGGTAGCAATTTCAAAAAGCAGCTCAGGAATTGGGCGGAAATATTCAGACGCAAAGTAGAACCGATCGACGAAGCCGGAAGCATCCAAGCCGGCTCCGCCGATTTTTTTGATCCAGTAGTGCAGGCTATCGCGATCGTCTGTCCGAAACGCAAGGTGGTGAACACCGCCAAAGCCTTGATAGGCAGCGGGAATCAGACGTTGATAGTCAATGATCACTTGCGCACCATGACCGCCGTGATTTAGCTCAAGTAAAGTATATTGGCCGTCTTTGGCGATCTTTTCAAAGCCAAGTAGATCGGTCATGATGCCGATGAGTTCCTCATAGTGATCGGTGGTGATGTACTCGGGACCGAGGCCGCTGATCGCAAACTCCGGCGGCACGGGTGAATGCCGCCACGGCGTACCTGCAGGGATGCCATGGTTGTGTTCATCGCTAATCAGCTGATATTGTTGGCCATCAAAATCGTGAAACGGTAATATTTTGGCGCCGAATAGTTCGGTGATCGCGTCATGGCGCACACGTTGCTCGTCAAACCGTTTGACCCAATAATTGAGGGCGTCATCGGATGACACGCGAAAACTGGTGCGGGCAATTTCGTTGTTGCCATGCTGGGCTTTTTGGATGCCGGGGAAGTCGAAAAACGTGATGTCCGTTCCCGGAGTGCCCATGTCATCAGTAAAATACAGATGATAGGTGCGGACATCATCTTGATTGACGGTTTTCTTAATGAGATGGAGGCCTAGAATACCACTCATAAAGTGAAAAATCCGTGGTGCGCTTGACGTAATAGCGGTTAAATGATGTAAACCGGTTAATTGATTAGGCATGATGGGCACTTCCTTTTGCTTATATTTAGTAAGTGAAAGGTACCATGCTGCCCACCAAATTGCAAGGGCTTGCGTTTTCCTTAAGTTGATTAAGCTCTTTTCAAAATGTTGTGACCGGCTGCGCTATGGCTCTGATGACATGATATGCTCACCTCATTAACGTAAATCCAGGTAAAGGAGCCCGAGGCGAACATGTTTAACTTTTTAGATAATCCGGATGAATATAAACGGTTGATGAAAATGGAAATATTGATCACGGTCGTTGCCGTGGCTGCCAGTGTCGTGCTCTTCAACTTTGGCGTGCTGACTGGGGCCTTGTTTGCGACCATCGCTGCTGCATTCTTCTTGATGGACGCAATCGTCGAAGGGCTGCGACTGTTAGGAGCATCATGCGGATTCAGCCGCTTCATCGGTACAGCCGTCGCGATCCCGGCATTGGCAGGCTACTTGATGGTGATGATCGCCCGCTTCCCAATTGGCATAGCGTAACGGTGTGAAGGGTATCAGCGGCATAACAGCTGACCAAGCACAAAGACTACTCAAAAAGCGATCTCCGACATGGGGATCGCTTTTTGAGTGTCGCTGGATTGATCTGATCAGAGCTACGCCACTTTAAAAATGAAAGTCCTCTTTATCCGCCACCGCTTCGGCCGTGAGTTCATAACGAACCAGCGGCACCTTACTGCCATCGGGGAGGGTGCGTTCATGCCGATAATCGCCAACCTGCGTGAAGAAGTTGTCGGTTAATAACTTCGCGGCGCGGTCATTACTTGCTGGCAAAATGACATAAACCCGCTTAAGGCCAAGCTCGAAAAAGGCAAACCCGATCATGCGCTTAAGCACTTCGCTCATAATGCCTTGCCCTTGATAAGCAGCTAAAGTTTCAAAACGAATCTGCGCAACAGTCTTCTTCTCGCTAAAGTTCCAGATGCAGAAGCTGCCAAGAAAATCATTCGTGCTCCGGTCTTTAATGCCATAAAGCAAGGCATTATTACTCATCACCAGCCGCATCGAATGATTAATGTAACGCGCAGTATCCGTAATCCTTTGGTCAAATTGACGCCCGGACTCCGCGGCAATCTGCTGATCAGCTCGCAGCTGAAAAACGTCTTTAATCTTAAAAGTCGTCAGCCAGTCCATCGTGTAATGAACCGACATAATCGGATGGTACTTTTCAAAACTCTGCATAGCTTTCCTCCATGATCATGGTGATGACGTAAGCTTACCATAAAAGAGGGTGAGCGTGAGCCGGCGCGCTTAGGAGTCGGAGTGTAAGTGGCCTTGGGCGTGATGGTCGGGCTTTGACCATTGCGCCCAAGGTCCTTACACGCAGACTCCTGCGCCGGCGAACGCGTTATGGAGAAAGGACAAGTCACACGCATCCAGAAACCAAATCAAAAGTGGCCTCGGTCGCAATGGCCCGGTCTTGGCCATTGCGACCGAGGTCCTTACACGCAGGTTTCTGGGCTGGCGAACGCGTTATGGAGAAAGAGGCAAGTCACGCCCAGTTAGAAGCCGGGATGCAAGCGGCCTCAGGGACAATGGCCCGGGCTTAGGCCATTGTCCCTGAGGTCCTTACACGCAGATCCCTGCGCTGGCGAACGCGTTATGGGGAAAGGAACACCCCGGCACCTTGCCGTCACTCCCAACACGAGCCCATTGTAAATGGCATGAACCATTACCACCCGATTTACGAACCGCACCTATCTACCGTTATAAAAGAAATGGTTTGCGGTTTGTTTTTAACGATTATGAGTAATTTGTGAAAATGTTCTTTAGCAACCATTAAAGAACAATTTCACAAATT
This sequence comes from Lacticaseibacillus huelsenbergensis, assembly GCF_029726355.1. Taxonomy (NCBI): domain Bacteria; kingdom Bacillati; phylum Bacillota; class Bacilli; order Lactobacillales; family Lactobacillaceae; genus Lacticaseibacillus; species Lacticaseibacillus huelsenbergensis. Next base: position 1,372,051 of record NZ_CP120687.1, read on the forward strand.
GATCGCAGCTGACCGGACTAACCGAATTAAATTGACGCCGTTTTCAAGTTGATTTTTAAAATCTTGTATACCAAAGAAATTAACGGGATTAGCCGTTATTTTTTTATTTTTTAAGCCTATAAATAAAAACTGAAAATGACAAACGTCAGAATCGCCTTATATAATCAATAACATTGAGAAAGGGGTGAAACAAATGAAACAGTTTTTTTTTGGCTTTTGTCAGGTGTCATGCTGTTGCAACCACTTACATTAAATGTCGGTTCACAGGCAGCTTCATCAACACCTAGCCCAGTCTTAAATGAAGCGTCGGTTTCACAACCGGATCAACAGGCGCCATCTACTAGCGCCGAAAGCAAGCTTGAGACAAGTAGCGAAGCATCGACGAGTTCGAATCAAGCGATCGCGAGCAGCACCAGCGCGGCGTCTGCCAGTCAGCCGATCGCGAGCGATACGACTCACGAAGCGCTAACTGATCAAGCCGACGACTCAGCGACCCCGAAGCGGCGGCAAAAAAGAGCAGTTCAAGCAACAAGCTCCACTCAATCCTCACCTTTTCTAGTAGGAACTGCTCAAGAATTGGCAGCCGCCATTAAAAGTGGTGAAACGCATATTCGCTTAACCGCTGATATCAATATTGGCGCCGCCGCTATCCCGGTTCGCCAGTCGGTCATCATTGATGGCGATCATAAATACACCTATATGTACAATGGCGGCCTAAACTGGCACCGCGGCATTTATTTCGCGGCCAGTGGCATCCAGATTACGTTTAAAAATATTAAAATCGGCAAGGCTTCTGTTAAACATTCAGCTAATAACTACTACGGCATTGCGCCGGCAGACAATAGTATTAAAAACAGTCAGATCATCATTGAAAATGTCGACTATTACTCAGATTATGGGGCGCAACCGATTCACATTCGCGATAAAAGTAACCAGATTATTTTCAGAGGCAAAAACAATTTTTATACGACGAAAAACCCGGGGTCAATCCTCATCCAGGAATTTGCCGAAGCCACTAATTTTTTATTTGAAGAAGATTCGGACACCACTATCACCTTAGCCAAAGGCGAGGTTCTGGGAACCTTTTGGCCGTCAACCGGGCCGTTGAATCTGGAACTAAAGAAGCGAGCGCGGTTGAAAGTCGATACCACCAATGCGCTTGTCTACACCGGCATCGGCGCAATCCACAACAACCGTATCGTCATTGGTGAAGAGGCGGTTCTGGATGTTAAGACGAATAGAACGAACGCTGGTAACTTAATGTTCTATAACCATGATCTGACCATCGATGTTCAAAGAAATGGCCAGTTATTAGCCGAAACGGTTAGTGCAACCAATTTCAATAGTAACTCCAGTATCAATCTAGGGCCGGGAGCGAAAGCAAATTTAAAAAACGTCAATGGCGATTTCTTCAAGAAAGGGAAAGGCACCATTACGCTTGATAACGCCGATGAATTAACACTTGAAACCGGAAAATGCGGGGGAACGAGTCCCACCGGTTTGGTTTCCAGTAAGGCCAATGTGCGGCTTGAACCTTTTAACCAAGAAACAAAAGGGTACGGGGTGCATGCTGACGGTCAATTACTGACAACCCAAACCGGTGACGATGATTGGATTTTTAACGGTAAGCATGTAAGTCGGCAACCAACGGCACTTCCCACTGATGTTGCAAACCAGGTGGGCAATGCTTCGGTTTTTAAATTAAAGCGGCAATTGGTTCCGAAACCAGCAGGCAAGCTAGCCGTCATTAGTGTGCCGGATTTGGATTTTGGTAGTCAAACGGTCACGGGATTAACCCAAATCTTACGGCCACGGGTTCAAGGCAGCTTGAAAATTGAAGATTCGCGCACGAATGGCTCTCAAAAATCGCGGCTCTATCTTAGAATGGCGCGCCCGTTTAAAAACGGCAATGTGGATGCGACCCGGTGCCTAACCTATACGAATCAGGCCGGTCAGGAACAAACTTTATCCAGTCAGGCGATTCTTGCTGAAGTGAATGTGGGCGTCACGGAACGCGACGTTAGCAGTGAATGGAATACCGCCATTGATAGCTCGGCTCGCGGGTTCAAATTGACCCTGCCGATTGAAAAGCAAAAAATCGGTAGCTTCTCGGGAGAACTGGATTGGTCGTTGCAAGACGTGCCAGGAAATTAAGAAAGGATAAGCCAAATGAAAAAATGGTTGCCACTGGCTGTTCTTTTGCTGGGACTCGCCTGCCACCCACGACTCGTTGCCATTGCAGATAGTCAGTACACGTCGACAGGTGAGGTTGTTTTTGTTGAACCGGCAGCATCTGAGCCTGAACAACCATCAGCGGCACCATCGGCTCAGGCGTCAAGTCACCAGCAACATCAGCCACCAGCGACGTCACAAGCCCCGCCGTCCAGGTCCGGACTCGTTCCGCGACTTGGGGAGCGGCCGGAAATACTTTACGGCTTAATCGGCAGCTTGTTGATCGTCACCATGCTCCTGTTTTTCATCATCAAACAACACAAAGAAGATAAGGAAGAAGGAAAATAAAAATGAAGAAGAGTATCTGGACAGCACCGTTATTGGGATTAACTTTGGTAGGACTTGTAGCACCGGCAGCAGTCAATGCAGCCTCAGCAAACGACATGATTTCAAACGGTGAGGTGACGTTTAAAGCCGACAATTCAAGTACTGGTCCGAAAGATCCGCTTGATCCTACCGATCCTAATCCAATTAAGCCGATCGATCCAAGTAATCCAGGCGGCAACCCGACACCGGGGACAAGCGGCCCGCTGTCACTGGACTTTGCTTCCAGCTTTACGTTCGGCGAAGCAGCGATCAGTAGCGATGATGCCAAATACTATGCGAAGCCACAAGTATTCACCCAACAAGATGGCACGACGGTTGACCGGCCTAATTATGTGCAGGTTTCCGATAAGCGTGGAACTTTTGAAGGTTGGACCTTGAAAGTGAAGCAAGACAAACAGTTCGCCGTGAAAGATGATGCTACCCGCGAATTGATCGGCGCGCAACTGAAATTCAAGAATGCGAGTCTGGTTTCAGCCACCGATTCGAAGTACGCCCCAACCGGTTTGGCATCATTTGAATTGATTCCGGGCACCGCCCAGATTGCCCCGGTTGAAGCGGTCAAGGACCAAGGGATGGGCACATGGATCTACCGCTTCGGTGACGACAAGCAAATGGGCCGTTCCGTTGAATTGTCAGTTCCGGGTAAGACACCGAAGATGGCCAAGGCTTACGTTACCGCGTTAACTTGGACCTTAGAATCAACCCCGGCCAACGTAACACCTAAGCCTTAGTCAAAAATAACCGGATTTTAGCCAGCGTTAGTATGATTTTGCCGATAGCCTCGAGACACCATTTTTAAAAAGGAGATTTCCGTGAAGAAAATACTTTTCTGTTTAGCAGCGTTTGTTGCCATGTTGTTGACCCCTGCCGTGCATGTTTTTGGTTCAGAATTGAATTTTGCCGCAAAGGCTCAGCTGCCAGACAATCAGGTGCACACAGATGTCAGTTATTTTGACATCAAGATGGATCGCGGCGCTAAGCAAACCCTTCACGTTGATCTACGTAATGATACCGAAAATGAGGTCGAAGTCGATGTCGGCATTGCTAGCGCGACAACCAACATTAATGGCGTGGTGGAATATAGTCCGAACGACATTAAACCGGCCAAAAGCCTTGCGTTTAATCTCAAGGATCATGTCAAAGCACCTAGTCAAATCAAAATTCCGGCTAAGGGCAATACGATTTTGAATTTAGATGTCACCATGCCTGATGCCGCCTTGAAAGGGCAGATGGCCGGTGGGATCACGCTCAAAGAGCATCAAACGGAGGATCAGGCCAATGAAGAAAAAGGCAAGGGATTGTCGATCAACAACCGGTTTTCCTACGTCATTGGCCTTGTGCTTCAACAGACGACCCAGCCGGTTACGCCCGACCTGAAATTGAATACCGTTAAACCGAGCCAGGTGAACTATCGCAACGTCATTTCCGCGTCTCTGGAAAACATCACTCCGACGTTCATCAATAAAGTTGCCATTGACGCGAATGTGCATGCCAAAGGGGCCAAAAAGGTGCTTTATCGTGTTAAAAAAGAAGGCATGCAGTTAGCCCCTAACACGACTTTCGATTTTCCGATCGCCTTGGCAGGGAAAGCCTTAGAGCCAGGCACTTACATTGCCCAACTAGAGGTCTATGGTAACCAAAGTTCGGATGGCAAGGTGACGCGGCAAACCAACAGTGCCAAACAACGCTATCAAAATCACTGGACATTGACCAAAGAATTTACCATTACCGACCATACTGCCAAGAATCTGAATCAAAAAGATGTGACCCTGAAGTCAACCAATCATTGGTGGGTCTATGCATTGCTGGCAGTGGTCGCAATCTTGCTCATCGTCATTGTGCTATTGGTGATTGTGCTGCTAAAACGCAAGCACAAAAAAAGCACGGAACGTGAATGAGTAGATTAAACATGTTACAATCTAGGGTAAACATTGATACTTCTTTTGACTTCGGATCAAGCGGCGCTCAACGGGCAGTACCTAAGGATATGAATGAGTTGGCTTAGGTTAAAAGTAGTTGCAACCCAACCAACTATTTTGCTTCATAATGAACGCGATGAACGCGCTTATTAAAAAAATGAGCATTTTCAAGCGGCGCCCAACTTAAACAACAGATTTAAAATCCGCACATTAGGCTGCCAACGTCTGAGGACGCTGACAGCCTAATTGTGCGAATTTTTAGTCATGTATGTGATTTGGATTGTGTAAAAGCAAAATTGAAAGCTTGATTTCATTGATGATGTGGGTATTTGATCATTAGGTGAAGGCACGACATCAGGTAAGCGGGTTGGTTTTAGTCTTAAGGTGAGGGTGGTATTTATGAGATTATCTGAATTGATGGAAAAAAATGATCAAAAGAAACTCCAGCTGCTGCATTATCTTGATCAACATCCAAACCAGAGACTGAGGAATAGTGAATTACAACACAAACTGGATATTTCGTATTATCTCTTTAAACGGCGGACTAAAGAGATTGCCGATGACATTGATACGTTTCAACTGTCTGGTTTATTTGATATTGAAGTGACCGACACGACGACAACTTTGCATAAAAATCACAACACCAACATTTTCGTCTTTTTGAATCATTATCTTGAGCGCTCCTACCAAATTAAAATCCTGATGTTGCTAGTGATGCAACGGCAGAATTTTGATCTCTATGATTTTGCGGAAGCACATTATGTCAGTTATACATTTATGTATAAACGTTTCACGGCGCTGCGCCAAACGCTGCAAAAATGGGGGATTAACCTTAACAATAACAGCGAGCTGACCGGTGATGAGTTAGCCATTCGCTTATTATTGGCGGAACTTATCATCATTACCCACGTCGGTGAAGAAACGTTTGATAACGAGATTCGGACAGCCTTGCATGAACTTCTTGAGCTGATTGACACGCCGGCCATTGCGCCATCAATGAGTCAGCTGATTGAAACCAAAGCCTATTTGCTCGCTAGCCTATTGCGATTTCAACAAGGCTATTTCGTTGCGACTTCACCGGAAGTTGCCAAACTGATCAGCAAAATCCGGCAGCAGGCGCTTGAAGAACGGAGCAAAGTGATTGCGATTTTTCAGACTCATTTTCCCGCCGATGAGCAAGCTATCAACAATGAGTGTGATTACCTAGGTACGTTTCTTGCGATTGTGGGGATCATATCCGCTCCGGCAGTGATTTTTCCGGATGAAGTGACACAAAGAAGCAGCGACTTTATTCGTGGATTTGAAGAACGGTTTGGTGTTACATTAACGTTGGAAGCGAAGCAAAATATCACTTATGAAGTTGATAAATGCTGGATTGATGTTGTTGCCTTTCCGCTTAGAAGTGGTTTCTTTGAATATCATACCGAAATTGCTTATTTTGCCAGAACGTTTCCGGAGTTTTTTGAATATTGTCAGACCTATGTGCAACAACAAGAAGCCGCGCTAGATGATCAGCAGGCCCAATTCATTTTTTATCGTTGCTTACTGACACTGGTGGCGAATGTGCCGCTGAGTAGTGTGCTTGAACCACTGTATGTTTGCGTTGATTTCACTTTGGGGGAAGCTTACAACACCATTATTGAACGGGGGATCAAGCGATTCTCGATGTTAAATGTCAAGGTCACCAATGAAGTGCAGCCGAAGACACGCCTGATCATTACTGATTTGGTTAACGCGTACCGGCATACCGATATTCCTAAAGTGATCTGGCTTTCGCCACCGCGGGCGGAGGATTGGGAGCATTTGATTAGCGAGCTTTTAGCGTTTCGCTTAGTGCCGAATGGTGTTTGAACGACTACTGTAGCAGTCTGCACCTAGAGTGATTAAACGTGAGTGTTTCACACAACTAGTTTTTTTATCCAAGCGTATCTTTTTTTGATCTATAGATTTCTTATGTTATACTCACGATATTCACAACTGGAGGCGAGGCACTATGGAACGAGAAAATGGTTTTTGGCCAGCGATAAAGGACTTCTTCTTTCGTGCTGGTGACTTCAAAGGTGTTAGTTCACGTGCGCAGTATTGGTGGGTGTTTCTAGCTCAAATTCTAGTCGGCGTTGTGGCCGGCGTTTTGATCGGTGTCACCGGGCCCGCGATTCTTAATGGCGAAAAGTCTTTTGGCGCTAGTCTTTTGCAAACGCTGGTGATGTTGCCAGCAATTGCGCTTGGGTATTTAGGTTATCCCCAACTAAGTCTGACAATTCGGCGGTTTCGTGATGCCAAGGTTAGCCCTTGGTTGTATCTAGTATTAGTGATCGTGGCTTTAGCCGGACCACTAATGGCGGCGAGTGGCATGGGACTGTTGCCATTGTTCATTCTACCGATCGTTGCGGCACTGGTAACTTTAATTATCTTGGTGTTACCGAGCCGTGAGCAGGAAGTGAAGCCTTTTCCGGTTCAACCACATTCGCCTAGCACAGTTGGCGTAGGTTTTGGTGCAGCCGTTAAAAATCTCTTCCTTCGCGGCGGCGACTTTACCGGGACATCTAGTCGGAGTCAGTATTGGTGGAGTATTTTATTTTCTGTCCTCATTATGGTCCCTACAGGATTATTCGTTATTTTGTCACTAGTTGCCACATTTGTTGGGGTAGCTGCTGCAGGAAAAATAGAACCGCAAAATGCAGCACATATTTTTAATTCATTAGGCTTTGGTGCTGTCATTTTAGTTGTTCTGTTCCTTGCTATTTTCTATGCATGGTCTATGTTGTCTTTGCCGATGTTGACAGTAACTTGGCGCCGGTTCAGAGATGCAGGCATTAGTCCATGGTGGTTTGTTGCTTTTTATGTCGTGTCGAATTTCGTCTCGGCTCTTCAAGCAAGCAACAAGAACCTTGTTTTAACTTTAATTCCGTTGATTCTCGTTATCGTGCAGATCGTCATTCTTGCCTTACCGCCTAAGAATTTAGGCGACCAATAGTAACCGTATTTTGCACCAAACAATGACGGGTTCATCAAAAAAAGTGCCGACTTCTCAAACGAAGACGAGCACTTTTTAATTTGTTTCACAACATGTCAGTTGACTCAATAAATGCCCTTTGAATCCTCATCAACCAATGGATCGTTGAAGTTCTTGTGGAAGTAGGTGCTGTCGATGACTTTGAACTTGCCGTTGGTGAAACGGGCGATGATTTCGCCATATTGAACGATGAGCGGTTCCGTATTCGGAATTTCGATTTTGAGCCGACCGATTGGTGTTTTGGTGAGGTATTGGAAGTTGGTGCCGAAGAATCCCTTCAGATCTTTCGTAGTTGTGTCCTGCGAGTAAGGTAGGAAGTGGGTCATTTTAGCGGTTGAAAAAGCCGCAAATTCGCCTTTTGGAAATCCTTCTAGCGATGAAGGTGGTTGTGCCATTTTATCCCTCCTGGGGCCTGCGTACGTTGTTGTGACAACGTCGGGTGGTTATGAATTTACTTATCATTATGTTAACACAATAATAGAACAATGGAATGATTGCGTCGCAGCTTGAAAACGCTTAAAATTAGGGCTGGACGTTGATCGGGGGTGAGCATATGGATCAAAGTCTGTTTCAAAATGGTAACTTTCAGCCGTTGGCGAGTCGGATGCGGCCACAAACGCTCGATGAGTTTGTCGGCCAGACCCACCTGTTAGGCAAGAATAAGGTGTTGAGCAATCTCATTGAACATGATGAGATTAGCTCGATGATCTTCTGGGGTCCGCCTGGGGTTGGTAAAACGACCCTGGCGCGGATTATTGCCAGGAGAACCAAAGCACAGTTTGTGACGTTTTCTGCCGTCACCAGCGGGATCAAGGAGATTAAGCAGGTGATGAAAGAGGCTGAGCAGAATCGCGAACTGGGTCAAAAAACGATTGTGTTTGTTGACGAAATTCACCGGTTTAATAAAGCCCAGCAGGACGCTTTTTTACCGTATGTCGAACGAGGCAGCATTATCCTGATTGGTGCCACGACCGAGAATCCGTCGTTTGAAGTGAACGCTGCGTTACTGTCGCGGACGCGTGTGTTCGTTTTGCATGGTCTGACCAGTGCGGAACTGGTTGATTTGTTGCAACGAGCGCTGAAGGATCCACGCGGTTATGGCTTGCAGAAGGTGAAGATCAGCAAAAAGCTGTTGGGGCAAATTGCCGATTTTGCCAATGGCGATGCGCGGATTGCGTTGAATACGCTGGAAATGGCGGTCACGAACGCCGAGACCAAAGGGGATGTTGTCTCGGTTACGCAGGCAGATGTCGCACAATTATTGACCAAAAAGGCCTTATTGTATGACAAGAACGGGGAAGAGCACTATAATCTGATATCGGCATTACACAAGTCGATGCGCAATTCTGATGTGGATGCGGCCATTTATTGGTTGGCCCGCATGCTAGAGGCAGGCGAAGATCCATTGTACATTGCCCGCCGCCTAGTTCGGTTTGCCAGTGAAGACATTGGCATGGCCGATTCCCGAGCTTTGGAAATCGCCGTCACCGTGTATCAGGCATGTCAGTTTATCGGTATGCCGGAGTGCACGGTGCACCTAACCCATGCCGTTACTTATTTGTCACTGGCACCCAAATCCAATGCGCTTTATACGGCTTATGGTGCCGCCAAAAAAGATGCAACCGAAACATTGGCTGAACCGGTCCCGCTTCAAATTCGTAACGGGGTAACTGATTTGATGCAGGATCTCGGTTATGGGAAAGATTACCAATATGCCCACAATGCCAAAGACAAGCTGACAACGATGCAGACCATGCCGGATAATCTGGTGGGGCGAACTTACTATCATCCTACTGATCAAGGTAGCGAAGAGAAAGTCAAAGAACGACTCGAACAGATTAAGGCATGGCACGCGCAACACCCTACCCCTACACCACCGGATACTAAGGAAAAGTCGTGATTGGGACGATACCGGCGCGCACTGGTTCGCGCTCATCATAACGCGCTCACTATAACGCGCTCACCAGTGCAGGACCTGCACATAAGGACCTTGGTCGCAATGGCCAAGATCGGGCCATCACGCCCAAGGCCACTTATGCTCCGGTCCCTGACCGCACTGGTTCGCGCTCACTTATCTATAGGAGGAATAAAAAAATGGCGAAGATTCTCGCAGTCAACGCAGGCAGTTCTACCCTGAAGTGGAAACTTTTTGATATGCCGGCTGAGGTTCAATTGGCCGAGGGCTTGGTTGATCGTTTGGGCCAGCCACAATCGAAAGTTAAAATTAAATATGGTGACGGTCAAAAATACGAAAGTGATACGCCGATTGCCAACTACCAAGAAGCAGTTGCCAGTTTGATGGGCAATATCAAGTCTTTGGGCTTAGTCGAGCATTTGCATGAAATTATCGGTGTTGGTCACCGGGTTGTTGCCGGTGGCGAAGTTTTTGCTGAATCCGTTGTCGTTGACGATGAGACGTTGCTGCAGATTCAAAACCTGCGTGACTATGCGCCATTGCACAATCCGGTTGAAGCTGATTATATTGCGGTTTTCATGAAAATGATGCCGTGGGCGACAGAAGTAGCGGTTTTTGATACGGCCTTTCATCAAACCATGCAGCCTGAGAACTTCCTTTACAGCATTCCTTATGATTATTACAAAAAGTATGGCGCGCGTAAGTATGGCGCGCATGGTACCAGTGTGCGTTACGTGAGCGCTCGTGCTGCTGAAATGCTGAACAAACCATTGGAAGACTTGCGGATGATTATCATGCATTTGGGCTCAGGTTCCAGTATCACCGCAGTTAAAGATGGCCAGTCCATTGATACCTCCATGGGTTTTACGCCTCTTGCCGGGGTGACGATGGGCACACGTTCTGGGGATATTGATCCATCCCTAGTCGCTTACCTGATGAAGAAACTGGATATTCCGGATGTTGGCCAGATGATCCATATTCTCAATAACGATTCCGGGTTACTGGGCATCTCCGGTTTAAGCAACGATATGCGGGACTTGGAAGCGGCCGAAGATACGAATCCGCGGGCGAAACTCGCATTGGATATTTTTGTCAATCGGGTTGTGAAGTATGTTGGCTCTTATGCAGCCTTGATGAACGGCGTAGACGCACTTATTTTCACTGCCGGTATCGGCGAAAATGGGGATGAAATCCGCGACAAGATTATGCGCTCACTGGGCTACCTCGGCGCCAAGATCGACAATGATCTCAATTACAAGTCACATGGTGTCGAAACCGATCTCAGCACGCCTGATTCAACGGTCAAGACGTTACTGGTGCCGACGAACGAAGAGTTAATGATCGTGCGCGACGTGATGGCCTTAAGCTAAGGATCCAGAACAGATTGCAACGATCACGATAAAGGGTTTGTCACAACACAAACCCAAAATAGACGCTAGAAACAAGCTTTATCGCTTGTCATCTAGCGTCTATTTTTTTGCCCTCACTAAAGCTTCGTGGCTTTAGTCAAAAATCTGCACATGGTTCGCTCGCGCGGTGCTGACGATATCTTCAGGCATGGCCTTGTCAGTGGCAATGTAATCCAGCGTATTCATGGGTGCACTCATATAGAGTTGATGTTTGCCAACTTTGGTGTGATCTACCAGCAACATGACCTGGTCTGCGTGCGCCGCAAACGCCCGCTTGATGTTGGCTTCCTGGTCGTTAGCATCAGTTGCACCGGCAGCAATCAGTCCGCGACACGAGAAGATTGCCAGATCGGCTTGGTAATTTTCAATGTCACGCGTCGCTCGGTCGCCACTAATGTTTTCCAGCATTTTATTGACCGCACCGCCAACAAGATTAACGTGCCAACCGTTATGTTTGGAAGCTTCAAGTGCAACCAGAATCCCGTTTGTGACAATGTACAGCTCATCAATAGCACTTAATTCGCGAATTAAAACCAAAGCAGTCGTACTCGAATCAATAAAAAGGCTCATACCGCTTTTGATCAACCGATCTGCCCTTGATGCGACCGTTCGCTTAGCATCCAAATTTAAAGTCACCGAATAATCATAAGGGACGTCTTCAGGTTCCTCGCTTAGCGTTACGCCATTTAGAACCCGTTTGATCAAACCGCGGTTTTCCATATCCAGTGTGTCACGCCTGACGGTAGCGGGACTGACGAAAAGTTGCTTAGCCAAGTCACTATACCGAGCGAATTGTTGTGTGTTTAAAATTTTCAGAATTTGCTCTTGCCGTTGAAAAGAAACCATTAAAGCGCCTTCTTTCCTAATTTGAATGAATTTATGCAAAAATATACCACATATTTGTAAAAATATGAAAAATTATCGATTTACTCGTCACGTGTTGTCAATATTTTTCACAACTCATATACTACACTATGAAAGCGGTTTACGAAAGCGAAGGAGGTTCTCACATTGGCACTTATGGGATTGGATCTCGGTACAACCGGGGTAAAGAGTACGATCACAGACAATCAAGGCAACATTCTCTCTGCTGCCTACCGGGAATATGAGACGTCGGTTCCCAGGGAAGGTGAATACGAGCTGGATCCAAGCGTGGTCTGGTCGGCAACGAAGGAGGTCATTCAGGAATCAAAAAAATTCGTTAAGGAAGATGTACTAGCCGTCAGTGTTTCATCGTTCGGCGAAGCATTTGTTGCGGTTGATGATCAAGGACAGCCGCTGATGAATACGATGTTGCAGACGGATAGCCGCGGCAAAGATGAGTTAAAAGATCTGCTGACACGGATTTCGGCTGAGGACATCAGGAATAAAACCGGGTTGAATCCGGCGGTGACATTCGCGGTACCTAAGATCATGTGGATCAAAAAACACCGTCCGGAACTTTATGGAAAGATTCATCGTATCCTGCTTTACGGCGCTTATATCCTATACAAACTTGGTAATGTTGATGCGATTGATTACACCCTGGCTGATCGGTCGCTGGCATTTAACGTTTCGACCAATGACTGGGATTCGGACATTTTGGCAGCAGCCGGCATTGATCGCAAGCTCTTGCCGAAGTGTTACCGCCTAGGCACCGTGGTTGGGACGATCAAGCCGGAGTTGGCGTCTGAGTTAGGTATTAACGCTGACATGAAACTTGTCACCGGTGCCCATGACCAAATTTGTGTATCGATTGGCGCCGGAACCATCGATGTCGGTGATGCCACTGACGGGATGGGTTCGGTCGATAATATTTCACCAATTTTCACAGATACCAGCCATCTCAAGGAGAATGCCAAAAAGAATTATCCGACGGTGCCGTATCTGGATAACAAATATACCACCATTGCTTACATGTATGATGGCGGCACATCGCTCAAATGGTATCGTGACACGTTTGGTTTTGAAGAAGTTCAGGCGGCCGAGTTATCAGGGGTCAGCGTCTACAACATCTTTGATAAATATGTACCGAAAAAGCCAACGAATTTGTTGGTTCTGCCACATTTTTCCGGTGCAGCGGTTCCTTACTTTGATGAAGATGCACGCGGCATGATCCTCGGACTCTCCGGTGCAACCCGAAAACCTGATATTTATCGGGCATTGATGGAAGGCGTGGCTTTCGAGATGCGCATGAATCTGGACAACATGGAAGCCGGCGGGATGCATGTCAATCATTTGCGGGCGACTGGCGGCGGTTCGCGGTCAGATACTTGGCTGCAAATCAAAGCGGATGTCTTTAACCGCGAAGTCGGCCGTGTTCATATGAAGGAATCAGGAACCATGGGTGTCATTATCATGGCTGGCGTTGCGGTTGGTTTGTTTGATTCTTTTGAAACCGCCATGAAGAAGTTAGTTTCGATCGATAAAGTCTTCAAGCCGATTCCGGAGAATGTTGCCTTTTACAATCACCAGTATAAAAAGTATCAGCAACTGTATGCATTTGGTAAGAAGTTACGGAGCTTATAGGAGGAAAATATTATGGTTTTAGTAAACACAAAAGAAATGATTAAAAAGGCTAAGGAAGGTCACTATGCAGTTGGTTCGTTTAACGTCACCGACATCGAAATGATCCGCGGGATTGTTGGCGCTGCCGAGAAAGAAAACTCACCGGTCATTATTCAGTTTGCGGAGTTGCATGATAAGTATGTGCCACTAGACGTGATTGCGCCGGTGATGCTGAATATTGCCCGCAAAGCAAGCGTTCCGGTTGCGGTTCATTTTGACCATGGCGAGACTTTTGACAATATTATGCGGGCGATTCGGCTTGGATTTACCTCGGTCATGGTCGATGCATCGCAGGAGAATTTTGCCGATAATCTGGCGCAGACCAAAGAAATCGTGAAGATTTGCAAGCCGTTGGATATCACGGTTGAAGCCGAACTCGGGCCAATGAATCGTGAAGGTAGCGGGGATAAGAAAGTGGATTATGCGGATCTGGACAAAACTTACACCAACCCGCAAGAAGCCAAACAGTTCATTGAAGAGTCCGGTATCGATATGCTGGCGGTTGCGTATGGGACGGTTCATGGTGTTTACACGCAAAAGCCGCACTTGAGCTTCAGTCGGTTGAAGGAAATTTCTGATTTGGTTAACTTCCCATTAGTTGTTCACGGTGCATCCGGCTTGACTGATGAAGAATATCGCAAGTCCGTTGAAAATGGCATCTGCAAGATCAATTACTATTCCGAAATGGTTCACCGCGTTGCCTTAGGCGTTCAAAAGAAGTTGGAACAGGATGATAGCGACAAACAACTATTCATCTCAGACGCCAGCATCTGGGAAACCGAAATGGTCGAAAAAGAAATTCGCGGTCGTCTGCGCGTCTTTGGTTCGGCAGGGAAGGCTTAATCACTTTAGAAAGCAGGCGGATAGCCGTGATGCTGTCCGCTTGTTTTTAGAGAAGGAATGTGAGCGCTTTAGTTTACGCTCATCACAAGGAGGTTTTTATTCATGAAATTTCTGGTCGATATGCTTAGCCAGCCTTCCATCATTGCCGGAATAGTTGTTTGCGTAGGGCTGATTGCGCTGCGTAAGCCTTTTACCGAAGTAATTGGCGGCACGGTGCGGGCATTTATCGGGTTTGTCGTCATGTTGGCTGGCACCAACATCATCGTTGGCGCTTTGAATAACTTCGCTAAGCTGTTCACCAAGGCCTTTAACATGCACGGCATGATTCCAAGTAACGAAGCTGCTATCGGTGTGACCGTCGCAAAATATGGCACGGTTGCCACCTTTATCTTCGTCTTCGGACTTGTGTTGAATATTGTGCTGGCCCGCATCACCAAGTTCAAATATATTTTTCTATCAAGCGACCATGCTTTTTACATGGCGTGTTGCTTGACACCGGTGATGCTTTTAGGCGGCTTGAATACGCTTGAAGCGATTGTCTTTGGTTCCATGACCCTCGGCGTGATCCTCTGCGTCTTCCCGGCAATTGCCCACCCAACGATGAAAATTATCACAGGCCGCGACGACATGAGCTTTGCCCACTTCGGCACGCTGGAATACTGGATGTCTGCTAAAATCGGTTCGCTAGTCAATAAAGATAAAAAGTCAAAATCTATTGAAGATATTAATTTCCCGAAATCATTAGCTTTTCTGCAAGATAGTAACGTTTCGGTGACCATCGTCATGACCATTCTGTTCTTCGTTGTGACCGCGGTGGCCGGTCCGGCTTATGTTGGTAAATTGACTAACCTGAATCCATATGTTTGGGCGTTGCTGCAGGCCGCACAATTCACAGCCGGGATCATCGTATTGGTCCAAGGCGTTAATATGTTACTGGCAGAAATTACCCCAGCCTTCAAAGGATTCAGTGAAAAGATTGTGCCAAGTGCTGTACCTGGTTATCCATTCGCTATTCTGTTCAAAGGTACATCTAATGCCTTGCTCGCGGGCTTCCTGGTCAGCCTACTTGGCGGTCTGCTTTCCATGGGCGTTCAGATTTTGATCGGAACCACCATTGTCATCCCAGGGATCGTCATGCACTTCTTCTGCGGTGGGATTGCAGCCATCTTTGGCAATGCCACTGGCGGTCGAAAAGGCGCTTTGATTGGACCATTTCTCGGTGGCATCATCTTGAGCTTCCTGCCACTGATTGCCACCAGTCTTTACGGTGGTTTGGGCTACACCACAACATATTGGTCTGATAGTGATTTCAATACCATCGGCGTTATCTTGGGACTCATTGCCAAAGTCGGCAAGTGGCCGATTATGATCGCAGCACTAATCATCTTTGCCTTCCCATTTGTCTTCAGTGCTTTGCACAAGAAGAAGTTGGTTGATTAATTTACTGGGTCTGATGAGTGGAGTCAGACAAAAAAAGATGCAGGCGGCTAATTTGCTGCTTGCATCTTTTTTATACTCTTGGGGTTAGCAAGACTTCTGTGGCGTTCGCTAGCTAACAAGTTCATTCAGCATTGATCCCTTGATCCGAGTCAATCATGACGCCCTTTGTTTCGTCAAAAACGCAGATATTACCGTAATTGGCTTTGAAGCCCATGTGATTGCCGCCATCAATAAAGTAACGCGGCGATTCGCCTGGGTATTGGATAACCTTGACCGGACATTTCGGATAACCCCCGGTAAAAGTCGTTTCGGCGATCGGCGGCTTAACCTGATCCTCATATTCGCCATAAATCAGCGCGGTCGGCGTGTGACCCGTAATCATGGTTTTATTAAGCGGGTTATGCGCAAAAATCGGGTGTTTACGACTTTGGGTTTGCTTCATATCATAGATATAAGGTTCACGTACCCACATCCGGTTAAACGGCGTTGTTTCCTTTAACGGGTCTGCCAGCGAAAAGTCTAGGCCGGCGTGAATGAGCAAAAGCTTATCAAAAGCAATGGCGGTTGGCATCTCCGCGATAAATGAGATTAACGGTGCCATATGTGTGCGCACCGCTTCACGAAGACTCATTCCTTTGACAGTCGGCGCAAAATCCTTGACCATTTGGCGCAACGTTGCTTTACCGCCATTGATAAACCAAGGATTATCTTTATCAGCCAGGTAGTCTAAGAGCATCTGATCATGGTTGCCCCGCACTGCGATCGCCTGACTATCCTGAACCTGTTCATGAATCTGAGCCAAGACGCGGCCGCCATAAGGGTAGCCATCTATGTAGTCACCAAGATAGACCGTCAGTACATGCGGGTACTTTTCCTGCATCAAACGGACTCGATCCATTGTCTTTAAGTTGCCATGAATATCCGAAACAACAATCATGGTCATCGCAATCGCCTCCTCAACGTCTTCCTGCGTGAGCGATTATGGTCTGATTAAAATAACCGTTACGTACAGTTTACTTTATTTTTTGCTGATTGTGCGATATTAATAAATGGTTAGGGGTGAAAAGATGGATAAACGGCTGATTGTCATGCATAATTTGAGCCGACATTATGGCAAACAGTACTGGTGGCAACAAAATTCGCTGGAAGATTGGCTGATGATGATTTTGATTCAACGGACCAGTTCCAAGAATGTTGCGCAGGCTGTCCATAACTTGCGGCCATATATGAGTGTTAAGCAACTTTTGGCATTGTCGCAGGCCGAACTTGAAGAACTTGTCCGGCCAGCGGGCTTTTATCGACAGAAGGCGCAACGCATTCATGATCTGTTAGTGTGGTTTGTGGCCCAAGGTGGCAGTTTCACCGAAATTGCCAAAAAACCGACCGAACAGCTGCGAAAAACCTTGCTGGCGTTAAACGGCATCGGTAATGAAACGGCTGACGTGATGCTAATGTACACGTTTGGCAAGAAGACATTTGTTGCGGACACTTATGCAATGCGGCTATTTAATCGGCTGGGGTTTGGCCCGTACACGAATTACGCTAAAATGCAGGCCGATTTCGCACCGTTGCTGGCGGATATCAATCTGGATGACGCGCGCGAATGGCATGCGCTGATCGACGAGCACGGGAAGACGCAAGTGCGGCATGCCTATGACGACCACTTTTTACTCCAACCGAATCTAACCGAAGATCAGTGGCCACCGGAAGCGACTCAGGTTGAACCGCCGCACGATGATCCTGGCAGTGGTAAGTGGCGTCACGCAGAAGAATCATCCAACGAGTGAATAGGAGGACGAATTTCATGAATGCAAGTATTGCGGTACAGGTTTTGCCAATGTATCCGGATCAAAAGAAAGTGCTGGAGGTTGTCGATGCGGTGATTGCCTATATTCAATCAACCGGTGTCAATTACGAGGTCAGTGCGTTTGAGACAACCATGGAAGGCGATTACGATCAGCTAATGGCTATTTTGAAGCAGATCCCCGTGGTCACGGCTAAAGCTGGCGGTACGTCCCAGATGGTGTATGCCAAGATTAATTATTTTTCCGAAGATACTGGCTTAACGATTGCCGATAAGGTCGATAAGTTCAAGCATTAGGCAGCCAAGAGTGGCCAAGCAGCCATCAAGCTACCTGTGAGAAAAGCGCTAACGGATTCAGCCAATCACTGGTATCCGTTAGCGCCTTTTCGTTAGTTACTGAATAATGTGGCGATTAGGATCACGCCAATTAATGATCAAGACGAGTACCATCATCACGACGACCATCATGAAAACACCGTGCAGACCCGTGAGAATCGCGGCGGCTGCTTGCGGATTGTGAACTGAGGTGGTTGATTTGGCGCTGATTGCCGCATTGACGGTTTTGAAAGAAAGACCATGCAGGTTCGCCCGAATCACCAAAGTCAGCACGGCCCCATACACGCCAGTCATTACCGTCTGCCCCAGCGAGCGCCCTAGCGTCAAAATACTGGTAGCCGACCCGACATAGCGATCCGGCACAAGATGTTGGCTAAGAACAGTGTTCATGCTGATGACAATCCCCATCACCGTTCCATTAACCATGGCAATCACGTAAAAAGCCCATACCGGAAAATTCGGCGAAGCAACCGTGAGCAGTAAATAGGCGCATGTCAGAATGAAGACGAGCATTAACGACAAGGTTCGCGGTACAAATCTTTTAATCAAGGGACCGACTAGAAAAGATGATGCCAGCCATAAAACGGAACTAGACGTCACCACCAGCCCGGCTGCAGTTGCGCCTAAATGGTACAACGATTGTAACCAAATCGGGAAGTAAACCTGATAACCAATTAAGACCCCACTAAGCAATAATGCCGTCAAAATCTGTACGGTAAAAGTAAAGCTCTGAAACATTTGCGGTGCGATTAACGGATCGGTTGCCCGTTGTTCTTGCCGGAATAGAAGGTACCCACCCACACATGCCAGGACTAACAAAAGTGCCGCCAGCCAGGGCTGTTGATCAAGCGCCTGAATACCTAACAGCAGGGCAATTAATGTAACCGCTAGCCAAGCAATGCCCAGCCAATCAATCGTTAATGACACATGCTTGCGGCTGGGTTCACGGTACCCGACCTGAATGAGGAAGAAGACCAGCATACCTAATGGCACGTTCACGAAGAAAACCCAGTGCCATGACAACTGATCGACCAAAAAGCCCCCAATAAGCGGTCCAACCAAAGCAGACAGACCCCATGCTGTATTATTAAGCGCCATCACGTTCGCACGGTGAGCGAAATCATAGTAGTCGGCAATGATGGTAAACGTCAGCGGCATCACCGCCCCAGCGCCAATCCCCTGCAAAGCACGGGCTAAAATAAGCAATAAAATATGCGGTGCCAAGCCGCTCAGCAAGGTGCCGACTGTGAACAGCACAACGCCCCACTGGAAAATCCCCCGGCGGCCGATCGCATCTGCCAATTTTCCGTAAATCGGCGTGGTAATGGCTGTCGTCAGCAGGTAAGCGCTCATGATCCAGCTTTGATAAGCCAGCCCATGCAAGTCACTAATAATTGCAGGTAAAGCAGTTGTCACAATCGTCACTTCAACCGAAGTCATAAACGTTGCAATAAAAACCGCTGCCATCACCAGGCCGCGGCCTTGAGGTTTCGTTGTTGTCGCCATGTTTGCATCCCCTTAGTACTTACATTGTACCAATCGGGGTCAAGACTTTTAGTATTAGATAACGGAGGAAGGGGGGATGTCGTGCACATTGCTTCGATTGTGCAACTACTATAAAAAGACCGCCCGCCATTTTCTAGCGAACGGTCGTCTTAACTTTTTACAATGCGGGACGTCGTGGATGACGTGGCATGTGACGATCCACCACGATCGCACTTGCCATTAAAATGATAATTACGGCGGCTGCCAGAATCTGATCAAATAGGATCAAACTAAGCGCGCCAACCAAGGCGAAGAACAGCAGCAGCCAATCAATTTGTGATAGTGACAAAACAATCGCCCCCCTAGGAATTAGCCTTAAAAGTCTGTCCAATCATCCTTGTCACCGGCGTCTTTGTCGGGTGAGACGTAGACAACAAGCTCGTCACTGAAACGCTTCAAGCAGTAAGCTGCCGCACCGACTGCCGCGATGGCCACAAAAGTTTTCAAAAAATGGTTTTTCATAGGCTTCCTCCTTCGCGTGCCTCCAGATCGTCAAACCTTGAATCCAACTTTATTTTACCATCACTTTGCGTTGAAACGCGTTCACCAGCCCAGAAACCTGCGTGTAAGGACCTTGGTCGCAATGGCCTAAGCCCGGGCCATCACGCCCAAGGCCACTTACACTCCGGTTTCTAACCGGGCTGATTCACGCTCTCCATAAACGCGTTCACTGGCGCAGAAGTCTGCGTATAAGGACCTTAGGCGCAATGGCCAAAACCGGGCCATCACGCCTAAGGCCACTTATACTCCGACTTCTAAGCGCGCCAGTTCACGCTCTTGTTTAAAACGCATCATTATCGAGAAGCAGCTTGCCAGATTGGCGTTCATAAAATTAACCAAATTAAGATTAAGGCAATTTAAGCGAATTTAAGTCAAAATAAGTGCTTTTTCGTCAATCTGTGTTATACTGAACTCATTAAAACCGAAAGTAGGTATGAGCATGGATACAAAAGTTAAGACTGTTGATTACTCATCCAAGGAATACTTCGACCGAATGACAGAATACTGGCAAGCCGCTAATTACGTGTCGGTTGGCCAGCTTTATTTGAAGGACAATCCGTTGCTGGAACGGCCACTGAAAAGTGAAGATGTGAAGCCGCATCCGATCGGTCACTGGGGCACGATTGCCGGTCAAAACTTCATTTACACCCATTTGAACCGGGTCATTAATAAGTACGACCTCAATATGTTCTACATTGAGGGCCCGGGTCATGGTGGTCAGGTCATGGTTTCCAATTCTTATCTGGACGGGTCATACTCGGAAATTTATCCACGGATTTCGCAGGATAAAGAAGGCATGAAGCGTATGTTTACGCAATTCTCATGGCCAGGTGGTGTGGCGTCACACGCCAGCGCCCAGACGCCGGGTTCGATTCATGAAGGCGGGGAGTTAGGCTATGCGTTGAGTCACGCAACCGGTGCGGTTCTAGATAATCCTGATGTCATTGCGGCGGTTGTGACCGGCGATGGCGAAACGGAAACCGGCCCATTGGCAGCTTCATGGTTTAGCAATACCTTCATCAATCCGATTAGCGATGGCGCGATTTTGCCAATCGTTCATATGAACGGGTTCAAGATTTCTAACCCAACGATCCTCTCCCGGAAGTCGGATGAAGATCTGACCAAGTACTTTGAAGGCATGGGCTGGAAGCCGTACTTTGTTGAAGGCGACGATCCGACCAAGCTGAATCCGGAAATGGCCAAGGTCATGGATGATGCGATTGAAACGATTAAGGCAATTCAAAAGCACGCCCGTGAAACCGGCGACACCACTATGCCACATTGGCCAGTGATTATTTTCCGCTCACCAAAAGGCTGGACCGGTCCTAAGAGTTGGAATGGCGAACCGATTGAAGGCTCATTCCGTGCGCACCAGATTCCGATTCCGGTTGATGCCGAAGACATGGAGCATGCAGATTCTTTGGCAGGCTGGCTGAAGTCCTATCATCCGGACAAACTGTTTGACGAAAATGGCAAGTTGATTCCGGAATTGGCTGCCTTGCCGCCAAAGGGTGACCAACGGATGGCCGCCAACCCGATTACCAATGGCGGCATTGATCCAAAGCCATTGGTTCTGCCGGATTATCGCAAGTATGCGCTGGACAACAAGGAGCATGGCAAGCAGATCAAGCAGGACATGATTGTCTGGTCCGATTATCTGCGTGATTTGATTAAATTGAATCCGCATAATTTCCGTATTTTTGGCCCTGATGAAACCATGAGTAACCGGCTTTACAGCTTGTTTGAAGTGACCAACCGCCAATGGCTGGAACCAATCAAGGAACCGGCTGACCAATACCTGGCACCGGCTGGTCGGATCATTGATTCACAGCTGTCCGAACATCAGTCAGAAGGCTTCAATGAAGGCTACACGCTGACCGGCCGTCATGGTTTGTTCACCAGTTACGAAGCCTTCTTGCGGGTTGTCGATTCCATGCTCACCCAGCACTTCAAGTGGATTCGCAAGGCCCATGAAGAACCATGGCACAAGGCTTACCCGAGTCTGAATGTGGTCTCAACTTCGACCTCATTCCAGCAAGATCACAACGGTTACACCCATCAGGATCCAGGCATTTTGACCCACATGGCGGAAAAGAAGCCTGAATATATCCGCGAATATCTGCCAGCGGATGCGAATAGCTTGTTGGCGATCTCACCAAAACTGTTTGGCTCACAAAACACGGTCAATGTGCTGATTACTTCCAAGCAGCCACGGCCACAGTTCTACAGTATTGATGAAGCAACCGTTTTGGCCAATGCCGGGCTTAAACGCATCGATTGGGCTTCCAATGACGACGGCGTTGAACCGGATGTGGTGATGGCTGCAGCGGGTACCGAGCCGAACATGGAAAGCTTGGCAGCGATCAACTTGTTGCATGATGCCTTCCCGGATTTGAAAATTCGCTTCATTAATGTTTTGGATCTTCTGAAGTTGCGTAGTCCGGAAATCGATCCGCGTGGTTTAAGTGATGCCGAATTCAACAGCTACTTCACCACCGACAAGCCGATTCTCTTTGCTTATCATGGCTTTGAAGGCTTGATTCGCGATATCTTCTTCACCCGCCAGAATCGCAATGTGCTGATTCATGGTTATCGTGAGGAAGGCGACATCACGACACCATTTGACATGCGGGTTCTGAACGAACTTGACCGCTTCCACTTAGCCAAGGATGTCATTCAGCACGTGCCGGCATATGCTGAAAAGGCTGCAGCTTTCATTCAGAAGATGGATGACACGTTGCAATACCACCATGACTTCATCCGTGCAAACGGGGAAGATATCCCTGAAGTGC
Source organism: Lacticaseibacillus huelsenbergensis (assembly GCF_029726355.1). NCBI lineage: Bacteria > Bacillati > Bacillota > Bacilli > Lactobacillales > Lactobacillaceae > Lacticaseibacillus > Lacticaseibacillus huelsenbergensis. The sequence goes on from NZ_CP120687.1 coordinate 1,394,677, forward strand.
AGGAATGGACTTGGAAGCCGATTAAGTAATCAGGTCTAAGTGTTGTTTGACGTTAACAGATGAACATGACGAAAATCGATCTCCGCAACTGGAGGTCGATTTTTTTCGTTGAGATATACGTGAAAATTACGCCATTTTGAAAACCAAGACGTTGGCGTTAATCCGACAAAAAAATGTAATCGCATACAATTCCGCTGCATCAGCATTTATGCGACTATGCCAGCTACGAGTTGACGCGATAAGTGACAAAACCGTGAAACAAATGGCAAGAAGTTGTGTAATATCTGTAAAAAATCACTTTACTTTCTCTGAAATCTAATATACTCTTAATGCAATATCATTTTGAGGGTGAGTAAATGAAAGTTAAACGATTAGTTGCAGGAGCCATGATCTTTGCTTCAACCGTTCTTTTGGCTGCGTGTGGCAGCAAGAGTAGCAGCTCAGACACTTTTAATCGAATGGAGAAAGATGTCATCTCCACGATGGACAATGCCCATATTACGGACGTTGTCAGTGGGCAGGCGGCAGTCGATACCGGCGATGGTTTGTACCGGTACAAGGGTAAGAAACTTCAGGCCGCGGTCGCAACCAAAGTGGTGAAGCCGACTAACAATGGTTTGACGTATACATTTAATTTACGTAAAACCAAGTGGAGTAACGGCGATCCCGTGACAGCCAAGGACTTTGTATTTGCTTGGCGGCGCGCGACCGATCCTAAGACCAAGTCAGAATATGCTTATCTGTTCTCAGGCATTAAGAACGCTGACGACATCACGGCCGGCAAAAAGGCACCTTCAACACTGGGCGTCAAAGCTGAAGGCAATTACAAACTTGTCGTGACCTTGGATCATCCAGTGCCTTACTTCAGTACGATGATGGTCAACCCAGTCTTCTTCCCGTTGAACCAAAAGACAGTTGAAAAGTATGGCAAGAAGTTCGGAACACAAAGTAAGTACCTTGTCTTTAACGGACCATTTAAGTTGACTAACTGGAATGGTACCGGTAATTCATGGGATGAAGTGAAGAACGATTCATACTGGAATGCCAAGCAGGTTAAGTTAAAGAAGATTCACGTTCAGGTGGTTAAGGATTCCAACACAGCCGCTAACCTGTACTCAACCAAGAAGCTTGACGATGCTGTTCTAACCGGTGAAATTGCCAAGCAGCATAAAAATGACAAGGATTACGTCGGTGACAAGCAGGGTCGTACCACATACTTGGATATGAACGAAGACAAGGTTCCTGATTTCAAGAACACGAAACTGCGTCAGGCGGTTTCCATGGCGATTAACCGGAAAGAGCTTGCTGATAAGGTTATCGGCGATGGCTCATTCGGTATCCCAACCATCACACCGGAAAACTCAGGCAGCAACCCTAAGACTGGCGAAGACTTTGCCAAGGATGCGGCCAAAGAATCCGAAACCGTTCAGAAGTATGACCTCAAACAGGCCAAGAAGCTATGGGCTGAAGGCTTGAAAGAAGTCGGTAAAACCGGCGAACAAGTTACGCTGACAACAGACGACACGGATGTTGCCAAGAAGACCGGCGAATATCTGCAATCAGCTTTGGAACAATTGCCAGGTATGAAGGTATCGATTTCTTCCGTACCATTTAAGACCCGGATCCAACGGTCATTGGATGGCAGCGCACAGTTCATCCTTTCCGGCTGGCAAGGTGACTTCCCGGATCCAATTTCCTTCCTGGATCTCTATTCAACAGGCAACACCTATAACTTCAGCCACTGGTCAAACAAGGAATACGATGATCTGCTCAAGGCTTCCAAGAACGCCGATGCCAACAATGAGACCAAGCGCTATGATGATCTCCTGAAGGCACAGGTTCTGCTCTCCAAGGAAGCACCAGTCGCAACCCTGTATCAAACCGTTCAAGGACATTTACGCAATCCGAAACTGAAAGGCGAAACCTTCAGCCCGGCCAACATGTATAACTTTGTTGGGGCGTATATGGCGAAGTAGTTTCAACATTTTTGATCAAAACGTTCCCGTTTGTGGTTAATAGCCGTGAACAGGAACGTTTTGTTTGTGTTTGTTGCGTTGATGGTCATAGAGGAGGGCGATGTTTTGGTTCAAGAAAAGGATGATCTTCGATTTCAACTAAACCCCCATGCCAAGTTTGATGTCCGGGCTGCGGTTTTATTAATTCACGACGATCAGGTTTTGGTGACGGTTGAAGCGACGAGCGGTTCTGCAATTGTCCCCGGTGGTGCCGTGAAATTTGGCGAGACAGTTGCAGAGGCTGCTGGTCGCGAAGTTTATGAGGAGCTGCGGCTGAAAGATATGCAACCGTCTCTGGTGGGCGTACTTGAATCATTTTGGGAACAACCGGAGCAAACTTATCAGCAGTTAATACTGGTGCATCGACTTGAATTGTCGTCAGCGCAGGCTGAAGCCGTCGTTTGGCAAGAAGGCTTGCAGGGTCAATGGCTGTCATTTTCAGAGGCGTCTCGGCGAATGCGGCCGCATGCTTTGGCTGAATTTATGCGGCCTAGTGAGACGTTTTTGCATCTTGTTGATCATCACAAATAGTGACACAGTGTCACCTCCCTTATGGCACAAGCTTCACCGGCCAGCTTTACAAGCAGCATCAATTATAAAATGTCTAATTAGAGGTGCTTACTTTGCCTTTACCTGCTAACCTTGATACGCTAAAGGTAGGCTACAGGCCGGAAGGGAGTTGCATTTTGATGGATATAACGACTAGACCGACGTTGCAGCAGTTTTTAGCAGACACGAAGCAAGGCCCTTATGTATCACTGTATCTATCTTGGCCGGACAATACACCAGTTGAGGAATTACGGATTCGGTTTAAGAATATGATGAAGCATGCCAAAGCGGTGATGGGCGAAACCTATCCGAAGACGGATTTCGCGCCATACGCTGCTAAGCTTGAACCGTACGAACAGGATCCGATGTTTTGGCAGACGTGCGAGACGAATGGTATTGGTGTGCTGACAAACGGCACGCAAACGTATGTTACCCCAATGTATGAAACCGTTGATGATGTGGCGATGGTCACCGAGTTGCCGCAGATTCTGCCGTTGATGCTGGATGAGGCGACCGCAACGGATTTCGATATTCTGGCGCTTAATGCCGACAGCATCAAGCTTTACCATAACCACGGCCATCAGGTGCGGCCGGTGTCCTTGCCGGATGACGCGCCCCAGACGTTGACAGGAACGCTGGGCACCGAAATTCGTGGCGGTGAGTTAAACAGTGTGCCTCAAGGTAGCGGCCATGTAACGTACCACGGCCACAATGACAAGTCCGCCGAAAAGGCCAGCGATCAACGCCGCTTTTATCAGGCAGTCGATCAGTATTTGCTCGCGCATTATAGCAATCCGAATAAAATGCCGCTTGTCCTGATGGGCTTAGCCGAAAATGTGGCGGTTTTTCGGGAGATTTCCAAGAATCATCATTTATTGCCAAAGCTTGCGGTGATGAAAAGCCCGGCAACGCTTGATTTTGTCGAATTGGATGATCTACTGGCACCGATCCGCGAAACATTACGCGATCGGCGCCGTCAGCGCTTTGCGGCGACCATCGAAAAAGCCCGCAGCAATGACAGCTACACTGAAGAGCTGACAACCATTGTCACGGCAGCATTGCGTGGTCAACTTGCTATGCTGTTTGTTCAGGCGGGCGCTCGAATTCATGCCCGACTTGATGGTGAACGAATCGAGCGTGAGTCCAAAGTTGCTCAGCATGCCAACTTGTTAAACACATTGGCAGATATCGTGTTAGGCCATGGCGGTCAGGTCGTGGTATTGCCAGAGGAACAACTACCGGCTAAGGTCGGGGCAATGATGCGTTACGCTTGAGTTTGTTTCGGGAAAGATTAGGCGTACCACTAAGCAAAAAGACAGACGCTCATATTTCCAAAATTATTTGGAAATTTAAGCGTCTGTTTTATGGTTCATTTAGTGAGTCTAAGTCAAAGTGGAAGAGCCAGAAGCATTGGGTTTACTGTATGGATCAAGTGCCGATGGGGATAAAAACGGAGGAACCAATATTCTGGTTAAAGGATCAATTCCTGTATACTGCATGATAATTGCCTCCTATGCTAATTCAAGAGTGCCAGTCAATTGTGCTTTTGTTTTAGGGGTGAGGTGATGCGTGATCATGATCACCGTGAGATCTTTTTCGGCTAATAAGGCATCTTCAATGGCTTGGGCACTTTCGTCGTCAATACCAGCCGTGACTTCATCGACAATCAAGATTGGTTTCCTGAATGATAAAGCGCGTGCTAGTGCTAATTTTTGCCGTTGCCCACCAGACAAGTTACTGCCGTGTTCGTGAATATTCGTACTCAAACTGGTGAATGTATTGATGCCAAGAAACTCCACGATTTTATTGAGTGCATTTGAAGCGCTAGGTTTTCCCAATGTTATATTTTCTTGCACACTTTCATTGAAAATATATGATTTTTGATCGACAAGTTCGATTTTGGCATTCAGCATTGATGCTGGAAGTGAGTTTAATTCTAGATCATCAACGTGAATAGAACCGCTGTAATTAGTAAGTCGGCCACTCATCAGGTTGATAAGTGTTGATTTTCCAGTTCCGCTTTTTCCGAGAATGGCATACTTACCACCTTTCTCGAAGCGATAAGAGATATCCTTGATGACAGGCTTTTCGCCATAATTAAAAGAAAGATGGTCAACCGTAAGTGCGTTTTTAAATGAATCATCTTCAGAAGAGAGCGCGGGTTCTTTTGAGGAGGTATCTTTGTGAAGCAATACTGTAACGGATTTCATCTGGAAGATACCTTGAATCATACCTGCGAGATTGTTGAAGACAGTGCCTGCCAACGAACCACTAGAAGAGATGACGCCGACTGTAAAATAACCGCCGACAACTAACAAGCAAGTCAGTGCCAAAACGAGCATTTGTGCTGTTACATTGACACCGCTGATCAACAAATTAACCAAGCCGACATTTTTGGTGTAAAGAACTTTCTCTTTTCCCTGCTGATCGGAAGCAACAGCCAGCTTATGTGTAAAGGCGTTGCCAAGATTGTGGCTGAAAAACACGGAGAATCCGCCAATAATGTCATCCGCTTTTCCTAGAAAAGAACTGTTGGCCGTTGCAAGCCGATTAGTCTCTCTGGTCATAATTTTAGAGAAGAACTGGGGGATGGTCATTGTGAGAAGTCCCAAAATAATAGCGGCCAGTGCCAAACTGTAATGATAGAAAGCTAACGACGTAATGGCAAACAGCAGCGTTGTAACATTACCTAATAGCGAGAAGAACGCATCTAAACCATTTTGTTCGATCATATTGACGTCATTTGTTAGCCATGAGACGTATTCATTATGATTGACTTTCTTGTATTCGGGAATCGATACAGTGCTGAGCCCGTCTGCAATGTCAGTACGCAACTGATTTGTTACCTTACGGATAATTTGTGCCTTCAATACTGAATTCACGTAGCCGATGGTTAGGGTGACGCCCCAGATGGTAATGGTCGACAGTAGCCAAAAGACGACACCGTTAAAGTTTTTGTTGATGAGCTGATCGGTCAAGGGCGCAAGGGTTAGTGAGCTGGCCACTTTTCCAAGCGACTCGATTAGAATCAGTAGGGTTGTTAATAACGTCAACGCCTTTTGTCGCGATAGTAAACTGATAGTTGGTTTCATGGTGATCGCCTCATATTAATTTGATGGCCCTAGTATATGTGGTAATATGATGCCAACAAAAAACGTTTCAGATATGAAAAAGCAGGGGAGCATCATGGAAAAGATTGGCGAAGTTATTCATATTTTTCGTGAGAACAAGGGAATGAGCCAGGCGGAGCTTAGTGACGGGATTCTTTCGAAGGCGCAGTTATCTAAGTTTGAAAGGAATTTAACCCAAATTTCCGCTGATAAGCTTCTGGCACTCCTTGAACGCCTACATGTCACATTTGCTGAATTTGGTAATGCCTTAGCTATTCAGGAAAACCTGTATGAGCAGTCGATATTGGAAGACATTACCAAGGCAATTGTCAATAACAACGGGGGCCAAGCTGCACTGGTAGAAGACAGGGCTGAAGCGCATTTCAAGAATCATCCAGGAAAGTATAATCGGCTCATTTTGATTATGGTTAAAGCCATGATTGCCGATATGAATGGTGAGTCGCTTTCAAAAACCGATGCCAGTTTCTTAGCAGATTATCTGTTTAATGTTGATGGCTGGACCCGATTTGAACTGTTACTTTTCGGGAATACGTTGTCAGTTATGCCGTTAGTAACCGTTAACCAGCTGGCACGGGAATTAGCTTCTCAACTTAATGAGGCTTTGGAAATACACCAAAATCTGCAACTTAATATAAGTCTTCTATACAATGTTGTACTTTTAAACTTAGCGGCTAAGGATTTAAAAACTGCCCGGCTTTTTCTACGCGTGATGAAGAACAGTCATATTGAGGATAACATGATGGCTGAACGATTTTTGATCGCACTCGCAGAAGCACTTTGCACGTACTGTGAAAATCCGTCATCCGAAAATAAAGAGCGTGTCGAGAAGATCGTGGAGATTCAGAAAACCCTTGGATCAACAAGTTTTTTTGTTGCATTCAAGAAACAGGCAGAAATGTTCATAAATGAAACGACACCTTAAATGGCACAACGGTTGATAAAAATTTAAGTCGTTTTAAAAGCGTACTGCTTCGATCAGACTTTCAACTTCTAGACATGCCGACTCACGAATACTACAAAGGCTCAGACATCCAATGCGGAATGCCTGAGCCTTTTAGATTATTTGTAGAAACTTTTAACTGCGATCACGAACCAGCCCCAGCAAAAATCGCCTTCACAATCTGCTCCGCGGTTTTCAAACTCACATCATTAACAAGTGGGCGTGGGCTGGCGGTGGTGAGCCAGTGGACGCCTTCCGTTGGGACACCCCAGAAGAAGAGGCCGGCTTGCGGCTGTTCATTGGCATCGAGCAATTGCTGGGTCCGCCTGTCGATGGCGATCGCGCCTGACTGGAAACGTTTGTCGGCATTGAGTTGCAACTCATACGGATGCGCGTAGCCGTCATGCAGCAGTTGTTGAACGAGCGGATCTTGCGCAGTCGGAGCATTGACGGCCGGAACACGCGCTTCGAGTAAGGCCTTGGCTTGCAAGGAGAATTTTGGATCGCTTGGTGTTTTCAAAAGAAACTGACCGTCGATGCCCTTAATTTGCATGCCTGGCGGTAAGATTGTGACGATACCTGCACCGATTAAGGCCTGCAGTTGATCAATGCGCAGAGCCGGTGGTCCGATCGACAGAAAATCGTTCAGTGAGTTGAACCAGCGCAAGAAGAAGTCGAGATACTGGTCCTGACTAAAGAGGCCGCGTTCGACAAATTGGCGAATGGGATCGCGCATGTCGCGTAAGACCTCCAGTGCACTGGTCAACGGGCCGGTTTTCGTGCCGCGCATCGCCTCGCGGGCATCTTGCCGGAGATAATGCCGCATGAAGTCTTGATAAGGCTGGCCACTGGGATGGGCTTTGGTCGGATCAGCGAGCACATCCCAATCGAGGCGATCTTTGGCGGCGATCGGTAAGGCGCCTAAAGTCGCAACCGGATCCGCGAGAAAATCACGTTCAAACGCTGTCTCGTCAATGTCAGGGTAGCGTTGCGGCAAAAGGAGACGATAGTAAATCAACTCAGCTTCATGCTTTAACCCTTCCCAGAAAGTCTGGCCGCTCACTTCACCGCGGGCCTGCCAGGCATTGATTTGCTCAGGCGTCAGAAATTGCGGCTGCCATTCTTCGCCTGGACCTTTTTGATTGTGGCCTTTAGCACGATATGGAAAACCGCGCCGCGAGCCAGCGAAGATGTGCGGTTCGCGACCGCTTGGGTGATAGGCGAGCAAACCATCTGCGGTTTTCTGAAACCGTCCACCGCGACCTTCCGTTAGCCGGCTCATTAAGTCAAAGAAGCTCAAGCCGAGACCCCGAACGATGACCGGAGCTTGCGGTTCGATGTTGCTGAGGTCGCCTTCTTCCGGAAAGCCCGGTTCCAAATAAAATAGTTTGTGCGTTTTGGCATAGTCGTGTAAGGCTTTTTGATCGCGCGTCAATGAGTTTTTTAAATTTCCCAGCGCCATGACAACTTGGTCGGTTTGCCAGCTTTCCTGGTCGGTTGTGATGGTGAATCCGGGATCTTTTTGATCTAAGCGGGTTACTGTTTGTTGTTTGTAGGTGATCGTATTTTGGCCGGCTTGTGCGCGTAGCAAGTCGAAGAACCACTGCTGATACACGCCGTAAAGCGCGCGGGACGCGTAGCTGTTGAGTCCAAGACTGGCAGCTTGGCGTAACAAAATTGCCCGATTATCCAGTTCAGGGTGGGCATCCAGATAGCCTGCCGCGATCGTCAGTGCCCAAGTGCTCAGATCGGGTCCGGTGATAAATGGCCCGACGTCAGTGACGCTCTGATCCGTAAATAAGGTAATTTGCGAAGCCGCAGTGTTCATAATTAAATTAGGATCTTGATTGATTTTCCATACCCGGCCGCCGATTGGATAAGGGTCGACCAGTACGATGTTAAGCCGGCGCTTAGGGTAGCGGGTCGGTTGCCAACTCAGCAGCCGACTTAAAAGCAGCAAGCCACGCGGGCCGGCACCGATAAGTGTGATGTGCATATTAAACTCCTTTTATGAATTGACCAATTAAGAAGCAACAAAGCTATTATACTTGTAAGCGTCTCAAAGCCGTTAGCGACTTGCTTTAGGTTTCGCCCTTTTCGTGTCATAATGTTTGTATTGATAATCTAGAAGGGAAGGCAGATGCTGATGAAAGTTGTCGTTGTGGGCTGTACGCATGCAGGAACTGCGGCAGTGCGCGAACTTTTAACAAGACACCCGGAAACGGAAGTGGATGTTTTTGAACGTCGCGAGGACATCTCCTTTCTTTCTTGTGGCATTGCCTTGTACCTCGAAGGAACGGTCGGGCGGCTGGAAGATATGTTCTATGCTACCCCGGCTTCGCTTGAAGCACTTGGCCCCAAGGTGCACGTTCATTTGAAGCACGATGTTTTATCGATTGATGCAGTTGATCATCAGGTCGTGGCTGAGGATTTGGCGACCGGCCAGCAGCAACATTATCAGTATGACAAGCTCATTATGACCACGGGCAGTTACCCGGTGATCCCACCGATTTCCGGTGTCAGTATTCCGCGCGTCTTGATGTGCAAAAGTTATGATGATGCGCGCAAGATTAAAGAGAGCGCCAAAGATGCCGATAAAATTGCCATTGTTGGCGGTGGGTATATCGGCGTTGAATTGGCCGAGGCCTATAGCCGCAACCACAAACAGGTCATTTTGATAAATGGCGTGTCGCCGTTGTTGAGCCACTATGTTGACTTGCCACTCAGTAAGGAAATTGCTTCGGTGTTGACGAAACGCGGCGTTGAACTCAAGACCAACACGATTGCCAGACATTTTGACAGTGATGAAAAGCATGTCTTCATTCAGACGGATCAAGGAGAGATTCAGGCCGATTTGGCGGTGGTCTGCGTCGGTTTTCGTCCGATGACCGAATTGCTGGTCGGACAGGTTGAGATGAATCCGGATGGTGCGATTCATGTGAATGATTATATGCAAACCAGCAATCCGGATATTTACGCTGCCGGTGATGCGGTTGCCGTTCATTTTAACCCGACTGGTAAAGATGCTTATGCGCCGTTGGCAACGAATGCCGTTCGCCAAGGGAAAATGGCCGGTGCCAATATTTTTGGCCCGAATATCAAATATATGGGAACACAGGCGACCAGTGCGTTAAAATTGTATGATCATAGTCTGGCGGTTACCGGACTCACACTTGCCCACGCCAAGCGCAATCATCTGCCGGCAGCCAGTGTGACCATGACGGATGATTTTCGACCGCCATTCATGCCGCATACGGTCAAGATTACGATGGTGCTGGTTTACGATACTCGTGACCGCCGGATTCTAGGGGCGCAGTTTTATAGTCAATATGACATTGCCAATGCGGCGAATCTGATTTCGGTCATGATTCAGAACCGCAATACGATTGATCAGCTGGCCTATGTCGATATGTTGTTTAATCCGAATTATGATAAACCATGGCATTATCTCAATTTATTAGGCCAGTTAGCAGTGATGCAGGCAGATAACGCAAAGTTGTAGGGGGAAAATTATGAACGCGTGGAATCTTATCGGACTGTCAGCGTGGGTGATCTTAATTGCCTACTTCATCTTCATCGTCTGGCACATTCGCCGGCGACATATTAAAGCGATCGTCAAATCCGGTCGCCAAGTGCCGGCTTCGGTGGTGCTGGTTGATCTTGCGGAAGTAGCCGTGCTATTCCTGGCGACGGCCGGGTTGGTATGGGCAAGCTGGTTGCGGCCTATCGATTACCGCGACAGTCACGCCGTCACCATCAGCCATAGCGCGCAACCGCTGATCTTACAAACAGGCGACGAGCATTCCTTCTACGTTCGTGTCCACACCGGTAACGGTAAAAATCCGATCCTCTACTACACTTACTGGACGGAAGGCGCGAAGTATGAAAACAATAGTCATAACGCGGAGGTCAGTTCAGGTGCCCAACCCTTAACGCCGCGAGCTGCCGCCTATCCGTGGTCGAAAAAGTATCTGAAACGACTTGATCAAACCGCGGACCAAGCCTATGTTGCAACTGTAACGGCACGCTACCAGCCGGGTTTCCTGAACGGTCTGGGCATGCACGTAGGCCATATTGCTGACCGGTTCTCGATTCTGCGGGTTCCCAATGATACGTTTGTTGAGATTGATCCGGTCGAGGATTAAGTCGAACAGAAACAATCTGATCGTTTGATGCAAAATGTTGCGTCAGGCGATTTTTTTGTGAGTGCGAGCCAGCCCGGTTAAAAACAGAGTGTAGGTTTCAAGGCCCTTACATGCAGGTTTCTGGGCTGGCGAGCGCGTTATGGCCTTTTAAATTGAACTGACTAAAAATTCAGCAAAACCTGATGCTTAAGTGAATGGCTCGGTATTCAGCACATGGTATGATGAAATCATTCACAACCCGATTAAATGAAGGAGGCGAGGGGATGCATCGGCACAGCTGGTGGTTGGTACCCCTATTGTTATTGCTGGGAATCTGCGTTGCTACACTGCAACCGGTTCAGGCGAGTTCAGGAAAATGGTATCGCGATCAAGGGGCGATGATGGGGCCTGAGAGTCGCCGGGTTTTAAACCAGCTAAATGACCAAACGTTTGCCAAGGTTAAAGGGCATCCGCAAATAGCGGTCATAACAGTGGCATCGCTGGATGATGATGACATCGAAGATTATGCCAATGACCAGTTTGCGAAGGCCGGCGTCGGCAAAAAGGACTGGGAAAACGGGCTCCTGCTGGTTCTGTCTCGAAATGACCACAAGTATTGGTTGGAAGTCGGGTATGGTCTAGAGGGCGTCGTACCAGATGGCAGCGCCGACGAGATTGTGACGGACAGCGTTAAAAACCAGCTCAAGGCCGAAAATTACGATCGTGCCATTGCGATGTTTTTGACGAATATCGGGAAGCGCGTCGTTGCTCATCAAAGTGCGATTACAACGCCAACTCAAATTAAGGAAAAACGCGCGCGTGCTGCGGCAATCAAGCAGGCACTGATGATTGCCGCACTGATTTTGGGCGGATTAATGGTTCTTTTCTTTTTGGCGCATGCTGCCATGAATGCGCGGTTGCATGACGCGATGAGCGACCCCGGGGCGATGGCAGCTTTGCCGATTTATGCTGCGGTGACAGCTGCTGGCATTAAGTTGCGGGTAGATTCAGCTTCCTTGCCGTTATTTCACTTTGCTTGGGCGCATGACCAATTACGCGTGATCGGAATGGCTGGGCTAGCGCGACGAAGGTTTGAATCCTGGACGCAGGAGATTCGGTTCACGACGCCACATCCATATTGGTACTATCACAATCTTCAAGGGGCACTCCGGGAACTCTCAGATCAAGAAATCGTCAACGTGCCCACGATAACGGCACTGGCTGATTTGCTGACGCCGGCCTTAACGGAGCGATTGGCAACAGGCAAGCCGTACGAAACGGCATATGCGACATGGCTCAGCGGGCAAAAAAGCATCTCCAGTCAGGAAGCCGCCACAACATGGACGAAGTTTCTTGAAAACGTGAAAGCAACGGATCATTTTTCGGATAAAACTTTGGCAGCAACGTTTTCGGCCATTCTTTTCCATATTCGTCATCCAGACAAGGATCAGCACTTAGATCAAGATGACTTACCGCTGTGGGTGATGTCTGATTTTGGCTCTGGATCCAGCAGTAGTGGCGGAAGTGGCGGATCCGACAGTTTTGGCAGTGGTTTTGGTGGCGGATCCAGTGGCGGCGGTGGTTTTGGCGGCAGCTGGTGACTGATGAATCTGCGAAGTGTGGCGACCCGCTTTTTGAAAATAGCTTGAAAATCACATATCACGTGGGCTAACATTAGAAAATACAAACAAAATGGTGTGCGGTTTTAACTGTCATTATTTAACGCATGAAAACGGGGCTAGATAAATGGAGCAAATACTATTGTTAATGGGCACCGGTTTGCTTGGCGGCATTCTGGGTGCGGTGCTTGGCATTGGCGGCGGGATGATTATTACGCCGATTCTGACGATGCTAATGGGTTTGCCGATTCAATATGCGATCGGTGCCAGCATCGTCTCCGTCATTGCCACGAGTTCAGGTGCGACCATTGCGTATCTCAAAGATGAAATGCTGAACTTGCGCGTGGCGATGTTTTTGGAAATTGCCACGACGGTCGGCGCGGTTTTGGGCGCGATTGTTACCGGGCTTGTGGACGGCAAAGTGCTGTACATTTTGTTCGGCGCGTTGTTGATTTTTTCAGCGTTCAATATGATTCGCAAAATGCGGATGAAAGAAGACGAAGCGCGCCAGACGACACCAGATGAGATTGCGACCAAGTTGCGCTTGAACGGGGCTTATTTTGACAAGGCCACCGGTAAAGAAGTCAATTATACGGTGACCAACGTGCCAGGCGGCTTTGCGATGATGTTTGGCGCCGGTATTGCCTCCGGTCTGTTAGGGATCGGCAGCGGCGCGTTTAAGGTGATCGCGATGGATACGATCATGCACATGCCGTTGAAGCCTTCCAGTGCGACCAGCAACCTCATGATGGGGGTCACCGCGGCGGCCAGTGCAACGGTGTATTATTTTGGCGGGCAATTGCAGCCGCAAATTGCTGCACCACTGGCCATCGGGATCCTCATTGGCGCGACAGTCGGTTCCCGCGTGATGCAGATTCTGCCGACCAAGGTTTTGCGCATGATCTTCATTCCGGTTATTGGCTATATGGGCATTCAAATGGCGCTTAAAGGATTTGGGGTGTCAATCTGATGGACAATAAACTTAAAACCGAAATTGATGATGTCGAAATTATGATCGGCAAGGTCATGCAAGTTGGCGTCATTTTGTCGGCGGTGGTCATTGTTTTGGGGCTGATTTTGCTTATTGCGACCGGGTCGACCGGGTATCCGGCAGGCGTTCACCCGACGCGGGTTGGCGCTATTTTGAGTGGAACCTTCGCCTTAAAACCATACGCCGTGTTAATGACAGGCATTTTTTTGCTGATTTTGACCCCCGTTTTGCGGGTGGTAGTTTCAATTTATGCGTTTGCCGTGGAACATGACCACCTGTATGTATGGATTACGACTGCCGTGCTGATTATCTTAATCGGTGCGATGACGATTGGGTATTTGGGCAATCGTTAAGTCGGTTCCGATATAACGCGCTCACCATAACGCGTTCGCCAGCCCAGAAACCTGCGTGTAAGGACCCCAGACACAATGGCCAAGACCGGGCCATCACGCCTGAGGCCGCTTACACTCCGGTTTCTAACCGGGCTGGCTCACGCTCACATAAAAAAGAGGAATTCCCGATCACAGATAGTTTTCTGTGATTCGGAGTTCCTCTTTTTGCGTTACCAAACCGCCATGGCGCCGTCTGTTCGCGATTCGGACCCGCCAACATAAGTTTGGGTTTCAGGATTGCGCCAGATGACCTGCCCGCGGCCAAAAACGTTGGGTTCAGACTGAACGACAATATGATGTCCGGCGGCAACAAGTCGATTTACCGTCACAGCTGGCACTTCACGTTCGACTTGGACAGTTTGATCGTGCATCCATTGCCAGCGCGGGGCATCTAACGCGGCTTGCGGGTCAAGGCCAAAGTCGATAGTGTTCATTAAAACCTGCAGGTGCCCTTGTGGCTGCATGAAACCACCCATCACGCCAAAAGGTCCGATCGGGGTCCCGTTTTTGGTTAAAAAGCCCGGGATGATGGTGTTGATCGGGCGTTTACCACCTTCAAGGACATTGGGTGACGCGGGATCGAAGGAAAAGTTGTTGCCACGGTTGTTCAAGGCAATGCCCGTGCCCGGAACCACGACACCTGAGCCGAAGCCCATGTAGTTACTTTGAATCATGGACACCATATTGCCATCCCGATCGGCAGTTGCCAGATAAACGGTCCCGCCACTTTGCGGGTCACCAGCTTCAGGCGGTCGGGCCGATTCACCAATCAGTGCGCTGCGGCTAGCGAGATAGTCCGGTGCAAGCAACTGATTCGGATCAAGCTGCATGGCCCGCGGATCCCCAGCAAACTTAAAGAAGTCGGCAAAGGCTAACTTAATCGCTTCAATCTGGTGGTGGACGGTGTCAAATGAATCCCGGTTGGTAAAATGCCGACCCTGCAATAATCCTAATGCTTCTAACGCCACCACACCTTGACTGTTAGGGGGCAGTTCCAACACGTCATAGCCATGATAGTGGAGCTTTAGCGGCGTCACCCAAGCCGGCTGATACGCTGCTAAATCTTTGGCCGTTAAATAACCGCCATTCTGTGACGCAGCCGTAGCGATTTTTTGGGCCAAGGTTCCTTCATAGAAATCGCGCGCCTGTGTTTGGCCAATTCGTGTTAGGGTATCGGCCTGGTCCGCAGATTGCCAAACTTCACCAGTTTGCGGCGCATGGCCATTTGGACAAAAGGTTTTGAACCATTCGTCAAAAATCGCCGGATTAGCTGCCTTTTTTTGGGCTTGGCGATAATTTTGCGCGGCGCGTTCCCAAAAATAAGCGATGGTCTGAGATACGGGATAGCCATCTTGCGCATAAGCGATGGCTGGCGCTAAGTCCTTAGCTAAGGAAAGCTGGCCAAAACGTTCAACCATCGCTGCCCAAGTCGCAGGTGCACCGGGAACATCAATGGAGGTCCAGCCAAACTTGGGCATTTCCGTTAAACCAGCAGCTTGAAGATCTGCAACTTTGAGATTTTGCGGCGCCGGACCGCTACCATTGATCCCATATTGCTGACCGTTAATGCTGATAATCGCAAACGCATCACTGCCAATGCCGTTGGTGGTGGGCTCGACAACGGTCAGACAGGCAGCGGTCGCCACGGCTGCATCAACCGCGTTACCGCCTTGTTGCAAAATCCGCAACCCAGCTTGAGCAGCTAACGGCTGGCTAGTACCCACTATGCCGTACTTAGCATAGACTGACTTGCGCGAACGTGGGTAAGGATTGTTAGGGTTCGTGAAAAAGGACATCGAATCGCCTCGTTTGTGTCGAATATGTAATGTGAGATATAGGTCACAGAATATCACAATCTAAATCTAATGTTAAATGCTTGTTATACCAGCGATATAGGCGTGTCAAGTCACGGGTCACTTTTTAACATTTTTTGTTTTGGTTATTGACATTAAGACAATCTAATTCTAACATTCAATTTTAATAAAGCTATTATTATTTTTATGCGAGGAGGCAAGCGCATGGGTCACTTCATTTTGAAACGGATGCTGCAACTTGTACTGTTATTAATTGGGGTATCGTTCATTGTTTTCTTCAGCATGCACCTAGCGCCCGGCGATCCGGCGCGAATCATGGCCGGACCGGCGGCAACCAAAAGCGATATCGCTGCGTTACATAGGAGCTTGGGGTTAGACAAGCCGATTGTGGTGCAATATCTTGACTGGATTGGCAAAGTCTTGCACGGCAATCTCGGCACGTCATATCAAACATCCCAGCCGGTAACCCAAGCCATTCTCAGTCGCCTCCCAACAACGATTAAATTAGCAACAGCCAGCATGGTTCTGGCATTGATAATCGGCATTCCACTGGGGATTGTTGCCGCCATTAAGCACAATACCTGGATTGATTTTACTAGCACGACATTATCACTGCTCGGAGTGTCCATTCCTAATTTTTGGTTAGGAACGATGCTGATTTTGATTTTCGCCGTGATGTTGCACGCATTGCCAATTGGCGGCATGTCGATGCATTGGTATACGGTCGCTGGTCTAAAAGAATTAATATTACCAGCGATTGCGCTGAGTGCAGGCTCGGCTGCCTTAATCGCACGCACGACACGAGCTACCATGCTTGAAGTGCTGCAGCAAGATTATGTGCGGACAGCAAAAGCAGCAGGTTTGCGGCCTTGGAAAATCATCTTAACCCACGAATTTCGTAACGCCTTGATTCCGATTATTACCGTTATCGGTATCAACTTTGGCACGTTATTAGGTGGAACGATTGTGACTGAACAAGTCTTTACCATCAACGGTGTCGGCCGATTGATGATCAATGCCATCTCAGCTCGAGATTTCCCGGTCGTACAAGGGACCGTATTGTTCATTGCTACAATATTCGTTCTGGTCAATCTAGTCGTCGATATTATCTACGCCAAGGTTGATCCGAGAATTAGCTATTGAACTAGGACCTAGGGCGACGCGTTCAGAAGCTGGGGAGTCAATACTTTAGGACATTTTAAGAGCGACCTTATTGCAAACTTCCGGCTTTGAATGCAACGAATTAGCAAACAGGCAAGGGAGGTAGAACATGGAACGAAATATCTCAGCTGCATCAAGCAAAGTAGTCACCGCAGCAAGCGAAAGTAAAATCAATGCGACTGTAAAATCCGAGGTGCGGTTTTTACGTGTCAAACGATTACTGCACAATAAACTCGCTGTATTCGGGCTAATTGTCATTACGTTGATGATTTTAGTAGCAATCTTTGCTCCTGTGCTGGCGCCAGATAGTCCTTACAAACAAGATCTGATTACCGGAAAGAATCTTGGTATCGGGGCGCCGGGTCATTTGCTAGGGACAGACAACTATGGGCGCGATCTTTTATCCCGCGTGATTTATGGCGCACGTATTTCCTTGGGAGTTGGTTTTTCGGCTGTAGCGATTGGTCTCAGTATTGGTGTTGTGCTTGGTTTGATCGCCGGTTATTTTCAGTGGCTGGATGGCCTCATTATGCGGTGCATGGATGTTCTTTTCGCATTCCCCGGAATTTTGTTGGCGTTATTGATCATTGCCATTTTGGGGACTGGTATTGGGAACATTGTTATCGCCATCAGCATCTGGGCCATCCCCACTTTTGCTCGTATTGTCCGTGGCAGTGTTCTAGCAGTTAAAAACGAAGAATATATCACAGCACTGAAATCGGAGGGTGCCCGCGCGCCACGCATTATCTTTAAACATATTCTGCCTAATTGCATGGCACCGATTATTGTAAATGCAACGATGCGCCTAGGATCAGCTATTTTATCAACCGCAGCACTCAGTTTCATTGGTTTGGGAGCTCAGCCACCGTCACCTGAATGGGGTGCCATGATTGCTGAAGGCCAGTCGATTATGTGGGATGCGCCGCAAGTGGCAGTGGTTCCCGGGATTGCGATTATGCTAGTGATCTTTTCGTTTAATGTTTTTGGTGACGGCTTGAGAGATGCCTTAGATCCAAACGCTAAAATTCGCTAAGTCGAGATGATGAGCGTTAAGTTGGAGGGAATGTGCATGACGAAAAAAACAAGCAAATGGCTTTTAGTTTCTGTATTGACCGCTTTATTGACGACATTGATTGCATTTGGGACTGGTCCAACCAACGTGACGGCAGCAGCTGGGCGCACGTTGGTGTATGGATCAACGGCTGATCCTAAGGGGTTATCACCGTTGTCCACGGCAGATACAGTTTCATCAAACGTCATTCAGCAAGTCTATGAAACACTTTTTCGACAAGATGCCAAGACGTTAAAAGCTAAACCGTGGTTGGCGAAGTCTTATGAGCGTAAAAGTGCCACTGACTGGATTATTCATTTACGCACAGGGATTAAATTTCAAGATGGTACGCCATTTAATGCTGCCGCAGTGAAGTACACGTTTGACCAAATGAAAGATCCTAAACGTGCCGCCCCGCGCGCCTCGTTACTCGAGCCGATTGCGTCGACAACTGTCGTTAATGACAGCACTGTTGAAATTAAGACCAAATATCCGTATGGTCCATTTTTGGCGATGCTAAGCCATCCCAATGCTTCGATTGTTAGTCCAACTGCTGATAAAAAGGGGAAGCTGAATACACATCCGGTTGGTACTGGACCATTCAAGTTTAAGAGCTGGACAACTGGCGATAGCGTCAAGTTAGTACGCAATACAGATTATTGGGGCAAAAAGCCAAAGCTGGCAGGCGTGACATTTAAAACTGTTCCGGATTATGCCACCGCGGTTTCGATGTTACAAACTGGCAAAATTCAGTTACTGGACAATGTGACATCAGATTACTTATCGCGAATCAAGTCACTGACAAATGTAAAGCTGACAAACAAAGTCGGAACGCCAATGCGATATTTTGGCTTTAATATGCAGTCTAATCCAGGTAAGAATAAGAAGTTCCGACAAGCTGCTGCTTATGCAATTAACGCCAAAACATATGTCGCCCAGTTAAACGGTTTAGGAACCTATAATCCTAGCCTGATTGGGCCTGAGCTATTTGGCTATAACAAGAACGACAAGAAAGCTGCGACAACCTATAACCTGAAAAAGGCGAAGGAACTTGTTAAAGCAAACGGCTTTAACAAGAAAACTTATACCATTTTAGTTGGTAACCAACCTGCTTATGTGCAAATGGCCCAAGTCGTTCAGCAGCAACTGGCAAAAGCCGGTATCAAAGTCAAAATTGAAAAACAAGAATGGGCAACTTATCTGACAACGCTAGCATCAGGAAAGTTTGAGGTGACCTTCTCCGGATGGGCGAATAGTACAGGCGATGCAAGCGAACTGTTTTATCCTAACCTTGATTCAAAGAATATTGGCAGTTCCAATTACATGCGGTACAGCAACAAACAATTTGACGCCGAAGTTGAGAAATCACGAGAGACGTTAAATACTTCTGAACGTAAAAAGGCTTTGAGCGCTGCGAATAAGATCGCCATGAAAGACTTACCGTGGATCGTAATGGATCACAATTCCGTTGCAGTTGCGCAAGCTAAGGATCTCAAAGGCGTGACTGTCTTACCAACAGGCATGTGGTACTTGGGCGGAGCTTACTTCAATTAGTCTAAAGTCCGTTAAGCTGAATATGTCTATCTTAGAGAAACCAGTTGGAGGGTGACAGTCATGTTGGAACCAGTCTTAGCAGTTCAAAACCTGAATGTTGATTTTGAAACAGATCAAGGTACCAAACAAATTTTACACGACATCAGTTTAACCGTTCATCCACATGAGACGGTCTGCCTCGTTGGTGAATCCGGTTCTGGGAAGAGTGTTACCTCGTTTTCGGTGATGGGTCTTCTGCCACAAAACGGACACGTTGCCAGTGGTTCGATTCGTTTTGAAAAGCAGGATCTGCTGAAACTAGGCGACAAGGCCATGCGACGACTTCGCGGAGATCAAATGTCAATGATTTTTCAAGAACCAATGACGGCGTTAAACCCGGTGTTACGCATTGGCAAACAGCTGACGGATGTCATTAAAGCCCACCAAGCAGTAGATCGTAAAACTGCTTTTGATCAGGCGTTGGCATTGTTGAAGCAAGTTGAGATGCCTGAGCCTGCCAAAAAATTGCAAATGTATCCGCATGAGTTAAGCGGCGGACAACGACAACGAGTGATGATTGCCATGGCCATTGCTTGCAAGCCGCAGTTGTTGATTGCTGATGAGCCGACAACCGCCTTAGATGTCACGATTCAGGCACAGATTCTCGAATTGATCAATAAATTGAAAGATCAAGAAGGGATGGGTGTTCTTTTCATTACCCATGACATGGGGGTGGTGGCACAAATTGCTGACTATGTGGTCGTCATGAAGCAAGGGCGAATTGTTGAGCGGGGCACTGCACAAACAATTTTTGAGCATCCGCAAAATGCCTATACTAAAAAATTGCTTGCCGCGGTTCCTGATGTTGACGCTCCCCACATCGCGCAACATTCACAGGTAACCGACAAACAGCCATTGTTAGCCGTTCAACATCTGACGAAAGTGTATCAGGATAAGAAACAGCTATTTCGAAAACGTGCTGCTGGACTAAAAGCGGTTAATGACGTCAGCTTTCATATTTATCCCGGTGAAACTTTAGGATTAGTAGGCGAATCTGGCTCAGGAAAGTCAACGTTGGGCAGAACAATTTTAGGATTGGAGCAGAAGACTGCTGGCAAGATGGTTTATGCAGGCAAGGAATTGCCACCATTCAATCATCGTCAAGCCGCATTAATCGCCAAGATGCAAATGATTTTTCAGGATCCGTTTGGCTCACTGGATCCACGTCAAAAAATTGGAGATGCGATTGAGGAAGTGATGGCTATCCATCACCAAATGAATGCGCAAGCACGCCACCAGCGGATGTTGCAACTTTTACAAGCGGTTGACCTTGATGAGGCCAGTGCGAATCGGTATCCATCCGAATTTTCCGGTGGTCAGCGGCAACGAATCGGTATTGCCCGGGCATTGGCGCTTGATCCGAGTTTGGTTGTCTGTGACGAAGCGGTATCAGCATTAGATGTTTCAATTCAGGCGCAGGTGCTAGACTTATTAAAGCAGTTACAAGAGAAGCTGAAGCTAACCTATCTTTTCATTACGCACGACTTGGGTGTTGTTCGGGAAATTAGTGATCGCATTTTGGTTATGTACTTAGGCACCATTGTCGAAACTGGAACAACTGAGCAGATTTTTACGAACCCAGTGCATCCCTACACAAAACGTTTACTAGCAGCAATCCCCCGGCCAAATCCAGAATCAGCGGTCGCAGCCCGTCAACGAAATGAGCGGATCTTGGCAGAACACATTCCGCGGCCCACAAGCACAGAGCTGCATGAGGTTGAACCACTGCATTTGGTAGTTAATTTTTGAGTTATATGGATATACAAAAGCCCCGTCATCAAATTCAGCATTTGATGACGGGGCTTTTCATGCGGCCAACTTACTTACCATTCGGTTTGTGTTCCATGTAATCCTTCAGCGTGGCGACGACGGAAGAATCCGGCATCTCACGCATAGATTTGATGTTGTGGATATGTTCCACTGATACATGGCTGTTTAGCGCCATCTCTGTGTCTGTTAGATGATTTTTGCGCTGGAAGTCGATAATTTCCCGTGAAAATGCACTGATTTGAGCTTTTTCAGCCAAAACGATTCCTCCTCGTGAGCCTTTACTAACAGTATAACGATTTTTGTCAAGGTGCGCACGTATGACATTCAATCGTAACTTTGTCATGATTCATTAGCGAAAATGTCAGGTTATAAAGACGAAATTCAGGATGATATTCGAAAAATAGTCAGGGGATGAACTTAAAGATTGCAAGAGCGAACAAATGTTTGTATAATGAAGATGTACTAAAAGAGAGTGTCAGAACCGCCAACATCCCGATGGTAAAACAGTTGATTTGGCGGCGTTTGGACAAGATTGCCAGTCGCTCGATGTTGTAAGTATTGCCTTGATTTGAAAGGTAAGGTGAGCTTATGGAACACTATGCTTACTTGCAAGACTTAGCCGCTAGTCAAAGTGACCGTGATTTGCGTGTGCGGATTTGGGACAATAAGAATATCATCATTCGGCGAAACCAAAGCCAGCATCAAGGCTTGGCAACCCAAGTTTGGGATGCCTGGTTGCGTCAGGAATTGCGGCGCTTCAACGGATTTGAGCCGATTATCGAAGTGGATGATTTTTCGGGTCATCAGGAAATCAAGTTTTTTAAAGAGAACGAGCTTGCGGATGCTGTTCATTTCATCCTTCAAGGTGAAGGAACCGTTGAAACAGCCAGTTGAATGAGTTGCGGAGTCGCAGTGTGAGTGATACTGCGACTTTTTGAGTGGTCACAGCCAAACATCGCATCTCATCAGTCATGTAAGCTTTTACAACCTCGAAGTTATCAGTATACTGAACTTAATGAGGTGAGGACGATGAAGGCGATCATTTTATACGCATCAATCACAGGCAATGCCAAAGGAATGGCACGGATTGAGCAGCAGTTTTTTGAACATTACGGCTGGGATGTCACGCTTGGCGAAATGATTCAGACGGATCCAAGTAAGATTAAAGACTATGACGTGTTGGTTTTGGCGACATATACCTGGACCGGCGGCGTGATTCCGGAAGAGACACAGGATTTCTATGAGGATTTGAGCAAGATGGACTTTTCTGCGAAGCCGCTGGTTTTTGGCGTGCTTGGCACCGGCGATCCTTATTACGGCAAGGATTACAATACAGCTCCGGAGTTGTTTGAAGCGGTTTTGAGAGCGAGCGGAGCGGTTCAGGGCGCGGAGCCGGTCAAAATTGCGTTGAACGTTAAACAGGAAGAAATGCCTCAATTTGCGGCGTTTACTCAGAGTCTGATTAAGAAAGCAGAAGCGCTTCAAAGTGAGAAGTAACCTGAGGTAGCGTGGTATACTGGAGTCACAAAGAGTTTGCTGGCGCAGGCGCTGGCTCGCGCTCACATTAACGCGCTCCCCAGCGCAGAAGCCTGCATGTAAGGACCTTGGTCGCAATGGCAAAGTGCGCCATCACGCCCAAGGCCACTTACACTCCGGCTTCTAACCGCGCTGGCTCGCGCTCACCAGAAAGTGAGGGGATCTTGATGAGTGAGGAAATTGTTTTCTTCAATCCTGGCGATGCAGTTGCCAATGATTATGACTTTGCTGCTGCCCGGCGCAGTGCGCAAATTTACAAGGCCCAACACGTCGTTGACGAGGGATTGGTTGTTGCAAAAGATAAAGATGGCAAGTACTCGGTTTTCTATGAAGCCGCTGGCACACCTGATTCAAAGGCCAAAGGTGACTATAAGAATGTCGGAAAGTACACGATCCTAGCTCACCTATGACTAAGAACACTTGGTATCGTGTTGCATTGGTGGTGATTGCCATTGTTCTCATTGCCGTTATCTATTTTTTCATGCAGCAGCATCAAATCGCGAATCCTTTTGTGGTTGGCGGTCTTGGCCTAACTTTGGGCGTTGTTCTTGCGCTGCTTTTAGCCAGCTTTTGGCAGCCACATGATTCGCAGAAACACTAGCTTATTGACACCATGATTTTTGTACAAAACAAAACGCCAAACGACCTGAAGCCGACATCGCGGCAAACAAGGTTGCTTGGCGTTTTTTGATTGGAACAGTCGCTGCTTAGCCATTTACAACGTATTGCGGGTGTTTACCGTTTAAAACAGCCAGCGTATTATCGGTGACAATTTTGGCCATGGCGTCACGTGCCTCAACGGTTGCATTACCGATGTGCGGCGTTAGCACAACGTTGTCCAGTGCCTTGAGTCCTGAACTGACATGCGGTTCAGCCTCGTAAACATCTAGGGCAGCGCCGGCCAGACGATGGTCGGTTAGCTGCTTGAGTAGGGCGGATTCATCAATTAAGGGACCACGTGCTGCGTTAATGAGGTAGGCAGTCGACTTCATCGTTGCCAGTGCCTGAGCGTCGAGCAAATGGTGTGTGGCTGGCACCAAAGGCAAATGAAGGGTGACGATGTCGCTTTGCTGCAATAAAGTCGCCCGATCGGTAAACGTTGCTCCCAGTGCCTGTTCGGCTTCAGGTGTCAGTTGATGATGTTGCGTGTAAAGAATTTTGGCATCAAATGCATGTACGCGCTTGGCAACGGCTTGTCCAATCTGCCCCACGCCGATGATGCCGACGGTTTTGCCGGCAAGTTCATGGCCTAAGAAGAACGTCGGCGCCCAGCCGGAAAAACCGGGACCGCGCATTAACCGATCGCCTTCTGTGACCCGATGCAAAACTGCCAGCATCAAGGCTAGTGTCACCTCGGCTGTTGATGTGGTTGAAACTTTTGGCGTGTTCGTCACGAGCACACCCTGCGCTTTGGCGGCGGTGACGTCGATGTTATTGAAGCCGGCCCCGTAGTTTGCGATAAGTTTCAAATGGGGCGCCTTTGCTAGTGTTGCTGCCGTGACTGGCGTTGAAAGTGCTGTAATGAGAACTTCGGTGTTAGCTAAATGGCTTTGGAGCTCCTCTTCGGTAATGAGTCCCTTACCGTTGTACGCGTCAAAATCCACTCCGGCTTTTTGCAATGCCGCGTTGGCGGATTTAGGCAAAGCTGCTGAAACATAAACCTGTGGCATTAATATTTGCCTCCCTTAGGTCAAACCGAACCTACGACAAAATCCATTCATTACTTACTCTTAGTGTAATACAGGTCCCGCCAAATGAATAAGATCACGACCATTTTTTCCAAGCGTCGCTGGCGGGCTGGAACACCTGAAAGGTTAAAAAAGAAGCAAGAACTGACGTGCACGATCAATTTGTGTTACACTGACGTTGGTAACAAAAAGTAAGCAAAGGGGATTGATCGTTGATGGCAACTTTGACGCAAGACATGAAAGACATGATCGGTGCACAGCTTAACTACTTGGCAACCGCCGATGAGAACGGAAATCCGCAAGTCGGCCCAAAAGGCACGATGCGAGTTTTGGATGATCATCACTTGATTTACAACGAAGAAACCGGTAAACAAGCGTGGCACAATTTGCAGTACTCCAAAAAGGCTGCCGTTGCCTCAGTTGATTACAAGGCTTTGAAGGGCTTTCGGTTTGAAGGCACCGTTGAATTTCATAATGATGACAAGATCTTTGAAGATGCGCAGGCATTTGCCAAGGAACGTCACTTGCCAGCAGCCATCAGTGCTGTTGTTATCAATGTTGATCGGATTTACAAGTTGGATGCCGGTCCGAATGCCGGCGATTTGATCGAAGGCTAATCGCGAACCGAATCCGTAAATGGCATTTGGATAAGTTGATGGTTTTTCGATTAATCCGTTAATCTTTTTAATTAACGGATTCATAAACCCGTCGTTGTGTAAACCGCATAACGGCGGGTTTTCTTGTGTCTTCAATTAAATACTAATTGTTATTATTAGCATATTTATTGCGAATGATAAGTTCGGTTCGTTAAGCTTAAGATAGTCAGAAAGTTGTTAGTCATAACGCGTTCCCCGGCGCAGGAGTCTGCGTGTAAGGACCTTGGTCGCAATGGCCTAAGCCCGGGCCATCACGCCCAAGGCCACTTACACTCCGACTCCTAACCGCGCCGGCTCGCGCTCAAAAAGAAAGGATGATTACCATGATGCATTTAATCTGGACACTGATTATCGGTGCTGTGATCGGTTGCATTGGGCAGCTCATCGTTGGTCGGGACATGCCGCTTGGTTGGCTCGGGAATATTATCGGCGGGCTGATCGGTGCGTGGCTTGGCACGGCTTTACTCGGTAACTGGGGGCCGTCACTGGCTGGCATGGCGTTGATTCCGGCAATTATCGGCGCAGTCATTGTTGTTTTCCTCGTTTCCTTGCTGTTGGGATCGACCCGGCGCAAGGCGTAGGAGGCCGTAAAAGATGAAACCGATAACGAAAGGATTATTTGGCCTCGTTGCCGTTTGCGGATTGCTACAGAGTGTGGGCTTTGGGTTGTTGCTTTGGCCCAATCGCGAATTTACCCGGTTCTATCTGCAGCAAGCCGTGTGGTTACGGCCGCTCATGATCGGTTTAACGGGATTGGTGCTGTTGGTCTTTCTGATCATGCTGCTGGTTGCCATTTTCCGGCGGTCAACGGCTAATGCATTGATTTTGGCAGGGGATGATGGTGATTTGACCCTTGATAAAAGTGCCATTGAAAACACGGTGGCAAAAGCAATCGTGGCCCGCCATTTTGCCAAGTCAGTGGACGTGGACGTCAGCATTCGGAAGAAGCAAGTGGCTCGCATGCGCATCGCAGCCTTTTCCGGAAACGGTAAAGAGCTGAAACAGGAAGCCAAGCAGATTGAAGAAACTGCGCGCCAAAAGTTGCAGGAATGTCTCGGCGTTCCCGTCAAGCATGTGCGGGTGCAGTTGCTTCCGGCAACGAAAGTGAAGGCCAAAACTGCTCGGGTCATTTGATGTCGCGGATGGATGAAGGCTGATTGCCAGTCAAACCGGGTGCGCACTCAAGCACCGTTGGCAGCAGTGTTCATCAGCTACGAAAGGGTGATAACAGCATGCAGCAAGGAACAATCGGAGCTGTGATTGGCGTCATTCTTGCCTTTGCCTGGATGCGCTTCGGGTTTATGGGCATGATGCTTGTCGTGATTTTTGGCGGATTAGGTTGGCTCATTGAGCGCTATCTCGTCCCTAACTGGGGCAACCTCATGAGCTGGCTAACGTCTGGCAAAGATGCATTTAGTAAAGGAAAGTAGGTGAGTCGATGGATGCAGTAGCGTCGCCAAAAACCGCACCGGCACCAAAAGCGAATCAGCACGAGACGCTGATGGCCAATAGTCGGGTGACTTTTGAAGATAAGGTCATCGAGAAAATTGCCGCCATTTGTGCCCAGAATGTCGATGGCATTCTGGGGATGGACGGCTCCGTGATGGACAACCTGACGGAGACTTTTTCTAGCGGCGAGAACCTGACTAAAGGGATCTCGGCAGAAGTCGGTGAAAAGCAGGTTGCGATCGATATGGATGTTTTCCTGGAATTCGATAGCAATGCCCAGGCCATTTTCAAGCAACTGTGCGGCAAGATCAGCGCGCAAATCGAGCGCATGACCGGTCTGCAGCTAGTTGAATTGAATATGCACGTTAAAGATGTATTGACGAAACGCGAATGGCAAAAACGTTAAGTTACGAAACGACCTCAAAAAAGGAGCGATTAAAATGGACAACAAGAAACAAAGCGGCATCAATAAGGAATTGAAATTCGACGACGCGGTGATTGCTAAAATCGTGGGCATCACCTGCAATGAAGTCGAAGGCGTATACTCGCTTGAAGGCGGCATGATGGCGAACATCACCGACATGTTCAGCAAAGATGAAGATCCGACCAAAGGCGTTAACGTTGATTTAAGTGATGATCAGGATGTTTCCGTCTCACTTGACGCAACGGTTCGCTACGGTGAAAACGTACCGGAAATTTTCAACAAAGTCACCATGGCGATTGCCAAAAACGTCCGCCAAATGACCGGGTTGAATGTGACTGAAGTTAAAATGACAGTCAAGGATATGCTGACAAGAGAAGAAATTGCCCGCAATGAGGCAAAGGATAAAGACAAGGACAAAGATAAGGAAATGCAACCGGCCTAAGAGCGTGAACTGGCGCGTTTCAATACAAAAGGGATAACCCCAGCCAACGGGGCTATCCCTTTTTAGATACTCTCATTGCGTCCGTTCAACGGTGCAACAGTCAGAAGATTGTCTTCCATAAAATAGTATCCGTTATAAATAGTTGCACACTTTAATCAATTGACCTTCCTACAAATAACCTTTAAACTTTTCACCATTATCAATAAGGAGGCACAGCATTTGGAATATTTGAAATTACTCGGCATTGTTATCATCGTTGTCGGCTTTGCTTTGAAGTGGGATACGACAGCGGTTGTGGTGCTGGCGGCTATTGTCACGGCTGTCTTCTCCGGCATGAGTGTCCCGGACTTATTGACGACATTGGGCCAGAGTTTCGTTGATAATCGCATGGTGTCGCTTTTCTTCTTGACGCTGCCGATGATCGGCCTGGTTGAAAGCCATGGGTTAAAAGAGGTAGCAGTGACCGGCATTCAGAAACTAAAGAAGCTCACGCCCAGTCGCATTTTGAATCTTTACTTAGTGATCCGTGAATTAGGTGGTGTCTTTGGAATTTCATTGTCCGGCCAGGTGCAGTTTGTTCGGCCGCTGATCACGCCAATGGTCACCGCGGCGGCTGAATCCAAACGCAAACTGACGGATAAGGAAATTGATCTTATCAAAGCGCGGTCGGCCGCGACAGATAATTTCGGTAACTTTTTTGCCCAGAATCTGTTTGTGGCAACAGCCGGGGTTTTATTGATCGCCAGTACGATGAAGGGCCTCAAGCATCCGGTTGAGCCGATGCAGGTCGTGTTGGCATCCATTCCGGTTGCGATCATCACATTAGTCGTTGTGGCTATTTATAATCGCTGGTTTGATCGGCAGTTTGAGACTGACCCACGGGCCGATAAAGGAGGCAAACGCTGATGGTGAACACGTTGCTTCTAGTGCTTTATGCCTTGATTGGCGTCGTGATGGCACTGGCCGGAATTGAGTCGTTTCGCGCAAAAGATAATCCAGCGCGTATCGGCACCGGCCTGTTTTGGCTCATTCTGGCGGTTATTTTCGCCTTTGGCACGTTATTGCCGGCGATGGTTGTGGGTATTTTGGTTGTGGTGATTGGCGTACTTGCGCTGTTCAAGCAGATTCAAATCGGAAAAATCAAACCGGTTGACGGTGCACATGCGGCCCAGGCAGCTAAGCGGCTCGGCGGTTGGGTCTTTGTCCCGAGTGTCGTGCTGGCAGTTGTTTCGATCGCGGTTGCCCAGTTCACGAAGCTCGGTGGTCAGGTCGGCATCGGGATTGGCGCAGCAGCTTCCCTAGTGGTCGCGATCATCATGACCAAAGCTTCTGGGAAAATGGTTTATAATGATACGCAGCGGATGGTTCGCTCAGTTGGTGCTGCCGGTATTTTACCGCAATTATTGGCAACCTTAGGCGCGGTTTTCACTGCAGCCGGGGTTGGCTCGCTGACGGCTAAGTTGATTGCCGGCCTGTTTCCGGCTGGAAGTCATTTGGGTGGCGTCATTTTATACTGTGTGGCGATGGCGCTGTTCACGATTATTATGGGTAACGCGTTTGCGGCCTTTGCGGTGATTACCGCCGCGATCGGAATTCCGTTTGTCATTGCCCAAGGTGCGAATCCGGCGATTGTTGCGGCGATTGGCATGACGTCAGGGTATTGCGGGACCTTGCTGACACCGATGGCGGCCAACTTTAATAGTCTGCCGGTTGCGTTGCTGGAAATGGACGATCCATTGGGCGTCATCAAGCAACAGGCACCGATTGCCGTGTTGTTATTGGTGATTCAAATCGGTTTGATGTACTTCTTGGCATTTTAGAAAGGATATTAAATATGAAGATTCTTGTAACGGGTTTTGACCCTTTTGGCGATGATAAAATTAATCCGGCGATTGAGGCGGTTAAACGGTTGCCGGACGAAATTAACGGCGCAACGATTGTGAAGCTGGAAATTCCGACTAAGTTTAACGTGTCTGCGGACGTGGTGCATGATGCGATTGTCAAAGAAAAGCCGGATTATGTGCTTAGCATTGGCCAAGCTGGCGGTCGCTTTGAATTGACGCCAGAGCGAGTGGCCATTAACTTGGACGACGGTCGGATTAAAGACAACGCTGGTTATCAACCGCTGAACCATCCGATTCACGAAGATGGGCAAACCGCTTATTTCACCCAATTACCGATTAAAGCGATGGCAAAGGCCATTCGTGAATCCGGCGTTCCTGCTTCAGTGTCCAACACCGCGGGCACGTATGTTTGCAACCACATTTTTTATCAGGTTCAATACATGCGCGACAAAGAGTTCCCGACCATCAATGCCGGCTTCATGCACATTCCATTTTTACCAGAGCAAGTCGTTGCGCGGCCAGAAACGCCAGCGTTGTCGCTTGATGACGATGTGAAGGGTATCACGGCGGCGATCAAAGCCATTGTTGAGCGTGATGGTAAGGGTGATTTGGAAACGGTTGAGGGCAAGACTCACTGAGGGTGAAGCGTCTTCCACGCTGGTGAGTTAGTTATCAAAGATGCAAGATAGGTGCTCATGCGAAAGTGTCAAATTTTTTCTGTCTGCTTTTTATCCTGTACCATGGGGATCTTACCGGTGATTCAGAATCATTTTGACAATCTCTGACGACAGTTCGATAATGAAGTGGTAACTAAACTCAGAGGCGAAAAAAATGGAATTAGACGGCAAAGAAATCAAGGAAAACGAACAACTGACCGATGCACAGCTGACTGACTTGCACCAGCAATATCAGGCTTTGTGGGATAAATTAAAAAAAGACAACTATCGAACCGAGCATCAGTTCATGGAAGTCTTATATGAAGAACCCGACAACGTCCAGAACTATGAAGCGGCGTTTTTCACGTATCAAATCCGCAAAGATACCGGTGACAATCAGTTCGATCAGTTGAATATCATTTTAAACAATAAACCGACTTTTCATGATCAGCCTGAGGAATTCGTATTTGAGATTAGTGATTATCCTGATATGGATGCGATTTATAAGGCGATCGAAGAAAAGGCCCAGCCTTGGATTAAGGCTCATAAGCGTTAGCATTTTAGCTAGGCTCGTGGTTTAAATATCAATGCGGTTAAAGAACCGATCAGGATTTACAATGACCGATCTTTAACCGCATTCTTTTTGATGCCGAAGTGTCTGATGATCCAAGCACTTCTCTTTTGTCCCAGTTTTGTGATAAGCTGTTGCCAATCAAACCAAACGGAGGCACTTGATTCATGGCGGATACAATCAAAATCGCGTACTTGTACGAAGATCTCATGAATACCTATGGCGACAGCGGCGATGTTAAAATTTTGCGCTATTTGTTGAATCAACAAGGCTACCAGGTGCAGGTCGATAACATCAGCCTCGGCGACGACTTCAATGCCGACGACTACGACTTCATCTTCTTCGGCGGCGGTCAGGATTATGAACAAACCGTGGTCGCTAAGGATCTGCTTCGGTACGCCCAAACTTTAGGCCGGTATATCGAAAACGGCAAACCCATGCTGGCGATCTGTGGCGGCTATCAATTGCTCGGAGATTATTATAAAACCAGCGAAGGTACCGTCATCAAAGGCCTCGGCATTTTGCCACTGCATACGGTGTTCAAGCCGGACAGTCGCATGATTGGCGACACTAAGTACCAAACTGAATTCGGAACCGTTAAGGCGTTTGAAAACCATAGCGGCCGAACCTATTTTGACGACAAGAAAAAACTTAAGCCTCTGGGAAAGATGATTGAAGGGTATGGCAACAATCCTGAAGACGGGGTTGAAGGTATGCGTTACAAGAATACCATCGGCAGCTATTCCCATGGTCCCATTCTCAAAAACCAGAACATCGCCAAAGCCATTGCCAAAATGATCGTGCAAAATCACAAAGACCGCATCGGACAGCCTGCGCACTAACACTGCGACTGGCACTGAACGATTCGGCCTTGATCGCTTTAAAACTTCAGACGCATCAATAAAACGGAAAACTGCCTCACGCCCGAGCCCGAAATGACGCGTGCATGAACAGCAGCTTCCCGTTATTTGTTTGCCTGCGCCCGCACCTGATCGGCATCACCCGTAAACAGGAACAACGGGCCATCTGCCTGTGCCGGATAACTATCCGCCAAATCACCAAGATCCACGACATCAAATCCGATTTTTTCAATCAAATTCGTCACGGTCTGCTTGGCAGTAGCATCATCTCCAGCAATCGGAATCGCAATTCGGTCGCTTGACTGATTCGGCTTAGCCAGACTCCGGATCTTCGTCATGGCGATGGTATTAAATGCTTTCACCACTTTCTTGGTACCGAAGTGCTGTGCCACCAGCTCCGATGAAGTGGTGTGATGCTCGGTCAATGCCAGGCGCTCGCCATCACGGCTGGGAAAATAGTTAGTCGCATCAATCACAACCGCATCGGCTTTTACCTTTGTCGGCAACTCGTCTAAGGCGTTGAACGGCACTGCCAACACGACAATATCCTGATCAGCCGCCTCAGCGACCGTGCCTGCCTCGACCGTTGACCGCATCTCGGCAATAACCGGCGCCAACGAAGCCACACCATGGCGATGGGACAAAATCACCTTTTCACCAACATGACTGAAAAGCTGGCCAAGCGCGCGGCCTACATTACCTGATCCAATAATCCCGATACTCACGCAACCACCCTCCTTGTATAGGTTCATTGAGTGAAAACTGACTTCCACTATTATTATATCGCCTATGGGGAAGAAACGGAAAAGACAGGGTTATTCTGGTATGTTTTAATCATGCTTGGTGCACGTTTTCTTTGTCGCAAAGTGAGTAGATTCAGGTGCGCATGAGAACCGAACATTTTGGCTTGATAAAATAATTTTGAAATATAAACCGCAACCAATATAGCGTAAAGGATTGTGGTCGCATGTTGCGATTACCTGTTTGGTAACTACTATCAGATATATCAGACGCAAAAAACCACTTCATTTCGAGAAGCGGTTTAAAAAGACTTTCCTTTGTAAAATGTTATTTTTGCTGTTTGCTAGTTCCAACTAAAATGGCATTAATACAAAGAAAAGCCAGTGGAATTAACCATACCGAGTTGTTCAATGAGCCAAGAATAACAAAGACTAAGCACGCAACAATAATTATTGTTACTTCAAAAAGGCGGATAGAGTTTTGGACTATGCGTCTGTTAAAGTGATTTTCAAAGCTGGAATTCCCATAAATGAGCAGAAAAGAACTGATTAGAAAAAAAGAGGGTACTGATAATAGGCTTCCAGCAAAGAAGAGGATATATCCCATATTTATTGCTAATGCGATTTTAGTCATATCATATGGTTCGGATTTTATAAGCCAGATTCCTATGCCTAATACTGAAAAATACATGTATTTTTTCACAGCTTTTTTATTAAGCAAGGATACGCATCCCCCTTAAAAATGAACTTGTTCTTAGAATTTTTTCTGATCAAAAACAGAGTATGCTTGTGTGTATTTATTTATGTCAACAACAACGCCAGCGCCAGTATTGTTGTAGGTAATTGAACTGGCCAGCCCCCCAGCATACCATGAAGTGAAAGCGGAACTTCCTGCAAAAGCAGCGCCCATAGCTGCACCGACAGGCCCAGCAGCAAGAGCAAGTGCGCCTCCAATGCCAGGCCCAAAGTAGCCAAAATCTCTTGCAGCATTGTTAAGTTGTTGTGCCACTGCCTTACTTTTCCATGTATCGTAGAAACTTCTACGGTAGTTCCAACCTTCAGCAGTTCCATTGTAATTGTAATATCTGCCGCGTTTTGTGCGTCTTGGGAGTCGTGTTGAATTGATGTCGTTAATAGCAACAGTCAAGAAGTTTTTTGCAGAGAAATTAGAGCCAGTTTCTTTGTTTAACGTTGCAAAGTCGAATTTCTCTACAATTTTCTCAATAGTGTTGAAATCATATACATACTTTCCGTTTAAAACATCCAGCTGATTTGTAATCTCATCCTGCATAGCCAAGAAATCACGCTGGATTTCTGTTCTTGCAACGATTGTCTTTCCAGCTTCTGGCGTGTTTTGAACAGTGGTTGATTCAACTACTTCAGCTGCTTGGACAGGTACCACTGATTCAATTAGTGGCGTAGTAACTAGAGCTGAAACGATTGCTAAGGTTGTCAGACGTATAGCATTGGACATTAACGTTCCTTCTTCAAAATGAGCTCGACTAGTGACAATATAGAAAGCGGTTTCTATATCGATAAAGATATCGTAAATTAATCATTGTGTCAACAAAAACTTGTAATAATGATAACGAACGTTTTTTACATGTATTATTAACGACTGGTTATAAGCAAAAATGATGTTTAAAATTAAAAGCATAAATCGGATTAATAAAAACTTTGAGGGCCGTTAAATAGGTGAAGCAATGTCAGTCACTGCTTGCAAATAAGGAACAAAAGTATCAACAAACACCAATGCTGCGGGTATTGACTGGAAATGTATGGGCAAAACATTGCCACCAAAAAGACGATGCTTGGCACTGTAGCTATGAAATCAAAAATGATGGGATTCTGATCACAAGAAATTCTTTTACCGACTACGATAGCAAATGGTCGCAAAAAGCGCTTATTGAAATGATCTTCTGACACGTCATCATCGCCGTGTCAAAAGTGAAAGAGAACGCATAGAATATGAAAAAGGCCAACGTCCTAAATTGACGTTGGCCAGAATGGGAATGCTTATTCTCAATGATTCATAGAATTAAAGTTTCCTCGAATCTTCCCTTTTTAAATTTTCGCCTTTTTAGCAGGTTGGGCACATAAATGCGACAACCTTTGTTTGATCCTTTCAAGTGATGCGCATTACGATATGCAACAAGCTGAATCGTAACGCGCTAATCGTGAGAATGTTCGAAACTAAGACCTTTTTACGATTTCCGACCATGATGCTAATTGATAATAAAGATCATGTTAGGTGACCTGATCCTTTACATCATCAATCGGAATTTTAGCAACGTCAAGGCCATCAAGTACCTTGAGGCAGTTGGAGGTCTTTAAATGCATGATAAAAAGTCTAGCATTACCGCTACCAAACCAGCCATATCAAAGGTGATGCGTGACGGTCAAGACATGCTGGGTATGCGCCCAGGCTTTTTGATTAGGAAAAGTGAGTAAGCCGCCGATCTGAACAATTAAATACGTGAGCGAGAACCAGAAAAAGGCGAGAACGGCTTTTGGCGTGATCAACCACTTGGAGCCTTCCCAATTAGCGTCATACAAGAAGCCGGCAATCATGGGGATGAAGCCTTCAAGCAAAATCAGCCAGTTGATCAATGTTATCGGTACGAAATAACTGCGATCGA
This sequence comes from Lacticaseibacillus huelsenbergensis, assembly GCF_029726355.1. NCBI lineage: Bacteria > Bacillati > Bacillota > Bacilli > Lactobacillales > Lactobacillaceae > Lacticaseibacillus > Lacticaseibacillus huelsenbergensis. Next base: position 1,429,332 of record NZ_CP120687.1, read on the forward strand.
CATCGATGAGCCAGATTGGATGCAGACCAAGACTTGGCATCACAAGACTGATGACCCACGCGATGCCAAAGAAAGACGCGAGCAGATATTGAAAGTTTTGGCGCATGGAAAAGAGATAGCTAAGTTGATCCAAGTCACGCAAGTCGCCGGTTTTCAAAAAGTGATGCAATAACGGCAGCAAATTGTGAAAGGCAGTATACCAATGTCCGCGGCTCCACCGGAAACGTTGGGTCATACTGGCGTGCAAATGATCCGGCTTTTCATCATAAATGCGGGCAAAATGATTCCAGCCCACGGTGCCGCCGCTTTCTACAATGCGAATTTCCATTTCAAGATCTTCGGTTAAGCTGTGCGATTGAAAACCATGGTTGGCTTCCAGCCACTGACGCTCAACAACAAAGCCGGTTCCACCGATGCTGTTGTCCAAACCCAGCCGATATTTACTGAGCTGAAAGAAGCGATTCATGGTCCAGTAACTCATCGCGTAACCCAACGTCAGCAGCGTATTGTCATTTTTGCTATCAAGATAGGCCTGGATGGCAGTAAAGTGCTTTACCTGATATTGGCTGTCCAATTCTCGCAGAAGATTAGGGTCGGTGAAGTTGTCGGCATCCAGCACCATTACCAAGTCGTATTGTTGCAGGGTGCCCGAGTCGGTCAGTTCATCCAATGCGTATTGGAGGCCAGCCGGTTTGCCGACGCCGACCCGCTGATAGCGATGGCGTGACGTGTCGACCACCTGAACGCCTTGAGCCGCAGCCAGCGCCGTTGTTTGATCAGTGGATTGATCGCTGACGACCACAATGTGATACGCCGTTTTTGGATAGTCGAGTTGTTGAAGGTGCTCCAAGGTGGATGTGATGACGGCGGCTTCATTGTGTGCCGGAATGAGAATCAGAAATCGGCTCTTAGGCGCTACCAATGGATAATCGCGCCGTGCCTTGCCCCAGCCAAATAGCATCATAAACACATAATACATCGTCAGCAAAAGGACCCAGGTACTGCTGCTAATTACAATCATGAAAATCACGAAGCCGAAGTGGTGAATAAACGGTAAAAAAGAATCACTGATACTGAACAGAATGAGGATAGGGCCACCAATGACAATCAATAGGAACAAAACGAGGGCCCACGAATCCAATTTAGAAAAATGCTTAAACATACTGACTACCCCCTTTGCGCTTTTCGGGTGAGCGTGAACTGGCGCGGTTAGGAGTCGGAGTATAAGCGGCCTTGGGCGTGATGGCGAACTTTGCCATTGCGACCAAGGTCCTTATACGCAGACTCCTGCGCCAGTGAACGCATTATGGTGAGCGTGAACTGGCGCAGTTAGGAGTCGGAGTATAAGTGGCCTTCGTCGTGATGGTCGGGTTTTGACCATTGCGACCAAGGTCCTTGTACGCAGACTCCTGCGCCGGTGAACGCGTTATGGTGAGCGCATTTTTCGGTGCCCCTTTTTGTACCGATCACGCGCGGCTCCAATCCGTTCGTGCACTTAGAAAATCTCGCGTAGCATCGCCCTATTCAGGCAGACTTAACGCGGAAAATTTTCTCCCCCTTGCGTTGACGAACTTACCGAAAAAAGTGAAACGATTGAGCCAAAAAGATTGACTGATGATGCAAAGCCCCTCTTTTTGGATGGCCTTAGATTAGCACGAAAACCTGATTGTAGAATTAGTTATGCTTGTGAACTAGTACACCATATCGACAAGTTGATTTGTGGTAAAATGAAGCGCTTGAAAATTGCGTTGCCTGTGCGTACTTCATGACTAGGCACAAGGTGACGTCACAAGATTTTTGACCCGTTTTCACGTCAAGAATACGGTTGAGCACACGGCACTTTTACGTTACACTTGACGAGTACGTGAAACCTTGTTTGTTCCACAAAATCAATTAAAAAAACGGAGGCAGACATGGATCCAACAGCTTTTGTCCACGCTCTGGCTGATCACGGCATCGTCTTGGATGACCGCCAGCAGGATCAGTTCGCGGCTTATTACCAATATCTGATCAGCGAGAATGAGAAAATGAATCTGACGGGCATCACAGCTGAAGGGGACGTCTACCTCAAGCACTTCTATGACTCATTGACCTTAGGCTTGGTGCTGCCTGAATTACAGAGCCAGCCGTTATCGCTTTGTGATGTCGGTGCCGGTGCGGGATTTCCGTCAATTCCGCTTAAAATTGCGTTCCCGCAGTTAAAAATCACGATTGTCGACTCCTTGCAAAAACGGATTGGCTTCTTAGAACGGTTAACGACGCGTCTGGAGCTGACAGATGTTCAGTTATTCCATGATCGCGCCGAGACTTTTGGTGCTAAAAAATCATCGCATCGCGGCCAGTTTGACCTGGTGACGGCGCGGGCAGTTGCGGCGCTCAATGTTTTAGCTGAACTGTGCCTGCCACTTGTGAAGCCGCAAGGAAGATTTGTGGCCATGAAGGCTGCCGCAACCGCAGAGGAACTCATCGCCGCCAAGCCAGCAATCGGTTTGCTGGGCGGCAAGTTGGTCCAGGATGCGGCGCTAACCTTACCGGAAACCGGCGATCCCCGGCATTTGCTGGTGATCGAAAAAGTGAAGGCAACACCAAATAAATACCCTCGTAAACCGGGGGTGCCAAATAAACAACCATTGGGAGGTGCATAACGCGTGGCATTATCATTTTTTGGCCATAAAAAGCCAAACGACGAAACCGTTGTGCAACAGTTGCCACTAAACGCCATTACGCCGAATCAATTTCAGCCGCGGAAGGTTTTTTCAGCTGATTCGATTCAGGAACTGGCGGCCACGATTAAAGAACACGGCTTGTTGCAGCCGATTATCGTACGTGAATATGCGCCTGACCAATATGAAATCATTGCCGGCGAGCGGCGTTATCGGGCGATGCAGTTGTTGGGATGGGAAAAAGCACCGGCGATTGTCCAGAAGATGGACGATGATGAAAGTGCGTCCATGGCGCTGGTTGAAAACCTGCAGCGTGAAGGCTTGAGCGCGATTGAAGAAGGCCAGGCGTATGTGGCTTTAATGAAGCTGAATCAGTTAACCCAAGGCGCTTTGGCGCAACAACTGGGGAAAAGTCAGGCGTTTGTCGCCAATAAGATCCGGTTGCTGAAATTGGATGCACCGGTGCAAGAAGCCATTATGAAGGGCCTCATCAGCGAGCGGCATGGGCGGGAATTGCTGAAGCTTGGTGATGATCAACAGGCACAGGCATTGCACCAAATCGTGGCCGACAAATTGACGGTGAAGGAAACATCGGCTTTGGTTAATGAATGGCTAAGACCTAAGAAGCCGGAAAAAAAGCCGAAGCCAAAAGTACGCCGGTCAGCGGTTAGCCACGATACCCGCGTTGCCTGGAATACACTGAAACGTTCAGTCAAAATGATTCGCGATACCGGAATGACAGTCACGGCCAAAGAAGAAGATACCGATGACGCTTACCGCATGATTATCGAGATTCCAAAAGAGAAGAGATAGGGGGAGCTCATGACACATATCATCGCTGTCGCCAATCAAAAAGGCGGGGTTGGCAAGACCACAACGACCATTAATTTGGGGGCCTGTCTGGCAAACCTTGGGAAGAAAGTCCTCATTGTCGACGTTGATGCCCAAGGCAATGCTACAAGTGGGGTGGGCGTTCAAAAAGCCCAAGTTGAAAAGGATATTTACGATGTTTTGGTCAACGAAGATCCGATTACCGAAGCCATTTTGCCAACCAAACATAAAAATTTAGCCATTGTTCCTGCGACCATCCAGTTGGCCGGTGCCGAAATCGAGTTAACCAGTCAAATGGCCCGGGAAATGCGCTTGAAACTGGGGCTTCATCCGATCGAGGATCAGTACGACTACATTTTGATTGATTGCCCGCCTTCATTGGGGCAGCTTTCGATCAATGCGTTTACGGCGAGTGATTCGATTCTGATTCCGGTTCAAAGTGAGTATTATGCATTGGAAGGCCTGAGCCAGTTGCTTAACACGGTTCGGCTTGTCCAGAAGCATTTCAATCCGAATCTGGCGATTGAAGGGGTTCTGCTGACCATGTATGATGCCCGCACGAACCTTGGCGCGCAGGTGATCGATGAAGTGCGCAAGTATTTTGGCGATAAAGTATATGCAACCGTGATTCCGCGGATTACCCGATTGGCTGAGGCGCCGAGTTACGGTCTACCAATCGTGGATTTTGATCCAAAGTCGCGCGGATCCGAAGTTTACGAGGCTTTAGCCAAGGAGGTGCTGGCTGCTCATGGCGAATAAGAATAGTAAGGGATTAGGCCGCGGCATTGACGCCATTTTCAAAGATTTTGAAAGTCCTGATCTGAGTGCTAACAATACCGTTGAGGAACTGCCACTGGTCGATATCCGGCCGAACCCGTATCAACCGCGAAAAACCTTTGATCAAGAAGGTTTAAAAGAACTGGCGGATTCCATCAAGCAAACCGGCGTTTTCCAGCCGATTATTGTGCGCAAAAGTGTTTCCGGTTATGAAATCATCACCGGTGAGCGGCGTTTTCGTGCGTCTAAGCTGGCCGGTAAGGAAACCATTCCGGCGATTGTCCGTGATTTCAACGATCCGGAAATGATGGAGATCGCAGTGCTGGAAAACCTGCAGCGCGAGGATTTGACTCCGTTGGACGAAGCGCAGGCTTATGAGACGTTGATCAAACGCTTAAACCTGACGCAAGCAGAAGTTTCCGCGCGGCTAGGCAAAAGCCGGCCGTATATTGCCAATTATTTGCGCTTGTTAACGTTGCCACAGCAAGTTAAGCAAATGCTCAGTGCCAACCAGCTCTCAATGGGGCAGGCGCGAACTTTGTTGAGTCTCAAAGATAAAACCAAGATGGTCAGTGTTGCCAAGAAGACCATTAGTGAAAATCTAACGGTTCGCCAGCTTGAACGGCTAATCAATCAGATGAATGCCGGCACAGGCCGCTCGACATCGAAGGAGAAACCTAAATCACCGTATGTTCGGGCAACCGAAAATCAGTTAGGCGAACGCTTCGGCACGAAAGTCAATATTAATGAAGGCAGTAAAGGCAAAGGCAAGATCGAAATTGATTTTACATCCGAGCAGGATCTCAATCGGATCTTAGCGATGCTAGACGTCAATATCGATTAGCCGGCCAACCCGCTGGAGGTAGACGAATGTACCAATTACATGATTTGGTTCAAATGAAGAAGCCGCATGCATGTGGAACGAATAAATGGGAAGTCATTCGCCTAGGCGCCGACATTAAAATTCGTTGCACCGGTTGCGGCCATATTGTTATGATGTCGCGCCGTGATTTTGAGAAGCGGCTTAAGAAAGTTTTAGGTCAAGCAGAACAGGCAGATTAATATAGAAAGTGTGAAATAACCAAATGGCTTTAACAGCAGGTATTGTCGGGCTTCCCAATGTCGGTAAGTCCACGCTTTTTAACGCAATCACAAAAGCAGGCGCCGAAATGGCCAATTATCCGTTTGCGACCATCGATCCCAATGTGGGGATGGTCGAGGTGCCGGATAAACGGTTGGCGCGGATTGATGAATTGATTCCGGCCAAGAAAATCATTCATACGACTTTTGAGTTCACGGATATTGCCGGAATCGTAAAGGGTGCTTCCAAAGGCGAAGGGCTTGGCAACAAGTTTCTGGAGAATATTCGCCAGGTAGATGCGATCGTGCACGTTGTTCGGGCATTCGATGACGATAACATTACCAGTGTGACCGGCAAAGTCGATCCGTTGGAAGACATGGCCACGATTAACATGGAACTGGCGATCGCCGATTTGGATTCGGTCAATAAACGCTATGCCAAAGTTGAAAAGGTTGCCCGGACCCAAACCAAAGATAAGGAAGCCCAGGCGGAGTTTAAAGTGTTGCAAAAGATTAAGCCGGTTCTTGAAGACGGCGGAATGGTGCGCAGCATCGACTTCGATAAAGATGAACAGAAGATCGTCAAGGGCTTGTTCTTATTAACGAGTAAACCGGTGCTTTATGTCGCCAATATTGCGGAAGAAGCCATGGCCGATCCGGATTCCGTCGATTATGTCAAACAAATCAAAGCCGAAGCAGCCAAAGAAGGCGCCGAGGTGATTGCTATTTCGGCCAAGACCGAAGAGGAAATTGCCGAATTGGATGATGACGAGAAAGCCGACTTTCTGGCAGCAGAAGGTGTCGATGAATCCGGTTTGGATAAACTCATCAAGGCTAGCTACCATTTGTTGGGCTTAGCAACCTTCTTTACGGCGGGCGGCAAGGAAACCCGCGCGTGGACGTTTAAGCGCGGTATGAAGGCGCCTCAAGTTGCCGGTATCATTCATTCAGACTTTGAGCGCGGCTTTATTCGAGCCGAGACGATGTCGTTTACGGATCTGGACAAGTATGGTTCCGTGCAGGCAGTCAAGGAAGCCGGACGTTATCGTTCTGAAGGTAAGGAATATCAAGTGCAAGATGGGGATATCATTGAATTTCGGTTCAATGTTTAACGTGCAAGCCGAAAGGACGCACGCGACGATGATGACTTTAAGATAGGAGTTACACATGGCAAAGAAGCAAGAAACGGACACGAATCAAACAGCGGACAGCGCTGCAGTTGATCAACAGCAGACTGCGGCATCGTCAGCGGCTGATGCGCAGCAGTCGGCAGCAACGGTGGCAAGCAAGAATGCCCATGTTAAGCAGGAGCGGCCAGCTACAACCGTTCCGGAAATGATTGCAAGACTGACCAATAAGAACAACGAGTATGTCTTCAAGCTGCGGCGTGAATTAAAAGACGGCGGTATGAGTGAGGCAGATGAGGAAACCCTGCTCAAAACGATGCTGCCGGAAATGATTACCGCCCAACGGCAAGGCAAACCGGCCACGCAACTTTATGGGCCGGTCACAGTGAAGGCCAATGAAATTCTGCATACGCCAAAACCGGAACCTAAAAAGCCGCTGTGGTTATTGGTCGCCGATCAAGGTTTGTTTTTCATGGCCATTCTTGCGGCTGTCTTCGCCGTGATGACTTACATCAATCCGAAATCGCAGAACAACGCCAGCAACAGCTTTGCTTATCTTGTCATGTTAAGCCTCATGGCCGGTCTTTTCTTTGTGTACTACGCCGACTGGATGGAACGAGACAAGAAGAATCGCCGCAGTGCCTGGTTAGTGCTTGGTGGCGGGATTGTGTTGGTTCTTGCGGTCACCTTTATCGGCGGCGCCCTCATGATGCTTGACACACCATTCACTCGAGCAATGCCGTGGTTTGTGGACGTGATCATCGCCGTGGTCGCGTATGGTTCCCACTGGCTTTTGCAACGTCGGTATCATCTCAAGAGCTTTTTCAGGCGGTAGTGGGTTGCGGTTTAAAATAAGTTGCTTTGTTAATGATGGTCACCTCGATAGTGGGGTGGCTTTTTTTGTGCAAGTGCGCTGGCTCGCGCTCAACTATAACGCGCTCACTGGCGCAGGAGTCTGCGTGTAAGGACCTTGGTCGCAATGGCAAAGTCCGCCATTACACCCAAGGCCACTTACACTCCGACTCCTAACCGCGCCAGTTCGCGCTCACCATAACGCGCTCGCCAGCCCAGAAACCTGCACATAAGGACCTCAAGCCAAAATGGCCAAAGACCAGCCATTTTAACTTGAGGCCACTTATGCTCCGGTTTCTAACCGGGCTGGCTCGCGCTCAACTATAACGCGCTCACTGGCGCAGGAGTCTGCGTGTAAGGACCTTGGTCGCAATGGCAAAGTCCGCCATCACACCCAAGGCCACTTACACTCCGACTCCTAACCGCGCCAGTTCGCGCTCAAAAAAAATAAGTTGACGCCCTGTTTTTCATCCGGTAAACTTCATGTGGGCTTAATCGTAATGATTACGCTTTAGAAAATTTGGGAGGTTTTTTGGATGAATAAGGGGCATCAACAGCAGTACGGACGCGGATTTGTCCTGGCGGCGGTGGCATTGGCAGGTTTTGGCTTGGTGAATGCCCAACCGACTCAGGCGGCAACATCTGCTAACGGTTCCGCTAGTCAGGCAGTTGAGCAGGCATCTGCTGTCAAGTCGGTTGCGGCTAAGGATCAAACGCTGGTCTTTGCATTACTGAATGGCATCGCAGCGAATTATCACCAGGCGATCACAGTGCAGATCGTTGCGGCCGATAATGGTCAGGTGGTCGCGACCAAAACGTTAGCGTCAACTGATGAGTACGAACCGTCAGCATCGATCAGTGGGTTAAAAATCGGCGCCGCTGACGGACTACAGGCAGGACACACATACCGACTTCAGGTTGTAGCTTCCGGTAACCAAGGCTGGAAGGCCGTGCCAGACAGCTTTGTTTACACACCAGGGCAGACAACCAAAATTGAAATGGACAAGTATACTTATCAAAAAGGCGAGCGGGCGTTCCAACTCGTCGACCAGCAGACCAAGCAGCCATTGGCAAACGTGAAAGTGGCCGCTATTCCTAACCTGGTTGATGGCGCTAAGTCGGCAATCGTCAAAACAACGGATGCCCAAGGTCGCGTCACTTTTTCAACAGATGATCCGCAATTCAAGCGCAATGTGTTCTATCATTTTGAATTACCGGACAAGCACGTGACAGTGGGCTATAACTGGAACTTAATCGGCGGCGAAAAGGCGGACGATAAGGCAGCGGTCGTTTCAGTGAAAATGCCTGCGGTTGCTTCCTCAAGTTCGCAGGCGTCTCAGGCAAGTTCGCAAGCATCGCAAAAGCCATCACAAGCACCATCACAAAAGCCATCACAAAAGCCAAGTATCGACCCGTCAGCCCAGTCGAGCCAGCCATCGCTACGTGCATCCTCATCAGCGAGTGCTTCCCAAAAAGCATCGGTTGAGTCGGTAGCAGCACAAACGTCGCAGGCGGCTTCGTCCGCGGAAAGTGGATCAACTCACGGATTGCCAAAAACCGGCGAAGCACTTGGCCAATCAGGACTTTTAGCCGGGCTTGCAACCCTGCTTTCGGCGTTAGGCGCTTGGTTGTGGCGTCGCCAAGGCTAAGAGCGGCCGCTGAAGCGTTAATCGGTTCCCGTTTAAAAATGACAGCAGCTATTAATCCGAACGATAGCTATGATGGTACAAACCCAATGACTAAAATACGAACATTAAATTCTCATATCAAGCATCGCTAATTTTTTGTTCGGACTAGACTGAACAATTATGAGACTTTCTTTCATTTTTAGGCCTATGATACCGGTCTTTTCAAAAAAATTACCAGACACGTTTGACGTGTTCACATTCCGGTAGTACATTAGTCAACAACTAAAAATTGAAAGAGGGATTTACGCTATGAGTCATTGGGATACAAAGTTTGCCCGGCGTGGTTTTACATTTGATGATGTGTTGTTGATACCTGCAGAAAGTCATGTTTTGCCTCACGATGTCGATCTGTCTGTACAACTTGCGGACAACTTGAAGTTGAATATCCCAATCATCTCAGCGGGGATGGATACGGTGACCGAAAGTGCGATGGCAATTGCCATGGCACGCCAAGGCGGTCTGGGTGTTATTCATAAGAATATGAGCATTGCCGCGCAGGCTGACGAAGTGCTCAAAGTTAAACGCAGTGAAAATGGCGTCATTGTGGATCCCTTCTATCTTACAGCCGATAAACCGGTTAGCGATGCAGAAGCATTGATGAAGAAATATCGCATCAGTGGTGTGCCGATTGTGAACAACACAACCGACCGCAAGCTGACCGGCATTATTACCAACCGTGATTTACGATATGTCGATGACAAGAGTGTGCTGATCGATACCGTCATGACCAAAGAAGGTTTGGTAACGGCTCCGGCAGGCACTTCGATCAAGGATGCAGAAGCGATCTTGCAGGCTCGTAAGATTGAAAAGCTCCCGTTGATTGATAAGAACGGCCGGTTGAGTGGTTTGATTACCATTAAGGATATTGAAAAAGTGGTTGAATTCCCGCATGCGGCTAAAGATGCACATGGCCGCTTGCTGGTCGCTGCTGCTGTCGGTGTGACTTCCGATACGTTTGATCGGGCACAGGCGTTGTTAGATGCCGGTGCTGACGCGATTGTCATTGATACCGCCCATGGTCACAGTGCCGGGGTTATTCGCAAGATCAAGGAAATTCGCGAGCATTTTCCACTGGCAACCTTGATTGCCGGTAATGTTGCGACGGCGGAAGCCACGGAAGCGCTGTATGATGCCGGCGTTGATGTTGTTAAAGTCGGGATCGGTCCTGGCTCGATTTGTACCACCCGGATTGTTGCCGGTGTCGGGGTTCCTCAACTGACGGCGGTTTATGATGCTGCTAGTGTGGCACGTAAACGTGGCAAAACGATCATTGCCGATGGTGGGATCAAGTATTCTGGCGACATCGTGAAGGCTTTGGCGGCTGGCGGGAATGCGGTCATGTTAGGGTCACTTTTGGCCGGAACCGACGAAGCACCAGGTCAGTTTGAAATTTATCAAGGCCGGCGCTTCAAGACTTATCGTGGCATGGGTTCGCTGGGCGCGATGGCGCAGGCACACGGCTCAAGCGATCGTTACTTCCAAAGTGGCGTGAATGAGGCCAACAAGCTGGTTCCTGAAGGCATTGAAGGTCGAGTTGCTTACAAGGGCAGCCTTGGTGATGTGATCTTCCAGATGCTTGGCGGCATTGAATCCGGCATGGGCTATGTCGGGGCACCGAACCTGAAAGAGCTGCAAGACAACGCCCAATTCATTCAGATTACCGGAGCCGGCTTACGCGAAAGCCATCCGCATGACGTTCAGATCACGCGTGAAGCACCGAACTATTCTGTTCAATAATTTAAGACGCTATTAAAAAAGTGGCTGAACCTTAAGCCATGGCGACAATAAAAAAAGCGAATGCACTCAACAACAACGAGTGTATTCGCTTTTTGTTTTCCCAAGAGCAATTCGTTAGGAATGTTCAGACATCAGTGCCAAAGCGGAGCAATCGTAGGCCAGATGGGGCTCAGTGGTGAGATTGTACTAGCTGGGCGGTCTTCCCAGCGTAGTACAAGGCCGAGCTTAGAGACTCTGCCGATTTTGCAGAGGCTCTAAGTCGTGCCCACCACGTTCCAGCCCCAGCTGGCCGGAGATTGCGCAGTTTGGCACGCCATGGAACTTATTGCCTAAGAATTTTCTGTTTCGACCTGAATTCATTAAACTATAAACGTTCTGCGGAATTGTGTCACAATATCGTTTGTGTTTAAAACTTAACGATGCCGCAATCGCGCCTGGTGGAAAACCTCAAGTACCTGTGTTCCAAAAGTTGTTGCCACTGTTAATGGCCAGGCGCGTGTCGGCGGCATGATGGTCAACATCGTCTGCAACCATTGCGCGGTTGGTAACAGCTTAATCAAATGATGACCGGAAAATTGCGTAAATAGCAGGTTTCGACTATAAAACCGAATCAAGTGTTGCTTCAGCCGCTGATCAGCGACCGGTAACAACAAATCGTTGCTGTTATTCCGATCGCCCAGGAAAAGCGGCAACGGTTCAAGATCCTGATGCAAATCGAATTGGCGGTGCTTGTGGGCACTGGCCATTGCCGGTGTCAGGCGGAGCATGAATACCAGTTTGCGGTTCGCCGCCCACAACAGCATGTTAGCAATGGCGATATCGGTTGGCGTGAATTCAAACGCAGCTTGGTGCGCTGCCGGACTCAACAATGCGTGCGTCAAAACCGGTTTGAGCCCGGCAACATCGGGCATATCAGGCCAAATAACCTGTAGTTGCTGCACCCCATTTAACCAATGGACGTGCGTGGCAAGCCGCAACGTTAACCAGTCTGACTGTTGGTACAAAAGCCAATAGGTACTGCCGCTGGTATGCGCGATATTGATACCGGCGATTCGCATGTCCTGAGGCAGACTGGCGGCCACAACATTGGTTAATTTTTCCAAAAATGCCGCCTCCTTTTAAGAATGAATAACGCTGCAACCCGCATTTTCTTAGGTTTTTCGTAAAGAATTCCCGCTTCAATTTTGGTACAATGGACATTGATGTGACAGTCCTTACCGATCGTTCTATAAATGGAGTTAAAAACATGAAGATATTAATTGTTGACGATGATAAAGAAATCGTTGAATTACTAAGCATTTACGTTAAAAACGAAGGCTATGAACCGATTCAAGCATACTCGGGAAAAGAAGCGATTACCAAACTCGTGACCAATCCGGATATTGCTTTGATGATTTTAGATATTATGATGCCGAATATGTCGGGCATGGACGTGGTGAAAGAAGTCCGCAAAGACTCGCAGATCCCGATTATCATTGTGTCAGCCAAAACGGCGGATATGGACAAGATTCAGGGTCTGATCACCGGCGCTGACGATTACGTCACCAAACCGTTTAACCCGCTAGAAGTGATGGCACGTGTCAAAAGCCTGTTGCGCCGGAGCCAAAACGAAGTCACCAATCCGGAACCGGATGTCCTTGAGGTTGGCCCGTTAACTATCAAAAAGGACAGCCATGAAGTGACCACGTTGACTGGCAAACAAATTCAGCTGACCGCGTTGGAATTCGGTATTTTGTATTTACTTGCAAGCCATCCCAACCGAGTTTTTTCGGCTGACGAAATTTTTGAGCGGGTTTGGCAACAGGAATCCATTGTTTCGGCGAAAACCGTCATGGTCCACGTATCACATCTCCGCGATAAAATTGAAGAGGCAACTGATGGTGAGAAGGTCATTGAAACCGTCTGGGGCGTTGGTTACAAGGTCGAGGCCTAATTCATGAGCGAAAAAGTCAAACTCACCGCAAAGGAAAAATCCGAACTGTGGATTGAAGGCATTGTGACGGTGATTTTGTTACTGATGCTTAACTTTGCGTTGCTGGTGCTGATTAATCAGATGATCGCGCATAACCCCGGACTGGAAAATGCCATCTGGGGTGTGAAAACGAATTTGACTTTTGGCCGCGGCGGTTTTCACCTCTGGAGCTGGTCGAATCTGTTTCTTACCATGATGGCGATTGCTGACGTGATTGTGGTGTATTGGCGCTTGGCGCGACGGTATCGGCAAATGCAGATGCGCCACGTCATCGCCGAGTTGCATTATATTGCAGACGGCCATCTTGATCATCGGATTAAGTTTGAAGTGAACACCGAGCTGCAAAAGGTTGTCAGCAGCATCAATGCGCTGGTTGATTCGACGGTCAATTCAATGGCAGAGGAACGACGCATCGAGCAAAGCAAGGATGAGCTGATTACCAATGTCAGTCATGATATTCGAACGCCATTAACGTCCATTATCGGTTATCTGGGTTTGATTGAAGACCATCAATACCGCAGTGAGGAAGAGCTGCTTAAATATACGCACACCGCTTATTTGAAAGCCAAACAAATGAAGGTGTTGGTTGAAGACTTATTTGAATATACGAAAGTCAAATCCACCACCACCAAGCTTAATCCGGTTCGTTTCAACATGATTGCGATGCTGGAACAGCTCGCTGCCAGTTTTGAGCTCGAAGCGCATAAGAAACATATGCGGATTCTCGTCAGCGGTGAGCCGAATCCGTTAATGATGGAGGCCGACACCGAGAAACTGGGCCGGGTATTCAACAACTTAATTGTCAATGCGTTGAAGTATGGCCAAGGCGGACGGCATATTTTTCTGGACGCACAGCGCGTTGGCAGCGAGGTCGTTGTGAAAGTTTCCAACGATGGCGCGCAGATCCCTAATGATGCTCTCAATCAGCTGTTTGACCGGTTCTATCGGGTTGAAGAAAGCCGCTCGCAGGAAACCGGCGGAACCGGGTTGGGGCTTGCGATCGCCCAAAGCATTATTGCGTTGCATGGCGGTTATATTTATGCCGATTCCAGTCCGGAGTTGACGAGTTTTGTGATTCATTTACCACTAAAAGTCGGTGCTTCATTGACCGATAAACCAAAACATTCTAATGAGGAAGCAGGAAAGTCAAAATGAAGAAGTTGTTGCGTGGGTTGATTGCCGCCATGGCCGCGGTGTTGATGATTGGTGGTGCTGCTCCGGCAGTCTCGGTTGCTGCTGCGGAAAGTAGCGATACGAATGTGGTTGATGCCAAGGCAGCGGTTGCTATTGAACCCACAACCGGGAAAGTTTTGTACGCCAAGAATGCCGATAGTGTGTTGCCGATTGCATCCATGACTAAGATGCTGAGTATCGAACTGGTGCTGGACGCCATTGATTCGGGAAAAATCAAATGGGACGACAAGGTGACCTTGGACAAGACGATCTGGTCGCTTAGTCAGGATCGCGACCTTAGCAATGTGCCATTGCGGCGGGACGGGTCCTATTCGGTACGCGAATTATATGATGCTTCGCTGATTTATTCAGCGAACGCCGCCATGATGCTACTTGCCAAAACGGTGGCCGGCAGTCAGGAAAAGTTCGTCAATCAAATGACTGCCAAGCTTAAGAGCTGGGGCATTACGGATGCCAAAATTGTCAACGTGACTGGCCTCAACAACAGCCAGTTAAAAGACGCTAAAGTACCCGGTACCGGCGATCAAGCAGAGAACGAAATGTCCGCCAAAGATATGGCCCAAGTCGCGCAACACTTACTTAAAGACCATCCGGAAGTCCTGAAAACTACCAGCATCGCCAAACAGACTTTCCGTAAAGGAACCGATGACGCGATTAATATGGAAAACTGGGACTGGATGTTGAAGGGCCTGGTTTCATACGACAAAAATCTGCCGGTTGACGGATTGAAAACCGGCACATCTGACGCTGCTGGTGACTGCTTCACCGGTACAGTCAAAAAGAACGGCATGCGGATTATCACGGTGGTCTTGCACGCCAATGGGGATGCTAAAACCCGGCGTTTTGACCAAACCAAGAAATTGATGAATCATGTTCTGGAAAACTGGAAGACAGTTCAATTGGCTGATGCTGGACAGAGCATCAAAGGTTATCGCAGTGTCACGGTTAACCGCGGCAAATCCCGGACAACGCCGATTGCATCAGCAGCTAGGGCTGTCGCTGTTGTTCCGTCCGATACCAGTAAACAGGATCTAAAGTATACTTATACACCTGCAAAAGGGGTTAAGAAGAACACGATTGAAGCACCGGTCAAGAAAGGGGCCACGATCGGCCATCTGGAAGTGACAGCAAAGGGTGATTCGCTCGGGTTTGTCGGCGGTGCGAAACGTGAAGGCATCACGCTTAAGACCACCAAGGCAGATCCAAAGGCTAACTTCTTTGTCCTGATCTTCCGTGGGATTGGTGATTTCTTCGGCAACATTTTTTAAGCGACAACAATGATGTTAAGCGGTGAATGTTTTGGACTCCGAAACGGAGATCAACACGTTCACCTTTTTGTTAGGGAGGCGGTCATCATGGTGACTTATCACGAAATTACGCCGGCCGGATTGGCTAGTCTGAAGCAAGAGGTTGAAGATCTGAAAGCGATTCGTCCGGCGAAGATCAAGAATCTTGCCGAAGCCGCAGCGTTAGGCGATCGGTCGGAAAATGCCGAATACAGTGCGGCCAAACGTGAACTGCGGCAGTTGGAAGGGCGGCTGCGGTATCTTGATAAGTTGATTCGTTATGCTAAAGTCACGGCGCCGGCTGCAAGCGACATAGCTGATATTGGCAATATGGTGAAGCTTAAGTTTGATGATGACGATGATCAGGCCACCTATGAGTTGGTTGGCCCGGCAGAAGCTGGCATGGGTGCTGATAAACTCGCCGTCAATTCGCCATTGGGAGCGGCGATCCGGCGCCATCATGCAGGTGATACGGTCACCGTCACTGCCCCAAGTGGCACTTATCAGGTGACGATTCTTGCGATTCAGACAGGAAAAGCGAACGCGTAACGCGTCCCCCCCATTTGAAGTAGTCTGTCAGTTGATCACATGAACAATCAACCTCAAAGCCACGTCAATGCTTATGCTATAATGAAGCTTGAAATAACGGCATATAAAAAGGAGCAGCCCAATGGCACTATCACTTAGAGCTTGTATTTTATTGTTGAAGGAACACCATTTACTCAAAAGCGCGGCCATCCAAACCACCGAAGATGTGGACATGACCGGCATTGCTTATGATTCACGGAAAGTGTCTGGCCCGACGCTGTTTTTCTGCAAAGGGGATAAGTTTCGGCCGATTTATTTGTCGATGGCTAAAGACAATGGCGCCAAAACCTATGTCGCGGAAAAACCGTACGTCGAAGGCAATGGGCTCAATGCCTTAATTGTCCGGAATATTACCAAGGCCATGGCGATTCTTAGCGCTGCCTTTTTCGACTATCCGCAAGATGATCTGTTTGTGATTGCCTATACGGGTACCAAAGGCAAAACCACGGCATCGTACTTCACTGAAGCCATTTTGAACGAAGCGCGTCCGCGGCATATCGCCTTATTCTCAACGATTGACACGGTTGTCGGCCCGGAACCGAATCAACGCTTCAAATCAAACCTGACTACGCCGGAAAGCCTGGATTTATTCCGTGATATGCGGGAAGCAGTTGAAAACGGCATGACCCATCTGGTGATGGAGGTGTCAAGTCAAGCTTATCTGCGCAATCGCGTTTTCGGGCTGACTTATGATGTCGGGTTCTTCTTGAACATCACGCCGGATCATATCGGACCGAATGAGCATCCGACATTTGCCAACTATCTGCACAACAAGCTGCAATTGCTGGTTAACGCCCGTAAAGTCGTGATCAATGCCGAAACCGAGCATTTTGACCAGGTTTATGCAGCCGCGACAACGACGACTTATCCGGAAAGTATTTATTTATTCGCCAGTGCCGGATTCAAGCCTAAACGCGATGATATTGACATCGACTTTCGTTTTGACAGCCAGGAAGCGGACGTTGCCGAAAGTCGCTTTACATTAGTGCCGGTAACGGAAAAAGCGGCCGCACTCAATATTGGCGGCCATTATTCGCTTGCGTTAATCGGCGATTTTAATGAAAGTAACGCGACCGCAGCGATCATTGGTGCCGGATTGGCAGGCGTTGATGCATCAGCAGCAGTTCCGGGGATTGCTAAGGTTAAAATACCCGGGCGGATGGAACATGTTCAGATTGCTGGTCATGGCACGGTTTATGTTGATTATGCCCATAACTATGCCAGCATGAAGGCACTTTTATCATTTTTGAAGCGTTCATACAAAGATCCGCGGATGCTGGTTGTGGTCGGGTCGCCTGGTGACAAAGGCGTTTCCCGGCGGCCGGGGTTTGCCAAAGTGCTCACTGAACTGGCTACGGAAGCTTATCTGACAACAGACGATCCCGGTTACGAAGATCCTGCCAATATTGTCAACGAAATTGACAGCAAAATCGACCACAGTAAGGTCAAAGTTCATAAGGTGCTTGATCGGAAAGAAGCCATCACCGAAGCGATTAAAGCCAGTGGCCCGCAAGATGTGGTGGTCGTAGCCGGTAAAGGCGCGGATCCTTATCAGAAGATTCGCGGCGTCAATACGCCGTGGCCAACCGACATGGCAGTTGTAAAAGAAGTTGGCAAGTCGTTACAGGAAGGCTGATATTAATGCGTCAATTTTTCACGGTAATCGGAGGCATGGGCACACCCGCAACAGAAAGTTACGTGCGGCTGCTTAATCAACGGACGCATGCCCACAGTGATCAGGAATATCTCAATTATATTCTGGTCAATGATGCCACCGTGCCGGATCGAACCGATTACATTTTGGATCACAGCAAACCAAGCTTTTATCCGGATTTACTTGAGGATATCCAGGCACAAAGCTTGCTGAATCCCGAGTTTATTGTGATTGTCTGCAATACGGCTCACTATTTTTACGATCAGCTGGCGGCCGCAACGCCGATCCCGCTGTTACACATGCCACGGCTGGCAATTCGCGACATGTGCGAACGTTTTCCTAATGAAAAACGCGTCGGACTCATTGCCACGCAAGGCACGATCAAAGATGGCATTTATAGCCAAGAGATCGAAAACACCGGACGTGAGGTCGTCTTGGGTGATCAAGCCCTTCAGGATATGGTTACGGAGCTGATCTACAAGTACGTTAAGGAAAAAGGCGAAGTTAACGCTGAATTGTATCACCGCATCTTAAAGCGGATGCATGATGATTTTCATGTCAACGTCATCGTGCTCGGCTGCACCGAGCTGTCATTTGCGCAGGAAAAGGCGGGCGACCATCCGTATCACGTTATCGATGCCCAGAGCATTATCGTCGACAAGACGCTGGCATTAGGCAAAGCCTTCCGCAAGAGCGAAGCGGACGGTAAGGCGCTTTTGAATCAACTAATGGTGTGAGCCGAGCGTGAACAGGAGATTTCTGCGACTGCGAACGCGTTATCATTCATTTTTGAGTGGTAGACGGCCATACAAAACGCTACTTACTTGTGGTAAGCTTAAATTAGTTCTCAAGTAAAGGAGATGCAGAATTTGGCACATTTAACCAAATTGACAGACACGTATACTTTAAACAATGGCGTTGAGATTCCGATTGTTGGCTTTGGCACTTGGCAGACACCTGATGGAGAAGTTGCCAAGCACAGTGTGGAAACCGCATTGGCTGCCGGTTACCGGCATATCGACACAGCTGCTGCCTATGGTAACGAAGATAGTGTTGGTGCAGGCATCAAGGCATCCGGTGTTCCGCGCGATCAGATCTTTTTGACCACCAAACTGTGGAATGCCGATCATGGCTATGAAGCAACCAAAGCCGCCATCGATCGCTCATTGCAAAAGCTTGGTGTTGATTACGTCGATCTTTATTTGATTCACTGGCCAAACCCGATTCAATTCCGTAACAACTGGGAAGAGGCTAATGCCGGTTCGTGGAAAGCCATGGAAGAAGCCTATCAAGCAGGCAAACTGCGGGCGATTGGCGTGTCGAACTTCCGCGCCAAGCATTTGGACGCGTTACTCAAGACCGCTAACGTCAAGCCGATGGTCAATCAGATCTTCCTGAATCCAAGTGATTTGCAGCCGGAAGTCGTGGACTATAACAAGGCACATGATATTTTGAGTGAAGCATATAGCCCACTAGGCACAGGCAAAATCTTTAAAGTCGAAGCCCTTAAGAAGATTGCGGAACGTTACAACAAGAGTGTGGCCCAAGTGGTGCTTCGCTGGTCACTGCAGCATGGCTTCCTACCGCTGCCAAAGTCAGTGCATGACGAGCGGATCAAAGAAAACGCCCAGCTGTTTGACTTTGAACTGAGTCATCACGACATGACGCTGATTGATGCGTTACATGGCGAAGCCGGTTTGGCGACGGATCCGGATACTACTGATTTCTAGGAGCAAAATGACGATGCAGTCAGCATTGTATGACTGCGCAAAACCCTCGCGGGAGACCGCGGGGGTTTTTGTGTGCCGTGACGAAATTTATGAAGGTGAGACGGCCTGCTGCTTTTTGGCATTGATGAGCTGAACGTTGTTTTCAGTCAGAAAATCGCGATATTTTGCGTCAACATCGCCATAGGTGACAATCGCATCGATGTCTTGCAAGGCACCATAAGTGAGAAGCGATACGCGACCAAACTTGGACTGATCGATGAGCAGGATCTTGCGGTGTGCCTTTTTAAAGATCTCGGCTTTGATCAGATATTCGTTGTACTCCGAATTGGACAAGCCGCGTGTCAGCGAAATCCCGGTTGCGGCCATGAACGCCTTGCCAATATTAAAGCGGCTAAAGATGTTCATATCATCAATACCGGTAAACGACTGGGTCCGCCGATCAAAATTCATGCCAATGATGACGAGTTTGATGTTCGCAAGCGGTGCGGCTTGATTGATAATCTGCAGATTATTGGTAACTAAAGTGAACGGAAAATCTGTCGGTAAAAAACCGCCCATCTCAGCAGTCGTGGTCCCGGAGTCAATAAAAATCAAGTCTTCAGGTTCGATGAGTTGGGCCGCAGCGCGTCCGATCTGGTGTTTTTCGGTCGGTGCCGCTAATTGACGCTCACTGTAAACGGTGAGGGCGTTGCCTTTCGTGCTGGGAGTCGTGGTGTTATCCGTCACGCCACCATACACTTTTTTAACGGTGCCGGCAGCGATGAGGCTGGCCAGATCGCGACGAAGCGTGCTGGGAGCGATGTCAAACTTATCTTCGAGTTCTTTCATGGAAGCCGTCTTGACGTCGCTGATATAGGCTTGCATGGCATCAATTCGTTCTTTTCTAAGCATGGATGTCACCTTCTTCATTTCTATAAGCATTTTGATTATAGCATTTAATGACAAACTTTTGAACAACTTTTGATCAACTTACCAGCCGAATCATGATTAATTTCCGGATGAGCAATTGGTCAGCTCCGGCGCCCGAAAAAATGTACCGATTTTCTCAAGAAAAAATGGCAACATTCAAACATAAAATCTGCTTTGATCTATGCGCAAAGCGGCGACCATAACATTGGCTTTCTTTGGCAAAGCCGCTAGTTGTTTGCCTTTATCATACCATCATGGTATAGGAAGATTCATCTTTTTGGCTGGTTTTGTGAATAGCTGGTCATTTTATGAGCAAATGTTGAATACTTTTTAGTTGACTTTGATCTAGTCTGCTTATATGATGGCAATGTGATCATAAAGTAAGCGCTTAACTTTGTACTAAAAAACTTCAGAAAAGTTTGGAGGCTATGGGAAATGCGCAAAGCAGGAATTGTTAACGACAAAGGCGAGGCTGCGCTTGCTCCGCAGACGTCTGGCGGGATTAAATCTGAAAAGTTGCCTAAGTCGGCACGGCGCCGGTTACGGATTATTTCCGTGATTGCGACATTTGGCGGCATGCTCTTCGGGTATGACACTGGGGTGATCAATGGTGCGTTACCATTCATGACCAAGGCAGGAGAATTAAATATGTCGCCTTCGATGGAAGGCTTGGTAGCAAGTTCATTAACGTTGGGGGCCGCTTTTGGGGCAGTTTTGACCGGTCGGATTTCCGATCGTAAAGGTCGGCACAAGGTGATTACCGCACTTGCGATGTTGTTTGTTGTCTCGACAATTGCATCGGCATTGTCACCAACGGCACCAATATTGGCGTCAGTTCGATTCGTTTTGGGTCTGGCTGTTGGGGGCGCTTCGGTCATTGTTCCGACCTTCCTCGCCGAGGTTGCACCGTCAAATCTTCGTGGGCGGATTGTGACCCAGAATGAATTCATGATTGTTTCCGGACAACTGCTGGCCTTTGTGTTTAATGCCATTTTAGGAACCACACTGGGTCATATTCCCGGCATCTGGCGGTGGATGTTAGTCCTGGCTACGATTCCGGCGATTATTTTATGGATCGGGATGAATTTTGTTCCCGAATCACCGCGATGGTTAGCGGCCAATGGCAAGTTGGATCAGGCACTGAGCGTTTTGCGAGAAATTCGGACAGAAGAGCAGGCGCGTGACGAAATGGAAAAGATCCAGATTTCCTTAAAATCGGCACAGGAAGTTAAGAGCGCTTCGATTGCCGACTTGAAGATCGGCTGGATCAGACGGCTGGTTTTGATCGGTATTGGCTTAGGCATCATGCAACAGATTGTCGGGATTAACGTCATGATGTACTACGGAACGACAATTCTGCAGACCACCGGCTTTGGTCAGAACGCGGCCTTGATTGCCAATATTCTGAACGGTGTTACATCGGTGGTCGCAACCATTGTGACGATGCATTTGATGAGTAAATTCAAACGGCGTCAAATGTTATTAACCGGGATTTCCGGTACCTTGTTTTCACTTGTCGGTATTACACTGACCAGCCACTTTCTGGCAGGCAGTCCAATGTTGCCTTATTTCACGATCTTGTTGACGATTATCTATCTGGCGTTCTTCCAAGGCGCATTAGGACCGCTGACATGGTTGCTGCTATCGGAAATTTATCCGGCGCGGATCCGTGGTTTGGGGATGGGATTTGCCACCTTCTTCCTCTGGATCAGCAACTTCTTCGTCGGTTATTTCTTCCCGGTTATGTTGGCAGGCATCGGTATGTCGAATACCTTCCTTGTCTTTGTGGGAGCCAACATCATTTCATTGATTTTCGCATGGCGGTTTGCACCAGAAACAGCCGGTCGTTCGCTCGAAGAAATCGAATTGGACAACAAGTTTGATGACAAGTTCCCGGAAAAGAGCAAGATCAACAAAAATTAAGTTTCCGAAGTCAATTTGTTTGAAAATGTAAGCGCTTCATATCATCCTTGAAAAAGAAGCACGAAAGGAGTCAGTTTCAATGACAACGCAACAAGCAGTGAAGACACTCAAGAATTTTATCAATGGCAAGTGGGTGGATGCCAAAACCGATACCTTCGAAGATGTTTACAATCCTGCAACGGGCGAGGTTCTGGCCCGGGTACCGCATTCAAGTAGCGAAGATGTTGCCGATGCGGTTGCCGCAGCAAGTGCTGCCTTTAAGACCTGGCAGCGGGTATCAATTCCTAAGCGGGCCAAAATTCTATTCAAATACCAGCAGTTATTGGTCGAGCATCAGGAAGAATTAGGCCGGATCGTGACTGAAGAAAACGGCAAGAGCCTGAGTGAAGCAGTTGCCGAAGTCGGCCGTGGTATTGAAAATGTCGAATTTGCAGCCGGCGTTCCAACCTTGATGATGGGCGATTCGCTGACAACGGTGGCGACCGACGTTGAGGCGACCAATTATCGTTACCCAGTCGGCGTTGTTGGCGGCATTACACCCTTTAACTTTCCGATGATGGTGCCATGTTGGATGTTTCCAATGGCAGTGGCAACCGGCAATACGTTTGTGCTGAAACCATCCGAGAAAACGCCACTGACAAGTCAGCGACTGGTGGAACTGTTCCAGGAAGCAGGCCTGCCTGATGGGGTGCTGAATATCGTGAATGGGTCAGTGGATGTTGTGAATGGTCTTTTGGATCACCCGGATGTTAAAGCGATTAGTTTTGTGGGTTCCGAGCGGGTCGGCGAATATGTGTATAAACGCGGCAGTGAGCACTTGAAGCGGGTTCAGGCCTTGACCGGGGCAAAGAATCACACCATCGTTTTGGAAGATGCAGACCTTGATGCAGCTGTGAAAGGCATTATCAGTTCGTCATTCGGATCAGCCGGTGAACGCTGCATGGCAACTTCGGTTTTGGTACTACAAGAAAGCATTGCCGACAAATTCATGGCGAAATTTACGCAGGCGGCTAAGGATATCAAGATTGGCAACGGATTGGACAAAGGGGTCTTCCTGGGACCGGTTATCCGCAAAGAAAATCAGGAACGGACTTTGAACTATATCAAAACCGGGGTCAAAGAAGGCGCCAAACTGGTTTTGGATGGTTCGGAAGAAGCCAAGGAACGCGATGGCTACTTCGTTGGACCGACCATTTTCGAAGACGTCAAAACCGATATGACCATTTGGCACGATGAAATGTTCGCGCCGGTGCTTTCGGTGATGCGGGCCAAAGACTTGCCGGAAGCCGTTGCTATTGCCAATAGTTCCGAGCTAGCGAATGGTGCCTGCCTCTTTACGGACTCAGCCGCATCCATTCGTTACTTCAGGGAAAACATCGACGCCGGCATGTTAGGCATTAACCTCGGCGTTCCGGCACCGATCGCGGTCTTCCCGTTTTCCGGGTGGAAGCATTCGTTCTTCGGCACACTGCATGCCAATGGCAAAGACAGCGTGGACTTCTATACGCACAAGAAAGTTGTGACGGCACGATATGATCAAAGCCGATTCAAGTAAAAGTTCTGCAGCTTTGAAAAGAGGAGGGTCACGATGAGCTTACTGTATCAAAAGCAAAATCAGGAAATTCGGCCAGGCGTGCATTTGATTCAGGATGTCAATGCAAGTAATTCGCCAATGAAATATACGGCAGTCAAGGTTTTGGCGCTTGATGCGAACGCTTCATATGACGAAACTTTGGGAGATTTTGAGGCCGGCATTGTTGTTTTGGCCGGAAAAGTGACGGTAACCGCCGACCAACAGCGATTTGAAGGCATTGGCCAGCGGCAGTCGGTTTTTGACAAAATTCCGACTGACAGCGTTTATGTTGGCACTGGCTTGCCGTTTGGTATCACGGCACAAACAGCAGCCAAGATTTTAATTGCTTATTCGCCAACCACGACGTCTTTCCCGGTTCGTTTGCTTAAAGGCGACATTCATCAAATCGAGCATCGCGGCAAGTATCAGAATAAACGACTGGTGCAAAACATTTTGCCAGACGACCTGCCATTTGCGGACAAATTGTTGCTGGTGGAGGTTTATACGGACTCGGGAAACTGGTCAAGTTACCCGCCGCATCGCCATGACCATGACAACCTGCCGACGGAATCGTTACTGGAAGAAATCTATTATCACGAAATGCAACCAAAGCAGGGATTTGTTTTTCAGCGTGTCTATACAGACGATCACTCGCTCGATGAAACCATGACCGTTCAAAACCAAGACGTTGTGATTGTTCCTAAAGGCTATCATCCCGTTGGCGTTCCAGATGGGTATGACAGCTACTACCTCAACATTATGGCAGGACCGACCCGGGTTTGGCATTTTCACAATGCCCCGGAACATGCGTGGATTATTGATCGGAAGTAGAAAAGGTTGATGCGCAAGGGAGGAAGCATTTTAGATGTCTAAAAAATTTGATTTGATTGCCATTGGCCGGGCAGCCGTTGATTTAAATGCGGTGGAATATAATCGGCCGTTAGAAGAAACCAAGACCTTCGCAAAGTTTGTTGGCGGCTCGCCAGCCAATATTGCGATCGGTTCCGCCAAGCTAGGCCAAAAAGTCGGCTTCATTGGCAAGGTGTCAGATGATCAACTGGGACATTATGTGACCCAGTACATGGCTGAAGTAGGCATTGATACCTCACAAATGGTTAAGGATGATGCCGGCCATAAAATCGGACTGACTTTTACCGAAATTATTAGTCCTGAAGAAAGTGACATTTTGATGTACCGCAATGAAGCTGCTGACTTATATTTAGCGGCCGATGAGGTTTCAAAAGACTACTTGGACCAAGCACAGATGCTCGTCATCTCAGGAACCGGATTAGCGCAGAGCCCGTCACGCGAGGCGATTCTAAAAGCACTTTTGCTGGCGAAGGAACTTGGCGTCGAGGTCATCTTCGAACTGGATTACCGGCCGTATACTTGGCAAAATGCCGAAGAAACCAGCCTGTATTACCAACTTGTTGCTCAAAAAGCTGACGTCATCATCGGCACCCGCGATGAATTTGATGTTTTGGAAAATCATCAGGGCAATACCGATGAGCAAACCATCGCAACGTTATTCCAATACGACGCCAATCTGATCGTCATCAAGAGTGGCGTTCAGGGGTCAAATGCCTACACCAAAGCGGGCGACAAGTATCATTTTGGCGTTTTCAAAACGAAGGTGCTAAAGAGCTTTGGCGCAGGTGATTCGTTTGCTGCCGGGTTCCTGTATGCTTACAGCCATCATCTGGGGATTGAAACAGCCTTGAAGTATGGCAGTGCAGCGGCATCGATCGTCATTAGCCAGTTAAGTTCTTCGGAAGCCATGCCGAACTTGGCGCAGCTGACCGAGTTTATTCAAAAGGCTGAGACGCAGGGGGTGCATTAAGATGAGCGCAATGGAGTTGGAGCCGCAAACAAAAGCGTCGCAACGGTCCGCACCTGACACTGTCCGGCTGACGACCGCACAGGCGTTGGTTCGTTTTTTAAATCAACAATATATTGACGTGGATGGAGAAGTGACACCTTTTGTCGAAGGCATCTTCGCCATTTTCGGACACGGCAATGTGCTGGGGCTAGGAGAAGCCTTACAGGAAGATCCTGGTCATTTGAAGGTCTATCAAGGCCACAACGAACAAGGTATGGCCAGCACGGCGATTGCTTATAGCCGTCAGTTGTATCGCCATAAGATTTTTGCGGTGACGGCATCGGCAGGCCCGGGTTCGGCAAACTTTGTTACGGCGGCCGGCAATGCTTACGTTAACAATATTCCGATTCTCTTTTTGCCAGCCGACACGTTTGCGACACGCCAGCCGGATCCGGTTTTACAACAGATTGAAGTGGATGGCAGCGCAACGACGACCACTAATGATACGTTGAAGCCGGTATCCAAGTACTGGGATCGGGTTGAGCGGCCGGAGCAATTGATGAGTGCGCTGCTTAAGGCATTTGAAGTCTTGACGAATCCGGCGACAGCAGGGCCGGTGACGGTTGCACTGCCTCAGGATACCGAAGGCGAGGCTTTTGATTATCCGCTCAGTTTTTTCAAGAAGCGCGTTCATGTCGTGAAAAGGATTCAACCAAGCGCGGCGGAATTGGCGGAAGCAACACGGATGATCAAGGCAAGCAGCTATCCGGTTTTGATTGTTGGCGGTGGCGCGAAGTTTAGCGAGGCTGGCCCGGCAATCGAGGCGTTTTCGAATAAATTGAAAATTCCGATTGTTGAAACGCCGACAGGGAAGTCCACCGTTTCATCCGCTTTTGCGAACAACATGGGTGGCACCGGCGTTCTGGGGACCGCCGCTGCCAACGATGTGATTGCCAAAGCCGATCTGATTATTGGGGCGGGTACGCGGTATACGGACTTTACGACGGCATCCAAGACCGCCATTGATCCGGAGAAAACCCACATTAGCAATATTAATCTGAATCGCATGCAGTCCTATAAGTTTGATGGATTCCCAGTGGTTGCCGATGTGCGCGATACCATAACGCAACTGACAAACGCGCTGTCTGGATACGAAAGCGGATTTACCGACTTAGCTGACACCAAGGCGGCTTGGCAAAAAGAACGGAACCGTCTGGCACACACGAATTATGATGCGCCGGACTTTACGCCTGAAGTTAAAAACCAATTTAGTCCTGAAACCTTGGCTGAGTACGCGGCAAAACTGAAAACCCATTTCACACAAACTGAAGCAGTGATTGCGGTCAACGACACGATTGATCCAGACAGCATCATGGTCGCAGCAGCAGGTTCACTGCCGGGGGATGTTCAACGTATCTGGGATCCGGTCGAGCCGAACACTTATCACATGGAGTATGGGTATTCCATGATGGGGTATGAGGTTCCAGCAGCCTTGGGCGTCAAGTTGGCGGAGCCGGATAAAGAAAGTTATGCCTTGGTTGGGGATGGCAGCTTTATCATGTTGCATTCGGAACTCGTCACAGCCCTACAGTATCACAAGAAAATCAATATTTTGGTCTTTGATAATTCCGGATTTGCGTCGATCAATAATTTACAAATGGCGCAAGGCAGCAATAGTTACCTGACTGAATTCCGAACAGCCGATCACGATATTTTGACCATTGATTTTGCCAAAATCGCTGAAGGATACGGGGCGAAAACCTACCACGCTAATGATCGGGAAAGCCTGATCGCCGCTTTGGAAGACGCTAAAAAGCAAACCGTTTCAACGTTAATTGACATCAAGGTACTGCCGAAAACAATGACGCAAGGTTACGGTCAAAGCTGGTGGCGCGTCGGGGTGTCTGAAGTTTCCGACAATCCGAAAGTCCAAAAGGCGTATCGGGCCATTCAAGAAGGTATTGATCAGGCGTTTAAATACTAGGAGAAAACAACAAAAGGAGCGATCAACATGGTTGTCAAAGTTGGTGTTATCGGAACAGGCGCAATGGGTCGAGCGCATATTGATCGGCTGACGAATGTCTTAACCGGCGCAAAAGTGGTGGCAGTTACCGACATTAATCAAGAAGCGGCTAAAGCTGCGGTGCGTGATTTTAAACTGGATGCAAAAGTTTACCTTGACGACACGAGTCTGTTACAAGATCCGGATATCGATGCGGTCTTTGTTGTTAGTTTTGGTGGGGCACATGAAGCGACGGTTCTCAAAGCTTTGGATACGGATAAATTTATTTTCACGGAAAAGCCGTTGGCGACAACCTTGGAAGGCGCCAAGCGCATTGTCGACAAAGAAATGGGTAAACCGCGAAAGGTCATTCAAGTCGGATTCATGCGGCGCTACGACGAAGGCATTCATGCGTTGAAGGCCCAGTTGGATTCAGGCATCATTGGGACTCCGTTAGTTGTTCGGGCCAGTCACATCAATCCGGATGTGGCCGCGAACTATTCCAATGAAATGGCGATTACCGATACTTTGATTCATGAAATCGATGAGATGCACTGGTTGCTTGATGACGATTATGCATCGATTCAGATCACCTATCCGCGGCAGTCAAGCAAAGTGAACAACGAAGGATTGCGGGATCCGCAACTGGCGACGTTGACGACTAAAAAAGGCGTGGTTATTCAGGTGCTGGTTCATGTGACGGCGCAATATGGCTATGAGGTCAAACTTGAAGTGGTTGGGGAAACAGGCGAGTTGAAACTGCCGGATTATGGATTTGCGCCAATTGTGCGGACCCAGGCAACGCAACAAACCGCAATGGAAACAAGTTGGGTCAAGCGATTCTTGCAGGCGTATAACACCGAAGTACAGGAATTTATTAATCAAGTGGCCAAGAATCAGTCGCCAATTGGTCCTAGTGCGTGGGACGGCTATATTGCCGCTGTGACCGCAGAAGCCGGCATTCGCTCGCAGAAAGATCAGGAACCGGTTCTCATTAACGTAGCCGCAACACCGGCATTTTATCAAAAGAAACAGGCAGTAAAAGCTTAATGAACCAAATAAATGACTTGAGGAGGATATAAACGATGGCTCAACGGACAGTAAAAATCGGCATAGTGGGGTTAGGCCGACTGGGGAAAATCCATGCGACCAATCTGGCAACCAGTATTCAGCACGCTAAGCTGCAGGCAGCCACAAGTGTTGTTCCAGAGGAGTTGGCGTGGGCCCGCGAAGAACTTGGGGTTGAAGAAACCTATGAAGATTTCGACGATATGGTTCAAAACGCAGATATTGATGCTGTGTTTATTGTGTCGCCTTCAGGATTCCATTTGCCGCAAATTGAAAGCGCTATGAATGCCGGCAAACACGTTTTCAGTGAAAAACCGATCGGCTTGGATCTTGCGGCGATCAAACACACGCAGGCCGTGATCAACCAGCATCCTGATTTGAAATTCCAGCTTGGCTTCATGCGGCGCTTCGATGATTCGTACGTTTATGCAAAGCAGTTAGTTGATGAAGGCAAAATTGGCGACATTACACTCATCCGCAGTTACAGCATTGACCCGGCGTCCGGAATGGAAAGCTTCGTTAAGTTTGCGACCTCGGCTAATAGTGGCGGCTTGTTCTTAGATATGTCGATTCATGATATTGATGTGATTCGCTGGTTCACCGGTAAAGAGATTGACAAGGTTTGGGCGATCGGGTTGAATCGCGCCTATCCGGTTCTGGATCAGGCTGGCGAGCTGGAAACCGGCGCAGCGCTGATGCAACTTGAAGATAAGACCATGGCGATCTTGGTAGCCGGGCGCAATGCGGCACATGGCTATCATGTTGAAACCGAAGTCATTGGAACCAAAGGCATGTTGCGGGTTGCACAGGTACCAGAGAAGAATCTGGTGACGGTGATGAACGAAGAAGGCATCATCCGGCCAACCTCCCAGAACTTCCCTGAACGGTTTGCCCAAGCATTTCTGAGTGAAGAAAAGGCGTTTGTTGACAGCATTTTGCAAGACACTTCAGTCGGGATTACGGCAGAAGATGGCTTGCAAGGTACGAAAGCAGCGCTGGCATTACAGCAGGCATTTGAAAAGAACGATATTGTCAAAGTCGATGACGTAGATAAAAAGGTGGGTGCTTAAATTGACGATTGAGCTAGGAATTGCGCCAATTGGTTGGACAAATGATGATATGCCGGAACTGGGCAAAGAAGTGACATTTGAACAAGCGATTGATGAGATGGCGTTGGCGGGGTACCAAGGAACCGAAGTAGGCAATAAATACCCAAAGGATCCGGCAGTGTTAAAGCATTATCTGGCATTGCGCCATCTGAAGATTGCCAGCGCCTGGTTCAGTGCCTTTTTGACGACCAAGCCGTATGAGGAAACCGAAGCGGCTTTCATTAAACATCGGGACTTTCTTCACGCGATGGGCGCCAAAGTCATCGTCGTTGCGGAACAAGGACATAGCGTTCAAGGAATGCTGGACAAAGCCGTTTTTGATGACAAACCACATTTTACCGATGAAGAGTGGCAGCGGTTGGCGACCGGATTGGAACGATTAGGCGATCGGGCACATGAGGTAGGAATGCAAATTGTGTATCACCATCACATGGGGACTGGTGTTCAAACAACGGCTGAAATCGATAAACTGATGGCGATGACGGACCCAGACAAGGTTTCACTTTTGTTTGACACCGGACATCTGGTCCTATCCGGTGAAGATCCGTTAGACATTTTTAATCGCTACAAAGATCGGATTAAGCATATTCACTTCAAAGACGTTCGCCCGGAGCAAGCTAAGCAAGAACGGGCAGAACACATGAGTTTCTTGGCAGGGGTCAAAAACGGGATGTTTACGGTGCCTGGCGATGGCATGATTGATTTCAAGCCAATTTGGCAAGCCATTCAAAAGAGCAACTATAGCGGATGGATTGTGGTTGAAGCCGAACAGGATCCCGCCAAGGCAAATCCGCTTGAATATGCATTGAAAGCAAAACAGTACTTGGATACCATCATGGCAATCCCACAAGCGGTTTAAAGGGTTAGATTTAGAAGGGGTATGGTCCTTATGGCGTTGATACCAGCAACAACATTGATGCAAGCCGCACTGGCTCACCACGCTGCAATTGGTCATTTTAATATTAATGGTCCCGACTGGCTGGAGACGTATCTTAGCGTTGCTGAAGAAACCAAAACGCCGATTATTGTGGCAACTTCCGATCGGATTATGGATTTTCTTGGGGGCTTCGACTTCATGTCGCGCTACGTGCGTTTCATGATCCAAGCGTTGGAAATTACCGTGCCGGTTGTGCTTCATCTGGATCACGGCTTATCCGTCGAGCACGTTTATCAGGCGATTGATGCTGGCTATACATCGGTCATGTTTGATGGCTCAAAGTTGCCCATTGCTGAAAATGTCGCCTTAACCAAAAAGGTGGTCGCCTATGCGCATCAACGTCATGTATCGGTTGAAGCAGAAGTTGGCAGCGTTGGTGGGAATGAAAATGGCCTAATCAGCGGTGTTCAGTATGCCAGCGTGGCGGATGCGGTCAAAATGGCTGGCACCGGTATTGATTCGTTGGCAGCGGCACTGGGTTCGGTTCATGGCGATTATGTTGGGCGGCCCAAGCTTAACTTTGAGCGGATGACCGAGATTGCCCAAGCAACCCAACTACCGCTGGTTTTGCACGGTGCATCAGGTATTCCTGACGACCAGATTCAGCAAGCAATTCAAACCGGAACGGCCAAAATCAACATCAATACGGAAGTGAACACCGTGTGGACGGAAGCGGTTGCCAAAGCGCTTCAACAAAAACACTCCGGTCACGATCCGCAGCCAATTCTTACAGCAGGCAAGCAAGCGATGGCGCGCCTAGTTGAAAGTAAAATGAACGACTTTCATATTTTGGGGAAAAGTGCCCGGCTAACTGCGATGGAGTGAAAGCGTTACTGATATTGTGTTCAGTAAATCATGAAGTTGATTAACTGAATAGTGCGAATTATGAAAGCAGGGATGATATGCCACTGGTTCGGTTTGACATGTTAAAGGGCCGATCACCCGAAACGATTCAACAGATTTTGCAAATCACGCATGAGGTCATGGTGGCGGCTTTTGATGTACCGGCACGTGATCGGTATCAAATTGTCCACCAACATGAGCCTTACGAAATGGTTGTTGAAGATACCGGATTGGGAATACCGCGCACGGATAAGGTTGTGGTCATTTCATTGGTCAGCCGTGTACGTACCGTTCACCAATTAAAGCAGTTCTATGCAACACTGGCGGAACGGTTATCGGCGGCAGGGCTAGTCGATAAAAACGATCTCATGATCAATGTTTCGTTCAACAATGACCAAGGATGGAGTTTCGGCCAAGGGAAAGCGCAATTTCTGGATGGCAGTTTGTAGGTGAACCATAAGATAGATTGAAAATGCCTTGGCCGTTTCTGGAAGTCTGCAACGGTCAAGGCATTTTCTGTGCGGCTGCAAGACGTGTTAGAAAAGCTGACAACTAGCAGTATCAAAACAGTGTGTGCAAGAAAGCAGAGGCGTTAAATATGACGATTCAAATAGAAAAAATAGCGCTCAATCGAAAAGTGGCGCAGAACCGTTCACTCGAAAGTTTTTTCCAGTTAGCGACAGAGGTTGGCATTCATCAGGTGGAGTTGCGCAACGATATGACGGCGTCCGATCGTCCCGAAACCGTCATTGATCAAATGCCGGTCGCGGATTTTAATGCGTTAAAAGCCAAATATGGCATGAAAATTCTGACCATTAATGCGCTCCAACAATTTAATCAGCCAGCAAAGTTAGTCGCGAATCGGCAACTTTTGACCGGATTGGCCGAGTTAGCGGTTCAAATCGGCAGCCCAGCCATTATTTTCGTGCCGGAAGTTAATCCGCAAGATAACCGAACGCCGCAACAACGACTTGAAGACGCGGCTCACAATCTGCAAGTGTTTGGCGAGATCTTAGCGACTTATCACCTGACCGGCTTGGTTGAGCCGCTGGGCTTTATGGCTAGCACGTTGCGGTATCCGTGGACCGCACAACAGGCGATCAAATTGTCCGGTCGCACGGAATTCAAACTAACTATTGATACCTTCCACTTCTTCTTGGCGCATATAACGGCGGCGCAGTTTAAAGCAAATGTTGACGTGAAGCGAATCGGACTCATCCATTTGTCCGGCATCGAACCGATTCACGAGTTGCGCGAAGTTTTAGATGAGGACCGCATGTTTATCACAGACCGCGACATCATGCAAAATGTTGAACAGGTGCAACTTTTTGAAGCCATGGGCTATCAGGGCAACTATTCCTTTGAAGCCTTCTCGACACGGTTAGCTGCCGAAAGTAACCAGCAGTTGGCGCACGAAATCACCACCAGCATCGCGCAATTGAATCAACCAACGGCGGTTTCAGGCTTGGAGGTGTGAGACCATGAAATTAGCTTACGATCCTTCCATGTTTCGCGACACCATGACGTTGAAGCAGATGTTTGATGAGGTGGCTCGTCTCGGCTATGAATATGTTGAACTTTCGCCACGTAGAGATTTCATTTGGTTCTATGAACATCCGGTAGCGGACACGGCACTGATCAAGCAGGTAAAACGGTATGCTCAGGATGCCGGCGTTAAAATTTCCTCGGTGCTTCCGGTGCAACAATGGTCGTCACCCGATGAACAGGAGCGTGAATTTGCTGTCCGCAACCTGAAACGCACCATTGAAATCACGGCGGCGCTGGGTGTAAAAGTGTTGAATACCGAATTTTCAGGCGATAAGTTCCAGCCACTGGTATCACAAGGGCAGTGGTACAAGTCCATGGAAGAGCTGGCGCCGGAGTTTGAAAAGAACGGCATCACATTGGAAATTCAACCGCATCCCAATGACTTTATTGAATCGAACCTGGCTGCCAGTCGCTTAATCCGTTCGTTGGATGTGGACTGGGTACATCAGGTTTGGTGCAGCTCCCATGCCTTTTATATGGATGACGGGCGCGGTGATATTCGCCAACAGTTTGCCGAATCCGGTGATCTCATTACCCATGTTCTGATTGCAGACACGTTTAACCACAAAGGCAATCAAGGCTTGCGTTACATCATCAATCCGCCAGGCGCACCGGTGACGATCCACCAGCACTTAAACCCGGGCGAAGGTGAAGTCGATTTTGCCACACTTTACGCCGTGCTGCGGGAACGACATTTTAACGGCATCATCACCAACAACGTGTTCGCCTGGCCCGACAAGGTTGACTGGTCGAATAAAATTACGCTGCAATCGATTAAGAATGGTTTGCAGCTTTGACAGGTGCTGCTAGGTCATAGTTTGCGTTTGCTTACTGTGGGTAATTCGCTAAGACTATTTAGTTACTAGTGCCAAAGCGGAGCAATCGTAGGCCAGATGGGGCTCAGCAGTGGAAACAACACAGCGACCGGTCTTTGTCGCTGATGTTGTTAGGCGACTTTGAGACAGTGGTTTTCTGGCTCAAAGCGCCGTCACAGCGTTCCAGCACCATCTGGCCGGAGATTGCGGAGTTTGGCACGGCTTGTAATTTATTGCCTATGCCTTTTTATCTTGTTCAGAACTCATCAAACTGTAAACTTTCTTAAGAAATTATGACTCAACCTCTAAATTAAAATATTTCCGATCCAAAACGACACCTGATGCATGAATTCTCAGATGTCGTTTTTGTATACTTAAAGTGACATAAGCTGCTGATGATTGATTATCGGCGCGTCGCATCAATGGTGGCGCGCACCCGACGAAAGAGTGGGGCCGTCTGACTGTTGGTTTGAATAGCACTGATCATAAACAGCGTATCCATGAGGCTGAGTTCCGCGATTAACGCATGGAGCGCTTCGGTTCGGTAGCGCGATTCTTCGGCAACCGCGACAAACGCGGCATCGGCCATTTTTGCCAGACGAGAAGCCGGTGCGCCGGTGATCACGATAAGCGGCACCTGCTGTTGCTTGGCCAAGTCAGCTAACGCAATGGCGTCTTTATCTTCACCGGAATGCGATGTCAAAATCATGGCGTCATTGGCGCCCAGATGCGTTGCTGCCATGAGCTGCATATGATAATCCGCGGCATAGGAAACGGGGATGGCCGTCCGCAGAAACTTGTGATAGCCATCTAACGCAACAAGATTGCTGGCGCCTAATCCAAAAAGACCGAGATGATCCGCATGGGTAATCCAATTAATCGCTTTAGTCAAGGCAGCCGTGTCCAAGTTGGCCAAGGTAGTTCGGAGCGCATCGATATTGGAGGTGAAGATTTTTTGCGCTAAGGTCTCGACCGAATCGTCCGGGCTCAGTTCCGCAAATAGCTTTTGATCCGGTTCCGGTGGCGACTGAACCAACGCCATCCGCAGCGCCTGGAAGTTCGGATAACCCAACGCCTTGGCAAATCGCGAAATGGTGGCCGTACTGACGCCCGTTATTGCGCTGAGTTCCGCGATATTTGCCTGACTAGCGCGATCCGGATGCGTTTGAAGAAAATCCGCTAATTTCTTTTCTTGGCGACTCAAGTTTGGTTTGTAAATTTGTAGTTGTACCAGAAAATCGTGCATATGCCCCTCCTCCATTTCCTCAAGATGAGTATAGCATTAAATGTATGAATTGAAAATTAATTACGGACACTTTGCTTGATTTTTGTAATTTTTTTACATACAATGGCACCATGATCACGGAGGAGCGCTTTTGACCCCCGAGAAAGTGGTCTTGGCGTTCACATTAACGCGTTCGCCAGCGCAGAAGCCTACGTGTAAGGACCTTGGTCGCAATGGCCAAACCCGGGCCATCACGCCCAAGGCCGCTTACACTCCGGCTTCTAACCGCGCTGGCTCACGCTCACATTAACGCGTTCGCCGGCGCAGAAGCCTGCGTATAAGGACCTTGGTCGCAATGGCAAAGACCGCCATCACGCCCAAGGCCACTTATACTCCGGCTTCTAAGCGCGCCGGCTCACGCTCAGGGAGGGATAGCATATGCAAGTAGGTATGGTAGGTTTAGGCAAAATGGGTATGAATCTGGTCGCGAATATGCGCGATCATGATATTGAAGTGGTTGCGTTTGATTTGAATGATCAGGCGCGGACGGAAGTGGGTCAATATCAAGCGAGAGCTGTTGCCAGTCTGGACGCATTGGTGATGAGTCTGGCGTCACCGCGGATTATTTGGAGTATGGTACCGGCGGGGAAACCAACCGATGCAACGATTAATCAGCTGGCCAAGTTACTGCGTCCTGGCGACATCGTGATTGATGGTGGCAATTCTTATTATCAGGATTCCATCAAGCGAAGTCAGTTGCTGGCAAAAGATGGCATTCACTTTTTTGATGTCGGGACGTCCGGTGGCATGGCAGGCGCGCGGGCCAATGGCAATTTCATGATCGGCGGCGACCAAACGCAATTTGCCAAAATTGAACCGCTGTTTAAAGCCATTGCCGCGCCTGGTGGCTATCTGTATACTGGCCCAGCCGGCTCAGGGCATTATCTGAAAATGGTTCACAACGGTATTGAATACGGCATGATGCAGGCAATCGGTGAAGGCTTCGATGTTTTGGCGCATAGTCCCTATGATTACGA
Organism: Lacticaseibacillus huelsenbergensis; assembly: GCF_029726355.1. Classification (NCBI taxonomy): domain Bacteria; kingdom Bacillati; phylum Bacillota; class Bacilli; order Lactobacillales; family Lactobacillaceae; genus Lacticaseibacillus; species Lacticaseibacillus huelsenbergensis. Next base: position 1,465,319 of record NZ_CP120687.1, read on the forward strand.
CAATGAAGCAGTGGCCAAAATGTGGAACAACGGCTCCGTGATTCGCAGTTGGTTGATGGAACTGGCTGGTAATGCCTTCAGCGACGATGCCGATCTCGAAAAGATTCAGGGGATCATGCATAGTTCGGGTGAAGGCGCATGGACAGTCGAAGAAGCCTTGCGCTTGCACGTGGCAACGCCGGTGATTGCAAGTGCTTTGATGATGCGTTATCGGTCAGAAGCGGCCGATACCATGACCGGTAAAGTAGTTGCTGCTTTACGCAATCAATTCGGGGGACATGCAGTTGATCCCACGACCGGAAAACAAGGCGGCAAGTGAAATAAAGGAGAAGAACGTGATGTCTATCAAATATATGATCGGGGTTGATTTAGGTACAACGAGTACCAAGGTCGTTTTGTTTGATCTAAAAGGCCAAGCAATTGCGACGGCGAATAACCCTTACCCGTTATATCAAGATACGCCGGATATGGCTGAAGAGGATCCGGAAGAAATCTTTGCAGCGACGGTTGGCGGATTAACCGAAGTCATGCATCGCGGGAATGTTCAGCCCGGTGAATTAGGCGGCGTTTCGTTTTCAGCCGCCATGCATAGTCTGATTTTGATGGATGAGCATGACAAACCGATCACACGGGTTATTACCTGGGCAGACAATCGGGCGGCGGCTTACGCGACGAAACTGAAGCAAAGTGACCTGGGGATGACGCTGTTTAAGGCGACCGGAGTTCCGACGCACCCGATGTCGCCGCTGGTGAAGTTACTGTGGCTCAGTGCCGAGCATCCCGAGCTTGTCGCCCGCACGCGTCATTTTATCGGGATTAAAGATTATATCTTGTTCCGCTTTTTCGGGCGGTATGTTCAAGACTATTCACTGGCAAACGCGACGGGCTTGTTCAATATTCATACGATGGATTGGGATGATCGTGCCCTAGATGTCGCCAATGTCCGGCGCGATCAACTGCCGGAGTTGGTGGATACGAGTTATCAGCTGACCGGGTTGAATGCTAATTACGCCGCCGTGACCGGCATTGACGACAAAACACCGTTCATTCTCGGGGCTAGTGATGGCACGCTAAGTAACCTTGGCGTTGGCGCGATTGATCCTGGCGTTTTGGCGGTCACGATTGGCACTTCAGGCGCCGTTCGCGTGGTGACGGATAAGCCGGTTGTTGATCCGCAAGGGCGGTTGTTCACTTACTACTTGGCACCTAATAAGTGGGTCGTCGGCGGTCCGGTGAATAATGGCGGCATCGTGTTCCGCTGGGTGCGCGATCAATTGTTTGCGCCGGAAAAAATCACCGCCGAGCAACTACAGGTTGATTCATATGAAGTTTTGACCGATATTGCCAGCAAAATTCCTGCCGGTGCCGATGGGCTATTATTCCATCCGTATCTTGGCGGGGAACGGGCCCCAATTTGGGACGCGAATGCGCGCGGCAGTTTCTTCGGCTTAACCCGCCAGCATACACGAGCACACATGGTTCGCGCGGCACTTGAGGGCATCGTTTATAACCTGTATATGGTGATGTTGATGATCGAAGGCATTACTGGCAAACCTCGCGCCATTCAAGCGACAGGCGGGTTCGCCCGCAGCGCATTATGGCGGCAAATGCTGGCCGATGTGTTTGAACAGGAGGTCAATATTCCTGAAAGTTTTGAAAGTTCAGCACTGGGAGCCGTGGTGATCGGGATGAAATCGCTAGGGTTGATTGATGATCTCAGTGTCGTCAAGGATATGATTGGCGTCACCAACACACACGAACCGAATGAAGCTAATTTCCAGGCTTATCGGGAATTGTTGCCAATCTGGATTCGGCTAACGCGCAAGCTAGGCAGCGAGTATCAGGCGATTGCCGATTATCAACGCGCGCATCCGGATCCGAGGGCACGTAGCAAAGAACAGGATTAATCAGGCATATAAAATTAGGCGACAGACGCAAACGATCACAAAAGCGGCTGCCACTTTTTATCGATAGTTTTGTAAGCGGTTTCTATAAGCGCGGGCATATGCTCAAATTAACGCGTTCGGCGACTTCTAACCGCGCCGATTCATGTCAAGGAGGACTGAACATGGATTTACTTGTCTTGGTTCTAGGCATTCTATTACTGTTGGTGTTGATTATTAAGTTTAAGTTCAACACTTATGTTTCTCTGATAATAACAGCTGTTGTTGTGGCGCTGGGGCTGGGGATGGCGCCGGCTAAGATCGCCACGAGTATTCAAACCGGTATTGGCTCGCAATTAGGTGAGCTTGCGCTGGTCTTTGGTTTTGGTGCGATGCTGGGACGGCTGGTTGCCGACGCCGGTGGTGCTTATCGCATCGCCCACACGCTGATTAACGCGTTCGGACGCCGGGGTCTTCAATTAGCGGTGGTTTTGGCTTCTTTCATCATCGGCATTGCTTTGTTTTTTGAAGTCGGGATCGTTTTGCTGGTTCCGATCGTCTTTGCCATTGCTGCCGAAGCCGGTGTCCCGATTTTGACACTTGGCATTCCGATGGCAGCCGCCTTGTCGGTTACGCACGGCTTCCTACCGCCGCACCCGGCACCGACAGCCATTTCGACAGCGCTGGGTGCTTCAGCTGGACTGGTGCTGGCATATGGGGTCATCATTGCAGTCCCAACGGTCTACATTGCCGGCCCGCTATTTTCCAAACTTGCCCATCGGCTGGTTCCGGATGCTTTTGAACGGCGTGGCAATTTAAAAGCGTTGGGCCCGCAAAAAACCTTCAAGCTTGATGAAACTCCGGGCTTCGGTATCTCGGTTTTGACCTCGCTGTTTCCGGTTATCCTGATGGCCATTGCAACGGTCTATGAACTGGTTCTGCATGGCGGCAAAACGCCAAAAACACCGACAGGCATGGACAATCTGATCGTCTTTATCGGATCACCGAGCATTGCGATGCTAATCTCACTTCTGTTCGCTATGTGGGCCATGGGTTATGCCCGCAAGCTACCAGCCAAGGATATCATGGCTACGCTGGAAGATGCGGTGAAGTCCATTGCGATGCTGCTGCTCGTTATCGGTGGCGGCGGTGCGTTTAAGCAAGTCTTAATTGATGGCGGCGTTGGTGATTCCGTGAAAAATCTATTCGTCTCATCGTCCATTTCGCCACTGATTCTTGGCTGGTTAATTGCTGTGGTTTTGCGAATCGCCTTGGGCTCGGCAACCGTTGCTGCCATGACCGCCTCTGGACTGGTGTTGCCTCTGATGCAAAGCGCCGGCATCCAACCGGCGTTGATGGTGCTGGCAATTGGCGCAGGATCATTGGCAGCCAGCCACGTCAACGATGCCGGATTCTGGATGTTCCGTGAATATTTTGACCTCACCATTAAGCAAACCCTGCTGACATGGACCTTGTTGGAAACAATTATCTCGGTTGTTGGACTGGGTGGCGTGCTTTTGTTGAGTTTGTTTGTTTAAAGGCAAAAATATTAAAAAGTCGACGATACGTCGGCTTTTTTGCGTTTACAAGCTGAAGCCGATCGTCGCAGTCAGCCGCTCAATATGATAAACTTACGCCATTCACAAATACAGAAATGGAGATCTTTAACTTATGTACGAACCAACCAAAAAACGCCGTGTTGCCGAAGATGTTGCCAAGGTTTTTCCCGAAGAAGTAACGAATCAGCTTTTTGATGTCATTGCCGTGATGCAAAAGGCCAAGCAACTAGTGACGGCGCCGGTGGCGATTGCCTTTTCGGATGATTATACCGATGACGAAATGTATGCCATGATTATTCAAGGTAACCTGGCGCCTGCGCAGGAATTTCCGTTGACCTATAAAGGGGACAAGCCGTTTTTGGGGCATGGCTATATTCTTGTGGTGAAAGATAAGCCGAAGACGATTCGGATTGACTTTAGTGCCGCAAATCCGTTTAAAGCAGATAAAACTAAATAAAACTGGCCTTTTCATGAAAACTTAGGTAAAATAGTAGATCGTAATCGTTACCGTCTACGATTGGGAGGCAGCTATGAGCGAACCAATTTTGTCTGTGAAGCACCTTAGTTTTGGATTTCGCGATCAACAGCTTTATCGCGACCTGAGTTTTCATTTGGATGTCGGCTCGATAACGAGCTTGGTTGGGCCGAATGGGGTGGGGAAGACCACGCTGATTCGCCTGTTGATGGCACAGTTAAAGCCGCAAGCCGGCACGATTCAGTTTCGCAAGCAGCCACCGGTTCGACTGGGCTATGTACCACAATTTCGCAATGTCGACGAAGAATTCCCGCTGTCAATCCGCAGCTTTATTCAGTTGCGGCAGCTGGACCATCTTTTCTTTTGGCATACGCCTAAGGAAAAAGCGGCGCTGAACCGGGTTATCAAAGCGACCCACTTAACGCATATTGCTGACACGCGGCTCGGGATGGCGAGTGGCGGTGAAAAGCAGAAGGCCTATTTAGCCCAGGCGCTGTTGGACGATCCCAACTTTTTGATTCTTGATGAATCGACGGCGAGCCTGGATGTGAATACCAAGCATGAGTTGATGGATCTGGTCCAGGAGCTGAACGAGACCCAGAAGTTAACGGTGTTGTTCGTGACGCATGACTTGAGCCTAGCGAAGCAATATACCAAACAATATTTGCTGTTGACTGGCGATCGTTACGAAATGAAGCCAACTGCCGAAATGGATCTGGCTTCAATGCCGGAAGAGTTGCGCAATGATGCCGAGAATCGCGGGGTGATCGCATGAATTTATTTGCTTATGCCTTCATGCAAAATGCTTTTATGGCTAGCACGTTTATTGCTATCACGACCGGTATTGTCGGCGTCTTTGTGGTTGCCCGTAACATGTCCTTCCTGGCGCACACCTTGTCTGAGGTGGGCTTTGCCGGTGCCGCATTTGCGGTGTTTGCCGGCATTAGACCGCTTGACGGGATGTTGATGTTTACAGCCATTAGCAGTATCAGTGTCGGCCGCATGTCGGTTCAGGCCTCACGCCGGGAAGCGTCGATTAGCGCGGTTTCGAGCTTGTTCATCGGCTTGGGCATTTTGTTTTTATCGCTTTCGAGTGCCAATGCTAGCTATGCGACGACGATTCTGTTCGGTAGCATTATCGGCATTTCGCGCAGTGACGTTTGGCAGCTGGTTGCGTTGGCTGCTGGCGTTTTGTTTACGTTGTATTTTGGGTATCGCCGCCTAGCATTTGATTCATTTGATCCGGTGGGCTCTGCCGCGCAGGGGTTGAAAAGTAAATACATTTCCATTTACTTTCTACTCATTCTCGCGGTGTCGGTTTCGATCGGCGCGCAGATCGTCGGTAGTTTGCTAGTATTCATTTTACTCACGCTGCCGCCTAATGTTGCCAAGTATCTGGGAAGAACCCTGCCGCAGATGATTGTGATTTCCGTCATCACGGCCCTAATCGGAGTCTGGAGCGGCCTTTACCTGGGGTTCCTGACGAACTGGCCAGTGACGTTCTTCATTGCCGCCATTGAGTTTATCTTTTATTTCCTGGCGCTGTGGTATCACCACCAGACAAATTGATTGAATCGTAGGAATGAGGCTGGGTCATAATTCACAGCCAGACTAAAAAAGATGAACATACTCTTGTCGTTATTGAGAGTATGTTCATCTTTTGTTTCTATGGGGTAATTCGGTGAGGTTATTTAAGATATGAGTGCCAAAGCGGAGCAATCGTAGGCCAGAGGGGGCTCAGTGGTGAGATTGTACTAGCCGGGCGGTCTTCCCGGCGTAGTACAAGGCCGAGCTTTGAGACTCAGCCGGGTTTGCTGAGGCTCAAAGTCGTGCCCACCACGTTCCAGCCCCCTCTGGCCGGAGATTGCGGAGTTTGGCACGGCTTGAAACTTATTGCCTAAGCTTTTTTTATTGTTCGGAATTCACTAATCTAAGAGCGTTCTCGTAAAATTATGACTTAGCCTCATTTTCCTGTTAATCTAAATTCCACTAGTGCCGCTCACGCTGCTGGCGCAAAAATTCAGCGACCTCTGCCCGATAGTGGTGGGATTGGTCAAACTGGGCAAGGTAGGCGGCATCGTGGGTGCTTGTCGCGCCAGTGTGCCGCAACTTGGTGTAAACCTCCAGATAAGGCAGTTGGGCTTCCTTGGCCACCGCCAATTCGGCCGAGACGTCATAGGAAACCTGCCGTAAGTTCAGATTGGTGATGGCGCCGTTGCTGAGTTCCAATAATGCGTAATCTGCATAGCTGGTGGTTTGCAACTTGGCGCGCGGTGAATAGGCTTGGCCAATCGAACCGGGATTGAGAATAACCTGACCGCTGCTGGTATAGCGCAGCAATTGCTGATGGGTGTGCCCATAAATCGCAATGTCGATATCTTGACTCGGAGCAATCTGGTCAAAGTTTGCCTGTGGTTGGTCGGGGTATAAGCGATGACCGTGATTAGAGTCTGGCAGATTGTGGGCCAGGCTGATCACGAGGCCATCTTGTTCAAAAACGTCATGCAGCGGCCAATGACGGATGGTCGTCAACATGTCGGCCGTCAGCTGCGGCCACAGATACGCCACTAAGCGACTGAAGTAGACATCGGTGGGTTGCGCCAAGTCGACCGGACCATCTAAAACCCAGAATAAGTCGTCATCCCAGTTTCCTTTAACAAGATGGGTCAGTGGCAAGGCATGCAAATCGTGCCAGAGGTTGGCTGCTCCTGGGCCTGGTAAGAATAGATCGCCAAGAAACCAGTATTCATCTGGATGATGTGCCTGGGCGTCTTTAATAACCGCCGAAAAGGCAGTCATATTGCCGTGAATATCTGATAAAATGGCGATTTTGGTCATGCTTCATCCCACCGTTCGTTCATCGTGACTAATCCTTGCGTGCCTAAATCACCTTTGCCTGCTGCTACCATTTTGGCATAAAGATCTTCGGCCAATTCGGTTGCCGGTAACTGTAAATGCATTTTCTTGGCTTCGTCTAACGCAATGCGGAGGTCTTTGAGAAAATGCTTGGCGAAAAAGCCTGGCGTGTAATCGGCTTGCAGCATGCGAGGACCGTAATTACTGAGACTCCAGTTCGCCGCGGCGCCACTGCCGACGACTTTCAGGATTTCATTCAGATCCAGTCCGGCAGCTTTCCCATAGACGAGCATTTCGCTCAATCCGGTCATCGTGCCGGCAATCATAATTTGATTGGCCATTTTGGCATGCTGCCCGGAACCGGCCGGACCAAAATAATTGACGGATGATGCGATCGGTGCAAACAGCTCTTTGAGTTTCGGCAGTAAGTCTTTTTGACCGCCGATCATGATGGTGAGAGTGCCTTTTTTAGCGCCGATGTCCCCACCGGAAACGGGTGCATCAATGGCAATGACGCCTTTTTCTTTGGCTTTTTCGGCAATTTGCTTGGCCAGTGTCGGGGTGCTGGTGGTCATGTCAATCACCAAGTCACCGGCCTGAGTACCGGCCAGAATGCCATCGCAACCAAAATAGACTGCTTCGACATCTTGCGGGAAGCCGACCATCGACATGACAACATGACATTGTGCGGCAACGGCATGGGGCGACTCTGCCCAGACCGCGCCTGCATCTAAGACCGCTTGCGCATGGGTCTTAGTGCGATTGTAAACGATGACTTCCTGACCGGCTTTAAGAAAATTCTTGATGATCCCGGTGCCCATCACACCAGTGCCAATAAATCCAAGTTTCAAAGGACTCATCCTTTCTGTAAAAGTTCTTCCAATTCCGTTAAACGCTTTTCAAACATCGAAAATGCCGCTTCCAGATAGTCCGGTTTGGTCATATCGACGCCAGCGGTTTTCATGGTATCGATGGCGTATTGCGAGCTACCTGACTTTAAATAGTCCAAGTAGCGGGACGCGGCGTTGGGTTCACCGCTACTAATGCCCGCGGCTAGCGTTGATGCTGCGGCAAATCCGGTTGCATACTGATAGACATAATAATTGTAATAGAAATGCGGGATTCGTGCCCATTCGAAGGCAATTTCGGGATCGCGGGCAACATCCGGTCCATAATACCGGGCATTGAGATCGGCGTAGTAAGTCGCCATGCTGGTTGCCGTGAGTGGCTCGCCTTGTTGGTCCTGTTGATGAATCCAGTGTTCAAATTCGGCAAATTGCGTCTGGCGGAAAACGGTGCCTTTGAACCCATCGAGATAGTAATTCAGGATGTAGGCACGTACTTTGGGATCATCCGTATGGGTCAGGAAGTAATCGGTAAGCAGATTTTCGTTAGTGGTTGAAGCAATTTCGGCAACAAAAATCGGATAGTCCCCATACACATAAGGCTGATTGTGACGCGTGTACCAGCTGTGAACGCTGTGGCCGGTTTCGTGAATCAAAGTATAAAGCTCATCCACCGCGTCATGCCAGTTCAGCAAAATAAACGGATTCGTATCGTAAGACCCGCCTGAATAGGCGCCGGAGCGTTTGCCTTTATTTTCGACGACATCAATGTAGCGGTTATCGAAAATTTCCCGGACATGGCTGAGATAATCATCGCCAAGTGGCGCCAAGGCCTTTAATGCTTCGGCTTTGGCCTGGTCAAGCGTGAACGTCAATGGCGGCTTGCCCGTCAACGGGGTGTAAATGTCATACATGTGCAGTTGATCGACGCCCAAGACTTTTTTCCGCAATGCGACATAACGATGCAAAAGTGGCAGATGGGTGTTGACCTGGTCGATGAGGGTCGTATAAACACTTTCCGGAATGTGGTTGCTTGCCATTGCCGCCGCGCGGGCATTGGCGTAATGATGGGCTTTGGCATTGAAATTGTGCGCCTTGACCTGGCCGCTCAGCGTTTGAGCAAACGTGTTCTTCATGCTTTCGTAAGCACGCAGTAACGTTTCAAAGGCTTCTTTGCGCAATTTTCGCTGAGTTGAGCGAATCAGCTGGCCATACAAGCCGTTACTGAGCTGGACCGTTTCGCCGTCTTCATTTTCGACAAAACCGAATTGCAGGTCGGAGTTGTCTAGGACGTTGAAAGTGGCATGACTGGCGTTCAGCGCATCACCGGCACTGGCAATCAGAGCTTCCGATGCGGTTGTCAGCACATGTTGGCGATTGACGGTGATCGCATCAATAAAATGCCCAAACGGCTTAAGACTTTCAGTGTCGCGCCATGCTGCCAGCTTGTCGGCCGGAATTGCCAGAATTTCCGGATCCAAAAAGGCTAACTGACTGGCCAGCCCGGCGCCGAGACTTTCAGCCTTGGCATTCATCGCCTGATAAGTGGCGTTGCCAGTATCCTGATCGCTTTTCAGGCTTGAATAAACATAGACTTTCTCAAATCGTCGAAAGACTGCTAAAACCGCCTTGATGCCGGTGATGAGCGCAGCGGCTGAATTGCCTAACGTTCCCTTGAGCGCAGCCGCCTCTTTGGCCTGTTCGCGGACAGCTTCAAAGTCGGCTGTCCACGCCGCATCATTTGGATAAATGGTGGTTAGATCCCATGTCAGCTTGGTTGGGACATCTTCACGTACCGGTAAATGTTGCATCTGATCAGCTCCAATTTCTAATATTTCTTTAATGTTACCATATCACGCTGATTTTTGAGCTAAATCCCTTCTTTCTTCATAATTATCTGCTACACTACCGTAGAAACTAAAACTGGAGTGAAGAAGTAATGTCTAAGCAACAAGATTCAAATCTGCGAACGACACATGATAAACCTAAGCGGCGCCATCCGATTCTTCGGGCAGTGGTCGTCATCGCGCTCGTGGCGTTATTCCTTGCGGGCGGCTATGCGGCCAGATTCTACTCCCAAGCGAAGAAAGCCGTGGCGAAAACTTACGATCCCGTCAGCACCAAGGCCGTTGACTCTGACCTTGATGGCAAAAAGCCCATCAGTATTCTCCTGATGGGAACCGATACCGGCGCTTTTGGTCGTAAAGATACCGGTCGATCCGATACCCTCATGTTAGTGACCATTAATCCTAAAGAAAAGAAAACAACGATGGTCAGCATTCCGCGTGATACCCTGGCAGAAATGGTGGGGACTGGCAACGACTCTTCAACCTATGAAAAGATCAATGCAGCGTACTCTTATGGCAAATCAAGCGCAGCTATCAAAACCGTTGAAAAGTTGTTGAATGTTCCAATTAATTATTACGTGACGGTTAATATGGAAGGCCTGCAAAAGATTGTCGATGCTGTCGGCGGTGTGGACGTCAACGTACCATTTACCTGGACAGACGCCAACACCGGTGGTCAGACGTTCAAGAAAGGCAAAGCCCATCTCAATGGCGAACTGGCACTTGCTTACGCGCGGATGCGTGACGAAGATCCGGAAGGTGACTATGGCCGGCAGAAGCGGCAACAGGAAGTCATCAATCAAATTGTCAAGCATCTGTTGTCAGTTAAGTCGTTGACCAATTATCAGAAGGTCATGGATTCCTTATCTTCCAGCATGCGGACGAATCTGACGTTTGATGACATGATGGCGATTGCCCAAAATTACCGGGCTTCAGCGGGCACTATCGAACGTAAGCAACTTCGAGGTATCGGTGTTTACATTGATAATGCTGCCTATCAGGTTATGAAGACCGATACGCTTCAGAAAACGTCAGACGAACTGCGTGAACAACTAGGTTTACAAAGCGAAAAGCTAAGTAACTTCAATACCCGGCAAAATGAAATTAACAATGCGGCCGGTTTTGACTGGACCGCCAACAATCCGGTTTATACGGTTTCGCTTGACGGTGCCACTACTGGGCCGTGATGTTCTGAGATATTTAGTGTCTCAAACCTAGGCATAACCGAAAAAAGACGAAAGAATTCTCAAATCGCAGTTTGCGATGGCGAGAATTCTTTCGCCTTTTTGTTTCTGCATCGAGGCGGGCAAGCCAGCGCGGCAAGCATCGTCCCTTTTACACTCCTTTGGTTCATATACAGCAAGGTTAGTCTGGATCAGGCAGGTCAGGTGCCAATTTTGCCCCGCTAAACTTGGCAGCAATGAAGCCGCAGATAAACCCGATGAGGAGGAATGGTACAAAGTCCATGCCAATGCCAAACAAGGGGATGAAGGTTGAAGCAAAATGTTGAATGGCGGCAAAGAAAGGCAATTGCGCCAAACCGGCAGGCAGCGCGTGAATGGCATCGAGTAAGGCCGGAATCATGGTAAAGGCGATAGTTGTCTTATAGATGCGGGTATTCTTGCCGATCCACGGATGAAGCAGGCCTAACATGATCAAGGCAATGGCCAATGGATAAAGCAGCATCAAGATTGGCGTGGAGTAAGCAATAATCTGATCCAGCCCGAAATTAGCGATGAAAAACGCCCCAATCGTCGTGATCGGTAAAAAGAAATGGTAACCCAGTTTCGGGAAGCGATGGCCAAGGTCCTGGGAGAAGGAAGTGACCAAGCCGATCGCGGTTGTCAGGCAGGCCAGTAAGGTCATGGCACCAAGCAAGGCGGTTCCGATGAGCCCAGTATAATGGGTCATGATTTGATTAAAGGCGGTCCCGCCATTTGCGGTTAATTTAGCAAAGCCAAGGCTGATGGCGCCTAACATGATGAGTAGCAAGTAGATGACCGCCTCGAGCCCCATCGCCAAAGAACCAACTTTCGCAACCGCTTTGGCCCGACTGGAAGCCCGATGCAGCCCCATGAGTTTGAGGGCGGTAATAATCGTCACCCCAAAGCCTAAGCCTGCTAATGCGTCCATCGTGTTGTAACCCTGCAAAAAGCCATTAACAAGATTGCCACTGATTAAGTTGGCGTTACCGGTAAAGCTAATGGTCCGAATGTCACCTTTGATCAAAAGTGCCCAGAAGAAAATGAAGGCTAATAAAATCAAGAAAAGTGGATTTAGCAGTTTGCCAATATAGGTGGTAATTTTGCTTTCATTCCGGGCAAGAAGAAAGGTTGTCAGGAAGAAAATGAACGAAAAGATCAGTAAGCCGATTTGTTGCTGGCCTTTTCCCAAAAAAGGCGAAATTCCAATCGCGTAAGTAACCGTGGCCGTCCGTGGCGAGGCGATGAGTAAGCCAAGGCTAGCGTGGGTCGCAAGCAGGAAGAACAAGGCGAATCCATGACCTGCCGGACGAGCTAGATCGTACATACTACTCGCACGGGTGAGGCTGATAGCCATAATGGACAGAAGCGGCAGTAACACCGCTGATAACAAAAAGCCAATGGCGGCAGGTAGCCAGGCACTTCCGGCTAGCTGGCCCATGTGAATCGGGAAAATCAGATTTCCGGCTCCAAAGAACATCCCGAACAACAGGGAGCCAAGGGTAAGGTACTGGCGTTTGGTAAGTTTGGGTTGTGTTGACATTGAGAATCCCTCCATTTTATAAACGATTGCAATCGCGACACTGACTGCAAGTAGCTTATTGAGGCGGGCATGTGGCGCATTGCCCATAACGCGCTCCCCGGCGTAGAAGCCTGCTCGCGCTCACATCAAAAAAACGCCCTTAACAGTCAGAACTGTTAAGGGCGCGGATCACGCTGTACCACCTTACTTTACCGCCAACGTCACCGTCAGCGGCCTCGCCGCGTACGGCCGGATTCCCGGCGATACGCGATTGCTGTAATGGGCGCAATCCCAGCCACTACTCCCGAAGTCGCAATGGCAACTCGTAGACTACTTTCCACCAGGCAATCAGAGGTCTCTTTCCACCAACCGAGACTCGCTGACACTGACAACCTGGGTACTCTTCTACTCATCGTTTTTGAACATTTGTTGAATTGAAACTTATTTTACAAAGAAATCGGTGAATGTCAAGAATTTTAATTTTAAAATCGTAAGAAATGTATGGGAGTGACTTTTTGGAAGGCATAAAAAAACCTCCTCAGGCTTGTGAAGAGGTTTACCGAACTGATGAATTAGCCAACAACTTCAACGGTTGCTGACATCACACCTGCTGAAGGAATCTGGGAGTTAGGCATCGCGACGTCCAGTTGGTTAGGGTTGCCTGCCGCAAAACTACCGGTGTCATTAACGGTTCGATACCAAACTGTACCATCAGACAAGGTGATCTTCAGACGTGTGCCTTTAGGGAAGACCGAAAGATTGGCAGCAACGCCATCGTATCCCATGTTTGAGCCGAGGACAGCAGGATCGTAGAAGCTTAACTTGAAGGTTCCCTTATTGGTCGTTGTCTGGGTTGTTTGTGCAGTGCTCGTTGATGCTGCACTTGCCGCAGCAGCGTTAGCAGCCGCTTGGGATGCTTGTGCCTGAGCCTGTTGCTCTTGAGCTGCTTTTTCGGCAGCTGCCTGATCTGCAGCCGCTTTTTCAGCTGCTGCTTTTTCGGCAGCGGCTTGTTCTTCGGCAGCCTTGGCAGCAGCCGCTTTTTGATCAGCAATTTGATGTGCTGCTTCGGCAATATCATTTGTGCCGACTGTGATGGTATTTTCATTCTTAGGATTGATCAGTGAATATGCATTCGCCTGTTCAACCTTAGCCTCGTTGCTTAACACAATTGACTTAGCGCTGACTTTACTGTTGTCACTATCAGATGTGGCATGATCGGCAATCGCTTCAACCTTTTGTGAATGATTGCTTGCCATTCCTAACAAAGGTGCCACGCTGAGTAACGTAATGATCGATAATTTAATTTGCTTAGTAAAGATAAAAATTCACTCCTATATTTTGAATAGCCGTCGTTTTGTTCCCCCGAGAACACAAACGAAGTATATAGGTGTGGTGTGTCAATAAAATACCAGCATCATTACAAAAATAGCTAAATTGGTAATATTGTTACGCTGACGTAACAAACGGAATGTTAAATTTTTTCGTAACAATCACTGAACATTTTTCGAAAAAGTGGGTTCAACCCTTGAAGATTCTATGATTTGCGACCATTTTCTACCACAATTTGTGAATTTTTCCAAAATTTATGGGAGCCTAAACTTTTAGCAATCGGGAAATGATATGCTAAATTCACGGCTAAAAAGTCAAAATCGTGACCTTTTATCGAGGGTGGTCAAGACCAAATTGCGGGTTATTCACTTGTAAAAATCGATAATTGGACAGTAAATGTTCTTCCATAAACGCGTTCGCGTGGCCAGAAACCTGCACATAAGGACCTTGGTCGCAATGGCCAAAGACCGGCCATCACGCCCAAGGCCACTTATGCTCCGGTTTCTAACCGGCCACGCTTACGCTCTTCCTTGAAAGTCATTTAACGCGGTTTTCAAGAATCAGGTATAATAAGGCGAGACAAGTGGGGAGGTTTGTGCGGTGGCAATGTATCGGGAAAAGCGTTTTGAGGAGATCAAAAGACTGCTGGCGGTCCGTAATGAACTGAGTATTGACGATATTATGAAAGCAGTTGGCGTTTCTCGCGACACAGCGCGCCGGGACATTGTAGCCTTGGATGCTCAAGGAATTGCCCGCCGAACCCGTGGTGGCTTGGTATCGTTAAACTTCGGCCACAGTATTCCCAGCTACTCGGCTCGATTAAAACGGTTTTCGACCCAAAAGACGAAAATGGCTAAGGCAGCATTATCGCTGATCAAACCGGGCGGCGTTTATTTCATTGATGACTCGACCACGCTGTTGAAATTGTCACAGTCCATTCGGCATCCGGTCACGGTTTATACGCACAGCCTCGACAATGCCATTGCCCTTTCAGTAGAAGAACAGGTTAACTTACATCTTTTTGGCGGCAAGCTTGACCACCACGCGCGGTTCTTCTTTGAGCCGACCATGCTGGAAACTTTGCGCCGGATTGCTTTTGATGCCGCGTTTATCGGCGCAACGGCGATTGCCGAAGACGGCGTGTATTTTTCCTATATGGAAGATGCACAGGTTAAACAAGCAGCAGCGTTATCGGCGCGTCAGGTGGTCGTAGTGTCTGAAACCGAAAAGTTCCAGATTGAAGCGCCTTATCGCGGATTGGAACTTGGACAGATTAGCACGCTGATTACGGACAAGAAATTATCAGCACCGCAAAAACGCTGGTTCGCCCCACAAACAAATTTCATCGTTGGCAGCTGAGCAGTACTTAGCAAAAAAGGATTTGATACGTATTCAACTTAAGCAAACAGCCTATCAGCAACGGATTCACGAGGAGGTGGCGTCATGACAACGCCGCTTGTGACGATTATTGTGCCGGTTTATAACCTTGAGGCATATGTGGCGCATGGTTTACAAAGCCTCTTGGCCCAAACTTATTCCCATTTACAGATCATTGTGATTGATGATGCTTCCGACGATCGGTCACCGCAGATCGTGAGCCATTTTGCCCAGCTGGATAACCGAATTCATGCTATTTTAAAATCGGTTAACCAAGGCGTCTCGGCAGCGCGTAACAGCGGACTGGCGCAGGCCCGGGGTGAGCTGATCGCATTCATGGATGGCGATGACTGGTATGAGCCGGACTTCATTGCCCATGCCGTTAAAATGATGAATCAAGGATGGGATCTCATTGCAATGCCGTTTTTCCGGGATGATCCTGACCCAAAACCGGTACGATCGGGGTTACGCAAGGCAAAACAACTGACGCGCGAAGGCCTGATTCGGCAGATGCTGCATCCAGTGGGTTATATTCGTGGTTATCTATGGAACAAAGTTTTTCGCCGTGACGTTATTGAACGAATGCAGTTGCGCTTCGACGAGCAAATGTCCATTATGGAAGACGAACTATTTACGGCAACTTACGTGATGGCAACGCACCATTTCCTATATACCGGCCATCCGGCTTATCACCATGTGGTCCGGCGCGATTCAGCCACTCAGTCCTTGGGCGTTTTCGGTGCGATTCCCCAACAACTGTATGCTTTATGGCGCATTCATCGCGTTTTGCGCCACGCACGCCGCCGTGCCAAAGCAAATAAGAAGGAAACCGTTAAAATTGATCATTGATCAGGAGGATCATGGACTTTGGCAGAAAATTTAATGACTTTCCCGCAATTGAAACAAGCAGCCAAGAAACAACTGAAGACGGGAACGAATCGTCGGGATCTTATGCTGGCGTATTTGTTGCCGAGCTTGTTGCAGGCCGCGGCGACGATTACCGTTTATTTGATGATCCAGGCGGTGGTGCAAGGCTTCGGTGCCGAAAAAGTACTCACCGATCCGACCGGTTTTCAGGCCTACTACGCCCAAAGCAGTAATGACAGCGGCATGGTGAATACCATTCAAAGCCTTGTGGTGACGATGTTGGCCCAAGGTGTTAACTTTGCGGTGCTGGATCTCGTCCGCAACCATGAACGTGTACGGCCGCTTCAAGCTGTGTTAGGTCTGTTTAACGGTAAATGGTTTTGGGGTTCCATTTCATTGTGGATCTTTATGTGTTTTCTGACACTCATCGGGTTTTCTTTCCTGATCTTTCCCGGGATCATGTTAGCCCTGGGATGGCGGCAGGCGTTTTGGGTCTTTAAAGATGGGCACGAAGCCGATCAACGGTTTTCGTCCATCACGGCATTAATCGGATCGTGGCGCCTCATGAAAGGCTTTAAATCAGATTTACTGGGCTTGTACCTCTCAATGATTGGCTGGTATTTGTTGGAAAATGCCACGTTCCATCTCTTCGACTGGGCGATTAATCCTTATTTGCAGCTGGTTCACGCGAATTACTACGAAAATCGCCGGGCATACAAAATGGCGGCCTTGCACCGCAATGGTTCTGACGTGCACTTTTAGCACAGGCAGGGTATACTGACATCGATTGAAGACGGAGTCAGGAATTGCGTGGTGCTAAAAGAAGAAGGTTGGCGCTGTTATTATGGAAACCGAAGCATATATGACCTTGGCAGAAGTCAAAAAGCGGCAGGCCAGTTTAAAAGATAAAATGCCGCTTGACCAGGCAATTGCCGAAAATATTCAAAACTGGGCACAGTGGCTGCTAGACGAAGGATTTGAAGGCAGCTACTTCACTGCCAAACTAAACGGGAATGCGATTATGATTAGCGATCTCGATGGTCGGCAAGTCGCAACCATCACGACCGATGCGTCTAGTTATGTCGATGCGTTCAAGCAGTCAGATAGAATGACGATGCTGACAGTTCAAAGCAAGTTGCGCCGGCTGATTGACCAGCACGGCATTAAAACGCAGTGAGCATGAGTGAGTCGTAGCGACTGACTGTGCGAAAACAAAATGAAGGACGAATGGATTTCCACATTGTGTGGGAAATCTCATTCGTCCTTTTTGGTGTTGACGATTTGCTGCGTCAGTTTTCAATTAACGGAAATAAAGAAGGATTCAACAGAAACCTTAGACGTTGTCGCTTGCCTCAATCTTGTGATCGTTGAAGGCGGATCCCCAAGCGGCCATGGCTTCAATAACCGGTGTTAAGGATCGCCCAAATGAAGTTAAGCTGTATTCCATCGAACGGTTGTCACTAACGGTACCTATTTTTTTCACGATAAGATGATCAGCTTCCAGTTGTGCCAGCTGCAGTGCCAACATTCGTTCGGTAACGGATGGGATCGCGCGATTAAGCGTGCTAAAACGTGTCGCGTCACCTCTCAAAAGATGATATAAAATGACGCTCTTCCATTTTCCGGAAATGAATTGGACCGTGCTTTGGACGGGACAACCGTCAGCGCAATCATAAACTTCGCGTGCCATAGAGAGGACTTCCTTCGAGTTAAAATGACTTACATTTTTCTCACTTACATTAATATAGTGCTAATCGTATCATAATGTTTGCAAGGACAACAGGGGGTCAGACAAAAAAACTGATTGATCGTTTGGCGAATTATCAGCTTCGGTAGCGACTATCGGCAGACGCTTCCTTTTGTCCCTGCGATCCCGGGATAGGTCATTAACGAATGGATAAGCACACGGAGGTTATAAAATGTTTAACAATCAAATTGTAGCTGCTTTAAAAAAAACGGCGGTCGATTTACCAACTGGGCAGATCGGTCACGACGCCGACGAATGATATTGTCAAGATAGCGCAAGATGCCATCATTGAATCACCAACGGCCTTTAATGGCCAGACAGTGAAAGCGATTTTTCTCTTTGATGAGCATCACGAACACTTATGGGACCTGACAGCTGAACGTTTGCGCTCAGAGGTTCCATCAGATGAGGCTTACCAAGCAACGTTGAAGAAACTAAATAGTTTTAAGGCTGCATTTGGAACCATTTTGTTTTTTGAAGACAGTGCAACAGTCCGGCAAGAAGAGAAGGATTATCCACTTTACCGCGACAACTTTCAAGATTGGGCTGAACAAGCTCAGGGAGGGGCGCAACAGGCGGTCTGGGTCGCGCTTGCTTTGAATAATATCGGTGCCAGTTTACAACACTATAATCCTTTGATTGACGAGCAAGTACGCGAAGCTTTTGCAGTCCCCGCCGAATGGGTGCTCCGGGCTGAAATGCCATTCGGATCCATTGAGGCGCCTGCGGGGGAAAAGTCTTATTTACCGCGGGAGAAACGCTTTGTGGTATTTCAACATAAGGCTGTTTGAGAAAGCAGGGGCGCATACATGCCAGAAGAATCACGCGCTGTGATCATTATTTTTGGAGGATCAGGGGATCTAGCTTCGCGTAAACTATATCCCGCATTATTTAATCTTTATCGCCGCGGCGTGTTGGCTGGACATTTTGCCGTGATCGGGACTGCCCGACGACCATGGAGCGATGAACATTACCATGAGGTGGTTGAAACCGCGATTGCCGGGCTTAACCCGGAGCCGGCGCAAGCACACGCGTTTGCCCAACATTTCTTTTATCAAAGCCATGATGTCACCGATGCGGATCATTACATCACGCTAAAAAATCTGGCGGCTAAGTTGGATGATCAGTTTGCGACGGGTGGCAACCGGGTCTTTTACATGGCGATGGCACCGGACTTCTTCGAAACCATTGCCAGCCATCTCAAGTCCGAACATTTGTTGACAGATGTCGGGTTTAATCGGCTCATTATCGAAAAACCGTTTGGCCATGACTACGCCAGCGCCAAAGAACTGAATGACTCGTTAACGGCAACGTTTGACGATGATCAGATCTTCCGGATTGATCATTACTTAGGCAAAGAGATGATTCAGAATCCTTTGGCGTTTCGGTTTGACAATACGATTTTTGAAGGCATCTGGAATAAGAAGTATATCGACAACATTCAAATTACGTTGGCAGAAGCGGTCGGTGTTGAGGAACGGGCCGGCTATTATGAAAAGGCTGGTGCACTGCGGGACATGGTGCAAAACCACGTGATGCAGGTGCTGTCTTATCTCACCATGGACAAGCCGAAGTCCTTTACCACCAATGATATTTTGGCGGAAAAGGATAAAGTGTTCGCGGCGTTGAAGCCCTATGATCTGGCAACCGCGAAAGCCAATTTTGTCCGCGCCCAGTACGTCGGCGCTGAAGTCGATGGGAAAGCCGTTCGCGGATACCGTGAGGAAGAAGGCGTGGCGGCTGATTCACAAACCGCGACATTTGTGGCCGGAAAAATTATGTTGGATATGCCGCAGTGGCAAGGCGTTCCGATTTATATTCGCACCGGCAAGCGTTTGACGCGCAAATCGACGCAGCTGACACTGACCTTCAAGCCAGTCGCTGCGCCGTTGTTCGGCCAATCCGCCGACAGCAAACCGGACACCTTGACCATTTATATCGAGCCAAGTGAAGGCTATTCGTTACAGCTAAACGGCAAGGCGTTGGGAACTGGCCTCACCATTGAACCGGATGAATTGCGTTACCGTCATGATCCAAAGGCAGCGGCTGCAGCACCAGAGGCTTATGAACGGTTGATCAACAACGTGTTGGAAGGCGATCAGACCAATTTTACCCATTGGTCCGAATTGTCGGCTTCGTGGCACCTCATTGACGCCATTCAGGCAGCCTGGTCACAAGAACCGAACATGCCAACGTATCCGGCCGCAACCATGGGACCAGAGGCAGCGTTTGATTTGTTGTCGCGCGACGGTCGCGAATGGTTCTGGCAACCGCATCGTGTTCAAATGGCTGATTAAGATGGCTATTAAGAGGTGGAAGGCATTAATAGCTTTGATTCCGATTTAACGAATTGCTGGGAAGTGCACCTAAACTAAAAAACATCGTCAAGCCCAGCTTAGGGTCTGACGATGTTTTTTAATTAGGAAATAGCGTGTATCAGAAAATCTTCATCCGATTTAGCGGCCAATACCGCCAAACAACGACTGATTGAATCTTGGACTTATCAACAAAGCCAAAATCACGACTGTCGTGGGAAACCAAACGATTGTCGCCCATGACGAAATATTTTCCGGCGGGGACTTTGGCTGATTTGGTTGACGAAAGTGTCTTGATATTGAAATCATTGGTGAACTTAATACTGGACGGATCCAGTCCCTGTTGACTGGCCCATTTATTAATTTCATCACGTGAAAACTTATGATTCAAATAGGGTTCGGCAATTGCCTTGCCATTAACATACAGTTTGTCGTTTTTGGAACTCACCGTATCGCCTGGCATCCCGATAACCCGCTTGATGTAAAGCGACTTTGGCCGATCAGGCGCATTGATCACGACAATATCGTTGCGTTTAGGTTTCTTGATCCGAACGGAATATAACCGTTCATTATTCTCCAATGTCGGTTGCATTGACGTGCCCTGCACCACATCTTTGCTTAAGACGTAACGCATCAGCAGCTGGGACGCGAAGAAAATAACGACGAAAAGAAGCAGAAACTCAAGGATCGTTCTTAAGGCGGATTGATTGTTATTTTTCAAAATGACACCTTCCGGTACAGATTAACCTTAGTCTACCACAAGCGTTCTATCCACGACTAGAAAGTTCGTCTTTCAATCATACTTCGGGAAAAAGCCGCTTTTTTCTGCTTGCCGACATAGATCAACAATCTGGGCGTATTCAGCTAGCATCAAGCACCAGCGATGCGGCAGGCTTGTGTAACCATAGGCCAAGCCTGCTAAGCCGCCGGTCAACGCGGCCGCGGTATCAGTCGCACCGCCGAGCATGAGCGCATTTAAAACCGCATCGTGATAATCCGGCCAGGTTTGGAGTGCGTGTAAGGTTCGGGCCAGTAAACTTAGTGGATCTGTGGCAGTGCCGTCTGGCGTCTGAGCCTCGAATTGTGTGTTAAAGGCGGCAAAAGCAGGTTGATAAGTTGGCTGATCAGCAAAGTACGCGCCGGTTTTGTTGATGCCAGTGGTGATCGCCGTGGGTAAGTCAGGGGCATCGGCAAGTAGTTCAATTGCAATTTGGGTATAAACGGCAGCAGCGATCATATTTTCAGGATCCAGATTGGTGAGCGTGACGAAATTTTGAAATAGTCGGCTGCCTTCTGCCTTTTCGAATAGCTTGGTGTCAAAAGTTTGGTAAGCAAAGAAGGCAAAGGGCAATGTGCGAATCAAAGCCCCTGGTTCGTTAGGCGCCGCTGTGGCTTTTCCCGTCGTCAAGGTCGTTTCGATACTCGGCCAAATATCAGGATTTCTTTTTCCGTAGGGTGCGTACTCGCCGTTTTTGAACCAAGCTTGGTAGGCATTGACCAGTGCATCCTGGTCGAACCCATGCTGCAACGCATCCAGACCGGCCAGGGTGAGGCCTGTCTCATCTGAGTAAGTGCCGGCTGGCTGATTAAACGTGCCATAGCCCTTCATCCCAGTCACCGGCGAAGCGGCTAACTCAGCCTGCGTTTGGCCCTTGACCGGCAGTCCCAAAGCATCACCGATAGCAAAGCCGACTGTGGCGTGAATCAAACGTGATTCCATGATGCCCATTATTTGTCTCCTCCTTATATAAGAAAGCGCCCATTATGCATGTCGCAGGCACAGCATCAGCGGACGCTATGTTTGCCAGCGAGATGCGTCATGGGCAGCACCGATTAATCATAGACATGAAGTTATTATTTCCCTAGAAAAGAAGAAATTGCAAAAGATTTGCCTCGTTGTAAAACAACAGTGGCTGTGATAGCCTAGCAAGCAGTAGCTATTTTCAGAAAGCCAGCCTGCCAATTGTTTGATTAAGGCTTTGGTGTACGGCTAGCAAGGCAGCCAAGCACGTCGCGGTAAGCACGATTGAGTGTGCCCGTGATGCTTGGATTTCAGGAAAAAGTTGATCCATTTGGCAAGATGCCCTGCAATGAGCAAAAGGTGCTGCCGGCATTTTAGTTGGATCAATGACGGTTCATAGATTAAGGAGAACGCATGAGTGTTTTAACCGTAACCGGGTTGTCACAACGGTTTTTAGATAAAGTGTTATATCAAGATGCCAGCTTTCAGGTGAACATCGAGGACCATCTTGGCGTGATTGGCCAAAATGGGGTTGGCAAAAGTACGTTAATCAAGATTTTAACGGGAGCCTTGACGCCGGATGCCGGTAAAATCGTCTGGCAAAAACACCTACACGTCGGGTACTTAGACCAATACGCGAACTTGGTGCCTGGCCAAACCGTGATCGAATTTTTGCGTACAGCCTTTGAGGAACTTTATCGCAAAGAAGCCAAAATGAATGAGATTTACGCAGATTATGCGACAAACCCGGACGATGCGCTGTTGACAAAAGCTGGCGAGCTGCAGCAGGAACTGGAAGCTGGCGATTTTTATGAACTCGAAACCACGATTCAAACTGTGGCGGAAGGTTTAGGCATCACTGCCATGGGGATGGATCATCCGGTTGACGCGCTTTCTGGTGGGCAGCGCTCAAAATTGATTTTGGCAAAATTACTGCTTGAAAAACCGGACATGCTCCTACTCGATGAACCGACCAATTACCTGGACGTGTCGCACATTGAATGGCTGACCGACTGGCTCCAGAACTTCGAAGGAGCCTTTATTGTTATTTCTCACGATTTTGATTTCCTCGAAAATGTGACCAACGCGGTTTTGGATATTGAGTTCGGCCAGATCACGAAATACACCGGCACTTTGAAACAGGCCATGCGCCAAAAGGAAGCCGATCACGAAACTTACCTGAAGGCATTTGCCAAACAGCAGGAAACGATCAAGAAAACCGAAGCATTCATTCGCAAGTTCAAGGCCGGGACGCGCGCCACAATGGCTAAAAGTCGGGAAAAGCAACTGGCCCGCATGGATAAATTGACGCCACCGGGAACTCGTTCTAAAGCCCACTTGGCGTTTCCTTACCTGCCAGTGAATCGGCAGATTTTGGTCGATGTGAATAACTTGGTTGTTGGCTATGATCAACCATTGTTGCAGCCAATCAATTTTTCAGTTGCAAAAGATCAGATCATTGCGTTTGAAGGGTTTAATGGGGTCGGTAAATCGACGTTATTAAAAACGATCCTTGGGTTAATTCCGGCCATTAGCGGCAGTGTCGAAATTGCCGACAACGTGGTCTTTGGGTATTACGAGCAGGAACTACATTGGGATCAGCCTAAGCAAAGTCCGGTTCAGTATTTGCAGCAACGTTTCCCGGCGTTAACCCAAAAAGTTGTCCGCCAGGTGCTGTCGCGAACTGCTTTGACAAGTGAAGAGGCCAATAATCCGTTAACCATGCTGTCCGGAGGCGAACAAGCCAAAGTCAAATTGGCAGAGCTCATGTTGCAGACCACCAATATTCTGATTGTGGATGAGCCAACCAACCATTTGGACGATGACACCAAGAACGCATTGCGCACCGGACTACAACAATATCCCGGCGCCGTCTTGCTCGTCTCACATGAGGCAGGCTTTTATGATCGATCCTGGGTGGATACGGTTGTTAACGTGGAACAGTTACAAGTTAAGGCGTGATTCAATTTCCGTCTGAAGCAAATCAACTAGGCTAATTTTCGTGAAAAAAAGGCGCTACCGACAAAATGGAATTGTCGGCAGTGCCTCTTTTTGGTGTTTAGTTCGTATTGGAACGCGCAGTGGCATGTTGAATTGCTAATGATCCGAATGCCAAACCAGTTGCGTATAGGTATAAGTGAGATGATCAGTGACTGGCATGTGGGCATTTTCGTTTCCAGTCAGCGCCTTGGAAAGCTGGCTGGCCGCCTTTACACCCAGGGGCACGGTTAGCTCAGGCAAAAGATCGCTAATCGTTGTCTGCTCCTCAAGATGATAAGTCAGCGTATGCGATTTGAACGGAATGTGGTGGGCACGTAACCAGCGCTCATAGCTGGCAACGCGACTAGGGTCTGCCTGATAAGCGACCGGCACGGTTTGGCCTAAATAAGTTAGCGCGCGATCCATCAAAGCGTCAGACTGTTCGCTTTGAAAGTTCAACACAACGCTTTGATTAGCCCAGTCGGTTAACAATGACAGTTCATTGGCCTCCAGCGTGGGCAACTGGCTAACAAAAATAAGATCGGCAGCAGGCAGCGTTTCGAGCTGATGCCAATCGGCGGTTATGAAGTTGACCGATGTAGTCGAATTGGCTGTTAGCTGTTGCCTTGCATAAGCCAGCATGGCAGAAGACCAGTCGATTAACGTCAGTTGTTGGACATGCGCGGCGAAGCGAGCGGCATAGCGGCCGGTCCCGGCAGCAAGGTCAACGAGTGACTTAGTCGGCAGCAGCCCTTCAGCGAGCAGCCATGCGGTGACATCTCGAGCAATTGGCAAACGTGACGCTTTCTCGGCCGCGGCGTAGTCCTCGGCGAATTGATTCCAAAAGGCCCGATCTTCTTTCATGAAAAGATATTTCCCCTCTGAAAATTTTTTTGAAAAAGTAGTTGACTTAAACGGAGAACCTGCGTAGTATATTACGAGTTGTCAGTCATCAAAATAGTTTAAACCGCACAGCGATTTAAAAAAAGATGTTGACAAAGGATTGCCAATTTGATATTCTAATTAAGTTGTCGCTTGGCAACAAAGTCGTCCTTTGAAAACTGAACAAAGTTTCGTTTAAATGTGCAGGGTCCTTGATACTTCGGTATCGAGGCAAAAAGTAACATTTGCGAAGTCAATTCGCTAGAACAACAAATCGAGCTATTCGAACAGCTCATATTTATATGAGAGTTTGATCCTGGCTCAGGATGAACGCTGGCGGCGTGCCTAATACATGCAAGTCGAACGAGTTTTGGTCGATGAACGGTGCTTGCACTGTGATTCAACTTAAAACGAGTGGCGGACGGGTGAGTAACACGTGGGTAACCTGCCCTTAAGTGGGGGATAACATTTGGAAACAGATGCTAATACCGCATAAATCCAAGAACCGCATGGTTCTTGGCTGAAAGATGGCGTAAGCTATCGCTTTTGGATGGACCCGCGGCGTATTAGCTAGTTGGTGAGGTAACAGCTCACCAAGGCGATGATACGTAGCCGAACTGAGAGGTTGATCGGCCACATTGGGACTGAGACACGGCCCAAACTCCTACGGGAGGCAGCAGTAGGGAATCTTCCACAATGGACGCAAGTCTGATGGAGCAACGCCGCGTGAGTGAAGAAGGCTTTCGGGTCGTAAAACTCTGTTGTTGGAGAAGAATGGTCGGCAGAGTAACTGTTGTCGGCGTGACGGTATCCAACCAGAAAGCCACGGCTAACTACGTGCCAGCAGCCGCGGTAATACGTAGGTGGCAAGCGTTATCCGGATTTATTGGGCGTAAAGCGAGCGCAGGCGGTTTTTTAAGTCTGATGTGAAAGCCCTCGGCTTAACCGAGGAAGCGCATCGGAAACTGGGAAACTTGAGTGCAGAAGAGGACAGTGGAACTCCATGTGTAGCGGTGAAATGCGTAGATATATGGAAGAACACCAGTGGCGAAGGCGGCTGTCTGGTCTGTAACTGACGCTGAGGCTCGAAAGCATGGGTAGCGAACAGGATTAGATACCCTGGTAGTCCATGCCGTAAACGATGAATGCTAGGTGTTGGAGGGTTTCCGCCCTTCAGTGCCGCAGCTAACGCATTAAGCATTCCGCCTGGGGAGTACGACCGCAAGGTTGAAACTCAAAGGAATTGACGGGGGCCCGCACAAGCGGTGGAGCATGTGGTTTAATTCGAAGCAACGCGAAGAACCTTACCAGGTCTTGACATCTTTTGATCACCTGAGAGATCAGGTTTCCCCTTCGGGGGCAAAATGACAGGTGGTGCATGGTTGTCGTCAGCTCGTGTCGTGAGATGTTGGGTTAAGTCCCGCAACGAGCGCAACCCTTATGACTAGTTGCCAGCATTGAGTTGGGCACTCTAGTAAGACTGCCGGTGACAAACCGGAGGAAGGTGGGGATGACGTCAAATCATCATGCCCCTTATGACCTGGGCTACACACGTGCTACAATGGATGGTACAACGAGTTGCGAGACCGCGAGGTCAAGCTAATCTCTTAAAGCCATTCTCAGTTCGGACTGTAGGCTGCAACTCGCCTACACGAAGTCGGAATCGCTAGTAATCGCGGATCAGCACGCCGCGGTGAATACGTTCCCGGGCCTTGTACACACCGCCCGTCACACCATGAGAGTTTGTAACACCCGAAGCCGGTGGCGTAACCCTTTTAGGGAGCGAGCCGTCTAAGGTGGGACAAATGATTAGGGTGAAGTCGTAACAAGGTAGCCGTAGGAGAACCTGCGGCTGGATCACCTCCTTTCTAAGGAAACAGACTTTAAGTCTGACGGAAACCTGCACACACGAAACTTTGTTTAGTTTTGAGGGGACGACCCTCAAGCACCCTAGCGGGTGCGACTTTGTTCTTTGAAAACTGGATATCATTGTTGTAAATGTTTTAAATTGCCGAGAACACAGCGTATTTGTATGAGTTTCTAATATAGAAATTCGCATCGCATAACCGCTGACGCAAGTCAGTACAGGTTAAGTTACAAAGGGCGCACGGTGGATGCCTTGGCACTAGGAGCCGATGAAGGACGGAACTAATACCGATATGCTTCGGGGAGCTATAAGTAAGCTTTGATCCGGAGATTTCCGAATGGGGGAACCCAGTACACATCAGTGTATTGCCTGCAAGTGAATTCATAGCTTGTCGGCGGCAGACGCGGGGAACTGAAACATCTCAGTACCCGCAGGAAGAGAAAGAAAACTCGATTCCCATAGTAGCGGCGAGCGAAGTGGGAAGAGCCCAAACCGAGAAGCTTGCTTCTCGGGGTTGTAGGACTGGACATTGGAGTTACCAAAGTTCGACGTAGTCGAAGTCAGCTGGAAAGCTGCGCCATAGAAGGTGAAAGCCCTGTAAGCGAAACGGCGAACTCTCCGTCCAGGATCCTGAGTACGGCGGAACACGTGAAATTCCGTCGGAATCCGGGAGGACCATCTCCCAAGGCTAAATACTCCCTAGTGACCGATAGTGAACCAGTACCGTGAGGGAAAGGTGAAAAGCACCCCGGAAGGGGAGTGAAACAGTTCCTGAAACCGTGTGCCTACAATTAGTCAAAGCCCGTTAAGGGGTAATGGCGTGCCTTTTGTAGAATGAACCGGCGAGTTACGTTTGCCTGCGAGGTTAAGATGAAAAGTCGGAGCCGGAGCGAAAGCGAGTCTGAACAGGGCGAATGAGTAGGCAGATGTAGACCCGAAACCAAGTGACCTACCCATGACCAGGTTGAAGGTGTGGTGAAACACACTGGAGGACCGAACCCATGTATGTTGAAAAATGCTGGGATGAGTTGTGGGTAGCGGTGAAATTCCAAACGAACTTGGAGATAGCTGGTTCTCTCCGAAATAGCTTTAGGGTTAGCCTCGGAGGATGGATCATGGAGGTAGAGCACTGTTTGAACTAGGGGCCCATCAAGGGTTACTGAATTCAGATAAACTCCGAATACCATCGATCTTACTCCGGGAGTCAGACAGTGAGCGATAAGGTCCATTGTCGAAAGGGGAACAGCCCAGATCACCAGTTAAGGTCCCTAAATTTATGCTAAGTGGAAAAGGATGTGGCGTTGCACAGACAACTAGGATGTTGGCTCAGAAGCAGCCACCATTTAAAGAGTGCGTAATAGCTCACTAGTCGAGTGGCACTGCGCCGAAAATATACCGGGGCTAAGCATAATACCGAAACTGTGGGTGCACCCGTCAGGGTGCGCGGTAGGAGAGCGTTCTAAGGGCGTTGAAGGTCGATCGTGAGGACGGCTGGAGCGCTTAGAAGTGAGAATGCCGGCATGAGTAGCGAAAGATCAGTGAGAATCTGATCCACCGTATGACTAAGGTTTCCTGGGGAAGGCTCGTCCTCCCAGGGTTAGTCGGGATCTAAGGCGAGGCCGCAAGGCGTAGTCGATGACAAGCAGGTTGAGATTCCTGCACTAGTTTATTTTGTTTAAGCGATGGAGGGACGCAGGAGGCTAAGGAAAGCGCACGGCTGGAAAAGTGCGTCCAAGCCGCAAGTCTGGTGGCGAGTGAAATGCTTGCGACCATAAGGACAAGCGGTGATGGGGAGCGAAATTAAAGTAGCGAAGTTCCTGATGTCACACTGCCAAGAAAAGCTTCTAGTGAGAAATAAACTACCCGTACCGCAAACCGACACAGGTAGTCGAGGAGAGTATCCTCAGGTGAGCGAGCGAACTCTCGTTAAGGAACTCGGCAAAATGACCCCGTAACTTCGGAAGAAGGGGTGCTGACCGCAAGGTCAGCCGCAGTGAATAGGCCCAAACAACTGTTTATCAAAAACACAGGTCTCTGCTAAATCGAAAGATGATGTATAGGGGCTGACGCCTGCCCGGTGCTGGAAGGTTAAGAGGATGAGTTAGCGCAAGCGAAGCCCAGAATTGAAGCCCCAGTAAACGGCGGCCGTAACTATAACGGTCCTAAGGTAGCGAAATTCCTTGTCGGGTAAGTTCCGACCCGCACGAAAGGCGTAATGATTTGGGCACTGTCTCAACGAGAGACTCGGTGAAATTATAGTACCCGTGAAGATGCGGGTTACCCGCGACAGGACGGAAAGACCCCATGGAGCTTTACTGTAGCTTGATATTGAGTGTTGGTACCGCTTGTACAGGATAGGTAGGAGCCGTAGAGATCGGAACGCTAGTTTCGATGGAGGCGTTGGTGGGATACTACCCTAGCTGTATGAACACTCTAACCCGCGCCACTGATCGTGGCGGGAGACAGTGTCAGGTAGGCAGTTTGACTGGGGCGGTCGCCTCCTAAAATGTAACGGAGGCGCCCAAAGGTTCCCTCAGAATGGTTGGAAATCATTCGCAGAGTGTAAAGGTAGAAGGGAGCTTGACTGCGAGACTGACAAGTCGAGCAGGGACGAAAGTCGGGCTTAGTGATCCGGTGGTTCCGTATGGAAGGGCCATCGCTCAACGGATAAAAGCTACCCTGGGGATAACAGGCTTATCTCCCCCAAGAGTCCACATCGACGGGGAGGTTTGGCACCTCGATGTCGGCTCATCGCATCCTGGGGCTGTAGTCGGTCCCAAGGGTTGGGCTGTTCGCCCATTAAAGCGGTACGCGAGCTGGGTTCAGAACGTCGTGAGACAGTTCGGTCCCTATCCGTCGCGGGCGCAGGAAATTTGAGAGGAGCTGTCCTTAGTACGAGAGGACCGGGATGGACGTTCCGCTGGTGTACCAGTTGTGCCGCCAGGCGCATCGCTGGGTAGCTATGAACGGAAGGGATAAACGCTGAAAGCATCTAAGTGTGAAGCCCCCCTCGAGATGAGATTTCCCATTCCTATATGGAAGTAAGACCCCTGAGAGATGATCAGGTAGATAGGCTGGAAGTGGAAGTGCAGCGATGCATGGAGCGGACCAGTACTAATCGGTCGAGGACTTAACCAAGTAGAGCGTGAGCAGGAGCGCTTAGAAACCGGAGCATAAGCGGGCCTGAGTTCGTTGGCCGGGTTTTGGCCAATGGACTCAGGGTCCTTATGTGGAGGTTTCTGCGACTGCGAACGCGTTTCGATGAAATACACTGGTTCCCGACAACACAAAACCAACAATGATAGCCAGTTTTGAGAGCGCAAAGTTCTCATAAGTGTGGTGGCGATAGCAAGAAGGATACACCTGTTCCCATGCCGAACACAGAAGTTAAGCTTCTTCACGCCGAGAGTAGTTGGTGGGAAACTGCCTGCGAGGGTAGGAAGCTGCCACGCTAAGATAAGATCCGGTCATATTGACTGGGTCTTTTTTTGATGAGCGTGAGCCAGCCCGGTTAGAAACCGGAGCATAAGTGGGCCTGAGTTCGTTGGCCGGGTTTTGGCCAATGGACTCAGGGTCCTTATGTGCAGGTTTCTGGGCTGGCGAGCGCGTTATAGAACGCGGAAATCTGAACTCACACTTGCCAACCATAGAACAGGTCTTCCATTGAGACTCTTTGCCATTGCGACCGAGGTCCTTACACGCAGGTTTCTGCGACTGGGAGCGCGTTATAGAAAGCGAAAGTCAGATTTCACGTTTGCCAATAATAGAACAAACTCCCAATTGATATTTGTTTAAAGCCACTTACACGCAGACTTCTGCGCCAGTGAGCGCGTTAAGAAAGCAGAAGTAGGAATTTCAAACCTGCCTTAAACAGAACAAAATTCATAACTCTCCACAAACGGAAAATCAAAAAATAATCTTGAAACAACAGTACCATGCGTGCTACATTGCAGAAGCAAGCGGAAAAGGGGGCCATAAAATGCCAGTGAATGCGACGAAAGAGACACTAAAGGAGTTGACCGCTACTGGAACGGTGGTTGTCGACTTTTGGGCGCCGTGGTGTGGGCCTTGTAAGGTGGTTGATCCGATTTTAAGTGCGCTTGAAAAAGAACTGTCAGGGCTAAAAGTAGTGCGCTATAACGTGGAGGCGGATGCTTCGGTGCCGCAAACGTTGAGAATCATGACAGTACCGACAATAGTAGTCTATCAACAGGGACAACCAAAAGAAAAAGTGAGCGGCGTTTATGCTAAAGAAAAACTGAAACGTTACTTTGAAAAGAAATTAGAGGCAGCGCGATGACACACTTAGTTGAACAAGCGCAAATGCAGACCCCAAATCGTGTCTTAGCTACCTGCCTTTTAGCCGGGCGAATTATGATCGAAGGCGGTTCGGAAATGTATCGGGTGGAAGACACGATGCGCCGAATCGCTTTTAACGCTGGTCAACCGCAAACGTTGGTGTTCACGACGCCAACTGGGATTTTTGCCAGCATCGAAAATCAACCGTATATTCAGGAACGGCCGATTAGCAAACGCTCGATTGATATGGAAAAAGTCTCCCGGGTGAATCAGCTTTCCCGATCGTTTGCTGACAAAGAAATTGACTTGGATGCATTATATGCGGCACTGCTTAAATTGGATCAGAATACGCCCTTCTTTCCAATTTGGTGGCAAGTTATCGGTGCGGCCGTTGTCAGTTTGACCTTAATGGTTTTATTTGCGCAAAAATACAACTGGTTTGATATGCCCTTGGCGGCGTTGGTTGGCGCACTTGGTTTTTGGGTGAATATCAAGGTGAATGCCTTAACGAATATTCGCTTTATCAGTGAATTACTCGGCGCTTTGGTTGTCGGATTAACGGCCTGGATCGGTGTTAAATTAGGGTTAGGTCATGATCTGGATGACATTATCATCGGTGCGATTATGCCGCTGGTGCCGGGTGTGGCGATTACCAATTCGATCCGGGATATGTTGGCCGGGCACCTGTTGTCCGGCATGGCGCGGGGCATGGAAGCGATCTTAAGCGCCTGTGCCATTGGTGTTGGGATTGCCATTATTTTCCGGTTCTTTTAGTGAAGGAGGCAGTGCTCTTGCCGTGGTTTGTTGCGTTATTGATCCAGCTATCTTTTAGTTATTTAGCAACCGTTGCGTTTGCGGTGATTATCAATGTTCCGCGCAAGGCACTGAATCTTGCTGGTTGGGCTGGCATGATGGGCTGGCTGGCATACTGGCTATTGATGGAGGCAGGTATTGGCCGGATGATGGCTAACTTGACCGGTGCCTTTGTCATTGGGGTGTGCGGCATCTTCTTTGCGCGTTATAAAAAAATGCCTGTCATTATCTTCAACATCCCGGGATTTGTCCCATTGGTGCCAGGTGCCGTTGCCTATCAGGCGGTTCGCGCGGTGGTGATGGGGCAACTGGATAGCGCTTTACAATATGTCAGTCGCGTGATCATGATTGCCGGTGCGATTGCGGTCGGTTTTATGTTGGCGCAACTCTTGTCAGAATTGTTGTATAAACAGGCAGTCTTAAAGCCGAAAAAGTGATATACTGTCTCTATGCGATGAGTCGAGTAAGCACGGTTCTTGTGCTGAAAGTTGCAGCTGACTGGTTAAAAGCCACCCGCCGGATTGTGGGGTCAGCGATCTCAAGGTTGTGGAGCCAGCGAGATCCTATCCAAGTTAAATTGGGTACTGTAAAAATTGGCAGTCAAGCTTAATGCTTGGCTGCTTTTTTTCGTTTCACGCCGTTTTGGCTGTTTTCACTCTGTTTTTTTAAAATCAAAAAAAGTTCCGAAATCATTCACTTATTAACAAAATTATGAGAATGATCCCCTTGATTTTAGTGATATTTCACATTAGGGCAGCGTCTGGAAAACGTTAAGATAGCGACACATCAGCTGCTTTTGTTAAACGTGCAAAAAATTGAAAATTTAAGTTGACTTTTTGCGTGAATCCAATTAGTATTCTAACCAATCATTAATTTTAACAGGAGAAGGCGATTCAATGTCATCTATGTGTATGTCATCTAAAAAGAGCAATATTCGTCAAAGCATATGCTTAGTCTTGTTGTTGATGCCAGGGACCCGACAGTTTGATCGTTAATGGTCAGCGTATCGAGCCCCGTTTTCGTATTGACAATGGGGCTGATACTTGGCACCCATTCGTCGGAATGGGTGCCTTTTTGTTAAAGATTAATGAAAATGCTAAGGATGTTAAAAAGGGGGAACCAAAATGAAAAAGAGCGTTGTGAAAGCCTTGATTGGCGCCGGGGTTGTTGCCATGTCCATGCTGGCACTGACCGGTTGTGCGACCAAGAGTGCGGCGAATAAAGGAAATACGGCGGGTACTACGATTAAGATCGGCGTGAATATGGAACTGTCCGGTGCCGTGGCTGGTTATGGCGAGCAGGAAAAGCAAGGGGTCGAGCTGGCAGTTAAGCAGATTAATGCTGCTGGCGGCGTGAAAGTTGGTAACAGCAAGAAAAAGCTGACGGCAGTTTATCGCGACAACAAGTCGTCAACCAGCGGGGCGGCGTCGGTTGCGGCGCAGTTGGCAAATAACGAGAAGGTCGTTGCTATCGTTGGGCCGGCGACGACTAATAACGGGACGGCTTCGATTCCAAATATCACCAAAGCGGCAGTGCCGATGGTGGGGCCAAGCGCAACGGATCCTAATTTTACCTTGCAGAAAAACGGTCAGGTGCAGCCTTACGTTTTCCGCGCCTGTTTCACGGACACTTTCCAGGGGCAAAAAGCCGCGGTGTTTGCCGATGACACGTTGAAAGCAAAAAATGTGGCAATTATTGCCGACAACTCAACGGATTATGGCACTGGCTTGGCTAAAGCGTTTAGGAAGAAGTTTACCGGCAAGGTCGTAACCACGGAATATTATCAATCAGGCGATAAAGACTTCAATGCCATGTTGACGAATATTAAAAACAAAAAAATCGATGCGATTTATGCGCCGGGTTACTATTCTGAACTGGGCCTGTTGATTAAACAAGCGCGTCAGTCCGGGATCAAGGTACCGATCATTGGGGCAGATGGCATGGCCGATCCTAAACTGGCGCAGATTGCCGGCAACGAAAATGCGACCGATGTTTATTACACCACGCCATTTTCGACGTTGGCTGCCAATCGCAGTTCGCTGGTTAAGACGTTCATGAATAACTATCAAAAACAGTACAACGCGAGTGCACCAACATTTTCTGCGCTGGCCTATGATTCGGTTTACATGATCAAGCAGGCCATCGAAGATCAAAAGTCAGCGGACTCGGCAAGTATCGCTAAGGGGCTGGCGAAAATTAAGAATATGCCTGGCGTGACCGGTACAACCAGTATTGATAGTAAGCATAATCCGGAAAAGCCGATTGCAGTTGAAGAACTGACGCAAGGCAAGATTACGAAGGCCTATACCGTTAAATAGGCGTTTTCCACAGTTCTGGGAAGGGGGGTACTAACTTTGCAGACCATGATGCAACAAATGATCAATGGACTTTCACTCGGCAGTATTTATGCCTTGCTTGCGCTGGGCTACACCATGGTCTATGGGATCATCAAGTTGATCAACTTCGCTCATGGCGATATTTATATGCTCGGCGCGTTTTGGGGTTATTACGCGATTAATTTTTTACACTTAGGGTTTGTTGGCGCTTTATTATCGGCGATGGTGATGGCCAGTCTTTCAGGGGTTTTAATCGAGTATCTGGCGTATCGGCCATTGCGTAATTCACCGCGGATCGCCGCTTTGATTACCGCGATCGGCGTATCGTTTTTCCTTGAAAATGGCATGTCGTTCCTTTTTGGCGCTAATGCCCGGAATTTTCCGCAAGTAATCACCACCAAAACTTATTATGTGTTCGGCGTGGGAATTTCTAATGTGCAACTGCTGATTTTGTCCACATCGTTGCTGCTGATGGTGTTGTTACAATTCATCATTAAGCAAACCACGATGGGGAAGGCGATGCGCGCGGTTGCGGTGGATCCGCAGGCGGCGCAACTGGTTGGGATCAATCCGGATCACGTTATCTCGTTCACCTTTGCTTTGGGTTCAGCCTTGGCAGGAGCGGCCGGCGTTATGATCGGGCTTTATTACAACTCGATCGATCCTTTGATGGGGATGGTGCCCGGGATCAAGGCGTTTGTCGCGGCGGTTGTCGGCGGCATTGGCTCAGTGCCGGGTGCGGCAGTCGGTGGCTTCCTGATCGGTCTGCTGGAAACCGGCGTGCAGGCCATTGGTTTGTCGGCTTACAAGGACGCGGCGGTTTATCTGGTTCTGATTTTGGTGCTGGTTGTTTTGCCGGCGGGCTTGTTCGGCAAACGTCAACGGGAGAAGGTGTGAGCGCATGCTAAAAAACTTACGCAGCAAATTAATCTGGTTGGCGATCATGGTCAGCGGTTTTGTTCTGATCAATGTCGGGGAATTGACCGGCGTGATCAACACCTTTATCGAAAATGCCTTGGTGACAGTTGGCATTAATATTATTTTGGCAGTCGGGTTAAACCTGATTATCGGGTTTTCGGGTCAATTTTCACTGGGGCATGCTGGCTTCATGGCCATCGGTGCCTACGCAACGGCGATTGTGACGCAAAATATGGCGACACCGCTTGGCTTTTATCTGGCGATGGCGCTGGGGATGGTGATTGCGATCGTGGCGGCGTTGATTGTCGGCATTCCGACCTTGCGACTGCGCGGCGATTATCTGGCCATTGCGACCATGGGAGCGGCGGAAATTATTCGCGTGGTGATTAACAATCTGAAAATCACCAACGGCCCTGCCGGTATGTTCAACATTCCGCCGCTGGCATCATGGCCAACGGTTTACATCTTGATGTGCGTGACAACGGTGGTCATCGTCAACTTTATTCATAGTCGCGCCGGGCGTGCGGTGATGGCAATTCGTGATGATGACATTGCGGCCGAATCGATCGGAATTAACCCGACCAAATGGAAATTGGCCGCGTTTGTGTTAGGCGCCGCGACTGCCGCGATTGGCGGATCGTTGCATGCCAGCTATTTGCAAACCATTGCGCCAGGGGACTTTGGTATTATGAATTCGATCTCACTGCTCATTATTGTGGTGTTGGGTGGTGTCGGCAGTATGACTGGGACGTTTGTGGCGGCGATTGTCTTGGGGATCATCGACACGGCGTTACAGAATTTTGGCACGCTCCGTATGGTGATTTATGCACTCGCTTTGATTTTGCTGATGGTCTTCAAGCCGTCCGGACTACTGGGACATTACGAACTTTCTTTTGGGCGTAAACGGCGCGCGCGAAAGGAGGCAGCATCCTCATGACGAACCAACTTGTAATCGATCATGTCAGCAAAGTGTTTGGTGGGCTGAAGGCAGTCGCCGATGTAAGTTTGACCATTGAGCAAGGTGCATTAATCGCGTTAATCGGTCCTAATGGGGCTGGCAAGACCACCTTGTTCAACATGTTGACTGGTGAATCCGGGCCAACGACTGGAAAAATAACCTTAACGACTGCTAACGGTGATGTCGACATTACCAAAAAGAAGGCGTACCAAGTTGCCAAGTTAGGCGTTGCCCGAACCTTTCAAAACATTCGGTTGTTCGGCGCCATGTCAGTGAAGGAAAATGTGCTGGTGGCCAGAACCCATCTGTACCACGAAGATTTTCTCGGAACGGTTTTACGCTTGCCTCAATTTTATCAACGGGAACATGACGTCGGCGCGGCGGCTGATGAGTTACTGGACTTTTTTGACCTAGCTGATGTCGCAGATGAACCCACGGCGAGTTTGCCTTATGGGACCCAGCGGCGCGTTGAAATTGTTCGCGCTGTCGCTACGAAGCCACAGTTATTATTTTTGGACGAGCCAGCAGCGGGGATGAATCCGGAAGAAACGGCTGATTTGAGTCGGCTGATCGCCCGGGTGCGGGAACATTTTGGCATTACCGTGGTGTTGATTGAACATGATATGTCGTTGGTGATGAATCTGGCTGAATATATTTATGTGTTGGATCACGGCGCGATGATTGCCGAGGGTACACCGCAAGTGATTCAACGTGATCCGCAAGTTATTCGGGCTTACTTGGGAGGTGACGTGCATGCTTGAGGTCAAAGATCTGGTGGTCAATTATGGCGGGATTCAGGCGGTCAAAGACGTCAGCTTCCGCGTTCACACCGGCGAAATTGTGGCGCTTATCGGGGCGAATGGTGCGGGTAAAAGTACCATCTTGAAAACTATCTCAGGCTTGTTGCGGCCGCGTTCCGGCACCATCCTATATGAAGATAAAAACATTGTGGGCATGGCGGCCGCTAAAATCGTAAAAATGGGGATCTCGCAAGTGCCAGAGGGCCGGCATATCTTTGCTGGGCTGACGGTCAGCGAAAACTTGCAGATGGGTGCGTTTGGTCTCAAAGACAAGCAAGCTGCCAGCGACCAGTTGGCGGTGGTTTACGATCGTTTTCCGGTTCTAAGGGAACGGCTCAATCAGGATGCCGCAACTCTGTCCGGTGGCGAGCAGCAGATGCTGGCAATGGGACGCGCGCTCATGGCACGGCCGAAGCTTCTTTTGCTGGATGAGCCATCGATGGGCTTATCCCCGATTTTCATTCAGGAGATCTTCGACATCATTACCAAAATCAACGAACAAGGCACCACGGTTTTGTTAATCGAACAAAATGCCAAGCAGGCGCTGGCAATTGCAAATCGCGGGTATGTTTTGGCCAGTGGGACAGTGAAGTTGACCGGTACAGGTGCGGAATTGCTGGCGGATCCAGCGGTTCAGGCAACTTACCTAGGTGCGCAGCCGGCGACTTGAGTGGAAATCAAAATTTTAATTGTTTTGAATAGGTGGCCATGAGCTGCTTATTTTTTGGTCAAAAAGCATGGCTTCAGCAACCAGGCTGGCGTAGTATGGAAAACGAATGTAATTTTTAAACGAAGTCATCAAAACATCTGTTGTGAACGACATCAGGAGGATGAAAATTGACATTAACCGAACACCAGCAGTGGCTAGTTCACTTTTACCAGAAGCACAATTGGTACGCTTATAGTCCCTTCATCCGACTTAATTTTCTGACCGAAGAAACCGGTGAATTATCGCGGGCGATTCGGGCGCTGGAAATTGGTCGCGATCATCCGGGGGAACCGGTTAAAAGTCAGCATGCCTTGGATGCCAATTTGAAAGAAGAATTGGCGGATGTTCTCGATCAGGTTCTGATTCTAAGCGACAAGTTCGGTATTGATCCGGAAAGTTTGCTTGAACAAAGCGAACGAAAGCTGACGCAGCGGTTTAAGCGCCATGCGTGAAGCCTGAGTCTTGCCAGCTAGTTTAGATCTTTTGTGAATCGGATCGGGTAACTAGCAAAAAACAGGCCACCGCATGAATGCGATTGACCTGCTTTTTTTATGCTTCAATTATCGCGGCTTGTTCATCAAGGATTCTGACTGCCGTCACGTGGCGCTGGGCCGACACCACGGCCGCTACCGCCTTGTCCTGGACGAACGCCTTGTTGATTTGGTGTTGCGACCATGTATTGACTGATTAAATTAACAATTTGCCTGTTTTGCGGCAAGTCACTGTGGCCGGCCTCGTCACCCGAAACGGTGATTTGGGTGTAATGGGCGACCTGATTTTGGAAAATATACTTCCCTGCCTCGACACTTTCGATCGGCACGGTGCCGTCACCATCGAGGTTTTCGGTTCCGGCAATCGAGTAAACGGTTAGGGTGCTCGGCAGCTTGTCCCGACTGGTAATGAAGTCGTTCAACATCTGGGTGCGGTTGTTAGGGTTACTTTCTTCAAGATTATATGGCGTCCCAATCGTCATGAGGCGGGTCATCTGCACGTCGGACTCGTTGTAATATTTTTCGAGAAAAAGCGTGAAAATGAGGCCGCCGTTACTGTGGCCAATGCCGCGGAAACGATTGAAGTTATAGGTTTTGGCCAGCTGCTTGAAGGCAATATTAAACCACGCTGCCTGCTTTTTGATGTTGTTGTAGCCGTCCTTGTTATTTTCAAATGCGACAACAATGTACGGCTCGGTGTCACGCGCAGCGATTTTCCCACTATAAGTCAGCGTGCCATCCGTTTTCACCGTAATCTTCAGGAGACTGTGACCATTCGTCTGGTTGTTGAGTTGGGTGATTAAGGTGTTAAAACGGTCTTCAGTCGCCGAGCTCCCGGGAATTAAGA
This sequence comes from Lacticaseibacillus huelsenbergensis, assembly GCF_029726355.1. Taxonomy (NCBI): domain Bacteria; kingdom Bacillati; phylum Bacillota; class Bacilli; order Lactobacillales; family Lactobacillaceae; genus Lacticaseibacillus; species Lacticaseibacillus huelsenbergensis. The sequence continues at coordinate 1,503,784 of NZ_CP120687.1, forward strand.
TGATGGGCTGCATCCGCGAATTATGGACGACTCGTGCCGATTTGACGTTTTGGGCCATCCATTTGGTTGCTGGGAACACGACTGCTCCGATGGCAAGAATGCTGAAAAGAATAAGCAGCCATCTGCGCCAGTGTTTAATCATGATGATCACCGACTTTCGCTGATTCAAGACTGACAGTTTCGGCCAACCGGACAAACGGCGCGTAAATCAACACCGAGACGATTAAGCAGATCACGGCCACCACTAAGGCAACCAGATTGCCGTTCGTGCCAAGAAACGCTGCCAGCGGTCCCGGCGTGGTCGTCGGCACCGTGTAAACCGAAGGCGGCATGAGACGCAGACGAATGGCGGCCCAGGCAATTACCATGTTGACCAAAGGCGTGATCAAAAACGGCACTAATAGAATCGGATTAAGGGTTACCGGCCACCCGATCATCACAGGGGAACTAACATTGACCAAACCCGGCAGAAGCGATAGCCCGGCAATCCGCCGTAATGGTTTGGATCTTCCTACCCAAAGTGTCGCAATAATCAGCGCTAATGTCATGCCGACGCCGCCAAAGCTGGCAAACGGATGGTAGATGGTATTCATGGTGATCGGGTTAGGCACGTTGAACAAATTAGCGTGTTCCAGCGCATAGTTTAAGTTCGCCGTGCCAGTCGTACTTCCTGACTGCACCATTAACGGATTAATGGGACCTTCAATTCCGCCCCACCACATAAGCGCATTGATCGTTGTGACCAACGCAAGGCGAAGCGATACATGCGGTATGTTCGTGGCCGGCACCTGGAAAACGACATAGAAAAGACCGATAAAACCTTCTGTTGACACAAAAGTAAGACCGTAAGTGATCGCAACACAACTAATAAGGATCAGTACAGTCAACCAAGTGCCCCGCAAACCGCGACTGATTAGGCCGGCGATGGTGTAATGTTGTGAGGGTTCCTCAAAATCGGCGTGGGTGAAGCGAAATAACCAGCCGATCAGCAAGCCGAAAACAATGGCGATGAATAAGCCGCGATAGCCGAAGTTGTTCATCTGGAACGGCGATTGAGCATTGCGCTGTGCATTAAAATTCAAAATTAAAAAAGCACCGACACTGGTGAGCGCCGCCAGTGAATCATCTTTTTTATAAGAACGGGCAATATATTTTGCAACAAAGAAGGCAGCCATAACGGACATCAGGTCAACGGTCACGGTTTCAATGATCAGCAACAGCGTGCGGATTTGGTTGTAATGAGGGATGACATTGTCGAGATTGTAGATGACCGCAAAAAAACCATTGCGTGAAAAGACGCTTAGTTCTAGCATCTGGGCCCACGCGCCGACCATGACAAACGGGAAAATGACAGCAAAAGTTTGCTGAAGTGCCCGATAAATCCGGTTATGCCGCAATCGAACACTGTTTGCCACGAGCATGGGAAGCAATCTTTGCATGAGATTGCTCATTACTGCCATCTCCCTTAATTTTTATTTGATGAAGTTCTATTAAGGTTATTCTAACAAATATTAATGTGGGCGAGTAGCCTTAAGCCGGAATCTTGACGAGTTTAACGATTTGCTGAAAAAGTAGGAATGAGAACTTATTTTCCAGCATGCAAGGGCTTCCGTACCATGGTATTCTTAAGTTAGGACAGTAAACGGAAACGCGTTCGCTGGCGCAGAAACCGGAGTGTAAGGACCTTGGTCGCAATGACCAAAACCGGGTCATCACGCCCAAGGCCACTTACACTCCGGTTTCTAAGCGCGCCAGCTCACGCTCTTAATTTTTGGAGGCGTAAAAATGAATAAGAACGAAAAACCATTGGCAAAGTATATTGATCATACCTTATTGAAACCGGATGCAACGCAGGACGAGATTGATGTCGTTTTGGATCAGGCAAAGCAGTATGATTTTGCCTCGGTTTGCATCAATCCTTATTGGGTTGCGCGGGCTGCGGCCAGCTTACACGATACGGACGTCAACGTTTGTACCGTGATTGGATTCCCGCTTGGCGCCAACACAACGCAGACCAAGGTTTTTGAAGCCGGTCAGGCGCTTGATGAAGGCGCAAAAGAAGTCGACATGGTCTTGAACATCGGCGAGCTAAAAGCAGGCCATGATGACCATGTTCGTGCCGACATTCAGGCCGTTGCGGATATGACCCATGCAAAAGGCGGCTTGTTGAAAGTCATCATTGAAGCAGTTCTGTTAACCGATGAGGAAAAGGTAACGGCTTGCAAGTTGGCAGCTGCTGCCGGCGCTGATTTTGTCAAGACGTCAACTGGCTTTGCTGCGGGCGGGGCAACGGTGCATGATGTTGCGCTTATGCGGCAGACAGTTGGCGATAAGTTGGGCGTTAAAGCCGCTGGCGGTATTCACTCCTATGCCGAAGCCAAAGCGCTGATTGAAGCCGGCGCTGATCGGCTAGGGGCAAGCGCCGGTGTGCAGATTTTGAAGGAAGCGGGGGAGGCATAGTATGGCATTTGAGCGAGTTATTACCATCGTTCTAGACTCGATTGGCATTGGCGAAGCGCCGGATGCAGCAAAGTTTCATGATACAGGCGCCGATACACTTGGTCACATTGGTGATTATTTTGGTGGGAAACTAGCGCTGCCGAACTTGCAGGCGATCGGGCTGGGCAATATCGATCGGAGAACGCCAATTGCTGGGGTTGGACCACTGGGAAGTCCCAGCGGCTATTTTGGCAAGATGGCGGAGATTTCTGCTGGTAAAGATAGTATGGATGGCCATTGGGAGATGATGGGTCTGCCGGTCACTGAACCGCTTGGCTATTTTCCTAAGGGCTTCCCGGCTGACTTGATTAAGCAAATCGAAGACTTTTCCGGGCGCAAAGTGATTCTTAATAAGCCGTATTCCGGCACCGAAGCCATTAAGGATTATGGTGAGCAGCAGTTGAAAACCGGTGATCTCATTGTTTATACGTCCGGTGATTCAGTGTTGCAGATTGCCGCTCAGACCGATGTGATTCCGCTTGAAGAGTTGTATCGGATTTGCCGCTATGTCCGCAGTATTACGATTGATGCGCCATATCGAATCGGCCGGGTCATCGCTCGGCCATATGTTGGCACCGATCCGACAACCTTCACCCGCACCAGTGATCGCCACGATTATACGTTGCAGCCGGATAAGCCGACCGATCTCGATCGGCTGCAAGGAGCTGGCGTGCCGACTTATGGTATCGGGAAAATCAATGACATTTTCTCGGGACAAGGCTTAGACGATGGCGTGCACACCGTCAGCAACACAGACGGCATGGACAAAACGATTGAAGCGGCGAAATCTGACCGTAAAGGCTTTATTTTTACGAATCTGGTCGACTTCGATGCCATGTATGGTCACCGGCGCAATGCCCAAGGTGATGGCGAGGCGTTAATGACGTTTGACCGCCAGCTGGGTGATTTACTGACGGCTTTGCAGCGCGACGATTTACTCATGATCACGGCCGACCACGGGAACGACCCGACTTTCCGCGGGACGGATCATACGCGCGAATATGTACCATTGTTGGCTTACAGTAAGCAATTCGTTGGCAATGGTGATTTGGGTGTCCGATCGCCGTTTGCTGATTTAGGCGCCACGATTCTCGACAATTTCGGCGTCAGCGGCAATCAGGTCGGCCAATCATTTCTGAGCTTGTTAAAATAACACAACCCAGCGAAAGGGGATCAACAATGAGTACACATATTGCAGCTCCAAAAGGCGCCATCGCGGATATGGTGTTGTTGCCAGGCGATCCATTGCGCGCCCAATACATTGCCGAGAACTTTTTGGAAAATGCGACGCGCTACAACACCGTTCGCAATGCGTTTGGCTTCACCGGAACGTTTGAAGGCCGGCGCGTGTCGGTTCAGGCAACAGGGATGGGCATTCCGTCGATTTCGATTTATGTCAACGAGTTGATTCAGGATTATGGCGTCAAAACGCTGATTCGCGTGGGTACGGCCGGCGGAATGGGCAAGGACGTCAAGGTTCGTGATGTGGTGTTGGCGCAAGGCTCATCGACAGATAGCAGCATCATTTTGAATACCTTTGGCGCTGGCATGTACTTTGCGCCTTTGGCAGATTTTCAGCTATTACGCGAAGCAGCAAATTTGGCAGATGACAGTTCGATCCGCTACCATGTTGGTAATGTACTAGGCGAAGACCGTTTCTATAATGATGAAATGGATCGCCAAAAGCTGATTGACTACGAAGTATTGGCAACAGAAATGGAGACGCCAGCGCTATATTTGCTTGCAGCTAAGTTCCATGCACAGGCGTTATCAATCCTGACCGTCTCGAATCACTTGATTACAGGCGAAGAAACCACCGCTCAAGAGCGACAGACCAGCTTCAATGACATGATCGGATTAGCACTCGGCGTGGCTAAAAAGGTTCCTGTACGTTAAATAACATATAAATTTTATGTATACCAGCAATGTTGTTTCGATTGTTTTTCAGCTGTAACAGCAATTTAATATGCGAACAAGTGGGAAACGTGTTATTCTGTATATGGTATCTTAAGAAAAGGTAAATGACAATTGAATTGTAAAACTCAGTCTCATGCAATTATTCAGTCGAAGAATGGAGGAGTACATACATGGTAAAATCTAAAAAAGTATGGTCAGTAACGGCAGGCTTTGTTGGTGCTGCCGGTCTGGCGGCTTTAGCAACCGGTGCTAATACTGTTTCTGCATCTACAACGGGAACGGTCAACTACAAGACCGGTGCAACCACCGTATGGAATAGTCCATCATGGAACCACGTAAAACGCTATGTAACGTTTGGCGACACGGTGCAGCTATTAGGTAAGACAGTTGATCACAATGGTGCGACTTGGTACAAGGTTGGCGACAACCAGTGGATCCCTGAGCTCTATTTGAACGTTGACGGGAAGACTGCTCAAGTTGAAGCACCAGCATCAACTGCTAGCCAGGCTCCTGCTAGCCAAGCGCCAGCAAGTCAAGCACCGGCGAGTCAAGCGCCTGCTAGCCAGGCGGCACCTGCAGCGACTCCAGCAGCCACCCAAAGTGCTAACATCCAGCTCTATGTTAAGAATGTTGGTTCGGCTGTGACCGTTTGGGCAACGCCTGCATACGGTCGCGCAACGGGGCAGTATCTTGAAGGTCAGCAGTCCGTCACAGCTGTGGCACAACAGCAAGCAAATGGTGAAACATGGTACCAGCTTTCTAACGGTGGCTATGTACCTGCACGCTTTGTCAGCACGACACCTGTAGCAGCTGCACCGCAATCCACAGCACCACAGTCGACTGCTTCAAGCGCAGCTGCCCAACCTGCACAATCTGCTGCGTCACAGGCACCTGCTTCAAGCTCAGCAGCACAACCAAGCCAAGCGCCAGCATCACAGGCACCGGCTTCTAGTGCAGCATCGTCAGAAGCAAGCCAAGCTCCGGTATCACAAGCGCCTGCTTCAAGCTCAGCTGCTGAAAGTCAGGCTCCAGCAGCATCACAGGCACCAGCCTCAAGTTCTGCTGCACCGGAATCAACGGCAAGTACAACGACGACTCCTGTAGCTTCTTCATCGACTGCCCCTCAAACCGAGCAGTTAAGTGCAACGCAGTCGACGAATAATAACAACAATACCAATACAGCGACTGTATCGGCAACTCAGACTCAAACGTCTACCGACACCTCTCGTCAGGCTAAGGTTCAAGCGGTTATCGCCGTTGCTGAACAGCAAATCGGTAAGCCATATATCTGGGGCGGCAAAGGCCCTACAGGCTTTGATTGCTCCGGCTTAATGTACTATGCATTCCTGCATGGTGCAGGTGTTAACATCGGCGGTTGGACCGTACCACAAGAATCTTCAGGTACGCAAGTTTCTCTGGACGCGCTTCAACCAGGTGATCTCCTCTTCTGGGGCAACCATGGTTCAACAACCCACGTAGCGCTTTACATCGGTGGCGGCACCATGATTCAGGCACCGCAACCGGGTGAAAACGTTAAGTACACCGCATTGGCATACTTCCAGCCTGACTTTGCGGTTCGTCCGGATCTATAAACTTAAATTGAATAATCTTTTTCAAAGAAGAACGTCTTTTAGCGAGGCGTTCTTTTTTTGGGGGTGATTCTTTTCAATATTCGCCAGATAAAGACGACTGGACTGGTGCGCCTTGCTGTCTTTACGTTTGTTCTTTTTTGTTTATTTGAACAGCCTGGAAATCCCTATATATAGGCGTTGTCGGCCCAACAAAATCAAAAAATGAAAAAAGTTGTTTATTAAGCGTTTACATTAAAACGGTTACATGTTATAGTCAATTTGTTGAATACAGGAACACATGTGGATCGTTACTATTCAATTAGGCGTAACCACGGCAGTCGAAGATAGCTTGATATCTTCGACCGACCGTGGTTTTTCTATTGCCATTTTTTGTTTAGCAGTTTATAGCATTGACCCGGATCGCGACCGGCGAAGGCATATTAATTTTTCACCTAGAAAGAAGGCTAACTCATGCAAGTCATTGTGAAACGACTTGAGAAGCATCAGGCTTTATTTGAAAAGATCTCGCGAAACATTTACTTGATGGCCATTAAAGATGGTTTCCTGGCAGCAATGCCGATCATTCTGTTTTCCAGTATTTTTATTCTTTTGTCGAATATTCCGCCATTAATTGGGATCAAGATCCCCACTGATTTGAACGCATGGTTTAATAAGATTTACAACTATACCATGGGCTTTGTTGGATTTTACGTTGCCGGAACGACGGCGAAGGCGTTGACCGGCTCCATGAACCAGCGCATCAAAGGTGGACGGTTCATCAACAATACATCAACGATGATGGCCGCAATGGTCGGGTTCATGTTACTGGCGATCGGAACAACCGGTAAAGGCAACTTCTTGCCGACATTCTTTGGTACCCAAGGCATTTTGTCAGCATTCGTTGCGGCGTTTGTGACTGTATGGGTTTACAAGTTCTGTGTTGAACGCGATTTAACCATCAAAATGCCAAAAGAAGTACCGGGCGCCATTTCCCAAAATTTCCGCGATATTATCCCATTCGGTGCAGCAACGATTGTCTTCTCACTGATTGATGTCGCAGCCCGAGCAGCTTTTAAAGTACCGTTCAGTGCCATTCTGGCCACCGTTTTGGCCCCGGTCTTCAAAGGCGCAGAAACTTATCCGGGCATGATGCTGATTTGGTTCCTGATTCCAATGTTTTGGTTCCTTGGTGTTCATGGGCCATCGGTTGTTAAACCGGCACTTGAATCTGCATTGTTTGGGAATACGACGGCAAACTTAGCACTTTTCAAAGCTGGCCACTTCCCATACCATGCCTTGACCGAAAACTTCGGTAACTTTGTTGGCGAACTCGGTGGTACCGGTGCAACATTTATCGTGCCATTTTTGTTCATGTTCTTTATGAAGTCAAAACAGCTAAAAGCTATTGGCAAAGCTTCCTTCATACCAGTTATGTTTGCGGTTAACGAACCGCTGCTGTTTGGGGCCCCGATTATTTTGAATCCATACTTCCTGGTGCCATTTGTGTTGGCACCGGTTGTCAACGTTGTGATCGGTAAAGCATTTATTGACCTGCACATCATGCATGGGTTCATGTACTTCATGTCTTGGGCATTGCCGGGGCCGATTGGTGCACTGATTGATACCGGCTTCCAGTGGACCTCGCTAGTGCTCATGGCGATTTTGCTAGTCGTGGACGCGCTTATCTACATGCCGTTCATCAGAGCATATGATGCGGAACTTCTTCAAGAAGAAGCTGCAGTTGATGCCGCCGATGCTGGCGCCGTCGCAACTGCAACAGCAGCTGGGGCAGGAGAAGTTGCTGCTGAAGCCGATGCTGCAACTGCTCAGGAATTTCCGGAACCAGCGGATGTCAAAGCAGCCAAAGCCGAAAACGCCTCGACTGATGATGGGCAAACTGCGAAAGGTCCCCGCAAGCTTGATCACGAATTGAAAGTTTTGGTTTTGTGTGCTGGCGGTGGGACGAGTGAGCAGCTAGCCAACGCGCTGACTGATGGCGCCAAAACGTATCATGAACCGATCGTTGCCAGTGCTGGTGCCTACGGATCACATCATGATATTTTACCGAACTATGATATGGTGGTTTTGGCACCGCAAGTCCGGACTTATTATAGCGATTTGAAGCATGATACAGATCGATTAGGCATCAAGCTTGTGGCAACCAAAGGCCAGCAATATATTGCTTTGACCCGCGATCCTGAGAAGGCGCTGGACTTTGTTGTCAATCACTACAAAGAAAGCGATACGAAAGAGACGCCTGCGACAGAATAACGTTGTGTCGAATCAAACTGAATACTGATAAAAAGAAAGATAAGGCGGTGTACCAATGTTGCTAAGGGTCAAGCAAGTGTATAACAACAATGCTGTACTTGTAGACGTTGGCAACGGTAAGGAGGCAATTCTTCAAGGCAGAGGTATTGGTTTTAGCAAACGCAAAGACGATCAAATCGATCCCAAAAAGAGTTCGGAGATACTGTATCTCAATGATGCACAAGTGAAGAACCACTTTACGTCATTGCTTAAGGATGTGCCAATTGACATCGTTGTCGCCACGTTCGGTGTGATTGGCATGGCGAAGAAGACGTATCATTACCCAGTTTTGAATTATATTTATGTCACGCTGACCGATCACGTTTTCCAAATGTATAAACGTCTGACCGCTGGCAAATACCAAGCGAGCCCGGCTCCGGATATTCGCGATCGTTATCCGTTGGCTTATCAGATTGCGACAGAGGCAGTCAAACGCCTTAACCATGATCTGGGCGTCCATTTTCCCGATGCCGAAGTGAAAAATATCGCGTTGCATTTTATTAATGCTAAAGGTGTGGATGGTGACTTGGATCCGACCGTGACGCTCACGGCGCGCGTTAATACAATCGTGACGCAGGTTTTTGCTAAATATGGTCTGAAACGGAGCTTAACGAATCAAAACTATTTTGATCGATTGATGATCCATCTCCAGTATCTGGTCGAGCGATTAAACACTGATGAACAAGATGAAGCTGATCTTGATCCAAAAATCGGGCAAGACTTTAAGCGGCTTTATCCGAAATCATTTGCCATTGCCATGGAGATTTGCACGGAGCTTGAGAAGGCTTTGCAGATTAAGCTTAACGAAAATGAACATGTCTATTTCATCATCCATATTCAGCGGCTCATTCAAGAACCGCAAACACCTGCACCTCAAGATTCATAACCAAGGAGGAAATTTTGATGGCAACTAAAGAAGAAATTTCAATGACCGGTTTTGCAATCGTTGCATACGCTGGCGATGCGAAAACTGATTTGATTGAAGCGCTGAATGAAGCGCGCAAAGGGAACTTTAAACATGCGCGGTCATTGGTTGAAGAGGCGCGCCAAAGCATTAACGAAGCACATAATGAACAAACCAAGCTGCTTAGCAAAGAAGCAGGTGGCGACAATATGGATGTCACTTTTATCATGGTGCATGGGCAGGATACCTTGATGACCACCATGATGTTGTTGGACACGATTAGCTTCACGATCGACGAGTATGAGCGGCTGGCTGCGATTGAAAAACAGCTGGGCATCGCGCTGCCAACAAACGACATCCATTAGTAAGACCAAAGGAAGGAGCATCATCGTGACGAGCTTATTAAAACGCGTCCAATCATTACCCAAAGGCTTTGTCTGGGGCGGCGCAACCGCTGCGTATCAGGTGGAAGGTGCCACAAAAGTAGATGGCAAAGGCAAAACGATGTGGGATGACTATCTCAAAGCACAAGGCCGCTTTTCACCTGATCCTGCCAGTGACTTTTACCATCTGTATCCGGAAGACATTGAGCTTGCCAAACTATATGGTTTAAATGCGATTCGGGTATCGATTGCGTGGACACGGATTTTTCCCAAGGGATATGGCGAACCCAATCCTGCCGGCGTAGCATACTATCATCGCTTGTTTAAGTGTTGCCTGGACAACGGCATTACCCCATATGTTTCCTTGCATCACTTCGATTCACCAAAGACCTTATTTGATGATGGCGACTGGTTGAATCGCAAGAACATTGATTATTTTGTCGACTATGCTGACTTCTGTTTCAAAGAGTTTTCCGAAGTCAAAAATTGGTTCACGATCAATGAGCTGATTTCGCTAGCCTTTTCCCAATATATTCAAGGCAATTTTCCGCCAAATCATCATTTTGATGTGACAAGTGGGATCCAGGCCCAACATAACGAATTGTTGGCACATGCGCGGGCGGTCAATCTGTTCAAAGAGAAAGGTTATCAAGGGCGCATTGGATTGATTCATGTGTTGCAGCCGGTTTATCCGTATCCGGACACGCCGGCCAATGAGCATGCGGCAGCACTTGAAGATGCTTTTATGAACCGCTTCTTGCTGGATGGCACGTTTAAGGGTGAATATACACCGGAAACGATGGCGCTGATTAACGAATTGCTGGAAGCCAATGATGCCAAGCTGAAGATCGAACCGGGCGATATGGACATTCTGAAAAAGGCCTCCACGCAAAATGATTATTTTGGTATGAATTATTACCAGCCGTCTTTTGTCGCTGCCTATGAAGGTGAAAGTACCAATTCGTTCAATGGCACAGGAGAAAAGGGAACCAGTTCCTTCAAGTTCCAGGGTGTCGGCCAACATGTTAAGAAACCTGACGTGCCAACGACCGACTGGGATTGGAACATTTATCCCGCGGGCATGTACGATATGCTCAAACGCGTCGCGATGGAATACCCGAATAGCAAAACGATTTATATCACCGAAAACGGTCTTGGCTATAAGGACAAGTATGAAGGCATTGGTCAGCTTATTGACGATGAAAAGCGCATCGACTTTATTGACCAGCACGTTGAGGCACTGCTGAAGGCGCGCAGTGAAGGCGTTGACGTACAAGGTTACTTTGTCTGGTCATTGCAGGATCAGTTTTCCTGGGCCAATGGTTACAATAAACGCTATGGTTTGTTTTACGTGAATTTTGAAACACAGGCACGGGAAATCAAAAAAAGTGCGCTGTGGTTCAAGGAGCTAGGGCAGACACTAAAGGATTAATGGGATCACAAAAAGCAGACAGGTCATCAGCAAGTATCGGCTGATGACTGTCTGCTTTTTTGAATATAATACAATTTTGGTTCATTAGGAACGCGCTACAGGTAAACAGGTTGAGATGATTTAAGCCACCGGTTCTTTATCCGCCGCGTTAGCCTTTTCAACCGCCGCCATTGCCACAGCGTTGACCCAGTTGATCGGCTGATCGAAGTTTGGCTGGAACAGCATATCGACCATAGCGAGGGTTTCGATGGTCATGTGGGTTTGGATGGCCAAGGAGATGACATTGGCGCTTTGGCTGATGTCGTGTTTGGAGAAGAATGCGCCACCTTTAACTTCGTGCGTCTGCGGATCCCAGGTCAGGCTGCACAGGACCGGTGTGGTGGTGAGCATGAAGTCCGGGCGATAGTCTTGCTCAATGGTGACACTATCAAGTTTAAGTCCGCGAGCCTTCGCGCCTTCGGTTGTGAGCCCAGATGCGGCAATGGCATGATCAAAAAGTTCAACTGCCGAACTGGCTTGCGTGCCGAGGTACTTCTCGGTCGGGGCCACAATGTTTTTACCAACTAGAATGCCTTGACGAACAGCATTGGTTGCCAATGGAATATAGTCGTGCTTGCCCGTTGGATTATAATGCACAGCCGCGGTGTCACCGGCGGCAAAAATAGCTGGATCGCTGGTTTGCATGTAGGCATCAGTGATGATGGCGCCATTTGGCATGGTATCAAGATGATCCTTAAGCAAGTCGGTGTTTGGCCGGAAGCCGGTGCACAAAATCGCAATGTCGGCAGTATAGGTACCCTTGTCGGTTGTGACTACAGTCTCACCTTGATCATTTTTCGCAAAGCTGGTGACCATTTCGCCGAGTGCTAAGTGAACGCCATGATCGGTGTAAAGTTTTTCAACGCGATCGGTGATGGTGGCGTCAAAGTTCTTTGCCAACACCCGCGGCAGGCCGTCGATTAATGTGACCTGCTTATCGGTGACGGCATATTGTTCGGCAAGTTCAGCACCGATATAGCCGGCGCCGATGACAATCGCACTTTTAATGGTTGGCGCCAGATCTTTTAAGGTTTTGGCATCTTGCCAGTTCTTGCACAGGTGGACGTCCGTATCATGAATGCCCGGGATATTTGGAACGATCGGAGTAGAACCGGTGGTGTAAACCAGTTTGTCATAAGTATCAGTGGTGATCTCGCCAGTGTTTAGATCCTTGACTTCAACGGTTTTGGCGTCGGGGTCAACGCTGAGGACGTCATGCTCCATCTGCATATTGGCGCCAAGCTTGGCAAGCGCTTCGGGACTGGAATAGAACATCTTGTTAGGATCGCTGACATGATCACCGACCCACAAGGCGATGCCACAGGAGAGAAATGACAGGTTGTTGTTGCGCTCGTAAACGGTGACATTTGCGTCTGGGTGGTCGGTTAGAATCTGTTGGGTCGCAAACGTACCAGCATGGGTGGCACCGATAACAATAATTTTCATAGATAGAACGCTCCTTTGTATTTTTGATAATGATTTCACAAAGAAAGTGTAACACAATTAATTGTGTGCGGCTATATTGTCCGGGGTCTTTTTTGTGAAAAAATAGTTAAGAAGCGTTTTCACCATGTCCTGTTAATCTTGCAGCCAGCGGCCGATCATTTCTAAATGGTGCATCAACTGGAACTTCCGGACAACGCCAAGGCCGGGAAAATGGTGATCGGCAGCGGCCTTCATGAGCGCCGTCACTCCGGCCGTTTGTGCTTGGGGATGATAGGGCAGCCAGGCGGCAAGTTGTGTGAGGATTTCGAAAAATTTGGCTTGTGGGTTGGTGAAGTCTTCATTATTGACGGAGACAAAATGATGCAGCCGTAAGGAGCCGTCAGTTGCCGGGTAGACTAAGTGGATCGCCAAGGCGCGCTGAGGGAAGCCGTGCTCAAAGTAGTCTGAGGTGGCGAGCGGATAGTCAGCAAAGCCAACGCCGGGCAACATGTCAAGCGAGTACTGATAAAACTCGTCTTGCAGCAGGCCGTACGCCGATGTATGCGAATAGACGGTGAAATGGTCATTGAGATACACAGCATGCCGCAAACCTAACCGCCGAACCCGTGCCTCGTCCGGTACTAAAGCGAGTTGGCGGCGCGCCAGCAGTTTGGCTTGGGCAGCGGTGGTGGCAATGATCAATGGTGCTGGCTGGGCATCAAAAATCCGCGCGACTTGCACTGATGGACTAAGCATCGGCAGGTGGCGCGGTGTTGCCAACAGTCGGTAACTGCCGACTTGCGGATTCTGAATCACGTAGGCCGCGTGGGCAGTTTTCGTTAGTGCCTGCGTGGTCTTGGTCAAGCCGGGGATGTCTTTGACAGGTTCAAGCACCGGAATGACGGTCGCAGGTAGTCGCTGGCTGTTTGCCAAGGTGGTGATCGCTGCCAAGTCGTATAATTTTCCGCGAATGATAGGGAAATAGTTCATGATAAGCGATCCATTTTCAATGTTGCCACTTCCGCATTGAGGGCGTCGACTTCTTCTTGAAGCGCAGTGATGGTCGTGTTGTTGAGGTCATCGACAAACTGGTCATAAAGATTTTTATCGGGATGATAAATATCATAGTCAGCGGTTCGTTTTCGCAGTTCGGTAAACAATTCCGCAGTGGAAAATTGTCCGAGTCCTTTGGCGACTTGCTTGGCTTTGACGACTTCACGATTCAGACTGGCGATGAAATGATCGGTTAATTGTTCTTCCGCGACCTGTAAGCTCTGACGTCGCGCCGGTTTCGCGATTGTCAGCGTGCCAGGCGTGCTCACTGGAACGGCACTGGCAGCAATGGCCGCCTTGGAGAACGGGTGGTAGACGAAGACGCCGATGCCGGCTGGAATTTCGGCGACGACCGCTTGATAAAGCCGCTGTGGCAACACAAAGTAATTATAATGGCCAACAAAACTTAAGCGGGCCTGACTGTGGAAGTCCGCTTTCGTTACTTTTAGCTCAAAACAGCGCCAAATCGTTTCATTTTCCTGCTTTTGCCGTACCAAGGTGTCCACAATGCCGAAATCATCGGGCATCGTGACTTCTTCAACAGCAGTGGCCCCTTGTTCTTCCCAATAGGCATACAACGTCTTTTCTAGATCACGCGTGAGCTGGGTCTTCATGATGTGCCTCCCAAAAGTGAGTGAGTAACTGAGCGAGTTGCGCCGGATTGCGACTAACCTGAGCGTGCGTCCAGTGGTCCGGAAACAGGCGCGCGTACCGTGGCGTCACAAACCGCTCATCGATGAGCAAAATAACCCCGACATCCTTAGCACCACGAATCACTCGGCCCCCCGCCTGCAAAACATTGTTAAAGCCAGGCAGTTGATACGCATAGGCAAATCCCTGACCTGAATTTTGGTCAAAATAATCCCGCAGCTGATCGGTTTCCGCATTGAGTCCCGGTAAGCCAACCGAAACAATGGCAACGCCGATTAGCTGGGTACCGCGCAGATCAATGCCTTCTGCAAAAATTCCGCCAAGAACGGCAAAGCCAATCACTGGCTCATGGTCGGCTTTGAAATGATCAAGAAAAGCTTGACGATCCGCTTCGGTCATGGCATTTTCCTGGACGCAAGTTTTAAGCGCGGGATTGGCAGCGGTAAACGCGGCATAAGCGATTTTTAAATAAGCGTACGACGGGAAGAAGAAAAGGTAATGGCCTTTTTTGGCGCTGACTAAGGTTGTGAGACTCGCAATCAGTTGCGGCAGGTCCTGCTCGCGCCGGCGATACGTGGTGTTGACGCTTGTATCAACGATGACGGCCTGATTCTGCGGGTCAAACGGCGACGGTAAGGCGTAAGTCAGACTGTTGTCAACGCCGCCCAGTAACTTTTGAAAATAAGGCATCGGCGATAAGGTGGCGGAAAACAACACGGCACCGCGGCCCTTTTTCAGTGATTCATCGACAAAATGCGATGGATCCAGGCACAATTCTTTGACTGTGACAACGCCATGATCCTTAGTAATCTCGGTTTTGAACGTCTCATCGTAAAAATCGCCAATGCGCAAATATTGATTTGCCAGGAAGAAAACCGGTAACACGAGATCAACGGCGGGCTGCAAGGCGGGCGTTGGCGGTTCGGCTAACCAATCGTGGACTGTTTCGGTGAACTTGGCGAGGGCATTGGTAAGGTCATCAAGCGGGGCTTCTTCAAAAACAGGCGATTGTTTCATTAATCGCTGATCGGTGATGGCTGACAGGGTGTTTACGATCCGAGTGATGGCGCGCCGCAGCTTGGTGAGTGCCGCACCTTTGTATGGGGACAGTGCTTTCTTGAGGTTGGCAAAGTCCTGATCGGTGATGCTGGCGGTATACATGTCCCGCGCCCGACTCACGAGATTATGAGCCTCATCAACTAAGAAAAACTGACTGTCGTCGGCATCGCTAAAGAACCGCTGCAAAAAGACTAACGGATCAAACAAATAATTGTAGTCGCAAATAATAACGTCACAAAACAGGCTGGCGTCTAGCGAAAATTCAAATGGATCGACCGTGTGTTTTCGCGCATAAGTCTCGATGACGGATCGGGTGATTTGGTCTTCATGTGCTAGGAGGTCATGCAACGCTGACTTTAAGCGGTCGTAATAGCCCAGCATGTAAGGATTTTGACTGGGATCGTCTGGCTCATCGGCAAAAGTGATCGTGTCTTTAGCCGTCAGCGTGATACTTTTCGCCTTAAGCCCCGAGCCTGCCATCAACGCCATCGCTTGCTCGGCTACACGTCGCGTACTTTGCTTGGCGGTTAAATAAAACGCTCGCTGAATCAAGCCGCTGCCCATAGCTTTGACGGTCGGAAAAAGCGTCGAAATAGTTTTACCGGTACCGGTGGGCGCTTGGACGAAAAGGCGCGCGCTGCTGTAAATGGCTTTGTAAACCGCGGCGGCGAATTCGTGCTGGCCGGCACGATACTCGGGAAAAGGAAAATCAAGCGCATCAATCGACTCATTGCGGCGCTTGATGATGTCGCTGCGTAGCTTGAGCCAATCGGTGAATTCTGTCAGTAAATCCGTGAAATCATCAGCCAGTTCGGCAGCCGTTTTGGTTTCAGTGAAGCGAGTGACGGTGTCAGTGCTGGTTTGCACATACACCAAGGTGATGGTCGCGTGGTCAAGGTGACGTTGTTGACAAAGTAAGTGACCATAAATACGTGCTTGAGCCCAATAGCGATCCTTGGTATTTTGGGTGCACTCTTCCCATGGTCGGGCGCTGGTTTTGATTTCTTCGACGGTTAATGTCTTGTTGTCATCGGTCCAGATCCCATCGGCACGGCCTTCGAGTTGGTAATCTTCATCTTCGACGGTAACCGTGGTTTTTAAATAGACTTCTTTTTCGTAATCAGGCTCATGGTGAGCGGCCTGCAACTTGCGGTGGATCTGGCTGCCGATGATGGCGGTATTATTTGAATTGCTGGTAATCGGGTTGAGATCGCCGGTACGAACGGTTAACTCAACAAATTCCCGAATACCAATACGATTATGCGCCATCACCGGGTCCCCCTTTAATGTAGTTGAAAATATAACTAGCCTTCAGTATAGAACATACATTCTGTTTGGGAAAATGGCTCACCCATGATTTTTAAGGAATTCCGGGTGTTCCTTGGTTTTTATTTTAAATAGAGGCATAATAAGGGGTGTCAAGACATATGACAAATACGGCGGCTTGCAAACACTGTCGATCGGTAAGCCGCGACATCAAATGAGGGACATAAGATGAAGAAGACTAGTTTCTGGCGTTTGTTAGGTTTTTTGGGTGCGATTTTGGTCTTGTTGACCGCTTGCGGTAAGCAAAGTTCAGCAGCCAAATCGTCGTCATCCAGTGCACCAGTGAAAATTACATACTGGCACCGGATGACAGGTTCTTATGACAAAGCATTGAACAAGCTCATTACGAAGTTCAATCAAAGTCAAAAGAAATATAAAGTGGTTGCGACGTCACAGGGATCTTACAATGCGCTGCAGCAAAAGATTATGGCTGCAGGCAAATCCAAGACCTTGCCGACGATGGCCCAGTCACCTTATACCAATATTGGTGACTATGTGAAGAATCAACTGTTGTTACCGTTTGACTCCGAAATGTTGAACGGCTCGGATAAGTTGAGCAGTAGCCAACTTAAGGATATTTACCCAAGCTTTTTGGCCGCCGGGAAGTATAAAGGTAAATACTACGGTCTGCCATTCTCGGTTTCGACTTCGGTGCTTTTTTATAACAAGCGTCTGATGTCACAATATAATATCAGCATGCCAAAGACATGGGCAGATTTTGCGGCTGATCAGGATAAGTTAAAAGGGACGGACATTAACGCTGTCGAGCTGGATCAAAGTTACGATGTTCCGTTAGAAGGGATGGCTTACGGTGCAGGTAGTCAACTGATTACCCCAAAGCTAAAAGCTAACCTGAATGCACCTAAGACGTTGGCCGCCGTCAACCAGATTCTTGATCTGCGCAAGAGCGGCGCATTGAAGACGGCGGGTGAAGATCAGTACTTCAGCGTCCCGTTTGCAAATGGTAAAGCCGTCTTTGGAATTGGCTCATCAGCCACCGTGCCGGTCTTATTGCAACAGGCACCAAAGAATCTCGAATGGGGAACCGCTGTGATTCCTGAATATGAAGGCAAGCGCAGCAATCCATTAAACGGAAACTACAATGTCTTGTTCAAAGGCGCATCCAAGGCGCAACAAGCCGGCGCATGGGCATTCCAGAAATTCCTGTTGAAGTCGGAAAATGCTTCACAGTGGGCGATGGATTCCGGTTATGTACCAGTAACCAAGAGCGCATCCAACAGTACGACCTTTAAGAATTACCTGAAGAAACACGAGCAATACAAAGCAGCGGTTTCTGCCGTGCCGCAAAGCTTTGCATCAACCGTCTTTGCCGGCTACACAGATTACCGCAACGACCTTATGAGTACAGTTGACAGTACCTTGACGAAAAACGTCAGTGGCGAAACCGCATTTGATCAGCTGCAGAAGCAGACTGAGAAAATTTTGAAAGAAAATTAGTAATGGTGTTCCACTAGGTTAGTGGTACCTTTCATAGTCTGAAAAATGACCGAACTGCCAGATTTTTTGGCAAGTTCGGTCATTTGCTTACAGATTCAAATTTTATTTACGCTCATACGTAAGCACGAACCAGCCGTACACAAGAAATATGATGCCGAGTGTTGCGATTCCTAATGAGTTGATTAAAGTATCTATCGTCAGTCCGTCTTTCGAGGTGAACCAAATCAGAGCGCTGACAAACATGATCGCCCAACTGATTGAGTAAATCAAACATGCCTTTTTATGCGATTTCATAGCATCTTAAAACCTCCATGCTGAGTAAATTGGTGACATGATATTTGGAAATAATGTCATTGTACCGTTAACCGAAACTAATAATCAAATAATGTTATGATTACAAAAAGAACTATCTAATTATTAGCTAAGAACTTTATTTATATACCAATGCTTATAACCCCAAAACTTTATAAAATTACTTAACTACAAGGAAATATGAAACTCATTTTGCCGATTTTTTTGCTGGTTCAATTGGCGAAATACCGTAACTGTGGCGTATTCAACGCAGACACAATTCCCTTATGGCGTTTGCGTCACCCAACCTCGGTGGGCTATGATGGTCGGAGGATTGTTAAGTATTAAAGGAGACCATTATGGAAATCAATGTACACAAGTTTCAGGAAGCAGTTTTAGCAGGCACTTTCGAGCATACAGAAGTGCATCTGACCGCAGCCGCTTTTAAGAAAGACGGCGTTGATGCCGCGATGGAGAAGGTGTTTGCGGATGTCCGCAGCGCAATCGAAAAGAACCAGTTGATTCAGGCTGATTTGGTCATCGACTTTCCTGAGCCGACCACAATCACAGTTGAAACCGGCGTGATCAACCTGCCGTTTGCCAACGTCAACAAAATTACGAACTTCCTTGAACCGGATGAAATCGTCCCGGTCCGCGTTTATTTAATCGTGACTTCGCCGTTTGTCAACGTTTCCGGCTTGCGGATTGACGAAGCTGCAACGGCCGCTGATTATCTGCAGGACTTCGCAACGATCAATGACCAGATGATTGCCTCCGTTCAGGAAAAACTGGATCACATTCAAACCGAGATGGCTAAGCCTAAGGAAATCGCCAAAGAAGTTCCAGCCAATAAACAAAAACCGACAGCCAAAAAAACAACCAGACGGACTGCCACGAAGAAACGCACCACGACGCGAAAAACCACCAAGAAAACGGCAACTGCAAGTAAAGCAGCGGCGAAAACCACCACAGCCAAAAAGACAACGACACGAAAAACCGCTAAAAAGTAAACGAGAAAATGTTGTTCCGAATAGCCAGTGATACTTAGTTGGATCGCTGGCTATTTTCATGCACGCAGAAATGGACATCTCAATGTTCAAAAACGTAAACAACGATGCGGTAACAATTCATCTGAGGAAAACGTGAGAATGATATGTGAAAACGGTCGATTGAATTGAAATGAAAACGATTGCATATTATTCTTGTGATGTTGGCGGAATAGGCCAATTTCGTTTTAGACACCAACCATAGGGGAGGTCGAATTTTTGAAAAAGCAGGGGATACACGTTTGGCTCTTGGCACTTGCGGTACTACTGGGTATTGCCGTGGGTTTGAAGCAGCCGCCGAAGCAGGTCGCAGCTGCCGATAATCGATTGCAAAGTGTCTTTTCGATTGATGCTGGGCGGAAATACTTTTCGGTTGATCAGTTGGAAACGATCATTGATCGGGCGCACACGGACGGATACACCGATGTGCAGATTTTATTGGGTAATGATGCGTTACGCTTCATGCTGGATGATATGAGTCTGACCGTTGACGGGAAAACATATGCCAGCGATGCGGTTAAGCAAGCCGTACTTGCCGGGAATCAGACTTACTACAACGATCCAAACGGCAATGCCTTGACGCAAGCCGACATGAATGCGGTTTTAAAATATGCTGCAGCGCGCGACATTAACATTATTCCGCTGATCAATAGTCCCGGCCATATGGATGCGATTTTGACCGCGATGACGAAGCTTGGGATCAAAAATCCGGCGTTTAATGGCTCCAAACGAACAGTTGATTTGAATAACGACACAGCCATTGCGTTCACCAAGGCTTTGTTGCAAAAGTACGTTAGCTATTTTAAAGACCACGCCACGATTTTTAATTTCGGCAGCAACGAATATGCCAACGATGTCGATACCGGCGGCTGGGCCAAGCTGCAACAAACCGGCACTTATCGCAAATTTGTGGCGTATGTAAATGACTTGGCTCAGATGGCGGAAAATTCCGGATTGAAGCCAATGGTGTTTAATGATGGGATTTATTACAACGATCGCACGGATTTCGGTACGTTTGACCAGAATCTCATTGTGTCTTATTGGACGGCAGGGTGGTTTGGCTATGACGTTGCCAAGCCGGAATTTCTGGCGAATAAAGGCTTAAAGATCATGAATACCAACGATGGCTGGTACTGGGTGTTAGGGCGCATGACCGGCAATCTGTATAGTTATGAGACTGCGGTTGCCAGCTTAAAGAGCAAAAAATTTACGGATGTACCGGGCGCTAGCAGCACGGTTCCGATTATCGGCAGTGTTCAGGCAGTTTGGGCCGATAACCCGAGCGCACAGCTGGATATGCCTGCACTCCTGAAACTGATGGATCAATTTTCCACCACATATACTGCCTACATGCCACGGCCGGCGGATTACAGCAAAGTTGACGCTGCGATTGCCACCGTGCCGCGGCAACTGAGCCAGTATACGGATGCTTCGTTAGCCAAATTAGAAGCAGCACTTAATGCGGTGATCCGCGGTAAAAAGGCCAATGAGCAGGCAATCGTTGATGGCTATGCCCAAGCGATTACCGCTGCCGTTAAGGGCCTGCAGCTGCGTGGCGCTGATTACAGCCAAGTCGATGCCGCGACCGCAACGGCCAAAAAGTTAGACCGGCAGCATTACCAAGACTTTGCTGCAGTTGATGCTGCGATTGCGGCTGTGAAACGCGGTTTGGACATCACCCAACAAAATAAGGTCGACGCTATGGCGAATGCGATTCAGGCGGCGATCAAAGGACTGGCACTTAAACCGACACCACCAAAAGTGCCAACGCCGTCAACACCGGAACCCGCACCAAAACCGACAGCGGCCGCGCCAGCAAAAGAGACAAACAAGCAACCGCCGCTACCAGGTACGGCAGAAGCAACAACACCAGCACTAATGCTCGCAGGCGCTTCGTTGCTCGCCAGCATGGGCCTGTTATACTGGCGCCGTCGTATGACAGATTAGTTATTTTTAAACTGACAATAACGCCCGCTGCGCTTAATTGCGCAACGGGTTTTTGGTTGCCCAAAACCGGTCAAGTGGCCGGCAACGACCCGTTTACCAGCGAAAGGAGCCAACATGAACCACAATTTCTGGAAACAATGTGCAACAGCAGTGCAAAAATTGCGCTTTCATAAATGCAAAAGCAAGCGTTTGCAACAGCTTACAGGCGGTCTAGACTTTTTAATTGGAAAGGGGGAACGGCAATTTGAAAGATAAAAAGCTGTTGATTCTGGACTTTTTACTGAAGCACGGCACGGTTCATTACGATCAAATTGCCGAAGCGACCGGACTTTCCGAGCGGACCGTTGGCAATTACTTAAATCGGCTGGACGCGGACTTATCGCCATATGCCGTCAAATTGGTGCGCAAGCGCAATGTCGGCGTCTCTTTAGACGGGCCGGCCGACCAAAAAGCCCATTTGTTGCGCAGCATTCATGGTCAGGAAGGGTTCACCTCGCAAACAGCGCGTGAGCATTATCTAATGATCAAGTTGCTGCTAACCAACCGGCCGTATACCCTCAGCAAGCTTGCTGACGACCTATTTGTTAGTCGCCGAACCATCGACAACGACTTTAAGTCCGTCAAGCGAGTCTTCCGAGAAAATCACGTAACCGTGCAAACCAGTCGAACCGGTATTCAGGTGACCGCCTCCGAATCACGGCGGCGCCATATGTTGGCAAAATTGCTTCGCGGTTACTGGGGTGAAAGCCTGTCCGTTGCCAAGCAAAAAGACGGCGAGGTGGTCCAGCAGATCCAGTTGCCGGCGTATCTGAATCATTTAGTCAATCCAGCGACCACCAAGGCGGTTATGCAGAGCTTGGCTGAATTTCTGAAACAGTCAGACTTGATCTTTTCAGATTATGCACTGCAATCGTTGGCCATTCATCTCATTATCGCTTGCGAGCGCCCCAAAAAAGCCGCACCGGCACCGGTTCACCCAGCGCCACTGCTGCCGGAAACCAAGCAATTATTAACCCTTGTGACGAAGCATGTGCACCGGACGCTGGACAATGCCGACGCGCAACAAATCAATGCTCACATAGCGGCGATTCTGGATCGGCAGGTCAGTGATGCCCCGGCCGCAAGCATTGAGGAGCAGGCAGCACCGGTACTTAGACAGCAGATTGCCGGGTGGCTAACCGGGATATCGCCGGACACGCGGTTACTGGAAGATTTAAGCGTTCATCTCAGCGGCGCACTGGCCCGGATTTCCCGGGGGATGACGATTCCCAATCCCTATACGGAAGAGATCAAACGCAACTTTCCAATGGCGTTTGATGCGGCTGCTCAGCTAAGTATGGCCGTTGCAAAACACTACCATGTCACCTTTAACGATGACGAGTCCGGCTTTCTCGCCCTACATTTTGAATCCTTCTTCGAACGGCAACATGCCGCAGACCGCATTTCAACGGTGGTGGTTTGTTCCAGCGGTGTCGGGACCAGCCGCTTGCTCGCCCAACGCCTGGAAGAACGCTTCCGTGAAAAGTTAGTCATCACTCGGACAATCGGCTTGGCAGACCTGATGCGGCAAACGATTCCCGAGACGTTGATTATCAGCACGGTGCCGATCCAAGGGATGCGCCAACCAGTGGTGATCGTGAATCCGTTGTTGTTGCAACATGACATCGAAAAAGTCGCGCAGCAAGCTGATCGCCTGCGTTTTGGAACAGATGGCGATGCTTTTCTCAGCCTGTTAGATCCAAAACTGGTTTTGCCGAATTTGCCGCAGACTGATCAACATGCGGCCATGCAGGCAATGATTCGGCAACTGACAAAAAACGGTGTGTTTGAAGACGAAACGTTGCCGCTGAAACTGGCCGAAGATCGCGAAAAGCTCGCGACAACGGCGATGCGCCTCGTCGCGATTCCCCATATCTCGCCGGAAATGGTTCAGCGGCCGGCAATTGCGCTTGGACTGGCACCCGAAGGCATCGACTGGTCCGGGCAGAAGGTCAAAGTGGTCTTTTTCCTCGCACTCAATGCGGCTGCACCCAGCGATCAGCGCCGCATCTACCAAGTCATGAATCGAATGATTGATGATCGCCTATTTTGCGAAAAGCTGGCACAAAGTCCGACCCCAGCCAGCGCGTTAAGAATCTTATCTGAATATGTTCATAAAGGAGCGAACGAATTTGAATGAAGTCAATGTCACCACTGATGTCCACACCGATGTTGCCGTCCCTGCCGATAAACATGCGGCACTTGGGACCATTGCAACGATTTTAAGCACGAACCGCCCAATTTCAGCTGATGAGTTGCGTGATAACCTCATTGCACGCGAAGACGAAAGCAGCACGGGATTTGGTAACGGCGTAGCTATCCCACACGCCAAGGTCAACGGATTAACTGAACCTTTTGTTGGCGTCGTGACGTTTAAACAGCCTGTTGCGTGGGATTCTTTGGACGGTCAGCCTGTCTCGATCGCCATTGTCCTGGTAATGCCAGATCAAAACGGTGCGGACAGGCTGCATTTGAAAATGTTGTCGAAACTGGCGCGTAAGTTAATGGACGATGATTTTATCAAAGCCTTGAAGGACGCGCAGCACGATGGTTCACAAATGACCAAAGTACTGGATCAAGTTTTGTAAAAGGGGGAATTTTTGATGGCAAGTTTTGTTGGTGTTACCAAATGTCCGGTTGGCATTGCCCACACCTATATGGCAGCCGAAAAGCTGCAAAAAACCGGGCAGGCTGACGGCTATAAAGTTAAAGTTGAAACGCAAGGTGCGTCAGGCACTGAAGATAACTTAACCGCTGATGAGATTAAAGCTGCTGATTTTGTTGTTTTGGCCATTGATGTAGCCATTGATGGCATGGAGCGGTTT
Organism: Lacticaseibacillus huelsenbergensis; assembly: GCF_029726355.1. Lineage (NCBI taxonomy): Bacteria > Bacillati > Bacillota > Bacilli > Lactobacillales > Lactobacillaceae > Lacticaseibacillus > Lacticaseibacillus huelsenbergensis. The sequence goes on from NZ_CP120687.1 coordinate 1,527,959, forward strand.
GTCGGCAAGCGCGTTGTCTTTTCAACGACGGCGGAGGCGATTAAGGATCCGCAAAAGCTGGTTGATGAAGGTAAGCATGCCGATGTTTATACTGGTGAAAAACAGCACACTGCTGAAAATGAAGCCGATGCTGAATCCGAAGACACGGCCCATGAGCAGAGTCCCGTGATTAAACAGTTGCTAAACGGGGTTTCCCACATGATTCCGTTTGTCGTAATTGGCGGGTTATTCATTGCCTTGTCCATCGCATTGGGTGGCCATGCGACCGCTAAAGGGATGGTTGTAGCGCCTAATACGATTTGGTCAACGATGAATCAAATTGGGACGATTGGCTTTAGTTTGATGATTCCGATCTTGGCCGGCTTTATTGCGTACGCGATTGCCGGCCGCGCAGCCTTGGCTCCGGCGATGGTCGGCGCTATGGTTTCTAACACGCCAGCTATTTTAGGTACCAAAGCAGGGACCGGTTTTCTGGGTGCCATTCTAGTTGGTTATGCTGCTGGTTATTTAACCAAGTGGATGAACTCCTGGCCGATTCCTAAGAGTCTGCGGGCCGTGATGCCGATTTTCGTCATTCCGCTGCTCGGCACTGCAATTATCAGTGCAGCCTTTGTCTATCTGCTGGGTAGTCCGATTTCCTGGTTGATGACGGCACTGCAAAACCTGTTGACGTTCTTGTCCAAGAGTCCGTCCACGAGCGTTGTCTTAGGGCTTGTTTTAGGTGCGATGGTTTCAATTGATATGGGTGGTCCGATCAATAAGGTTGCCTTTCTTTTCGGGGTCGCGTCCATTACTGCAGGCACGCCTGAAATTATGGGTGCCGTTGCCTGCGCGATTGCCGTACCGCCGTTGTCATCCGGGATTGCGACGTTGTTCAAGTCGGAATTGACCAGTGATGAAGAAAAGACGGCTGGCGTATCGGCCATTTTGATGGGGCTGATTGGTATTACCGAAGGCGCGATTCCGTTAGCAACCGCACATCCTAAACAAGTTTTCCCGGGCATTATTATCGGTTCCGGGGTGGCCAGTGCTGTGGGGATGGTCTTCCACATTACCGATGCCGTGCCGCATGGTGGCCCGATTGTCGGCGTACTGGGTGCGACGAACAACTTAGGCTTATTCTTCCTGTCAATTTTAATTGGGGTCATCGTCTCGACCGCCATTATCGTATTCCTCAAGCAGCGCGCTGTTGCCCATCAAAAGAGCATGGCATCTGCTGAATGACGCAAATCAGCCCGCTGCGCATCTCTTGCGTAGCGGGCTGTCAGTGTTTTCCAACACCAAGGATCATCATAGTGGTTAATTGTGATGAAACGTTGAATCAATTAACGAGTTTGGTTAACTTTAAAAATTCATAATGCGGTATTTTGATGAAGGGGAGCATCCGATATCGGGTGATTGGCCTAGAGCAATCGTGTATAATGGGAGTCGATAGCAGGAAAAAGCAGTCATGACACAGCCAACTGCTGGTCAACGCGACTAAAAGGAAGTGGATCTTTTGACAGAACCATTATTTTTGAAACCATACTTCAATCCCAAAATTTGGGGCGGACGTAAACTTAAAACAGAATACGGGTTTGATATTCCTGACGGTAAAATCGGTGAAGCCTGGATCATCTCAGGGCATCCGCATGGACCGGCAACGATTGAAAATGGGCCGCTCAAAGGCAAGACGTTGCGTGAAGCCTGGCATGAAGACCCGGCTTATTTCGGGCCGCAGCATAGCCAGGAATTTCCGCTTTTGGTGAAAATTTTGGATGCCGAAGCGAGCCTGAGTGTACAGGTGCATCCGGATGACGCATACGCAGCTGCTCATGAGGCCAAGGGCGAGCTGGGTAAAACCGAATGCTGGTATATTTTGCAAGCTGATCCGGGATCATACTTGATTTACGGTCATCATGCCAAGACGCGTGAACAACTGAAGGACATGATCGAGGCCGGCGACTGGGAGCATCTGTTGCGCAAATATCCGGTGAAAACCGGTGACTTTGTTTATGTGCCAAGCGGGACGATTCATGCACTTAACAAGGGGATTGTCGCTTTGGAAACCCAACAGAGTTCGGATACGACATATCGGCTGTATGATTACGACCGAACCGACGATCAAGGCCATAAACGCGAGCTGCATATCAAGCAAAGCCTTGACGTGACCACCGTACCGTTCCAGGATCCGAAGCTGGACATTACCAAGCAGCAAGTACCAGGCGGCCAGATCACGACCTTTGTCAAGCCACCGTTGTCGCCACATTTTGCCGTTTATCGTTTGGATATTGACGGCACGATGCCGTTTACCCAGCAAGCACCTTATACCAATGTCACCGTTCTCGAAGGCGAAGGCACCTTCACGGCAGACGGTCAGGATTATCCGATTAAAACCGGTGACAGCTTCCTGATTCCTAACCAAATCAAGGCATGGCAGTTCACCGGCAAACTTGCCATTGTCACATCGACACCGGGTGTGGATGCATAATTGGAAAGTGGCGAGCCAATCAATCTCATGCCGTGCCAAACTCCGCAATCTCCGGCCAGCTGGGGTGGCGACGCGAAGCTAGAGCGGAGGGCACGGCTGATCCCCATCTGGCCCCCGATTGCTCCGCCTTGGCACTAGGATCTAGTAATACCAACAAACTACCCATGAAGAAATTAACAACGAACTTACCTCTCATCAACATTTTGAGGTAGGTTCGTTTTTTACTGTCGCGAATTGTCTGACAGTCGCTTTCCTATAAGCATTTGAAAGCTTCATTAGCACCCGAAAAATTAGCCAAAAATGAGAACGCTTTCGTATTGATATTTTTATATCAAGCAGTTGGTTAAGCGAGAGAAAATCTGAATATTTGCGTCTGTGGTATCTTTTCGTGACAACATCGTGCGACTGGTATGGACCACGGCAAATCAAAAGGGCAGATTCGCCAGATTAGAATTAGATCGTTTCCGTTGACAATCAGAAGTGCAAGCGCATACACTACTAAGTGGTTGGTACCACGTGGAGGTGAGGATATGGAAAAGGTTCCGTTGACTAAACAGCTGGTAGATCAGCTGGAGACATTTATCAAGGAAAAACTTCAGCCCAATGACAAGTTGCCGTCCGAGCGGGATCTTAGCGAACTGTACCATGTCAGCCGAAATACGGTTCGGTCAGCGCTGGACGAATTGTTCCTGCGCGGCTTCATTTATCGCAGTACCGGAAAAGGCACGTTTGTTGCGGAACGATTTGACGAACGAACCGATGTCAGCGGCTCGTACAGTTTTACCAAACAGATGCTAGCCATGAATCGCCAACCCGTGACCAAGATTCAGCGGCTGGAAAAAATCGCGGTACCGGCAAATATTGCCAAGCGGATGCGCATCGATCCAGGGACGCCGGTTTATGTATTGGATCGACTCCGGATTGCGGACAAACTACCGATGATGATCGAACGCAGTTACTTACCGGCGTTAACCGTGCCGGATCTTGAAAAAGACGCTTTGGAAAAGTCACCGTTGTATGACTGGCTGGAAGAGCACTACGGCATCCATATTGCGTCGGTTGACGAAGCGTTCTTCGCCGGCTTGGTTTCACCGGAAGACGCCAAGCTGCTCAGGGTCGCGCCGGCATCGGCATGCTTGAACATTCGGCGGACGACTTTTGCAGACACTGGCGAGATCGTTGAGTATACCTTGAGCGTGGCGCGGGCCGATCAATTTGTTTATCACGTTCATCATGTTAATCACTAGGAGGATGGATAATTTGTTTGAAAAGACAACTGAAGAATTAACCAAATTAGGGGCACAGATTACGACCGCTGAGATCAAACAGCAGCCGGAGTTGTGGCAAGAAGCGTTTGACAATTACACCCGTGACAAAGAAAAGATTACTGCTTTTTTGAAACAGGTCACGGATGCCGCTAACGGTAAGCAGGTTCGGGTTATTTTCACCGGTGCCGGGAGCTCCCAGTATGTCGGCGACACGGTAACCCCGTACTTGCGGGCACATGGCGATCGCAGCAAGTTTGTGTTTGAATCAATCGGTTCGACCGACATCGTGTCAGCACCTTACGATTTTCTAGAAGCTGACACACCAACGATTCTGGTTTCCTTTGCTCGTAGCGGGAACTCGCCAGAAAGCTTGAAGACGGTTGAACTAGCGGAACAAGTGGTGCATAACCTCTATCAAATCAGCATTACCTGTGCGCCTGAAGGTCAGTTGGCTAAGAAATCCGCCAGCGAAGGCAAGACGTTACTGCTGTTGCAACCGGCTGGCTCTAACGACAAAGGCTTTGCGATGACCGGCAGCTTCTCCTGCATGACATTGAGTGCACTGCTGGTATTTGATACCGCTAGTGACGCGGACAAACAACAGTGGGTCAAGGCGATCGCTACGATGGGTCAAGAAGTCGTTGATCGCGAAGCTGAAGTTCAAAACGTCATCAATCGCGATTTCGAACGCATCGTTTATCTGGGCTCCGGCAGTCTCGGTGGATTAACTCGGGAAACGCGGCTGAAGGTTTTGGAACTGACAGCTGGCCAATACGCCACGATGTTTGACACGTCAATGGGCTTCCGTCATGGTCCTAAGAGCTTTGTGAATGACAAGACCTTGCTGTTCGACTTTGTCAGCAACAATGCCTACACCCGTCAATATGACATTGACGTGCTTGAAGAAGTCAAAGGCGACAAGATTGCTCCTTCAGTGATGGCAGTTGGCACCAAGCAAGACCAGAACTTCTCAGGCGACGGTTTCTATTTTGAAAATGGCCTAAAAGATCTTCCTGAGGGTTATCAGGCTTTGCCGGACGTGATGTTTGCCCAGACCTTGGCACTTTTGGCTTCCATCAAGGTTGGCAACTTACCTGACACTCCATCACCGACCGGAACCGTTAATCGGGTGGTCAAAGGGGTTATCCTCCACGACTATTCAGGTCAGGAATAAGGTTGGCGTTGTCATGGTGCAAGCCGGCAAGAAAATCGCGTCGGGTTGCATCGCTTAAACTGGGAGGCAAATGTTCATGAGTTATTACATTCACGCCGCAAAGTTTTTCCTTAAACATGCGACTGAAATCGGCGGCTATCTGGAAATTACCGATGACGGAGAATTCGGCGAGTATCTACCGGAAAATGCCAAGCCGGATGGCGACATCGTGGAACAACCCGGTAAGTTGATCGCGCCGGGCTTGGTTGACACTCACATTCACGGCCTTTTGGGTCATGATGTGATGGACAACAGTTGGGACGGCATTGAGACAATGAGCCAGAACTTGGTAAAAGCCGGCGTCACCAGCTGGCTGCCGACCACTTTGACCGGTTCATTTGATCAGCTGAACGACGTCTGCAAAACCATCGCCGCACATGCTGGAGAAGAAACCGGCGCTAAGATCCAAGGCATCTATTTTGAAGGCCCGTACTTCACCGCGAAACACAAGGGCGCGCAGAATCCGAAGTACTTCAAAAACCCGAGTGAAAAAGAATACGATGCTTGGCAAACGTCTGCCAATGGCCTCTTGAAAAAGATTGCCATTGCGCCTGAGCGTGACGGTGCCGTTGCCTTTACGCGGTATGCGACTGCCGACGGAACTGTGGTCGCACTTGGCCACAGCGATGCCACGTTTGAACAGGCAAAGGCATGCGTTGATGCTGGTGCGACCGTCTTCACCCACACGTTCAATGGCATGAGTCCGTTGAATCATCGGGAACCCGGCATGGTCGGGGCCGCGATGTACCTGCAAGGCGTTGACGACGAGTTGATCTGCGACGGCCACCATGTACGGCCTGAAGTTGCCACCACGTTAATTCGGCTAAAAGGTGCGGAACATATCGCGCTGATCACCGATTGTATGCGGGCCGGTATGATGCCGGATGGCGATTATGTTTTGGGCGAATTCCCGGTTTATGTCAAAGACGGCATGGCGCGGTTGAAAGATGGCGATAGTTTAGCCGGTTCCGTGTTGGAATTAAAAGATGCGTTGACAAATTTGCTGACATGGAATGCGGCGACACCGGAAGCGATCATTCGGATGGCGACCCAAACGCCAGCTGTTTCGTGCAACATTGATGGTCAGTGCGGCAGCATTTTACCAGGACGAGCTGCTGATTATCTGGTGCTGGATACCGATTTGACGCTTCAGGCAACGTATTTAGACGGCAAAATGGTTTATCAAGCCGAAGCATGAGAGCTTATGTGACACAAAACCTGTGAAAATCGGGACTAATGTGTGAAACTAAATGGTGTTAGCAGGACAGCTGTTATGAATGAAAGGGGGCCAGGCCTTCATGACGACTTTTTCGATCGAGCATGATTTTATGTTGGATGGCAAGCCGTTCAAGATCTTATCTGGCGCAATTCATTATTTTCGGGTTCATCCAGACGATTGGTATCATAGTTTGTATAACCTGAAAGCACTGGGCTTTAACACGGTTGAAACGTATGTGCCGTGGAACTTACATGAGTATCGCGAAGGCGAGTTTGATTTCAGCGGCATCCTCGATATTGAACATTTTCTGGATGTGGCTGAAGATCTTGGCCTGTACGCGATTGTGCGTCCGTCACCGTATATTTGTGCCGAATGGGAATTCGGTGGGTTCCCGGCATGGCTGTTGACCAAGTCCATGCGGTTGCGCACCGATGATCCAAATTATCTGCAAGCGATTGATCGTTATTATGCAGCGTTAATGCCGCATCTGGTTAATCATCAAGTCACCCATGGCGGCAACGTCCTGATGATGCAGGTGGAAAATGAGTACGGCTCATACGGTGAAGACCACGATTACCTAGCGGCGCTTGCCGAATTGATGAAGAAACATGGTGTGGATGTACCATTGTTCACCTCAGACGGACCGTGGTCAGCAACGTTAAATGCCGGCAGTATGATCAACGATGGTATTCTGGCAACCGGCAACTTCGGCTCGGCAGCCGATAAGAACTTTGATCGATTGGCAGCATTTCATCAGGCGCATGGTCAGGATTGGCCGCTCATGTGCATGGAATTTTGGGATGGCTGGTTCAATCGCTGGGGTGAGCCGATCATTCGCCGCGATCCTGACGAAACGGCCGAGGATTTGCGAGCGGTTATTGAGCGCGGCAGTGTCAATCTCTACATGTTTCATGGTGGCACCAATTTCGGGTTCATGAATGGCACGTCCGCACGTAAGGATCACGATTTGCCTCAGGTGACCTCCTACGATTATGACGCCCCGCTCAATGAACAAGGCAATCCTACCCCGAAGTATTTTGCCATTCAAAAAATGCTTCATGAGGTCTTACCGGACATTCAGCAAGCCGAGCCGCTGGTTAAACCGATTATGGCGCCGGCTGAACACCCGCTGACGGCCAAGGTTTCGTTGTTTGCGGTGCTTGATCAGCTTGCTAAGCCGGTCGCAGCCGCCTATCCGCAAACTCAAGAGTTTTTGGGCCAGTACACGGGTTATACCTTGTACCGCGCGCAGCCGTTGATTAGTGGCACTGACAAAGGGACGCCGGCCAAATTGCGGGTGATTGATGCCCGCGATCGGGTTCAAGCTTATTTGGATCGGCACTGGTTGGCGACCCAATATCAGGAAGCCATAGGCGATGACATTTTATTGCCACAGGTTGAAGGCCATCACCAGCTTGATTTGTTGGTCGAAGATATGAGCCGGGTTAACTACGGTGCCAAAATTGAAGCGATTACCCAGTTTAAGGGCATTCGAACCGGTGTGATGGTTGACCTGCATTTTATCAAAGGTTATCAGCAGTACCCGCTGGACTTGAATCAGGCGCCAGAACTGGACTTTTCAAAAGATTGGCAGCCTGAAACGCCGGCGTTTTACAAATACACGTTTGATCTGACAGAGCCGCACGATACTTATCTGGATTGTCGCGGATTCGGTAAAGGAGTGATGCTGGTTAATGGTGTCAATGTCGGCAGGTTCTGGGAGAAGGGACCCACGTTGTCACTGTATGTGCCAGCGGGACTCCTGCATGCCGGGCAAAATGAGGTCATCGTGTTTGAAACCGAAGGCCGCTATGCCGAAAGCTTGAAAATGGCTGACCACCCGATATTTGTAGAACCTTAACGCGTTCGCCAGCGCAGAAACCTGCGTGTAAGGACCTTGGTCGCAATGGCCTAAGTTCGGGCCATCACGCCCAAGGCCACTTACACCCCGGTTTCTAACCGCGCCGGTTCACGCTCACGCATGATGAGGAGGAGTAGAAAATGGCTATTATTGCAGCACGTATTGATGGTCGCCTGGTCCATGGCCAGGTTGCCAACCTTTGGACCACCAAACTGGGTGCGACCCGAATTATCGTTGTCGATGAGGCAGCATCCAAGAGTGACATCGATAAAAGTGGGTTGCGGATGGCGACCCCGGAAACAGTTCGGTTGTCAGTTCTTGACGTTAAGACCGCTGCTAACCACATTTTGAACCACAAATATGATTCTCAGCGGGTTTTCATTGTCGCAAAACGGCCGGAAACATTTTTGGCCTTAGTCGAAGCTGGCGTGCCGATTAAGGAATTGAACGTCGGCAATATGTCCCAGACAGATCAGACTCGGTCCATTACCAAGTCAATCAATGTGGTTGATGATGACGTTGAGACCTTCAAGAAGCTGGATGCCGCTGGTGTTCACTTGATTGCACAAATGGTTCCGGGGGATCCCGCAGCAGATTTCATGACGCTGCTCAAAAAAGGATAGGGGGAGTCAACAATGATTGCATGGTGGCAAATAGCACTTTTAACATTATATGCAGGTTATCAAATCCTTGATGAACTGCAAATTTATTCAGCCATGAGTTCACCGGTTTTTGCCGGGTTAGTATCAGGTTTAGTCATGGGCGACATGAAAGCCGGTTTGATGATCGGTGCGTCCGTTCAGTTGATGGTTTTAGGGGTCGGCACATTCGGTGGGGCATCTAAAATCGATGCGAACTCCGGGACGATCCTGGCAACGGCTTTCTCCGTTAGTTCAGGGATGAAGCCGGCTGCAGCGGTTGCTGCGATTGCGGTTCCAGTTGCAAGTATCATGATTCAGACCGATATCTTAGCACGTTTTGCCAACACCTTCTTTGCACATCGGATTGATAAGATGGTTGACGAATATAACTACAAAGGTATCGAACGTTACTTCCTTGCCGGTGCACTTCCATGGGCACTGTCACGGATGATTCCGGTTGGTTTGGCGCTTTCCTTTGGTGGCGGCTTTGTTACCAACGTGGCACATGTCTTGAACACAAGTTGGAAATGGTTAGGCGACGGGCTCACGACTGCCGGGGCAGTTCTACCGGCTGTCGGGTTTGCGATCCTGCTTCACTACCTGCCAGTTAAGAAGCACTTTGCTTATCTATTCCTTGGTTTCACCTTCACGATGCTTTTCACAACGCTGTTTGGCAGTGTCCAGATGTTGGGTACGGCGATGACTGAAGTTACCAAGAAATTCACGGCAAACTTCAATGGCCTGTCCATGTTAGCGATGGCATTCATTGCCTTTGCCTTTGCTGCGATTGCTTACCAGCAGTCAACAGCACTGCACGATAGCACTGGTGGCGGTAGCGGTGAAAGCGGTTCTGCACCGAAGAAGAATACCAATGAAGAGGGGGAAATCACCGATGATGAACTCTAATAAACCCACTTACAAATTAACGGATAAAGATTTCCGGCAGATTAATCGGCGTAGCTTGTTCGGCTTCCAGTTGGGTTGGAACTACGAACGAATGCAGGCATCAGGTTACTTGTACACGATCCTGCCACAACTGCGGAAGATTTATGGTGATGGCACACCTGAACTGAAGAAAATGATGAAGACGCACACCCAGTTCTTCAACACGTCTAACTTCTTCAACACCATCATCACCGGGATTGACTTGTCAGTCGAAGAAAAAGAAGGTATCGCCGGCGAAGAAACCGTCGTTGGTATGAAAACCGGGTTAATGGGTTCCTTCGCTTCCATTGGGGATTCAATCTTCGCTGCTTTGATTCCTGCCATTTTCGGAGCCATTGCGGCTAACATGGCGCAAGAAGGTAACCCAGTTGGGGTGTTCATCTGGATCGCCGCCCAAGTTGCCATCATGGTCTTCCGGTGGAAACAGTTACGGATTGCGTATAACGAAGGGGTTTCCTTAGTTACCACCATGTCGCATCGTTTGGCTGCTCTGACCAATGCCGCAACGATCATGGGGGTCTTCATGGTTGGCGCGTTGGTTGCAACCATGATTAACGTTAAGTTCGCCTTTGCACCAAAGATCGGCAATGTGCCATTGGACTTCCAGAAGTATTCGGATATGATTATTCCTAAGCTGTTACCAGCTTTGATCGTGGGTGCCATCTACTGGCTGCTTGGCCGTAAGCACATGACCTCGACTCGGGCAATCTTCATCGTCTTGTTCGTATCCATTGCACTGTCCGCCTTGGGTGTCATTGCAAAAGGCTAATCAAGTACGTTAAAGTTTTAGTTGTAAGCATGAGCTGCTCCAGCCATATCTGATTGCAGGTATCATTAAACAGTCATGCGATTTTAAATCATCATGAACCGCGGTCGGTTGGACCGGCGCATGTTAAAGGAGTTTTACGAGATGAGCAAATTAGTTTTAATCAGTCATGGTCAGTTATGCGAGGAACTCAAAAAGAGTGCCGAAATGATCATGGGACCACAAGATGATATCGCGACAGTTGCGTTGCTGCCGAACGAAGGACCTGAAGATTTTCAAGCCAAGTTCAAAGCCGCAATCGAAGGGGCCGATGATGTTACCGTGCTAGCCGATCTCAAAGGCGGCACCCCCAACAACGTCGCTGCCCGGGTGTTGGCAGAAGGCGGCAACTTCGACCTTTATGCCGGCATGAACCTGCCAATGGTCATCAGCTACTTGAATGCCCAAATGCTGGACATGAAGCCTGATCTGCTAGGCGACGGTAAAGCTGGCGTAGTTTATATCAACGATATCGTGAAACACTAGTCAGTTTTGAATGACTGAGGAAAGCCTGTGTCCGGTTGGATGCGGGCTTTTTTCGTATCTGAACAGGGGAGGCGCGGCTGTCTATTTGTCCTGAAATAACTCGTCGATTTTTCATTTATTTGTCAATATGGCTCGATGGTAACCTGATCGAAGTAAGGTTGAAATTGCGTTGGATCAACAAAGCCCGTTTTTGCCTGCATCGTATTCAGCATCCCCGTTGTCATGGCTGTTTTCAAAATGGCTTCGTCGGACTGATTGTCGTGGATACTGATTGCCAGTCCAGCGAGTGTTGCATCACCAAAACCAACAGGATTTACCACGTTAATTTTGGGGATAACGGCGTGGTAGAATTTATCACCATGCTTGGCAAAAGCACCCCGGGCACCCAACGAGACGACGACCCATTCAACGTCACTGAAGATCGGTTCCTGCAAGTCCTGCTTGAGTGCATTAAAGTCGGTTTTATCAACATGATGTCTGAGTAACCCGCCTAATTCTTCATCATTAGGCTTAATCAGCTTCGGTTTAAGCGGAGCTTCGAGTGCATGGCGAAGGGTAGCACCAGATGTATCGAGCAGAACAGGGACGTTTTGGTGCTGGGCATGTGCAATCAGCAACGTATAATAAGTTTCCGGCAATCCTTGTGGTAGCGAACCAGAGATCGTGACTAAGTCTGCCTGGGTCAACAACTGGTCAAAATGCATCAGAAACTTCTCAGCGTCCGGTTTGGTAATGAATGGACCAGCTTCAAGAATTTCAGTTTGATTTCCTTGATCATGTAAAATCGCAATCGAACTTCGAGTCTCTGCGTGAATCGATAAAAATTCGTGCTGAATCCCTTCTGTATCAAGTTGATGTTGTAGCCACTGGCCGAAGTAACCACCAATGAAACCAGTAGCGAGGATGTCATGATGAAGTTGGTGAATGACGCGTGAAACATTAAGCCCCTTGCCGCCCGCAGTTTTACGGACGTTCTTAACACGATTAACGGTATCGATGGCTAAGTGTTCTAAGGGATAAGCGACATCGATCGATGGATTTAAAGTGACTGTCAAAATCATATTAATTGCCTCCATAACAAAAGCCGATGCTACAAAGAATCGGCTTTTTATTGATCACGGTTTCTCAGCTAAACGCGATTATCCACGCGATTTACCACCGGAAACATTGACAGTTTGACCTGTCATATAACTCGAACGGTCGGAGAGGAAATAAGTGACCAAATCGGCAACTTCGGATAACTTACCGCTGCGGCCCAATGGAATAGTTGATGTTTTTGCGTAACCTGCCCGCAACTGTTCAACAGTTTCATGGCGTGAGTAGGCTAGTCCTTCCTCATAGGAAAGTGTCCGTAAACCTGTGGCCTCCAGAACACCAGGAGCAACGCCGATCATACGAACGTTATATTGTCCCAGTTCTTTAGCCCATGCACGGGTAAAGCCATTGATAGCACCTTTTGTACCGGAATAAATTCCTGCACCTTGCGAACCTTCCAATCCAGATTCGGATGACATATTAACAATGACCCCTTTATGTTGCTTGACCAACTCTTTGACGATGATGGAAGAGCAAAGCCAGACACTTTTGACGTTAATGGTAAACATCTTGTCAAAATTAGCTTCATCAATCACATATTTGCCATCCGGATCGGTTGGATCAGTCAGAATTCGCGGAATATTAATACCGGCATTATTAACTAAGCCGTCAATCTGGCCGAACTTTTCTTTAGCAACTTTGACCATATGCTCTACCTGATCCCGCTTGGTGACATCTGTCTGAACAAACAGCAGGTTATCATCCTTAAAGCTGCCTTCCTTAAGATCGGCGTTGATGACTTTAGCGTGATTGCTGAGCAGATCTTTAACAATCGCATCGCCAATTCCTGATGAACCACCCGTTACAACAAATACCCGACCATCAATATTCAACCAATCAGTAGCCATAATTTAATTCCTCCTAAATAAGTGTGAGCGTGAATCAGCGCGGATACGCAGAAGCTTATTCGCCGATGAACACTCTAAAATATTTCTCAACGAACCCAAAATCGAAAGTTATTTTTCCTTATCATCAGTTACATAAAGCCGCTGACGCTTGTAGGCGATGTACGTGTATGCGAATGCACCGATGAAAAGAATAGCGATCACGATAAACCCAATGCCGACCTGTCCAGTGAAGCCTTTGGTTAACAAATAAGTGATCGGCGATCCGGCTTGGTCAAGCGAGGAGACTTGCTTGCCTTTTGCCAGTAAGTTTGTTGCGTGACCAAGCGCAATTTCTAATGGATACATCTGATTTGAAATCCAGATAGTGATGAACATGATCACCGAGCCAGAGATCAAGGTGCGGAAAATATTTCCTTTGTGAACTCCTGTCGCAATAGCGATGAAAAAGCCGATTGTTGCTAAGTCGCCAAAGGGCAGGACGCGATTTCCGGGAACAAGAACGGCAATCAACAAGGTAATCGGAACGAACAAAAGTCCGGCTGCAATAACGTCTGAATTACCAAGCAACAAAGCCGGATCCATCCCGATTGTGAACGAACCGCCTTTAAAATGCTTGTCCATGATGACTTTGGCACCTTGTGAAATCGGGATAAGGCCTTCCATGATGAATTTAACGACAACGGGCATCAATACCATGACTGCCGCCATCTGGATTCCCAACTGCAATGATTTACCGATTGGGAACTTAGCCAATAACCCGATAATGACACCTAGAATCGCACCGATAATGGAGGGTTGGCCTAAAACGCCAAATCGCTCTTCGACAGTTTTAGAAGTAATCGTAATCTTATTTAAACCCGGGATAGCTTCGATCAAATCATCAATTGGTTTGGCAAAAATGCCCATATACGCAGAAGTCCCGTGTGGAATAGAGATTCCTTCCAGTCCGAAAAAGTTATCTGTGACCGGCTTGAAAATGTCACCTAATTTATAGGCAATTGCTGCATGAATGCAGATAGCAACGATCCCCCAAGTAAAACTGCCAGTAGCCAGTTGGACAATGGCGCCCGTAAATGCCATATGCCAAATGTTCCATATATCAACGTTTACCACCTTGGTCATGCGTGTGAGCAGCATGACCACGTTGACGGCGATGGCAACTGGAATGGCAATCAACCCCATGGCTGATGCCCATGCCATTGGCGAGGTCCCGGGCCAGCCGATATCAACAACGCTTAGCCCTAAATTAAAGTTTTTCGCCATTGCTTCAGCGGCTTTGCCAAGATTATCGGTCAAAAGCGAAATGACCAAATTAATCCCGACAAAGCCAATCCCAATTGAGATCCCGGCGCGTAGTGATTTGCCAATGCCCTGGCGCAAGGAAATGCCCAGTATGAAAATGATGATCGGAATCATGACGCTTGGTCCCAAATCAACAATGTATTGGATGACTTGCATGGTGCTACCTCCTAAAAGTTAAAATTCCCAACCTAAAAGACAGAGATTATAACGATTGTCCATTAAAAGAAGACCAGACCGTGACCGTCATGAATTTTCCGCCGATTAGTGAAAGCCCTTACACGAATGATGATAAACACTTCTGGGAAAAATGCAAGCTATTTGTTCGAATATTTCGGTATATACCCAAGGAAAAGCGCTTAAATAATTTAAAAGTTAGTGAATTTAATATTAGGGTAAGCGCTTGCATTAATCTGGATTAGCGACTATGATGGCTCTATAAACCGATTAAAGGGATGGAGCGTGATCAAGATGGCATTGTTAAACAAGAATCTGATTCATCGGAATGCAACGTTTCTAGACGCTGACGATGCATTGAAGTCAATGGCAGCGGCAATGGTTAAAAATCAGTATGTTAAATCTTCATTTGTTGATGCGGTGGTGAACCGCGAACACCAATTTCCCACTGGTTTGCCTACGGGTGGCATTATGGTTGCCATTCCACATGCTGATTGGACCAATGTTAATCGCGGAACGATTTCTGTCGCAACGTTGAAGGAGCCTATTGTTTTTAAAAATATGGGCGATCCGGAAGAAGATCTGGCAGTGCGGTTAATTTTCATGTTAGCGGTCAATGAGCCACATGCTGAAGTGACATTGTTGAAGGATTTGATGGGCATCGTTCAGAATCAGGCGACATTGCAAGGACTACTTGATGCAAAGAGTGATGACGAATTATTTAACCGGCTTGAAGACATGTTTCGTGATGTCACCGTTGATACAGGAGAAAAGGAGCAATTAAAATGAAGAAAATTATCGTAGCGTGTGGATCAGGAATTGCGACGTCAACTGTTGCTCGGAATGCCTTAGAGGAAAAGCTTAAGGCAAAAGGCATTGATGCTGCCCAGGTATCAATGGATCAAACCTCAATCCCCCAGCTGCGTTCCAAGGCTGATCAGTTTGATCTAGCTATCACGACTGGAAAATTCACAGAGGACATTGGCGTGCCAGTTTTAAACGGGCTACCATTTTTAACCGGTGTGGGTGAAGATGAGCTCGTTCAAAAAGTCATTGATGCGCTTGATTTGAAACCTAAGGCTTAGCGGATTGGATTCTCATGGCTAACTGATAACAAGCGAGTTCA
The DNA here is from genome assembly GCF_029726355.1 of Lacticaseibacillus huelsenbergensis. Classification (NCBI taxonomy): domain Bacteria; kingdom Bacillati; phylum Bacillota; class Bacilli; order Lactobacillales; family Lactobacillaceae; genus Lacticaseibacillus; species Lacticaseibacillus huelsenbergensis. The sequence goes on from NZ_CP120687.1 coordinate 1,543,412, forward strand.
GTATCTTGAATTGCCACTCAAACATGGTATGATCGTACTGTGTTGTTTTGCTAAATGAACATGAGGATGAAGCATGTTGGTTATGCTTTTAATGATCTGAAACTTTCAGAAATTAAAAAGAGGGATAGCCCTCTTTTTTTTATTGAAAAAAGGGAACTGTGATCGTTTACTTAAAGTGGGAGGTGTTTATGTTTGAAATATTTTGGTGTGACGCTTGCATCCGCTGAAGCTACGCATATCACCCGTGATAACTTTTTTGAACCGCTCGACTTAACGATCAGAAAACGATTATTATTTAATTATGCTTTGAAAAATCGTCGATGGATTAAAGTCAATGGCTTTTTGCGGCGTCCGGGGGACTGGATTAATGAGAAAGAAGCCTTTGAAGTGACTAATCTGACTTCGCGTTTGCCACTAGAGCAACTTCAACGTCGTTATCCGGACTATTATCCACTCATCAACAAATCCCAATGGCTTCAGCATCGCGATGAAGCTCAGCAGCTTTTCGATACTTTCATTCCAAAAGTGAAACGGCGGAAGCGTGCACGGTATGAAGACGAAATCATGGAATTTTGTCAGGATAATGGCTTTCAACAAATTGATTCCCTCCGAACACATACTGCCAGAAGTGCGGGTGCATATGTGATCGTCTTGGATGATTATTTGTCGATCTATTTCAGCGTGGTGCCCAATATTGCGACCGCTATTACCGCTCATTGGGATGCCTTGCTTGATTTGGATGCTATCACGGCACTTGACGCCTTGCCCATCGATGCGTTTAAGCCGCTGGATACAACCCGCATTTTCGTGAGGACCACGGAAAAAAGAAATCTTGAAAAGCTCAAAAACGAATTAACGGATCTCGTGCCGTATCGATATACCCTTAATCAATCTTCTCCGGGGCTGCCAGGGATGGGTAGTTCACAAGAAACCAATCTGGCCCTCTTTCCTAAGGGGGTTGAAGTTCACGATGCCATGGGCGGCTACGAACTATTCGAATATGATCTTGCCCACGAGCTGAATATCCATCCCCGAAAAGACGATAAAAAGTAGTGCACGTTCAACACCCGCATACCACGATGCAGAATTGGCGGTATGCGGGTGCTGTTTTTGCGAGTATGATGGACGAAATGACACGATAGCGTTGCTCTTATTGGATACATCACATTTTTTTGAAAAATTTAAGGTAGAATGCTTTTGTAATCTTTTCAATAACAGTACAATGGAGAAAGTCACTTTTAAAATGAAAGCAGGTATCTGAATGGATGACAAACTAAAGATCATTGAATTGCTCAAGCACCAAGTGACAGCTAAAACGGCTGAATTAACGACCGAGAATATTCAGAAAACAACTCAAGACATTCAAGATTTGCTCAAAATCCTCAATGATGTCGCTGCAATCGATTTCGTTGCAACGCCGTCTGAGACACCTACTAAGCAAGAACTGGCAACAACTTCTGAAGAAACAACCATTGAATCTCCCGCTCCAAAACCGATCGTCACCACGCAAGTAGAAAAACACGAGCAGGTGCCGCAACAGCCTAAAGTCAGCAGCGAGCCTGAAGTGCCGTTGTTGTCAGAACACTGGCTGAATAATCACAAGTCGTATATTGGCCGGTTCCATTTGGATTTGAATGGTGGCCATGTCGGGTCCATTAAAGTCTCTGAAAGTAAGCTACATAAAATGTCGAACCCACCGGAAAACGGCGACTGGGTGAGAGCAGATGAGTATAAAGATGGCGATTCAATGAATTATAAAATGACGACACTGAAGCGCGATCCGTTGCCGACCGATATTGTGCGGCTGAAGTTTCTACCTGCCGTCTTCCGCCAAGATGTGAAGCGCTGGTACATTGAATTTAAATCACCGGAACATGAAACCACACAGCAATTGCTTTTGGGCGATTATGATGTGATGCTATTTAAGCTGAAGCCGGGCGACTACATCGACTATGCCTATCGCCGCGGTCAGGAAATTGATGGCAAAATCATTTGGCGCTACACGAATTCGGCCGCAGTGGCCACCCGCATGAAGCAAAAGTTTGCCAAAGCGAGCGATACGGAGTCTAATCACGAGACGGCTGCGAGTCGTCAAACGCAATACAAAGCTACGGTCAATAAACCGGCCAAACGGAAGCAACGCGCACTACAACAGGTATTTGCCAACAAGCAACTGTTGTTAGTCTGCATCGAAAATTCTGGCATGCCGCGTAAAGTTAAGCGCAACGTGGAAGAACGCGGCGGCAAGCTGATTTTATCGCCGCGCTCAGACTCCAACGCCATGTTAAAGAAAAAAGTGCAAAAAGCCGATGTGGTCATTGTACCGACTGATTTTGTCGACCATGGCCAGATGTTTGCGGCCAAAGATGAGGCGAAACGCATCGGCAAGCCGATCTGGATGGCCAAGAACACCAATGAGCGCAACATGCTTCAATGGTACAAGCGTCATTTTCCTAATGAAGCTAAGACGCCAGCGATGGATTATGAAGCATAGTTAGCTTTGTTTTCTGAATGATGGCGAGTGCTCAGCATCATTAATCATAAGTGTAAAAAATGGATCCTAGCGAGACGTAATTTAGTCTGCTAGGATCCATTTTTTGTCATTATTCTGTGTTTCGGGCAATTTTACAGGAGTCTTCTTCCATTGCTGGCCATTCAGCATAGTTAGCGATGATGCGATCCAGCGCTTCCTTGAGCAAGGGGCGCGGCATGCCGATGTTGAGGCGGACAAAGCCTTCGCCATCAGCCACAAAATAGCTGCCGACAACGCAGGATAAGTCAGCTGCGGTGAAGAACTGTTTCATGCTGGTCTCGTCAGGGAAAAGCCGATGCGTGTCAATCCAAGCTAGAAAACCAGATTCGGCTGGCATTACCTTCATCTCGGAAATCGCGGCGAGGCGCGTTTTTAAATAGTCAAAATTGGCAGCGACATAAGCGACCATCTCATCTAACCAAGCATCGCAGTCTGTGTACGCGGCGATAAGCGCTGGAACGGCAAAACTGTTGGGTGAGGTGATCGAGTTGGCGCTGAATTGTTGGCTGAGCCGCGCCCGAATTGCGGGATCGGGAATGACCACATAGGATGTCTTCAGACCACCTAAATTAAAGGCTTTGTTGGGTGACAAACAGAGAATGCATTGCGACTGAATAGCTGGGTCGGCTTGCCAAATGCTGGTAAAGTTGACGCCGGGATAAACAATATCGCGGTGAATTTCATCGCTGATCAGTAAAACATGATGTTGTCGGCAGAGCTCAGCTACTTTCGCCAGTTCCGCCGCCGTCCAGACCCGACCGGAGGGATTTTGGGGGCTGCAGAGAATGAATAACTTGACATCAGGGCGTTGCATTTTGGTCGTCATGTCGGCGAAATCAAAGAAGTAGCGGCCTTCCTTAATCGCCAATGGGCTGGTCACGAGCTGGCGGTGATTGTTCTGAACCGCTTCGGCGAAAGGATCGTAGGCAGGGGTGTTGATTAAAACCGCCTCACCGGGTGCCGTAAAGGCTTGGACAAGATAGTGTAGTGTCGGGACGGTGCCATAGCTCAGCTTGATCCAGTCTTTTTCAAGCTTCAGCCCGAATCGACGGGCATTCCAGGCGATGACGGCGGTGTAAAAAGCTTCAGGAATATAGGTATAGCTATAGTCTGGCACTGCCGCCCGCGCCATCATAGCTTGGTGAATCGGCGGAGCAACTGGAAAGTCTAAATCGGCCAGATCCATGGGAATCGCATCTGGCGTTAGGCCGAATTTTTCAGCGAGCACCTGATCAGCCCACTTGCGCGCATTGCCGGCTTTGCGGTCGAAAAGGGTGTCAAACTGGCTCATTTTCCACAACCTCCAGTTGGATTAAATGGCGCGGTGTTTGATTCAAAACGCGGGCACCGGTTGCGGTGATCACCACGTCATCTTCGATTCGCACCCCGCCAATGCCAGGCAAATAGGCGCCTGGTTCGACCGTCACGATCATGCCAGGCTGTAAGATCGTCTGGCTGCGCGGGTTGAGAATCGGCTGATCGCCGCCTAGCCCCAGCCCGTGGCCGAGACCATGGGTGAAGCAGTCGCCATAACCAGCGGCGGTCAAAACGCCCCGCGCGATTGCGTCAACTTCACGGCCTTGCATCCCCGGCTTGATGGCGGCAATCGCGGTTTGCTGGGCGGTGAGAACGGCTTCGTGCACCGCCGCCAGTTCGGGAGCAGGCGAGCCGATGGCAAGTGTCCGTGTCATATCTGATTGGTAGTCATCGAAAACCACTCCGAAGTCAACCGTGATCAGCTCGCCTTCCTCCAAACGCCGAGCAGTCGGCCGGCCGTGCGGAAACGCTCCTCGTGGGCCGCTGGCGACGATCGGGTCAAACGCCATCGCAGACGCCCCTGCTTCCAACGTGTAAAAATGCAGCCAGGCACTAAGCGTTTGTTCGCTGACCCCCGGCCGAATATGCGGGAGGAGTTGGGCAAAAATGGTGTCTGTAACTGCGCAAGCAGCCGTTACCGCAGCAATTTCCGCTTCATCTTTAACCGTCCGTTGCCGCGCCACGAGATCATCGGCAAGGGTGAGGGCCCATGCCTGGGACGCTAATGCTTGATACTCCGCGATTGAAAAGCCGCTGCTGACTAGACCGATGCGCTGGCTACCTTGCGTTTTTAAGCAGTCGATCAATTGTGGCAAATAACTGCCTTGAGGGACTTCGACATTCGTAAATCCTTGGGTATCGGCGGCTTCAGCACGGTAACGACCGTCGTGAAGCTGCAGTGCCTGCGTTGGCGTGACGATCACATACACGCCACTGCCCGGTAATGCACCGACATAGCGTTTGCTTGGCCGATCATGCAGCAGCAAAGCGTCTAATGCTTCGGCTTCCAGAGCTTCTTGTAACTTGGTTAAGTGGCTCATTCTTTTCCTCTCATTCCATACATACCTTTGGAAAAAGGGTGCACATCAATCAGGCGGCACCCTTAGCAACATCTATTTTCCGCAAACTCGGCTGATTAAAAGTCGAGATCCAATCCAGCCAAGGTATCTTCGTCTTCTTTTGAAAAGATTGACTTTTGGGCAGCTTTTTTGGCTTCATCGCGTAATTCAACGCGTTCCATCACCTTAAAGAATGGCCAGTAAAGTGCGACCGCCAAAACCAGTTGCAAGGCGTTGGCTAAAATCGTGCGGTAGTCGCCGTTGGTTAAGAAACCTTCCAGGAAAACGCCGACATACGGTGGGTTGAAGATCGGTTTGGCAATCCAGCCCCAATGCATGAAGAACATCGGCAACGTCCCAATGATGGCGCCACCGAAAACGTGCGGGATGAACATAATCGGATTCAGGATAATCGGCGCGCCGAAAAGGATCGGTTCGTTGATCCCGAACAAAGCCGGGAATAGGGAGATTTTACCGATTTTACGATACCGTTTACTCTTGGATAACATGCAGGCAACCACGCAGCCGATCGAGATGCCGCAGCCGGTAAAACCGAAGAAGCTGGAAACCGCGCCGGCTGTGTAAAAATGGGGAATGGCTTCGCCGGCATTCATCGCGGCAATATTTTCGGCGATGAAGGTCACCATAATCGGACTGGTGATTGGTGAGAAAACCGATGAGTGGATACCGAAGAAAAAGACGGTACAGATCGCAAAGTTCAGGGCTAAGACGGCCCATGGATTGTCCATACTGCCGACCAGTGGCGCCAAGAAGCGGGTCAAAATGCTTGGCGGCAACTCGCCAGCTATGTTTAAGAAAGCAAACCGGCCGGCAATAAATGCGCCACCGGTAATGAGGGTGACCGGAATCAGCTCAAATGAACGGGACACGAAATCCGGTACCCCTTCAGGCATTTTGATCGTCAGGTGGTGTGTTTTGCACCAGTGATACAGTTCCACCGTCAGCAAAGCGACCAGCATCCCGGTGAACAGTCCGCGAGCGCCAAGGTTGGCGACATCTAATTGGCCGGCTTTGTTGAAGGTAGCGACCATCATCAAAAAGGCAAAGCCAGACAAGGTGACGCATCCAGGAATATAGAGCTTGTAATGATTACCGAGGTTGTAGGCAATGGATAAACAGGCATATAGCCCGATCATGCCAATAGACAACTTGACCGGTAAATCAAACAGTGCGGCGTTGCTAGTAATGAACTGCGAAACAGCATTTTTAGGTCCGAGCATATTCGGCAACGCCGGAATGATGGTGAAAATACTACCGAGAATGGTAAAAGGCGTCATCGCCACCATTCCAGCCTTAATCGCGCTTAAGTGGCGTTGATTATCCACCTTGTGCGCAATCGGCATGAAAAAACGATTCATAAACGCTTCAAACTTGTTAAACATCGCAGGTTTTACTCCTCTCCTTCGCCAGGGGCGCGCTATCGTAAGTCTTAACCAGCGTGCTTCTTCTGGTATTTGGCATGTGTCACCAGCGCCAGCTTCATCACAGTCGCACCATCCATCTGACCGTAAACGTCCTTGTCGATCACGGCATAAGGAATGTGCCGCGGTTCGCAGATTTCGCTAATGTAGCCGGTTTTGTGACCGATTTGCGGCCCGACCAAAACGATGTCATAGTTATCGATTTCGTCCTCCAGACCATCGACGGGAATGGCATTGAAGTGAAAATCAGCTTCATTCAGCTTGCGGCTGTCTTTCACAACCTTGGCCATATTTTGCATCAACATATTGGTGGAAAAGCCACCAGCACAACATAAAAGAATACGCATTTGGAAGTTCCTCCTATTTTTGAGTGTTGGGAATTGGCATAGCAATTTTTTTAACCGCGTCTGCTCACGCTCTGCTTTCAAAAATATCAATCATTGTCTCAATCAAGTCCCTCGCCAACTGGCTAGTCATGTAGTGGTCTTGGGCGTGGACCATGAGCAAGTTGACGGGTTCGGGGGTATGATCAGGGTCAAATTCTCGACTGATCATGGCGGTTTGGGCGTTGTGAGCGGCGACATCAATTTCTTTAGACTCCGCCAACAAATTGCGCGCGCGGTCAAAGTCGCGTGTTTTCACCGCTGCCAACGCCTCGAATGCTTTGGTTTTACTTTCGCCGGCGTTCGCAATGAGTTGCATGATTTCAAGTTCTTGGGTGGTTGCCATAAAACGCTCCTTTAAAATGCCAGCAGTGGTAACGCGGCTGGCTGGATTTTTTCATCAGGGATTAGGACGACTGGAAGCCGCCATCAATGGTGCTAAAAAGTGTGGGCAGCTTCGACCAGTTGCAACGACATTTGCCGGCACATGGCAGCATATAAGGCGACCATGTGATCAACATCGGCTGCTTGGGCGAGCGATTGGGCACAGTGGCCATAGCGACACGGCAAAAAAGTCACGACCGTCGGAATGCCAGCGCCGACTTTATGCGCCTCACCGCCATCGGTACCACCGCCATTAAACATGTCCAGTTGCAATGGCAGGGAAGCCGCAGCTGCGGTCTCTTTGACGAATTGCTGCAGTTGACGATTCGGCGCCAACGTGCGATCAAAGTGCGTAAGGATCGGCCCCTTACCGACCTGACGCTGGTTCACTTCGCTGCGCTCGCGGGGATGTTGAAAAGTCGCGACATCCACAATGAAAGCCAGATCCGGTTGAATTAGTTGGGTGGCGGTTTTGGCACCGCGAATGCCGACTTCTTCGCTGCTAGTCGCGGCAAAATGCAGCGTGAACGGCAACTCTTTATCGGCAAGCTCTGTCAAAAGCCGCGCACCGACATAGCAGCCGAGGCGATCATCTAATGCTTTACCGCCAAAAACGCCTTTCGTAGCATATTCGCTGAATTCGGTCGCAAAGGTGACCATGTCGCCGATGTTAATGCCCAACGCGGATACTTCATCAGCCGAATTGGCACCGACATCGCACAACACTTGATCAAAGGCAGGCAGCGATTCATCGCGAATGACTATTCCCGGTAGCTTTTCTCCGGCAACCGTTGTGACCCGAACGCTTTGCCAGTGGCTAGCAGCAGGTTTAACCCCGCCGACAACCATCAAGCGTAAGAGGCCTTCGGGTGTGATCGTCCGGACCATATAGCCGACTTCATCCATGTGGCCATAAATCATGATTGAAAACTGCGGCTTGGCAGCTCTTTTGGTAAAAATCAGACTACCAAGGCCATCCGTCTGGGTAGCAAAGCCACACGGTGCTAAATAATGGCGTAAAATGTTGCGCACTTCGCCTTCGTTGGCGGCGATTGCGTCGGCATTGCTTAACGCAGCCATTAGTTGTAAATCCATGTTGATTCCGCTCCTTCCAGCGCTGTGCGCAAGATTTGGTGAAATGACGAAAATTCGGTTTGCTGAACTAGTTTGTTGATGGCGTCCGGCTTTTGCATTAAGGCCGCCAGTTGCATGGTTAACGTACGGTGCAAGGGAAGCTGATCCTGTTTCAAGGCGATCAGCCAGACAAGGTGCACCGGCCGGGTTGTGTTGGTGGCGCTGTTTGGCAAAAGAATGACGGCGACTGCATTTTTCTTGGCGTTGAATGACAAGGGATGCGGAATCGCGATGCCATTGTCATAGATGGTCGGCAGAAAATCTTCCCGCTGAAGCACCGAAGCCGCATAGTCCGCCTGCCCGCAGTAATCGGCCATTGTCGCGGTGACGGTGGTCAGCAGGCTGCGATAGTCAGTTGGCGTCGATTGCTGGAAAAATAGCGATGGAACCAACAAATCGGCCAGTGACGCTGTCGCATTGTGGCGAGAGGCGACCGATAATTCGTGACGCAAATGCGCAAAGTCCAGATCCGAAGCAACTTCGTCAATCCGGATCACCGGACAGTCAAACGATTCGTTTAAGGTAGTTACCGTAAACAACAAGTCCGGTGATAGCTCGTGAATCGCAGTTAACTCGTTAAGCCCGAATGTCTGAATCATGGCTTCAGGAAAAATTCGCCGTAAGCGTAAGCACAAAAGCGTCGCAATCCCGCCGCCGGTACCGCACACGACCGCAATTCGGTAGCCGCCGCGGCTCCATTTTTCATGGGCCTGCTCTAGCGGTACCAACAGGTGGGTTGTGAGGTAGCCGATTTCGGTTTTGGGCACATCAATTTGATATTCCTGGCTCAGCCACTGCGCGAATTGGACCGCCCAGTTAAATGCGATCGGGTAATCCCGTGCCAATGGTTCCAGATTCAAGCCCGCCAAACTTTGGTGTTCCTGCAGCCGACCAATCAAGGCCAAGACGTGGAAGTACATGAGTGACAGGAATTCCGGATGCGTGGCGAAGTTCGTTTCGTGGCGCTCATCTAATGCCGTGAAGTAAGCTTGAAGTTTAGCTTTCAGTCGATCATGATCCAGCCGGGTCGTCAGTTGTTTGCGTTTTGCCGCAAAACTGACGATTAAAAATTCCCAGGCTTCCGTCCCCAAACGGATGTCGGTCACCACGTCTGCAAATGGTGCATCGTCAGGCGCAGGTTGTGGTTGCTGACCGGTGACGGCCAACGACCAGCCAATTTCACTGGCAAACTGGGCCGTTACCGGCGGATCCAGTCCTAGTGGTTGCACTTGTTGCGTGAGTGTTGAGTGGCGGGGTGGCAACCCATATTGTTGCAAGGCAAGAATCCGACTTTGCCAGTGGCAGCACACCCGCACCCCATAATGTGCTTTGCGTTCTAAGGTCAGCGGCGTGCCAACAAGTAACTTATCCAGCTCCCGTAAATCACGTTGCAACTGCTTAGGACTGATTTGCTGGGTTTCCGCCAGCGTGGCGACCGTGAGATATTGCGTCGTTGTCAACAAGAGACGTAACAACTCCGGGATTCTTTTAGCAGGCATCTGTGGTTGTGCTTGCTGCTTCATGGCGGCTAAATAATCCGCCAGAAGTTGCGAGTCTGTTACCTGGAGTTGATAACCGCGACCACGTTGAAAGCAAATCTGAAAACCGGTCGCATCACGATTCAATAACCGTAAATCATTTTGCAATGTTCGCCGCGAAACCCCAATCGCCTCGGCCAAAGCCGCTGCGGACATCGCACCGTTTGCCTGTAGTGCTTGAATAATCATGTGTTCACGCAAGTAAGTTCCCCCAATCCGTAAGCGCTTTCAACGATGATGTTATTATGCCGGAAATAAGCGCCTGCCAAAAGCCCCACTTTTGCAGCTTGGCATGGCAAAAATGGCGGGGTTGTGGCAGTCGCTTAGAAAGTGAGCGAAAGTTTTGCTCACTTGTAGACGCTCAGTGCTTTTTAGTTGATTTGTCCTTATATACGTCATATAATCATTTTGACGTATATAAGGACAAAAAGGCGGATGAACATGAATGACATTAAAGGGCTTGACGCGCTGTTGAAAAAGTATCACACCTTTGTCAGTGGTACGGCACGCCGTTATGGTATTTCCTCATCAATGCTTAAAAGTGCTGTCAATATCGGCCGTATCTCGCGTGAAGAGCGTGGCGTTTACGTCGAAGATGGTTATACATGGGATGACTTTGCGGTTCTGTCTCAACGATATACTAAAGGCATCTTCGCGTTGGATACGGCCTTATTTTTGCATGGCCTAACGGATCAGCTCCCTGACCGATTTATCATGGCTTTTCCGCATGGATACCGGAATCCTCGTTTAGCGGAATATGGGGTTGTGCCAATTTATTATGTCTCTGACCGGTATTTTCCAGGGATTACAACTGTCGAAACTCCTAACATGGGAATCGTGCCAGTTTACTCGGTAGAAAGAACAATTCTTGAATTTTGGGAGCGCGCAGATGTAGCGCCATATATGCGCAAAGAAGCCATTAACAATTATATGTATGAATATGGCAACAGTGTTGAGTCGTATCGTAAACTCAAGGAACTTAAGGAACAACTATATCCCAGGAGTGATATTTTTAAGTTGTTGGAGGTTCTTAACTGATGGACCCTTACGCAAATCTGTCCCCTCAGAAGATTGCCAATACATTGGTGAGCATGTTAAATCAAGCTTAATCTGATGAAACTGTGCTAGATTAGTGGACTTTATTGAAAATTAGATTAGATTGAATCAAAAACATTATTTCCAAAGTAAAGACGACCAGCTTCTCACAGAACTGCATGTGCTTGCAGTCCGAGGAAAGTTGGTCGTCTTCGTTTCGATTAAAACATATGATTTTAAGACGGAAACCAGCGTCACCAGCCGTAAGATCATTGCGAAACCAGTCATCAACACTGTATGGCTCTTTAAACCACCGTGCCGTCAGCGTTCAGCTGTGCCATATGAATTAAAGTTTCGGCAATTTTACCCATGGCCTCTGTGGAGACAACCTCATAAGGACCGTGGAAATTAATGCCGCCGTTGAACAGGTTAGGTGTCGGGATACCTTGATAAGTAATTTTTGAACCGTCTGTCCCACCGCGGAACGGAACGGTTTTAGGTGTGAGTCCGGCCGCCTTGATCCCAGCTTCAGCTAAGCGGAGCGGGTAAGGATCCTTGTTGATGATGTCGGCCATGTTGTAGTACTGGTCGTACATGGACACTTTCAAACGTGGGTGGTCAAATTGCGCATTGAGTTCGTCAATAACTTTTTTAAAGTAGGCTTTGCGGGCCTCGAATTGTTGGTGATCGAAGTCGCGAATAATGTAAGTTAGTTGGGCTTCGCTGATTTCGCCATGAAACTTCAAGAGCAAGAAGTAGCCTTCATGACCGGCACTGAATTCCGGACGGTCAAAAGCGGGCAAGGCAGCGTCGAGCTGGCGCCCAAGCGTGTTGGCATTCACCATCAGTCCCTTGGCTTCCCCCGGATGAACTGAGGTGCCTTCAATTGTCACCGTGGCTTGCGCAGCATTGAAGGTTTCATATTCAATTTGCCCCGGATCGCCGTTATCCAGTGTGTAGGCAAAATCAGTCGCAAAACCCTTGGCGTCAAATTTATCGGCGCCGACACCGATCTCCTCGTCCGGTCCAAAACCAAACTTGATGAGGCCATGTTTAATTTCCGGATGAGCCAGCAAATACCGCGCCGTCGCCACTGCACCGGCGATTCCGGCTTTGTCGTCAACACCCAGTAAAGTGGTGCCATCGCCAGTAATAAGTGTTTGACCAAAATACTGCTTCAAAGCCGGAAACTGCTCAACGGTCAACCGCAACCCGTTAGCAAATTCAATCGGGCTGCCATCGTAATGCGGATGAACTTGTGGCTGCACGTTTTCGGCATTGTAATCCGCCGTGTCCAAATGAGCGATGATGCCAAAACTTTTGACCGGCTTGTCGGTGTTAGCCGGCAATGTGGCCGTTACGAAACCGTTTTTTGCATTTAAGCCGACATCCTGTAGCCCTAAGTCTTGCAACTGCTGGACCAGTAACTTGGCCAATTCTGTTTGGCCCGGCGTCGAGGGGGTCGTGTCGCGTCCCGGATAAGAGCGGGTGTTGATTTTTGCATAACGGATAAAGTCTGCCTGTATTTGCGCTAAATCAAGGTCAATCGTCAATGAGAATCCCTGCCTTTTCGATGAGAAAAATATTAACATTACATTGCAATAAGTTTGAATCTGGCTTAGTATTTTGTCAATAGCGCAATTTGAGAATTATTGGAGGGATACATATGTTTAGGTCAAAAAAATGGCTTTTGGCGTTACCATCAGCCGCACTCGTCCTTTTGGCCGCCGGTTGCTCATCAAGCAGTAGCGGTCAAAGTGGGCAATCAAGTACCAATCAAACGCTCAATTGGTCAGAAACATCAGCAATTGTGACGAACGATCCTTCGCAATCAACGGATACCGTTTCTTTTCAGGTCCTAAATAATACTCAAGAAGGGATTTACCGGTTAACCGACAAGGGGCAAAAGCCGCAGTTGGCACTGGCTAAAAAGGTGACGACCAGTAAAGATGGCATGACTTACCACGTCACCTTGCGCAATGCCAAATGGAGCAATGGCGATCCAATTAGGGCGCAGGACTTCGTGTATAGTTGGCAGCGCACCGTCGATCCTAAGACCAAAGCCACCGATGCGTTCTACTTTGCGCCCGTGAAAAATGCCACGGCCATCACCAAAGGCACCAAGCCAGCATCCGATCTGGGCATCAAAGCCACTGACAGCCATCATTTGACCATCACGCTGGAAAATCCGACCGCTTACTTCAAGAAGCTGTTGGCGTTCCCTCTGTATTATCCGCAGAATCAAAAAGTGGTTGAAAAATATGGTAAAAAGTATGGGACTTCCGCAACCACACAGGTATACAGTGGCCTGTTCAAGTTGACGAAGTGGAATGGTACCGGTGATAGCTGGACACTTGCCAAAAACCCGCAGTACTGGGATAAAAAACACGTCAAACTGGCTAAGGTTAATGAAACGGTCATCAAGGATGTCCAAACCGGGATGAACCTTTATCAAACCAAGAAGTTGGATTCAATCGTTTTGACTGGTGAGCAAGCAGCTGCCCATCTTAATGACAAAGATGCGGTTAAGCGATTGTCTTCCAATATGACGCGGGTCGATCTGAATCAAAAACAGGTTCCAGCATTCAAGAATCTCAAAGTGCGCCAAGCTTTTTCCATGATGATTAACCGCACCGCGCTGACCAAGAATGTTTTGAAAGATGGCTCTAAGCCAGCGCTGGGCTTCATTCCAGTCGGGCTGCACACCAATCAAAAAACCGGCGCAGATTTTGCCAAGACAACGCAGGTGAAAAGTGCGGTGGCGTATGACAAAACCAAGGCCAAGAAGTTGTTTGAAGAAGGCATGAAAGAATCGGGCCAGAGTCAGCTGAACTTAACACTGCTAGCCGATGATACGGATGTTTCCAAGCAGGTTGCCGAATACCTACAAGGTGCGTTTGAAAACCTGCCGCATGTCAAAGTGACGATCAAAAGCATTCCGAAGGCACAACGGCTGCAAGCCATGAACGCCGGCAACTATGACATGGTGGTGACGGTGTGGCAGTCGATTTTCGCTGACGCCTACAACTTCCTGGACGTCTGGATCAGCGACTCCAGTTACAATTCATCAGGCTACAAAGATGCCAAGTTGGATCAGTTGCTAAGCGAAACCGAAACCAAGTACGGCAACGATCCGCAAAAGCGCTGGACCATGTTGCAAGACGCCGAAAAGATCTTGATGAAGGATCAAGGCACTTTGCCGCTATATCAAGCTGATAACCTGCAGTTGTTACGGTCAAACGTGAAGGGATTGTCATTCAATCCTAACGGGACACCGTATGACTTCAAGACGGCTTATCTGAAGTGATCATTAAGTGAAAATAAACAGCCCATCATGCTATGCACATAGAAACGGTGCAGCATGATGGGCTGTTTGCATGCTATGAAACCAGCAGCTACATTCTTCGAAAGAAGGTAATGACTTTGGTTTTAGAACTATAGTACGTCACAATCCTAAAGAAAGGAGTAGTTTCTTATCTTGTGAAAGATGCACCTGACTGAATGTTTCAGTTTGTCTTGCCCTGCTGACATTAGTCATTGTGCTGATTGACCGAAATAACACAAAATAGCCGTTCCGCACAGCCAGTGAATTAACGGCTACTTTGTGGCCTTAAATGAGTTGCTGTTAAATATCATTTTAAAAGAGCTGGTGTTGACGCACCGAACTCTTTTGTATGGATATAAAAGCATGCAACTAAAGAAGCATCAATAGTGATATGACGTTCCTGAAGCCGCTTAACAAACGTTTAATAATAACGAATGCTATTCTAAAAAGTGGTTTCTATTCTAATCAGCCTCATGTTACAATAAATTCAGAATGCTACGCGACGGCAGCTACGAACTTCGAAAGAGGGTGATAGCTATGGTTTTAGGACTGTAGTGCATCGCAAATCTGTAGAAAGGAGTAGCATTTTTGTCCGTAAAGGATGCACTTGAGCTGATGCTCCAGTTTGGCAGTTTCATTCTTGCCTTACTGGCATTAGTCATCGTGCTAACCGAACGGGACCGCAAAAAATAGCCGTCACGCCTGGCAAGCGAATTGACGACTATTTTTTGCTAGTCTAATATGAGCTGCCGTTAAATGGCATTCCAAGGGGCTTGGTGTTTACGCACCGAGCCCTTTGTACGTTTTTATTATATCATGCAGATTCCAAATGCGCTACAGCAGTGCTTTAAACTTTTATAAATATTCGACAAGAATCAAATAATAACAATTAGTATTTTAAAAGGCATTAACAACGTCAACTAAGCACATGTTACAATAAATTCAGGATGCTACGCGACGGCAGCTACGAACTTCGAAAGAAGGTGATAGCTATGGTTTTAGTACTGTAGTGCATCGCAAATCTTTGGAAAGGAGCAGTATTGTGCCAGTCAAAGACGCACTTGACTTGATGCTTCAGTTCGGCAGTTTCATTCTTGCCCTACTGGCGTTAGTCATTGTGCTAATTGACAGGAATAACACAAAATAGCCGTCCCGCACAGCTAGCGAGTTGACGGCTATTTTGTAGCTTTAAACGAGCTGCTGTTAAATATCATTCCAGAGAACTTGGTGTTCCCGCACCAAGCTCTTTGTACGTTTTATTATATCATGCAGATTTCGAATCTGCTACGGTAACGTATCAAAAACATACTCACGAGCTTAAAGCTTGCGTGTAAGGATTCATGACTAACTCGACCTGCTCAGGTTCTTCGATGCTAAGACACATCCACGCACGCACGACTTTCCTGTAGCGCTTCCAAATAAAAAGTGATATACTGCCGTTACAATCGAATAGAAACATTTGGGGTGCTGTAAAAGCTGAGATGATACCCATGGAACCTGATGCAGTTAGTACTGTCGCAGGGAAATGTCGTTAAGATCAATCGTTTTTAATGATGCTTATTTGTGATTTCATGGACCCCGCCGATGATTTGGTGACGGGTCCTTTTTTGTTGAGCGCGAACAGGAGCGCTTAGAAATCGGAGTGTAAGTGGCCTTGAAGTCCAAATGGCTGGGCTTTGGCCATTTGGACTTCAAGGTCCTTACACGTAGATTTCTGCGACTGTGAGCGCGTTATAGAACGCGGCAGTTAGACTCCGCATGTGCCCAAAATATAACAAATTCCCCGCGTAAAAATCGCACCATTACGTCTGGGCTTTGGCCATTTAGGCTTGAGGTCCTTACACGCAGATTTCTGCGACTGCGAACGCGTTATAGAGCGCGGACGCCGGTCTTTACCCAATTGCGGTCTGAAGTCCTTACACGCAGACTTCTACACTGGCGATCGCGTTATGGTGAGCCACCGCGCTTTTTGATTTGGCGGGTGAGCCAACATGAGACACAGGTAAGCTTCAAAATGATGAATTGATCGTGCTTGGCCCCCGTTTGTCTTTATTTGAAGAAATGGGGGTTATTTTTATGGATAAATGGTCGTTGCGCGATGTTGTGTTGCTGGCATTTCTGGCCTTTCTGTTTGGTGGTGTCTTTATGGGTGCCGATGCGATTTACGCGTTGTTGGCAGCGGCATTGACGCCAATCGGTTATGCGCCGTTTGCCAACGAAATTCTGTTTGGTATGTGGGTAATGGCAGCACCGATGACCGCCATGTTGCTGAAAAAGAAAGGCAGTTCGATTTTAGGTGAATGTTTGGCGGCGCTGTCGGAGATGCTCTATGGATCCTACTTTGGCCCGGCTGTGTTGCTGTCCGGTTTTGTTCAAGGCTTGGGTAGTGAAGCGGGATTCATCGTGACCCGTTATCGGCGCTATGACACAGTGAGTCTACTTTTGGCCGCAGTTGGGACGACGGTTTTCAGTTTTACCTATGAGTACTTCAAATTGGGGTACGGCGCATACAGTCTGGGTATGATTCTGGCGCTGGTGACAGTTCGCTTGCTGTCGGTTATTTTCTTCGGCGTTGTTTTGGTTCAACTCGTAATGAAACTTTATGAACAAGCCGCTGGTGTCAAGCGACTGGCTGGCAGGTCGTAAATGATGGGAATTGAACTACGAAAATTGCGATTTCAGCGGGATGGCCCATTGTTTGACGGTCTCGATTTCGAATTTACGACGGGCGCAATGACCGTTCTGACCGGCGACAGTGGCAGTGGTAAGTCGACCTTGCTCAACTTGATTGCCGGATTTGCGCCACTGACTTATGAAGGCACGATTTTGGTGGATGGACAGGATAATCGCAACGCGTCTATGCAAACGAAAGCAAGCCGAGTGGGAATGCTGTTTCAGAATCCTGATCAGCAATTTACCATGCGAACCTTACGCGGTGAACTCAACTTTGCTCTGGAAAATCTCGACTTGCCGGCTGATGTGATGGCGAAACAAATCCGGCAGGCGGTGGCGCTAGGTGAAACCGATGACTTTTTGGATCGGGACTTACAGACACTTTCCGGTGGTGAAAAGCAGCGCGCGGCGTTAACGGTTTTGCTGGCGATGGATGCACCGGTTTTGTTGCTAGATGAGCCGTTTGCCAGCATTGATCCGGCTAGTCGGCAGCAACTCATTACCAAGTTGGGTAAATTACGCGATGCGGGGAAAACCATTGTCATTGCCGACCATGACTTAAGCGATTATGCCGGCGTTGCCGATGAACTTGTGTCCTTGAAAAAGGGACAGCTGATCCGCTTGCCATTAGCAACACTCACCACAATTCCGACCCATTTTCATTTAACGCAAACCGATGCGGCCACGACGCCCTTGTTTCATCTTGATCAGGTGGTTTGTGCCCAGAATCGCCGGGTGTTGATTCGCGCGGCTGACTGGCATTTTAATACCGGCATCACGACCCTGACTGGCGCTAATGGCAGCGGTAAGTCGACGTTGTTGCGGGCCATGGTGCAACTGCATCCTTATCAAGGTCGCATGTTTCTCGGTGAACGGCGCTTGTGGCGCAGACAGCGATTGTTCCAGACGATGACGCTGGCGGTGCAAGATGCCACCAAGCAGTTTGTGACGCTGACGCCTGCGGATGAATTAAAGTTCGGTGCCCCGCTCACGGCGGAAGTTCGCGAACGCCAACAAGCGGCCCTCGACTATCTGGGATTGACGGAGAAGCAAACCGGCAGCTTGTATCACTTGAGCGACGGGCAAAAGAAAATGATTCAACTAATTGCCATGTTGAGCCTGGACCGGTCCTTTTTACTGCTAGACGAGCCGTTTAGCGGGCTGGATGAGCGTGCGTGTGCATTTTTCACCGCATGGATTAAGGAAAAAGCAGCTGAGGAAGCCTTCTTGATTGTGACCCATCGGCTTGCTCCGTTGGCCGGTGTGAGTCAACAGCATGTTCGGTTGGCTGATCAACACTTGGCGGTGCTTGGGGAGTGAGAAGATGTTGCCAAAAAAGACCAATGCGCTGAATCTGAGTTTGCTGATACTGCTTTTGACGCTTGAAATATCGTTCAGTCATTCGGTGAAACTTGACTTGGCGTTGATTGGTTTAGCTACTGGTTTTCTGCTGTGGCGGCGTGCATTTAAAAGTCTAGTTGTTTTAGCGTTGCTCCCAATGATACCGGCGGCGAGCACATACTGGGCGATCACCTTACACGGTACGGATACGTCCTACGCGTTGTTACTGTTTGTGCGGACTTATGCCTTCGCCGCGCTGGGCTTGGTGTTTCTGATCGGTGTCGATCTAGAGGCGTTGCTGCTGTGGCTGGAACAACATAAGCTGTCGCCTAATTTTGTCTACGGCTTGCTGGTTGTCATTCATGCCTTGCCGCAAATCATGCATGAGGTTGCAGCGATTCGCGAAGCCAGTCTATTGCGCGGGCAAAAGCTGCATCCGTGGTCACCCATGATTTACGTCAAAGTGATTTTTGTCGCCATGTCGTGGCAAGACGAGTACGTCAAAGCCATGTACGCCCATGGTTATACAGAAGGCGCCAAACGAAACGTGCGCCGCGCGATCATTAGCTCACGCCGCGGCTTGGTTGCGGCAGCGGCACTATTTCTGCTTTTGAATGTGTTGGTTCGATAGCTGTTGTCATGGCCATGAGGCGAAAAACCTGTGATACGGACGAGAACATTGATTAACGAGAGGATGAAAAATGAAATTTTCAGAACTTGCACGGCAACAGGTCGTGCCTTATTGGGAAGGGAGTCTGTCGCATCCGTTTCTGACTGAGTTACAGGATGGAACGCTTGATTCGACGATTTTCCGGTTTTACCTGATTCAGGATGCGTATTATTTGAAACACTTTAGCCATCTGTACGCATTGATTGCCAAGCAGGCGCAAGAGCCTGAATTGAAAACTTACGCGGAACAGTCTGCGGCTGGCTTGGCGGCAGGCGAGTTGGCTGTACGGCAGGATTTTTTTGAAACCTTGGCGATTACTGATGACGAAGTAGCGGCGACGGCGATTGCCCCGACAGCGTACCATTACGTTTCGCACATGTACCGCCAGTTAGTCGAAGGCACGCCGCATGTTGCGATTGCGGGGATGCTGCCGTGTCCATGGCTTTATCAGGAAGTCGGGCAATATTTGGCGCAGCGCCAGTCACCAGTGCCGATTTACCAGCGCTGGATCGAAACCTATAGCAGCGATGAAAATGCTGATGACCAGCAGGCAGCAGTCGCACTGGTTGATCGGCTTTACGAGCACAGCACACCAGCCGAACAACAACAGATGATTGCCGCTTTTAAGATCAGTTCACAGATGGAATACAGTTTTTGGGAGATGGCCTATCGCTTGGAAGCATGGCCAAAAGGGAGGATCGCCGATGGGGCAAAACCGCGTTAAACGGCTGGCCATGTTAGCCATGATGATTGCATTGGATGTTGTGTTGTCGCCGTTGTTTCGGATTGAAGGGATGGCGCCGATGTCAAGCGTGGTCAACGTGGTCGCTGCCGTTGTGATGGGACCGCTATACGCCACGGTGATGGCCTTTGCCTGCGCCATTTTACGGATGACGCTACTGGGCATTCCGCCACTCGCCTTAACCGGTGCGGTTTTCGGAGCATTTTTAGCCGGCATCGGTTATCGCTTGGGCCGGAAAAATTGGTGGGCCGCTGCTGGCGAGATTCTGGGCACCGGTTTGATCGGTTCGCTGCTGTCGTATCCGGTGATGGTTTGGTTCACCGGCAGCAGTCAGTCCCTTTACTGGTTTGTATACACGCCACGGTTCTTCGGCGGATCCATTTCCGGCTCGCTCATCGCACTATTTGTTTTATATGAGTTAGATCACAACGGCATCACGCGCCGATTGCAAAAAATTTTTTGAGTGTGAGCCGGCGCGAGTGAGCGCATTATCGTCAACCAAAATAGGAGGAGCAAAACCCATGACACAATCAATTACCGAAGTATTCGCAGATGCATTTAAAACCACTTTTCCCTTGAAGTCGTCGCCGCTGGTAGACTGCATCACCAATCCCGTGACGATCGAATCGATGGCCAATGCGCTTTTATATATCGATGCCAAGCCGGTGATGGCTGATCTCCCGGAAGAGTTCCCGAAACTTTTCACCCAAATTGACGCACTATTGCTGAATTTAGGCCACATTTCGCCTGAACGTAAAGATAGTCTGTTGGCGGCGGGACGTTATGCTGCAGAAACGCATAAGCCGGCTGTGGTGGATCTTGTCGGGGTGGCAGCAACGCAATTGCGCTACGACATCGGCCAGCAGCTATTGCAAAATCACCCGAACGTGGTCAAAGGCAACATTTCCGAGATGCGCCGTTTTGCCGGGTTGAAAAGTACCGGCCGCGGCGTTGATGGCAGTCAGCTGGATCAAAGTGCGACGGCGCTTGCCGAATTAACGAAGGCCTTGCAGGAACTGACCGAGCGATTCCCGAACACGACATTTTTGGCAACGGGGGAGACGGATTTAGTTGTCAGTGCAAAAGGTCAATGGCGCTTGGAAAATGGGGTGCCACAACTCGATCGGTTTACCGGTACCGGCGATATTGTTGGCGCCTTGACTGCAGCCTTGCTGAGCATCGGCCTGTCGAACGATGAGGCGGTTGTTTTAACTGTGAGCTATTTCAACTGCTGCGCTGAGGTGGCCGCGGCCCAAAATACGGCAGGCGGCATCGCTTCATTCCGGGAGAAGACGTTGGATCAATTGTCGTTGTTGGCTGATCAAGCAGATTGGGTGCAAATGGTGAAAGGAGAAGCTTTATGAAACCAGAAGACCTGAAGCTTTATTTAGTGACACACCGCTATGACGAGTCGCAGGCAGCGTTTTTAGCCAAGATTACCGCGGCGTGTGAAAATGGCGTCACCATGGTTCAGCTGCGGGAGAAGCAGTTGAAAACCCGTGATTATTACGCGTTGGCCGAGAAAGTTAAGACGATCACTGACCACTACCACATTCCGCTGATGATTGATGATCGCGTGGACATTGCCTTGGCGGTTGATGCAGCAGGGGTACACATTGGCGATGACGAATTGCCGGTGGCAGTGACCCGCAAGCTGATCGGACCGGATAAAATTCTGGGAGTTTCGACCAAGACGCTGGCCACGGCCACGGCTGCTGCGGCGGCAGGCGCGGATTATCTCGGTGTCGGGGCGATTTTCCCAACGCCAACCAAGCCGGACTCGCCGGTACTTAGCATCGAGACGCTCAAGACCATCACGGCATCCGTGCCGATTCCGGTAGTAGCGATTGGCGGCATTAAAGAAAGTAACCTCGACACTTTCAAAAACACAGGCATTGCCGGCGTGGCGATTGTCAGTGAAATTATGCAGGCATCGGACACGGCCCAGAAAGTTCGCGCAATCAACCAGAAATTGAAAGAGGTGTTGTGACATGGGTAGCGTCAATCGCACCCCTCAAGTCGTGACCATTGCCGGGTCGGACTCCGGCGGCGGTGCCGGCATGCAGGCCGATCTGAAGACGTTTCAGGCCCGCCATGTCTTTGGGATGAACATTGTGGTGGCACTCACGGCGCAAAATACGTACGGCGTTCAGGCTAGCTTGCCGATTCCTACTTACTTTATTGATGCGCAGTTTCAGTCATTAGCTGCTGATTTTGCCATCAAGGCCGCCAAAACGGGGATGTTGGCTGATAGTGAACACGTGGAGGCGGTCGTTCGCAATCTGCAGCAAGTCGACTTCGGACCGCTAATCGTCGATCCCGTCATGGTTGCCAAGGGTGGGGCGACGCTGCTTGAACCGGAGGCCGTTGCAACGATCAAAAGTAAGCTACTACCACTAGCCGATGTGGTGACGCCTAATTTGCCGGAAGCTGAGATCATCGTGGGGAAACCGATTAAAACGAATGCCGACACGGTCGCAGCGGCGCAGACCATTCAGCAGCTCGGCGTCAAAAATGTCATCATCAAAGGTGGCCATCGCAGCGAAGATGAGCAGGCGGCCGACTATATTTTGCTTGAGGATGGCAGCAGTTTTTGGCTGAGCGCGCCACGAATCGCCACAGCCAATACCCACGGCACCGGCGATACATTCTCGGCATGCATTGCCGCGGAATTAGCCAAGGGTCAGCCATTAAAAAGTGCTATCGTAACGGCTAAAGCCTTCCTTCAAGGCGCCATCAGCCAAGGCATTTTCGTCGGCCATGGCCACGGACCGACCAATCACTGGGCGAAGTTAAGCGATAAAGTGCGCATGAGTGAGACTAGGTAATTTTTAGTATCAACGATGAACCATCATCCAGGAAGATAAGGGTGATGGTTCATTTTTTATGTCGTCAAAATTTTTGGTATAGGGAAAAAGTTTCACACACATGACTTAAAAATCACGAACTTTGGACGTTGGCTGTTATGTAACAGTTTGTGCTTACTAACGAGACACTGGGTTAATTAAGATGATTAAACTGGCTATTTTGCACCGCTAACGACATGGATACACTTTTAACTTTCAGGTGTAGCAGAAGAACACGTCAATAAAGTTAACCATGATCACATTCTCCTATTTTGTTTCATAAAAATCGAATTCTTTTAATTGACAGCGCTTCCATAATCGCGTTAAGCTTGATTCGCAAAGTTAAGTAAAACGTTTTACCCAAAGATGCAGGCAGGGTCGTGGATGTTATGAAGAAAAAAGTCTCAATTACTGATGTCGCCAAAGAAACCGGGCTTTCGGTGACAACTGTTTCGCAAATTTTGAATGGCAAAGGTGCGCGGTTCAGCGAAGCGTCACGAAAACGGGTACTGGCAGCTAAGGAGGCACTGGGCTATGAACCGGATTTATTTGCTCGTGGTTTGGTCGGCAAGCGCGGCAACTCAATTGGCGTGGTAATCCCGGACATGATGAACCCCTTCTTCGCCAGCTTTGTGGTCAGTGTTGAAAAGGCGGCAATCCCACGTGGCTTGTTCCCACAGATCTTTTCCATCAACGGGTTTCATGAAAATGTTGACTATTTTATTCGTCAGTTTCTTGGCGGGACGCAGCGGGGATTGATTTTGGCCGCACCAGAGGCTTCGCAGGAAATTGTTCAAAAAGTGGGCCATCAACTCAGCCTGCCGATGGTGTTTACGGATCAGGCGACCACGTTGATGACCGGCGATAGCATTCGAATTGACGAGCGCCATGCAGGTTTTTTGGTTGCGGATCATTTGCTGCAGCTGGGGCATCGGCGGATTGCACTGGTGTTGCCAGAACTGCTGACCATCAACTTGCAGGATCGCCTCGCCGGATACCAGCAAGCCTTTGCGACCCATGGCGTTACTTTTGATCAAGCGCTGGTTTTCCGTAGCAGCTTCGATCCAGAAGGCGGACGGCAGGCAGTCGCGCAAATTGTCAAATCCGACGCCACGGCAATTATTGCGATTAATGATGATGTTGCCAGTGGTGTTTACCGCGGTTTGTACGAGCAGCACAAACGGATTCCGGAAGATTACGCGGTTGTCGGATTCGATGATGTCACGCAAGCTCGGTTCATGACCCCAGGCTTAACCACCCTGGCGCAACCGGTTGACCAACTTGGCCAGCAAGCAGTTGAGCTGCTGGTGGCGCAGATGAGTGGCGAACATAATACGCGCAATGCCGTTGAACTGCCGGTGAAGCTGGTAAAGCGCGGATCGACGCGCTATGTTACACTTTAGAGAAATTTTGGAGGAAGAAAAACGATGCCTAATCATGTTGTTGTTATCGGCAGTATCAATGTCGATGCTATTTTGCACATTCAGCGGCTGCCAAAGCCTGGCGAAACTATGGAAATGGACGCCTTTTCGCAGGCGGCCGGGGGGAAAGGAGCTAATCAGGCCGTTGCGGCGGCGCGATCTGGCGCCAAAACCAGCTTCATCGGTCGGGTCGGCGATGATGCCAATGCGGCCTTTATGCGTGGTGAATTGGTTAAAAATAAAATCGACACGCAATACGTGAGTACAACGAGCGGCGAGCAAACCGGACAAGCTTATATTTTGCTGCAAGCGTCCGGACAAAATTCCATTATCATTCAGCATGGGGCTAATTTTGATCTGACGCCAAACGATGTGCAAAAAGCGGCAACCTTTATTCAAACCGCCGATTTTGTGGTGGCCGAGTTGGAGACCCCGGTAGACGCAACGACGGAAGCCTTTAAGATCGCTAAAGCAGCCGGGAAGGTGACCATTTTAAATCCAGCGCCGGCGCAAAAAGACTTACCGCTAACACTGCTGAAAAATGTGGATCTCATCACACCGAATGAAACCGAAAGTGAATTGATCACGGGCATCCCGGTGACAGACGAAACCAGCATGCGAGCCTCGGCGACGTATTATCACGAATTGGGCATTCGCGGCGTGATCATCACGTTGGGCTCGAAAGGGTCGTTCATTTCGCTTGATGGTCAAGCAACCATTGTGCCAGCCTTTAAGGTGAAGGCAGTTGATACCACGGCGGCAGGTGACACGTTTATCGGCGCTTTGGCCAGCGTCCTGCAGATCGATCTCAAAAATATTGTCGAAGCCGCCACCTATGCCAGTATGGCCAGTTCCTTTACGGTTCAGAAGTTGGGGGCGTTCCCATCGATTCCGCTGGGGGATGATGTTAAGGCGGCATTGAACGAGCATAAATAATTTATTAAGGGCAAATCATGGAACGAGAAAAATCGCGCCGATCTCTCAATAGTGGAGAAATCGGCGCGATTTTTAAGTGGGTGAAACAGACATTCAATTAATACAGACTGGCAACATATGGTTTCATGACAGTCACAACTTCGCCGCTGCCAGTGCCTTCGATTAGTGCAACGGTCAGATAGCTGTTCTTGTCGGCATCCATAGCAACTAGGAAGCCATTTTCTTTGCCATCAGTGTCTTGCTTTTGCTTGAGTTCGGCGGTGCCGGTTTTGGCGGCGATGGTGTGGCCGTCGATGGCAAGATCATGCGCCGTGCCGGTTGGGTCGGAAACGACATGGGTTAACGCTGTTTTGACGGTATTAGCCGCGTTGGCCTGCAAGACGCTGGTACGTTTACCTTTGGTGTCTTGGATGAGGGTCGGTTGCTGCATGGTGCCGCCGTTCGCGATTGCACTGTACATGGCCGCCTGCTCGATCGGCGATAGGAGCAATTGTCCTTGGCCGTAAGCCGTATCAGCTAAAAGCGTTTCGGAAGCGAGCTTGCCGGAGTTAGAGATCTGGGCTTTTTTCATCGTCAGCGGTAAGTCGGCTTGAGTTTTGAAAAGTGGTGCGAGGCCTTTGAGATAAGCCGAAGCGCCCATTTTCAAAGCGACTTGGGCGAACCAGATGTTGTCGGAGTTGACCAAGGCTTGGGTCATATTCTCCGGCGAAGCATTGACGGTCCGGGTCACCTTGTAGTCACCCCAAGAGGCGTCCTTCTGCCATTTGAGGCCGGAAATTGACTTGGTTGTGTCTGGCGTAATCGTCTTGTTTTGCAAGGCGATGGCCGCTGTCAACATCTTGAATGTTGAGCCGGGAGCGTAACGCTGGGCGAAGCGACTGAGGAATGGCAAGGATTGATTGTTGGCGTACTTATCGTAATCGGTCTGGCTGATCCCGTTGACGAACGCGTTCGGGTCATAGCTAGGCGCACTGGCCAGCGTCAGCAATTCGCCATTTTTCGGGTTCATGGTCACCACGCTGCCGGATTTGCCAGCAAGTTGGGCATAAGCCGTTTTCTGCTGGTCGGCATCAATGGTCAGCTTCAGATTCTTACCGTTCACGGCTTTTTTGCTTAAAAGTGGGTGAACGTTGCTGCCGTTTTGAATCGAAATGGTGCCGCCATCGGTTCCGCGCAGTTGCTTATCATAAAGTTGTTCCAAACCGGTTTTGCCGATTTTGCTGTTGGCAGTCAGGGTCGGATCTTTGCGGATATCCTCTGCGGTTGCCGTGCCGACATAGCCGATCAGCTGTGCAGCGGCTTCGCCCAATGGATAAGTGCGGGAGCCGATTGTCTGATAGGCAGCACCGGTTAATGTCGGTGAGTCGGTGACGACTTTGACCGGGACAAACGTGTCATCGGTGACCCAGGATTGCTTGAGTAACGTTTCGAGGCTGGTCACCTTCACGTTCCACGCTGCGGCAATTTTCTCGAGGTTGGCTGTGCGCTCGTCGCCGCTGCCTAGCTTACCCGGAACAAGTCCAGCCTGCGTCACATCCCCGTTCTTAGCGAGCGGTTGGTCGTTGCGATCGAGAATCTGACCGCGCGTGGCGGCAGTGACATCAAGTTGCACCGTGTCCTTGCCATACATAGAAGGGAAAAGCAGACTCGGATCCCAGCGTATCAGCCACTTGTTGCCGGATTTGACAATAGACGCATCATAATGCTGGGTGTTCAGTTTGCCAACTTTGGTATTCATGGTGGCATCAAACGTCATTTTGTAACTCTTGGCATCCTGCTTCTTGGTGGTCACTTTACTGATTTTAATGTTGCTGGCACCAACCCGATCGAAAACGGCCTGATTGCGGGCAACCAATGTTTTCGGCGTATAATCCCAGCCCGGTCCGGAAAGGTGCTTGGTATCCACTTGCTTGACGGCCTTGGTATATTGGCGCTTGGCAAATGCTTGCGTATACGCTTGGGCCGTGGCCTGAACCGCATCAGCTTCGGACTTGGCTTGATACCAGTGATAAAAGCCAAAGCCGCCGCCGATAATGACCACGGCGGCAATGACACCGCCAATCACGGTGAGGGTCGTTTTTTTCATTTTTAATTCTCCATTCTGAGAGTTCGCCGACTCTTGCGCCGGCGAACGCGTTGCACATGTCCTAAAATCCCAACAAGGTCATTCTACGCTTCGAACTGTGCGGAGGAAACTTGGGGAAACTAAAAAATGCCTTAGAAAAAACGAATGTTATCTCTAAGACTTGTCTATTGACGGGCATTGACGGCAATAGAAATTCTCACAATTAATGATGATCGGCATGTAAGTCTTTTCGAAAAATTTTCAATGAGTTGAATGTTTTCATCTACCCAGCTTGAATCTTCAGCTTCATCAGTTGCTCAATTTTTATAAAACTATCTTCAAAATAAAGTATTGACGAATTTATAAACTTAGGTTAGCCTAACTTTAGTACGTAACCATTACGAATAAGGAGGGATCGCCATATTAAAAGTCAACCATATCACCGTCAGTTATCAGCGGAATCTCAATGTTGTCGAAGATGTTAGTTTTGAAGTGAAGGAAGGCGAAATCGTTGGCATTATTGGGCCAAACGGTGCGGGTAAGTCTACATTAATCAAAGCTATGATGGATCTTATTCCGCATCAAGGCAATGCGGCGATGGACGGGCAGCCGTTAGCGAAACAGGCCCAGAAGATCGCGTACGTTCAGCAAAAAAGCAATATTGACCTAACGTTTCCCATCACTGTGCGCGAATGTGTGGCACTGGGTCTGCAGGCGCATGCCAATATGTTCGGCTACACTGGAAAAAACGAAGGTAGAGCGATCGCGCAGGCACTGGAAATGGTGGGCATGACGGATTTTGCCAAACGTCAAATCGGGCGGTTATCGGGTGGTCAATTGCAGCGCGTTTTGATTGCCAGGTGTCTGGTTCAGGAAGCCGACCTGATTATTTTGGATGAACCGTTTGCCGGCATTGATAACCGCAGCGAGTCAGCCATCATGATCGTTCTGCGTAAGTTGCGGGCGGAAGGAAAGACCATTTTAATGGTGCATCATGATTTAAAAACCGTTCGCTCATACTTTGACAGTGTCGTGATGATGAATGTCCACATGATCGGTGCGGGTCCGGTTGCGACAACCTTTACGGACACGAATCTTGAGCAGGCGTATGGATTACCCATGCATGTCAATCAAGGAGGACAGTCATGAAACTCATTTTTCTGCACGATTTAGCTGAATTTCATTTTTTGCAGAATGCCCTGCTGACCTCCATCACAGTTGGCATTGTTGCCGGAGTTATCGGAAGCTTTGTGATCTTACGCGGGATGTCCTTGATGGGCGATGCCATTTCACATGCGGTCCTTCCTGGCGTCGCGGTTTCTTTCATGGTCGGTGTGCCCACAGTAGTAGGCGCTGCAACTTTTGGCATTGCGGCTGCGATATTAATTACCTTGATTCGCCAACACAGCTTGATTAAAAGCGACACCGCCATTGGCATTATTTTCAGCTCGTTTTTGGCGCTCGGGGTTATTCTGATCGCACTGGTTCACACAACCACCAATCTGTTTCATATTTTGTTTGGGAACGTTTTGGCCGTTCAAGACAAAGACATGTATTTGACCATCGGGATTGCGATCGTCGTCATCACTTTGGTTGTGCTATTCTTTCGCCGACTTCGATTGACATCCTTTGATCCAGTGATGGCGCAGGCGATGGGGATTCATACCAACGCTTATCATTACCTGTTGATGGTGATGCTGACGCTGGTTGCCGTTGTGTCGATGCAAAGTGTCGGCACGATTTTGATTGTGGCTTTATTGATCACCCCGGCGGCAACGATTTATCTTTTTGCCAATCGGTTACGCACCATGGTCATCGCTTCCGGCGCACTGGGCGGCCTGATTTCTTTTGTCGGATTGGTGATTGGCTATTCGTTTAACATCGCAGTCGGTTCCTGCATCGTGCTTCTCGGTACATTTGTTTTCATCGTATGTTTTCCATTTTCCAAAAAGCAGAACTTAATCAAACTACCTATTGGAGGAAGATCATGAAAAATAAGAACCGTAAAAGAGTCCTCGTACAAGCAGCGATCGTTGTGACGGCACTTATCGGGCTGACGGCTTGCGGCTCCAAAAACAAAAGTTCGGACAAAGCGGCTCAGTCGGGGTCAAAAATTTCGATCGTTGCCACGGATACGATTATTGGTGACATTGCTAAAAACGTGGCCAAGGATAAAGCCAAGATTCACGTGATCGTTCCGGTGGGCCAGGATCCCCATGAGTATGATCCGTTGCCTGCGGATGTGTCAGCGACCGGGAAGGCAGATGCAATTTTTTACAATGGGATCAATCTCGAAAATGCGCCCGGCGCGTGGTTTACCAAAATGATGAACAACGAAGGCAGCAAAGCAAAGGCTAAGGCGGTGGCGGTGAGTGATGGCGTGGACGTGATTCACCTGCAAGGTAAAGGCGAGTCTTCGAAACAGGATCCGCATGCCTGGCTGAGTCTTGCCAACGGGATGATTTATACGCGCAATATTGCGAAGAAACTTGAAAAAGTCGATCCGAAAAACGCGGCTTTCTATAAGCGTAATGCGGCCACCTATGAAGCCAAGCTGAACAAGCTGCACCAATCAGCTAAAAACAAGTTTGACAAAATTCCGGCTGAGAAGAAGCTGATTGTCACTAGCGAAGGCTGTTTCAAGTATTTCAGCAAGGCCTATCAAATTCCATCTGCGTATATCTGGGAGATCAACACTGAAGAAGAAGGCACGCCGGAACAGATTTCGACGCTGGTTCGTAAATTAAAGGAGACGAAAACGCCATCGCTGTTCGTTGAAAGTAGTGTCAATCCGAAACCGATGCAAACCGTCTCGAAGGATACCGGGATTCCGATTTATGCCACGCTATTCACCGATTCTATTGCTGCTCCGGGTAAAACTGGCGACAGTTACTATGGGATGATGAAGTGGAATTTGGAAAAGATTGCGGCCGGACTCGAAAAATAGTGTTTGAAAAAGCGAAACATTGCACATATATGAGTCATCAGAATTAACTGAAAATCCACACAAGAAGCTCAATGAGACAATGATCCCGTTGAGCTTTCTTGCATGATAGGTAGCAGTTTTTATATTCGGCAGGGCAAAAAACAAGGCAAAGTTTTTAAATTTGCTTGCGCAAGCAAATAAACATCTCTATAATGACAACAGGAGGTGAGGCCGTGATTAAACGCTGGCTGATTCTCATCACCCTTGGTTTGTTCTTCTTTATGGTCATCATTGACGGGACGATTGTTGTCGTTGCCGTGCCGACCATCGCCAAGGATTTGGCGGTAAGTCCGAGCCAAGTGAACTTATTGTTGACGGTTTATCTCACAACGATCAGTGTTTGTCTGTTGTTTTTCGGGCAACTGGCTGATCAATATGGACGATCGCGTCTATTCATTTGGGGCACGTATCTCTTTCTGATTGGTTCCGGGTTAGCCGGATTTGGTAGTCACTTTCAACTGGTTTTGGCAGCTCGCGTTGTACAGGCGGTCGGGGCCAGTATGACGATGGCAACGAGTTATGCGATTGTTGCCGATGTTTTCCCCCCTGCGCTTTTGGGGCGTGCGTTGGGAATCGAGTCGATTTTCATTTCGGCAGGGGCACTGGCCGGTCCGGGTCTCGGCGGCTTAATCTTAAGTCGGTTGCCCTGGGGCTACATTTTCTGGGTGAACTTACCCATCGGTTTGCTTTGTTTGTTAATTGAATGGGCCGTTTTTCCGAGAGTGACGGCAGCTTCAGGGAAAAGGAGGGTCGATCACCATGGATTTCTGCAGCTCATTGTTATTGGCGGGTTGTTGCTGCTGCTTCAAATAAACCACGTCCCGATGCTGACAGTTGGGTTACTAGTGCTGATCGGCGGTGTCACCTACCTGTTTTGGCGGCATGAGCGGCAAGCGCCGGACGCGATGCTGGATACGCGGCTGTTCAGGAACCAGCGCTTTTCGCGGAATCTGGCGGCTTCGTTTTTGAATTATGTTGCGGCGTATTTTTTCACCTTGCTCGCGCCGATTTATCTGCAACTCATCCTGCGCGTGCCGGTTGCCGTGTCTGGGTATCTGCTGATGCTGACGCCGTTGACCGCATTGGTGGCCAATCCACTTGCTGGATTCCTCACTGATCGCTGCGATCGGCGCCGGCTCATGGTGATCGGCCTGCTGCTGCTCGTTGTCACGAACGCCGCCTTTGCACTGGTTCCCAATCAAAAAGTGCTCTGGCCGTTTGTCATCGTGTCGGTTGTCTTTGCATTAGGAACGGCACTGTTCACGAACCCGAATAGTGTTGTGCTGATTCAGAGTGTCGATGCAAGTATGCGGGGACAGGTTGGTGCCGCCACCTCACTGGCACGTCAGCTAGGGATGAGCATTGGCAGTGCGGTTGCTGGCCTGGTCTTTTACCAAACGCTCGGCCTGATCCGCCCCAATGTCACCGCGGCTAACGCAGGAGCACCGGCGTTACTCACGGCGCAATGCGTCAGTTTCTTGCTTGCGGCTGGGCTATTTTTAATTGCAGCCGTGATTTTGGGAAAGAAGGTTAAAGATGCAAAAAGAACCGGATGAGTTAATTGCTAAGGTCAATATTTTGGCACGTAATATTCAGCACGACTTGGACGAAGCACTGGCGCCGACCGGACTCAATGCCAGTAACTATTACTTTATTTTAAAACTTGGCACCGCAGATGAAATGAGCCAAGAAGCTTTGTTCAAGATGATTCACCTTGATCCTAGCAATGTGACGCGCAGATTGGCACAATTGGTTACCTTTGGGTTAGTGGTCAAGCGGCGCTCCGATAAGGACAAGCGCGCATGGGTCATTAGCCTAACGCCAAAAGGTCGTAAACTAGTGCCACGCGTGGCGCAAATTGTTGCAGGATATGAAGAAATGCTCACTGAGAAGATGCATATCGATAATAAGACCAAGTTTGGACACATGTTGGATCAGCTTATTGAAACGGAAAAGGAGTTGGAATTTTGAAAAACGAATTCATGAACTTACTGCCTATTCCCCAAGACTTTCACGTGGTCGAAACCAATGTCCGCAAACGCAACAGGGCAAGCGTCACGGTCGAACGATTCCAAGACACTGATGACATCACGCCTAATAACAAACATCTGACCGTGGTCACCGACCAAAAAGGCCACTTGATCAGCTTCAACTCAAGTGCTTTCAAAAACGGTGGGCATTTACCAGCTGCGGACAAGGCCTTGGAGCAGGCCATCACCTTGTTCAATCAACTCGATCCCGACTATGCTGCCGGCTTGAGTTACATGCGCACCGAGCGCCAAGAACGGCATTATGAAGACAACGGTGTACATGTTTCGGCACCGGTCTATTGGATCAAGTTTGCCCACCGGAACGGTTCCTACAACTGGGTCACCATCGGGCCAGACAACCAAGTGATCGAAGTCGAACGTGAATCGTTGTGGGACTATTTTGGCAATCGGCGCGCGACGGAGATGTGGAACAACGATAACTGGGTCTTGGCTAGAGAAGGCAAGGCGCCGCAGTTGTCAGCACCGGATGCGTTAGCGTAACGAGGTGACCGGATGGCTAAACCGGATTTTGACACACTGATCAGGCGACTGGGCGATTTGCAAGAAGAGGCCCGCCGTCTGGAAGAAGAGGACTATATCAGTGCACGGTACAAAGGGTATAGTTCCGAAGGCCTCACTTTGGAAGAGGTGATGGCGCGGTTGAAAAAGGTCGAACGCGAGATTGCTAAATTGGAAGAGCGGTTGACGCGTTTGGATGATGAGGTGTAGCGCGTTGTGATCATGGTTTAAGCTGATCAAGTTAGCTTGATACCTTGGGAAATGTTAGTCAACAGAAACGCGAGAAGATCGGGTTTAACGGCATGACTTGTCGTTGAACCCGATCTTTTTGATACGGTTTTAACTGGTCAGCGATGACTGCCAAAAGTTGTTTTGGGTCGGTCCAGCCAGCAATAGAATGACCCGTTTGCATATACATCGTTGTACCAAACGTTTTCAAAGTTGCTGTGATTGTTTCGATGTCAAAGGTACAACGTTTCGTCTGGGATAGGTGAATTGACAAACGTGCTGATGGTGTCCTGGATGCTGTTGAGTTCTGTCTGCGACATTGGTTTTGCCTTTCTGTTGTGATGGCTGCGTTTCACGACCGCTGCGATTGGGTTCGTATGTCGTTATCATAAGCGAGTTGGGGTAGTGAAACAAGGTTTATAGATTAAGCGTCAAATATTGCGGAGTGCCTTAGTGGTATGTATTCAATGTACATATTTCCCAAAAATAAATATTCGTATGGATTGACGAAAACGAAATATACGCTATAATTTAAATACGATGAATAATCCAAAATTCGAATCTTATAAACGACCCAATGGACACGATGAATTCAAGGAATGGCTTTACGCACTTCCAGAGAAAGATGCTGCAAAACTTCTGCGAGTGATTGAAGAAACCGAAAAAAACGGAATGCTTGTCGCACAGCGTTTAAAATGGGTTAAGAAAATTAGCTCAAATTTGTATGAAATTAGAAGCAACGTAGCATCCAACATTCAACGGGCCCTTTATTTTCACGTCACAGATAATCGCTACATTATTACGCATGGCTTCACTAAGAAGACAAACCAGACTCCTGCAGCAGAAAAGAAACATGCTGAAGAGCTGAGGAAGGAATGGTACGCTCATGAAAATTGATGACATGATTAAGGAAAAACGTAAAAACCCAGAGTTCAACAAGGCATACGAAGCGGAGGGAGAAAAGCTTGCCACTGCGGTCGCACTTTATCATGCAAGAGAGGCTGCTGGTTTGACTCAAGCCGAGTTAGCTGAGAGAGCCGACACGACACAAGCGACTATTGCAAAAATTGAGCGGGGAGATAACGTCTCATTTGAGAAGCTTCAGTCTCTTGCCCATGCTCTGGGTAAAAAGCTTATCGTCAAATTTGGCTAACAGAATCAAGATCCTACCAAATGCTAGTACTCGACAGATCACCCACCCTATCAACACACTGGATGGGTGATTTTTGTCAAAAGCAGAAACGAATCCATCATGATCATTGCTAGAACCGTGTATGGTTACCGAACGCATCGTACAATATTGTCTGTTAGAGCTTTAACCATATTAAAATAGTTTTGACAAGGAAGGAGATGGACATTGTGCTCGAAGCACGTACTGTTCAGCTTGATAATTCGTTAGCATTAATTCTACCAAAAGGCAAAGGGTTCGCTGAGAAACAAATTTGGCTTCTTGTACCATTAGATGATGGTGAACCTGGCTATACACTGACCCCTAAGCTTAAGGATCCATATGTAGGTAAAAAGAAGGGATCAATGTATGTTCCCGAAGAATGGCCAGACTTTGGCTATCGCAATGTGGAGTAGTATGACGAAATAAGAATTTTTTTCGGAAAAATTACGTTTGTTTTAGTTGACCAAAACTAGGTCTAACGATATTGTTTAATCAGGGTAGAGTACTGAATGTCATTCGAAGATCACCGCGGCTTAGTCAACCGCATATTGATAGATCGTTCGAATGCGTAAACGCCTTACAGCGTATTTGTAAGCATACTTGGCTACCGCCATAACTATTGCGGCAGTAATGGTGGCGGCTTCCTGACAATGGAAGCCGTTTTTTTTGCAAAAAAGGTCCAGTGTAATCAGCGCTAAACATCTGCATGACTTACCGCATCGACCACAATCTGCAATATCTAACCCAACTTTTGCAAAAGTTGAGAAAAGCCCACAACTTTGTTAACCTATTCACGTATAATAGTAAGCGCATTCGCGGAGGA
This sequence comes from Lacticaseibacillus huelsenbergensis, assembly GCF_029726355.1. Taxonomy (NCBI): domain Bacteria; kingdom Bacillati; phylum Bacillota; class Bacilli; order Lactobacillales; family Lactobacillaceae; genus Lacticaseibacillus; species Lacticaseibacillus huelsenbergensis. The sequence goes on from NZ_CP120687.1 coordinate 1,578,012, forward strand.
GGGCTTATTTTGAAAAAGTGGGTTAAAGTTACGGGAATACTAGTGCTGTTGGGCGCTATTTTGGTTGGCTGTAGCAGTTCGGCAAGTTCAAAATCCAGTTCATCAAGCTCAAAATCGAGCAAGACGACCAGCACTAAGGTGACAAGTGGCGCTTCGCAACAGACTTATACAGATCCCAAGATGATGAAGGGAAAGTATGACATTGTGATCATCGGTGCCGGTGGTGCGGGGATGACGGCTGCGATTGAAGCCAAGCAGCAAGGTATGAATCCGGTCATTTTTGAAAAGATGCCGGTTGTTGGCGGCAATACGCTGAAAGCTTCGAGTGGCATGAACGCTAGCCAGACAAAAGTTGAAGCTGCCCAAAGCGTTAAGGATAGCAATGACCTCTTCTATGAGGAAACGTTAAAAGGCGGCGGTGGCACTAACGATAAGGTGCTGCTACGCTATTTTGTCGATAACTCTGCTAGCGCCATTGATTGGCTCGATTCTATTGGCATCAAGCTAGACAAGCTGACGATTTCCGGTGGAATGTCCGTCAAACGCACCCATCGGCCGCATGATGGCTCGGCGGTAGGTGGTTATCTGGTTGATGGACTTGTCAAAGAAGTCAAGAAAGAGAAGATTCCACTGTTCGTTAACACTGACGTTACCAAGTTAAATGAAACGAACGGTAAAATCAGCGGCGTGACTGTGAAGATCAACCAGGATAAAACCAAGAAAATTGCGGCCAAGGCTGTGATCGTCACGACTGGCGGTTTTGGCGCAAGTAAGAAGATGATCAAGAAGTACCGTCCGGATCTCGCCAATTACGTCACAACCAATCAAGCCGGTGCAACCGGCGACGGCATCAAAATGATTGAAAAAGTCGGTGGTTACGCGATTGATATGAACAAGATTCAGATTCACCCAACCGTTAACCAAAGCAAACACATCCTTATTGGCGAAGCAACCCGTGGTGAAGGCGGTATTTTGGTCAACCAAAGTGGGAAACGCTTCTATAACGAAATGAACACGCGTGACAAGGTCTCCGCTGCCATCAACAAGCAAAAAGGTAAATATGCATGGGTTGTCATCGACTCAGGTGTGCGGCAGCGCTCAAGTGCCATTGACTTCTATATTAAAGACAAGCTTGATGTGAAAGGCAACACGCTGGCGGAACTCGCCAAGAAAATGAAGGTTCCAGCTGCAACGTTAGCCAAGACTGTTGCGACTTGGAACAAGGCTGTCTCCAGCAAAAACGACACTGAGTTTGGGCGCACGACCGGGATGGATCACGGCCTCACCACTGGCCCGTACTATGCCTTCAAAATCGCGCCAGGCATTCACTACACGATGGGCGGCGTAAAAATCAACACGAAGACTGAGGTACTGACCAAGCAACAACAACCGATTCCAGCGTTATACGCAGCTGGCGAAGTCACCGGCGGCCTGCATGGCAATAACCGAATCGGCGGTAATTCCGTCGCTGACATCGTGATCTTCGGTCGGCAGGCAGGGACACAGGCGGCGGCTTATGTGAAGTCGCAGGAGTGATTTGAATGGATTAAGGGCGCTTCTCTTGATGAGGGGCGTTTTTTTATGCCATTCGTGCTTTTTTAATCGGTCACTCAAGGTTTTTCCGGAGGTAGGAAAAAAGTCTGTAAGCGCAGCCAAAAATAGAAGTTAGGATAAGATTGTAAACAAATAAAGCAGCGAGGTGGAACAAAATGAAAAAAGTATTGTTAATCTGTGGTTCGGGCGCCTCTTCAGGTTTCATGGCAGCGGCTGGACGAAAAGCAGCAAAGAAAGCCAAAGTTGACCTCGAATTCAAAGCGCGATCCGATTCGGAATTGGATGATTACTTGAAAGGGAACGACCTATTGTTAATTGCGCCGCATCTCAAATACATGTTAGCCGATGCGACCAAAGAGGCTGCTCCGTTTGGCGTAAAAGTCGCGATTATTCCACAAAAGGTCTACGGATCCCTCGATGGGGCCGGCTTGGTCAAGTTTGCAGAAGAAGAACTCAGTAAGTAAAGAAGGGGAGAATAACATGGGAGAAAAGGTGAATGAAGAACAGGAAACATTTGATCGGGATGACTTGAATGAAATATCTATGCAAGTGATCCTGCACGCTGGTAATGCTCGCGATCAACTGCTAAATATTTTAGACAAGCTAGCTGATCCCACGATTGACGAAGCGGTGATCGAAGAAGACTTCGCCAATGCCAAAAAAGAATTGAATGAAGCTCATTCGAAACAGACAACGATGATTCAAAAGGAAGCAGAAGGTGAATTTATTCCGTATTCTGTTCTATTCGTTCACTCGCAAGACACACTAATGACCGTTCAAAGTGAACTTCTGATGACCGAAAAAATGATCAAGATCGTCCGATCATTGCGGGATAGTTGATTAAAAGGAGGGAGTAACTTATGCAACACTTTATGGATTGGAGGACCGATTCGTTTGCCCCAAAGGTGAATAAGCTCGCGAAGAATCCGTGGATTGCAGCGGTGCAAGATGGGATTCTTGCTGCAATGCCAATGATCTTCATCGGTTCCTTTGCCACTATCATTGGTATTCTGAGAAACTACTGGCCAGCAATTCCAGATATTAGCTATATCAGCACATTCAGTTTTGGACTTTTTTCCTTATTTCTGTCGTATCTGGTTCCAGAAGCTATCATGAACCGTAAGAAGCACAAAGATGTGTCGCGGCAAGCGGGTCTTGCTGGGATTGCATTTTTCCTTTTACTGATTTATCCATCGATCAGTGCCAAGGGGATTATTTCGTTTGATGTCAACAGTCTTGGGACTGGTGGCATGATTGCCGCTTTGGTGGCTGGCATTTTCGTTGGCTTTGTTATGAACATTTTTGCCAAAATGCAGATTTTTGGGGAAGATTCAGCCTTACCGGACTTTGTGGCGATGTGGTTTAATACGCTGATTCCGATTATCGTCATTTTATTTGTTGGTTGGTTATTCACCTTCCAACTACACTTTAACCTTTACACAGGGATCAATGATCTATTCAAACCTTTACTGGCACTTGGCGGCGGCTTCTGGGGCTTTGTGATCATTAACTTTATCGGCTTCAGCTTCCTGTACACTTTTGGTATTTCTACCTGGGTTATTTATCCGATTCAGTCTGCGATTGCTTTGCCGGCTATTGCGGAAAATGCGAAGAACTTTGCAGCTGGTGCCGCTGTAACCAATATTTATACGAATGAAGCAGTCGATCTTTACATCATTGGTGGCGGTGGGTCTACGTTGGCGCTTTGTATCATGATGGCCTTCATGGCAAGATCAGCGCGTCTGAAGGTGGTCGGTCGTGCAGGGTTGATCCCATCTATCTTTAACATCAATGAACCGATCATTTTCGGAGCTCCAGTTGCATTCAACCCATTGCTGATGGTTCCGATGTGGATTATGGGTTTGATCGGCCCGATTGTAACTTGGTTCGCACTTTCATGGAGACTGGTTCCTATCCCACATTCAGTCTTCCAGCTATGGTATGCGCCATTCCCAATACTCGGTTATATTGTCACTGACTCAATCGCCGGGGTTATCTTCACGACAATCATGTTCGCTATTTCTTGGCTCGTCTACTACCCATTCTTTAAAGCCTATGACCGGCAAGAGGTTAAAAATGAGGCGAGTGACGATGAGGATGAAGAAAAAAGTGACGAAAGTGAAGTGAGTGGCACAGGGCCTGACGATGGTGTTGAAGCTATCGTCAATGTTGAAGTGGCAACAGGCGCTAATTAGACTCAGATGAGAAGGTGGGTACACATTGAAGGTCAACGATACGGATATAGTTGAATTCCTGCGTAAGCGATCAGGCTGGGTCACTGCGGAAACAATTGCTCGTCAATTTGGTGTGTCGCCAAGAACTATAAGGAATCATATTCAATCTATTAATACCGCTGACCTTGCCGTGCTTTCCGGTCCGTTGGGTTACAAAGCAAAAATGTTACTTCACGGTTGGAAAGAAAAAGTTGATGATCAGGAGAGCGATATAGGGCAGAAACTGTTATATGAACTGTTAGATAGTCACGGAAGTAGCGTCTCCTTAGACGAGTTTCTAGCAAATCATTATCTATCTGAATCGAGTGCTCGTGATATTATCCGCGATTTTAACAGGGACCACTCAGCAGATAATGTTCAGGTTGTGGAGAAAAAGCGTCAATTAAGATTAATCGGAGATGAAAGTGATAAAAGAAGACTGTTCAAGTCGTTCTTGCACTCAAACAGATCCGCATCCGTTCCGGAAGTCAATATTCAGAGAATCCAAAGGTTAATTCCGGATATCCCACTGCTAGATATGGAAAAGATAGTCAATGAAACGGTTAACCAGGATTCACTCACGATCAACCAATACCAGCTGTTTGATCTATTGATGCACTACGCGATTTCAGTTAATAGAATCCAAAATGGGAAAGCGATGCATCGGCTTTCAGCGACACATGAAGAGTTAACTGGACGCAATGAATATAAGTTGACGTTACGAATAACCGCTCAGCTGGAGAAAAGATATTATATCAAGTTTTCCAAGGCTGAAATCGATGGTTTAACACTGGCACTTATCGGTAAAACCATCATCAAGAACTTTTCGTCAATGCATCTTGGGAACCTAAGCCGCTTTGTTCCAGAGCGAGTTATTGAGGAGACCCAACGAGCACTGGAAAAGGCAGATGAAGAGTATGGATTTAACTTACAGAATCCGAGCTTTAGCGTTAAGTTCATCATTCATGTTAATAATGCCCGTGATCGAGCGACATACCATGACCTGGATCAACAAGACGTGAACCAATTCAGCCTTTTAAAGCAAGAATATCCTTTGTACTATGACCTGGCTTTATACATTGGTAAACAACTGCAAAATAGCCTGCATCTGACGATGAATTCTCAAGAACTAACCTATATCATCCTGCATTTAGGAGCGTATCTGAACACCGATGATATTGACCGCATCAACACTGTGCTGATATCGCCTTCTTATTATGATATTGGTAACGAATTAAAAACCAATATTTCTAGAGAGTTCAGACAGGACATTCAGATTTCTGCAGTCTACAATGCACTGCAAGTCGAAGAACTGAAGAAGTTGCGTTCAAAACTGGTCGTTGCCACGATTGACACAAGTATTCCGTTTGATAAGTCTAATTATGTTGTCAGGATTCATCCATTCATGACCTCTCAGGATCATGAAAAAATTGAACGGACAATCAGCGTTATCCGCCGGGCAAATCGGGTGGATGAAATCGTTGGATACTTTAAGCAGTATACGTCAGCGGATAATTTTCTGATTGATCCTCAAATCAGTAAAAGGGACGCTCTTTTCAGCCGTGTGACCAAATTGCTGACTGAGCGGGGATTTGTTTCACCGCAATATTATGATGAGCTGAGTGAACGGGAACAACTTTCACCGACCAGTTTTGGGAACATCGCAATCCCACACCCGCTCAACATGAAGGCTAACAAGACAGGGATCTTTGTTGTCATCGATCATGATGGCATCCAGTGGCATTCATCCACAAAGGTCAACATTGCTTGTTTCATTGCGACAAGTAAAGCAAATCAAAAGGTGTTTAGCATCGTCCTTCAGAATCTGATCAATATTTTGTCGGTCAAGGAGAACGTTGACCAAATTCTGAAAGTTGATAATTACGAAGACTTTCTTAGCGTATTAATTCAAATACTGAAAGGTGGATATGATACAAATGTCTAAACTAAAGTACACAGATAAGTTCCCCAAGGATTTTCTATGGGGTGGGGCTATTGCAGCCAACCAAGCTGAGGGAGCTTGGGACGTTGATGGCCGTGGACCAAGTCAAGCTGACACCATGTTGTTGCCGGATAAGTATTCAAGAACCGTCTCACTCGGTACTGATATGCATAAATCGGATATAGAAGCGGCTTTAACGGATACCAAAGGAAACTATCCACGGCGTCGCGGCATTGATTTCTACCATACTTACCCAGAAGATTTAGAATTAATGCACGAAATGGGCTTCAAGTGTTTCCGCACCTCTTTCAGCTGGAGCCGAATTTTTCCAAATGGAGACGAAGAGAAGCCGAATGAAGAGGGATTGAAGTTCTATGATCGGTTGATAGACAAAATGCTGGAGCTCGGCATGGAGCCGGTCATGACCATTTCACATTATGAAATGCCGGTCACTTTGATAACGAAGTACGGCGGATGGACTAACCTGAAACTCATTGACTTTTTCGTTCGTTTTTCAAAAGTGTTGATTGATCGCTATAGTAAGAAGGTCAAGTACTGGATCATTTTCAACCAGATCAACGATGTCAGTGACTGGGGCGAATACGCAGGTTTAGGTATTTTGAAAGGCGAATACCCGGATCAACTAACAGCTCGTTACCAAGGTGTTCACCATCAATTCGTTGCCAACGCCAAGGTGGTTAAGTACGCTCACGAGGTTAATGCCAATCTTCAAATGGGCGTCATGTTGGGGTTAACGCCTGTCTATCCGGCGACCAGCAAGCCTGAAGACACCATGACGGCTTATAACCTCTGGCGGCGAGAAGACTTATTCTTCTCAGATGTCCTGGTCGAAGGCGAATATCCGGGTTATATGATTAGATATTTCCATGATCATAACATTGATGTGGACGTTAAACCAGACGAGCTGAAGTTGATCAAAGATAACCCGGTCGATTATGTTTCGTTTAGCTATTATTACAGCACCATTGCAAGCGCTGACCAACCGGACAAACGACAGCTTAACCCAAACATCGAAAAGTCAATTTGGGACTGGTCGATTGACCCGACTGGCTTTAGATATGGATTCGACTTTTTGTGGGATCGGTATCATTTACCATTGTTCGTTGCGGAAAATGGGTTAGGTGCACTGGACAAAGTCGAAGACGGAAAAGTGCATGATCAATATCGTATCGATTATCTCCGTGCTCATGTTGAACAGATGCGTGAGGCGATCAAAGATGGTGTCAATATCTTCGGCTATGCGTCATGGGGTCCAATCGACATTGTGAGCTACTCGCAGGCGGAAATGAGCAAACGTTACGGATATGTCTACGTAGATTTAGATGACAAAGGCAATGGTAGTGGGAAACGAATTCGTAAAGATAGTTTCTACTGGTATCAAAAGGTTGTTGAAAGTAATGGCGAGGATTTGTAATAGCCAGGGCTATGAAAGTCGGTCAAACTCTTTTTATAGAAAAGTGCTGGCGATTTAAAGCGGATCGTTCACGCGAAGGCGGTTTCCTTGATGGGGAGCCGTTTTTTTGCGTCTAATCAAGGGTATCGCTCACGAGGTGTACTTTGTTTCCCAAGTAAAAGAAAAAGGTTCTACTTTTCGGAATGTAAGCGCTTGCCTAGTATAGAAGCTGTAAGGGGGTAAGACAATGCGAGAAAGATTGACGAATCTTCTGCGAACATTGTTGGACAGTTCAGAGAACTCGTTATCGGATTTAAGTAAACAATTCAACGTCACGACCAAAACCATTCGGAATGAGATTCAGGTTTTAAATGAAGTTTTGGCGGAGAAAGGGTTGCCTTTATTCGATATCAAAAGAGGTGTTGCTTATAATCACATTTCAACGCAACAGCTGCATTCGCTGTCTGATGTACTTGACTTTAACAGTATTAGTCAAGGCGCGTTAACCCCTGAACAACGAAAAGTTTATCTGTTGCTGGATTTACTTCAGGCAAGGCATCCCGTTTATCTTGTCGATGAACAGGGAGCGATGCAGATTAGCAAAAGTACGATGGATGCCGATTTGCGCAACTTGCGGGCTGATTTAGCGAAATATAACTTAACGCTCACAACCAGCCCAAAGTTAGGTGCGCAGATCGAAGGTAATGAACGATCCATTCGTACCATGTTTGGGGATGTCTTAACCCGCCAGCACGCGTTAGTCACTTTAATCGGTCAACAGCTGATCGCCAGTGGCATGTATGTCGACAAAATGAAGGAAGTCTTTAACCAACAAGATGTGACTTACATCAGCGATCTCTTGCTAAGGTGTTTTCCAAATGGTGCCTTGGCAGCGAACGACATGTATCGCCAGCAAGTGACAGTATTGCTCATCATTTGGCTACACCGAGTGCGTAGCGGACATTATGTTAAAGACGATGAGACAGCGGTTGACCTCAATAAGGGAAACACGCGCTTCCTCAATGAGTTGATCCAGCACTATGACTTAACGATTGATATCAGCAGTGAGCTGGGTTACGTCGGCTTTTTGATTAACAGTTTTAATCGTCGCGGGGCGATTGATCTGGATGACTGGGTTAAGGCCCAGATTTTCAGTGTTGCGCTGATGGATTATATGGAAACAGAAATTGGCTTTCCTTTTTCCAAAAATGAAAAGCTTTTTGAAGAGCTATACAACCACATGACTGCTTTGTTCAAACGCCTGTCGCGGAATATGAAAGTGGTTAATCCGCTGAAAAAGACCATTCAGCAAGGATATAGTCCAATCTATGATGCCATTAATCGATTCTTTACGGCTGGCCCTTATCAGTTAACGATGTCCGATGATGAGACAGCCTTTCTTGCCATGTATTTTTCAGCAACACAGGCTGAAGATCGGCAGCGTCAAGATTATCAGTATCAAGCCGCAGTTGTCTGCAACTTCGGAACAGCGACTGGTCGGGTTTTGGCCGCAAAACTTGAAGAACGCTTCAACATTGATGTTCTTGCAGTTCTCAGCACGTCAGAAGTGGGGATTCTCCGTAAATTGCCAGTCAGTTTGGTTTTCAAGACGGTCGACATGCCTATTGAGGAGATCCCCAGTCTGAAGGTAAACCCGATTCCGTCAGAAGTTGATTTGAATCGCATCGCAGCCTTTTTAAAGAAATATGCAGCGCTGACAAAATATGAAGGCCGGACTTTAGATCCAACTAGATTATTTCAAAGCATTCTGGACGCGCTCAAGGCACACCAAGTCTCGGTTGATAAGGGGTTGCTGGCTGATTTGCAGGCAGCGTTTAAGGATAACCATGTCGAAATCAATGAAAGGGAGGTTCAGCCTATGTTGAAAGACTTAATCAACGACCAGCAGATCCTACTTCAACAGAAAGCTGATGATTGGGAAAATGCGATCCGTCTTTCGGCAAAACCATTGCTTGATGAGGATTACATTACCGAGCATTACGTACAAGCGATGATTGATTCAGTAAAGAAATTCGGTCCGTATATTGTCATTGGACCTTCCATCGCGCTAGCCCATGCGCGCCCGGAAGATGGGGCAAAGAAGCTGGGCGTCACCATCACGACGTTAGCAAAGCCAATCAACTTTGGCAATCCCGACAATGATCCTGTGAAAATCATCTTCTGTCTTGCGGCAATTGACAATTATTCGCATCTCAACATCATGAAAGCTATTGTTCAACTCATTAATGATCAGCAAAAGGTTGATCAACTGGCTCAACAAACGGATATCCAGCAATTCAAAACGATTTTGTTTAACGAAAAAACCTCAAAGGAGACGATTTAAATGAGTAGAAAATTAACGATTTACTTTATTTGCGGGGCCGGGTTAGGGTCTTCCTTAGCTTGCCAAATGACAGCAGAAGACGTTTTAAATCGCCTGGGTTTGGATGAAAATCTCGAACACGAAGCTATTTCATCAACGCCAGGATTACGAACGGACATCATTGTATCGGCAGAAAATTTTGCTTCACAATTCAAACAATATGATCTTGATCCAGCTATCAAGTTTGTCTTTTTGCACAACATTGTTGATCCTGCTGAGATTGAGGCCAAGCTTGTGCCAGTCATTAAGGAACTATCCGCAAAAGCCAGCTGATTCAGCACAAACGCGTTAGGAGGAATGAATCATGGTTGTGGTTAACTTTATTATTCAAAATATCCTGACCCAAGCTGCCATCACCATTGCATTAATCGCGATGTTGGGTTTGCTCTTACAGCGTAAATCCTTTGGTGCAGTTTTAACCGGGACGTTCAAGACACTATTAGGCTTCCAAGTGCTTTCCGCGGGATCCGCCATTATTGTCACGGCATTGACTTATTTCGGCAAGATTTTCCAACATGGCTTTCACTTGCAAGGCGTTGTTCCCAGTATTGAGGCGATTAACGGTCAAGCGATGAATACGCTGGGCTTAGGGAATGAAATTGCCTTGACCTTCTTAGGCATCTTTATTGTTAACATCCTGATTGCCCGATTTTCACCGTGGAAATATATCTTTTTGACCGGACAGGCACTTTTGTGGATGTCAACGATGACGGTTGTCGGTGGGAAAATGGCCGGGCTCAATTCTGTGCTGACCATTGTTGTTGGCAGTATCATTGGCGGGATCTTTGCCGTCGCAATGCCCGCCATTGCTCAACCGTTTGTTCGTAAGATTACGAAAGGCGATGCTATTGCGCTAGGCCACTTTTGTACGATCGGCTACATGGTAGAAGCCGGCGCTGCGTGGGTGTTTGGTGAACGAGGCGAAAAGAAACATTCGATTGAAGACATTAAATTACCGAAGTATATGGAATTTCTGCAAGACACGTATCTGTCGGTTGCGGTTGTGATGGTGCCGTTGTTCATGATTACGGCGGCTTTTGCAGGCCCTAAATATGCCGGAAATGGTACGAGTCTGAACTATATCATGAATGCGTTTATGATGGGCATTCAATTTGTGGTCGGCGTCTACGTTCTGCTCGCTGGCGTTCGGCTCTTACTTGGTGAAATCGTTCCGGCTTTCCGTGGCATTGCGATGAAGCTGGTACCTAATGCCAAGCCGGCACTTGACTGCCCGGTACTGTTTCCTTTTTCACCTAATGCGGTCATTCTGGGCTTTATTACCACCACGATCGGCACTGTCATCGGCATGTTCTTGATGCCTGTTTTCGGTCTGGCGGTTATTCTGCCGGGGATGCTGACGAACTTCTTTGCCGGAGGGACTGCCGGTATCTTCGGTAATGTTGTCGGTGGTCGGCGCGGCGCCATTATCGGCGGTATCATTCACGGCTTATTCATCACGTTATTGCCGGCGCTACTAGTAACGGCCTTGACCTCGTTTGGCTTCGTGAATGCGTCAGCAACGGACTCGGACACCATTGTTGCCATGCTGATGTACGCGTGGATCCTGACGCCGATTCTTAAAGCAGTTTAAAGAAAGGGGCATGGATATGTTTGGCGGTTTATTTAAAAAGAAAGATGCTCAGAGACCCTCATCTGCGGTGTCAAAACAACGTGATCAACCAATTTCGTCAACCGATGCTGCGGATCTGAAGGAAAAAGTTGCCAGTTTAACGGAACAAATCAAGCGAACAACGGACGATAAAGAAAAGCGGCATCTTTTATATAACCAACTAGGCGCTGTACAAGCAAAATTAGGGAACGATTTGGCGGCCATTGCTGCGTATGAAGCGAGCATCAAAGACAAAGAGGAATTCGGGGATGCTTATAATGCTTTGCTGAATCTGTATGAGGTACAGCGGAAACAAGCGGCAAAAGCAAAGAACGATGACGATATTCAGAAATGGGTTAGCAAAACAGATTCGTTGCTTGATATGTCGAAACGCGTCATGCGGTCTGGTTTTGGCTATTAATCTAGGAGGCAATCATATGTACAAGAATTTAAAGCAATTAATGGATGAAGCACAAGCACTCGATTACACGGTCGGCGCCTTTAACGCGCACAATTTAGAGATGGTGCCACCAATGATCATGGCGGCCAAGGACGCAGGCTCTCCTATTATCATACAAACCAGTGTGGCAACGGCTCAATATGTCGGCATGAAGAACTTTGTTGCTGTTTGCAAGTCGATGGCGCAAGACTTATTAGTTGATGTGGACCTGCATCTTGATCATGCCAAGTCGTTTGATGCCATCAAAGAAGCGATCGATGCCGGTTATTCCTCGGTCATGTTTGATGGCTCGGCCCTGCCAAATAAAGAAAACATGGAACGTGCACGACGGGTGGCCGACTATGCCCACGAACATGGCGTCTCTGTTGAATGTGAGATTGGAACAATCGGCGGAACTGAAGAAGGCGTAACAGTTAAGGAAGGACGTTACACAGATCCGCAGCAAGCAATTACGTTCCTGAATCATGTAGATGTTGAAGCTCTGGCAGTCGGCGTTGGTACGCATCACGGCCAATTTAAATCAAAAACCAAATTGAACTGGCCTTTAATTGAAGAATTGCATCAAGAAATCAGTACGCCAATGGTCATTCATGGTGGCACTGGCGTTAATGAAGCCGATTATCATCGATTAACTGAGAACGGATTCCGAAAATTCAACGTTGGGACAGAGTTGTTAGTTGGTTGGACCCGCAAAGCAAAAGAGATGTTTGGCCAGACAGAAGTCAATAACTCTCTGCGCAACAACATCGAGCCATGTAACCAAGTCGTTTATGATATCGTCAAACACAAAATAGGGCTGTTCTTAAATAAGGACGCAGAAGTTCCAGTGAACGCATAAAGCGATAGGAGGAGACGACACGATGGCTGTTGATACACAAGCTTTGGTTCTGTTAGCAGGCGCGCCTGGTACTGGCAAAACGTATGCGGCAAACAAAATCATGCAGGCAATCAGCGGGTTCGTGTCGCTGCCGCTCGATCTTTTTAAAGAGCACCTCTACGATGAGCTGGGTTTCGACAATCTTCAGGAAAAGCAAACGCTTGATGCCGAGGCAAGGACACGTTACTACCGTGGCATTGATATTCTGATGAGCGAACACAAAATGATTCTAGGCGATTACCCGTTTAGCCGTCTGCAAAAACCAGCACTCGAAAAGTTGGCCGCAAAGTATCATTACCCAGTCATCACAATCCGTTTAGAAGCAGACATCAAAGTACTTTATAATCGCCAGCGTCAGCGCGATCTGTCTGATCCCCGCCACCTTGGCCATCTCATGAATCATTACCATCGTGGTGATACCCTTGAAAGTATTAACGAAAAACCCGATGGCATGCCTTCGTTTGAAGTGTTCAGCAACCGAGTGTGTGATCGCGGCTATCAGAATTTTCAGATTGGCAGGCTGATCAGGGTGGACGTGAATGATTATGCGAAGGTGGATTATCAGACGCTGGTGGCACGATTGAAGGAGTTTTTGAAGGCATCGGCTGTCGGACAAATAGGTTGAAGATATGAGACTACTTTGTTGACGAGTCTGTAAAACCTATCGTAAGACTTGGAGGTTGAGAAGAGATCATCGAGATAAACTCTCGATGATCTCAACCGCGAGTTAGGGAGCTAGCCTTGCATGGCTGGCTTTTTTTGTTAGTGACAAGGATTACATTCTGCAAGGACGAATATGAGCCTTGACACATACTGAAGCGGACAAAAACATACTGAAGCGGGAAAATAGCACAAAAAGTTTACTGGTGCAGACAAATAGTTGACTAATCTGTCATTTCTAACGTATAATTTAGGAGTTGAGAAAAGGCCACCGGGGTGCGACCCGATGACCTCGAACGCGGTTCAGATGACTTTGGGGTAAGCTAACTTTGACGGTTAGCTTTTTTGATTATCGCATACGCTTTAGCGCTACTGGTAATCAGTATGCTTAGCGCGATAATAATCGACGCCACATCCAAAAAGTGGCAACCCCCTTTGTCTCCTGAGTCTGGCATGGCCATCACCTCCACGGTTCAAAAAATGTTGAGTGGTGTGTGCCATCCAATCCGCTAGACTAAGAAGTGAGGGTAATTAGTCCTCTTTCTCTGTCATGATTCAAGTCTATAGGTTGTTGCGTATCCAGTCAATAAGAACACGTTGCAAGCTTTAAACGCTTTATGTAGAGATATCACTTGTGGTCGACATGTTTGATTTTTCAACTTAACTAATTAGTAAGTTGACGAATCAGCCATTTCTAACGTATAATTCAGATATTGAAAAGAGGCCACCGGGATGGGACCCCGATGACCTCGACGCGAGTTAGAAGGACGTTGGAGAAGCTAGCCGAAACGGTTAGCTTCTTTTAATATCTTGGTTGCCAGAGCGTAGATGTAATACGCCTTGGCAATGATCAAGATAGACAACGCTATTTCTAGCGTAGCCAAGTCCTCCGATCCTTCCGTTTAGCAGGGTTTCACCTCCGAGAGCTAGAATATTGAGGGGTGTTCCTTGCTAATTCGCTAACCTAAGTGAAGAGGGTAATTGCTCCTCTTTCTTAGCCATGCATTTAGTGTGTAGAGTATACTATATGTCGTCAATAAGAACGGAATTATGAGATAAATTGGCTGACATAATAAAGCTTGTTTATGTTGACGAGTCAGCCATGTTTATCGTATAGTTTTGGTATCCAAGTGGCGATTTTTTTCGTTTTACAAATTTGGCATGGCTGCCACCTCCACGGTTTAAAGTATTGAGGGTGTGTGCCATTACTATAGCTCTGTCTGGTAAACTTACCGGGCAGAGCTATTTTTTTAATCAAATATGTACACGAATACACAAGAACTGTTTTCAAGATTTCACTATAAGCGCTTATTTACAGGCAGTGTGAGTCGAAAGCCTAAAAATTACTGATGAGCAGCCTTGACTAGTGAATAAATTCACTTACAGTAGTTATTAGAAGGTTAGGACGATAGTGTCATTTACAACCGAAACCACTTGTTTGTTTTCATTGCGCAAGAATACGTCATTCACGACGCTTATAATCTGAGAACGCTTAGAATTTTTGACACGGGTACCATGAAAGCATTCAATCCAGTCTCTGAAGGTGTCAGGGACATTTACATGTTGGATCGGAAGGGAAAGAACGCGCATGATTAAGATTTTACTGGGTTTAATTGTACTTATTAACTTAGGTTTCCTTTTCTATTTTGTACGTGATTTGCTACGGCACCGCTCGGAAGTCATGACGGAACCGGCAACAACTTGGGCCTTACCATTCAGCTCATTCCTGATTTTTCTTCTTTCGACGTTTGGCATTTCCGATTTCGCCATTAGCACCGCACTGTATCCTAAGGTCAAATGGGTATCGATCAAAAAACTTCCTGGTACCTTGAATACGCAATGTGTTATTCCGGTGGCTGCCATGGCGCTTTCATACATTACTGCCATTACGGTTGATATTAAAACGTTGGCGATTTGCATCATTGCGGCGGTGATCGGTGCCTATATCGGGCCACAGTTTGTGGTTAAGCTTCCCGGTGACACCATTAAAAAGTTTGTCACGGCTGGCTTGCTGATTGCGGCATTGATGATTTTGGCAGGCAAGTTCAACTGGATTCCCGCTAATGGAACGGCCACGAGTTTATCTGGTTGGAAGCTGATATTGACGGCTGTTTTATTGTTCGTGTACGGCGCGTTGAACAACATTGGCATTGGCTCGTATGCCCTGACGATGGCGACTGTGTATGCCATGGGACTCAACCCGTCAGCAGCTTTTCCAATCATGATGGGTGCCGCAACTTTTTCTGTTTCGACGAGTTCCATTCAATTCGTCAAGTTGGCAGATTATAGTCGGAAAATCACTTTATTCACGTCGACTTTTGGCGTTTTGGGTGTTTTAGTTGCCGTTTTCTTTGTGAAAAGTCTGGACACCAGCATGCTCCAATGGCTGGTGATCGTGGTGTTGCTATATTCCGTCATCAGCATGGCATTGTCGCTGCGGCAAAAAGAAGAAGCATAACTTGTTGACTAAATTTTGGATGATGGAGGTTATATGATGCGGATTTTGACGAAAAAAGATGTGCAAGCAGTTTATACGATGAAAGATGCGATTGCTGACGATAAAGTTGCGCTGGCGGCTTATTCTAAGGGCGATGCGACTGTGCCGTTGCGGGCCAACATTGATGTTCAGGCGTAACACGGTCAGAGCCTCTACATGCCGGGTTATGCTGCAGGTGAGCAACCCGCGCTCGGCGTTAAAATCGTCTCCGTTTATCCTGATAACATCGACAAGGGCTTGCCGAGTGTCCCAGCGACTATGGTCAGCCTGGATCCCAAGACCGGCATTGTGTCGGCGATCATTGACGGAACCTACCTGACGCAGCTACGAACCGGTGCGCTTCAAGGGGCGGCGACCGATCTACTGGCTAATCCTGACGCTAAAGTGGCCACGTTAATCGGGACGGGTGGTCAGGCTCCAACACAGCTGGAAGCGATGCTCAATGTTCGTCAGTTAACCCGCGTCTATGTTTCTGATATCGACCATGAGCGTGCAGCAAAGTTTGCCCAAGACATGACTGCTCGTTTTGGTAAGCAGTTCAATGCCGACATTCTGCCAGTCAACGATCTTTCTAAGGCGATTCGGGCATCGGATATCATTACATCAGTTACGACTTCAAAGCAGGCAACCTTTGATGCAGCTGATGTACAACCCGGCACCCACGTTAACGGCATTGGCGCCTATACACCAGAAATGCATGAGATTCCGGCCGAGCTTGTTCAACGGGCGGACAGCGTCATTTTCGATACCATGGACGGCGTTTTGGCGGAAGCCGGCGATATGATCACGCCGTTGAAAGAAGGGTTGGTCACCAAAGCGCATTATGACGGCGAACTCGGGCAGTTGATTAATGGCAAAATCAAGGGTCGGCAGCAGCATGATCAAGTGACGCTGTTTAAAGCCGTTGGTACGGCCGTGTTGGATGTGGTTGTGGCTGAGAAGATTTTGCAGGCGGCGGATAAGCAGCATGTGGGGACGAGTGTGGATCTTTAGTGCTGAATTGTTGAAAAGTGGCAGTTGTGACGTGAAGATGTCGCAACTGCCACTTTTGCTTACCAAAAATTCGGAAGTGGAAGTATGATCAAAAAAACGAGTAATACAACGTTGTATTTTTAGATACAACGTTGTATAATTTGAAGCGAAATGAAAGCGCATTCAATTCACGAGGAGGAAAGACTATGTCAACAACCAGTCCTGCACCAACGATCATCAGCACCGATCCTGGCATTGATGACGCAGTAGCGATTGCCATTGCGTTAGGCAGTCCAATGCTAGATGTACAACTCATTTGTCCCATTGCAGGGAATGTAAGCGTGGAGAAGACAACACTTAATACCCGGCGTTTGCTTACTTTTTTGAATAAAGCACCGCGAGTTGTTCAGGGCAGTAGTAAACCACTTTTGCGGCCGCTTAAAGATGCAAGTGGTGTTCACGGCAAGACGGGGATGGATGGGTATCCCTTCCCAGAGCCTGCTATGGAAGTTGATACGTCGATTCCTGCGGCGGTTGCCATGCATGAAACCGTGATGGCTAATTCCAGACCAGTAACGCTTATCGGTATCGGGCCGTTAACGGATATTGCTCTCTTTATTCATCAATATCCCGACGATCTAAAGAAGATCAAAGAACTTGTTTTAATGGGCGGGGCACTTGGACGCGGCAACCTTGGCGTTTTATCCGAGTTTAATTTTGGAACTGATCCTGAAGCCGCAAAGATTGTGTTTAATAGTGGTCTGCCAATTCGAGTTGCACCGATGGAAATTGGGCGACAAGCAAAAATTCTACCTGAAACATCGGAAAAGATTAAGCAGTTAGGCAAGGTTGGCGACATGTTTTATGCGCTGTTTTCCAAATATCGCGGTGGAAGTTTCAAAACTGGTTTGAACATGTATGATGCGCTTGCTGTAGCGATGATTCTTGAGCCGTCTTACTTCAATGAAGTAACAACCCACGTGGAGATTGAAACGCGTGGCGAATTTACAGCGGGGGCTTCACTAATCGATCTAAAAGGGTACTTAGGAAAACCTGATAATGCAAGTGTTGCTACTAACGTTGATTCAGAAAAATTTGAAAGTTGGTTTGTTGATGCGATTGCTGCAACTGCCAGTTTGTAGGTGACTGACAGTAACTAATGATCGCGTGAGGTAAAAAGAAAGACAGTAGGTGCCATTCTCTTATGAAAACACGAGGGTGGCGATGTTTTTCATGAGGGGGATGACATAATGAATGCAATTCTTGTCTCGGTTATCGGTATTCTAGCCGTTGCCATCTTAGTTTACATGCTGTTGAAGAAGAACGACATCAAGATGACATTATTGGTTCTTGGTATTACGTTAATGTATCTTGCTATCTTTCTAGGGAATAAAATCAAAGTCTCTGCATCGACTGGGACCGTGTGGCTTGATCCTTTTCAGGCAGTGGTAGATCAGTTTACTAATACGCTTGTCGGTCCTGGCTTTGTCATTCTGATTTTAGGCGGATACAGCGCCTATATGAGTCACATCGGCGCTAATCACGTCACAATTCAGGCGTTAACCAAGCCAATTGCCAAGATTCGATCGGTTTATATCCTAATACCGATTGTCTTCTTGATCGGTAACTTGCTATCACTCGTCATTCCTAGTGCGTCTAATTTGGCCATCATTTTGTTGGCGACTTTATACCCTGTTTTGCGGGCAGCAGGTATGAGTCGATTGTCAGCAGCGGCCATTATTGGCACATCGGCGACCATTGTTCCAACGCCCTTAGGTTCAGATAATGTTGCGGTTGCGGCCCAATTGCATATGGCCGTGACAGACTATGTTTTTAAAAGCCATGCGCTGGTTTCAATTCCGACATTGTTAGCGATTGCGGTGGTTCATTATTTCTGGCAAAAGCATGAAGATAAGGTTGATCCAGAGACACTGACCTACGATAAAGAAGTTGCAGAGAACCACGATGACGGCATTGACTCAAAGGAAAATGTTAATTCCTACCACGGTTTAACTGCGTTTGTTTATGGGTTATTACCATTGCTACCCATTGTTTTGCTATTGGCGATTTTCTTTACAAACATAGTGGCTGGCACAAAGTTAAATATTAACGTTCAATTGGTAACGTTGATCAGTTTTGTTGTGGCAGTGATCGTTGAATTGCTTGCCAAACGAAAAGTTCAAAACGTGCTTAAAGGCACTAATTCCTTTTTCACTGGAATGGGCGATGTAATGAGCATTGTTGCCTTGCTGGTGGCCGCCCAAACTTTTGTGCAAGGGTTAACTTCCTTGGGTATCATTGAGCTAATTCAGAATTCGATGACGCATATGAGTGGGTCGGGCATCGTTCTGCCCATTGTTATGGTTCTGTTCACCGCGGTCATTGTTCTATTAAGCGGCAGTGGCACAGCGTTGGTTTTTGCGATGATTCCACTGATCATTCCACTATCCAAGGCTGCGGGGATTGATCCAGTCGCGTTGTCAATTCCGCTTCAGCTTGCCGGTAACTTGCTACGCGCGGTTTCACCAGTTGCTGCGGTGGTGTTGATTGTGGCAGGAACAACCAAGTTATCACCTATTCAAATCGTTAAAAGAACGTCGGTGCCGATGGTCTTCGGTGTCGTGATGATGCTTGTTATGTCCCTGATACTTTTCTAGGCCTGACAATTAAGTTCAATTATTCCGGTTTGGTAGATGGTAAAATGGTGATGCTGCTTTCATGGTAGAATGAATTAAGTCATAATTCAGCCTGAAAGTGGAGAAAGACAATGCATCGTTCACCGAAGTATGTTCAAATTTACAACCAGATTTTGAAGATGATCAAACAAGGCCAACTAGCGCCAGGTTCTAAACTCCCTTCTGAGGAGGTACTCACCAATGAGTTTGAGGTTAGTCGCGTGACGCTACGTACGGCTTTGTCGTTGCTTAAAGAAGACGGTTTAATTCGCAGTATTCACGGACAAGGGCATTTTGTCGAGGCCGGGGAAAAAAAGACGAGTGGTATCGAAACGCTAGGCAATCCGATACTAAAAGGGCTTGTGCCGACAATTGAGCGGCGGGAGGCTTACTATCACGAAAACCAACCGAGTGAGTTCACAGACCAGCTGTTTGACAGTCACGACGAGCCGTATGACACACTTAATATCTGGTATCAGAATAATGGCGAGAATATTGGGAACACGTTGGCTATTCTGTTGCCAGAAACAGTGACCATGTTTCGCATTAACTTGAACCAGCCAGATAGTATCATTAACTTTTTGGAGAAATCCGTTTATCAAAAAGCTTCAAGATCATCGGTATCGATTACGTTGTCTGATCGCCAGCAGAAATCGTTTCGCCGCACCTTTAGTGACACAAGCCCGTTAATTTTGATGACAGAAGACATCTTTGGCCTGAATGGCGAAAGGCTCTTGCAAAACAAACACTATATTCCTGCTAATTTATTTAGAGTGAACGTTGTTAGAATTCAGCATGATTTACAAAGTCAAATTAGTCCGGTGGATTGACGCAATCAATTCTAATTAGCCAACTACCACTTGAAAAAGTTCCATACCACAAAAAAGCCGCCCCGATTTTCCTTTTCGAAAATCAGGGCGGCTTTCTCATGAGCTAAAGGAGGAAAATAATGAACTGCTAATCTTAATCAACAACCACTGACTAACTAAAACCCGCCTTCACTATTCTCGGCATCACGTACGGACAATCCTGCTTCCTTCAAGAAATCAGCGAACGGCCGCAAATCTTGCGCTTCGTAACGTTTGACGAATGCGTCGATTTCTTCTTGGGAGAATTTGGCTGGGTCGAGTTGCAGTTTTTCTACTGGCATTGGCCGATCGCCGGAAATCACTGCGTCAATTAAAACCGGTTCTGTTTTGGCGATCTCTTTTGCCTTGGCGAAGGTTGGAGCTAGGTCTTCGATTTTGGTGACCCGGAAGCCTTTCATGTTGACGGCTTTGGCAACTAGGCTGAAGTCAATGTCATCAAATTCGACACCAATGAAGTCATTTTTGTTAGTGTCTTCTTGTTCATCTTTAATGAAGGCATATTGCTTATTGGTGAAGATCACGTTAATGGCTGGCAGATGGTATTGAACCTGCGTGACCAGATCCTGCATGGTCATCGCTGCGCCGCCGTCTCCGGACAGGTTGAAGATTTGCCGATCCGGGAAGTCCAGTTTGGCCGCGATGGCACCAGGGATGCCGACGCCCATCGTTGCGAATAAGTTGGATGTGAAGTGACGATTTTTCGGCGTTAAATTCAGATTCCGGTTAGCGTTTAAGTTGATGTCGCCAACGTCAATCGAGAAAATAGCATCTTCATCCGCAATATCATTAACTGCCTTCAGAACCTGATAGGCTTGAAGCTCGCCGAATTGCTTGTTTTCCAGTTTGCTTAGATAGTCACGCCAGTTCTGTCGGTTGGCAAGATTGGCTTTCCACCATGGCGTTTCCTCGCGTTCGCTGACTTGTTCAAGCACTTGTTGCAAGGTTGCTTTGGCATCAGCTAAAATGGCAACTTCTGCCTGGTGGCGTTTACCCAATTTAGCCGGATCAACGTCAATCTGTAAGAAATGCTGCGTGTTCTTGAACGCATTCGAGACTTCAGCAAAAGGATAGTTATTACCGATAAATAGCACCGTGTCTGCTTGGGCTAAGGCTTCATTTGCTGGCTTTTGGGCGACGCGGTTGGCGGAACCTAAGTATGCTGGGTAACTGTCAGGAACAATGCCTTTAGCCGGATAAGTACTCATAAGTGGAATCTTCAGCAATTCACTAAGTTGTTGCAGCTCCTTGCCGGCGGTGTATGCGCCGATGCCATAGTAGATGACTGGGCGTTTGGCGTCGACTAATTGTTGCGTCAGCTTTTTCACCAAGTCAGGGTCAGGAACCGGGAGCAGCGGCTTTTGGTGATTGATGGCTGAAGCATACCAGCTATCTTGGGGAATTTCCTGCCATGGCAGGTCCACCGGAATTTGCACCACCGACACGCCTTGGTTGGCATAAGCGCGGCGGATGGCTTCATCAATCACGTGCGGCAGGGTTCTGGCGCTAACGGCGGTCACGTTATAAGCGGCAACGTCAGCATAAATCGGATTTTCATTCATTTCCTGAAAAGTATCCATATTCATACCGGTCGTGCCGAACTGACCGATCAATGCTAGCACCGGCACATGGTCTTCGCGCGCATCGTACAACCCGTTCATCAAGTGCGTGCCACCCGGTCCAGCTGAGCCAAAGCAGACGCCGATTTTGCCAGTCAACTTTGCATCAGCCGCCGCGGCCATCGCCCCGACTTCTTCATGCCGAACCTGAATATAATGGATGTTTTCCCTTTCGGCAGATAAAGCATCCATGATTGAATTAAACGAGCCACCCGGAATCCCGTATAAATGATCCACCTGCCATGCTTCCAAAACCTTCACCACTGCAAGACCAGCGGCAATGGTTGAACGATCATTGGTCATCTTCAACATCTCTCCTCGTTGTTGGAATACTTTGCACTATTAAATTTTACACAATCTAACGGCTTTAATATAGCATGACTTCAAATTAAGGGCAAGCGCTTACACGTTGAGAGGCGGTGTGGCGCTGTTTTTTTAGTGTTTTTTGGGAAAATGGGAGTCTTGTTTATCGTTGATGAGATCTTTTGAGTTGGCTTGGATGCAGAGGCAAAACATCGTCTTAGTATTTTGAAAGTTTGAATGCTTTCAATGATAGGGTTGGCCACCGTATAGTTGACATGTTGGATTTGGTTTAGAAAGGTAACTTTTGTGTCCCCTCCAAAGGACAGAATTCTGTAAGCGCTTTCTAATCAACTTGCGATAATGATGATGGAAGGAGATGAGACCAGATGACCACCGATCTTGCGCAGTCAGTGATTCATCTACTTCAAGACCAACAAGGTTTCATGACTTCTAATGAGCTGGCCGGAAAGCTTCAGGTTTCTTACAAGACGATTCAGCGGGTTGTGAGCCGCATCAATCGTGCTTATGGCAATAACGTGATTACATCTGAGAAGGGTCGTGGTTACAAACTAGACTATGAACGTTTTTTGTTAAGTAGACTGAGTGGCAAATCGCCGCGAGATCTCTCGCTGCCAGCAGAAAGGCAAAAGGAACTGTTGAAGCGATTATTGTTAGCAACACCTTCCAAATTAAAAGTTGCCGACTTAGCAGCGGATTTCTTTGTTAGTGAATCTGTCATTCAAAGCGATGTCAGCTCTTTAGAACCTTGGTTGAAAAAGTATGATTTGACCGTTACGCGCGTTAACCGAACACTCAGCATTCGAGGTGAGGAAAAAGACATTCGCGATGCTTTGATGGAGGTGATTCTTGGCTTGAGCAAAGACACAACCGTGAACTTTGAAGCGGTGAAACAAGGATTGGCGGAACATGATGCAACCTTTGCACTTAAACAAGTGGATGTTGTCGAGCAATTTTTAAAAGCGGATCTGCCATACCCTTACGATGTGAACTTATTCTCGCATATCTATGTGTTGATCAGTAGAATTCGTAAATTTGTCAAGCTTCCGATTGAGGATCGCGATATTACCCGATTAAAAGATAAGGTGCATAACTATCCAGATCTCTTCAGCGTCAGCGAGATTGTCAAACACAACTTGGAGAACTATCTTGGCGCACCGATATCGGAGAATGAAGTTTATTACTTGTTTCAGTATTTAATTTCGGCGCGATTTACCGGAACGGACTTCAAAACAAAAGCGGGGACATCAGCTTATACGTTTTCCGACGCTCTGATAACGTTGGTTTCTCAAGATGTTCAATTGCCCGATGACGCGCCGGCGATGATCGATGAACTCGTTTCACATGTCGCACCGATGTTGAATCGTTTGGAGAATAATATCCGCCTTCCCAATGCCTTACTGAAGGAAATTCAAGACGAATATCCTAAAGTCTATCAATCAGTGCTTCATGCCGCGGGAAAGCTAACCAAGAAGTTTGATTTACCTGAAATTTCTGCCGATGAAGTCGGTTTTCTTTCGCTTTACATTGCCAAATACGTGGAAAGTTCAAAGAAACCAAAGAAGGCAATCGTGATTTGTACGACTGGTCTTGGATCGTCTGAACTCATTAGCGCCAAAATTCGTAAAGATTTGCCCGAACTGGAAATCCTGGATGTGATCTCGAATCTGAATCTAGGAAAGTCGTTAGCTAAACATCCAGACGTAGATATCCTTATCAGCACGATTAATCTTCCCGAACAAAAACACATTCCGCAAGTTTTAGTAAGCGCTATGTTTACAGCGAAAGATAAAGAAAAGGTTGAAGAAGCATTGAGGGGGCGGCGAGATGGTTAAACCAGTGATACTTCGCTTTGAACCTATTTCGGAGGGAGAGATAAAAAGGCCTGTCGATAAACAAGCTGTCCTAAGGGCGATTTCTGATGCATTGGCAAAAGTTTCTGGACAAGAGGTTGCCCAGATCCAATCGGCTTTTTTAGAACGAGAACGTATCGGCAACACTTCTTTAACGTCAGGAATCGTCATCCCCCACGCCGTCTTAAATGGCCGCCAATCGCCTATCCTTGGCATTTTCAACTATCCCCAAGGTATTCAGGGCTGGGAAGATTTAGACGGCCATCCTATCACGCATGTTTTGGCCATTTTAATGGGTAAGGCGGGCATTACAGAACAAGAAGCAGATGATATCAAGCATTTCTTTATGGCATTAGCTTTACCGAACTTTTTACAAAAAATATCAGACACGAAGCAATCGCAAGCCACGATTGCCGTCATTAAACAACAATTGGAGGAAAAATAACATGTTAGTATCTGGAGATCGTTTATTGCAAGTCGCTAAGGAACATCACTTTGCCATTCCGGCATTCAATGCAGGCTCAGGACAATTATTTACGGCAACCTTGGAAAAGGCTGAGGAATTGCAAGCACCGTTTATTATGGCGATTCACCCAACCGAGCTTGATTTTCTACGAGACAGTTTTGTCGCTCAGGTCATTGATGCCGCTAATCATACAGATTTGCCGATTGCGTTGCATCTTGATCACGGGGCTTCGTATGAGCAGGTGATTCACGCTATCCACCTTGGATTCACCAGCGTGATGATTGACGCTTCGTTGACGGATTATGAACACAATGTTGCGTTGACCCAAAAAGTTGTTGAAGCAGCGCATGCAACCGGCGTATCAGTGGAGGCTGAATTAGGTACCATCGCTGACACAGGGAATGATGTTGAAGGTCATTTAACCGACAACGTGCAATACACCGATCCGGAAACTGCTAAGGAATTTGTTGAAGCAACTGGTGTGGACTCGTTGGCGATTGCGATTGGCACAGCCCATGGTCTGTATCCAAAAGATGTGAAGCCGAAGCTGAAGCCGGAAATCGTTAAGGCTGTCGCAGCAGCCGTTGATGTCCCGCTCGTTTTACACGGTGCTTCAGACAATCCGGATGACAAAATTGCGGAAGCGATTGAATACGGTATTAATAAGATCAACATTTCTAGTGACATTAAGATTGCCTTTGCCAAAGACTTACGGACGGTGCTTAATGAAAACGACCCAGACGAAATTCGGGAACCTAAAGTCCTGTTCCCATCACCAATGATTGCGACCCAAAAAGTTGTCGCACAGAAGATCAAATTATTCGGTGATGTTGATCGGACCAAGCTGTATTACCAAAATGAGCCGGTTAACGAAATTCCTTATGACGTTAAAAACTTCCAAGTTGAACATTTCAGCGCCTGATGTATCTGAAAGGGAGTCTGATTTTATGGAACAAATTGAAGACGTGCTTGATCCAAGGTTGATCAAGCTTAATTTAGAGGCGGCGTCAAAGCGGGATGCCATCACCCAACTGTCAGAAACACTGAAAGCGGCTGATTATATCAATGATGTTCCTTCTTTTGTTCAAGACATTTATCTAAGAGAACAGGAAGGCATGACAGGCATTGGGGACGGAATTGCGATTCCGCATGGGAAAAGTGATTATGTGACCAAAGTTGGGGTGGCCATTGGCATTTTCAACCACGCGATCGAATGGGAAACCTTAGACGGAAAAGGCGTGTCGATTGTCATTTTGTTCGCCGTCAGCAATGACACGGCGTCTGCTCGTAATCAGTTAAAGTTACTTTCGTTATTTGCCGCGAGACTGGGACATGAAGAGGTCATTGCGAAGCTTAAAAAAGCTACCAGTCCGGCAGAAGTCATTGCGGCTTTCACTGAGAAAGAAGGTCTGGAACAATGAAAATTGTTGGTATTTCCGCATGCGCAGCGGGAATTGCGCATACTTATATTGCTAAGGAAAAGATTCTTCAGGCTGCCAAAGATGCCGGGGACACCGCACACGTTGAAACACAGGGCACCATTGGCACGGAAGATGCATTAACGCCTGAAGAGATTAGCCAAGCTGATATTGTTTTGCTGGCTATTGACGTCAAAATTTCAGGCAGAGAACGTTTCGCTGGTAAAAAGGTTGTTGAGGTGCCAACTGATGTTGCGATTAAAAGTCCCAAGAAGCTCATTGCCAAACTTCATGAGCTGACTGGGCAGCCCAGTTAAACGAGGTGAGGACTGATGAAAAAGATTCAGATTAAGCAACCTGCGCTCACTGCGATTTCATATTTAATTCCGGTCGTGGTTGCAGGTGGTTTCTTACTTGCGGTTGGGAACATTATGGGTGGTAAGAACTTAGAAGCCGTCAAAGAAATGGCCAATATTTGGGATGCTTTCTCGACTATGGGCGGTTTAATTCTCGGTATGTTGCCGATCGTCGTTTCAACAGGGGTGGCATTTGCAATCGCCGATAAACCGGGAATTGCGCCAGGACTACTTGTGGGGCTCATTTCCAGAGTGATCGGGGCAGGGTTCCTTGGTGGTTTGATCGGTGGCTATGTTGCCGGTTGGGCAGCGCTTATCGTGATCGCTTATGTTAAGGTGCCGAAGTGGGCAGCAGGCTTAATGCCAACGTTAATCATTCCCTTTTTGGCATCACTCATCGCCGGACTATTCATGTTTTATGTTCTAGGTGGGCCGATTGCAGCCGGGACGGTATGGCTCACAGGTTATATGAAGACATTGGATACAAGTCAGAAGTTCCTTTATGGGATGATCATCGGCGTCTTGGCCTCGATTGATTACGGTGGTGCGATCAACAAAACCGTATTTGCCTTTGTCTTGGCACTACAGGCTGAAGGCATTAATCAACCGATTACCGTTTTGATTCTGGCTTCGATGGTGACGCCGATGGGCTATACCTTGGCTTACTTCTTAGGCAAGGCAGTTCACAAAAATATCTATACGCCACTCGAAGTCGAAACCTTGAAAACTGCTTTTCCGATGGGATTGGTCGAAATCACGGAAGGTAGTTTGCCGATTGTCTTAAATGATTTATGGCGAAGTATTGTGGCGACCGGTATTGGTGGGGCTGTCGGCGGAGGGTTCTCCATGTTATGGGGAGCCGACTCAAAGATTCCCGCCAGTGGGCTGTTCGCGGTGCCGACCATGTCCCGGCCATGGGCATTTATCATTGCATTGATCATCGGCAGTGTTGTCACGGCACTTGTCTATCTCATTTTAAAGAAGCCGGTTTCTACTGAAGATATACAGGAAGAAAAAGAAGAAGAGGACTTGAATCTCAAAGATCTTAAAATTTCGGATTAAGCCAATCTAAGGAGCTACCACATGACAAGTGAGGCATTTATAGGTAATGAAGCGCAAACTTCTGGTGCCCAGTTAGTCCAGTTTCTTGAGGGTAAGGCGACTGGTTTGAAAGCTATTCGGATGTACAACCAGGCTGGCTTGAGTTTACTGGTGACGCCAGACAGAGGGATGGATATTCCGGAGTTAAAAGTCCATGGCATCAATATTTCATTTATGTCGTCGACTGGTTTAGTGAATAGCACCTATTTTGTTGAGAATGGCAGTCAGGGATTTATGCGAAATTTCAATGTCGGCTTTTTGACAACCGGTGGCTTGAGTTATATGGGTGCTTCTGACGACCCGCAACTGGGCTTACACGGAACGATTAGTAATACACCAGCCGAAAATTTCGGGCATCAGACAACCTCGTCAGTCGTAAAAGTATCCGGTGCTGTGCGTGAAACATCGATGTTCGGCGTGAATTTATTGTTGAAGCGCGAAGTCGTCATACCCAAAACGGAGACAAAAATAAGAATTCATGATGTTGTGACGAATGAAGGCATGCAGACGTCACCGTTAATGATGCTGTATCACATGAACTTTGGGTATCCTTTCTTTAGTCCTGATACCCGATTAATGATGAATACAGTCAACCCAACCGATCGCGACGGGAAGTTGGCGATTGACTGGAACCAGTTCGATCAGCCCCAGCCTGGCACGACAGAAAAAGTTTACTTTCATGATTTCTCGGATCAAAGTGACAAAGATTTTCAATATCGACTTTTGAGTCCAACAACTGGGTTGCAGGCAACGGTGACAATTTCACCTTCGATGCTGTCGATCTTGAATGAATGGAAGCTGACTCAAACCAAAAACTATGTACTCGGATTAGAACCTGCCACCAATAATGTTAATGGACTCGAAGCGGCAAAACGCGATGGAACATTACAAACGATTGAACCTAATGAGGCAGTGACATTTGACTTAGAGGTTGAGTTTTCAAAAATGGAGGTGTCGGACTAAATGAAACGCTCTGAAATCAATCATATTTTGAAGGATTCAGAAACTTTTCTCAAAGAACATCAGGTGTTTTTACCGCCTTTTGGGCGCTGGTCGCCAGAACAATGGCAAAATCTCGATGAGTCTTATCAAGAGATCACGGATAACATGCTCGGATGGGACGTGACCGACTTTGGCTCAGGGAATTTTCAGGAATATGGGTTAGTGGCGTTTACGTTTCGGAATGGCAATTACAGGGAACCGAAGAAGTACCCCAAACCATATTGTGAGAAAGTGCTACTTTTAAAAGAAGGACAAGAGTTGCCTTATCATTTCCACCGGTTAAAAGAAGAAGATACCATTAACCGCGGTGGCGGGAATCTTCAAATCACGGTTTGGAATGCTACGGAAGATGAAGCGCTGGATAAAGAAAGCCCAGTGCATATTGTCAAAGATGGGCATCAATTGGTGCTGGTTCCTGGAACGGTGGTCACGCTTCATCCAGGAGAAAGTCTCACGACGACGACCCGGATTTACCATAAATGGAACGTTGAGACTAACTCTGGCGACGTCATGGTTTGGGAAGTTTCATCGACAAACGATGACAATATTGATAATCGTTTTCTGAAAGATATACCACGTGTGCCGGATATTGATGAAGACGAGGCACCATATCGTCTGTTGTTCGGTGATTACAAGAAATTGGTATAAAGGTAGGCCTGAAGACGTTGGTGCTTCAGGCTTTTTTAAAACAGCATAAATGATCAGTTAGTACGTGTGTGCACTGGGGATGTGATATCGTTGAACAATGTTATCCGTGATCGAGGAGGTAGAAAATGACAAATGATGTTGTCCTGGGGATTGATTTAGGAACGAGCTCAGTGAAGGTGATGGCGTTACAACGAAGCGGAAAATTTTATACGCATGCTGAACCGCTAACTTTGATCCATCCCCAAAACGGCTATAACGAACAACGCCCCGAGGAGTGGGTCACGCAAACATTTAAAGCCATTCGCGGCGTTTTGTCTGCTAACCAGATTTCAAGGGAAGCCGTTAAAGCGATTGGCTTTTCGGGGCAGATGCATGGTTTAGTTGCTTTAAGCGCTGATCAGCAACCGCTAAGGAATGCCATTTTGTGGAATGATACGCGCTCTTCATTGGAAGTTGAAGCAATTCAAGCGCGGATGGGGCAACGCTATGTCGACATTACCGGAAATCGTGCCGTTGAAGGATATGTATTGCCCAAACTATTGTGGATGCAAAAACACGAACCAGCTATTTGGAATCAAATCGAAAAAGTGCTGCTGCCGAAAGATTATTTGCGGCTAAGTATGACGGGTATACTGGGGACCGACTATTCAGATGCGACAGGTACGGGCTATCTCGACATTGCCAAGGGTACATGGAGTCAGACTGTTCTTGATCATTTCGGGATATCGCTTAGCTGGATGCCAGAATTAATGGATTCAGGAACTGTTGTCGGTGGTTTGACGAAAACCGCTGCCGAAGCTAGTGGACTTTTGCCAGGAACGCCGGTGACCGTTGGCGGTGCTGATAATGCCATGGGCGCGATTGGTGCTGGCGTTGTCAAAGAGGACCAGTTAATGTCCAGCATTGGCACTTCCGGAGTGGTGTTGCATCCAGAAAAGAGCCTGAATTTAAAATATCAGGGAAGGCTTCAACTGGAAAGACACGCCCTTAAGTCACATTTTTATTCGATGGGCGTTACATTGGCTGCTGGTAATTCGCTGAGCTGGTTTCGCGATACTTTTGGTGGCGACAAGCCGTTTGAAACCATTGTTCACGATGCCGCATCCTCGCCAATTGGCGCTAACGGCGTCTTATTTGCACCATACTTGTCAGGAGAACGCACGCCTTATTTTGATCCCCACGTTCGCGGTGGCTTTATTGGTATTTCAAACGGAACGACTTTTAATGATTTTGCTCGGTCCGTTTTGGAAGGTATCGTCTTCTCGCTTAATGACGTCCTCAATTTATATCGCCAGTTCGGCGTTTTGCCTACTGAAGTGATTGCGATCGGTGGCGGTGCCAAAAATCGATTTTGGGCACAGATGCAAGCAGACATTTTTGACTTACCGCTTAAAGTACCAATCGTTGATGAAGGCCCAGGATATGGCGCAGCCCTCGTCGCGTCCGTGGCGGCCGGATGGTACCCAGATGTCAGTTCGGCCATTGATGCGTTGGTGCGGTATGGTGACACCTATACGCCGATTGCCAGTAACCGTGATGCTTATGAGCTGATCTATAAGGAGTATCAAAAGTTGTATCAGCGACTTGTATAGGATTTAGGAACTCTTGAATAACGTCCGAGCGAATCGGGCGTTTTTTGGTGTGGAAGTATTTCTGCATCTTCATAACAGAAGAAATTTTTGATGTCACACCTGTGTGACAAAAAGGTGATTAAGTTTGTAAGCGGAATCATTTAGTATTAGGACTGTAAGATAGAAAAGAGGGACAGACAAAATGGCAATGTTCACAAAAGATAATATGATCATGGATCTTCAGGGTACAACTCAAAAAGAAATTCTGGAAGATTTGGCGAAAAAAGCTTATGCAATGGGCGCTGTTCAAGATGCTGCTGCTTTGGTTTCGGATTATTTAGCTCGAGAGGAAGAGTCAACAACAGGATTTGGCAACGGGGTGGCCATTCCTCATTCAAAATCGGACAACAACCTCAAAGCAACGATTATTTTCGGGAGAAGCCAGCAGCCGATTGAATGGCAATCACTTGATGGCCAACCAGCGAACACATTCATCAGTTTGATTGTCCCTACAGCTGAAGCGGGCGTTCATCTGCAACTACTAGCGAAACTCAGTCGTCAACTCGTTCATCCTGATTTTGTTAACGTACTGAAAAACGGCAATCAAGATGAAGTCTATGAATTGATTGATAAGACAATTCAGTAATCGCAGTGTGAAAGACACCTGCTGCTAAAAAAGGAGGAGAGAATCATGGCAAACTTGAAAATTGTTGGTGTCACCAACTGTCCTGCTGGGATTGCACACACGTACATGGTGGCCGAGGCAATTGAACAAAAAGCTAAGTCCTTGGGATATGAAGTACACGTCGAAACTCAAGGAGCTAACGGAATTGAAAATAAGCTAACCCCTGCAGAAATTGCCGCAGCTGACTACGTGATTTTGGCACTTGGCAAGGGCATGAGTTCTGAAGACAAAGCGCGTTTTAATGGCAAGCAGGTCATTGAGCTTCCGGTTTCTGAAGCATTGAAAAAGATTAATGTCATTTTTGATAATTTGCACGACGAAGCCCATTTATACACGGCTTCAAAAGTTCAATTAGGTGACCGTGAACAAACTGATGGGATTATGAGTCACTTGATGGCCGGCGTCTCGGCCGCACTGCCATTTGTTATTGGCGGTGGCTTGTTGATGGCCTTAGGTAGTCTGATGGTCCAATTTGGTGCGGCCAATGTTGCACCAAAGGCCGGGCAGATGGCGTCGCTTGCTTGGGTGCTGAACACTGTCGGTGGATTGGGCTTTACGATGATGATCCCGATCATGGGTGCTTACATTGCGTATTCAATCGGTGACAAGCCTGCCTTGGCACCGGCTTTCTTGGTAACGTATCTTGCCAATACGCCAGCTATCTTGGGCACACAAGGCGGGGCTGGCTTCCTTGGCGCGATTGTCATTGGTTTAAGTGTTGGTTATTTTGTTAAAGCGTTCCGGAAGGTGAAGTTAGGCAAGACCTTCCAGTCAACGTTAGGGTTCCTGATTATTCCGTTTGTCACACTGTTGCTCTTTGGGTTGGTGACCTATTACTTGTTAGGACCAGCGATGGCTTGGCTGATGGCAGCATTGCTGAGCTTCCTACGAAGCATCCCACCAGAGATGAAAATTGCTGGCGGATTCTTGGTTGGGGCCATGTTAGCCTTTGATATGGGTGGCCCAATCAACAAAACAGCTTGGTTCTTCGGATTCTCACTGCTTAGTTCGCATGTTTACACTTGGTACGGAATTGCCGGAGTAGTCACCGTCTTACCGCCAATGGCTGCAGCAATTGCGACATGGCTTAAGCCGGGATTATTTACCAAGCAAGAGCGTGAATCAAGTTGGCCTGCTATGTTAGTCGGGATGACCGTGGCGACTGAGCCAGCTATTCCGTATGCATTAGCAGCACCTGTACCGATGATTACCGCTAATACCTTGGCAGGGGGCATTGCTGGTGCTGTCTCAATGGGCCTTGGGGTCGAACGATTGGCACCAGGACTGGGTGTGTTTGATCCATTGATCGGCTTGTCCCGTCCGGCATGGGCCTATTATATTGCTTTGGCAGTTGGGCTTGTCTTGAACGTTTTATTCGTAATTGTGTTCAAGTCAGCATGGCTCAAGCGCCAAGAGCGTAAAAATGGCATTTTACCTTTGGATGATCAATCACAAAGTACGATCATCGATAGTGGTACGACTGTTTCTGCAAGTTCGTCGCAACATGCTCAGACAGCCAAAACCGTGTCCCCAGAAGCTGCAAAGAAATAGTTGGTAAGTGTGATGGTGCAGGGGCTGAGGTCTCTGCACTTTTTTAGAAGAGCGTGAACTGGCGCGGTTAGAAGCTGGAGTGTAAGTGGCCTCGGGCGTGATGGCCCGGGCTTAGGCCATCGCGACGAAGGTCCTTACACGCAAGCTTCTGCGCCAGTGAACGTGTTTAGAAAGAGATGATGCATTTTGACGAAATATGATTTTGATCACGTGATTGATCGACATGGCACTTTTAGCACACAGTGGGACTACATTGCAGATAGATTTGGCCGTAATGACATTTTACCTTTTTCCATTTCTGATACGGACTTCCCAGTGCCGGCTGAAGTGCAGGAAGCATTAGAGGCCCGATTTGCGCACCCTATCTATGGTTATACCCGTTGGAATCATGAGGCATACAAGAATAGTATCGTGCACTGGTTTGAGAAAGACGGCCACACAAAGATTGATCCTGACTGGATTGTTTATAGTCCAAGTGTTGTTTTCACGATTGCCACGCTGATTAGGATGAATTCACAGCCGGGTGATGCTGTAGCAGTCTTCACACCAATGTACGATGCCTTCTATGGTACGATTGAAAAGAATGATCGCATGCTGGTGCCGGTTCGACTGAGAGCCGCAGATGAAGGATATCAGATTGATTGGGACAGTCTGGAAACGGTCTTAGCTGAAGAACAAACAAAAATATTCCTACTGACAAATCCGCATAATCCGACTGGTCGCATTTTTTCTAAAGCCGAGCTAAGAAGACTGTACGAGCTTTGCCAATCTAATCATGTCTTCCTGATTTCTGATGATATTCATCGCGACATGGTTTATCTGCCACATGTTTATGAACCGATAACAAACATTGGTTTAAAAGATGTTGCTTTGTGTTGTTCAGGTTCAAAAACATTTAATACGCCAGGGTTGATTGGGTCGTACGTTTTCTTGCCAGATCCAGATTTGCGCACGCAGTTTTTGATCGAACTGAAACAAAAGAATGCATTGTCTTCAGTTAGCATTTTCGGTATGTTAGCACAAATCGCTGCTTATAACGGGTCGGCAGACTATGTTGAACAGCTGGTTGCTTATACTAAGAAAAATCTGGAAACAGTGGCTGCTTACTTGCATGAAAACATGCCAGAATTGAAGTTTTCACTGCCAGATGCTACCTATTTAGCTTGGATTAATGTCAGTGGTCTGGGGCTGAGTTCGGATGCGTTACAACATCGGTTAGTTGATATTGGACACGTGGGGATTATGTCGGGGAAGACTTACGGCGATGCACGTTATTTGAGAATGAACATTGCGTGCCCTCAAGAAAAATTGTTGGATGGACTGGCACGCTTAAAGAAAGGAATCAAAGGATAGTATGCTACCCCTCAGAGAAGTTAAAATCTTACGCCTTTTGTCCCAGCAAGATTTCTCTGGGGACGAACTGGCGAAGCAATTAAAAGCATCGCGACGCACGATTGTTAGAGATATAGCTGCCATCAATGATGAAATTCAGAAAAATCGAATCGGCAGTATTACAGCGCAGAATAAATATCATTTGACCACACTGAATCCGGGAAAATTAACCACGCTATTAAATACGAGCCGGGACGAAGCCAATGAAATCCTGCTGCGCTTGTGCATGCAAAAGACCATTGCAATGGGTGACCTTACGTCTGATATGTTTTTATCTCGTGCCCAGGTGACAGATTATCTCACCGACTTAAATAGTGATTATCAGGATCTTTTGCATATCTCCACTCGGCCAGGCACCGGTGTAACGATCAACATGAAACGATTAACGCGAATCGATCTTGCCGCAGACTGTCTTTTTGAATTTCCGCAACTACTCGCCAAAGTTGCTCCGGGAATTGAAAATACCCAGCGTATTAACACTTATTTAGCCCAAAACGCTTGTCCTTATATGACATGGGTCATCGACAGTCAGTGGCGAGCCCAGGTTATCAGTGCTTTTATTTGTCGGAGCTCGGCAAAAACGTATGACTCCGAAACAGCGGTGACAGCTGGGGTGAATCAATTTGTTCAAAGTCGTGAGAAGCTCTTGGCTGGTCTGATTGCCAAGCACACAAGTCTTATGAAAAGTTTTTCCAACATGGCGGACAAGTTCCAACTAGAAGCAATCGGACAAAAAACGTTAGAGTCTCTGTTCACGCATTTTGGTCGCGAATGTGCATTTCCGCGGCCACTAAGCACCTTGAGTAACTATGATATTACGCGATTAGCCGCGCAAAATCCGGTTGCATTTGATTTTGCCCAAGCAGTCACTGATGAACTGTTAAAGGCTGACAAGCAAATATGGATGGATGCAAACTTCTTGGCTCTCTATATTGTCCAAGCAATTAATCAACGAGAGGTCAAACCAGTCAAGATTCTCTTTTTGGCACCGCGCATGTCACTAGCGCAGATTAATGCCACCATTATCCAGCAAAAGCTACACAATATTGTGCTTGATACAGTTCACAGCTTGACCGAAGCAGAATCAGCATATGCAAAAGGGCACTTTGATTTGGCCATCGCCAATGTCAGAAATGATGTGATCGAGCAATCCTCAATTAAGTTTGCCTTGACCTTTTCCGCCGTTGCGTCTGAGGATGACATGACAACGCTTGAACAGTTAGTTAATGGGCAATATTATCACGACAATATTGCCGCTATGCTAGCGCCAAATCACTTTACGAATGTCGCTGTAACAGACAAATTTTTGCCAGCGCTAAAGAAGGGGCTACAAATCTTTTCCGACGCGGGGCTATTGGCTGAAGAGGATTTGGTCAAGATCGTTGAACGTGAAGAAGCCGGCAATCAATTAGTCCTAAATCATATTTCGATACCACACATCGTAACAGCGAGTGTCTCAGATTACCGGTTATTTGCAATTAAGCCGGAAGAAAAAGTGACGGTCGAGAATCAAGAAGTCTATTTAATGGTCATTGTGCTAGTGGGTACATCGCAGGCAGAGAAGAACACGATTTTTAGCTACCTGTATCAAACGCTAAGACAGTATTCGACTGCTAACATTCGGCAGGTTCAAAGCTATCAGCAGGTTATTGCGCTGCTCAGAGGGATGGGGGAATTTGAGGGTTAGAGATGCATTTAAAATAAAGCAAGTTCTTTAAAGTGTCACGAGGTAAACATGGCTATAAGTTTTATACGAACGGCAAAGAATTTGATAATGCGGTCTAAACCTGGCTTTTAGCGGATTTGATTGCAAAAACGCTAAAGCAACAAATAGGGATCCTTGGTAATTGCTATATCAAAGCTTTGTCGAGAAAATATCCGCCACTCATCTTTAATCGATGAATGACGGATATTTTAGTATTGGATTGTGAAATTTATAACAAGAATGGGAGGGAGGCGATCCCCGTTCACCAAAAAATGGCCAGTGCAATGGCCAAAAGTTTGGTAAGCGCTTTCAATAAAACCGGCTATTCTTAAATTACAGGAGAGGCTGACTATGAACAGAAAAGATAATCGTGAATATAGGCTTCAACTTTTATTGGCACAAACGACTAATTTTTTAACTGCTGACGAACTGGCTGCACGTTTAGACATTTCAAAGAAGACAGTTTACCGCTTAATCAAGCAAGTGAATGAAACCGCAGACGATGGGACAGTCATTGAATCAGCTAAAGGGAGAGGATATAGGCTAAATCAAGAAAGATATATTTTGCAAAAAGGACCGTCTCGCGATGACATTGAGGATATATCACCAGCTGATCGCCAAGAGAGGGTTATGGAGGCGCTACTACTGGCCTCGCCAAAAGCGTTGAAGATTCGAAGGCTATACAGCGACTTTTATGTTGGGGACTCAACGATTACAAATGATGAGAAGGTCATATCGAAGCGTTTAAAAAAATATGGACTAAATTTAACGCGAAAAAATAGAACCCTGCAAATAACAGGGAGTGAGCCGAATATTCGTAAGGCGATTGTTGAAATAACGCAAGCGTTAAACTTTGTTGATATTGATGACCTTAAAGGAACAATGAAGGCTGGATTTAATCATTACGACATGTCGCTTGTCTTAGAACAGATATCTACAATTGAAAAAATTCTTGGAGAGAAAGTCCCTTATCCGTATAATGTCAATCTTTTTTCACATTTGTACATTCTCATATCAAGAGTTAAGCAGGGGATGATCGGTTGTCAAAACTCGGTGTTGACGCTTGAAGAGAAGGAAACAATGGCAACTGAACCAAGAATTGCGAAAATTGCCAGGCAGACTATTGACAACATCGGGCGTTATCTCCATCGACATCTACCAGATGTTGAACAGTATTATTTGTTTCAATATTTGGTCTCGTCCCGGCTGCCAGATTTATCCGACAGGCCGTCAAGCTTTTCAAAAGTTGTCATGGATGTGGCAAATTATTATTTGCACGAGGTTGGTCATCGACTAAATTTGGAGACTAGCGGTACCGCGAATTTTCGGGATTTAGCAAGTCACGTTAAGCCGATGTTGAATCGCTTGAAGAACGACATTCGAGTTAAGAATGTCTTGCTCGATCAAATAAAGCTTTCTTACCAAACAATCTTTGATGTAGTAACTGAGGTTTCAGCAGAGCTGAGCGAAAAGTACCATTTGCCACAGATTAACGCTGATGAAAATGGCTTTATCACACTATACTTCGCACGTATGAGTGAAGTTCATCAGCTGCCGATACAAACGTTAGTCATGTGTACAACGGGTATAGGCACATCGGAGCTTTTAAGAGCAAAAATTCAGAAGCATTTTCCTGAACTAGATATCGTCGATGTTGTTAACACTCGTGAGTATCAGCAGTATTTAAGAAAATACCCACAGACAAAACTGATCATCACGACCGTCGCACTAAGAAATAAGCTGCCTGTAAGGTCATTATTAGTCAGCGCGATGCTGAATTCAGACGACCAGGCAAGAATTCAAAAAGTAATCGAGGAAATTCGAAATGAAAAATGATCTTATCTCTATATTTTCGAATTTAGCTTTAAAAGACCGAGCTGATGCTTATCAGTTTGCTGCTAATCAGATTTTCCCAGACGATGTTTTGAAAGCACACAGGCTAGTAATCGACTTACTGGATAGGGAGAACTTGGGGAGTATTCAAGTGGCAGATCATGTCATTCTTCCGCATGTAGAAGGAGATTTTATTCCTAAAACAAAACTTCTAATTATTAAGCCGCAAACTAACCTGAGAAAATGGAGCCCCAGTATTCATGATGTACAGGTTATGGTGTTTATATTTTTAAAAACAGATGAAAGTAAACGCACCAAATTACAAATCATTGACATCATGAGGAAGTTAGGCAAGGAGGAATTTATTCAGCTGTTGTTAAGAGAAACCGACGCGGGCACCTTATCTGAACTATTTTGGGACTCGACTCAATCATAAAGACTTAGAAGAAAGCCAAGAACAAAAAGACACTTAGTAGGTGGTAATGAAGATGGATGTAGTTGATATTATTGATCCCCGAATTGTAGATCCAAATGTAAAAGCAAGAAACAAATCTGAGATTGTTAATAAACTTGCCGAGGATTTGTTCAATTACGGTTATATCGATGATGTGCATGCCTTTGTTGATGATGTTTACCTTCGTGAATCTGAAGGGCAAACAGGCATTGGTGATTATGTTGCTATTCCCCATAGCAAGAGCAAACATGTTCAGAAGATAGGTGTTGCTATCGGAATTAGCAGAAACGAAATCCCATGGGAAACACTTGATGGTAAAGGCGTCAAGGTGGTTATTCTCTTCGCCGTTGGTAATGATCAGAAGGCGGCCAAGACTCATTTGAAGCTTTTATCGCTTTTTGCCAAGAAGTTGGGGAACGAAAAGGTTGTTCATAACCTATTGCGAGCCAGAGATAAAGATGATGTTGTGAATGCATTTAAATGAATGGGAGGAAGCAAAATGAAAATTGTCGGCGTTGCCGCATGTACTGTTGGCATTGCGCATACCTATATCGCACAAGAGAAGTTAGAGAACGCAGGGAAAAAGGCTGGGGCCGAAATTCACATTGAAACTCAGGGAACAATCGGCGTTGAAAATGAACTTACGGCTAAGCAGATACAAGATGCGGATTTAGTTATTTTAGCAATAGACGTCAAAATATCTGGGGAGGAACGTTTTAAAGGCAAAAGGGTCATTCAGGTTCCAACAGAGATTGCCATTAAGTCTCCTAACAAATTAATCGCTAAAGCCAAAGAAATCATTGCTACAGCGTCTCACGCTCAGGCATAACAACATGAAGATTTGGAGGGGTAAAAATGAAGGCACTTAAATCACTCAACATCAAGAGTAACTTATTGACGGCCATCTCTTACTTGATACCGATTGTGTGTGGGGCCGGTTTTATGATCGCAATAGGCATGGCATTTGGCGGTCATGCTCAGGATGCGCTTATTCAGGGAAAATTTAATTTCTGGGATGCTTTGGCAACGATTGGTGGCAAAGGACTAGGCATGTTGCCTGTTGTCATTTCGACTGGCATCGCATTTGCTATTGCGGCAAAGCCAGGTATTGCTCCGGGTTTCATCATTGGGTTAACTGCTAACGCCATTAGTGCCGGCTTTATCGGTGGTATCTTAGGCGGGTTTCTTGCAGGGTATCTCGTTTTAGGAGTTCTCAAGTTCATTAAAGTCCCAGCTTGGGCAAAAGGCTTAATGCCGACACTACTGATACCATTCATTGCTTCCATAATCGGTGGCCTAGTCATGGTGTACATCATCGGCGCGCCGATAGCTGCACTTACGGCAATGTTGACAGGATTCTTAAAGAGCCTTAACTCATCATCACTACTCGTTTTTGGTGCAGTGATTGGATTGTTAAGTGGTGTGGATTATGGTGGACCGATTAATAAAACTGTTTTTGCTTTTGTGCTTACTCTGCAGGCAGAGGGGTTGAATGGTCCTATTACCGCCTTGCAACTTGTTAATACAGCTACTCCGATTGGATTTGGCTTGGCTTTCTTCGTTGCAAAGCTGTTTGGGAAAAACATTTACACGAAAGTAGAAGTAGAAACGTTGAAGTCGGCAGTACCAATGGGAGTTATCAATATCGTTGAAGGTGTTATTCCGCTAGTTATGAATGATATCGTTCGCGGCGTGATTGCGACTGCTATTGGCGGTGCAGCAGGTGGTGCAGTGTCAATGGTCATGGGAGCTGACGCCACGGTACCTTTTGGTGGATTCTTGATGATTCCAACAATGTCACATCCATGGGCTGGGGTAGCCGGATTATTAGTGAATATTCTGGTGACAGCCGTCACTTTGGCGCTTATTAAGAAGAATGTTAGCGAAGAGGATCTTGAGAAGATTAATGAAGCTGAAGAAGAAGATATTGACTTGAATGATATCAAAGTGATTTAAAGTGTGAGCTTTGGGAGGAGATTGAAAATATGAAGTTCTTTCTTGATACGGCAGATGTAAAAGCAATTAAACAAATCGAAAAGTTAGGCTTAGTTGACGGCGTTACCACTAATCCGACCATTATTTCTCGTGAAGGTCGAGACTTTGAAGAAGTTATTCGAGAGATCGGTCAAATTGTCAATGGTCCCATTTCTGCTGAAGTTACTGCTTTAGATCCAAAAAATATGGTTGAGGAAGCAGAAAAAATGGCTAAGTGGTCCGATAACGTGGTGATTAAACTCCCTATGACAGAGTCAGGACTTCTGGCGACACATTATCTAAGTCAGGAAGGCATTAAGACAAATGTGACACTTGTTTTTTCGGTGACGCAAGGTCTTATGGCAGCAAAGTCAGGAGCAACATTTGTATCGCCATTTGTTGGCAGGCTAGACGATATTGCTGTTAATGGAATGGAACTGGTAAGCAAGCTGCGGCAAATATTTGACCGATATGAATTTACAACTGAAATTATTGCAGCAAGTATTCGGAACCGTGAGCACGTTGAACAAGCCGCCCTGAGTGGCGCCCACATTGCAACGATTCCACCGCAGTTGTTTAAGAGCCTGTGGTATCACCCATTGACCGACCAAGGTGTTGCACAGTTTACGAAGGACTGGGAAAAGTTTAAACAGAATAGAGGTTGAAAAGATGAATCAAATTCAGTTCTCACCATCTCTAATGACGATGAATCTTGATAAATTCAAAGAAGAGATTTCTTATTTGAATTCGAAGATTGATTCCTTCCATATAGATATTATGGATGGGCACTACGTCAAAAACCTCAGCTTATCTCCGTGGTTTATTCAAGAGGTCAGAAAGATCAGTGATTTGCCTCTTTCAGCTCACTTAATGGTCGATGAACCAGACTATTGGGTTGATCAATTAATCAAAATTAAATGCGATTGGATTTGCATGCATATTGAGGTGTTGAACGGTATTGCGTTTAGACTTATTGATCAAATACATGAGGCTGGGTTAAAAGCAGGAGTTGTGTTAAACCCTGAAACGCCTGTCGATGCTATTTATCCGGTTATTGACAAGGTTGATAAGGTAACGATCATGACGGTTGATCCAGGATTTGCCGGTCAGAAATTCATTGGCGAAGCACTGAAGAAGATTGTGGAACTACGAAGGCTACGTGGCGAAAATGGTTTTCAGTACCTTATCGAGATGGATGGATCTTCTAATCGTCAGAACTTTAAGAAAATTGCGGAAGCAGGACCAGATATTTATATCATTGGTCGCAGTGGGCTGTTTGGTCTATCGGAAAGCATCGAAACTTCCTGGGAATTGATGCAAAAGGACTTCCAAGAAATGACTGGTATAAAGCTGCTTTAGTTTTACCGAAATTTGATGCAGTTTGGAACTTTTTCAAAAAAGGGGAGAGGAGGTTCTTTATGCTCAGGGAGTTGGTAACACCTGAAATGGTCCAATTAACCGATCGAAAGATGGACTGGAAGGAAGCTATTAGATTCGCGGCACAGCCATTAAAAAACTTTGGCTTCATCGAATCACGTTACATTGATGCAATGATTGAAAAGGTTGAACAGTATGGTGCTTTTATTCACATTGGCAAGGGCATTGCGATGCCTCATGCTCGACCTGAAGACGGCGCGCTAAAAGTTGGAATCTCGATTCTGAAAGTGGCGAATCCGGTACTCCTTTTGGGCCAAAAAGAACATGCAGTGACATTTTTTATATGTCTTTCTGCCATTGATGATACAACCCATTTGAAAGCTTTAGCTGAGTTAGCAACGTTTTTGTCGGATGAGCCCAGCCTGAATCGACTGTTAGCTGCTAAAAGTAAAGACGAAATCATTTCACTATTAAGTGGAGGAGGAGATTGAAATGAAAATTGCTGCTGTGTGCGGATCGGGACTCGGTTCAAGTTTCATGGTTGAAATGAATATTCAGAGTGTTTTGAAGGATCTCGGTGTCACCGGAATTGAAACCGCACATTTTGATGTTGGGAGCGCAACAGAAGGCAGCGCAGATTACTTCTTCGTCGGGAAGGATTTGGCTGATAGTCTCAGCACCTTAAAAAACGTGATTGTCTTAGACAGTATTATCGATAAGAAAGAATTAAAGACCAAAGTGGAGGCACTGCTTAAAAGTCAAAACTAAAATTTGAAACACTAGCATAGGAGGAGTACCAAAATGAATGGGATTTTAAAAATATTAATTGATATTGCTAGTACGCCAGCCATTTTAGTTGCTCTAATTGCGATTCTTGGCTTGGTTTTACAGCGAAAGCACGTTAGTGAGGTTCTTAAGGGTGGCATTAAAACATTTGTCGGTTTCCTAGTGTTAACTGCTGGTGCAAATGTTGTCACAGGATCTTTGACGCCTTTCGGTAAGATGTTTCAACAAGCCTTTCACGTCACCGGCGTAGTTCCAAATAATGAAGCAATCATTGCTATTGCTATCAAGAACTTTGGAACGGCGACGGCTTTAATCATGCTTTTCGGAATGGCTGCAAATATTCTTTTTGCCAGAATCACCAAGTTTAAATATATCTATTTAACGGGACATGCATTTTTTTATCAGGCGTGTATCATAGCTGTTATTTTGACAACAACCCGCATGAATAACGTTCTGATGATCATTGTCGGCGGAATATTTCTTGGAATGTGTGGCGCTATCTTTCCGGCGATTATCCAACCATTTACGAAGAAAATTACCGGCACGGATGATGTCGCCCTTGCCCATACCGGAAATTTTGGCTATATGATTGCTGGATACATTGGCAAGTGGTTTGGAAATAAGAAGAAATCAACGGAAGATATTAACTTTCCTAAAGGCTTGTCATTTTTACGCGATTCAACCGTCAGCATTGCTTTGACAATGATGGTTGTTTATCTGATTGTCGCTATTTTCACAGGATCGACCTATATCGAAACCAAGCTAAGTGCGGGGACTAACTTTATTGTTTTCTCACTTCAACAAGCTGGTACTTTTGCAGCTGGGGTGTATGTGATTCTTGCAGGGGTACGAATGATTTTGGCAGAAATCATTCCCGCCTTCAAAGGAATTTCTGAACGACTGGTTCCCAATTCAAAGCCCGGTCTTGACTGCCCTATTGTTTTCCCTTATGCACCTAATGCAGTGCTTATTGGCTTCTTTTCAAGCTTTATTGGTGGCATCGTCAGTCTCATTATCATGGCTATGGCTGGCACGACAATCGTTATTCCAGGAGTTGTTCCTCATTTCTTCTGTGGTGCAACATCAGCTGTTTATGGGAATGCGACAGGTGGAATTCGCGGCGCTGTCTTGGGCTCATTTGTTCAAGGAATTGTCATTAGTTTTATGCCGCTTTTCCTGATGCCATTGGTAAGCAACTTAGGATTTACAGGATCCACTTTCTCTGACACGGATTATGGCATCATCGGGTTACTTCTCGGACAGTCGTCCCGCATGGGTGGGCAGATTGCCGTCATCGGCGCGGTCATCATGATTGGCATTGTGATGTTTGCACTGACAGCCATTGGTAAAAGGAAAATAAGTAAGGATGAAGAAACGGCATAGTGTTTATTGAAAGGGTGGACTAGTTTGAATTCGAATGAATTATCTAAACTGACAAGACTTGCTGCGAAAATTAGATATGGTGCCATTAAATCAATTCAAGAAGCAGGACAAGGTCATATCGGCGGATCATTGTCGATCGCAGACACTTTAGCAGTTCTTTACGGAAAACAGATGCACATTAACCCGCAAGAACCACATTGGTCAAATCGTGATTGGTTGGTTCTTTCAAAAGGCCATGCGGGGCCAGCGCTATATAGTGCTTTAGCAGCATCGGGGTTCATTGATGATAGTGTCCTAGCTACCTTAAACCAAGGTGGGACAATCTTACCATCACATCCTGACCGCAATAAGACCCCCGGAGTTGATGCAACAACGGGATCGCTTGGACAAGGGACATCACAAGCAGCGGGGATTGCAACCGGACTAAAGCAGAAACATTTATCATCATATGTTTATCTGATTGTCGGAGATGGTGAGCTAAACGAAGGACAATGTTGGGAAGCGTTCCAGTATATTGCTAGCAATAAGCTAAACAACTGTATCGTGTTCATAGATAACAATAAGAAGCAACTTGATGGTTGGACAGACGACATTATTCGACAATTCAATATTGCCGACAAAATGCGAGCATTTGGCTTTTCGACTGTGACAGTTGATGGTCGTGATATTAAGCAAATTGATGCTGCCATTGATTATTTAAAGACCATCGAAGATTCTGCAGTTTGCATTGTTCTCGATACGATAAAAGGAGCAGGAGTTAAACTTTTTGAAGACATGGAGGATAACCATTCTGTTAAGTTTGGTAATGAAAAAATCAATAAGGAAACGGACGAAGCATTGATAAACTTGGAGCAAATTTTTGAGGGGGAGAAAAATGTTTAAATTGACTGAACAAAGAACGAAGGGAAAAGAGCTTAGGCAGACGGTTGTTGATACCCTCAATGGATTGATGGAGAAAGATGATCGGATTATCGCCCTTGATGCTGATCTTGGTGGAGCCAGTAATTTTCTCCAATTTAAGCAAACGCACCCTGATAAATTCAGTGACGTTGGC
This sequence comes from Lacticaseibacillus huelsenbergensis, assembly GCF_029726355.1. Lineage (NCBI taxonomy): Bacteria > Bacillati > Bacillota > Bacilli > Lactobacillales > Lactobacillaceae > Lacticaseibacillus > Lacticaseibacillus huelsenbergensis. Next base: position 1,622,683 of record NZ_CP120687.1, read on the forward strand.
ATCTCGGAAGCAAATATGGTGGGGGTCGCTGCTGGACTAAGTTTAACTGGTTTTACGCCTTTTATTCACACCTTTGCGCCCTTTGTAGCACGTCGAGCCCTTGATCAGTTGTTTGTATCTGGTGCTTACTCAAAAAACACGATCAATATATTTGGCTCTGATCCTGGTTTCGCCGCCGGGTTTAATGGGGGTACTCATACAAGCTATGAGGACATCGGAACCCTTCGGACAATTCCTAATATTGTTATCTGTGACGCAGCAGATGAAATACAAATGAGCTGGGTCATTAAAGCCTTTAGTCAGATGAAAGGCATTCATTACGTTCGCGGAAATCGGAAAAGTGTACGATCGATTTATGAGGCAGGCTCTGATTTCAAGCTAGGTAAAGGAAATCTTATTCGGAATGGCTCGGACTATCTGATTGTTGCTGCCGGACAGCTAGTCTCAGAGGCACTAGATGTTGCAGATATTTTAGAAGAGCAAGGATTAACGGCAGATGTAATCGATATGTTTACCATCAAGCCGTTAGACCGTGATTTGCTGTTGAAACGGATGGCATACAAGAAAGCCGTTATGACCATCGAGAATCATAACATCATTGGTGGTTTGGGCAGTGCCGTTGCAGAAGTGATGGCCGAGAATCGAATTTCTATTCCACTCAAGAGGATTGGATGCAATGACAGGTTCGGACAAGTGGGCACTCCAGAATTTCTTCAGGAAGAATACGGGCTTACAACACCGAAGATATATGCGCAATTGAAGCCCTTTTTAGAGAAAAGTAGCGGTGGACGTCGCGAATCAGATTTGATTGCTGTTAAACACATTAAGAACTAAATTGAATATTTGTGGTGTAACTGCATGAAAACACAAAACCGGCTCTGTGTCGAAAAACAGAGTCGGTTTTGCTTTTTGATCAATTTATTTGATCAAGTTTATTTATTTGTTTAGTAGGTCTTTTAGTTCTACTTTTTCATTTTGCGGCATAATTTGGATGAACACATGAACGCCCTTATCAATTAACCGCTTGAAAGATTCGTTTTCTTGGGGGCTTGTCGAGATTGTGTGATATAAGCGTTCACGACCTTGTTTAGCCCCCATACCACCCAAGTCGATTTCTTTGATGTCGATACCGTGATCCACTAGATATTCAAGCGTCTCTGGAACTTTTGCTAGTATAATGGTTGGTGCCTCGAGCGGTTCAGATAAAAATTGCACGCCATCTTCCTTATTGAAGACGCCAATTGCCATCGTATCAGGGATCGCATTCTCAAGAACATTGATCATAAAATCGTCTTTTGCGACTGCATCATCGATAACAAGTACTTGCTCTGCGTGAGTAATACGGCTCCAGGCTGTCATGACTTGCCCATGAATAAGGCGATCATCAATTCTTGTTAAGACTAAGTTTTGCACGCTTGTTACCTCCATTCGTTAATTTGATTAATTCAACACCAGCGTTTTTAGGATCTAAGGCGATTTGAGTCAAATCCTCGAGCGTAGTTGTTTCTGTTCGAGATGTGACTACGGAAATCAAGATTGGAATATTCATACCTGAAATTAGGATAAACTCATACTTCTGTTTCAAAGAAGCTGCTGTGTTATAAGGTGTCCCACCCTTTAAATCAATGAAAACCATTGTTTCACCAGTGAGTGAAGACAAGAGCTGATCTACTTGATTGCGATAATTATCTGGATTTTCTCCTTCATGTAGTTGAAGTGCGTGCAAATTTTTTTGCGGTCCAGCAATCATTTCGAGACTTTTTAACAACCCTTCACAAAAGGGCCCGTGACTGAGTAACACGATGTTAATCATATTGATTTAACCTCCGCAATTTTCTACGCTTTGACAATTCCAAGAACATTCAAGTAGGAAAGAAGTATGCCAGCTATAAAAATGCCTAAAATGATCCAAGTTGGATTGACTTTTTTACGTACCAAATACCAGACAAGAACAGTGATGCCAAGAGGAATTAACCCAGGAGCTAGCTGATTTAGAATACTTTGCAGTTTCATTGTACTCTTGCCAACTGTCCAGACCAGTGGTGTGCGAACGGCAACACGGCTAGCGGCCATAGCACCAACAACCATTAATCCAACGATACTAAAAGCATTTGTAACTTTTCCGATCAAACCATTTTTTAAAATGGAAATGACAGATTCTTTACCTTTCCGATAACCAAACATGAACATAATGTAGCCTATCGTGTAGATAACGAGTTCGAAGATCACTGTGAACATTACTGGCCCGAGGTAATTTCCTTGTAAGGCTAGTGATGCACCAACACTGGCAAGAATTGGAAAGAAGATACCTTGCTGAACAGTGTCGCCGATACCAGCAGCAGGGCCCATTAATCCTGTACGAACTGAGTTAATATCATCTGCAGAGACATTTTGCCCATTGGCACGTGCTTCTTCCATCGACAATGCAACACCGTGAATAATAGGGCCGACCATGTGGGGTTCAGTATTGAAAAAGACCATATATTTCTTTAGTTCATCAGCTTGTCGATCCTTCGAATAGAGCTTACGAATAGGATGAATCATCATATTCGTAAGTCCAAGAGCCTGAAGACGTTCATAGTTGTAAGCAGCCTCGTCGCTTTGTTCCCACAACCACGTCTTCACGAGATCTGAATGGGTTAATTTCTTAGTGTATTGGATAGTTGCAGCTTCAGAAGCCGATGCGCCATTTTGGGTAGGTGTTACTTCTTCGGCGGTGCCTCGTCTGTTCTGTAAGGTCAGCCGACGTACTTTTTTCTTCGGAGATGTCGCATCCGCAGCTTCTTTGCTAGAATGACTCTGACTAATAAAGACAAGAAATGCAATGCAGGCAGAGAAGATAGCGATTGCCATAATGTCGAGTTTCAAGTATACAGTCAGAAAGAAACCGATAATAAAGAATGCATTGAGTTCTTTTTTTCCGAGATAGTTGAGAAGCATTGCGATCCCAAGGGCAGGCATTAAACCACCAACAACTTCAAGAGCCGTTGTGAACTTTGCAGGAATAGCGGAAATAAGCGATGTCGTCCAACTTTTGCCAAACATGACTAAGCAAAATGCAGGAATGCCATAGACAATAAAGGCAACAATGAACGAGGGAACATAATTTAGAAAACGAATTTGTCCAACTTTGCCTTCGCTAAGTGCTTTATCTGCACGATGAACCCAGAAAGAGTTAACGGTCTGGTAAATTTGAACCATCAGAAGCCCTAAAAGTGAAAATGGAATGGCAAAAGTAACGGCTAATTTAGGATTAGCACTTGAGAGAATTGTTAATGCTGAACCGTAAATCCCAGCGACCATGGTGTTACTTGGCATCACACCTCCTGCATTGATCCATCCAAGATACACTAGCTGTATATTAGCACCCGCTAGCATACCCAACATTGGATTCCCCATGAAAATCCCAACTAACAGACCAGTTGTTAGTGGATAAGTCATACATCGAGTGATAGGTGCAAAGAACCACCACTGTGAGATGATTGCTAATAAAGCAACCAAAATGGCTGATAATAGCATTGTTTACCCCTCCTTTGGGAACAGCTATGTCGGCTACAAAATCGAAAAGCCTAATGCGTTAACGTCCTTGTGAAAACCTTGAACAGTATCAAGAGAGAGTTTCTTGGGATCCAGACCAATCATCTTCATCTTTTCAAGAATAGCGTTAGTGACAGTGATGATATCAATACCTAGATTATCAGCTTGGAAAATGTTTAGTAATTCTCGTGAACTTGCCCACAGTAGGCTTGCTTGTGGGTATTGATTAACAAGATCTTGGCTTTTTCTCATCAGCGGGATGGGATCCACGCCAGTATCAGCAAGTCGGCCGGCAAAAACGGAAATAATGTTATGGGTTTTGGGAGATAAGGCATCTGCAACCTCTTTTACTTGTTCATAGGTCAGAATAGCAGTAGCGTTCACTTGGATTCCTTCGGCTGATAACTTTTTGATAAGTGGTGCTGATGATTCGCCTTTGGTATTGGTGATAGGAATTTTAACAAAAACATTTTTACTCAGTGCAGCTAGTTTCTCCGCTTCTTTCTTCATTGTTGGAAAATCGTCTGCGAACACCTCGAACGAAATTGGCAAGCCCTCAACAGCTTTTAAGGCAGCTTTTGCAAAACTCATATAATCAGAGATGCCAGCACGTTTCATCAAAGTTGGATTGGTTGTAAAACCGCTAATTGGCCATTTGCTTTTGGCTTCAACCATTCCTTCTATCGATGCGCCATCTGCATAAATTGCAACATTAAAGTCCTTCATCATGAATCCTCCTGATTGGTATATTTGCGGTAACGTTTACGCAAAAATCAAAAAATTGAGCCGTTTGGCACGGCAGGCTTGGAATGGCTGTTATTGCTAAGTCCATTCGAATTTGGTATTATTGTGTAAACGTTTTCGCATCTTTCACGGTCTATTAAACAACGAGTCCTGTGAAAAGTCAAACAAAAAATCTTGGTGATGATTGTGTCAAATAAAAAGAACGTCTCAATCAAAGACATAGCGCAATTAAGCGGCGTATCAGTTGCAACTGTGTCTAGAATTATGAACAATAGTGGTCGATATTCTCAAAAAACTCGTGATAAGGTTCTTAAAATCATCAGGGAAACAGGCTATGAACGTAATTCGCTGGCAACAAGTTTACGTATTAACAAATCGAACATGATTGGAATCTTAGTACCGGATATTGCAAACGAGTTCTACGCTTCGGTTCTAAAAAAAGCTGAGCAGGCTCTGTTTAAACTGGGCTATTCAACAATTATTTGCAACACTGAACGAAGTGTTGAGCGAGAAACAGCCTATTATCGAATGTTAATTGAGCATCGTGTGGATGGCCTTATTTCTGTATCTAGTGCCAGCAACCAGATGCCGCTTTCAGCGAAATATGCAATTCCTATTGTTTTTATTGATCGAGACCCACATTCTGCTTCTGAGATGATTGTTACCACTGATCATTATGCAGCGGGGAGGGATCTGACACGATTGTTGCTAAGTCAAGCAGATGATTTATGTCTTGTTATGACCAAGTCGCGTCCTTCCTCAACAATGGATCGGGTGCAGGCATTTAAAGATGAACTTTCAGATCGAGGAATTAGTGCAGATGGTAGCATATTGGCGTTAAATACGACCTCTGATAAATTTTTACAACGACATTCTGATCTGGAAAACTTCATTCAAATCAAACATCAAGAAGGCAGACGCCTTGGAGTTTTCGCAATTAACGATAATGTTGCTTATATGGTTCTTCAAGTTGCAAAAAGGTTTCATCTAAGTGTTCCTGAAGATCTGATCGTAACTGGTTTTGACGGTATGTCAATTGCTTCCATATCACAACCGACAATAACGACAATTGTCCAAGATTCAACAGCAATTGCCAATCAAGCCAGTCAATTATTGGTTGATGCGATCAAAAAGAATAACGATAACGATGTCCAACATGGGACGATACATGTACCATATCAGCTCGCTCAGAGGAAAAGTACCTTACCGGAAGCTAAGAAGTGAGATACGTTGAAACCCCTTTCACTTTGACATAAAATAGTATTCAAAGTTGGACCACAAGGGGGAATGTAAGTGGAGATTAATAAAATTCTTAATAACAATGTCATTGTAGTTAAAGATGACCATGGTTTCGAGAAAGTTGCGATGGGGAAGGGAATTGGCTTCAAACGTAGCGCTGGTGAACAACTAGATCCGACCGTAGTCGATAAGTTTTTTTCTTTACAGAATGATGATATGCAATCGCACTTTTCGGCTTTGATGGCGGAAGTGCCTTATGAAATACTACGCGTCACGGAACAGTTCATTGATCAAGCAGCAAAGCAGTTGGGTCAAAAGTTGAACGCTAGCTTGCATGTATCACTGGTAGATCATATTTATCACGCACTTAAACGTTACGAAGAAGGGCAATTAATTACAAATTCGTTAGTATACGAAATTCGAAATCTCTATCCAAAGGAATTCATGTTGTCCAAACATTTTTTGGAAATGGTTGCTGCGGAGACAAACGTTCACTTGCCACTTGATGAGGCTGGTTTTGTAGCGATGCATCTCATTAATGCGGAAATGAACGAGGAGATGGGGACGACAATCGCGATTATGAAGGAAGTTTATGCCATGCTCAATATTATCAAGTATGCTTTTCACGGTACTTATGATGAGCATTCATTAAACGATTATCGCTTATTGACGCACCTCAAGTTCTTTGTTCAGCGGATCATACAGGATGCCATGCTTCAGGGCAATGACTTGGAACTGTACTTGTTGATGAAGCAGAAGCATCCGGATGCGTATCAAGTTAGTTGTAAAATTGCGAATTATGTTGCCAATACATTTGGAATTACGTTGACAACTGAAGAAATGCTATATCTGATGATTCACCTTAATCGACTGCAGGTGCGCGCAAGCGAGCGGGAAGATGCTTCGCCGTGAGTCGCTCGTTATTGAGTCATTGGAGGTTAGCGAAACGGCTTATTTGTGGAAAAACCATTTGCGATCTTAGCAAAAGACCTAGATAAAAAAAGCTTGACACACGTAAATGTAACCGTTACCATAAAGCCATCTTAATAATTCAGTTGAAGACGAGTGGATTGTGACTGTTCGGCAGGCGAAACCTGGGCTTTGACAAAGAAGTATACAGCATTCTGTATGCGTTCTTTGTCAGTGCTCAGGTTTTTATTTTGCCCTAAAGCCACTAAATCAAACGAAACTCGTATATCAAGCTGTATTACTAAGCAACAAACTGCAATGAGTTTAAGGAGGAGATGTTCAATGAATGATCAACAACTAGCCGAGCAAATCTTGGTACAAGTCGGCGGGGAGCATAACGTGAAGTCGCTGGTACATTGTGCGACGCGACTGCGCTTTAAGTTAAAGGATCGGGCATTAGCTAACAAGGAACAGATTGAAGCCTTGGAACGGGTTGTGACCGTGATGGAAAGCGCTGGTCAGTTTCAGGTGGTCATTGGAAACACTGTGAGTGAGGTGTACCAAGCGTTTGGGAAGATTTCTGGTTTGATTGATGAGGATCGCCAGGAAGATACGCAAGATAACGCAAATGAAACGATTTTTGGCCGATTTGTTGATCTAATCTCAGGCTTGTTTACGCCACTTTTAGGTGTCATGGCGGGTGCGGGGATCTTAAAAGGGCTTTTGGCAATCGCAACCCAGCTGAAGTGGGTGATGCCGAATACTTCGACTTATATCATCTTGAATGCAATCGGAGACAGTTTGTTCTATTTCTTGCCAATTTTGCTGGCAATCACGGCAGCACGCAAGTTTAAGGGCAATCCGTTTGTGGCGGTCACGATTGCCGGAACACTGGTATATCCTACGATCATCACTTTGGCAGATCCGGGAAAGTCGGTTGACTTCTTTGGCATTCCTTTGGTGATGGTGAAATACACCTCGACAGTTATTCCGATTATTTTAGCGATTTACATTGCTAGCATTTTTGAAAGATATCTAAATCGGTATTTACCCACGAGTATCAAAAACTTTGTTACACCAGCCATTGTGCTTGTGACTGTGGTACCTCTGACATTAATGCTATTTGGTCCCTTTGGTGTTTATGTCGGCAATGCCTTAGCAGCTGGTTTGACAGCGGTTTTCAATATCAATCCCATCATAGCAGGCGCACTGATGGGAGCGTCGTGGCAGATTCTGGTTATCTTCGGATTGCACTGGGGAATTGTGCCGGTGATGTTGAATAATATTGCTACCTTGGGACGCGATCCGATTAAACCGGCGAACGCCATTTCTGTTTTTTCGCAGGCGGGGGCTACATTAGGTGTCATGCTAAGAACGAAGAACAAGCAGTTTAAAGCCTTGTCAGCATCGGCGGTCATTTCGGCACTGTTTGGCATCACTGAACCGGCTGTTTACGGGGTGACCTTGCGCTTGAAACGTCCCTTCATTATCGGCGTCGTCTCGGCTGCTATTGGTGGCGGGATTGTTGGCTTTTCAGGAAGTGCCGGTTATGCAGCGGGGCCTTCCAGTATTCTGATGATACCTGCTTTTTATGGGAAAAACGGTGAAGGTTTTATCGGCTTCCTCGTTGCGATTGCCGTTACATTCATCACCTCGACAGTGCTGACCTATTTGATTGGTTTTGAGGATGTTCCGGAAAAATCGGGTACAAGCAAAAAGGATACTGAGCCATTAAATGCAAAGACGCAACCATCGAAGGCCATTACCATTTCTAGTCCGGTAACAGGGAAGCTTTGCCCGTTAGAAACAATTGCCGACAAAGCATTTTCGTCAGGTGCTTTAGGTCAAGGCGTGGCTGTGGTACCAGCTAAAGGTGAGATTTTGTCGCCAGTTGAAGGTACAGTGACAGTTGCTTTTGAGACTGGTCATGCTATTGGGTTAATGGCGGATGATGGTCCCGAAATCCTAATCCATATTGGGTTGGATACAGTGAAATTAAACGGTCAATACTTTGAGCTGAAAGTGAAGCAAGGCCAACGGGTGCAAGTTGGCGATCCACTGGTTCATTTTGACTTAGATGCTATTAAAGCTGCTGGATTTGATTTGACCACGCCGATCATCTTTACCAGCATTGCACCTTATCAAAGCATGGAGTTAAGCAAGCAAGAACAGATTGGCGTTGGCGAACATTTAGCAACACTTGTGTAGAAAGGAAGATGAACATGCAAAAGACGAACGTATTTCCAAAAGATTTTCTATGGGGTGGCGCCATCGCTGCCTGTCAAACAGAAGGGGCATATTTAGAAGACAATAGTGGCCTTGCTGTTTCGGATGTTTCCTTTTTTGATCCGAAACTAGATCGTCAAGATTTGGCAAAGCACCGTCGAATAACATCGGAAATTATTGAAACCGCAATGGCTGATACCGGTACCGCGCGTTATCCTAAACGACATGGCGTTGACTTTTACCATCGCTATAAAGAAGATATCGCGCTTTGTGCGGAAATGGGATTTAAGGTGTTTCGTTTCTCCATCAAGTGGAGCCGGGTTTTCCCGACTGGTGAAGAGCTAGCACCAAATCGGGCAGCGTTAGATTTTTACGATCGTGTTCTAACGGAAATTGAAAAGCATCACATGATACCGCTAGTGACGATTTCACATTTTGAGATGCCTTTAGCGTTGGTTAATCGCTACAATGGGTGGGCAGATCGGCGCGTGGTGGACATGTTTTATCGGTATGCTGACAGTTTGTTCGCACGTTTCGGTCAGCGTGTACCATATTGGATTTCTTTTAATGAAATTAACGCTGGTCGGTTTTCAACGTTTAAGTCAACGGGTGTGGTGGAAGATAAGAGTGCGAACTACCTTCAAGATTGTTATCAAGCTGTTCATCATCAGTTTGTTGCCGCGGCTAAGATCACGAAGCGGTTACGTGAAATCAATCCTAATGCCAAGATGGGATGCATGATCGCGCGGTTTACCACTTATGCCGCTACTAGTAAGCCAGATGATGTCTTACAAATGATGCTAGACGAACAACATGACAATTTCTTCTATACAGATGTGATGGTGCGAGGTGCCTATCCGCACTACATGAAGCGTTTCTTTGCCGAAAACAATGTGAAGATTGCTTGGGCAACGGAAGATGAAGCGTTGTTGAAAAAATATACAGCTGATTATTTGGCATTTAGCTACTATGTATCGAACGTGACAAGTGCGGCTCCGGAGGCTTCGGCGACAACGGAAGGGAACTTAAGAAGTTCTCTGAAGAATCCTTATCTCGAAAGTTCCGCGTGGGGATGGCAGATTGACCCCAAAGGACTGCGTTATACGTTAAACACCTTTTACGATCGCTACCAAGTACCGCTGTTTATTGTCGAAAATGGCCTCGGCGCAGAGGACGTTCCCGATGAAAAGGGTCAGGTAGTTGATACGTATCGAATTGACTACTTACAAAAACACTTAGAACAAGTTAGAGAAGCGCTGATAGATGGGGTGGATCTCCTTGGTTATACAGCATGGTCGTCTATTGATCTGGTTTCCTCAGGTACGTCGGAAATGTCTAAGCGTTATGGTTTTGTCTACGTCGATCAAGATGATGAGGGCCATGGAAGCCTCATGAGAACGCGCAAAGCATCTTTTTACTGGTACCAGCAGGTGATTGCCTCGAATGGCGAGGCTCTGAGTTATTCGAAGCAAACTCATGTCGCATTAACCGAATTGTGAGACCGCTAGAGAGCTGATGTAGCAGTAGCTGGTTACTGTAAGAACGCGGAAAGTTAAAATCAGAAGATCATTCCAAAAATATCCTCGAACCGGGCAATTAGGTTTGGGGATATTTTTGCTGTGTGCGAGAGTTTAGTAACCGGCTTGAGGGTGCAAATGCGGTCACGCTGGGATTCGGGGAATTATTTTGGACAGCTCAGGAAGAAACCGTTTACAAAACGGACGTTACCTGCTAATATAAAGTCATTCGAATGAATATTCATTCGAATGACTTTTAGAACGCAACGCGCGCGTTACTTTCCCAAGAAGATTTTCATTACAAAAAATAAAGTGAGGGAGATTGCTATGACCAAAAAGACAATCATGCTTGTATGTGCTGCTGGTATGTCCACCAGCATGCTCGTTAAAAAGATGGAGGATGCTGCAGCAAAAGAGGGTGTCGATGCAAAGATCTTTGCAACTTCTACGGCCGATGCTCATGACAAACTGGATTCCGAAAATCCTGACGTGTTGATGTTAGGACCTCAAGTTCGCTATCTGGAAAATGATTTCAAGAAAGACTTAAGCATTCCTGTTGAGGTTATCAACATGCAAGATTATGGGCTGATGAAGGGTGACAAAGTTCTCAAAGCGGCACTTGATTTGATTGACAAAAAGTAGGGGGCTCTTATGGACGAGAAACAACAACTTGTGGTGATGCAGCTGATCATGGCTGGAGGCAATGCAAAAGGATCTGCTTTTGAAGCGATTAAGGCTGCTAAAACCGGTGACTTTGACACTGCAGAGGCAAAGCTTAGAGAAGCTGATAAGTTTTTGGCAGATGCGCACAATGCCCAAACCGGGATGTTAACAGATGAGGCTCAAGGTCATCATCAACCGGTCTCATTATTAATGGTTCATGGTCAAGATCACGTTATGAATGCTATTACTTTTCGGGATTTAGCAGGGGAAATCGTTGATCTTTACCGAAAGATTTTGGAAAAGCCAAATAGCTGAGGAGGATGTCAACGCAATGCCGTCACCGAATAAATCAAAGTATGACAAAGGTCGCCGAGACCTGAGCCTAACCAGTATGTATTTTAATCGCTATCTATTGATCCGGTACACGACCGCTGCTTTTTTCTTTGCTAATTTATACTGGTTTGTTTTGAGCTTTAGTGCTGTGGGATTTATCAAGTGGTGGCCATTAGCTTTATTAATCATCACTACGGCAGTAGCAGTTGAACAAGCCAGCAAATATTGGCGACGAGACAATAAGTTGCCAGTTACCAAAATAGGTTACCTTGTGCAACTGCTCAGTAATTTTGGCTCGTTGGTATTAGTTACGACTGGCTTTGGACCAAATGTATTTCCATTTTTCGGGCCAAAAGGGATATCCCTTGTCACGACCATATTACTAATCGGCATGGGGTTAAGCTTCTATATTTTGGCGCGAGTTCATTTGATTGAAACAAACAAAGATCGGTATCTGAAGCAGATTCACAGATTCGCTCAAAGCCTTGAGTAAACCGAAATGGGGAGAAAAATATGGATTCAAGCAACAACAAGTTATTTAAGTTTATGAATGATCATCTAATGGGGCCAATGGGAAAGCTTGCCTCATTTAGAATTGTGCGTGGTGTCATGGCTGCAGGGATGGCCTCTATTCCGTTCACGATTGTCGGATCAATGTTCTTGATTATTAGTGTGTTGCCACAAAGTTTTCCAGCTTTGGCTGGGATTTGGAAAGTTTCCTTTGATAAGATCGCTAATCTTTACATGTTAGCAAATGGTGCCACGATGGGAATTTTGGCGCTATACTTTTGCCTTGTTTTCGGATATGAGTACACGCGAATTCAGGCGCAAGAAGAGAAAATTGATATTAATCCTTTAAACGGTGCCTTGCTTTCCATGATGGCTTTCTTTATGTGTATACCAGAATTAGTTTTTAAAGGTGGGACAGCAACATTAGTCACAGAAATTACAAAGGATAGCAAGATTATTGATGGTTATGCGATTGCGGGCGGTGTCACCCGTCTTGGAACCACAGGTATTTTTACAGCCATCATCATGTCTATTATCGCCGTGAAGTTATACGCGTGGTTTGTTAAAAAGAATATTGTCGTTAAGATGCCTGACACAGTTCCGGAAGGCGTTTCACGTTCATTTACAGCATTAATTCCGACAGCAGCTATCGCGTTAACGGTAATTGTCATTAATGGCGTGTTAATGGCCTTTAATACCGACATTTATAAGATTGTGGCGATCCCGTTTGGCTTTGTGACGAATCTGACAAGTACGTGGGTCGGTTTGCTGGTTGTGTACTTCATTATGCATGCCCTCTGGATTGTTGGTATCCACGGAGCAACAATCGTAACGTCATTTTTAACGCCAATTGTTCTGTCCAATATGCAGTTAAATCAAAAAGGTGCCAATATTCCATTTGCAGGTGAGTTTAATAATTGCTTTGTCACAATTGGTGGATCTGGTGCAACGCTTGGCATGGTTGTTTTCATTGCGTTTTTTGCAAAATCAGCTCAGCTGGGTGCTTTGGGTAAAGCATCGCTTGTACCTGCTTTCTTCAATATTAATGAACCCATTTTGTTTGGGATGCCGGTTGTTTATAACCCGTATACTGCGATTCCATTTTTCTTGGCGCCAATGGCTTCAATGACGATCGCTTACTTTGCAATTGACTTACATCTTGTTAAGCCGATGATTGCTCAACCTGCATGGCCGACACCACTTGGGTTATCTGGATTTATCGGAACTGCAGGGGATTGGCGAGCCATTGTGCTTGCGTTCGTTTGCGCCTTTGTTGCCTTTCTCATCTGGTTCCCGTTCATTAAATTTTATGATGGCAAGTTATATAAAGATGAACAAGCCAAGGGTGCGGAAGAAGCAGCTGCTTAATTAAAAAGATTTGTAGTCATATCGATTACGGTGAAGAGGAGGAAAAAATTTGTCAGCATTTCCTAAAGGTTTTCTATGGGGTGGCGCGGTTGCCGCTCATCAATTCGAAGGTGGATGGGATTCAGACGGTAAAGGCGTTAGCATTGCCGATGTTATGACGGCGGGTGATCATCAAACCAGTCGGCGGATCACGGATGGTGTTAAACCAGGTGAGAATTATCCGAATCATGAAGCCATCGATTTCTATCATCGCTATAAAGGGGACGTTGAACTTTTCTCAGAACTTGGCTTGAATTGTTTTCGGACAAGCATTGCATGGAGCCGCATTTTTCCAAACGGGGACGAGGATCAACCTAACGAGAAGGGCTTGAAGTTTTATGATGATCTGTTTGATGATCTTTTAGCCCATCACATTGAACCCGTTATTACGCTATCGCACTTTGAAATGCCATATCACTTAGTACAAGCTTATGGTGGATGGCGTAATCGTAAGCTCATTGATTTTTTCGTTAGATTTGCGAAGGTTGTCTTCGATCGTTACAAGGATAAGGTCAAGTATTGGATGACCTTTAACGAAATTAATAATCAGGTTGGCATGTTGAACGAGTGGTCTTTGTTCACGAATTCAGGTTTAGTTATCCAACCTAGTGAAGATAAAGAAAAGGTCATGTTTCAAGCAGCTCACTACGAAGCGGTAGCTAGTGCATTGGCAGTTCAAGTCGGTCATAAAATTAATCCTGACTTCCAGATTGGCTGTATGGTGGCGATGGGGCCGGTTTATCCAGCAACGCCAAATCCAAATGATGTGTTTAAAGCAGAGCGACTCATGCAGATGAATTATTATTTGGCTGACGTTCAAGTGAAAGGGCGTTACCCACGGTTCTTAGAAAATTATTTTGATCGGCGCAAGTTTGATCTGGACATAACGTTGGAGGATCGTGATGTTCTATTAGCTGGGAAAGTCGACTATATTGGCTTCTCGTACTATGCATCACATGTTATTAAAGCCCAAGCTGACGAACCCAAAGATTTCATCACGCTAGGCAACAACCAAGAAGTTAAAAATGAAACACTCCAGCGCTCGGACTGGGGTTGGGAGATTGATCCTGTAGGTCTCCGGTATGCGCTTAACTGGTTCAGCGATCGCTATGACGTGCCACTATTCATTGTTGAGAATGGTCTGGGTGCTTTTGATAAGGTTGAAAAAGATGGCAGTATCCATGACGATTATCGCATTGATTACCTCCGTCAGCATATCGAGCAAATGAGATTAGCAGTTGAAGTCGATGGGGTTAACCTGATGGGCTACACGCCATGGGGAATCATTGATCTTGTGTCTGCAGGGACTGGGCAGATGGACAAACGTTACGGTGTTATTTATGTTGACAAGGATGATCAAGGAAAGGGATCGCTTGCCAGAAGCAAGAAAGATTCTTTTGACTGGTTCCGCAAAGTGATTCAAAGTAATGGGGAAGACTTAGCCTGATCAGATGGTTAGCGTTTTCACCGAAGCGTCTTTGCCCTGTAAGCAAAGGCGCTTTTTGTGTAGCATCAAGAAAAGCTTAAGCGCTAGTTCACAAGTTTAAATGGCGTTATAATTCAATCTAAGACTTTGATTGAGTAAACACTAACTGGCGAACATTAGGGGAGAGAAAAAAGTTGTCACAGCGAGAAAAAAACTACGACACAAAGGAGCTTGTGAATCAGCTTCTAAAAGATATTCAGCAAGGTGTGATTCAGGATGCAGAAGGCCAGCTTCCAACTGAACCCGAGTTAATGAATCAATATCATGTGACACGATACACACTACGACAGGCTTTAAAGAATCTGGCTAATCTTGGCTATATTTATCAGGCCCATGGGAGTGGTACCTTTGCACGTCCGCATCACGTAGAAGGCGCAATTTCTCTTCAAAATAACGTTGGATTGACCGAAGAGATGGCGAGGCAAGGAAAAGTCGTCAAGACGACACATATTAGTCAAGAGGTCGTCCCGCTGGCAAAAGCAGACTTTATTCCCGAGAACCAGAAGTTGGATAAAGCAACCGAACTGATTTCGGTAATTCGGCAGCGAAAGTTGGATGATGAACCTTTTTTGGTGGAGCATTCCTACTACTTAAAATCCATTGTAGGAGAAATTCCTGATCGTTCGCTTAAGGGTTCTCTATTTGCATTTATCAATCAAAAGCCTGGGTTGAAAGTGGGGTTTATTGATTCTGTCATTGAGTGCGAGATGATATCTGGGCTGCCAGCGCGATTTTTTAATGTCCCAGATGGCAGTCCCAGTCTTGTTGTCCGCGATGACTCATATTTAAGTTCGGGAAAATTATTCGCGTTTTCCAAAATCTTTTACGACTTTCGCAAGACTAAATTCTTTATGCTTAAGAAAATGCGCTGAGTCTGGATTGAAGTAAACTCGCGTCTTAGCTTCAAAAAGGCGGGGAGTCAACGACCGACACTCAAACGAAGGTTAAAATAGGTTTTGCATTTATGCACAACGCTCGGATGTTCAATTTCTCCCCATTCCACCTTTACACCCGAACGTTTCTCCGATAAACTCAGATTACATTCAGCTAATACAGATTCAGCCCTTGGGTGTAACAGCGGTACGATAACGCACTCACAGGACTGAATCATCTAGAAAAGGCTGAACAAAATAGACGCGCGTCGGTATGCTCGCATCTGATTTGCGGGCATACCGGTGCATAGGGGGACAGAAAATGGCGAAGTTAGTGTTACAGACGGATTTTGGCTTGGTTGATGGTGCCGTTGCGGCGATGTATGGTGTCGCTTATGGGGTGGATGGCGACTTGTCGATTCATGATTTGACGCATGAGATTCCACCGTATGATATTTTTGCGGCGTCTTATCGGCTGTATCAGACGACGAAGTATTGGCCTGAGGGAACGGTTTTTGTGTCGGTGGTTGATCCGGGTGTTGGCAGTGATCGGCGGAGTATTATCGCGGAGACGACTGATCATCATTTTATTATCACGCCGGATAACGGAACGCTGACGCATTTGGCGAAGTTTGTGGGCTTGAAGCGTGTGAGCGTGATCGATGAAGCGTCGCATGCGCTGCCTGGGAGTCAGGAGAGTCATACGTTCCATGGCCGGGATGTTTATGCTTATAATGGCGCTAAGTTGGCGAGTGGCCAGATTTCTTTTGAGGATCTTGGTCAGCCAATTTCGCCTGACGAAGTGGTGATGTTGCCGCTGGGCGAAGTGACGGAAGGCGATAACCAGATTGCCGGCACGATTGACATTTTGGATATTCGTTTTGGCTCGTTGTGGACGAACATTCCGCTGGATACGTTTAAGAAGTTGGGTGTTGAGCCGGGCGAGCTGGTGCAGGTGTCGATTTATTATCGGGATCAGATGCGGTACCAAAACCAGATGCCATTTACGCGGACGTTTGCCGCTGTGCGGGTTGGCGAGCCACTGGTGTATGTGAACTCCTTGCTGAATCTGGGTGTGGCGATTAATCAGGATTCATTCTCGAAGCTGTATCACATCGGCACCGGTGTCGATTGGCATATCACGGTGAAGCGGCTTTCGGTATAATTGACACGTCGTATGAGTCATGTGAAAAGTGCCCCGATGTGTCGATGGCCAGGTCATGATGGTTCATCCGTGAAAAGATAACGTTCATTCTTATAGGAGGATTCGGTATGCGAGATCACAAAGTTTTGAGTGTTCGGACAGTTGTCGCAATTGGTATTGGTACGGCTATTTTATTTATTTTAAAAAGATTTGCAGTTATTCCAACAGGCATTGCGAACACGAACATTGACATTTCCTATGGCTTTCTTGGCTTCATCGCCACGCTTTTTGGACCGGTCGCAGGCTTCTTTATCGGCTTTTTGGGCCATGCCTTGAACGACTTTACCCAGTACGGCCAGCCGTGGTGGACCTGGGTGTTTACCACTGGATTGGTGGGCATGGTGATTGGCTTGTTCTGGAAACGATTCAACATTGAAGCAGGCAATTTTGGCATGAAAAAGATTGTCGCGTTCAATGTTCTGCAAGTGATTACTAATGTGGTTAGCTGGAGTTTGATTGCGCCGACGCTGGATATCATCATTTATAGTGAACCGGCGAATAAGGTTTATGTTCAGGGGATTGTTTCGGCGATTTCAAACAGCATTGCGACCGGCGTGATTGGCACAATTTTGTTGGTGGCTTATGCTGCAACCCGGACACGTTCTGGCAGTCTGAAGAAAGAGTCTTGATATGACGGTACCAGCAATTCAACTTGAACATGTGACATTTCAGTATGACAGTCAGGCGGAGCCGACCTTGCACGATGTCAACCTGACGATCCAACCTGGCGAAAAGGTGTTGATTGTCGGGCCCTCGGGATCGGGAAAATCGACCCTAGGCAACTTGATTAATGGCCTGATCCCGCATGCATTTCCCGGGAAATTGAGCGGTACCGTCAAAGTCAACGGTGCGGTGGTGCAGGATCAAAGCCTGGCCGCCTTGTCGGTGAATGTCGGAACCGTTTTGCAGGATCCTGACGCTCAGTTTGTCGCATTAACGGCAGGCGAGGACATTGCGTTTGCGTTGGAAAATAGCGCGGTTGCTCCCAGCGAGATGCATACCCGCGTCAAAAAATGGGCCGATCGTTTGAAAATTGGCGACTTGCTGGCGCAGGCACCGCAATCCCTTTCCGGTGGCCAGAAGCAGCGCGTGGCGATGGCTGGCGTTTTAATTGACGAAGGCGACGTGTTGCTGTTTGACGAACCCTTGGCGAGTCTCGATCCAGCGACAGGCGAAGCATCGGTGGCGTTGATTGACGAGTTGCATCAGGCCTATCACGTCACCGAAGTCATCATTGAACACCGGCTGGAAGACGTTTTGCGGCGGCCGATTGATCGGTTGGTGGTAATGGCAGATGGCCGCATTTTAGCTGATGACACACCGGAGAATTTGCTGCGCGGACAATTGCTGCAAAAAATCGGCTTACGGGAACCGTTGTATCTGGAAGCAGCCGAATTTGCGGGCATTGATTTGAAGCAAGCGTCCCATCTAGCGGATCTTGAAACGTTTGATGCGCCGGAACTCGGCGCGAAGCTTGCGACTTTCACCGAAGATGCGCCAACTGTGGTCGCAGAGGAGCCGCAAGCACCACTTTTAACGGTGGATGCACTACAGTTTGCGTATCCAAAAGGACGTCAAATCTTCACCGATCTTAACCTCACGCTGCATCACGGTGAGATGGTGGCGCTAGTTGGGCGGAATGGGGTTGGCAAGTCAACGCTGAGTCATTTGATTGCGGGATTTTTGACTCCTAGTGCTGGCAAGATCACGTTGGACGGCGAAGATCTGGCAGATTGGTCGGTCAAAGAGCGGGCAGATAAAATCGGCTATATTCTTCAGGATCCGAATCAGATGATCAGTAAACACCTGATTTTTGATGAAGTTGCCCTTGGCCCGCGGTTGCGCGGCTGGGATGAGGCACGCGTCAAAGATGCTGTGTTGGCGGCGCTCAAGGTTTGCGGGTTGTATCCGTTCCGTTCATGGCCGATTAATGCACTGAGTTACGGCCAGAAAAAACGGGTTACCATTGCGGCAATTTTGGTACTTGAGCCGGCGTTGATGATTCTTGACGAGCCGACTGCCGGTCAGGATTGGCGGCATTTTACCGACATGATGCGCTTTTTGACCAAGCTGAACGCGCAAGGCATCACGATGATGTTGATTACCCATGACATGCATCTGATGTTGGAATATGCGCAGCGGGCGATTGTTCTTGGGGATGGCGGTGTTTTGATGGACGCCACACCGGCCACCGTCTTGACGAATCCGGCTGTCATCGAGCATGCCTCATTGGCGCAACCAAGCCTTTACCGGTTAGCCAAACGCTTGGGCCTTGATCCGCTGGCATTTACTCAAGCAGTCATTGATCAAGAACGGAGGGTCCGCCAATGAATTCACTTTTTGGATACGACCCGCAAGATACGTGGCTGCATCGTCTGACCGGTGCCACCAAGATGTTGGCGTTTCTTGGTATTTCAGTGATTGTCATGGCAAGTTATGATACACGTTTCGTGTGTGCCGTGATGCTGGCGTCGATTATTTTGTTTGCGCAAGCCAAAATCCGCTGGCATCAAATTAGCCTGGTCGTGAAGATCATTACGATTTTTGCCGTGGTCAATCTATTGCTAGTGTTCGTCTTCTCGCCGCAGTATGGCGTCGGTCTGTATGGCAGCAAACATGTTTTGCTCCACGCCGGCTACTTCACGATCACACAGGAGCAGTTATTCTACGAACTCAACCTCGCGTTGAAATACATCGTGACTGTGCCGCTTGCCTTGATCTTCTTGATCACGACCAACCCAAGCGAATTCGCGGCGAGCCTCAACAAGTTGCATGTTTCGTATCGCATCAGTTATTCAGTCGCACTGGCCTTGCGCTATATTCCCGACGTGCAAGCCAACTTCCGGCAAATCAGCTTAGCCCAACAGGCCCGCGGCTACGAGCTGTCACGCAAAGCCAAGCTGTTCCAACGCTTAAAAGGCATGGGCCAGATCCTGATGCCGCTCATCTTCACCAGTCTCGATCGAATCGATCAAATCAGCCAAGCCATGGAACTGCGCCGCTTCGGCACCGGCAAACGGCGGACATGGTACATGGATCAACCGTTACGGACGCCTGATTGGCTGGTGCTGGTGGGCGTTGTGGTGATTATTTTGGTTGGTTTGGTGCTGTTTCATGTTAATGGCGGGCGGTTTTATAATCCGTTTCGGGGATGAGTTGGGAAGTAGCAGCTTATTTTCATAGTTTATAAAAAGTTCGGCGGTCATTTTTTGATGATCACCGAACTTTTTATTTTTATGCAGCTCCGTGCTAAAAGGAAGCGGCAATCTGGATCAGATGTGGTATACAAAAGGCACTCAACATCCTGTATGTGGAGGAATTGAGCGCCTATTGATTTCTGAGTTAGATGTTTGTTAACTTCATAGAATTAAACGGCAGCAGAAGTTATTCTAATTAATCGCCACTGACAGCCGCTTTTGCCCGGTTGTAAATTGGTTTGCCTTCTTCCATGTCTTCAAGCGTGCCAATTTTGGTACCCTTTGAGTAATAACCGTCCAGTAAACCAAGTTTTTGCATAAGGGTTTGCTTGAAAGCAATATCAGCATTCCACTCAACGGTATCTACAATTGCTAATGCAGAGTGCAATGCCGTCAAGCCATCGACTCCTTTGCCTCCAGTCGTGATAAGAACACCGTGACTGTTCAGAAGATACATGTGGGGGATGGCCTTGTCGCCAATTTTTGCAATGTTTTGTGCGACAAGCTCTGCTAGAGGTTCTGAGCAATTTGGCTCGAACGGCAGAGTTTCGATAAAGCCAACCTTCTGAGTTGCTTCGGTGATGTTAGGCATATTTAAACCACTTGTCGCCCAAAACATAGCATTTTTTGCGTGTGAGTGAAAGACACAGCGGATGTCAGGGTTAGCATCATAAACTGCCTCGTGCATATTGATTTCACGAGTCAAATTTCCTTCACCTGCAATGATTTTTCGTGTGTGTGGTTCAACAACTAAAATTTGTTCTGGTGTTAGGTGTCCAAGATATGCTTCAGACATCATCGTTGGCGTCATGATAATGTATTCTTTGCCAGTATTGTTGTCAGTCACTTTAAAAGAGATGTTGCCACCTGCAATATTGGTATCATCACGTTCCATTACGACCTGTACTACTTTAGCCAAATCTTCACGCTCATGTTCAAATACAATTCGTCCCTTCGGTGTATTAAAATTATTCATTATAAATTAATCTCCTTTTTTGTATGATTCGCTTGTTTAATGACATGTGATTTGATTAAATCAGCCTTAATATCTGCTCTTCTTTTCTCGTTCTCTGAAAAAAGAGTTGTGTATCCTTTATTCTTGATTAAGAGCCCGAGGATGATGACGAAAACATTTAACCAGTAGATCTTTGTTGTAATAGCTATAACAAAGATTCCAAATGCAACAAAGCTTGCAAACGTCCAAAACATTTTCATGACTTTTCTTTTTTTCTCAAGCATGTTATCAGACCTTTATTCTTTTGCGGTGATGGGGGCAGCGGCTTTACTTGCACTATCAGTATATTTTTTTGCTGGATTAGGATTCTTTTTAAACGAACGGTAGACGATCCAGAAGAGGGCCATCAACAATGCTAGTCCCAATAGCGCTAACCAATTGCCTTTGAATCCCTGTGCCATTAAGAACCGAAGATCAGGTGCTTCAATCGAGCTCCATGAGACTGTTGAACCCTTTGGAACGTTAATTGCTTGAGTCGATTTTGCCAATGCGGTGAACTCATTAGCAAAGAACGTACCTCCGTAGAGGAATAATGGCTCATAAATAATCCCAAGGACAACCATACGCAGTAGGTTTCCTCCAGTTAACAACAAGCCACCAACGCCTAAACAATAATTGATGACGCCCGCAAATGGTAGGATTGTATTGCCTGGTAAAACGGCAGCATATAGAATACTGATGGGGATTAGGATAACCATTGTGACCCAGAGCTCCGTACTTTGACCTAAAATAGGCCAGTCAAGTCCGATAACGAATTCACGATTTTTAAATCGTTTTTTCATAAAGTTACTCATAGTCGTGCCAAATGGGGTTAATGAATCCATGAAGAATTTGGCCATGACTGGGAAGATTGCCATGATTGCTCCAGTTGTAACTGCAAGATTCAAAGCTTTACCTATCGAGTAACGTCCTGCTAATGCAAGGATTAAACCGATAATGAAACCCATAACAACTGGTTCCGAAATAATCCCAATCTTTTTCTTCAGAGCCTTCGCGTCCCAGCGACGATTAAAGACAGGAATGTAATCCATTAACTTGTTGACTGGCGCCATGAGAACTGCCGTGAAAGCTTCAATGTGGGTTGTAGTAACACCTGGGTATCCAAGCATGTCATGGATTTCTTCGGACCACATGTCACCAAGCTTCAGCATGACAACAACTTGAATGGCACCAGCAATAAACGCCCAAACATAACTTGAAGTAGTTGAGTACACCATATAGCCAGTTAGTGCAACACCCCAGATATTCCACATATCTGCATTGATAACATTTGTTGTTTTTGTCAGTAACATGACTAAGTTGACACCAATCTCGACCGCGAAAAAGATGAATGCTAACGGCCAAGCCCAGGTGATCGCTGCTGCACCTGTCCAACCAAAGTCAACAGTTGGCAGGTTAATGCCAGTATTTGTAGCTAAAGCTTTAGCAGCAGGGCTAACTGCAGCAACCAGTGCGTTAATTGCCATTGTCATGCCAACAAAGCCAACACCGAGATATAATCCGGAAAGTATGGCTTTTGAGGCTTTCATGCCAAATGCAAATCCTAAGACCATGATCAGAGCCGAAACGACAACTTGAGGACCAGGAGATAGGATTGCTTGAACAATATTATTCCAATTCATAACTTTTCCTCCAAATTTCGAAAACTAATTATGCTGAGTTGATCCTAGGACTGCTTGCTTTATTTTTTCATTGGCTTCATCCTCACCCATACCTGTCAACCACGGGACTCCAACTACTTCTGTCACATGATTTGCTTCGATTGTTTCTCGAAGATCATCATCGGCAGGCGCAATGCCAACATAAGCAATGATATCCGGATTGGAGTCGATTCTGGATTTCGCGGTTTCTACCGGATGGGGCTCAGCATGTGCTAACCCATCTAAACCTTGCTCTTCCAAGAAATCGTTAATTTTGTTTGCTACTTGTGGACTAGTCGCTACGCCAGAGCCACAACATACGAGAATGGTTTTCATAATTATTTCCTCCTAGTTGACACTTATTTTTGTGAATTGTTCTGACAGTAAATGATACATCTTGGTTTCATCAGTGGTTTTCAAGAATTCCTTGACGAATTCTTGGTCTTTAAAAGCAGACATTATTTGGGCAAGTAAACCAACCTGCTTAGAAGGTTCCTTAATTCCCAAAAACAGAAAATTACTTGTGGACATGGGTTTCATATCGCCCATCTGTTTCCAGCCAATTGGGGTATTGGTTTTTACAACATAGATAAATGGCTTCAAAACAAATTCAGGATCTACGTGGGGTAATGCAATTTTTAAACTTGGAAACATAAGGCCTGTTGGAAATTTAGCCTCACGGTCTATTAACCCCTTCCCGTAGTCCTTGCGTGCATATCCTTTATCATGTGCGACTGAAGCAACCGAGTCGAACAATTCGCGTGAGGAAGTTGATGGGTTGTTAAGATCAATCAGTTCCTTTGAAAACATTGATTCGTACAATTTGTATGCTCCTTTCAAAATGTTTGATCTTGTAAAAAATGATCAACTTTGTTTCACTTCGTATAGTAAGCGGTTTCTGTTTCGTTGTCAACAAATTTAAACTAATTTTTTAAGAACAGAAATTTGGCCTTATAACATAAACAAGACGCAGATCTTCAAATTCTTAAGGTAATCTTGGCATTACACCAGTCGAACATACTTGAACATTTCCGGAATACAAGTTATGATGTGAACATCGATTAACTTGGACAGGAGATGCATTAACATCATGATGAAGGCGCAACGCCAAAGTGCCATATTGGCATTACTGAATTCCGCTGAAGGTAAATCACTAACGACCACCGAGATAGCCAAGAGCATGAACGTGGCTTCGATGACGATTCGAAGAGACTTAAATGAAATGGCTCAAGAAAAGCTTATTAATCGGGTTTATGGAGGAGCTTCGTTAATTAATGAAAAATCAACTAAGGAAAAGACGCAGGTTCAGCGTGAGTCCAAGATTGAAATTGGAAGAGTAATAGGTTCGTTGATTCATCCCAAAGCAACAATTTTTCTGGGAGCGGGCACGACAATTTATGCCGCCGCTGACTTTCTACCAAAAAAGGATGATGTTAAGTATATTACGAACTCAGACTTAATTTTTCGGTACTTGGTTAATAAAGATATCAATGTGTTTCTTACCGGTGGCTTCTATCACAAAATAACAAATGAATTTGTGGGAAGCATTGCTGAACAAACGCTCAGCAACTTTATTTTTGACTTAGCATTTATTAGTACAAATGGGGTCTTTGACGATCAGGTTACTACGGCCAACTTTGATGAAGGAAACATACAAAAAGCGGCCATGAAACGGAGCAAAAAAATGTACGTTGTTGCTGATCACACTAAGTTCGGACGAGGCGATTCCTTTAGCTTTGCCCAATTAGAAGAGTTTACAGGTCTTATCACTGATTCAAGGATTTCACAATCTGATTTAAAACACTACCGAGAAATAACTGGTGTGCTTGTAGGAAAGGCGGATAGCAATGCTATTGACAATAACAACTAATCCATCAATTGATGTTGTTTATCAGACTAATTTCTTTAAGCTTGGTCAGACTAACCGAGAAGTTAGTCATTACCAAGTTATAGGTGGTAAGGGTATTAATGCTGGGAGAGTAGCTTCAATCTTAACTGGGAATAAAGAGAATGTTGCTGCTATGGGCTTCGTCGGCAGAGATAATTCAGCTGGTATTATCCAAGATTTACAGGAATACGGCGTTGTTAATAAGATGATCCAGGTTCCTGGGAAGACTCGCTTTTGCTATACCATCATTGATGGTAAGGGACAGAAGACAGAACTCAACGAAGTTGGACAACAGATTTCGACTGAAGAAGCCAATCAGCTTCTTGAACAAATATCGTCTTTAACGAACCTAAATGGTGTGTCAATTAATGGTTCCCTGGCCCCAAATCTTCCGGAAAATTTTTATTCTCAAGTGATACGTACTGTGAGGGAAAAAAATCCTCGGGCAAAGATTGTTCTGGATACCTCCGGTGCAGCTTTGAAATCAGTCCTTATGGGAAAAGATCTGCCAGACTATATTAAGCCCAATAGTGAAGAACTTAGTGAGTTACTGGCTACTGACGTTGTGGAAGAAAAAAATGCCGTACTTTCCGCACTAATGAACCCTATTTTTAAAAACATTCCAAACGTGCTGGTTTCAATGGGTGCGCATGGAGGTGTGGCAAAAGTAGGCATAGAAACTCCTAGGTATTATAAAATTAAAATTTCATCGCAATTGGCTGTCAATCCTGAAGGCTCTGGAGATGCGATGATTGGCGGAATTTTATCAGCCTTGGCATATGGGAAAAGTAATATTGATGTTATTAGGGCCGCAATGGCAGCTGGGATGGCAAATGCTGTAGAGGCGAAAACAGGTTTCGTTCAAAAGTCTACTTTTAATCGCTTTTTGAGAAGTGATAAGGATATCCATGTTCAAATAATTAAGGCAGTGCCAACACCCATAAAATAGTAAAAAATGAAGCCGATGCTTTTAAGACATTCAGTCTAGGCTCATTGAGATTTAGTTTGTAGTTTGCCTAGCAATGAATGGGTTGAGATTTTTCGAATCTAACCCTTTTTCAATCGTAACGTGTATGTGAGAAATGGATATTACACAAACGTGTATAAATATTTCCGCAATCTGGTTTACTCGATTGTGAGATAGTTGACAGGCGGAACGACTGTATTGCAAATTCGTTTAATTGAAACAAAGTACATTAAAATAGCGGCGATTAATTCCAGCAAGGTTCTGTCGGCCATGGGAATTAATCGCCGCTTTCATTAAATATGTTGTTGATATATTGCGCCCAAAATATGTTCTAATGTTGTGCGAATTAACATTGTCCAAAAAGTATATAAAATGCCACTATTATGCGTTTTCGAAAATAGAACAACACAATTGGACTCAACTTTTTTGTGAATTCATAGTCTGGAAAAACAACATAATGACATTTTTTAGCAACAAACATAGCTCTTTACCAGATGATTTGCTCGTATTATGAAAGCGCAAACAAAACCAGCATGCTTAAAAAATACGCGTATGACACCGGTTCTATTGCTAGGCAGTACATTGATGAGGAGGAGCACGATGACAACAGCAAAACTATGGGAACAACCTGAATTAACCGACATTAATCGAATGGTGCCACGAAGCCATTTCGAAACTTTCTTTCCAGGTGAGTACAAACAACCGCGGCATTACCAATTACTAAATGGCACATGGCAGTTTAAATTCTTAGACGCGCCGGAATATGCGCCTGCAGATTTTATGGCGAGTGACTTTAATGATCATGACTGGGATCAGATTCCTGTGCCAAGTAACTGGCAGTTGCAAGGTTACGGGAAAATGCATTATTCCGATCTCTGGTATAACTTTCCGATTGACCCGCCTTTTGTGCCACGGGAAAATCCGACGGGACTGTATCGGCGAACTTTTACGGTAGATGAAATAGCGGCGAGTGAACAATATATCATTGGCTTTAATGGCGTTGATTCGGCTTTTAAGCTGTATCTCAATGGCGAGTTTATTGGATATAGCAAGGGTGCACGGCTGCCAGGCGAGTTTGACGTTACGAAGGCGTTGAAACAAGGGACCAACACGATCGCCGTTGAAGTCGTTCAATGGTCGGATGGTACGTATCTTGAAGATCAGGATATGTGGTGGTTAAGTGGACTATTTCGCGACGTGAGCCTTTATTCGCGCCCACAAAACGGCCTTTATGATGTTCGTATTCGCACCTACCTATCGAATGCATACCGTACTGGCGAACTGGTAGTCACACCGACTTTGACGGGTAGTAGTGTCTCGTCAGAAATTCACTATGAGTTAACTAAAGATGGTGCAACATTGGTAGATCAAACGCTACCCGCTGATGTTTCTTTGGATGCGACTATTGACAACATTCAAGCGTGGTCTGCTGAAGCACCGCATCTATACGATTTAACCATGACGGTTTTGCAGGACGATCAACCGCTAGAGGTAGTACGACAACGGGTTGGTTTTCGGCAGATCGAGTTGGATGGCAAGACCTTTTTAGTCAATGGCCAAGCAATTAAGTTTAAGGGCGTCAACATGCATGATTACAGCGCTACTAAGGGGCGGGTCATGTCTGAAGCTGATCTCAAAAAGAATATTATTTTGATGAAGCGTCACAATATCAACGCGATCCGCACGTCACATTATCCAAAAGCACCGTACTTTTATGACCTGTGTGACGAATTAGGCATGTATGTCATTGATGAGACTGATCTTGAGTGCCACGGATTTGAATTGACCGAGCGCTATGACTGGATTACTGATGATCCGCGCTGGAAGACGGCATACGTGGATCGGATGCGCCGTACGCTACAGCGCGATAAGAATCATCCATCGATCATCATGTGGTCACTGGGCAACGAGTCTGCTTTTGGAGATAACTTCCGGGCAATGGCAGCTTACTGTAAAGCCGAAGATCCAACGCGTCTCGTCCATTACGAAGGTGATTTTGAAGCTGAGGTCAGCGATGTTTATTCGACTATGTACACTTGGCTTGAACATGATACCAAGATGACGATGGCGGATGTTCTTCAGAAAACTCAAAAGCCGCACATCTTATGCGAATATGCCCATTCAATGGGTAACGGGCCTGGTAATCTGAAGGAATATCAAGATCTTTTCTACGGTCATAAGCAGTTGCAAGGTGGTTTTATCTGGGAATGGTTTGATCAAGGCGTTGCGACTAAGGAAGGTGATCAGACCTATTACCGATATGGTGGTGATTTTGGTGATCAACCTAACAACGGCAACTTCTGTATTGACGGCTTGATTCGCCCGGATGGGAACCCATCGACAGCATTGACTGAAGTTAAAAAGACGTTTGAACCTTTCCAGATAGCGGTGCGTGACTTAGCAACGCAGACCATAACGATTACGAACCGGCTTGATTTTCTGAGTTCGGATCAATTCAGCTTTGCTTATGAGCTGGAAGCTGACGGTCAGACGGTCGCAAAAGGCAAACTTGATTTACCGACTATTCAGCCGGGAACTGCTAAAACGGTTAAATTAGGTATTCAATTGCCAAAGTTTAACGCTGAAACCATTTATAACCTGCATTTACTCACTGAACTCAAGGAAGCAACCGCTTGGGCTGATGCCGGCACGGTATTGTCACAATCAGTCATCAATCTGCAAAGGCCAAAATTTCAAGTGGCTCATCAACAGACGACCGCGTTACAGGCAACCGAAGATAACACCACGATCACGGTGACGGGCGGGGATTACGAATACCGGTTCGATAAAATCAAGGGAACTTTCAGTCTGAGTCATGCTGGAAGCGACCTAATTCGCGACGGGATTAAGATGAACTTCTGGCGTGCGCCAATCGACAACGACATGTATTTGCTGGATGACTATTACAACAAATATTTCCTGAATCTTTGGCATGAGAGCACCCGCGAAGTTCATTTGCAGCCCCAAACAAATGGCAATTATGTTGTTAGCTTAACCAAGCAAGTGGGTACGACCAATAGCGGTTGGTATTACATGATCCAGCAACAATATACCATTCATCAAGATGGCAGTTTTGACCTTGATGTCGTAGGCAAGGCGAGTGGCAAACGCGATATGGCTCCGGAGATGCTGCCACGAATCGGGGTCAAAATGACCTTGCCGAAAGCTTATCAACAAGTCTCCTATGATGGCCTGGGTCCTACGGAAAACTATCGCGACTCACACCAAGCAGCATATTATAGTCACTTCACGAGTAGCGTTGACGATTTATTTGTGAACTATGTGAAGCCGCAGGAAAATGGCAATCATATGGATACAGATCGACTTGCACTCACAGATGGCCAACATCATCTGACGTTGACGATGACAAAACCACTGAACTTCAGTGTGTCTAACTATGCTGATGAAACGCTGGAGGCTGCAAAGCATACGATTGATCTTAAACAGTCAGATAGGCTGAACCTGTATTTGGATTTCCGGCAAAACGGTTTAGGGACGAATTCTTGTGGCCAGGATCAACTTAAGCGTTATCGCTGCAAGTTTGATGATTTTGAGCTTGGTTTTAACTTCAAGGCGAATTAGTGAAAACGTCATAAAGAAAGGAAGTGTTTTCCAATGTCAGAAGATAAATCACGGCAGCGGTTAGGTTCGGCTGCTTTAATGTTGATGACTTTCTCGGCGGTGTTTGCTTTTCCGAGCATCGTCAACAACAGCATTCAAATTGGCCTTGCGACAATTCCCGGTTATATTTTTGGCAGCCTTTTCTACTTCTTGCCGTTCATTTTGATGATTGCTGAATTTGCTTCGGCTAACTCTGATAAAGAGTCAGGGGTGCATAGTTGGCTGGAAAGTGTACTGGGTAGTAAGTTCGCTTTCCTGGGAGCATGGTCGTATTTCTTCGTCAATTTGTTTTTCTTTGTTTCATTGTTGCCTAACACCCTGATTTATGGCTCATATGCGTTGCTAGGCCATAACGTTTTTGGCGGGGCTATGGGGACGAAAATTATCTCAATTCTGTCAATTGTTTTGTTCTGGTTAGCCACGTGGGTTTGTATTAAGGGGGTCTCGTGGATTTCGACTGTCACCAATTTTGCCGGAACTGCGCGATTACTGATGGGCGTGATCTTTGTTGTCCTTGCCTTTGTGGTCGTCATGGGGATGGGCGAAAAGCCTGCTCAAGACTTCAGTATGAAGGCAATCACCCCGACGTTTAACTGGACATTCTTCATGACCATGGCGTGGATTTTGCAGGCCGTTGGTGGTGGCGAAAGTATCGGTGTTTATATCAAGGATACGAAAGGCGGCAACAAGACCTTTGTACGCACTATGATTATTTCGACCCTTATTGTGGGCTTAATGTATGTTCTCGGTGCTATCGCGGTTGGTTTCGTTGTTCCAAAGTCAGTTTTGGCCGGCAACTTCTCCAATGGGATCTTTGATATTTTCAAGATTTTAGGCACGCATTTTAACATTCCTGGTAATGTGATGGTCCGGCTCGTTGGATTAATTCTCTTTATTGGGAGTTTGGGATCTCTAGCCCTATGGACAGCAGCGCCGGTTAAAGTCTTCTTCTCCGAAATTCCTGAAGGTGTCTTCGGTAAATGGATGGTCAAAACCAATCAGGAAGGTAATCCAACGAATGCGCTGATCGTGCAAGGCTTTGTTGTAACGCTGCTGATGATCGTGCCAGCGCTTGGCATTGGTAATCTGGATAGCTTCTTGGAAACCCTGATCAACATGACCGCCGCAACTTCCTTACTGCCAGTCTTGTTCCTGTTGATTGCTTATATCATGTTGCGATGGAAGAAAGACGATATGCCGCGCGACTTTCGCTTTGGTAATCGAACAGTCGGGTTGATTGCAGGGATTTTCCTGCTATGCGTTTTCCTGTTCGTCTTCTTTATGTCCACTGTGCCTGACCCGCATCTGATTGCTGAGGAACTGGCAGGTCATTTACCAAAAGGAACTGCTAGCCCGATCGGCACGTTACTATACAACGTACTTGGTGTGGTGATTTTCATGGGTGTCGCTTGGATATACTGGGATCGCTATGAAAAACGCGAACGGCTAGCAAAGGCTGAACCAGTATCCCATTAAGTTGATTTTCAATTTTAAAGAATTGGCATGGTCGCGGCAATTACCGAGGCCATGTTGGTGCATTGAGCTGCTTTTGAGGAAGATAAAAGGGGTCGAACATTGGCACAGATGATCGCATCGACACAGGTTAAACGCGTGTTAAAGACACGCCATCTTTCTATGATTGCGTTAGGCGGCAGCATTGGCACCGGTCTGTTTGTTGCTAGCGGGTGTGCAATCGCTACTGCTGGGCCGGGCGGAGCAATCGTTGCGTATATTGCGATTGGCTTGATGGTCTTTTTCTTGATGACCAGTCTTGGTGAGATGGCCACTTATTCGCCGGTTTCGGGATCGTTTTCCGAATATGCCAGTCGGTTTGTTGATCCGGCTTTGGGGTTTGCGCTGGGATGGAATTATTGGCTGAATTGGGCGATTACCTTAGCAGTGGATGTTTCAACAACCGCGATTGTGATGCACTTTTGGTTACCCAATTTACCGGGATGGGGCATCTCGGTTGGCTTCCTTGCGCTGATTTTTGTCATCAATTTTGTTTCTGCAAAGTCGTTTGCGGAGACCGAGTACTGGCTATCTTTGGTCAAAGTTGTAACCGTGATTGTTTTCTTGGGTGTTGGTGTTTTGACTATTGTTGGTATTATGGGCAGTGATGGTGCGGTTGGTTTGGGGAATTATACAACCGGCGCAGCACCCTTTGTCGGAGGCTTGCCCGCAACGCTCTCGGTATTTGTGGTAGCAGGCTTTTCCTTTCAAGGTACGGAACTGATTGGTATTACAGCGGGAGAAAGTGAGACTCCGGAAACCAGCATTCCCAAGGCAATCAAACAGGTTTTCTGGCGTATCCTATTGTTCTACATTTTATCAATTGCCATCATCGCAGCGATCATCCCATATACCAGTCCCAACTTGCTTGGCTCTTCGGTTAATGACGTGGCTATTTCTCCATTCACGCTGGTTTTTAACCGAATCGGGATGGCCGGAGCAGCTAGTATCATGAACGCTGTGATTCTAACGTCGGTGTTGTCTTCGGCCAACTCGGGGATGTATGCTTCGACTCGCATGCTATGGGCGATGGCAGGCTCAGGGTTTGCACCGCGCATTTTTAAAAAGACGAATCGTCGTGGCGTACCAATTGCTGCGTTGCTTTTGACCACACTGGTTGGCGGCATGACTTTTTTGACCAGCATCATGGGCCCAGAGGTCTATCAATTATTAGTGGCAGCATCAGGATTGACTGGATTTCTGGCGTGGCTGGGGATTGCGATCTCGCATCTTCGTTTCCGTAGGGCATTCATCAAGCAAGGTCATTCATTGAATGAGTTGGCCTATCACGCTAAATGGTTCCCGGTCGGTCCAGTGCTTGCGATGGTGATGAGCTTGATTGTGATCATTGGTCAGGATATTGGGTCGCTAACTAGTTTTGCTTGGCGGCGGCTCTTGATTTCCTATATGTCGATACCGCTATTTATCGGTTTGTTTGTTTATTACAAAGTTAAAAATAAGACCAAACTGATTCCACTTGACCAGATTGATTTAACACGCCGCCGGGAACGGCGCTAGTATTTTGAAGCTATTTTGGAATAGGTCACTTAAATAAACGCAATTTCAAAAAGTTCCGAGTTTTACGAGGGTAAGGTTAAAGAGGTTTATCAGAATAACCACTGGAGGAAAAAATGAAGAAGCTGATTAAGTACGTGGTTGTTGGCTGTGCGAGTCTCATTTTATGTTTCTGCGGCATCATGTTAACTCGTGGGACAGTCGTACATGCAGATACCATCAACGATTATCCGAATCTGTTAAATGTTGGAGGGAACCCAACTAAACATATTTATTCCGCAAATAAAGACGTTTCGACTAACAAGTATTCACATTTTTCAGACTTAGGAGCTTGGCATGGCTATTATCAGCCAATCAAGCGGGTTGCGTCGACCTTGGGCGGTTTTCCTGGCCCAATGATTATCGCTGAAGAATATCCGGTAAATCTGTCGCACCAGCTTTCGCAGCTCAACTTGGTTAACCGCAAGACTGGTAAAAAATACAGTTTTAAAAATGCCAAGGCAACATTCACATCGTATCCCGGACGGTTAAATCAGATTTACACGTTTAAGGATCTTGAAGTGACTTTAAATTTGATTTTTACTTCAAATCGGACGGCGCTTATCCAAACAACGTTAAAGAATAGAACCGAGCAATCGTTAGATCTCAAATGTGCTTGGACAGGGGACATCATCAATAAATTACGTGCTGGGGAAAAGGATATCTCCTTAAAACAGCATTTGGTAGCGACGAATGACGGCGTACAAGTTGCTTTCCAGAAAGTTCGTAATGACAATTATTACATGACGACCGATCAAAACAAGGTGACTGTGGCATACAGTCGACCAGTCACAACGACAATTACTGGCAACCAGTACAAAAGTAGTATGAAAGACTCGATCAGTTTAGCTGCAAAAGGGACAACTGATTTATATACGGTAGAGTCCTATGTCTTTAATGCAGCAGAACAAGCAAAAGAAACAGCGAACTATCAAGATTACTTCACCAATGCAAAACAGTATTTTGAAAAAAATGCAGCCCGTTGGAACAATTACCTCAACAAAGCTGTTTCTTCTGACCAAAAGAATGTGAAGAAGAAAGAGAAACGCGATCGGGTCGCCATTAAAAGCGTCGAGACGTTGATCAATAACTGGATGAGTCCTGCAGGAGCCTTAAAGCATGACGGAATTGTTCCATCGATGTCCGATCAGTGGTTTGTGGGATTATGGGCTTGGGACTCTTGGAAAGAAGCTTCTGCCGTGGCCGAAATTGATCCAACCTTGGCGGAAAATACGATTCGCGCTTTGTTTGATTATCAGATTCAAACCAGTGATAAAGTGCGTCCTCAAGATAGCGGGATGATTCCTGACGCCATTTTCTACAACAAGAACAAAGAGCGTGGCGGTGACGGCATTAATTGGAACGAACGCAATTCTAAGCCGCCATTAGCTGCATGGGCAGTGTGGCAGGTATATCAACAGAACCATGACAAGCAATTTCTTGCGGAGATGTATCCGAAGCTCGTTGCTTATCATAATTGGTGGTACACAAATCGTGATTTCAACAAGAATGGGTTGGCTGAATACGGCGCAACAGTTGATCCATTACATTTTAAGAAAGTTAAAGGCAAGAAGGAGCCAGATACTAAGGCGATTATCCTGGCTTCGGCGTGGGAATCCGGAATGGACAATGCCGTTCGTTTTGATGCCAAAGGTGTTGGCAAGGCGGACAAAGGCGTCAAAATTCGGGAAGATAAGAATAGCGATGGCAAGGTGGTCGGGTATTCCATTAATCAGGAATCAGTCGATCTTAACGCATACTTATATGCAGAGAAAGGCTACCTAACCTTGATGGCAAAAGTCTTGGAGAAACAAGATGATGTGACCAAATATACGACTGAGGCAGCAAACCTCAAAAAGGTCATCAACCAAGATTTTTATGATCAAAAGACCGGATTCTATTACGATCGCCAAGTGAATGGGAAGCAGTCTATGTTGCTGAGCAATCGCGGCAAGGGAACTGAAGGCTGGATTCCACTTTGGGCTAACTTAGCCACAACAAGTCATGCAAAAGGTGTTGAAAAAGTCATGATGAACAAAAAGATGTTCAATACTTACATGCCTTTGCCAACTACTTCGCGCGATAATAAGAAATTTACCGCGACGAAATATTGGCGTGGACCGGTTTGGCTTGACCAGGCGATGTTTGGTGTTGAAGGGTTGCAAAATTATGGGTACACCAAGGACGCTTTGGCGCTGACGGACAAACTTTTTGATCATGCACAAGGACTAAATGGCACCGGCCCTATTCGTGAGAATTACAATCCTTTAAACGGTAACGGACTCAATTCCATGAATTTTAGCTGGTCTTCAAGCGTCTATTACATGCTCCACCACAACATATACGGCACCGAAGAAACCTCATCCCAAACAGCTTTCAATCGCCGCCCTTAACAACCAATAACCATTGCGATCCGTAAAAGGTTCACAATGGTTATTTTTTCGCCTTAAAAATATAACGAAACGGAGCGCGAAATCTGGTTCTAAGTGTTAAGCTATGGTCATGTAAGCGCTATAGAAAGAAACGGGTTCGAATTATGTTTAAGGAAAACAAGTGGCTGCGAACGGATCAGTTTGTGTGTCCGGAACTGTCGGTTTTTGAAGTGGGGTATGAGGACGTTCATCCGCGGGCGCCTTATCAGTATGAACAGCTGGATTACTACTTGCTGCATTTTATTCTTCAAGGCGAAGGGCTGTTCTTTATTAACAACGAAATTCACCAGTTGTCACGCGGGCAGGGCTTTTTGATCCCGCCTTTTACGGATAACAACTATTATCCCTTGATTGGCAACCCGTGGAGTTATCGGTGGATCGGCGTTCGCGGGACAGGCGCTGAGGCCGTTTTTAGAGCTGCAGGCCTGGGGAAGACCAATTTTGTTTATAGGCATCAAGATGTTCATCAAATGGATCGCTTATTTGGCGAGGCTTACGATTATTTTAGCGGTGATCATTTGTATGGCGCTTTGGGGAAGTTCTATGAAATTGTGAGTGCCTTGGTTGAGGATTATCAGCAGGAGACGCGCTTGGGCGTGCTTCCTACTCAGCAGTATGTATTGCAAGCCGTTGAGATTCTTAAGAATGAGTATGCGGACAACACGTTGAGAATTGATGACGTGGCAGC
This sequence comes from Lacticaseibacillus huelsenbergensis, assembly GCF_029726355.1. NCBI lineage: Bacteria > Bacillati > Bacillota > Bacilli > Lactobacillales > Lactobacillaceae > Lacticaseibacillus > Lacticaseibacillus huelsenbergensis. The sequence goes on from NZ_CP120687.1 coordinate 1,657,844, forward strand.
GCGCGTTAAAGTCGAGCGTACTTATCTTTACCGCATTTTCATGAGCAATCTCGGCGTTTCGCCGAAAAGTTATTTGATGCAGCTGCGGATTAATCAGGCAATCGAGTTGTTGCGCAATACTAACGATGCGATCGGCGATATTGCGATCAAAGTCGGATTTACCAGTTATCCGCAATTCGCAAAGGCGTTTATGAAGGCGCGAAGCATGTCGCCCTCGGCTTTTCGGAAGGCAATTTCGAGCGGCGAGCTGAGTCCGCGGAAGATTGATTGAACAAGGCTCATCATTTTGATCTGGCAAATATTAGTACAGATGAGTTCAAAACAGATCGCCGCGTACTGGCCGATTTTCTGCAGGTCAAGGAATAATGTAACCATGTCAAAATAAGCCAAGTTGGCTGCATATGTTGTGAGAACAGGCGTGTCTGGGGCAATTCCCTGGACGCGCTTTTTCTTGTCCAAAATTTCAACGTAGCTGTTCCCACAAACAATTGAACAAAAATTTTCTGCGCAATACATTCCAGCAAAATGCCGTCGCAACAATCTTTTTCAAATAACCAACTCCAACTATCAGTGCCAAGCCTTATTAAACCAACCTTCACGGCACTTCATTGCGATCAGACAACCCCCTTCATCATCCGTTACACTACGCCTATCGATATCGAAAGACATGAGGCGCCGGATTGGATGAAGGATGGCAGTAGCACAGAAAGGATTTTCGTTGTTTCTTGAGCACCAAGCCGTGGTTTACGGTGCATTAGCGAAGTTGGGTATTCGACCGCATCATAGTGATTTTCAGGATTGGCGGGATGAGGGGATGTTGGTGTATCTCAACTACTTCAGCCGGTATCGCGATCCGTTAACGGATGAGGCAGCGATTACCAAGTTTAACAAGCTGGCGTGGCGGTTTGTTTTCCTCACGTTGATGCAACGGATGCAAAAAGTTCGGCATCGGCGGGAGTTGGAAGAAGCACCGGCCAATGCGGCAGTGTTGCAGACGACCACCGTGGCCACGTCACCCGCTAGCTTGGAGCAGTCAGTGGAATTGAAGCAGCTGTTGCGCCAGCTTGAAGCTATTTTGACACCGGTAGAACGGCGGGTTTTGCAGCTGCGGTTAGCTGGCTTACCTGATACCGGTATTGCGGGGGAGTTGCAGGTGAGCCGGCAACGGGTTTTAAAAGTGCGCAAGCAAATACAGGCGAAATATCGGCAACTCGAATTGGAGGAATTTTTAAATGGATAAGGAATTATTAACGTATGTTTTGGATCAGGCAGTTGGTGTTGTCATTGCCGTGATTTTACTCACGCGAATTGAACGGCGACTCGATACGCTGATCACGAATATGGGCACTTTTATGGTCAAGCTTGAAGGCAAGCACGAGAGATAGGAGGGAAAAGATGGCGATTTTAATGGCAGATGTCAGCAGTTGGCAGCCGGATTCGGAGAGCTGGTTTCGTAAGTTGGCCGATTTTGGCGTCAAGGCGGTGGTGGTGAAGCTGACAGAAGGCACCACTTATCAGAATCCGAAAGCAGTCGCCCAATTAGCGGCCGGGCGCAAGGTGGGGATGCAGGTGCATGCGTATCATTATGCGCATTATCGCAATAGCGCCGAAGCGGTTGCGGAAGGCCGGTTTTTCGGTTTGGCGGCGCGGGCGCTTGGAGTATCGACGCAGAGTGTGATGGCGGCAGATGTGGAAGCACCGGAATTAACCGGTGACCTGACCGGCTTGACGAATGTGTTCATTCAAACGGTCAAGTCGCTGGGGTATCCTCACACAGATCTCTATACGATGGCCAACTGGATGAAAACCGGCCGTTTTGATCGGGTGGCGTTGATTCCCAAGAATTTATGGATCGCGAGTTATGGCGTTGATCAGCCGGGGATCGACAATGTGGGCACGTGGCAGTTCACCAACAATTTTCATGGGCTAGGCGTCGACATGAGTTATGATTTCTTCGGCCACTACACGACCCGACTTTCAGGTGAGCTCAACGGTGGCGTGGTTCGAGCGCCCACCGTCCGGTATCATAGCGTTCAGGCAGGCGAAAGCTGGTGGGCGATTGCGCATCGGTATGGCCTGAACATGGACAACCTAGCCGCCTTGAATGGCAAAACCATCTACAGTGTGATTCATCCCGGCGATCAGTTGCGGTTGAATTAGTTGAAGACGAAAAGAACAATCGTTGATTTGGCGAACATAGCTAAATCAATGATTGTTTTTGTTTGTGCGTAAACTAGCGTGGACAGAATGCCTTAACTACAGGCTTTTGCAGACTGAATCGTGTCGCTGAAAACATTCATGAAAAAATTTTGCCAAAGTGTTGACACGGTGTCACCTTCCGTGTAGACTACAGGATGTTAAGCAGTGACACGGTGTCACCAAGGAGGATAACGATGGTTTTATCAACGTTTGAACATTTAGATGAAAATAAACAACAACGTATTTTAGCTGCGCTGGTAACTGAATTTTCCAAGTATCCATTGGCGCAGGCGCAAGTCGCGCGGATCGTCAAGCAGGCCGACATCGCTCGCGGCGCGTTTTATAAGTACTTCAGCGATTTGAAAGATGCGTATCAATACGCTTTTAAAGAAGTGATTGGGCGCTTACACACGGGGATCGCCGGGCCGGAAATGCGGCGTGATCCATATGCCGCCACGGTTGCTTTTCTGCAGGAAGCTGATGAAAGCCAGGATCGTGATTTTATCCGGCAGCATTTTACCAAAAATAGCGGGATGGTGTCCGTTGGCGAACCGCCGATTGCTGCCAATGCGATCGAGTGGGCCGTCACAACGCTGTGCCACAGTGCGATTTCCCAGGCCCTAGCCAATCCGGAGCAAGCGGACTTAATTTTAAAAAACTTGAAAGCAGCTCTTTTACAGCTGCACGTGAAGGAGTCGTGAGTCAATGTATCTCTCATTAAAAGAAATCTGGCATGAAAAATTACGCTACGGTCTGATCGTCGCGATGATGCTGTTGGTCACCTACCTAGTGTTCATTCTGAGCGCACTGGCCAACGGGTTGTCGCAACAGAACACGCAGGCGATTAACTCGTGGGACACGTCGCGGGTGGTGTTGGCAAAAGATTCGGACATCAATTTGAGCCAATCGTTGTTGACGTCTCAACAAACCAAAGATCTCAACTTAGGCAAGTCGCAAGCTTACGTCGGAACAATCGGCGTAGTCGCGACCAGCAGCAAGCATGACGAAATCCGCTCGACCATGATCGGGCTTGACTGGGATCAGTATATTGGCAAGGACATGAAACTGGTCAGTGGCCATCGAGCTAAGGGCGACCATCAAATTGTGGTGGATACGGAATTCAAAGATAAAGGCTATGCGCTTGGCGACAAGGTTAAGTTGAGCACGAAAGGCAAGCGCTATACCATTGTTGGTTTTACCGAAAATGCCAAAATGAGCGTCGCCCCGGTTGTTTACGGCACCATGAACGCTTGGCGCACCTTGCATAATCTGCCGAATACCTTCACGGCTAGCGGCATTGTTTCCAAGTCGAACAATTTCCAAGTCAACACAAGCGACCTGAAGACTTACTCGGCGAATACTTTTATCCAGAAACTGCCCGGTTATTCGGCCCAAAATAGTACCTTTACCTTTATGATCGGCTTTCTGTTTGTGATTTCACTGATTGTCATCGCCGTGTTCCTCTACATTTTGACGATGCAAAAACTGCCAAACTACGCGGTATTGCGGGCGCAAGGTGTGCCGTCCCGGACGTTGGTCATCACGACCATTGCGCAAGCTCTGATTTTGGTCACATTAGGTCTGGCCTTAGGTGGTGCGCTGACGGCTGTCACGGCGCAGTTCATGCCGATGGGCGTCCCGATGATCTTCTCGCCTCAACTTAACGTCGCCATCGTCATCGGCATTCTGCTCACCGGTTTTCTCGGTTCGATCATTCCCATCCGGACCATTTTAAAAGTCGATCCTGTTACCGCCATTGGAGGTTGATCTTATGTCAGCAATCGAATTAAAACACATTATTAAAAATTTCAAGACCCCGACAAGCAACGTTGAGGTACTCAAGGATGTCAATTTTAGCGCTGATTCTGGCAGCCTATCATTGGTATTAGGTCCGTCCGGTTCAGGTAAAAGTACATTTTTGACCATCGCCGGCGGTATTCAAACGCCGACTGAAGGGGTGGTCACGACTGCCGGGAAGAATCTTGAACAATTGTCCGGCAAGGCGCGCGATGCCCTACGTCTAGATAACATCGGCTTTGTGCTTCAGTCTTACAACTTAGTACCTTATCTGACGGTCGGCGAACAGTTTAAGCTGGTTGATAAGATCAAGCCAAAAGGCAACCTCAGTCATGAGGCCTTGGAAGCATTACTAGACGATTTAGGAATTGCCAACTTGGTAAACCAATATCCGGCATCATTATCAGGGGGCCAGACCCAACGCGTTGCTATTGCTCGGGCACTTTACCCGGACCCAGCGATTGTGCTCGCTGATGAACCGACCGCGGCTTTGGATAGCCCACGGGTCGCGATCGTCGGCCAGCTGTTAGCCGACCTCGCCCACAAACACAACAAAGCTATCGTCGTTGTCACCCACGATGTCCGGCTGGAACAGTTTGCGGATCGAAAGTTCACACTGCTCGATGGCCAATTAAAAGAAGGCGCGCCGAAGTATGCTGCGTAAGTTTGTGGCGGCACATTGATCATACGAAAAAGGGCCAAGCACAATTGAAAAGTGCTTGGTCCTTTTTGCATGGCTGATGAAAGGCATTAGCCCAAATGCCTTTTGTCAAATAAACAATAGTCGATTAAAACCGGGGTTCGCCTAATGCGTGTTGCGCAGCTAGGTTCAGCAGGCTCCACTGCCGGTCGAAACCAGGTTGGAAGAAGAAGTCGGCTTCGGCTAAATCTTCTAGGCTCAGGCCATGTTGAACGGCGAGCGCCAAGACATTGCCTTGCGCAGTGACGTCGTACGTTGATAAAACAGCGCCACCGAGCAGTCGATGAGTTTGCGGGTCAAAGACAAGATTGACGCAAACCGGGGGATTACCATTGCCTTCCGGTACATAGGCCGGGCGAAGGGTATCCGTATAGAACGAGGTGTCAACCTTAACCCCTGAGCGGCCGGCTGTGAACGTGTTCAGACCGGTAGCCGCAAAATGATAATCGAAAACGCTCAATGCGCTGGAGCCAACCACGCCGCCAAATGGACGCGCCGGATGTTCTGCAAAAATGTTAGCCGCAAGATAGCGTGCTTCACGCCGGGCAACCGTTGCCAGTGCAATCGGCACCTTTTGCTGGGCGGCAACCCCGTAAACCAGTGTTGCGTCGCCGATAGCGTATACATCAGGCAGGTTGGTGCGCAGATATGGATCCGTGTTAATGAAGCCACGGTCGTCAAGGTCAACAGTACCTTTCAGCCATTCCGTTGCCGGCTTAACCCCAGCAGCTTGAATGACCAGATCCGTCGCAACATCGCCCGCATCGGTCTTCACGGCGCTGACGGCACCGTCACCGGCAAAGCTTTCGATTTTGACGCCGAGTTTAAGCTCAACGCCTTTATCGGTAAGTTCCTTGGCGATAATGTCGGTCATATCCGGATCGAGATAAGTGCCCAATGGCCGATCAATGATATCCAGTAGTGTGACTTCTTTGCCCGCTTTCCGGCTGGCTTCGGCCGCTTCAATACCGATGTAACCGGCACCGATAATCGTAATATGTTTAACTGCCGGATCTTCCAGCTTTGCTTTAATTTTGGTTGCCCAGTCGTAACCGCGCATCAGGAAAATATTTTTCAAGTCGTTACCAGGAACTGGCAATGAATTCGGCCGCACGCCGGAACTCAGAATCAATTTATCGTAAGGATAGTCCTGTGCCGTGCCATTCTTCGTGTCGCGGACAGTCACGGTTTTGACATCAGCGTTGATCGCCGTGACCTCATGATTGTTAAGGACATGGGCGCCGCGCTTGATCAAATCATCCGGGCGGAAGTTCCGCACGTCATTGACGTCCGTCACCTGGTCTTCCAGGAAAAGTTCCATCCCACATGACATAAAGGAAACAAAATCACCCGCTTCAAACATGGTAATATCAGCATCCGGATACCGATGCAGTAACTCCAAAACGCTTTGGTGACCACCATGTGATGCTCCAACAACAATAATCTTTGGTTTGTCCACAATAAATTCCTCCTCGTATGTAGTAACCGCCTTCAACCTCGCGATTCCACCTCTATATTAGAATAGTTACAATCTGACGTCAATGGCTGACTGCAATTAATTATCGCACAATTTTATTTTAGCTTTGCCTAAACCGAGTGTACCAAAAAAACGCTGCAAAGGGCAGTTATCTGCCTTGCTACAGCGCTTTTGCAGAATAGCTTGGTTAACCAAGTCAAATTTAGATGATTTTGAAGTGCTTCAACGCCTGGACCACGCCATCTTCATCATTGCTGGCGGTGACGTAATCAGCTTGGTCTTTGACAACGTCCCGACCATTGGCGACTGCAACGCTGGTGCCGGCAAAATCAAACATATCCAAATCATTATGTTCGTCGCCAAACGCGATCACGTCATCTGGATGCAAGCCCAGATACTGGGTCAGCTGTGCCAATCCCCAGCCCTTGTTGACACCGCGGGGCATGATTTCCAACATGAACGGCATACTGCGGATGACGGTAAAACGATTGCCAAACTCCGCCTCAGCTTGCGGTTGGATTTTAGCGAGATTTTCCGGTTCACCCAGCAACAAGCCCTTAGCAATCACAAAATCATTCGGCATTTCCTGAGGCTCACGCACCTTAATCCCGGCGTGGTTCTCCCACGCCTGCAAAACCGTGTACTTGCTGATATTACGATCAGCTGTATACACGTCGCCAGCAGGAGTGATAACGTTGCTGTCAATTTCGGCCGCCGAAACATGGGTCGCAAAAGTCGAAAAGTCCTGATAATCCTGATGATTCAGAAACTTCTGGGCAATAATTTTGCCGTTGGTGCTCTGTACCACCCCGCCGCCTTGAACAATGACATACTGATCGTCTCCATGCAGCCCCAAAGCGTCCAACGTGGTTCGAACGCCCGGCAACGGTCGCCCGGTGCACGGAACGATTTTAATCCCCTTAGCCTGCGCCGCCTTCAACCCACGGATGGTGGCAGACGACAACTGCTTGTGCGAGTCGAGTAGTGTGTCATCCAAATCGACTGCGATCAAGCGAAACATGGCAGTCACATCCCTTCTTGAAGTCAGCTTAGCATGGAAAGCGGGCGGCAACAATGTGGAAAAGGGAGGCAACGCCAAAATTGCATGATGTGCATCGACAAGGCTTTCGATAAGTCAGAATTCTAAACCTCCCCATGCCGGCCAACATCTAGCAGGCGGACAACATCAGTCTCAAGCCGATAGATCAACAGCCAGTTACCCTTAATAAACAGTGCACGATCGGTTTTGCGTTTCTTAATAACATGATCGTCATACTTTTCCGGCAGTGGTTGGCCTGAACGCAAGTAGTCCAATACTTGTTGATAGTCCGCTTGTGTAAATCGTCCGGCTTGGAGAAGGTGCTTGAGATGTTTTTTGAAGCGCGATTGTTCGATGATCTGGCGTGTGGGCATTTGTGAGAAGGCTCCTTCGTTTTCTTAAGCGTAACGCTAAAAAGATATGGTGAACATTCTTTAATTCAATGCCTTATTTTTACGCTAGTTTTCAAACTAGTTTTGAATTAGAAACAGAATTTCAAATTTAGTTCTTCGGTGATTAAATTGCCTTTTTTGAAATCGATACCAAAAATTGTTGACATTTATATTGAAAGCGCTATATTAGTTGTGTAAATAAGGAACGAATGGGGGCGGCGACAAATGGCAACGATTTCAGAAGTTGCAAAATTAGCAGGTGTCTCAGTATCAACAGTTTCACGGATTATTAATCATCGGCCTCATGTTTCGCCACGAAAAGCTGCACTTGTCGCAGATGCGATGAAAAAACTAGGATATCAACCACTACAGGCTGCGCGACAAATGCGCGGCTCTGGGTCGCAGACGATTGCGGTGACGGTACCTTATATTACAAACCCGTTTTTTTCTGAATTGGTGGCGGCAATTGAACGAACAGCAGATGAGCGTTCATACAAAACCGTTATCGTGCAAACTTTTGGTCAAAAAAGTCATGAACGGAATGCCTTGGATTTCCTGAAAACAAACCAAGTCGATGCCGTGATCATGTGCGCAATTGAAAATGACTGGGATTTGATTAAGCAGTATCGGCAATATGGCATCATTGCTGTTTGCAATGAGTATGTTGCTGATGATGACACATTGATGGTGCACGCTGACCAAGAAAGTGGCATGTATGCTGGCACCAAATATTTGCTCAATCAAGGTTACCGCAACCTAGCTTTCTGCACAGGGCAAAAAGCTATTCGCTATGAAGCGGAGGCTGAGGATCTCAACAGTGATCGTTATCGCGGTTATTTGCGAGCTTTGCGTGAGTTTGATTTGGAGCCTTCTGTTGAATGGCAATTCACTGATATCAACACGATTGCAGATGGGCAAAATGTTTTGCAGCGATTGATGGCTATGAAGCAGCAGCCTGATGCGGTGATTGCCGGTTCTGATCAAGTAGCAGCCGGTATCATTGCCGAGGCGCAGGTTATGGGCTTAAAGGTTCCGGAAGACCTTGCCGTCATGGGCTTTGATGATCAACCGCTGAGTCAAGTTGTAGCCCGCCCACTAACAACCATTCATCAGCCGGTTCATGAGATTGGCGATCAAATTGCAAATATGGTGGCAAACGAGCTAGAGGGCAAATCGATTTCGGATAAGCGAGTTGTTTTACCGCTTTCTGTTGTGGTTAGACAGTCAGCCTAAAAATTTTAGTCAAAATTGGTATCAATACCAAAAAAGTGGAGGTAGTTTCTTATGACAGTTGTATTAGCCAGAGTAGATCAGCGTTTAGTTCATGGTATCGTTGTCAATCAATGGGCGGCAGAGGTTCAACCAAAACGATATATGGTCATTGACGATGTTGTCAGTCAAGATGAAAACGTCAAGGCCAGCATGCGATTAAGTAAGCCGGCGGGCACAGGCATGTCGATCATCAATACTGAAAAAGCTTTGACCAACTTTAAAGCGGGCAAGTATGATGCGCAGCGTGTATTTGTCATTGCAAAGGAGCCTAGCACGATGCTGAAGTTGCTGGATGCGGGCATTGAGATTCCACGCGTCGACATTGGCATTATCTTTGCGGAAGATGGGCGAACGCAAATCAGCAAATTCGTTTCAGTCAACCAACAAGAAGTGGCTGATTTTAAGGAGTTGGAGAAACGTGGTGTCCCAGTGAACATTCGTTATGTCCCGGCAGATGCCCCGGTGCCATTTGATAGAGCGCTTGAAGGGAAAACCATTCAGTAGTCCTTGATCAAGCGGACAAATAATTTGCGGAGAACCCACAGAATAATGCGTTTTTGAGATCAGAAATTAAAGTAGCTTGGGTCAGGCATCATCGCCCTAGCTAGCCGAGTTGGTTTCTATCTAAACGTGTTTATGTTCATCATAACGCGCTCACCAGCGCAGAAGCCTGCATGTAAGGACCTTGGTCGCAATGGCAAAGACCGCCATCACGCCCTAGGCCACTTACACTCCGGCTTCTACCCGCGCTGGCTCGCGCTCAGGAGGAAATATCATGCCTCATATTTTGCAAGATATCTTAATTATTTTATTGGCATCATATGCTACGTTGGACAACCAAGGCATTACCATTATGAACTATTGGCCGGTCACGGTCGGACTATTCGCTGGACTGATCATGGGCGACCTACCAACAGCAATGACGATTGCCGGCACATTTCAACTCATGAGTCTAGGTGTGGCGGGCTTAGGCGGTGCTTCGGTTCCCGATTACGGACTGGCGACAATTGTCGGGATTTATCTTTCTGCACGAACCGGTGCGGGATTGGGTACCGCCGTGGCGGTCGGCCTACCTGTAGGACTATTAACGATTCAACTGGACGTTGTGATTAAAATCATCAATAACTTTATTGCGCACAAGGCTCAAGCTTATGCACATGCAAAAGAATTTAGCAAAATGCGAATGATCAATTGGCTTGGACCGTTGTTCTTTGCGCTTAAGAACTTTATTCCCATGATTCTTATTGTCACAGTTGGCCCATCTGCCATCAGTGCTTTACTAAAGGTCATTCCTAAGTGGCTTACTAATGGCCTGACGATTGCCGGCAGTATGTTACCGGTCGTAGGTATTGGCATGTTAATGCACTATATGCCGCTGAAGAAATACATTTGGGTACTCATGATTGGGTTTGTTATGTCAGCTTACTTGAAAGTGCCGATTCTTGGTGTTGCCATTATTGGTCTGGCGCTTGGCATTTACACCTATCAGAATCTGATTAACGCTTCTAAGAAAAAAGAGGTTGCTGCTGTAAACGGTGCCGATGCCGCGGAGGACGATGAAGGAGACGACTACGATGAGTGATGTACAACCGAAATTGACGAAGAAAGAACGTCATAGTGCGATCCTTCGTTACATGGCGATGGGCGTTAACAATTTCAACTACGAGACGCAACAAGGGCCATCAGTTGTCTGGGCTTTTTCCAAAGTCTTGCGGAAAATTTACCCTGATGACGATGACTATGTAGCTGCATTGGATAATCATTTTAAATATTTCAATACCACAACTGCAATGGCGGGGATGATTTTAGGCGCGACATTGGCCATGGAAGAACGCGATGGCATTAAGTCAAAGGACGCAGTGCAGGCACTAAAGACTTCTTTAATGGGACCGTTCGCCGGCGTTGGTGATACGATCATCTGGATTCTATTGCCAACAATTATGGGGTCTATTGCCGGTTACATGGCACTTCAAGGGAATCCACTAGGGGCTATTATTTGGATTTTGGTTGATATCCTGTTGTTCTGGGCCCGAATTAAATTGTTTGATATTGGCTATGATTCCGGTGTTAAGTTGGTCACAACAATGGCCAATCAGCTCAGTGCCTTTACCGAAGCAGCTTCGGTTATGGGAATTACTGTTGTCGGGACTTTGATCGCAACGGTTGTAAAGGTCTATACGCCACTTCAATTTCAGTTTGGCAAAGTAAAGCTAGCCATGCAGACCGGGATTCTCGACAAGATCATGCCTGCACTTTTGCCGGCGTTAGTTGCATGGATGGTTTATAAATTGCTTGGATCAAAAAAATGGACGCCAAATCGCGTGATTATTTTGATTCTGGCGATAGCTTTGGTAGGCTCATTCTTCGGCATCTTAGGGGTACAGCCAACCAAGTAGATGAGATACGACAATTAAAAGAAGGGCTGATATTTTGAATCAAAAAAATCAAATCAAAGGTGATCATTTTCGTTTTACGGTTCTGACTAACAAAATGATTCGCATGGAGTATCAACCCGAAGGTAAGTTTGAAGATGCAACAACGCAGACCGTCACGAATCGTGATCTAGGTCAGTCGGAGTTTCGGGTCGAACATAATAAGGATGGTTTTGTGGTTCAAATTGAAACGGACTCCTTCCATCTTTATTATCGAGGCGGCGAATTCAATGGTGAGAACTTATTCATTGACACAAAATATAATTACCAGACACATTATCCCCGCTGGCATTACGGAGATGACGATCCTAAGAATTTACTTGGAACTGCCCGGACGTTAGACGGTGCTGATGGTGCCATTCCACTTAAGCCGGGAATCATGTCGCGGAGTGGCTTTGCGATCTTAGATGACTCCCAAAGTATGTTGCAGTCTGGGGATACAGTTAGCCAACGTTCAGCCTCAGAGATTGATCTCTATGGGTTTGCTTATGGCCATGACTATCGCGCAGCATTACGTGATTACTACCGATTGACTGGCTTTCCACCTTTAGTACCACGTTTTGCACTAGGCAACTGGTGGAGTCGGTTTTATCCGTATACCCAAAAAAGTTACCTTGATTTGATGGCGCATTTCAAAAAAGCCGGTGTGCCGATTTCCGTTGCAGTCTTGGATATGAATTGGCATGTTACCGATATACCGGCTCAGTATGGAAGCGGTTGGACTGGCTATACTTGGAATAAAAAGCTGTTTCCAGAACCTGCCAAATTTTTGCAAACTCTGCATGAACAAGGCAAGCACGTGACTCTAAACGTTCATCCGGCGGCGGGGATTCGCCCATCTGAAGCGAAATATGGGCAGGTCGCCAAAGCAGTTGGAATCGATCCGGCCTCAAAGCAACCAGTGCTATTTGATTTAAATAATCGGAATTTTGTGCGAGCTTACTTTGATTTAGTGCATCATCCGCTTGAACGGGAAGGTGTTGATTTTTGGTGGCTGGATTGGCAGCAAGGAGCGGCGCGGTCACAAAAACAAATTGACCCATTGTGGGCGCTGAATGTATTGCACTTTGAGGATCAGCAACGGAAAAAAGGCGATCAAGCACTAATTCTCTCCAGATATGCCGGCCCCGGAAGTCATCGTTATCCGATCGGGTTCTCAGGGGATACCGTAGCTAGTTGGCAATCTTTGAAATTTCAACCTTATTTCACTGTAACAGCTACGAATATTGGGTATACATGGTGGAGCCATGATATTGGCGGGCATATGCACGGGCACTATGATCCGGAACTTTCATTAAGATGGCTGCAGTTTGGTGTTTTTAGTCCAATCATGCGACTCCATAGTTCGGACAATCCTTTTATGGGCAAAGAGCCATGGAATTATGACGAGGTTACTGCCGAAATCATGACTCAATTTATGCGATTACGTGCACAATTGGTTCCTTATCTATTCACGGCCGATATTTTAACGCATCAACAGGGACAAGCCTTGATCGAACCGATTTACTATCACGATTCAGAAGTTAAAGAGGCATACCAGTTTAAGAATGAGTACTTTTTTGGCTCCGAGATGCTTGTTGTGCCGATCACATCACCTAGTGATCAAGAGACTGGATTAGCAAGTGCAACTGGTTATGTGCCTGCAGGAGACTGGACAGATTTCTTCACGCACCAGATGTATCATGGCCCGGCAATCGTGAAGTTTCATCGTGAGGCTTCACATTATCCGGTGTTGGTGCGTTCAGGTGGGATTATTCCGTTGGCCCTCGATCCCATGGCATCGACAGATACTTTGCCAAATGCGATGACGATCAAACTTTTCCCGGGGGAGCGCCATGCTTATGTGTTACGAGAACAAACGTCATCAGGAGAAGCACAAACCAAGTTTACATGGGATCCGCAGGCCAACATATTTGCGATTAAAGTGGCTGATCCAGATGGTGTGATTCCGGCTAAGCGGACGTATCGACTCGACGTTGTTGGATCTGCTGAAAAGATTAAGCCAGTTAATGGACATCATAACCAAGAGATGAGTCTTGCTATGAAGTCGCAAAATCACGAGACAGAAAAAATGGCGCAGATTTTTACGGTTCTTCAGCAAGCCAAAGTGGATTTCGACTTAAAGAAGCAGTTATGGCAAAGCATTCAGAATATGCCAACTATTAAGACGGCCCTAACCGTGACGAGTCTTGCTCCCAAGAACCTGAGTGATGCGCTCTTAGAGATACTTTTAAATGATCACGCTTGAATTCAAAAATACGCTGGTTTAGTTGATCAGAGGGTGTCTTTCAAGCATTAAAAACGACTGATTGAAGAGACAACAAGGAGGAAAAGACAAATGGAACGCACAATTGTGTTAGCATCGCACCATCGACTTGCAGAAGGTTTGAAAGATACGCTTAATTTTATTAGCGGCGGCGGTCAAGATATCGTGTCGATGGCAGCATATTTAGACAATCAACCGGTTGAAAATCAAGTCGATGCTTTGATGGCATCTTTTCCCGCTGATCGCGATGTGATTGTATTAACTGACATGATGGCTGGCAGCGTTAATCAAAAATTTTTTAAATATCGAACGCGCCCGCATACACATATTATTAGCGGTATGAACTTGCCATTAGCACTTGGCATCGCAATGGCGCCGACAAATGAGTACGTGAGTGACGACCAAATTAATGACCTGATTCAGGAGGCAAAGAATGCGATCGTGAATGTCAATACGCTCCAAGTCGAGGCAGATGACGATGATGAATAAGGTGCCTTGGTGGAAAAAGAGCGTTGTGTATCAAGTCTATCCAAAAAGTTTTAATGACAGTAATGGTGATGGCATTGGCGACCTGAATGGCATCACTGCTAAGTTGGATTACTTGGCAGATCTTGGTGTGGATGTGCTTTGGCTGAATCCAATCTATCAATCGCCGCAAATTGATAATGGCTATGATATTTCAAATTATCGAGCTATTGAACCGCAGTTAGGAACCATGGGTGATTTTGAACGACTTTTGAAGGCAGCTCATACACGCCATCTGAAAATCATTTTAGATTTGGTTGTCAATCACACTTCTGACTTACATCCGTGGTTCCAGGCTGCCAAATCGTCAAAAAATGATTCGCATCATGACTTTTATATTTGGAAAAAGCCTGTGGACGGACATGAACCTAATAATTGGGGTTCAAGCTTTGGCGGTTCTGCTTGGACATATGAAAAGGATCTGGGCGAATATTACTTGCATCTTTTTGCCAAACAGCAACCAGATCTTAACTGGGAAAATCCGCGTGTTCGTCAAGAAGTCTATGACTTGATGCAATTTTGGCTGGATAAGGGTGTAGACGGTTTCCGGATGGATGTCATTTCACTTATCTCCAAAGATCCAGCGTATCTTGATGGTCCTTTGATTCAAGGGAAGGCATATGGAAGCTACTATGCCGGAGCGGCAAATGGGCCCAAAGTACACAAGTATTTACAGGAAATGCACAAGCGAGTGCTTTCGTCCAAAGACATTATGACAGTAGGCGAAACACCGCATACAACCGCCAAACAGGCGCAACTATACACCGCGGCAGATCGACATGAGTTGGATATGGTTTTTCACTTTGACCACATGCATCTTGATTATGGTCAGTATGGCAAGTTTTCAACTAATCGATTCAAATTAACTGATTTGAAGGCAGTTCTTGCACGTTGGCAAACAACATTGGCGCAGGTTAACGGATGGAACAGTCTTTATTGGAGTAACCATGATCAGCCCAGACCGGTTACACGATTTGGCGATGAGGGCCAGTATCGGGTTCGGTCAGCCAAGATGCTAGGAACGGTTTTGCACATGCTTCAGGGAACGCCCTATATCTTTGAAGGCGAAGAACTCGGTTTAAAGAATGTTCATTTTAAACAGTTGAGTGATTACAACGATCTTGAAACCAAGAATATATTTAAAGAGCTCACACAACTGCATCATGAGAGTGAGCAGGAGGCAATGCAGGCGATTTATTTACATTCGCGAGATAATGCGCGGACGCCGATGCCATGGGATGCAAGTGAGCAAGGTGGCTTCACGACCGGTAAGGCATGGCTGAAATTGAATCCTGATCATCAGGAAATTAATGCAGCCAAGGATCTTGCTGACAGCGATGGCGTTTATCATTATTATCAACGGCTGATCAAACTGCGTCACGGGGAGCCCTTGGTCACAAGCGGAGTTTTTGAGCTTTTAGATCCGGAAGATCCGAATCTTTTCGTTTATTTACGTAAAGGTGAAAAGGAAACCTTATTAGTTGCTGGTAATTTCTCCGCAAAAACTCAGAAGTGGCAAACTCCAGAGTCGCTCCAACAGCAAGCAGCAACTATTTTAATCTGTAATGCAAATTTTTCGAAACAACTTGGTAGCACTTTAACGTTGCCTCCCTTTGGAACTGTGGTTTATAAATTAAAGCAATCGTGATAATGGTAACACTCATTTGAAGAAGCCGGTACTTAAGTGAAAGTTGAGAAGGGGTATTTGATGAATCGTCTGACCTTATATCGGGTGCATCTTTCAATATGATTCACAAGATAATCTGTTTGCAAAATACGTTGACCGCTACTAAGATAAAGCCATCAAAGCAGCGATGTAACCGTTGCCAAAATTGCTGCTCTGATTTCAAAATTTTAAGTTAGAAGCAATGTCTACGAGGTGTAGATGAAGGGTGATGCTTAATGGCAGTTGACGAAAAACAAGCGCTCATTGCTAAGATGCTGAAGCTTCAACACCTTTTCGAGCCGCAAGCGGACGAGATATCCCAAGAAATTGTTGTCAAAATCAAGCAGGTTGTCGATCGGTTGGCCAAGAAAAGGATACAAGGAGCCAACATTGAACCCGAAGTGCATCCGGTCAGCATTTTTATTAGGGACCAAATGTTAGATCATCACTATCAGATCACGACTGAGCAACGCGATGCGCTTTTTGATATGGAGGAAGCGGCGCAGGAGATTGCTAAGAAGTTTTTCATTAGCTTTCCAGGCATCAGTGGGCCCCTGTAGTTGCAAGGTATCTGGAAACATATAAACAAAAACACAAGCGGCACCACCTCATGTCGATTCATGAAGTGGTGCCGCTTGCGTAGTTTAAGAAATAGTATGGGATCAGTTTGCTTAAACAAAAACGCTTTTTCGTTTCAAATATGATACAGACCAAGCTTCGCCAGATCTTTTTTTAACGAGTTAACAAATTCCACGCAGTCACCCGCTTTTAAAGCCTGTAGAGAACTATCAATCAATTGATCACCTTCTGCTCGTCGGCCCGTTTGAGTCAGTAATATTCCCTTGTAGTAGTTTAGCAACACCCGTTCTAGTAGAAAGGATTCTGGCAGCTTCTTTTGTTCGAGAATTGCCAACGTTTTTAGAGCATGCTGGGTTTTCCCATGGCGGATGAGTAACGCAACGGTATTTAGCAACACATTGATGCAGGTCTCGTAAACGCTGGTGAGGCCAATGTAGATGGAACATTTATCTAACAGAGTTTGCGAAAAGACCGTGATAGTTTCGATCGGCAGTTGAGTCATGGTATTGCCGTAGAGAACCAATTCAAAGTTGCCCCAATCTTCACACTGAAATAAGTAGTTGGTGAGCACATTTAAGTGGACTTTATCAGACAAGGGTTTCTTTTCTGCCTCTGCGCGAACGCATTCGGCCATGATCCAGTTCAGTTGGTCAAAAATTGAATGCGAGTTTTGCCAACGCGCATATTCACTATCTGCCAAGCGCTTAAGGCCCGCAAAGTCATTGTTTAGCGCAGATTGCGTTAAATTTGTCGCGAACTTGTTGTCGTATAAAGGCTCAAAGTGATTCATGACGACCGTGAATTCGAATGGCGTGATATAAAGCTTTTTAAGCAGATGGAAAAATCGTTTCGTTGATAGATCGGATGTCCCGTTTTCGAATTTTGAGATCATGCCTTTGGACACAACGTCATCGGCCAAAGAGCTAAGGGTGATACCGCGCGATTCTCGTAAGTATTTAAATGTTGCCCCAAAGTTTTCGATGATGAACCGCTCCTTGTTTCATATTTTAAACGTATCGGTTATCAGTCATTTTAGCGACTATCGTGTGAAGTATCAATAAACGATAGAAGATGCAGATACGTTGAAGCATATGAAAAGAGGAACTAACATGAAAAGTTATTTAAAACACGAACATGGACGCACAGGTATCAACATTATTTGGATTGTGGTGAACGTTCTTCTATACACTGGGACGTCGGTTCTTTTGACTTTCACAACGAACGCAATTTTTTCTAGGGATATGCGCGCTTTGTTGGTGTGGTCGGCGATTAATTTCTCGGTTTGGGGAGCCTTTCTGATCAGCAATTATTTTCAGGTGGTTTTTCAAGAGAAATTGACTCAGCGGATTATGGTGGACATCCGGGACACCATCTCGAGGAAAATTGTTGGCAGCTCATACGCGCAGTACCACAACAAAACGACCGGTGAGTATCTTTCCGAATATGTCAATGATGTGGGCAACATTGAAAGTAATGCGATTAAGAAGTTCTTCACGTTGCTTTCCGATGGCACAACCGTTGTCTTTTCAACCATTGCGCTTGCTGCGTATCATCTGCTGTTTATCCCGGCGATCCTTCTTTTGTCGGTGTTGATGCTTAGGGTGCCTTCGCGGCTAAGTCGACCTATGACCTCAGCAACAAAAACAATGTCGAAGGGTAACGCAGCCTTTTCAAATCAAGTGACCAACGTGCTTAATGGCTTCGATGTTTTGTTTAATGCTAATAAATTAGGCAAGCTTCATGACTTGATTAAGTCTGCCGCAAAAAAATACGCCGCGGTCAAGGTGGCTTATACGAAGACCAATGCGCGCGTTTCGAATTTGATCGCAGCGCTGAGCATTTTCTGTCAGGTGATGGTTGATATCATGACCAGCATACTTGCGATTCTTGGCGCCATTCCGCTTGGGGCAATTAGTTCAACCGGCAGTATTGCTGCCAACATTTTTAACTCACTGTCGAGTTTAAGCAATGACACTGTGCAAATTAAGGCGACTTATCCCTTATTTGATAAGGTTAGCGCCGGCGCTTCAAAGAAGTTGCCATCTGCCGAAAAAACGCCAGTACCTGTCTTTCATCATGCTTTAAGAGTGGTTGATCTTAGCTATGCGATTGACGGCAAACAGATTCTCAACCATTTGAATCTCACGTTCGAGCGCGGTGGCAAGTATGCGATTATTGGCCGCAGTGGTGTGGGTAAAAGTACCTTGCTGAAAATTCTGGACGGACAGATTACCGATTATACGGGACATGTTTATATCGACAACAAGGACTTGCGGGCAATGAGCATGGCGGAGCTAACCAAGGTTTCGCAGTACGTTGATCAAAACGTTTATTTATTTAACGATTCCGTGGCAAACAATACATCACTGTGGGAAAACCAGTCGCGGTCTAAGCATCGCCTACAAGAAGCTTTTTCAAAGGCAAAAGTCGATTTTGTTGAATTCCCGGGTCAAATCATCCAGGAAAATGGTCAGAATTTATCAGGCGGCCAGAAGCAACGCCTGGCTTTAGCGAGGTTCTTCTATGCACCAAAACCCATTGCTTTTGTTGATGAAGGGACGTCGGCGTTAGATGCCAAAACGGCTAGACTTGTCACTGAGGAATTCTTGAAGGATCCTGATATGACGCTGATTGAGGTGAGTCACCATCTCGATCATGAGCTAAGAGGTGCGTATGATCAGGTGATTGATTTAGGCGCGTAGGAGTGGATACTGAGAGACTTTTATATTTTAGGATGCAGTAAGCAAAATAAAAGGAGGCTAAGGAAATCCCTAGTCCTCCCAAGATCAAAAAGCCATTTTGAGTGGAATGAAACTAACTTCTCACCGCTTCAACTTATCCATATCCGCCAGCGGACTGTTGTACAGTTTCGCGTAAAAGCCACCAGCGGCCAGTAACTGTTCATGCGTGCCGGATTCAATGAGCCGGCCTTGGTCGATGACGAGGATTTTGCTGGCGTGGCGAATGGTGGAGAGGCGGTGGGCGATGACGAAGCTGGTGCGTTGCTGCATGAGGCGGTTCATGGCGCGCTGGACGTCGGTTTCGGTGTTGGAGTCGATGGAGGCGGTGGCTTCATCGAGAACCAGAACCGGCGCTTGGGCCACAAAGGCGCGGGCGATGCTCAGAAGTTGACGTTGGCCTTGTGACAGGCGGCTGGCGTTTTCGCTGAGCAGGGTGTCGTAGCCGTCTGGCAGTTGGCGAATAAACGTGTCAGCATTGGCGGCTTGAGCAGCGGTTTCGACTTCGACGTCGGTGGCTTCGGGACGGCCCATCCGAATGTTTTCGCGGATGGTGGCGGTGAAAAGAAACGATTCCTGTTGCACAACGGTCACCAGGCGGCGCAGGTTCGCGCGAGTAAGGTCGGTGACGTTATGGCCGTCGAGGGTAATGCTGCCGCTGGTGAGTGGATAGAGATTCGTGAGCAGGTTCATGATCGTAGTTTTACCAGCCCCCGTCGGCCCGACGATGGCGACCACTTCGCCTTGGTGTGCGGTGAAACTGATGTCGTGGAGGACTTCGGTTTTACCGTCATAGGCAAACGAAACGTGATCGAACTGCACATTGCCGGCTGTGTGGGTCAGCGTCAGTGCGTTTGGCAAGTCTTTTTCCGGCTCGGCGTCCACGACCTGGAAAACCCGTTCGGCGGAGGCCAGCGACAGTTGCAGGGTGTTGATCAGGTTGAGGATGTTGTTGATGGGGCCGGTAAAATTGCGCAGATAAATAAGAAAAGTGAAGATGACGCCGACCGTGATGCTCGTGCCGCCATGCAGAATCGCAAGCGCGCCGGCAAACGTGATCAACAGGTAGGCGAAGTTATTGGTCATGTTGTTGAACGGACCGATGACACCGGAAAAAAGCTGCGCCCGATACGCCGCGGCCGTGTAGCGGGCATTGGTTTCATTGAAGCGGTCAAGCGTGTCTTGCTGGTGATCGAAAAGTTGCACCAGCTGCTTACCGGCCACATTTTCTTCGATTTGCGTGTTGAGACTGCCGAGTGCTTCCTGTTGCACGGTAAACGCCCGCTGGGTAATTCGCGCAGCTGCCCGCGAATAAAAGAAGGTCGCAACCGAGGCCAGAACGACAATCCCCGTCAACAAAGGACTGAGCAGCAGCATCGCAATGCCCATTCCGATGACACTGATAATCCCAGTGTATAGCTGCACGAATGTCTGCATCAGCGCCGTGTTGATATTATCGACATCGTTGGTCAATCGACTCATAATATCGCCATTGTCATGGGTGTCAAAATAGCGCATCGGGAGGCGTTGCATTTTAGCAAATAAATCATGGCGAATGGCGGCGCTGGTGCTTTGTGCGACTTTGGTGGTGATACTAGTCTGAAAATACGTGAAAACACTGCTTAGAAAATACATGCCTGCCAACAAGCCGCTGACGATCAACAGTTCGCGCAGTCGGCCTTTGGTGATAAATTGGTCGACCACAATGCCGTTGACGCGGTTGCCGATGATGGTGGCTAAGGTTGTGAAGAGTGTTAACCCAAAAACAATGAGTAATTTACTGCGATCCGCATTGAGGTAGCCCCAAATCCGGCGCACGGTTTGTTTCCAATTCACTAAAGTTACTTTTTCCGGATGCAGGTTGCGCGGGCCGCGGCGTCCACCGATATTAATCAAGGTACTCACCACCTAACTGGGTTTGAACAAGTTGCGCGTAAAATGGCGAACTTTTGACGAGCTCGTCGTGGGTGCCGCGGGCAGTGATGCGACCGTTTTGCATGACGATGATCTGATCGCAGTCCATGATGTTGGGCACACGTTGGGAAATGATAATGGTCGAGCGGTTGCGGCGATTTTTGACCAGCGCGTCCTGAATGGCGGTGTTGGTTTCCTGATCGACCGCACTGGTGGCATCGTCCATGACCAGAATATCCGGATCGGGGATGATCGCGCGGGCTAGATTCAGGCGCTGGCGTTGGCCGCCGGAAAAGTTCTTGCCGGCTTCTTCGACTGGTGCGGTGTAATCTGTCCCGATGAATTCCGTGGCACTGGCGATGGCGACACCCGAGGCTAGTTGTGCAGGTGTAGCTTGCGGGGCACCATAATCCAGATTGCGCTCGACAGTGCCGGAGAAAAGCAACGAATTTTGCAAGGCAACGGTGATCTTTTTATGCAACGATGCCAAGCTGATTTGCTGAATATCGGTGCCGCCGATGGTAATGCTGCCTTGATAGTGCTCGTAAAGCCGCGTCAGCAATTCGATGAGTGTGGTTTTACCGGAACCGGTTGAGCCAATAATGCCAAGCCACTGACCGCTGGGAACAGTGAGGTTGATGTCATCGAGAATCGGCCGACTTTTGGAGAAGCCAAAGGTGACGTGGTTAAACGCAATGGTGCTATCGGCCGGGGCAGCCAGCGTCCCAGTTGCTTCGGTGCCGGCTTCTTCGGCCAAAACGGCACTGACCCGCGCACTGGAGGTGACGGCTCGCGAGAAGGTGGTGATAAGGTTGACGGTGTTGGTCATGGCGGTGGTGATTTGAATCATGTAATTAACAAATGCCATGATTTCACCAGTTGTCATACTGCCGGCGATTGCAAGATTGCCACCATAGGCCAAGGCGGCGACCACGGCGAGGTTCAGAACCAACATAATCAGCGGCGCCAAGGTAACCGTTGCGAGTACGGCGCGCTGGCTGATTTGCTGCAGGTTGTGATTTTCGGTGTTGAACTGAGTGCGTTGATGGTCTTCCAGAACATAGGCTTTGATTGTTTTGGCCCCAGTCAGATTTTCACTCATGATGCGGTTCATGACGTCCACTTGTCCTTGCATCGCGGTATAAAGCGGCAAGGAGCGGCGGACGACAACGTAGATATAAATTGCCAGAATCGGCAAGGCGATCAGGACAATCCATGAAAGTCGCGGCGACACGATCATGGACATGACAATCCCGCCGAACAGTAACATCGGCGAGCGGATCAAGCCACGGGTGAGCATGCTGACCATGGTCTGCATCTGCGTCACGTCGTTGGTAATTCGGGTGATCAAGGTTTCCGGCTTCAGCGCTTGCGGATCGCGATCGGCTAACGCAATGGCCAGCATGTGGCTGCGCAGATTCTGCCCCATTTTCAGCGCCGCGTATGATGAAAAGGCATTACAAATGGCGCCGAGCGCAAACGCCGCTACGGCAATGACTGCCATGAGGATCGCGGTCTGCCAGACATAGGTCATATCCTTGCGCGCCAAGCCGACATCCACGATCCTGGCCATCAAAGTCGGCTGCTGCAGATCCAGCAAGGCTTCACCCATAATGGCGATCGGCGCCAGAAAAAAGCTCACCCGCGCCCAGCCATGCATGTGGTCGAACAAGATTTTCAGCATGTCAATTGCCTCCGTTTTACTTATGAAGCCATTCTACGGCGGGAATGGAAAAGTTGCATGTGATTGGCTTGTTAAGTGGGTTGATGAGGGGGTTGGGGGGTTGTGGATGGGCGTTGGATATGGTTTGGGGCGGTATTGGGAAAGATCAGGTGAACGGCTTGGAAGCAAATAAAAGCTCTAGAGTTCCAAGTGATTTGGAATTCTAGAGCCTTTAAAACAAATGCACAATATTGGCATCGTTGTAGCAATCATCGGCAATCAAAAAGACTATCACTAGATTTCTGGCACGGAAGTCTAACGGTCTTTTTTGATTGTTAACCCAGTGCTAGTAGTGTCCCTAGCAAAAATTATTTTAACACGGAGGACTTTTTGCTAGCAATGATAACACCACCAATGAATTCATGTGATTTAATAAGACCGACCGCATTCAAGCCATCAAGCAATGGCTGTATGATCACGCTGTATTCGGTGTAGATTAACTCCTGGTACAGTTGAGAGAAATCCTAAGATACATTAATTAAAAAACCCACGATATGATTGGTCGTGGGCGTAGCATCTGATAAGCTATGACTAAGCAGAAAGTTAAATAA
Organism: Lacticaseibacillus huelsenbergensis; assembly: GCF_029726355.1. Classification (NCBI taxonomy): domain Bacteria; kingdom Bacillati; phylum Bacillota; class Bacilli; order Lactobacillales; family Lactobacillaceae; genus Lacticaseibacillus; species Lacticaseibacillus huelsenbergensis. Next base: position 1,681,114 of record NZ_CP120687.1, read on the forward strand.
GCGGTGGCGCTTCGCAATCGAAAGAAGGTGATGCCGATGGTTTTAGGACTATCGAACCACATTCCAACGAAAGGAGGTGCCAGTTTGTCGTCTGTGATTGACGCCTTTGCGGCAATCACGGCTGGCCTCGGCTCGGCCATTGTCATGGTCAACGTGTTCACACGTTTGATCAAGGCTTTGGAGAAACTGTGTGATGCAGTTTACGAGCTGAAGCAAGCGCTCGGAAAATTCCGAGAAAAGTAGGCAGACTAAAAGCCGCGTTAACTTTGACGAGGAACCGCGGCTTTTAGTTGCGACATAGTCACCGTGCTTTTGACGGTTCTGCTGTTTTACAAGGGGCGTCTTGTTTGTGCAAGGCGCTCTTTGCTTACAATACTCATTATAACAGGTTCGAATTCACAGTGGAACCCGTTTCCGGTAACTTGTGTAGTGCATAGATCATAGCTCATACCCACATTCAAACGGAGGTAGGAAAGTTGAAGCATAAAACGCTTAGGGTCATCACTGGCATTTTTTCAACCGGATTACTACTTTTAATTCTCGTCTTTTTGACGTATCGAGTTCATCGTAATGGCAGCCGTATCGGAACATTGCAATCATATCTGGCACTAATGGTCATCATGGGGGTGACGCTATTACTGATGATGGTTGCAGACCGCACTTTTTTGCTTATCACCGGACGTCACTTAACCAAGATGTTCGTAGAACTGCGAGATGCCATTGACGAATTGAAGGAAGCACTCAGAAGACTCCGGGAATAATAGTAGATAAAATAAAAATGCGCAGGCTTCGGCAAGAGTTTGCCTCTTTTAAATGTTCCTTGAACTTGAGCCCTCTAAAAATTGTTAATGATAAATCCGATATTCCTGTCCAGTTTGTTTTCCCTGGACACTTTTCAAATAGCCCGTCGCCGCAAGCTTTGCCGGGATGGGGATAAAACCTGCATACGAATCCTTGAGTTGGTCGTAAGATTCTTCTACGATCGTCGGGCTCACACAATTGATTCGTAAACCGCGCTTCAGATCGATCGCGGCTGACTTAACGAATGCTGCTACGCCACCATTAGCCATCGCTCCAGACGCACCACCTGCAATCGGATCGTCTTTGGTGACGCCGGTGGTTAAGGTGATGCTGCCGTTGTCATTGAGATGGTGTTGGCCGACCAATACAAGATTGATTTGACCGAGAAGCTTGCTAGTGACCGCAACCATATTATCCGCCGGTGTCATCGTGTCCAATGGCATAACCTTGACCGCGCCCGCTACATTGATGATTGCATCAATGCTGCCAATCTTGGCAAACATAGCCTCAATACTTGACAGATCGGCAATATCAACTCTTACATCGCCTTGATGCCGACTAGCAGTGATGACGTCATACCCATACTTTCGCAATAATTGCGCTACTTGTGACCCGATTGTCCCGAACGCACCAATCACAACGACTTTCTTCATGAAAACGACCCGCTTTCTAATAAAATTTTGCCAGCGCTTTTGCCTGATTCAAGCAATTCATGGGCTTTTGTATGTGCCAAGTTAAGCTTCTTCGCAGAAGATCCTTAAACATATCGACCTTGATATTTTGTTTTGGCCAGCTTGGTGTATTTCTGGATAAATTCCCCTTTGGCCTTGGTGTAAGCATCGCGATTGTGCTCGAATTGATGCCACAATTTAATTTTTAAGGTCTCGTACTTTTTGGCTACTTCTGGATGATTGTTCAGGTAATCTCTGAAATACAATTCATCGTTATCGCCGGCAAACCTTAAATGTAAATGGTAAACAGATTTAGCGAAGCCGTGAACTGTATACCCTTTGTTCAGAGAAATTCTTTCCTTTTCGTCAGACATAATGATGTAGCCATTTCTGGAAAGCTGTTCAGCTACATCGACCAAATTAGTTTTTGGCGATACCTCAACCAAAATATCCACGATCGACTTAGCCCAAATGTTTTTAATGGCTGTGCTGCCAATATGACTGATTCTGACGACGGCGACATTCTGCAATATTTTGCGAATTCTGCTTGACTCTTGTTCATAGTCAGTTGCCCATTGTTTCTGGGGTTCAGTCAGCGAAATTGGAAATAGTTGCCATAGCTCTTCTAAAGTCAATTCAGACAGCGGTTTAGTCATTTTGTTTTCCCCTCTTGCGGACAGTGTACGTCTCGAAATAGATGGGAACAAGTTAGGCTGCCGAGGATGCTTATATCAGAGCATTATTTATTCGTTGCCCCAATATACTGAAACAGGCTATTCGGCGTGTATTGAACGCCCTTAACTGATGGTTTTGTCAGATGGACAGTACCCCACTGGTAAAGCGGAATGATTCCCTGCTCTTTGGTGATCAACCGGTTAGCTTTGAGCAAATCGTTCCAGCGGGCTTGCGGCTTGGTAGCGTCTTTGCCGGCAGCATTAGCCATGTATTGATCATATTCTTGACTGCTCCAGCTGCCGGAAAAATTGCTGACAGAACTGGTGTAACGGGTTAGAAAGTTTTCGGCATCCGGATAATCAGGACCCCATATGCTGGCCATCATACCGTATTGATGCGCCGTGCCCATCTGCAGCCAACTTTTCTGCGGCACGGTTTTAATCGTCATTTTGACCTTGATACCGGTCGTCGAAAGACTTTGAAAAGTGCCTTGCAGATACTCAGCTGTTTCTTTTGCTGCCGGCGTGTCATTTGCTAGGAATGTAAAGTTAAGTGTTTTTTGCCCGACTTCAGCCATGCCTTGTTTGAAAAGTTGGCGGGCTTTTTTGAGGTTGTAGGTGGTGTACTGGACATATCCGCCTTTAAGCGACTCCTTGGCAAAGTCAGCGCCGGTTTTGGCATTGTAAAAGAGATTAGTGGTTACAGCACTGGTTGCCGGAGTTGACCCATCACCTAAAACTTTGCTAATGAAAGCTTTTCGGTTAATTGCCATCGATAATGCTTGTCGGACTTTGGTATTACCAAAAGCGGGAACTGCTTGACTATTCATTCTAAGATAGGTTTCCCACGGCTGCTTGATAACATGGTAACCACTCTGACCTTTGGCGGCCTCAGCCGTTTGCCCTGTCACTGAGACATCGTCCAACTTACCGCTCTTGTATAGATTCATCGCCGTCGAATTTTCTTTGACCGCTTGATAGGTGATTTTCTTTAAATGTACGTTTTTGGCGTTCCAGTAATTGGGATTCTTAACCTCGACCCATGAATCATCGGTACCTTTCCAATTTTTCAGGATAAATGGACCGTTAAAGGTAAGCTGAGCGGAAGTCTTGGCAAAGTTCTTGCCATATTTTTCGACAGCTTTCTTTTCAACTGGGTCAAAAGTCTGCAAGCAGGTCATACTTTTAAAATATGGAATCGGTTGATCAAGTGAGACGACGAATGTGTATTTATCCGGTGCCTTGACGCCTAATTGTGAGGCAGCCATTTTACCTGCTGTGATGGCATCAGCGTTCTTAATGCCACTCATGATAAAGGCGTAAGGGGACTTCGTGGCTGGGTCGACAACCCGCTGCCAAGCAAAGACGAAATCAGGTGCCGTGACGTCGGTACCGTCTGACCACTTACTGCCATGGCGTAGGTGAAACGTATAGGTTTTTTGATCAGATGACACGTCAGTTTTGACGGCCAGGTCAGATGTTAACTTTTTTCCCTTATAGCGATAGAGTCCCGCCATTGTGTCCGTTAATGTTTGGCCAGAAACAGCATCCGTAAATTGCGCCGGATCCATGGTCGCGATAATGTCGGATGTCATCGTCTTATATGTATTGTTACCACTGGTTTTTGAGGATGATTGCTGGCCGCATCCTGCCAGTAACAGCGTGATCGAGAAAGCTGATGCAATTTTTGCGAGCCGTTTCAACATGTAATCTCCCCTTTTTCTAATTAAATATAAATTCAATGATGAAACTATAACACTTGCTTAATTGTGTCGCAAACTCAATCACTATAAGAACGCCGTTGAAAAAGCAGTTCCTAATCAGGGGAAAGAACAGGTTGACGCTTATATTCGAACGAGTAAAATGAAAAGAAAATGAGAGAAGGCGTTATGGTGCAAATTAAGAAGATTCAAGTCTTTCGCCGCCCGATCACTTTACATGAGCCGTTCAAAGTTGCATTTACCACACTCTATAAACTCGAGACACTGATTATCAAAATCACCACCGACACTGGCTTGATTGGCTATGGGGAAACGAACCCACTTGAGCAGGTGACCGGCGAGAGCATTGATACGGAAGAGGTTGCCCTCAAGACTTTGTCCCAAGCGTTAAGTGCGAGTGATCCGCGCAGCTTAGAAGCCATTCACGCCAAAATGGATGCCTGTTTTGCTGGACATACCGCGGCAAAAGCGGGGATTGATATGGCTTGCTGGGATTTGCTTGGAAAAGATACCGGGTTGCCGGTTTATCAATTGCTGGGTGGTACCGGGAACGTTTTAACCAGTGATTGTACCATCGGGATTAATTCGCCGGAAAAAATGGCGCAAGAAGCGAAACGGCTGGTCGATCAAGGATACAGAGAACTTAAGGTAAAAGTCGGCATTCAAGACGCTGATGATCTTGCAGCTGTGCAGACGATTCGTAAGGCAGTTGGCCCAACGGTAGATTTGCGCCTGGATGCCAACCAAGGATGGAACCCTAAACAGGCTGTTCGGATGATGCGAGCCATTGGCGGTGCTGCTTCGGCGGTTGAACAGCCATTGCCAGCTAACCGCCTGGATCAGATGCCAGCAGTATGTCGGCAAATTGATCAATTGGTGATGTTGGATGAAAGCGTCCATAATGCCAGCGATGCCTTTGCGGCGGTGCGGTCAAATGCGTGCGATATCATTAATATCAAATTGCAAAAGTCGGCAGGGTTGTCTGGCGCCGAGCAGATTAACGCGGTGGCTGAGGCGGCTGGGATTCCGTGCATGGTGGGCTGTATGGCGGAAACGCGCATCGGCATTGCTGCGGCAGCGCATTTTGTTGCTGCCCACCAAAATGTCCAGTATGCTGATTTGGATTCTTTTTTGCTATTTGATGAACCGGCGTGGTTGCGCGGTGGGTTTACGGCGGATGCAGGAAAATATCAGCTAAGCGACAAACCGGGATTAGGCATCGAATGCGATCTGTAAAAGCTGTTTGAGCTGTTGACAGTGGTTACTATAACGCGTTCACCGACGCAGAAACCTGCATATAAGGGCCTCGGTCGCAATGGCCTAAGCCCGGGCCATCACGGACCAAGGCCGCTTACACTCCGGTTTCTAAACGCGCCGGTTCACGCTCACGCTAGGCTAGGAGGTCTTTATGACAACTTTTAAATTTTATCAATCGGGTTTACATTTCGGTACGTTCGAATTGACTGATCAAACCATTACATATTCTTGGTTAGGTAGTCGGGAAAAAACGTTAAACGATGACGATAATGCGATTTTTAAGACATACGGCGAGCTTGATATTCAGGCAACGTTAAAGCGGTGGCAAGATGGCGGCTACGCGGACTTTTCAAAGGCGGATCATTTTAAAACCGCTTGGGGCGCTGAATACCAACGGGCCGATGAACATCATTGGATGAATCGCGGGCCAAAGTATGCGGTTGACTTGATTGAGGCTGATGATCAGATTGTCGGGTTTCAGGTTTGTGCGCGTAATCTGACCAGTGTGCTGATTCAACCGGGATACGAGGGTTATAGTGTTTTGGCTAAGTGGCAGGAAGCGGGGTACACCGCGACGCCAGGTCACGCACATCAACCATTCACGGCTTGGGCGCCCATGCGTGATGGTGTCGGTTTGGCGGCAAGGGTGATTTTACCCGCCGGATCCGGACCATTTCCAATCGTGATGGAACGAACGCCTTATGGTCGCGAGGTTTATGTGGCGAGTTATATGCGTTATGTTTTGCGGGGCTATGCGGTGGTATTACAGGATGCGCGTGGCCGCGGTGATTCGGAAGGCGAATGGTTGCCGATGATCCACGAGCAGGATGACGGCGATGACACGCTGGATTGGATTGCTGCCCAGCCTTGGAGTAACGGCAAGGTAGGGATGTCTGGCGGCTCATATGGCGGGTATGTTCAGTGGGCTGCGGCTGCCAGTGGTAATCCGCACCTTCAGGCCATTGTTTCGATGGTTACGGCAGGTGGGCCATTCACTGATACTTACTATCGTCGCGGCGCCCCGTTTATGGCACAGGTAGCATGGTCGATTGCGACGGACGGCCGCCACTTTAATTCGGCATTAACCGATCGCGATGACTGGGATCAACTCATGAAGGTTCGGCCGATCGAAAAGATTCCCGAGATTGTTCTGGGGCATCCGCAGTATGGCATGACCCAATTTATGCGCCATAATCATTATGATAGTTTCCTCAACCGAGGGGACTGGTTTGCCAGACGCGACAAAATTAAAGTGCCGGCGCTCATTCAAAGTGGCTGGTACGATGATGATGGTATCGGCTCGACTGAAGCCATTGCGGCGACGGCTGACTATCCGTCCGACAAGCGCCGGATTATTCTTGGTCCTTGGCTACATGGCGGCAATGCCCAGTATGATTTAGGACCGGTTCACTTAGGCGCCGAAGCACTGCGGCCAGATATTGATCTGATTCACCAGCAATGGTTTGATCATTTTCTTAAGGGCGTTGAAAATGGCGTCGCTGCGGGCCCATTGGTTGAATACTATACCGTTGGCGAAGAACGCTGGCATACAGCAGCATCTTTTCCCCCAGCAGGCCTCGTCAAGGTCTTACATCTGGGCACAGATGGCAGTTTGGCAGCGTCCGCGCCAGCAGCGGGAACTGTCAGCTATGTTCACGATCCGAGCAATCCCGTGCCTAAGTTAATTTCGGTGACCCAGAATGAATTCGAATTTCCGGCTGATTATCAGGAAGTTGAAAAGCGTCCGGATGTGGTTAGTTTTACCACGAAGGAACTAACAACCCCGCTGCGTGTCGTTGGCCAGGTGAAGCTTGATCTGTGGGCGTCATCCAGCGCCGTCGATTGTGACTGGGACTTCCGGGTCTTGGATGTCACGCCGGATGGGCAGTCCATACAAATGGCAGAAGGCACGATGAATGCCAAGTTCCGTGACAGTTTGTCAGAGCCAAAATATCTCAAGCCTAGCAAGGTGACCCATTTTACCGTACTTTCTCAGAAAACATCCTATGAATTGCCAGCCGGCCATCGCCTGCGTGTCGACATTCAAAGTTCGGCTGGCGGATTTGTTTTTCCGAATCCCGGAACCGAGGAAGGCTTTGCCAGTGACCGCTTCGTGAAGGCGACGCAGACGATTAGCTGTGGTGGCGAACATGCCAGTGCGATTCGTTTTGTTAGTGATCAGCCAGAGAACTGACGAACCGCGCCAGCTCACGCTCTTGGTAAGAAATTTGACATTTGCGAGTAAAGGCCGTATATTCCTAACAACTAATCAACACTTTGAGAAGAAGAGTAACCTTGGCGCAAATGATTCAGCGAACCCGGTTGGTGGAAAAGGGGCATTGGCAAGAAGGTGAAGATGAGCTTCGAATAGTGATTCGTGTGGTTAACGCCCATGGATCGGCTGCAGCCGTTATCCTGCCAGGTATCAACAGGTACTGGAGGCGGTGTGTTAATAACATCGCGAATAAGGGTGGTAACACGGCATGGTCGTCCCTTGACTACGAAAAAGTAGTCAGGGGGCGACTTTTTGTTTGCAGCAGGAGCAAGTTTGAAGGTCACTCAAAACAAGGTGTTGAGACGGTGATCGTGAAAATAATTTTTGTCGAGGTTTCTATCGGCCATGTTCACGGTGGCTGATCATTTGAGGGGGCTGTGTTTATGAATCGTTGGAAGAAAATAATCGTCACAGGAATTGCTTTGGTGTCACTTTTGACGCTGGTCGCTTGCGGTAAGGCTGCGAATGATAGCAGTGCTGCCAGCTCAAGCAGCAAGCCCATCGTGCTCGGCAGTAGTGGCTCGGATTATCAGATCTGGCAACATATCGCTAAATCGCCGCAAGCCAAAAAGGCGGGACTGACGATTAAAGTGAAGCAGGTCACGGATGGCAACGTAATTAATGCTTCGACTGCTGAAGGGCAACTTGATGTAAATGCGTTCCAGTCGTATGCCTATTTTCAGCAATACAATAAAATCAATCCAAGTCAAAAATTGGCCGCACTTGGGACAACCTATCTTGAGCCGATGGGATTGTATTCAAAGAAGTACAAACATTTAAGTGACATTCCCAATGGCGCGACGATTGGCATTTCAAATGATCCAGCCAATGCGACCCGCGGGCTATTACTACTTGCGGCCGCTAAATTGATCACGCTGAAGCCGAATTTTAATGCGCTGAGTACGGTGAAAGACATTCAGACGAATCCTAAACAGCTGAAATTTAAAGAAGTGGAAACCACGGTGCAGACGCTGCCGGACGTTGATGCCGAGCTGATTTCCAATACACGCGCCTTGGATGGCGGGCTTAACGTTTTGAAAGATTCACTTTTCCATGAAAAATTAACCCAGAAAACGCGGGCAAATGTCAATATTCTTGCAACTGCAGCCAAGAACAAGAACAATAAGCAGTTCAAAAAACTCGTGAAACTTTACCACGATCCAACGCTTCAAGCCTGGATCAAGAAGACTTTTTCCGGGACGAAGCTTGAGGTTAATAAGCCGATCAGCTACCTGCAAAAAAGTAACTAAGTGAGTTTACCTGGCTGAAACGCGTTCACTGGCGCAGAAGTCTGCGTGTAAGAACCTCAGGCGCAATGCCAAAATCGGGCCATCACGCCTGAGGCCACTTACACGCCGATTTCTAACCGCGCCAGTTCACGCTCTTGTCAATTTCCGCGGTTCCTATGTCATTCTGGATCTGTTATAATGGACACGTAAAAGAGACGCCTTGCCTCAACAAAGCGTCCCTTGTTACAGCAGAACCGTATTAAGAACGGTGGCTTACATCGCAAACTAAAAGCCGCGATTGGTGTCCAAAGTCAACGCGGCTTTTAGTATATTTATTTTTTTCGGAATAATCCGAGCGCCTGCTTTAGCTCGTAAACTGCAAAGCACAGTTTTCTCAAAGCCTTGATCAAACGGGTAAACGCGTTGACCAAAACAGTGAACGAGCTGATGCAAACCGTGATTGTCGCAAGTGCGGCAATCATAAACACACCGGCACCTCCTTTCGTCGGAATGTGGTTCGATAGTTTTTACACCATCGGCATCACCTTCTTTCGATTGCGAGGCGCCACCGCCTATTAACTTTTCTGCTCATTCATAGCTTATCAGATGTCACACCCGCGACCAATCATATCGCGGGTTTTTTAATAACTAAAAGTCTGAAAAGATGTCAGAGGTTAAATGAACCTAAAGTGCTGACTGAACAAGCGTATAATAACAACTGTACTGTTAGATCACGTGATTCAATTTTCTTGAAGGAGGTTTTTCTATATGTGTTCATCTATGACGATCAAATCGCTTCAAGGTGATATTTTCTGGGGCCGAACGATGGACTATAACACGAGTTTCTTTCACGAGACACCGGCTGGCGGCGTTCCGGGGAAAATCGTGAGTCTGCCGGCCGATCATCAATTGCCGGCGCAAAGTGGAACTTGGACAACCAAGTATGCTGCGGTTGGCGTTGGTGTTGATCAGAGTGTCGCTTTATTTGATGGCGTCAACAGTGAAGGACTTGCTGGCGATTTGCAGGTGCTGGTTGAGTGCAGCTGGGCGAGTGCCGTTTCACTGGCGAAACGCAACTTGAAACCGATCAAAGGTGAAGAGTTTGTTAGCCTGGCCTTGACGACTTGCAAAAACGTTGCCGAGGTACGGGAACTGGCCGGTCAATATGGCTTGATTGACGAACCGCTCCAGTTTGGCGGTCAAGGCGTTAAAATTCCGCTGCACTACACGTTTGTGGATCCGTCTGGCGCTGGGTTAGTGATTGAGCCAACCGATCATGGAGCCTTCAAGCTTTATGACAGCATTGGCGCGATGACGAATAGTCCGGAGTATCATTGGCACACCACTAATTTGCGCAACTATGTCAGCCTGAACGATCGCAATTATCCTGAAGGTGCCGATCTCGGTGACCACCATCTTGACCCGATCGAACTGGGAACCGGTTATGGCATGTTCGGCTTACCAGGTGATTACACCTCCCCGTCGCGGTTTGTCAGAGCTATGTTTGTGTCCCGCAATCTTGATCCGTTTGAAAGCAAAGATGGCATCCGCGTGCTTTATAATGCCTTCAAGACAGTCCTGATTCCGCAAGGCTTGGGTCGCGATCCTAAGCATGACATTTTGACGGACTACACCCAATATTGGTCAGGCTATGACTTAAGTAAGCGGGCGCTTTACGTTCAAGATTCAAACACGCTAACCATGACCACCAAGACGCTCGACCCGACCGTTACGGAAGTCACCTATGACGATTTGGTAAAAACGGAACAGTTTAATCAACTATAAAAAATCTCCAAAAACTCATCACAAAAACGCCGCCAAATAGGGAGCTCCCCTTTGACGGCGTTTTTGCACAATGCTATAAATTTTATCGTTGCCGTTTTTGCCGTTTGTTCTTCTGCCACTCGGCCATGGGAATAATCTGATCCGAGTCGGCGTGACCGGCTGTTTTGGCGTGGCCTTTTCGCGGGACCGGCTTTTTGGTCAAGGCTTCCTTAATCTGATTTTGCGCCGTGTCAGCTAGGGATTTCATTTGGGTTGCCGTCCACAAGTGGGTGCTGGCGGTGGACTTGATGAAGATGGCTAAGGACTGCCCCAAGCCTTCCTGCTTATCCGGTGGCACGAGCTTGGTGTCGCGCAGCAATAGCAACAGCGCAGCGCCAATGTCCTGGCTGGTCCATTCTTTCGGCTCGTGGCCAAACATGGCTTGAATCGTGTGAATTAGGAAAAAGATCACCGCGCCAAAGAATTCTTCGTCCTGAGTGGCTTCTGGCAGGTGATGCCAGGCCTTTGAATCGAAAAAGACCATCAGCTGGTCGACTAGGATTGACATGCTTTCGGAATCAACATCAAGATCGCCAGCAGGATCAAAGCCAATATCACGCCCGTCAGAATCATCAGCCATCGGAGACGCAAGCTCACCATCTTCGACTAACCCGAGGACATAGGTTGTTGTGAGCAATGCGCCCATTAATGCATCAATGAAGTCGACAATCGTCAACTTGACGCGTTTGGTGCGAATCAACCAAATCATCATGGCTTTAATGAGCTCTGAAGCAACGGCGATCGCTTCGCTGCGGCGGCGATCGTCATCGTTGACCTGTTGCAGTGTCGTTTCGAGTGCAATCGACACCGATTCAGCAGAAAGTGTCTGAATGGTGGAGCGTAGATTCTTGAATGACGCAGCAAAGAAGGTGACCAGAATGGCGCGAATTTCTTTTGGTGGTACTTTTCTAAAATCCGGATCCTGCATCAAGGCTGCATAGTCATCGCTTTTTTGAAAATCAGACCAATAAAGATCGATTTCCTTGCTAGCATGTCGTTGCAGTTTTTCTTGGTAATCCATGTTGCCCTCCACTTCTTGTTGTTACGGGTTTGCTTATCTTCAGTTTAACAGTTGTTCGCCCTTGCTCACATGAAAACTTGCTTTGTTTTCTAGAAGAAATTCATAGCAGCAAAAGCCCTGTGATATGGATGCTTTCGAGAGCCGCTATTGCTTAAAATTTAGTCAAATAAAATCGGCACCAAAGACAGAATACGCGTCTTTGGTGTCGATTGACTGTAAGTGTGGTGGATAAATGATTTTTACCTGCACAGGTTACTTCAGTGGCAGTTTATTCGAACATTTTCTTCGTTGCCCGCATCAGCGTCTTAATATCCTTGTCGTATCTTGGCGTTTGGACAAGGTGACTCATCGGGATGCCGGTGAAGTGATAGGCAGCAATTTCGCCTGAGCGGACAGCGCTTTGTTCCGTGAAGACCATCTGGAATGGCTGTTCGACGAATTCACCGGTGAAGGCGAGGTTCGTTGAGTGGGCCGGAATGACTTCGGGACGATCGACTTTGGCGCGATTGTTGAAAAGTGCCGAAGCATATGGCATGTAGACTGGAATATTGTTGATGATGCTGGCCATAATCGCATCTTGGTGATCGCGGATATTGCCGGGACCCGGATCGACTTTTGCCAATTGGCCGATCAGTTCAAGTGCCATTTCCTTACCGGTCATTTTGATATACGGCTTGTTCACAAACTCACCGTAACGTCGTGGATAGAGGAAATAGCCCCAAAGAACGGTCTCGTTTGGCTTTTGGGTGGTGAAGTGCGGCTGATGATGCACGACAATCGACATCATCACGTCTTTTTGCCCAAGCGCCGTGATCGGCTGGGTGGATAAGAAGGAATTCAAGGCATTCCCCGGAAGCTGCGTTGTGATGCGCTCGATTTCATTGAGCAGCAGGTGATCCTTGGTGGTCAAAGTAAAACTGACCCATTCGCTGGCGGCGCGATCAGCAAAGAACTTATCAGGATTGCCAAGGTTATAAAAATGTTCAGTGGCTTGTTTCCATAGGCCAGCTGCGGCACCTTGATCCATGTTTTCAACGGCCGGGTGGTCAAAGTCGCCTTGCGTGGCCGAATCAGTGATGGAGCCATTGGTAAAGAAGACGGCAGTGTCATCATCAACATCGACATGCTCGGTTTTGGCGGTTTCAGTGTTCAGCATGTTGAGACCGGTGACGGTGATTTCATCGGTCATAGCCGTATCTTTAAACTCAAAATCCGTGACCCGGCGATTGAGAATAATCCGGCAGCCTTGATCCTTCAGGTAGTTGATCAGCGGCAACATGATGCTTTCGAATTGGTTGTAACGGGTGCGGTTAACGCCCACCAGATGCTCGATTTGCGTAAACTCATAAATCATCATGTGCATGTAACGCCGCAACTCTTGCGCTGAACTTTCAATCCGGAACGCGAAGGTTGTTTCCCACATGTACCAGAAATTCGTCTGGAACATATGCGGATCATCTTTGAAGTAATCAGCAATGCTGACATTGTCGAGTTTTTCTTCTTCTGAGTCTGGCATCATAATCAGCTTGGTTAGCAAAAGACGATCCGTGTTGTTCAGCCCTAGATGGCCAGCCTGAATGATGCCGATGCCGCCTTCCATCAGCCGCGCCTTGTCAAAAGTGCGATGCTGGGCATCAAACTGCCGGGTATCTTCTTCAGCCGTCAATCCCGGTTCAGTTGCCGAGGGGATCCGACTCAACAGATCCATCAAATCAACATAGGTCCGATAGTTCAGCATGCGACCGCCGCGTGCCACATAGCCTTTGGTGTTTTCCATGGGATGAACCTTATTCCAGTACTCATCTGCCGCATCAGCAGCCGGAGCACCGTCATTTGACCCGTGATCGTCCAGTGAATAAAACGTGATTTGATTGCCCTGCCAATGACCTTCCTGAATCAGATAAACGGCGGCCGCCATATTCGCCAGCCCAGCGCCGATCATGATCGCCTTATGCTTGATCATCTTTTAGTCCCCCTAACGACTTTCAAACTTCTTGTATGCATCCGCGTCATCTTTGAACAGTTCCATTTTGTTAGCGAAGTACCAGGCTGTTCCCCCGGTCACCAAGGCCAGGCTGAGTGCCGTCCATAAAAGTTTTTTCATATAAAAACGCTTCCTTTCCGTCTATAGCTATAGTATAGCCATCCGAAAAAGAAGCGTCTTTAGTCAAAATGTGGCGTTTGTTCGAAAATTAAGTTCTTTTATTGTGCGCTTGCTTGTGCACAATGAACGCAATTGAACCGTTAAGCATGAGATCAGCACGTTTGATGAGGTCGTCTTCGGGTTCCTGTAACGACTGTGATAACCACAACAAAACCTGGCCGACAATCGCGGCGGCATAAAAATTACAGATGTCCGCAACCATTTTGGCAGGCGTGGTCGGATCAATGTCCAGGACTACTGGCTTGACCATGTCAGTCGCGGACTGGAAAAGGAATTCTTCCAGCATGTCGCGACCAACGGAATTAAAGGCGTTCAGACAAAATGCCTGATTGGCCAGAATGTAATCGAGCACCAGCCGATACTTGGCTTCCCAGGTGGCCGCCCCAAGATTCTTCATGACTTTACGGCCGATGTCAGCTTCAAACGTCCACTTCAGGAGGCCGTAAATATCTTCAAAATGATAATAAAACGTGTTGCGATTCACGTGGGTTGCGGCACTCAATTCCGCAATGGTAATGCGATCCAGCGGTTTATGCTGCATGAGCTGCTTTAAGGTGGTCGCGAGTTGCCTTTTGGTCTGATCGGATGTGGCCATCAACATCATTGCTCCTGTAGTTATGCTAAAAGTATCGAGTTGGTTGGGTTGGGACAAAAGTTTGCCATGCCACTGCTAGGCAGCGACAGGTGGGAAGGTTACTTGACTTTCAACGGCTTCAACTGTGCCTCGATTTTATCCAGTGTCACGTTGGCTTCAAGTAACGCAGCCGCGGCATAAGCGCCTTCGACAAACGCTACGTCATAGACATGCATTTGTTTGTCGCTGACTTCTTCAGCGATGTCGAGATTCATTTTGGCGCTGCCGAGATCATAGAAAACCAGCAACTCGGAAGCCGGGTTGTCGTTAATGGCTTTTTGAATATGGTCAAGATCGGTGCCGATTTGACCGTCACTGGTACCGCCGGCTGTGGTGATTGGCACATCCTTGGCGACTTGTTTGATTAGCGTTTCAAGGCCGCTGGCGATGGCCGGTACGTGGGAAACGAGCAACATGCCCATTGCCATAGAATCACGCTCCTTTGGGATTTAGCAGTTCACGCTCTTGCATCAAGGTATGCTTTTAGTAGCTCACCAGTCGAAGCTGCGCCTGGGTCAATGTGGCCGACACTCTTTTCACCGAGGTAAGAAGCGCGGCCGCGTTTGGCGGTCATTGGCTTGGTGGCTTCGACCAGTTTGTCAATGGCGTCATCGGTCAATTTGTTTTGCTTGATCAAATCAGCAGCAGGTGCCCAGACATCTAACATGGTTTTGTCGCCAGGCTTAGCTTGGCCGCGTTTGGCAATACCCTTGGCAGCTGCTTCGACAAGGTCGCCAAAGTCAGTGTCGGTTTTGGCGAGTTTGGCCATTTCCAGAAAAGCCGTTCCGTACAACGGACCACTGGCGCCGCCGACTTTACTGAGCATCGCCATGGCAATCGTCTTGAAGTCTTGCGCCAGATCATCGGTTGGCGGTGTCTTTTCGAATGCTGCTTTGATCGCATTGACGCCGCGTTCCATGTTGTTACCATGGTCGGAGTCGCCGATCACGCGGTCAAGTTCGGTGAGATGATCTTTTTGATCGGCAATCCGGTTTTCAAAATTCGTCATCCATTTGGTTAATGTCTCAACGTTTAACATCAGTATCCCCCCAGCCTACAGTATGTGCAGATGCATTCAGATAAGTCAGCCATTGCGGATCGTCCAGCGCCAGCATCGTCAGCGAAACGCCAGCCATGTCGAGCGATGTGACATAATTGCCTGCCTTGGTGAAGCTGGCTTCGAGGCCTTGGGCATGCAACTCGTTCAAAACATCGCCCATGAAAATATACTGCTCGGACAGTGGGGTCGCACCCATGCCGTTGACCAGCACCGCGTATTTATGAGCTTTAGGATCTTTGAATTCAACCGTTAGCTTGCCAATGAGCTGCTTGGCTAACACTTTGGAAGTCGGTAGCTTTTCCTGACCGGTGCCGGGTTCGTTGTGAATACCGACGCCAAACTCGATTTCATCTGGCTTCAGATCAAAACCGGGCTTGCCGACTTCCGGCACAGTCGCAGCATGCAAGGCAACTGCGAACGACTTGGTATTTTTAACGACCGCATCGCCTAGCTTTTTGAGGTCATCAAGGCCTAATCCAGCCTCGGAAGCTGCGCCGAGAATCTTTTCGACAAAAATCGTGCCGGCAACGCCGCGACGGCCCTGTGTGTACAGTGAATCTTTGACGGCCACATCGTCATCCACGACGACTGACTCGACTTTGATGTCATCGACGCTGGCCAGGTCCTTGGCCATGTCGAAGTTCATGACGTCACCGGAGTAATTCTTGACGATCATGAGAACCCCTTCGCCTTGGTTAACTGCCTTGATTGCGGCGTAAATCTGGTCGGGCGTCGGTGAGGTAAAGACTTGGCCGGCCACTGCGGCATCAAGCATGCCTTGGCCGACATAACCGGCATGCAGCGGCTCATGCCCTGAACCGCCACCGGAAATAACACCGACTTTTGCATGTTGCTTAAATGCGGCGTCATTGCGGACGACCGCCGTTGTTTCAGGAATCTGTTTCAAATATTGCGGATAACTGGCAGTGAGACCAGCAATCATTTCCGGGACAATATCGCCCGGGTCATTGATAATCTTCTTCATATTTGCAACTCCCTTCTAGTTATCAGTGTACCGCTTTCAGTGCTAAAAAGTCAGGTCGTCAGCTAAGAATAACAAGGGGAATCTTAATGGTGGCGGCGTTTGTAGTGATCGGTTTTAGATCGCGGGTCAGAAAATAAAAACGCCTCGTTAGGCACATTTTGGCTTAACGAGACGAAGAGGTGATGCAACGGTTAGTCATCGAAATCGGTGACAGTTTCGATGGTGTAGTTGCCGCTATTTTTAAGTAATTTTGAAACCGGGCAGCGATTTTCAATTTCTTCGGTGAAGGATTTGGCGGTATCCAGATCGACGCCTTTCACCATAACCTGGGCATGAACCAGAAATTGATACTCAGCACGGGCGCCGATGAACGCCACCTTCACGCGAACTGCGCCGGTATGTGGCAGTCCGTGTTCTTTTTCAACGGCTTCCAATGTGGCTTCAAGGCAAGTGCTCAACGACAAGCCCAAAAGCTGTTCAGGGTTGGTCCCTGGATGGTCATTCATCGGGCTGCTCGTCTGAACCTTCAGTCCGCCTGGCACATAAGCGTGACCTTCCAGTCCTTCGTCGTTAATGGCTTCAGTTGTGTACAGTGGGTGATTCCAACGTTCGTCTTGCATGAAAATTCCTCCTCGTGGATTGTCGATAGACTAGGGCTCTTGGAGCAGAAACTTATCGGTTATGCCGGTGCCTAGGATCCTTAATTCAGCTGTGGCATAACTAGGTAACCATATTAAGTATAAACGCTTACATGTGTTCAGTAAACTGATGTTCTTTTCTCTCAAGCTAAGACTGGATTACGATTTAAAGATTCTGGAAATTGATTTATAAAGGATCACAATCAGAATAATATCGTTTCCAACACCAAAAGCTAACGCTGTGACTAGAAGCAAACCTCCACCAACTTGGCCATAAAGAACGCCAAGGACTGAAGCAATAAAGAAAGTTGCAAAGGCTGCAATCCATAATTTTCGCATTTTGATTGACACCTCAAATCCAAATTAGCCATTTTTGGCTCTTTATAGATTACCGCATTAATGAGGAATTTTATGCTAATATGAAGTCATTCATATTTTTATATTTCGAAAAGAAACGAGGTACTTGCGTGGCGGACTATGCAGCAGGATCCATTTATCGCGAGGTGCGGCGAAGACGTGACTTGAAAATCAAAGAAGTAAAGGCGGATTTACACCAATCAACAATTTCCCACTTAGAGCACGATCAGAGTGACATGACGTTGCGGACAATGATGAAGATACTTCAGCCAACGTTTATGTCTGCCGAAGAATTCTGCCATTTGATTGATGATAAACGCGAGACAGCAACGTCAATTTTTAAACAGATAGCTCACTATTATGACTCGACAGATCTAACTGGCTTGACGCAATTGTTGAAATCATATAAGGAAAAAAGTCAACCAACAACGCCTAACAGGCTCATAGAGTTGATGATTCAAAGTTTTATCGATGAGTTGTCTGAGCGGGAGTCTTCATTGTCCAAAGATGATTGCGATTTTGTTCAGGATTATCTATTACAACCTGGCAGATGGTTTAGCTTTGAATACATATCTTTCGCTAATCTTGTATTCTCGCTACCCGGAAAGATTAATTTAAGAATCGCAAAAAAGATGTTTCACGCTTATCAGCAATTTCATCTGCCAAGCTACGATGAGTTGCTAGTAAATGCCTTATATAATTTATCTGCTTCTTTCATCGACCAAGATGATCCTTCTTCGGCAACACGGCTTTTAAACTTTTTAGATCTAGAAAAATTAGACCGCCACGTTCTGTACATGCGGCATCATGTGACCTTTCTGAAGTTGATGATTCAGTTTAAGTTGGAGCCCCTAAATCGAGAAAATTTAAACAAGCTGAAGGTCTTTTTAAAAGCCACAAAGCTGATTGATGAGACTCTTTTTGAAAAGAACATCGACTGGCTCAAATCTTTAAAAATTGATCCAGATACAATTTTAGAGAATGCTTAGCAGGGCAAGCTCATTGCGACTATTATAACGACGCCATCAGGTCAAAAAACAACGACTTTTGCAAATGGTCATAGACCACGAAAGTCGTTGTTTTTTTACTTTTCCTGAATTTTCGTTTTCTGAAGTTTTTTCTTTTGCTGACTTAACTTTGTCTTTCGTCCACCTTCCCAAATGCTGATTAGTGCCATAAGTCCGACAATGGGAAGAACAATGTCAATAACGGAGAAATGTATTTGACCTTGAGTGATGAAATAAATATATGCAACGACCAAAGATACTGGCAAAATCGCTCCTAGTATCTTGCTGCCGATGTAACCAAAGAAAGTCTGTAGCAAGATGATGGCAACTATCATCACTACTTCAAGTATGATGTACGGCATGGCCCGTCTCCTTATCTTTTGAACGCTTACGTAAGATATGGACTTGAGTTTGTTTTACAATCTTCGAGGAAATGATTCTTTACAACTTTAATATAGCTAAATTCTATTGGATTGGTCAACAAAAGTGGACTGTACTTAATCGTTAAGTTGAATGAATTAATAAAATATAAAGACCGGATTTTTGAATCGGACGCAATATGTTTATTTTTAACTATTTGTCACTCAAATCCGGCTTCTGATAAGGTTCCGGATCATTGGCGTGTTCAGGTGGGCGTTGTTCAAAGCCAAGTTCCTTGGTGATGAGTGGGCTGCCTTCCCAGATGAGGTGTTCGAGCAACGCCATCGTGGTTTGGGCATCACTCAAGGCTGTGTGGGAAGGTAAGTCAATGCCGAGTGCCTCTTTGTAGTATTGCAGTGAAGGGGTGTGCTTTTTGCCGATCCCGAAAGTTTTACGGGCTAATGTGGCGACATCGAAGGTTTGAACAGGTGGCACATCGATCGCGAGGCCGGCGCGAAGGGCGCGTAGGTCATTGCTGAGTGCGAAGCCGACAACGAGTTCATGCTTCAATAATTGCTCGACGGCGGTTTTGGCAAGCGGCAACGGTTGTCCGTATTGGTTCAACAAGTCATCGGTAATCCCGGTGATTTTGACCGAGAATGGCATCACGTGATGGCCTTCGGGTAGTTGGGTGAAAATGTCAAACGCACCTGCGACTTGATGACCACGCACCCGTAACAAGCTGATTTCGGTGAGGTCAAGTTGGTTGCGATCGGCCACAAACTCTGTATCGATCACGATGTAGTCGCCCCGAGCCAGTCGATCGATGACGTCTTTTTGCGTTTTTAACGGTGCCTGGTCTGAGGCAAGCTGGGCCATAGTTGGCGGGTCTAACTGCAGCGACTTGGCCGCGCGCTGGTTGGCAGATTGCACTAACGGCGCTTTTTCCTGCGCAAACTTGGCTGCTAGTTTGGTGGTTAAGCGGTCTGCTTGTTCTTGCCGTTGGTGGCGCAAATCGGTCAGGGTCTGATCGGCTTGGCCTAAGGAAATGCCAAAAAGCCTGGCCAGCCAAGTAGCAGGGGCAGTCGGCATCGTCGTCAAGACATAGGTGCCTTTGAGATCAAGCAAAGAAAAGACTACCTGACCGTTTTCAAGCCAATTTTGCAACCCAAGGGCGAGGAGATGAACCCAGTCACTAAACGGCTGCATGATGATTGGCAATTTATCGGCGGCTCTCATTTGATCCAGTTGTCGAGCAGCGCTAGAAACAGCTAGCGTAAGGCCGCGGGCGAGGCTTTTGCGGTGATTACCAAAATCCTGAACCGAAAACATGATGGGAAGCAGCGGACCGCGCGGGCGCAACATGTCACGCAATCGGCTACCTTCAGGATACCAACGAGCCAGATCGAATTGCACGTTTCCTTGAATGTTGACCCGATTAACGGTTGCAGACTGGTGTGGCCGGTACTCACGATGCTGAAAGAGCGCCATGAGTTCATCAACGCGAATGCGCACGGCTGCGGCATTATGCGGTTTGGCAATTGGGTCGCGCAATAACTTATTCAACTGACGCCGTGCCTGTCGCGGCGAGCGCATTTTCCTTTTTCGATTAGTGGACCGCGCCATGCTGCAACTCTCCTTACTTGGTATTTGACATATACGAACAGTATACCAAGAGTGAAGAAAATTTGCTTTGGGGGATCAATTATGGCCGATACTGCGAGCGGTTAGACGCAAAAAATGATTCGGACGTCCACTTATTTTTAAGAAGTTCCTTGTTTTCACCGATCATCTGTGGCATAACTGTTGTATGGATATCAAACAATCAACAGACGCAACAGCTTTCAAGCAGCGAATTTTCTTTGCCTTGTCCGAGCCGGGACGTTACACGATTGTGCGCATGCTTTACCACGTGGGCCACGAAATGGGGTGCAATGAGCTTAACCAGCACGTGGAGATTGACAAATCAACGATGTCATATCATTTGCGCACGTTACGTGAAATCGGCATGATTACCACACGTGTTCAGGGACGGCAGAAATTTGTCACGTTAAATACCGATAAGATTGAATCTGTCTTCCCGGGATTACTTGCTGAGCTGTAAATAAGCACATGGTTGCTTATTTTTTAGCGACAATTGTTTGATAAATTTAAAACTATAAAACAGATTGGAGACTTTTTGCATGAAAGAACGCAGACTCTCGCTTTTATTTTTCCTCGTTATGTTCGTAATTGGCACAGATACGTTTCTGGTTTCACCTTTATTACCGACTTTGACCCGGTATTACGGCATTTCAACGAGTCTTTCCGGTCTCATTGTCAGTGCGTACGCGGTGGGTTACATGCTGTCGGCGTTGCTGATTGGCCCGGTTTCCGATCGTCATGATCGTAAACGCATTTTAGTTATCGGTCTAATTGTCTTTACCCTCGCCACTGCCGGGTGCGGACTGGCCAATACGTTTCCGCTGATGCTCGTCACCCGATTCATTGCCGGCATTGCCGCTGCGACAGCCGGTCCGCAGATCTGGGCGGCGATTCCTGTACTTTTTCCCAAGTGTCAGGTGGTCAAAGTCATGGGCTACGCCACAGCGGGTTTGGCGGTTGCCCAGATTGTCGGCGTTCCGCTTGGTAGTTATTTGGCCGTTATCTCGTGGCGTTTTCCCTTCTTCTTTGTTGGCACGATTGCACTGATACTGACATTGTTGGTCGCGCGGTTCATGCCCAGTCTTAATGAAGTTAGAACCGCTCAGCCAAAATCCAGCATCTACGGTCAGCTTTTCCAGAACAAGCCGGTACTTAAGTTATTGGGCGCGTACTTATTGTTTCAGACGGCAAATTTTACCGGCTTTGCGTTCATCGGTACCTGGTTCGCGAAAAGCTTTGGGCTCTCGGTGGGCACGATCGGCAGCTTTATTCTGGTGATCGGTGTCGGGCAGTTTGTCGGCAGTTTGATCGGCGCTCGACTGGTGACGTGGTTAGGTCAGCCGCACGCGTTCCTGCTTGAATTCCTGTTGTTCATCAGTGGCTATGTCGTTTTGCCATTGGCTTCGTCGGCGTTAGTCGCAACGATCATTCTGGCATTGATTTACACCATTGGCGGCGCGCTGTTGCCGTTGTTCATGAGCACTTTGCAAGATCAAGCGCGTTCAGCCCGCGGCACCATTTCCTCTTTGGCCAACGCGGTGATGTATCTTGGCGAAGCAATCGGCGGCGTTGTCGGTGGTATTTTGATTAAACAGTTCACGGGCTTCTCCGGCATTGCAGTGTTTACCGCTATTGGGGTAACCCTTGCGATGTTGTTGTACGCACGGCAAGGCTATTTTAATTATGGCTGGCCGAAAATCCCGTGACTTTAGTCATGGGATGGACAGGCCCTGTCAACGCCTGTTAGGGTGTTTTGTTAGTTCGTTGTACTTTTGTTCGTTGATGTAATTCTCAACCGCGTCCTTGCCCATGTTGCCAAGGGTACTCATGTAGTAGCTGGGTGACCATAAATGCCCACCCCAATCTTGAGAATGTCGAATTTCTGGATGCCGTTTGAGAAAGATAAAGGCACTTCTACCCTTGAGCGCCTTGATGGCACTGGTTGGTGCCTTGCTAGGCGGAAAACTGATCAAGACATGGACATAATCGGGCATGACTGCCATTTTTTCGATCACAATCTCATTATCATCGGCGACCTTTTGCAAAATGCTTTTCATTTCGTCTGCCAGTTCCTTAGTTGCAAAAGTTTGATTGCGATATTTCGTGACCCAGATCAAATGGTAATGAAAATTATAGATATAGCGTCTGGTATAAACCGCGGCTTGGATTTTTTCTTTAGTCATAAAAGTTACCTCAATTGTTAGAGTCATTGACGAATGCTATAATACCATTATAGCAAGAAAAGAGGTGATATTAAATGAAGTCAATGGCACAATTAGAATATCATTATGGATTGAAGGTTCGCGTCTACCCAAGTGATCACCAAAAGAAATTGATTAAGCTAAACAGCGATGCCAGTCGCTTCGTCTATAACGAGATGGTTGCGATCGGTAAAGAACTCTGGCAATTAAAACAAGTTAAGCTACCAATTGATACGGTTCAAGATCGAATCAAGCAACTTGAACTACGGCAAAATGCCAAGCAGATGTCAAATCATTTCCAATTCTTAGAAGACAAGCGAATTGACAGTCTTGCTAAGGCTAACGCTATCCGAAACTATCGCAAGGCATGGAAAGCCTTTCGGAAGGTTCATAGTACTGGCGTCCCAAAATTCCACCGCAAAAGCTATGCGTGGGGCTACCAAACTAATTGCCAATATATCCAGCAGAAAACGATGCAGCTAACCAACGGGACCATCTGCTTTGAAGATGATAAGCACGTCTTAGTGCCTAAATTAGGGCGTCTACGCATCAAAGGTTCACACAAACGATTATTGAATCGAAAAGCAGAAACTCGTATTGGCACTGTCACGATTACTAAGGACACTGCAGACCGTTTCTTTTTATCCATGCAGCTGGGTTCTGATACACCCTTCACGACGAAGCCTGCCAAGACCAATCGGCAAACTGGCATTGACCTCAACACGGAAAACTTCTTGACTACCAGTGATGGCAAAGTCATAGCCAACCCGCACTACTATCGAACAATTAAGGGACGATTGGCTAAGGAACAACGCATTTTGTCACTCCGCGCCCGAAGGGCAAAGAAAGAGCATCGGCCGCTACGCAACAGTAAGAATTACCAAAAACAGCGCTTGCTAGTTGCCAAGATTCATGCACAGGTTCTGGATCGTCGTAAGAACTTCTTGCACAACGTCTCAACCACACTCATCAAGAACCACGATTTGGTGGTTGCAGAGGAATTGCGTAGTAAGAACTTACTAAAAAATCATGCCTTGGCCATGAGCATCGCAGACGTAGGCTGGCGCACATTCTTAGGAATGCTAACTTACAAGGCTGACCTTTATGGTCGCCAGTTTGTAACGGTCAGTCCTAAGAATACCACTCAAACCTGCCATCATTGCGGCTTCGTCATGGGAACAGAAGGCACTGATAAGCTTACGCTGGCTGATCGAGAATGGAACTGTCCTAAATGCCAGACCCATCACGTTCGCGATCACAATGCCGCTCAGAACATACTGATCAAAGGTATTGCTAAATTAGCCTGAATAGGCTCGTCCCTATGGCAACCTGGGGACGCTAAAGGCACTGGTAATTGCCGTGTAAGACAAGCAGTTCGTAGAACTGCCTGCAGTGGTGTATCTGTGCAAATTGTGATTCAAGCGCTCGTAACAGGGGTGCTTGCTCACAAGCCACTGACTTTAGTCAGTGGTGGTTGACGCAGCTGCAAACAAGCCGCTGATGATTCGTAATTTTTTGCATAGAGGTATTGTTCCGAAAAGTAGCAAACGATATAATTGACGCAAGAACATATGTTTGCTGTTCGGAAAGAAGATGCCATCATGCAGGAAAATTTAGCGCAGGAAATCTTATTGTTGTTAGGCAGTGGGCGGTTTTTAACGACCAAAGAAATCGCTAAACTGCTAAACCATCCAGAATCAAGTGTCAAAAGCGAATTACTTAAATTGGTGCATGCTGAGAAAATTAACCGGCGACATTTTGCCGGTCGCGATTATTTTCAAACGGTTAAGCCACAGACGGAGCCGAATATCCTCAGCACAGCAGCGGAACAATACTTGGATCGGCGTCATGCAGCGGAAAAACTGGGTGATGCGCGGACTTGTTACCATCATTTGGCCGGAAAAGCTGGCCTAGCCTTGTTTGACCAACTTTTAACGCAAAAACTCATTACCTTGACGACCGCCAACGCCTATCGATTGACGGAAAAAGGTCAGCACGTTTTGGCGCGGTACCTCGGTCACCCAGTGCGCCAGGAAAAGGTTCAGACTTGCATCGACTTTTCAGAGCGCCGGGTTCATTTAGCCGGTAAATTAGGGGATGAACTGCTGACAAAGCTGGTGGCTAATCATCAAATGACCTTGAGCGGGAACAGACTCGTCCGGGTTTTACATCCAATTGATCAGCAATCATTGGCGGTATCCCATGTCAGTTGAGCGACAACGGTGTGCGTGGGGTGAAACCGGCAATGCCTTGATGCAGCAATACCACGATGAAGAGTGGGGCAGACCCAGTCATGACAGCTGCCACTTGTTTGAACTCTTGTCGCTGGAAATTATGCAGGCAGGCTTGAGTTGGCAGACGGTTTTGAACAAGCGGTCAGCGTTTAAGGCGGCCTTTGCCAACTTTGATTATCGCCGGGTACAGCAGATGACCCCCGAAATTCCTGTACTCTTGCAAAATCCACAAATCATCCGGAATCGTCTGAAAGTGACAGCGATTATCAACAACGCGAATGCCATTGCAAAGCTGGCTGATAAAGGCGAGAACTTTGATCACTACGTCTGGGCATTCGTCAAAAATCGGCCGATTCAACATCACATCACAAGTCATGCGGAAGTTCCCAACACAACCGATTTGGCCAAGCGCATGGGCAAGCAAATGAAGAAGGACGGTTTTAGTTTTACCGGTCCCGTCGTCATCTACTCGTTTATGCAGGCAGCAGGGTTAGTCAACGATCATGAAACCAGTTGCTTTGTTTATCAGTTGCTGGAAAAATGAAAGTGTTAACCGATATTCGTCGATTGGAATGCTGACAACGCTTATCAGAACGCTAGGAGGATTAACACTCATGGAAACAACCATTCGCAAATTTGGAGATTCAATTGGTGTCATTATTCCAAAAGAGTTTCATGCAAAAGTTGGCGAAAAGTATCAGATTCACAAGATCGCTGATACATTTGTTTTGACGCCAGTTCACAAAGATTTGTTTGCTGACGAAACGGAATGGTATGGGTTTAGAGATAGTGTTACGGAAAGCGATCGTGAGTGAGATGAGAGCGCACTTTTATAGCAAATAATATTCCATAAAGGATGCCGAGTACTGAACGTTTCTGAAAGATCAAAAAGCACGCCACCTCTTGTTGAAGTGACGTGCTTTTTGGTTGGCAGCCATGCGGATTCGCTGAAGATGCAATAGAAGTCTGCCGTTAAGAACAACCTATCTTGAGTTATTAGTCGTCAATATCATTGTGCAAATCCTTCAGTAAAGCGCCGACCGTCTTAAAACTTTTGGTCCGGCCAGCTTTGACATCCGCTTCTGCAGTTTGCAGCTGGCCTTCGACAATTATCTCAGGAGTAAATGGCAGTTCACCAGTGTCGCTAATATACTTCAAATACATATTAATGGCAGAGGACATGTCCAATCCCATACTATTGATGACGCGGAGAGCGCGATCTTTTGTTTCTGTATCAACTTCAACGTTAATGCCTGATCGAGATGCCATTGCTGTCAACCTCCTTAGGCCATTGTTGCTTTATTATGACGCAAAACCGGCGATATTGTCACCCGTTATAAATGCCATGAAGAGTTCGAGAAATCCTCAATGAAAACTGAATTAAAAAAAGCCCACCCGCACCAAATGCGAATGGACTCATTAAACTCAAAACGGTTTAAATTAAAGTGCTTCAGGAACCATCTTGACAGGCTTGTTGCCGATCCAGCCGGTGATTTCCTTGAAGGTGTCTGTGATGGCATCGGTGCCTGGCTTGAGCATCTTACGAGGGTCAAAGCCCTTGCCTTGTTGATCCTTGCCAGCTTCGATGTATTCACGGGTTGCTTTAGCAAAGGCAAGTTGGCATTCGGTGTTGATGTTCAACTTGGAAATACCCATGGTGATCGCCTTTTGAACTTGTTCTTGAGGGATACCGGAACCACCGTGAAGAACGAGTGGCATCTTAACGGCGTCATTCAATTCTTGCAAGCGGTCGAAGTGCAGGCCTTTCCAGTTGTCTGGATATTGGCCGTGGATGTTACCAATGCCGGCTGCCAGGAAGTCGATCCCGGTAGCAGCCAAAGTCTTGGCTTCTTCAACGTCAGCTAATTCGCCTTCGCCGACAACACCGTCTTCTTCACCGCCGATGGAACCAACTTCGGCTTCAACGGAAATGCCCTTGGCGTGAGCCAGCTTAACGATTTCCTTGGTCTTTTCCAAGTTATCTTCAAAGTCGAGGTCGTGGCCGTCGAACATCACGGAGTTGTAGCCGGCAGCAATGGCTTCCTTAGCAGCTTCGTAATTACCGTGGTCCAAGTGGATAACAACCGGAACGGTGATGCCCATGGCTTTAACCGTTGCTTCGATCATGGTTTGGCAAAATTCATAGCCGCCCATGTACTTAGCAGCACCCATGGAAGTCTGGATGATAACCGGAACATTCAATTCTTGAGCACCGGCGAGAATGGCACGGGTCCATTCCAAGTTGTTGGTGTTGAAGGCACCGATACAGTAGTGACCTTTATGTGCAGCTTTTACAAGCTCTGCAGCGTTAACTAATGGCATGTAGATATCCTCCTACGAAATATACAATTCACAACCGTTGTATTCTACCATAGATTGCAAGAGAAAAGGGCGAGAAAATGATGAGATCCTGACGGTTTAAGTGACGGGTTTTGCGGGAACCAGTCATCATTGTCCTCGCCAAATAATGAGAACGCTCTCATTATTCGAATGATCGATTCATACACTACGTAGCGGATTTCACAAGCGACTTTAAAAACAATAAAAATAAAACAGCTTTATCACGCTAGTTCTAGGCGCTATTTGATTGCTAACCTCCAAAAATAGATTATATTTTCACAAGCGAATTATACCAGTATAAATGAAACCTTGCTAAGAATGATTGACCATAGAAATCAAAGAACTAAGGTGAAGATAGTAACAGATTGAGAACAATTGAGTTGTTCACACGAAAAAATAGTCAAAAGAGGAGATCTTGATATGGCAACAAAAGCAGCAGATCAGTTAGTCAGCGTTTTGATGGATTGGCAAGTGAAGCACGTTTTTGGCCTGCCAGGTGATTCGATTGATACGACCGTTGATGCGTTGCGCCGCCATCAAGACAAGATTAAATTCGTTCAGGTTCGGCATGAAGAAGTTGCGGCACTGGCTGCCTCGGCAACGGCCAAGCTGACTGGTGGCCTTGGCGTTTGCTTGTCAATTGGCGGTCCGGGTGCCATCCATCTGTTGAACGGTTTATATGATGCCAAAATGGATCACGCCCCGGTTTTGGCACTGTTGGGACAGGTCACGACCAGCAATCTGAATGAAGGCTTTTTCCAGGAAGTCAATACCCCTAAGCTGTTTGATGACGTGGCGGTTTATAATAAAACGGTCATGGCTTCGGATAATTTAGGCCAGATTGTCGATACGGCGATTCGAACCGCGTTTACGGAAAAAGGCGTAGCGGTTTTGACGATTCCGGATGACTTGCCGGATCAAAAGGAAACGACGAGTTATCGCGACAGTGCTGCGGCCTTTGCGTTGAACGTGCCGGAAGTTGATCCTAAGCAGCTGGATGATGTGGCTTCGCTATTGCAGAAGTCGCAGAAGCCATTAGCTTTGATCGGCCGTGGGGCGGAACATGCCGGGGAACAGGTTCAAAAGTTTGTTGAGGCCAACCACGTCCCGTTTATTCAAACGATGCCGGCTAAAGGGACGGTTGCCGATGATCATCCTAATAGTCTGGGCAATGTCGGTAAGCTCGGCACCAAGCCGGCTTATGAAGCGATGAAGGCAACTGATTTGCTGTTCATGATCGGTACCAACTACCCGTACACACCTTACTTACCCGATGAAGGACAGGCAAAATGTGTCCAGATCGATACGCAGCCGGAAAATCTGGGCAAGCGGTACTCGGTTGATGTGGCGGTCGACGGTGATGTCGAAAACTTTTTGACCGAGCTGAATGCCAAGGGATCGTTACGGGATGACGATCGCTTCTTGAAAGCTTGCCAGAAAAATATGGAAAGTTGGGACAAGTGGATGGCCGAAAAGCGTCTATTGACCACGAACCCAGCCTCGCCGGAAGCAGTCTTTGCCACGATTGATCAAACCGCGCCAAAAGATGCGGTTTACTCAGTTGATGTCGGGACGTCGACGTCATGGGGTGCCCGTTTTCTAAACGTTCAACCAACGCAGAAATATACTATTTCGGCTTGGTTAGGCACGATGGGCTGCGGTCTGCCGGGCGCGATTGCCGGAGCCGAAGCCTTCCCGAAGCGGCAAAATATCAGTGTGGCTGGTGATGGCGCGTTTGCCATGGTCATGCAGGATTTCGTCACGGCTGTTAAGTACAAGCTGCCCATTATCATGGTTGTTTTGAACAACCAGAAATTAGCGTTCATCGAATATGAACAGCAAAGTGCCGGTCAGTTGAATTATGAAATTGATTTGGCGGACATGGACTATGCCAAGATTGCTGAAGCTGCTGGGGGCGTTGGTTACACAGCCCACAGCAACGACGAGTTCAAGGAAGCGTTGACCAAAGCCTATCAGGAAACGGATAAGCCGGTTTTGATCAACACCTATGTTCAAGACGACGCCCCGCTACCAGGCAAAATTGTCGGCGAGGAAGCGAAGGGTTACATGAAGTATGGTTCCCAATATCTTGAAAATTACTGGAAGATTCCATCCATGCCACCGTTGAAGGACATTATGCGGCAGTTCTTCTAACAGAAGTTCAATTATTAATGGCGGTGCAAGGGATGTACTCATTAGAAAAAGCGCGAATTTTCTAAATGGAAACTCGCGCTTTTTCTATTGCTCATAAATCATTTGGTATGAAGACGTGCGCTTTTGTTAAAGAGTTGACAGCCACACAGCCATTTCCTTATGCCATGCTTTACGCGCCTCAGTGCTTGGCGACATGTTGTTTAACGTGATGTGCGTTAACTGTTTGTCAAATGAAACGTCAAAGTAGGCCCAGAACCCAAAAACGTGACCGTTGTGTGCCAGCCATCCCGGGGTTTTAGACTTCATCCAGCCCATGCCGTAAAAATCGTGCGTCAACGTTAATGCCTCACGCCAAGCTGATGCAGGCAAAATCTCCTGATGCAAGGTAGCTTGCGCCCATTTGGCCAAATCGGTAACCGAACTGACCACGGCGCCATCGCCACCGGTGTAATCGCCGCGGCCTAAAGCCACTGGTTGGCCGTTGGTAAAATCTAGATCGTCGTAACTATTTGCCTCGGCGGCCTGGGTTCCGAAACGGGTTTGGGTCATTCCCAACGGCTGGAAAAAGTGCCGTTCGATGAAATCGCCCAGCGGCATATTCGCGACTTGGGCAATGATGTGGCCAAGTAGGAAATAATTACTATTTGAATAAACCCCTTTTTCATCCGGCGCAAAATCTAGCGGATGGCGGTTCAATAAGTCAAGGACTTGTTGAAGGGCATTACCCTGAACCAGATCTTCCAGTATCGGGTAGCTTAAATGGGATTCACTGGCGTTCGGCATCTTTTTGGTGTATTCGGCTAACAACAATTCAGTGTAGTCAGGAATGCCGCTTGCCATGTGCAGCATCTGGCGCAAGGTGATCTGCTTGGCGTACCGATATTCTGGCAGATAGTCCGACAACGGCGCATCAATGTTCAGCGCCCCATCCGCATCCAACAGCAACATGCTGTCGGCCGTAAATTGCTTGCTTAACGATCCTAAACCGCTAGTAGTGTGGATCGTGAATGGTTCTTGTTTCGCAAAATCCGCCATGCCGTTTTGCCAGTGGGACAACTGATGATTGGCATCCACTAACATGGTGGCACCATTGAGATGATATTTTTCATTGATAGCTTGATAGCCGTTCCAATCTGTCACGAAAAGGCCTCCTTTTAGCCGAAAAAACGTTGAGGCAACGATAGCATGCATCGCACTGCTTTTCAAACTAAAATATCATCATTGGCCAATGAGAATCTAATTGGGGGCTTTACTTGCCATACCGGTTGCATCCTCTTGCCTGGACTGCGATGACGGCCTTAATCACTGAAGGAGGAAACACAGATGGCTGCGATTTATGATAATCCGGATTTTTTCAAGGCATATAGCCAAATGGATCGCTCGAAAAAGGGCTTAGCCGGGGCGGGGGAGTGGCATGAGTTGAAGACGGTTTTACCGGACTTTACCGGTAAACGGGTGCTTGATCTCGGGTGCGGTTATGGTTGGCACTGTCGCTATGCCGCTGATCATGGCGCTAAAAGTGTGCTTGGCATCGATACGTCAGCCAAAATGCTTGCCAAGGCTTCTGAGATGACGGACGACAAGCGGATCACGTATCGCCAGCTGGACATGCAGGCCATCGACCAATTGCCGGGGCAGTTTGAAGTCATTTTAAGCTCGCTAGCCATTCATTACATTGCCGATTACGCTGAGCTTGTCGGTAAGATCAGCAACAAACTGCCAATTGGCGGGCAATTTGTCATGTCCGTGGAACATCCGATTTTTACGGCCCAAGGCAATGAGGAGTGGGTCACGGACGAGCAGGGCCACAACCTGTACTGGCCGGTTGATCGTTATTTTGACGAGAGCAAACGGGAAACCGACTTTTTAGGCCATCGAATCAAAAAATACCATCGGACGTTGACGACCTATTTGAATACCTTGCTCGACAACCATCTGCGACTGGATCGCGTGATTGAGCCGACCCCGACTGCTGAAATGGTCAAAACCATTCCCGGTATGGCAGATGAGTTGCGCCGGCCGATGATGCTGATTGTGGCAACGACCAAAACGGCGTGAGCAATCGTGCCTGTCTATTGTCGCCAACCCTTTCACGGCGTATACTCATGAAATCAAAACTAAAATGAATAGAAGGAAATCGCTCGTGAAACTAAGAATTGGTATTCCCACAGACGAACTGATCGAAGTCAATCCCGTGATGCCGAATAATCATCCTGCCTATGTGCCCCATGATGTCAAAGAGGCGTTTATTCACCTTGGTGCGCTCCCGCTCGTTTTGCCGTTTCCTGATGATGTCAGTCAGACCGAACAGCTGGCGCAAGATGATATGGCCTTGGTCGACGGCCTGATGCTGCCAGGCGGCCCGGATGTGGATCCGACGCTCTATGGCGAGGAACCGCATCCCAAGATCGGCATGACGCTGTACCAAAAAGATTTGTTCGAAATTGCCTTGATTAAGGCAGCCCTAGCCGCAAACAAGCCGATTTTTGGTATTTGCCGCGGGATCCAAATCATGAACGTTGCCATGGACGGCACGTTGTATCAGGATCTTGAACAGCAATATCCTGATTTGAAAATTCAACATCCCCAAGCCACATTGGGTCAGTTTGCGACCCATCATGCCGAATTAACGCCTGGTAGTCGCTTGGCTGATTTGTACGGTAAGGAGACCATTAAAGTCAACTCCCGCCATCACCAAGCAGTTAAAACTGTCGGCAAGGGGTTGAAGGTGACAGCAGTTGCGCCGGATGGAGTGGTCGAAGGAATGGAGTCCACGGACAACGATCTGTTCTTAGGTGTCCAGTGGCATCCGGAAAATATGTGGCAGCAGGAAGATCCTCAGCAGCTCGTTGTTTTCCAGGACTTTTTGAAACGGGTTGCAGATCATCAGAAGTAGTTTTGTGCGGTTTAAAGAATCGCGCGAAAGCCGGTATCATGCTTGTGCTTGTCATGATCAGACGAAGAAGCACAGGCTAGTGGTGTCTATGTTATTTCGTGGTTTGATGCAACAAATTCGATTGGTGGTTATCACTACACAATGTATAAGATTGCATCGTATTGACGGTGTGCGTTGCGCACGTCCCCCTTGCCCCAAACAGCAAAGACCAATTCTAAATGCACCAAAGAAGCCATACGATTATTGCGTATGGCTTCTTTGGTGAATTTCTTTCAACTTGAATATCGCTAGGTTGCTTGGCTTCGGTCAAAAGCCCTTCATGATGTTAAGGTAGATGACTTTGCCATGAGATAGCCTTCACTCAGGTTGTTTTATGATTCACTGTTTTGCAGAACGGTATATAACTTTTCCAAATCTCTAATTGACATAAAGTTGGATAAGTCTAACGAACCATTGGATTTGACAATAACCCTTTCAGAAAGAATGCCTCGCAACATGTCATCTAGAGTATGTTGTGAAAACATTTTTTCTTGTTGGAAATTCTGCAGGCGAATCAGAAGTTCATTTAGTTTCTTTTTCCTTTTGTAAATATATAAAAAGTTGATTAAAGGGCCTATAGCCAAAAATGCTACGATGATTAACACTATAATCAAGTTATTCATATCTCGGAAAAAGCTCCTATTTAAGTCAAATTAGTGAACGTAATTGGTGCTCATGCACATTGATAAGCTTGTTGCTCCACCAAATGCGGCTCCGAACGCTGTGAAACTTGCTGAACCGATTAGCACGCCCCCAATTAAATTCGGGATACATTCTCTGAACTTCTTGCCGCCGGTGACTTGCTGCAGTTGAGAGTTCGAGAGATCAATCACACTAGGGTTTGAAAGGTTATCTAGCCGAGACATTTAATAGCACCCCCAACCATTCCAAGGTTCGCACCGATAACAGCCCCGCCGATCGTTCCGATTCCGGGAATCGCTGACCCACCCCAAGCGCCAGAAGCTGCGCCCTTGGCTAATCCAAAGAGAAAACCGGGTATGCAATTTTTCCCTTTTCCACCGGCAATGACGGCTAGAGATTGATCATTTAGGTTTTCGTAAGCGTTGAGCGATAAATCCATATAAATACCTCTTTTCTTGTATTTGAGAGTTTTAGTTGCCTACGTTGTGAATTATAAGTGCTAAACAAGCTTTGCGTAAGTGACAATTCGTCACCTTGTAAGATCATCTAAATTCACATCCAGTATTTCTGCAAGATCAATAAACACAGCAGTATTAGGCAAACGAGAGCCGGACTCGTAGTGGGTAATTGCGGTACGGTCAATTTTGAGTCGCTCTGCGAGTTCTGCTTGTGTCATTTTCCGCTTTATACGATACTTTTTTAGATTGTGCGGAATACGCTCAATCCCGCCACCCTTAATTAATAGCAACGCCAATTCATTAAGCGAGTTACTATTGAGCCAAGTTTCGCCAGTTTTCCTCAAAAAACTTTCTTTGCGTTTGGAAGTCAAAAACATTTTGTTTTTTAGTTGTCTTTTGTTCAAATAAATTTCCTCTTCGACGGTTAGGCGATAAGCAGTGGTGTAGTTGATTTTAAAATTCCAGTAAAACAACGAGTTGTACAAGGCTGTGGTCAAAAAGTCTTCTGAAGAATCTTCAGACGTGGTTGATAGCGTCAAAATCGGATGGGTACTCGATTCAAATTTAGTAAATCATAAATTGGCTTTTATGACCAGCACGACAAAAACTAGGATTAGTGGCACCCAACTCCAAAAACAGTTTTCAGAAAATCTTTTCTTTTAGCTAGAATCATGTAAGATTGAAGCCGAGTAGCATTGACGAAACGGTTGTTGTTTAATGAAGCTATCTGGTGCGAGGTAAGGGCACCATAACGCGTTCACCGGCGCAGAAACCTACATGTAAGGACCTTGGTCGCAATGGCCTAAACCCTGGCTATCACGCCCAAGGCCGCTTACACTTCGGTTTCTAACCGCGCCGGTTCACGCTCAAACAAGGAGGAACCGGAATGGACGATGAAGCCGTTATTGAGCAGCTCACGGAGAAGCAGACCGAGCTGATTGAGTTTTTGTATGTGGACTATAACGGACTGACGCGGGGAAAGGTGATTCCGCTGGCTAGCCTGAAAGCCAAGCTGGCTGACGGGATCGGCTTGACCAAAGCAACGCTAAATGTCAGTGAGCGCGACACCATTTTGCCGGTCGCCGACATGACACCGATTGGGGAATTGCGGTTGATCGGGGACGCTGCTTCGGCGCATGTGTTGCCTTATATGCCACAAGTGGCAACCTTGATGGGCGATATTTATAATCTTGATAAAACCCCTTATGCTTCCGATCCGCGCACCATTTTAAAACGGGTGGTCAAGCAGTTGGCTGACGCAGGCTTCACCGTGAAAATGGCTTATGAAAACGAGTTCGAATTGTTCACTGGGGATAAGGATCATCGCGAACCGGCCATGCCGCGAGTTGCCTTTTCAACGGAGTCCATGGATTTTGCTTATCCGTTCATTCTTAAAACGATCAATCAACTGCAGCAGGTCGGGATTATGCCGAATGCCTATTATCCGGAAGGCGGCATTGGCCAGCATGAATTGAGCATGTTGCCGCAGGATCCAGTGACCGCGGCAGACAATGAAGTGATTTACAAACGGATCATTAAAAACACCGCCAAAGATTTTGATTTGTATGCCTCTTTTGCGCCGAAGCCCCTTGTCGATTCGGCTGGCTCCGGCGCGCATATTCATTTATCGTTGTGGCGCGGACAAGAAGATGCCTTTTTCGATGCGGACGCGCCGATGCAGCTGTCCAAGACCGGTCAGTATTTTGTCGGTGGCGTATTGAAACATATTCAAGGCTTGCTGGCGCTGACCTGTCCATCGGCTAATTCCTATCAGCGGCTGGCTCCGGGGCATTGGAGCAGCGCTTATGCGACCTATGGCAAGGACAATCGCGAGGCGGCGGTGCGGATTCCGTCGACGGCGTGGGGCGATCCGGCTAGTTCGATGAACATTGAGCTGAAAGCGAGCGATGCGACGGCAAATCCGTATTTGGCATTTGCCGGCTTGCTGGCGGCGGGGCTGGATGGCATTCAGCACCAGACGCAACCGGGTGATTATTGTGATGTGGATCCGGCAACGTTAAGCGAAGCCCAACGCAATGAGATGGGGATTCACCGTCTGCCGCAGTCATTGAACCAGGCGGTCGACGCGTTCGTGACTGATTCGCTTTTCCACGACGTGTTCGGGCCGCAACTGATCGATGCTTACGCCAAAATCAAGCGTGAAGACGATCAATATTATTCGAAGTTAGCATTAGAGAAAATTGCGGCATTGCACCGCGAGCTATATTGAATTGCAAGTTGAAGAACTAATTTCGGCCATCATCATGAATGGTGACCGCTGTGCATGAGGAGGAAACATTTTGGACGACCTAACGGAGTTTGTCGACCAAGTCCCATTGTTGGACCATCACTGTCATTTCTTAATTAACGGGAAAGTGCCGAATCGCGACGAACGGTTGGCGCAGGTGTCGACAGAGGCGGACAATGATTATCCGCTCGCCGACACCAAAAACCGCTTGGCCTATCACGGCTTTTTAGCTGTAGCCAAGCAATTTGCCCTCGATGCCAAGCACCCGCTGGCGGCGATGAATGATCCGGGTTATGCCACTTATAATCAGCGCATTTTCGGCCACTATCGCTTTAAAAAATTGCTGATTGATACCGGATTTGTGCCGGATGACGCGATTCTCGACTTAGATGAAACTGCTAAGCTAACCGGTGTGCCGGTGAAGGCAATTTATCGTCTAGAAACGCATGCTGAAACGTTCATGCTGAAATCAGACAATTTTGCGGCTTGGTGGCAGGCTTTTAGTCAGGACATTCAACAGGCGAAGGCACATGGCTATGTCGGCTTCAAATCAATTGCGGCTTACCGCGTGGGGTTGCACATTGAACCGGTTAATCTCATGGAAGCGGCTGCCGGGTTTGATACCTGGAAGAACTCCGGGGTCAAACGGTTAACGTCCAAGCCACTCATCGATTACATCCTGTACCATGCAGCGCCGTTGATCATGGCGCAGGATCTGCCGCTGCAATTTCACGTTGGCTATGGCGACGCGGACACGGATATGTATCTGGGTAATCCGTTACTGATGCGTGATTTCCTGAATGCCTTTGCCAAAAAGGGACTCAAAGTGGTTTTACTGCATTGCTATCCATATCATCGCGAAGCCGGCTATTTAGCTAGCGTCTTTCCGAACGTCTATTTTGACATTTCGTTGCTGGACAATCTCGGCCCCAGCGGCGTACAGCGGGTTTTTGATGAAGCGGTCGAACTGGCGCCGTACACACGGTTGCTGTTTGCCTCCGATGCCAGCACGTATCCGGAAATGTATGGGTTAGCGGCGCAACAATTCAAACAGGCACTGATCGGGCATTTTGCCTCCCTGCCATTTGTCGATCTGGCGCAGAAAAAAGCTTGGATCAACGCGATTTGCTGGCAGACAGCGGCCAAGCTTTACCACCAAGAAGAGGAGTTTGTGAATTAGTTATGGAAAAACGCAAAAAATTAACCTTGCTTGAGGTCTTCGGACTCTCAATTGCGATGGTGGCGCCAACCGGGGCGATGTCGTTTAACACGGCAAGTGCCGCCGCCAATGCCGGCATCAACATGCCAATCGCTTTTTTGCTTGGCGGCATCGGCGTCTTGTTTGTGGCGATTTCGTTCGCGGAACTGGGCAAGCGGATTCCCGGCGATGGCTCGGCTTATGCGTATAATGCCAAAGCA
Organism: Lacticaseibacillus huelsenbergensis; assembly: GCF_029726355.1. NCBI lineage: Bacteria > Bacillati > Bacillota > Bacilli > Lactobacillales > Lactobacillaceae > Lacticaseibacillus > Lacticaseibacillus huelsenbergensis. Next base: position 1,718,067 of record NZ_CP120687.1, read on the forward strand.
CTTGGCGAAAAGGCCGGCTTCATTTCCGGCTGGTTATTGGTGTTGACGTACGTGACGTTTGTGTTTAGTTCCGGCGCCATTGTCGGCAACTTTGCCAATGTCTTTCTCAGTCATTTAGGCGTACATCTACCGGTGAATCTCTACAACATTTTGGTTTTGTTGCTTGGCGGCTGGCTGAGTCATAAAGGCATTGAATTTTCGACGCGCTTGACGCTGGTCCTTGAATTGCTGGCGGTATTGGTTTTGAGTGTGCTGACGGTTGTGATTATTTTTTCCGGCGGTCGCAGTGGTAACTCGGTGCAGCCGTTGATTCCGCAACCGCATATGGCGACCGGTTTGGGGATGGGCATGGTGTTTGCGCTGATGTCCTTTGCCGGATTTGAAGGCTCGGCAACGATTGCGCCGCGCGCCACGAATCCGCGTAAAGCGATTAGTATTGCCTTGCTGGGGGCCGTGAGCTTTGCGGCGATTTTCTATTTTCTTGTCAGTTACGCTGAAGTGATTGGCTTCGGCTCCGCGCACATTGGCGATCTTGCAAAAAGTACGGCACCCATGAACTTCCTGGCGACCCATTATCTGGGGACCAATGCCGCCATCTTCATGGACTTCGCGGCGATGGTCAGCTATTTTGCCTGCTATTTCGGAGCGCTTAATGCCGGCGCGTTCATGTTGGAGGCGTTAGGTAAAAGCGGTTATCTGCATCCGTGGCTGGCGGTAGAAAGCGGAGACAAGCAGACGCCGACGCATGCGCTTGACAGCATTACCGGACTCGCGTTGATTGTGTATGTTATTTTCGCGATCGGTTTGGGTGTGAGTGCCAGCGATATGTATAACTGGTTTGGCACGATCGGGATGCTAGGGCTGCTGACGGTTTACGTGTTGGTGAATATTGGCGCGATCGTTTACTTCCGCAAAGACAAAGGCCGGTCGATGTTCAAACATGTGTTGGCGCCGGTGATCGGGATTCTCGTACTCATTTATCCGATTTACACGAGTCTCTGGCCGATTCCGGCATTTCCAATGAACACGTTTCCTTACATCGCCATCGTCTGGTTCCTGATTGGGCTATGGGTCGCGACTAAGCGGCGAAAAGTTGAAACGCGGTTGGAAGATTTTTGATTTGTTTGGAATTTTGACGAAAAAAGTGCGCTTGACATGTTGAGATGTCAGCGCATTTTTTAATCTCGCTGTTCTTGCTCAGTTGCCACAGCTTTAACATGAGCAGTGCCGGTTTTGACGTACTTTTCAGTACCGTCTGCAACGGCTTGGCGATAATAGTGTTGCTTGTATTCAATCGTGTTCAGCGTTTGTTCCAGTTGCTTCATCTGGTTTTCGACCGCGGTGTGGAGCTGATTAAAGAAGTCCAGCCGCTTGGTGAGGGTGGCGTCGCCTTCGAGATTCCACTGCATAAACGTGCGGATATCCTTAATCGACATACCCGCCGTTTTAAGGCAATTGATCATTTCCAGTGCGCCAAGATTCTGGTCGGTAAAACACCGCACACCTGCTTGATCTTTTTGCAGGTCAGGGATGAGTCCTTCCTTATCATAGTAACGAATAGTCGGAACGGACAGATGGGTGATCGCGGCAACTTCGCCGATGGTGTATGAAACTGACATGACAGCCTCCATTATTGTTTGTGCGGCAGCGCACATGTTGCAAAAAGAATTGACTTGCCCTAAAGTCGACTTTAGGGGATAAAGTGAGTGTAGCACGTAAGCCGACAGATGCAAAATTGCGTTCATCGGTGTTTTTTACGCCCTTATCGGCGAAAAAAATGCCGTTATGGCTTGTTCAGCAATCTTTTAAAAGGAGCGAGGCTATCTTGTTAGAAGAGACATATACGTTAACGAATGGGGTCAAAATTCCCAAAATCGGCTTTGGCACCTGGATGATTGATTCGGATGATGCAGCGGCAAAGGCCGTTCATGAAGCAATTGATGTCGGGTACCGTCACATTGATACGGCAGAAGCTTACGACAATGAGGCCGGGGTTGGCGAAGGTGTGCGGGCATCCGGTGTGGCGCGTGAAAATATTTTCGTCAACACCAAGCTCGCGGCCGAGATCAAGGACCACGACACGGCCGTCAAAGCTATCGACGGCTCGCTTGAGAAGCTTGATCTGGAATATGCGGACATGATGATCATCCATGCACCGAAGCCATGGGCCAAATATGATGAACCGGAGCGGTACTTCGAGGGGAATCTGGAAGCCTGGCGGGCATTGGAAGAAGCCTATAAAGCCGGCAAATTGCGCGCCATCGGAGTTTCTAATTTTGATCCCACCGATCTCAAGAACCTACTGGATCATGCTGAAATTGCCCCAATGGTTGATCAGGTTTTAGCGCACATTACCCAGACACCGTTCAAAACGATTGACTTTGCGCAAGAGCATCAGATATTGGTCGAGGCTTATTCACCGTTTGGCCATGGCGAGATGTTCAAGAATAAGGACATCCAGAAAATGGCAGCTAAGTATCAAGTCTCCGTTGCGCAGTTGGGCATGCGCTATCTGCTGCAGCTGGGCTTACTGCCGCTGCCAAAAACCGTTAACCCTGACCACATGAAGGCTAATGCGGAGGTTGATTTTACCATCAGCGACGATGATATGGCGATGCTGAAGCAGATGAAGCCGCTAACCAACTATGGCAAATATCAGTCATTCCCAGTTTACAGTGATCGATTGAGCTAAGCCCACGGACCGGCAACAACGACCTTGCCAATCATGTGACCGGATTCGACCAGTGCATGCGCCTTCCTCAAGTTGGCAGCATTCAACGGCTGTAGTGTCTTAGTTAAGGTGCATTGAATCGTGCCGTCATTGAGTAAGCTGGCAACTTTGTCGAGAATGATCCCTTGGGAAGCGAGATCATAACCATACCAAGACTTCGAAAACATCCACTCCCAGGCAAACGTGGCCCGCTTTTTGGTCAACTTTTGTAAGTCAATACCGCGCCGATTTTCCGTAATGGCGGCAACCCACCCGTCAGGACGAATCATGGTGGCGATTTCGTTCCAATGTTCGTCTAGATGCGAGAGGTTAAGGATGTAGTCAACATTTTTGAAGCCGGCTGCTTTTAACTGTGGCGGTAATGGCTGACGGTGATTCAAAACGTGATCGGCGCCATGTTCTAGTACCCATTTTTGTGACTCCGGGCGCGAGGCAGTGGCGAGTACCTGCAGGCCAGCGAGGTCGGCAAGTTGCGTCGCCATTGAGCCAACCCCGCCTGAGCCGTTAATGATCAAAATGCTACGCTTCCGATTTGCCTCTTTGTGGTCAAATGGGATGTGTAGTTTTTCGAACAACGCTTCCCATGCGGTGAGACTGGTCAATGGCATGGCGGCAGCTTGGGCATCGGTGAGCTTAGCCGGAGCGTGACCGACAATCCGCTCGTCAATCAATTGATATTCGGCGTCACTGCCGGAACGTTTGTAGCTGCCAGCATAGAATACCCGATCGCCTACGTGGAACCGGGTAACGTCATGGCCCACAGCGGTCACAATCCCCACGGCATCCCAACCAATGATCTTCGGCTGGGCAAGGCGTGCATGACCTGCGCCACGCGTTCCGGTATCGACCGGATTCACCGAAACTGCCCGGACATTCACTAATAAGTCGTGGCCTTCAGGTGTTGGTGTCGGTAACGTCAAATCTTCTAAACTATTTTTCTGTTCAATCGGTAAATGCTGCGTAAATCCAATGGCTTTCATCAAAATGGCTTCCTTTCGTTTGCTTTCTTAACCTTTCACCTTGTATGTTAGCCAGCATGCACTAACATAGTAAGTGAGCAAATTGTAAGTAACTTGTAGGAAAGCAACGAGGGGGCCTTGTGATGGATCGTGAACTTTATAATTGTGCTGCAGGATGCCCGGTTCAAAATACAGTTGATCTGATTTCGGGAAAATGGAAGAGTGTGATTCTCTATCATCTTTTTAAAGGAGATGCCACCCGCTTCAGCACGCTGAACAAGGCCATTCCTTCAGTGACCCAGCGCATGTTGGCGTTACAATTGGCGCAACTTGAAGGTGATGGGATTATTTACAAGAAAGTCGGCGATGAAGATGGTCGCGCCACGGAATATGGCTTAACCAAGTTAGGCCAAACATTGGCGCCGGTGATCGACGCCATGGCAGCCTGGGGTAAGTTTTATCAGACGCAGCAGCCTGCGCTGGCATGAACGGTGACGATATATTTTCTTTTATTCATCAACCAGTTAAGCAAAAAGGCATCGTCGAAAATTCGGCGATGCCTTTTTGGATCTTTTGCATTAAAGATAAGCCTGATAAAACAAGACAACCGCAAGCCCGATTGCGAAGATCCCAACCGCCGTTTTGATCACGTGCGATGGAATCAAGCGGACAATCATTGGACCGAGAAAGCCGCCTGCGAACAAGCCGATGCAGACCGGAATTAGAACCCACCAGGCAATCGGCATCGAGAAGATGAACATGATTGACGTGACCGTGTTGTTCACAAGCGATGCGAGGTTACGCATGGCGTTGTAAGTTGCATACGGGCCGGCGACGATGCGCGAGAGCACCGCGATCATCAACAGTCCGGCACCGGCGCCAAAATAACCGATATATAACCCAACAAGCATAATCAGCGCATAACCGAATCCTTGTGCAAGTTTGCGATGGGTAGCCTGATCGGGATCTTTTTTCGGCGTCAGGATCATGACCCCGGCCAGGAAAATAATAAACGGAACGACTCTTTTGAAGCTGGCATTGGAACTGTGAATTAAGATAAGCGCTCCTAAAACGCCGCCAAGGGCATTAAGTAATGTGATGAGTAGCGCTTGGTGCCAGTGGCCTTTTAATTCCCGCCGCGATGAAAGGACCGACGAAGATCCGCTAAACAAAAGACCGATTGTGTTGGTTGCATTGGCCGTAATCGGGGAAATCCCGACCGACAGCAGCATCGGGTAAAGCGTGAGTGCCGCCATTCCCACCGTGCCATTGAGGATGCCGGCAATCAGGCTCATACCGAGTAAATACAAGATTGTTTCGAGCGTCATAAGCTCGCCTCATTTGATTTGTTTTTCGGGGTAAATCTGTTTTCTTTTAGTATTTTACACCCAATATCATCTTATCAAGCTTAGCATTTGCGGATACTGTTGTCGCTTTTGAACGTTGTGAATCTGCAGACTGATTGGTTTTCTTTTGTCGGTGAAAACAGTTATTTATCGGCTAGTGTCAGGAGTCTTGTCAATGGTATGGCTGAAAATAATTTGCTATACTCAAGAAAAAATTCGGGTGATACTGGAGGTGGCGACGTGAAAAAGCTTGAAATTGCCCATTTGGATAAGGCCTTTGATCAGCAGGTTTTATTTAAAGACGCCAATTATACGTTTCAACAAGGTAAGATCTATGGCTTGCTGGGGCGCAATGGTTCTGGTAAGTCGACGTTGTTCAACATGATTGTCCGTAACCTGCCGATTGATAGCGGCACGATTGCGGTTGATTCGGATGATGGCCAAGGGCTGATCACAAATTACTCGGATACGGCAGTTGGTATGGTCTACACCCAGCCACATTTGCCGGCATTCATGACCGGCGTTGAATTCGTTGACTACTTTATCGCGATTAACCGCGAACGGCTGGAACGGATGCATACAACGGTCAAAGCGGCGGACTTTTTTGATATGGCTGGGCTGGGTAAGGCAGATACCAATAAGTTGTTGCGCGACTATTCGGAGGGGATGCGCAATAAGCTGCAAATTGTGGTGTCGTTGATGCTGAAGCCGCCGGTGCTGTTACTCGACGAACCGCTGACAACCGTCGATGTGGTGGCGGCGCATGAGATGCAGCAAATGATCGTTGCGATGAAGGCCGACTCGGTAGTTGTCTTTTCCACGCACATTATGCAGCTGGCGCAGGCCATCTGTGACGCGGTGGTGCTGTTGCATCAGCAGCAACTCACTGAATTGACGGGACTGGATATTCACAGTCAGGCATTTGAAGACGCCGTGATTGCGCGATTAAGTGACGAGGTGCAGGCAGATGCGTGATGCATGGCGATATTACTGGTTTCAAGCGCAAACCGATGCGACTACCGGGGTGAATGGGATCATTTACTTTCTACGGCGGATCCCGTTTTTAGGAAAAAAGATTCCGACTAAGTGGTATCGAACCGGGGCTTTGAAAAGTCTTTTGGCCATTTTGTTAAATTTCATGATGCTGCTGACCAAGCCGGTGATAACCCTCTTGATGATGGGCTTGGCGTTCCTGGTCGGCAATGCTTACAACGATTTCATTCATCCGCTCCCATCCGACTTCACCTTGCGAATCATGGTTGCCGCGGTGGTTTATTCGCTGGGATGTCTCATGCTTCGTGGACTGATTTTTCGATATGCAGCGATTAATATCAAAACGATTAAGCTTGGCGAGTACTTTTCGTTGGATCGGGTTGCGTTAGTTCGGGGTACTTTGTTGATCAATCAGATCATTGTGGTTGTGATTGGCCCGTTTCTGCCGCTTTTTATTCTGGCACTTATCACCCGTAATCTATGGTTGTTGCTGGTTGGGCTGGAAATGGCCATCTTTAGTTGGCATTGGCAGGCGTTTCTGCCGCGCTTGGCGTGGTCACACCGGCAACTGGGCTTAATGGCACAGATCATTTACTGGGTGAGCCTGTGGGGTGTGGTTGCCGGCGTGATGATAACCGGCCAACTCGCGGCATTTGTTAACGGTGTTTTCTCACCTTTAGGATTCATTATCGGCTTGTTCGCTTTGCTGGCGATGGCATGGTATATTCACCGCTTTTCTGATGATATTCCGTTTTTGATGGCATCCATTCAGCAGGCGACCATTACTTTGAACATGGTAACGTCTTCCCGGGATCAGCAGTTTTTGGCCGCTGGTAAGGCGATGCAGAAAAAGTTGACGCTGGACACCAAAGTAACGGTCAAGCCAACCAGCCGATCCGGTAGTAACTATCTGAATGCCTTATTATTTGTCCGTTATCGCCAGCAATTATGGAAAAAGTTGCGGACGCGGCTGTTATGGATTGGCAGCATTGGCGTTGGAATTTTAGTACTCATCAAACTTTTCGCCGTTCATTCGGTCGGCGATTTGACGTCGATTTATGGTGGCTTGTTCTTCGCAATGTACCTGTCATCACTCGGCGCCCCGATCGTTCAACTCTTATTTGTTAACTGCGACTCGGCCATGTTGTACTATCCGTTTTATCGGCAACCGAAAACCATTTTGGCCGGGTTCTTCTACAGATTCTGGCGGATTGTCCGGTACAACGCAGTCACAGGCGGGCTGATTTTTCTGTTTATTTTTGCGCTGCAATTCGTTTCATCGGTACCGGATGCGGTGAACTTTTATTTGGTGTTACTGCTGGAAGTTTGCGGCATGGTGCTGTTCTTTTCTTTTCACGACTTGTTTATCTACTATTTAATCCAGCCGTTTACGGACGACATGTCGGTCGTTTCACCGCTGTATCGGTTCTTGTACTGGGGGATGTACTGGGTGGCGTGGGTTTTCACCCAAGTGCAATTTTCCGGCTATGCATATGCCATTTTGATTGGTGTGGTGACGCTGATTTATGTGGCAATCGGCACCGCGGTGATTTATCGGGTGGCGCCGAAGACTTTCCGGATTCGGTATTGAGGTTTATCTTGTGGTGGCAAATGGTGGCGTGTTGCTAGTGGGAGTGAAGCTTTCGACAAAATCCGCTGAAAAATAATAAAAAGGCCAACCACTTCATTCGGAAAAAGGTGGTTGGCCTTAATAGTAGTTTGGGCTGACCGTTCGTGCAATTCCAAATTTCTGGTATACGGTACATTGGAATTTAGAAAAGCACCACGATCTTGAGAAATAGAAGGATTGCAAAGATGAACGCTGCTAGCATCACGACTAAAAAAATGAGTGAGGCCGGTCTTTTGACTTTTAGTTTGAAATAATCATAAACCAAATAGCTCAAAAAGCTGATCGGCACAACGGTAGAAGAAAACACGGTGAGGGGCAGAGGCAAACCAGAAAACAATGAATCCAGCGTGAAGTATCCGGCGATCCAAAAAGTTAAAAAAGTAAGGAAGTGCTTGTAACGTTTTTTAAAGACGTCCTCGTTATTCATTTGAATCACCCCGCTGTTTTAAATCCTACATGTCAGCAATGTTGCGATACGGTCGGATTTATCATAGCTTGACGATTTTAAGAAACACAAGTAGTACCAAAAGGAGACCCAGTACCGCAAAGATCAAAAGGCTCAGTTTTGCTGGTCGTTTGACTTTTAGTTTGAAATATTCGTAGATCAAATATCCCATAATGAATAATGGGATGATTACCACGACAATTATATTGAGGATTAGTGGTTTATCGGTGAGTTCAAACCCGTTTAAGAGTAAATATCCGGTGTTCCAAAAAATATAAAATCTTAAATCGCGTTTGTAGCGCTTTTGGAATACGTCATCGTTATTCATTTGAATCACCCCGCGAAAGTAGGTGCTTGTCAAAGGTTGTTAGGCGAAAAGTTGCTTATACGATCGCTTTGTATTCGGTTACATTATAGAGCCGATATTGTTATTTGGTCAACAATTGGTTTTGTGACTTCAATTCCCATCAGGACAAGAAAACTACAAGTTTCAAAATAAGAGGTATATGTTATCTACGAGCTGGAAATCTCGTTATTTTAAATTGGCTCATTGTGGTCGCATTCAAACTGATAGGTGACGTCCTGTTCAATGAAAAACGATGCGCTAAAACGGTGACATGTACCACAGGCTTTGGTTAAACCGGACTTTTCACTGATTAGATTCCTACACTTGGCGTATAATGAGCGTAATCTAACAATTTGAGGAGGAAAGTCATGAGCGAAGCAGCACATTTCTATGAAACTTTTCAACCGTCGCATTATGATCTCTATTTGGATATTAACCGGGAGGCCAAGACCATTAGCGGCAAGACTTCGATTATCGGTGAAGCGAAGCAGCCGAACATTGCGGTCCATCAAAAGTATTTGAAGGTTGAATCCGTTGAGGCGAACAACCAAGCAGTCCCGTTTACAACCGATGATCCTGCCGAGGCCGTGCGGATCACGTTGCCAAAAGCAGGCGATGTGAAGTTGACGATTACCTACACGGCGCCGTTGACGGATACCATGATGGGCATTTACCCGTCTTACTACGAAGTGGACGGCGTCAAGAAGCAAATCATCGGGACCCAGTTTGAAACCACGGCGGCGCGGCAGGCTTTTCCGAGTGTTGATGAACCTGAAGCCAAAGCAACATTTGATTTGGCGATTAAGTTTGATGAACGTCCGGGCGAGACGGTGATTAGTAATATGCCGGAAGTGCGTGAAATCAATGGCGTTCATTATTTTGATACCACGGTGCGGATGTCGACCTATCTGATTGCGTTTGCGTTTGGCGAGTTGCAAAGTAAGCAGACCACGACGAAGAGCGGCGTTAAAATCGGCGTTTTTGCCACGAAAGCGCACAAGCCTAACGAACTGGACTTTGCGTTAGATATTGCCAAGCGTTCGATTGAATTTTACGAAGACTTTTACCAGACGCCTTATCCGTTACCGCACTCTTGGCAGCTGGCATTGCCGGACTTTTCTGCCGGTGCCATGGAGAACTGGGGCCTGGTGACGTATCGGGAAGCGCTGCTGACGATCGATCCGGACAACACGTCGCTGGAGACCAAAGAGCGCGTTGCCACGGTCATTGCTCATGAGTTAGCGCATCAATGGTTCGGTGACCTTGTAACCATGAAGTGGTGGGACGATCTCTGGTTGAACGAAAGCTTCGCCAACATGATGGAATATGTTGCAGTGGACGCGTTGCAACCGGATTGGCACATCTGGGAAGCTTTCCAAACGCTGGAAGTCCCGATGGCGTTGCAGCGTGATGCCACGGATGGTGTGCAGTCGGTTCATGTGCAGGTTGAAGATCCGGCTGAAATCGATTCGCTTTTCGACAGCGCGATTGTTTACGCAAAAGGGGCACGGATGCTGGTGATGGTTCGTGCGTTAATTGGCGACGATGCCTTGCGCGCCGGTTTGAAGGCTTACTTTGAAGCCCACAAGTTTGGTAATGCCGCGGGCGCCGATTTGTGGGCAGCATTGGGTCAGGCTTCCCATCTTGACGTTGGTAAAATCATGCAGTCGTGGCTGGAACAGCCGGGTTATCCGGTTGTAACTGCCGCGGTGGTGGATGGCAAGCTGACCCTGTCGCAACAACAGTTCTTCATCGGTGCAGGCAAAGACGTCGGCCGTCAATGGCAGATTCCGTTGAACAGTAACTATGCAGTCGCACCACAGATTTTTGCTGATAAGCAAGCGACATTGGGCGACTATGCACAGTTGCGTCAAGATAGCGGCGAGCCATTCCGGGTTAACGTAGGCAACAACTCCCATTTCATCGTGCAATATGATCAAACGCTGTTAACTGATATTCTGGATCACCTTGACCAGCTGAATGCGATTGATCAGCGTCAGATCCTGCAAGATTTGCGGCTGTTGGCAGAAGGACGGCAAAATTCATACGCTAATATTGTGCCGTTGTTACCGCGTTTTGCCGAAAGTCACAGCGCGATTGTCATCAATGCCTTGTATCGGGTTGCCAATGATTTGAAGCAATTTGTGACACCTGATTCCTCAGATGAAGCCCAGCTGAAAGCATTCTTCGATCAGCTCAGCGCAGGCCAATTTAAGCGTCTCGGCTGGTTGCCTAAGCCAAACGAAACCAATGATGATCAGTTGACGCGGCCATATGTGCTAAGCATGGCACTTTATGCTAAAAACGCTACGGCTATTGCGCAAGGTCACGACCTTTTCACGGCTAACAAGGATAAATTGTTGCAGTTGCCAGCAGACGTGCGGATGTTTGTGCTGCAAAACGAAGTGAAAAACTTTGGCAGCGCCGCCTTGTTCGATCAGTTGTTGACGGCCTACAAGCAGACCACGGATTCAAGTTATAAGGCAGACATTCTCGCTGCCTTAACCAGTACGCCGGATAAGGCCTTGATCGGGAAAATTGTTGATCAGTTCGAAAATGCCGATACAATCAAGCCTCAGGATTTACGCTCATGGTTCCGCGGCGTATTGAACAACCATGTCGGCGAACAAGCTGCATGGGACTGGATTCGCAAAGAATGGTCATGGCTGGAAAAGACGGTCGGCGGCGACATGGAATTTACCACCTATATCACCGTAATTGCCGGCATCTTCCGAACCGCAAACCGGCTTGACGAATTCAAAGCATTCTTCGAGCCTAAACTACCGACGCCAGGGTTAACTCGTGAAATCACGATGGACACCAGCGTCATCGCCAGCCGGGTTGATTTGATTCAGGCCGAGCAACAAGCAGTTAATGGGGCGGTTGCTAAGGCGGTTAAGTGAATTTAATTCGCGAATGATGACTGGAAACAACTATACACAGGATAACGTTACAATTCGCTGTTTCAGTCATAGAGACAAGTATATTTCCAAGAGGTTTTTGGAGGTGTGCTTGTTTTTTTGTTTCCGTAAAAGTGACTTGGTAGGGCGTTTAAGATAGTAGTGCCAAAGCGGAGCAATCGTAGGCCAGAGGGGGCTCAGTGGTGAAATAGACTAACTTAGTTGATAGATATTGATCAGGCCAGATCAATATCTATCACTTTTTTGTTAGAGTGAGCGTGAAGCCAACGCCGTAGATTACAACTTGGCATTTAATGCCGTGGGTGAAATTGGCGGGCTTCATTGATCCTGAGAGTCTGGTCGCAGTCTAATGGGCGCTTTGACGCCGTGTATTGAAAAGTAGATGACCAGGATCCAAAAATTTGAAGGGTGGTAATTACATGCGTATTGCAATTGGTCTGGATGTGAGTTCTAAACAGACTTCTGTTTCGGTTGTGGCGGAACCACAACGAGAAGTCGATTCTTGCACCATTACTAATGATTTACTGGGTTTTGACAAGTTGCTTAAGTTAATCCATCAATACTCAGATCAGGATACTGAACAGATCCCTGAAGTGGTCTTTGAAGCGACCGGTGTCTACTCGCGGCGACTCAAGCATTTTCTGGAGATACATGCAGTTCCCTACATGCAGCTTAATCCGCTTCAAGCCAAGCATGATTTATCAATGATCAAGGGACTTCACGGGAGAAAGACTGATCGCATGGATGCACTCGGCCTCTCACAAAGTCAGTTGATCTTGAATCGTAGTAAATCGTTTGTCGAGGATCCAGTGTACATGGCCTTGAAAGACTTAGATCGCACTTATCAAGAGGCAGTTCAGGATTTAGTGACGAACAAAAATCGCCTACATCGATACCTGCAGTTAACTTTTCCCGAGTTGGAACACGTTACAGGAACGACTGATGGTATTTTCTATTGGCGGCTTGTCCAAACATTCCCACATCCACAGATATTGTTAAAGTCTCGTCAGAACTTCGATGCTTTTGTGGAAACACTGCGGCATCTAACGCCGTACCCGACATCCGAACAACGGGCGAAATCAATTGCGGACAAGCTTGGCAAAGTAGCACTGACGGCCGCTCCAGCCGTCTCGGCAGTACCAGTTGAGTTAGAACAGGTTCAATACATTGCGGGTGAGCTAATCAGGCTCTCAGCACGGCGTAAACATTTGATTAAGGAAATGTGCTCTCTAGCTATTCCGCTACCCGAGCTAAAAATCTTTGAATCCTTACCTGGCATTGGGGTAACCTCCGCCGTAACTTTGTTAGCAGAACTTGGCGATTTAACCCGTTTCAAGAAAAGCAATCAGGTTAATGCTTACGTAGGCATTGATCTTCGTCATTATGAATCAGGTGACTATACGGCAAGCGATCATATCTCAAAGCGCGGTAATCCATACGCTCGTAAGATTCTCTATCGCGTGATCAATTGCATGGTTTCCTCTGCGGCCAGATCCAACAAACCCAACCATATCGTTGATTATTACAAAAAGAAAAAGCAATCTTCTTCGGCGGTCGGAACCAAGAAGATTGCCATTGCATCTGTTTCACGTCTCATCAGGACACTCTACAGTTTAGTTATTAACAATCAGACCTATGTCTATCGCATCGCAACTAAAGGCCGATAGGCAACATCTGATTCAACACTTATTCTAACAACCTCCGTCAAAAAATGAAATACCGAAGGCTTAGTTTAGTGTACTCAAATTTTTAGATCATGGCGTTATCGATACGCCACAAGAAAACCGCAAGAACACTGAAAAACCTAATGAATGAGACTTGACTTCTGGTAGAAAATTGTACTAGTCGGGCGGTCTTCCCGGCGTAGTACAAGGCCGATCTTTGAGACTCTGCGGGTTTTGCAGAGGCTCAAAGTCGCGCCCACCACGTTCCAGCCCCCTCTGGCCGGAGATTGCGGAGTTTGGCACGGCAAGAAGCGTATAGACTAAATTTTTTATACGCTTTGGAGCCAGTCCATGGCGAAAAAGCAACTGCCTTTTTAGAAAAATCTAATCCATATCTATACATTTTCACGGGAAATAGGGGCTGCTAAACCGGTACACTGGAGAACAAATTCCTGTTTTTCCAAAGGCGGGATTTGTTTGGAGGGATATTCGTGGCAGACACTAAGAAACAACTGCGCTGGTATAACGTGGCTTTGATTGCGTTCGTCTCGGTCTGGGGCCTGGGCAATGTGTTTAACAACTATGCACAACAAGGCCTGTCCGTTGTGACCAGCTGGATTCTGATTATGCTGATTTACTTCGTGCCATATGCCTTGATCGTCGGCCAGCTTGGTTCAACCTTTAAGGATCAGGCGGGCGGCGTTAGTTCCTGGATTAAGGAAACCGGCAGTGTGCGGCTGGCTTATTACGCTGCATGGACCTACTGGGTGGTGCATATTCCGTACCTGGCCCAGAAGCCGCAAGCGATTTTGATTGCGCTCAGCTGGCTTTTCAAAGGCAATGGTAACTTTGTCAACACCGTATCGTCGATGACCGTGTCGTTGATCTGTCTTGCGCTGTTCTTACTTTTCTTATGGCTGTCATCACGCGGCCTGACGACCCTGAATCGTATCGGTAGCATGGCCGGCACCGCGATGTTCTTGATGTCGATCCTGTTCATCATCTTGGCGGTCACAGCACCTTTGATGGTCAAAGGCGTCCATGTGGCCACGCCGGACATGGGCGATTTGCACACTTACTTACCGAAATTTGATTTAAATTACTTCACCACGATTTCCATGCTGGTCTTTGCGGTTGGCGGGGCGGAAAAAATTTCGCCATACGTCAACAACACCAAACATGCTTCCAAAGAATTTCCGTTGGGGATGTTGGTCCTTGCCGGCATGGTTGCGTTCTGTGCCTTGCTGGGATCTTTTGGCATGGGCATGTTGTTTAACAGTCACCATATTCCAACCGATCTCATGTCTAATGGCCCATACACTGCGTTTGCGATGCTTGGCAACTATTACCACCTGGGTAATATCTTTGTCATTCTCTACGCCATCGCCAATGCGCTTGCTTCGATTTCAGCTTTGGCCTTCTCAATTGATGCCCCACTGAAAATCCTGCTGAGTGACGCCGATCCGCATTTTATTCCTAAAAAACTACGGCGGATCAACAAAAAAGGCACGCCGATTAACGGTTACTGGATGACCGGGATTCTGGTCAGCATTCTGATTATTGTGCCGGCGTTGGGTATCGGCAACATGAATGAGTTATACAAATGGCTGCTGAACCTGAACTCGGTCGTGATGCCACTACGTTATCTCTGGGTCTTCTTGGCGTATTACCTGCTTAATCGCCATCTTGAGAAGTTCCAAGCAGACTACATGTTAGTGAAAAACAAACACGCGGGCATGCTCATTGGCGGCTGGTGTTTCTTCTTCACCGCATTTGCCTGCTTACTGGGGATGCTGCCGAAAATCAGCTATCTAAGCGATCCCGGCACATGGTGGTTCCAAATGGGCCTCAATGTGATTACGCCGGTGGTGCTCTTGGCATTGGGACTCGTTTTGCCAATGTTGGCCCGGCGCAACGAGTTAACCACGGAATAAACTGCGATATGAAAAAGGATCTGCTACCGAAGAGGGTGGCAGATCCTTTTTTGACCTAAAGATGATGTTCGCGAATCGCGGTCAACATTTTCTTTTCAGGGTAAAAGTGAATGAGCAGCAGCAAGATGCCGTAAAGCAACAGGGGCAGCCAGACATAATTCAAATCAATCATGCCAAGGGTTGCGGCATTTTGGCTGGTGTTTGGAACATAACCGGTGAGGTCGAACAAGCCAGCGGTGACGAGGCCGCCGATGCCGAGACCGAGGTTGACACCAAAGTCGTTGCTTGAGGCGAAGAAGCCTTCAGCTTGGGCGCCGAGGGTGATACCGTAGCGAATGGTGTCGGCTAACATAATGGAAACCAAGCCGACGATCATGCCTTGACCGATGCTGTTGACCAGAATGCCGAAAAATAGCAACCACAGCTGGCGCAGGTACACGCCCCCGGCAATGACTAATTGTCCGGCCAAGCCAATCAGCATCCCCAGGCGCATCGTGTGCTTGTTCCCATAATGTCCGGCAATGCTAATAATCAGTAAGACGCCGATCAATGATGAAAACGTAAAACTATTGGCCCAGGAAACCAGATTCTGATTGTGCAACGTGTATTTGAAATAGTAAACCGTCGTCTGGTTCTTGATCGCCGTCAGCAGCCAGTACGTGAAAATGACGCCTGACAGAATCAGCCACGGCTTGTTACGAACCGCGATTTTGGCAACCACGCGAAAAGGTTGATGGGCGATTTTTTTCTGGGTAAAGCGCTCACGAATATGCACAAAGGTGTTGAGAATTAATAGTAATGAAATGCCGGCAAACAAAGCCATGGTTAAAAGAAAGCCGTGCTGATCATTGCCGCGGCCGAAAAATGCCACTAGCGGTAAGGTGAACACGGCTACAATAATCTGAACGGAACTGCCGAAGAACTGGCGGATAACCCCGAGCAAAGTCAGCTCCTGTTGATTTTGGGTTAGCGTCGGCAGAACCGAGGTGATTGGCAGGTTAACTGCGGTGTAGAGGAATCCCAAGAGGAGGTACGTCGCATACGCCCAAAGCAGCTTACCATTAGCCGACCAGTTTGGGGTGACGAAGGTGAGCACCGCAAAAACGGCATAAGGCAGTGCGTACCAAAGGAAGAACGGCCGGCTTTTACCAAAGCGCGAGTGGGTGTGGTCGATCATCAAACCGACCACCGGACTTTCGAAAACATCGGCAACGCGGGCGATCAGGAACAGCAAGGCGACCGCGCCGGCACTCAATCCGTAAATGTCCGTGTAGAAATACAGTAGATAGGTTGTCATCACCTGAAAGACCAGATTATCAGCCGCGTCGCTCAGGCCGTAACTGATGCGTTCAGGCCACTTTGTTTGTTGTGCAGTCGGCTTTTTTTGCATCCGCAAACCTTCTTTCGTGGATAACTGACACGAAACATGTACGACTGCATTCTTCGGATATTAGCAGTCGCTTTTAATCATGCTTTTCCCGCAACATATCACTGATCACGATTTGGTTAACCGTATTCCAAACCATGTGCCCAACAGCTTCGGACAAATGTTCTTCCGCCGGTTGATCTTTAGCAGGCGGTACGATTTTCAGCGCAGGCATCGCCCAAAGATGAGCACCGGCCCACACGCCAAGTCCCCACATGCTGCCATAACCCAATTTAAACAACGGAACATAATGACCGGCAACAGCATAAAGCGCACCGAGGCTTGACGAAAAGCCAAAGTGAACCAAAAGACTAACCCAAGGAATCTGATGGCCGGAATAAGTGTAAGTGGCGTGGGTTTCCGCCGGGGTGAGGCCGTGCTGCTGCAAAAATTGTTGCGGCGGATTGGTGGCATCACGTTCCGGTGTTCGCGGCGGTAAAATATTTTCCCAACCCAACTTGACAAGCCCTGATACTAAGCCCGCAACGGCCCCAACCGCCGCCAGCTTTAAGACAGATGACTGAGTTTGTGTACGCATATAAGCGACCTCCCTAGATGAATGCGTCGAGAACTTTAACACTTCTATTTTAAAACAGCAGTACAGTTTTGGCATGTGTAGATAACAAATTGTAAGTGTTTATTGCCAGATGGGTAAGGAGCCCATTGCTATTGGGCAATGGTAGCTTGACCAGCAGCTATTATTGATGAATGTCGGCGTGATGCGCGTGAACAAAATCAATAAAGTCAGTCGCAGCAGGGGACTGATAATGGTCTTTTAAAGTAGCCATGTAGAATATCCGCTGCCAAGTAGGAAAACTAAGCGGAATGATTTTGACTGGCAGGGTTTTAAGGATTGGCATATTAGGCACCAGCGCAATGCCAAACCCGTTGGCGACCAGACCAGCCACTGCTTCGTCTTCTTCAATCGCATACACGCTGTGAGGCTGGCCGCCACATTCGGCAAAAAGTTGGCGAATAATCGGTGCCAGACCGCTTCTTTTCGAGAAAGTAACCTGGTCGAAGGCGAGCGTTTCACTGAGCTCAATGCGCTGACGAGTCGCTAAAGGATGATCCAGTGGCGTGATGACAACGAGTTCTTGCGATGCAATCGGAAAGTAAGCAATATCCTCTTGTTCGTCAACCTTTGAGCAAAAGCAAATATCATAATTTTTAGACCGCAATCCTTGAATAATCTGTGGCGATAAACCATTTTCGTTCGTGAATTCAAAGCGGACGTCATCGTGACTTTGTTGTAGAAAACTGCGAACAATGCCGGGAACCCAGCGTGTGCTTAGGGTGCGTAAGGCAGCTAACTTAATGACCGTTTGCTCCGTGTTTTGATGCTGCAGCTGTTCAATGCCGCTGTCAAGAATGGTAAGCGAATGCTCAACGATCCGCCTGAACTCACGGCCTTCAGGGGTTAAGACAATATTGCGCCCTTGCCGGACAAACAAAGCAAGGCCAAGCTCATCTTCGAGCCTGTGAATGGCGTTGCTAAGACTGGGCTGGGTAATGTTTAATTGGCGCGCTGCCTGGGTGTAATTCTGTAACTTAGCCAGTGTGACGAAATAGCGCAAGTGAAAAAGGTTCATGATTTGCCTCCAGAGTGTCTACAAAGCGAACAATAGCTTCCAGCTATAGACGCCCCCATTATAATGAATTAGAAGTCGCTTGTGCAACCGCATACAATTTAATTTGTAAACAAGATTGAAAAAATAATCACAAACGATTTTGGGAGGCATTATCATGACACTTGCACATCCGATTACAGTCAGCTCATGGACATTAGGCGACCAATGCACTTTTGAAGATCGCGTCAAAGCTGCCGCAAATGCAGGCTACGACGGGATCGGCTTACGGGCTGAGACTTACGTTGACGCGTTGAATGAAGGCTTAACCGATCAGGATATTCTCGACATTTTAGACCGCTATCACATCAAGTGCACAGAGGTGGAATACATCGTTCAATGGTGTGAAGAACCGCGGTCTTATGAACAAAAATATAAAGAACAAACGTGTTTCCACATGTGCCACTTGTTTGGCGTTGAACATATCAATACCGGTTTGATGGAAAGTTA
The DNA here is from genome assembly GCF_029726355.1 of Lacticaseibacillus huelsenbergensis. Lineage (NCBI taxonomy): Bacteria > Bacillati > Bacillota > Bacilli > Lactobacillales > Lactobacillaceae > Lacticaseibacillus > Lacticaseibacillus huelsenbergensis. The sequence goes on from NZ_CP120687.1 coordinate 1,736,540, forward strand.
TCCGGTTGATTTTACAGCGAAGAAACTTCAACAGTTGGCTCATCGCGCGGCACTCGCTGGCGACCTTATCATTGCACTTGAGCCGATGCCATATAGTGGCATGCCTGATTTAAAGAAGACTTGGGCCATCCTTCAAGGGGCCGGGGCGCCAAATATCATGATGCTTCTGGACATGTGGCACTGGGTACGGGCCGATCAGCCATTTGATCTGCTAACCAAGGAACAGGCCAAACGTGTCATCTCGATTCAGCTTGATGATGCTTACAAACGTCCGTATGCCAAGAGCATTTTACGCGACGAGTCGATGCATGACCGCCTCGCCCCGGGAACTGGGTTTGAAGACCGCACGGAAAAATTCATCAAAATGATCAAAGATGCTGGCGTGGATCCAAAGGTGATCGGCGTTGAAGTTATCTCTGATCAGTACATGGCCAAAGGGATCGACTGGGTTGCTAAGTATACGTACGACAATACCGTTAAAACTTTGCAAGCAGTTTGGCCGGAGATTTTAAAACCAGCTGTGGCCACTCATTAGAACTGGTAGGTTAACTACTCGGAATGAAAGATCGTAAGTTTTAAAGCCCAATGCAGAGGCGTTTCGGTTCTGGTTGGTTTCACAGCGTTAAGGAGGAAATTTTTCATGGCAGATTGGCTAGGTTTAAAAGATAAAGTTGTGGTCGTGACCGGTGCAGTTGGCGGCATGGGCACCCGTTTTTGCGAGGCATTTGCCGAACACGGTGCCAATGTTGTTTTGGTGGATATTAAGAAAGAAGCCACTGAAACTGCTGCTAAAGCTTTAAGTGAAAAGTACGGGGTTCAGACGTTGCCACTAGCGACTGATACCACGAACGAAGATGAAGTTGATAACGCAGTAAAAGCCGTTGTTGCAAAGTTTGGACAGGTCGACATTCTCGTGAATACAGCCGCAATTTTACGATTTGCCCCATTTGAAGACTTACGTTTAGACGAATGGAAGACGGCATTGAACATTAACTTGACGGGCTATTTTCTGATGTCGCAACGATTCGGGCGCCAGATGATTGCCCAACATCATGGAACGATGGTGCATATTTCGACTGTCGCGGCGGTTTTCCCTGAGACATACAGCGGTGCATACAGTACCACCAAGGCTGCGGTTAACATGCTATCCAAGCAAATGGCGGCAGAGTGGGGCCAGTTCGGCATTCGCAGCAATTGCGTCATGCCATGTCTGGTGAAGACGCCGATGTCCGCTGACTTTTACAAGGATCCGAAAGTGTTGGATGGCCGCGAACGGCTGGTTGCCAGTCGGCGAATCGGCGATCTGGACGATATCACAAACGCCGTACTGTATCTGAGCAGTGAACGCTCAGATTACACAAATGGCGGCGAACTGCGGGTCGATGGCGGCCTTGGTATCATGATGCAGGATATGATCCCCAAGCCAGGCGGTCGCCGGGAATATGCTATTAAAGCCCATCAAGCTAAAAAGTAAGCGTGATGGCACGGAAGTAACTTGATCGCACAGCCGATCAGGTTCTTCTTTTGAAAACATTCGTGAAATTATGAACTTAGTGGAGGCATTGATAATGGAAACTTGGATTTCAGGAACGACTGGTTTGTTGTGTTTGCTTGGCAGTCCGGTTGGCCATTCTGGCTCACCGGCGATGTATAACTTTAGTTTTCAAAAACAAAAAATCGATGCAGCTTATCTTGCGTTTGATGTCAAAAAAGACCAAATGCCCCAAGCACTGGATGCGATGCGCTTGTTCAAAATGCGCGGCGCCAATATCACCATGCCGTGTAAGAATGTCGCGGCAACCTTAATGGACGAACTTTCGCCGGCCGCCAAGATTATCGGTGCGGTCAATGTCGTGGTGAATGATCATGGCAAATTGATTGGCCACATTACGGATGGCATTGGGTTTGTCCGTAACTTAAAAGAACAAGGCGTGGCAATTAAAGATAAGCGTTTGGTTGTTTTGGGCGCAGGTGGTGCTGCGACGGCGATTCAAGTGCAGGCGGCTTTAGATGGTGCACGTCAGGTAACCATTTTTAACCGGCAAGATGAGTTTTATCCGCGCGCGGAAGCAACTGCCAAAAAGTTAGCCAAGGCCGCGCCGGATGTGGAGGTGGTGATTGAGCATTTGGAAGCTGCCGATAAGCTCAAAGCAGCCATTGCCGCCGCGGATATCCTCGTCAATGCAACCACAGTCGGCATGAAACCTAACGACGGCGAGTCCCTGGTTAATCCCGATTTTCTCCGTCAAGATTTGGTTGTTGCCGACACGGTTTACAATCCATTGAAAACCAAATTGATCGAGGACGCAGAAAAAATTGGTGCCAAAGTTGCGCCGGGTAAAGGCATGTTGCTCTGGCAAGGTGCTGCCGGGTACAAATTATGGACGGGGCAGGATATGCCAGTGAAAGCTTATCAAGCGTTTGAAGCTGGGCAGTAAGGCAGCATAACGGAGGCAAGTTGAACGATGAAAACCAAACATAATCATTTTTTGCCAGGTGCACTAGCACTCTACTTTTCCTACGCGATGTTGGGCATCGCCTCGTCTATCCTGAGTCAGTATAAGGCGCAGTTCGCGGCTAACTGGGGTGCCCAGCAATTGAGCAATGGCACGATTGATGTCAGTATGGTGGTCTCCGTAATTGCGGCGTTTGGATTAGGCCGCCTGATTGCCTATCCATTTGCCGGGCCGGTGTCAGATCATTTTGGCCGGAAAGTTTCCGGAACGATTGGCATTGCGTTGTATGTCGTTTTCTTTGTGGGCATCATCATGGTGCACCAGTTCTGGGCAGCTTATCTCATCGGCATTCTTAATGGGATGGCAAACTCGTTTCTGGATACTTGTGTTTCGCCGAGTCTCATGGAGATGTTTCCCGAGTCCGCTTCGATTGCGAATTTGTTGACTAAGTTTGCAGTCGTGGTTGCCCAGTTTGTTTTGCCATTCTTTATTGGTGGGGTGGCTGCCGCAGGACTTTCTTTTCGAACGATCTTCATCATCTGCGGGGTGGCATTAGCGGCAGATGCGCTTGCCATCATTGTCTTCCCGTTTCCCAAGCGCGAGAAGCCACAGCTTAGTTCCACCGGTTCGCCTGAAAAAATGCATTTCTCACTAGGCTCGGTAGCGGCCATTTTAATTGGCTTCACCAGCTCGACCACGTTCATGGTTTGGTTAAACTGCAATCAGGAACTGGGTCTGGCGTATGGCGTCAAAAATCCGGCAACGCTGCAATCGTTATATGCAGTTGGCGCTGGCATCGCCGTGTTGTTGACCGCCCGCTTAATTAAATCCGGCCTGAAGGAAAGCACGGTTTTGATCCTCTATCCGGCAATTGCCGTGGTGATGCTTGTCTTATGCTATTTTGTCCAAACGCCAACGATTCTGTACATTGGCAGTTTCGTGATCGGCTACGCTGCAGCTGGCGGCGTCTTGCAACTTGCGACTTCAACCACCATCAATTTCTTTCCTAGCCACAAGGGAACCGCAACGTCACTGGTCATGATTGCCTCAAGCATTGCCAATTACGCCGTGCTTTCCGCAGCAGCTGGTTTGACCAAGGCCTTTGGGGATGCGGCGCCGCGGATGATTATTCTTTTGAACATTGGGATTACAATCATCGGCATTGGTTTAGCGTTGATTGTGAAAGCGCAGGAAAAAAGAGTGCTAGAAGTTGCACGGGCACACTAAATATGGAGGCTTCGGGATGTCATTAAAAGATGAAATCGATGGTCATACAGCGTTGGCAGGACTATTCGCCCATCCTGCCGGGCACTCGTTATCACCAGCGATGTACAATGCAACATTTGAAAAATTAAGGCTCAACGACGCGTATCTGTCTTTTGACGTTGATGCTCCAGAGCTTGCCCACGCCTTGCAAGCCATGCGCAGTCTGCATTTTTTAGGCGGTAATCTGTCGATGCCCAATAAGCAAAAGGCGATACCGTTATTGGACAAACTTTCACCTGCTGCGAAGTTGATCGGTGCAGTGAATACCATCGTCAATGACCATGGCGTGTTGATCGGCCATATCACTGATGGGACGGGCTTTATGGAAGCTTTGCGCCATGACGGGTTGGATATTCGCGGTGAAAAAATGACGCTAGCCGGTGCTGGTGGTGCGGGAACAGCTATTGCGATTCAGGCAGCCTTAGACGGTGTCAGTCAAATCAACATTTTCAATCGCCGCGATGCTTCGTGGCAAAATGCTCAGCGCAACGTTGCGATTATCAATGACCAGACGCATGGGCACGCGATGTTATTTGCGCTTGATGATCAAGCCGCGTTAAAAGCCAGCATCGCCGATTCAGCGATTTACGTTGATGCAACGCCAGCCGGAATGAAGCCGCTGGAGCACGTTAGCAATGTTCCTGATGGCGAATGGTTCATGCCAGAGACGATCGTGTTTGATACGGTTTATGCACCACGTGAGACCAAACTCATGCAAATCGCGAAGCAGGCAGGCGTCAAGCACGTCTACAACGGCATCAATATGTTAATCAATCAGGGGGCAGCCGCTTTCCATCTATGGACCGGACTGCAGATGCCGGTTGATGATATTCGCGAAACGGTGTTTGGCGAGCCGGCGGTTGTCACGCACGCGTAAATGGACTGGTATTTCAATCGCTATAGCAGAAAATCAATATATTAATAGAAAGCTTGATGCATCAAAGCCGATGCCATCAGGCTTTTTTGCTTAAGATCGTCAACTAATCGAATAAAAAGAATTTACGAATATGTTAGCGCAAAAGGTTGTTATTAGCCTTACATTTAGTTAGTATATAAGTACTGAAAGGGAGGATACTATGAAAAACCTCATTGCATTTAATCGATGTTGGCACGGTGTGACTGATCAGGGTATCCCCCTGATGTGTCCGGGCAAGTGACGACGCGCGACAGTTTAGTCCGCGGTCATGCGCAAAGCTTCTTTTAAGGTTGAGTCGTTACTATCATGAGATAGGAGGTGAATCTTGACAAAATCGCCACTCAAGATCGGTATTTTAAACGTCATGCATGATAAGGCCGATACCAAAACTCGGCTGCAACACGTCTTGACGCGCACTGAGATTCCGGTTGAATTGCATTTTTATTACCCCATGACCCATTACGCAGGACGTGATGTGCCAGAGGCGGTCAGTTCGATTTTAGATCCACTGGATATTCACGAAGCGGCGACAATGGATGGGTTCATCATCACGGGTTCGCCGATTGAAACCTTAGAGTTCGATCAAGTGCATTACATTGCCGAGGTACGGACGCTTTTGAAAACGTTGGGGCAACATGTACCGAATCAACTCTATCTTTGCTGGGGCGGCATGGTAGCACTGAATTATTTTTTTGGTGTCAGTAAGCTTATTCTTCCCCACAAATTGTTCGGCGTTTACCCACAAACGATTCTGGAACCACATCCGCTTCTGCAAGGCTTAAAAGATGGATTCAAGGCACCACATGCGCGTTATGCCGAGATGGATGTTCGCGATATTCGTACCGATCCGCGATTAACGATTAATGCGACCACGACAAAAGGCAAATTGTTTATGGTGACGGAACCAACCAACACCCAAACCTTTGTCTTTTCGCATATCGAGTACGATCGGTGGGGACTGGATGCGGAATATCACCGCGAAATCGCCGCGCATCCCGAGATCGACTACGCGCGCGCTAAACACTATTACCATCACAAAAACGATTATGATCATCCGAAGTTTAATTGGAAGAAAACGCAGCGAACGATTTTTGACAATTGGATTCGGCATGTTGCCGACCATCGTAACGAAGATCGTTCAATGCCGATATGATAACGCGTGAACTGTCCTAACCGCGGCGGTTCACGCTCACATTAACGCGTTCACCGGCGCAGGAGCCTGCATGTAAGGACCTTGGTCGCAATGGCCTAAGCCCGGGCCATCACGCCCAAGGCCACTTACACTCCGGCTCCTGACCGCGCCGGTTCACGCTCACAATATGGAGGCTTTAATATGGTCACAGCAGCAGATAATATTACAGGTTTGATTGGCAACACCCCGTTACTCAAGTTAAATCGCGTTGTACCTGAAGGCGCAGCTGATGTTTATGTAAAGCTTGAATTCTTCAATCCCGGTGGTTCCGTGAAGGATCGGATCGCGCTGGCAATGATTGAAGATGCTGAATACAAAGGTGTTTTGAAGCCAGGCGGCACAATTGTCGAACCGACTTCTGGTAACACAGGTATTGGCCTTGCTTTGGTTGCGGCAGCTAAGGGGTATCATCTGATCATCACGATGCCAGAAACCATGAGTGTCGAGCGCCGGGCGTTGATGCGCGGCTATGGGGCAGAATTGATTTTGACCCCAGGCGCAGATGGCATGCCGGGTGCGATCAAAAAAGCCGAAGCACTCAGCAAAGAAAATGGCTACTTCCTGCCGATGCAATTCCAGAATCCCGCCAATCCAGACGTACACGAACGCACTACCGGACAGGAAATCATCCGGTCATTTGATGGCGGCACGCCGGATGCGTTTGTCGCGGGTGTTGGGACAGGCGGCACGTTAACCGGTGTCGGCCGTGCTTTGCGGAAAATCAATCCAAACGTCCAGATTTACGCTTTGGAAGCAGCCGAGTCCCCAATGCTCAAAGAAGGCCATGGCGGCAAGCACAAAATCCAAGGCATTTCAGCCGGCTTCATCCCAGATGTCTTGGATACGAACCTCTATCAAGACATCGTCGAAGTGACAAGCGATCAGGCCATCGACATGGCGCGCCACGTCAGCCATGAAGAAGGCTTCCTGCCAGGTATTTCAGCCGGTGCCAACATTTTCGGCGCCATTGAAATTGCCAAGAAACTCGGCAAAGGCAAGAGCGTCGCAACCGTTGCACCGGATAACGGCGAACGGTATCTGTCGACAGATTTGTTTAAGTTTGATGATTAAGGTCAATGAATGCCGTGCCTAGCCAAACGATGCGTAGGTTGTGGCGTTGTGGGTGCAAATCTTTGACACTTAGAAGAGGCCAAAAACGTTCAATCCTTTGATGTTAAAGGGATTGGGCGTTTTTTGTTTTGGGTCGATTTATCGTAAACTTTTGAGACTTCGGGGGGAACAAAGTATTCTTACCCCTTAACTAGGCTTAAATGGTCACCGTTAATCTAACCGTCAGTTTTTGCTGAAAGTTATCATGTTCTTTGCAACGTCGGCTGACAAAAAATGTTTAATACCAAATAAGTTTCGAAAAGTGATAAGGAGGTAAGGAGTAACTACTATGATTTGTTACCAAAATAACCGTATTTAAAATGACAACATAAACAACATTTGAAATAATTACCTTCTGGGTTCTGTCAGATATATGTATACGAAAGGAAGATGATAGATGATGAATCTAGAACAGGACAGGAAGAAAATTAAAGCAATTAGTGTTGGTTATATCCGTGTCTCGATTAGTGAAGATCGGCAAAAATTGGGATATGACATTCAAAAGCGAAAACTCAAAGAACGCGGAGTTGACTACATTTATGGTGAGACACTTAGCGGAAGAAAGGATGACCGCCCAGAGTTTTTAAAGGCGCTCAGTAAAGCTAAAACACTGGCGGCAAAGGGCTATCAAGTGACTTTTGTGGTTTACAAACTTGATAGATTTGCTAGAAAAATGAGCACAATCTTGAACGTGCTGGAAGATTTAAAGCAGGCAGGTGTCAACTTTATGAGCTTAAGCGAGAATGTTGATACATCAACTGTTAGTGGCATTATGATGATGCAACTCTTGGGAGTGTTCAGTGAATTTGAAGTTAACACGATACGGGCAAGGACGCGGGAAGCAATGGCGCAAGCTAAGTTAGAAGGTAAAATAATTGGCCGGCCGCCATTAAGGGGCAGCGTTAAGGAAAAAGTTGCAGAGCTATACCAAAAGACCGCTTTGCCTGTGGAAACGATTGCGCTGCGATGCAATGTGTCACGGCGTTCAGTTTATCGGATCGTCAAGATATTTGGAATATCAAGACGAAAAGATGAGTTTAATGGTGGTAAATAACAAGAGTGATGTTATAATTAAAATCGTAATTGGACGAACCAATGATGCCACAAGGGAACGTTTTTGGCACTTCGACTTAAAAAATAGTACATATCTTGTAAGCTTTGCTGCGATTACATTTCAAAAATCGTTGTAAGGCTTTTTTTTGTGCCTGTCTTTAACGTTCCCTTGTGGCACTTAATAATCCCAGCGAATCCTATTACAAGTTGGAATTAATACTACACGACTGCGCATCTAAAAATAGCAGTTAGTTAGTCGGAGGAGGAAATGAACAATGGAAATGACCCGCAAACAACGTCAAATGGAGATGGCGCTGGAGGAACGAATCGAGCGAAAAAGGCTTGTTCATTCCAAGCGCCTGGGGTGGTTGACACTTGGTATGGCTAGCGTGACACTGGCAGCCCTTGGAGCAACCAATACAACGGGACAAGTCGTTAGCGCATCAGCTAATAATAACATCAAGACAAACCAGGTGACACAGACACAATCATCTGGTGGGAGAGATTGGGTTTTGCGTCCAGTAGCTGATATCAAAGCACAATTCGAAGCATCAGATAAAACTGTCTATGACATTAAATGGGGGGATACCTTATCGACCATCAGCGAGGCATTGAACGAATCAGGAGTTACGACCAGTGTTGATCGTTTAGCCGAGATCAATCATATCGCAAATATTGATTTAATTTATGCCGGGGCTAAATTGCGTATTGCTGGTACAGGTGATAATGCAACGGTCACAACCAAAGATTCAACAGGAACGAATCAAACTTATAACCTGAATCCAGCCAAACCAGCTACTGTAAACCCAGCAGATCGGGCGAAGACGAGTACACAAACATCGACACAGCCAGCTGGCACTAAAGGCTCGACTAATAAAACTAACGCGCATTTAAACGGGTCGAGTAATGCCTTGAACTCAAAGAATCAAACAAATCAGGCTCCTGGTAATGGCACCTATGATGCCAGCAAGGCTGTGACCAACTCGACCCAACCCGTTAAGCCGGTTGGACCTGGAAACCAAGGAAACACAGATGATCCCGCTAAGCAAACAACAGTTACTGTAAATGCTGTAGTTATGGGGAAAACAGTTAAACAATTAGCGCAGTTCAAAGCTGTAATCGGAAAAGAAGGCACTTATACTGCGCCGGAGAGTTTTACAGTTGATGGGGTTGAGTATGATCGCATCGGAAAGGCTGACTGGCCCTTTGTTGTGAAACCTGGTTTGGTGGTTAATGTGGGTTATATTGCGATTCCAACGACTAAGGATGTCATTGTCAATGCGGTTGACGCCGACACCGGTAAGATGATTTTGAGCAAACGCTATACCGACATTAAAAACACTGGTCATCAGAAATTCTCAGTGGCGGATGCATTTGGGGAACAACTGAAAGATGCTGGTTACACGTTGGTTGGTGCGGATACTCAAGATCTTGTACTCAATAAGGACGCTCAAACGGTGACCTTTAAGTTTAAAAAAACCAATCCTTCGGCAACTGCCATAACCATTAAAGCAGTTGATGAAAGTGGCAACGAAATCGGGCAATTTCTTAAATCTGGTGAGTCAGGCAAATTGCTGACAGTAACAGCTCCAGTTATTAATGGTTATGATGTTCAAGGCGACAAGGAACAGACCTTGACAGTGCATGATGGGGCAACTATAACGTTCACATATAAAGTTCATCAAGCGCCTGCGAAGAGCACCACGATTCAAGTTAAGGCAGTTGATGAAAGCGGCCATCTTTTGAAATCAGATACTAAAGCAGCCAGTATTGGTGAGCGTGTCACAGTGAACGCGCCTATGATTGATGGTTATGATTTGCAAGGCACATCACAACAAACAGTTACTGCTAAAGACGGGCTAACAGTTACTTTTGCTTATACAAAACATGTTGTAGTACCGGCTTCAGCAAATATTAAAGTCCAGGCAGTTGATGAAAATGGTACAGTACTGAAAAGTGAGACCCAAACAGCTCAAGTTGGGAAGCAGATTGCCATTTCAGCACCAACTGTTGATGGCTATGATTTACAGGGCGCACAACAGCAAACAGTGACAGCTCAAGATGGCATGACTGTTACTTTCAAATATCACAAGCAAGATGAGCAAAAGTATCCGACTGACATCACAATTATTGCAGAGGACGATGGTCATCGTGAGCTGAAGCGCTATACCCAGACGGCCAATATCGGGGATGAAATTACAGTTGATGCGCCTGATATTCCTGGCTATGAGGTTCAGGGTGCTAAACAGCAAACAGTGACGGCTTATTCCGCTTTGTGGGTAACATTCGTTTATAAAAAAGTTCCGAATCCAATTGACATTAATGTCGTCACTCAAAATCTGATCACATTATTAAATCAATATCGTGTTTCAAAGGGGTTGCCCGCTTTACGCGTAGATACACATTTGATGGCAGGTGCCAAAGTCCGTTCAGAACAAGAGGCGGAAGCGCTTAACGCTGGGCAGGAACTTGATCATCAACTACCGGATGGTGAAGATTTTGACAAGGAAGCAAATTTGAAGCAGTTTGCAGGATTCGTAGATGGGGAAAATGCTGGTGCAAATTGGCGTAAAGATGAAGATACCAATTTGTCACTTGCCCAGAAACTGATGGATCAATGGAAATCCGACGCACCGCATGATGAGAACATGCTTGAACCGCGATATACAGATGTTGGTATTGGTGTAAGTTCTGGCAATGATGGAATGTACGTTGCTGTTCAAGATTTCGGAACCAGAAAGTGACTTCTTTGATTGCAGCGGAGTTTGATAAAAACGATGTAATTGCTTTTGTTTATTGAAGGAGGTTATGCGAATAAGCTTAATACCCCTTAAACATCAACGATTATGAGCCGAACGGAAACAAAAAGTTTTATGGCAGAAGTATTTACTAAACGTTGTGTAGGTTTACGCATTGGTTGGGAGAATGTGAAAATGACAGATAGTTTTTGAAGTTATTATAAGAAGGGGGATTTAATTATCGCAGGTGGACACTGGGAACCCGGGAAAACATTTCAAGAGCTTCACTGGGTAGAAGATAACCATGATGGTTGTGGATGCATCGGTTGGATCATTTTAATCGCCATCCTTTTTGGGGTATTAGCTTTCATCATCCAATATCTTTGGGTGATTTTAATCATCGCAGCGCTTGGTTTTCTGATCTGGTTTTTAATTAAGTAAAGATTCATGGAGGAGAAAGAAAAATGCAAATGACAAGAAAAGAACGTCAGCTTCAATTAGCGTTGGCGGAAAGGGTAGCACATAAACGGTTAGTACACTCCAAACATCTCGGCTGGGTGGTTATTGGGATGACCAGTGCTGCTTTGGGCGGTTTGGCCTATGTTACGAGCGGCCCCACCCAAATCGTCGGTGCCCGAACTAGTGAAAAGGAACCCTCAGGTCAGGTTACCACAGCGCACGCGAGAACTAATCAGGTTTGGACGTTACGCCCGGTAAGCGAGATAAAGGCACAAATCCAAGCATCAAATAAAAAGATCTATGATATTAAATGGGGGGATACACTTTCTACAATTAGCGAGGCACTCAATGAATCTGGGATTACCACAAGCGTTGAGCGGCTAGCTCAAATCAACCGTATTGCTAATATTGATCTGATTTACGCTGGCGCGAAGTTATATCTTCAAGGAAGCGGAGAGAACGCGACAGTGACGACCAAAGGCAGTAATGGTAACGCGCAAACGTATAATTTAAATCCTTCTAAACCAGCAGTTGCAAGCTCCTCGGATAAAGTGGCGGTACAGACGGATAAAGGCACTAAAGTGGTACCCTCAAAGACAGAAGATGTTAAAGTGGGGCAGACGACTTCTACCTTTGGTGGGGGACAAACCAGTACTTCAATTTCCACAATGCCAATTGGGACCGACAAACCAACCACTCCAGAATCCTCAACAGATAAGGCAGTTACCTTAACGATTAAAGCCATTGGTCCGGATGGCAAAATTCTGAAGACGAGAAATATCTTGGGGAAAGTCGGTTCTAATGTAACAGTTTCTGCGCCACAGGTTGCCGGATATGAATTAGTTGATGGCGTGTCAACGGTTAAGCATGTAAAACTTGACAATGGGAATACTTCTGTAGAATTTATGTATAAACGTGTCGTGAAAAACATTTCTAAGTCTGTAATAATCAATAAAGATGATCAAGGGGACACGTTACCAAATAAGCCGGATTTAAGTAAATATCGTTTATTAACGTCTACAAGCAAAACAGAAGTTCAAACAATGTCGAACGGCGATACAATGAGCACCACCACAACGACAGTTACGTATCATAAAATCGCTCGGAAAACGCAAAGAGTGATTCATAACGTTGACGAGAGCGGCAATGAGTTGGCGTCCACAGAAGGCTTAATGCTTTTAAAGACGGGAACCACTTATAAAGATATTGTGGCTGATAATGGTGATGTAACAACAATTTTAACGACTACAAATGTTTACAAAAAATCACCTGTAAACTCAAAAACGGGCACTATTACCGTTAAGTATGTGGATGCTGACACCGGTGATGTTATAAAACCAATTCAGACATTAACAAGAAATGTCGGTGATAACTACGAGGTCGCTGCTCCCCAAATAGAAGGGTATATACTTGAAGGTAATAATAGTCAGTCCGTAACCGTATCTGTAGATGGCAATACGATAACCTTTAGTTATAAGAAAAAAGCTGGTGTGCATGACACAAGCAAGTATGTGATTAAAAACATCGACGAACAAGGTAATTCATTAGGCGATAAACCTGATGCCACTAAATATCATAAAATCTCTGAGTCAAAACCAGAGAAAACTAATGTTCAAAAGTTACCGAATGGGGATACTGTTACAACCTATACCAGTACTATCACTTACCATAAGATTGTGAATACGAATAAAGCCGTGACAACGAATGTTGATGAGACCAATCACGCGCTAGGTAATAATCCAGATACTTCCAAGTACAAACGGATGAGTTCGTCTGAAGCGAGGAATACTTCTATAGCTAGTAATGGCGATACAACTACGACGGTTACAACTACCTTTGTGTGGCATAAGATAGTGAATGTTAACAAGACGGTGACTAAGAATATTGATGAAGCAGGTAGTGATTTAGGACAAGAAGTTTCTACGACTGATTTTCATAAGTTGACTACAAGTACACCTGTTAAATCAGTAGCGACCGCAGAAAACGGCGACACCGTTACAACATACACGACAACTGTGACATACCACAAGATTGCACGAACAACCAAACATGTAGTTATTAATGTTAATGAACAAGGGCAGTCGCTGCAGTCGATTGATGGATATGACTTGGTTAAGTCATCTGACACATCTACTAATAGTGTTGCGGATAATGGTGACGTGACCACAATTATCACAACCACTAGCGTCTATAAAAAATCAGTAGTGATTCCAACGACTGCTAAAGTGACTATTGTTGCTCGGGAAGTTGATGGAGGTGTACTGAAGACAAGTGTTGTTGACGCAGAAATAGGTTCTACCTATACGGTCCATGCACCGGCAGTTGACGGGTACGACTTGATTGGAGAGCAGTCTCAACAGGTGGTGGTTTCGGCGGAAGGAAATACAGTTTCTTTCGGTTATGAGAAGCATAAGCCCACCCCCGTTTATTCAACCGTTACTGTTATCGAAAAAAATGCTGACGGTCGAGTAATGGGTTCACATTCTGTTCAAGCCGAGATTGGTACGAACTATGTTGCAGAAGCAACGCAATACGGTGGATATGACTTACAAGGGCCAAACACTCAGACGATAAGAGTGAGTCCTGATGGTAATACGGTCATCTTTGTTTATAAGCTTCATGTATACAAATTAGATACAGATGCTATTGCGAACCGATTAGCGCAACTTGTGAATGAGTGGCGCCAACAAAATGGAGAATTGCCGCTAAAGCAGGATCCAAATTTACAAGCCGGATCAGCTGTTAGAGCTCAACAAGAGGCAGATGCAGCTAATAAAGGAGGAATTAATGCTGCTGATCACTACCTACCAGGTGGACAGATATTTAGTTTTGAGCCACATCTAAAACAATATGATTCTTACCACATGGCAGAAAATCTTTTAGTAACTACTGGACATGATGTTGAGTCTGTTGCTCAGGGTGCTTTTGCACAGTGGAAAAACTCCGCTGATCACAATGCAAATATGCTGGGGACTTATACGGACGAGGGATTATCAGTCGTTCAGCTGGACAATGGCATGTTCTTGGCATTACAAGACTTTGGTGAAAAGCCAAAATTTAATTGGGATGTCACACCGTTTACTTTTCACGGAAAACAGGAACAGTATTTATCGGTTCTAAAGTCCGCAGCAGGTGTGACTGATCAGGATGTGATAGATTCTGCTAACCGGCAGGGGATAGGCAATGTCTTTGAGGGAAATTACTACATTAGCAATCACATGCTTAAGACTAAAGACGACCTTGATGGTTGGATTGTTTCCGGCTATGATGACCCCAATATGCAAAAGTCAATTTGGACTCAAGGCAAAGCAATGGTTGGTATCGCAGTGATGAAAGATGGAACTATCATAGGTTACGTACCAGTGGACAGAGCACTTTCCAAACCGGCAAATCAACTTATTGCTGAAGGATACATTCCTTGGTAGTCGTAAATGACGGTAAGGAGTGACTATGAGGAAAATATTTACATTATTTAGCTTGATAAGCATTCTATTTTTAAGCGGATGCAATTCATCAACATCACCGCCAAGCAAGACAAGTAAAGTTATTGAGTCAAAATCCAACATAATGAAAGTTGTGGGGCGCGATTTTGCCGGCGTTTATGTCGGCAAAGGAACAACCAAGGATCCGACTTACCGATACAGCATACATTTCGGCCAAAATGGTCAGTTTGTGCAAGATATCATTGCCTCGAAAGGTTATGCAGGCCGTTTTACTGAGAAAGGCACTTACACGATAGATCGGAAGAGCAAAAAAATTGTGATGACTATCAAAGGAGTGACTGAAGAACGTTTTGCCAGCGATAATGCCTTGACAGCCGGGGAAGCACCAACCGCATTTTATGAGCGACATGACTCGAGTTCAGAAAGTCCACTCAATGAAGCCGAAGATCATCCAATTGATATTAAGATTGGAGCAGAACACCTCATTGGGTCGGTGAATGGCGTGAAGCTCTATCCAACCAAAAAGGCCACGGTGAACTATACAAAACATTATGATGCTGAAGAAGCAAAGTATAGAAAATCTGGAGGTTGGGTTTCAGGCCGAACATTTGGAACTGGAGGCATATTAATCTCCTTTAAGGCTGGGAAGTTTATCTTTCAGTTTGCAACACTTGAAGACCCTATTCATACGGTGACGTCCGCTGAGGGGACTTACACGTTGTCTTCAAGTGGTCGCAAAATAAGCCTGATCTTTTCATCTTTCACACCTCTGTATAAAGGACCAAAAGCTGAGTATTACCAGTACACCACAATCGCGAGAAGCCCATTTGAAAATATTAAAACTGCCAACTTGACAGTTATTTCTGAAAATGAGTTACGAAGCGATGCTATTGGTTCTATAGAACCTCTGAGTTTGGGCTCAGAAGATGCAGGGGATCACTATCCAAGCTTAATGAATCAATGGTCAGTTACAAATACCAAAGACAAAATGAGGAAGGTTCAAAATTTAGGTGTCACGGATATCTTTCCTACTGAGGATGATTTTGCAAAATGGGTTATTTCTGCTGCTACTGAATCTGATGGTTCTGATATCGAACTTACGGGGAAAGGTACTGATGTTACTGAGGATGATGAAAGAGTCGACGCAACCTTTAAGTACGAGGCTTCTTATTTACGCGCTGGAGCAGCTGTTCCGGGTATCGTTGGTATTACTGCGGACGGTCGACTATACGCGTATATAATCCTTACAAAAGGTAGATATATGCAACCTTCTCAGTTTTGGCAAGATAAGTACGAGGCGTATCGAGATTTGAAAATGGATAATTGAAGACAACGCGATACGGAGAGACTCATTTATCGACATGAGGGGTCAACAAAAGTGAGTTATGTATCTTGTGAATTCGATTAGAATATCAGGAAAGGTTGATTCGGCAATCTAAAAGATAGTATTTTAAACATGGATTTTGTTGAACAGACGTCTATCCCCAACTGAAATGCTATCACCGTGAAAGTACGGGCGATTGATAGACACCAAAAGTAGTAGTGCCTGGTGGGTAACCACCAGGTGTTTTTTTACTTATAAACTTGAACACAAAAAGTCTTTAGATACGTACGGACAGACTGATGGCTTAAAGACTCTCTTGAAAACAATGCTGGTAAAAACCCACACCGCAAAGGCAAAAGCGCTATAATAAAACTCGTAAGTCTCCATGGTGCAACGGATAGCATAATGGTCCTCGAAACCACAGATCCGGGTTCGAATCCCGGTGGAGGCATTATTTAGCTTTCTTTAGGTTATTTTAGCTTTTTAAAAAGCTTATGTATCAGCATTTACAGCAATTTAGGTATCTTTATAGTTACTTTGTTTTTATTTTTCGGGGGACAAAAAGGGGACAAACACAATCATAGCTGATCCATGAATAACACGGCCTTATGTGCTTCTTGTTTTCTCTGTGAGTCTAACAAATGACCATAGACTTTCATCGTAATAGTCACGTCTGAATGACCCAACCGCTTTGAAATATAATAGATGTCGACGCCTTTGCTGATCAAGTAGCTGACGTGGCTATGACGCAACCCGTGAAAGGTGATCTGCTTATCTTCAGGGATCCCAGCTTTGTTCTGAATGACGTGCAGGGCTTTGTTACATGCGCTGTCTGTAATCACGTTGTGACGTGGATCACGCATAATCATCTGGTCTTCGTCACGATATCCAGTACGAAGATAAGATGCTGCTTGTTCCTGATGGATCTTATTAAGAAGCTCAATGACGCTGGGCGATATCTCAATGTCGCGAACTGACGAATCAGTTTTAGTTGGTTTGAATCCTGTTCCATACAAATGATCCCAAGAACGCGTAACGTGAATGACGCAGAGCTTAGTATCGATGTCAGGCCAAGTTAAAGCCAACACTTCAGATATTCGCATGCCAGTCATCGAGCCAATATAAACAGCAAGCGCCCCGATATTGCGGTACGAAGCCCGTTCAATAGCAATTGCTTTAACCTTAGCGAAATCACGGCTGTCTAGCACCTTTACTTTCCCACTAGAGCGCACGCCTGATGTCTTCGTTCCAAAGGTAAAATCAGAAAATAGAATGCGTTCATTGATTGCCGCTTTTACCATCCCACGAACATAGCTGTTCATCTTGGTAACGATATCTTTCGAACGCTCACGTGGCCGCTTTCGTGTGGTTTTCTCCTTGCGATCTTTGCCAGCAGCAAAATCGTTAATAAATTTCTGCCATTCGATAGGTCGAATAGAATTAAGCTTTCGGCCATCAAATCGGCTCTTTAGGTGCTTTCTGAAAAGTTTGTAACGGTATACAGTGTTGATTGACTTGCCATTGATTCGGTATGCTTCAGCCCATTGATCCCAATAATCAAGTAACAGAACGTCTTGTTTTGATGGATCGCCACCACGTTTGAGGTCATCTTCTACAGCTTCCGCAGCATCTTGCGCAGATGATTTAAGCCGATACCCGCCGTGTGAAGCAACCAGCTGTTTACCGGCGGAGTCCGTATACTTAACCCGGTATTCCCAATATTTGCCGCGTTTCCTAAATGTTGCCATGCGAATTGCCTCCTTTTCTGGTAAAATCGAGTATACAAAGAGCCTTATGACTCCGAGTATTTGTTAGGCGTCTACCCGTTCACTTTGGTCGGTGGGGTAGGCGCTTTTTGCGCTATTTCCTGCCTGCTTTTTTCTTGTTAAGTGCCTCGTTTACGTTACTGAGCGGAATATCTTTGATGAATCGTTTTTCTCTAATTCTAGAAAAGGGGACAACGATCTTGTCGTTTAGTTCTGTTTTTTCTTTATCAGTGAAGACTTCGGTGTCTGAAATGTCTAGGAGAACTGAGTGCTCATATTTTTTGATCGGTTCTCCTTCAAAATTTTTCCAAGTTTTTTCGCCAAACTTATAAGAGATTACTGTAATTGGTTTCATAGGCTTTACCCCCTACAATCTGTGTGGGTTTTTGTGATATAATTAAGTGAATGAAATTCATGCAAAAAGAAATTAGGTGAGTATAAATCATGGAAATGCAACAACTAATCTTAGCGGGTATCCCTGGGTTCTTGACTTTCATATGGCTCGATAAGCTAGATGCTATTCATTTCGATTTGCCAGCAAGACAGGCAGATCGTACTATCGCTTTGATTCTGATATCTATGCTGAATGCTGCTGGTGGCCTCGCAATTTACCAGCAAATCTGGGGAACAGTTGGTCACAGCTTCTGGAGTGAATTTGGCCTTTTCGTAGTTACGCTGATTTTGTCTGTTCCATTAGCCTTCACTTACTATTTCTTAATTAAGCTAGGAAATTCATGCCTGATATGGATACAAGAACAATTTCACGTTGCCACCGTATTGCCAGGGTCGCCGCTAGTTGAGGCATTAAAAAATAAAGAATACAGTGAGGAAAAGCTTGTCATCATTTTCGACTTTAGCGACAAGCTTATCTCTAGTGGTTACGCCAATCGCCTACCTGGAAGCGACGACCCAACTCAACAAATCGGGTTGATGACATATGGACAGGATTGGACCGTGAAATTGGCACAGAAAAAATATGATGAGTCTCCACAAAACAGTGAACAAATCATTGACTTCGACCGACAATTGAAAATTTATATTATCGGAATCAATCCTTATTCTTAGAAGATGCCGAATCCGGCATCTTTGGTTTGGGGGGAACAGGGTCTTTGTGAACTAATTTGATTGAACGATTTTGTACATTTCTGTCGAAAAAGAGGCCGGATTTTTTATCTGGCAAACTTTTAGCTTTATCTGAGTTGTCTTTTTGCAATTTCTTTTCCTCCACATAATCTAATTGCTCCTCGACCACAGCGGCCGGGGGTTTTTTGTATCCAGCCAACACTCAGTTAAACTGCTCGACATTTTGATCATCGTCTTGATCACTAGCGCAAGCGGTTGTTGCGCCAGCCAACAAAACAATGAGTAAGATGGCAACTATCTTTTTTAGCATGATGACTCACATCCTTTACTTGGTATGTGGCACAAGCCCCACTCTCCGGCTTGCACGGAGACGCCGCTTGCGTTGGGGAAGGGACTAAATAAGACCGAACAGTATAATTATTATAATAATTGGTATTGTGCATCCTAAAGTCATCGCACAACCGAAGTCGCTAAAAAATTTCCCGGTTTTGTCAACTGATTGTGAAAACTTATCAGCACCATTGGCAACTTTTTCCCATGAATTGATTGGCATACCGTTCTGATGTTCACCTGGATAAATTATTTTAGCCCCGCAGGTGGGGCAAAAGCGCTCGCCTTTAAGCTGATGTTTACAATTCAGGCAATAAGGCTTTCTTTTTGCTGCGTACATTTTTTTGCCGACTTCAGACCATTCTTCACCGGAATTATTGTTGAGCGTCTTAGCTGGTTGCTGATCTTCGGCGATAAGTTTTAAAGTTACTGGGTCTCTATAAGTTTTGACAGTAATAGAACCATCGCTTCGTGTACTTGTTTGTTTATATGTCCCCCCGTGTATAGATACCCACAGTTCCACTTTGTCATTTAGATACAAGGCTGAGAATGTTTTGACTTTGTCGTTCGGTATCTTTCCAATGAAGTACTTAGTTTGCCTAATTTCGGCATATACTTTCCCATCAATATCGACTGAAACTGGTTGATTTAAGGCAGCAAACTTACTTAGTTGCCATATCTTATTTTCAAAAGCAGTATCAATAATTTCGGAGTTGCCGAGACCATCATATGCTTGCCCTGCATCAACCTGGTCTTCCGGTAACAGATTCATTCATTCAGAAATCTGAGAGTCTTGAGTATCTAATAATGTGCATATTTTTGTCATAATCCAACATCAACATCTTTCTACAATTAATTAATGACTTTTCCGATTATACTGATATCATCTGCTTTTACCAGTTGGTTGCAAGCTAATTCAACAATGAACAGTCAGTAGTTTTCATAAAACCGTTCAATGCATTGAACGGCAGAATCCTCTAACCATTGCGGTATCGCTAAATCATTCATGAATTGGTCAATGTTTGCTGATTCTTCTGGAATGTCTGCGAAATACATTGGAACGATAATTGATAGCGCACGTTGGTTGGCTCCATTCTCTGTACGGCTTTTAGTGTATTGATTTGTGTATCGAAGCTTACCGTTATCCCCGTTGAGAATATGTGCACATTCATGAGCTGCTTGAAATGGCAACTCATTTGCATTCGGCCATTTGTTGTTAAGAATAATTAGGCGAGCTTCTGTATCAACCAAAGGGCCTTGGTCCTCGTGTAAGGGGATAGTCGAGCAGCCTATATTGTGATCCCAAGCATAGTCAATCACCTGATTCAACAAGTCCTCTATATGATCATTCATGACGATCACGCTTTTTGCTGCTATTATTGCGTCGTTCCAAAATAGCTTGAATGATTTCCCAATCGTCTTGGCGAACAGGCTGTCCTTGATAGGTAAAGATGTTTGTTCCTGACAGATCAACAGGTTTAGAACCTTCATTGTCAGGATTGGGGTTATCCGTATTGCCAAGTAAATAATCCACAGAAACTTGAAGAACATCAGCAACTTTCTGAACATTCTCGGTAGATGGGGTCATCTTTTTCCATCGATAGATGCTGTTAATGCCTATACCTGCTTTCAGAGCTAATTTTTGGAGTGACCACCCTCGATTTGAAGCTAGTGTTTTTATTCTGTCGTAAGTACTCATGAGACGAGTTCTCCCGGTCATGACGAATTATTTATCACAAGTGGTTTACAATTTATCACGTGTGGTTTACTATGAATTCATCAAGTAATTAAGCAAACATCAACAAGCTAATCCATCCATGTCTTTGGCGATAACGGTGGATAAGTAGATCATCTGTCTTATTTGCTATGCCATTAATTTACCACTCGTGATAAATTAATGCAACAACTTGATTGATTCTTTAAATGTAAGGGAGGTGAGTACATGGTAAACGTTCAGCTCAATTGGACTGCTAATCGTAATGACTGGAAAGGCTACTTATTACATTTGAATTTGTCACAGCTCGACATTGCGAAATTTCTCGGTATCAGTGATCAGGTAATGGCAATTCTGGTTAAAAAGATGACTGACGGTCAGGGATTAACTGCTAATCAGATCGACAAAGACCGTTGGAAGCGAGCTATTGAATACGTCAAATATAAGCAGTCACAGCAAAAGAAGATGACGGTATGAACGGGCTAATCAAACTTCATGTGGAATAGGGAGGAAGATAAATGATCAAGCCGATTGATGCAATTCGCAATGAGCTTCCAGTGGTTACGTCCAAAACGTTAGATCTATTTGAGTCTGCTGTTAGTCAAGAACTACAAAAAAGAAACCCAAAAGCCACATTCCAAGTTAGCATCCTTGGGATGGCGGTATTGGGCCTTCTGGTGGCAACAAGGCTAGAGGAAGTCTCTGACATTAACAACTGAATCAAGCATTGTCTGTGCTGCGGACATGATAACAAACGCTTGGACAGCATCATCGACACTGGAGGGATCGTAAATCTTAGGGGTGTGGGCTTTGGGATTTCGATAAAGAAATATTACGGTTCTAAGAAGGTTACGTAATCCGGAATATATGTCTCTGTCGGTTTCCGTTGCAAGCATGTTGCCCTTAATAACGAGTATTGGTTGCTTGTCCGAAAACACGGTGCTTACCAAACTATTGCCATCTTTTTGTATGCCTGAAAGTTGCTGAATTCGATTAACGACACCCTTGCTTGCTTCGAAGATGGCGTGAAAGTAGTCGCCTTGAAGAAATTGTTCGTTGCAGAATTTCATCACTAGAGGGTGAACATTGAGTTCTGTAAGTCGAGCGCTAAGAGTTTTTAAGCGTAGCTGGGCTTCAGAAAACGTAGTCGCGGTTTTTGCTGATGCGATTCTTCCACTGTCATCCAAACAATAACCATAAAAAATAAGGCATTCATTTATCTCATATCGTAGGCGGCCCCATTCTTCTGGCTTTGAAATAAAGTCTTGAGGTCGAGCAATGTACTGGATGGCTCTAAAAAAGGGGCGACTATTGTGTGAAGCATTACACTCGTGCCTAATTATTTCGTCTAAACGACGCCATTTGGTAGACGCTTTGAACCATTGATTGTCAGTTTGTCTTTGAAGATCATAATCGAAAAATCCAAGCAAAGAAAACATTTTGGTGATTTTGGGCCCAGTCGTATATTCTCCCAAGATTTTAGATATATTTTCAACAGCTACGGCATCAATTGGTTTGGACATTACATTCCCTCCTCGTATATTTAAATTACAACCAAGTTCTTGGATAGCTCCGTACTTGGATGTTGCGTGATATTCTCTAGTTGTTCATTGGATTTGGGTCCAACTGGTATAGGCTTTTCCCTCCTGTTGCTAGCTATTGCTAGACTTCACCCCGAGACTGCCGCCCAGATGAATCGAACAAGCACAAACCACAAGCTGCGGGGGCTGGAGATCAGTTCGGTGACTCGCGTTTCACCGAGCAGCTACTGATCCTCAGACAGACTGCTCATACTGCGAGGAAGTACTGTAGGTTCATAATTAGGGAATATCGCGCAGCGCCCAAGCCTATCCATAAATCAGAACAGAAAGGAGGTCCAATTCGATGAACTTGAATGTTGGTATTGATGTTTCAAAAGCAAAGCTTGATTACTGTGGCTTGGATTCTGCCAAGAAGGTTATTTTCCAGGACAAGACCACGAATACCCCTGACGGGGCCGGCCAAATTGAGAAATTAATCCTGGAATGGGCTAAACGCCAAGATGATTCACTAAAGATCGTGATTGGCATGGAAGCCACCTCGGTGTACAACATCCACCCCACACTTTACTTTGAACAAAGCTCAGCGCTCAGTGCGTTGGATGCCACTGTCGTCACGTTGAACCCCAAGATGACTCATCGTTACAGCCAATTGTTCGATGACGACAAGACTGATACCATTGATGCCTTCCACATCGCAGACTTTCTGCGCATTGGCCGGTATCAAGTGCCAGTGACCCGCGACGAGAAACACATTGCCTTACAGCGGCTCACCCGCGAACGGTATCACGTCGTCAAACAAATTACAGATGGCAAAAACCACTTCCTCAACAATCTGTACTTCCGATTGAACACACTGGAAGCTGAGCTACCGACTTCTGTGTTCGGAAACACGATGATGACGGTGCTTAGCGGTGAAAAGTACACACTGGACGAAATCGCTCAGATGCCCTTACAGACGCTTACTCAAGATCTTAACCAATTGTCCCACGGTCGCTTTGGTGACCCAGAGGCGATCGCTAAGGCCTTACAAAAAGCCATCCGTAGCTCTTATCGCTTGAGCAAGACGGTTGCCGATTCTGTTGACCAGGTCATGGCGATTTACATCAACCAGATCCGGATGTTACAAAAGCAACTAAAAGCCCTAGACAAGAGCATCACCGACCTGTGTGCCGTCATTGATGGCTCACAGTCAACGCAAAGTATTCCAGGCGTTGGCCCAGTCTACTCGGCTGGACTACTGGCTGAAATTGGTCAGATTGAACGGTTTCCGAGTGAAGCTAGTTTGGCAAGCTATGCCGGACTGGTTTGGCGCAGAAGTCAATCCGGAAACGGTGAGCGGCAACTAACGCCGCGCACGCATAACGGCGATCAGTACTTACGCTATTACCTAATTGAAGCTGCCAACTCGGTAAGAGCGCATGATCCCACATTTGCCAGATTTTACGACAAGAAATACCGGGAGGTGCCAAAATATCAACACCGACGTGCTTGTGTCATGACTGCAAGAAAGCTGGTACGCGTGATCTATGCATTACTTAAAAACCACGAGTTGTATAAACCAGCCAAAGCGGTCTAGCGCGCCAAGCGTCAAGTTAGGGCTTTAGATTCACCTAGAGAAATTACTAAATCCCTGGGCTGGGGGAAGTATACCCTCTGAAAAATGAAACAAGTCTAGATAATTTGAATCACTCCCTTGACTTCAGACCACAAGTCTTATGAACTATTATCCCACTGACGGAGGGCAGCAAACTATGAAAATTCATGAAAGAAGGAAACGCATTGAATGAACCACAACCAATTGAACAAAACGGCCAGCGTGTACTGACAACCGAACAACTTGCAGAATTGTACGGAACGACTGTTGGAGTCGTTCAAATGAACTTTAAACGAAACTCGAATAAGTTCATTGAAGGAAAGCACTTCTTCAAGCTGGAAGGGGAGCAACTTCGGGCATTCAAGAACGAACCGACAAATTGTGGGTTCGTTGGGAAAAATGCAAGTGCTCTATATCTCTGGACTCGCCGCTGCGCCGCACGTCACTCAAAAATGCTTGGTACAGATCAGGCTTGGGATATGTTCGACAGTCTGGAGGAGAACTACTTTAATCCGAAAACACGGCTTCCACAGACGCCAGAAGAAAAGCTTGCTTTAACCATGGAAGTTGCTACTCGAACTGTAAAACGGATTGAAAAGCTTGATGGTCGTGTAACTGATCTGGAAGAGAAGGCTTTGCTGGCACCAGGTGAATATAACTACATCAGCAAACAAGTCAATCGAGCTGTTGCAAATTATCTGGACGTACATCACTGCAAACTTAACGCAAAACAGCGCAGCCTCTTTTATCGCGATATTAACCACGGACTAAATGACTACATCGGAATCAAGATACGTACACAGTTACGTAAGAAAGACTTCGATAAGGCTGATGACTTTATCCAGAATTGGACGCCATCAACAGCAACTCTCATGAAAGCACGCGAGATTTCATTATTGGAGGACCAACAACAGGAGGCTATCTAAATGAATGAACGCCCAAAGGAAAAGTTAACCAATGTCGTTAAAGTACAGGACAAAGATGTTGAAGACCAAGTAACTGGAATGGTCATTGATCTTCTCAAACAAAAAGGCTTCACATTTGCCAACTTTGAATCAGTTGTAGCACGTGTGAAGTCTCACTATCAGAACAACGCAACTATTTAGACCAGGTGTAACGGTATTGTTCGCCTGACCCATTTTCGGCAATCAGATACCAACGGCCAGCTCCAGAAACCCGAATTGTAACTGGGGACTCATCATAGTGACCTCCGAAATATGTAAAGTGGTCACCACGTTGGTGAGCGTTGAAGTTTGCGTGATCCACCAAGTAAACGTTCGCAGCGTGCGGAAGTTCGACTGTAACAGCTAGAGCTCCGCCCGGATTGTCATAATAAGGGACTTGCACCATGAAGATTCACCTCCTTTCGGTTTCATTATCCGTCAGGAGGCGATCACAGGAAAGGAGAAAATGCCATGCCGTTGTTGCAGGTTGTTGAAGATGATCAGATTTCAAGCAAAAAGTATTTAGCGGTTGAAGAAGAAGAACTGGCAAAGATGATTGAGGAGAACCAAGAGTTAAAACGCAAGCTAGCAGCACGAGGCATGTGGACGCTCACCACCGCAACAAGCTATGTCGAAGGACATAACAACACGTGGGTAGTTAACAATATCTTGAACGTCCCACGCTTCCACAAGTTCTTGCAAGATACCGTGGTTTCATATCCACCGCCTGGCAAAAAGGGGTATCTGTTTCATCCGAAACCATGGCTCGACTTCTTAGACAAATGGTTCTCAGAGATTTCAAGGTCGCTTAGAGAGAAGGGTAAATAATGATTGGTTATTTACTAATTGCTGGTGGCTTCGGCGTGATCGTTGGCCACTGCTTAGGCCACAGCGGAAATTGGAGGAAGTGGATTGAATAGCCCGGAGACCAAATTGAACAAAAAATATTCTCCAATATTTGGCGATGGTATTAGTGTTTCGGCCAATGATGTTCAAATGGCAGTTGATGGTATTGTCGCGACTTTGAGTAGGCATACGAGCAATCTTGCGGAAGCAAAAGCAATTTTAGACTTGATAGATCTTGATCAATACGCTGAATTAAAACTGATTAAATAGTCTTTCCGCGCTCGTTATGTAAATGGATTTCGCTACTTCATCTGTTTTTGTTGGTACCGGCGTGATGTGGTCGAAGGACGTGGCCACATCAGCGTTAAGCAAAAAGTCTTTTGTTTCTTTTTTACCAAACTCATCTGAATAAGTTATGGACAAAGAAAACTTTCTGGTTTTTAACTCAATTTCTGAGTTTTTGACTGAAATAACGGCTGCATAGGTCTGGTCGGGTGCTATCAGCTGATTAGAAAATAATTCAAAAGGGTTGTTTTCAAACTTTAGTTGCCCACTGTCAATAGCCGGATCAGCCTTGACTGATAAGATTGTTGCTCCTGTTCGGCCAAAGTTCTTGATCATTAGGTAAATTATTGTAGTTTGCGAAGATCTGACAACTTTAAGAAAAGAAACGATGTACGGCTTGTTTGCATCACGTTCTGATTTAGAACTTCGTATTAAAGCGATTGTTGATAGAACAACAGCCACTATCGAAGTCAGAGCTTGTACGACGCTGGAAAAGAGTTCGTATTTATTCATTCTAATCACCTCTTCGTGATTATCGCACAAAAGGGAGCAAACAATATGCTCTATTCACAGCTTAATCAACGAAATAATTGGCAAAACAAAAACCGCTAAGCGCTAGCACACTTAACGGCCAAAAATGAGGTTTCACATTGATTGACCTCATTATATCACAGAAAGAAATGAGGTAAAACAATGGCCAGAGAAATTGGCAAGCAACTTGACCGTCTTGAATCACTTGCATACAAAGTAAGAACTGATCAGTACCTTTTGGATTATTTGAGAGAATGGGCAGAAACCAAGTGCGATCTATTCAGGGATGATGATCCTCACATGACCGATGGTGAGAAGATTCAAGACCGGCTGTTCCTAAAAGACAACTTTAAAAAATACATGGATATCTTGGGTCAAACATCACTCGATATGATCAAATTCGAAGCAGACTTAATGGATGTTCGCCAAAACATTGCCGATCAATGCTTTCATGAAGGCGGTGTCGATCATGAATGAGAAGCCTGGTTACTATGCAATCATCCCAGCAGGTGTGCGCTATGACAAACAGCTGCCACAAGGAGCCAAGCTCTTGTATGGCGAGATCACGGCACTCACCAATAAGAACGGTTACTGCTGGGCATCGAATGACTATTTTGCAAAGCTCTATTCGGTTAGCATCGGCACTATCAAAAGTTGGCTAAAGTGTCTCGAAGACAATTCATATATCCGCAGAGTCATCAAATATAAAAGTGGAAGTAAGGAGGTTGAACAAAGATTTATTAGTTTAGCCCCTCGGTCAGAAAACTTACCCCCCTCGGTCAGAAAATTGACCCACCCCCGGTCAGAAAACTGTCCAGAGAATAATACAAGTATTAATAATACAACAACATTAGGGGAACCGGAGCTCATTAATTTTTGGGAGAAAAACGGTTTTGGTTTTATCAGCCCAAAGAACCGTGAAGACCTCATGTACTGGGTAGATGATTTCAAGAAGATTGGCTCAACTGACGAGCAGGCAGTTCAGGTAGTCAAACAGGCCATGAGCAACGCAATTGACAATAACGTGCGTCGTTATAGCTATGTCAATGCCATTTTAAAAAATTGGGAATCCTTAAGGCTTACTAGTTTAGAGGCAGTGACGGCCTATGAAGCCCAACGAACACAACGCCAAAAGTCAAAATCAACGTCACGGCAAGCATCTACAGACGTTTATCAAAACCAAGGGGATGTCCAAGATGAAGACTTACCTTGGTAGAGAAGAGGCGTGTGATGAGCAATCTTGAAACTAATCAAGGACGTTTAGCAGCGATCGAAACATTTGCTGAACGTTGTCCCGATTGTGGCAGCCTCTTGTATCGCCCGAAGGGATTGAGCAAAGTAACCGGTAAAAAAATGGCCGGAGTGTGCATGAATTGTGGCTATAAACAGCCACCCACGGAGCCTAAAAACGTCACGCCAGATATGGAAAAAGAGGCCCGCAAGAACCGCACCGTTGGATACTACCTAGCTTATTCGGTATTTAGTACAGACGCGATTATTGCAAAGGATTTCAACAACTTCCATACAGATGGCAGCCTTGGACAGCAGCAGTTGAAACTCTTCGCTGTCGGTTTGTCTAACAAAATATGCCGTAACGAGGTTGTACACGCATTGATTATCGGTGACACAGGAGTTGGCAAGTCACATATTGCTAACGGCATATTAATTGATACTCAGGCCAAGACCGGTTATCGCAAAACATGCCTTTTTATTGACTGGAACGCTTTAATGCAGAGACTCAAGTCTGGCATGAGTGCTAATGCACAAGATGTGCGAATGAAGAACGAGAAAATTATGCATGAGATTGGCAAGGCTGATGTGGTTGTGATCGATGATCTAGGCTCCGAGCGTGGTAGTGATTTTGACCGCCAGACGGCTGATGATGTTTTCAGAATGCGGGAAGACAAAGCAACTATCGTGACAACCAATTTGCACGGACAAGATCTGAATAAGAGGTACGGCGAGCGAACTATGTCCCGTATGGCCAAGCACGGCCAAGGAAATAGCTTTGGCGTTAAAGGAATCCTAGATCAGCGAAAAGAGGCGTTGCCTTGATGAAAGAATACGTGATTATGGACACGGAGTTTAACTCAACCAGTAATCGAGCAATTCAAATATCAGCAGTCAGAATTCGAGACGGTCTGCACATTGCAGATCAGTTCAACCGATTCATTCCATCACCAGATAAATTTGATCAGCTTCACATCATTAGGACAAGTAACATGCGATACAGCGACTATTTAGCTTTACCAAGCCTGCAGCAAACAGTGCGTGACTACGTGGCCTGGATGAGAACTACGATTGACATTGTGGGCTGGTCGATTGAAGGCGATGCGGGCCGCATCAGAGAAACATTTAAAAAGGGGTCACATGGCATCCCCAAGAACTGGAAGTTTATCGACATCGCAGACATCGTTGAAAAGCGGTATAGCTTTAATGCTACGCCTCCGCTGCAAGGACTGGCGAATGTTCTAGGCATACCAGTAAACCGTACTCACAACGCGCTAGATGACTGTTTAAGGACATTTGGAGTTATCAAGGCATTGGAGTCACGAGACGGAAAGCTATTTTGAGGAGAACAAGCTTGAATTTAGCAAAGAAAAAGTAGGAGGAAATACTATGGATAAATTAAATTTGAATCTGAACGAACTGGCTGATGGGGCCATTAAAGAAAAGTTGACAAAGGCATTGGCCCAGGTTGCCAATAACATTCTTGATCCTAATACTGATCAGAGCAAAGCACGAAAAGTTACCATTGCGCTTAACTTTAAGCCTGACGATAGCGGAGTCGTTAAGCTTACAACCGATGTCAAAACAACGCTAGTACCAGACATCAGTGTCACCACCAATGTATTGCTTGGACGTGGCGAGGACGGATATATGGAAATGAACGAGTTAAAGTCAGGTACACGAGGGCAGGAATACTTCGACCCAGATGATAGTACGCTAAAAGACGACAAAGGTATCCCAATTAAAGACGATAAGGTAACAGACGCACCGATTGATTTCCGAAAAATCAAGAACGCCAAGGAGGCCAACTAATATGACAACAGAAGCAGATGCACTTAAATTCACAGCAGAACAGGCAGTTACTGCAAATGGTAAACGAATTATCGAAACAAAAAATCGTCAATTTTTGATTAATGGTAACGGTGATATAAGGGAATTTAGACCAAATGATGGAGCAAACGAAGCGTTACAAGTTCACACATTGACTGCAGTTGTCGATTATATCGGGAAGGTCAGCGAACGTTCTGCCAGTCCCTTAATTGTGCAAGTAGTCGATGAGAACAGCGTATTCGTATTAGGAGAGCTCGATGATTTTGGCAACCGGGAAGTCTTGATCAAGGCCAAGGCAATGCATCCCTGCTACCCATACGGTCAATGGCTGGATTCGGAATCATTCATCATCGCACTGCAGGCACAATTCATGACCACTGAGGATGGCAAAGTGTTGCTTAAATTTGTTGGTAATCTTAAAGACGAATCTGCACAGACGATGGTTGATGACGGTGTAAGCCAAGTTGCAACCGCACGCAGTGGTGTGGCATCCGTTGGCAAGGTAGTTGTCCCGAATCCAATCTCACTACGGCCATATCGTACATTTCTGGAAGTTGAGCAACAGGAAAGTGATTTTGTCTTTCGGATGCATGAAGGTCCAAAATTGGCGCTCTTTAGTGCTGACGGTGATGCGTGGCGGAACACAGCAATTGATCTTGTTGCCGAATACCTTAGTGAGAAGCTTGTAAAATTTAGCAAGCACGTGACAGTACTTGCGTAAGGAGACATAACATGGCTAATAAAGTGGAAAGGGAGTCGAATTCGACCCCCTTAACCAAGAAACAGAAAAGCTGTCAGTATTGCCAAGAGCCGCATAAACCTATTGAAGCAGAAGATGGTAGTTTTCTGCGAATAGGTATGTCTGGTGGGAACTGTTGGGACGGAGTTCATCCTGAAAAAATAAATGGTGCGGCAATACACACCTGCACCGCAGTCGGATTTGATAATGCTGAGGTTGATGAACCGATTGCAATCAATTATTGTCCGATGTGCGGACGTAGGCTGGAAGCAAAGCAATGATTGCCGTCATCTTGCTCATCGCAGTTGCTTCAATATGGGCGTGGGCTAACTGGGAAAGAGGAAAATGAAATGAATTCGTTATTAATAAAGCTACTTATTTGCGCGGTTATTACTGTAGTCATATGTGCATACTTCTTTTGGCTGCTTTTTGATCATTTTGTTAGCAATAGGCGCAGCAAGACGGTTCAAATTGGCAGCACGGTCTTCATCGTCAGAATTGGCAAAAAGCAATATGTATCTTACTTCAGCAAATGTAGCAAGGAATTTAAGACATCAAGCGAAATTGATTCATCTAAACTATTTGTGCTAAGGCATGACGCTGAAGCTGCTGCAGAAGTTTCTGGCGGGATTGTATTAACCTTGCCAATCAACATTGACGATCCAAACGAACTTAAATATTAGCAGGAATAATCCTGATTCAATGTAAATAAAAAGCGCGCCTGATGAGGGACGCGCTGGAGGCCAGACGTACGATTGAGAGTAAATGAAATCAAAGATTAGGAGTTGGCCTCCAATGACAGTATAGCAAACGCACATGTTGAAAGTACATTTAAAAGCATCAAAAAAGCGCGCCGGGTGTTGACGCGCTCTGGAGGCCAAACGTACACGTGATTGATAGCAAATGGAATCATTTAAAAGGAGTTGGCCTCCGTATGCAGTATACCAAAAAGCGCGTCACATAAGCAACGCGCGGGAGGTGCTTGAATCAGATTGTTCCCCCAACTTATAAGGTTAACACGCATAAGAAAGCATCTCCAAAGGTAGTATAGCAAAAGTCGCCCTGGATTAACAGGACGACTCAGTCTAACAAATCGAATTATTTGAACAGCAGGTATATCACAAAAAACAAAAGCGCACCACGAAGGCACGCTTATCCTACAAACCCAACCAAATCATACCATAAGGAGTGGACGCAGTGGTGCGAGCAACGAGATATTTTAGCCCAATTGATCATGATAAAACAATTGAAAACGCCAAAGAGGTCTTGGGGAACTACTGGCATCACAAGCGGCTCGCTCAACGCACCAAAATAGCGCTCAGAAGTCCCGTGATGGACGGCATGCCTAAGTCACCTAGCTATGGAAATAAAGCCGAGGACAAGCTCGTATCGCACGCTGACGAGCTGTACTATATAGCGTGCTGTGAAGGCGCTATTGAATCTATAGAGAATGAAGACTACCGGATCATTTTAGTTGAGAGCTATCTGACTCCAAAGACGACACGTAAATCCAGCCTTCAGTTAGCCGCTCACTTGCATGTTGACCGAACGACCCTTTGGCGACAAACACAAGAAGCTCTCTATGCTTTTGCTGAAATATGTCCGCTAGTGAAACTAGATGCAACATCCGTGCAACAATGATGCAACAAAAAACACGCTTTTCTGCCTTATTATGTTATTGTGCCAAAGGTGAGAAACCTGAGACACCGCTTTTTTCCTCCGAGCCTCAGTGATGATAAAGCTGTGGCAAGGCGTGGCAAATGGACTGGCTGAGATAGTCAGGCGGGTTCGATTCCCGCATGCCACATTGCCAAACTAAGGCGTAAAATCTGAACTTTGGCAACCCGACCTGATAAAGAAGTGCCGCTTAAAATATCAGGAGGTGCGTTAAAAGACTAATGCTAGGATACCCAAATGTGTGATATGGCATTTGTCGTCTATGTCTAGCGGCTTGGCATAGAACGAGGCCGAAGAAACGAGATGTTGTGGGACCAAATCCCACCGGCCTCATTGTCCAGTTTAGCGACCGGACACAGCTTGCGATGACCCCATCTGACACTGTGAGAGCGAGCAGCAGACATATGAAGCACAGATATCACCTCAATGTAGTATTCCAGTTCACGCTGGGGTACTATTTTTTGAGGTGATTAGAAATGAGCTTTATTTCTGGATTTTTGACTAAAGACTTTTGCTCAATTGTGGCAGATAGAAGAATGTCTCAAGGAGCAAAAACGGTTGGGGAAAACTATAAAAAATTTATGTTAGCCGAATCAAACATTTTGATTGCAACTACAGGAAACGCTCAAGTTGCTGACATAATAAAGGACTTCATAAAGCGATTACATGTTCAAAGCAACGGAGCTCAGTTAAACTGGCAACTTTACGTAAATGTGATCCAACAGTTTGTTAAGGAAACGTTAAAGGAGGCAAAAGACATAGATGGAAATTGTGTAAATCAAATTGTTGTTATTTGCGGAGTTAATGGTAACAAAATCATGGCTTTGGCATTTGGACAAACTGACGCAGGTTATATTCAACGTGAGTACTTGCCTGAGGAAAATGAGCAAAAGTTCTTTACTATGACTCCTCCAGGTGTGAATCCAGATGCCGTCACTAAGGAGTTCATCTCGATTACCAACAAAATCGAGATTAGAACATATAGTGACATAGTTATAGTTCAAAGCAAATTGCAAGATTATGTGGCAGAAATCGATTCGGGAAAATCAGTTAATACACATAAGATGGGGATGGGGGCGAGGATAGACGGAATCAACGGAAGATTTAAAGAATGGTCCTCTGGTAATTAAACTACCCGAGTTTTTAGACTCGGCCGGGGATCAATGCCCAGAGATTTCGGGTGGGAAAGTTGATATTATTTGGCTTTGACGCTTCGGCGTCTTTTTATTTACACGAGCACTCCGCCAAACGGTGAGGTGCTATTTTTATGCGACGGATTTACAATTCAAGTGCAACAAACTAGTCAAATAGAAAAGACTCATAGCCTGAGTCCTTGTAAAATGGAATCACCATAAGACCAACTACAAGGAGAACTCGACTATGAGTCCGTACACCCATCTTACCTTAAAAGACCGTGAATCGATACTGCTTGGTATCTCTACAGGCAAAACTCTTGATACCATCGCCAAAGAGATAGGTCGTTCCAAGAGTACAGTCAGCCGTGAAATTGCACGTAACGGCGGCTGGCGGAGCTATTCGGCAGCCACCGCTCAGGACCGCTACCGGCGGGTTCGCTTGGCTAGCAGGCGTCCTCGGATCCTCGATCGACCGGGGACTCGTGACGCTGTCATTCGATATATCACGGTGCTACATTGGTCGCCTGAGCAGATTGCCGGTCGCTTGTCACTAGAAGGCAGTCCTATTCGCATCAGCTATTCGACTATCTACAGATGTATCTACCTAGATAATCTCGGCGTTCCATTGAAGAGCCATGGTGCTCGCGGGCTACCAAGGCTGCTTCGACACCGAGGCAAGACGCGCAAAATCAAAGGCACCATAAATGAACGCCGGGGGCGCTTCAATGACGTGCCATCAATTCACGACCGACCCCGGTCGGCAGAAAATCGCAGCTGGTTTGGTCACTGGGAAGGCGATACAGTACGCGGTAAAACAGGACACTCTGCATTAGTAACATTAGTTGACCGTAAATCACGCTATCTGCTTTCGAAGCGAACGGCCAACGCAAAAGCTGACACTGTTAGAGACGTCATGATTGAGCTGCTTGGTGCCTTACCAGCTAACCGAGTAAGAACAGTGACTCCTGACCGTGGAAGGGAGTTTGCCCGGTACAGGGAGCTGGCAGAACGCCTGAATACAAAGGTCTTCTTTCCTGACCCACACGCGCCTCAACAACGAGGAACTAACGAAAACACCAGGACTGATTAGAGAATACTTTCCCAAGAACACAGACCTAGACCTTCAGAGCGACCAGGAAATTGAGACTTACATTGAACAACTGAATAATCGACCACGCAAGGTCTTAGGCTGGAAGACGCCATCAGAAGTCTTCATGGGTAAAAAGTTGCACTTGAGTTGACAATTCGTCGCAACAAAAAACCTCCAGCTACCCAGGCTGAAGGCATGCATGAGGGAAGTAAATGTGATTGCAAGGGTGGCTTGCCTTGCACGATCAGTATAGCAGATGAGTTTATCAAATACGTAAAGCTCTGGTACCGGATTTGTACAGGTTTAAAAAAGCAACAAAAAAGCCGACACTTTGCCGGCCAGTTAATTAGTCTTTTTTATCTGTGCTGAGCTTGCTTTTCACATCATCTACTGTGTCTTTAACAGCATCTTTGGCATCATCAAGCTTTTCCTTGGCTTTACCAAGTATGCCTTCTGCTTTGCCCTGTGTTTCGCGAGCTTTATCACCTGTTACTTTGCCTTCAACTTCTTTTGCTTTACCGGAGATCTTGTCCTTGGTGCTGTCGACTTTACCATCTAAACTCATAGATATTACCTCCTTTTAACATCAATTATCATATAAGCTTATACAAAGTGCAACAAAAAAGCCCTCAGAGACCAGTCCAAGGGCCAAAAGGATGAAAAAACGAAACGTATGTGTGAATAGTAGCAATTGACTTGGAGGAGAACGGCTACTGCTCACGACTACATAATAGCACATTCCTTGTATAAGTATACTAAAAAAGCCCTCGGTTGGGGGCCGAGAGCTAGAAGATTAGGGTAGTACCGAGGAGTGAAAATGAGTATTTATCTGGAACAATTTAATTTTAGCTTATTGAAATCTTTTAAGCAACAAAAAAGCTCTCGGGGCCGAATCCGAGAGCCACAGGAACAACGGAAGTTCTTTATCAGAAAGTAGAGCAGCGTCATCAAACTGCTCACGGCCATTATATTTCGGGAGGCGAGTAGATGCAATGGACAGATGAACAGATCGGTGACATTAGGAAGCTCGCCTCTGAAGGCTTTACAAGACGCGAGACAGCCGACAAACTTGGAATTAGCTATGATGCGCTTCAGGGAAAAGCAAGACGGCTTGGGATCGAGTTCCAGAAGCCACTGAAAAATGAATACGATTCAGACGGCACAAATAGGGAGACACCGTCCGCTGACAGAAAAGTCGCTCTTAATGCTGATGGTAGTCAAACAGTCACGGCCTTAATGAGACTCAAGCATGAGCCAAATAAAGACCCACGAACTTTGATGGAGTTGTGTGGATACGATCCTGATAAGTTCGAGATGGTCTTAGGCGACTACAAAGTGTATGAGCAGCATAGTACCGAAGACGGCACAGTTCCGCAGTATAGCATTCATATTCGCGTAAAGCCGAAACAAGGCTTATCGATAAATGAAATGGCTGAAGCGTTCAACGACAAAATCATTCCGGTCAATTACGGCATGAAGAAATCGGGCGATCGCAACTTAGTCATCCCATTGCCTGACCTGCATTTTGGCTGGACAACATTCGCCGATCTAAAAGACATGGTGAGTCAACTTAGAGAGATAATCATGGACGGCTACAACGAGATTGTGATCGAGCAATTGGGAGATCTATTCCATAGTGATCAGATTCATGTAACACAAACGGTTAGAGGAACGCAACTAGATCACGCAAACATGCGTCAGGCATTCCATGATGCTGTGAAGTTGTTTGATCAGATTATTCCGCTGGCAATTGAATATAGCAATCACGTCTCAATCAAGAGCGTGTTCGGTAACCATTCAGGTGATCTCGAATACGCTTTTCTTTATGCACTGATAGATCGCTATCCACAAGTACACGTTGATCTCAATGACAGCAATTTGGCAACCGACTGGCGCTGTGCATACTTGCTAGGGCATGTTGGCATTATGCTCGCACACGGAGATGTAGCCAAGAACAACTGACAGGACTTTTTCCATTTGAGTACAAAAAGATATTCAATATGGCAAAAACATACGAACTTCACTCAGGCCACTATCATAGCGAGCGGTTTAAAGATGATCGTGGCATTATGTGGCGCCAGCTTGGAACAGCAAAGCCAAATGATCCCTATGAGATTAAGAATGGCTTCACCACGGGCAAACATCTGCTGTATGCGTTCGTTTATGACGACACGCGATTGAGGTGTACTTATGAACTCAACTAATGCGATGAAGCGAGTCGGGTACGGATATGTAAGCCACACAGAGCAAGCAATCATTGAGAAACTATCGAGAGAAGAGAAACACATGCAAGCAATCATCTACACAAAGCCACACTGCCAAAAGTGTCGGCGAACAGTATTCAAGCTGTCACGAGTCATGCCAGTGCAAACCATCACAGCAGACGCGGACGACTACGAGCGGTTCCGCAAGCTAGGCTATCGTTCAATGCCAGTCGTAACAATCTACGAAGCAGACGGCACACACGATGAATGGTGCGATTTAAGGGTTGATAAGATCAAGCAGTACACGGAGGGAAACATATGAACGGAAAATTAATTTACTTGGTTGATAAGGATGAGTATATATTCATAACAACTATTAATTGGCAAGAATGTCAATGGTCCGGACAAAAATTGTCCGGTTCTGCCGAATGCGTATGGTGGCTCCTATGCTGTAATTACGGACAAAAATAGTTTGTGCGATAATTGACAGATGAGGAATATTTTATGACCAATACAGCTATTCGCTACACCCCCGAATTTAAGCAAACCTTGATTGATCTTCATGAAAAAGGACACTCATTCAAAGAACTACATGAAGAATACGGTCCTTCCTTAGACACTATTCGCAAATGGGTTCAGGCGGCCACTGTCATTGCCATTGATCATCAAGGTACTGCTGTGACCAACGAACAGTTCAAGCAACTTCAAAAAGAAAATCGCCGTTTGAGGGAAGAACTCGATATTTTAAAACGAGCGGCGGTGTTGCTGGCAAAGCGTTGGATATACTCCTTCTTGGGTAGACAAGCAAATAATTAAAGCTTGTCTTCCTAGGGAGGAGTTTTTGTATGGGCCGAAAGGGTTCCAGATACACGCTGGAGGAGAAATTATTCTATATTGGTCTGGTTCGTGAGGGTGGCTGGGCACCTTGGGCTGTCCAGCGAGAATATGGTGTTAGGCATAATCAGGTTCGACAATGGCTTGAACGCTTTGAAGCAACCGGTGTAGACGGCCTCAAACCCAGAAGCGTTCATCAGAAGTATGCTGAGGAGTTCAAATTAGAGATTGTTCAGAAATATCTTGCGGGGCATACATCGTACCCAGTACTAGCCCGAGAATATGGTATCCCCGACAATAGCGTTATTGTTCGGTGGGTTTCCCTGTATACTAGTGGTCAACCATTACAAACCACTGGGAGGGCCAGACCAATGAAGGACGGACGCAAAACCACACAGATTGAACGTATCGAGATTGCACAATGGACCATTGCCAATGACTACAACTACGGCGCAGCGATGCAGCAATTCAAGATCTCCTACGGGCAGGTATACGCCTGGGTCAAGAAGTTCAAGCAAGGCGGCGAATCTGCCTTGGAAGATCGGCGTGGCAAGGCCAAGAAAGACAATGGGCAACTGACTGAGATCGAGCGTCTGAAGCTCGAAAATAAGCGACTACAAGCGCGACTGGTCCATGTGTCAACGGAGGCGGCAGTACTAAAAAAACTCCAGGAATTGGAAAGAAGGAATGCCGGTCAGACGAACAATATCAGACCATTCAACAACTTGCACAAGAAGTGAACCCAGACGCAGGCAAGCTCTACGGTATTAGCAAGGCTTGCCGGATGATGGGCGTCTCAAGAGCAGCCTACTACAAGTGGACACATCGTAAAGTGACCGTCC
The DNA here is from genome assembly GCF_029726355.1 of Lacticaseibacillus huelsenbergensis. NCBI lineage: Bacteria > Bacillati > Bacillota > Bacilli > Lactobacillales > Lactobacillaceae > Lacticaseibacillus > Lacticaseibacillus huelsenbergensis. The sequence goes on from NZ_CP120687.1 coordinate 1,774,713, forward strand.
ATGAGCAGGAGAATCAGGCCATCCGGGACTACATCATTGAGCTCGAAGAGAAGAATCACTACGTCTTCGGCGTTAAACGGCTCATGACGTACATCAACGCGGAGACGCAATACCACGTGAGTCACGGCCGAGTTCGCCGAATCATGCGGTTGGCAGGTATCCGCGCCTCCATTCGTGTGGCAAAGCGTGACCGTCAAGTGGAGAAGAAGGCGTTTCTCCTCGTCAATAAGCTCTACACCGTCAACATGGGGCACGCCTTCCACCCAGTCGCTCCTAACGTAGTCTGGGTGACCGACTGCTCAGAGATCACCTACGGCAAGGACAACAAACAGAGGCTACGGCTAAGCGCCGTAAAGGATCTTCATGACCACAGCGTGATTGCTTGGTGCGTAGCACCGACAGAGACGGCTGATTTGGCTACTAAAACAATGAAACTGGCCATCGAGAATAACGATGGTATCAAGCCTGATACCGTACACAGTGATCAGGGCACGGCTTATACAAGTAGCACCTATAACACGTTCCTGGCGGGCGAAGGTATCACGCACAGCATGTCACGACCCGGGACACCAGGTGATAACAGCCCGATGGAGAGCTTGTGGAGTCACCTCAAGATCGAGAGATTTTCCTTTGAGCACTGCTTATCGGAACTAGAAATGATGAAGCGTATTGAGGCGGCAATCAACTGGTATAACAACGAACGCCGCCAAGAAACACTAAACGGCATGACCCCGATGACATACCGGAATCATGCCGTAAAGAAAACTGCATAGGCACTTTAATTATTTTACCTGTCTACTTGACGCGGACCAGCGCCAACGCTTTGCCAGCAACACCGCCGCTCGTTTTAAAATATCGAGTTCTTCCCTCAAACGGCGATTTTCTTTTTGAAGTTGCTTGAACTGTTCGTTGGTCACAGCAGTACCTTGATGATCAATGGCAATGACAGTGGCCGCCTGAACCCATTTGCGAATAGTGTCTAAGGAAGGACCGTATTCTTCATGTAGTTCTTTGAATGAGTGTCCTTTTTCATGAATATCAATCAAGGTTTGCTTAAATTCGGGGGTGTAGCGAATAGCTGTATTGGTCATAAAATATTCCTCATCTGTCAATTATCGCACAAACTATTTTTGTCCGTAATTACAGCATAGGAGCCGGTTCGATCAGTGACGGTTGATCACGGTAAAGAGTTTTCCTGCGATCAGGCGCTTACAAAGCGCTATCGGATACCGGTTTACTTTTGCCACGCCTATCACCCGAATGAACGGGGCACAAATGAACGGTTCAATCGAGAACTTCGCTACTATTTCCCGAAGGGAACACAGTTTGATCAGGTTTCAGAGGCCAATATTCAACGAGCCACAGCGCTTATCAATAACAAACCCAGAAAATGTCTTCATTGGCAAACACCCTGGCAAGCAGCGAGCAAGTCTCTTTCTAGCTGGTAACTTTATTATTGCAATCTAGGACCAGCATAAGTTTGAGTTTTAAAATCAACATTTTGAACTGAAGCATTAACATCAGGAATAGTTGCAAGTTCTTTTTTAGTTGCTAAGAATTTAGTTGGATCAGAAATTGCAATTGGATAACTACCAGCTCCCGTTGAAACTTGCTTAGAAGCTGTCTAAAATCTCATCACGAATATGACCGGCCCCCTTCGGGGTGTTTGTTACTTCACCTTGGAAACACACTTGCTTATTTGAATCCATTCCACAATAATCAAGCTTCAATTTTGAAACATCAATACCAACATTCAAGTTCATTGATTCAGACCTCCTTTCCGTTCTTATTTTGGATAGGCTTGGGTGCTGTGTGATACTCCCTAATTATGAATCTTCAGAACATCCTCGCAATTTATGAGTAGACAAGTCATCCAATGACTAGCTGCTTGATAGAACGCGAGCTATCAAAATCATCAGCTAACACTACAGCTTGTGGTTTGAACTTAAACAATTCATCTGGGCGGCATTCTTAAAATGTAGATAAACTACAGGAGGCGAAAGCCTATACCAGTTGGATCCGAATCCAATGAACAATTAGAGAATATCACACAGCATCCAAACAGCGAAGCTGGTCAATACTTGAATACATTTTTAATAATACGAGGAGTGGTAAAAATGAGAACTCGGCGGATAATGCTGACTAGTGCGATCATCATCTGCGTCCTGTTAATATTTGTCTCAATCAATGTTGCACTCATCGGCTTGACCCTGGTATTGTCGTGGACAAGCTATCAGCTGCTGATCAAAAAAGACTATACGCTGCTGCAGACTAGCATATTTCAAAACGTCTCACTTAGGATGCCTGATTTTGACAAATTAAGTCAGGAACAAATTTCAACCTATCAGCGGACAGCTTATCGGGTTGGCTGGTGGATCCTGGCAAGTACGATTGCCTGTGTTATTGTGCTGATTTGTTTGAATCTTTGAATTCGAAAAAATGATATTAAAAAAGTTCCGAAGCAAAATTGCTTCGGAACTTTTTTCGTGTATCTATTGAGGATTAATCTTCGTCGTCTTCCTCATCCAAGCCTTCTCGTGGTGTCTTACCAAGCAAGGCCTGCAGAGTAGCGATGTTGTGGTTGTTATCTTGCAGCAGGCCAACCAAATGTTGTGCCAAGACTGGACGGTCTTCTTTTTCAGCCAGCTTAATTGCCCGGGTGACAAACATGTTCTCAGTGTCATAGTCGTGGACGAAGTCGTTGACCAGCCACTCTACAGATTCATATTTGTTCTGGCCGTTTTCTTCCAGCATGGTGTACTCTGTGAATTCCTTTTGGGTACTTGGCGTAATTAAGGCCTCATCGATTAAGACCGTGCCCAAGGCATCCTTTTGGTCGTACGCCTGCTTAAGTAAGTCGCCGAATAGGACTTTCAGCTGTTGGGCCGACATTCCCTTCACATACCATTTTGCCATCTGGAGTTTGTTGGATAAAACTTCCAAATTGGCAACGATGTGGCCGGTCATCGCACCAGCCGTTGGGGTATGGTGGTCGATATCTGCTTGCTTAACTTCTGCTTCAAATAATTTTTCGGGGGTTGCTGTTGTCATATTCTTCACCTATTTCACTTTCATTGATTGAACTTCATAGCCTAAATCAGTTACCGTGTCTGACAATTTGTCTGCGGAAATTTTATCGCCGTCAAAATCAGTTTTGACTTTGGCCGCATTGAACAAGACTTTGACGTTTTCCACACCATCCTGCTTTTCAAGTGCGCCCTTGATCTTTTGCATGCATGACGGGCATGACAGCGCGTCTAATTGTAAAATTGCTTTACTCATATTGATAACCTCCATCTCATTTACTGTTTTAATGATAAATCCTATTCGCCAACCGATAATTGATCTGGATCAAGTTTGGCAGCTTTTGGCTGATAATTAATTAATCGCATTGCGTTGAAGATGACAACCAGGATACTGGCTTCATGGACAAACATTCCGCTGGCCATGTAAATAAAGCCGAGAATCAAGCCAATCAGGAGGGCGACAACCGTCGCAATGGCGATGAAAATGTTCTCCTTGGTGTTGATGACCGTTTTTTTGGAAAGTCCATATGCATGGATCAATTCATTGAATCCTGATGACATCAAGACGACATCAGAGGTTTCAACCGCCACGTCGGTTCCACTTCCCATGGCAATCCCGATGTCAGCCGTCACTAATGACGGACTGTCGTTGATGCCGTCGCCGACAAAGGCAACCTTGTGGCCTTCCTGCTGGAATTGTTTAACGTATTCGACTTTTTGTTCCGGCAAAAGTTCTGCGTGGACTTCGTCAATGCCGATTTGTTCTGCAACGGCATTGGCTGTCTGCAGGTTATCACCGGTCAGCATAACCGTCTTCTTGATGCCGAGTGACTTGAGTGTCGCCAGGCTTTGCTTAACGCCTTGACGAATCACATCCGAGATACCAAGAATGGCTTGAATTTGCCCGTCGAAGGCAACGATAACTGTTGAACTGCCTTCGCCTTGGATGTTTTCCAAGTCTTGACGTTGTTCAGACGTCAAATCAACATTTTCATCGTTCATCATTCTCAAATTACCAATTAAAACATTTTTACCGTTGGCAGTTGCCTTAACGCCACGGCCTTTGACTGTGTCAGCATCGGCAACTTGAACGTCCTCAAACGGAATATGATGATCACCTGAGAATTTAACAACTGCTTGTGCCAATGGATGATCCGACTGCTTTTCAACGGCTGTGGCAATTTGCAAGGCCAACTGGTCTCTTGAGTAATCTTTGAACTGAGTAACCGCCGTTTTCCCTTCAGTCAGGGTCCCGGTCTTATCGAATACCAACGTGTCGACATTGGCAAAGGTGTTCATCACTTCACCGCCCTTGATCAAGACACCGTTTTTCGCACCATTACCGATTCCAGCCACGTTTGAAACCGGGGCGCCGATGACCAAGGCCCCAGGGCAACCCAGAACCAAGACGGTAATCGCTAATCGGAAATCTTTGGTAATCAAACCCACAATCAGTGCAATGATCAAAACTGCCGGAGTGTAATAAGTCGCAAATTTGTCAATAAACTTTTCTGCTGGCGACTTGGTGTCTTGAGCATCCTCAACCAGTTCAACAATTTTGCCAAACGTGGTGTCGTCGCCAACCTTGGTTGCCCGAACTTTAAGTGTTCCGTTGTCTAGGATGGTGCCAGAGAATACCTGATCGCCAGTGCCCTTAGTGACTAATTTTGATTCACCAGTAATACTGGCTTCGTTGATATGACCGAATCCATCCACAATTTCACCGTCAACCGGAATCTGACCGCCGGCTTTGACCAAGACGACGTCGTCAACGTCGACAAAGTCAACATCAGTCTCCTCAGTATTGCCGTCATCGTCCACAACCATCGCCGTTGTCGGTGCCATTTCCGTCAAGTTTTTAATTGAGTGGCGGGTTTTAGCCAACGTTTTGTCTTCCAAAAACGTTCCAAATAAGAACAAGAAAGTGACGATTGCTGATTCATTGTACTCACCAATGATGAAAGCGCCAATCACAGCAATACTGACAAGTAATTCGATGCTGATCGTTTTAAATCGGAGTGCGGAAACTGCCCGAAGAACGATCGGCACAGCTGAGATAATTGAAGCGGCGATGAATGAAACCGTGTAGACCATATCGCTGTCAACAACTTTCCCCAGCAAGCCTACGCCAATCAGTATTGCCGTTATCAATGTAATTTGATTTGTGTGTTGATTAATATATCTTTGAAATTTCATAATCCCCGATCCATTTCTTAATTGATGTCTTTAGTATATGGTGGTTCGACCGATAAAGAATTGACGTGGATCAAGTTTGAAATTTTTGTTTGGGTAATTAATGGCGAATATTTTCTTGGATTTTTGGGTGGTTCGCGATAATGGCGTTTCCAGAGAGCATATGGATCGTTAAATTTTCAGCGATCGAACTCTTCTTAGAAGCTGTCTAAAATCTCTTAAGTAATAGTGCTAAAAACGCTAAAACGACCATTTGCAGACTGGTGGTTAATTGACGCTCACAATTTTTCCAAAGTCGCCGACAATTCTCTAGCCAATTAAAAGATCGTTCGACTACCCAACGTTGGGGCATGACTTCGAATCGATGCAACTCATTGCGCTTCGCAACCTGCACGGTTGCGTTTAAATTACTGGCTACATCGAGCTGAAAATTAACGCCTGAATAACCACCATCAACTAAGACATTTTGAACCTGGCGTAAATGCATGGCATGTAAAGCGATCATGGCACTGGCCCCGTCTCGATCAGAGACGTTCGCTCGCGTCATGTGAATGGCCTGCGGAAAGCCATTGATATCAACTGCCAGATGGCGCTTAATCCCCGAGATTTTCTTACCAGCGTCGTAACCTTTGTTTTCAGCAGTAGCGGTGTTTTTGACGCTCTGAGCGTCAACGATAATAAAGGAAGTTAAAGCTGAACGTCCTTGGTAAGTTCGCCGAGCAATGACAATTTTTTTAAAACTTGTTCCAATAAAGAATCAGCCGTAGGCTCAGCTTTAGTTGACCAAATTTTGTAATAGTTGTAAACTGACCGCCATTCTGGGAAATCACCGGGGACTTGACGCCATTGGCAACCGGTTTTCAAGACATATAGGACCGCACAGAAGACCTCGTAGAGGTCATATTTTCGAGGCTTAGTTCGCTTACGAAAATTTTCTAAAGCTGGTCGAATTAATTCAAATTGTTGCCGAGTAATATTGCTGGGATAATTTTTCATAGCTTAAACTCGCTTTTTACATAGAAGTATATCAAAAATCATAGATCTTGGACAGCTTCTAAAAATTGAGTAAGACAGCTCTTACTGGTTACATCTAATCCGACTGTTGGTTCATCGAGTACTAAAAGATCGGGTGTTTTTAGTAAACAAATAAGAATGGATATTTTTTTTTGCTGACCTGTAGAAAGGTCGCCTACTTTACTGTTCAGAAATTTATGTACCAAATACTAGGATAGGAGCAGATTCCTGAGACAACTTTTAAGAGAGGGTATAATGAATAAATCATCTCTCAAAAGGAAGGAATTTTTACATGCCAACTCGTTACGACAAAGAATTCAAACAAAACATTATCAACCTATATAAGCAAGGCGAATCAGCTGCCCAACTGGCCAGAGAATATGGCATTGGCTATTCAACAGTTCATAAGTGGATCCAGGGCCAGGCCAAAACTCAATCCGGTAAATCGCCAGACGAAATCAAAGCGATGGAAAAGCGACTGGCTTCGCTGTCTGAGGAGAACGAAATCCTAAAAAAAGCCCTGGGCTTCCTTGCGCAGAAGTAACCAATATCTTTGATTACATTCACCAAGAAAGCCATCACCACCAGGTAACCAAGATGTGCCGAATCCTCGGTGTTTCCAGAGCTCAGTATTATCGTTATCGATCCCCAAACCTTCAAAACGCCGGGCCGAAGATGCGGGCTTGAAACAACGGATTCTGCGGATCTTTGCGGAATTTAAGCAGCGATACGGTGTTATGAAGATCCACCATGAATTGAATCTGGAACTTCAACCACTGCAGCTTCGGTGCAGTCCACGACGGATTTCCCGGCTCATGAAGGAACTGGATATCCACTCCGTTACCGTCAATAAGTGGAAAGCGGCTTCGGCTTCCAAAACCAAGGTTGAACAGCGTCCCAACTTGCTTAAGCAGGATTTCTCGACCACTGGTTTAAATCAAAAATGGACCGCTGATATGACGTATATTCAAACGAAGCGTAATGGCTGGTGTTACTTATCAACCATCATGGACCTGCACTCACGACGGATTATCGGCTATTCGTTCTCAAAAAAGATGGCTACTGATTTAGTCTTAAAGACCCTTGAAAGCGCGGTTAAAAATCGAACCATTACTGGGGACCTGATTATCCATACGGATTTAGGATCACAGTATACCAGCGATGATTACAATCAACGTTTAACTGAGCTACATATCCGCCACTCATACAGCCGTAAGGGTTGTCCGTATGATAATGCGCCAATGGAATCCTTTCACGCTTCCCTCAAAAAGGAATGTGTTTATCCAGTGCCGGTCTTTGAAGATTATGAAACTGCCGCTGCCGTCCTTTTTGAATATGTGCATGCTTTCTACAATAGGAAGAGAATTCATAGTTCACTGGGCTACCAGACCCCCTTACAAGTTGAAATTGCAACACTTACGAGCCAAATGGCCGCCTGATTTAATGCTTTCCAGGGTTCAAATAAGTTATTAATCGCGATTAATGATTTATTTGAGCTGTGGAAGGTAAACGCGGTCTTGAATGTCTCTTAAAATCTGTCTCAAATATTGACTTCAATCCAGCTAAGACGACGGTAGCTAAACGCAACGAGTTGCATATGTTCACGGTGTTACCGCAACGATGGATCGTTGAACGTTCATGGCGTTGGCTAGACAAATGTCGGCGACTTTGGAAAAACTGTGAACGTGCCCTTAACAGCAGTCTTCAAATGGTTGTATTGGCCTTCCTGAAGATAGTTCTTAAAAGATACTAGACAGGTTCTTAGCCGTCCATCTGGTATACTAAGTCCAAACGAGTAAAATGTATTTTGACACACATGTAAACGATTCACAAGTGACTTTTTCACATTTCACAAGCAAGGAAGGTAGACATGAAACGAATATCGGCCGGAGCGGTTAAATTCCAGTTTTGGTTCACAGAATTTGTTCAAGCAATGGGTATGGCTAACGATAACGATGATTTCACGGTGTTGCGCCAACAGATCCTGGCAGAGAATACGTTCCATGCCTCCTCCCATGCCCGGCTGATCACCACGACCGGTGTGGTTTTACGGCGCGTGGGCTCACTCACGCCAGCGATGCGGGCACTCTTTGATCAGCTCGATCCAGTCAATCAGCGCATTATGAATCTTATCGCCATCATGAATACGGAGCAGTTGATGTATGCCTTCATGTATGACGTCTTCCGTCCGGAACTAATCCTGGGTGACCGGCAGATTGAAGCTTACGAAATGGCAGCTTTTTTTAAGAAACTGCCGTTGACGCATAAAGAGGCTGCCCATTGGACCGAGGAAACATTGAGGAGACTGCAGTCCACTGTGGCGCAGTATCTGCGCCGGGCCCAAATCGTTAAGGACTACAAGGACACACTGGTGATTGAAAACTATTTGCTCGATGAGCGCTTGGCAGACCGGCTGCGCGAAGAAAACCACTTGGATTACTTAGCAATCCTGACGGGGAGGACGTCGTAATGGTACCACTGAAGAAGAAGTTTCAGGACTTGCGGGAAAAGATCCAAACGCAGTCATTTCAAGAGAATCGGGGCCTGTCGAACGAGGTTGGTTACTATATTTTCGACTATGATCCCGAGAAAGAACTATATGTCCGCGGCGAAATTGGCGATATTATCCGCCAAGAAAAAGCGGCGCCTACGGGTGTCACCATTCAAGTGTTCAACCTGTTCACCATCATGTTGACGATTGTTGATCAGTTCGGCTACCGGGAAGCATTCATTGATCTGGAAAAAAGTAATGGTATCACCCAAGTGATTGACTGGATGAACAACATCATGGAGATGAACGAGGAACATAACCTAGTGGTGCAGTATATCAGCGACCATTTGAACAAAGATGGTCCCACCATCGTGTTCATTACCGGTGTTGGGCAGGTTTATCCAATTATCCGGGCCCACAAGGTGTTGAACACCATGACCCAGGTCATTGACCAAATTCCGGTCATGATGTTCTATCCAGGTAATTACAACAGTGTGCGGTTGCAGGCCTTCGGGGAGCTGCAGGAAGACAACTACTACCGCGCGTTTCATTTCGAATAGGGGAGATAACAATGCAAATACGCGACTTATTTGTTAAACCGATTGATCGAAATATCCAAGGCGTCATCAAGGTTGGCCAGGATGCAGACGCTAACGTGAAGCAAGAACTGGACGAGTACGTTGTTACCCGAGAATTGAAAGGCCACTTTGATGACTTCTTTGCGGCCTATGAGAAAAGCATCAACCATGATACTGATGAAATGGGGGTCTGGATCTCCGGTTTCTTCGGTTCTGGTAAATCACACTTTCTGAAGATCCTTTCCTATCTGTTGGAGGATCGGAAAGTTGACGGCAAGAGCGCCATTGATTATTTCAAAGAGAAAATCAATGACCAGATGACGATCAACCGTATTGAGCTGGCTGCGCAACAGCCAACCGACGTGGTGCTGTTCAATATTGATTCCAAAGCTAAGACTGGTGCCAAGTCAGATGACAATACCATCATCAATGTTTTCCTGCAAGTGTTTAACGAAATGCAGGGCTTTTCGAGCACCAATTTTTGGATTGCTGAAATGGAGCGCCAACTAGTTGCGCAGGGTAAGTACGACGCCTTTAAGGACAAGTTCACGGAGTTGGATAACACTCACATGGATTGGACGGTTGGTCGGGATCATGCCATTTTCAAGAAAGGCACGATCAAAGATGCCCTAGTGCAAGTCGATGCATACAGTGAAGAGGATGCCCAGGGCTTGATGGATCAATTGACGACATCTTATCAAGTCAGTATTGAGGACTTCTCTAAACTGGTGGCCGCCTATATCAAGAAGACCGGTAAGCGGGTCGTTTTCCTGGTGGATGAAGTCGGCCAGTTTGTTGGAGAAAGTACCCAGCGGATGCTTAACCTGCAAACCGTCGTTGAGGACTTGGGGGCAGCTACCCATGGTAAGGCTTGGGTAGTTGTTACTTCCCAGCAGGCTATTGATACTATTACGGACAAAATCAGCGGTCAGGACTTTTCCAAGATTCAAGGCCGGTTTGCGACCAAGATCAGCATGAGTTCGGCCAACGTGGACGAAGTCATTCGCAAGCGGCTGTTGGCAAAGACAGAGCCGGCTACAACACAACTTGCGGCAGACTACGAGGCTAACGCAGCCGCAATCAATAACATGATTGATTTTGACGATGGCGTGGATCGGCCTAAGTTCCGTTCAGGGGAAGATTTTGCGGCGACGTATCCGTTCGTTCCGTATCAGTTTAACTTGCTGCAAAATGTGCTTACAGCGGTCCGGACCCACGGCTCTGATGGTAAGCACTTGTCTGAAGGTGCACGGTCGATGCTGTCCCTGTTCCAGGAATCTGTGGAAGCTATCATGGACCAGCAGGATACGGCACTGGTGCCATTCAGCTTGTTCTTTGAAGGCCTGCGCCAGTTCTTGGACCACACCCATAGCATCGTGATTGCCCACGCGGTGGACAACGACACCGTTGATCCCACCCATGAAGAAGATAACTTCAACGTCCAAGTACTGAAAGCACTGTTCATGGTCAAGTACTTGAAAGACTTTGACGCGACGCTGAACAACATCGTGACGTTGATGATTGACTCAGTGGATACTGATCGGGTTGAATTGCAGAAAAAGGTCCAGAATGCGTTAGCCATTCTGCGGCAGCAACGGTTTGTCGAGAAAAACTTGGATAACTACGAATTCTTGACCGATGCGGAACAGGAAGTCAACCAGGCCATCAGCCGGGAAGAGGTTCTGTCAGGCGAGTTGGAAGATCGGATGGGCAACTTCATTTTTGATCCGAAGACCGGCATGACCAATAAGTACACTTACCCCAAGCTGAAAGGCCGTTACAATTTCACGTTGAATCAATACGTGGATGAAACTCCCCAGGGCCGGACCAACAATGACATGACGATCCAAGTCATCACGTCTTTGGATGGCGCCAATAATCGGAATGAAGCCAACCTGCTGCTTCTGTCCATGGATCCGTCTAAACATAAGATCGTGGTTGATCTGCCGAGCACGGACGACTACCTCGGCGACTTGCGGCGGGCGGAGCAGATTGGGAAATTTGTCATGCTTGGCAACGCCCATGCCGACGCTCGGTTCAACTTTATCAAGGAACAGCGGACTGCTGAACGGCAGCAGCTGTTAGTCAAGGCACGGGAGCGGATTATGACGGCTTTGGAACAAGCAGACGTTTATGTTGCCGGACATAAGATTGAGGGCGGCAAAGACTTCCAGGGGCGCTTCACAGATGGTTTGAAGATGTTGGTGGATGATACGTATCGCAGTTTAGGACTCATTGATGCGGCCAAGTCGTCGTCAGATATTACGCAAATCCTGGATCAGGATAATGAGTTGGCAGTATCCACGCAGGAAAACGAGCGCGCGGTCCAAGCAGTGTACAGCTGGCTCCAGCGGACGATGCAAAAGGACAAGCATGTGACGTTGCAAGCCATCTTAAACAACTTCAAGGCCATTCCCTATGGCTATATTGAGGACGACATCGAATGGCTGGTGGCCAAGCTGCTGGCGGATGGCAAGATTCAAGCTAATCTACAGGATCAAGTACTTTCTCCGGTCAATCTGGCGTACAGGTCTCAGGATATTGCCAATTTCCTGACCAAGAAGCAATACGCAGAACAGATTTCAATTCAGGTGAAGAAAGACATCAATCCGTGTTACCTGCGGGAAATGAAGGACGTCGCCGATCAGGTCTTCAATAAGCGGTCATTCAGTGCAGCTCAGCCGGATCTGATGGTGGCTGAATTGAAGGAGAAGATTGCCAAGGACAATGGGACGCTGAAGTTCTTTGATCAAAAGAATAGTTCCTTCCCGGGCCATGAACTGCTCAAAAAAGGCAGCAAAATGTTCAGTGAATTACTGGCCATTAATGATGCGGAAACTTTCTACGACAAGATCCATACTCGTTATGATGATTTGCTGCAGTGGGCGGATGACATGAGCGACAAGGGTATCATGGATTTCTATTTCAGCGATCAGCAGCAGACAATTTGGACGCGGGGATTGGATGATATTGCGCGGTACAAGGCATCCCATGACTTCTTCACCAGCACGGCTTTGGCCGAGGACTACCAGCAGCTGAACAAACTGCTGAATGAGGACCGAGCTGGACGTGTTATCCAAGAAATTGATGGTGTTCATCAGAAGTTTGTGGATACCTTTGCCAAGATTATGGACGATCACCAGAAACAAGTGACCGACAAAATCCAAGCAGTCAATGAAAAGGCCAAACAGCGGATTAACGATTCTTCCACCGGAGATGACTTCAAACAGCAACGGCTGGCGACGTTGACGGAGCAGATCAAGCGAATTATGACCGAGGCTGAGGAAGCGCCAGATCTGACGCGCTTAGAGGCCAAACCGGCAGCAGCTGATGCGGTGTTAAGGCGCATTACGCAGAGCTTGGAAAATGAGGAGCAGCGACTAGCAGAAGAACAGAAGCTGGCTGAGAAAGAGCGGCTGGAAGAACTCGCTCGGAAGAAAGCGGCCGAGGTGGAGAAAGTATCCCCGAAGCCGAGTTCAGACGAGGAATCCATTAAGCTTGTGGATCCGCTTCCTGCTCCTGGCCCCAATCCGGCGCCTCAACCAGAACCTGCAGCGCCTGTTGTTATTCAAACTAAGTATCTTGAAGCCGATCAACTCCCCATTGAACGGGAATGGTCCATTTCCTCTGAAGATGACGTAAACCGGTATGTTGAGAAGCTTCGGCAGGCATTGCTGGATCAAGTTAAAGAAAACCAGATCACGAAGTTTACCCTCTAGCAGACAATAACGGCTATTCGTGGGAGTGGCCGTTATTTTGAAAGGAATCGCAATGGATAAAAAGAAGATTCATGATTTCGCGGTGAAAGCCCGCCGCGAGCTCATCGAGAGTGTTGAGTTAAAGCTGACCCAAGTGGGGATCACCAGAGACGGTGTAAAAGAGAAACTGCCAACATCGACGGCTGAGATTGCCTTCTATGTGCCAAACGACACGGAAGGGGTCAGTGGGCGGGATACGTCGCGCCGGGTCAGCTTAGTTCAGCGGTTGCAGACCGCGGCAGCCAAGGATGATTGGCATACCGCCTATGATAATCTCGTGGAAGAAGCGTCATACACCTGGTTCAACCGGATCATCGCATTACGATTCATGGAAGTGAACCATTATTTGCCAAGCCGGGTTGCCGTGCTTTCTTCCGAAGAAGGACGGGCAGAACCGGATATTTTGGCGCATGCACTGGAAATTGAAGACGATCTTGGCGGCTTTTCTGATGAGCAGCGAGATCTCATTCAACATGCGCAAGAAACTCAAGAGCCAGCGGCGATGGATAATGCGTATCGACTACTGTTTTTGAAGCAGGCCAATGCCTTGAACGCCAATTTACCCCATTTGTTTGAGAAAACAACTGATGCCTTCCAATTATTGTTCACTCCCAGCTATCAGAACGGGGTGATTAAGGAGCTTGTAACTGAAGTGCCGCGGGATGATTTTGATGTGGAGAAGGAGGGGCAGGTCGAGATCATTGGGTGGTTGTACCAATACTATAATGAAGAGCCCAAAGACATTGCCTTTAAGAAAAGTAAGTACGCGGCATCAGATATTCCAGCCGTCACTCAGTTGTTCACACCAGATTGGATCGTCAAGTACTTGGTTGAAAATTCGCTCGGCCGCTATTGGATCGATGTGCTCCATACACGCGGTGATCAACGGTCTGAACAGGATATTGCCCAGAGTTTCGGTTGGCGATATTTCATGTCCGCTGCTCAGCAAACTGAGGATGTTCAGCAACAACTATTGGCTTTCAATAGTCATCTGTCAGGCAAGAAGCTTCAACAGATCACCTTTTTAGATCCTGCCATGGGTTCTGGCCACATCCTGATCTATGCATTCGATGTCTTCATGCAGTTATATCAAAGTGAAGGCTATTCAGCACGAGAGGCTGCCAATAGCATTGTTGCCAACAACCTGTTTGGTCTAGACATTGATCGGCGTGCCTACCAGCTCGCCTACTTTGCAGTGATGATGAAGCTCCGGCAATACGACCGGCGCGCACTGAATCAATCCATTGATCCGCAACTGTCGGATATTCCGCAAACTAATATTCTCAATGATGATCTCAACGAGTTAACCAGAGCCTATGCTAATCAGTTGCCACAGCAACAAGCCAAGTCCTTTCAGGGCACAGTGAAGGAGTTCAACCGGGGCGATGTTCTCGGCTCCTTGATCAAGCCTAGCCTCGATCAAGGAATACTATCTGAACTCCAAACGAGTGCAGCCACAGAGCCAGAATCAGCACAGCTTTCCTTTGCGACGACAAATTTCAATTTTGAAGAGATGTCCCGCATCACCCGTGTGCTTACTATCTTGGCTGCCCAGTACACAATCGTAGTAACAAATCCACCCTATATGGGGTCTGGCAAAATGACACCGAGCCTTTCAAAGTTTGTCAAAAGGGAGTATCCAGACAGTAAAGCAGATTTATTTGCTGTCTTTATGGAATTGGCACAGAAGTTGAATGTCCAAAATGGATATCACGCACTTATTACCCAGCACCAGTGGATGTTCCTGTCTAGTTTTGAAAAACTACGGGTTAAGCTCCGTAAGAATGTGCTCATCAATATGGCTCACTTGGGTACCCGTGCGTTTGAAGAAATTGGGGGCGAAGTGGTCCAATCAACTGCGTTCGTGATGAGAAATGCGTCTATACCGAGTTATGTCGGCACATACGAGAGATTGGTGAATGCTCCTTCTCAAACGGCTAAAGAGGACGCGTATTTGGAAATGGTGAAAGATCCCTCCTGCAAGGGTCTCTATCGAACTAACCAAACGAACTTCGGAAAGATTCCCGGAAGCCCAATCGCATATTGGAGTAGCATGAATCTCATACATGACTTTGAGGTTGGGACTCCAATGTCAGAAATCGTTGACCCGAGACAGGGCCTAGCAACTGCGGACAATGATCGATTCTTACGGCAGTGGTTTGAGGTTGCGTACCAAACAATAAAGTTTGATGCTAAATCAATCGATGAATCGATCTCATCAAACAAAAAATGGTTTCCATATAACAAAGGTGGTTCCTATCGTAAATGGTACGGTAACTATGATTATGTTATTAACTGGCATAACAATGGTGAAGAAGTCCGTAACTTTAAGTTTCCAAATGGTAAGCAACGTTCAGTAGTAAGAAACCCCAATTATTACTTCCGTGAAGCGATTACTTGGTCGCTCATAACAAGCGGAGGATTCAGTATCAGATATCGAGAACCTGGCAGTATCCATGATGTATCAGGGATGTCAGCATTCTCTAACGATCACAATCAACTGATGCGTATTATGGCACTATTAAACTCGCCAGTTGGAGAACATTGCTTCAAGATGCTAAACCCTACAATCAATTTGCAGGTTGGCAATGTTACAGTATTCCCGGTCTTGCATAGCGCAATCGAGGCTCCAACTTGGGACTCACTTATTCAAAACTCAGTCAAACTAACAAAGCAAGACTGGAATAGTGAAGAGCAGCGTTGGGGATTCTGGACGTTACCAGTTCTCATCCACATCGCTGAGCATAATCGAAATTGGACCGTGGAAGCAGCTTTCAATCAGTGGAAACAAGAAGCCCAAGATCGGTTCGATCAACTGAAGAAGAACGAAGAAGAGCTGAACAAGATCTTTATTGATCTGTACGGCTTGCAGGACGAGTTGTCACCAGAAGAGTCTGACAAAGAAGTTTCGGTACGTAATAAGGCAGATCTAGGACGGGACATCCGCGCCTTCATGTCCTACTTTATTGGAGTCACATTTGGCCGGTACTCGCTAGATACGCCAGGATTGGCATTTGCTGGTGGCGATTGGGATGCTTCGAAGTACACGAGCTATCAACCCAATGCGAATGATGTGATTGTGCTGACTGACTCTGATTATTTTGGCGATGACCGAGATATCATGCACCGCTTCCGGGAGTTTTTGACGGTTACTTTTGGCAAAGAACACTTGGAAGAGAATCTCACGTTCATTGCCAAGGCACTGGGTAAAGCGGGCGACACAGCAGAAGATCAAATTCGGAGTTATCTGTTCAACGACTTCTACAAGAACCATCTGACTATCTATCAGAAACGACCGATCTATTGGCAACTGGACTCCGGTCGGCAAGGTGGCTTCAAAGCATTGATGTACCTGCATCGGTACGACGGCGACACGATGGCGATGATTCGCACGTCGTATTTACACACCCTGCAGGCTGCTTATGAAAAGCGGGTGACCACGTTGGACACCTTCATCGCCTCAGAGACCAACACGCGCCAGAAGAACCAGTTGATTAAACAGCGGGACCACACCCGCAAACAGTTAGAAGAATTGGTGAAGTATGACGCTCAACTCCAACACGTCGCCAACATGCATATTGCGATTGATCTGGATGACGGCGTCGTGGTGAACCACCAGAAAGTACAAGCAGACGTCAAGCTATTGACGCCCATAAAATAGATATTTTCCCCTCTAGAATTGATCTGGAGGGGATTTTTGTGCCAATAGATGTGCCAATTATGCGTTCTCGAGAATTGCCAGGATTTTATCGGTATCTTTTGCCTCCAATTCCTTGATAATGTGCAGGTATGTAGATTGGGTAGTCGTAATGCTACTGTGGCCGAGGCGCTTAGAGACAGAAAGGACACTCACACCTTGGTAAAGGAGAACTGAGGCATGGGTGTGGCGGAGACCGTGGAATGTTACCCGAGGCAATCACAGTGTACGCAATTTATTAGTCAATACTTGGTTGATTTCAGCGCTGACCATGGCATGCCCGTTGATCAAGAAGAGCGGAGCATTCGGTGATGTGGGGTGGTTCTCCACGAAGACGCGCAGGCGGTGCAAGGAAATTGAATCAAGCGGTAATTTTCGCATTGACGCCTTGTTTTTCGTCTTCTTAAAGCCGGCGTGGTATTTGTAGTCCCAGGTTTTATTAACATCAACGGTACCTTCTTGCCAATTGATGTCGCTAGTGGTCACTCCCAAAATCTCCGCATATCGCATGCCGGTAACAGCAGCCAAGTAAATCATCATCTCGGGAATTTGATCCGGGTCTAGATGGTGAATCAGCTTTTGCCATTCACCGTAATCCAACGCTTTTTTTGGCCGGTGTACTGCCACCCCTGTGACGACGGCCTTACGTGTTGGATCGTTGGAAATGATGTGCTCATCCAGGGCATCAAGCAGTGCCGCCCTGATCTGCTTATGGAATGCAGATACAGTGCGCGGCGCATGATCCCGAGCAAAGACGTTCAGCCGTTCTTGGTAAACTGTTCGGGTAATATCCTTCAGCGGCATTTTGCCGAAGATCTTGCGGATGTGGTTCAGCGTGTTTTCGTACTTGACGAAAGTGACGTTAGTTACAGAGTTCCGCTTATAGAGATTTATCCAGCGTTCGAAATAGATGCTCAGTGGAATTTCGCCCGCCTTGAACTGGCGTACATCAGCATAGAGCGACTTCACCTGACTAGCTGCCAACTCCGCATCAGACTTGAGGCGAAAGCCAGACTTTCGTAATTTTTTGTAGGCGCCATCCAGATCCTTGTACGAAATCTCGTACTGCCACACCTTACCTCTTTTTCGGTAACTGACCATGTTAATGTCCTCCTAATCCAAATGTTTGACACTTTTTTGGCACATTCTGTATTTTATGCCACCAGGTGGCCAACTTTTTGAATGGATGCTTAGCTGTGACGCGGATTTTTGAAATGCGCCGATGGATATGGCAAATTACCAATACCGTATGCTCAGCGATGTATCGCAGAATTGGATGTAGTAAGAATTCCCAAGAAGTTTCAAAGCTATTCCATTCAGCACGCGATTGAGTAATTGATGAATTTACAAGCTCCTTCATTTTCACATCCTTTTCTGCGCCAACTTCCAACACTGGAAAGTTTGTTACATTACCGATTTGAAGGTGCATAGTTGGGTTGATCATGCTAAATATCTCATTTGCTACCCTAGAATTCAGGGCAGCAAGAATTTCATGTATGTTACTTTTCGCCCTGTTAAAAAAGATGGACATGCCAGTGACGTCATGAATACTACCTGGCAGTCTATATCTGGCAGCAAAGCTCCCACTTGTAATATCCGACCAAGTAATCGCTTCACGGAAGTAATAATCGGTGTTCTTGACCACAAAGTCGGGGGTTTTCAGGTATGGATACTTTCTGAGAACATCCCGTTTGATTTCTTCACCGTCATTTTGGTAATTGACAATGTAATCGTAGTTCCCATACCACTTTCTGTAGGCACCGCCTTTGTTATACGGGAACCATTTTGCTCCTGATTGGAGGGCCTCTTCCGTGGAATGCGCAGAAAAATGAATGCTTGGAAAAGAGATTTCGAACCATTGCCGTAAATATTTCTTATTGTCTGTTGTTGCTAAGCCTTGACGCGGGTCTACGTACTCACTCAATGGTTTGCCAACTTCAAAGTCGTGAATCAAATTGGCACTCGCCCAATACGCAATCGGGCTCCCGGGAATCTTTCCGAAGTTCGTTTGGTTAGAACGATAAGATTAGCGAAGTATGGCATTGGCAGAGCCCCTTCGTTATACTTAACACAGGTTGAGAACACGGATAAGCGGACACTGGAACGGAGAATGAAAAACATGGCGGAGCTAGACACCAAGAAGATCGTGGCGGGTATTGAGAAGCTGTTTGCGGACAATAATCACTTTGTTTTTTGGTATGACGCACAGGGCGAGTTTGCGGACAACATTGCGGATATTACGGAGCAACTGCGGGAACCGGTCGTGATCATGGGGAAAAACGAGCAGTTTAAGACCAAGCTGACGCTGGTGGCGATGGAGCGGCAAGGGCAGTCGGCCTTGATTTATTCGCCGGCGCCGAAGCCGGATCTGACGGAGAATTTCATGACGGACATGCTTTACTATTCGCGGGAATACACCGCTAATGCGCTGGTCATGCTGCGGCAGGAGTTGCGAGTGCCGGACGAGGATGCCGCGACCTTCCAGGAGCAGAAACGGTTTTTTGCCAGCAAAGACCGCCAGGCTAAATTTCAGAGACTCTATCAGCCGGGCAAGGATTTGCAGATGGCGATCATGGCTGCGCTGGCCGGGGCCAGTGACCACACCATGACGATGGTCTTGCGGGCCGTGCTGCAGGCCGGCATTGGTGATACCAATCCAGTTCTAGCAGAGTTTAAAAAATATGGTCTGCTCACCCAGTTCTGGGAGAACGTGCGGAACGCCTATGGCTTCAATGGCGCCACCAATTCGCTGCTGGATTTCACGACGGCCCTGTATTTGAACTTTGCCTATTACCAAATGGAGAAGGATCTGCCGCGAAGTATCGATAATTACAAGCTGACCAGTGCCAACAATGCCGTCACCTTTCTGTCGTTAGCAAGAAATGACCAGACATTTGCGGATACATATCGTCAGTTGGCCGAAACAGTGTGGCAGCATCTTGAAAGCTTCAGTGGTGTTTCCCGGCAGCTCCAGCAACTGGATATTGTGGACTTGCTCAAGACGGATGTGTTTGCCAACTTTGACCGGCAAATCCTGGCGTGGGTTGTCCAGCGATTGCAGGCTGATGATTTCCATGCTGTGGCGGGGACGACGCCGTTGGCGGATGTCTTGACGCAACGAGAAAAGATGTACTTCGGTAAAACGTATCATGATGCGTATGCCTTACTGCAGGCTGCCTTGGTGATTCTCACGTACCGCCGGCGTGAGGTGAAAAACTTAGCGGCCGCCAAAGAACAATACATCACCACCGATTATGCGGTGGATACAGCGTACCGGCATTTCGTTCAGCGCTACGACCGGATTGCCATTGACCTTACGGATCTTCTGGAAGGTATCGCTGACAAAGTGGACAACACGTACGTCAACGAGTTTCTCACGCCGACAGTGACGGCTTGGACCACGGTGTATGATCCGCGGGACATTGAACCCAATAGCTGGCAGCGCAGTTTCTATCGGTCATTCATCAGTTCGGCTAAAGAGCGCATTGTCGTGATTATTTCGGACGCCTTTCGGTTTGAGGCCGCGGCCGAGCTGAAACGCAAGCTGGATGATCAGGATGTCTACAGTACAGAACTCGATACGGTATACTCTGAGCTGCCTTCTGTGACGTATTTCGGGATGCCAGCCTTGCTGCCGCATCAGACATTAACCTATCAGCCGGACAAGACGGTCTTAGTGGATGGACTCAAAGCAGACACGCTGGGGAAGCGCCGTCAGATCCTGCAAAATCGGGATCCGCAGAGCAACGCCGACCATGTGATGACTTTTCTCAAAGACTGGGATACGCCGCAAAGAAAACAACTCTTGGCGGGGCAAAAGGTGGTTTACTTGTACCACAACGAAGTGGATGCCACTGGTGATGACGCGAAGACTGAGAAGCAGATCTTTAACGCCACCGAGGAAGCCATCAACACAATTGCGCGGACAATTGGTTTTTTGCGTAATTTAAGTGTAGCGCACATCATCGTGACCGCCGATCATGGCTATCTGTACAAACGGTCTGGTCTGGATTCGGCGGACAAGATCGACATCAGCGGCCACGATCTGGACGTGTTGGGGCAGCGCTATGCAATCAGCAGCGAGACCATCGAGCAGCCCGGGGTACGGTCACAGCGTCTGGGGGCATTGCTAGATAATGATGATCAGCGGCGTGTCTACTATCCGGCCACAGATAGTATCTTCAAGTCCGCCGGAGCGGGACAAAACTACGTGCATGGTGGCGCCTCACCGGAAGAAATGATTGTGCCGGTGCTGCACGTGCGGACACAAAGTGGTCGATCCAAGGCCACACCGGTGTCAATCAAGGTTACGGAAGGCGCCCATCGCATCACCAGCCGCAGCGTGATGGTGCCCATTTCTCAAGAAAAACCGGTAACCGACAAAACCACCGCCGCCACCTATGTACTCTACTTTGTCGATAGCCAGGATCGGCCCATTTCTAACGAACAACGCTATGTAGCCGATAGTCGGGAGGATGATCCGCAGAGCCCGAGCCGGCGCCAGAGCTTCTACCTGACCTTACAGGATCGGGACTTCGACAACAGCGGCGCATACTACCTGATTATTCAGAATGCGGAAACCAAGGAAGAGATTCAGCGGATTCAATATCAAATGGACTTGACGATTAAAGGGGATTTCGGCTTTGACATCTGATAACAAGCAAGAGGAAGAAAAGTTGCGAGCGAAGAGTGACGGCGACGTGGCGGTGCCAGCGGAACCCATTGCTCAGGAGCAAGCGGCAGAAAATGTGCAAACAGACTTGCTGGACAAGCTGGAGGCCTTTTTCCCCGGGCGCTTCGTGCGCAAGGATCTGACGCAAAAGATCAAAGAGGGGGCGAACGTCCCTACTTATGTGCTGGAATTCCTGCTGGGGCAGTATGCCAACAGCTCAGATCCGGTGATCATTGAACGGGGCGTGGAAAACGTCAAGAAGACGCTGGCTAATAACTACGTGCGGCCAGACGAGGCGGAAAAGGTGAAGTCTCGGATTCGGGAAGAGGGAGCGTATACGGTCATCGACAAGATCACCGTGACTTTGAACTCGGATAAGGACCGATACGAGGCGGCGTTTGGCAACTTGGGGATCACCGGTGTGCCGGTGGATGAGCGCTACGTCCAGGACTATGAGCGGCTGTTGGTGGGCGGCATTTGGTCCATCGTACGGGTGCGGTACGACCATACCAGCGATGACCATTTTCTCATTGATCAGCTGACCCCGGTTCAGGTGCCGTCTGTGAACATGCAGGAAGTTTATGATGCCCGGGAGAAATTCACGACCGACGAGTGGATTGACTTGTTACTGCGGACAATTGGCATGGAGCCGACACAATTTGACGATCGGGTGAAATGGCTCATGGTATCGCGGCTGATCCCGTTTGTCGAGAATAACTATAACTTCGTGGAGCTCGGGCCCCGGGGTACTGGGAAGTCCCACGTCTACAAAGAATTATCGCCCAATTCGATTCTGGTTTCTGGCGGTCAGACGACAGTGGCCAACCTGTTCTTCAATATGGCGCGGCATGAAGTGGGGCTAGTCGGCATGTGGGACGTCGTGGCCTTTGACGAAGTGGCCGGCATCAAGTTCAAGGACAACGATGGCGTGCAGATCATGAAGGACTACATGGCCTCTGGCTCCTTTGCTCGGGGCCGGGACGAAATCCAGGCGTCGGCCGGGATGGTCTTTGTTGGGAATATCAATCAGCCGGTGGACGTGGTGATGCGGACGTCCAATCTGTTTGATCCGTTTCCCGCTGTCATGGCTAACGACACGGCGTTTTTGGACCGGATTCACAACTACTTGCCTGGCTGGGAGATTCCGAAGTATCGGCCGAATTTCTTTACGAACGGCTATGGCCTGATCACGGACTATTTCGCGGAGGTCATGCGGGCCCTACGGAAGATTTCTTACGGCGATGCTTTCGACAAGTACTTCACCCTGGGTAATCAGCTGAACCAGCGGGATACGATTGCGGTACGCAAGACAGTGTCTGGGATGGTGAAGCTGCTGTATCCAGATGGTAAGTTCACGAAGGACGACATTGCCCAGATTTTGGCGTTTGCGCTGGAGATGCGCCGACGGGTGAAAGAACAATTGAAGAAAATTGGCGGCATGGAGTTCTACGATGTGAACTTTTCTTACATCGACAAGGAGACTTACGACGAACATTTCGTACCAGTGCCAGAGCAGGGTTCGACAGGCTTGATTCCTGAGAATGAGGGGAAGCCTGGCCAAGTTTACACCGTTGCTTATGATGCGGATGAGCGGTTGAGTCTGATAAAATTGGAATCACAGATGACGACTGGCAACGGCAAGACGAGCTGGACCGGGATTCAGTCCAATCGGTTGGCGAAGGAAGAAATGGATACGGCGTTCAATTACCTCAAGGCCAATTTTTCCCAGGTTAGTCAGAATATTGCGCCGGCGCAGCATGACTATATCGTCAACGCGACTAACCTGAATAATGACGCCATGGCGACGGAATTGTCGTTGGCGACTTATGTAGCCCTGGTTTCTATTTCGGTGGGCAAGCCGGTCATCGGCGGATTAGCCATCCTGGGGGATTTCTCCATTGGCGGGACTATCAAAAAGATGGATAGTCTGGCAGATCGGCTACAGGTGGCCCTGGATAGCGGGGCGAAGGCGGTCTTGATTCCATCCAGTGCCACGAGTGAATTGGGTACGGTGCCGGGAGATTTGATTGCGGCTTTCTCGCTGAAGTTCTACAACACGATTGAGGATGCGGTGATGAAGGCATTGGGTGTGCAGCAGTAGCGTAGACGTATAAGGGAGGCAATCAGCCGTGGCAGATTCGAAATACGACGTACAGAATAGTCAGATTGGTACATTATTGGGGTGGATTAACTCTGGGGAGATTGGGCTGCCGGAACTGCAACGGCCATTTGTGTGGCCCTCGACCAAAGTTCGGGATCTAATCGATTCGTTGTTTAATGGTTTTCCGATTGGCTACATTATCACTTGGAATAACCCCAGTATTCGGCTTAAAGATGGGTCAATCTCTGTTGGAAAGAAGATCGTGATCGATGGGCAGCAGCGTCTCACAGCATTAGCCACCGCATTGTCGGGGCAGAAGATTATCGACCGAAGATTTAAGCGGCGGCGGATTAGTATTGCTTTTAACCCTTTGACCAGGGAATTTCAAACGGCTAATGCTTTGCTCCAGAAGGACAAACGCTGGATCAGTGATATCGCGGAAGTTTTTGCGGACGACTTCTCAAGCTTCAATTTCATTACCGCCTATTCCCAGGCCAATGACTGCCCACCAGACGAAGTGGCGCGCGCAATCGATGATTTGAAGCACATTACGTCATACGGCGTCGGCAATATCAGCCTGTCAGATGCGCTGACGATTGATCAGGTGACTGAAATCTTTAACCGGATTAATTCACAGGGGACCCGACTATCCACTGCGGACTTCATCATGTCTAAGATGTCAGCGGACACTCTGCATCAAGGCAATATTCAACGAAAAATGGTTGAATATTTCACCAATCTGCAAGCGGACGCGTCGGCGTTGTCTGGTATTCAAGAGTCTGATCCAAAATTTGCACAATCGGCGGCAATGCAGAAGATTGCCTGGATCGTGAGTGAAAACACGACCCTTTATCAACCGGCCTTTGGCGATATTTTCCATGTGATTTTGGGCAGCCATTTTGGTCGAGGAAAACATGCAGATCTTGTTGCCCTGATTTCTGGCCGTGATTTTGAGACCAAGAAATACACGGAAACAGCCATGGCGGCGGCATATAGTAAGTTGGGTGAAGGAATTGATGACTTTGTTAATCAGTCAGACTTTCGCCGATTTATTATGATTCTGGAAAGTCTCGGCATGATCAGCGGTAAGCTGCAATTCAATGGCACGGCGTTCCTGAATGCTGGATATATGTTGTTTCTGATCTTGAAAGGACAAAACGGCATACCTCAATCTGTCCGCGAGTCACTGGTTAAACAGTGGATTATTATGTCCGCTTTGACTGGCCGGTATAGTGGCTCCAGTGAAACACAGATGGAGCAGGATAGTCATCTGTTTCACCGTGCTGATGTCGTTGCAGCAGTGGAAAAAGAAATTGCGGATGCACTGCCAGAGACCTATTGGACAATTCAATTACCGAATAATTTAGCCACTCAAAGTACGCAGAACAACGGTTGGCGAATTTTTCAAATGGCTCAGGTACACAACCAGACCGTTGCCTGGTTGGAAAAGGATGTTACGGTGCGGACCGTGATCAGTCAAGAGGGCAATATTCACCATATTTTCCCCAAGGCGTATCTGCGTAAGCATGGCGCACAACAGAATGAGATCAATCAAATTGCCAATTATTGCTGGTTGACACAACCCCGAAATTTACAGATCAGTGATTTGGCACCAGAACGGTATATGAAGGATCCAGCAGTAACTGAATTTTCGACTGCAAAAGGGTTGGCCGAGAATGCAATTCCGGTTGACATCGTGAACGGCAACTTCTCAACCTATCCAGATTTTCTCAATCAGCGGCGGCAACTCATGGCAACCGTGATTGCCGAGTACTTTTCTCGGCTAAAGCCATCAGCGGTACCGGGACAGAGTTGAAACAGCATAAAGAAGGGCTTTAGGTGAACTATTACAACGATTTAGGAACCAATCAGGCAGCAGTCTATACGTTTGGCCCAGCAGATGTCGTACTGACGGTCACCAACTTCATCGGGTCTAGAATTTTTGGAATGGAAATACTTTCCAACACCAAAAATTCTAGACCCAGATTTATTAGTACACTCTTTGTTGGAAATGCTCTCAAATCTATAACTGACTTTTGCAATATAAAATTGTTATTTGATAAAGGTTTGGGCAGCTACGTAGATAAACTTAAGCATGAAATTCAATTGAACATAGATGAACAAATGAAATGATAGTCCTCCTACTAAACGGCCACTAGGGTATACCCTAGTGGCCGTTTTTGGCTTAGTGCTATACTGGTGATTATAAATGTTCATTAGAACTGTCCAAAAGGAAGTGCTGACAATGGCTAAAATAGGTTACGCTCGCGTGAGCTCTAAAGAGCAGCATTTAGATCGGCAATTAGTTGCCTTAAAAGGCGTTGACAAACTATTCACGGATAAACTAAGTGGAGCTAATACTAATCGGCCAGAACTGCAAAAACTTCTGGCTTATATTCGCGATGGTGATATTGTCATAGTCACTGAACTAGACCGTTTAGGCAGAAATAATCAGGACCTAACTCAGATTATGAACACCATTCAAAATAAAGGCGCCACCCTAGATGTGTTAAATTTGCCGTCCATGTCTGGGATTGCTGATCAGAACTTACGTCAACTGATGACTAATCTCATTATAGAACTATATAAGTATCAGGCCGAAAGTGAGCGTAAGCGAATCATTGAGCGTCAGCAACAAGGAATTGCTCTGGCCAAACAGAAGGGTAAATATCATGGGCGAAAGCCCCAATATGCCGAAGATGATCCCCGCTTACAACATGCCTTTACGCTTTACCAAGCGGGCATGAGTGATGTGGACGTCGCCCGTAATACGGGTATTAAAAGGACAACCTTCATCAGATATCGAAAAAAATTCAAGGTTTATAATTAAGGCAGGTATGTTATTCAAGCGATGTGTGGTTAAAACAATGGTATAGATATCGCATTGAAAAATTTTTCTAAGAAGGCGGCCAATCTATGGCTAATAATAGTGATAAAATTAATTTTTGTGTGAACTGTGGAGAAAGGTTAACAACTCAATCGAATTTTTGCCCAAAATGTGGGAAACCAATAAAGCAAATAAAAAGTGTTTCAAATAATGCTTCAGGAATGCGATTGACACAAAGAGGGCCCGCATTAAATCAAAAGGCGGCAGAACACTCTTCCATTTGGCAAAGTGCTACGACAGCATTGAATCATTACACCGGAGAAACCGGTCCGGTCAATATCAATCTCAAGAATCTATTTTCTGAAGTATTTAAGCGCCATTCCCAAAATGAAGCTGAGGAAATATTCATTGCTGGAACTGTGACAACAACGCCCACAGTGTCAGAGGTCTCTGCAGACTGGGGGCGTCCATGGCTTTTTTCTCGAATTTTGATGTTCTTCGGAGCAATCTTCATGTTACTTGTCTACATTGCAGCTGATATGGATAACTCTAATGCCATTCCAGGTGTGATCATGATCGGAGCCTTTACGGTACCGTTTAGTGCATTAGTGTTTTTCTTCGAAATGAATACATATCGTAATATCAGTTTTTATGAAGTCTTAAAGGTGTTCTTCTTGGGGGGTGCCTTATCTTTATTTGTCACGCTATTTCTATATCAATTTGTATCCTTTTCGGTTCAAAATCAAGTTTATGGCATGATGACATGGTCAGACACGATTTCTGTTGGGATAGTTGAGGAACTTGGAAAGCTGTTTATTGTGATCTATTTTGTGCGCCGCAAGAACTATCAATATATTTTGAACGGTATCCTCATAGGTGCTGCAGTGGGAGGTGGCTTTGCTGCTTTTGAAACAGCTGGCTATATTTATAATTCGGGTAATCTATTGCTTCAAACGGCCTTATTACGTGCTGCGATTGCGATAGGTGGGCATGTGGTTTGGGCTGCGATTAGCGGCGGTGCGCTTGTGATGGTTAAAAAATCTGAAAGATTCAATTATCATCAATTACTCATTCCTAATTTTTGGGTGTTTCTTGGAAGTGTAATCGTTTTACATGCGCTTTGGGATAAAGGAATCGCGCTGATGGGAAGTTTGATGATAACCTATATCACGCTCATAGTAGTAGCGTGGCTTATTGCATTTGTCCTGATTAACGCTGGTTTAAAGCAGGTCTCAAGAATCAAACAAGGATGACTTCTCACTCGCATACTAACCTCATCTCGTAAAATCTAATGTCATTAGAGCAATCACTATGGGTAGATCTCTATAAATATTCGAAACACTGCCCACAATAATCTCAAGTAGCCGCAGAAAATTCATTTGCTAATTATAATCAAATTGATATTATGACTGTTAATCATCATTTTCTTTGATGTAGTCATACGTGACTTCTCCTTCAGATGCAATGTACAAATCTAGGTTACTATTTAAGGGATTCAGCAGAACAATATTCACATCCTTCAGTGATGTAGGCATTTTAGGCGATAGTTCAGCAGAAATTTTTTCTAAACTGTTTTTAACTGTTTTTAATTCGCTGGGAGAATCCTGATCATCAAGAATGTCAATAAGCTTGTCATACAGTGCGGATCCTTCAGACGCATTGATGGTTAATTGATTAGCTTCTTTTGAATATGATACGTCGCATCCACTCATATGTTCATCTACAACAGTAGCACCAATATCAGCAATTTCTTGTTGGGTTAAATTATTACGTTTGTATACATTAAACGATTGTAGGCCTACAAAAGCGATAACAATAATAGCAATGAGCCCAACAATGCTTATCGGATATGGTTTCATGCTCCGACGTTTGTTATTAGAATCAACTTCTAACCCTTGCCTTCCCTTCAAACCATTTAGATCATTCAGTTCAATGCTGTGAGAACTCTCCTCGATGTGGGGTTGTTTAGCGCCACAATGGTCACAAAATTGGTCCTCCTTCTTTAGTAGTTCCCCGCACTTTATACAATATTTCATAATATTCCCCTTTACTTGAAGCTAACTTCTACTTTTCGCTTAATTAAATTTTCCCCTATTTAAAGCTAATTATAGCAACAGTTACCGGCAACTCCCTGTAAAATATCTGAAACGATGGATGTAAGCTGATTCCTGAGACAACTTTTAAGAGAGGGTATAATGAATAAATCATCTCTCAAAAGGAAGGAATTTTTACATGCCAACTCGTTACGACAAAGAATTCAAACAAAACATTATCAACCTATATAAGCAAGGCGAATCAGCTGCCCAACTGGCCAGAGAATATGGCATTGGCTATTCAACAGTTCATAAGTGGATCCAGGGCCAGGCCAAAACTCAATCCGGTAAATCGCCAGACGAAATCAAAGCGATGGAAAAGCGACTGGCTTCGCTGTCTGAGGAGAACGAAATCCTAAAAAAAAGCCCTGGGCTTCCTTGCGCAGAAGTAACCAATATCTTTGATTACATTCACCAAGAAAGCCATCACCACCAGGTAACCAAGATGTGCCGAATCCTCGGTGTTTCCAGAGCTCAGTATTATCGTTATCGATCCCCAAACCTTCAAAACGCCGGGCCGAAGATGCGGGCTTGAAACAACGGATTCTGCGGATCTTTGCGGAATTTAAGCAGCGATACGGTGTTATGAAGATCCACCATGAATTGAATCTGGAACTTCAACCACTGCAGCTTCGGTGCAGTCCACAACGGATTTCCCGGCTCATGAAGGAACTGGATATCCACTCCGTTACCGTCAATAAGTGGAAAGCGGCTTCGGCCTCCAAAACCAAGGTTGAACAGCGTCCCAACTTGCTTAAGCAGGATTTCTCGACCACTGGTTTAAATCAAAAATGGACCGCTGATATGACCTATATTCAAACGAAGCGTAATGCCTGGTGTTACTTATCAACCATCATGGACCTGCACTCACGACGGATTATCGGCTATTCGTTCTCAAAAAAGATGGATACTGATTTAGTCTTAAAGACCCTTGAAAGCGCGGTTAAAAATCGAACCATTACTGGGGACCTGATTATCCATACGGATTTAGGATCACAGTATACCAGCGATGATTACAATCAACGTTTAACTGAGCTACATATCCGCCACTCATACAGCCGTAAGGGTTGTCCGTATGATAATGCGCCAATGGAATCCTTTCACGCTTCCCTCAAAAAGGAATGTGTTTATCCAGTGCCGGTCTTTGAAGATTATGAAACTGCCGCTGCCGTCCTTTTTGAATATGTGCATGCTTTCTACAATAGGAAGAGAATTCATAGTTCACTGGGCTACCAGACCCCCTTACAAGTTGAAATTGCAACACTTACGAGCCAAATGGCCGCCTGATTTAATGCTTTCCAGGGTTCAAATAAGTTATTAATCGCAATTAATGATTTATTTGAGCTGTGGAAGGTAAACGCGGTTCTGAATGTCTCTTAAAATCTGTCTCAAATATTGACTTCAATCCAGATACGCATCAAAAAAGCGTATCATTGAAAGCGTAATGATTAAAACGTTTTTTACAAACGTTATAGAGGGGAGAAGTTAATATGGACTTAGTCGAAGAACTAGTCAATGTTGTTGGTAAAAAAAATGTTATTACTAACAAAGCAAAATCTTTACGTTTTAGGAAAGGGTACCGCTCAGGTAAGGGCGATGCAGTTGCAGTCGTATTTCCAACCACTTTAATGGCAATGTGGCGTGTGCTTAATGTTTTGCATGTTAACAATATTATCATTATTATGCAAGCAGCCAACACTAGTTTGACTGAGGGATCCGTACCAGCCCCAGGTTATGACCGTTCTGCAGTTGTTGTGAACGGCATGAAAATTAAAGATTTACAGTTAATCAATAATGGGGAACAAGTACTAGCATTCCCCGGTACGACACTGTTTCACTTAGAAAATGAATTGCGACCACTTAAACGTGAACCACATTCAGTCATTGGCTCATCTAATTTGGGTGCATCGGTCATTGGTGGTATTAACAACAATTCTGGTGGTGCTTTGATCAGAAGAGGTCCAGCTTATACAGAGCTATCATTGTATGTTTGGATTGATGAACATGACGAAATGCACTTAGTTAACCATTTAGGCATTGATTTGGGCAAAACGCCCGAAGAGATTATTACTAATTTGCAGAACCGCAATTTTGATTTGAATCAAGTACCAGCTACTGAACATCATGCTTCAATGTTCCATCATGAACAGGTTGTGCGTGACGTTGAATCTGATAAGCCTATTCGATACAATGCAAATCCTAAAGAATTGTATGAAGTATCTGGATCGTCCGGTCACGTTGCGGCATTGGCTGTCCGCTTAGATACATTCCCAATGGATAAAAAAACACAAATGTTTTACATTGGAACGAATAATCCCGATGAGTTGGAAGATATTCGTCGCCATATTATGACGACATTCAAAGAATTGCCTGTTTCTGGTGAATATATGCATAAAAATGCTTATAAATTGGCCAAGAAATATGGTAAAGACTCACTAATTGTGATTGAAAAAATTGGTACGGGTCATTTGCCCCAAATGTTTGCGCTAAAAGCATGGGGCGAACGCTTTTTGAAGCACATTCCGTTTTTCAAACCTTATTTCCCAGATCGTTTGCTTCAAACATTAAGTAATTTATTTCCTAATCAAATGCCAAAGCGGTTAGATGATTATTACGAAAAGTACGACCATTACCTACAATTGAAAATGGCTGGTAATGGTATTGAAGAAGCGCGAGAGTATCTCAAATCTTATTTTGACAAAGCCAGTGGCGACTACTTTGAAGCCGATGCCAATGAGACCAGTAAAGCGGCAACTCACCGCTATGTAACAGCTGGGGTTGCGATTCGATATCAAGAATTAAAACAGGATAGTATTGACATTTTGCCACTAGATATCGCGTTGGCAAGTAATGATTATAAGTGGTTCGAGCATTTGCCTAAAGAGATTGAAGACAAAATAGAACACAAAATTTATTATGGTCACTTACTTGATCACGTTATGCACCAGGATTATATTCTAAAACCTGGCGTCGATGCGCATGAACTTAAAAAAGAAATGCTTAAAATTTTGGATGAGCGTCACGCTGTTTATCCAGCCGAACACAATGTTGGGCATCTATATTTGGCAGCACCGGCCTTAATCAAGCACTATAAGAAAAATGATCCAACTAATAGTTTCAACCCTGGCGTTGGTAAACAAACAATGTCTAAATATTGGGGCGAATACTAAAGATAGATTGTAAAATTTAAGTTGAACGGATCTGGTGCAAACAGTCTGAGAGATGACCATCTAACCAGCTATTGATCCTATGTTGAAGGTTATGCAGCTAACAATGCTTCTAACTCGTCCACGACTGAGAACCCGATGAGACTTAACTCTCGTCGGGTTCTTTTGCGTATTGCGTGAACAATTTCCACACCGCTCAACGTTGCACTAGCGGTTCGAATGCTTTGAAAGCTTGCTGAGCGGACACGATGACGTTTAATGAATCGGTGGTCCTGTTCAATCAAATTATTTCGATATTTGGAACATTGGTGGGCTGATTTGCTCAAATAGTCTTGCTTTATCAGGTGCTTCACTGCTTTCAGTGTTGCCCGATATTGATCAGTGACTAATCGATCAGGCCGACCATTGGTCGTCAAGAGACGCTTCAAAAAGTGATAGGATGCGGTATAATCGCGGTGTTTTCGTAGCTCAAAATCCATGGTCAAACCGTTACTGTCAATAGCGCGATACAAATAGGCCCAACGGCCTTTAACTCGAATATAGGTCTCATCGATTCGCCAACTTTTAGCGTGAGCTGTTTGATGCCGACGCCATAGAGCCTTAAAGATGGGGCCATAGTGATGAACCCAACGCATGACCGTGGTGTGATGAACAGTGATACCCCGATCCCGAAGCAATTCAACGATGTCACGATAGCTGAGACTGAATCTGAAATAGTAGCCAACGGCTACTAAGATGATGTCCTTTTGAAAGTGGCGTCCCTTAAAGTGATTCGTGCGCGCAATCCCTCGTTTCTTGGCACCCAGTATACTAAAATCAAGTCAGCGAGGAAAATTTGCACCAGAACCATCTGGAATACATATTCTGAAATGGATTTTCTTATCTGAATTCGAATACTACAGTTATCGTTTTGAAGGAGGCAATTCTTGTGATGAAAGTTATTAACATTAGTGGCAACCAAGATACAGGTAAAACAACACTTTTACAAACCTTGAGAAAAAAAGTTAAACTAAGTTGTAATGATTCAAAGGAGAAGCCAACCAATCATGAATCAGATTTCGTGGGAATATATCACTGTAGTGCTAAAGACGGTGACTATTGGATTGCAATTATTTCTGAGGGCGATAGTGCTTGGGCTATACTAAAGAACCTTGAAATCCTAGGAGAGATTTTGCGGGAAGAAGAAAGTGTCTCTCCTGCAGACATAAGATATTTGTTCTACACATCACACAACCCACAAAAAGAAACCCAAAATAAAATAGATAGTAAGATAGAAGAATTGGCAGGTACAGACACCGACCGTTACTTCTATGCAACAACTAAAATACATGAAAACGACTCAAGCGAAGTCGTAAATGAGCAAAAAGAGAGGCAGCTTAAATTAATATTGACGGACATTGGTTTGCGTATAAACTAATTTAAATCAATCTATTTGTTGCACTAGGGTGTACCCTATCGTATCCACTTGTAAACTCAACAAACGCTAGCAACAAATAAGTGACCCGGTGGCCATTTTTAAATGGATTTCAATAAGGTAGCTTAGTGGGATCTTACGTGTAGTAACTTGAAATGGAGACGAAATATGAATTGGCAAAAAATTTGGGCGGTAAATAAATATTGGGTAATGTCGAAATCACAGCAACAATATGACCACATTCGTTTATTGGCAAAAAATAATCAATGGACGCCACAAAAGTCACAAGAGTTAGATAAAATTCTTGATTCACTCGGGTCAGTTTCACCAACAAGAAAAACGTTAGTAACGACTTATCAACATATCTGGGGATATTTCAAGAAGAAATGTACCGATGAAGAGTTACATCAATATCTGAAGCTTTTAGATGAGCTACAACCTGATAATGATAGTCTCGGTCCTTTCTTAGTTCAATTAACTGCCAAATACCAAATTGATTACCTCCAAAAATCTAGACTTATAATTGAGCTTAACGAAAGAGAAGGCCAATCAATTTCTAAGAATTAGACTTTTAATTCACCGGTTCCAATCAATTATGCCTTTGAAAAGAACGATTAGCGTTGCCCAACAATTCAGCCACTCCAAAATTGATTGCTAAAATTAGGACTAACCAAAGAAGTGTAATCAGAAATTGCTGGTTACTTGACTATCTTTCAGAATATTTGCACCAGAATCGAAAGAAGTATAGGCATAACTTCATGGACGCAAAAACGCCTCACCACTGGATTTGATTCCGGCGATGAGGCGTTTTTTAGTATGTGCTGTATTTGTATCTATAATTCAATGCTCTCTCAATCATTGAAATATCAGCTGCATCAAATTTCTTTTTTGCCATCTGTACCGATGATAAGAAGTCTTTGTTTTTTTTCAAAGATTTAGCCAGCAACTTTTTATCCTTATCATCGAGCTTGATTTTATAAAGCAAGTTTGCCATCGAAATAATCATAGTTTTGTGAGTCTTAAAATAGCGTCTGTACAATTCGCTTTCAGATGCACACAACTTATCAAAATCCTGCTCTGAATATTTGGGTTGAAGCCCCAAAATTGGATTAACAAGTAGCGCGGTGGATGCTTCCATTAGATTGACATATGCACCCAACTCATACTGTTGAGCCTCCGTCATCTTGGTGTAGTCAGTTCCGAAGGTTTCTATCTTCACAATGGCTTCTCTTAATTTCTCAGATTCATCTATGATTCTTGTAATGCGCTTACTTAGTTCGACAATAGCAAGTTCGTATGATTTGATGTCACGGTTACTAATAAGCGTGTATGTATTCTCAAGTCTTTCCTTATCGCTGTTTGTCTTAAAAAACATCAGACCGCTTGCTACAATAGAAACGCCGGCAATCGTCCAGCCAACAGGTCCCGCAAGTGCTAAAAAGGCGCTGCCCGCAGCCATTCCACCGCCACCAGTAGCTAAAGCACCTCCACCTAACCATGCCAGCGCTGCATTTGTAAATGCTGCACCACTCAAAGCAGATATTGCTGTTCCGGTAGAAGCCGCTCCAAATGTGGTCGCAATACCCATAGCAGCTGTAGGGCCAAGCGCAGCAACAGCAACACCGGCACCAACACCAGCAACGCCTTGACCAGTAGCTTTTACCTCCGCTTTCTTATATTCCAGTTCTATTTTCTCAGCCTGCTGTTTCCAGTTAACTCTGATTGTTTTTAACTTCTCATATTTCAGCATGTTTTTTTCCGGCACATTGCGAATGCGGTCAAATAACGACTGTATCGTGGTCAATGAGGTGTACAATGAACTGGTATATTTTCCCAGCTCATTTATTTTTTGATTCGTTTTCTGTGCAGCAGCTTTTGCTTTCTGTTGCGCTTTTTTAAGTTTTGATGACTTCTTTGCCATATTATTTTCCTCCAAAGTACTTGTCGATGTCCGGCTTACTTTTCAGAATTCTATTTACGGGAACATTACGCACTTCTGCTAATGTTACTGATTTTCCAAAAGCTTCTATATAAGCATCGCTTTTTTCGAAGTCACTGATAAACATTAACAGGTGGTGGTCGTCGTACTGATGTGCCAGAATTTTCAGACCCTCTATGTAATTGCTAACAATAACGGTTTCCTTTGACGCAAAATCGAATTCTTTCTTTGCGTGATTATAGGAAATCGCTCTCCTCGTTTCACCATAGAGAGATATTGCAAATCGTCCGACTCCGACAACGTTAAGTCGTAAGACAAACTCTACCGCATTAAAAGTACCTCCACCAGCTATAAGCGATCTGCCCACTGCATCACCGACATCAACCAAACAGAATGTACCATGTGCAACCGTCAACATTCGCTTAACTGTAGCATTTGAGAATGGTTCACATTTCTTCCACATGAGCGCAAAGGAGCGTTCTGTCTTTGGAATTTCTGAAAAATATCTGAATAGACGGCGAATAGCATAAATGAGTCTAACAAGAAGCTCGTTCAAAAATACTGGTATAGCCTGAGCTGTCTGGAACCGAATATCATAGCCTTTTTCAAAAATGTTTAGAGCCAGCTCATTCATAGCTTTGTCCGTTTCAGTTACACTAAGTCCCAATTTAGCTTTTATGGCAATAATGTCATTGGTCCATGTCCACAATGGAGATGGAAGGCCCGTGCCGCGATTACCTTTGGCCGCACTTGACGATGAACCGGATACATCCGAAATAAGATGACCTATCCAGTTAGCAAATCCACAGAACAGCTTACTTGGAATATTTCCGCCTCGTAGTTCCCATTTTTCATCTGCCTGTTGCAAAGAAACAAGTTGACCGTCTGTAACAAAATGAGATGTATTGCTGAACTGGTCGAGTATCGAAAAGAACAGTCCCAACAAACTCGGATTGTGTGCAAGAGATTTGAAATGATGATTTTTGGCAGTCAAATCGAAAATAGTCTTTCCAGCGTCACCCAGTCCGGTCTGGTCATATGGAACCTTAAATTTCTTCTCCAAGAATCTCAATGCGGAATCAAGGCTATCAAAATTTTTCTTTTCCGGATTGCACAGTTTTGCAAAATCTATCATTCTGGCTACAAACCATTTATCCGTAATATTACCTAAAGGTGACTCACCAGGCTTACCCACTAAAAAAATGTCGATGATACCACACAAGGCACCAGAACTTGTAGCCAAAATATAATCCAACTTATCACAGTCTGGTTTCAGACCTTTAATCGAATCTACCGTTTCATTCAAAACGACAAGCTCTGTTTCAGCTTTCGCCATTGCATCAGCAATCGATGTAGAAAAATCAAAGCCCCCATCCTCAACGCTTAAATTAAGGAGAATATCCTTATTTATGATTGCATTATCCATTTACGCACCTCACTCAAGATGATCATTATTCTGACCATGTCTTTTGATTTGATATTGTTGCACTCAAACTGGTTCTGGTGCAAAGTTCAATAAATGACTAAGTTCTACCCGTTTAACTGACACTGTTGGCTTCAGGCAGCTATTAGTTGTTGCAATTCAGTGATTACTGAAAACCCGAAGAGATTGCCACTTCTTCGGGTGGTTCAGGTGCAAATTTTCCTCGCTGACTTGATTTTAGTATACTGGGTGCCAAGAAACGAGGGATTGCGCGCATGAATCACTTTAAGGGACGCCACTTTCAAAAGGACATCATCTTAGTAGCCGTTGGCTACTATTTCAGATTCAGTCTCAGCTATCGTGACATCGTTGAATTGCTTCGGGATCGGGGTATCACTGTTCATCACACCACGGTCATGCGTTGGGTTCATCACTATGGCCCCATCTTTAAGGCTCTATGGCGTCGGCATCAAACAGCTCACGCTAAAAGTTGGCGAATCGATGAGACCTATATTCGAGTTAAAGGCCGTTGGGCCTATTTGTATCGCGCTATTGACAGTAACGGTTTGACCATGGATTTTGAGCTACGAAAACACCGCGATTATACCGCATCCTATCACTTTTTGAAGCGTCTCTTGACGACCAATGGTCGGCCTGATCGATTAGTCACTGATCAAT
Organism: Lacticaseibacillus huelsenbergensis; assembly: GCF_029726355.1. Lineage (NCBI taxonomy): Bacteria > Bacillati > Bacillota > Bacilli > Lactobacillales > Lactobacillaceae > Lacticaseibacillus > Lacticaseibacillus huelsenbergensis. The sequence continues at coordinate 1,811,784 of NZ_CP120687.1, forward strand.
ATCGGGCAACACTGAAAGCAGTGAAGCACCTGATAAAGCAAGACTATTTGAGCAAATCAGCCCACCAATGTTCCAAATATCGAAATAATTTGATTGAACAGGACCACCGATTCATTAAACGTCATCGTGTCCGCTCAGCAAGCTTTCAAAGCATTCGAACCGCTAGTGCAACGTTGAGCGGTGTGGAAATTGTTCACGCAATACGCAAAAGAACCCGACGAGAGTTAAGTCTCATCGGGTTCTCAGTCGTGGACGAGTTAGAAGCATTGTTAGCTGCATAACCTTCAACATAGGATCAATAGCTGGTTAGATGGTCATCTCTCAGACTGTTTGCACCAGATCCCTTAAAAGTTGTCTCAGGAATCAGCTTACATCCAAATTGTGTACAATCTATATCATGAGAACTAATTTTAGAGTACGATAAAGTTGATTCCTAGATTGCATAATTAAAGTTACCACCCAGAAAATGTGAAAAAAGACCTGTCCGTTCTTGCTAAAATGGTGTTTGCATAACATACCATCTAGAGAGAAGGACAGGTCCCATGGCCATTATAACCTTAATTGAACGATCTCAGATAGAACTGATGCAACACCACACGATTCAATACATCGCCGCGACCTTAGGCCGCTCTCGTATTTCTATTAGGCATGAGCTTCACCGTTGCCCTGAAGGTGATTACTGCGCCATTATAGCTCAGGATCATGCCGATACTTGTCGGCATCGTTGTGGTCGGCACTCGATTTTAACGCCTAAGTTGAAGCGGATGGTAACTGAGAAGCTAAACCTAGGTTGGTCCCCTGAAATGGTCGGTTATGCCGTTCACTGTGCGCCACACACGATTTACCACTGGATTTATCAAAGACAAGTCGATTTTCAGCCAAGCCAACTCTTTGATCACGGTAAACGTCATAAAAGAAGACAAGACCTTCGGTCGCGCTATAACCAAGCAGTAGGCACCTCAATTGAGATTCGCAGTGAGTCAGCTAATCGGCGAACCGAAAAAGGACATTTAGAGATGGATACAGTTCGCGGTGGTCGCGGGTCAAAGGCTGCTGTTTTGACCATTGTCGATCGGGTGACACGTTTAATGGCGACAACTAAGCTTGAAAACTTATCACAAAATGCTGTTCTCAAGGGATTTGCAAGACTGATGGTGGACTTTCCGGGTCCGGTTCGATCAGTGACGGTTGATCACGGTAAAGAGTTTTCCTGCGATCAGGCGCTTACAAAGCGCTATCGGATACCGGTTTACTTTTGCCACGCCTATCACCCGAATGAACGGGGCACAAATGAACGGTTCAATCGAGAACTTCGCTACTATTTCCCGAAGGGAACACAGTTTGATCAGGTTTCAGAGACCGATATTCAACAAGCCACAGCGCTTATCAATAACAAACCTAGAAAATGTCTCCGTTGGCAAACCCCAGTTCAAGCAGTGAGCAAGCCTCTTTCTAGGTGGTAACTTTATTATTGCAATCTAGGATTAACAATTTCGCTAAAGGCGATGATGGGATGAAAAGCACGACGAAATGGGTAACACGGTGGCCCGAACGAATTAGTTACGGCTTAAGTGACGCCGCCGATAATTTAGTCTTTCAAATGATGACGACCTATTTGCTATTCTTTTACACGGATGTTTATGGACTGACACCAAGCGCGGTGGCCATTTTATTTGTCGTGGCGCGGGTAGCTGACGTTGTTGAAAGTTTTGTCATCGGGATCATGATTGATCACACACATTCACGGTTTGGCAAGAGCCGACCGTTCTTCCTCTGGTATTCGTTACCTTACGTTATTTTTGCGGTTCTCACCTTTGTGACGCCTAACTTTTCGTATAATGGTAAATTAATCTGGGCATATGTGACGTATTTAGGCCTTGGATTTCTGTATACGGCTGTTAATCTGCCAATCACGTCAATCTTACCAACGATGTCGCAGAATACTCGTGAGTTGACGTTGTTGGGTGTCATTCGTCAATTCTTTGGCAGTTCGGTTCAAATTGTGGTGGCGGTATTCACATTACCCTTGGTTGCGTTCTTCGGCCACGGTAATCAGCAAAAAGGGTTCTTGGGCACAATCTTCGTGTTTAGCCTGATTTCATTTCTTTTGATTATCAACACGTTTGTCCATGTTCGCGAACGGTTCGCGAATCCTGAAATTGCCCATCAACCGTTAACAACTGTCCTAAAAATGTTGAAACATAATCAGCCATGGATCGTTATGTCAATCGTGATTCTCATGTACTGGCTGGTGACGGCAATTAAGAATCAGACAACCATTTACTATTTTAAATATACGGTGGGAAACGAAAACCTGGTACCACTAGCTAACAGTTTTACCCTGGCAGCGTTAATCGGGGTATTGCTGATCATTCGAATTACCGAGGTTCGCAGTAAGAAGCAAACGATGCTTCGCGGTATTTTAATGGCGCTGGTTGGTCAAGCCGTGATTGCGGTTGGGGTTTATACCAAAATACTGTGGTTCTTGTTTGGCGGTGTCTTGATTAACTCGATTGGCAATGGGATCATTATCGGCCTCGTCTCAATCATGATTGCTGACACAATCCGTTATGGTGCCAGCATGGGGATCCAAGCCGAGGGAATTCTGGCTTCAACGGATGACTTTGGCGTTAACGTCGGCCTTGGTGTTGGCGGCTTGATTACAGCTGGTTTGTTTCACTTTTCGGGTTACGTTGCCAATCGAACCCAGAATGCCGCAACTCTCACCATGATTAATTTGAATTATGTTTGGATTCCGTTGGTTATTTATGTGGGGATGTATTTTGTATTGCGGCTTTATGATGAGGGGCGGATTGAACGAGCAATAGAAGCAAGAAAATAAGTCCGAATTATATTCTAAATAATAGTTTTTGATTTGCTAACTAACACCGGTGCGGTGTGATATTATTACCTTTTTGCGCCAACGGTTATTGCAATTGGCCAAATAATCTTGCAACCTCACTTTTGAAATGCAATAGATTGTGAGTCGTTCCAGTTAGCACTATACTGAAACTGAGTCTAAATCTAAAAGGAGTGCTTTGCATGGCTGAAAAGTATACAGCAGAAATCGTGCCATTGAACGCTGAGAAGATTGGCACCGCGCCGCACGGTGCCGCGACGTTCACGATTGATGGTGCGCAAATGAAGATTCATATCGATATGTTTGATACACCTGCTAATGTGCAGCATTGGGAACATTTCCACGGATTCCCGGATGGTAAGCCAGCAGAAATCGCCACAGCGGCACAAGATGCTAATGGTGACGGTTTCGTTGATCTGCCAGAAACAGAACCGGTTTCCGGTACAACGATGGTGCCATTTGACGCTGAACCGGCCAAGATGCATGTGCCAAATGACAGTTACCCAGTGGCTGATGCAGAAGGTCACTATGCTTATGACAAACTCGTTGATCTGAAGGAATTGCAGACAGCGTTTAAAGCCGCTTTTGGCAGTGACGATTTGCAGCTTGATAAAAGGGTCATTTATATTCATGGTGTGCCGGATACCTTGAAGCTACCGGCTACTGTTCAAGGAACTGTCATGAACTACGATGCCCACGTTACTTTACCAATTGCAGTTGGGAAAATCATCAAAGCTTAAACTAATTAGTTAAATAAATAACCTATAAGTAGTCTTGAAACTTACTGGCAATACGCCGGCTGTTTCAAGGCTACTTTTGGGTTTGAAGACCTTATTTACCTATAAGTAGAGCTTTTTACATTATATGTAAAGATTAATACCTATAATGTCAATAAGTATGCACCGTTAAAAAATATTGTTAAATAACGAACATTACCATTCCTTTGCGCGGGGTCAACTTGTTAAGCTGGTGTTGGAAGAAGAGAGACGCCGGAAACAATGGAAGGAGGCGCACAGATGCCTAAGAAGTTGATCCATATCGTCATGTTGGCGATGTTGATGCTGACCCAGGTCGGCAGCGCCGTTGTCCCTGTAGCCGACAACGGTGAGACAAACATCACCGAACATGACCGTGCGGCGCCAAAATCCGATCCATCCTCACACCAGAACGATGCGAGCGGACAAGCGGCAATTAGCCAAGACACAATTGAGTCTGACAAGAAACAGATAAGTGCAGCAATGAGCAGTTCTGAGAACCTGTCTAGTATCTTTTAAGAACTATCTTCGGGAAGGCCAATACAATCATTTGAAGACTGCTGTTAAGGGCGCGTTCACAGTTTTTCCAAAGTCGCCGACATTTGTCTAGCCAACTCCATGAACGTTCAATGATCCATCGTTGCGGTAACACCGTGAACGTATGCAACTCGTTGCGTTTAGCTACCGTCGTCTTAGCATTCAAAATGAGCATCACTTGATCCGTAAAGTCATTGCCAGTGTAGCCACCATCAACCATGACAGGCTGAACCAGCTCTAAATTTTGGCTAGCCAAACTAAACATAGCCAATGCACCTGAACGATCTGATACATTAGCTCGTGTCACGAGAATGGCTTGTGGTAAACGATTAATATCAACCGCCATATGACGCTTAATCCCTGAAATCTTTTTGCCGCCATCGTAGCCACTATTTTTCGTTAAATCAGTGGTTTTAACACTTTGAGCATCAACAATCACAAACGACGTTCGGGCCGATCGGCCCTGTGCAAAACGATAGGAAGCGACAGTTTTTTTAAAAGCCTTTCTAATAGCGAATCAGCTGTCGGGTCTGGTTTATCTCGCCACATATCGTAATAGCGGTAGACGGTATGCCATTCCGGGAAATCGTGCGGTAATTCACGCCATTGACACCCTGTAGTAAGCGAGTAAAGGATGGCATTGAATACGTCATAAAGATCATAACGACGCGGTCTTGTATGCTTACGGAAGTTTTCTAAATCAGGTTGTATTAACGCAAATTGCGCTCGAGAAATATTGCTTGGATAATCTGGCATGACAAACTCCTCAGTCGGTTTTCCACAATTCTACCAGATTCAGCAGATACTAGACAGGTTCTAATAACTTGGCCTTGAGGTCGAGACCGAGCCGACTACTTTTTTCAAGGCCGATCTGCTCATCAAGCAAAAAGATGCGTTCATTGGTACGAACATCTTCATAGTACCGACGGCGAAAAGATACAGTGCCAATGCTGGTATCGACATGGCGTTCACGCATATCTTTGATTTTAAAAAACTGCTTCCGGTAGGAAGAATCCGCCAAAACCTGATCTTGTTGTTCCAGCATGACACCAAGTAATTGACAAAGAGTCTTTCCAAAACTTTTTTGAGTTTCGATGACTAGATTGGCAAAGTCTAACTTTCCTGTCAGTAAATCAAAGGCAGAGTTTCCAAATGATGTCATCATTTCTGTGATGATTTGTTGTAAGATAGAGTTCAAGAGTGATTCCTCCTAATTGCTAGCTGGTTGATTTGTCATTAACATTCTAGCATGAGTAGGGATCGCTCCCTTTTTGTTTCTGATAATTTACCCACTTAAACTTTACGCTAAGCCTTAAATTTCATCTGTTGTCCTGTATTATATAATGAGTCTGTAATTTTGGGAGAATTTAAAATTTACTTTGTAAAAACAGACTAGTCTTTTCTTTCGTTAAGCTCAATTATAATTCTAGACTTTTAAAGGTAATCAATTTGGTACTTGTTAGTTAATTGGGCCAAAAAAGGTCCTAGTTTATCATTGTTCGGTTGCAAATTATCTAATAATCTTAAATACTGATGTAACTCTTCATCGGTACATTTTTTTTGAAATATCCCCAAATATGTTGATACGTTGTTGTTAATGTTTGTTTTGTTGGCGAAACCGATTCAAGTGAGTCAATGATGTTCCCTAGTTCTTGTGTCTTTTGTGGCGTCCATTGATTATTCTTCGCCAGTAAACGAATGTAATCATATTGTTGCTGTGATTTAGACATTACCCAATATTTGTTGACTGCCCAAACTTTTTGCCAATTCATATTTTATCTCCATTTTATGTCATTATACGTAAAGCATCAGAGCGTTCTACTGAAGTAGATTGAAAAGCTTACGCTAAACTCGTGAATGGACCTTCATGAGTTTTGTGTCTAGTTTGCTTGGTTAAGAGACTTCAACTTCAGATTGAAAGAGCACCTTTCAAGAAACTTTAATTGTTTATGGTGGCTACCGTGCTCACATTAACAAGTAAAGCCATCCAAAAACACCCAAAATTAATAAACCAATCAGATTTAACACAGTGAACACTTTAAGGAAATGCCACAATGACTGTTCTTCGCTAAACAGCAATAATTGTTTTACTGCAAGCAAATTTGCAAGGGAGGCCACAATTGATCCCAATCCACCTATGTTAACACCTAGGAATAAGGCTGGTAAGTACTTTGTAAAATTGGCCAGTAAGATAGCGGCTGGAACGTTACTAATCGCTTGGCTAGTCATTAGGCTAGCAATATAAACGCTCTGCGGTGTTTGCATTAGCTGATTTAACCAGAGAGTAATATAGGAGTTGTGACTAATAGCACTAACAAAAAGGAAAAAGCAGACGAATGTTAAGAGCAAAGCGTAATCAACATGTTGAAAGACGTGCCAATCAATTCTCAAACCAACAATAATAGTAACAATAATAACTAATGAAATTGGTATCAAGTTAAAAATTACGAGCATAATAAACCCAATCAGGGAAGTTGCAATACCAATTTGACTAACATGAATGGTAGTTGATTTTGCGGGAACCATCGTTAAGGACTTTCGTGGTACCCACAAGCTTAACGCTACCAGAAGAATCAGACTGGCAATCATCAGAGGAGCCGATAATTTGAAAAAGGTTAATATATCAATGTGATAAGATGTCACAAGGAACAAATTTTGAGGATTCCCAATAGGTGTAAATGAACTTCCAAGATTTGCCGCCATCACGATTAGAGTCAATGGGTAAGCAATTGCTCCCTTCTGATGACGATTTAATGTCATAAAAGTGGGAACTAAAGTTAGAATAGCAATGTCATTGGTCAAAATCATTGATCCACCGAATGCCAGTAAAATAAAAAATTGCGTCATCTGTCGAGTATGTTGTGATTTGACTAAAAGCCAGTCACTTAATGCATCTAAAATATGCATGGTTCGTAATAACTGAACTCCAATCATAAGTGATAAGAGCGTTCCAATCGTGTTCCAGTTAATATCGGTAAATTGTGGCGTCCCAATCAAAAAACTCAGTCCTGCGCAAACTAAAGCAGTAATAAAAATTTTGTCGCTGATGGTACGGCGAAAAACGGTACCCATTAGGCGCTCTCCTTTTTCCTCATCTTGTAGTATCAGTTTGTGTAAAATATTTTGGATTGAAGTCAATATTTGAGACAGATTTTAAGAGACATTCAGAACCGCGTTTACCTTCCACAGCTCAAATAAATCATTAATCGCGATTAATAACTTATTTGAACCCTGGAAAGCATTAAATCAGGCGGCCATTTGGCTCGTAAGTGTTGCAATTTCAACTTGTAAGGGGGTCTGGTAGCCCAGTGAACTATGAATTCTCTTCCTATTGTAGAAAGCATGCACATATTCAAAAAGGACGGCAGCGGCAGTTTCATAATCTTCAAAGACCGGCACTGGATAAACACATTCCTTTTTGAGGGAAGCGTGAAAGGATTCCATTGGCGCATTATCATACGGACAACCCTTACGGCTGTATGAGTGGCGGATATGTAGTTCAGTTAAACGTTGATTGTAATCATCGCTGGTATACTGTGATCCTAAATCCGTATGGATAATCAGGTCCCCAGTAATGGTTCGATTTTTAACCGCGCTTTCAAGGGTCTTTAAGACTAAATCAGTATCCATCTTTTTTGAGAACGAATAGCCGATAATCCGTCGTGAGTGCAGGTCCATGATGGTTGATAAGTAACACCAGCCATTACGCTTCGTTTGAATATAGGTCATATCAGCGGTCCATTTTTGATTTAAACCAGTGGTCGAGAAATCCTGCTTAAGCAAGTTGGGACGCTGTTCAACCTTGGTTTTGGAAGCCGAAGCCGCTTTCCACTTATTGACGGTAACGGAGTGGATATCCAGTTCCTTCATGAGCCGGGAAATCCGTCGTGGACTGCACCGAAGCTGCAGTGGTTGAAGTTCCAGATTCAATTCATGGTGGATCTTCATAACACCGTATCGCTGCTTAAATTCCGCAAAGATCCGCAGAATCCGTTGTTACAAGTCCGCATCTTCGGCCCGGCGTTTTGAAGGTTTGGGGGATCGATAACGATAATACTGAGCTCTGGAAACACCGAGGATTCGGCACATCTTGGTTACCTGGTGGTGATGGCTTTCTTGGTGAATGTAATCAAAGATATTGGTTACTTCTGCGCAAGGAAGCCCAGGGCTTTTTTTAGGATTTCGTTCTCCTCAGACAGCGAAGCCAGTCGCTTTTCCATCGCTTTGATTTCGTCTGGCGATTTACCGGATTGAGTTTTGGCCTGGCCCTGGATCCACTTATGAACTGTTGAATAGCCAATGCCATATTCTCTGGCCAGTTGGGCAGCTGATTCGCCTTGCTTATATAGGTTGATAATGTTTTGTTTGAATTCTTTGTCGTAACGAGTTGGCATGTAAAAATTCCTTCCTTTTGAGAGACGATTTATTCATTATACCCTCTCTTAAAAGTTGTCTCAGGAATCAGCTTACATCCATTTTGAGTCTAGCTATTAGGGTGTTACACTTGAATTGTAAACTGGGTAGGAAAATAACTAAACTCTTTGATCACGGGAATTCCATAAAAAAACACCTTCGGTCGTACTACAACCAGAAGAGGGAAATCATGAGAAAAGTGATTCAAAATACAGTATTTATAGAAATGATGATACAATGCTAACTTGGCGAGTGAAGCGATTACGAGCTTTAGGAACAAATATAGTTTTGTCGGTATTTGGCGAGCAAGATAATTCTGCATTAGTTGCTGCCGAATTGCTAATCAGGCAACAAGAATCTAGGTTGACAGTAAATCAACCTCATTCAGAAATAATGACCATAAATCAACTAGCAGGATATGACAATACTGAGATTTCGTGTGGTACGTATGCACTTATAAAAAATGCTGTCCTAGCAAGCCAAAAGCACTTTGGATTCAATGCCTTGATTGGACCACTTGTCAAACTTTGGAAGATAGGTTTCAACGGTGCCAATGTTCCATCCGATCACGACATTAAGTCTCGGCTACTTTTAAGCAATCCCGATAACATTATTATGGATGATGCGTTGCACACCGTAAAACTAGTCAAAACTGGTATGGAGCTCGATCTTGGAGGAATTGCAAAGGGATTCATTGCTGATCAAATTCGGTCTATTTGGTTTGCCTATGGGATTAGGGCTGGAATAATTAATCTCGGTGGTAATTTACTATTTGTTGGAGAATCTCCACGACGATCTGATGGCCGATGGATAGTTGGTATTCAGGATCCCAATAAAGGAAGAAATATTGGCATTGGAACGGTCATTAAACCTGCATGTGCAGCTGTTACAAGTGGTATCTACGAACGATTTTTAATAAAAGGGGGTAAAAGATATCATCATTTGTTGGATCCTCAAACTGGATATCCTTTACAAACCCAATTGGCTGCTGTTACGGTATTTGCTCGTGATTCTCTGCAGGGTGAATTAGAAGCCAAGCGATTATTTTTTGCTGGTAAGCCTATTCCAGGATGGGAGAAAGATCCTAATAATTTAGGCGCTGTTTTTATCTATCAAAATGGCAATACACAAACGGTCAAGGCCTCAATTCATTAAATCTCCTTAACTATAAGTTATCAGGTTCACTGCCGTTCTCTAAGAGTGACGAGATTGCTACTCTGCAAGCTAAAAAGGAATATAATTATCCTGGGTAAGGTAAAGTTACCCTTTCGAGTGATTTTCCTAGAAAGGAAGGTGTTCAAATGTTGCACTATGTTGGTATTGCTGGAACAAATATACAGCGGTCAACTAATCTCAAGTTACTTCAATATATGAAGAAACATTATTCTGAGGAGGCAGTTATTGAGATTGTTGACATTAGTAATTTACCAGTTTTCTATAAGGCTTCCCAGGATCATATACCGGAAGCCGTCAACGTTATATCTGGAAAGATTCGGAAGGCTGATGGTGTCATTATTGCCACACCTGAGTATGATCATGCCATACCTGCTGTGCTGAGTTCTGCACTTGCTTGGTTCTCTTATCGTATACACCCATTTGCTGGCAAACCTGTGATGATTGTTGGTGCATCTTATGGTTCATTAGGCACTTCACGCGCTCAGGCTCAATTACGGCAGATTCTAGATTCTCCTGAATTGAAGGCTAGTATTATGCCAAGCTCTGAATTCTTAGTAGGGCACTCACTAGAGGCATTTGATGACTCCGGTAATTTAAAGAACTTACGATTAGGTGTCCAGCTTAACGGTTTATTCTCAGACTTTTCCGTCTTTGTTAAGTTGACCAAACAAATGATTCATTCACAAAAACAAGCTAAAGAACAAACTAAAAACGTCAATTGGCAGGATAACTAGGAGGACAATTATGAAAATTGTTGCAATTGCAGGAAGTATTGCAGATATATCATACAATCGGCAATTATTAACTTTTATCGCTAGCCACTATGCTTCACAGATTGACATTGAACTACTGGAAATTAAGAATATACCGATGTTTAATGAAGATAAGGATCAAACTCAAAGTGCAGCTGTCCAATATCTAGTACATAAGATCGAATCAGCTGATGGTGTTATTCTAGCAACTCCCGAGCACAATCATACAACAAGTCCTGCTATGAAAAACGTCATTGAATGGTTGTCTTACAAAGTACATCCGTTAAATCAGAAACCAGTCTTAATAGTTGGTGCTTCTTGGCATACACAGGGTTCCTCAAGAGCTCAACTTGCACTTCGTCAAATTATGGAATCACCCGGCGTTGGGGCTTTGGTTATGCCTAGCGATGAGTTTTTATTAGCTGATGCCAAGAAAGCCTTCGATGAGTTAGGGAACTTGAAGGACTCAAAGACAATTGCTTTTCTCGACACTGTAATTAACAAGTTTATACGTTGGATTAATGTACTAGACGCACTACAGGAAAAGAAAAAGCAAGAACCTTGGCGTCAAGAGGATCTTGCAGGAAAACATCCTGTCGAAACTTCTATTGATATTGATATATCCGATGATTGGGTGGAAAAGGCAGCTAAACTAGTTAAGGCAACGAGTGGGAATCATTATGTCCAACTGAATCGTGGCGTATTAACAGTTGATCAATTAAATTGGTTCCTTAACACGATGCCTGTAGAGTTAACTTTTATGGATGATAATGATCAATTTATTTATTACAATCATTTTCTCGATCATGACGCTATGCTCGCACCAAGGGATCCAAAACAGGTTGGCAACACTGCCGATTTAGTTCACCCCAAACGAGCCGTTGAGCACGTTCAACAAGTTATTTGGGCTTTACGTCAGGGGCAAAAAGAGCTTATCGCGATGCCAGTACCTGGAAATAAAATAAACCAAAAGTACATTATGCATTTTTACAAAGCTATGCACGATGCAGACGGACGTTATCGTGGTGTTAACGAATGGGTCCTGGACATTTGGCCAATTGTCTCTGATTATCTAAGGCGTACTGGACAAAAGCTTATCAAGGATCCCGATAGTAAACCTGATGCAACTACAAGTGCCTCACAAAGTGAACCTCAAAGGGTCTTATCTTCTCGAGTAGAAGGGAAAGACGTACAAACAATTAATGACATGAAAACTTCAACAGCTGATGCGATCACAGGTGCTTCCGAGACGACTAAATAAGCAGTACTGACTTAACTGATAAGAACATCAATCGAATAAAGTTTGGCGCTACGTCAACTGGTATTGAAGAATAAATGGCTCTGCGTCAACTGATGTTGAAGAATATATTTATCATTTGAGGCGGTTCTCCATTTGGGGAGCCGTCTTTGTCATGTTATGCCGTGATTTGGTAGATTCGTTTCCTCAATTTTCAAGTCAAGTGCAACGATGATAACGAATTCTTGATAGTGGTCTAGGCTGTTACGCCATGCATCGGTAGTAATCGCATGGGCGAAGATAGTTCAGAATACGTCTGGGACGATGGTTCAGTGCGGATTGGACTGCTTGAATTTCAACCAGGGTAATTGCTCTGAGAGACTTCCCTTTCGGGAAGAATTCCCTAAGCAGTCCATTGGCGTTCTCGTTTGTGCCACGCTCCCAAGGCGAGTACGGATGTGCGAAGTAAATCTGGGTTCCAACAATCTCTGATAACTTGGCAAACTCGGAACCATTGTCAAAAGTGATACTCTCAAATTCCTTGGCCCCGTAGTCGTCGATCGTGTCCTGCAAGGCTTTAAGGCAGGTGCCCGCATGATAGTCAGGAATCTTGACGATGATCTCAGTCCGGCTGTACCGTTCTGTGAGCGTCATTAATGCTGGCTCATCAGCTAAGCGAATACCTTTGACCAAGTCGCCTTCCCAATGTCCCACGCCTGTGCGGTCATTCACGGCCGCAGGACGCAACTCGATTGAGTCGCCGTATATCTTCTTATTCTTGTGCTTGTGGGCGTTCTTATAGCCTTTGATGCGGCGTCGGAGCTTCTTGGGAAGTGTCATGTTGTCTAGCTCAAGCAGCCCGGCGTCGATGTAGCGATAGACAGTTGTCGTTGAAGGGCAAGCCTTGCCCTGGTCGCGATAGAAGTGTACGAAGCTATCAACGCTGTGTACGCGCGGCTTACGAGTAAGCTCCCTGGCGAGAGCCTTGAAGAACGCACGGCCGGTCTTAAGAAAGGCGTAGTGACCGGTTCTATCGCGTTTACGGTCGTGCATGGCTTGGGCAGTTTCCGCAAGATAGACTTGATGCGAGTGACGCTTCGAGTCGAGCTGAGTTACAGATCCACGCGTGATTTCTCGTGAGATTGTCGCTTTACTGCGATGAAGCTTCTGTGCAATCACGGTCGCGGTGTCACCAGCAGCCTGAAGGGCCTGAATTGTAGCACGGTCGCTAAAACTGAGTTGTTGGTAATGCTTGTGGGTGTTAGTCTGAGAGTGGGTCATGAAGATTCCTGCTTTCTTGTTTAGCTAGCACTAACAAGAATAGGTCTTCATGGCCTTTATGGTCTAGTCGTCAGGGTGTTGCACTTGAATTGTAAACTGGGGAGATTAAACGCTGATAAAAGATCTGATAATGCGTGAATTTAAGTGACAACCATACGCATTCGGCAGAACCGGACAATTTTTGTCCGACCATTGACATTCTTGCCAATTGCCAGTGCAAAGGCAGCAAGAAAACGTGTGCATAGCTACATCTGGTATGGTGTTGGTGCAAGTAGCCAGTTGGGATTAGAAGCACTTGACCGTTATATGCCTCGTATCAAAGCGCAGACACCAAAGGGAAGCATCGTTGCTTTGGACTACGAAGATGGTGCTTCTGGCAATATGGCAGCTAATACGGATGCCATTTTAGCTGGCATGCGGCGCATTCGTTCAGAAGGCTACACGCCCATGTATTACAGTTACAAGCCATATACATTGGCACACGTCGATTATCAGCGTATTCTGAAAGAATTTCCTAACAGCCTTTGGATAGCTGCTTACCGTGATTATCTGCCAACTACCAAACCAGACTACGGTTATTTTCCAAGTATGGATGGGGTAGCTATTTGGCAGTACACGAGTGCATTTGGGTTGTCACAAGGCCTCGATGGTAACATTGATCTGCTTGGTGTCACCGATAATGGATACTCGAAGCAGCCAGTAACACCTATCACCCCAGCACCAAGCAAACCAGCGCAATCAACCGCAGCCACTGATACCGATTATGCGCAAACTGGTGTTTTCAAGCCTTCCACGACTGTTAACATCCGCACTGGTGCCGGCACCGGCTATGCATCCGTTGGTAGCTATGCACCCGGTGAAAGTGTGATTTATGATCACGTGTATATCCGTGGCACATATGTTTGGGCGCGTTATCTCAGCTACTCAGGCAGGTATCATTATGTTGCCTTGGGCGTAAATGGTGGTGAGAGCTATGGTTCGCGCAGTTCAAATGCGCAAACCTATTCGCACACGTATTATACAGTCCGCTCTGGTGACAGCTTCTGGAGCATTGCTAACAAGTACGGCATTAGCATGTACACGTTAGCCGCCAACAATGGCAAGTCAATCTACAGCCTGATCTATCCGGGCGAGAGCCTGTACATCAGGTAACAAAAAAGTCCTCTGCTCGCTAACGCGGGTGGAGGGCTTATTTTTGTTGCTTTGAAGCACGGGCATAATGCTGTAAAATAAGATACGTAAGCAACTAAATATTTTAGTCAGCCTGTAATACCTTGTCGTTCTGCCTCCCTTGCTCAGGGAGGCTTATTTTTGTGCACAGAGTTGACAGAATCGACTCAAAAAGGCAAAAGGTTTACATATGCCGGATTAGGTAACTTACTATGAGCAAATTGTTTGCATACCCAGCATAGCCATGCGATACTGACGGTGAAGGAGCAAAACTCCAATAGCTAGGAGTAAAAAGCTCCTTAGGAGTTGGCAAGCTAAGCTGCTACCCACCCCAAGAATAATCGCGCATACGGACTGTATACTGTTAGGAACCTGCCCCCCTCGGCGGGTCTTCCAGATAAAAGCAATTCCTTGCCAACTCCGCCCCATCCTATATGGATGGGGTTTGCGTTTTGATTGCTTTTGTGCGCTAAATTATCAGCCACAGCAAGGCCGTTGAAACACGATTTAATAACTTGCTTCTGGATGCTTCTAGATTTGTCAGTCAAAGGGGACAAAAAGGGGACAAGGATACCTCAAATGTTGATACATAGCTATCAGTTATGCCCGGTGGAGGCATCCGTGTTAACTATCGAACGCTGACAAAATCGCATAAGGGGTCTTTGATATGCAACCTGTGCTACTAGCCACTGTCCATCACCCAAATGTCTCTTTGCCTCAGCTACAACAGGTTGTTGCGAGTGTCGGCAAAATATTTTCGGCCATCTACGTCACAATCAGTTCTGTCACTACTAACGAGATCGCGCGTTTACTAGACGAAGCACCGAAATTTCATTGCCGCATTATTGAGCCGCATGGTGCTGCCGATGCCCGCCGAAAAGTACTTGAGTTTGGTTTGCGGGATGTCCATGATGTGGCACCATTTTTTTACTGCGATTTTGACAAAGTCGTGGTAGCGGTAGAACGAGCGGAGCCTGCGCTAGAAGCATTTATGAAACGACTTCAGGCGGTTGACGGGTATCAGATTGTCGGTCGTGATTCAGTGGTGATGCGCAGTTATCCGGCAACTTGGCGCGAAACCGAGGCTATTACCAATAAAGCGGCTTCTGCGGTGTTGGGATTGCCTGATTTGGACATAACGGCTGGATGCTGTGCTTTTAGCCAAGAAGCGGCTAGGTATATTTTAGCTAACTCAAAAGGCTTACTGACAGATACGGAATGGCCGTTGATTTGCAAAGCAGCGAAATTAACAATCACGGCAATAAAAGTCAGCTTTTTACCTTATGATCAGGCGGTCAATGCTGGACGGAACGATGATAATTGGCGTGGCTATGCATCAAGGTTGAGGCTTGCTTATCAAGCACTGCAGTCATTGGAGCAAGGTGTGGATAGGCTTGACCAAACTGATACGCCCAAACAAGTTAAAGTTGGCTGGCCATATAATGGTCACTGAGATTTTGACAGTTTTCCATTTTTGATCGGCGAGCATAAAAAACATCCTTTGAGCGTAATGAAGCTCAAAGGATGTTTTTTTGTACCACCTATTTCTTTTCCGCCGCCACCAACGCCTGCGCTAGATCATCAATCAAATCCTGCTGATCTTCCAAGCCAATCGCGATGCGGACGTGCTGCGGGGTTAAACCGGAATCTGCGCGTTTTTCTTCCGGTAGTTTGAACCATGGCAGTTTGACTAAGCTGGAGACGGTGCCTAGTGAATCGGCGAAGTCAAAGACCTTGGTACTGTTGACGAATTTCAGCGGATCAATGTTGTCGGCGAGCTTAATGGACAACAGGCCGCTGGCGCCGGTGGTTTCCTGTTGGGCCAGCGCGTAGCCGGGGTCGCTTGGCAGTCCGGGATAGTAGACATGGGCAACATCGGGATGCTGGTTTAAAAATTCAGCTACTGCCTGGGCGTTGGCTGTTTCTCGATCGAGGCGAACGGCGAGGGTTGCGATGCCGCGTGACACCAGGCTACAGTCCAGTGGGCTTAAGATAGCGCCGATCGTGTTTTGCAAGAGGGCCAACTTTTCACTGAGGTCAGGGTGGGCGGAGACGACCAGTCCGGCAATTAGGTCGCCGTGGCCGCCAAGGTATTTGGTGGCGCTGTGTAGCACAATGTCAGCACCCAGGTCGAGCGGCCGTTGGTAATAAGGGGTCAGGAACGTATTGTCCACAATTGTGATGAGGCTGTGTGCTTTCGCAAGCGCGCTAATTGCCTTCACGCTGCTGACTTTTAGCAGCGGATTGGAAAAGGTTTCAAAGAAGATGGCCTTGGTTTCAGGACGGATCGCCGCTTCCACTGCGGCCAAGTCGCGCGTGTCGACCGCAGTAAAGGTCAGACCGTGCTGAGCAAAGTATTGGTTAATCAGCCGATCGGTCCCGCTGTAAAGCGAATCTCCGATGATGAAGTGACTGCCGTTGGGAAAGATGGCTAAGACAGTAGCAATGGCAGCAACCCCACTGGAAAAGGCAAAGCCGGCGTCGCCATTTTCCAATGTTGCAATCTGCCGTTCCAAATATTCGCGGGTCGGGTTGCCGCTGCGCGCGTAGTCCCAGTGGGTTTCCTGTCCATCAGGGGCAAACCGGAACATGGCGCTTTGATAAAGCGGCGGCACGATGGCACCAGCCTGATCAGTCTGTAGTTGCGGTCCATGAACTAATTTCGTATTGAATTGAGTCATAAAAACCCGACCTCCCTTTGATGAACATGTTGACTATGTATGGCCGCGAATTTCGAACATTCGCGGCTTGAAAGTTTAAAAGCAATCCTACAAGTTATTTTGTCGTCAAGTCGGCACCGAAGTATTTTTGCGACAACTTCTTCAGAGTGCCGTCTTTGCGAAGTTCTTTGATACCTTTAGAAAGAGCAGCTTGGAGCTTAGGTGATTTCTTGCTGACCATTCCAGCAATGTCGTCGGGCTTTGCTGCGCTGACTTTAAGCGTTTGACTTTTTAGGCCCGCGGTTGAGTTACTCTTGGCATAAGCATACCAAGCAGCGCTGGAGTTAATGGTGCCGTCAGCACGCTTTTCTTTGACGAGGTTTAATGAAACCGTGAAGTCACCTGATGGCGTGATGGTCGCGCCGTACTTTTTCGCTAAGGCGGCGTTTGGGGTGCCAGTACCTTCAACGAATTTCTTGCCTTTAATATCACTCAACTGCTTAATCGAAGTATCGTCGCTGCGTGTAATCAAGGCATAACGCGAGTACATATACGGTGTCGTGAAGGCATAAACTTTCTTACGTTGTGGCGTTTCGGCAATGTTGTTGAGCACCAGATCGAACTTTTGGCTGCCAAGACCGGCGATCAGGGAATCCCATTGAGTAGGGACGAACTTAGCCTTAACGCCGACTTTTTTGGCTAAAGCCTTGCCGAGCTCAACTTCGAACCCCTGCAGCTTACCGTCTTTGCGATAGGAAAACGGGGCATAGGTTCCTTCAAGACCGATCGTGAGTTCATTCTTATTAATCAGTTCGCTTTTGACGTCGCTGCTTTTAGACGTGCTGGACGATCCGCTGCTGCAGGCCGTCAGGGTGAAGGCAACGAGCGCCATGATTGGCAACATGAACCACAACTTTTTCTTCAACATCATATTTCTTCCTTCCATAGATGAGGTTGTGCATTCACCGGCTTCTGCGCCAGTGAACGCGCGATGGTAAACACCTTACAACTGAGTCGACTGCGTGTTTGCCGTATAGCGTGAGGTGACTTTTTCGAGGTAACGCTGACCCCAGGATAAAACGGTGCAGACAATCGCATAGAGCAAGGCTACCAGTGAGTACATCAACAATGGCTGGTAATTTTCCGCCGCGATCTGCTGACTGACCTGAAACATTTCGACGATGGTGATTGATGCCGCCAAAGAGGTATCCTTGACGAGGCTGATGAAACTATTTGACAGCGGCGGAACCGCGGTTCGCAGCGCCTGAGGGATGATGATTTCCCGTAAAACCAGGCGGCGCGGCAATCCCACAGCATACGCGGCTTCCCACTGACCGGAATCGATGGATAAAAGCGCCGCCCGAATCGTTTCGGCACAGTAAGCGCCAGTATTCAGCGAAAAGGTAATGATTCCCGCCACAACCGGATCGAGCTTAATGCCATGCGGGAAAATACCCGGAATGACTAGGCTCGGCAAGCCAAAGAAAACGATAAACAATTGAACCAACAAAGGGGTTGACCGGAAAAGCCAGACGTAAAACGATGCAACGCCCTTAGCGATGCTGATTAACACCCCTTTACGTGCCGAGATCCGTGTTAAGGCGGTGATTAAAGCGATGATGAGGCCAATGGCAAATGAAACAATTGCGATCGGAATGGTGTATTTAATTCCGGCGGCGACCATTTGCGGCACGGCGTCAGCGATGATTTTCCACATAATGTTCCTCCTCTTAAGATACATGCCGGTACTTTCCGCTAAATGTCAAGCAGACTGCATGCTCTCAAGCTACTTTTCTTAACGGCATGCTCTAGACGAACGGGCAAATAAAAAAGCATTTCCGCCTCTGTCCATTTTTCATAGACAAGGACGAAAATGTTCCGCGTTACCACCTTGATTAGCCGAACTGATCCGGCTCCCTTTAAGTACAACACACCACCTCATGTGCGAATACCCTGACTCAATAACGGGAGCACCCGTCAGCTGCTTGCGGTGAACGTTCACAACTGAATGCATGA
This sequence comes from Lacticaseibacillus huelsenbergensis, assembly GCF_029726355.1. Taxonomy (NCBI): domain Bacteria; kingdom Bacillati; phylum Bacillota; class Bacilli; order Lactobacillales; family Lactobacillaceae; genus Lacticaseibacillus; species Lacticaseibacillus huelsenbergensis. Next base: position 1,830,641 of record NZ_CP120687.1, read on the forward strand.
AAAGACCATCTTCGCCAGAACCCAATCATTGTCTTCCACCAACTGACAACTCGCTGCGGATCTTCGCCTGGCTACTCATCTCTCTGCCGCTAAGATATTGACATTACATTAGGCTAAAAAACAGGTGTTGTCAATAGGGAACAACGCACAAACTAGACAATTAAGTAACGCTTTCGCTTCGTAATCGTCTGGTAAATAGCTTGCGGGAAAGGCCTTATGTTTCCTGCCAAAAGGAAGATGGATCAATTCACTCCCCCTACATAAAACAACGAACGTAATTGCAAATGCACAAATTACGTCCGTTGTTTGCTAAGTCAAGAGGAATCTTCCTAGATTATTTTTTTATGAACGTAAGGACGTTCTTCTTATCTGATTTCATGCTTCCAGCCAAGAACGCAATGATGACGGCAATCGCAGAAAGCACAAACTCAAAGACTGACCACTTAAAAACTAATGTTAAAACTAACAGCATGATGGCTGCAATTAACAAAACGCCATCCCTGGGGCCTAAATTAATATAAGGATACATCATCATGGAAAACCACTCCTTTCGCTGCCCAACTGAATTAGTCAACGTTAATTTAGTTATAATTTTTAGTTACAATTTCATCGGCTTACAAAAGTCTGGGTGAGCTCTTTTTCGGTCAAAGTTTTCGTGAATGCCTCCACACTCTCGTATCAACAATTACAACCTGAGTGTAGGCGTGTTAACATAATCAGTCAACATTTTTATATGAAGCCGTTTTTGAAATTCCATTTAGCAATTTAAAAAAGCGCTATTCCAGACTGGAACTTATTTTCAATATCTCTTGCTTTGTCCTCCGCGTCTAGAAGTACATTGCGTTGTTCTGAAGTGAGCTGATAGTCATGGTCACGCACCTCGTCTCTGATAAAATACCCTAGTGCGATTACTTGAGGGGGGAATGTTTGCACCTTGTATTCGCTTACTAGCTAATTTATCAACGGCTTGTTTTATTCTTGAGATAATTTCTTTGGATATCTCATCTGTTTGCTTCTCAAAAAGATGCTGTAGTTCCAACATTTCAGCAATAATGGCTTGCTTTTCATCCATTCTAAGTCGCCCCTTAGAAACTTACTGAATAGTGATAGTGAGAAGATCTAATCTGCGTGGAGCAAATTAGTTTTATAAAAGTCTTCATTCTAGCGAGATCGACATCACTTGGAGTCAAAATCGTACTTAGGCGAGGATTATATCGTGATCCGGGACAGGAACAAGAGGAGGTGGGAGGAAGCCACTGATATCGTTACTAAACCGGCTTGTGGTAGTAATTGTTCATAGTTCAGCAGCATCGTGTGCTTTCCTCGTAGCTCTTTAAAAGAAACGTTTGAAAGAATGACTCTTATAAAAGAGGGAGTACGAGGCGCTTGAGAACACTAAACAAACACGTGGTAAGCGTTTACCCAGTTATCCAAGTAAGTCATGCTCCCTCATCTTTTCTCTGTCAAGAGAAGACACTCATTAATACAGATACGGATGCTATAGTGCATCAATGACCTGGTGCATAGTTTTTAATTAGTCGTCGATGGTCGGTTTAGCCTTTAGATGATGCCTGTACAAAAAGATAATAGCTAGTAGAGCACCGGTTAGACCGCCACCAAAATGAGTGTACGATGCAAGGTCTAACCATGGATTTGTCGAAAGATTTTGGTATGCACCCAAGATCTGTGAAAGTATTACCAAGACGAGAAGACCTAGTTTGAATTTGACTTTGCTGAACCGTCCAAGATTAGTTAGTAAGAATACTATTGTCGCAAAGAAGAACAAACCCTCAATAGCCGTGGACATGCCAATACTCCCATCTGTGTATCCGAATGTCGTCAAAAATGACCAAATGTGACCGTTTAATTTGTACAGACGGGTAATGAAGATGTCTGCCAATAAGTTTCCAATAACCCCGGAAAAGAAAAGCACCATCAAATATTGAAGTCTGGTGATACTGGCAGAGATGATCCACGTTAGAAGTGCTAATGGGATCATATTTCCTGCAAAGTGGAAAATGTCTTGATGTAAAAAAAGAGCAGTAAATAATCGGTAATACTGCCCCGAAAGAACTTCAGTAGGAGAGTTGCCACAGTTTGCAGCCAAGAAAACCGATATAGAGGAACTGAAAAACTCCAGATATATCATTCCGGAACAGATGCCTATAATCCAGAAAAGGGGGCTTGTAAGTATAAGTATTGCTTTATTTTTCGGTTTTCTCATACTTGTTCACACCTTCTTTCAGCTTTTCATTGGCATACGTTGTAGACGAAAATAGAAGCTAGCCGTCTACCTTTTTGAGATTGCGTCAGGCTTCTTTGTTTGCTTAAGTTTGAGCTTTAGGGGGTTGATCTACTCGTTAGTTTCCGCTTTGAAAAATAGAGGTAAAGTATTCCCAAAATTCCGCCGACCAATCCTCCGCCGAAGTGTACGTAAGCGGTTAGTGTGAACCACTGGCCCGCAATAAAGCCTAGAATCACGGAAAGAAACCCGATAAAAGACACCAAGGTGAGGGCAACTAGTCTGAATATTCTTTTAGGAACGTCTTTTGTTCCTATAAACGCAAAGGTGAGAAAAGTAAAAGTGAATAATCCTGTTATGGAAGTAGAGAACCCGACAATTCCATATGAATAGCCTATCGTCGTTAGAAATTCCCAGTAGTTGCCATTTGAATTATTCAAAAAGGTGATGAACAGGTCTGCTAATAGATTTCCAAATATACCCGAAAGAAATAAGACTATTAAATATAGACCTTTGCCAATTATTGGGGAAATAATCCAAGTCAATACAACTAATAGTATCATATTGGAGATCAGGTGGGAGATGCCAGTGTGAAGAAACAAGGAGGATAGTAACCTGTAATATTGACCAGACAATACAAGAGCAGGGACATTTGTTGCAAAATTGCTTATCAAAAAGGCGTTAAATGAGCTGCTTTCTTCTATATAGGTGATACTGGAACAAAAAAGAACAATCCAGAAAAGTGGACTTAAGATTATGCGGCGCATAAGTTGTATGGCTTGCTTCATCATAGCTATCTCCTGTAAGTAAAGGTCTGAAGACGTTGTTATAACTAAAAAGCAGAATGGACATTTTTTTATACAGGGCAACTCAGGTTTTTTAAAATCTTGTGGAATCAATGAACCATAAATTTCCAGAGCAACACACGTAGGGGATGAAGAATAGCATCAAGCCAGTAGCGCTCATGGGAGTGTTACTTCCAGCATTATAAAGCTGAGTAGGCTGAATTCTGCCTGTTTCTTTGCTTCATCAATGGATAAGATGCTGAAGTCTTCAATTTTTTCGTAGGTTTAATAATAATACCAATTATAATTGTGGCTCTTGGCGGCAGGATACAGCGCTTTTTTAGCAAAGTCAAGAATTATTAATCGTTGAGGTCCTCCTTTTTAAGGGGCTAATTCACCAATAAATAATTTCTGAAATAATGCTGAATTAGCATACGCCTACAGTGCTAGAATCATGATATATTCAGCAACTGATCCGTTAAAACCTTCATTAAGTTTTCATATCGGTGATAATAGAAGCTTCCATAGCTAAGTAATGAATTCTATTATGTCGTTAAGGAGCACCATGAGCGCCAAGGCTACTTTCTTTTGGCGCTGTAGAACCATGTAGACGTGCTGCTATTGTGGCCACCAATCCTAGTAGTAGACCAACCACACTTCCAGCTATGTGACTATAATCGCTCAAGTTGAACGGATCTCCGCCTAAGAATGGATATGCCCAAGGGATTAAGCCGACAAATAACCAAAACGTAAGGTTGAAAAGATCAGCTTTGCTTTTAACTCGATCTTTTTGCGTAATAATATACCGCACTAGTGTATAAAACAGAAGACCGAATAAAGCGGTGGACATGCCCACTACATAGCCATTTGCTCCGTCACTCGTCAAATAACTTGGAATCGTCATCTGGCTGTTAACCAAGTAAATAATGAACGTATTTGCTAACAGGTTACCAACCATACCACTGATGATGAAGATAATCAGAAACTCACTGTATGTCGTTACTTTTCGAGTAACAAGACTAAGCACTATAAGCATGATGCTGTTAGAAATTAATTCCGGAAAGCCGTAGTTGCTTAAGAATAAACATGTTAAAGCACGATACCATTGTATAGGCGAGGACATCGTGATGTTTGGAACGTTGGTAAAGTTTGCGATGCTGAATTCATTAAAATCGTTAAGACGGGTAGTGAGCCCAAACACTAACCACGCAATAACAAGAATTAGAAGTGCAGGATTGGCAACAGTTTTCTTCGTCATTCTTTAAGGCTTCCTCTCTAAGCTGATCTATTCGGCTCGTTAAATTCTCGCATTCAGCATAGCGGTTGACAACTTAGTCAAACAGCTTTGCACGCGTTGTGTTAACTCGCCAATCTGTTCTTCGACGTGAAATTAATCATCTCAACGGCGATGTTGGGACGCTCAACTTACGCGCTCTCTAGTTCTAAAGTCCAGTGACTTTATTTCATAAATGAGGTATATTAAATGCGGAGAAGTTATGTAAGATGTTAATGTTTTAGTGGAGGATAAGATGAAAAAGGCATGGGTTTACGGCTTAGCTGCCATGCTTGGCTTGGGTGTATCAACGGTGATTGGTAATCAGGCGTTGACGTTTGCAGCTTCAGCGCCACCAGTTGCGGTACAGGCATCAGCACCAAGTTGCAGTAGCACACAACCAAAAGAAGACAGCGTGAAGACAACGGAAGACGCCACCGAAAAGACGACCGATGATCAGCAACCGGTCATCACAGTAGCTGACACGGATGAACCGACTGACAGCAAGGAAGCTTCAAAAAGTTCCGTGGTGACTTCTGACAGTCAGGACGACAAAAAGTCATCCACAAGCACCGAAGCAATCAGCGGGGGCTCAGTACCAAGCAGCAAAGTATCGGAAACATCGGCAGACAAGCCAAGCAAGGTTTCCGAAAAAACAGTCAGTTCAACACCGACGATTAAAACCGAGCAGGAAGTCAATTCGCTGGCCAGTCAGTCAGTGACAAAGCCGACAGCAGAAGAACAAAAAGAACAGGCTGTGGTTGCAGTAGCGCAAGCGGCAACGCACGATGACGTTAAAGTTGACCACGCGGTGCCGGTTGCTTCCAGTGATGGCAACTACTTTAAGCCATCTACATCAAATCGGAAACATCCACGTACCGCTGTCGAACTCATTTGGCAGGCGTTGATCGACACGTTTTCCCAGCGGCAGCAATGTCCAAGCAATATCAGTGACCGGCTGGTTGTCCATGAACCGACCGACGATCAGGGTATTGTCAAAACATCATTGGCGCTCATGACCAAAGAGCTCCACAAGACGTTTTCTGTCAAGGAACTAGCGCAAAATTTTCAAAAGGATATTCTGACGCCAGCGAATCGAACGATCAAAGATGTCATCGGTTTACTTAATCAGGTTCTACTGAAGCACCTGATCAATGCCGATTATCGGTGAATCTTTGCTAGGCTATAATATAGAAGAAAACGTATAAAAATAAAGGTGCCGATCGCGCAAAACGTGATCGGTACCTTTTCGATTGCGACGAAACGTCTGATCAAGCAGCTTTTGGGTAGCTGGCTTTTGGGATGATCAGTAAGAGCATTGCCGCTTAATTTTGTTCAGCTTGAACCTTGGCTAAAGCCGTTGCCCGCCGTGTTTTAACGGTGTGGGCGACCAAGCCGATAACCAGACCGACAGCAGCCGGAACCAACCAGCCCAGACCCATTGCGGCGAATGGCAGGTAATGTAATTGGAAACTGTGCAAAGCCAGGCCAACTGCGCTTTGGCTCACAACTGCCGGGAATGCAGCAAACATGTCCAAAACAGCCGGTACTGCGGTGAAGGCAACGACGACGCGGTAAACGACCGGATCGTGATGGAAGGCTTTGCCGAAAACAGACATGAGGATGAGGACCATTGAGAATGGATATAGGAACATCAACATTGGCACGGACCAAGCGATGATTTGTTCAAGTCCGAAGTTAGCGGTCAGGAAGGACAGAAAACTCGTCAGTGCCAGCCATGCCCGATAACTAACCTTAGGAAAATGCCGGTGGAAGTCTTGCGCGAATGCGGCAACTAAGCCCACAGCAGTTGTCAGGCAGGTCAGCGTTAGCAAGGTAGCTAAAACCGCGTGGCCAGCGGTACCAAAGTAATAAGTGACCACCTGATTGAAGGCAGTGCCACCTTCAGGACTCAGTTTGAAATGTGCCAGTGACATACTGCCAAGCACGATCAATGCAACATAGATCAAACCGATAAAACTGGTTGCCATGACGCCGGCCTTGGCGGTTGCTTTGGCGACATGGTCATCATTTTTCAGCCCCAAGCCGCGAACCGCCGTGACAACGGTGACCCCGAATGCTAACGCAGCAAGTGCATCCATCGTGTTATAGCCTTGCAGGAAGCCATTCATAAAGCTGCCGTTTTTGTATGCGGCGGTGACGGTTTGCGCAGCCGGATTGCCCATTGGATGCAGGTAGCCGACGAAGAAGACGAAGAATAAGAGCACTAGAAAAATCGGGTTCAAAACTTTACCGACAGCCGTGGTGATCTTCCGTTCCTTATAGGACAGGAAGAACGCTGCGCCGAAGAACAAGGCGGAGAAAACAAGGAGGCCACCTTGCTGCCAGTCTTTTGGCAACATTGGTAAAACGCCGGTGGTGAATGAGACGGTCGCAGTCCGCGGGGTGCCGAACATAGGACCGATCGTTGCGTGGATCAGCACCATGAAGACGAGGGCAAAGACGCCACCAAGCGGTCGTCCGATATCATAAACGCCTTCCGCATGCGTGGCGGCGATGGCTAAAACGCCTAGTAGCGGCAATGCAACCGCGGTGACTAAAAAGCCCAGCATGGCCGGGAACCAGTTAGCCCCAGCGAGTTGACCAAGGTGTAATGGGAAAATTAGATTGCCGGCGCCAAAGAAGAGGCCGAACAAAAGTGATGCAATGACGACATAATCGCGGGTTGAAAGTTTTTTTTCAGGTAATTCCATTTGAGTTCCTCCAATAAGTTTAAGTCAGGCGTTAATTCATTCATAAAGCGACTAATGTGGGTAATGTCAGATTCCAATTGCATCACATCCTTAATTGGTTTGTTGATCTAGTTGCTACGCGAAAATGCGGACAGATTACGGAGATACAAAAAGTCGCCCTTAGATTTAATCTAAGGGCGACTTTGCGCGGTACCACCTTAATTCACCAAAGCATAGAGCCTTGGCCTTCATCGCATACGGTCCGTAGACGATATGCTAGCACTGTAATGGGTGCTCCCATGACACGTTACTGAAGGTTCGGTGTCCTGCTTGAAAGGGATCTTCATCATGTCCTGAATGCTTCCTCACACCAACCGAAGCTCGCTGAATCCATGAACATCACTACTTGTCTTTCGCGTTGCATTTGTATTTGATTATGAGTTTAACACGCTTTGCTTCCTTGTCAACAACTAATCTAAATTTAATGTTGCTAGCTGGGTCAAAGAAAAACTCGGTGGCATTCAAAATAGTGCTCGGTAAATCTCGTGCGAAGCGAAAATTATAATTTTTATATAATGCAATCAATAGATAGCTTTGGTAAAAGTTCATTGGTGCACAAATTATACTGGTTAACCGACGTTCAAAATGACCACCACAAAAAATATCTTTTAATGGGTTTAATAACGCTGATTTGATGAACTGGTTAAAAACAAATTGCTAATGTTGCTTATAAACTCACGTTAATGTAAATGGCCTAATTTTATAAAAAACAAAATTTCAAAAATTCCGTAATATTGCCCGTCTGACGGGGCTGATTGGCTGATCGTATTGTTTGATTACCGATTCGGCAAGGTGCTATATTGATATTAGTAACACAGGTAAAGAAACTTTTCACAACACCCATGGAGGTAAAATCGATGAGGAAAATTAATTATATTGTAACTGGTATTTCGGCTTTGACGTTGGCAGGTTGTCTGGTACCAACAGGAAGTGTGTTTGCTGCAAATGACACAAAGACTTCTGTGGCAGAAGTTAATATCCTTCCTGGTGATATTAACTTGGACAAGGTGCCTGATCTTCACTTTGGCACAATCAACATCGGTCAGATCACGGCAGGCAACGTTGATCTAAAGCTTGATAACAATACGATTGACGCAACAGGTCCGGTTAAAGACGGTACCAATGCCATGGACGGTAATGCTGACGGCGAACTAACTGTGTCTGATAATCGTGGTACCAGTGCAGGTTGGGCTCTGACCGCCCAATTAGGCGATATGAAAGACTCTGCCGGTAGAACGTTGAATGGGTCACTGACACTCAAAACTGCTGACGTCACGACAGATAACCCGACCCTCAATGCCGTTAACCCAACAGCTGGAACGACCCTTGATTTCGGTGGCGGTTCACTTCCGATCTGGAAGGCTGATGCTTTGGCAACAGGCACAAATGGGCAAGGGCAAGGTAAGAACACAGCCTTATTAAAGAAGGGCAGTGAAACGGTTCTTCACCTTCTCAAAGATCCAACAGCAAGCGCCGGCCGATACCAAGCAGCAATTACTTGGACGCTGGCTGATGCACCTTTGTAATTTAGTGTTCAAGCTAAAGGGCGGCGGGGCATCCGCTGTCCTTTTTTGGCAAATTGCCGCGTTTTCCGGCGCAGGAGCTTGCGTGTAAGGACCTTGGCCGCAATGACCAAGTTCGGGTCATCACGCCCAAGGCCGCTTACACTCCAGCTCCTAAGCGCGCCAGCTCACGCTCAGCTTATTAACGCGTTCACCGGCGCAAGAGCCTACGTATAAGGACCTTGGTCGCAATGGCCTAAGTTCGGGCCATCACGGCCAAGGCCGCTTATACTCCGGCTCCTAAGCGCGCCGGTTCACGCTCGGAGAGGGGTAAGCATGAAACGAAAAATTCTATTTGGCCTTATTGCACTGCTGGGCATGTTTTGGCTTGGCAATCTGCATCAGGTTCAGGCGGCTGAAGGCGCAGGTTTCACGATTAGCCCCGCTCTGCCGCAAAATCAGATTGACAAATCCACGTATTTCAATTTACTGGTCAAACCAGGCGAAACGCAGCGATTGCTCATTTACGTGAAGAATACGAGTGATCAGGCCAAGAAGCTAAAGGTCAGCCCAGTCAGTGCGTTCACGCAAAATAACGGAACGTTAGGCTACTATCCTAATAACAAAAAGGACAACTCGGCCGAATACACATTTGCCCAGTTGGCAAGTGAGCCGCAGACCATCGACGTTCCAGCCAATGGCCAAGTGCCGGTGACTTTTGATGTCAAAATTCCGGAACAAGGCTTTACGGGCCAAATTCTCGGCAGTTTGTACGTTGAAGACCCGAATGTGCATAAAAGCGGCGGTGGCGGCATGGCGATTAATAACAAATTTGCCATGCTGATCGGGGTGGTTTTGCAAACTTCGGAAACCGAAGTGGCGCCTGATCTTAAGCTCATGCAGGTTAAGCCGGGCTTGCAGGACAACCAAGCAGGCGTATTAGCGACCATTCAAAACTTTAAGCCGCGACTGTTTGGTGACATGACGTTAGACGGTAAGGTGTACCGGCAGGGATCGAATGAACCTTATTTAACCCGACATGAAAAAGGCTGGTCGTTTGCCCCTAACTCACATTTTGACTATGCCATTTTTACCAAAGAGGCGCTCGCTCCCGGAACCTACACCTTGGATTTGACTGCCAAGGCTGTCGGGAAAACCTGGCATTGGCGCCGTAACTTCACGATTACCCGACAACAGTCGAACGCCATCGAAGAAAAACTAGGCCGGACACCGCAAAAAACACCTTGGGTATGGATCATCATTGCGATCATCCTTGCCGTGGTGATTCTGATCCTGCTTTGGCTTATTTGGCGGCAACGACAAGAGAGAGGAAGGGAGACTGATGGCGAAAAGAAAGCGTAACTTTTGGTTCTTGATGCTCATGATGGTCGGTCTCACGGCAGGCGGAGCCGCAGCCCATAAGGTGCACGCCGAAACATCAGTGGCGCAAGTCGAGCTCGTCGGCGAATTGCCGTCAACGGGACCGGATCCGACGCCACCACCGACCCCAAAACCCGATCCAAAACCCGACCCAGGAACCGATCCAAGCGGAAAGCCGAGCGGTGGTGATCCGAGTGATACGACCGACCCAACCGATCCGGCTGGCGCAACCGATCCATCCAATGCAGGCGATCCGCATGGTGATCAATATGGAAAAGGACGGTCAATTCTGGACTACAGCCGCCTCCCACAAACAGGGGACGCTGTTCAACCATGGCTGATCGTAATCGGCGTCGAAGTTCTGTTGATTGTTATCTTAAGTGCTGTGCTTGTGCATGGACGTTCGCGGCAAGGAGGTAAAAAATGAAGAAAAAGACTTTAATCATGATTTGCCTCGCCGCAGTGTTCAGCGTGATGCTTGGTCCAATACAATCCGCGGCGGCGGCAGCTACTTGGCCGGTTCCGAGCACTTATCCGTCACCGGGCGAAGGAAATTTTACGAGTTTGAACGGTGTTTTTTCACCAGTCAGCACGCAATCTCATATGATTTCAAATGGTCCAGATGAAGTTGGTCTTGAGCTGAATGCAAATATAGCAAGTCAGACAGGGAGCATTTGGAGTAACCACCCCTTTGTCGATTTAGATAAAAGTAGTTTTAAGTTGGACATGCGAATCTATTTGGGCAACACCACGAGTGGCGCGGATGGCCTTGCTTTTGCGCTGGCAGGGGATAGGCCAACCAAAGTGTTGTCAGGTGGCGCGTCACTCGGCATCTGGGGGATTACTGGTAAGAACGGTGGAAAGCCGATTGATATTGCTACAACCGGTTTGCCAAACAGTTTTGCAATCGTGGTTGACACCAAGAGAAGCCGTGATGGCCTGATTGTCACAACAGGTATGGATCAAAGGGTTAGTTACCCTTGGCCGAGTTCATCAGATCAATATATTGGCTCTGGGTATCCTGGCCAGGCAAGTATGTATGCAATCGGTTACCCCAATTATAAAACTGAGCTTGAATTCAATAACCCGGAATTTCCAAATGAAGCCAAAGTTTTAAGTGGTAAAATTACTAACGGCCTATGGCAGGATTTGAGTGTGGAGTGGCATAAGACTGCTACGGGTGGGAATTTGATTTATAGATTAAGCGGGACAGGTTTTAATACTGTCACGCGCTCACTCACATGGACCAATCAACAAATCAATGACATTTTTGGCTATAAGCGCCAGTTGTACCTGGGCTTCACAAGCGCCACAGGTGACGCCTTTGAACCGCACGTGGTCGCAATTAAGAGTTTGGCCGATTTTATCACCGTCAAGCCTGAGGTCACGTTAAAGCGTGAAGGTCAGGTCGTCGGAGAAACCACGATCCTGCAACCTGGCGATCAGTTAACCTATGATTACAATCTTAATGTCGATAATCTTGATGGTAGCCCTTGGCCAATGCCGACAATCACCTTACCAAAAGGCGAGTACTTTGATTATCTGAAAGCTGACGGAAAGCCGGCCCAACCTGGCGACGAGTTGGAAGTGACATTAACCGTTGACGGCGTCGCGGGTCCGAAAGTTAAAGCGATTGTTCAGGCTGATCAAAAGTCAGCCGTCATCACTAACATGCCGGAGTTACCAAAAAATAAAAACACGACGGTAACGTTTAGCTTACCCGCCCAGGTAAAGCTGTATAATCTCTCCGCTAATCAAGCTTTTAGTGATGATGCCGGAACCATCAATGGTGGCTCGCCAGCTAAGGATTACAAGTTGATCAATACGGCTGATAGCTCAAATAAGATTAAGTATGTCCTTGGTGCCCACACCGGCGACCTGTTTTTGACACATGTACCGGGATTCGTTTTCAAGAAGTATACGGGCGGGTTTAGCGATCCGACTGTCGCGGATATTATTCGCGGTATACCCGGAGACAATTCGCTGCCGTCAAGCCCCGAAGACTTCAAAAAGTGGTTGAACACGCTTGAAGGTGGCGGCACCGAGGACTATCTCGAAGTGCTTGATACCCGTCCCGATCAACCGGGGTGGCACCTGCAAATGAAGCTTTCACCGTTTAAACTGGACGGTGGCGATTATGTTCTAGGCGACAACGGCAGTCAAACCGGTGGTAAGGCCGAAATCGTGCTGATAGATTCAAACGGCACCAGTGAAGTTGCACGTGTGAAGGATAACAACGATACAGTGACCGTCAAAAACATGCCAAGTGGGGGCGGTACCTGGCAAATTGGTGATGGTGCGCAACATGCACAAGCTTTAATGACCGTTAAAGGGACACCATCCGTCCGCGCTGGAAAATACCACGCAACCGCCACATGGACCCTTGCAGACGCGCCAGAATGATGCATTAACGGACAAACAATTTCCTAAAACCGCAAAAATGAGTTGAACTATTCCGAAAATGAGAATATGATATGGACAATTCTTATTTTTAAATGTTGAGTTGTCAGGATTGCGGTTATAGAGGGGTCTGCTAATGAAAAAACATGTTACACGTTCTCATTTACTGCCGGTCGTAGTTTTGGGCACACTGGCCTTCCTGCTAGAGTTGCCCATTCACGTTTTGATTGCCAGTTTCACCGGCTTCCTTTAGTCGATACTGGTTCTGGTCAATCAACGAACAAAAAAGAGATGCTGAAAGTTTCGGGATTTTCCCTAGACTTTTAGCATCTCTTTTTGATGTTCAGGATTTCGATTTTTGCAAGAGTTGATGAATCAATCGTTTTTGCACGCTCTGAATTTTTTTGAACGGCAGCGCCTGCAACAAGGTGTTCAAGACAATGAGGAGGCCGCCGAGCCATTCTGCCGGACCAAAGGCGATGTGTAGGCGAGTGACGGCGAGGGTAGTGGCGGTTAACGGTTCAAACGCGCTTAACATGCCGGTTGCCACGGGTGATATGTAGTTGAGGCTGCCGAGTACCAGCAGATAAGCGAGCATGGTGCCGAAGATGACGACAAACCCAATCGCGCCTAGATCTGGTAACGTGAGCATTGGGTTAGGATGCAGCACGTACTGAGGCAAAAATGGTAAGCTGCCGAGCAACATGGACCAGCCCGTGACCGCCCGCGCATCATATTTGGCCAGCAAGGTTCGCGGCAGCAACGTATAAAGTGCCTGACTCACGCCGGCCATAATTCCCCAGAAGATAGCGGCAGGGGCGAGCTGTAAACTGGTGAGATGGCCGCGCGTGACGAGTAAATAGGTGCCGATCAGGGCTAAGGTGATGCTGATAAAATCGATCCGCCGCGGCATTTGCCGGGTTGTCAGCGCCATGTAAAGCAAAATAAATACTGGGCCTAAGAACTGCAAAATGGTTGCAGTTGCAGCATTGCCGGCATTAATGGCAAGAAAATAAGTCAACTGGGATGGCACCATGCCGAAGAAGGCAAACAAAATCATAAGACCAGCATCTCGCCGATTTTTCCAAAGGGCCAAAAACGATTGCGGATCGCGCAGAGCACTCCACAATACTAGTAACATCCCGGCAAAAAAGAGGCGAATACCCACAAGCCAAAGCGGCTTAACGCCGGCATTGGTAAAAAGCGTTTGCGTAAAAATACCGCTGGCACCCCAAAAAATGGCGCCAACAACGGCAAATGTAACACCTTTTATTTTTCGATTCGAATCGTTCGTAAGATGAGCTTCAGTGCGTGGCATAGCAGTATTCCTTTCAAATTAAGACATCCAGACTACTATACGCAAAAAGAACCTGGTTGGCTAGTTCGTGTTATTTTGATCAAACTTGACGTGTATGCATGCATGTCTGCCGGCATTTTGCTCGATAAATCCAAATCGCCCCTAAAGACAAATTGCGTCTCAAGGAGCGATTCCAGAGTGATGTTCATTTTTGGAATGTTAAGAGGTTATTCTGGCTCGGTGTTGATTCTTAATTCATAATGCAGATTGGTGCGATAAAAATGGCCTAGTAGCAAACCGAACGTCAAACCTAAGAGTGTCAAAGCCAGTGGGAAAATCCAGCCGGAAAGAAAGCCGCCAACGAAAATAACTATGGCCCCGATGATCATGCCGCCGATGATGCTGATCATACCGATCGAACCGCCGTGCACGTTGGCGTTAGCTGAATAAACGCTGGCAAATGGAAACTGTCCGCCAACCAGTGGCCAGCCCATAATTAACGTGATGCCATAGATGAGAACGATGATGGCAACGCCAGCCAGAAATGCATCCAAGCCGCCAATAGCGGTCGTGACGATCGTAATCAACACCAGTGGCAACAGGAATAAGCGGGCAAACATGGCCTTTACGACACCACGCAGTAATAATCCGTGTGTGGTAAATGGCACATATTGAAAAATCGCCATGGCTTGTGGTTGGCTTGAAAACCGCAGATTAACCAGCGCCGGTGCCAACGCGACAACGATTCCGATACCGGCATAAGCAACATAATGGCTCGCGTTTGTAAAACTCATCTGGCGTAATTCATTGCTGACGATGACCAAAGGCAAGATCAATCCATAAGCCAGCTGTGGATAAACGCGCAGCTTGTAGTCGCGTTCATTACCTAAAACGCGCCAACCTAAAGTGAAATAAGTCCGCTCTTCGCCTGGTCGCGTCATTAAGGCGCTGATGCCACGGAACCACCAACCGAGTTTGCGAGTTCGATCGTTGCCTTGATTTAATTTTTCCAAATAGGTTTCAAACGAACCGGAGAAATGGAGGAAGACTAGGGTCAAGACGATTGGCATCACAATACTTAAGCCAGCCAATGTCATACTTAAGGCGGTCACTTGTCCAGCAAACAACATTGGCAAGCCAGCAAACCATGAAGGAAATGCCGGTATGAAAATCCAATTAAACGAATCGCTAAGAGATAAACCAAAAAATGACATCGAGCGCGGCAGTATATTAGGTAATTGGCTGCCAACATAGATCCCGATCATTAGCAAAATCTGTACCAGGTTTAACATGTTTCGCAAACGCTCGCCATCAAAGAATCGCAAAACTAGCAGGTAAACAAACAATGCCATCATCAGACTCAACACGCCGCTAAACACCAGCGCAATTAAGCCGCCAAGCGCTACCACTGGCCCATAATGCAAGCCGCTGATGATGATTCCCGGGCCACCCACGGCGAGCAGCGTCATCCCCAGATAGTAGCAAATGTTTAGAAGACGGGCAAAACTAAGCGTACGGTCATTGACGCCGCGTGCAGCAAAGACCGTGCGATCACGCGGATCCAGGATCAGGCTGGAGTAAGTGGTTAAAATGACTAGGAAACTGTTTAGAAGCTGGATCGTCATGAACATGGTAAAAGTTGTCAGGATGGAGGTAGGGATAAGCAGCACCAAACCTAAAATGGCGCCAACCAAAGCATTCCACAAGAAAGCATTTTTGAGGCGTGTTTCCTTCCGGCGTCTGTTGCTCCTAAACATGCTGCCTAAGCCGTTTGTTTCACGGGCGGCTAGCAAGCCTTTACTAGCAAGAATCAGCCGTAGTTGGTCAAACTGAATGCCGCGTTTTTCCAACGTCGGGCGGAGACGCGTCAACCATCCGAACGCTTTTGGTAACGGCAGAGCGGCTGAATCAGTTGTTTCAGAAACATCAGGAGTTGGTTTTTTAAGCATCTTCATGCGAGTCACCGCCTGTCACGATATCCACGAAGCTTTGGGCTTTTTGACCATGTTCCGCAAAACCGGTCAGATCATTGAAGAGCTGTTGCAAATTGGTGTCGGCTTCCTTGGCAATGGCTTTGAACGGCCCATCTGCCACCACTGTCCCGGCGTTTAAAACGATGATCCGGTCCGACAGTTTTTGGACAACATCAAGAATGTGACTGGAATAGAAGATCGTTTTGCCTTGATCGCGCAAGTCCTGAAGCACTTCTTCAATGACCAGCACAGTGTTAGCGTCAAGCCCGTTCAATGGTTCATCCCAGAATAAAATGTCCGGATTGTGCAGCAAACTGGCAATAATCAGAATCAGTTGCCGCATCCCTTTTGAATAGGATGAAATTCGCCGATCAAAAGCATCGCGCAAGTTAACCAGTTCCGCCAGCGCGAAGGCCTTTTGCTCGGCATCGGTGGCGCTCAAGCCGTAAAGCTGGCCAATGAGGCTCAGATATTCCCGAGCTGTTAACGCATCGAAAACATCGGCACTTTCCGGCACATAGCCGATTCGCCGTTTGTAACTGGGATCTTTAGGGCTAATCGGTTGGCCAAATAATTCGAGTGTGCCGTCATCTGGCTCAAGTAGGCCGAGCATCATCTTAACCGTTGTACTTTTGCCAGCACCGTTGGGACCGATGTAACCAACAATGCTGCCAGGGGTGATCGAGAAGTTAAGATCTTTCAATACTTCTTTGGGTCCGAAACTTTTTCGAATGTGACTGAGGGTCACGATGGGTTCTGTCATAAAAATGGCCTCCTCTTGACCGAGTTATCAACATACTGCGTTGGGCCGATTATGACAGAAAATATTATTGTTGTATAGGGAAATGCTTGTTGTATAACGCCGCTAAAAAAGCCCATAAAAAAACACCAAGCGTTCTGCTTAGTGTTAAACTAGTCTGCTGTTCGCCGGACTAGTCCAAAAGAAATTGCAATAAAAAAACGAAAGAAATTGTTCAGCTCGTGAACCGCTTGAAGAGCGGACGAAGGATAAAATACAATATCGGCACGATAAAGGCAGTTGCAATTGAGTTGATGACAGTTGCCGGAAGACTCAAAAAGGCGCCGACAATCGCGGTTTTAAAGATTGTCCCGACCATGAGTGCTTCAACGATGCCAGTGAGATAAGAGGTAACGATTTTCGTTAACCCGGCAACGATGCCAATGATAATGATGTTACGCGGCTGATCATCATGTTTAAACGCCTTGACAAGCGCACTGACAACGATTGCCATCACGATCGCTTCCAAGACTGTCAGCCAAGAGGTGGCGGCATAGCCATTTAGCAAGTCGAATCCACCCAAGCCAATCGCTGCTGCTAAGCCGCCTAGCCGTCCGCCTAAAAAGAGAATTGCCAGCACCATCAAGGGATTGCCAAAGTGAATAAACGGCCGACCAACCATCGCCGGAATCGGAATGCGCAATAGTGAAATCCCAATGTAAATAATTGCGGCGAATAAGCCGGTGAAAATGATGTTTTTCAAAGTGTTATGTGATGTTTGCATGTTTTAACCTCCAAAAATGAGCGTGAGCCCGCGCGGTCAGAAGCCGGAGTGTAAGTGGGCTTGGGCGGGATGGCCCGGGCTTAGGCCATTGCGACCAAGGTCCTTACATGCAGGCTTCTGCGCGGGGGAACGCGTTAAGATGAGCGTGAGTCCGCGCGGTCAGAAGCCGGCAGCACGCTAGCGTATTTGTATGATCTAAGGCAGTTGCTTACTCAATGCCGGAATCACCCCAGCGAGATTTAACCCGTATTTCGGATCAGCATCAGCAGCCAACGTGGCTTTAATTGCCAAGCGCGCGGCTACCATGGCAGTTGCCGCTGCTTGCCGCAAGCGCTGGCCTTTCAGCAAGCCAGTTGCCAAGGCCGCAGCGAAAAGATCGCCAGTGCCAAAATAATGCCCGGGTTCTTTTGGCTGGGCCAGTGCCAGCGTTTCTCCAGACGCATCTATCCCGACAACGGCAATCTGCTTATGGAACGGGACACCAGTGATTAAAACCGCATTGTGGAACTGGGCATGCAGCCGCTTGGCCAACGCCATCACGGCTGACGGTTCCGTCAGTGCCACCAATGGTTCGTCTAAAAGCAGTTGTGCTTCGGTGACGTTCGGCGTCAAGACCGTTGCGCGGTAGGCTAACTGCTGCAACGTTTCGACGTAGGCGGCATCAAAACCTTTATAAAGCTTGCCGTCATCTGCCATAACCGGATCGATCAGGACCAGCGGCGCGGAAAATTTTGGCAGCCAGCGTTGCCATTGAAGCGCGGCATTTTGGCCAAGATAGCCGAGATAAATGCCGTCGGGTTGCAGTTGCAGTCGTTGCCAATGGGTCAGAATTCCTGACATCTCGGAACTCAGGTCAAGATAAGTATTAGCGCCCAGACCGCCAGTGTGACTTGACAGTAAGGCGGTCGGCAACACATACGGCGTCAACCCCAGACCGGCCGCTAACGGCAAAGCCACGCCCATGGAAACCTGGCCGACACCGCACAAATCCTGACTAATGATCAGACTTTTCGTGTTCAAAGTATGAATCCTTTCTAAAAGTATAGGTGCTTAACAAAGAGCATGCGCAATTTTTAACGAACTGTCAATGAGCTTTTTTATATATTGGCACAAACTGCCTTCTGTGCAAACTAAAATGGCCCTGGCACCGCGCCGGGACCATTCATATTGAAGGTATCAAAATCAGTTAAGCATTCCGAATTGTCTTTGTCGCTGTGGCAATTCGTTTAACAACCGTGGGATTGTCCATGGTATAAATGTGGATGCCATCGACACCATGCACTAATAAATCAATAATTTGATCAATGGCATAAGCAATCCCCGCATCGCGCATGGCTTCTTTGTTGCCGGAAAAATGCTGCATCATGGCGACAAATTTTGGCGGTAAATTGACGCCAGCCATTGTCGCCATGCGTTCGATTTGATGCTCGTTGATCACTGGCATGATCCCGGCTTCGATGGGCACATGAATCCCCGCAAGCTCGGTCCGTTCGCGGAAGCGGTAGAAAACCTGATTGTCAAAGAAAAGTTGGCTAATCAACTGACTGGCTCCGGCATCGACTTTTTCCTTAAGGTGGCGGATGTCGCTGACCACATCTGGTGATTCGGGATGTTTTTCCGGGTAACAGGCTGCCACGACGTTGAAATCGCCGCGTTGGTGAATGTGCTCGATTAAATCGCAGGCATAAGGGAAGTCGTTGCTGACGCGGCCGCTTTTGGGAATATCACCGCGCAAGGCGAGAATGTTATCAATGCCGGCTTCTTGAAAACCGCGCAATTCTGCATCGACCTGCGCGCGGGTGAGCTGGGCAGCCGGTAAGTGGGCGACCGGTTCCAGATCAAACTCGTCTTTGATCAGCTTGGCAACCTCCAGCGTGCCCATGTGTGGCTTATTGCCATTCGCGCCGAATGTGACGGAGACAAAATCGGGATCGGCTTCTTTTACTGCATCAAGGGTGTTGAGAATTGGTGTCAGCGCAACGTTGCTGGCATTTTTGCGCGGGGGAAAGACTTCAAATGAAATGACTTGATGATCTTTAAAGCACTGGTTGATTTTCATGAGTGAGTTCCTTACGTACTTGTTTAGCCGCTGCAACCATGTTGATCAAGCTGGCCTTGGTTTCCGGGACGTCGCGCGTTTTAAGTCCGCAATCAGGGTTGATCCAAACATGATCAGCCGGCAACCGTTTCAGAATTTCGTGGATGATGTGAACGATTTCGTCTTTGGAAGGGATGCGCGGCGAGTGAATATCATAAACGCCGGGGCCAACATGGGTTTGGAAATGAGTGGCTTTGAGAATGTCCAAGAGGCTAAAATCGGAGCGCGCAGCTTCAAACGAAATCACATCGGCATCGAGGTTATCAATCGCCTTAATGATGTCGCCGAACTGCGAATAACACATATGCGTGTGGATCTGGGTCTCCGGTTTCACTTTGCTGGCAACGAGGCGGAAGGCCGGCACTGCCCAGTCTAGATACTTGGGATACCAGTCTTTCTTACGCAGCGGCAGATTTTCCCGTAACGCCGGCTCGTCGATTTGAATGATTTTGATGCCATGCTTTTCAAGATCCAGCACTTCATCTTCCAACGCCAGTGCAATCTGCTCAACGCTGGTTTTTTGGCTCAAATCTTCACGCGGGAACGACCAGTTGTAGATGGTGACCGGTCCGGTGAGCATGCCTTTGACGAGGTGATCGGTTTGACTTTGGGCAAAAACCGTTTCCGCCACTGTAATCGGCTTGGTGCGCACGACATCGCCCCAAATGATCGGAGGTTTCACACCGCGAGTCCCGTAACTTTGTACCCAGCCATTGTCGGTGAAGCGGAAGCCACCGAAGTTTTCGCCAAAATATTCAACCATGTCGTTGCGTTCAAATTCGCCGTGAACCAAAACATCCAAGCCGATTTTTTCCTGGAATCTGATCCAGTCGACTTCTTCTTGATGATTGAATGCCGTATATTCGGCTTCCGTAATTTCATGGCGGCGGAACTTAGCCCGATTGCGCCGAACTTCTGCGGTTTGCGGGAACGAGCCGATGGTGGTTGTCGGCAGTAGTGGCAGGTTGAATTCCTTAGCCTGAATCGCCAGCCGGGTTTTGCGATCAGGCGTCCGCTTATAGTCTTCCGGCGTTAGGGCAGCAATTTTGGCGTTTAAGGCTTTATTTTCCTCGTAACGTGGCTTGCTGAATAAGGCGACGTTGGCCTGATAAGCTTCATGATCGGCACCGGTATGAAAAATAGCGTCCAGTTCGTGCAACTCATTTAGTTTTTCTTCAGCGAAAGCCAAATATTGCTTTTCTTCCGGCTTGAGATGCGTTTCGTTGCGTAGGGTATAAGGGACGTGCAATAGCGATGTGGAGGTGCTCAACACAAGCTTGTCCGTGATGGTTGACAGCTGCTTAATCGTTGCCAAAGCATCAGCATAGTGCGTCCGCCAGATATTCTTGCCGTTGACAATACCGGCAAACAAGGTGACGTGCGCCGGGAAGCCGTGCTTTTTCAGCAGATCGAGGTTCGCATAGCCTTCCACAAAATCCAGGCCGAAGCCATCAAATGGCAGTTCGGAAATTTGTTCAAACGAATCGGTTAAATCACCGAAATAAGTCTGCACCAGAATTTTGGCGGTGTTCTTTTGCGCGAGAATCGGCGTATAAAGCCGTTCAAACAATGCCAAGTCAGCATCGGTCTGGTCATAAACCAGTGCCGGTTCATCAAGCTGAATCCATTCGGCACCGGCTGCGTGTAGCCGCTGAATGACCGTGCTATAAGCAGCGATTAAGTCGGCCACGAAGTCATCCGGAGTGACATCAATGAAGCGCGACAGTTTCAACAATGTGTACGGGCCGATTAAAGTCGGCCGCGCCGCGATGCCCA
Source organism: Lacticaseibacillus huelsenbergensis (assembly GCF_029726355.1). Lineage (NCBI taxonomy): Bacteria > Bacillati > Bacillota > Bacilli > Lactobacillales > Lactobacillaceae > Lacticaseibacillus > Lacticaseibacillus huelsenbergensis. Next base: position 1,851,643 of record NZ_CP120687.1, read on the forward strand.
AATCCTTGGCTTCTTGATATTGTTCAAAAAGTTGCCAGTCCGTCACTTGAATGTGCGTGTCGTGGTCAAATTCGGGCACCAGATAGTGGTAATTGGTGTTGAACCATTTCTTCATGGCAAGTGCCTTAACATCACCGGCATCGCCTTGATAACCCCGCGCCTGGGCAAAATAGGTATCGAGAGGCGACAGGTTCAAGTCCAAATACCGCTTTGGCACAATATTCAAAAGGTTGGCAACATCCAAGGTGTTATCGAAGAAAGAAAAATCGCCGGTAGGAATTTGATCAATGCCCGCCGCCTGAATGGTTTCCCAGTGCTGCTGACGTAATGCTTTGGCTTTTTCCTGCAGCTCCTGTGCCGTAATCTGGTGCTTGAAATACTTCTGAGTGGCAAACTTTAATTCGCGATGTTCGCCAATTCGTGGATAGCCGATGATGGTTGTTGTCATAATAAAACCTCCTGTTTTAGGCATAATGTCAATCAGTCCAATGATGAATTGAAGAACACTTGCTAATGATCGAAATGAACTGTCGAAAGACGTGGCTTGTATTTGCACGCGGAGATGGAAACCAAAAAAGCCGTCCTTGACCCAGACAAAAAATGTCTAGGCCAAGGACGGCTTACCGTGGTACCACCTTGGTTTAAAAGTCGCTCACACGACTTTCCTCAATCAGTCCGACAGCCATGCTGTGAGACCTAACGCAATAATGGGCGTCCCCATGTGTGCTTTGCTCGCGCTCGACACACCTGCATCACCAAGACCATATTCGTCGTCGTTTCCAGATGCCCTTGCACCAAAATGGACACTCTCTAGGCAGGAAATCGCCAACTACTCATCTTTCCGCATTTCAATGTTGCGACTAGCATACTGACAATTATGGCAGCTGTCAAGATATTTATTAAATTAAGATGAAGCCTTCTGTGGCTGTTAACTCTTAGCCTGTTGCGAAAACACCTGTTTTATTCTCATTATTTCGTAAATAATGGCGCAGGTTTGTTAAGATGACAATACCAGCGTCATGCTTACCCTTAAGATTGCGCAGCCGCGGCATGAACAAGAAAAGTCAAAGAGCGTTAACACTGACTTGTTTCAAATTTTAGGGTAAGCTATTAGCACAAGTCATCGGAGGAAGAATGCTATGAAAGTTTTGGTTCCATACATTAAGAAATATCGCTGGGACGTGATCTGGTCAATCCTGGCTATTTTTGTGGTAGCGTTCGCGACACTTTGGCAGCCGCATCTGCTTCAGGTGATCATGAATGCCATTATGAAAAATGACAAACAGACCGTCTGGACCAATGGGCTGTATTTGATTGGCCTCGCGGTGATCGGGATTGTTGGCGGGATTATCAATACCATCTATTCGGCGCGGGTCGCATTAGGTGTGGCCACGGATTTGCGAGCTGATGAATATGCCAAAATTCAAAGTCTGGCTTATGCCGACATCGAAAAATTCTCGCCATCAAATCTGGTTGTGCGCATGACCAATGATATTAATCAGGTGCAACAGATTGTCATGGGCTTTTTTCAGCAAGTCACGCGTATCCCGATTCTGTTTGTCGGCGCCGTGATTCTTGCGATCGTGACCTTGCCTGAGTTGTGGTGGGTGATTGCGGTCATGATGGTGCTGCTGCTGGGGGTCAGTCTTTTTTCGTTTAGTCGCATGGGCAAATATTTTGGCCGGATGCAACAGCTGATTGAAAAAGTGAACACCTTGGCGCGTGAGAATTTAATGGGCATGCGGGTGGTAAAGTCGTTTGTTCAAGGCGCCAATCAGACAAAAAACTTTGCAGAATCAAGCGACGAGATGCGGGATGTCAGTGTCAAAATCGGTAATTTGTTTGCCTTGTTGATGCCGGCGTTTTTCCTGATTGCCAATTTAGCGATTGCCTTAAGTATCTGGCTGATCGGCCAGAACATTACGAGCCATCCAAGTAACTTGGCGGCGATTACCAGTTTTATCAACTACTTGATGCAGATTCTGTTCGCGATTATTAACGGAAGCTTTATGCTGACATTCGCGTCGCGGGCGCTGGTTTCTTTACGGCGGATCCATGAAGTCATGGACACTAAGCCGAGCATGACCTTTGTGAGTGGCCCGCATCGGGATCTGGACGGTGGCGTTGAATTCAATGACGTGACATTCACCTATCCGGGGGATGAAAAGCCGACGATTCGCGATATCAGTTTTGCGGTTAAGCCAGGTGAAATGATTGGCATTGTCGGGGCGACCGGCAGTGGCAAGACCACATTGGCGCAACTGATTCCGCGGCTGTTTGACCCAGACACCGGGATCGTCAAGGTTGGTGGGCATGATGTCCGCGCTGTCACTGAAGCTGATTTGCGGCAGACGGTTGGTTTTGTCTTGCAACGATCCACGCTTTTTTCCGGCACTATTGCGGAAAACTTGCAGCAAGGCAATCCGGATGCTGATTTAGCTTCTATGAAGTGGGCAGCTCGGATCGCTCAGTCAGCTGAGTTTATTGAACGTTTGCCGCACACCTACCACGCAGAAGTAGAAGAACGATCGTCAAACTTTTCAGGCGGCCAAAAGCAGCGGCTTTCGATTACACGCGGGGTCATCGGGCAGCCGAAGATCCTGATTCTCGATGATGCCACCTCGGCGTTGGATGCCCGTTCGGAAAAATTGGTTCAAGAAGCTTTAGCGCATGAATTGAAAAACACGACGACCATTATCATCGCCGAAAAAATCAGTTCGATTATCAAGGCCGATCGCATTCTAGTACTTGATGAAGGTCGGTTGGTCGGTAGCGGCACACATCATGAATTGGCGCAACATAATGATGTTTATCGCGAAATTTATGCAACCCAAAAAGCATTGGAAGAGGGGGTGTAGCTCATGAAAGACTTAAAAAATGCGGGTAAATTTTATGCCCATTATTTACGGCCTTATTGGCTAGAGTTTTTGATCACGACCATTTTGATCGCGATTTCCACATGGGCGATTGTTGTTGCACCGACGTATATGGGCCGCGCCATTGAGGAACTGACTGTCTACGTTCAGCAATGGGCGAACCCGGCAACGCGTGGGCAAGCCTCTTTTACGGCGTTTAACCACACCCTAGCCATTTTTGTCCTGCTGTATTTGATCGATGCCTCCAGTATTTTGATCTCGAGCCTGCTGCTGTCAAAAGTCAGCGGTTATTCGACTGGCACCATGCGGGTGGGTTTGTTTCGGAAAATGCAGCGCATGAAAGTGCAGTATTTTGACAGTCATAGTGACGGCGATATTCTGTCGCGGTTTACCAGCGATTTGGATAACATTTTTAATGCCATGAACCAGGCGCTGATCGAAATATTCTTAAGCGGTGCCCAGTTTATTGGGATTATCTGGATGATGTTCACCCAGAATGCCACGTTGGCGTGGATCACCATGGCCTCGACCCCGGTGGCGATTGGCTTGGCCGCGTTTGTGATGCACCAGGCAAGTGTGTCGGTTGATCGCCAGCAGGACGACATCGGCCGACTTAATGGTTACATCAACGAGCAAATTACCGGCCAGAAGATGTTGATTACCAATGGCTTGCAGCAGGAAAGTGTTGCCGGCTTCCAACCGTATAACAATGCGGTACGCAAATCTAACCTGCGTGGGCAGATTTGGAGTGGCATTTTAAATCCGTTACTCATGGGGCTGTCGTTGCTGAATACGGCGATTGTGATCTTTGCCGGTTCCTGGCTGGCGCTAAACGGCTCACTGAGTCAAGGCGCGGCTTTGGCTTTGGTGGTTGTGTTCGTTAACTATGCGCAGCAGTACTATCAGCCAATTGTGCAGCTGACCAGCCTGTTTAACATGATTCAGCTAGCCATTACCGGTGCTCGCCGAATTACCGAAGTGCGAGAACAGCCGGATGAAGTCGATCCGAAAAATGGTCGCACCCTCGATGGTCTGAAACACGAGCTCGTGATTGATAACGTACATTTTAGCTATATTCCGGGTAAGGAGATTCTACACGGCGTTACGATCCATGTTGAAAAAGGCGAAATGGTGGCGCTGGTTGGCCCGACTGGCAGCGGGAAAACCACGGTTATGAACCTGATGAATCGTTTCTACGATGTTGATTCCGGCTCGATTACCTTTGACGGTGTTGATGTGCGTGAATTTAAACTCGCATCGCTACGGCAAAATGTCGGCATTGTTCTGCAGGATCCGCAACTATTTTCCGGTACAATCCGTGATAACATTCGCTTCGGTGATCCGGAAGCCGATCAAGCGCGGGTTGAAGCCGCCGCCAAACAGGCCAACATTCATGACTTTATTGTGAGTCTGCCGGATGGGTATGATACGTTGGTTTCGGATGAGCAAAGCGTCTTTTCAGCCGGCCAAAAACAGCTCATGTCGATTGCCCGGACCATTTTGACCGATCCGCGGTTGCTGATTCTTGATGAGGCGACCAGTAACGTGGATACGGTCACTGAAGCCAAGATTCAAGCAGCAATGGATAACGTGATTCAGGGACGGACGAGTTTTGTCATTGCCCACCGGTTGAAGACGATTTTGAATGCCGATAAAATTGTCGTCCTCCGCGATGGCAGAATTATTGAAGAAGGCAATCACGAACAGTTACTGGCGCAAAATGGCTTTTATGCCGAGCTATACCATAACCAAATGGTGTTTGAATAGCGGTCCAATAGATTACGAACTATTTCGGGACATTTTTTAATATAATTCGTATATAAAGCGATTTAGAGGCCTTTCTAAAGCTTAAAACTTGTGATAGTCTTTCTATATCAGAACAATGCTGATCATTGTTTTGATCAATAAAGACTTCGTGGAGGTAGCGATGAGCAAACGTAGGTATTTGGTCGCTTTAGGCGGTATTTTGCTGCATTTGATGATTGGTTCTGTTTATGCATGGAGCGTGTTTACCGGTCCGATTGCCAAACAGACAGGATGGGCGTTGTCCTCGGTCACAGTCGCGTTTAGTATTGCCATTTTCTTTCTGGGCATGAGTGCTGCCTTCATGGGGCGGGTGGTTGAGCGCTTTGGCCCGCGGTTGACCGGGACAGTTGCCGCGATTTTATACGGCTCAGGTATTTTATTAACCGGCTTGGCGGTTCAAATCGATTCGTTGCCGTTGCTATATCTGGGTTACGGCGTGATCGGCGGGTTAGGTTTGGGTGCTGGCTATGTGACGCCGGTTTCAACGATTATTGCGTGGTTCCCGGATAATCGCGGACTCGCGACCGGAATGGCGATCATGGGCTTTGGCTTTGCCGCCATGTTGACTGGCCCGGTTGCCCAGCAATTGATCGCCGCTATCGGTTTGGTCGCCACCATGTATGTGTTGGGTGCGGTTTATATGGTGATCATGTTGGGAGCCGCCCAAGTGATCCGCAAGCCGCGTCCGGATGAAGTGCCGGCTGCCGATCTTGCCAAAAGCGTGAGTTTGACCGGTAAGGCGATGACCGCCAGTGAAGCAGTTAAAACGCCAGCATTCCGCTACTTATGGCTGATGTTCTTTATCAACATCACCTGTGGTATCGGGCTTGTGGCGGTTGCGTCGCCGATGGCCCAGCAGCAAACCGGTATGTCCGCCGCGACCGCCGCTATGATGGTTGGGGTTGTGGGTTTGTTTAATGGTTTTGGCCGCTTGGCTTGGGCAACGTTGTCTGATTTGATTGGCCGGCCGCTCACCTATACGTTGATTTTTGTGGTCGACGTCATCATGCTGGTCGGCATTTTGACCGTGGGCTCCCCGTTACTCTTTGGCATTGCGTTATGCCTGATTATGTCTTGCTATGGCGCCGGGTTCTCGGTCATTCCTGCTTATCTTGGGGATGTCTTTGGCACCAAACAGCTTGGGGCGATTCATGGTTATGTGCTGACGGCCTGGGCCGCTGCGGGAATCGTTGGCCCGACGCTGCTGAGTTTTAGCGAAGAATATTTTCACAATTATACTGTTAGCTTGATCCTCTTTGTTCTTCTCGAATTGCTGGCTCTAGGGCTGTCGATTCGCATTCGGCGGGAATTCAAAGCAACTGCGCAGGATGCGAAGCATGTGACCGACTAACGGTTTTGTCTGCGAAAAGATCGACAGAGAGACTTTAGGATGAATGAAAAACATTTTGACGTTGATGTTTTGCTGGTGATATAAACGCCGTCTAATGTGGATATTAATATATCAGAACCCCGTATTTAGGTACGGGATTTTTTTATGTCTCAAAATGCTGATATGACAACATTTTTAGTTTATGTCACATATTATTGACCAAATCCAAGCTTCTTTTGTTGACAAACCTGTACGTACAGGTAAAATAAGCTCTGTAAGTGAAATCGCTTTCTGGAGGGGGAAGAAATGCGTAAGTACGATGTCATTTATCAGGATCTGAAGGACAAGATTGAAGCAGAGATTTATGTAACGGGATCGTTGCTACCAAGTGAACGGACGTTGCAGGAAATGTACCAGGCGTCGCGCGACACGGTACGAAAAGCATTGCAGCTGCTCAAAGACGACGGGTTTATCCAGTCGCAAAAAGGTAAAGGTTCAACGGTGATTAATCGGCAGGAATACGTTTTTCCCGTTTCAGGAGTTGTGAGTTATGCCGAACTGGCCAAACAATTTCACTTACAGACGCGAACCGTCATTTTGGCCAATCATTTTGCAACGTTACCAGCCAAGTCGTTTAAGGACGTGGATCCACATGTGACGACTAAACAGATGCGGTTTTTGAAGCGGGTGCGGTATTTGAAAGGCGAGCCGGACATCATCGATATCGATTACCTTGATCCTAAGGTGGTGCCGCCGATTCCGGAGTCGGCAGCCAAGGATTCGTTGTATGCCTATCTTGAAGGTCAGGTGGGATTGACCATTGCCTATGCGACCAAGGAAATCACGGTGGAAACAGCAACCGAAGAAGATCGGCGGTACCTGAAGTTACCCCAAGCCGCAGTGGTCGTCGTGGTTCGCAGTTGCAGCAGTCTGGTGGATACGACAAAGTTTCAATACACGGAGTCGCGGCACCGGGCGGATCGGTTTAAGTTTCATGATTTTGCGCGGCGAATGCGGCCGTGAATGGTGGCAGGTCGAGCTTCAGTTAAAGGTGAAGATTAAGGAGGTGCATGATGGGATTTCATAAGAAAGTCATTTATCAGCTGTATCCCAAGTCATTTTATGACAGCAATGGCGACGGGGTCGGCGATTTGCGTGGCATTATTGACAAGATTGATTATCTTAAGTCATTGCACGTCGACATGATCTGGTTCAATCCATTTTTCGTGTCACCACAATACGATAACGGTTATGATGTTGCCGATTATCGCAACATTGATCCGCGGTTCGGTACGATGGCGGATTTTGACGAATTGGCTAAGAAACTCAAAGAAGCTGGTATCGATATCATGTTGGACATGGTGTTGAATCATACCAGCACGGAACATGAATGGTTCCAGAAGGCATTGGCTGGCGACAAGCATTATCAGGCCTATTATTATATTCGCCCGCCAAAGCCGGATGGCAGCTTGCCGACTAACTGGGAAAGCAAATTCGGCGGGCCGGCGTGGGCACCGTTTGGCGACACCGGCAATTATTATCTGCATTTATATGAACGCCGCCAAGCTGATTTGGATTGGCACAATCCAGCGGTTCGGCAAGAAGCCGCAGCGATTATTAACTTTTGGCGTGCCAAGGGTGTCCACGGGTTCCGGTTCGACGTGTTGAACGTGATCGGCAAGGCAGAAAAACTGGTCGATGCACCGCCAGAGGTTGCCAGCAAAACGCTGTACACGGATACGCCGATCGTTCAGGACTATTTGAAGGAATTGGCTGCTAACAGCTTCCGCCAAGACCCTAACAGCGTCACGGTGGGCGAAATGAGTTCGACAACTGTTAAGAACTCAATCGCCTACACGAAGCCGGAAAATCATGAGTTATCCATGGTCTTTCAGTTCCACCACTTGAAGACGGATTACAAGAACGGTGAAAAGTGGACGAAAGAACCGTATGACTTCAATGCATTGCGGGACATTTTGCATACCTGGGGTCAACAGTTGGATCAAGGTGGCGGCTGGCAGGCGCTGTTCTGGAATAACCACGATCAGCCACGAGCACTCAATCGTTTTGGCAACGTTGACAAGTATCGGGTTAAAAGTGCCGAAATGCTTGCTGCGGCGATTCATCTCAGTCGCGGCACTCCATATATCTATATGGGTGAGGAAATCGGCATGACCGATCCGCACTACCATTCAATGGCTGATTATGTGGATATCGAAGCCAAGAATGCTTACAAGGCATTGCTCAAGGAAGGTAAGTCGGAAAAAGAGGCGTTTGCCATCATTTTGGCGAAGGCCCGCGATAACAGTCGGACGCCGATGCAGTGGGATGATTCGGCGAATGCCGGTTTTACCACCGGCACGCCTTGGTTGCGGCCGACGAATCAAAAAGACATCAACGTCAAAGATGAGTTGGCGCACGGTGAAATTTTCGAATTTTATCAAAAGCTGATTGCGTTGCGGAAAGAATACGACGTGATTAGTGACGGCAGTTATGAACCGTTTGGAACCGACATTGATCGCTTGTATGCCTATGAACGGGTTGCTGGTGCGGATCACCTGCTGGTCCTGAATAACTTCAGTGACAAGGCGATCACAGTACCGCTGCCAAATCGATTCCAATCCGCAAAAGTGCTTATTACCAACGAATCAGGATTAATACCAACTGCAACGATGACATTGCCGCCGTACGCGACGATTGCATTGTTGACATCGGAAGAGAATTAAGGAGGAACCAAAAATGGCTGATGAAAAGAAGCTACACATTTTGGCGCCTGTTTCAGGGCTTGCCATGGCGATTACAGACGTCTCCGATCCGGTCTTTTCACAGAAAATGATGGGTGATGGCTTTGGCATTGAACCATCGGATGGTCAGATTGCTGCGCCGGTTGACGGACGCATCATGATGATTGCCGATACCAAGCATGCAATCGGGATTAAAGCCGATGACGGCGCCGAGTTGTTGATTCACTTGGGCATTGATACGGTTGAGTTGAAAGGTGCACCGTTTGAAATCGATACGGCAATGGATGCCAAAGTCAAAGCCGGCGACGTGATTGGCTCCATGGATTTGGATGCAATCAAGAAAGCCGGCAAAAAGACCACGGTCATTGTTGCGATTACCAATACCAATGACGTGGTTGATCATCTTGATGTCACCCCGGGCGAAGTTAAGGTTGGTGAAGAAGTTGCCGTGATGACACCTAAGGCAGCGGCGGCTACATCAACAACCGCGGCCACGCCAAATAAGAAGGAAAGCAAGTATGCGGCGACTGCCCGCCAGATTATTGCCGATGTCGGCGGGGCGCAGAACGTCAATAGTTTGATTCACTGTATCACCCGGTTGCGGTTTTATCTGAAAGATGAACAAAAGCCGGACGATGACACAGTACGCAACATTCCGGGCGTCATTGATGTTGCCCGAGCAAACGGCCAGTATCAAGTGGTCATTGGGCAAGCCGTCACTGACGTTTATGATGAAGTCATTAAACAGTTAGGCCCCGGCTACTCTAATGCTGAAGGTACTGCGGAAGCCATTAAAAAAACCCAAGCAGAGGCTAAAGATACCAGCTTCTGGGGCACAATCAAACGTTGGACCCAGGCGTTGATCGGGACGATAACCGGATCCATGATTCCGGTTATCGGACTGTTGGCCGCCAGTGGGATGCTCAAAGGTGTTCTCAACATTATGACTACCTGGTTCCATCTTTCAACAACGGATCCGACATACGTGATTATTAATGCGATGGGCGATGCAGCCTTTTACTTCCTGCCTGTGATCGTCGGTTTCACGGCCGCGCAAAAACTCGGTTCGGATCCGGTTATCGTTGGCATTATCGGTGCGTTCCTGATTTATCCATCAATTGCTAAGATTGCAACGGCCGGTAAAGTTAGTGGTACGTTACTGGGCATGGGGGTCAATGCCAGTTTCTTCGGCTTACCTGTCCACATTGCGAATTACACGTATTCGATTTTCCCGATGATTTTTGCGGCATGGATGGCAGCCAAGCTTGAACCGTGGATCAAGAGCTGGATGCCGCTGGTTCTGCGGATGATTTTCACGCCGCTGGTTGAAATCTTCTTAGTCGGCATGACGGTTGTCTTGGTTGTCGGTCCACTGATCACGGTGCTGTCTGGTGCGATCACATCCGGGATTCAGGCATTACTCAGCTTGACGCCAATGATTTCCGACGCCATTATTGCCGGTCTGTATCAGGTTCTGGTTATCTTCGGATTGCACTGGGCGGTTATCCCGGTTATTACCGCACAATTGTCTTCGGCACACCCAGAGTCCGTGCTTAACGGCATCGTCTCCATTTCTATGATTGCCCAAGGTGCCGGCGCGTTGGCTGTCTGGGTTAAGACCAAGCACAACCCAGCACTGAAAGGTTTGTCTATTTCCGCGTTCATCAGCGCATGCTGCGGCATCACCGAACCTGCGATGTATGGTGTTAACTTGAAGTATGGCCGGGTCTTCGTCTTTGCTAGTATCGGTGCCGCAATCGGTGGCGTTGTCAATGGCCTGTTAGGTGTTTCGATGTACGGATTCACTGGCAGCTTCATTGGTTTTCCATCATTTGCTGCTCCGGGTTGGGCACACAATCCAGGCAACTTTGCCGGATTCTGGATTGCTTCGGTTGTGACCTTGGTTGCCGCCTTTCTCTTGGTTTACTTCTTCGGTTATAAAGATGCCGATGCCAATGCGGCTAAGGCAGCACCTAAGAAGAAGCGCTTAGGAAAGACAGTTGAATAATGAGTTAAGGCTTCACTGAAAAGTGGTTCAAAATGATAATCGTGTCATTTTGGCGAAGAATCAAAGTCTAGAAGTCTAGTAGTTAAAACACCGATGTCGTTGGGCATCGGTGTTTTTGCTTGGCAAAAAAGCGAGGCCGATCATGATTGGAGAAACGCCACAAAAATTTGTGCCAATTTCGATAAAAATAACTTGCAGTTGCGGCAGAATTAGGGCACACTAAAAAGTGTTCTCATTAAACACTAATTTTTCATGGAGGAGGGCCAGATATGTATAAACGGTACAAAGATGTGTCGCTGATTCTGAAAATTGTCATCGGAATCGTTGTTGGGGCAGTGTTAGGGGTATTGGTACCCTCCTGGTCCTTTATCGATATTTTAGGGAAGTTATTTGTTGGGGCGTTAAAAGCAATCGCGCCATTACTGGTATTTCTGCTGATTATGTCGGCAATTTCAAAATACCGATCCGGCTCGAAGAACCACTTTGGCACCGTGATTGTGCTTTACTTAAGTGCCACGTTGCTTTCGTCCATTGCGGCGGTCGCGGTTTCTTATCTTTTCCCGATCAAGCTTGTGTTGCCGGGTGCGATGAAAATTGCCGAAAGTGCACCGAAGGACTTAGGCACGGTTGTTTCCGACTTGCTGACCAATGCAGTGGCTAATCCGATTTCTGCGCTGGTTGAAGGCAATTACCTGGCGATTCTGTTTTGGTCATTGCTGATTGGGGCGGGGTTGCGTTTGGCGAGTGGCACAACCAAAAAAGCGGTGACCGAGTTTGCAGAAACCGTCAGCAGCGTGGCCCAAACGGTGATCCAGTTTGCACCGTTCGGGATTGTCGGTTTGCTGCATGAATCACTGAGTAAGACAGGTGTTAAAGGCGTCATGGCGTATGGGCAGTTGCTCATCTTGTTGGTCGCAACGATGGTATTTGTCTATCTGATCGTGTATCCATTTATGGTATGGCTGCTAACTCATCAGAACCCTTATCCGTTGACGTTTTGGACGTTAAAAGTCAGCGGCATTCCGGCGTTCTTTACGCGTAGTGGCGCGGTGAATATTCCGATCAATTTACAAGCTTGCGAAGACTTAGGCTTGAACAAAGAAAGCTATGCGATTTCGATTCCGCTAGGCGGTTCGGCTAACTCCGGTGGTGCTGCGATCACGGTGTCGATTATGACGCTGGCAACTGCCAACACTATGGGCGTGCACGTCAGCATTTTCCTAGCGTTGCTACTGTGCTTCCTGTCAGCCATTTCGGCAACCGGGGTGTCGGGAATTGCCGGTGGGTCGCTGTTATTAATTCCAATGGCGGCATCGCTGTTTGGCATCTCCAATGACATCGCGATGCAGGTGGTCGGTATCGGCTTCATCATCGGGGTTGTTCAGGACTCTGTGGAAACGGCGGTTAATTCGGCTTCTGATCTGTTGTTTACCGCCACTGCCGAGTATGCCGATGATCGCCGTGACGGCCACCCGATCGATATGCGCGCGGCGGTTAGAGCCGCGGGTAAAGTGAAAGCTAAAGCTGCTAAGCCAGTTGAAGAAGAGGGCGAACAGATTTAATTTGCTTCTGTACTTCCGGTTTGATGCACGGTGCCACGTATCAACTTAGTCACTTAATAAACTAATGAAAACTGCCCAAGAGACGAAAGAAGTCGCTTGGGCAGTTTTTGCCTTTTAAAGTTGGTGCATTTTTTAGCTGTGAAATGTTGATTTAACAAGCAAATTGTCTAGCTTAAAAAATTGTAAGGTTATTTTTCCTATGATAACTGATGTCATTAAAAACACAGCGCTTTCCAGCTTTGCTAAAATGTGCTAACCTAGTTTTCATGGATTTTTTATTAACACATTGAAAAGACAGCATTAACTGTTTAATGGAGGTACCGATGGGCAAAGTGTGGCAACGACTGTTTCGAAAAGAGGATCCAAGTGTTTACGAAGATAAAGATTCGCATCTGCCGCGGGTGTTGCGGGTACGTGACTTTCTCGCTTTAGGGGTCGGGACCATTGTGTCGGCGTCTATTTTCACGTTACCAGGGGTGGTTGCAGCCAAACATGCTGGTCCCGCAGTCTCGATTTCCTTTTTAGTCGCTGCGATTGTAGCAGGGTTGGTGGCGTTTGCGTACGCGGAAATGTCGGCCGCGATGCCGTTTGCTGGCTCGGCTTATTCGTGGATTAATGTGGTGTTCGGCGAGTTCTTCGGCTGGATTGCCGGCTGGGCTTTGTTGGCCGAGTACTTTATTGCCGTTGCGTTCGTTGCTTCAGGGTTATCCGCCAATTTTCGCGGCTTGCTGGCGACGATCGGCCTGAATTTTCCGGCGGCGTTGGCCAATCCGTTTGGCACTGACGGCGGGGTTGTCGATCTGGTCGCCGTGGTGGTGATGTTGATGGTTGGCGTTTTGCTGTCACGCGGCGTTTCAAGTGCTGCGCGGGTCGAAAACATTTTAGTGGTCATGAAGGTTTTGGCAATTTTGCTGTTCCTTGTAGTCGGCTTGACCGCGATTCATCCGGAAAACTTTCATCCATTCTTCCCGAAGTATCACCTGAATGCTGATGGAACACCTTTTGGGGGCTGGCAAGGCATTTACGCCGGCGTTTCCATGATTTTCCTGGCCTATATCGGGTTTGATTCGATTGCCGCGAATTCGGCTGAAGCGATCGATCCGGAGAAAACGATGCCGCGGGGGATTCTTGGCTCGCTGTTAATTGCGGTTTTCCTGTTTGTCTCGGTCGGCCTCGTTTTGTTGGGTATGTTCCCGTATCAGGATTACGCCAACAACGCCGAACCGGTTGGCTGGGCGCTTCGGCACTCCGGTCATGCGGTGGTCGCGACGGTGGTCGAAAGCATTGCGGTGTTGGGGATGTTCACGGCCTTAATCGGCATGGCCATGGCGGGATCCCGGTTACTTTACAGCTTTGGCCGCGACGGCATGTTGCCGCACGGTTTGGGCAAGTTGAACAGCCGCAAGTTGCCGAACATTGCCTTGGCAGTCTTAATCACGATCGGTGTCATTATCGGGGCATTCTTCCCATTTGCGTTCCTGGCACAACTGATTTCCGCCGGCACGCTGATTGCCTTCATGTTCGTCACGCTTGGCATTTATCGCCTCCGTCCGCGTGAAGGCAAGGACATCGCCAAGCCACGCTTCCAAATGCCGTTGTATCCGGTATTGCCAGCCGTAGCTTTCCTCGGCTCGCTGGTGGTTTTCCTGGGTCTGGACATTCAAGCCAAAATGTACTCTGGCGTCTGGTTCCTGATCGGATGCGCCATCTACTTCTTGTATGGCATGCGGCATTCAGCACTGACAAAAGGGTCGGTTGTTGAGCAGGAAACCGAAGCATTGGAGCAGTCAAAAGAAGACTGAGTGGTTTAAAGACACGGTCTAAATTAACAAGAAGCTTCGGAAATGACTTTCTCCGAAGCTTTTTTGATATCATCCCAGGCATTTCAATTTTTGAGTTTTTAGATCACTGAAAATTATAGTATCGGAGTGGATCAAAGGGAGATTTTCGCAGGAGCAAAGACCTGGTTTTTCATTGCTGCTATCTGTGCTCACAAGCTAGTACTGATCAATAAGCTAGCTTAGATTTGACATCCCATCCGCTTAATTTCAACGATAATTTTTCCCCCGTGTAGTCTTTAATGGCAGTTGAGTCTGGGAAGCAATTTTGTTAAGCTGTCAGAGAATTGGCAAGTAAATTGCCACACAGAAAGGACAAATTTTATGATGGATATTGTCATCAGCGTTGCTACGTCACAGGAGGACTACGCACGCTAGTTCTCCGCGTTTTTAGGAGGACATTTAATTTGACACTTAGCAGTTATGGTTCACAACAAACCACCCAACCTGAACGCGGCTTGACCTTAGCCCGTGTGATAACCACAAGTCATTTAAGATACACAATCGTCACCGATAGTGGGAGATATAGCGCTCAAGTTGCCGGACGGCTTGCCAACATGGCCATCGCACCGGAAGATTTTCCAACAGTTGGTGATTGGGTCCAAGTCAGACTCCCTGATAATAGTGAAGATGTGGCGATTATTGAGCGTTTGAACGAGAGAAAGACCGTCTTTTTAAGAAAATCAGCCGGAAGAAAATCAGACGCTCAGCTGGTCGCAGCTAATGTTGACTGGTTATTTTTATGTATGGCGTTAGACGGTAACTTCAACGTTCGCAGAATGGAGCGGTATCTAGCCGTTGCCGCGGCATCAGGCGCTCATTTTGCAATTGTTTTGACGAAAGCCGACAAGTCAATTGGGTTTGAAGACCAATTAACGGCGATATCGGAAATTAGTGGGGCTCACCGGATCATTGTCTGTGATGCAACCACCCCTGATGGTCTATCTGAGCTGAGAGCGTTTATGGAACCAAGGGAAACCTATGCTTTTCTCGGATCGTCAGGTGTTGGGAAGACAACGCTGATCAATCACTTACTTGGTAGTCAGAAATTAGAAACTAACGCAGTGCGCCAAAGTGACGCTCACGGGAGACACACGACAACTTCTCGGCAATTAATGTTGCTGCCAAACGGGAGTATCGTGATCGATACTCCAGGAATGCGAGAACTCGGGCTACTGGACGCCGATGTTGAATCAGCATTTGCCGATATTCAGGAGTTATCTAAGCACTGCCGGTTTAACGACTGTTCTCATCAAAAGGAGCCTGGATGTGCGGTCCAACAAGCAGTTGCAGAAGGCAAGCTATCGGCAATCAGAGTAGCTAGTTATCTTTCGCTTCAACAAGAGAAATCTGAGCATAATGACTTACGTGGCAGAGAAAGAGAAAATGCAAAAGTTAAGCGAATGTTTGGTAGCAAAAATCAATTGAAAAAATTCAGAAGAAGTGTCAAGAAACGCTAACGTTGTGCTTGATTTAGTTCATTGAGCAGATCGGTGGTTGACACCTATCGGACAACTTGGAAACAGGCTGTGATGGGAGTTCAAAGTAACGCCAAAAGCTTCGGAAGTTTCATTAAAAACGCCCGCAAAGATTTTGTCTTTGTGAGCGTTTTTAATTTGCGTTGATTTATGAGTGGTTACTAAGCTTCCTGAGCCTTCTGGAGATTCTCTTTTAAAATCGCCGCAGAATCTGCTAGGCGCTTATGATCTTCGGCATTCAGATCAAGTTCGATAATGCGCTCCAAACCGTTGGCGCCAAGAATGACAGGAACACCGATCGAAACGCCGCTTAAGCCATACTCACCTTCGAGATGAACGGACATAGCAAATGCTGCGCGGTCGTCATTTAAGAAGGCACTGGTTAACCGGGTCAGCGAAGCAGCAATGCCGTAGAAGGTGGCGCCTTTCTTTTCGATGATCCCGTAAGCCGCAGTTTTCACGCGCTCACTGATTTCGGCAAGGTCGCTTTCCTGACGATTCTTAGGAATCCAGTCAAGAATTGGCTTGCCACCAATATTGGTGTAATCCCAAACCGGAAATTCAGAATCACCGTGTTCGCCCATGATATAGCCGTGAACGATGCGGGCATCGATGTTGTAGCGCAAGCCGATTTCTGCTCGTAGTCGCGCCGAATCCAACGCGGTGCCGGAGCCGAGTACTTGATTGCGCGGTAAACCGGATTCCTGCAAAACCAATTCTGCCAGCACATCAACCGGGTTGGAAGCCACCAAAATGAAACCATTGAAGCCGCTTGCCATGATATTGTGGGTGATTTCTTTCATAATCTTGGCGTTAATCGCTAGCAACTCAAGTCGTGTCTGTCCCGGCTTTTGCGCGATCCCCGCAGTAATCACAATAATGTCGGCATATTTGCAGTCTTCATAACTAGCCGCATAAATATTCTTTTGCGATGTGTAAGGCAGTGCGTCCGAAAGATCTTCGACGTCGCCTTGTACCCGTTTTTCATTAACATCGATGATGCCCAGACTCTGGCCGACACCGGTTGTGAGACAGTTAAACGCGTAACTTGACCCAATGGCGCCGTCACCAATCAAAATAATATTGCCGCGATTTTGCATTCCAAAATTCCTCCTCATAATGATATTGACACCAACGTAGCTATCCGAAGCTGAACAATGACCGTCACCCAACAATGGTCATGGTCAGCTGTTTTTCATGTATCCGATTTCATTGTAACAGATGACAGTTGCGATAACTTGATAAACGTGATTGATGAGTTGAAAATTAGTTCGCGCTCGCGCGGTAACACGTTCGCCAGCCCAGAAACCTGCACATAAGGACCTCAAGTAGGAATGACCAAAGCCCAGCCATTCCTACTTGAGGCCACTTATGCTCCGGTTTCTAACCGGGCTGGCTCACGCTCAAAAAATTCTTATCATTTTGCCATTTTTCTGTTAACCTTAAAACAACGTCCGTTACGTTTTTTGAGAAAGGTGGTTTCCCATGTCAGCAGCATCTTATGTGCAGTCAGTGCTTGCAACGCTTAAGCAACGTGATCCTAACCAACCGGAATTTTTTGAGGCGGCCTCAACGCTTTTAAACACGATTACGCCGGTGTTTGAGAAGCATCCGGAGTATGTGAAGGCCAATATTCTTGGACAATTGGTTGAACCGGAGCGGGCGATTCAATTTGCCGTTCCGTGGCAGGATGACCAAGGAAATATTCAAGTCAATCGCGGATTTCGCGTTCAGTTTAATTCAGCGATTGGTCCTTACAAAGGCGGCCTGCGACTACATCCTTCCGTCAATCTTAGTATTGTGAAGTTTTTAGGCTTTGAACAGATCTTCAAAAACAGTCTGACCACTTTGCCGATCGGGGGAGCCAAAGGTGGTTCCGATTTTGATCCGAAAGGGAAGTCGGATGCCGAAGTAATGCGTTTTTGTCAAAGTTTCATGACCGAACTGAGTAAGTATATCGGGCCGGATTTGGATGTGCCGGCTGGGGACATTGGTGTCGGTGCCCGCGAGATTGGGTATCTATACGGTCAATACAAACGGTTAAAAGGGGCGCAACGTGGCGTTTTAACCGGTAAAGGGCTCAGTTATGGTGGTTCGTTGGCGCGTACGGAAGCGACTGGCTATGGTTTGATTTACTACACCGATGAATTATTGAAAGCCAACGGGGAAACGCTAACTGGCAAGCGTGCGGTCATTTCCGGTGCCGGCAACGTCGCGGTTCATGCTGCTGAGAAAGCTGAAGCACTGGGTGTCAAGGTGCTTACCGTTTCCGATTCGAATGGTTATGTGGTTGATGAAAACGGGATTGATGTTGCGGTGGTCAAGCAGATCAAGGAAGTCGAACGCGGTCGTATTAAAGCTTATGCGGATCGAGTGGCTGGAGCCGAATATCATGAAGGTTCAGTCTGGGATGCCACCGATCTTAAGTTTGATCTGGCATTGCCTTGCGCCACGCAAAACGAAATTGATGGTCAACAGGCGGCGCGGTTTAAGGCAGCTGGCGTGATTGCGGTTGCTGAAGGCGCCAATATGCCGAGCAATCCGGACGCGATCGCTGCCTATGCAAACGCTGGAATTTTATACGGGCCGGCAAAAGCTGCCAATGCAGGGGGCGTCGCTGTTTCAGCGCTGGAAATGGGTCAAAACTCCCGCCGCGAAAGTGACAGTTTTGAAAAAGTCGATAGCCAACTGCATGAAATCATGCAACACATTTTTAAGGCGAGTGCCGATGCTGCTGACGAATACGGCATGCCCGGTAACTACGAAGCGGGAGCGAACATCGCCGGTTTCCTGAAAGTGGCAGATGCTATGTATGCGCAAGGGATGTAGGCAATTCGTTACGATGACAAGAGGTGAAATAGTGGATTTAAAGCGCTGAGTTTCCGCATGCCTCTCCATTGACGAGATCAAAAGCACGAAAACAACGGCGGTCGGATAATTATGAGGTTATCTGATCGCCGTTTGTTTTATATGTGAGCGTGAGTCAAAAAATTATCAACAGAGCAGCCGTCTATAAAACGGTACTTGGCATCAAACCCTGTTCTTTTTCTACATCAAAAGCCGCGCCACTGACGGATCAAGTTCAATCAGTTGCATGAGCCGACGAGCTGGCCCATTTGGTTTACTGCGGTTCGTTTCCCAAGCCTGAACGGTACGAGGAGAAGCCGCCATAATTTGGGCGAAGACGAGTTGCGTTGCCGGGATTTGCTGCCGAATTTTCTTGATTTCTTCGCCGGTAAACTCAGGCGGTGTTGGTAGATGTCGCTCATGCCGTTCAACGCCAGGATCATTTCCGTCTAATAGCTGATTGAGCTCTTCAACACTTTTTTCGAGTGTACTTTTAGTCATGTTATTCACCTTTTTTGAGACGTTGAACAACTTTTTTCAACGCTGCTGCTTGCAGAAATAAGGCGGATCATGAAATCAACGCCATTACTCTACGTTGCTACGTTTTTATAGTATACGATTTTATGGTATGTGTCGACTCATATTATCCATTTTGCGATGCTTAAGCACGACGCACGATGAAGCCACAATGACAAATTCCTAGAAAGAGATGACGGCATCAAAAAAAGGCTCGGAATTTCGAGCCTTTTTGCTACGGTGACAACTAAACCACCATATTGGTTAATTCGATGGCAACCTAGACGCGACTAATCGTGATAGACGCCCTCGGCCCATTTTTCGTTTTCTTCATCAAAAAAGTGCGGATTATCTTTTTGATCAGGGTTTGGTTTGGCAATGTGGTCAATTTCTTTGATCAGTTCCGCATTTTCCGGCGTTTCTCTGTAGGTGGCATCCAGATAGGCCTTGATGATATCGTATGCCAGATGTTCACCAATGCTGGCACCGCCGAAGCCCAATACGTTCGCATTTAATTGTTCGCGAGCATATTTGGCTGCTGCGGCGTCGTTCACCATGGCAGCG
Organism: Lacticaseibacillus huelsenbergensis; assembly: GCF_029726355.1. Taxonomy (NCBI): domain Bacteria; kingdom Bacillati; phylum Bacillota; class Bacilli; order Lactobacillales; family Lactobacillaceae; genus Lacticaseibacillus; species Lacticaseibacillus huelsenbergensis. The sequence continues at coordinate 1,871,212 of NZ_CP120687.1, forward strand.
CGAATACCTTCGTTTTTATTGGCGGCCATGGTAATGCCGCTGCCATCGCCACACAGAACGATCCCTAGATCAGCACGACCATCGGCGACATCTTCAGCAACCTTCTTGCCATAAATTGGATAGTGCGTCCGGACGGTGTCGTAGGTGCCTTCATCAATAACTTGATAGCCAGCATGCTTTAAAAAATTCGAGATCTTAATCTTCATGTAAGTCACAATATGATCATTACCTAAAGAAATAATCATGGGGTCAGACTTCCTTTCTTCCAGAGTTAGATCATTTTCGCGAGCATATCGAGCCGAACTTGGTGGCGGCCGTCAACGTATTCCGCGTCCAGGTAACGTTGAATCAGGCCAAGCGCCCGATCTAGGCCGATAAGTCCAGTACCGATCGCAATGGCTTTGGCACCATTATGTTCAGCAGTTTGATGCGCAGCGGTTTCGTCACCGACATTGGTTGCGACCATACCCTTGACTTTGGTAGAAGCCATTGTTGAGCCAACGCCGTAACGGTCAAACATCAAGCCTTTATGCGCCTTACCTGCCATCACTTCTTTGGTCACAGCCAAAGCAGACTCGACAAAGTTCTTCGCTGGTTGCGGCGTTACATCAATGACATGGTAGTCGCGCTGCTTGAGATAGTCCTTGACCTGTTCCTTCATGGCAAAACCGTCTTGATCAGCACCAATCACAACATCCAAAATTGTCACTCCTTTGTTTTAATGAATAGCATTTGTGACTCAGATACTGGCGGGGCAAGCTGATCGTTTTGAAGAAAGTCAGTGGGGGAGAGCACCCGAAGAAAAAAGTTACAAGCAATTTTTTGCGGAATGTTTATATTTGTTTCTGTGTGTTCACTTATGTTTCATTCGTCAACCACAATGTAGCATCGAATCTTTTTAGTGTAAAGGCCTAAAATACAGTTTCTAGTTAGAAGAGGAAGTTTTAGCACGTCTTAAGTTGATGGAAAAATTGAATTGGGCTACACGTAAAAGTGTGATGTGGTTTGATTCGTTTACTGGGTAAAACATTGTCATCAGAGTGATCGGTAATTTGCCAACTAATAAAATCAAGTTGCTATGCGCATTGGTCTAGGCTAATCGCTGTGCTGACAAGCCTAATTTTCTTGTAAGTGAGCGCTTTCAGCAAATTAATTGCGGTTAATTTGCAAAAAAAATTAGTTTTTTTTTGCCGGACGTGTTATAGTCTATTCATGGTAATACTTGAACGGGAAACATCATGTAACATGAATTTCCTTTTTAGGATTACGGTTGTCTGTTGTTGTTAGTTTTGAAAAGGAGATTCACTTTCATGCAAAAAGGTACAGTTAAATGGTTCAACGCTGATAAGGGTTACGGCTTCATCACTGGTGAAGACGGCCAAGACGTCTTTGTACATTTCAGCGCCATCAACGGCGAAGGCTACAAGAGTCTTGACGAAGGTCAGGCTGTTTCCTACGATGTAGAACAATCTGATCGTGGCCCTCAGGCTGCTAACGTTACCAAGCTTTAATTCTTCTTGGTTCGTTAAAAAAGAGATCCGCTCGGGAAACTGGGTGGGTCTTTTTTTGTGAGCGTGAACCAGCGCGGTTAGAAGCCGGAGTGTAAGTGGTCTTGGGCGTGATGGCGGTCTTTGCCATTGCGACCAAGGTCCTTACACGTAGGCTTCTGCGCTGGTGAACGCGTTATAGAACGCAACAGTCAATAAAATGCCATTGCCACCAATAGAAAACCCTGCGCCTTACTCAAAGCTCCATGACACAAACTCACCGCTCCAACGTCAACCGCCACACACTCGTCAAAACCCAGCAAGCAAAAGGCATTGCCGCAAAAAACAAACCAATGAAAATAATCCCTGGAGCATCGCCACTTTTCGCCCACGCATAAGAAAGCGACAGACTGATGACGGCCACAATAATCGTGATCACGCCGAGAAGCCACTGCAACCGCCGGACCAAATGACGAGCCGCTTGCGGTGCCCGGACTAATTGCCATAGGGTGACAACGCAGGCGAAGATACCGGCAAGCGTCACCCACCCGCCGATCAAGGTGATGATGAGTGCAGCCGTGATTCGGGACGTGAGCACTAATAAAATGGTGGCCCAGACGCCAGTCGCCAGAAAAGCGATGCTGCCTAACCACATACAAAGCACCAATCCTAAATGATGCGTTGTTTGTCCGTTGCCTTGCTTGATCATCCTTACCATCTCCACTTATGGTCAAGTGTAACGCGCACGGTGGATTAAGGTTTTGAGATACAGGATTCTTGACGGAAAAATAAAAAAAGTACGCCAGAAGTCTCGGAAGATTCGGCGTACTTTTTTGCTTAAGCGAATGTAGACGAGGAACAACCGTTACCGCTCATTATTCACCTAACGTCGGCTCATCGGTGAACTCGTCAACAATTCGGAAGCTGACATTTTCGTTTTCTTTTAACAGTTTAGCGACTGGGCACTCATCTAATGCCTGGGTCACAATTTTTTGCGCTTCTTCGCGTGTGTGACTTGGCATGAGAATTTGCGCGTCGACAATGAACTTGTAGCCGATTTTGTCGCGCTCAATGTCCACCCGGGTGCGTAGTTGCGAATCTTCTGCAGTACCTTCACGATGCTGGACGATGCGAATCGTTGCGTTGAAACAAGTGGACAGGGCAAATGCAATAAATTGCTCTGGATTGGTACCAGGAGCGTCCAGAAGCGAACTGGAAACACCAAGAGCTAACCCTTGATTGCCTTCGACATAACTTTCACCGACTAAACCATTTTCGTTGCGGACATAGGTATGATACAAAGATCGTTCTGCCATGCTATCCATCCTTTCTTGTTTTGAAGCTTTCACCGTGAGTATACCATGGAACCGCTTAATTTGCGGGCAATGTGTCTCGGATATCATGCCGGGCGGCTCCGTTTCTGATTAGGTTAGTGGCGTCAGGCGGACAACTTTCGTGGCAATTTTATTGATAAAATGCTCATCGTGTTCCACAAACAGCATCGTTGGTTGATAACGGGTGATCGCGGCCATGATCTGGTCTTGATTATAAGTGTCCAGATAATTGAGCGGCTCGTCCCAAATATACAAGGAGGCTGGTGTTGCAAGCGAACGCGCAACTTCGACTTTCTTTTGCTGGCCCATACTAAGGTGTTCGATCGGCGTGGCAAAATCGGCGCGCGGCATCCCGAGCTTACGCAAGTTGTTAAGCAAAATTTCGAGGTTGAGGTGCCGCTTTTCGGCAAAGTCCGGCAGTAACCCGCGATTGTCAGGGTATTGCTGGCGTACCAGACTCAAAGCAACCGGCGCCAAGGTCAGAAGCCCGGTTTGATTGCCGGTAAAATGGCCCAGCAAAGCACGGATCAACATTGATTTACCGCTGCCGTTTTCACCGACGATCGCCACTCGGTCGCCGGGTTGCAACGTAAATGAAATTGGTTGGAAAAGCGGCTGATCATAACCGACCTGAACATTTTCGGCCACAATCAAATGGTGATGATGGGTTGGTTGTGGCGCCATGGTGAGTGGATCGACTTTCTCCAAATTTTTAAGCAACTGTTCTTTTGCCGCAATTTCCTTATCCATGCGGTGTTCCAGGTTTTTGCTTTTTTTCATGGTTCTTGCTGCCCGGGCGCTGATGAAGCCGCGGGTATTATTGTGCCCGCTATCTTTCTCGTGGCGATTGCCGTAAACGCTGCGTTCTTTGTTTTCCGCCCAAACTTTTTTGTCATGGGCGGTTTGTTTCAATCGATTAATTTCATTTTTTAGCTGAGCATTTTGCGCGAGTTCGGTTTGATCCTGCCGCTGCTTTTCCGTGGTAAAGGTGGTGTAGTTACCTTGGTAAAGCGTGATTTTCTGGCGTTCGATAGCCAGTGTGTGGTCGGTGACGGCGTCAAGAAAATCTCGGTCGTGACTGACCACGATGAAGCCGGATTTTTGTTTTAGGTAGGCAGCGACTTGGCGACGACTGCGCAAGTCGAGGTGATTCGTCGGCTCGTCAATGAGTGCAAAGCCATCGTCTTGGATGAAGAGCAAGGCGAGGCGGACCTTGGTTTGCTCACCGCCAGATAGATCTCGAAACGGCCGCCACAAGATATCAGGGTCGGCATGCAGCAAATTAAGTTCGCGTTCCAGTTGCCATTGCGCCACGTCTTGAAAGGCTTGTGCTGCGTGAAGTGTCAGTTGGCTCTCGTCCAGCGCTTGCGGAAAATAGCGCAAAGGCACGGGAACCGTAATCGTTCCGCGGTAATCCAGTTGCTGCTGCAATAACCGCAGCAACGTGGTTTTACCGCGTCCATTACGGCCAACCAAGCCAAGGTGCCAGCCAGTATCGAGGTTAAACCCGGCATCGCTGAAAAGTGGCGCCTGGCCGTCATAGGCAAAATAAAGGTGTTTGATTTGAATCGTTGACATACAGCCACGTCCTTTCGCGGATATGCCTGTGCTATCAGAAGAAAGATCAGCTGACTTTTTGAGTTTTCGGGATTACAGCGGTGGGAAGCGACATCGTAACTGACAACGCTTGGCAATTCATTCCCAACTTTCCGTAACGCGTTCACCGGCGCAGAAGCTTGCGTGTAAGGAGCTTGGTCAGTGCATCACGCCCAAGGCCACTTACACTCCAGCTCCTGAGCGCGCCGTTTCACGCTCATAAAAAAACAGCCCCAAAAGAATCTAGGGCTGACCAAAATAAGCGGAGAATCCACCATTGATCAAGCCCAATTGTCAAAAAGTCCGCACTGACCCCGTTGCTGAGAACAGGACTTGGACATTTTCAACAATTGGCTTACTTCAATGGACAGACCTCACTTTCGGTTTAACGTTGCTTTTAAATTAGCACGGCTGATTCGGTTCGTCAACTTTTAACGGCTTCAGCGATTGGCGTGTTGCCACTGGCGATTTTGATCGTTTCGCGATGGCGGTTGCTGTCTAAAGCAGCGACGAGGACATCAGCGACATCGGCTCGCGGAATGGTCGATGGCCGTTGCGGTTGCAGCGTGATGGTGCCTTGCGCCGGATCGTTGGTGAGAGCGGTTGGCTGGACAATGACATAGTCCAGATCAGTGTTATGAATCAGCCACTCATCAGCGTAATACTTGGCGATGTAATAATCGTGCAGCTCTTCCGGCCATCTTGCGGGATCCTCGGCGTCTAACGCGCTTAACATGATGAAGCGGCCAACATCATCGGCTTCGGCCGCTTTCATGGTTTTAATTGCACCGTCGAGATCCACGCCGAGCAAATCCTTTCCCCGTGACCCGGCAGCAAAGATAACGGCATCGTGGCCGGCAAAAAGTTCAGTCAAACGTGAGACCGGCCATGCAAGATTAAGTTCGACTGCCCGAAAATTTTTCTGCGGATCAGGCGTCTGGGTGAGCGGATCGCGATAACCGCCAGTTACGGTATCGCCGCGATCCAATAGTTTGTGCACCAAAAGCTGGCCAATCTGACCATGGGCACCGACAACAAAGATTTTCACAACAAAGGTCCTTTCCTGGAAAATAGTTGTTATCAGTATAACGTTTTTTATTGAGGCATGAAAGCGCTCGCCGAATTTTTTAGACTAAGCGACGCTCAAGACCGGCAGTGTGCTAGGTTTAAATTATTTCAAGCGGAATATGGTGACGCGGTGCCGGGAACGCTTGGTCAAACAGCGCTAGTTCATCCGGCGTAAATGTAACGTCGGCAGCTGCGATATTTTCGGCCATGTGGCTCGCTTCGCCGGTACGCGGGATCGACAGCACATCACCATTACGCAGTACCCACGCCAGCATAAGCTGATGGGTTGAAACGCCCTTGGCTTTGGCCAGATCCACGAGCTCCGGGGTCAACTTGATTGACTTACCACTGCCGGAACCATAAGGCGAGTAGCCAATCGTCGTGATGCCGGCTTGCTTTTGGCGTGGTAGGAGGTCATATTCAATGCCGCGTGATTGCAAATTGTATAACACTTCGTTAGCGACAACTTGATCGCCACCGGGTTCCATCGTGAGCTGATCCATGTCGTCAACATCAAAATTGGAAACACCGTATTGGCGAATCAGGCCTTCTTTTTTCAGTTCCTGCAGGCCTTCCAGGGTTTCTGCTAACGGGGTCGCCCCACGCCAATGCAGCAAGTAGAGATCGAGGTAATCGGTTTTAAGGCGGGACAGGCTATTGGTCAGCGCCGTCCGCATTTGCTTTTTGTCTGCATGGGACGGGTAGAACTTGGAAATCAAATAAATCTCACTCCGGTTGTAATCACCCAGAAAACCGCCGATCAGGGATTCCGCAGCGCCATTCCCGTACATTTCCGCAGTATCAATCACGTTCAAGCCGTGATCCAGCCCGTATTTTAAGGCTTCGGTTTCACGAGCACTCTGCGCAGCGTTGCCTTCGCCTAGATACCAAGTACCCATGCCCACAATTGGTACCGTGACGTCGCCAATATTGATCGTTTTCATAAAAGCAACCTTCCTTTCTTCCTACAAGTCCATTATACAAACTAGTGAAGAAATAAAAACATGATCGGAAAAATGGAACAAAAGATGAGAACGCGGCTTCTTTTAAAAGTGAAAAAATGCAAATTTTTCACTGCCTAAATCGCACTAATTCTTAGCGATGATCGTTATCATGCTCGGCTGGCGGAAGTTTTTTCGCCCCGGTGCGATAGTGGAAAAAGTAGTGCAGGCAGACGAGCGTCAAGAAGATGACACCGACTAACAACGAAATGCTGGTTTCGGGATTGAGCAACATGAAAAATAAAGCGAACGCGAGGAAAATAAGTGTGAGATAATTGCTGTAAGGTGCGAATGGCATTTTAAAAGGATGGTCAGGCATTTTATCGGCGTGAACCTTGCGGAAGCGCGTTTCGCTGACGAGAATGACGACCCACGGCACCATGCCTGGTAAAACGCTGGAGCTATAGACCAGCACGAAAACATTCTTGGCGGCAGGGGCCACACAAGGCAATAAGGCGTTTAAGATGACGCCAAGTAAAATGCCGGCGCCAACGGAAACGACCGGGTAAAACGGCACGCCATGACGATTCAGTTTGGTGAAAATTCGCGGCAATTGTTTGGCATCAGCCAAGGTATACAGCATCCGGCTGGCAGAATAGATGCCTGAATTCGAACCAGACAAGGCGGCCGTGATCACGACGAAATTAATGAGGGATGCCGCAAACGTAATGCCGATTTTGGCGAAGGTCTGCACAAACGGTGATCCTAGTGTATTGAGCTGATCCCACGGGTAAATGGCCACGATGACGAAAATCGCGCCCACGTAGAAGATGAGGATTCGGCCAATTGTATCTTTGACCGCCTTAACAATCGTCGGCTTGGGATTAGCCGCTTCGCCTGCCGTGATCCCAATGAGTTCCACGCCTTGGTAAGAACCGAGCACAATTGACAAGGCGAAGCAGAAACCCTTAAAGCCGCCGGTGAAGAAGCCGCCGTGGGTCCACAGATTACTGATACCCACGGGATGGCCGCCATTGCCAAGACCGAATAAAATGACGCCGAGTCCGGCAACGATCATCAAAATAATGGTAACAACTTTGATGAGTGCAAACCAAAACTCCAATTCACCAAACATTCGCACCGAAATCAGATTGGCTAAAACAAGGAAGGTGATCGCTACGAGCCCAGGAAGCCATCCCGGCAGCCCGGGCCACCAGAATTTAAAATATTCACCAATGGCAATCATTTCTGACATGCCCACGACCACAAATTGGAAAATATTACTCCAGGCGGTCAGATAGCCGAAAAGCGGGTGCATGTATTCGCTGGCAAACTTGGCAAACGAGCCGGTTGCCGGATCGACATACAGCATCTCACCCAAGGCCCGCATGATGAGATAGAGAAAAAGACCGGCAACAATATACGCAATCAGAACTGATGGCCCGGTCCATTTAATCGTTGCGCCGGCACCCATGAACAGGCCTACGCCGATGGTGCCGCCAAGCGCAATCATTTGCATATGGCGTCCGCTAAGTTTTCGTTGCATGTTGATCCCCATTTCTTTCATCTAGTGGCATACAGAAAAAGACTATACAAGAAAAGTCTAGTTTGCGCAAACAGGTGAACGCAAAATGCAGACATTTTTGAAACCGGCATGTACTACATTTGTAAGTATAACGCTTGCTGTTCCAAATCATGTTCGTTCGTCCTCGTTTGCGTTAAACTAGTACCGAATCATTTAAATTTAAGTAGGATATGAGGAAATATTTTGGATAAAGATAATAAGTTAAAAACATCATTAAATGCTTATATGGCAAAGCACCAACTGAACACCAACGCCACATCCGTTGCCATCGGCGTATCCGTGCCGACGTTACGCAAAGCCTTGCGTGGTGAAAAAGTCAGCCGCAAGACGACTGCTAAGATTGAGAGCATCATTGCATCAGGCAAAGTGCCAGCAGGTGCAGCTACTTCCAAAACGACAAAAAAAACTGTTGCCAAGAAACCAGCAGCTAAAGTAGCAACCCGTAAGACCGCTGCAAAGACGCCAGCTACGCCAAAAGCAGCAGCTAAGCGAACTTCAACCGGAACCGTTGGACGTCCGGCACACAGCCAAGCCAACTCAACAAGCGCATCGGCAACCAATCACAGCCAGTCAACGACCCAATCGGCTGCTAACGCGCAGGAAAATGCGGCAAGCGCCCAACCAAAGCGTCGGACGACAACGCGGGTCAATCGGGCAACTGTGACAGCGCGCCAAAATAACCGAACAAACAATCAGCATCAAAACCAGGCAACTAACTCAGAAGCATCAACCGAGCAGCCGACAACAAACAAACGGCCGTCAACCCGGAATCATCGTTTTACCATTCGTCAGCAGCCGGATGTGGCAACACAAGAGGCTCAGGCTGAAGCAAAGAAGCGTCAGACGCAAACGAACAGCCAGTCTGCTGCGGCTTCGGTGAAACCGGCCGAAAGCGATGAACGGCACGAAACAACGGCGCGGCATACTAAACAGCACACGCCAACCGGTAAAACTGAGACGTTCCGGCGTAATGGCAAGTCTGAACGTGAACCGGTTCGCAACGAACGGCGTAATGTGCGGACCGATCGTAACAAGCCAAATAGCACCCGACATCCGGGGCGGCCTAAGCAGAAGCGGTTTGCGGCTAATGCCGATCCGCAAAACTGGCAGCCAATGACGCAATCGGCTTCTACCAGTGCCTCGCAGTCAATGACCAGTCAAGACGCAACCAAGCAACATGTGCCGGCTGTGGTCAATAAAGTTGAAACCCATACGCCAAGTGTCATCCGCTCTTCGTCAAATGAGCGCAATGGTGTAAATGGTGCAACCGCAAGTAGTACGAGCAACAACACCTCTGCGACCAACGCCACCAGTCAGCGGAATCAGCGTGCCAGTTACGGCATGCACACTGAAGCACCATTGGTCACCGGGAAGCAGTTGCAGCTGTTCATCGATGAAAGTTTTGAAGAACGGCGGCCGGATCCACGGATGATGCATATGGGGATTGCAGCCGTTTTCCCGGAAGGTGACGATGAAAGTCTTGCCGGTTTTCGGGATGCGCTTTACCCGTATGGTTGGGAACCCGGCGATGAAGTCAAGGCACGCGGCAAACAAGTCGATGCACTGACGCAGTTAATTAAAGCAGCGCAACATGAGCATATGGGGATGTACACGGTCTTTTCACGCAAAACGACTTATCCTGATTTTGCGCCGTCAATGGAATATCTCTATCCGTATATCGGGGCAACGATTCATGTGCTGCGGGATGTGGATACCACTTTTGACAGTATCGTGATTATGATTGATCATCGTAACGAGCTGGAAGGCAATCAGCTCGTGATGGGGGCCGATATTGTCAGCCGCTATCTGACGTTGTCACTGGAGCGGCCGATCAAAGTGCGCTTCGAGTTTGCTGATTCGCGTGAACATCTTGGCTTGCAGTTGTCTGATTTTGTTGCCAATGCAGCTTTGCGCTTGAGTCACGATGAACTTAGCCTGATTGGAATTAATCCGATGCCTGAGCTTGGTGTTTCGCAGCATGATCAACTTGTGCGCCTGACATTGCTTGGATTGCAGCAAGTCGTCATGGGCGTTCGCGCAGAGCGGGCCGCAACCCCGTCGAAGCACTCACAGCCTGATCGATTTATGCAACTGATTTTCGATGCCACGTATGCGGACTCGGATCGGGTTCGTGGGGCGTTGCCGGTGGTAAAAAATGCTTTGGAACAGTTGATCGATGTTTTGCCTAATGCTCGTGTCGGTCAGATTTCCGGCATGCCGAATCAGAGTTGGTACGACATGACGGCACGAATGGCTGGCCTGTTGCGGTATATCAATAAGGATCCGAAGCCGTATGGTAAAGTTTTGGCGAAAATTGAAAGTGTTGCCAAGACCGCTGCGGATGAACTCGAAATGGCGTTGGATTCTGACTCAAAAGCTAAGCGTTAAAGTTAGGCTAGGAGTTTTATGCCGTGCCAAACTACGCAATCTCCGGCCAGCTGGGGTGGCGACGCGAAGCTAGAGGAGTGGGCACGACTTAGAGCCTCTGCAAAAGCGGCAGAGTCTCTAAGCTCGGCCTTGTTGTAGGCGGGGCAAAAGGCGCCCCACCAACAACAATTTTCTACCAGAAGTCAAGTCTCATTCATTAGGTTTTTCAGTGTTCTTGCGGTTTTCTTGTGGCGTATCGATAACGCCATGATCTAAAAATTTGAGTACACTAAACTAAGCCTTCGGTATTTCATTTTTTGACGGAGGTTGTTAGAATAAGTGTTGAATCAGATGTTGCCTATCGGCCTTTAGTTGCGATGCGATAGACATAGGTCTGATTGTTAATAACTAAACTGTAGAGTGTCCTGATGAGACGTGAAACAGATGCAATGGCAATCTTCTTGGTTCCGACCGCCGAAGAAGATTGCTTTTTCTTTTTGTAATAATCAACGATATGGTTGGGTTTGTTGGATCTGGCCGCAGAGGAAACCATGCAATTGATCACGCGATAGAGAATCTTACGAGCGTATGGATTACCGCGCTTTGAGATATGATCGCTTGCCGTATAGTCACCTGATTCATAATGACGAAGATCAATGCCTACGTAAGCATTAACCTGATTGCTTTTCTTGAAACGGGTTAAATCGCCAAGTTCTGCTAACAAAGTTACGGCGGAGGTTACCCCAATGCCAGGTAAGGATTCAAAGATTTTTAGCTCGGGTAGCGGAATAGCTAGAGAGCACATTTCCTTAATCAAATGTTTACGCCGTGCTGAGAGCCTGATTAGCTCACCCGCAATGTATTGAACCTGTTCTAACTCAACTGGTACTGCCGAGACGGCTGGAGCGGCCGTCAGTGCTACTTTGCCAAGCTTGTCCGCAATTGATTTCGCCCGTTGTTCGGATGTCGGGTACGGCGTTAGATGCCGCAGTGTTTCCACAAAAGCATCGAAGTTCTGACGAGACTTTAACAATATCTGTGGATGTGGGAATGTTTGGACAAGCCGCCAATAGAAAATACCATCAGTCGTTCCTGTAACGTGTTCCAACTCGGGAAAAGTTAACTGCAGGTATCGATGTAGGCGATTTTTGTTCGTCACTAAATCCTGAACTGCCTCTTGATAAGTGCGATCTAAGTCTTTCAAGGCCATGTACACTGGATCCTCGACAAACGATTTACTACGATTCAAGATCAACTGACTTTGTGAGAGGCCGAGTGCATCCATGCGATCAGTCTTTCTCCCGTGAAGTCCCTTGATCATTGATAAATCATGCTTGGCTTGAAGCGGATTAAGCTGCATGTAGGGAACTGCATGTATCTCCAGAAAATGCTTGAGTCGCCGCGAGTAGACACCGGTCGCTTCAAAGACCACTTCAGGGATCTGTTCAGTATCCTGATCTGAGTATTGATGGATTAACTTAAGCAACTTGTCAAAACCCAGTAAATCATTAGTAATGGTGCAAGAATCGACTTCTCGTTGTGGTTCCGCCACAACCGAAACAGAAGTCTGTTTAGAACTCACATCCAGACCAATTGCAATACGCATGTAATTACCACCCTTCAAATTTTTGGATCCTGGTCATCTACTTTTCAATACACGGCGTCAAAGCGCCCATTAGACTGCGACCAGACTCTCAGGATCAATGAAGCCCGCCAATTTCACCCACGGCATTAAATGCCAAGTTGTAATCTACGGCGTTGGCTTCACGCTCACTCTAACAAAAAAAGTGATAGATATTGATCTGGCCTGATCAATATCTATCAACTAAGTTAGTCTATTTCACTCCTGAGCCCCATCTGGCCTACGATTGCTCCGCTTTGGCACTACAAAAGTGTTCAGTCGCCTTTATATTTCGATTGTGAATATAGACCTTGAATCATTTCGTAGTTACGATAACAATTCACAGTCACCACAACAGCAAAACGGTTTCGGAAAGATGATGATAACCTCATCTTTCCGGAACCGTTTTTGTGTACGCGCAGTCACACGATGAAACTATCCTGATTTTTCAGATAGGTAATTTCGTCAAATGTGATGCGGGTTTGCAGGCGTTGCATGATGTCGCGGCTTAGCTTGCCGTCTGCGAATGCTTGCTGGATGAATTCATATTCGGCGTGGAAGGCTTTGAGAAACATGGCATAGAGAATGTCGCCGTCGAAGGAGTCGGAGTGAACCCGACGGTGGCGATCGCGGTAGAAGCGGCGGATGGTATTGACGGCGCTGCGGTTTTGCGCGTTTTCGATATGCGTCAGATATTTCATCACCGCATCATACCCCGCCTGCTCAATTGGCAGAAGATCCTCACCATGCGCGGTAAATTGCCGCTTCCAAAAGATTGGCTCAAGGTTAAGCGGCGTGGTCAAAAAGGCGTTCTGGGCTTCATTAAACGCCTTGTACATGCGCCCCATGTTAAAGGAAAAGCGAATCCGCAAAAAGAGATTTTTCCATAGCCGCTGATCAGCCGTGAAATCATTGAGGTCGATAAATCGGTTATAATAATGTGCCTCGTCCTGCGTGATCGTTCCATTGGCACGTAAGGCTTCAATCGCCGTTTTTTCCGCCGTAATGGTGCCTTCAAAAATGCTTCGCTGCAGCCGGCGCGATGGGTTGTCGTTTAGAATCATTTCCTGCGACAAGGCATCAGCGACGATCTGGGCCTCACTGTGATGTTCGGTTTCGTCGCGCATGGCATCGATGCCAGCCGACAACATGCGGCGCAACCAGATATATTGGCGATTGCGCTTCGGCTGTTTTGGCACGCAGAACGGTAACACCACCACCGGCACGATCAGGCTCAGCAGGATAACCACCGCTGCAATCAGGATTAACCCCTGGCGCAACGCAAATTCGTGACCGTTAATCGTTCGTGGCATTGAAAAAGCCAATGATAACGTGATGGTTCCGTTTGCGCCGCCTAGCATCATGATCAAGGCATTGCGCCACCGATTTTTCTTGCCGATGCGTAACAGCGTGCGGCTCCAGAAGAAGCGAACCAGTGATTTTGCCGCGTAAATGAAAACACCGATTCCCACGAGCAAACTGAATAAGCCGGCTTGGCCGCGTAAGGCTTCGATGACAACATTCGGTAACGATAAGCCTAACAGGACAAACACCAACCCGGACAAAACCGCCGCAATCATTTCCCAGACATTGGCGCTGATGATCTGCATGCGGGCGCTGGTCAGCCGTAATCGGTCACGCTCAACACCTTGCGCAATTCCGGCCGCCACCACTGCCAAAATGCCGGAAAGTGCCAGCTCTTCAGCCAAAAAATAAACCAATAACGGGGTCAGCAACTGAATGCCGACCATAATGAGCGGTTCGTCGTCACCGATCCGGATTAACCACGCCCGGAGATTGACGATCAGGGTGCCAATAATCGCGCCAACTAAAATACCGCCAAAAAAGACAAACAGAAAATCCAATAACGCATCGGTTGCCGAGAACCTGCCGGAAACATAGGCGGAAAGGGCCAGGTCAAAGGCAACAATGCCCGCTGCATCGTTGAACAGACTTTCATTATTTAACAGCTGCATCTGGCTGTCACTCAAAGGATTCGTCTGCGCAACGGCACTGACTGCCGATGCGTCGGTAGGCGTGACAATGGCGATCAAGGCAAATGCCAGGCTGAGTGGAATAACCGGGAAAAGGGCGTGGACGCTAAAGCCTAAAATGATGACCGAAAACAACACCAAACCAACCGCTAGCGACACAATGTTTGTTAAAGACCGGCCAATCTGGAGCCGTGATGCGTTTTGACCTTCGTTAAACAGCAATGGGGCAATGATGGCGAAGGAGAAAACCGATGGATCAATGGCAAAGTTCCGCAACGACGGCATGACGGCCAACGCTGCACCAAGGCCAATCAGGAAGAAGGGTAGAGGGATCTTAGGGATATGGCGGGCAAGCAGATTGCCAACAATCACGGTAGCCAACATAATGCCGAAAATAACAACCTGACTCAAAGCAATCCCCCCTTAGAGCGTGAACTGGCGCAGCGAACGCGTTTCACCGGTTGACCCGATTCGATGCCTCAATTCTAACACCAAATTTATAAAAACACTGACTGCTAGCTCGTTGCAGTGGATGTCGGATATCAGGTAAACAAAAACTGCAGTATCTTAGCGTCAATATAAGGATTTTGGTGCAAACTACTGTGGTAAGCTCCGATCGGCGTTCCGCGGTAAATGTAAAGTGATGTGGGAACGCCGGCTGCTTTAAGCTCCTGTTCGTACCGCTTGACACCGGCAAGGCTTACCGCCCAGTCGCCTTTTGCCCCGAAAATCTGGCTGCCAATGACGAGGGTTTGAACGGATTTAGGAAAATGTGCCAGTTGCGACGTGGGATCACGATAAAATTCGCTGGCAAACGAGATATATTTGACCACTTGCGGTTGGACATCGGTGTGTTGCGTCGTCAGATACCGAAAGCTGAGGTTACTGCCCATGGAATGGCCGACGAGGTTAACTCGCTTAACCTGGTGTTTGGTACGCAGCCAATGTAGTAAGGCGGTGAGTTGCCGGGTTTCTTTGACCGGCGCCTTGGCATCTTCAAAGACAACGCTGATAAGCGGATTTTTTCCGTCATAGCGCTTGGCACCTGTCACCGTGCGTTTTCCGGTGGCACTAATTTTAATGGTCGTGACTTGATTAGTGGCGTGATCCTTCTGAAACCGGCTGACCATGGGCCCAAATGTCAGGCTATTACTCCCGTAGCCCGGTATGAAAACCGTGACGACGTTGGTATTGCGATAAGTTCGGGCGTGGATCGGTCGGCTGCCAATTTGCCACCAGAACCAATAACCGCCAGCGGCCAACAAGAATAAGACGAGCACAGTTTTTCCTAACCAATGATGACGTTTCTTCGATTGTTTGCGCTTCATGATGCACCAGCCTCCTGAGCGTTAGCATGGCGAGTGAACTTTAATAAAAAAGTTGAGTATCGCAATTTTACAATGACGGTACCAAGCTATTTCGATCCTTGCAAAAATGGACCATGTAAAACCGGACGATCGTTGCGGGCCTGAAGCTGTCGATGATTGTCCGGGAAAAGTTGCTGAAAACGTTGGCGTTGTTGAGGACTGATCGTGACGGCGGTTTGATCGATGACATACCAAGTGACGCCTTCAGTTAGCGGTGGTGTGGTCAGTGAACCGAGGTAACGAAAGACCGTCCCTTTTGGCGGCAATAAACTGTCGAGTTGCAGTGCCACTGGCTGCGAGCTTTGGGCCACAAAATGATCAAGTACACTGTCCATTACCGGCATGCCATCGCCCAACGGTAATAAAACCGCCACGACGCAAAGTGCGCCAATGGCCGACTGGTGTACAAAATGCCATTCTGCGGCACGTTGATTTGCGATTCGGTGTTCTGCCGGCACATGCAGATGCGCCTGAACAAAGCGCCACTGGGTCCGGTCGATCTGCGTAAGCCCATGTCCGGCTAAGCGGATGGTAACGTGGTCGTCAATTTCCTGATCCACCAGCCAAGGCTCCTCAATGGTTAACGTTGAAGGATCCGCAGCGGTTGCGTCACGCAGGTCAATCGGGGACTGTTGCTGGCCAAAACCATTCGGCCAAGTATCCTGATGGTGATAGTCTAACGGTGGCATTTCGCGATAATTCCTTTCGTCGCATCGAATAGATGAATGGTTTCAAAAACAGGCCCTGCCAAAGCAAAACCTGTTTTTCCTCGTGAGCGAGGTGAGTTGGATTGTTAGTGAGAGGTCAGACTAGTCGAGCAGCTTAACCGCCGTACCATACGCCACAACGCTTTGCATGTCGCCGCCGATTGACCCGGAGTCAAACCGCATCATGACAACGGCATCACCGCCAACTTTGCGGACTTCATCGCGCAACCGCTCGATCGACTTTTCCCGTGACTCATGCAGCATGTTGCTATAAGCTTTGATTTCACCGCCGACAATATTCTTTAGCCCTGCGCCGATGTTGCTAATCACGTTTTTAGACTGGGTGGTTAAGCCGAAAACCTCGCCAATAATTTCGTAATGCTTACCGGGAATGTTCTCGGTCGTTGTAATCAGAATATCTTGTGCCACAATAAAACCCGCTTTCCTTATTGAAATGAATGTCAGAAGATTCGTTTTAGACAGTTACGATTTAAGTACATCGTTATGCTGTCGAGTGTCCATAACCAGCATCAGATTACCACCCGTGTATGGAGATCACAAGTAAAATAGCCGTTTAAGCAGCGTAGCAGACATTATGGTAAAGAACGATGCTTAGATGCTAATTAACAAGGTCACTATCGTTTAATGCTAAAAATACATTATTTAGTGAGAAACAAGTTTTAAAAAAATGAAAAGTTTAAATGTTAATCAAGGAAAATGGCGTTGTATCGAACCTTAAAAGCACCTTTATATAGTAAATAGTAATGATTACTAGTTCGCAAAAGGGCTTTTTAATTGACTTTAGAAAAACGATAATGATATAAAATGAGTGTCGATGAAAATACTAAGGTAATGAAAGAGGAGGACTTTTAATGGCACATACGATTGCAGAAGTAGATGCTCAACATCATCACAGCCTTGCTTGTGGCCACACCAAACTATTGCACGGTGATCACGTTGATTATCTCGAAAATGGCCATCTTCATCACCCCCATGAAGACCATTTTGATGAGGCTGTGATTCCCGTATCCGCCACTAATCCTGATGGTGAAAGTCCGATTGTTGAAGGCGAGTTGCATGATCAATATTGCGGCCATGAACAAGTACCGCATGGCGATCACATTGATTATTTGGTGAATGGTCGATTGCAACATGTTCACGGCGACCATGTTGACGATCATGGGCCGGTGGATGTTGTCAATTGATATCAGGTTCAAACAAGTTGCATACTAAAAACCGCGGTTTGTGTGACCGCGGTTTTTTTAATATTCGCTCGTCTGGATGATCTAAGCACCACTTCTAAGTTAACGGTTTGATCATCAGGACAAAACCGAGCTGGATTATTTAGAAACCTTAATGACAATTCGACCCTCATGGCGCGGATCATCTAGCAGTTGATGGCCTTTGATAAAACCTTCGCGGGTAAATGGTAACACGTAGCCGACTTGGACGGTCAATTTGTCTTGCGCCATTAAATCAACGAGCGTTTGCAGCGCCCGACCAACTTCGGAGCCGCCAAGTGGTCGCGTGTGTACGAACCGAACGCCGCGACTTAACAAGGGTTCAGTGTGGCTAACCGAAACGATCAGCCCACCATCCTTGGCCATTTCAACATCATCATCACCGCCAAGACCGTTCATCGCCGCATTGATGACGACATCAGCTGTTTTGCGCAGCTCATCGACGGGGTTGCCGCGATCATATGCGACAAAATGTTCGACCCCGAGGCGGTTGACCTCGGCTTCATGCCGACTGGCGGCGATGCCGATCACGGAGGCACCACGCGCAACCGCCAGTTGAATCGCGGCTGAGCCGACGCCGCCGGAAGCACCCTTCACAATTACCGTATCGCCCGCCTTGATTTTACCGAGTTCGACCATGCGATAACCAGTGACGCCAGGAGTAATCAACGCAACACCGGTTTCCGGAGTGATGGTAGCTGGTAACAAGACACTCATGTCAGCTGCTGCCGTCACGATTTCTGCATACGCGCTGGTGGTTCGGGCAATGACGCGATCGCCTTGGCTAAATTGCGTAACCCGACTGCCAATTGCGCTTACGACGCCAGCAACATCATAGCCCGGCACAGTCAAGCCGCTGCCGCCCATTTGCCGTGCGATCCGATCACGGTTGTTAAGGCCGATTGCTTCGGTTTTGATTTGAATTTCCCGCGGACCCGGTTGCGGTGTCGGCAATTCAATCGCATCAATGACTTCCGGACCGCCTGCCTCGCTAAATCCATATCCGATCATATTTTTCCCTCCATCATGTTGGTGAGCGTGAGCCGGCGCGGTTAGAAGTCGGAGTGTAAGTGGCCTT
Source organism: Lacticaseibacillus huelsenbergensis (assembly GCF_029726355.1). Classification (NCBI taxonomy): domain Bacteria; kingdom Bacillati; phylum Bacillota; class Bacilli; order Lactobacillales; family Lactobacillaceae; genus Lacticaseibacillus; species Lacticaseibacillus huelsenbergensis. Next base: position 1,889,598 of record NZ_CP120687.1, read on the forward strand.
GGGCGTGATGGCCCGGGCTTAGGCCATTGCGACCAAGGTCCTTACACGCAGACTTCTGCGCCGGTAAGCGCGTTATGCCAATGTTAAACTAGCGGCATTTTAACCATGATTAGGGAAAAAGACAATTAAAGTGCCTTGAAGTCGTGGAGGAAAAGTGAACGGTTACAGCTGGTGTCCTCTTAGTCAACCTTTTAATCGTAATTCAATTAGCGATCATCTTGATGCGGCCGCGGATCAAAGCCATGGAGTTGTCCCTTAAACTCATCCGGAAATGAACTAACCGGCGTGTGGTGTTCCCAGCTAGCCGCAACTTCTTCATCAACTGGCTCGGCGTGCTCACTGTAGTCCAAGCCCATTTTTTCGGCGGCAGGGGATACGCGGATACTGACAAATCGGGATAATATAACAGTAATGATGGTGACCATTGCCCCGACCAGGACGATGACAATCAACGTGCCGGCTAACTGGATCAGCAGCAGATGCCAGCCACCGTTATAGGCCAGACCGGCGTGGGAGATGTTCGGCGCGACCTGCTTACTTGCAAAAACACCGGTCAGGATGCTGCCGACAATGCCTGCCACACCATGACAGCCGAATGCATCCAAGGTGTCATCGATCCCGAGGCGGGGCTTGATTTTGCTAATAAACCAGTAGCTAGCTAACGTTGCCAAAACCCCGATGCAAGCAGCGCCAAAACTCGTGACATAGCCAGTTGCCGGCGTGATGCCGACCAATCCGCACAAAGCGCCCGTACACGTGCCAATCAAGGTTGGATGCCCAGTTTGCCAGATGTCGAGACACATCCAAGTGACCAGTGCAGCCGCCGCGCCGACCGAGGTGGTCAAGGCAGCGGTCATGGCAGCTTGATTGACGCCCAGCGCAGACCCGGCATTAAAGCCATACCAGCCAATCCATAAAATCGCGGTTCCCAGCAACACCCATGGTCGATTATAAGGAACCGTGTGCTCGTCAGTCCGGCGCCCGAGAAACGCGGAGAGGGTCAGTGCGGTGATCCCCGCATTGATATGGATCACCGTCCCGCCGGCAAAATCGAGAACGCCGAGACCCGCCAGCAAACCATCAGGACTCCAAATCAAATGCACCAGCGGATAATAAACCAGCAATGACCACAAAACGATGAAGCAAGTCAGAAATTTAAAATGCATCCGCCCGACCACCGCACCGACAAACAAAGCCGGCGTGATGATCGCAAACATCATCTGGAAAAGAATATAAACTCCGGTCGGAATCCGCGCAGCCGTGACCGCGCCAAGCGAAATATCACTCAGGAAAAAATGGTGCACCTGACCGATGACGCCAAATAGATTACCGTTAAAACTCAGTTCGTAACCAACGGCGACCCACAATAAAATGGCAATGCCGGTGATATAAAAAACCGAAAGCATGGTATTAATCACGTTGCGTTTAGAAACAAGCCCACCATAAAAGAAGGCTAGGCCTGGCGTCATAAACCAAACCAGCACACTTGCAATGATCACAAACCCTGTATCGGCTAAATTCATCTGTGCCACCCCGTTCATCTTGAATGGTGGTATTGTAGCACGGGTTTTTACCGAAGCAGGGTTTCACCGGCTAGTATTTATCTAGACCAATGTTCGATTAAATTATATGTTTGCCGATGTTAAAGGTTTTTTCGGGTTGCAAAAAATTATTTTCTGCGTTAGGTTATGTGACACCAGAACTTGACGGTTGATGGGGACAATTGATTTTCGACACATTGGTCTATATAAATTTGAGGTAAAAGAACGAAATTGCTAGGAAAGTGGCTGGGACATAATTTAAAATGGCAATATAAAACGAACATACTCCATTGGTGAGCTGTGAGTATGTTCGTTATTTGTTTCACTAAGAGTAATTCGTTAGGGACATCGCTATGTCAGCGCCAAAGCGGAGCAATCGTAGGCCAGAGGGGGCTCAGCTGTGAAATTGGCCTTAAACGGGTGGTTTTCCCGTTTTAGGCCAAGGCCGAGCTTTGAAACCGCGGTTTTTGCGGGTTCAAAGTCGTGCCCACAGCGTTCCAGCCCCCTCTGGCCGGAGATTGCGGAGTTTGGCACGGCAAGAATTAAAAAATTCAGATTTTTAAAGCTCACCATCCGCAATCTGCCCAAGCACGGACTTAGACGGAATAAAGAACAGTTCACCGGTCAATGGCGTCGAGAAGTCGAGCAGGCGGTCGGAGTTGTCGAACATCCCTTGCAACATCCGCTTGGTGACGGCCCAGTGACGGGCATAGCCGATGAAATAAGTACCGTTGATTTTTTCGGCAGGATTGCTGAAGGGGACGTTCATGCGTACGATCTTATGCTCCACGCCGCCTTCGTTGTCTTGAGACACAACGTTGTGCGAGTTGACCAGTTTCTCTTCATCGGCTAACTCAAAATCATTGAACTTCTTACGACCGATGGCTTTTTCCTGGTCTTCGGTTTTGAGTTTGTTCCAGGCATCCAGTTTATGGTGGTATTTCTGGGCGAAGGCATACGAACCATTTTCAAACGCCGGATCTTCATCGCCGATCACCGCGTATTCCGGTGTGTCCAGTGCGCTGGGATTTTCCGTGCCGTCAACAAAGCCGATGATGGCGCGGCCTTCAAAGTAGCGGAAGCCATGCGTTTCATCGAGCGTGACGGTGTTGTTGCCGATGATTTCCATGATTTCGGACATCAATTCAAATGGCACGGCGGAGTTTTGTGACCGGATATGGAAGAATAGATCCGCCGGGGTGGCAACAGCGGTGTATTTAGGTCCCACGATTGGCTGGAATGCTTCTAACTCTTTTGGTCGTTCGGCATCGGGAAAAAGATAATCCCACGCCTTCCGCGAAAAGCCGAAAGCCGTTGCCAGTTTTGCATCAGGGTAACGAATATTCAGACTATTAATGAACGCAGGCAGATGGTCCGCTAAATCGGCAATCATTTCTTTGTCGCTTGCAACGTCCTGCCGTTTAAGATCAAACGTTGCAAAAATAATGTCTGACCCTGCATCTTTATACACATCCTGTACATCCCGTAAATCAATTGCCATTCTTTCTCCTCCAAACTAGAATCATTTTAATCTGGTTTTAGTTTAGCATAGCAGGTAGGGATTGCAACGATTTTCACCTGGACAGGATGATTTAGTTAAGAAGCTGTATTGGCAGGCGTGAAGACTGTCAGCAGCCGCTATCGTTGGATTTTTTTCGTTAACCGTTCACGCATAGTCGGGGTTCTCATTAGTGCGTTTTAAACCGTTGCCATGGGTGGTAAAGTAAGAACAAAGGTTGTGATGTTTTGACAATGACAATAATGGATCAAGTCGAACTCGTCATTCGACTGCTGGTCGCAGCGTTTTGCGGGTTTGCCATTGGGTTTGAACGCAAAAATCGCTTTAAAAATGCCGGTATCCGAACGCACATGATTGTCGCGCTGGGGTCGGCACTGATTATGATTGTTTCTAAGTATGGTTTCTTTGATATTTTGAATTTGAAAAATATTGCGTTGGATCCGTCTCGTGTCGCGGCGCAGATCGTGAGTGGGGTCAGTTTTCTTGGCGCCGGTGCGATTTTGGTGCGGCACAACAACGTTAATGGCTTGACGACAGCAGCCGGTGTCTGGACCACGGCTGCTGTCGGGATGGCGATTGGTGCCAAACTGTATATTCTGGGTTTGTCGGCGACGGCGCTCGTCTTGGGCATTCAGGTAGTCCTGCATCACCATTATCGTTGGCTGCCAAGTGGCGACAATGGCGTTTTGACGATTCGAATTCGCAATGAAGGCTTTGATATGGAACACATGCGCCAAACGCTTGGCAAGTATCATATCAAAGTCTTGAATGTCTCCATCAAGCACGAAGGCGATGAAGTGAAAATGAGTTTACATGTCGAAAGCAGGGCCAACGAAGATATGCGGCGACTGCTGATGTTCTATGCTGACAACCCTAATATTATTTCCATCGAGTTTTAGCCAGTTGGCCGAACTGATAACGTTTGGCGAAACAGCGTTATTTGTGAAACCCGCGATAATCTGATAATATATGTAGAAATCTTTTAAGCGAGGTATGAAATTGCTCACAGTAAACAATGTTTCGATGACGTTCTCGGATCGGAAGCTGTACGAAGACGTTAACCTGAAATTCACGCCCGGTAATTGTTATGGCATTATTGGTGCCAACGGGGCGGGAAAATCGACTTTTCTCAAAATTCTTGAAGGCGAGCTGACGCCGACGACTGGATCTGTCAGTCTATCACCTAACGAGCGCATGAGCAGCCTGAAACAGGATCACTTTGCGTTCGATGATCAGACCGTCATGAACACGGTTTTACAGGGATGGGAACGTCTGTATCAAGTGATGACGGAAAAAGACGCGCTATACGCTAAGGCGGACTTCAGTGAAGCAGACGGGAACAAGGCTGCCGAACTTGAAGGCGAGTTCGCGGAAATGGACGGCTGGAACGCGGAAAGTGATGCGTCACAGCTGTTGCAGTCGCTGGGCATTCGGGAAAGCGAACATCAAAAACTCATGGCCGATCTGCCTGAAGGGGAGAAGGTCAAGGTGCTTTTGGCGCAAGCGCTGTTCGGTAAGCCGGACGTGCTGTTGCTGGACGAGCCGACAAATGGTCTTGATCCACAGGCGATTAGCTGGCTGGAAGACTTTTTGGCGGACTATGAGCATACCGTGTTGGTCGTTTCACATGACCGGCATTTTCTGAATGCGGTTTGTACCATGATGTGTGATGTCGATTTTGGTAAGATCGAACTTTACGTCGGCAACTATGACTTTTGGAAGCAGAGTTCCGAGTTGGCATTGCAGCTGCAGAGTCAGGCCAACGCCAAAAAAGAAGAACAGATCAAACAGCTGCAGGAATTCGTGGCCCGTTTTTCGGCCAATGCATCCAAGTCGAAGCAGGCCACTTCGCGTAAGAAGCAGCTTGAAAAGATTACCTTGGACGATATTCGGCCGAGCTCCCGTAAGTACCCGTATATCAAGTTTGAACCTGAGCGGGCGATCGGGAACGACTTGTTGCGGGTGGAGAATGTTTCCAAGACGATTGACGGCCAGCAGGTGCTGAAAGATGTCAGTTTCATTTTGCGGCCGGGCGATAAAACCGGCATTATCAGCCGCAGCGATGTGACCGCGACGGTGTTGATGCAGTTGCTGGCAGGTGAATTGGAGCCGGATAGCGGCACCATTACCTGGGGGGTCACGACTAGCCGCGCGGCGATGCCTAAGGATTTAAACCCCGAATTTGATCACGCTGACCTCAACATTCTGGATTGGTTGCGCCAATTTGCGCCGCAAGATGAGCAGGATAATACGTTCTTGCGCGGGTTCCTCGGGCGGATGCTTTTCTCCGGCGATGAGGTGCTTAAGCAGTTGAACGTTCTGTCTGGTGGCGAAAAGGTGCGGTCGTATCTGGCGAAGATGATGCTGAGTAAAGCCAATGTGTTGATCATGGACGATCCGACCAACCATCTTGACTTGGAAAGTATTACTAGCCTGAATGATGCGTTGATTGATTTTAAGGGTTCCGTGATTTTTACCAGTCATGATCATCAGTTCATCCAGACCATTGCGGATCATATCATCGAAGTCGGGCCATTGGGTGTTGTTGATCGGGCTGACACGAGCTATGACGAGTTTATGCAGCATGAAACTGCGCAGAAGCAAGTGGAAGCCATTTATCCGGAGTCGTTGCGGCAGGCTTAGGCAATTTGTTCCGGGACGTGCCAAACTCCGCAATCTCCGGCCAGCTGAGCCTGGAACGTGGTGGGCACGACTTTAAGCCTCAGCAAAAAACGCTGAGTCTTAAAGCTCGGCCTTGTTGTAGGCGGGGCAAAGAGCGCCCCACCAACAACAATGTCACCACTGAGGCTCATCTGGCCTCCGATTGCTCCGCTTTGGCACTGGGTTTTCCAAGAACACAACGAAATGTTCCCCCGACTCTTCTTTAGAAACAGACGAATTAATCTTCCACATAATATCGCTGGAAGTTGATTCGTCTATTTTTTTGTCTTTTATCTTTGCACGCGAGATAATGTCATTAGATTTGTGTGATAAATGGCCAGCATTAACCCGTGACCTGGTGCATAAGAAGGGATGATCGATATGACCCAACCCGTGATAATTTTGCTTGGTGTTGGCGGCTTTGCTGTTGCCGTCGTTGTGCTTAATCTGCTGTTGGCGTGGCGGCGTCAGGCGAAGTTGAAGCAGCAGCTGCTTGCTGACTGGGGGACGTTGCCGGTTAAGCGTGGTGGTAGCGAGCGTTATTTGAAGGCGGCGTATCTCGATCATGAGGCGCAGGTTGATCATGATTGTCTCATTGACGACTTGACATGGCGGGATTTGGACATGTTTGAGGTGTTCAAACAACTCAACGCCACGCAGAGCAGCGTTGGTGCGGAGCGCGTGTACGCTCAGTTGCGGGCTTACGACTTGGGCAAGCCTGATGTTAACGAAACGTTGATTGACTTTTTTCGCACGCACGCCGAGGAGCGGCTTAAAGTTCAGCTTGCGTTTGCCGGTTTGGGCACGGAAGCGGCGAATAATAGTCAGCATTATCTCCGCACCACGACACAAGCGGCCCTGCCTCATGCTTGGCGCTTTAAGGTTTTAGGCGGGTTGCCGGTTGTGGGCTTGCTCCTGATTTCGTTGTTGCCAGCAATTGGGGTGGCACTGGCGACGTTGAGCCTCATGGTGAATCTTTTTTATTACGTTTTGAAAAGAGAGGCACTGGACGCCGAAGTGATGGCGATGGGGTATCTGGTGCGCACGATTGTGACGGCCGAGCATCTCGTTAAAATTGCCCAACCAACGCAGGCGGCTTTGCGCACCGCGTTGAAGCCGATGCGCGGAATCACGCGGCTTGCCTTTGTTTTCCGCACGCGCGATAACAGCAGTGCTGATATGATGACCGAATATTTTAGTAGCATGTTTATGCTGGGGTTTATCGCCTATAACAACGTGCTGACGCGCTTGCACAATCGGCATGCCGAGGCGTTAACTTTGTGGCAGGCGTTAGGCGACTTGGAGCTGGCGATTGCGATTGCTAATTTTCGCGAGGCGCATGCTAACAGCAGTCAACCGGTTTTTGCGGATGGCGGGCTGACGGCGAAGGAGCTGGTTCATCCGTTGCTCAAGCATCCGGTAGCTAATCCTGTCGACTGGCAGAAGAACGCCTTGATTACCGGTGCCAACGCGTCTGGTAAATCAACGTATGTCAAAAGCATCGCCGTCAATGCAATTCTGGCGCAAACAATCAACACGGTTTTGGCGAAGGACATGTCGATTCAACCAGGGCTAGTGATTACGGCCATGGCGATCCGGGATGATTTAAGCGAAGGCGACAGTTATTTTGTGGCCGAAATTAAGGCGATTCATCGGCTCTTAGATGCGGTTGCCACTAACAAGCGAATTTACGGCTTCATTGATGAAATTCTGAAGGGCACCAATACGGTCGAACGAATTGCTGCATCGGCCAGTGTCATCAACTGGTTGAGCCACTATCCCAGTCTGGTGGTGGTTGCGACGCATGATAACGAGCTGACCGATATCATGGGCGAACAATGCGTCAACTGGCATTTTCAGGAAAAGGTGACCAAAAAAGATGGCGTTGTCTTTGACTACTTGCTGCATCAAGGCCCGGCGACGTCGCATAATGCAATCACCTTGTTGGCCACAATGGCGTATCCGGAGACGTTGATCAAAGACGCGCGGACGCTTGCGGCTGATTTTGAACGGACTAAGGCATGGCCAAGGTATCGACAAGGAGGCATTAAGGCGTGACAACAGCCAATCAGATTTTTGAAGCAATCCGGCGTGATCCGGCCAACGCAGACTTCACTGCGCAAGGGTGGGATCCGCTTTACCACATCGAGCCAGATGCGACCATCCTGATTGCAAGTCAGGCGCCAGGACGGAAAGCGCAAACCACGAAAACTTATTGGAATGATCCAAGCGGTGATCGTTTGCGCACTTGGATGGGTGTGACGAACGACCAGTTTTATCACAGCGGCAAAATCGCCGTCCTGCCGCTGGACTTTTATTATCCGGGAAAAGGCAAGTCAGGAGATTTACCGCCACGTAAAGATTTTGCGGCTAAGTGGCATCCCCCTTTGTTGGCACTGATGCCACACATCCAGTTGACCATTGTGATCGGTGCCTATGCGCAGAAGTACTACCTAGGCAAACGCCGGGAAAAGACGCTGACGGCAACGGTCAAAAATTTCCGGGCATATTTGCCGACCTACTTTCCCATTGTTCATCCTTCGCCGTTGAACTACGGCTGGGTGAATCGCAATCCGTGGTTCATGGATGAGGTCGTGCCGGCGCTGCAGGAGCGGGTGGCGCGGTTGATGAAGTGATTCGGAACTCAAAAAATGACAGCAAGTACCGAAAAGGATAATGTGTTTTTAGAGTAAAGTATAAGTGCCATTTGAAGATCACCGCGGCTTAGTCACCCGCAATGTTGACAAGATCGTTCGAACGGTTGGCGGCTCCCTTCTAGGAAGCCGTTTTTTAGTGCCAAAAACAAGATTGTAATGTGGTCAGACTAGTTGCCTAATATTATTTTTCGCCATTGAGGAACATAGCTAAATGCCTAGAACCGATTTTTAGTGGCCGTAACACGCTTCATTCACAGATGTGGGGCAGAAGAATCGTTTAAAAATACGGCAGTTTCATTTTCAATCGGCTTTTTCCTCATCAATGCGGAAAAAGCTGATATGGTCGTGTAACCGGTTACATATTATGCTGGTTCATGTAAGAACAAGAGGAGGAGGTTCAAACATGACAACAGGATTACCTAAAAACTTTTTATGGGGCGGTGCAGTTGCTGCCCATCAATTGGAAGGTGCCTGGCAGGAAGACGGCAAAGGTGTCAGTGTTGCCGACGTTATGACGGTAGGCGGTCCGGAAAAAGCGCGAACGATCACAGACGGCGTGGTTCCGGGAGAATACTATCCAAACCATGATGGGATCGATTTCTATCATCGCTACAAGGAAGACATCGCTTTGTTCAAGGAAATGGGCTTCAACAGTTTTCGAACCTCGATTGCGTGGACGCGAATTTATCCAAATGGAGACGAGACTCAGCCAAACGAAGCGGGCTTACAGTTTTACGATGATCTCTTTGATGAACTACTGAGGAACGGCATTGAACCGGTTGTCACCTTGTCACATTTTGAATTACCGTACCACCTTGTGACTGAATATGGCGGATTCAGAAACCGTAAGTTGATTGAATTTTTTGTTCGATTCGCTACTACCTGTTTCGAACGGTATAAGAACAAGGTTAAGTACTGGATGACATTTAACGAAATCAATAACCAAGCAAATTTTATCGATGATTTTGCACCATTCACCAACTCGGGTTTACGTTATCAACCTGGTGATGATCGGGAGGCCATCATGTATCAGGCGGCCCACAATGAATTGGTTGCCAGTGCAGAGGCCGTTCAAATCGGTCACGCGATCAATCCAACGATGCAAATCGGCTGCATGATCGCGATGGGTCCGATTTATCCATACAGCATGAATCCTGAAGACGTGTTGTTGGCGCAAAAAGCAATGGAACACAATTACTTTTTTGCTGACGTACACGTGCATGGTGACTATCCGGCAACGTTGCTCAAGTATTGGGAGCGCAAAGGCATTACGCCTGAGATCAGTGCTGAAGACCGCCAGATTCTGAAAAATGGCACAGTCGACTATATTGGGCTTAGTTATTACATGTCGCACGCTGTTAAAAAGGATCCTGCTAGATCTTTTGATGATCTCGATTTAAAGCAAGTGGTCAAAAATAATTACCTGAAGGCTAGTGATTGGGGTTGGCAAATTGATCCGCGCGGGTTGCGTTACGCGCTGAATTGGCTGACAGATCGGTATCGCAAACCGCTGTTCATTGTTGAGAATGGCTTCGGCGCGTATGACAAAGTTGAAGCGAATGGTCAGATTCACGATTCATATCGCATCAATTATTTACGCGCACATATTGAACAAATGAAACTGGCAGTGACGGAAGATGGCGTCGATTTAATCGGTTACTTACCGTGGGGCCCGATTGACCTAGTTTCTGCCGGAACCGGCGAAATGGACAAACGTTATGGCTTCATTTACGTTGATAAGGACAACCAAGGCGAAGGAACGCTTGCTCGTAGCCGTAAAGATTCATTTTTCTGGTACAAACAGGTTATCGCGTCAAACGGTGAGAATCTGAATTAAGGTAATGGCGGTCGGCAGTGTGATCGCTGGCCGTCAAGTAGGAAAGGAAGGCTGTATCGTGAAAAAAGCATTGATCATCTGTGCAGCAGGAATGTCGTCATCCATGATGGCAAAGAAAACCACAGATTACTTTAAGGCACACAGCAAAGACATTCAGTTAGATGCTGTCACAGCGACTGAAGGTGAAGATGAAATCCGCAACGGCGACTTCGATCTTTTCCTAATTTCACCGCAGACTAACATGTATCTGGACAACTTCCAGAAAGTCGGTAAAGAGGTAGGCAAGCCGGTCGTTAGCATTCCATTTGATGCTTACATTCCAATTCCGATGGGGATCGAGAAAATGGCCAAATTGGTCGAAAAAAATCTCTAAAGTTATCTTTCCTTCAGGTCGGCAACGACAACATGCTTATGTAAAAAGCCGCGAAGCAAAGACTGGATTGAGGAGGCGTCAGTATGAAACAGAAAGAGCGCGAGTTATTGCTTTATCTCGTTGAGAATCAGGATCAATATGTCACGAGTAAAGACTTGGCAAACACACTTTTGATGACGCCTAGGACGGTCCGAAGCTATGTTAAAAGTTTAAAAGCCATGATTGAGAAATATGGTGCGAGTCTTGAAGCGAAGCCGAGTTTCGGTTATCGCTTACATATTCTCCACCCGGTCGCGTTTGATCTGTTTTTAAATCAGCATAAGGTGTTAAGTCCAAAAGTCAATGATACTGTGACGGCCTCCGAGTCGATTGATCGCCAGAATTATATTCTCAATAAGCTGCTAATCGAAGACGAGGCATTACTCATGGATGATCTCGCTGAACGGCTATTCGTCAGTCGCTCGACGCTTTCAAAAGACATGATTTCTGTTCGTGAAAAGTTGGAGCCTTATGCGCTGCATCTTGAGAGTAGGGCGAACAAGGGCTTTTATGTTGTCGGAACGGAACGCAATCGCCGGCATTTCATTCTGGATTATTTCTTTAGCCATGGCCAGAATAACTTTCAACGGTTTATGGAAAATAAGTCTTTCTTTGCCGATGTCAGTTTTGAACAGCTGACGATCGTCGTGATCGATGAATGTCGCGAAGCCAGTCTACGGCTATCGGATTTCATCATTCAAAATATTGTTTTATACCTGGCACTCAGCATCGAGCGGGTCCGAAAAGGGAACAGTTTGCCTCCTGTAAAGGTTGAACAAGCGCCAGAACATCAACGGCATTATGCGGTGGCTGAGCGGATCATGGAACGGATCGCCAGAAGTACCGGGTTGCAGTTTTCAGAAAGTGAAGTTGCCTATTTAGCGATTCAGCTTGTTGCGATGGCAAAGGGAAGCCCGCAAGACTCGAACGACCAGGCTCTTTGGAAGGACATGGATCAAGTGCTCAGACGAATCGAAGCCGAGACAGGTTATCCGGTGAGCACGGATTATGCATTAAGAAAGAGTCTGGCCGAACACATCAAGCCGATGTTAGTACGACTGCAGCAAGGCATTCAGCTAAAAAATCCATTGTTAAAAGAAATCAAGACCCATTATCCGCAATATTTTGCTGACACCAAGCGCTTTCTAGGAATGTCAAAAATATTGTCTGCGTACACGATTAACGATGACGAAACGGCCTATATGGCAATGCATCTCATGGCAGCAGTCGAAAAGTATCATAATGCTCATAAACTACGGACCTTGATTATCTGTGCCACCGGTTATGGCAGTGCGGAGTTACTTAACAATCGCGTGCAAAAGGAGTTTGGCGAGACGCTGAATATTGTCGGGGTCAAAGGTTATTACGAAGTCGATGACGAAAGTTTGGCTGACGTTGATCTGATCATTTCAGCGATTGATCTGTCGACCCAGGTGCTGCGTGTCCCAGTCATTCAGGTCAGTGTCTTCTTGGGTGAAATGGATGTTCGGGCGATTCGTCAATTCTTGGAGACGCATAACCGCCCACATGGGAAAGCGGCTTCAAAAGTCGAGGCTATTGCTGCTGTCGATAAAAGCATTTTTGATCAGTTTACTGATTCTAGTCGATTTGTACGTTGGACAGAGCCAGTTAATCGAGAAACTGTTTTAAATCGACTCTGCGCCCAAGTAGCGCTTCTTGAGCCGGCTAATTTTGCAGACGAGTTAAAAGCTCAAGTACATCAACGCGAACAGATGAGCAGCATTACATTTAGTCAAAAAATCGTTGTTCCTCATCCGGCGATGCCAATCGGCCAATTTACCCAAATTGCCATTGGCGTCATTCCTGCGGGATTAAAATGGTCCGAAAGCTTCCCAGCTGTCCAGCTCGTGTTTCTTCTGTCACCTTCTTATTTGGGGAATCGAGGGCTGACCTCAATCACCCAGACAATTGTTGCGTTGACTGACCATGCGGATTGGCAAGCGTCATTAGTGGCAGCCTCAGATTTCAAAAGTTTTCGTCACCGCTTTTTACAAATGATGGAGGAGGAATAAGTGCCGATGAATTCAGACGATATTCAATTAATTGCATTTGAAATTATTTTGCATAGCGGTAATTCACGGACCATGATTCATGAGGCGTTCGCGGCTATGCGTGTTGGTAATTTTGACAAAGCCGATGAACGATTGAAGGCTTCAAATGACGAATTATTACTAGCACACCAATCACAAAGCGATCTCTTAAAGAAATATGCCGGTGGCACAAAGATCGAGATGGAGATCATTTTAGTTCATGCCCAGGATCACTTGATGACCACGATGACATTACGCGAAGTTGCGTTGGAAATGGAGCATCTTTATCGCAATCAGGCTGCTGCAGGGGAGTTGAAAAGCAATGAACCGGAAGATAAAGGCAAGTGAGAACGTACAAACACAAACAACAACGACTATTGATAAAAATCGCCAAGCACTTAGTTTGCAAAGTATGCGGTTCAATCGATTTTTGGGTATTCGCTATCTAACCGCTGTGTTCTTCTTTGCTAATCTTTGGTGGGCAATCATTGCTAACAATCTTTGGAGCAAGTGGCTGCCAGTGGGGTTGATAATTCTTGCAATTCCGGTGATTTATGAACAAATTAAACTCTTTGGAACCCCTACGCATCACTTGCCATACACCACGCTTTATTTCTGGTGCCAAACATGGGTGAACATTGGCCTCAGTATTTTGATCGTGACGCCACTATTTAATGCGTTATACCCCTTCATTCGCGATACGAATAATAATCGCGGTGTTGTTCTTTTGATTTTGATGATCGGTATTGGCCTTGGTGTCTGGTCTTTACGCCGACTGCATTTGATTAGACAGGACAAGGATCGATTTTATAGTCGATTGCTGGCTTATCAAGCAACACTTCACAAGTAACAAACTTTGCGGCGCAGAAGCTTTTCAACACAAAATGGTTAAATGTCGGTCATGAGATTTAGGACCATTAGGTGTCATTCTTGATGTCATCTCAAGTATTACCGCGCTGGCCCGCTCATAAAAGTAGGAGGGAACAGTAATGGAAAATAACGGACGCTTTTTCAATTTTATGACGAAGACCTTGCTTAAACCCATGTCGAAGGTAGCCCAGTATCGGATTGTACGTGCGGTCATGGCAGCCGGCATGGCAAGTATTCCTTTCACAATTGTCGGCTCAATGGTATTGGTTCTTAATGTTATTCCTTTAGTTTGGCCGGTGACAGCCGGTTTTTGGAACGCCACCTTTATGAAGTTCAGTGATCTTTATATGGTTATCAACACAGCGACCATGGGCATCTTAGCAATGTACTTTGCGCTGGCGATCGGCTATGAGCTGACCAGAATCATTCAAACAGAGGATAAGCTGAAAGTTGCACCGCTAAACGGCGCGTTCTTGTCACTCTTTGCCTTTTTCATGTGTTTACCTGAACTGGTTGTCAAGGGCGGAAAGATCATTCTACTCAACTCTATTACTTCAAAAGAGAAAGTGATCAATGGGTTTAGAATGACGGCAACGATCGATCGTTTGGGAACTTCAGGCATTTTCACAGCAATTATTATGGCGATTGTGGCTGTCTATTTATACAAGTTTTGTGTCAAGCATAATTGGACGATTAGAATGCCGGAAGCTGTCCCTGAAGGTGTTTCCCGTTCTTTCACTGCTTTGATTCCAACCGCTGTCATTGCCCTTGTTGTGATGGTCATCAATGGTTCGCTTGTCTTGTTGGGGACGGATATTTTCAAAATGATTTCAATTCCGTTTAGTTTTGTCACCAATCTGACGAGTACATGGATCGGCGTCATCATCATCGAATTCTTGATCCATGCCCTGTGGATTGTCGGTATTCATGGTGCAAACATTATCAGTGCCTTTATCACTCCAATTTTATTGACGAATATGGCCGCTAATGCAAAAGGTGCACATATTCCGTTTGCCGGGGAATTCAACAACTCATTTGCCATTATGGGTGGCTCCGGTGCCACACTCGGCCTTTGCCTTTTCATTGCCTTTGCTGCACGCTCGGAACAGCTGAAGGTTTTGGGGAGAGCGTCTTTGGCACCAGCATTTTTCAACATCAACGAACCGCTGATTTTCGGCTTGCCAATTGTTTATAATCCATACCTGGCGATTCCATTTTTCTTGGCACCGATGGCAAGTGCTTCATTGGCCTACGCCGCCTTTTATTTCCGATTAATCAATCCGATCATCACACAGGCACCATGGCCATCACCAATTGGCTTCGGCGCATTGATCAGTACCGTTGATATACGAGCGGTGATTGTAGCCATCTTGTGCGGCATCGTGGCATTTCTCATTTGGTTTCCGTTTATTAAACTGTACGATGCTAAATTGGTCAATGACGAAAAGCAGGTTGCTGCTGGAAAAGAGGCTGAAGCATAGCACTCTCAATCGCATGACTATCGTTGTATAGCCAAAAGGAAGCTGTTCGCAAGATGCTGGAACAGTTTCAGCTTATTAGGAGCTTGCTTTTTAGATGATTCAAAGGTATACAAAAAACCGACATCAATCGCGATGTCGGTTTTTGTGGTTCAAATCAAGTGATAGATTATGGCAAAGCTGCAAAGATCAGCGCGCCAGCCACACCGCCTGCCAGTGGGCCTAAAACCGGTACCCAGGCATAGGGCCAGTCGGAGTCGCCTTTGTTGGCAATTGGCAAAATGGCATGCGCCAGCCGCGGGCCAAGATCTCGGGCCGGGTTAATGGCATAACCGGTGGTGCCGCCAAGTGATAAGCCAATCGCGGTGATCAGGATGCCGACGCCGATTGGATTCAGGCCGTCTGTCCATTTGCCTTTAGTGAAGGCCAACAGTCCGAAAATCAAGACAGCAGTGCCGATGAATTCGGAAATGAAGTTGGCCGCGTAACTGCGAATGGCTGGGCCAGTAGCAAAGACGCCTAAGGTTGCTGCAGGATCTTTGGTAGCTGCCCAGTGCGGGTAGTAATGCAGCCAGACAGCAGCTGCTCCGAGCAACGCACCCAGTAACTGGGCGATAATGAAGGGCAGTACCCACGCCCAAGGGAAGCGGCCAATCGCCGCAAACGCTACGGTGACTGCCGGATTAAGGTGTGCCGGTCCTAAGAAGGCGGCGGTATAAACGCCCATGGTTACGGCCAATCCCCATCCTAGGGTAATGGCAACCCAACCGGCCCCATTGGCTTTGGACTTGTTCAGCGACACGCCTGCGACCACACCATCGCCAAGGAGGATCAAAACGAAGGTACCAATGAATTCACCTAATGCTTGTGTCCACATATGGGTGCCCCTTTCTAGGCTTGAGGAGCCGAAGCCGGCGCCTTCTTCAAGTCATCCAACCGACTCTCACTGATCGCTTGTTCCAAATCAGCCAATTGTTGTGCCTTTGTGGCTTCGTCCCAACCCAAGATGCGGGCCATTTCGTCTACCACCGGCTGTTTCAAGTCAGCCAGCGTTTCGGCATGGAAAAGAATGGCATTGGTCCGGCGCAACAGGTAATCAACCGGCGTCAGCGTCATTTCTTCATTGATTGAATAGCGCAGACTCATGGTTTCCTTGAGACTCAGACCCGGTGCCGGCTGGCCGTCAGCATACGTGACCACGCGACTGATGTTGGAGCCGTAGCGATTGGCAAGGTCGGCCGCATCCTTTTCAGGCATGCCAGCGTCAATCCCGATCCGGGTGTAGAACGCAATCGTATCGTCAACGTTGGTCGGATCAAAATGACCGCCGGAGACTTGAAGCTTTTTGGAGTCAACGGTGCGGGTTTCGGTCGCAAATTTTTCAGCCAAGACACGACGAATCAAGGCGAGGGCGCCAGCCGCCATTTTCCGGTAGTCAGTGATCTTCCCACCGGACAGCGTGATCATGCCATCATCGGCTTGGCGCAGCGAACTACCGCGAGAAATCTGGGATGGGCTTAAGGATGCTTCGGCATGGGCGGTTTCCAGCTTGGAAATGGCGTGCTCAACATCGGATCGGGTCGCTTGGTTGTCTTCGTAATCGTTAACGACTTTGACCAAGGCCTCAAACGAATCATCCGAAACCTTACCAGTGTTAGCGCCACCGCCGTTATAATCGGAGCTGCCGTTGTTGGCAATCAGTGACCGCAGACCGGCCCAGCTGGCCTCGATGTCGTCGATCGTGATGTGGCTTTCCGGGAAGCGCTTGTTGATCACTTTTAGCAGGTAATCCACATCGGCTTGTTCGACACGCGGATGCTTGAAGTCGCCGGTATAATCGGTATCGGTCGTGCCAAAATAAGTCTTGCCTTCACGCGGCACCACGAAGAACATCCGGCCGTCATTCAAACCGGTATCCATATAGGTCGGTTGCGGTACCGGCAGACGTGAACCATCGACAACCAAATGAACCCCCTTGGTTGGGCGCAGCGTCGGAGCCTGATTTTCGTTCTTGTCGAGCGCTTTAAACTTGTCGGACCATGGCCCGGTGGTGTTGATCACGAGTTTGGCATGAATGTCGAATTCGCTGTCATCCAAAAGATCCTTGACGCGCAAACCGATGACTTGGCCAGCGTCATTGTGCAAGACACCGATCGCCTTCACGCGGCTGGCCATGAGTCCACCGAGTTCAGCCGCTTCTTTGATGTTTTCGATAACCAGGCGCGCATCATTGTTCACGAAGTCGAGGTAAACGCCACCGCCTTGCAGCCCGTCTTTTTCCAGCTGTGGTTCACGTTGTAGAATTTCATCTTTCGTAACGGTGTAGTTGGCGTATTGCGAGCCTTCAACGTTTGCCAGTCGATCATAAAGATCCATCGCGATTTTGATGCTGAACATGTCGAAAGTACTGCCAGGTTCCTGGAAAATCGGCAGTAACATCGGGAATGGCCGCGGAATGTGCGGGGCGATGCCTTGAACAACGGCTCGTTCCTTGACGGTATCGGCGACGACGCCAACATCAAACGTCTTGAGGTAACGAATGCCGCCGTGGACCAGTTTGGTCGAACGTGAGCTGGTTCCTTCAGCAAAGTCCTGCATTTCGATCAAGCCAGTCTTGATGCCACTTGCGGCCGCCTGAATCGCCACCCCGGCACCGGTAATGCCGCCACCGACAACCAGAAGATCCAGTTCGGTTTGCTTTAATTGTTCAATCGTTTGCTTGCGGGTTTCCTTTGAAAATGCCATTTTGATAAGCTCCTTTTGAATAATGATTGAATGATATTTTTAAAAAGAATTAGTTGTGATTTTTCGTATGCTTGTACATCTGAGTGGCGGCAACCGCTTGCTTCCAGCCTTCGTACAGATAGTCACGATCGACAGCATCCATTTGCGGTTCGAACCGCTTGCCGACCTTAACAATGCTTTGCAGTTCATCGGTGTTGTTCCAGAAACCGGTGGCCAAGCCGGCAAAGAAAGCGGCGCCCATCGCAGTAGTTTCAAGGTTAGCGGCCCGCTCGATCGGAATCCCCAGAATATCCGCCTGGAATTGCATCAGGTAATCATTGTTGGCGGCCCCGCCATCAACGCGCAGTGCCGGAATCGGCATACCGGTATCGGCGTTCATTGTGTCGACAACATCGCGGGATTGATATGCAAGCGATTGCAAAGTTGCCTTAATAAAATCTTCGCGGGTCGTGCCGCGGGTAATACCAAAAATGGCACCGCGGGCATCGGAATCCCAGTAAGGAGCCCCTAAGCCGGTAAAGGCAGGAACGACATAGACTTCATTTTGACTTTTTGATGCCAAAGCGGCGGCTTCTGAATCACTTGAGCGTTCGATCATTTTCATTGCATCGCGCAGCCATTGAATGGCACTGCCGGCAACGAAGACCGAGCCTTCAAGTGCGTAGGTGACTTTGCCATCAAGACCATAGCCGATGGTGGTCAGCAGATTGTGATTGGAAAGGGTTGGCTTGTCGCCGGTATTCATGACGATGAAGGCACCGGTTCCGTAAGTGTTCTTGACCATACCCGGTTGAATGGCCAGCTGACCGAACAAAGCGGCTTGCTGATCCCCGACCATGCCGGCGATCGGAACAGTGCTGCCAAAGAAGTGATAAGCAGCGGCATCACCATAGATTTCCGAGTTACTGCGGACTTCCGGCAACATTTGCTTAGGAATGTTCAAAATGCGCAGAATCTCATCGTCCCAATCCAACTTATGAATGTTAAACAGCATGGTACGCGAGGCATTGGTGTAATCCGTGACGTGAATCGCGCCGCCGGACAGCTTCCAGGAAAGCCAGGTGTCGATCGTTCCAAAAAGCAGTTCACCTTTTTCCGCACGTTCCTGGGCACCCGGAACGTGATCCAGAATCCAGCGAATTTTGGTTGCTGAGAAGTAAGAATCAATCAGCAGGCCTGTAGCATCGTGAATAAGATCGTCGTATCCATCGGCTTTGAGCTGATCAGCAATCTCGCTGGTTTGCCGTGATTGCCAGACAATGGCGTTATAAATCGGTAAGCCCGTTTGCTTATCCCAGACAACCGTGGTTTCCCGCTGATTCGTGATGCCGATTCCGACGATTTGCCGCGGTTGAATATGTGATTCAATGAAAGCCGTGGCAATCGTTGACAGGGCAGCGTTCCAAATTTCGTTAGCGTTATGCTCTACCCAGCCAGGATGGGGAAAATACTGCGGAAACTCGCGTTGTGCATCCGCCACTTTTTGCCCATTATGGTCGATGATGATGGTCCGCGTGCTGGTGGTTCCTTCATCAATCGCTAAAATATATTGTTGTTCGTTTGTCACGATTAGCTACCTCCAGTGAAATATAATTGCACACAATGAAAACGTTTCCGATAATAGTTATACCTGATCGCCGGGACGAATGCAAGCATTATGCTTATATAAATCATAAGTTATTTTAACCATAAGACCTATATTCGCAATTGAGAATATAGATTGCTTGTTTTTCGGTGAAACTGCGCCCCGACTAAACAGAAAACCCGGCATGGCGGCCGGGTTAGGTAGGGCTGATTAGATGAGTTGCTTGAGCTGATAAATGTGGTCAAAAATTTTGTCTTCCTGTCGCCGATCGTCCCAAGAAAAATTGTGCATGGTGCTGTTCGGCCGGTTGATTTTTTTATACAGAACCGTTGGATTGTAAGCATACTTGCCGCGGGTATGGGCAACATATTCGGCAGTGAAGTCATAGTCTTCAGCAATCCGCAACTGCTCTTTGTAGCGAATGTTGCCGGCATCCAAAGCGGCGTGGGAAAAGGCTTTGTTCCAGATATACCCGCCGATTTCCGTTCCGTGATGGGAAACCTGTTCAAACATTTCGGCCTGGGACAACAAGCGGAACCGATCCGGACCGCCGCGACTGCGATGCCACCAATCGTAACCAACCGCGGTCGCAACGACGCCTGGGGTGAAACCGCGGACAAGCGTCTCGGCAAAAGTCGGCGCGATTAAATCGTCACCGTCAACAAAGGCAATAAACCGGCCATTGGCGTGATCAATCCCGAAGTTGCGGGCGGCGCCGATCCCACGGTGACGATCAAAAGCCGTAGCGTGGTAAGTTGGCACGCCGCGCACAAAATCGGCCGCTGTTTGTGCCGTTCGGTCCGATGAAGCATCATCGATGAGCCACAGTTCCACATCAATTGTCTGTTCCTGAATGGTTTTAAGGGTAGCCGGCAGATACCGGCCAAGATTATACGTTGGCACAATAATGGATATGTCTAAATTTGTCATAAAAACCTAAACCTCCTTGGCGGCACCTCAATTATGCACGGCGCCTAAGCGGTTAAATCATTGCAATATCGAATCTTTGCTTTGATCATTATCGTCAGATTTTGGTAGGCGTCAATTAAAACGACTTGGTTGCCCGCAAGCACGCTGATCAACTTGGCATAAGCAGCAGTGGGATATTAAAATTTTAGTAAAACACAACTAGATAACACAGCAAGGGACGGACATATGTCTCAATCCAAATAAAATATTTTGACAATAGCGCTTCCATTTGCGTGACTTTTTTAGTAAAATAAAAACGGTTACAAAAATCGTGAACAAATTGACTTATCTGTTTTAAATATAGGAGGAATTTAGAGTGAACAGTACAGATGTCACGAAAGGCTTTACGGAGCAATTTGGTAAGCAGGCGGAGCATACGTTCTTCGCGCCTGGGCGAATTAACCTGATCGGCGAACATACCGATTACAATGGCGGGCACGTTTTCCCTTGCGCGATTTCGCTTGGTACTTATGCCGCAGTTGGTGCGAATGAAGACAATGCGTTCCGTTTGTATTCAGCCAACTTTCCTAAGGTAGGGATTATTGACATTCCGTTCCCGGATCTTTTTCAGGAAAAGCGCGGCTTGTGGACGGATTATTTCCAAGGCATGGCGCGAGTGATGAAGACGGCGGGGATTAATTATACCCACGGCTTGAATGTTTATATTAATGGTAATTTGCCGGATGGCGCGGGCTTGTCGAGCTCAGCTTCATTGGAAATGCTGGTCGGCACGATTCTGAACAATCTTTTTGACGGTGGATTTGCCCCGTTGGATTTGGTTAAGTTCGGCGTGAAAGTCGAAAACGATTATATCGGCGTTAACTCCGGGATCATGGATCAGTTTGCCATCGAAATGGGCCGCGCCAACCAAGCAACACTGCTGGATACGAACACGATGAAATACGAATATCTGCCAGTTGAAATGGGCGACAACGTGATCGTTATCATGAACACCAATAAGCGTCGCGAATTGGCTGATTCCAAGTACAACGAGCGCCGCAGCGAATGCGAAAAGGCTTTGGCAATGCTGCAAAAAGGCATTGACGTGAAGAGCCTTGGCCAACTGACTGAAGACGAATTTGACGAAAACACGTATCTCATTTATGACCCGATTCTGATCAAACGTGCCCGCCATGCGGTTTTTGAAAACCAACGGACACTGACGGCGGCACAAGCACTGCAAAAAGGCGACCTGACGACCTTCGGCAAGCTGGTTTCCGCATCTGGGGTTTCCCTGGCATTTGATTATGAAGTTACCGGCGTTGAACTCGATACTTTGGTGACCAACGCCTTGAAACAACGCGGCGTCTTAGGGGCACGGATGACTGGTGCCGGTTTTGGCGGCTGCGCGATCGCGATTGTTAACAGCGCTGACGTCGAGGACTTTATTAGTAACGTTGGCAAAGCTTATACTGAGAAGATCGGCTATGATGCGCACTTCTATGTGGCAGACATTGCCGACGGAGCTAAGCAGTTAAACTAGCGCTGACGAAATATATCAGTTAGTGCAGACGGATGCGGAAGCAAAAAGTAAAGGAGAAAATATTAACATGACAATTGCAGTTTTAGGTGGCGCAGGCTACATCGGTTCACATACGGTTAAGCAACTATTGGCTGACGGGGAAGATGTCATTGTTTTAGACAACTTGATTACCGGTCATCGCAAGGCGGTTGATCCGCGCGCCCGGTTCTACCAAGGCGACATTCGCGATTACCACTTCCTGAGCCAGGTTTTCAGCAAGGAAAAGATCGACGGCATCGTGCACTTTGCGGCCTTTTCAATTGTGCCAGAATCCATGAAAGATCCGCTGAAGTATTTTGATAACAACACCGGTGGTATGATCACCCTGCTTGAAGCGATGAACCAGTTTGGCATTAAAAAGATTGTCTTCTCATCGACTGCTGCAACTTATGGCGAACCGAAGCAGGTGCCAATTAAGGAAACCGATCCGCAAGTGCCAACCAACCCGTACGGCGAAAGTAAACTGGCCATGGAAAAGATCATGCACTGGGCCGACATTGCTTATGGTCTGAAGTTTGTCGCACTGCGGTATTTCAACGTGGCTGGGGCAATGCCGGATGGTTCGATTGGTGAAGATCACCATCCGGAAACCCACTTGATTCCAATCATCTTGCAGGTTGCGGCAGGCACCCGTACCGGTCTGCAAATCTATGGCGATGATTACCCAACCAAGGACGGCACCAATGTTCGTGATTATGTACATGTGGTTGATTTAGCTGATGCCCACGTGTTGGCATTGAACTATCTGAACGCAGGCAACCAGTCATCGGCCTTCAATATCGGCTCCGCTCATGGCTTCTCGAACTTGGAGATTTTGAATGCTGCCCGTAAAGTAACCGGACAGAAGATCCCGGCAACCATGGCACCGCGGCGTGCAGGCGACCCAAGTACCTTAATCGCCAGCTCGGACAAGGCCCGCGACATCTTAGGCTGGAAACCGAACTATGACGACATCGACAAAATTATCGAGACTGCCTGGAACTGGCACGAGAATCATCCGGAAGGCTTTGGTGACCGTAATTGACCGCAATTACCAATCATATTGAGACCATTATTAAGCTGAATCCTGATTATACCCACATGGACGCCGTGTACCTGACCAACAAGTTGCTGAACCTAATCGGGGATGCAGCACTGGACCTGCCAGGTGACGAGGATCCGTTGGAAAATCTGGATTTGATGGTTCAAGCCGCCCAGGATAACGGTAAAATTCCGGATTCACTGTCAGCCCGCCAGATTCTTGAAGCGCAGCTGATGGATTTTGCCACGCCAACTCCGAGTCGTGTTAACCAGATGTTCTGGGATAAGTATCAAGCCGGCCCGCGGGTCGCAACTGACTGGTTCTTTGCTTTAAGTCGGGCGAATAATTACATTCAAACCCGGGCGATTGCCAAGAACCTGGTCTTTCCGGCCAAAACCGAGTATGGCGATCTGGAAATTACGGTCAACCTCTCCAAGCCGGAAAAGGATCCGAAAGACATTGCTGCAGCGGCGCACGCTCAATCCGGCTACCCGGCCTGTGCATTGTGCCTGCAAACGGAAGGCTATGCGGGTCGCAGTAATTTTGCCGCACGCACCAACCACCGGATTATCCGCTTCCTGTTAGGTGGGAAAACCTGGGGCTTCCAGTACTCGCCTTATGCGTATTTCAATGAGCATGCGATCTTTTTGGATGCCATCCATGAGCCCATGGTGATTGATCAAAGCACGTTTGAAAATCTGCTGGCGATTGTGGCCATGTTCCCGACGTATTTTGTCGGCTCCAACGCTGACTTGCCAATTGTTGGCGGTTCGATGCTGGCTCACGAGCATTATCAAGGTGGGCGGCATACGTTCCCGATGGCTAAGGCACCGATTGAGACCCAAGTCGAGATTAGTGGCCATCCGCATGTTTTCGCCGGTATCGTGAAGTGGCCGATGAGTGTCATTCGCTTGGTCAGCGCTGATCGCGAAGAGTTGGTGAATGCCGCTGAGCATGTTCGGCAGGTATGGGATCAGTATACGGATGAATCCGTTGACGTGCGGGCATTTGTGGACGGTAAGCCGCACCACACCGTAACGCCGATTGCCCGTCGTGTCGGCTCCGAATACCAGCTTGATCTGGTTTTGCGTGACAATCAGACCAGCAAGCAGTATCCTGACGGTATTTTCCACCCGCATCAGGATGTCCAACATATTAAAAAGGAAAACATCGGACTGATTGAAGTGATGGGACGCGCCATTTTACCAGCACGGCTCAAGACGGAATTGGCTGAAGTGCAAAAATATTTATTAGGTGAAGCCAATGACATGAAGCCGATGCACAAAGCATGGGCAGACCAGCTTAAGGCCAAATACCAGTGGACGCCGGAGAATGCAGAGGCTCAGCTGCAAGAAGCCGTGGGCCGCGTCTTTGCCCGCGTGCTGGAAGATGCCGGCGTGTTCAAACGCGATGAAATCGGCCAGGAAGCGTTTGGCCGCTTCTGCCGCACACTTTAAGCGCACCTTTTGGCAGCACAGTCAGGGAAACGGAGGGAATCGATGACCACGATTACAGATATTGCGAAGGCGGCGGGGGTGTCGATCGCTACGGTTTCGCGAATTTTGAATTATGACGCGACGCTGGCTGTGACGCCAGAAACGCGGCAGCGCGTTTTGAAAACCGCTGAGAAACTAGCGTATAAACCGCGACGACGCAAACGGGTGCCCACTCAGACAACGGTAGCCCTTGTCCAGTGGCGCAGTGAACAGGAAGAACTGAATGATCTTTATTACCTGCAAATTCAATATGCGATTGAAGCCAAGGCGGCTGGCGTCGGCTACCATTTGCAGAATTTTCACCTTGAACAGCTGGATAGCGACAGTGTTACCAACATCCAAGGCATCATTGCGTTAGGCAAATATGACGCCGGCGAAGTGGCTAAAATGAAAGCACTGGGACTGCCGGTGGTCTTTGTTGATCAGAACATGCTGGCGTTCGACTGCGATTCGGTTACCGCCGATTATGCCGGGCCAATTAAAGAGATCATTGCGCATTTTCGCAAAGTCGGCATTGACGATATTGGCTTTCTCGGCGGACTTGAGACCAGTCGCAGCGGCCGCGAGCAGTTTCAGGATGTGCGCACGGTAACGTTTGATCGTGTGGCGAAAGACGCCGGATTCGCACGCCCTGAGTTTCGGCTGATCGGCGAATTTACGCCGGATTCAGGTTACCGCTTGATGAAAAAGGCGATCGAAACGTTAGGCGATCAATTGCCGCACGGCTTCATTATCGCCAATGACACCATGGCGGTCGGCGCGTTGCGGGCGTTGAACGAGGCTGGCTTAGCAGTGCCGCAACGGGTGTCTGTCATCAGCTTTAACGATGTGGCGGTCGCCAAGTTCACGACCCCGCCACTGTCCACGGTTCATGCTGCCACGGATCAAATGGGGCAGACTGCCGTTGAGTTACTGCAGGCAAGGCTGGGTGACGCCAAGCGGGTGCCACGCCAAGTCAATTTTAAGAGTGAGCTTGTGATGCGGGCTAGCAGTTTGTAGCGTATGCATCACTGATTAAGGAGGGTATGATGGACGTTTCAGTTGAACAATACGGTCAGTACCAAGGACACGACTTGTATGAACTAACATTGACCAATGATCAGGGAATGGTAGTCAAACTGTTAAACTACGGCGCCACTTTGGAAAAAGTGCTGCTGCCGGAAGCTGACGGGTTGCACAATATGATTCTTTCGCTGCCAAGTCGTGAGGATTACTCAAAAGAGCGTAATTTTCTAGGCGGGACGGTTGGCCGCATTGTCGGCCGGATCCGCGGTCACGTTTGGCAACACGGCGATGTCAAAGTCGACTTGCCCATGAATGAAGGCAACAATCACATTCATGGCGGGGATGATGGTCTCGATCGGCAAGTTTACAACTTCCGCATCGAGAAAACGGCAACGACCGCCAGCGCCAGCTTCACGTTTGTCGATCCGGACGGCCACAACGGCTATCCCGGCAATCTCAAACTGCAAGTCACCTATACGCTAACCAACACGAACGCCTTACAGTATCGCGTTGATGCGCTAAGTGACGCGGAAACGCTCTTCAATCCGACTAACCATACTTACTTCGCGTTGGATCAACCAGCATCGATTGATGACACGACGTTGACGATTCCAGCTGATGACTACAAGCCATTAGACGCCGAACACCTGCCAAATCAAGGCTGGCAGCCGGTATCCGGCACTGTGTTCGATTTTCGCCACGGCCAAAAACTCGGCGATGTCATCCACACCCGCGCCGATCAAATCACGTCCGAACGCGGCATCAACCATCCATTTCTTTTGAAAAACGGCAAAACACTGGCGGCCAAGCTTCAAACAGCCAAGCACACTATGACCCTAGTCACCACGGCACCAAGTGTGGTTGTCTACACCGCCAATCACTTCGATGGCACGGGTATTCCTCACAACATCAAACAATTCGACGGTGTGGCCCTTGAATGCCAGTTTGCGCCGGTTAGCGGGGATGACCTCTCGGCGATTACGCTGTTGCCAGGGGAGCCGTTTACGTTGGCGAATACTTGGACGTTTGAATAAGGCATAGTGGTTTTTAATTAGTGGGTTATTTGCACAGAAAGAAGCTTTCCTTGATGGGGAAGGCTTTTTTCTTGTGCTTGGATGTTAATGGCATCAGGTTATGCGTCATAGATGGCAAAAAGCGAAATCAATGGTAGTCAATTAAATTGAGGTCCATTTGTTTAAACCTGTTCTTTTTTGTTAGGAAAAATTATGTCGTAAATAATCTACATGATTAATTTGCAAAGTTTCATAGATTGTCTAAGTACTTACACAACAAGGGGTTAAACTCTCTATAAAATTTATTCAATATTTTGCCAACCTTTTTGAAGATTTTCTTGACTACTGAAAACGCTTGTTTATAATTAAAAGTGAACAGGAACAAACAATAGTTAACAAATTACTGACAGATGATTAAGCGGTGGCCGACGGAACTTTTTGATTCAAAATTGGCATTTCCCCAGATGTTGTTCATTTAAAAAACATCCGATCGATTTTGTAACGCCGCTCAGTCAGACTGGTTTTTGATCTAGTTTTTGAAAGCGCTATAAAAGACCTATCCTGGTTTATTTTGTGAGGATGATCAGGTTTGCAAATAGCATGACGCAGAGCAAAAACACACCGTCAGTTTCTGTTCACGCTGCGAATAATATTTTTATAAGGAGGTGAAAAGTGATGGCTGCAAATATTGTTTTTACACGAATTGACAACCGTTTGGTTCACGGCCAGGTTGGGGTTACATGGACACGCGCCGTTAATGCAAACTTGATTCTGGTTGCTAACGATCAGGCTGCTAATGATCCGCTTCAGCAGAAATTAATGGCAACGACAGCTGATTCGTCAGGTGCAGGAATTCGTTTCTTTACGGTTCAACATACCATTGACATTATTGGTAAGGCTGCTGATCGTCAGCACATCTTTATCGTCATTAAGACACCGGCTGATGCTCGCAA
Organism: Lacticaseibacillus huelsenbergensis; assembly: GCF_029726355.1. Taxonomy (NCBI): domain Bacteria; kingdom Bacillati; phylum Bacillota; class Bacilli; order Lactobacillales; family Lactobacillaceae; genus Lacticaseibacillus; species Lacticaseibacillus huelsenbergensis. Next base: position 1,916,933 of record NZ_CP120687.1, read on the forward strand.
GTTAGTTGAGAATGGTGTGCCAATCAAGGAAGTCAATGTTGGCAACATGCACTTTGCTCAAGGCAAGACAGAAATTACTAAGAAGGTCTATGTCGATGAACAAGACAAAGAGGATCTGTTAGCAATTGTGAACGCTGGCGTCAATATTTTCATTCAGGACTATCCGGGTGATAAGAAGACACCAATTACTGCTGACTTGTTAAAGAATGTCAAATAGTCAATAGATTAAATTGGAGGTGTCAGGTTCATGGATGTTACCTTAACTCAAGGGGTGTTAATCGCGCTTTGGGCAATGATATCAGGTCTTGATTGCTGGCTACAGGCGTTCTTCATTTTCCGTCCGATTATTGTCTGCACAATCACTGGCCTTATCCTGGGCGACTTACAGCTCGGTGTCATTGCTGGCGGGTTAACTGAACTAGCTTTTGCCGGATTGACTCCTGCCGGCGGGACACAACCGCCGAACACGGTTCTTTGCGGGATTATGACGGTTGTTATTGCGGCAACTAACAAAACTGCTCCAGCAACGGCGATCGGTCTTTCATTACCGTTCGCGATGTTAATGCAATATATTCTGCTGTTCTTCTACTCCAGCTTTTCACTGTTTTTGCCGAAGTTCGATCAATATGCTGCAGAAGGGAATACAGGTGCGTTTAAACGTCTGAATTTCATTCCGCTCACGATCGTTACTTTGTCCTTCGGGATCATGGCTTTCCTGAGTGCATATGCGGCACAGGGCCCAATGAAGGCACTTGTTACTTCAATGCCTCACTGGTTGACACACGGATTTGAATTAGCTGGTGGTATCTTGCCGGCTGTTGGGTTCGCAATGTTGTTGAAGGTTATGTTAAAAGGTCAATACTTTGCATATCTGCTTTTGGGATTCGTTATGGCTTCAATGATCCCATTCTCAAATGTTCTGCCAGTTGCCTTGGTTGGCGCGGTATTTGCAATGATCGAATTCTATCGCAGCCGTGATCAGATCAAGTTAGAGAAGCAAGTTAAGGAAGTTGAAAATCAATCTCAAGGAGGAGGCATGAATGATGGCATCTGATGACAAGAAACAAAAGAAAAGCTTGTTTACCAATCATGAAATCTCCATGCTTGGGATTCGGTCTAACTTAGTTCAGGCATCGTTCTCATATGAACGAATGCATTCACCAGGTTGGACATGGGCACAGCTGCCATACTGGCAAAAGATCTATAAAGATGATCCTAAAGGCCTTAAAGCGGTTATGACCGATAACATGGAATTCATCAATAGTTCACCGCCACTGTATCCTATCCTGATGGGTTTGCTGCTGACGATGGAAGAAGGCCACGTTGATCGGACGACCATTAAAGGTTTGAAGAACGCATTGTTCGGTCCTATGGCCGGCATTGGCGATGCGATTTTCTGGTTCACCATTATGCCGATTGTCGGTGGGATTTCTGCATCAATCGCGAAGAACGGGAACGTTTTTGGACCGATTCTGTTCTTCCTGGTTTACCTGTTCCTATTCTGGTCTCGTATTCCGTTGGCACACTTGGGTTATAACCTTGGTACGCGAGCGATTGATGTCATTCAGGAAAACTCTCGGATCATTTCACACGTTGCTTCTATCCTGGGCTTAACCGTTATCGGTGGTTTGATTGCCAGTTACGTCAAGATGTCTCTGACCATTAAGGTTGGCGCTGGGAACACAGTCATCAACTTGCAAAAGCAGTTGCTGGATAAAATCTTCCCGAATATTCTGCCATTTGCCTTTGTCTTTCTGCTGTATTGGCTGTTGAAGAAGAATGTTAACCCAATTTGGTTAATCGTCGTGACCTTTGCGCTTGCCATCGTTATGGCGGCCATCGGTTGGATGTAGCTGTTAGTAAATGATTTGAGGAGGAATTAGACATTGAGTAAAGTTCAAGTGATCGTCACTGGGCATGGTACTTTTGCCGATGGGTTCAAGGGTGCGTTGCATTTGCTGGCGAGCGTACCTGATAACTGGTCGTTCGTAAACTTTTCAGAAGGTATGAGTGACAAACAACTTCAGGCTAAGTTTGAAACGATTCTTGGATCTGATCCCAAGCCGACATTGTTTTTTACAGATTTAGCTGGCGGAACCCCGTATAAAGTGGCGGCAACTCTAGCAAGCAAAAATCCGCAATTGGCGGTTGTCTCTGGCTGTAACCTAGGGTCGTTACTTGAATCTGTATTCAGTGACTATGACAATGCCGATGCCTATGCTGATGCGATTATTGCTGCATCAAAACAAGGCACGCAAAAGTTTACGCTGGATATGCCAGACAATATGGCTACTGGCTCTGATGACGGTATCTAGTTGTCGCTGACTTATCTAGGAGATACAGTTATTGAGGAAGGGGCGTGGCTTTCTAGTCACACCCCTTTTCTGACAAATTTGCATGGTAGAATCAGTTACATGAGGTGAATGATATGGCGACTAACATTTCGATTCTTGTTTTGGCAATGATTGTGGCCGGTATGGGCATCATGCTCTACCAACGGCGTAAGTACTTCTATTTGGGGACATTCTTCATAGGACACGGTATGACAAGCACTGTCATCAATTTAAAAAACAGCGGGCATTACGTCATCAATATCACTAATGTTAGTGAAAATCCCCAAGCGCCTGCTAGCTTTAAAATAGAAGAAGGATCGTTCCGCAAAGATGGAACAGTCATTGACTTGAAGCCGGAAAAATTATCAACTTTTACCTATCCAAACTCGCAGGCTTTAATGACAAATGATTGGGGTGGACATGAGGAGTCGGAATCAGAAAGTCACCAGATATCATTGCAAAACCATGCTCTGATGCTCTCTGGAGAAGAACTTCAACCACTTAATCAGGGAAAAGTCGTGACAGTTAAGCAATTTATGCAGAATAAGAAGAAGCCAAAGTCTGCTAAAGTGTGACTGGTTGAGTCAATGCTTTGGGGTCTGCGTTTGTCAGTAAGATGGAACCAAAAACAGCTAATCTGTCTATGCGGATTAGTTGTTTTCGTATGGTTTCCTTTGTGGCGGCTTTTGGGGCTGAAAAGATCACTTGTAGGAGTGAGAAAACTTACCTTTTTGTGAATCTGGTGCTGATTATCTGTAACGTCTCCGTTTGGCTTGAGTCTAATAGGGTTTTTTAATTAATTGCTGGCTCAATGGGTTAACTAAAAATAGGCCTGCACAAACAAATCAGCCGCCAGCCCAAACGCAGCAAACGCAATTAAAATCCGTAACAGTCTGACTGGCACATGCCGCACAACGATCGGACCACAGTAGCCGCCGATCAGAAAGCCGATGCCAAGCGGCAGGACGACGACCCAATCAATTTTGCCAGTCCACGCGTAAATAACTGTCGCCACTGCGTTAGCCATGAAAGCCATGACGTTCTTGAAGGCGTTGAGAACTGCAAATCTTTGGGGTAGGCTCAGTGTCAAAATTGCGAGGATAATGACACCACCGGCTGCACCGAAGTAGCCAGTGTAGGCACCGATCAAGAAGAGACCGATAGCTTTTAAAACCAGGCCAAACTTGTTCTGATCGCGTAAGGCAGGGACATTCTTCCGGTCCGCTTGGTGTCCGCTGACTAAGAGGAGAACACCGGCTGACAGAATGAAGAAGGGGACGACGTGTTCGAATGTGGATGCCGGTTCAATAAGTAGGAGTGCAGATCCGAGGATGCCGCCTGCTAGCGTGAGGGCGGTTAAGCCGGTCACCAGTTTGCCTTCGCCGCGAAGTTCGCGGGATGATGATGCGGTTGCGCCAATACCGGAAAGCACGAGTCCGGCTGTATTGGTTACGTTGGCAATGACTGGCGGGATGCCGGCTATGAGGAGTGCTGGGTAGGAAACTAGCGAAGCTAAGCCAGCAATCGAAGCCAATAAGCCGCCGAGAATGCCGGCACCGATAAAGTAAATGAATAGCCAAAATGTCATGGTTGCGCCCCATCTGTTTTTCAAATTTTCTCTGTTAGTGTCTCGCTAAGATGTTATGAATGTCAAGAAAACCCCGGTTGAAGTTGGTGGCTTCAGCCGGGGTTGCTTGTCTATGAAGTTTAAAGTTCTTGTGCAGCCTGCTGAATTTTATCAACGAATTCCGTCATATCAGTTTGCGGCTTTAAGACATTGGTCAGCGCGACCGCAGCCTTCTTCTGCTTGCGGTTGATGCTGAGCAAGCCAGTATAGCCGAGGACACTGCCGCTGTTGCCTAGCCAGCCGTCAGCAAGCTTGTGCCAGCCGAATCCGTAGCCGCCTTCAGCAGCCTTGAAGATGGTTTCCCAGCTTCCTGCTTTGAGCAGCTTGCCTTTCAACACAGCTTGCGCAAACTTTTCAAGATCGTCAATTGTTGTGACTAAGCCGCGATCTGCCTGATTTTCATCACCTTTACCAGCGAGGTTCGGATTGCCGGCAATCCAATGATAGCTTTCGGCAAAAGCGTGTGAGGTGCCGATTTTGGTATGTGTCAAAGCCAAAGGATCGTAAATGTTTTCCTTCAAAATGGCTTCAAGCGGGCGTTCCTCAGTGAGCCGATCAAGCACTTCGCCTAGCAAAATGGCGTTGGTGGCGCTGTAAGCAGTCTGGCTACCTGGCTTGAAGGCTAACGGTTGATCATCAACGACATCCAAGACTTTAGCCAGGTCCATGTCCGCGGCATTGTGCTGGTTGATTTGTAAGGCCAGACGCTCATCCGGCAAAGTTGCCGGCGCGTTCGCCTTGAACGGTTCAGCCATGAGCGTTAAGTAATCGGGAATCCCGCTTTGCATCGTGGCAAGCTGACCGATGGTGATTTTGTCAGCCTGCTTATATTCAGGCACGTATTGTGACAGTTTGTCGGTCAGTTTTAGCGCGCCTTTTTCGACAAATTGCATGAGCAAAACGCCGAAGAATTGTTGCGTGACAGTTCCGGCACCGCTGAGCGTATGCGATGCGAACGGAACCTTCATATCGATATGGGCAAAGCCTTGCGAATCTGCTGCTAACTCTTTGTCGGCAGTCACCACTGCGACTGCGCCGTTATAGTGTTCGGTTTGTAAGGAACGGCTTAATGGTGATTCATCTTTAACTGATCTTGTTCTACCATGTATAAACGCCTCCAAAAATGAACGATCGGTCGAGTCTTAGCTTGTGCTTGTTGGGGCATTGGCGTCATCGGCCATCACTAACTAATCTAAATGTGCTACCTTGACGAGCTCGCCTGTCACGCCTACTTGGATCCCTTGCTTGATTTTATCGGTACGGGTGGCATGAACGACTTGGAACTTATTTTGTTTAACGATCAGTTTGTTGTCAGTGTGGTAATCAGCTGGTAAGGGTTGATTACTGCCACGGATCAGCATCACGATAAACTTGAATCCACTGGCATGGGCTTCACACGGGCTGTAATGCAACGTGTCGCTGAAGAATTCAACCACGGTGCCAGCTGGAACAAAGAACAATTTAGCGTTCTTTTCCGCGTTGAATTTACCAGCGTGCATTTGGCCGCGCTTGCCGATGACCATGACGACATCTGTGAAAAAGACGTTCACTTCACTGCCTTGGTGGAATTCCACGGCGGTTAAAGCTTCGGCGTGGCCAGCACATTCGCCTGCTTCGATTGGCAGGCCAGCGAAAACATCGCGGCCGATTTGCTGAACAACCGGAATCTTTTCCATGTCCGGGTTTGACGGAACATAGAGGTTGGCTGCGGTTGGGGCAGGAATCTTGACGTTTTGGTCCATGAACGTTTTGAGCTCACTGACGTCGTATTGCGGGTAGGTGACGCCGTAATCGGCAAACGCCGGATCCGTTAGCTGATGAATCTGCTTATCTGGATTCAACTGCTGAATCTTTTCAAAAGTTGACATTTGATGGCTTCTTTCCAAAATTAGTAATTTTCAATCGTGACTTTGGCAAAATAGGTATCGAACTTCGCCGGGTTGACGAAGCCGGTTTCTGCTTCCATCGTGTTGAGCATCCCAGTGGTCATCGCCGTCTTCATAATGTCTTCGTCAGACTTGCCATCGTGAATGCCCATGGCGAGTCCGGCTAAGGTTGAATCGCCGGAACCAACCGGATTGACGACCTGGATCTTAGGGATGGCGGCGTGATAGAACTTGTCTTGATGCTTAACAAAGGCACCTGCTGATCCCAAGGAAACGACAATCCAATCAACGCCGTCAAAAATCGGATCCTGGAGGTCTTGTTTCAACGCGGCATAATCGGTTTTATCGACTTCGCGGTTAAGCAAGCCGGCAAGTTCTTCATCGTTTGGTTTGATCAAAAGGGGCTTCACTGGCGCTTCGAGTGCGGACTTCAAAGTGGCACCGGATGTGTCGAGCAAGACCTTGACGTTTTTGGCACCGGCATGGGCGATCATTTGCGTGTAATAGTCTTCCGGAAGCCCTTGTGGCATCGAGCCGGAAATCGTCAGCAAGTCTGCCTGATCCAGCAACTTGTCAAAGTGATCGAGAAACTTCTGCGCATCTTCAGGGGTAATCGTTGGTCCGGATTCAAGAATTTCGGTTTGCTTGCCGCCATCATGCAGCATTGCGATGGAACTACGGGTTTCCGCATCGATCGGCAGAAAATCATGGGCGATGCCATCGCGATCCAATTGATTCTCCAACCATTTGCCAAAATAGCCGCCAATAAAGCCGGTCGCAGTAAGATCGTGATCCAGCATGTGAATCACCCGGGAAACGTTCAGCCCCTTACCGCCAGCGGTCTTGCGAACATTTTTGACGCGATTCACCGTGTCGATTTTAAGATGTTCGAGTGGGTAGGAAACGTCGATTGAGGGGTTTAAAGTGACGGTTAAAATCATGAATTTCTTCTCCTTCTGAGCGTGAGCTGGCGCGGTTAGGAGCCGGAGTGTAAGCGGCCTTGGGCGTGATGGCTCGTTTTTGGCCATTGCGACCAAGGTCCTTACATGCAGGCTCCTGCGCCAGGGAACGCGTTATGATGAGCGTGAGCTGGCGTGCATTCATTCAAACGTAACGCTGCACTGCCGCCAGTCGTTCATTTAATAAAAGCCGATTCCCTGGGGAGTCGGCTTTTATGGCCTGCACACGAACTAATCGTGAGTAACCTTGTCCGTCCAAGGGGTGGCAGTTTCAGCCAAAACCTTGTTCAAACGATCGATGTTAGCTTTGCCTTCGGTTTCCAGCCACTTCTTACCGGCTGCTTCGCCTTCAGCAGCAAATGGCTTAACGCCTGGCTTCCAGGTTGCCCGACCGCAGAGAACACCGTTAAAGGTTGAACCTGCTTCCTTAGCAAATTTGAGTTCTTCGAGGAATAATTCATTTGAAACGCCTGCCGAAAGGAAAATAAACGGCAAATCGGTGGCATCTGACTGTGCCTTGTAGTACTTAGCGGCTTCTTCCTTGGTATAAACCGGTGTGACACCTTCATCAGTAAAGCCTTCAACAAACTTCTGGTCAACCGGAACTTCAACTTTGAGGACAGAAACGTTGTACTGTGGCTTGCTGAATTCCTTGGTGATCTTGATAACCTTTTCAGGCTTAGCCTTGGCCCATGCAGCGGTGCCGGTTTCGTTGGTCTTACCATCGTAAGAAACCAATTCAAGGAACAGCGGCAGGTCGTTGGCTTTAGCTTCAGCACCGACACGTTCAACAAAAGCATACTTGCGATCGTTGATGCTGTCTGGTTCGTCTGGATCAATGTACAGCAAGAACTTAACCGCGTCGCCGCCTTCGTTCTTGATGCGCAATGCACTCTGATTGTCGATCAAATCAGGGAAACGGCCAGGTTCGGTCGCATCGTAGCCAGTCTTTTCGTAAGAAAGCAGCAAGCCGGCCTGAGGTGCCCGAACCTTTGCAGCTGGCAAGCCATATTCCGGATCCAGCAAAATGGAGCTAGCGTACTTGGTTAATTCTTCAGATACAGCTTTTTTGAAATCAACAATCGTAGTTTCGTCAGCCGGTTTGTTGGCAGCAGCTGCCAGCATCTTCTTCAGGGACCCACGTTGATCAATGGCCAAAGCTGAGATAACGTTGTTGTCATCAGAAAGTTGTTGTAAATGTTTAAATTGACCCGCAGTAAGGTTAACAGTCATATGAAAATTCCTCCAATTCAGTAAAGGTTAGTGAGCGCGTTAACGCTCATGAAGCCAAATTAGTCGTGATAAACGCCTTCGTCCCACTTTTCGAGTTCAGCATCGAAGAAGTGCGGATTGTCTTTTTGTTCTGGGTTAGGCTTAGCAATTTTGTCAATCTTGTCGATGATCTTCTTGTTTTCCGGAGTTTCCTTGTAAGTTGCGTCAAGGAAAGCTTTAACCGTATCTTCAATCAAATGGATACCGGTAACGGCGCCACCAATGCCTAAGACGTTGGCATTCAATTGTTCACGCGCATAAACTGCTGAAGTTGCGTCATTAGCCATCGCGGCACGAACGCCTTCGTTTTTATCGGCAGCAGTTGAGATACCGATACCGGTTCCGCACATTACGATACCTAAATCTGCGCGCCCATCAGCAACGTCTTCGGCAACGCGTTTGCCATAAATTGGGTAGTGAGTACGATGCGTGTCATAGGTACCTTCATCAATCACCTTGTAGCCCATGTCTTTCAGCATATTGGAGACTTGGATTTTTTCATTGGTGACAATGTGGTCATTTCCGATTGCAATAATCATTAGGATGAAACTTCCTTTCTTGGCTTAAAAATAAACGGAGACGTAACTTAGATCATCTTTTCCAGCATGTCTAACCGAATCTGATGACGGCCGCCAGCATATTCGGTGTCGAGGTAACGTTGAACGATAGCGATGGCGCGATCAGGACCGGTGATGCCGGTGCCGATAGCAATAGCCTTGGCACCATTGTGTTCAGCGGTCATGTGCGCCGTGTTTTCTTCTTGAACAACGGCAGTGACCATACCCTTAACCTTATTAGAAGCCATAGCTGAGCCAACGCCATAGCGGTCGAACATAATCGCTTTGTGAGCGTCGCCGTTCAGCAACTTCTTTGTAACTGCCAAAGCAGATTCAACAAAATCTTCAGCAGGTTCAGGGGTTACATCAGCAACTTGATACTGATGATCCTCCAAATACTTCTTAACCTGTTCCTTCATTGCAAATCCGTCTTTGTCTGCACCAATAATGACATCCATAATTCAATTCTCCTTCTTTGTTTGTGAGCGTTCACCGGCTCTTAACCGCGCCGGTGAACGCATTATGATTTTCCTACGATAACAGAGGTATACTCGCTAAAATGCTGCTTATCGTCAGCGCTGATACCATCATCCGTGATGAGGCCATCGGTTTGATCGAGGTCATAGAAGCTGTAAAAATCTTGCCGATTCAGTTTAAAATGATCCGCAGCAACAAACTTCATGCCGGCATTGTTGAGGGCAATCCGCTGGGTCTGCCCCTCTTCAGGACTGGCATTGCTGATATGGTTGTCGGCAATCCCGTTGACACTGATAAAGGCCTTGGTGGTCGTGAGGTGAGCTAACATCTCATTAGCTAAGCTGCCAATGAAAGCACCGGAGCGCTCTCGCAGCTGGCCACCAATCAGTTTCAGTGAAAAATAATCTGCACGATCCTGAAAACTCTGAAAAACAGGAAGGCTATTGGTAATAATGCGCACTTCCGGTTTTTTGAGGTACTGGGAAATGAGTTCCATGGTTGTGCCGGGACCGATGTACACCGTATCGCCTGACGTAATGATGTCTGCGATGGTCGCAGCAATTTTGCGTTTTTCGTTGACGTGAATGGATCGCTTCTCGTTTCGGGATAATTCGGTTAGCGGCTTAAAATGCGTGCTTTGGGCACCGCCGTGAATGCGGATTAACTCATTTCGATCGGCGAGCTCTTCCAGATCCCGACGCACGGTCATGGTTGAAACGCCTAAACTATCACCAATTTCGTTTACGGTCACAATCCCTTTGCGATCCACTAAGTTGCGAATTGTCAGCAAGCGCTCGTCTTTTAACATTGAATCACCTCACATGATCTGTTCGTTGTTGTTTGTTTTTGTTCCTTATCACATTTTTAAGTTACCACCGGCGACACCATTCGTCAAGCTCATAATGACAATGTTTAACGCCAAGTTTGCGATTTTTGAACGCCTTGTCCGCTTTCTTAAGTCATCGATTATTGCCTGAATAAACTCACAAAGTGCCCGAAAAAGTGAACAGAATATAACAAGCCTTAACATATGGTATATACCGGTTGTGGAAAATCTCACGGGCTTGTGATTGCAACAGAATAGAAGTCATTAAATGACGAGCTTTTTTGATGAAGGAGAACGTGTGTCACCTGCTGCACCAATCAGTTGATAAAGACAAAGAAAAGTCGGCTCCTGCAGGCAAAGTTTGTCGCGGGTCGGCTTTTCTAAATCTTCTATATGAAAATGATCGATTTCTTGTCCATTTTTGGCCTTCTGAAAATTGCGTTGGCGGATTAAATGCGTAGTATATAATAGAAACGACCGTTTATCCTAAGTCCGGAAGCTTCAGCAAATCGTCAGCTCGCTGCAAGACGGCGATGCGTGGGGCGACAGCTGGTGAAGGCGGCGTTGTCCACCCAGCAAGTGCAAAAGCGACATTCGCGTTGGCAGCTGCTTGGGCATCGGTCGAGGTATCGCCGATATAGACCGTTGTTTCTGGGTTGCCACCTAGACGTTCGCGAGCCAATGTAATCGGATCGCCAAATGGCTTGTTGCGTTTGGCTTCACCAGCGACAACTACCGTCTGAAAATAAGGACTGAAGTGATATTTCTTGTCCTCTTCAAGAAACTGCGGTTTATCTTTTGATGTGACAAGACCGAGTTTATATTGCCGACCTAGCTGTTTAAGAACGGCTTGCATATTAGGAAACCAGCTAACGTCAGTCAAAAAAGCCTTTGAATCTTCCCGCCACTCTTCGTGAACCACGGGAACTTCTTCATCGCTGAAGCCTAGTTCTTTCAAGCTATCAACGCCTGCACGGCCATTGGTCCAAGTCAGATCCTGGATAGGTACCTTGCGACCGTGCCGCCGCAGCGTTTTCTGTAAACCGTAGAGATAACCCTCGACATTATCGAGTAAGGTTCCATCGATATCAAAGATAAACGTGTTCATAAATTTTCCTCCTAAATAACCAATATTATTGTAGCAAGTAAGCGGTAACAAAGAAAGGCGTTCAAATGCGATTCTTACACACAGCCGATTGGCATATTGGCAAAAAATTAAATGATTTTGACTTATTAGCAGACCAGCAGGCAGTTTTTGATCGACTAGTGGCGGTTGCGCAGGCGCAACAGGTAGACGGCATCGTGATTGCCGGCGATTTATATGATCGGGCACTGCCGAGCGAAGCAGCGGTGGCGGTGCTGGACCAGATGCTCGTGAAGTTGAATCGCGACTTGCATTACCCGTTGTTGGTGATCTCGGGCAACCACGATTCGGCGGTGCGTTTGCGAACCGGTCGTTCCTGGTTTTCCGCCACCCAAATGTATGTCAATACGCAGTTAGCCGAAGCATTTACGCCGATTGAGCTTGATGGCGTTCAATTTTTCCTGCTGCCGTATTTTGAGCCGTTCGCGGTTCGCGACTATTTTCAGGATCAGACCATTACAAACGTTGCACAGGCGATTCGGCCGATCGTTACCAAGATGAAGACGCTGTTCAAACCGGGGATGCGGCATATTTTAGTGAGTCATTTTTTTGCGGCTGGCAGTGACCATAGTGCTTCGGAAACAAAAGTGAATGTCGGCGGCTTGGACGCGGTGCCGATTGATGATTTGACGGCATTTGATTATGTTGCGTTGGGCCATTTACATAATCACAATGCGTTGCATGGCGAGCCGAAAATTCAATATAGCGGCGCTTTGCTGAAGTATGCAGTAGGCGAGGCGAAGCAGGAAAAGGGTGTCTACATTGTGGATACCAAAACGATGCAGCGGGAATTTGTGCCGTTGAAGCCGCAGCATGACTTACTGGAATTAAAAGCCAGCTATGCGGATTTGACCGATCCGGCGTATTACCAAAAGCAGGATCGAGATGCCTACATCGGGATTGATTTAACCGATACCCAGGTGATTCCCAACGTGATGGCTCAGCTGCGGCAGATTTATCCACGCATCATCAGCTTACGACGGGAAAATGGTGTCCAAGCGGTGAAGCCATTGCAACAGCGGCAACGTGATCTGGATCCGGTCAGTTTATTGAAAGCCTTTTATGAAGAACTGATGCAAACCGATCTGACGGCTGATCAACTGAAGTGGGCAAAGTCCGGTCTTGCCGCGGCAGAAAGCGAGCAGAAGCGATGAAACTAAAACAATTACACATGCAGTTTTTTGGCCCGTATGCAGATGAAACGGTTGATTTTGATGATTTTCAGACCAGTCCCTTGTTTCTGATCAGCGGTCCGACCGGCAGCGGAAAAACCACCATTTTTGATGCGCTGGTGTATGCCTTATATGGTGAAACTTCTGGCGAGCGGGATGGCGTTCAGATGCGGTCGAATTTTGCCAGTCATCATGATTTGACCAAGGTGACGTTGACGTTTGAGCATGATGGCAAACACTACTCGGTCACGCGGCAGCCGCAACAGTTGCAACAAAAAAAGCGCGGGGATGGGCTTACCGAGGTTAAGGCCAAGGTCGTGCTGGCGATTGCGGATGGCGATAAGCAAGTCGCGGAATATACCAAGAAGAATCAGGTGCAGGCGCAGTTAGATGCGGTTTTGCATCTGGATGCCAAACAGTTTCGCCAGATTGTGCTGTTGCCTCAAGGCGATTTTCGGCACTTTTTGGATGCGGACAGTAATGCTAAGGAAGACTTGCTCCGTGACTTGTTTGGCACGCAGCTCATTCAGCGCTGGCAGACAGCGATGTTAGCCAAAACCAAAGAGCAGGGCGCGGAAATTCAGGATCAGGAACGCATGCTCAACCTGCTGACATCTCAGTTTGATTTTGAAGTCGAGCCAGATGAAAATGCTACCCCAGCGGACAAGTTGGACTTGATGCGGGAGACTGTCGAAAAGCAAGCGGTGACTGTTGCGGCGCGACAAAAAGCCGCTGACAGCAACCATCATGCCTATCAGGTCGCACAGGCAGCGCTTCAGGCAGGCAGACAGTTGGCACAAGCGTTCAAAGACCGCGAACAGACCACCACTGCCCTGGCGGAACTCGCCGAGCAGGAACCAGTTCAGCAAGACCGGCTTAAACGCATGGCTCAATTAACCTGGGTTCAGCAACATGAAGCCGCTGCGCAACGAGTCGAAACCACGACACAGGATTTGGCCACTGCGCGGAAGCAAGCAACGCAGATCAAAGCAACCTTGGTGGCGACCCAACAGTCCATGGATCAGGCTAAAACAAGCTTGGTTGAGCTGCAGCAACAAGAGCCTGCCGTTGACGCGAAGAAAAAACAGCTTGATCAATTACAGTCGGTTCGCGAACAACTGGTTGCCATGAGCGCGCAAAAACAACAGGCAACGATGAAAGCCCATGCGGTCACGAAAGCAAGTGCTGCATTGAAGAAGGCGCAGCAAAAACTTGCGGACGATCAACAATCGCTTACCCAGCAGCAAACCGAATTATCCGACTTGTTAGTGACCGATTTAGCAAACCGAGCGGCTGAACATAAACAATTATTGGCGACCTTGACGCCAATTGCGGCGAACTATCAAGAAGCGCAAACAGATGCTTTTACTTTTGGAGAAAAGCTGGCAAAGGTTAAAACATCGCTGGAAAAAGCGACAGAAACCAGCAAAACTGCGGCGCAGCAATTGAACGATCTGCAACAAACCCAGATCAAGCAGCAAATCGCCCGGCTGGCGGCTAAGCTGGAACCCGGCACGCCTTGTCCGGTTTGCGGTAGTCTTGAGCATCCCCACCGAGCCGTGGCCACGACCGAACCATTGGTAACCGAGGCGGCCATCAAGCAGGCGGAACAAACGCGTCAGCAGGCCGCTGCAAAAGAAACAACCTTGCAAACGCAACTTAAAAATCTTGAAGACCAGCAGGCAACGGTGACCCGAAAAGCTAGTGTTGCCCAACGTGACTTTGTGGAAAAACTGGCCCAGCAACCAAGTCTCCTCAGTTCTGATGCTGACAATGCCGATATTTTGGTTCAATTGAGTGCGTTTGAAGCTGAGACTACTAAAATCGTGAAGAAGCTGGCAGCGGCCGAGGCAAAACAAACAGCGCTTGAGACAGCATTGAAATCGTTGCAAACCGCTGTCACGAAGGATACGGACAAGGTTCAAGCCGCTCAAGATGCAGTTAATACTGCCAAACTTGAGGCCGCTACGGCTACGAGTGCGCTGGCAACGATGCAAGCGGCGCTGCCTGAAGGGACCAGCGATTTGGCAACTGTGACCGCACAGTCAGCGGAACTGACCCAAGCGGTTGACACCTATCAGAAAAACCGCCAAGCCGCACAAGACAAAGTAAGCGACTTGGATCGCCAGCTAGCCGGACTCCATGCCGATGAGCGCCACGCCACGGAGCAAATTGCCAAACTGGAAAAAGACCATCAGGAAGCAACGGCGGCCTTTTTACAAGCAGTAACAGAATATTTTGGCGCAGATGGGTCCAAACAATTTACTGCACTAAAAGAGCAATTGGATCAGTTGCCGATTTTGCAACAGCAGACTCAAGACTATAACAATGCGGTTTTGAAGCAAAAGACGTTATTGGAATCCAGCAATAAAACCATTGGCGATCAGCACGAGCCGGCGCTTGATCAACTTGAAGAGCAGGCCACTTTGACGGAGGCTGCAGCAACCAAAGCCCAGACTGCGTTGATTGAAGTGCAGCAGGCGCATGACACGGCCAAGAAGTTGTTGAAGCAGGCTGCGGACATTTTAGCAAAAAATAAAGCCGCGCTGGCTGCCTATGCTGACTTACAGACGTTGACAACAGTGATGAACGGCAATGGGCCGAAGAAGCTGAGTTTGGAGCGGTATGTTCTGCAAGCCTATCTTCAGCAAATTCTGGATGTTGCCAACACGCGCCTGCAGGTTCTGTCCAATCAGCGTTATCAGTTTGTGCTGCACACCGATCTGGGTACGCAAAAGATTCATTCCGGTTTGGAAATCGATGTTTATGATGATCAGGTTGGCGAACAGCGTGCAGTCCAGACGCTATCCGGCGGCGAAAGCTTCATTGCAGCCCTTAGTCTGGCATTAGCATTAGGCGAGGTGATTCAACAGGAAAGCGGCGGTATCAACATTGATGCGTTGTTTGTTGATGAGGGATTCGGCAGTTTGGACACCAATAGCCTTGATGTGGCCATGAACGCCCTCGAGTCATTGGAAGGCGAATCGCGGCTGATCGGCATTATATCCCACGTTACGGAATTACGCGATAATATTCCCGATCAGCTTCAGGTACAACCGGCAGGAACCGGGCGCAGTCGGCTGAAAGTGTTGCATATGGCTTAGTTAAGGGATGTTGAGCGCGGTGCGACAAAAGTTTTACTTGATAGGAATATACCCATATGGTAATGTTCAATGAAACGATTGGTATTTTTGCAAGCACTGAACATGGCCATTGCCAGGACGGATTTATGTTTGAAGTAGACTTTAATGATTCAGCACCCATGAACATTGTGCCAACGACTTCGGCAGCTGATGCGTTGAAGGAATTGATGGCATATCACAATATTACGCAGTCTGAGTTTGCGGAGCACATTGACGTTTCGCAAAAGCAACTCTCATTTATTTTGAATCGGCATGCGTATATGAGTATCAATGTTGCGCGGAAAATTGAGCAAGCCACTGGTCTTAGTGCTAGATGGCTTTTACAGCTTGACTTTAATTATCGGTTGTCACAGGCTGAGACCGATGACCTTGCTCAGGTTAAACGGTTTGAGTGGGCGAAACCCCAAAAGAATTAAGCTTGAAAAACATATGCTGGAAGGCCAAAAATTCATTTGTTCTTCTCCTGAGTCGGTGATCAGATTAAAATTTGGTGTGTCAAGGTGCCATTTAAGTGGTATAACAGAAGTTGAAAGGGTCAAACCTTCTAACTCACACCAAAAAGAGGCGACATCACATGGCATCATTGAGCAAAGAACAGAAGAAAGCTTTGATCGCTAAGGTCGAAAAGGAGCGCCAAGAACATCCTGAAAAGAAACCTAAGAAGTCAGGTTTCGAAACGATTGACGAAGAAGCAGAACGCCTTGAAAATGAAAACTAATTTTTAGCTGAGTCATGGATTCCAAATGAGAAATTGTTTGGGATCTTTTTTTGTGAGCGTGAGCCAGCGCGCTTAAAAGCTGGAGTATAAGTTATAAGTGGCCTTGGGCTTGATGACCCGGGCTTGGTCATTGCGACCAAGGTCCTTATACGCAGGCTTCTGCGCTGGCGAGCGCGTTATAGAACGTAACAGCCCAACCTATCTTTGCAGACAATAGAACAAATACCGATGCCGCTAAAATCACTTACGGCCACAACCAAAAGTACCCCGATGATGGCTACTTCCAACAAAGGTATAGGTAAATACACAACCCGAAAACACAGTAATGACGCCCCATAACAACCGCTAACCAAACTTTTTTCAAAAAACTTTAGCACTCGGCGTTCACAAGTGCTAATTTGTGGTATAACTATAGGTGGAGCGAGGGAGAAGGAACAAAGGCTCCGGAGCTAAGATCGTTCTCCTGAATCCCCAAAGTCTCTGATTGAAAGGAAGTTATCTGTTATGGCTAATGAAGTTATGAATCGTCGTAATAATGAGTTGATGAATGATGTTAATGATCCGTTCTTTGACAACTTGGCACGTCGGTTCTTCGGCCCGGTATCTGACTGGATGGATTGGGCAACTCCTTCCATTGCCAGCACGGCCGTCAACGGATTGCTGACTGACGTTAAGGAGACCAAGGACGCTTACGAAGTTCATGTTGATGTTCCTGGGATCGATAAGAACAACATCAAGTTGAACTACCATGATGGCATTTTGAGCATCAATGTTCACAAGGATGACATCACAGATCACGCCGACAAGAACGGCAACGTCATGATGTCCGAACGCAGCTATGGCACGATGAGTCGGAGCTATCAACTGCCAAACGTTGATGACAGCAACATCAAGGCAAACTACAAAGATGGTGTTCTTAACATCACATGCCCAAAGTTGACTGAATCAAAGGAGTCTGGTCACAACATTGAAATTCAGTAATGGATTGAGTAGTGTTTGTCGTCAGGCGGCTCAAGACTCACGAACTGCATTGCAAGCATGATCAGAAGCGGCACCACTGTCGTTGATGGGCAAAACCCAGTAGTAAGCAAAACGAATCGATGAGAATTGCAGCAGTTGCAGTGATCATTGAACCGTAAAAAGAAATCACCTCTGCGATACGTATGATCGTAGGGGTGATTTTTTTGTGAGCGTAAGCCAGCCCGCTTAGAAACCGGAGTGTAAGTGGCCTTGGGCGTGATGGCGGTCTTTGCCATTGCGTCCAAGGTCCTTACACGCAGGTTTCTGGGCTGGCGAGCGCGTTATAGAAAGCGAAACTTAACCATTCCATTGCCTCAAATAGAACAATCCCCATCAAGCCACCAAACAGTTTCCCAACACCAAACTCCATGGTAAGCTAACTTCTATGATGACAAACAACAAATTAATGGATTGGCCGCCAGAAAAAGTAGCGGCATTTCAACAGGCACTTTTAGATTGGTATGACGGACACGCGCGAACGCTGCCGTGGAGGCAAGATCATGACCCTTATCATGTGATGGTGAGCGAATTAATGCTCCAGCAGACTCAGGTTCAGACAGTGATTCCGTATTACAAACGCTTCATGACACAGTTTCCAACTGTCGAGGCGTTGGCCGCAGCACCGGAAGCGGCAGTTTTGAAGGCTTGGGAAGGTTTAGGTTATTATTCACGGGCGCGGCGCCTACAGCAGGCAGCGAAACAAATTGTGAATGATTATGGTGGAAAATGGCCACAGACGTCAGCTGAGTTACAAACATTGGCTGGCATCGGCCCTTATACAGCCGGCGCGATTGCTTCGATCAGCTTCGGCGAAGTTGTGCCTGCGATTGATGGCAATGCGTTTCGGGTGTTTGCCCGCTTGTTCAAAGTGGACGCCGATATCGCGCGGCCGCAAACGCGCCAAGTGTTTTACGATCTGATTCGCCCATTAATTCCAAAAGATCGTCCTGGTGATTTCAATCAGGCCGTGATGGATCTTGGCTCAAGCTATATGTCCGCCAGTCACCCGGATCCCGAACACTCGCCTGTGCGTGACTTTGATGCAAGTTACCGTGATGGCGTTGTGGCAGATTATCCGGTTAAAACGAAAAAACCGCGACCAGTTGTGCATCGCTATTTTGCTTTGGTCGTGCGCTCTGATGCCGGTTATTTGTTCGAGCAGCGTCCTAGTACCGGTATGTTGGCAGATTTATGGATGTTCCCATTGATTGATATGGCAGATCTCGAAGCTACTATGATGAGCGATCAACTAGATGAAGTGAGTCAGACTTTTGCTGCATCATCAGGCTTGGCCTTAACTTTCGCCGATCTTGGCGTCAAGCAGGTTCAACATACGTTTACCCACCAACGCTGGCAGATGACGTTAATCGGGGCCGATGCCAAAGCTGAGGAGCTGAAGTTTATCCCTGCACGTTGGGTGGCGCCTAAGGATTTTGGCAAAATAGCACTGCCAACCGTCCAGAAGAAGCTGAATCAGGCGCTAGGATTGGATGATTCAGATTAGATTCCAGGCCATTCATGTCGCGATTAGCAGCAAGCTGAAGCGGGCCAATTTTTAGCTGTTTTATAGAAAAGGGCGTTATACTGTGGTCATCGTGATGATTGAGAGGCGATTATTTTGACAGTTAAAGTCACCAAAGATATTGCTTATGGCGATGCTCCTTTACAGAAACTCGATTTCTATGAGCCGGACAAACCAAATGGTGCGGCGATTCTTGATATTCACGGCGGCGGTTGGTTTCGCGGTGAAAAGAATAAGGAAGGTAGCATGGCCGAACGCTTCGCCGCGCTTGGCTATGCGGTTGCCGTTCCGAACTATCGATTAGCGCCGGAAGCCTTTTTCCCAGCAGCGCGGGATGATGTTTTAGCGGCTTTTTCGTGGCTGCGTGATCATGTGGAAACGAAAAAGCTCGGCGTTTTCGGGTCGAGTGCCGGTGGTTCCTTATCGGTTGACGTTGGCTTGGCTGAAGGCGTGCCGATGGTTTCATGGTCGGGGATTTTTGACATTCAAAAGTGGTTTGCCGCGCATCCAAACGTCGTAGCGCAACCTGATACCAAAACCGATTTTGTGAACACCGCGAGCGCTAAAATCGACCAAGGTGGCCGGAACGATCCATTTTACAAGTGGTTCATTTTGAATTATGTGGATGCAGATGAGACCAAGTTTCCGCAAGTCGAACCGTTTGAACGCTTGACAGCGCAGGCGGGTCCGATGTATCTGGCTAATTCACAAGAAGAGATTATTCCGGTGAGCGGCATTTATCAGCTTGGTCAAGCAGCCGCGACGTTGGGCGTGCCGGTGACGTTGCAGGTCATCCCCGGCGGCCAGCATGCGGAAGGTTATCTTGCCGAAGCGTGGCCGGAGACAGTCGCATTCTTGGCGCAACACTTACTGAAGGGGTCAAATTGAAGACATTAGTGGTTATCAGCCATCCGAATATCGAAAAAAGCGACACACAGCAGTTTCTAAAAGCCAGTGCCGCTTCTTTGTCGCAAGTTGTGTGGCACCATTTAGATGCGAACTTGCCGTTTGATGTCGCTGCCGAGCAGCAAATGATTCAGGAAACTGACCGGATTGTCTTGCAGTTTCCGTTGTATTGGTACATGGCGCCTGCGAGCTTGCATCAGTGGTTGACAGAAGTTTGGGTGAAGCAATTCGTTTATGACACACATGGCGGCCTTTTGAAGGGGAAGTCATTGGGCCTCGTGGTGAGCTTCAGCCAACCGGAATCGGCTTATCAACTTGGCGGCCAGGTAGGGTTTAGTTTGAGCCAATTTTTGGCACCTTATGCCGCGTTGGCCGAAAAGACCGGCTTGCGGCTGTTGGCGCCATTGGCCATTGCCCGATTCGCCAACCAAAATGATTCGGAACACCAGCAATTACTGATCCGCTACCAGCAATATTTGACGCTGCAGCATCCTGATAACTTTGAAGCGCAGGCGCAGTGGTTTATCGATCGGTTGCAGGAAGATCCCAAGACGACAATGCTAGCTGACCAACTGGCTACGCAAACCGATGAAATTGACCGCTTGCGTTTGACGTTACATGAGTTGAAGGCAGGTGAATCGGAATGACAACCGATGAACAGTGGCTGATCAACGCGGCTGCCCAGCATGAAAAAGATGCGGTATCTTATGAAAAGGCGGCCTTCTTTGCGGCGTTGCAAACTTTTGTCGCGCAGCAAGCCGAGCGGCGCGAACAACTGGAAGCAGAAATCGACGGCCGTAGCTGGAATCATGAGCAATGGTAAAGTTCAGTCTGACGACGGAGGGGCATTGCCGGGCAATATGCTATGCTTTAATTAGCAAAACAAGGGAGCATCGGATATATGCAAGCAATGTTTGATCGTCTTCAACGGTGGTCGTGGTTACGCGGCCTTCTTATGATTCTGATCGGAGCATGGATTTTAATTGAACCGCACCAAGTCTATCGGAGTTTTCTATGGATCGTGGCTGCGGTGTTGATTGTTGCGGCCATTCCCAAGCTGGTCGACGGCTTCTCGGCTAAAAAGCGCTCCGGAACTTATAGCACATCGCTTTTTACAGGCATCGTCTATCTGTTAGTAGCCCTGCTATTACCGGCGATTGTCATGCCACTGATGAGCATGGGGCCGTTTATCATCGGCATCGTGTTGATCGTTTATGGCATCAATAAAATTATGAGCGCCCGTCATCAGCAGCAATATGTGAATGTCGCACCGTGGCCAACCATCGTCTATGGGATTGCCCTCATCATTATCGGGGCGATCATGGTGATTAACCCATTCAGAACCGTGATGATGGTCTTCTCGTTATTCGGCGGATTGCTGGTCGTGATGGGGATTCTGCAGTTGTTTGGTAGTAAGCAAAAATAAAACCTATGTGTAGAAAAGTCGCGGACCCTGCTGTCTACGGCTTTTTGTTTCATCAGCAACCAAAAACCGCACTACCTTAACCACCAGACAAATTAATTGTGTTTCACCGCCAACATCGCTAAACTCTGTGGCAGGAATGTGATAAGCGCTTACAGAGAGGGGCAATAAAATGAGCGAATTTAATTGGGAGGAAGTCGAACAGGACGAATATTCACGTTCGGCAACGCCAAGTTTTGTTAAATTGACGACGCGGAGTTATATCACGGCAATGGGGGTTGCGCCGAATCGGTTAGCCGATGAAACGTTTACCGATTTAGCAGCGGCTGTCACGGCAGTAGCCAAGCAAATCAGCGAAGGTCCTAACGTTGGCATTAAGATCCCGAATTTTAAGGCGTATCGACCTTATCCATTGCAGGCGGTTTGGTCAGGCGGTGACAAAATCAGCAGTCGGCATGTTTTCAGAATATGGCTCAAGCAGCCGTTGTTTATTGAAAAGGCGCAATTTACGGCTGCCTTGGCGCAACTTGATTTTGATCCTGCCATCGCCAAACAGCTGCATTTTGAACAATTGGCAGAAGGCTTTGAGATTCAGAGTTTCAGTGACACGCCGCTGGACGATAGCGCAGTTGCCTTGACGCGGATTCAGACGATGATTGCGGACAATCAGCTGGTGCCGAAGTACAATGATCGCCACCGTGAAGTTTACGTGGCCGGGTACTCGAAAACAGCCCCTGTACTTTTGCGAATGGCGTTAGACGAAAATTTTGGACAGATTGATGAAGAGCATGTCGTCTATAACTAATCGATAATTGTGGTATTAAACGGTTAAGGTGGCCAAACTAAAATCGGTGCAGGAAACTGTCTGGGTTTCCTGCACCGATTTTGTTTTGCAGTTCTGTGCGTTGTTTAGTTTTGCGGGTAAACGATCTGATTAGCCCAATGATTGATCGGGCCGTATTGGTGACCAACGGCAATGGGATGGCCGATCGCCTGGTTCGTAAAGCGTTTGGCAATCCGAATGGCGTCTTCGATCGTGTTACCCTTACCGATTTCAGCGGTAATGACGGCTGACAGTGTATCGCCGGTGCCATTGACCCGATCGGTATTGTGGTAAGGTTCGCTCAGCCAGAAGGTTTTGCCGCTTTCCAGCAACACGAAGTCACGAACTTCTTTTTGCTCAGGATTATCGTGTGCGCCTTTTAGAACGACATTCTTAGCTCCGGAATCTTGCAGTTGATGCGCGGCCGCCTCGATGTTGGCGTCCGTATCAAGCTTCATGCCGGTCAGGTGCTCGGCTTCGTAGTGATTCGGCGTCACAACAGTTGCCAGCGGGATGAGATCATTTTTGACGGCGTCGTACGCGTCTTGTTCCAGTAACATGGCACCGTGTTTGGTGATAATGACTGGGTCAACTACCAACGCGCCAAAATCATATTGCTGCCAGTTCTTGATAATGTCCTGTACCAAAGCGCGATCAGCCAACATCCCGGTTTTGGCCGCGCGAATCTTCAGATCAGCGGCCAACGACTTGAATTGGGCATCGATGAACGGCAATGGCATCACCATGCTGTCCTGAATGCCATAGGAGTTGCCGGCAACAGCAGCGGTCAAAACGGTGGCACCATACACACCGCGCATAAAGAAACTATGCAAATCGGCTTGAACGCCGGCACTGCCGTCGCTATCCGTACCGCCAATCGTCATTACTTGCGGAAATTCATTAGCCATGGAAAAACCTCCCAACAAATTGTGAGCGTGAGCTGGCCCGCTTAGAAGTCGGAGTGTAAGTAACCGAAATATCCTCACACGTAGAATTCATCACCAGCGAACACGTTAAGCTGCCTGATCTGTGATGATTAACCTTAATTAAACGCCCGTTTCTGCGGCAATACGGCTTTGAGCCATTCACCAATAAACGGATATTGCCGGTTTAATTCAATTACCTGAGTTTCCGGATCCGGATACTTCAGATAAACCATATTATTATCAGGATCAATCAGAACTGTAAAGAGTTTTTGATTGGGCAGCGGTAATTCGTAGACACCTTTTTGTTTGCCTTGCCGCATTAAAATCGCATTGTTTGACGCAATGACAAATAGTTCGTCTAAAGCAGGAGAGTTATTGCCGGCAGCAACCCGCACGACTAATTTGAGATGGTGATTGACCAGTTCTTCCGGAATTGTCGTCGATGCCCATTCGAAGCGATCACTTTTCACATCTTCCGAACCCAGATCTTTCCAGTCGTGGCCGTCTTCATCCAGAATCTGATAATCGAGCACTTTGCTTTCAAGATCTAAGGTGACATTAATGCTAAAGGCGCCTGCTTTGACAACCGTCTTTTTGGCAACTAATGGCTTGAGGTTGTCAAAACGGGTCTTAAAGTGTAGCCCGTTGACAGGTTGTAAGACTGTTTCATCAATTGATGAGAACTGGTAGCCACCTTGGTTAAGCGCCTTGGTCAACGCAGAAAGTGCCTTGACTTCATCGTCATCGTACGGCAACGCATGGCTGTCGCTGGCGGTTATCTGCAATAAGGTTGGCAGATTGACCGCTTTGAGCGTCGCATCGGCGCTTAAAGGATTCACGATCGTCAACAAGGTGTTATTGTCGTTTTCGGTTGCCTGAATGAGCGTGATTTCGCTGTGCTGTGAATCGGTCGTTGTATCTTTGAACCACAACGTTTGCAAAAAGTTGGCCGGAATTGACGCCATGTTTTGCAACGTCTGATAGAGCTTATCGCGCATGAGGCCGGTGTAGCTGGCTAATAATGCCGTCAAAGCGTCGTCATTGGCGCCCCATAGTGGGGAATCAGCCAGACGGTCGGTTTCGGTTTGATAAGCGGTACTAATTTGTTGCCGTAATTGGGAAACAGATAGGGGCTTGGCAATTAAGGCAGCCAGATGTGTGTCATTCAGATTAAGCATTCGTGCGGCCTCCTTCAAGCTTTAATGACTGCATGAAATCGTCCTTTAAATTGGCAAGGACATTTTCAAATTCAGCAACGGAACTGTAAGTATTCATGACGGCCTGATATTCATAGCGCGTGATGGCTGCAGAAACTTCCAGTTCGCGTTTGCGCTTGTCAAAGGTGTCATCAGCAGCCAGCTTTTCTTTGTCAAAGCGGGCTTTGAGTTGTGAAGCGTCTGCGGCTGAAGTTCGGGATGTCGGTGCAGGATCATCGTCGTCGTTTGGATCGATGAAGTTCTTCAGCAACCCCCGGAATCCGCTACCGCCTTGGGCAGGTTGGTCGCGTTCCGGCGCAGCCTCGGCTTCGAGATTATCGATTTGCGTGTGCAGCGAATCAACATCGCGGTACACTTCCTTGCGCATCGCATCCAGTTGTCGATCTAAATAATGATCAGGATCAGCGGAAAAGGCTTCTAATTGCGGCAGAATTTTACGCTGCTCATCGGTCGACTGGGTGATGGCGCGTAAAATAACGTTGATATGACCGAAGTCACGACGGTGGTACCAGTTACCAAAATAGACGGTTCCTTGGTCGTTGACCTCAAAAAAAGGGATGTGCTGACGTAAAAAATCAATGAACCCGATTTGCAAAAAGTCGTGCAACTCGGCTTGGGCGCTTTTGTCGTAGGCTAAGATGTAACCAGGGGCTTCTTCGATGTCTAGCCGCAAGTTTTCGGCGGTTGCATCGATTCCCTGATATAAGCGATAACGTGATTTTTTATGCCAGGCATCGGTAAAATCACTGAAGAATTTTTTTTGGTAAGTTAGACTCGTTTCGATTGACATTTAATATCCTCTCACATTCTATCCGGTTATTTTAAGTGTACCGCATAAACAGGCATATAAGGAAGTTTTATTCTCATTTTTGCCACAGAGAAGGTTGAATCAGCCGCTTTCATCAAATGCATGCTAGAATGAAATCAAATCTGGTTGGTAAGCGTAAACGAAATGAGGTATGAAGATGAAAATAGCTGTTTTAGGTGCGACTGGCCGGGCTGGGAGCGCGATCGTTGCCGAGGCGCAGCGGCGTGGTCATGAAGTGTTGGCAGTCGTTCGGGACACGCAAAAAGCGGCTAGTCGACTTGGCCAAAATGTGCCGACACTGGTGAAGGCACCACTGGAGTTGACAGAAGCTGATTTAGATAACGTTGATGCCGTTGTGGATGCGCTGAGTGTACCGTGGGGATCCGGTCGCGGGTATTTGCATTTGGACTTTGCGACCCACCTGATTAGTTTGTTACGGAATACGGACACTTTAGCGGTTTTCATTCTGGGGAGTGCGAGTCTGTCGATGCCGGGCGCGGATCATCCCATGATTCTTGATTTTCCTGAAAGTGCTGCAAGCCAGCCGTGGTATGACGGTGCTAAGTATCAGTATTATGAATATCGGTTCTTGCAGATGACCGATAATGTTAACTGGATCGGGATTTCAGCGAGCGAGGCGTTTCCGACGGGGCCGGCCACGAGTTATGTTGCCGGTAAGGATACCTTGTTGGTTGGCGAAGATGGACAGAGCCACATTACCACTGGAAATATGGCATTGGCGATTCTTGATCAGCTGGAACGGCCGACTGCGCTGCAGGATCGGATTACGGTGCGTGATGCGGATGCGTGATGGTGTGGTTGGTTGTTTGAGTGAGTAAAACAAAACACGATCCTTGGTTCGATGGTTGGCGGTGTGGTGTGGCTGGTCATCGGGCGGGGGTCGTGTTTTTTGGTTTGTAAGTATGTAGGTGGACTGTTGTGTTCTGTAAGGCAGTTGATGGCGTGGGGGCTGCTTGTAAGGACTTCGAATGGTTGAAGCCGCGTTAACGGGGGAATGCTTTCTATTATAGGCAAGTATGTAGTCAGAGTTTCGTGTTCTATAACGCGCTCACCAGCCCAGAAACCTGCACATAAGGACCTCAGACCTAAATGGCCAAAGACCAGCCATTTAGGTCTGAGGCCACTTATGCTCCGGTTTCTAACCGGGCTGGTTCGCGCTCAACAAAAAAAGACCCCACGCATTGGGGGTGCGCGGGGTTCCCGTGTCAGTGCCATTGGGGGTGGTACTGACTTATTTTTACTTTGGAGGAGTAAAAATGAAAAAAGTTGGGTTGGGGTAGTAGTAAGAAGGGGGTAAACTTCCTTGCTACGGTTAAAAGAATAATCCGTAAATGTGAACTTTTTATGACGATCTGACACAAAATTTTAGAACACGTGTTTTTTCGCTGGTTTTTTGGCAACCACCAGCGTTTATTTGGGAATAAGCGGCAGATTGTCACTTTCCGTCAAAAATAGTCAATTAATTCGATAAGCCTTGGCAAACGTGACATTTCGCTGGTCTTTTTCCCAAAAATGAGGCCATTAACGGGAAATTTTGGGCGAAAAACGTTAAGATTTAAGGAAGACAAAGATGCCAGTTAGAAATTTAAAAATGGGGTAATTTGATGGATCATTCAGTGTCGCCAGTTAATCTTAATAGTCTGACTACTGAAGAAAAAGTGAAATTGACTTCAGGAAAAGACTTCTGGTCTTCCGAAGCGTTTCCTGAGCACGGTATTCCTAGCATTCGGATGAGTGACGGGCCGCATGGTTTGCGTTATCAAGCTGCGGAAGCCGATCATCTGGGCATCAATGACAGTGTGCCGAGTACTAGTTTTCCAACGGCTAGTGCCAGCGCATCGTCTTGGGATCCTGAACTCATTGCTGCAATGGGTGAGGCGATCGGACTCGAAGCACGGAGTCTGGGCGTTGATGTTGTGTTGGGGCCGGGCGTGAATATGAAGCGCAATCCTCTGTGTGGCAGAAATTTTGAATATTTTAGCGAGGATCCGTTTTTGGCCGGGAAACTTGGTTCGGCTTGGATTCAAGGCATTCAAAAGCAGGGGGTTGCGGCTTGCCTGAAACACTTTGCGGCGAATAATCAGGAAAATGGCCGGTTGTCGTCTAATTCGATCATTGATCCGGTTGCGCTGCACGAAATCTATCTGGAAGCCTTTCGCATTGCGGTTACTGAAGGGCATCCGGAATCGGTTATGTGTTCTTACAATAAAGTAAATGGTCGCTATGCCAGTGATAATCATTATTTGATGACGCAGGTTCTGCGCAACCAGTTCGGCTTTGACGGCGCGGTCATTACGGATTGGGGGGCACTTAACGATAAGGTCGCTTCGCTGAATGCCGGTACGGATTTAGAAATGCCCGGGGATCAGCACCTTTTTGACAAAGAGGCGTTGAAGGCTTTTCAGACCGGCGAGTTGCGGCCTGCCAGTCTGGACCGCGCCGCTGCCAATATTGCCAAAATGGCGCGTAAACAGCGACCTAAGTTCACTGGCTCCCGTGAGGACTTGCTACATCAGCATGCCCAATTAGCGCAAAAAATTGCGGAAAGTGCCATCGTGCTGTTGAAAAACGATGACGGAATTTTGCCTTTAGCTGCTAATGAGCAAGTAGCCGTGGTCGGCGAGTTGGCCAAAGAGACCCGCTTCCAAGGTGCCGGTTCATCGCATATTAAGGCGGCGGAACAGGTGCCGATTTTGACTGGACTCAAGCAAGCTGGCATCGCTTATGATTACGCGGCGGGCTATCGACTGGACGATCAAGTCGATGAGGAAGCAATCGCTCAGGCACTGGAACTGGCCCGCACCCACGACAAGGTCATTTTTGTTGCCGGATTGCCAGATAACTATGAGTCTGAAGGTTTTGATCGCCAAAATATGGCCTTGCCGAAAGTTCAAAATGATTTGCTGCAGGCGATTGCTGCAATTAATCCGCATGTCGTCGTTCTGTTGGTCGCCGGCGCACCGGTTGAGCTGCCATGGTTGGATCAGGTACAGGCGGTTTTGGATTTGTATTTAGGCGGTGAACAGATCGGAGCAGCTGCCGGTCGGGTCTTGACCGGACAAGTAAATCCAAGCGGTAAGTTGGCCGAAACTTATCCGGTTCGTTATGCGGATATACCATCTGCGGAGCTTTACGATCACCGTACGCGTTCCGTACCCTATGTCGAAAGCACGTATATTGGCTACCGTTACTTCGACAAAGCGCAGGTGCCGGTGGCGTTTCCGTTTGGTTTTGGCTTAAGCTATACCTCTTTTGTCATTAAAAATGCGCGCCTCACTGACGATCACGTCACCGATGACCAGCCAGTTACGGTGCAGGTGGAGCTGACGAATACCGGCAGTCGCGATGGTGCAGAAGTGGTTCAGGCCTACGTTCAGGAGCAGGCGGCACGTCCATTGCGCCCAATCAGAGAACTGAAAGCCTTCAAAAAGGTGTTAGTCAAAGCTGGGGAAACGATGACGGTTACGTTAGCAATTCCGGCACAGGCGTTCAAAGAGTGGCATGAACAAACCCAGACATGGGAACTGCCTGATGCCGCAAAAGCCGTGGCCATCGGGACAAGTTCTGCGGATATAGTCAGTGTCTTGCCGGTTCAAGTTCACGGACAGGCCTTTACGAATTTTGAAAATGTCCCTGATTGGTATACCACACCGTCTGGCAAGCCGACCGTTCATGATTTTGAACAACTCACCGGTCAAAAGGTACCGCCGCATCATGAGTTTGTTCCTGGTGAGTTCACGCGTCTGAATACGCCGCGGGAAATGCAGAAATATTCGTGGCTGCTGCGCTTGGTCGCACGGACGGTCATTAAAATGCGTACCAAGGATTACATTGACAAAGACGGTCCAGAGGCCAAGTTCCAGCAGGCGATCGTGTTGGACACACCGCTTATTCGGTTGGCCCAACAAGCAAGTGGCGCACTTAGACTAAGTATGGTAGATCGATTGGTAGCGGCCGCCAATCATCAGTACCTTAAAATGATTTTTAGATAACAAACGTATTGTAAAAAGATTAAAAATTTCTCTTGACGAATGTATCTTCCATTCGGTATTCTTAATCCCATACAAAACCGAAGGAAGTGTTGACCGTGATGAATCATCGGCAAACACAACTGAATACCTTTTTTGGCAGCTTTTTTGGATAGCGGTTTGCAGTCAGATGCAAACCGCGCAAGCAACGGTTTGCATCCATAAGGCTGTCACATTAAATGTGTCAACAACGCCGCATGGATGAACAATAATCCATGCGGCTTTTCTATACCGAAAACACGGGCCAGTCGCATGGAAAAATGTGACTGGCCCGCTTTTTATTAGGCGAATGTGTTTATGGGGAGGGCAAGTCAAGGCCAAACTTCCGCGTGTACCCAGTCATCTGCTAAAAAAGGTCTTCACGGTTTTGTCACAGGGTAAATACGCAACGTCACTTCAAGGAGGACTATCATGAAAAAACATCTTTTACTCGCATTGGCTGGCATGGCGCTAATTGGCTTAACGTTAACGGGTTGTGGCAAGCAATCGAAAGCTGCCAGCAAAGAAACTGTTAAAGTCGGTATTTTGCAATTAATGGATCAGACCGCGTTGACCGAGGCACGCAAAGGGTTTGAGGCGGAACTCGCCAAGGCCGGCTACAAAGGAAAGCGCATCAAGATCGATTATGTGAACGCCCAAGGCGATCAGGCGAATCTCAAAACCATGAGCGATCGGCTGGCGCGCGGGAAGAATGACGTGAATCTCGCCATTGCCACGCCGGCCGCCCAAGCGTTGCAAAAAGCCGACAAGAAGACACCGCTGCTTTTCACCGCGATCACGGATCCAAAGTCAGCCGGATTGGTGACGAACCTGACGAAGCCGGACAAAAATGCCACTGGCGTTACCGATTTAGTTGCCATTAGCGACCAGATTGACTTACTGCACAAAACATTTCCGCAAGCCAAAACGATTGGGCTGATGTACAACGCCGGCGAGCCCAACTCGGTCTATCAGATCAAGCAAGCTAAAGTACATCTCAAAAAGCTGGGCCTGCGTTACCAGATCAAGACAGCCGCTACGACTAACGATGTTCAACAGGCAGCCGAAAGCCTAGCCAAAGATGTCGATGCACTGTATTTACCGGCAGATAATGTAATGGCTGCGGCGATGCCGACCATCGGTAAAGTTGCCAAGGAGAAACAAATCCCAGTCGTGCCAGCGGCGTCCACGATGGTCAAAGACGGTGGCACGATTACCAAAGGCATTGATTATCGCGATCTTGGTAAACAAACCGCCAAAATGGCAATCAAACTGCTGAAAGGCACTCCGGTCAAAAAACTCGCCGTCGAAAAACCGGCCAATGTTAAAACCGTGAAAAATGACGCCATGTTAAAAGCGGTGAAACAAAAAGTTAACTTGCCAAAATAACCGGTATAACAACCTTCTTTGACATTTTAAACCGAGCAAAACCTGAGATGGTCAAAATAATCGTGAAAATATGTGTTGACAAGATGAAATTATGAGGATACTCTTAGAAACAAGCCAGAAGGAACAAACTTCTGGGCACAAGGAGTGTTGATCATGAGACAAAGCAAAACAACACAACTTAATCACGCGTACTATTACGGCTATTTCGGATAATGGTTTGTATCTCATGGATACAAGCCAATCAGGTTTGTATCCATGATGGCCGTGAGTATTTCACTTGCAATTAACTGCCACATGGACGAATTCATCCATGTGGCTTTTTCTTTCCCGGGAAAAAAGTAAGAGGCACGCCACACGGATGAGTAAATCCGGTGGCGGGTCTCTTTTTAGAGCAGAGCGTGAATTGGCGCGGTTAGAAGTCAGAGTGTAAGTGGCCTTGGGCGTGATGGCCCGGGCTTAGGCCATTGGGACCAAGGTTCTTACACGCAGTCTTCTGCGTCAGTGAACGCGTTTCAAACTAGTGTCGGCGGCTTTGCAGTGTTTTCTACATGTACTGCAAACCAGAGCCCGATGCTGTCCTACTCACAACCGTGCGCGGGGACCTTAAGCACCCGCCCAAACCAGCACGTCAATTCACCAAACATCTCAGGAGGAAGAAAAAAATGAAACTCAAACGAATCGCTGCCGTCGCAGCAACCGCACTAGCCATCATGACGTTAGTTGGCTGTGGCAAGTCAACCAAAGCCGCGGCTGACAAGAGTCAGGTAAAGGTCGGTATTTTACAGCTCATTGATCAGCAGGCTTTAACTGCGGCCCGCAAAGGCTTCACAGACGAACTTGCAAAAGCCGGCTACAAAGGCAATAAGATCAAGCTGGATTACGTCAATGCCCAAGGCGATCAATCAAATCTTCAAACCATGAGCCAGCGCCTCGCCCGCGACAAGAATGATCTTAACTTGGCCATTGCGACTCCCGCTGCTCAAGCTTTGCAGAAGGCGGATACCAAAACGCCAATGTTGTTTACGGCGATCACTGATCCTAAGTCAGCCGGATTAGTCGCTAATCCCGAGAAACCGAATAAAAATGCCACCGGTGTCACCGATAAAGTCGATGTGGCGGGCCAGATCAAGTTTATTCATAAGGTCTTTCCGAAGGCCAAAAAGATTGGCTTGCTGTTCAACGCCGCAGAACAAAATTCGCAAGTTCAAGTTAAGTTAGCCAAAGCCGCAATTAAGAAGCTGGGGCTGACGGCCGTCGAAAAAACGGCAGCGACAACCAATGACGTTGAACAAAGTGCATCGGCATTGATGAAACAAAGTGATGTCATCTACATTCCAACCGACAACACGATGGCAGCTTCCATGGCGACGATTGGTAAAGTCAGCACCAAAGAAAAAGTTCCTGTGGTTCCGGCAGACGCGACCATGGTTAAGCTAGCCGGAGTTGCCACTGTGGGCATCAACTACGAAGATCTTGGCAAGCAAACCGGCAAACTAGCCGTGCAGTTGCTGAAGGGTAAGAAGGTTAAAGATCTGCCAGTCGAAGAGCCATCCAAGACGCGATTGGTGATCAATCCGGAACGGATGCGGCAATTCGGGCTGACAAAAGCCATGTTAGAAGAAGCAGAATAAATAAACGATTTAAAAAACGAGGGGATTCGTTATGGACATTGTGACATCGAGTATTGCCCAAGGATTATTATGGTCGGTTATGGCAATCGGCGTGTATCTGACTTTTCGTATTTTAGACATTGCCGATATGACAGCAGAAGGGAGCTTTCCTTTAGGGGCAGCGATTACCGCCCATGCCATTGTATCGGGAACGGGGCCGATTGTGGCAACGCTGATGGGATTTGTAGGTGGCGCTGCAGCTGGGGCAGTTTCCGGATTTTTGACCACCAAGCTGCATATTCCGGATTTGTTAACCGGTATCTTGACGATGACGGGCTTATATTCGGTGAACCTGTTCATTATGGGCAAGGCGAATATCAGCTTAATTGGCACCGTCAAAACAGTTTTCAATTTGACTGACAGCGGTGATGCGACGACAATCGGCATCATGGTTGGCGCCATTGTGGTAGCAATGGTCATCGGCATCTTGGTGTTCTTTTTCCATACTGAAATGGGGTTGGCGGCGGCCGCGGTTGGTAACAATCAGGATATGGCAGCGGCGAACGGGATTAACAATGACGCCATGAAGATCATCATTTATATGCTAAGCAACGGGCTCATTGCCTTGTCGGGCAGTCTCATGGCGCAAACCAATGGCTATGCCGACTTATCGATGGGGATTGGCACGATTGTCATCGCCCTTGCTGCCATTATCATTTCGGAGATTCTGGTTCGCGGCGTACCGTTGTGGGCGCGATTGTTGATGATCATCGTTGGCGCCGTGATTTACCGGTTGATTATTGCGGTGGTATTGGACATGGGCGTGGATCCGAACTACCTGCGTTTCTTCTACGCACTCATGTTGACGGTCTTCCTGTCCTTGCCATTACTGAAGAAGAAACTTTTCCAGCTAAAAGTGCGGCATGGCAATCGGCATCCGGTCAAGCAACGCCAAGCGGTAACAACCAAGACGGCAGATACCATGGCAGTTTCGCCGATGGAACAGCAAAAGGAGGCTCGTTAAAATGGCAGTTCTCGAAGTACACGGTTTGCATCAATATTTTGAACAAGGAACCGTCAATGAAAATCACGCATTGAAGGGTATTGACTTGAGCCTGGAACGCGGCGAGTTTGTGGCGATCATCGGGGGTAACGGCGCGGGCAAATCCACGTTGCTTAACAGTATTGCCGGCACGTTGCCGGTTAATCAGGGACAGATTCTCATTGACGGCAAAGACGTGACCTACCAAAACGTTGCCAAGCGTGCTAAATTAATTGCCCGGGTTTTCCAGGATCCCCGATCAGGCACGGCTTCGTTATTGACGATTGAACAAAATCTGGCTTTGGCCGAAAAACGCGGTGACTGGCGCAATTTTTGGGCGAGTGGCGTGAAGCGGCGCGATCGCCAACACTTCCAAGAGAAACTTGCGACACTGGGATTAGGCTTGGAGAAACGATTAGGTGCGGAGATGGGTTTACTTTCCGGCGGCCAACGTCAGGCGGTCACATTGTTGATGGCGACGTTAAAGAAGCCGGCGCTGTTGTTGCTAGATGAACACACGGCGGCGCTTGACCCGCAGACCAGTGCAACCGTCATGGCGCTAACCGATCAGATGGTGAGAGCACAGAAGATCACCACGTTGATGATCACCCATAACATGGCGAGTGCCTTGAAATATGGCGACCGGCTGATCATGCTGGACCATGGCGAAATTGCTGTGGATGTCCGCGGTGAGGAAAAGCAAAATCTGACGGTTGAAGACTTGTTGACGCTGTTCAAAGAACGCAGCGGGCAGGAGTTTGCTGATGATGCGGTTTTATTAAGTTAATGGTTTGGATGTGAACCAGCTAGTTAGTGAGTGAGTGCTAAAAAGTGGCTTAATTGAAAAGACACCTGAATTCCCAACACGTCTATCGTTGGGAGTCCAGGTGCTTTTTAATTTTGACAGATAGCTGACTTTGCTCCTCTAAATATTCTCAAGCCATACTAACAACCGTTCTGACTGGATGGTGCGTAAAGTGGTTGTTTAACGCTTGCGGCAGGTCGGCTAGGCTGATTTTTTGGAAAGGAACCGGTTTTAATTTTGCCAGTGCCGTCCATGCTTTTTGCCGTTGGGCTGTTGGTGCGCTTACGGAATCCACGCCTAGCAGGCTTATGTTACGTAAGATAAACGGGAAAACCGTCAGCGGCAAGGAAGTACCGGCCGCGTTGCCGCATAACGCGACCGCACCATTATAGCGCATGCTTGGCAGTAAACTGGAAGTGAAGCTGCCGCCGAGTGGATCAATGGCGTAATCAAACTGTTGGCGGCTCAGGGCTTTGCCTTTGGGTAATTCATCTAGCGCCAAGGTTCCGGTGGCACCGAGATCGCGAACTTGGGACTGCTGATCAGGGGTGCGCACAACCGCAATTCGATTTGAAAATCCGGCATTTTCTAACAGTTGTAGGGCAATGCTGCCGACGCCACCTGTCACGCCGCCGACTAAGATCTTGGGATTTTGTTCTGGCGTCATGCCAGCTTGCATCAACGCATTGACGCATAATGCTGCCGTTAACCCTGCTGTCCCGAATGCCATGGCCGTTTCTAGCGTCATGTTCGGCGGTAGTGGCATGGCCCATGTTGCGGGGATGCGGGCATATTGGGCATAACCGCCGCCTTGACTGACGCCTAAACCATGACCGGTTGCCAGAATTTGATCGCCTTTTTTAAACTGCGGATCCTGACTAGCTACAACTGTTCCGCTCAAATCAATGCCGAGAACTTGCGGATATTGGCGGATGATTTGGTTGTGCGGCTGGTAAGCCAAGGCATCTTTATAATTAATGTCTGAATAAGCGACGCGGATTAAAAGTTCGCCCGCGGACAGATCATCTGTGGTGATCGTTTGTAGTGTCGCTTTTTGGCCGTCGTGAATGAATGCTTGAAAGAACTGCATCGAGCTACCTGCTATATAAAACGTGGAAGAATGTCTCTTTGGCACCAATAAAGGTTTTATATATTTCCTTTCTTGATTGACAATCCTACATTTCATTTAGTCCCGTCAACAACGGTATTCCCACTCTGAAATAATTCAGCATGACAGTGACCGTCTCCTGAACTTTAAGGATATAGCCTACCCCGTAACCTTTGATTTTGCATAAGCTATCAGATTCTCCACCGCATTTTCGTCTCGCCGCAACTTCACCCCACACTGGTAACAATGATAGTCATCGTGACCCGTACGATGTTTCAAGTTGCCGCTTAGCGTAACCCGTTCATCAGCAGTCTTCACATAACCGCAGCGGGAACAGCGTTGCGTACTGGGGTAATACTGATCTGCCAGCACCAACGTGTTACCATACCAGTCAGCCTTGTACTGCATGATCACTTTGAACTTACCAAACAGTGATCGATGCAGATTCTTGGCGAGATGTTTATTCATGCGCATATGGCGATTATCTAAGTCCTCAATCCCAATTAGGTCATAATCAGTGATAAGCTTCGTCGTAAACTTTTGCAGCAAATCCGTTTGAATCCGTTCAACTCGTTGGTATTGGCGTTTCAACTTGGTTCTCGTTGTGCGATAAGCCTTGGAGTTAAAATGCTTGGGACTTACTTTTCGCTTACGGGCTAATTGACGCTGATAATGAGCAATGCGGGCGTAAAGTAATGGCAAACGCTCAGGTAAGGTGGGTTGAGTCGCATAGCCAGTTGCCGTTTGATAGTCAAACTTACCGATGTTGGCATCAACCCCAGTGGCCGTTAGAACCGGCCGCTTTTCAACAAAAGTCTGAACCTCAATTGAAAAGGAGGCATAGTAACCATCAGCGTCTTGAACGATGCAAACTTGTTTCAATTCGCCTTGCCAACGCGGTTGCTCGGCTAATTTGATGTCGTACCACGTACCAGCACTATGAGGTTTATCTAAACGTAACTTGC
Organism: Lacticaseibacillus huelsenbergensis; assembly: GCF_029726355.1. NCBI lineage: Bacteria > Bacillati > Bacillota > Bacilli > Lactobacillales > Lactobacillaceae > Lacticaseibacillus > Lacticaseibacillus huelsenbergensis. Next base: position 1,952,639 of record NZ_CP120687.1, read on the forward strand.
CATTCACAAGTTGCGCCCGATCCGTTTTGAACGTTTTGCGAGATCTTTTCTTAGATTTCCAGTTGGGTTTATCGTGATCTGGCATCTTCGGATTGAAGTAGTTTTTCCAAGCCTTACCTAGATCGTTTACCGCAAACTTTAAAACTTGAGCCGATCGTTCGTACTGCCAATCGGCTTTATTCCAAACCAGTTCGTCCCGTACTTTGCGTTCATTTGGTCGTAGCGCTTTGTCCACCATCACCAGAGATGCGTCATACATGCTGTTCCAAGTTTCAAGGGCCTGGTTCCAGCAAAACCGGCGATAGTTGAACAATCGTTCCAGTTCACGCCGCATGGTTGCGTTGGGATAGAGTTTAATCTTATGCGTTTTAATCAAAAGTTGTCACCTCCTCTCAATTAGCTGGTTAAATGCCACTTGAGAGGAAGCTTGAAGTAGACGTTCAAACCAAGGCTAGTTAGCGGAACTTTGGTAAGAACCATCATACAGTACCGATTCAGGCTCTTGTCAATACATTTCGCAGATTAGTTTGGTTTGAACACACGGACAGCTTCCACTTAATTATTCTGTCCATGTTGTACCGCTTAATTCCATATTATTCGTCATATTTGAGTGCTGTTAACCTCCCCCTCGTAATAAGAATCACATCTATGCTCAATTATTAACTAAATCATAGCAGTTTCATTCGTAATAACCAAACGCTCGTTATTCGTTGTCGCTAACCAGATTCGGTTGGTGCCAGGCCGCCAGTTCGTGCCGATGCTGCCAACGTTTGTAGCTTTCGACAATCACCATCGGCAACCAGACGGCGACAAACACAATGAGCCACTGACCAAGTGTCAGAGGAGCTAGCTGGAAGATTTGTTGAAACGGTTGAAGGATTGCTAGCAGCAGAATGATCGCCATGGTCCCCAATAGGCTGACGGTTAAAATCGGATTACTGGTTAAGGCAGTGCGGTTGAGCCGCGCCCGGGTTTTGATCGGGAAGACATCAAGAATCGAACCAATCGCCAGAGTCAAGAAGAGCATGGTCATGCCGACAACCGGTTGATCAGGGCTGACGACGAAGCGTCCGATCGCGTAGATACCAAGGATCAGTCCCACATAAGTCGCTGTGCGCACAGCAACGCGCTTACTGAGGCCATTGGCGAAGATGCTGGCTTTTTTAGGAATCGGCTTGAGGTGCATGATGCCGGGTTCAGCCAGTTCGCGGCTCAGGAAGAATCCCGGAATCCCATCGGCCAGCACGTTGACAATCAACAGCTGTTCCGGTGTCATCACGGCGCCCCAGCCGATTAAAACGGCAATTAACATGGTGAAAATCTGGGCGAAATTGACGGAAATCAGAAATTCAACGGCTTTGAGAATATTTTGGTAAACTGTTCGTCCTTGCGCCACCGCGTCGATAATCGTAGCAAAGTTGTCATCAGTCAAAATCATGTCAGCCGAATTTTTCGCTACGTCGGTTCCGGTGATGCCCATCGCGATGCCGACATCTGCAGCTTTCAGCGCTGGTGCATCGTTAACCCCGTCACCAGTCATGGCGACAACGGCTTGTTGTTGCTGCCAAGCCTTCACAATGCGAATTTTGTCACTCGGCGTTGTCCGTGCAAAGACGCGAATCTGCTGAATAGTGGCGGCTAAGGTTTCATCGCTCATTTGGTTTAACTCGTGACCGGTAATCGCGCGATGACTGCCATCGAGAATCCCGATGTCGCGGGCAATGGCGGTGGCAGTGCCAAGGTGGTCACCCGTAATCATCACGGTGACGATTCCGGCATCTTTTGCTGCTTGAATCGCAGCCGGTACTTCTGGGCGCGGCGGATCGATCAGTCCAATGAGCCCCAGTGGCTGAACCTCTGTAAGTTGATTCTCCCAATCAGCTCCGGGATCGGCTGTGAATTCTTGGTGGCCGGCAGCCAAAACGCGCAACGCCTGGCCTGTCATCTGATCATGGACAGAAGCGGCTTCAGTTTGCCAGTTTGGTGCAGAAAAGGCAATCCGATCCACGGCACCTTTAATAATAGCAAGATAGTGGCCATCCGGAGTGCGGTGTAACGTTGCCATGGTCTTTTTAGCTGATGAAAAAGGGGCCTCAGCGATGCGTGGGTAACGGGTTTCAAGATCGTCGCGGCTTAAGCCATAGTGGGCAAGCAACCGCATAATGGCCAGCTCGGTGGCGTCACCGATGTCTGGTTCGTCCTGATCGGTTAACTTGGCGTTGGTGGCGAGTCCTAAATAGGATAGAAAACGGCGCGTGTCAGTCGTTAGCGGTTCGGCCGTCGCCTTTTGAATATTAAACTGCCCGAATGACCAAAAATGCGTCACGGTCATCTTATTTTGCGTTAAAGTACCGGTTTTGTCCGAGGCGATGACGTTGACATTGCCGATGGTTTCGACTGCAGTAACTTGACGAATGATCGCGCGGCGTTTGGCCATTTTCTGAACACCGTGTGCCAGACTCAAGGTGACAATGACCGGCAATGTTTCCGGAACTGCGGCGATGGCTAAGCTGACACCAAGCATCAGACTGTCTGCCAGAGTTTCCTGATGATACAGCATGGCTAATAACATGGTTAACGCGCCGCCTAAAACTGCAACTAATGATAGCCGTTTGCCAAGTGCGTCGAGCCGTTTAGCGAGTGGAGTGACCTGCTTTTTGGTTTGGTTTAATAGCGAGGCAATTTTTCCCAGTTCGGTATTCATGCCCGTCGCCGTGACGATCGCGGTTGCTTTTCCGCTGGTAATTGCGGTGCCGGAAAAAATGCAGTTGGCCGCATCGCCGAGATTTTCAGGAACTTCAGCTAATGGGGCGGCTGATTTGTCAACAGATTCGCTTTCGCCGGTTAAAACGGCTTCGTCTGCTTCAAGTTCCTGACTTTCAATCAGCCTGGCATCTGCAGCAACGGCATCGCCGGCCTTGAGCAGCATTAAGTCACCTGGAACTAAATCCGCCGCTTGAATGGTTTGCGTTTTATCATCGCGAATCACGGTAACAGTGTGAACAGTCATGGCTTTTAGCGCAGCCAATGCTTTTTCGGCGCTGTGTTCCTGATATAAGGCAATGACAACGTTTAAGATCACAATACTGCCAATGACAATCGTCTTGGTCCAGTTACTGTCCGTCGTCAATGCGAGATAAGCGGATAGGCCGACAGCAAAGAGCAAGATCAATGACGTGATATCGCTGAGGTGATGGGCGATTTGCCGAAACAAGCTAGGCTTTTTGGCAGCGGTCAATTGATTGGAACCATTTTGTTGCCGGTGTTTGGCAACTGCATCAGTTGTCAGACCGGTTGTGAGGTTAGTGTCAAATTCAGCGGCCAAATCGCTCGGCGTCAGAAGTGTCAAGGCTTTGGTCGTTGTTGGCATACACTCAGTCCTTTCTGGTTTGGGTGGATCATGTCAATACTTACTTATAATAACCGTAACATGACAAAGTGTCGTCTGTAAAATTTTGAATCGGCGCAGCGAGTCAAAATACAACGATTGTAACTTCCACGTTGTTACTAGCCGCCTGCCAATTTGCGCTCACCATAATGCGTTCGCCAGCCCAGAAACCTACGTGTAAGGACCTCGGTCGCAATGGCCTAAGCCCGGGCCATCACGCCCGAGGCCACTTACACTCCGGTTTCTAACCGGGCTGGTTCACGCTCACAAAAACAGGACTGCCGAGTGATGACCAGCAGTCCTGTTTTATCGATTGGTTAATAGAATTTTCTTTAATTTTGCAACGCGTGATAACGATAATGCGGCTGTTGCGCTGCTTGGGTTTTGAAGCCATAGGTGTCGGCAACGATGTAAAGCGGTCGATGGCGACTTTCGGCAAACATTCTGCCGATGTAATTGCCAAGTAGTCCGATCGTGAAGGTCACGCCGGCGCCGACAAAGAAGGTGGCACTAATGACCCAAGTCAATAAACTGAGGCGCCCGAGGAGAAGGTTGACGAAGGTGGTGGCAACGGCTATTAAGAGGAAGAAGCCACTTAACCAGTTGGCAATCGTCAAAGGGACAGTCGAGAAGCTGGTAATGCCGTTCATGGCAAGGTGCAGCATTTTCCGCAATGGATAGTGGGTTTTACCAGCGGTGCGTTCTTGCCGATCGTATTCTACAGCGACTTGTTTATAGCCGACCCATGAGACCATGCCGCGAACATAAGGATCTTGTTCGTTCATTTGTTTTAAAACGTTGACAACGCGACGGTCCATGAGTCGAAAGTCGCCGGTGTCAACCGGAATATCGATACTCGTGACGGCTTTCAGCACCCGATAAAACGTCTCGGCGGTCAGCTTTTTAAACCAGGTTTCACCGCTTCGTTTGCGGCGCTTACCGTAAACAACATCAAAGCCTTCCCGCCAGCGCGCCAGCATTTCGGGAATCACGCGCGGCGGATCCTGCAAGTCAGCATCCATGACGACAACCGCGTCACCGCTGGCATAACGAATGCCGGCCGTAATTGCCAGTTGATGGCCGAAGTTGCGTGAAAAATCTACCAGCCGAATCGTCGGGTTTTTGGCCACAGCAGCTCTTATCTGATCGGCACTATCGTCGGTCGAGCCGTCGTTGACAAAAATGAGCTCATATCGTTCCGTTCTTGCACGGACGTAATTAGCCAATTCCTTGATCGTCTCACCGATACCGGCGCTTTCGTTATAGACTGGCAAAACGATTGAGATGAAGGGATCCTTTTCTTGTCGCATAGCGCATCTTCTCCTTTCAAAATGATAATGGGTTACTTGACCATGCTGGCGTCAAGCTCATACAGGGTGCCGCCACCCATGCCACCGCCCATCCCCATACCACCTGGGGACTTGGTGCTTGAGCTGCTTTGACTACTGTATTTGTTTGAAGAAACCTTTTTACCGACTTTGGTGACCCAGGATTCAATCTTGGAATTACCTGAGCGACCTGAGGACAGGTAATATTTCATGTCGCCTTTTTTAACGAGGGCTTTGAATTGTTTGAGGGTAATGGCAGGGTCGGTACCATTAAATCCGCCGATCGCCATGACTGCTTTGCCGGACTTAATGATGTAAGGCGCGGCCGTGCTAGCGTTGCTGGTAGCAAACAGGTATTTGGCGCTGCCTTGATGTTTTTCAACATACTTCAGCAATCCGCTGTCAACACTGCCGCTGCCAATACCGCCGCTGTTACCGCCGGAGGTCAGAAGTGAAGGACCGGCAGACGGAATCGCAGCTGATGAACCGGCAAGCGTCGGCGTAAGTGACCAGAAGCCTGGCGCTACCAAAATAGCGGCAATGGCAACACCCAGGGCTGATTTGCGCCAACTTCTGGTGCGGCCGATGAAAAGAAGCGCTAAGCCGATTAGACCTGCACCAACCACGAGCCATGTCTGCCACTGATAGTACAAGCTGACATACCAAGCCTGGAGTGCCGTTGTTGTCACGATGGCAAGTGGCAATAACCAACTTTGCCAATGCTTGAAGCCCAGCTTGAATTGCTTAAACATTGTGACAATCCCGATGCCGAACAAAGCAGCAATCGGCGGTGCGAGCATAATCATGTAGTAAGGGTGGAAGAAGCTGGCAATTGAGAAGAAACCGGCGACTGGTACGAGCCAACCCATCCAGAAAAGTAAATGATTTTGCTGAGAGGTTGTTTGATACCATTTACGCTTGCGATCAAGATAATAGGCAAATGCACTGATGAAGCCGATTAAAGCAGCTGGGACTAACCAACTGATTTGCGGGCCAAGGTCGGATTGGAGCAAGCGTAACGGGCCAGCAGTACCAATGGCAAAGGCACCGCCGCCACCGCCACCACCTTTGCGGCCGCCCGGAGCACCGCCGCCTGTACCAGGTCCGCCTTTAAAGTTACCTTTTTTGAAGTTGGCAGGCATTTTCCCGCCGGTAGCTTTTTTGGTTTTGACAGTTGCCTGCTGCTTTTTAGTCCCAGTTGGTGGTGTTCCGCCTTGGGTGTTGCCGGTACCTGGTTGACCGGACGTGCCTTTAGTTGACTTGCCACCTGGTGGATTGCCGGTCTTACCGGTTGCGCCAGTTGGTGGTGTTCCGGACTTTCCTTTGGTTCCGGTAGGCGCAGTCCCGGTTTTACCTTTAGTGCCAGTTGGTGGGGTGCCACCGGTCTTGGACTTGGAATTATTCCCCATGCCTGGGAAAGCTGCGCCAGTACCGGTTGTTTGACCTAGTAAGCGTTCAGTACCGTTATAGCCAAAAGCCAATTCCATTTCCGAGTTCGTTTCAGAACTGCCGACATAGGGTCGCTGAGTCGCAGCAGTCGAATCAACCTGCATTGGCCAGGCTAATGTAGTAACCGCCATGGCGACAGCCGCAATGCCTAGTGTGGTAAGGCGGCGCCAAAGTTTCTGGTTCGAGGCGAGCCAGTAGAAAAGCAATAAGGCCGGCAAAATCATAAAGGCCTGAAGCATTTTAATATTGAACGAGACGCCAATTAAGGCAAAACTGACAACCACCAACCATGGCTTGCGGGTGCTAATGGCCTTCATGAGGCACCAGCTAGCAAGCAGTAGGAAGAATTGTAGGGTGGCGTCCATATTGTTTGTCCGCGAATCCGCAACCACAATCGGCGTCAAAGTGAGTGCCAGTGCGGCTAGTCGCGCTGCCCAGGCATTAAAGCGTGGCTTGATCATGTTGTAGATTAAGGCAACGCTGCCGATGCCAAACAAAATGGATGGTAGGACAACTGACCAGCCATGAACGCCGAAAATCTTGGCGGAGATGGCCATAAACCACAGTGCGACCGGTGGTTTATCAACTGTAATAAAGCCAGCGGGATCAAAAGCCCCGTACCAGAAATTGTGCCAACTTTGAACCATACTGGTAATGGCGGCGGTGTAATAATCATTGGCATTGCCTGCTTCCCATATGTTCCACGCGTAAAGAAACGCTGCGAGAATTAAAATGCCAATGAGCCACCAATCAACCGTCCATTGTCTAATTTTTTTCATGTGCCGTAACTCCCTTTTCTCGGAATACCCAGAACTTACTTAAAAGGAAGTTCGTCGGGACAGTAACCATAAGCGAAAACATCGGTGCTAAAGGCTTAGGTAAACCCAAAGCATCATTCCAGAAGCTGGTCAGCACCAGACTTAAAATAAATGTGAGGCCATAAGAGAAATAGTATCGCGGCGCTACACTTTTAAGTTGGCGATGATCTTTGACTTTGAAAACCCAGGTATCATTGAGGAAAAGTCCCAAGATGGACGTTAACCCATAACCGACACCCATTGCAGCGGTCGGATTGATCAATTGGTATAATGTCAGATAGATCAGATAAGTCAAAATGGTGTTGATCCCTCCGACGAGACCGAAGCTAATGAATTGTTTCAGCTTTAGGCGCATCGTATCGCTCCCTTCCTGATGAATGGGATTAGTATGCGATGTGCAGCATAAATTAACCTTAAAGGTGGTCGGATTTTTTCTTAAGAAGGTTTTATGGTTGGTGTGTTAGGCTGAAATAGTGGCTGAAGTGATTGAAGTATCATGCGGCTACTGGCGCAGATTTCTAACCGCGCCAGTTCACGCTCACGCTCAGATTAGTTGGGAGTATAGAAATGACGGTTAAACCAAAAATTCTTGTCATAGAAGACGATCCGGATTTGAATGAAAGCATTGTTGACTTCATTCAGGACTTTGCCGAACCTGAAGCCGCGTTAACCGGGGCGGATGGTTTGTATCAGGCGGAGGAAGGCGTGTTTGATGCGATTATTCTGGATATCATGCTGCCGGAATTGAATGGCTTCGACTTGCTCAAGCAGTTGCGCGCCAAGCAGGTGAAAACGCCAGTGCTTATTTTGACGGCCAAGGATGCGCTTGCTGATAAGTTGCGCGGGTTTGAATTAGGCGGGGATGATTACCTCACCAAACCGTTTCACCGCGAAGAACTCATTATGCGACTCAAGGCGTTATTGAAACGCACTGGACACTTTTTTGATGATGATGGCTTAACTGCTGGGCCATATGAAGTGTATTTAAATCGCCATGAAGTGCTGATCAATGGGCAACCCGTTTCGTTAAATGGTAAGGAATTCGACTTGCTCGTGTATTTGCTGCAGAATCAAAAAACCATTATCACGAAAGATCAGATTTTTGATCGACTTTGGGGCTTTGACTCCGAAACCGCTGTGAGTGTGGTTGAAGTTTATATGTCGAACTTACGCAAAAAGTTAAAACCGCTGAAAGTTGACGGCTGGATTAAAACCATTCGCAATGTTGGCTATATTTTTCAAGAACCGGAGGGCCGTGAATGAATGCAGATAAAGGAATTAAGCGGCAGCAGCGGCGCTTATTTGTCGGTCAGCTACTGAGTTTCGCCGGACTTTTCCTGGTGCTGGGATTTATCGTCTTTTTTCTGTATGAACGCTCGGTTTATCAAGACATTGACCATACGTTAGAGCAGCAAAAGACCATGATCATCAAACCAGCGACAGGGATGACGACCCCCAACGCCCCACGGCAGCCAGGAGGAAGTCGGCCGATTTTGTTTCGGATGAATATGGTGGTCTTCAATAAAAAAGGCAAAATTATTAATCAAGCCATGCTGGGCGAACGCTTTTATGCGTATTTCAAGAAACTGAAATTGGATCGGCAGGCGCTTAACAAACTACAGACTTTAGCGACCTCGACTGGCACATTTCGAACATTGTTGGTTAAAGTGCCGCAGACAGCTGCGGATCCGCAGTATGCCGGTCATTATGTACTGATTTTGCAAAATACCGATGCTCAGGAGGCAGCCATTCGCTCATTCCGGCAGGTTTTGATTGTGACGATTATTTTATTCTGGGCGTTGGCATTGGGGTTATCTTATTGGTTATCGACGCGGGCAATGCGGCCGATTGTGCGGTCGTGGCAACGGCAACAGGATTTTGTTGCGGATGCCGCCCACGAATTGCGGGCACCGCTGGCCGTGATTCAAAGCAAACAGGAATCTCTGCTGACAAAACCGCAAGCGACAATTATCGATGAAAGCGAAGCGATTGCGACTTCGTTAGGCGAGACCAAGCGTTTGCGGCAATTGACCGATGATTTGTTGACGATCGCCAAGGCTGACAGCAATACCATCGAAATCGAGTTGACAGACTTGCGTTTCGATCAGGCCTTAGCGCCACAGCTGGCGTCTTATCATGACATTGCCAAAAGCCAGGATAAGTCCTTCACGACCAAGCTGTCAGCAGACGGCCATGCCTGGTTTGATGCCGCCCGAATCAAGCAATTGCTGGTGATTCTGCTAGACAATGCCTTCAAATACACGCAGGCAGGTGATTCAATCTGGGTTGAAGTCACGCAAACGCCGCGGGACTGGCAACTGATTGTCGGCAATTCAGGGCCGAATATTGCCGATGCCGACAAATCCCGAATTTTCGAACGTTTTTATCGCGAAGACGCTTCGCGCAGCCGGCAAACTGGCGGCAGTGGCTTGGGATTGGCCATCGCCCGGTGGATTGTGACGATTCATCATGGTCACATTGAAGTCAAAGACGTCCATCCCCACGGTGTCTTATTTGTTGTGACGCTACCTAATAAACCGCGTGGGGCTTAGTTGTCAAATGATGGCAAACGAAAAGCAGTCGTTCCGAAGCTTGAAATAGCTTTTGGAACGGCTGCTTTTAAATTTCAATCACTTTTTAAACAACGCTTGGTGACAAAACCCTGATACGACGATTAACGGGCAGGATTATTGCGAACCCCATTGGCTTCCGTGAAATCGATAAAGCCCATGTTCGTATCAATATCGCCGCCATCACCGCTTAAAATTAACGTATTAAGTGTCTTATTGAAGTGGACATTCATATTTGCATTTAAATCTTCTTGTGAGTAACCCTTGATCAGAATCGGCCCGAGGTTGCTATCAATTTTCGTATCATAGTCGGTTGCCGGATCACTGGCTTTGACAACATTCAGTGAAAACTGCACCTGCATATGAATCATAGCGTGCTGTGAATAAGGGCCAACGCCGTCTTCAAAGGTCAAAAGCAGTTTCTTGTCCGGATCCAAATGAGGCTTGATCTTGTCGATGGCACCTTCGTCAAAATGAATTTGCATGCAATCAACTCCCTTCGCCGTAAACATAGGCTGATTAGGAAGCAAAAGCAACTGATTCGACTCGGTGATTGGCTCAACGACGCTGTGGATGTGGTGTTACTTGGGATGATGGGTGAGAAGTTGCCGGTGTTCAGTCACCCGCCTCATAGCATGGAGAATCCTTTGATTATGGACTATATTATTTCGATGAAAGCGATTAATATATTTATATAAGAAATGAGGTAATTCAAAATGACAGATACAGTAGCAGCACCAAAGTTAACGAACAATGATTTGGGCAATGTGATGTTTGACCGCCATTCAGCCCGGAAGTTTGATCCCAACGTCAAAATCAGCCGGGATGAATTGCAGGAAATGATCAAGGAGGCAACCACCGCACCCTCGGCATGCAATCTACAGTCATGGCATTTTGTCATCATCGATACACCGGAAGCAAAAGAAAAGTTGAAGAAAGCGGCCATGAAGTTCAACTATCCGCAAATCGATACGAGTTCTGCGATTATTTTCATTGCAGGGGACACGCAGTCGCATGAAGTTTATCGCGATGTCTGGACCAAGGTTTATAAGGCTGGCAAGATCAGCAAAGAGAAACTTGACCAGATTTTCAATACATTCTTACCGCTTTATGAGCATGCTTCACCGGAGTTCCTGACCCTAGACGCAACCATTGATGGCGCGATGGTCGGCATGCAACTGCTTTTGCTGGCGCGCGCTCACGGGTATGATGCCAATCCTTGGTCTGGTTATGACTTTAAAACAATTATTCCGACGTTGGGACTGGATCCAAAACGGTTTGTGCCAGTTATGGCGATTGCAATCGGGAAAGCAGCGGAAAAACCGCTGAAAACCGACCGTTACGATGTCAATCAGTTAATTGACTACTTGGCATAAGTCGTTAACAAACCATACGATCCGATCTCAAGGGAAAAGAGGAAACAAACAATGATCGATGCAGTTAAAACTGATCCTTTCGGTGAAGTAAACGCGATTGACGTGTTGGATCTGGCAAGCCTGGAAGGCCGCGCAGAGAAGGTGCTCGGTCGTGGCGAATTTGGCTACATTAGTGAAGGCTCCGATGATGGCTATACAATGCGCCGGAACACCACCGCGTTTCAAGATGTGGAGATGCTCCCGCGTGTCTTACAAGGCGTTGAAAAACCAGATCAGTCAACAACCTTCCTGGGCGCTAAGCTGGCTTCGCCGTTACTGACGGCACCCATTGCCGGAAACACGCTGGCCCATTCGAGTGGTGAACTGGGTTTGGCAAAAGGTGCAAAAGAAGCTGGTATTATGATGTCGCAAAGTACTTTTGCTTCCAAGCCCATTGCCGAAACCGCTGCAGTCAGTGATGGTGCGCCTTATATGTTTCAGTTGTATATGCCCAAAGACTGGTCATATTGCGAATATTTGCTCGATGAGGCCAAAAATGCCGGTGCATTAGCGATTATTTTGACAGCGGATTCAACACTGGGCGGCTATCGCGAAAAAGATGTCATGAATCATTATCATCTGAAAGGCCGTCTAGCTAATCTAGAAGGCTATAATAGCGGTCAAACCGGTGTCGGTGCCGGTGGGCTGTTCAAAGAATCCATGCAAAAACTAGATTTGGCACTTATCGACAAACTTGCCAGTTACTCAGGCTTACCCATTATTATCAAAGGCATTCAGCATCCTGATGACGCAGTTGCAGCCATAAATGCAGGCGCAGCAGGAATTTATGTTTCCAATCATGGTGGCCGCCAACTAGATGGTGCCCCTGGAGCGATTGAACAGTTGCCAGCCATTGCAGCTGCGGTCGATCATCGAGTACCGATTATCTTTGATGGCGGCGTGCAGCGTGGAACGCACGTGCTCAAAGCCCTGGCACTTGGCGCAGATCTTGTCGGCGTTGGCCGGCCATTTAGTTATGGCTTGGCGCTTGGCGGCTGGCAAGGCGTCAAAGCAGTCGCCGATCATCTAAAAATGGAAATTAATATTGCCATGCAGCTAACCGGATGCCAAACGATTGAAGACGTCAAACGGATGAAACTTAAGACGCGGTTTGCTTAATTGATTAGGGTGGGCCCCTTACGATTAGGCCTCAGCAAGCACGTTTAGATGAACATGCGTTACCATTTTTTGAGAGCCCGCACCCATCGCAAATTTCACACCATGTAAAAAGCGCCACACACGAAAGACATAACTTTCATGTGTGGCGCTTTTTCTGGATCTTAACGGACTTGAACCGTCGACCTCCTGCATGCCATGCAGGCGCTCTCCCAGCTGAGCTAAAGACCCGCTAATTAAGTAGCTTCAAAGCTAATGGATCCAAACGGACTTGAACCGTCGACCTCCTACATGCGAAGCAGGCGCTCTCCCAACTGAGCTATGGACCCAAAACACAAAGACAATTGTACTGAACTTCTGCGGTTGTGTAAAGAGGATTGTCCTTGATACATGACAGAGGATTGCCAGCCTTGCTATAAACGGCGAATTTTACAAGGATTCATCTCGACGAGCGATTAGTGAAATGATGATATTTTGGCAAGCCCCGCCGATGATGAAGATGACCCAAGAATAGGTCCATGTGTGAAAAAGAAAAGAAACTAAGAAGTAGGTCACTAGGATAAGGGGCCAATAAATCTGACGGAAAAGCGCGATGTCTTGGCTAGTGCGTTGATTGTGGTGGTGCTGTGACGTGTGGAAGTTGTCGCGATGGCTATGATGAAGGCGTGGCTCAGGATCCGGCACAGCTGTCGCGTCAGTATAGCGCTTTATTTGCGAATAATTGATGGCGACATACACAATTAAGTAGGTTCCTAGTCCAGCAATGATGAGGAACAAGGCACCACCGGCATCGTCGCTGATAAAATGCGATAAGTAAGTGGACAGAATCGGTGGGATCAACGCGACAATACAAATCATAATGCCCACGATTAAACCCGCAGAAAATTGCCGCTGATACGTATCGGTTGTTTCTTGGGCAAATCTTTTGGCGCTTTCAGACAAGGGCCGGCCATTGAGCCGCTTCTTTTGGAGGCTAAACATGGTGCCGGCCCAAATGAAGAGACCCACTGCGATAGCATCAAGCAAAAACATACCGATGATGCCGAAGACCTCAAGCGAGGAATCCGTTGTATAGGCGGGCAAGGCGACGCTGATACAACAAAGTAAAACACCGAAGGCAATTTGCGTTGCAAACCGGTCGGCAATGTGCCAAAAATGACTGAGCTCCGTTTCAGAAACTGCATTATCAGGTTCCGCAGTTGCGTCGGTGTTTGCTTGGTCAGCCTGAGGAGCTAGTCCTAGATCTTCCCGTAATTCATCAACGGAGCCAAAAGCACGAATGACGGCACCGATTGCAGTTTCTTCGCTTTTACCCTCGCGCAACAAATCGCGATAATAATCGCGCATATTGGCAAGCATGTCGGCTTTGGCCTGGCGCGTTTTCGGGTTATCCGGAAAAGAAGCAAATAGACTGTCTAAATAAGCTGTAATTGTATCCATGGGCGATCCTCCAAGGTTCAATTTTGACAAGCAGTTAGTTCAAAAATAAATCGACCACATGCTTAACCTGATGCCATTCTTCGGCCTTCATAGCAAGAAAAGCGCGGCCGCTGGGAGTGATGCGATAATAAGTGCGGGGTTTACCGTTCGTAACATCACCCGGATAAGCTTCAATATAGCCGTTTTTGCTCAAGCGAGTAAAGGCGGCGTAAAGCGTGGTTTCACGAATCATATACTGGTCATGGGTGCGCTCGCGGATTTCTTTGCCAATTTTGTAGCCATAAGAATCACCTTGTTGCAAAATGGCAAGGACGAGTGCGTCGTTGTAACCACGCATGGCATCACTACTGATCACGGCGCTCCTCCTTTTGCGAGTTTTATACTGGTGTGCGCGAGAATACAGATGAGACTCATCTTGATTTTGCTGGCTGATTACTTCATCTGTTGGAGTAATATTAACATGATGTAACCATTAGGTAAAGCAAAAAAACACCTTCCTATCAAGAAGGTGTCGTCAGATTTACTTGATTAGTGAACAAAAACCGTGACAAAGGTGATTAAACCAAACAGGATCCCGGGTACATTGGCGATGATGATCGGCCAGTCTTTGGCAGGTTTCATCCAGCCATAACCGGTCCACAAGGTGGCATTGATCATGGCCACCAGTGGCTGAATCGGATTCACCGGAGTTCCAGAAAAGTTAGCCATGATTTCCGGAATGTAGGAAACATACATTAAAATACAGGTAAAAGTTGCCAGCCTGCTAAGGAGATTCAGTCGCTTTGCTTTAACGGGGTCAATACCACTGTGATATTTTCCATTGTCAGCTTGCATCAAAAATGCCTCCTTTTGGAATAAAATAACCGTAACACGATCGAACGTGAAAACCAAGGAAGACATTAACGTGTGATAGAATCAAATAGGCGGCCTGACTTAGGTTGGCAGCTTTAGATTTTTTCTGAAAATGAACGAAATGAGGGAACATCATGGCAGAACAAGAAGCAGATACGGTCACACGCGTGCAAAAACAAGAAGGCGCCGATGCCATCATGGATAAAGGATTTGTGACCGAACGGGATATTCCCGAAATGATGGCGGCGTCTTGGAGTGAAAAGCTATTGGCGGCGATTAATGACGAATTGCGGTTGCGTACTGTTAGCAATCGCGCTGTGTTGCAGCGATTCCATTACTATATGGGCGATGGCTCCATTATTTACGATCCGGGGCAACTTAACTCGGAGGGTGCGAAGATTGCGTTGCAACATGCACTGGGGTTCCGGAAGTAGTGGCTTTTTTCTAACATTTTGAAACTAGCTTTAGTCGCTGAAGGTTCCAGTTAAGACGACCTTACCGACCATATGACCTTCTTCGACGAGCTTTGTGGCGGCCTTCAAGTTGGCAACATTAATGCCGGTAAATTCTTTGGTCACTGAAGCTTTGATCTGGCCGTCTTGATACAACGTTAAGAGCTTGCTGAGGATCGCACCTTGTGTGGCAACACGGTAGTCGAAGTCGGTTTTGGCAAACATGTACTCATAGTCAAAACTGGCCGCTTTGTCTTTGACAACGGCCAGATCAAGACCGCTTTGGGGACCGACAATGCAGCCGATGTGGCCAAAAGCGCGAATTAACTGGCTGGCGGTGGCCAGATACGGTTCCGGATGATAAAGCAAAGCAACGCCGTCAACGGTTTGAACGCCAGCCTGGTGAACCTGACTCACAAGATCTTTATGATAATCAAGTGGCGTTGCAACGCCGTGGGCCCGCAACCAGTCATGATTTTTAGGACTGCTGGTTGCCAAAACATTTAACCCGCTCCATTGCGCCAGTTGACTCAGCATCGAACCGACGCCACCGGCACCGTTAATGGTCAACAAATGCTGGCCTTTGTTGGCATTATATTCCGGGATGAAGCCCATTTTTTCAAAAAGCAGTTCCCACGCGGTCAAACCGACAAGCGGCAGTGCTGCGAGATCAGCGGTGGGTGCTTGTTTCGGCGCTAATGCGATCAGATCGGCGTCCACTGCCTGAAATTGTTGATCACTGCCGGGCTTGCGGGTAGTTCCGGCATAGATGACGCGATCGCCAACGTGGAAGGCAGTGACGGCAGAGCCAATTTGGGTAATGGTGCCGACTGCATCATACCCAAGAATCTGTGGCGTTTCTTGTCGTGGTGCGGTTTGGCGGCGTTTGGTGTCAACCGGATTAACCGAGACCCCAGCCACTTGTACAATGACTTCATTGGGTTCCGGTGTTGGTACTGGTAGCGTGAAGCTTTGAAAGCTATTGGGTTCAGTAATGGGTAGGCCTTCAGTGAAGCCGATGGCAATATTTTTTGGCATCTGAATCGTCCTTTCGTTTGATCGGTTATCTGTTGCTATTGTAACCTTTTTATTAAGAGAGTTGGAAATGCAGTGGTTATTTGGTAAAATGTGCAGGATATTGTAGAAAACGCGTTCGCAGTCGCAGAAATCTGCGTGTAAGGACCTCAAACCTAAATGGCCACAGCCCAGCCATTTAGGCTTGAGGCCACTTACACTCCGATTTCTAAACGCTCCTGCTCACGCTCTTATGAAAAAGCACGTTCAATGACGAAGGAGGCAGCTCGTGAAAAAATTGAGTACAAAGCGTGAATTGATCGGCCTGATCGTTGTTTTGGTTTTGGCAGCGGCAGGCTTTGCATTCTTCGCGTGGTATACGATGCGGCCGGATGATGTCATTGGTACCATTGCAACGATTAGTTTCGGCATTGTTTTGGCTGCCTTGATTGGTATTGCGTTATTTTTGGATGCGGCGGCGACAACTCGGTGGCGCCGATTCTGGGTAGATCTTTTGTTTGCGGCGCTGATGTTGGCGCTCATCGACTACTTCTTCCTCGATACGACAACGCCGTGGCAGATGCTGATCGCCGGTGCCGGATTGGCATTAGCACTGGTTGCACTGCTGGCCATTAGAAAATTAGATGAATAAACGGGCTTTGTCCCGGCTGATCAATGATAAAAACGCCTCGGAAAATTTTCCGAAGCGTTTTTTAAGTGCCAACCATGTTGAGGCTGTGACTAGTTCATCCGCTGCACAGTAACCGGGACTGTTTTAGGAAGTACTTTTGTCAATTCAGTCATCAGGTTCTGAAGACTTGCCTGAAACGTTAGCCGGACCATGCGGCGCTTACTAAGGGCGAAAACCGCAACGACCCATTCCTGGCCATTAGGCAGACTGACAGGTGTCAACGTGATACTGGACATGTTGGTGTAGGGAATAACCCGGGCCAGCAACCCATTTGCAATGAGTCGCGTTGGGGCCAAACCACCTGTGCCCGCCATAATGGACAACACCAGGAAGATTGAAATAAACACAATATACGGCATGTTGTTGACGCGGGTTGTCATGAACCAAAAGCCAAGCAACACCGCCCAAACGAGTTGCGAAACCGCATAACGTGAAGCAAAATTGATTTTATGTTGCCAATACAGATAATAACCGGCGAGTGCAATCAAGACGACATCAAGGCCGATTAGTAAAACATCAAAACTATTCATGAGGGACTCCTTTTTGATCGACATCATCAGTGGGACTGTCAGTTTCGTACAAACCGGAAACCTGCTGGTACCAACTGAAGAATCGGGTCACGACAATTTTCAAAACGGCAAAACCTGGTATGCCAAGGATGACACCGACTAAACCGAAGAGATTGCCGGCCGTGAGCAAGACCACCACGATGGTAATGGGATGCAGCTCGAGCTTGCTGCCCATTACCAGTGGCGAAATAAGTTGCGTTTCAATTAGCCATTCAATGAAGAAAACGACAATGACCGCGAGAATCATTTTTGGCGACGTCAACGCGCCCATGATAAGTGGCGGGATCATTGCCAGTGCCGAACCAAAGTAAGGAATTAGGTTCAATGGGCACGCCAGCAAGCCGAAAATCAAGCCATAACGCAGGCCAATCACCGAATAACCGATCATGAACATAATGGCCACGCACAGCGCAACCGTGATTTGGCCCTGAACATATGAACCGACTTTTTCGTTCATCTCGTGCAGCATTTGTTTGACGGACCCACGTAACTTGGTGGGGATAATGTGCAGCACCATCGGCGTGAACTTGTCGCCGTCTTTAAGCATGAAGAAGAGGATGATCGGGGCTGTCGAAATCGTGATAACAACATTGCCGACAATGCCAATCAGATTTTGCAGCTGCGAAATGGTACCGGTGACGAAAGCGCCTTGCTTGCCGGTGAAGAATGTTTGGACTTCGCTGGCAATGTTGTTCAGGTCATGTTGCGATAAAACATTTTGCTTATCATTCAAGTCATCCAGCCATTTACCGATTTCCGTAAAAATTTGCGGTGCCGAATCGACAATGCTGGTAATCTGGTTACTTACCGCCGGAATGAAGCGCAATAGCCCCCAGACGAGAAGACCGATCAAAACGACGAATAGTAACGCGATCGCCCAGCCGCGATGCAGCCCGGCTTTTTCAAGGCGATTAATGATCGGTACCGTCAAATAGAAGAGAATACCGGCAAAAATAAACGGCGGTGCGATGATACCGAGAAAATCAACCACAGGCTGGAATACCCAAGCAATTTTGGTGAAAACAAAAATAACCAGTAGGGCCAAAAGCAGGTCAATTAAGAAGACCATGAACTTGTTGTTGATGAAGCGGCGGTAGAACCATGAGTCGGTACGTTTCACAGGCGATCCTCCTCTAAGGACGTTAAAGGTTATGACTCGATTTAATCAGCGATGTCATTGGTAACCTTTACAAAAGACGACAAGTCGAGCACGAGATCTGTGGTGAACCAAGAAAAACTTCGACGTACAGTTGTCGTTTTTTACAAGTCAGCTGAGTGCACGTGAGTCATTTTTTCGAAGTTTCTACCCGCCAGACGTCGGATGCTTCTGTATAACAATGATACTAGACTAGCCATGATTTTTCGAGGCTCGGGTTAACTAAAATGGTCAGAAGAAGGTATCGACGCCGTTACAATAAATTTACAAAAACACCGATTTGCCGTTACAAATATTAAAAATGCCTAAATAAGGGCATCAAATGTAAATTTTACATATACAAAAGCTTTACAAATCAAAAAAATCAGGTATGATAAAGTCACAACCAAAACGGTGAGTCAATGTCGGTTTTACCGATACGGAGAGGAGTGACCCCATATGAATTTACTTCGCGGGGCTAAATGGACATTAATAACTCTGACCCTGGTCGCAACATTGCTGTTATTTAGCAACTATGCGACGGCCGGCATCTTGTTGATGGCTCTGGATATTTTCCTAAGCTTCTTCTATGCAGTCATCAAGAGCAGATGTGATCGGCGTCAGATGCATAAGATGCCATTATTGCATAACTAATTTGATGAAATGATCCGCAGCCGTGATGACTGCGGATTTTTTCGTGTAACGACGGCGAAAATGATTGCAAACGTTCGTTCGGTTTGGTATGCTGAGTGTAACAAATGAGAACGGAGCGGTGAGCGGATGCCAACACAAGCGAGTCAAAAACGTTGGAAACAGATTTTACAAACCATCTATGACGCGATCGAGGATCATGGGTATCCACCCACAGTTCGCGAGATCGGCAAGTCAGTTGGCCTTAGTTCGTCCAGCACTGTTGCAGCATACTTAGAGAAGTTGCTAGCCGCTGGATTGATTGCAAAAGACCCATCCAAACCGCGCACGATTGAAGTGACTGCAGCAGGACGTGATTATATCGGCGTTCAGGCAGAGGGCATTCCGATTGTCGGGACTGTTGCGGCCGGGGTGCCGATTACTGCTATCGAGAATATCGATGACTATTTCCCGGTGCCGGATGACCTACCATACTCGGCCGATGAGCTGTTTATGCTTCGGGTTCAAGGCAGTTCCATGATCAAGATCGGGATTCTTGATGGCGATCAGATTATTGTCAAGAAGCAAAACGACGCCGAAAATGGGCAGATTGTCGTGGCAATGACTGAAGAAGACGAAGCCACCGTCAAGCGCTTTTACAAAGAAAAGAACGGTATTCGCCTTCATCCGGAAAATGATGATATGGAAGACATGTTTTTTCCGGATGTGACGATTCTCGGCATTGTTGTGAGTTTGTATCGTCCTGCGCTTGTATAAGTGCTACTAATAAAGCCAGCTAAAAAAGCATTTGCCGCACACATTCAATTGAGTGTGCGTGGCAAATGCTTTTTTGTTGAGGTGACAGTTTCTACCATCAAGGACGGTTAAGCTGATCAAGATCGTCTTTTGGTACCTTTTTGTAAAATGGGCCATCCGGAAGCTGTTTCAGTAATCCCTTTTTAGTAAGTTGGAATTGAACCGTGTTGCTGGCGGCCTGTGGTTGGGCTTTGCCGGTGAAGGTGAAGATTCGCCCTTTTAAAGTCAGTTGGGCCGCAAAAATACCCTGATCCGTACTTTCAAAATCGCCGTCTTGGTTCGACAGCGTTTCGAGGTAATAGCCACTGGTTGACGACAACACGCGAATCGCTTTCTTTTGATCATCCTGTTGGACAAATGCGTGACCGACCAAGGTGGACAAGGTTGCTTTAGGCACGGCCTTTTTTGCCTTTTTCCGGGATTTTACCGGCTTTGATGCCTGTTCACTGGTGGCTGATCGAGTTGATGATGATTTGGCAGTCGGCGTGCCTTGAGAACAACCACTGAGGATAAGTAATAACATGAGCCAAACTAATTTTTTCAATGGCGGTCTCCTAGTGAATGAATTGAATGCAGGTCATGACGATGGGGATGACGATCATGGAGAGAAGTGTGGTTTCCGTGACCATGATCGCAGCATAGTCAGCGTCGGCGTCATAAAGTTTGGCAACCACCGGCGCATTGGTCATGACCGGCATGCAGGATTGCAGAATGAAGATTTGTTTCATTAGCGTCGGAACCGGGGCAAAGGCGACCAGTGCTGTCATCAACAGTGGGGCGAAAAGAAAGCGGCCGCTGAAGATACCGAGTGCTTCCTTGCTGAGGCGCAGTTGGCTCCACCCGGCTTCGTGTAAGGCAATGCCGATAAAGAACATGGAGCCCGGAACCGTCAAATCGCCGATATAAGTCAGATCGGACATCAAAAAAGTCGGCAACTTGATATTCAGTAAAACCAACACAATTCCCAACATGAACCCCAGTAAAGGCGGGGAGAAAACCTTCCCCAAAGCCTTTTTAAGATTAAAGCGGGCTGGTTTGGGGCCGTCGCCTTGAATAAGGTAGACTCCGATGGTCCAAAAAATTGTCGTGTTGGCCATGTAATAGACCAAGACATAAGGCAAACTGCGAGGACCGAATAAGGCCAGGTTAACCGGCAGGCCGATAAAGACCGTGTTGGAGTTGAAAAACATGGACTTAAATGTGCCTTTTCGCGACTTTGGAACTTTTAACAGGTAACACACCAAAAAGGACAACGCGAAAAGCATCATCATGGACAAGACCGGAAACAACAAGTTTGGGAGTAACCGCAGCAGCATGCCGGCCGTGAACTTCGATGCGATGGTCACGATCATATAAGCAGGCAAGGCAACTTGGGTGACAACTTTGGCAATGACTTTACTCGAATGGTTATTAAACCAGCCGCGAGCGGTCAGAAAATAGCCGAGAATGATCAAAATGAGAATTTCCAAAACCCCAAAGACGCTTGAGATAAATGCGGTCAAATATCAACACTTCCTTATAAATTATTTTGGCCGCCGTAACGTAAAAGTTTGACCAAGTTCGGCATAAGTAGGACCGGCGAGGCGAGCTACCGGTGCTAAAGCGGCAGGATTAATGTGTAAGCTTGGCAAATCGAGCACCGTATCGGCAAAGTGGAACTGCCGAACTTCCAGAATAAAGAGATCGGTGATGATCACCCCGGCACGATCACGAATCGGTACATATTGGTAAAGTTGCGTTTCAAAGCGAATACGCGCGGATTGCAGCCCGGGTACCTGAATCTCGGTACTGGCCACTAACGGCAGATCAATTAAGTTCAATTCACTTTGATCAGGGGTTAATCGGGCAGCGGTTTGATTCATCGCTTTGGTGAGATCAACGCTGACCATGTGGACGACCGCTTCATGGCGAGCCAAAAGATTCACCGCCGTGTCTTTTCGTTGCCCGCCATCACGCAAAATGGACACGGATAACAATGGTAACTGATTGGAGATGCCGGTTGTAAATGAAAATGGCGCCAGGTTGATGATGCCGGCCGTGCTCTGCGTCGTGATCCACGCGATGGGGCGGGGAATGATGCTGCCAGACAGCAGTTTGTATTGCTCGCGAGGTGATAGCTTATTGGCAGATAAGTTGATCATAATAGCCTCCGGTGGCTGTTGAATAAGAATCATGAAAATGCTGGGGGACCTAAAAGACACGCCATGACTGCAAGTTTAGCGCAGGCGCGGGGTGGCGTCAAAAGGGGTGTGCCTTGCCTCGTTAAATGACCATGAGTTGTTGACGAAAAAAAGCAGTGCTAGAGATGATGGTGATCTCAAACACTGCTTAAATTGATCGTCTGAAACAAATTGTAATTCTGTTAGTGATTGCTATTGGCGGAAGGAGTGCTAGACGGTGGCGTAGAAGAAGGCGTTTGGCTGTTGTCTGGCACATTGTTCTGGGTTGACTGGCCATTACCACCACCGTTGTTGGTTGATGTACCAGTGCTTCCGTTCGAATGATTGCCTGCAGTACCACCAGCTTGTCCGGTATTATTGCTTTGGCTGTGTTCACTTTCCACACTTGGCGCAGCAGAAGGCGTTGGCGCCACCGAAACCTGCGAAGAAGTAGGCTCGCTGCTATATTGCGATTCTTCACTATATGAATAGTTACTCGTCGCTGAGCTTGACTCAGAACTTGAAGCGGTCTGTTTCGTCTTGAAATCATCAAGGCTGAGAAGCTTTTTCTTTGAGCGTTGCAACGGCAGGCTGGTTGTTAGGTAACGATAATTGTGCGGTGTTTTGCCCTTTAAAGTAATCGTGTTATTGAGTTCTTTCTTTAAGGCCGTGGTGTAATCATGAACAGTGCCAGTTGCCCCTTCTGAGGCATATTCAACCGTTGTTGTCGGCTGATTGTGCTTGTAAGTTTTCGCGCTGGCATACGTATAAACATTGGCGTGCTCCGAGCTGAGCGTTAACTTGCCTTTTTTCTGTTTGACATCGCCAGTATCGTTAATAATTTGCGGTTGGCTTCCCGCGTCAAGAATGATTAAGCGCGTATAGGTTTTGGATGACGTTAACTTCACATAAACCGTCAGATCGTGGTGGTCGCCGTTGGTGTCGGTGACGTCCCCGGAAGCGGTGTAAGTGCCGCTTTTAAATGAACTGGTGACCGTTGATGAAATGGAAATGCTGGTGGCGGAAGACGAAGCTGTTGGTCCTTGTACCTTGGCGCCGCGCAACACCAGCCAAACGAAAACGCCAATGAAAATAACGACCGCACCAATGCCGGTTAATGTGAGGTAAAGCCTCCTTCGATTCTTTCGAATACGTTCACGTCGCATGATTGCCTCCTGAAATATGGTGAAAGCTTTTCCCCAATATTAGGGTAAGCGGGTTTGAAACACAAGCATAACCAAAAAGGCTGCCGGCAAACACTTGCCTGACGCCATTTTGGTTGTTTGAAACGAGACTGCTAGTTACTCGGCATCACGCGCCACTTAGACAATCCCTTAGTATCATTGTTACCTAACGATATCCCCGTTGGCCAGTATTAAGGTTTCAATCGGGACATCAAACGGTTCGATTGGCCAATCAGGTTGGGGAAAAGCCATGACTGGCGGAACCAGTGTCAAAGTGTGGCCGGAATATTCGGCTAAAAAGCGATCATAGTAGCCGCCGCCAAAACCGATACGATATCTGTCTGCCAATGAGAATCCGATTCCGGGCACAATTAAAAGATCCGGCGCCGGTTCAACCAAGTCGGCTTGGTAAGCAGGCTCAGGAATACCAAAGGCACTGGTTACGAGTTGTTCACGACCGGGATCAGGTAAAAAGACCATTTGGCGTTTAGGCATCACCCGCGGCAAAAAAACGGCTTTATCAGCAGCATGTGCCGCAGCAATAATCGGCGCTGTGGCGACTTCAAAAGGGCCACTGACTGTGATGCCGATGCTTTTGGCTTGTTGCCAAACGGTTGTCTTGATTAAAGTCGCCATTAGTGTTTCGCTAGCTGCCTGAGTTTCATCGGCAGCTTCCTGAAGGCGTTTAAGCTGGCGGGTGCGGAATTCGGCTTTTGTGGCCATGGGAACCTCACTTATCTTTAAGAAATTCGCTTAAAACAACGGCTTGGTTATGGGTCTCGTCTTTGGCACCATATAACATGATAATCGGATCCTTTTCGTGTGCTTTCAATGTCTTGATGAAATCCGGCAAATCAGGATTAGCAGCGAGTTCCGCTAAGTAACGCTTTTTGAATTCAGGGTATTTTTCCGGATCGTGGCCAAACCACTTTCGCAGTTCTGCTGTCGGTGCAATGGTTTTGGCCCACAAATCTAAGGCAGCATTGACTTTACTGATGCCCCGCGGCCAAACTCGATCAACGAGGACGCGGAAGCCACTTGCTTGCGGTTTTTGATAGATGCGTTCGAGTGTTACTTTCAAAATCATCACCTCATGATTATCATACCAGTTTTGACAAGTCGTGAATGTTCAAATAGCGATACGGTATACTAGTCAAAAGAGGTGTCAACATGATTACGTGCTATCAAATTCAAAAACAGCGCAATGTGCAGGTGGCGACGGATGATCAGGCTAATTGGATTCGGGTCCAGTCGCCATTGCCACAGGAGTTGCAGACGCTGGCCACCAAGTATGGCCTGCCCAAAACATACGTGGATGCGGCACTTGACAAACATGAAAATGCCCGGGTTGAAGGGCTGGATCCCGCTGATGATGTTCCCGGGTTAATCGTGCTGCGCTACCCGATTGAGATGACTAACGAGATGGGGTTTCGTCAATTTAATACGGTGCCGCTGACCATGATTTTGTTAGCGGATCGGGTTATTACCGTCATGGATCATCCCTTGCAGGCGTTCGATGACTTGGCGGAGCAGAAGCTTTCACCTAAGCCGGAAGAATTTGCGCTAGAAGTGCTGTGGCGGGTTTTACACCAATTTGTCCTCGACATGGACAAGTTGAATGACGAAACGAAACAGATTGAAGGCAGTTTAGGCAAGGCCGCCAAAAATACGCAGCTGTATCAGCTCATGGCGATGCAGAAAAGTCTGGTGTTCTTTGATGCGGCACTTGATCATTCCGGGAACTTGTTGAAAACCTTACGGGCAGGCGAACGCTTTTTCAATACCAATGGCTATCTTCGTCGGCTGCATGATGTCGAAGTCGAGGTCGTTGAGGCGCAAACGATGGTCCGGATTACCAATAAGTTGTTGGATCAGTATTCCACCACAGTTAGTGCCATCGTTTCTAATAATTTAAACCTGATCATGAAGGTGCTGACCAGTCTGACCATTATTTTAACGATTCCCACAATTGTTGGCGGCATTTACGGCATGAATGTTCGGCTGCCATTTGCCAATGCCTACTGGGCGTTCTGGTGGTTGATCGGCGGTACAGCGGTCTTGTGCGGAATCGCTGCTTGGTGGTTGTGGCGGAAGGATTACTTTTAATTGAGCGAAGACTTTTCGGTAAGCAAAAACGGTCGAAGGAAGGCAACTTTCTTTTCGGCCGTTTTTGCTTGGCTGATGACTAAACCACTTTTGGTGCGCTCAAAATCTGAGCAAAGCGATTCATGGTGGGCGTCAAGACGCGATCTTGGCGATAGACAAACGAGATGGTGAAGGCCGGTTGTTTGGGGTCGTCGATTTTGAGCGATGCGAGATGATCGTCAGCCTGAATGGCGACTTTGGTTAAAAAGCCGATGCCTACGTTCTGGGTGACTAAGCGTTTTAGCAGCAGAACGTCACCGGTGCGATAAACCACTTTCGGCGTGAAGGTTTGTTGCTGTTGAAACCAGGAAAATGCCCGGGTATGAACGAACCCTTCACTCAAGGTGATGAACTGGCGATCAGCAAGTGTTGCGAAGGAGACATGCGATTGTTGCGCCAACGGATCATTTTCGGCGGTAATGATGACAAACGGCGCCGTATCGATTTGGATGACGCGCAACTCTGGATCGACTAACGGACCGCTAGCACCCAGTAAGGCAAAGTCGAGATTGCCGTCCTTGATTTGATCAAGAAGTGCGGCCGATCCCGCTTCAAATGTTTCCAGTTGCGGCATCAGCCCGGCAGCAATCAAGTCGACCGCAATTTTTGGAAACAGATAACTGCCAATAATCGGTGGCAGACCAAAGCGAATCTTACTCTTCTGATCCCAAGCAATGTCCTGCTTGGCCAAATCCAACTGATGCAGAATAATCGCGGCGTGACTGGCAAGCTGCTCACCAGCCGGCGTCACACTGATTTCATGATGCCGGCGATCGCGAATAATCAGCTGTGCCTGAAAATGATCCTCCAGCCGCTTGATTGCCGCAGTAATAGTCGGTTGACTAACCGCAAATTTCTCGGCGGTTTGCGAAAAATTCCGGGTATCGGTAAGTTCGAGAAAATATTCAAAGTCTCTGGTGTTCACATGTAAACCTCCTGTGAGCGTGAGCCGGCGCGATTAGAAGCCGGAGTGTAAGTGGCCTCGGCCGTGATGGCTCGGGCCTGGCCATTGCGGCCGAGGTCCTTACACATAGGCTTCTGCGCCGGCGAACGCGTTAATGTGAGCGTGAGCCTACGCGCGTTAACGTAAAGAAAATAATAATCATGAAAGCATATAAAAAGATTTTATCACTCCTGCCAAGTTTGACTATAAGATTGGACGCGGCGTAATGTCTGGACTTGTATTTAAAAGTTGTGTTTGCTTCACGGCATATTAGCGCGCGCCGACCAAAAAGAGTTGGCCCATGTTTAACACAAAAGAGGAGTGTGGCATTTTGAAATATACACCAGAACAAATTTTAAATAATCCCTTTTTAAATAAAGGGACAGCCTTTACCCAAGAAGAGCGGGATCAATACGGGTTAAACGGCTTGTTACCACCAGCTGTCCAGACATTGGATCAACAAGTCAAGCAGGCGTATGCTCAATTGCAGACAAAGCCGACCGATTTAGCCAAGCGGCAGTTTTTGATGACGTTGTTCAATGAAAATCATGTGCTGTTCTATAAGCTTTTTTCGGAACACATTAACGAATTCATGCCGATCGTGTATGATCCGACGATTGCTGATACGATTGAAAATTACAGTGCGCTGTTTGTGAATCCCCAAAACGCCACTTATCTTTCGATCGATGATCCGGATCACATCGAAAGTGCGTTGAAGCACAGTGCTGATGGCCGCGATATTCGCCTGTTGGTGGTGAGTGATGCTGAAGGTATTCTCGGCATTGGTGACTGGGGTACCCAAGGTGTTGACATTTCTGTGGGTAAGCTGATGGTTTATACCGCTGCAGCCGGCATCGATCCGAGTCAGGTCCTGCCCGTTGTCTTGGACGTGGGTACCAATAATGAAGCGCTACTGAATGACGAGCTTTATCTGGGTAATCGTCATAAGCGCGTTTATGGCCAGAAATATCATCAGTTTGTGGATAAGTTTGTAGCAACTGCCGAGAAGTTATTCCCGAATTTGTATCTGCACTTCGAAGACTTCGGTCGCAGCAATGCCGCTGATATTTTGAATCAATATAAAGATAAAATCACGACCTTCAATGACGATATTCAGGGCACGGGCATCATTGTGTTAGCCGGACTTTTGGGTGCCATGAATATTTCCAAGCAAAAATTAACCGATCAAATTTATTTAAGCTTTGGGGCCGGAACAGCAGGCGCTGGCATTACGGCACGCGTGTATGAAGCGTTTATTGAAGAAGGATTGAGTCCTGAAGAGGCTAAGAAGCATTTTTACCTGGTCGACAAGCAGGGTTTATTGTTTGACGACATGACCGATTTAACGCCGGAACAAAAGCCGTTTGCCCGCTCGCGCAGTGAATTTGCCAATGCGGATGAGCTCACGACGCTTGAGGCAGTTGTCAAAGCCGTGCATCCAACAGTGATGGTCGGCACTTCGACGGTTCCCGGTACCTTCACCGAAAGTATTGTGAAGGAAATGGCTGCGCACACCGAGCGACCGATTATTTTCCCATTATCAAACCCAACCAAGCTGGCTGAAGCCAAGGCGGAAGATTTGATTAAGTGGACCGATGGACGGGGCTTGATTGCCACTGGCGTTCCAGCTGCCAATGTTTCGTATAAGGGTGTTAGCTATGCGATCGGCCAAGCTAATAACGCGTTGGTTTATCCGGGATTAGGCTTAGGTACGATTGCGTCCACGGCCAAGCTGCTCACCGATTCAATGATTTCTGCTGCAGCGCACAGCTTAGGCGGCATTGTGGATCCTGATCAGCCAGGCGCAGCGGTTTTGCCGCCGGTGTCGAAACTGGATCAATTTAGTCAGACGGTCGCGATTGCGGTTGCGGAAGACGCCATTAAAAATGGACTGAATCAAGAACCGATCAGCGATGCCAAACAGGCCGTTGCTGACATGACTTGGAAACCGGAATATCGGCCACTGCCGAATTCACTCGAACTAGACTTGGAGGAATAAAACTGTGACTGCATTAAGTACATCGATTCAAAGTGTGCTGACCATTGTTTTACTGATTGCCGTGGGTTATGTTTTACGGCGGCAAGGTCGGTTTGATGATCAGTTTGGGAAAACTATTTCTGATTTGTTGATGAAAATTGCCCTGCCGGCGTCAATCTTTATCTCTGTCTTGCAACGATTGACCCTCGATAAACTGGTAAGCCTGTCATCAGGGTTGGTTTACGGCTTTGGCGCTGTCATTCTAGGCTATCTGATCGCCTTTTTACTGGTCTGGTTGCTTAAAGTTCGCCCGGGGCGTCGTGGAACGTTCATCAACATGTTTGTGAATGCCAATACCATTTTCATCGGGTTACCGCTGAACCTTGCCTTGTTCGGTGATAAAGCGGTACCGTACTTCCTGATGTATTACGTGGTGAACACGGTCTCAACCTGGACAGTCGGCGCCTTTATCATGGCATGGGATGACCCGACGCAGGAGAAAGCAGAAAAAAGCGGTGCAGGCTTTAACTGGAAGAAATTGTTGCCAGCGCCACTGGTTGGTTTCTTGGTAGCCTTGGTCTTTCTTTTGCTGAAAATTCCGTTCATTCACGTTGGGTGGCTAGGATTTGCGGTTAACACATTAAATTACGTTGGTAGTCTGGTGACACCGCTATCGCTGATTTATATCGGGATTATTTTGGCTGATGCCGGCTTGAAAGCGATTCGGTTTGACCGCGATACCATCGTGGCTTTGATTGGCCGGTTCGTCATCGCCCCGGCATTGATCACCGGGTTGATTCTGTTGGGCATGAAGGCAGGCTTCAATGTGCCAAGTCTCGAAGCACAAACCCTGATCATTCAGGCGGCCGCACCTGGTCTTGCCGTACTGCCGATTTTGGCAACGGAAGCCCATGCCGACGTGAAGTACGCCACCAACGTTGTGACGACTTCGACAGTCCTGTTTGTGATTGTCGTGCCGATTTTGATGATGCTGGTTCAAGGATTGGCATAATATTTTTTGAGCGTGAGCCGGTTTTTGCGCCGACGAACGTGTTGTGGCAGCAAGAAAAAAAGAGCCCGAAACGGCTCTTTTTTTTTGCCCAAAATTAAGCTTGATGCGCTTCTAAATAAGCTAAGGCGCTGGTGTAATCAGGCTCGTGTGTTTGTTCCGTGATGAGTTCCCGATATTTAACCGTTCCGGTACCGTCAACGATCCAAACACTGCGGGCATCGGTGTGGTTGTCGGCAACGAATAGCCCCATCGCCTTGCCAAAATTAGCATTCTGGTCGGAAAGCAGCTGCATTTTCGTCACATTTTCCGCCGCGCACCAGGATTGTTGTTCTTGCGGGGTGTTGGTTGAAATCGTATAAAAATCAACATCGTCAAATTCATCCATATCCTGGTTAAAATGTTTGGTTGAGATGCTGCAGACCCGTGTGTTGATGTCGGGAACAACACTGATTAATGTCAGGCGGTGACTGAGATCATTAGTCTTAACCGGCTGTCCCTTGGCATCGGTTACCGTAAATGCCGGTAGTTTTTCGCCTAGTGCTGTTGGATTGCCATTGGTCGTGATGACTGTGCCATGTCGGGTTATTTCCATAAAAAAACACTCCTTTACCTGTATACGCGAAACAGGTGAGATTTAAGACAACACAGTCAGTGTATCATGCTTAAGGGATAAGTGACATGGACACAACTTAATTGGCAAAAATTTATCAGCATATACATTGACGCTAATATAAATATTTATGTAAGCTTAAATTAACGGAGATATTTCAACCGTAATAATGCATATTAACGTTCACGCGTTCAAGGAGGGTTGCCAGATGCAGCAAACATTAGTCGTTTACACATCCGAAACCGGTTTTACCCAGCGGTTTGCGTTGAGTATTGCGCAAACCTTACACTGCGAAGTGATTGATGTTCAGTTTTTGACAGCCTCGGACTTAAAAAACCGCACCTTGATTATTTACGGCGGTCACCTTGTGGGAAATAAGGTGCTCGGCTTGAAATCCTTTTTCCGTCAATTCAAGGATATGCTGCCTGATATGGTCATTGTGTTTGGCAGCGGCGTGGTTCGGCGTGACAATGTGAATTGCCAGCAAATTAAGCAATATCAGTTTATGCATGATTGTCCCGTAACCAGTTTTTATTATGTGCAAGGCTATCCCAAGCTCAGCCAAATGAATTTTCTCCGGCGGCTGCGAGCGATCCGAGCGTTAAAGCACTGGGGAAGCGAGTCATATCCTGCCGTTCAAGAGGCGATTCAGCCACTAGTTGCCGATGTGACCAGCTTACTGAACGGTCCGTTTACGCATGGTGTCGTCCAAATTTGATTGGCAAAGTGCGCGAAGACCAATAAGTGCGTTAAAAAACCGCATCTCCGAAAAAAGATGCGGTTTTTGCATAAATCTATGATTAATCCTGACCAATTTCCTTACTCAAAGCCACGACTTCATCCACCGTATCACCTAAGAAACTGATAGCGTGTTTCAGGGCAGCATCCGTGGTGACATCGACGCCGGCAACACGAGCTGCGGCAGCTGGATCGAGTGAATCACCCAGACTCAGATATCGGAGCCAGCGGTCAACAGCAGGCTGACCTTGCTGCTCAATAGCTTGAAAAGCCTGAGTGGCCACGGTCAAACCGGCAGAGTAGGAATATGAGTACAGCCCCATGTAGTAGTGGCTTTGCCGCATCCAAGTTAGCTCGGCACCTTCTTCAAGCTCGACAGCCGGGCCCCAGAAGTCGGTCAACACTTTACGTTTGATCGCATCAAGGCGCGCCGCATCAAAGCTTTCACCATTGTCGATCAGCGTATAAACCTCACGCTGAAAAGCTGCTTCAAGCAAGTGGGTGACAAAGTTGTGGAAATAGGTGTCATTCAACAAGCGTGACAAAGCAAACCGCTTCATCCGCGGGTCTTTGGCAGTTTCTTCCAGATAATGGGTCAATAATAATTCATTAAAAGTCGAAGGACTCTCAACTAGGTAATCATTGAAGTCCGCATCAAGAACATTGTGCGCTTGCTGCGAGCGGACCATCTGCGCTGTGTGCCCCAGCTCGTGAATCAGCGTGTACACCGCGGGCAGTGTGTTGCTCCAAGTCATTTCGACATACGGATGGACACCATAAGGCCCGGCCGTGTAAGCGCCTGAGTCTTTACCCTGATTAGCGGGAAAATCGATCCAGTGATCCGAAAATGCCTGCATCATCTGATCCTGATAATCTTTGCCCATCAACGCCGTCGCGTTTTTGATCATTTCCTGCGCCTGCGCCAAAGTGATGGTCGGTGCATAGCTCGGGTCAATGTCGATTTGTAAGTCGGTATAACCGATGTGATCCAGTCCCCAAAGCGTTTTGACGTGGGTCACATATTTGCGCATGACAGGTGCTAGGTCGTGCATAATCACATCGATTTGGCGGTTAAACATTTCCCGATTGATTTCCTGGTCAGCGAGCAGGTAATCGATGACGGAATCGTAACCGCGCATGGTTGCCGTAATTTTTTCGCGGGTGACTTGTGCTAAGTAGCCGGCAGCCATGGTGTTTTCATAGCGGCGCAACGTCTTGTTGAACTGAGCATAGGCGGCGCGGCGGATTTCGGTGTCGGGATGCTTTTGGTAATTCTCTTCGTACATCACGAATGAAAGCGGGTAGGTTTTACCGTGAGCCGTAAACGTGCCGAAGTCCATGTCGCCGAAGATCGTTTGGTCGCGAATGTTGCTGGGTGCCTGAAAGACCGGGGACAATTCCGCTAACACCTTTTCGGCAGCAGGTGGCAAGGCGCCTTTCTTGGCTACTTTGATTTGGCGAATGAAGCCGGCGTAGTCAGGCGCCTTGTCGACCACGGCATCAAGCACGGTTTCGGACAACTGGGTGAGTTCGGCTTGGAAGAAACTCAATTGACCGCCGATTTCGCCGCCCAGTGCGGTGACCTGTGCCTGGCGTTCCCGCAATTTAGGGTCGGTGGTATCGGTTGAATACGGCATAAATCCCCAGTGGGCAATTTTGCTATCAAGGGCTACAATCGTGCCGTAGTCGGCCAACGCATCGACAATCACGGCCGGTTCCGTCAATTTTCCCTGATACATGCGGACAAAATCCTTGGTTAAGGCGCGGACCTGTTTGACCGCTTCACCGTAAGCAAAGTCGTCATGAAAAATCGGGGTTAGATCCCAAGTCAGCTTCGGATCAACCGCCTGGCGTTTAGGTAACTCAGTTTCGCTCATATAAAAAGCCTCCTTCACATGGTGGCTAAAGTATAGCATTGATCGCGCTTAAGGTGCGTGTCGGCCTCCTGTTGAACCGATTATTTCTTTCGGCTAACTGCTCATGGTAGAATTATATAAAAAGGATGTGTTATGAATGGGTATCGACAACAATCAGCTAGTGGCGCGCTACTTTGATCGAAAAGCCGACCATGCGGATTTTTTCAAAGCTTTAGAGACCTATCTTGACGATAAACTGGGACAATTATACGCGACTTTGGAAACGACCTTTGCCGACACAGTGGTATTGTCCGTTGACGACGCTATTGCCCAAGCGCATCAGGCCGGGGCAACGATTGATGATCCTGCTGCTGAAGAAATTGCTGCCGCGAATTACTTGTTTAAGGAATTGGCTTCGCGCGGCCTGTGGATCCAGTCACCGGATCAGACGGAGCCGAATACGATTATTGCCAAGCTGAATTTTGGTAATCGGCGTACGTATTATTAAATTTGCTTGCCGCTAACGTGTTGGCATAAAAAAGCCGCGGTGCGATCGTTACAAAGATCATACCGCGGTTTTTTCCGATTATTAGTTATGTACCCGCCCGGTGATTATGATTTAGGCGCGTATTGCTTATCTGCAAACCAAATCGGGATTTCTCGCCGTGCGCTTTCTTCACTATCGGAACTGTGAATCACGTTGCGGATGGTTTGGTCGGCCCATTCCCGCCCAAAATCGCCGCGAATGGTGCCTGGTGCAGCGTCTCCCGGATTAGTTGCGCCCGTCATTTTTCGAACGGCCTCAATGACATTAAAGCCACTGACAACCATGGCCACAAGCGGGCCGCTGGTCATAAACCGTTCAACTTTTGGGAAAAAAGGTTTGTCGACAAGTGCGGCGTAATGCTGGTGCAGTTGAGCAGTTGTTGCCTGAGTGACTTTTAAGGCTTCAATGGTGAAGCCACGCCGCTCAATACGGGTAATGACCTCACCAATGTGCCCGTTCGCGACGCCATCGGGTTTGACCAAAACTAAAGTTTGTTCCTCTGCCATGCGTGTGCCTCGATTCCTAAATATTTTCAGAAAATTCATCCAAATTCAGTATACACGAGTCAAACCAAATGGCGGATGGAATTTTTGTCTACCGCCAATTGATTTTCGATAGCACCCGCCGACCAAGGAATTCTTGGATGAGCAGATAAAACGGTACAGTCGAGACCATGAGGGGTACATAAATCAATGCGAGTTGCCACTGCCACAGGCTGGCGAGCGAAAAGACGTGGTTGAAAATAAAGAATACCAGGAACAACGCTGCGCTTAGACCAGCCAGCAAGCCGACCTTGAGCCGATTGAAGGGACGGGCAACGACCAGTAACACATTAAGGGAAATTGTGCCGATCAACATCGCGACCATTGTTGAGGTGGTGTCGAAGCTGAGGTTCAGGAACGACTCCATCCAAGTTAGCAATAAGGTGTAGACGACCACGCTGATAGCGGCTGGCGCGGCAACGGTCATGACTTTTTGCATGAATTGCCCAGTGACGCGTTCAAAGTTAGGCTCTAGCGTCAGGAAGAAGGAAGGAATGGCAACACCGATGGCCGAAACCGGTGTGAGGTTAATCGGCACGATCGGGTAGTCGAGTGGCAAAAAGACGAAAATGGTGGCCAAAATGACGGAGTACATGGTTTTGACAAGATACATCGATGCCACGCGTTCGATGTTGTTGATGACACGGCGGCCTTCGTTGAGCACACCAGTCATGGCATCGAAGTTCGAATCCAGTAAAACGAAATCCGCAATCGAGCTGGCGGCGTCGGCGCCGGAAGCCATGGCAATGCTACAGTCACTTTGGCGCAAAGCCAGGACGTCATTGACACCATCACCGGTCATCGCAACGGTATGGCCTAATGCCTGGTAAGCCATGATGAGCTGCTTCTTTTGATCTGGGGTGACGCGGCCAAAAACGTTGTACTGCTTGACCAAAGCCTGAAAGTCGGCTTCAGTGGCATCCGCAGCAATTGTGCTCATGTCGACACTGCGATCGGCGCCTTCAAGGTGTGCCTGTTTGGCAATATTGGCAACTGTGATCGGGTCATCACCGGAGATCACTTTTAATGCCACGCCTTGACTCTTGAAGAAATCAAAGGTGTTAATGGCAGTCGGGCGTAATTCGTCGGTGATCAAAATGAGCCCGAGCAACTCCGGGTTCACAAGCGGCTGAGCAAGCGCTTTGACGGTCCCCACCGCCAGCACGCGGTAACCGTTTGAAGCGGCCTGTTTGATTTGGGTCGCAATGTCCGCAGGCAGCTGGTCGCCAAAAGTAAACTGCGGGGCGCCCATAAATAAAGCACGTCCGTCAACCACGGCACCTGACCATTTACGCGCAGATGAAAACGGCATGGTTTGCGTGACCTGCTGGTTGGCGTCAGCGTCGATTGCGGCTTTGATGGCTAAGGCGGTTTCGTTATCATCATTGAGGGCATACACGATGGCTGCCGCAGCACTAGTGACATCTTCGGCGTTGTGGCCAGTTGCCGGCAATGTGTTGGCAACTTTAAGTTTTCCGCTGGTAATGGTGCCGGTTTTATCCAGGCAAATCGTATCGACACGCGCCAAGGCTTCGATGGCAGGCAAGGCTCGAACCAACACGCGTTTGACGGCCAGGTTGCGGGCAGAAACAGCTAACGCCACATTGGTCAGCAACACCAAACCTTCCGGAATCATCCCGATCATGGCCGCACTGGTGGTTAAAATAGCCCGATTATAATTGCCGCGACGAATCATGGAAACGGAAAAAAGAATGATACCGATCGGAATGAGCACATAGGTTAAAACCCGAATGATGCGGTTAATCGTTGCCAGCAATTGACTTTGACTGGCTTTTTCGGCTTTGGCTTCCAAGGAAAGTTTAGCGGCAAAGGTATCTTTGCCGACAGCGGTCACTTGCATGGTAGCTTGGCCGGAAACCACAAAAGCGCCGGAAAGCAACGGATCGCCCACTTTTTTAGTGATTGGCCGCGATTCACCGGTTAACGGACTTTCATCGCTTTCAAGCCCGTTGGTGGCAACAACGGTACCGTCAACCGGAATCTGATCGCCGCGTTTGAGAAGCACCATATCATCCATGACCAGCTGCTCGAGATCGATTTTTTGTTGCTGGCCGTCACGAATGACGGTGGCATGAGCAGCGGCGAGGATGGACATTTTATCGATTTGCCGCTTAGCCTGAATTTCCTGAATGGTACCAATGGCAGTGTTGATGATGGCCACACCAAGGAACAACAGGTTTTTGTAACTGCCGGTGGTGATGATAAGTGCACCAAGGACAACATTGACCAAATTAAATAAAGTAAACGTGTTGACTTGGATAATCTGGCTAATGGAACGGGTCAAAGGCTTGAGCGGAAGGTTGTGTTGACCGCTCTCAAACCGCTGCTGAACCTGTTGTGCCGATAAACCCTGATCAGGTGAAATGTTTTGCGCTGCCATCGCATGCCCTCCAGTTCTTTTTATTTATTTTACCAATCTATGCAACGAGATGCCGAATATCAAACTTGTTTTTACGAATCTTTGAAGTTATACCGGTTGCCGGCTATTGTCTGGTGCCATGGCAACCGTCATAATAAAGGCTAAATGACAGGAAAGAAGCGATTGCATGGTAAAACTAAATCCGAACGGAACCCGTTTTGTAACGTTGCCAAACGGTTATCATCTATGGACCCAGACGCAAGGCCAAGGCCAGATTCGCCTGATGACTTTGCATGGTGGACCCGGCGGCACCAACGAAGTGTTTGAAAACTTTGCCCAAGAACTCGCGCCTTATGGTGTCCGCGTCACCCGTTACGATCAATTGGGTTCATTCTTTTCCGATCAACCCGACTTTGCCGATCCGGCCAATCAAAAGCGTTTCCTCAACATCGATTATTACGTCGATGAGGTGGAAAATGTCCGGCAGCAGCTGGGGATTGATCACTTTTACCTGCTTGGACAGTCTTGGGGCGGCGTGCTGGCGATCGAGTATGCGCTTAAATATGGCGAACACCTTAAGGGACTGGTCCTAAGCTCGATGATTGATAATCTGGATGAATACCTAGTCAACATCAACAAGATTCGCGAAAAGATGTTTTCGCCTGAAGACGTTGCGTATATGCAGCAAATCGAGGCGCGCCATGCGTTTGACGATGCCAAATACCAGGCGTTGGTGAGCGAACTAGGTGAGCATTATCTGCACCACGCAGCCGATCCCCAGCCCCGGCACTTAATCTCAACACTGGCAACGCCGGTCTATCACTATTTTCAAGGTGACAATGAATTTGTGATGGTCGGCGCGCTTAAAAATTGGGATCGCCGGGCAGATATTCACCGAATCACGGTGCCGACGTATTTGACATTTGGCGGCCATGAGACCATGCCATTGACCGCGGCGGAACGGATGGCCCAAACGATCCCACATGCCACGTTGCATGTTACCCCAAACGCAGGGCACGGGCAGATGTTGGACAATCCGACCGATTATTTCAGCCATTTAGGCCAGTGGCTCACGCAAACCGACGCAAAAGCACCTTTAAGTGACAATTAACGTTATAATAAAAGTGGTAATTTAAAGTTGTTTAGGTAATGGAGGTGCTTTCATGGCTAGCATTGATGAATTAAAAGATGATCTATTTGAACCGGTTCATGCGTTTGATAAGGCGATTGAGGAACAACCGGAATTAATGATCCCGATGGCCGTCGTGCATTTGATTCCAATTGCGTTGGCACTTGGCGGCGGCATCATGATCATTCGCGGTCACCAGAAGCTGCGCATCGAAAAAGAGCGAACCAAACAGCTGAGTCTTAAGTTACAAATGCACAAACATCATCACGGTCGCCACAACTGGCGGTTGGCGCCAGAACATCGCGGCGCCCATGACGTCTTTGCACCGGAGTATGAAGAGGTGCCTTTGAACAAGAAGCATCATATGCACCACCGGCATTAAGGTTGTTAATATTAAGGCTGAGATACAGTCCACGGTCTAAATAAAAGGAGAACGCATGCCTAAAAAATCGGGTGCGTTCTTTTTTGCATCAAGATAGGTAATTTGGTAGAAGCATAGGGATCTTAGTGCCAAAGCGGAGCAATCGTAGGCCAGATGGGCTCAGTGGTGAGATTGTACTAGCCGGGCGATCTTCCCGGCGTAGTACAAGGCCGAGCTTAGAGACTCTGCCGGTTTTGCAGAGGCTCTAAGTCGTGCCCACCACTCTAGCTTTGCGGTCGCCAGCCCCAATCTGGCCGGAGATTGCAGAGTTTGGCACGGCGTGGAACTCATTGCCTAGGGTTTTTCTGTATTATTCAGAATTCGTTAAACCTTGAAAGTTTCACAAAACTTTTGACTCAGTTACTAAACTTGAGACAGGGCCTTAACTTTCAACGAGCAGATTGAAACTTGCGGTCAGATGCGGGAAAATAGGGCAATACAATTATTTTTTGGAGATGAAGCTGATGTCAACCATTTTCATGCGCGCGGCGACGACCAACGATATTCCTGATATGATGCGGGTGATTGCGTCTGCTCGCAAGTTTCTAAGCGATCAGGGTATCCCTCAATGGCAAGGCACTTATCCGGATCAGGCAGCCATTGAGCAGGACGTTGCCACCGGGATCGGTCGGGTGCTTGAAGTTGACGGAAAAGTGGCCGGACTGGCGGCACTGGTTGTGGGGCCGGACCCGCACTATCTACGGATCGACGGGGAAGGCTGGCTGGCCGATGTGCCATACCTGGCCGTCCATCGATTTGCGCTTGACGGCAGCATTCGCGGCAAGCAACTGAGTCGGGTTTTCTTCAGCAACATCATGAGTGAAGCCTATCGCCGCGGTTTTACCGACTTACGGGTCGATACGCACGCACAAAACGTGATTATGCAACATGCGATTACCGGGATGGGCTTCGATTTTCGCGGGATTGTGTACATGGATGAGCCGGTGCCGGAACGGAATGCTTACGAGGTGCGGCTGACAACGGGTTGACGATTTTCAAAATGGAGGAGAAATATGCAGGATATTGGCAACTTAGCACTCATCTTGGTAACAACATTGATACTGGCACATATCAGTCGCTTGCTGAAAATGCCCGCCGTGATCGGTGAGTTGTTAGCAGGGATTTTAATTGGACCGGCATTATTGGGCTGGCTGACCCCTAGCCATACGGTTTCATTATTTGCCGAAATTGGCGTTATTATTTTGATGTTTTTGGCTGGGCTCGAAAGTGATTTGGATTTGCTGAAAAAATACTTCAAACCCGGCATGCTGGTAGCGGTGATTGGGGTGATCGTGCCTGTGGTCGTCGTGTTCGGCTTTGCTCACGTCTGGGGATTCAATTTGACCAGCAGCCTTTTTCTCGGCATCACTTTTGCAGCAACATCCGTCTCGATTTCCGTTGAGGTTTTAAAAGAACTGCATGCATTGGATGGCCGCAACGGGGCGACCATCTTGGGTGCGGCGGTGGTCGACGATATTCTGACCGTTTTGATTTTGAGTTTCACGGTTGCGGTGTTAGGGGAACAAAAAACAGCCAGCGTACCGTTCTGGCTGCAAATTGTCGAACAGTTGCTGTACTTCATCGGGATTTATCTGGTGGTCCGCTGGGCGGCGCCGTACTTGATGGGGCTGGCAGAAAAGCTCTTTCCAGCTTCGGCTGTCACGATTATGTCGTTGCTGATTTGCTTGGGGATGGCCTATGTGGCAGATCTTGTTGGCATGTCAGCCGTTATCGGCGCCTTTTTTGCCGGGGTTGCGGTTGGGCAGACCCATTATCGGCAGGAAGTTGACAGTAATCTGAGTGCGATTGGCTATGCGGTGTTCATTCCGGTTTTCTTTGTCAGCGTCGGCTTGAACATGCGCTTTGATACGTTTGGCCGGGATATCGGGTTTATCGTCATTTTGACCTTGCTGGCTTTGGTCACCAAGTGGGTCGGGTGCGGCCTTGGCGATCGCTTGGCTGGGGCCACTTGGTTGCAAAGTAACGTGGTTGGCGCCGGCATGGTGTCCCGCGGTGAGATGGCCTTGATCGTGGCTCAAATCGGTTTTGAGGCTAAGTTGATGGATGCCGAGTATTATTCGGCGGTCATTGTGGTCATTGTCCTCACAACGCTAATTGCGCCCGTGATTCTAAAGGATGCCCTCCATCGGGAACAGGAACTTGTATAATGTAAGTGGTAAGCTCACCAAGACATAAGCGATTATGACGGTTTGAGGCGCTTATGGGCGGTTGAAAATAAGGAGGATTTCAATGGCAACTTTATTTTTTGATTTTGATGGGACCGTGGCAGATTCGGAAGCCGGCATTGTCG
This sequence comes from Lacticaseibacillus huelsenbergensis, assembly GCF_029726355.1. Classification (NCBI taxonomy): domain Bacteria; kingdom Bacillati; phylum Bacillota; class Bacilli; order Lactobacillales; family Lactobacillaceae; genus Lacticaseibacillus; species Lacticaseibacillus huelsenbergensis. The sequence continues at coordinate 1,992,277 of NZ_CP120687.1, forward strand.
CGGGATTAAAATACATGGTTCAGGATCGCGGCTTGCGGCCTTTGGATAATTCGGCGTATGTGCAATTTATTGGTCCGGCACTGGTGGATATGTTACCGAAAGTCTGGCCGGAATTGGATGATGTCGAAGTTAAACGAGCAATTGACGCTTTCCATCATTACTATGAGGAAGAAGGCCTGTATCAGGCAAAGCTCTATCCTAAGTTTCTGGATACCATGACTGAATTGAAGCAACAAGGCGATCAGCTTTATATTGCTTCGGCAAAACCAGAGACCATGTTGCATCGTTTGGTTAAGCATTTTTCACTGGATCAATATTTTGCCGGTGCTTACGGTGCCAGCGATGATGAGCAGACGCGAGTGACGAAGACCGATGTTTTGGCCTATGCGCTGAAGGCGACCCAAACGGATCCGGCTGTCAGTGTCATGATTGGTGATCGAGCAAACGACATGACCGGTGGCTTGGATAATCATGTTCAGCTGCTGGGCGTTACCTATGGCTTTGGTTCAGCCAAGGAGTTGCAAGATGCCGGCGCCAAAGTCTTGGCCAACAAGCCGGAAGCAATTCCGGAAGGCTTGAAAAAGGTTGCCAAACTTAGCGCCAAATCCTGAACGTGTGGTACATCCGCAGGTAACAAAACGACGCCAGAGTTCGGTGTTCCGAACTTTGACGTCGTTTTTATATCCAGACGGTGCAGCCTACTGCTCTTTTTTTGCAGCTTGCCGGGGCTGGATGACTTTTGTGCCGATTTCATTTAAAAGTTTCACAAATTGCTTGGCTTTGCGTACGCCTAAAGCGTTCACCCATTCGTTGAAGCGCTCGCTGGCTTCTTTGGTAATCGCGGCTTCTACCTGCTTACCAAGCGGTGTTAGCTGCAATGTATTACGCCGCCGATCAGCTTCGAACTTGGATTGCGTCACGTAATTCAAATTACGCAACACGCGTATTTGCCGCGCAACAGCCGGCTTGGTTACGCCGCGTTTGGCAACAATGGCAGTCAAGCTGATGGTGGGATCATTGGCAATGTCGGATAAAATCCGGTATTGCTCGAAACTCAAATGGTATTGGGCCATGGGTTCTGAGATCAGTTCGTTGATATTCTTGAATGTTGAGAAATAGGCATCCACATATGCCTCTAGTAAGGGTTTATCAGTCATTTTTCTTCCTCCAGACATTATCTTAACAAAACACAGGCTACATGTAACTTGAAATTCTGAAAAGTTGCGGTACACTTTTTAGTTATGTAAAGGACTTGAACTACTTATGGAGGCTACAAAACTTGCGAAAACATAAAAAGGCGTGGCTGATCGGGATACTGTCAGTCGTTGGGATTATTGTGGTGGGCTTAATTGGTGCCAGTCTTTATTTTTACCAATATGCTTTCGTGCCCTCAAAGAAGTCTTTTTTGAGTGGCAAAGAGAGTCGCATCATTACGGACGGGAAGGCGTGGCTTAAATCCGTACATAAAGAAACCTGGACGCAACAGGCGGTGGGCGACAAGCTTAAGTTGGTGGCGGATTATGTTCCGGCGGCCAAGCCAACGACCAAAACCGTTGTGGTGGCGCATGGCTATATGACGAACAAAGAATATATGGCGCCGCAAATCAAGATGTTCCATGATGCCGGCTTCAATGTTCTAGCTCCTGATGATCGTGGCCAAGGCCAATCGGAAGGCAATTATATTGGTTATGGGTGGCCAGATCGGCTAGATTACCTGAAATGGATTAATCAAATCATCAAAAAACAAGGCAAACAGAGTCAAATTGCCTTGTATGGTGTCTCGATGGGCGGCGCAACGGTGATGTATATCAGCGGCGAGAAACTGCCGTCGCAAGTCAAGAGCATTGTCGAAGATTGCGGCTACACCAGCATTATTGACGAACTTGCTTATCAAGCCAAGTCGATGTTTAATTTGCCAAAATGGCCGTTGGTGCCGGCAGTGGCACTGACCGCAACGCTTAAAGCCGGTTACAACGTTTTTGATGCCAGTGCGATCACGGCTTTGCACAAGAATACACGGCCGATTCTTTTTATCCACGGAGCCAAAGACACATTTGTCCCGACTAAAATGGTTTACCAGAATTATCGCGCAGCCACCAAGGCGAAAAAAGCGCTCTGGGTGGTTAAGGGTGCTGCTCATGCGCGGAGTTTTCCGGATCATCCCCAGGTTTACGCCAAACGCGTAGTCGGCTGGTTTAACGCCAACTGGTGAGTGTGCGTTTAATGCTGCGCTTCATTGGCGGCAACGCGGGTGAGAATCGTGTAAATCCTTTGCGCATCGCTTGGTGTGCCGCGAAGTTCGTAGTCGGCTAAAAATGGGGCGTCGAATTCTTTAGCGTAGCGTTTGGCAGTGAGGCAGTATTGTTCATTAAAATTCCGATTGCCCGAACCGATGATGCCTAAGCAATACTCGGCATTTTCGCCTTCAGCAAGGTAATCGCCCATCGCATTGGTCATCAGTTCCTTGACACCATTGTCGATACCGTTGCCGCCGTCAAGATACGTGGGCACCATGACAAAAAACGGCTTGGTTTCTCCATCGCTCTGGGTGGCTTCAGAAATTTCTTTCAACTGAATCGGTGGATTGTCGGGATTCTGCTGGTGCTGGGTTTCGGCATAGTCAGCCAAGCGATGAGCAAAAGCACGCGTGTTGCCGGAGATTGAAATAAATAAAACGCGAATAGGTTCAGTCATGATGATTGCCTCTTTCGTTTAAAAGTAAAATTGCTGGTTAATGGCCATAATAATGCCGGAAAAAGGAGTCGCGGTGTCGTCGAAAGCGCCGCGACTCCTTTTGGGTGAGCGTGAGCCGGCGCGCTTAGGAGTCGGAGTATAAGTGGCCTTGAACGTGATGGCCCGGGCTTAGGCCATCACGTCCAAGGTCCTTATACGCAGACTCTTGCGCCTGCGAACGCGTTATGGTGAGTGCGTTATAGCAATAAATTAAAACTCCTGATAAACAGCCGGATCCTGATCCCTTAAGCGGCCATCAGGCTTACTTAACTGATCAATGGCTGTCATTTCTTCCTTCGTCAGGCTAAAATCAAAAATATCAAGATTCGTGCGCTGCCGGGAAAGATGAGCCGATTTTGGAATTGGCAAGACACGGTGTTGGAGATCCCAGCGCAGGATAACCTGCCCGACATTTTTACCGTGTTCCGCAGCAATTTGCTTGATGACAGGTTCTTTTAAAACGGCACCGCGGCCTAAAGGACTCCAGGCAACTGTTTGAATGTTATGGGCGTCATCATACTCACGTTGGGTTTGCTGGTTAAAGTAAGGATGTAGCTCCACTTGATTAACCGCTGGCGTGACGCCGGTTTCTTTAATCAGTCGATCAATGTGCTCCGGTAAGAAGTTGGAAACACCAATTGAGCGAATTAAGCCGAACCGTTGTGCCTGAATCAGCGCCTGCCAAGCTTCAACGTAAAGTCCTTCTTTTGGATTAGGCCAATGGATCAAATAAAGGTCGTAATAATCCAGACCAGCGCGGTATAGACTTTCTTCGATGGTGTCAATGGCCTCTTGATAACGGTGATGACGGCCGGGTAACTTAGATGCAACGATCAATTGGCTGCGGGGAATGCCGCTTTGGCGAACCGCTTCGCCCACAGCACCTTCGTTTTCATAATTAAACGCTGCATCGAGCAGGCGATACCCTAAGTTAAGGGCACCGACCATGGCTCTGACGCCGTTCGTGCCATTTAATTTATATGTCCCAAACCCGACTGCCGGCAAGACGTTGCCGTCGTTTAACGTATAGTGCATGCAAACAACCTCCTTGTGAAATACGAAATCGCTGGTGGTTTATCGTGCAATAACAGGTGATGTCGTTGCCGCTTCATTTAGTGTAGTCCAAATGTCAGGATGCGTACAAGTCACGATGGTGCATCGTGTATAATGAATGCCATATAAGGAAGCAGGTGGTCAAAACGAGAACACAACAATGGCGAGCCATTTCCCGAAGTTGGTTTGCATTTTTCACCATGATTTTCTGGGTGCTTCTTTTTGTGGAAGCCTTCAGCACGGGAATGATGCTGACGGTTGGGACACCGGCACGTACTGAACATGTGATTGTTAAAAGTAAAGGGTTGGTGCAGATGACCCAATCCCTAAATAAAGAATTAATCGACACGGCGAACAAGAACGGCGCCACTTTGAATCCGCAGTCGACGTTGGTGACCATTGATGACACGCAACGATTGGCTTCAAAAATGGTGACTGCCAGTGCGGACAATCAAATGCGTGTGTCACTGGATACGATTAAAGAGAGCATAGCAAGTCGCCTGCAGAAAGCCGCTGCCGATCAAGGGCAAAATTTTGATCAAAAGAAAGTGCTGACGAGCCTTACAGCCTTCCTTGATCGCGAAATCAATCAGCTCGTGATGTCCGAAGGCTGGGGACGGGCTTATCCGTTACTGGTGCTCATGACCCAAACCGCGGTCATTGTGGCGGCGATCCTGATGGTGATCGTTTTATTGATTATGCTAAAAACTGCCCACTCTTGGCGCCGATTTTTGGCAGTCACGGGTCGCTCCACTTACATCATGGGCTATATGGGCGGCTTTATGGCAGTTTTAACAACCGCTAGCCCGTTCTTAGGTGCCATTAGTGCCCGAATGCCGGTCAATGCTGAACTGGCGCGCGATTTGCTTCTTGCGTATTCACCGTTGTGGCAGCGCGTGGCCGGTTGGACCATTGTCATTGGGTTGGTGATCGCGGCGCTGAGTCATTTCCTGCCGCGGCCGGCCGTTGATGAAAGTGAGTCGGTGAATGCGGCATGACGGGTTTATTGAATCGCATTAACGCGTTCGCCAGCCCAGAAACCGGGCTGGCGAACGCTCACTAGAAAGGGAGGTTTCATGAAACGAGATAAGTGGCTTTGGTTGGCGTTATTGGTTGTGGTGCTTGTTGCCGGTGCCGGGTGGTATTGGTATAACAACCAGGCCGATACGCCGCCAACTAAAGAAGAAACCACGATTGGACGCACCGCGACACTTTATTTGCATGGCTATTCTGGCGGTGCCGGATCGACGAATACACTGATTCGCCGGGCCGAGGGAACTGGTGCGACCAAAGTGCTGACGGCAACAGTTGCAAAAAATGGCAAAGTTCACTGGACCGGTGATCCGCATCGCGTCAGCAAGCCCATTGTTCAGGTGATCTTTCAAGACAACAAGAATCCTGACGTCGTGAAACTGGCAGATTGGTTGACAACGATTAATCGGCAGCTTTACCAGCGCTATGGTGTGCGCAATGTTAACTTTGTGGCGCATTCAATGGGCAACATGGCGGTGATGTTTTACGCGGTTCGCAATCAGGATCAAGGGAAGTTGCCAAAAATGAAGCACTATGTTGCCATTGCCGGGCATTTTGACGGCATTATTGGCATGGGTGATCAACCTCACCAGATTAAGCTGGCGGCAAACGGTTACCCGTCACCCATGGACGAGAACTACGGCGAATTGGCACGTTTACGGGATCATTTTCCTAAGGGCGTTAAGGTATTGAATATTTACGGTGATCTTCACGATGGCAGCGATTCTGATGGTCGCGTAGCCAATAACTCTTCGCGATCCTTGCGTTATCTTGTCAGCACACGGGCAGCCACTTATCAGGAAAAGGAATACTTTGGCCGTGATGCCCAGCACAGTGCATTACATGAGAATCCGCAAGTAGCCAAAGCCGTCGATTCGTTCATCTGGTAAACTCGCGACTAGTCACGGTCATAAGGCGCAATGACGACTTTACCACCCAGAAAACTTGCCATATACACGTCTTCTGGTTTATAGCCTTGTTCGGCAAGGCGGGCTTTGAGCCAGTCCTCATCGTGGTCAATCGCATCGAGTGCTGCCGGGTCAATCTGGCCGTCTAAGATGAGTGGATACTTGATAGTCTCATCGCCTTTGAAAATGACATTCAACTGTCCGTTCTGTTCAAGATAGGCTTGGCGAACATCGCGCAGATCTTTCACACCAGCGGTACGTAAGCGATAGGCGAGGTCGTTGGCTGACAAACCAACCTGCGTGGCGGTTTCGACGCGAATGTTCCCGTGTGAGACCACTAATAGCGGCTCGCCATCGATAGCCCGTTTGAGCCAGCGATTATGATTCGTCAGGTATTTCGAGCTGAAGACGATGAGCGTCCAGATCAGTAAGACGTTGACAAATTGCAAAATGCTGACGTCGGTATTATAAATGACACCCCCGATAATGCCGCCGAGGACATAGTTTTGCATCTGGTCAACAATTGTGGCCGGGGCTAGATTGCCTTTACCGGTGAGCTTAATCTGGACAACAAACACGATAAAGCCTAAGAGCAGTTTCATTGCGGTCACAAAATATAAATCCTGAAAAAGTGCCATGTGTGCCTCCTACTTGGTGACAAATTGAACTTGCGGGACAATTAAAGTCGTCTTGGTGAGTTGGTAACTATTGTTATCGGCGTTGATCGTGACGGTGTACATTCTTTTCGTGGACTTGCCAATCGTTACCAGCATTCCCGTGTGAACCGTGCTACTGTTGGCATATAGTTGATTGACGGGCACTTGCTTCTGCTTGGCAACGCTGCGCAATAAAGTCGCGACTGCCTGTGAATCAGCAGTGGCGGTACGACTTGCCTGAAGATCGCGAATCTGAATGCCGATGGTCAACAACTCGATGAGAGCCACCAGGATTAGAAGGTCACGATATTTGTTGCTGCGCTTGTGACGGAGAAAATAAACCAGGTAGGCAATGATCGCCACAGCTCCGATGATGATGATGCTGTAACGCAAGGTGTTTTGCCAATTGTCTTGATGAGTCAGCGCTGAATACGCAAAAAAAGTCGTTCCCATGAGACGCCTCCAAAAATAATAATCTGGTCAAATCATAACAGAATGATAACCTGTTTGAAGTTATTCTTGACACGAAACATGACGGTGTTATGATAATCGCAACTCAAAACAGACAACATTGCTTTGCGGAGAAGAGTATCTGAAGCGCGGATCCCAAGCGAGCCTGGACAGTGGAAGCAGGCGATCGGTTAATCGGAGAAGATGAGCTCCAAATAGCTTTTCAGTGGTTCACGCCATTGAAACGGGTGCATCCGTTACCATGCCAGGTATCGATTTGGTACTGGTGAGGTGTTGGCGCTATGCCGACACGAATAAGGGTGGTAACGCGCGTCAAGCGCCCCTTGATCTTTAAAAAGATCAAGGGGCGCTTTTTTTGAGCGTGAACTGGCGCGGTTAGAAGTCGGAGTGTAAGTGGCCTCAGGCGTGATGGCCCGGGTTTAGGTCATTGTGCCTGAGGTCCTTACACTCCGACTTCTGCGCCAGAGAACGCGTTATCGCGATTGCCGCCTCTTTCGTTGCCGTGTGCTCAATGTTGCTTGAGAATCGTCATTTTCATAAAACGGGAGGAATTCTCATGACAGAAGAAGTTAAAATCAAAGCACCATTTCGTGCTGATTTAGTTGGCAGTTTGTTACGTCCGGAAAGATTGAAAGTGGCGCATCAGCAACTGGACATCGGCGAGATTCAACAGGATCAGGAGCTGGCGATTCAGCACGAAGCGATTGATCACATTGTCAAAAAGCAGGTTGAATTAGGCTTCAATGCGGTCACAGATGGGGAATTCTCCCGCCGGTACTGGCATCTTGATTTCTTCTGGGGCTTAAATGGCTATGAAAAAGATGACTCCTGGAAGTATGAGCACGATTTTAAAGGCGGCATCAATGCGGCGGCGAACGTTCATTTGGCGGGGAAAGTCAGCTTTAATCCGCAACATCCGTTCTTTGCGGCATTTGAGTATCTTAAAAGTATCGTGCCGGACGGGGTACTGCCTAAACAGACGATTCCCAGTCCAGCCTTGCTGTTTCGGGATCATCGCAGTGACAACTGGCCGAAGTACTATGACACCTTTGACGATTATTTAGCCGATATTGTCCAGGCTTATGTCGATACGATCCAGCACTTTTATGATTTAGGCGATCGGTACCTTCAAATCGATGACACGAACTGGGCATATCTGATTCAGAACTTGAAGGACACCGAAAACGATCCGAAGAAGCATGAACATTTTGTGGCATTGGCTAAGTTGGCACATCGCGTGATTAAAGCGGTTTTGGTGAAATTGCCGGAAGATTTGACGGTCACCTCACATATCTGTCGCGGCAATTTCCAGTCGACGTTTTTGTTCTCCGGCGGCTATCAATATGTGGCTGATGATATTGGGGACTTGCCATACGACGGGCTGTTTCTTGAATATGACAGTCAACGGGCCGGGTCGTTTGAACCGTTGCCGCAACTTTGGAACGGGGATCCCAACAAACGAATTGTATTAGGTTTGATCACCTCGAAATTTCCGGAATTAGAAGATGAAGAAGCGGTGATCGAGCGCATCAACGCCGCAACTGCTTACGTGCCGCTAGAAAATCTGGCTTTGTCGACCCAATGCGGCTTTGCGTCGACAGAAGAAGGTAATAAGCTGACAGAAGACGATCAATGGGCCAAGTTGGCGTTGGTTCAACGCATTGCCCATCGTGTTTGGGCCGATGCCTAACCTGCAAGTTGTTTTGATGATGAAAGTCGAATCGTGACCGAATTTTTTACGCACCTCCGGCTATTGTGTTATATGATGAATATGTAAACGATTGAGAAGGAGATCTTTTATTTATGGCAAAAGTCGAAAGCTTCACATTGGATCACACGGCAGTCAAGGCACCTTACGTACGTTTGATTACGACTGAAAAAGGTACCAAAGGCGATGAAATTTCGAATTATGATCTGCGGTTGGTTCAACCCAACACCGCAGCCATCGATACGGCTGGTTTGCACACGATCGAGCACTTGTTAGCATCGTTGTTGCGCGATCGGATGGATGGCGTCATTGATTGTTCACCATTTGGCTGCCGGACCGGGTTCCATCTGATTACTTGGGGCACGCACAGCACCACCGAAGTCGCCAAGGCCCTGAAGTCCAGCCTGGAAGCAATTGCCAATGATATTACCTGGGATGATGTACCGGGCGTTGATATCAAGAGTTGCGGCAATTACAAAGACCACAGTCTGTTTTCGGCAAAGGAATGGGCAAAGCTGATTCTGAGCCGTGGCATTTCCGACGACCCATATGTGCGTCAGGTTGTCTGAGTTTGTCAAAATGATCGACGAATGATTGCGCGTCCGTGTGCGCAAAAAAGGCGCTGTCCAAGTTTGTGAAGCGAACTTGGCAGCGCCATTTTTATGGGAACTGATTTAACTGAATAAGTCGATCAACCAGCGGCCGCCATAGAGAAGACTCATACTGTAGGCGAAAATCGTAATGGGCTTGCCTAGTACGATAATCCAGAAGAATTTAGTGAAGGTCATTTTTGTGAGCCCGGCCAGCAGACACAAAACATCATCAGGTGCGACCGGTAACACAATTGCCAGCGTAAATAATCGGTCGAAACGCGTTTGATTTTTTGTATACCCAATGTATTTGTCGTAAGTTTTTTCGGAAATCAAATAAGTCAGCAGCGGTTTGCCGAAACGTTGGGCCAGGAAAAAGTTGATAAAAGAGCCAATCGCAATGCCGACGTAATTGTAAAGAAAGCCAAACCACGGGCCAAAAAGAATGACGCCGGCAGCTGTGCTGACACCTCCGGGAATGATCGGAATGACGACTTGAATAATCTGGATGATCACAAAAAACAAAATTCCGGTTAGGCCGAGTTGAGCAATATAGTTTTGCAAGACCTTAACATCGGAAAGAATGCCAAGGTCGTACCAATAGATGGTCACGGCAATTAAAGCGATGACAACCATGACAGTTGCCAAGTTAATCAAATGGCGAATATTTTTGGGAGTCATATCCTAAACCTCAAAACGATTTATCATCACGAAAACATCTATGCTACAATGAGTCAAGCGTACCAAACGTATGTACTGAATGGAGAGCTATATGTACGAATATTTTGAAGGCACGATTCAAGCAATTACCCCGGCCTACATTGTCATTGATGTCAATGGGATCGGGTTTCGTCTGCTGGTTGCCAACCCATATGACTTTGAAGCCGGTAAGCAGATGCGAATTTATGTGCAACTGATTATCCGCGACAATGATCAAGCCTTGTATGGTTTCGAATCTGCTGCAGATAAGCGCACGTTTAACCAGCTGTTGACGGTTACCGGGATTGGCCCGAAGTCGGCACTGGCTATTTTGGCGAATGTCTCCAGCGGCGGCCTGGCAACCGCTATCGCTCAGGACGACGTTAAGTTCCTGACCAAGTTTCCAGGTATCGGCAAGAAAACCGCGGCCCAGATCATTCTCGATCTAAAAGGAAAAATTTCAGCGGATGCCGAGCCGTCGCCAGCTGCCATCACGCCGACAGCGAGTGACGTGGCACCGGCGCTGGCCGATGCATTGGCGGCTTTAGTTGCTTTAGGATACACCCAACGGGCAGTCGACGGTATCACAGATGCTTTGAAGGCATTTGATGCCACAACGACTGATGCCTATTTGCGTGAAGGCTTGCGATTATTAAGCGGACGTGCGTAGCATTGATTATACTGGAGCCATTCTCGGCCGACAACATGAAGGAACTTATGAATAGGTTAAGAATAGGGGGTGAACCTTTTTGGCAGACGCAAACAAGGATCGGCTAGTTTCAGGCGACATTGATGACCTGAACGAAGCGCAAATTGAAAAGAGCTTACGTCCGCGGATGCTGGCGCAATACATTGGCCAGGATCGGGTTAAACATCAGCTGCAGGTCTATATCACCGCGGCCAAACAACGCGAAGAGTCCTTGGATCACGTGTTGCTTTACGGGCCGCCTGGACTAGGGAAAACAACATTGGCATTAGTCATTGCCAATGAGCTAGGCGTCAACATTCGCACGACTTCCGGGCCGGCCATTGAGAAGCCGGGCGACTTAGTGGCGTTGTTGAATGAGCTGCGTCCCGGTGACGTGCTGTTTGTCGATGAAATTCACCGCTTACCCAAAATCGTAGAAGAAATGCTTTATTCGGCGATGGAGGACTTCTATATTGATATCGTGGTGGGTCAAGGGCCGACCGCGCATCCGGTTCATTTTCCCTTACCGCCGTTTACACTAATCGGTGCCACGACGCGTGCGGGCATGTTATCAGCGCCATTGCGGGATCGATTTGGCATCAGCGAACATATGGCGTATTATTCGCCTGACGACTTAAGTGAAATCGTTAAGCGGTCGGCAACAGTGTTTGACATGGCGATTGATGCTGAAGGTGCTCATGAAATTGCGCGGCGGTCGCGGGGCACACCACGCGTTGCCAATCGCCTGCTGAAGCGGGTGCGCGATTTTGCAGAAGTTGCCGGTAAAAGTCCGGTTGATTTGCAGATGGTTGATCATGCGCTGGATCAATTACAGGTTGATGCGCAGGGACTTGATCAAATTGATCGAAAACTATTGATGTTCATGATCCGCGATTACCAAGGCGGTCCGGTCGGCTTATCCACGATCGCGGCAAACATCGGCGAAGAAATGGCCACCATTGAAGAAATGTACGAACCTTATTTGCTGCAGATTGGCTATTTAAAACGGACACCGCGCGGCCGCATGGTGACGCCGGCCGGATTTGCGCATATGGGGATGACGGCGCCGGAGCCTGATAACCGGGCGCAGTAAGTCAAAACGATTAAAATGAATGGAAGCGAACAAGGTGCAAGACAAAAAACGTTATCGTCAAGTAGAAAATAAAAATTATCAACTTTCGGATTTCGACTATGATCTGCCACATGAATTGATTGCGCAGACACCGCTGAAGGAACGCGATGCCAGTCGGTTATTGGTACTGAATGCTGACACCGGTGCCATGCAGGATCGGCATTTTTATGACATTTTGGATTATTTCAAACCAGGGGACGCACTGGTCATGAATGACACTCGGGTGATGCCGGCGCGGCTTTATGGTGTTAAGCCGGAAACCGGCGCGCACATGGAAGTCTTGTTACTTAACAACACGTCTGGCGATGACTGGGAAACCTTGATGAAGCCAGCGCGTAAGGCACCGGTTGGCACCGTGATTGACTTTGGTGACGGCTTGTTGAAGGCAACGGTCACCAAAGAACTGGATCATGGTGGCCGCATGATTCATTTTGATTACGATGGCATTTTCATGGAAATTCTGGACAAGCTTGGCGAAACACCACTCCCGCCTTACATCAAAGAAAAACTTGACGATCCGGAGATGTACCAGACAGTTTATTCAAAAGAGCTAGGATCCGCAGCAGCACCGACAGCCGGGTTGCACTGGACCAAAGAATTGCTGAAAAAAGTGCAGGATAAAGGCGTCAAATTAGTTTATCTGACCCTGCATGTCGGCCTTGGCACGTTCCGGCCAGTGGTTGAAGAAAATATCGAAGCCCACAAAATGCACAGCGAATTTTACCGCTTAACCCCGGAAGCCGCGGCAACGTTAAATGAGGTCCGCGACAACGGCGGCCGCATCATTGCAACCGGGACAACGTCAATTCGGACTCTCGAAGCCATCGGCACCAAGTTCGACGGTGAAATCAAACCGGACTCTGGCTGGACCGACATCTTCATCAAGCCAGGCTACCAGTGGAAAGTCGTCGACGCCTTCATCACCAACTTCCATCTACCAAAATCAACCCTAGTCATGCTAGTAGCCGCCTTCACCGGCCGCGACACCATCCTGAATGCTTACAAGCATGCGATTGAAGAAAAATATCGGTTCTTTAGTTTTGGGGATGCCATGTTCATCTATTGATGAGCGTGAGCCGGCGCGTTTAGAAGCCGGCGAACGCGTTACGGAAAGCATCAGAGAACATTTTTTCAACAAACACCACACCACGCAAAAAGCCGGCTTGCCCAACGCAAGCCGGCTTTATAACGGACGGGATCACATCAACACACACCTACAGACATGTCTCGATTTTTCTTTTAACGCATCGCTGCGTGGAACAACGTATTCATAGACGATCACAATGGCCGGGTCAAAACCCGGGAAGTGCGAAAACTACGGTAACGGGGATCCCGTCCTTAGGTTTATTTTAACAGGAATCGCGATCCGAAAAAAGCAAACGGGCCTAAATCTGCCAAACTTTGAGCGCATTTCGTTTTGTGATTTAAAACAAGTCCCTTACTTTTAAATCACAAGTAACTCTGTTAAACTGGCATAACGAGAAAATGGAACAGCAATGCTGCGAGGGCACTGCGATGAATAAGGAGTTTGTTCATGGAACCAGCTGTTAAATATCGTCTCATCCATCAAGATAAGCATAGCGGTGCCCGTTTAGGTGAATTAATCACGCCACACGGGACTTTTCCAACACCTATGTTTATGCCGGTAGGGACGCAGGCAAGCGTTAAAACGATGGCGCCGGAGGAACTAGATACGATGGGTGCCACCGTTATTTTAGCCAACACGTACCATCTGTGGTTGCGCCCGGGACCGGAACTCATTGAAGAAGCCGGTGGGTTGCACAAATTTATGAATTGGCATAAAGGCATTTTGACTGATTCTGGCGGTTTTCAGGTCTTTTCACTCGCCGACACTCGGCACATCACGGAAGACGGCGTTACGTTCAAGAACCATCTTAATGGGGCAAAAATGTTTCTGTCACCGGAAAAAGCCATTGCCATCGAAAATGCGCTGGGTCCCGATATCATGATGAGTCTGGATGAGTGTCCGCCATTTTTTGAAAGCTATGATTACGTCAAAAAAAGTGTGGCACGAACCAGTCGTTGGGCGGAGCGGGGGTTAAAAGCCCACAAGAATCCGGATTGGCAGGCGTTGTTTGGCATTGTCCAAGGAGCTGGCTTTAGGGATCTGCGTGAGCAAAGTGCCAAGGACTTGGTCAGCATGGACTTCCCGGGCTATTCGATTGGCGGGTTGTCGGTTGGTGAATCCAAAGATGAGATGAATCACGTATTGGACTTTACGACGCCGCTGCTGCCGGAGAATAAACCACGTTACCTGATGGGTGTGGGTTCGGCGGATGCGCTCATTGATGGCGCATTGCGCGGCATTGACATGTTTGACTGCGTTTTGCCAACACGGATCGCCCGCAACGGCACCTGCATGACCAGTCGCGGTCGCCTTGTTATCAAAAACGCGAAGTATGCCCATGATTTTGGCCCGCTCGATCCTAATTGTGACTGTTACGCTTGTCGCAATTACAGCCGCGCCTATATTCGTCATCTGATTCACGTTGGCGAAGCGTTCGGCATTCGGTTGACGACCTACCATAACCTGTATTTCCTGTTACACCTGATGCAGCAGGTTCGCGAAGCCATTGCGAATGATGATCTTTTGGCGTTCCGTGAAGACTTTTTTGAAGCTTACGGGTATAACAAGGAAAAGGCAAAGAATTTCTAGATTATTGGAGCACAACGCGAAATTCTGGTACACTATGCATTGACAAACTAAAAATAAGAGGTGCCTAATTTGGGAAATGGTAATGTTTCAATGATCGTTCTGTTAGTTGCTTTTTTTGCCTTCATGTACTTTTTCATGATTCGTCCGCAAAAAAAACAGCAGCAGAAGCGTCAAGAAATGCTGAATCAGTTAAAAAAAGGTGATCCGATTGTGACGATTGGCGGCCTGCACGGGGTTATCGACTCCATTGACCAGCAAGCAGGAACGGTTGTCATCGATTCTGACGGGATTTATCTGACGTTCAACTTAAACGCGGTTCGTGGCGTAGCTTCTCGTCCCGCAACACCGGCGCCAGCAGCCAAGTCAGAAGAAGCTGCCAATACGGATGAACAACGAGCAGCCAAAGCAGCTGATGACACTGCATCAGAGGCTGATAGCCAAGCAGCTGCCTCAGACGATACGACTTCGGAAGCAGACAACAAACAGAATTAATCGGCAATTCATTGCTGAATCAAACAAGAGCGGGCACTTGCTGGCTCTTTTTTTGAGCAAGAACGGAAGCGCTTACATAGAGTTTTCTGTGACTACGAGCACGTAATTTCTGATCAAATTGTCGATCACTCGTAATTCCCGGCGATCAAGTTCAAAAAAATACAAAGTGAAAAGCGCTTTTAATCCTTGATACTCCGCTAATAGCAATGAGCAAGCATTTTTTCGTGAAAAAGTTCACCAAAGTTGTTTACAAATTCACATGAATCGGTTATGATCTTCTTGTGAAATGGTTAACAAAAATTCTGCGAAATGCTTGGAGGTAAGCTCATGCTTAAGAATACCGCGAAAACTGCTACTGAAGTTGATGTGAAGCAAATGATCGACGAACTGGTTGCCAATGCGCACTCAGCTTTGAAGATTATGAAAACCTTTGATCAAGAAAAGATCGATCACATCGTTCATCGGATGGCGATTGCCGGCTTGGATCATCATATGGAATTGGCAAAACTCGCCGTTGATGAAACCGGCCGTGGAGTTTGGGAAGATAAAGCCATCAAGAATATGTTTGCCACCGAAGAAATCTGGCATTCAATTAAGAACAATAAGACGGTTGGTGTGATCAATGAAGATAAGCAACGCGGTTTGGTGTCGATTGCCGAACCGATCGGGGTCATTGCCGGGGTAACTCCGGTGACGAATCCGACTTCTACCACAATCTTCAAATCCGAAATTTCAATCAAAACCCGTAATCCGATTATTTTCGCCTTCCACCCGGGGGCCCAAAAGTCTTCAGCGCGTGCGCTGGAAGTCATCCGTGAAGAAGCTGAAAAAGCCGGATTGCCAAAAGGCGCTTTACAGTATATTCCGGTACCAAGCATGGAAGCGACCAAGGCTCTGATGGATCATCCAGGCATTGCGACGATCCTGGCAACAGGTGGCCCGGGCATGGTTAAGTCCGCCTATTCTTCTGGCAAGCCTGCTTTAGGGGTTGGTGCAGGGAATGCCCCGGCATACATCGAAGCCAGTGCCAACATCAAACAGGCCGTCAATGACCTGGTACTTTCCAAGAGTTTTGACAATGGTATGATCTGTGCTTCCGAACAAGGAGCGATTGTTGATTCCAGCATTTACGATGCTGTGAAGAAAGAATTCAAAGCCCAAGGCGCTTATTTTGTCCAACCTAAAGACATGAAGAAGTTTGAAAGCACCGTGATCAATCTTGAAAAGCAAAGTGTCAACCCGCGCATTGTCGGTCAAAGTCCGAAGCAGATCGCCGAGTGGGCCGGTATTCAAATTCCGGAAGGTACCACGATTCTGATCGCTGAACTTAAAGGCGTGGGCGCGAAGTATCCACTTTCCCGCGAAAAGCTGAGCCCGGTTTTGGCCATGGTCAAAGCTGACGGACATGAAGATGCCTTCAAGAAATGCGAAACTATGTTGGACATTGGCGGGTTAGGGCACACAGCGGTTATTCATACGGCAGATGAAGACTTGGCTTTGAAGTATGCCGATGCCATGCAGGCTTGCCGGATCTTGATCAACACGCCATCTTCTGTCGGCGGGATTGGGGACCTTTATAACGAAATGATTCCTAGTCTGACGCTGGGCTGCGGCTCTTATGGCGGCAACTCGATTTCGCACAATGTGGGGACAGTTGACTTGCTGAATATCAAGACCATGGCAAAACGGCGCAACAATATGCAATGGATGAAATTGCCGCCAAAGATTTATTTTGAAAAAAACTCGGTTCGCTATCTGGAACACATGGAAGGCATTAAGCGGGCGTTCATCGTTGCCGACCGCAGCATGGAAAAGCTGGGTTTCGTGAAGATCATTGAAGATGTGCTGGCACGCCGGGAAAATCCGGTTCAGGTGCAGACCTTCGTTGATGTTGAACCTGATCCATCAACCGACACTGTCTTCAAAGGAACCGATATCATGCGATCATTTGGTCCAGACACCGTGATTGCTATCGGCGGCGGCTCGGTGATGGATGCTGCCAAGGGTATGTGCTTATTCAACGATGCAGGAGATGCCGACTTCTTCGGGGCTAAGCAAAAGTTTCTGGATATTCGTAAGCGGACTTACACCTTCCCGAAACTGAACAAGACCAAGCTGGTTTGCATCCCGACGACTTCCGGTACCGGTTCTGAAGTTACCCCATTTGCGGTTATCACGGATTCGAAAGCCGGCATCAAGTATCCCTTAGCCGATTATGCGCTGACCCCGGATATCGCGATTGTGGACAGTCAATTCATTGAATCCGTACCGCCAGTGGTTGTCGCCGACTCCGGTCTCGATGTTCTCTGCCATGCAACTGAAAGCTATGTATCCACTATGGCGACCCATTACACCAAGGGTTTGAGCCTCGAAGCAATCAAGTTGGTATTTGAAAACCTCGAAAAGAGTTATCACGGCGACATCGCTGCGAAATCCAAGATGCATGATGCTTCAACGATTGCCGGGATGGCCTTTGCCAACGCACTGCTGGGAATTAACCACAGTATTGCCCACAAGTTGGGTCAGGCGTTCCATCTCCCTCATGGCCGTTGCATTGCGATCACCATGCCACACGTGATCCGTTTCAATGCCAGTCAGCCGAAGAAGCGCGCTATCTGGGCTAAGTACAGTTACTTCCGCGCTAACGAAGATTATGCAGAAATTGCCCGTTATCTTGGCTTGCCAGGTAAAACCACCGATGAACTGGTAGAAAGCTACGTTCAGGCCTTCATCAAACTGGCACACAGCGTTGGCATCAAGTTGAGTCTGAAGGATCAAGGAGTTAAAAAAGCTGATCTGGACAAACAGGTTGATCGGCTTGCCGAACTTGCTTACGAAGACAACTGCACAGTCACCAATCCACAAGAACCATTAATCAGTGATTTGAAGCACATCATTCTCGATGAATACGAAGGCACAGAATCGACTTTCTAGGCGAGCGCATGCTAATCATTTCACGATGATCGGCAATGGTTCATCAGATTAACCTTTTGTGCCGATCTGCCAAAACACGTCATGAAATTGACGTGTTTTTTTGCGCAAGTCATGGCATAATGTAGTACAGTGACTGCAAATTAAAAGTAAGGACGTAAAATGACACCGAATAAAGAAGATTATCTTAAGTTGATTTTTGAGATCGGCGGTGACACCGAATTGGTCTCTAATAAGCAAATCGTTGCGGGGATGCATGTTTCTGCTGCCTCGGTCAGTGAGATGATCAATAAACTGGGTGAAGAAAAACTGGTCGCGCACACGCCTTACCAGGGAATCCAGTTGACATCGGCAGGCCGAAAAAAAGCGGCTATTTTGGTGCGTAATCATCGTCTTTGGGAAGTGTTTTTAGTTAAGTGCCTGAAGTATTCGCCGGATGCTGTTCATCAGGAGGCGGAGAAACTCGAGCATGCGCTGACACCGGAGATGGCCAAGCGGTTGTCCGCGATGTTGGGGAATCCCGAATACTGCCCACATGGCGGCGTCATTCCGGATGCTGAAGGCCACTATATCCAGCAGAGTCGGGTCACTTTGGGTGCAATGGAAGTTGGCCAACGCGGTCATATCGAACGGCTAATCGATGAAGTCTCGTTAATTGATTACACCGTCAAAATTGATTTGCGACTTGATGATGCCTTTACAGTGACTGCAAAAACGCTGGATGCGGTGGTCATTAAATTGGATCGGACTGGAAAAGAATTGGCGGTCGATGCTGATCGCGCTGCGCATATATTTGTTGAATTGTAATCAGGTTTTGAGAAAGCAGGGTCGTATACATGCCAGAAGAATCACGCGCTGTGATCATTATTTTTGGAGGATCAGGGGATCTGGCTTCGCGTAAGCTATATCCCGCATTGTTTAATCTTTATCGCCGCGGCGTGTTGGCTGAACATTTTGCCGTGATCGGGACTGCCCGGCGACCATGGAGCGATGAACATTACCATGAGGTGGTTGAAACCGCGATTGCCGGGCTTAACCCCGAGCCGGCGCAAGCACACGCGTTTGCCCAACATTTCTTTTATCAAAGCCATGATGTCACCGATGCGGATCATTACATCACGCTAAAAAATCTGGCGGCTAAGTTGGATGATCAGTTTGCGACGGGTGGCAACCGGGTCTTTTACATGGCGATGGCACCGGACTTCTTCGAAACCATTGCCAGCCATCTCAAGTCCGAACATTTGTTGACAGATGTCGGGTTTAATCGGCTCATTATCGAAAAACCGTTTGGCCATGACTACGCCAGCGCCAAAGAACTGAACGACTCGTTAACGGCAACGTTTGACGATGATCAGATCTTCCGGATTGATCATTACTTAGGCAAAGAGATGATTCAGAATCTTTTGGCGTTTCGGTTTGACAATACGATTTTTGAAGGCATCTGGAATAAGAAGTATATCGACAACATTCAAATTACGTTGGCAGAAGCGGTCGGTGTTGAGGAACGGGCCGGCTATTATGAAAAGGCTGGTGCACTGCGGGACATGGTGCAAAACCACGTGATGCAGGTGCTGTCTTATCTCACCATGGACAAGCCGAAGTCCTTTACCACCAATGATATTTTGGCGGAAAAGGATAAAGTGTTCGCGGCGTTGAAGCCCTATGATCTGGCAACAGCGAAAGCCAATTTTGTCCGCGCCCAGTACGTCGGCGCTGAAGTCGATGGGAAAGCCGTTCGCGGATACCGTGAGGAAGAAGGCGTGGCGGCTGATTCACAAACCGCGACATTTGTGGCCGGAAAAATTATGTTGGATATGCCGCAGTGGCAAGGCGTTCCGATTTATATTCGCACCGGCAAGCGTTTGACGCGCAAATCGACGCAGCTGACACTGACCTTCAAGCCAGTCGCTGCGCCGTTGTTCGGCCAATCCGCCGACAGCAAACCGGATACTTTGACGATTTATATCGAGCCAAGTGAAGGCTATTCGTTACAACTAAACGGCAAGGCGTTGGGAACTGGCCTCACCATTGAACCGGATGAATTGCGTTACCGTCATGATCCAAAGGCAGCGGCTGCAGCACCGGAGGCTTATGAACGGTTAATCAACAACGTGTTGGAAGGCGATCAGACCAACTTTACCCATTGGTCCGAATTGTCGGCTTCGTGGCACTTCATTGATGCCATTCAGGCTGCCTGGTCACAAGAACCGAACATGCCGACGTATCCGGCCGCAACCATGGGACCACAGGCAGCGTTTGATTTGTTGTCGCGCGACGGCCGCGAATGGTTCTGGCAGCCGCACCGTGTTCAAATGGCTGATTAAGACTAATTTGCAGTGAGAAGGGACTGTGGCCGGAAAGGTTATGGTCTCTTTTTTAGTGAGCGTGAGCTGGCGCGGTTAGAAGCCGGAGTGTAAGCGGCCTCGAAACCAAATGGCTGGTCTTTGGTCATTTGGTTTCGAGGTCCTTACACGCAGGCTTCTGCGCCAGCGACCGCGTTCGCGTTATAGAAAGCCAGACTTATTCGCCCAACATAGAAAGCTTCCCGTCCACCATAGTTAAGTAAGCACAATCGCTTTTCAATCACCGTAAGGAGGGACACATGGCACTATTCGAATTACCTTTACAAAATGATACGTCCCGAAAGATTATCCATCTCGACATGGATGCTTTTTACGCCTCGATTGAAATGCGCGATAACCCGCAACTGCGACGCAAAGCCTTGGTGATCGCGCGAGATCCGCGCACGACCGGTGGGAAAGGCGTTGTGACGACGGCTAATTATGTGGCTCGGCGCTATGGCGTGCACTCGGCTATGCCTGCTAATGAAGCCTTGCAACTGGTGCCGCGATCGGAACTGGTGTTTAAAACACCGGACTTTCCTAAATACAAGGCTGTCTCAGCACAAATTCACGCCTTTTTTCATCAGGTGACGGATTTAATTGAACCGGTTGCCTTTGACGAAGCATATCTGGATGTGACGGCCAATCACGCTTTTCCCAGTACCATTGCGCTTGCCTTATGGTTGCAGGATCAAATCAGTCAGGCCACGCAACTGACCAGCTCCATTGGTATTTCTTACAACAAATTCATTGCCAAACAGGCGTCTGACTATAACAAACCGAACGGTCGGACCGTGGTGCTACCGGAACAGGCATTACTGTTTTTGGATCGCTTACCGATTAAACAGTTTCGCGGCGTTGGAAAAAAGACGCTGCCAAAATTAACGGATCTAGGCGTGACTAATGGCAAAACGTTACGTGCGTTATCACAGGATCAGCTACTGGGGATGTTTGGCAAGATGGGCTTTGTCTTGTACCAGCATGCCCGTGGCGTCGATAATCGCCCAGTGGCAGTGCGGACCGCCAAGTCGATTGGCAAGGAACGAACGTATGGCACGCCGCTGACTGATTCTGCGAGTGTCCAGACCCAGCTGCGTAAACTGGCGGCGATGGTGGTCACATCTTTGAATCAAAAAGGCATGCATGGCAAGACCGTTGTCCTTAAAGTTCGGGATGTCGATTTTATCACTCAGACAAAACGCTTAACCCAGGATCATTATTTTGAAAATGAACAGGATATTTTTGCCGCTGCATGGCAACTTTGGCAGAGCGTCAAGTTACCAAAGTTAGCGATTCGCCTGCTGGGCATTACCGTGACCGGCCTCGATCCTAAACAGTATGAAAATATTGATTTGCCATTAGGATGAGGATTGGAACTGCTTTCATTGTCATGCCGCCTGTGGCCGAATGGTACTGTTCCCATACTGTCATAGTACAGCCAAAGCTATGGTATACTAACGATAGATTGCAATGAGGTGATGGTATGGCAACAAAGCATGAGCAGATTCTGGATTATATTGCGAATTTAGCCGTCGGCAAGAAAATCTCGGTTCGATCAATTGCTAAACATTTGAAGGTAAGTGAAGGTACTGCCTATCGGGCGATTAAGGAAGCCGAGAATACCGGTTTCGTTTCCACAATTGCCCGAGTCGGAACGATCCGAATCGAACAAAAGCCGTTAAATCCAATTGAATCCGTCACGTTTAAGACGTTAGTTGATTTGATTGATGCTAACGTCTTAGGCGGTCATGCCGGCATGGATAAGAAGCTCGATAAGTTCGTGATTGGTGCGATGACGCCGGCCGCCATGCGGCCATATATTACGCGTAATTCATTGCTGATTGTCGGAAATCGTGAAGACGTTCAGCGCCTGGCACTTGAAGACGGTGCTGCGGTGTTAATCACTGGGGGATTTGAAACCAGTCCGGCGATTATTGCTTTAGCGGATAATCAGCAGCTGCCAGTGCTGCAGACCGCTTATGACACGTTTACCGTGGCGACAATGATTAATCGGGCTTTGTCCGATCAAGCGATTAAGCAGGATATTTTAACGGTTGCCGCGATTTATACCCCACTTTCTCAGATCGAAACGATCGGCGTTGAAGCAACCGTGGGCGATTACTTGGCCATGACGGATCCGCATTATCCGTTACCGGTCATCACCCGCAACGGTCGCCTAGTTGGATTAATGCGTCCGGCATTGGCAGCTGGCAAAAAACCAACCGTGCCGATCGAGCGGTTAATGCAAAAAGATCCGCAAACCGTAAAACCGTATTTGAGTGTTACCACAGTCGGGCACACAATGCAGGATAACGGTATGAATGCGATGCCGGTGGTTGATGACAGTTGGAATCTACTCGGAATTGTGACGCGCAATGCCGTCTTTTCCAGTTTGACCGGGATTGCGCATAGTCGGGAATTGTCCAATACCATTGCGGATCAAGTCAGTGCCCAATTGACGGCGATTACACCGCAAAAGCCGTACGGTGGCGGGTTTGAACTCAAAACGGTGCCAGCGATGACCAATGCGTTGGGGACGATGAGTTTTGGGGTCCTTGCTGAAGCCATCAATAGCTGCACCACAAGGTATCTCCACGCTAGCGGGCGGCGAAATGTGTTGGTTGAAGGTGTGAATCTGACCACTTTCCGCCCTGTACAACTGGAAAGCATTGTGACCGTTTTGCTACGCGTACTTGAACTGACACGTCATGATGCCACCGTCGATGTCGACGTCCTCAGCGATGGGGTTCAGGTGGCTAAGGCGGTTGTGACCTGTCAGTTACTAGAAAGGAATTGATCAAACATGATTCAAACCGATATTATCAACGCCATTAAGGCCAATAATCCCATTATTATTCACCGGCACGTGAACCCGGATCCGGATGCATTGGGATCCCAAGTTGGCTTGGCCGAAGCCATTCGCGCGGGTTTTCCGGACAAGCAGGTTTATCAAGTCGGCAGCGATACCGGGAATTTAAGTTGGTTGGCGCAGGAACAAACCATCAGCGATGATGTTTATAAGGACGCACTGGTGATTGTGACCGATACAGCTGACACACCGCGGATTTCGGATACGCGCTTTAATCAAGGGAAAATGCTGATTAAAATCGACCACCACCCTAATGATGATGCTTACGGCGATCTTACCTGGGTCGATAACGATGCTAGCTCGGCATCCGAGCTGATTTACGATCTTATCGCTGCCAGCGACGGCACGTTAAAATTATCGGATCAAGCGGCACGAATGCTTTATGCCGGCATTGTCGGTGATACCGGCCGATTCCTTTTTAATAACACGACGCCGCATACGCTGCAGGTAGCCGCCGAGCTCATTAAAAAAGATTTTGATCCGACTGCGATTAACAATCGGATGAACACGGTCACATTGGCCCAAGCCCGACTGCAAGGGTATGTGATTGACCATTTGAAGATCAGTCCGGCCGGGGCAGCGAGCGTCACCGTGCCACGTACTGCCATTGAGGATCTGAAATTAGCAGACGATCAGGTAAGTGCCGTGGTCGGAACACCTGGCCGACTCGACATTGTTGTCGCCTGGGCCGAATTTATCGAACAGGCAGAAGGCGGGTACCGAGTTCATTTACGTTCTAAGGGGCCCATTATCAATACACTCGCAAAAGCGCACAATGGCGGAGGGCATCCCTTGGCCAGCGGTGCCAAAGCCGCTAATTTTGACGAAGTGATTCAAATCGAAACGCAACTTGATCAATTGGTCAAAGACTATTCAACTTCAGGAAAGTAGGCATTATGGAGAATCAATTTAAACAATACCAAATCAAACCGTTCGTGATCGCCGGCCTTGATGCTATGGGGATCACGCAACCGACGCCGATTCAAAAAAAGGTGATTCCGGCCTTATTGCGCGGGGAGAATCTTGTGGGCCAGAGTCAAACAGGCAGCGGGAAAACCCACGCCTTTTTGGTACCGTTGCTTAGCATGGTCGATCCTGAACAGGATGCAACTCAGGTGGTCATCACGGCACCGTCCCGCGAGCTGGCCAATCAGATTTATGCGGTTGCCCAACAACTGACCCAAACGGAGCCAGCGATTCGGATCAGTCGGTTAGTCGGCGGGATGGATAAGCAAAAGCAGATTGACAAACTGCAGCATCATCAGCCACATGTAGCCATTGGCACACCGGGGCGGATTCTAGATATGATAAAACGTTATGATTTAGTGCCGGCTTCGGTTCGGCATTTTGTCGTTGATGAAGCCGATATGACGTTGGACATGGGTTTTCTGGAGACTGTCGATGCGATTGCGTCTAGTTTTCCGGAGAATTTGCAGATGGCCGTTTTTTCTGCCACCATTCCGCAAAAACTCGAACCGTTCCTGCGTAAATACATGCATCACCCCACAATGATTGAACTCAAACCACAGTCCGTCATCGCTGACACCGTTGAGAATATTCTGATTGCTGCTAAAGGACAGGATAAAAACGAACTGATTTATCAGCTTGTGACGATGGGCCATCCGTTTCTGGTGTTGATTTTCGCCAATACCAAAACCAGCGTGGATGCGATTCATGATTACCTGAAACATCAAGGGTTGAAAGTTGCCAAGATTCATGGTGGCGTCCAGCCGCGTGAACGCCGGCGCATCATGAAAGAAGTGGCTGATCTTAAATATCAATACGTAGTTGCGACTGATTTGGCTGCGCGTGGCATTGATATCAAAGGGGTTTCGATGGTGATTAATGCCGAGATTCCGCGGGATCTGGAGTTCTTTATTCATCGAGTGGGACGGACCGGACGAAATGGTATGGCCGGTACGGCGATCACGCTTTATGAACCGGGACAGGAAGACCAGGTCGCCGAGTTAGAGCATATGGGTATCAAGTTTGCGCCTAAGACCTTACACAAAGGCGAACTGGTTGACACGTATGATCGGAATCGGCGCGTTCACCGTAAGCCTAAGCAGGAAGAAACGAGTCTGGCGATGCGCGGCTTAGTCAAAAAAGCCAAGCAAAAGCATATGCCAAACTATCGTAAGAAAATTCGTACCGCTGCACTACTGGAACGTAAACGGAATGCCAAAGTTGCCCGTCGCGAAGCCTTATTAGCTGAAAAACGTAAAAACCGCAAACGAGGATAAAAAATATGGCCGTAAACGAGTTGACGCTGCCGACATGGAATACCCTGAATGAAAAACGGCAGCGCTTTATTTTTCAACAGCTGACTCGCTATTTCTTAAGTCCATTGCTGACAGTTGACGCGATTCGTCCGGTGACCGCTACGTTTTACGGTCAGACACTTCACACTTTTGAAGCGATGATCGGTGGTGAGTGGGTGCGGTTGGTTCCAGGAATGACGAATGTCAGTCTGGGATTCGCCGCGGATCTGCAGGAAGAGTTGGCCCCTTACTTGGCGCAAAGCGGTTTGACTCTGGCTGACATTCAACAGCTGCTTTCGCCGGTTAGAAAAACCGATATGCCTCCTATGTTGGTCGCAACAAGGGCAACGCCAGCCAATGAGGAGATTTTGGGACGGGTTAGTTTGACCACCCGAATTTTCAAGGGCAACCATATGGCATATGCGGCAATCCGTGCGCAGGTACTGGCATTACTGGATCGTCATGGCAGCCTTGATCCGTTTTCGCAAACCGGCTGGCCGGCAACCCTGACGAGCGGCAATGTTAAATTGCGACTGGCCAGTGCCCACCATTATCAGGTCAGTATCGTTAAATCGTGGCGTAAGGCTGATTTGAGCAAGTCATTGAGCTATTTTGGCTTCCGTCTGCCGACTCAGGATCAATATGAATACCTGCAAAGTGGCGGGAATCCCAGCCTGTTTCCATTCGGCAATACGCTACCACTGGAAATGCCGCGGTATTTGCCTAACCGCTTTGGCCTGACCATTCCGGTTAAACGAACCGGTAGTGAGCTAATTGTCGAAGACTTGCAAAAAAGCACGGCGTTAACGGCACAGCCGACAGCAAAAGAGGCATTGGCGTTATCGCCGTTTTATCAGGTTCCAGGTGAAGTAGATTTGTCATCTGCCGTGTATCGACGGGTTGCGACAATTACGGTGAATTAGTCGCCAAGCCTTCATGCTCCTTAACAAAGTGAGTTGACCCCACTTTTCAGAAAAGCTATAATGAAAAACCGTTAGGACATGCGTCGACCCCTGTGTGAGACAGAAACAACCGCGTTAGTTGAGAACGGTTGCGCCAGGCTAAGATGTGCTCCCTGATATCAGTTGAACGAATATTAATGAAGTGGTAATGAGTCGCATCATTGCAACCAAGGTGGTACCGCGTGTAAGCGCCCTTGGCAGCAATGGTGCTTTTTGTGTTAACGTGCTTACCAGCCCAGAGGAGGAAGTGCCAAAGTGAAAAAGATGTCAAGTGGCGAGATTCGCCAAATGTTTCTGGATTTTTTTAAGAGTAAAGGTCATGCTGTTGAACCAAGTGCTTCGTTGATTCCGGTCGACGATCCGACTTTGTTATGGATCAACTCCGGTGTTGCGACGTTGAAGAAGTATTTTGATGGCTCGGTGGTGCCGGATAATCCGCGGATTACAAATGCCCAAAAGTCGATTCGAACCAATGATATTGAGAATGTCGGGAAAACCGCGCGGCATTTAACCTTTTTTGAAATGCTAGGCAATTTTTCGGTTGGTGATTATTTCAAAAAAGAAGTGATTCCGTGGGCGTGGGAGTTACTGACGAGCCCTAAATGGTTCGGATTTGATCCTAAGCGTCTGTACGTTACGGTTTATCCAAAAGATAAGGTAACTAAAGAGCTATGGCGCAAGGTCGGGGTTCCTGACGATCACATCGTTGAAGCGGAAGATAATTTCTGGGATATTGGTGAAGGTCCATCCGGTCCGGACTCCGAAATTTTTTACGACCGCGGTCAATCCTTTAACAATGTTGCTGAAGATGATCCTGAAAATTATCCCGGTGGTGAAAACTCGCGATATGTTGAGATCTGGAACATTGTCTTTTCAGAGTTGAATCATCTGCCAGACGGCCGGTTTGTCGAGCAGCCACATAAGAACATTGATACCGGCATGGGGCTGGAACGTTTGGTTGCCGTGATTCAGGGGACACCAACGATTTTTGAAACCGACCTGTTCATGCCGATTATCAAGGCAACCGAAAAGATGAGTGCCGGTAAGAAGTACGGTGCCAATGCGCAGGATGATGTTTCATTCAAAATCATCGCGGACCACGCGCGGACGGTGACATTTGCCATTGGTGATGGCGCCTTGCCAAGTAACGAAGGTCGCGGTTACGTCTTGCGGCGGCTGATCCGGCGTGCGGTTCTGAATGGCAAAAAATTAGGCATCGATCACGATTTTCTGTATCAATTGGTACCGGTTGTCGGCGAAATCATGAAGAGCTATTACCCACAGATTCTGGCTAACCAACCATTTATTCAAAAGGTGATCAAATCCGAGGAAACGCGATTCCGTCAGACGTTGGATGCCGGTGTCAATCTGTTGAACCAGATCATTGCCGAATTGAAGAAAACCGGCAAGAAAGAAATTTCCGGTGCCGATGCCTTCAAGTTGTTTGACACATACGGGTTCCCGGTTGAAATGACCAATGAGTTTGCGCAGGACGAAGGCTTGCAAGTCGATATGGCCGGCTTCAAAAAGAACATGGCCGCGCAACGTGATCGGGCTCGTAAAGCGCGCGGCGATCGCCAGTCGATGGGCAGTCAGGATACGGTTTTAATGAACATTACAACCCCAAGTAAATTTACCGGCTGGACCGAATTGGATCATAAGCATGCGACCTTGCAGGACATTATCGTTGATGATCAGCTGCAGAATGATGTCAGTGATGGCACGGCGCAGTTGATTTTTGACGAAACCCCGTTTTATGCGGAAATGGGCGGCCAGGTAGCCGATCACGGACAAATTAAGGCGCAAGACGGAACGGTATTGGCAGAAGTGACCGATGTCCAACACGCACCCAATGGCCAGAATCTGCATACGGTGACGGTTAACGGTAAGTTGGAAAAAGGCCAAGCATACTGGCTGAGTGTTGATCGGCTGCGGCGGAAGAAAGTATCGCTTAACCATACGGCGACTCATTTGCTTGATCAGGCACTGCGCGACGTTTTGGGCGAGCACACTCACCAAGCAGGTTCATTAGTCGAACCGGATTACTTGCGGTTTGACTTTACGAATTTCGGGCAGGTAACCCCGAAACAGCTCCGCGAAGTCGAAACGATTGTTAATCAGAAAATCTGGGATGCTTTGCCGATTACCTGGAAAGAGATGCCAATCGAAGAGGCCAAGAAACTTGGCGCGATTGCTATGTTTGGGGACAAATATGGCGATGTCGTGCGGATTGTGTCGATTGGTGATTATAACAAGGAATTCGACGGCGGCACGCATCCAACCAATACCAATGCATTAGGATTATTCAAGATCACCAGTGAATCCGGTATCGGTGCCGGTATTCGCCGGGTCGAAGCTGTGACCTCTAAGGAAGCTTATGAATATCTGACGCAACAACAGGATTGGCTGAGAGAAACCGCAGATCATCTGAAGATTGATCAGGTGAAAAACGTGCCAAGCAAGGTTGCCCAACTGCAGGCTGATCTTAAAACCGAGCAGAAAACAGTGGGTGGGTTGCAGGCAAAACTTGCTGCCCAGGCTGCGGCTGGTATTTTTGATCATGCTGAAACGATTGGTGACTTTAAGATCATTACCAAACAGGTTCAAGTTGCCGGGATGAACGAGCTGCGACAATTGGCTGATGAATGGAAAACCAAAAACGCATCGGATGTACTTGTGCTGGGAACGGAAGCCAATGGCAAGGCAAACTTGCTGGTAGCAGCCAATGCAACCGCGAATAAAGCCGGCATCAAAGCAGGTGACCTGATCAAAGCCATCGCGCCAAAAGTTGGCGGTGGCGGTGGTGGCCGTCCGGACATGGCTCAAGCAGGCGGCAAGAATCCGGCTGGCATCGGGGCAGCCTTAAACGAAGCCAAGGAGGTTATTGGCCAACAAGCTTAGTAAACTGAAGTCGTTTTACTGGTAATCATGGTCAGCTTCAGTGCCTAAATTGATCCTCTTGAATGCCATTTAAATAGTTGTACCGTGCGTCAGAATTCGCTAACAGTTATTTTGTTAGTCGAACCCTGACGCATTTTATTTTTGGCGTTATGAGCGCGATGATTCATGGTAGAATGAAGAAAACGATTCCATTGGGGGTGAGTAGCATGAGAGCGTTGCGGTTGGCCTTAACCGATTTCTTGGGGACGCGGGAGGTTTATCAAGTCGTCTGTCGCGATAACCTGGTTAACATAGATTATATTGTTGATCCGACAACGCTGGAAGGAGCGGCCGAGAATGAATTGACAGGAGCGGATGCTGCGGCGTTTATTGCCAAACTATCCGCGCTCGACTTCAATGCCTGGCGCAAACCGTCAGCTGAAAAGTCACCGATGCTGGCTGACACGCGCTGGGAATTGACGATCACTGACGATGGTGGTCAGAAGGATCGCTACGAAGGCGGTCAGCCACTTCCTGAAAATTTTGAAACCTTGCTTAGTTTATTGAAGTATGCCGTTACCGTTCCCGGCGGTCATTTTTTGCCGCCTACAGCGTGGCAGATGGATTATGTCCGTTTTGGCACCATCCAGTTGCCGAAGTTCGATGGACCGGGCCGCTTTTTAAATCGGCAATTACGTTATCGGCGAACGTACCTGATTGATGCGTTGAATAATCAAGTGGTTCTGAAAACTGCCTACGCCGAGCCGCTTTCCGATCATGATGTTGTCTATCATGACCCTGAGCTGGTAGCATCCTTAGCTAAAAAGGTGACCGATGCTGTGGCTGGTTTAGGCGATTTAACCGCCATCACTGTCGATCCTGCTCAGCGGCCGCGAGCGATTCTGGTATTGACGGTAAAGTATCCGCACGGCGAGCCAACGCAACTTCAAGTGAATGCTGAAACCGACTTGAAGATGAAGAAGTTATGGCAGACAGTCACTGCGGCCATTCAGAATTTTCGGCGGATCGGTGAACGACGTGATCTGCAGGAAGCTTATCAACTCGGTCCGCAGTTGATGCATTACATTAAAGTCAACTTCCGGCAAGGGTCCAAGGATTATTTGTATAAAACCGATTTGCCTGGACTGCAGGAAGGCGACGTGGTCATCGTTCCGGTGGGAAATGAAGGGCGTACGCTGCATGGTGAGGTTGTCGATGCGCAGGTTATGCCGCCGATTCATTTTCCAGTGCATCCTGATAAGATTAAACAGGTGATCGGCTTGGCTGATTGGGATGACGAGGATGATGATTGGGTGTAACAGACGCTTTCATTGACTTTTTACTTACTTTTGCTCAGGAATTGTACATTTGCCTGGCTTTCAAGTAAAATGGTCTGTGAAGCGGATAGAATAGAGGTGTAAGAATGAGCACATTAGATCAAACCGTTCACTTTGATTTTCGAGATAACAATCCGAAAAATGTTCACGAAACGTTGGAAACTGTGTATAAGGCGCTTGAGGAAAAAGGCTATAACCCGATCAACCAGATAGTGGGGTATCTGATTTCTGGGGATCCAGCCTATATTCCTCGGTACAATGATGCGCGTAACCTGATCCGGAAACATGAGCGCGACGAGATCATTGAAGAGCTTGTTCGAAACTATCTTGGCAAGGAGCAAGCTTAATGCGCTTAATGGGGTTGGACGTCGGTTCTCGGACTGTCGGGGTAGCGATCAGTGATCCTTTAGGCTGGACGGCACAAGGTCTGGAGATTATTCGGATCAATGAAGATAAACAACAGTTTGGGATTGCCCGCCTCAAAGAGTTGGTCAAGCAATATGAAGTGACCGCCTTTGTTTTGGGTTTACCCAAAAATATGAACAATTCAATTGGACCACGCGCAGAAAAGTCACAGGCTTATGGTGATTTACTTAAAGAGACGTTTGGTTTGCCAGTTGACTTTATTGATGAGCGGCTCACAACCGTTGAGGCTTCGCGCATGCTGATTGAAGAAGCAGACGCCAGCCGTAAGCGGCAAAAGCAGGTCATTGATAAAGTGGCTGCTCAGATGATTCTACAAAATTATCTGGATGCAAAAGGTCCCTTGACGAAGCAATAATCATGGCAGGTGGCAACACAGGTTCCGCCTGTATTTAAGGAGAAGCAAGATGGCGAATAACGAACATGTAACGCCCGGCGATGACAATCAGCAGATTACGCTGATCGATGAAAAGGGCAACGAAGAGCTCTATCAGGTTTTATTCACGTTTGATTCCGAAGATTATGGCAAAAGCTACGTGCTTTTATACCCTGCCAGCGAAAGCGATAATCAGGAAGTTGAAATCCAGGCTTTCTCATTTACGCCGGATGCAAACGGGGATGCCAGCTCGGGAGATCTTTTTCCTATCGAAGACGATGAGGAATGGGATATGGTCGAAGAAGTCCTAAACACCTTCTTGGCCGATGACGATTCAAATCTACAAGATTAACCAAGTCATCCCCCCTAGCAGGCCACCGGAATTGGTGGTCTGCTTTTTGTGTGAGCGCGAGCCGGCGCGGTTAGAAACCGGAGCATAAGTGGCCTTGAGATTAAATGGCTGGGCTTTGGCCATTTAATCTCAAGGTCCTTATGTGCAGGTTTCTGCGCCGGGGAGCGCGTTATGGAGTGAGGACGTATGTTTTCGAGGCGGTCTTTGCCAATGCGACCAAGTTCCTTACATGGAGGTTTCTGCGCTGGGGGAGCGTGTTATGGCAACCGAACACATTTCGAGCAGATAACTCCCAATTTCAGTCGCATTTACCCGCACCTGCTCGCGACCGGTTAACTATGGTAAAATACACCTTAAAAGAGTGGAGGCATTCGCGTCATGACTGAGGAGAAGCGCCGCTTTAAAGCCGTTATTGGCGGTAAAGCGTATACGATTATCGGACCCGGATCCGAGCAGCACTTTTTGACCGTGACAAAGCTGCTGAACGAACGGCTGGATCAAGTTAAAACGCTCGCACCGGATCTGACCGCCGAAGAGCAGGCCGTTTTAGTTGCCTTCAATGCTGTTTCTGATCAGGTTAAACTGTTAGCGGCCCAACAGGATGAGCCGGATCAAAAGGCATAGTGGGGGAACGACTTGATTTCGATTGCGATTATTTTAGTGTTGGCATATTTTTATTACAGTGGGGAACGTCGCGGGGCTGCGTTGCAGTGGCTACACGTGGGCGGATATGCCCTGAGTTTTTTGGCAGCAACTGCCTTGGCCCAGCCATTAGGGGAACACTTCACGTTATTAATTCCTTATCCGTCAGCGACTAATGCCGGTCAATTTGCGTTTTATTCCGATAAAATCGGTTTGACGTTAGATACCGCGTTTTATCGCGGCTTTGCTTTTTTACTGGTACTGACGATCGGCTGGTTAATGACTCGAATTATCTCGTTGTGGTTTCATGATTTGACTTATAAGGCAATGGGTCACCGCAGAAGTGCTGTCATTGGCGGCATTGCCAATTTGGTAATCGGGTATATTTTTTTGTTTCTCATTTTGGCGCTGCTGGCTTTGATTCCGATTGCCGGGATTCAGCAGGGCCTCGACCATTCGATTGTTGCCAAAGTCATGATTAAATATTCACCAGGGTTAACACAATTTGTGAATGCCCTTTGGTTGTGAACACAGTGACGCTCAAGGACGGAGAACGGATGTCTTTGGGCGCTTCGTGGTTATAGGAGCAGAACATGAATAAAAAGATTTTAAAAACACTTGAATACGACAAGATTCAGCGAGCACTGTTGCGTCAAGTCGTAACGGCGAAAGGACGGCAGCTGGTCCAGAATATGGTGCCGTTAACGGATCCGGTGGCCGTACAACGGGCGCTGGATGAAACCGCTGACGGAGCCTCAGCATTGCGGCTCAAAGGTGGCATTCCGGTTCCCCAGCTGGAAAATATTGATCCGGCATTAAAGCGCGTCGATATCGGGGCCGTTTTGAATGGCCAGGAGTTGGCCAGCATCAGTCGGGTGTTGCAAACAGTGAGTGCCATCGATAAATTTTTGACTGACTTACAGGATCAGATTGACTTTCGGCAGTTATATACGTTGCAAGAGGAACTGACAGCATTGCCGCAATTATCTCGGCGTTTGAAGACTGCCGTTGATCCAGATGGCACTTTAACTGATGAAGCCAGTCCCGAGCTGCACGGGATTCGTGAGCAAATTAAACGTATTGAAAGCGATATTCGTAACAAAATGTCTGAATATACGCGTGGCGCCCAGTCAAAATATTTGAGTGATCCAATTGTAACGATTCGTGACGATCGCTATGTCATCCCGGTGAAAGCAGCGTATCGCAGCAAATTCGGTGGGGTCGTTCACGATCAAAGTGCCACGGGGCAAACGCTTTTTGTTGAACCACAGGCTATCGTCGCGTTGAATAACCGTCTGCGTGAGGCGCAGATGGCAGAAACAGCCGAAATCAATCGGGTGTTGGCTGAGCTATCAAATGAGTTGGCACCCTATACAGGGCAGATCAAAGCCAACGCGGCGGTTTTGGGCCATTTTGACTTTATTAACGCTAAAGCCAAGTTGGCTAAGAACCAAAAGGCAACCGAACCACTTGTTTCATCTGATAATGATGTCTTGTTGCGGCAGGCACGCCATCCGTTAATCGACCGGCATCAGGTGGTTGGTAATGATATCCCACTGGGAGCAGATTATCAGGCAATGGTGATCACAGGCCCCAACACCGGTGGGAAAACGATCACCTTAAAAACGTTAGGCTTATTGCAGCTCATGGGTCAATCCGGCCTGTTTATTCCGGCTGACGATGAAAGCCGCATCGGCATTTTTGATGAGGTTTTTGCCGACATTGGCGATGAGCAGTCGATCGAACAGAATCTGTCCACTTTTTCGGCCCATATGGATAATATCGTGCACATTCTTAAACAGCTTTCGCGCAATAGTCTGGTGCTGTTTGATGAATTGGGCGCAGGCACGGATCCACAGGAAGGGGCGGCGCTGGCGATTGCAATTTTGGATGCGGTCGGCGAAATTGGTGCCTATGTTGTGGCCACGACGCATTATCCGGAGCTGAAATTGTATGGCTACAACACCCCCAAAACCATCAACGCGTCGATGGAGTTCGACAGCAAAACGCTGCAGCCAACCTATCGCCTGTTGGTCGGTGTTCCCGGTCGGTCAAACGCCTTCGATATTTCGATGCGATTAGGTCTACCGCAGCCGATTGTCGATCGGGCCAAGTCGATGATTAGCTCTGACAGTCACGAACTCAACAATATGATCAGCGATTTGGAAAGGCAACGTAAGGCAGCAGAAAATGCGCGGGCAGCCGCGCAACGGCAACTGGCAGATGCCCAAGCGCTTCACGACGAATTGGCTGACGCGTATAAGACATTTACCACCGAACGGGACGCTCAGTTGCAACAGGCAAAAGAAAAAGCCAATGCCATGGTTGACAAGGCGCAGGCAAAAGCGGATAAAATTATTAAGCAGCTGCGGCAAATGC
The DNA here is from genome assembly GCF_029726355.1 of Lacticaseibacillus huelsenbergensis. Taxonomy (NCBI): domain Bacteria; kingdom Bacillati; phylum Bacillota; class Bacilli; order Lactobacillales; family Lactobacillaceae; genus Lacticaseibacillus; species Lacticaseibacillus huelsenbergensis. The sequence goes on from NZ_CP120687.1 coordinate 2,026,870, forward strand.
AACTGACCAATCCGGGATCCGTCAAAGAAAATCAATTGATTGCGGCCAAAACCGCTCTGAAGCGTCTGCACCAAGACGAGCCACTGCAAAAAAATCGGGTGCTTCGCCGTGAGCGGGAAAAGCAGGCCTTACATGTCGGCGATGAAGTGAAGGTTGCCAGTTATGAACAGACTGGCACTTTATTGGAACAGTTCGACAAGGATCATTGGCAGGTTCAGATGGGCATTTTGAAAATGAAGGTGCCGACGTCAGAACTGGAAAAAGTCAAACCAACCAAACAGGCCTCCGCCCAGCGGCCAGTGGTCAAAGTTAGTGGCGGTGGCATGAGCGGCCCGTCCACCACGCTGGATTTGCGCGGCGAACGTTATGAGCAGGCGATGGCCGATCTGGATCAATATATCGATGCAGCACTGTTGGCAGGCTATCCGTCGGTGACGATCATTCATGGTTTGGGCACCGGCGCGATTCGCAATGGCGTGACCCAATACCTCAAGCGTCACCGCCAAGTGAAAAGCTTTGGATTTGCCCCGCAGAATGCTGGCGGATCCGGGGCAACGATTGTTAATTTCAAGTAGCTGGTAGTATTTTACCAGTGAATGTGCTATGATTTAGTTACAAAAAGTAAGAGGAGGAATCCGTTCATGGTTCAAGCAGTTACAGATTCAAACTACAAGACGGAGACCGACACCGGCGTCACCCTAACCGATTTTTGGGCGACTTGGTGCGGCCCTTGTCGCATGCAGAGCCCGGTGATTGAAAAATTAGCCGAGAGTCGCGATGATGTTAAATTCGTCAAGATGGATGTCGATGCTAACCCGGAGACACCAAAGTCATTTGGCATTATGGCGATCCCGACCCTAGTTATCAAGAAGGATGGCAAGGTTGTCGAGAAGCTGGTTGGCTATCAAACCAAAGATCAGCTTGACGCAACACTGAACAAGTACACCGCTTAATTGAAGCAAAAGGACCAACATTCTGGTCGGAGGCTGCAGTCTGAATAAGGCTGTGGCCTTTTTTAGAAGTGTCAAATAAGACGCGTAACTTTTTAGCACACAAGCAGGTTTGTGCGAAAGTTACGCGTTTTTTCTTTTTCATAACCAGATTGGTGAGACTCAAAAATTGGGGGTTAAAGCAAATACCGTTCACTGTGGATATAAAAAACATGATAAAAAGACGAATCTTAATCCAAATCGAGGAAAATCAGTGGGATTTTGCAGATGTAATCGCTATATTAGGGTTATTTCATCGTGGTGGTTTAGCCTGGGAAACGACCTGTATTGAACACGCATAAACGCGTCCGACGTTGGTATAACAGGAACTTTGAGATGTTAAACAATTGTTTGGGTTGAAGCCCGGTAGATAGTTGTCTGGTTCACATTACGAAACTGTTAGGTGATTGTTACGCTTTTCGTTGGCGAGGCGTTTTCTGTAAAACTATAATAGACGTGTAATTAAGAACGTGGGGTGACAAGATGTTCGCAAAATTAAAAGCGGTGTGGGAAAATCCCACATTTCGGTTCATCTTTTGGACCGTCACGTATTTCGTGATTCTGCTGGTTCTGGTTTATCTATACGGATACAGTGGCATCAATAACAGTAAATTCATCTATAACGAGTTCTAAAAAGGGGGAAAACCGAGATGATCGATAATGTCATCACAGCGATTGATCGGGTCGCCGCAGAGCATCCAACGCGCGTGGCTTATGATTATGAAGGTAAACAATACACATACGCGCAGTTAAAAGACGGCAGTGATCGCTTGGCCGGTTTCTTTGCGGAAACCTTGCCAGATGGTCAGCCGATCATTGTGTATGGCGGACAAACCTTTGATATGGTTGAGGTTTTCCTTGGGCTTTCAAAATCAGGGCATGCCTACATTCCGATCGATACGCACAGTCCGAATGAACGGATCACTCAGGTCCAGGATGTTGCCCATGCACCGGCCGTCATTGAAGTCGCTCCGCTGCCGATTACGGTGCCAGACGTCCAGATTATTAAGGCACCGGAACTCCATGACGCCGAAAAGACGCATGAACCGATTCGTTCCTTGCAACATGCCGTCACCGGAGACGATAACTACTACATCATTTTCACGAGCGGCACAACCGGCAAACCAAAAGGCGTTCAGATCAGCCATGAGAATCTGTTGAGCTATGTTAATTGGAATATCTCCGATTTTGGCCTTCAGGAAGGCGTCGTTTCGATGTCCCAACCGCCGTATTCGTTTGACTTAAGTGTCATGGATCTATATCCAACGTTGGTACTCGGCGGCACGTTAAAAGCTTTGCCAAAAGAAGTGACTGACAACTTCAAAGACTTATTTGCAACGCTGCCAAAGCTCGGTCTGAATGAATGGGTTTCAACCCCGTCATTTGTTGAAATTGCCTTGCTGGATCCGAACTTTAAACAGGAAAACTATCCGAACCTGACGCATTTTCTATTCTGCGGTGAGGAACTTGTCAATAAGACCGCACAGGAGCTGATTACGCGCTTCCCGAAAGCAACGGTCTATAACACTTATGGTCCGACAGAAGCAACGGTTGCCGTGACCGGTATGGCGATCACGCAGGAAATTGTCGATCAATATCCGCGGTTGCCAATTGGGTATGCCAAGCCTGACACCGACATTTTCATTGTTGATGAGCAAGGCAATCAAGTACCGCCTGATACGGAAGGCGAGTTAATGATTGTCGGACCAAGTGTTTCTAAGGGTTATCTCAATAATCCGGATAAAACCGCGAAAGCTTTCTTTAAAGTTGGCAGTAAGCGGGGGTATCGTTCCGGTGACTTAGCAACGATGACGGCAGATGGCATGATCTTTTATCGTGGTCGTACCGATTTTCAAGTCAAACTGCACGGTTACCGCATTGAGCTGGAAGATGTTGACCATAACCTGAATCAGGTTTCTTACATCAAGCAGGCGTCAACGGTGCCGCGCTACGATAAGGATCATAAAGTAGCACAATTAATCGCTTTTGCGGTTGCCAAACCTAACGACTTCGATAGTGATATGAAGTTAACGCAGGCGGTCAAAGCCGAACTTGGCAAGATGGTGATGGAATATATGATTCCGCAACGCATTATTTATCGGGATCAATTACCATTGACAGCGAATGGCAAGGTTGATCGCAAAGCACTGATTGCAGAGGTAAATCACTAATGCTGAATTTACAACCTTATGAAAATCCACAGTATTTTCTCTATTTGATCATCGCCTTGCTGCCGGTCATCATCGGGATGTTTAAAGGCTTCAGGATGCATTGGTATGAAAGCATCTTTTCACTGGTGTTCCTGGTTCTGATTTTTGATGCTGATAAGTGGCCACAGGGTAAGGCACTGTTGGGATATGTTGTCTTCAACCTGTTGCTGGTATATGCCTACTTCAAGTATCGCACGCGAGAAGGGTCGAAAAACTCGACGGCCGTGTTTTATCTCAGTGTTGCGTTAGGCATTGCCCAGCTAGCGGTTGTCAAGTTTACCCCGTTGTTCCAACATCACGGCTCGATTCTGGGTTTTCTGGGAATTAGTTATCTGACCTTCCGTGTCGTCGGAACGATCATGGAAATCCGGGATGGCTCGGTCAAAGACCTGAATATGTGGAAGTTTGTCCAATTTCTATTGTTCTTCCCAACGATCTCAAGCGGCCCGATTGACCGTTATCGCCGCTTCGTTAAAGATTATGATCGGGTCCCTGACCCTGAACATTATGCCCAGCTAGTCACAAAAGCGATGCATTATTTGATGCTCGGGTTCCTTTACAAGTTCATTTTGGGTTACATCTTTGGAACGCTGTGGCTACCTTCCGTCGAGCATATGGCGATGGCAAGTCGCGGTGGGGCATTCTTGGGACTCAGTTGGCCAGTTGTCGGCGTCATGTACGCTTATTCCGGCTATTTGTTCTTCGACTTTGCCGGTTACAGTTTGTTCGCAGTAGCCATTTCGTATCTGATGGGCATCGAGACGCCAATGAACTTCAACAAGCCATGGATGTCTTATAACATTAAGGACTTCTGGAATCGTTGGCACATGAGTCTGAGCTTCTGGTTCCGTGATTACATCTACATGCGGTTTGTGTTCTTCGTGATGAAACATAAGTGGTTGAAATCACGGGTCTCGACGGCGTTTGTCGGGTATCTGGTGTTATTCCTGATTATGGGTATCTGGCACGGGGAAACCTGGTATTACATTGTCTATGGGCTATTCCACGCCATGCTCATCAATCTGACCGATGCTTGGCTGCGCTTTAAGAAGAAGCACAAAGACTTCTTCCCGCACAATAAGGCAACGCATTACTTTGCTATTTTCATGACAGCAAATGCAGTCTGCCTTTCGTTCTTGATTTTTTCCGGGTTCTTGGACACACTGTGGTTCCATTAAAAATGTTGTGGTAAATGGCCGGTCGTTCAATGACCGACTGGAGTTGAAAAGAAAGAGGTAGTTGATAATGGCAGACGAATCAATTAAAAATGGTGTTTTGGATATTTTGGCTGATTTAACCGGTTCTGACGATGTGAAAAAGGATTTGGATATGAACTTGTTTGAAACCGGGCTGTTGGATTCAATGGGAACCGTACAGCTGCTGTTGGAACTGCAAAGCCAGTATGGTGTGAACGCACCGGTATCCGAATTTGATCGTAAGGAGTGGGATACTCCAAATAAAATCATTGCAAAGGTCGAACAAGCACAATGAAAAAACCGATCGGGAAGATCCTTTGGCGCGGACTTGGCCCGCTGCTGATCGCTGTGATCCTGGTCGCCGCCTTGATGCTCGTGCCATTTAAGTTTGGCAGCAGCAGCCAAGCGACGATCAGGCAGGCAGCCAGTTCAATGTCGGCCAACGTGCTTAAAGGCGAAAATATTAAAAATGAAGCCATGGCCGAGAACTATGTCCCGTTCATTGGGTCATCCGAATTGTCGCGGATGGATGCTTTGCACCCTTCCGTATTGGCGCAAAAGTATCATCGCAGCTATCGTCCGTTTTTGATGGGGATGGCCGGTACTCAATCGCTGACACATTTCCTGTCGGTCAACGCGTTGACGCATGCGAATGGGAAAAAGGCTGTGATGGTGCTGTCGCCGCAATGGTTCGTTCCTGGTGGTGTGCGCAAGGCACAGTTTGACTTCTTCTTTTCTCCGGCGCAACTGACGACGTTCCTGTTGCATGCTAATCCGAATTCAGAAGCGGATCGCTATGCAGCGCGCCGACTATTACAATTTCCTTCGACTAACTCGGATCGGATGTCTAATGGGGCTTTGAAGAACATTGCTGCCGGACAGAAGCTGTCGGATGCCCAGTATTGGTATTTGAAGCAAGTTAAAAGTCCGATGGCTGATCATCAGGATGCCTTGTTCTCACAGCTGTTTTTAAATAATAATCAGCCTAAGTTGAATAAGGCGGCCAAACAGTTGCCGGCTAAGTATGATGTTGACGACTTAGACGGTGTGGCGACACAGATAGGCATGAAGGACACGACGAACAATCCTTTTGGACTCAAGAATGACTTTTATTCGAAAAGAGTTAAAAAGAATTTGCCTAAGCTGGAGGGGTCACAAGCGCACTGGAGTTATGTGAAATCGCCGGAATATTCTGATCTGCAACTGGTTTTGAATACCTTTGCGAAAAAGCACATGGAAGTTTTGTTTGTCATTCCGCCAATCAATGCCAAGTGGGCAGCGTATACCGGCTTGGATATGAACATGATCCAAGATACCGTGACGAAGTTGAATTATCAGCTGAAAACACAAGGCTTTAATCATGTCCTGGACTTAAGCCAAGATGGTGCGCAACCGTACTTCATGGAAGATACGATTCATATTGGCTGGCGCGGCTGGCTTAAAATGGACCAAACTGTCCGTCCGTTCCTTAAAACGAATAAGGCAGCAAGAATTCATTACAAACTTAACGACCAGTTTTATACGAAGAGTTGGCAACAGCGGTCAGCCAATGGCCTAGACTGAGGTTCTGAAAATAGCGATAGTTAATATTCGTGCCTGACAAAAAGCGGCCCCGAAGACGAATGGCGTCTTCGGGGTCGCTTTTGCATGATTGCGTCTAATTCAAGGTTGTTCGGTCATCCCTTAAGTTGATGGTCGACCTGAAGGGGAGTTACTGATCATCGGGCGCCAGATCAATGAGATGATCGGCAGTAGGTTGCGAATCTTGATTGTCCATGACAACGGTTAGGACAACGTTTTGGTCGCGCCGTTGAATCGCACTGCCGCCTTCAACGGCAAAGCCCAAGACCTGTTGCAATGATTGGGCTAAAAACCCGGCTTCAAGTTGAAAGTCTGGGTCATCGTATGTACGAATACGGGTTGCCACGACGTCTCCAGCCAGCAAATATTGGCGCTCCTGGCGCTTCTGTTTGAGCGGCGTTAGGGTACCGAAACCGACCTGGGTAAAGAGTTGCGGCAAGGCGGTTTCATCGACTGGCAATTTGGTTGCCAAGTCGCGTCCTGCCCAATAGAGAATATGGTGCTGTTCTTCACCCAGCATATTCGGCAACATCAGATCGCGCATTGCCGTTACCGCAAAGAATGAGACCGAGCCGGGAAGGTTCAGCAGGGTGGTATAATCAGATTTTGCCATGTTGTGCCTCCTGTTTCTATTCGTCTAGTATAGCCGAAAAATGGGTTTAAAAACATGCTTTTCTGAACGCTTGCTTTTTTTAAGATTTAAACTCACAATGAAGTTTCAGAGTTTTATCGCGACAGATAAGTATCAGGGGCCGTCACGTGCTTTCAGTCGGGGTCGCGCTAGATTTTGCAATTTAGTAACAGGCTAGCGTGGCAGTCGACATTAACCAACGGCGATACCTTAAATTGAAGTTTCAAAAGGAGATTCATCATGATGAACAAGCAACCAATCGGATTTATTGACTCAGGTGTCGGCGGCTTGACCGTTGTGAAAGAAGCCTTGCATCAGTTACCGGCCGAAAATACGGTTTATTTAGGCGACCAAGCGCGTCTGCCATATGGACCGCGACCCGCCGAACAGGTTCAGGCATTTACTTGGCAGATGGTTAATTTCCTGCTCACCAAGCACATTAAAATGCTGGTCATTGCGTGCAACACGGCGACAGCGGCGGCTTTACCGTTGATTAAAGCCAAGCTATCGATCCCGGTGATCGGCGTCATCAAGCCGGGCAGTCGTGCGGCCTTAAAAGCAACGCGCACCGGCCACATCGGCATTATCGCAACAGAAGGAACGGTTAAAAGTGGTGCCTATACCCAAGCTTTGCGGACGAAAGCGCCGGACATTCGGCTAACCAGTCTGGCCGCGCCTAAGTTTGTATCACTGGTAGAAAGTAACGAGGCGCATTCGCCAATTGCCAAGCGGGTGGTGGCAGATACCTTGCAGCCGCTTTTGCACACCGACATTGATACGCTGGTTTTAGGGTGCACCCATTACCCGATTTTACGGCCGATTATTCAAAACGTGATGGGCAGCGGCGTCACTTTAATTGACTCAGGCGCAGAAACCGTTAATGATGTTTCGATGCTGCTGGACTATTTTGATTTGGCCAATGACAGCCATGAAACGCCCACGCACGCTTATTATACGACAGGAGCCCCTTCCATGTTTGATGAACTGGGTGAGGCCTGGCTCGAGCTGAAAGCGCCCATGCATGCCCAGCATGTTAACATTGAATCGGAGCCGACTCACTTTGTCGACATGGCAGACATAACGAATGGCAAAACCATCGTGGTAGCCAGCAAAAATCCCGGTAAAGTAAAAGAATTTAAGGCGATGTTTGAGCCCGCTGGCGTCACGGTTAAAAGTCTGGCTGATTTTCCCAGCGTTCCGACTGTCGACGAGACTGGGACGACTTTTGAAGAAAATGCGCGGCAAAAAGCCGACCAGTACGCCAAAGATCTCCAGTTACCGGTGATTGCCGATGATTCTGGCTTGATGGTTGATGCGCTGGATGGTCAACCGGGCATTCGTTCAGCCCGTTATGCCGGCGATGGGCATAACGATGCGGCGAACAATGCCAAACTTTTGGCGAATTTAGCCGATGTTCCTGACGATGCGCGAACCGCCACGTTCCATACAACCTTGGTGCTGGCAAAACCGGATCACCCGGAAGCCGATCTGGTGGTTCATGGTGATCTTTCCGGACAAATCACAGCCATCCCGCGCGGAACTGATGGCTTTGGTTACGATCCATTTTTCTTGGTGCCATCACTAGGCAAAACGTTGGCAGAACTGACTGCCGAAGAAAAAAATCAGATCAGTCATCGGGGCAATGCCATGCGGTCACTGGAGAAAGTCTGGCAGGCATGGTTGGAGGAAGAGATATGAAAATTCTGGCAGTAAGCGACACGCACGGCGATCGTGAAATTCTTGCGACAATCTTGAAACAGCAGCCGGATCTGGATGGTTATTTCTATGCTGGCGATTCGGAGTTACCTGCGGATGATTCGCTTTTTCAAACGTATCATGCGGTTGAAGGGAACATGGACTTTGATCCTAATTTTCCCATGAGTGTGACAACGACGGTTAAAGGTATCACGATTTTCATGACGCATGGTCATCGATTTGGCGTGAACTTTGGATTGGATAAGCTCATGGCTGCCGGCGAAGCTGCCCACGCTCAGCTGGTGATTTTCGGGCATACGCATCAACTTGGCGTGGAGGAGCGCGCTGGCATGGTGATTTTGAATCCAGGCTCAATTAGTCAGCCCCGCGGTCAGTTTACCAATTTAGGCGGTACTTACGCCACAGTTTCCTGGACAGAGGACAAAGTGCACGTTGACTTTTTGAAGCGGGACGGCAGCATCGTTGCGCCATTAAGCCGCGACTTTTTGCAGGCGTGATCGGCATGTTTGAGATAATTAAAAATCGGTTCTAGCGGCAATTGCTAGAGCCGATTTTTTATGAGAATCAAACCGTTGTTACATGAAGAGTTGTTTGTAGGTGAAGACCGCGAGAATGGCTGCAACGATTGGTGCGATTACAGGCACCCAGGCGTATCCCCAGTCGGAACTGCCTTTGTGTTTTAATGGCAAAAGCGCGTGCAGAATTCGCGGGCCGAGGTCACGGGCCGGGTTTAACGCCGGTCCGGTTGGGCCACCCAGCGATGCCACTAATGTCGCCACAAGGAAGCCTAAGCCCATGTGTGCCGTTCCAAGATTGTCTTGGAAGAACGGTGCTTTGGTAATACCAAGGGCGCCGATGAAAAGAATATACGAACCGATAAATTCGTTGACGAAACCGTTTAGTTTGCTCTTCGTCGCACTGATCGTACTAAATGTCCCAAGAATGTGTTGGGTATTGGTCGTGAGATCATAATGCGGTTTGTAAGCTGCAACGACAAACAGCTGTCCGACCATGGCACCGGCCATCTGGACCACAATATACGGCAACACTTCTGACCACGGGAACATGCCAGAGGCAGCTAAACCTAACGTAAATGCAGGATTGATGTGGTTACCGGAAATGGCGCCAAACATCATGGCAGGAATCATGACCCCGGCGCCGTAGCCGACCGCAATCAGCAGCCAGTCCGAGCCATTTCCTTTGGTACCCTTCAAATCGACGTTGGCAACGGAGCCATTTCCTAACAAAACCATAATGGCAGTGCCAATAAATTCGGCGGCCAAACGCACGCCTAGATCATATGTCATTTTTACCCCTCCAAATGATTCGTTCATTGCTAGCATGTGCATGGTGCTTACTTTGATTTGCTTTGTTGCTTGCGATAACGTGTTCTTCCGGCTCTAAGCGGGCTGGCTCACGCTCCACCATAACGCGTTCGCAGTCGCAGAAATCTGCGTGTAAGGACCTCGGTCGCAATGGCAAAGAGCGCCATCACGCCCAAGGCCACTTACACTCCGATTTCTAAGCGCTCCTGCTCACGCTCACCCATAACGCGTTCGCCAGCCCAGAAGTCTGCGTGTAAGGACCTCGATCGCAATGGCCAAAGCCCGGCCATTACGCCCGAGGCCACTTACACTCCGGCTTCTAACCGGGCTGGCTCACGCTCACTAAAAAGTTGTCGTATTTCTTATGAATAACGGCGATCGAAATTCCTTGATGTCATTCATGGTAAAATAACCATATGGTGTTTCCGCCTTTTGACGGATGGCACCGGCATGGATAAGCGGTAAACTGAACCAATAAAGTTAACTAATCTAACTTTTTGCTCGATGTACTTAAACCAAGAATGTTAAAAAGGAGCTACCCAAATGTTAAATCAAGCCATTGCCAATATGCTGATTGAAAATCGTCATCACTTTATGATTTCTGCAGATATGGTTGCGACGGTCTCCGAAGACAACCCATTAAGTCATGCGTTTCTTGTTCTTACCAAGGTGCGCTATGCGAAAATTCCGGTTTTGGATCACGACTCGAAGTTTAAAGGGCTCATTTCACTGCCGATGATTACCGAAACGATGCTGGGTCTGGACCATATCAGTTTTCAGTCACTAGATACCATGACCGTCAAAGATGTCATGGAGACTGATGTGGCGACAATTAGTGACCCCTATGACTTGGAGAACGTTTTACATTTGCTTGTCGACAACCCGTTCATTCCGGTCGTTCAGGATGGATACTTTACCGGTATCGTGACCCGGCGTGAGGTGATGAAGGGCATCAACAATATTGGTCACAATATCGACAAGCATTTCCAGTTGGAACCTTTAGCGTCAGTCGTTGAAAAAGAATCTTAACCCCTTAAAAACCGGCATGCGGACAAACCTGTGTGCTGGTTTTTTTGTTGGCCACATTAGTTAGCGTCTGCGTTGGATTCCGGTTTATCTAGGAAAATGGTCGCTAAAACGCCGATGATGAGGCTAACCACAACCAAAAGTGCCGGAATAACCATGCCAGTAGCCGGCCAATAAGGCGCGATGCCAGTTTCGAGCAGAATGACCACTGCTGCGGCAACAATACCGCATACAGCATAATAAACCTGGGTTTCGAAATGCTCGAGCAAATACGCCATCAATTTGGCCACCGCAATCAGACCGGCAATGGCGCCAAGCATGAAGGGCAGCAGCAACGCCACCGAGCCCATCGCTGCGTTAAATGCCGACCAGTTACCGGAAGCGAATGCCCGGGCTGCATCGCCTAGCTGGCTGACGGCATTGTAGACGGTTCCGTATTGATCAATGACCATCAGCATGACGGAGCCGGAAATACCAGGGATGGCCATTAACGATACCGCAAAGATGCCGGCAAAAGCCATCACACCGGCGTCACTAACACTGCTCAGGCGCTGAATGGCAATGAGGTTCTCCGGCTGGGTCCCGCCAATCTTGGCTAGTCCGTAAATACCCGCAAATCCTCCAGCCACTAGTAAGAGGTACCACCAAGTGAAGGGTTTGAGCACCAATTTGCGATAAATAAACGGGCCGATGCCAAGTACTAACCCGATAAAGAAACCATAACTAGGTAGCGGCCAATGCGTGGTGACGACTAGGACGGCTTTAGTGGAAACCAAGATACCAACGACAGCTCCTAAGCCAATCGGTGCCAAGAAACGCAAATTTTTCTTGGGATTGGCGCGGAAGTGATTCACTGCTTGTAAGAGGCGGTCATACAACCCGACGACGACGGCAAAAATACTGCCGGAAAGACCGGGAATGACAAGTGCAATGCCGATGATGGCACCTTTGATGAAGTTGAGCATAGCATCTCCTTATAAATGGATTTTGGTGTGAATATTGGTAAAACGCCAAACTCTTTATGAGCCAGACTGTAAATTGATCGGCGGCGTTATCACATGAATGCCGGCGGAGTTTAATGCAGCAATGTAAGCAGCGAGAAATGTTCGCTGTAAACTGAGCTGCTCACCGTTTTCAGCGTAAAAAAGAACTTGGTAGGTAAACGTGCCATTTTTTTCCTCTGTCAGACCCAGAATATCCGGACCCTCAGTGATAGTCGTGAACTTTGGAACTAAGTCGTGATTGACGCGTTCAATAGTTTTGCGGACCAAATCGAGATCAGCAGTCGGCTCAAGTGGCAACTTAATGAGTACCTGCATATTGCTGCGGGAAAGGTTGCTGACGATTGTAATGTTGCGATTAGGGATGAAGTTAACCGTACCGTCATAACTCTTAACCACCGTGGTGCGTAAGCCAAGGCTCGTGACCGTTCCGGAAATCTTGCCTAATTGGACAACATCACCAACGTCAAACTGCGCCTCCAGTAGAATAAAGAAACCAGTCACAACGTCATTGACGAAGCCTTGAGCACCAAAGCCGATTGCCAAGCCGGCCACGCCCGCACCAGCAAGCAGTGTCCCCACCGGAACGCCCAACGTTGATAGGATCGCGTAAAAATAGAAGAAGAGCACAAAATAGAAAAATAGATTTCGCGAAAGGGTGTGGATGGTTTTGACGCGCGTGCCTGATAAATGGGCGCGGCGTTGATAGCTTTTAAAAGCTCGATTGATGGCAAACTGGCCTAAACGATAAAGTGCAAGAAATAAAATCGAAAAGAATAGCAACGACAGAACCTTATCAATTACGGTCCCGGCAATTTTATCCCAGTTGATGATTTTAAAATACCGTAACCACACATTGGGTTGTTCAGTTACGGCCGTTGCCGTGAACATCATGCCTGTCACGTGACGACCTCCTCTTGGTGTTGGCTTTATTTTACCAGAACCGGGGCGGATCTGCTGGGGATTTGTCATGATGCGGATAAGTTTTAACTTTTGGTGGGAGAAGGGGTGGGTGAGGGTGGTAGGGAGTAAGTGTGGTAAGGTAATTCGGTTTCGGATGTGTTCGATGGCGCAGGGGGGCGGCGTGTGAGGGCATTGGTCGCAATGGGCAGAGCCGGGCCATTGGGGGAATAAGCTTTGCGGGGCAATCCGGCCCGAAAACGCGCTCGCAGGCCCAGAAATCTACACATAAGGACCTCGAACCTAAATGGCCAAAGCCTAGGTATTGGGGGAATAAATTTTGCAGGGCAATCCGGTTCCGAAACGCGTTTGCAGTCGCAGAAATCTACGTGTAAGGGCCTCAAGCCTAAATGGCTAAAGACCAGCCATGGGGGGAAAATAAGGATAGAAAGGCAATCCGGCTCTGAAACGCGCTCCCTGGCGCAAAAATCTGCATGTAAGGACCTCAAACCCAAATGGCCAAAGACCAGCCATGGGGGGGAAAATAAGGATAGGAAGGCAATCCGGTTCCGAAACGCGATCCCCGGCGCAGAAGCCTGCGTGTAAGGACCTTGGTCGCAATGGCAAAGAGCGCCATCACGTCCAAGGCCACTTACACTCCGGCTTCTAACCGCGCCGGCTCACGCTCTTTAAATCTTTTGCACCACTCTCCCCTCGATGTTATGATTGATGTAACCAACTGGTTTGAAATGGAGGGTGTTGCATGTCAGGTGGAGAGATTGCTTGGATCATTGCTGCGGTTGCTTTTTTGATTATTGCTTTGGCGATTGCCGTCATTGCGATTCGGGTTTCGGGTGTGACCAAGGAAGTTAAGGAAACGGTTGCCGAGACGAATAAGACGTTGAACACGGTCAACGGGGAGCTTGGCATTTTGACGAAGGAAATCGAAGGCCTTCTTGCGAAGAGCAATACCCTTCTTGAAGATGTAAATGGCAAGGTGGCGGCAATTGATCCTGTCTTTACCGCAATTGGTGAGCTTGGTGAAAGCGTTTCTGATTTGAATCAGTCAACGCGTAATTTGACCGAACGCGTTGCCCATGGTGCTAAGAACGGGGCCAAGGCGACGGTTGCGACACGTATGGGTGCCAAAGCATTTTCAATGTTGACCAAAAAGAAACATCATAATGAATAGCAGGGGGAATCAGCATGGCTAAAAAAGGACATTTTTTGCTTGGATTTGTATTCGGAGCTGCCAGTGCCTTAGCAACGACTTATTTATTGACACCGCAAACCAGTGACGAGTTGAAACGACGCGTCAAGCATGCTTCCGCGAATTTAGCCGATCGTGCGGTTGATTATTATGATTACGCCAAAGAGGCTAGTGCTGACTGGAAGCAAAGCGCAACGGATTTTGTCGATGACTTGAAGGCGCGTGGGAATGATGCCGATGGGTCAGAAGCGTTGGCTAATTATGACGCTGCGACTGAGCAATTGCGTGATCAATTGAATACCGCAGCGGATACGGATACTTCGGCTGATTTTGATGACATTGTGCTGGATGGTAAGAGTGCGTTTGCCCAAGCCAAAGACGATGATGAGGGTAGTGAAACCCGCACCGATGAAGTGCCTGAACCGACCGAACCAAAGCCGGTTAGTGGTGCAGCGGCATCAGAAGCCAAACCGGCAAGTTCTGAATCTGAAGCTACCGATTAATCATCACCAGTAACACCGGATTTTGAATATTAAAAATGGCGACAAACGAAAGACACCCCGACGTGAGCGCCTTTCGTTTGTCGCTTTTAGCATCGTAGCTGAATTTGTTTGAAGCATTTTGATCATGAATGAGGGAGAATACTATGCTAAATAGCGAACGTCAGGCACACATCAAAGCCACTTTGAGTACTGCTGCCGAACCGCTCAGTGCGTCGAGTTTTGCGCGGCGGTTTACCGTCAGTCGGCAGACCATCGTCGGTGATATTGCGCTTTTGCGGGCCCAAGGCGAACCGATCATTGCAACGCCGCGTGGTTATACGTTGTCACATCCAGCGGCTCATGAGTTTTTGATTCCTTGCAAACACACGCCGGAGCAAACAGAGGAAGAGCTGCAGCTGATCCTCGACAACGGCGGATGGATTGAAGATGTTTTGGTCGAGCATCCGCTATATGGTCAGTTACGCGGCCAGCTGAATATTCGCACCGTTGCCGATATGAAGCTGTTTTTGAGTCGCCTAGCGCGTTATCAGGGCCGCCTGCTGTCGGAGCTAACCGGTGGCATTCATTTGCACACGATTAGCGTTAGAAATGAACGAAATATCGCCAAAATTAAAGAAGCACTGCGCAAGGCCGGTATTTTATATGAACAGTCGGAAGCAGACTAGTCAATTTCGGTGGTAGAGACAAAAATATCAGCAGTCAACAACATAAAAATGGTCCCGAGGAGGCAGCGTCTACCTCTTTGGGACCATTTTCGATATTAGCGCACTGTTCAGTTTTTACCGACGAGCGATCCGGCGTCATCAGCCTTTAATGACAGTGAATTCCTTTGATGTGTGGGTAAACGGTTCGCAGCCGGTTTCCGTGACGTGGACACAGTCTTCGATCCGAACACCGGCGACACCAGGAACGTAAATACCGGGTTCGATCGAGAAGCACATGCCTGGCTGTAGAATCATGTCGTTGCCTTCCATGATGGATGGAAATTCATGGGTGGACATGCCGATCCCGTGTCCCAAGCGGTGATTAAAGTACTCGCCGTAACCCGCTTTGGTAATAATGTCACGGGCAATCTTGTCGAGTTCGGATGCTTTTAATCCCGGCTTAACGGCATCCATAGCAGTCAGGTTCGCTTCTAGACAAATATCAAAAATTTCACGCGGCTTACCGGTGACCTGACCAAAAGCGACGGTGCGCGTGGCGTCAGACATGTAACCATGGTTGTCCGTACCAAGATCAAACAAGACCAGTTCATTTGGAGCGAGCTTTGTTCCCATCGGTTCGCCATGCGGATTGGCCGCATCTACGCCAGCTTGGACGATGGTGCCAAAACTCATGTGCATGACGCCTTCCTTCATCATCGCATAGTCAATTTCAGCCGCAACTTCCTGTTCAGTGGCACCTGCCTTGATCGCCTTAAAACCTGCTTGGAACGCGCGGTCAGCCTGAGCCCCGGCAATTTCCATTTGTTTAATTTCGGCAGGTGTTTTGATTAACCGTTGCTTTTCAATGAAACGGGAAGCATCAATCGGAAAAGTCGCATCAGGAAACTGCTTCATGAGGGCTTCAAATTTGAAGACTGCGAGGTTATCTTTTTCGATAGCCCACTTGGTCGGATTAGGGTTCACGTCCTTGATATGGGTCGCCATGACGGCAAACGGATCTTCGTGATCAAGATAGCCAAATACCTGATAAGGCCAGCCGGTTTTTTTAACTTCCTCAATGGTGAGTTGCGGGGTGAACAGGAACGGATCCTTGTCCGGGGTGACGATTAAGGCGGTGATCCGTTCTTCGGGATCCTGGAAGAAGCCCGTGTAATAATTGATATTGACCGGGTCACTGATATAGGCAAGGTCGAGGCCTTCTTCGCCAACCCAGGTTTGTAATGCTGCTAAATGCTCGTTCATCGTGTTCCTCCTTAAAAGGGCCCAACACAAAATATCATGCAAAACGAATCTTTTACCATATTTGTGCTGCACCGTGATATTAACGCGCCAGTTGCTCAGGCACCGAAAATGACCCGCACAATAAGGGGACCAATCTCAATGCCTGATGCAACTTTCTCTAACAGTATATCACGAGCAATACGCCGGACTTTCTGAAAAGCCTGTTTGTGAAAATTTCATGGAAAATTCAGTAAAACGCTTGCATTGCCTTTCTCATTCTGCTATTTTGGAATGTAAATAGATGTTTCGTGATTTTCATACTCACGACTAAGGAGAAAATAAAGTGGAAAAACAAACAATAACAATTTATGATGTTGCCCGCGAGGCAAATGTATCGATGGCGACGGTGTCCCGAGTGGTTAATGGTAACCCGAATGTGAAGCCGGCTACCCGCAAGAAGGTTTTAGAGGTTATCGAACGCCTCGACTACCGGCCGAATGCAGTAGCCCGTGGCTTAGCCAGCAAGAAAACGACAACTGTCGGCGTTATCATTCCTGACGTTACCAACATGTTCTTCTCAAGCCTGGCGCGCGGGATTGATGATGTGGCGACCATGTACAAATACAACATTATTTTGGCGAACTCGGATGAAAATAACCAAAAGGAAGTTTCCGTACTTAACACCTTGTTAGCCAAGCAGGTTGACGGGTTGATTTTCATGGGTCATGAACTGACCGATTCGATTCGCGCGGAATTTTCCCGGAGCAAAACGCCGGTTGTACTGGCAGGTTCGATTGATCCGGATGAACAGGTTGGCAGTGTCAACATTGACTACGTGGCTGCAGTTGAAGAAGCGACGCACCAATTACTGGAGAGCGGTAATAAGCGGGTGGCATTGGCGACCGGCTCGCTCACCCATCCGATTAACGGTCAGTTCCGCCTCAAGGGCTATAAACAGGCACTTGAAAAAGCCGGCGTTGCCTATGATGAAAGCCTGATCTTTGAAAATGAGCCAAGTTATCAAGCAGGGTTGGCATTGTTTGGTAAACTGCAGAAAGTCGGCGCAACCGCGGTGATTGCCGGTGATGACGAGTTGGCAGTCGGCATTTTGGATGGCGCACTGGACAAAGGCGTGAAGGTGCCGGATGATTTTGAAATCATTACCAGCAACAACACCAAGTTGACTGAAATGACCCGGCCGCAACTGACATCAATTGATCAGCCGCTTTATGATATCGGTGCTGTTGCAATGCGGTTGCTGACAAAGATGATGAACAAAGAAGAGATCGAAGAAAAAACCGTGATGTTAGGTTTCGATATTTTGAAACGCGGCTCAACCAAATAAAGTTGTTGCGCGAAGTCGGCTTTGGCACCTCGTGAGCAATAAAAAATCGGTTCTAAAGACAGATGATGTGTGTCTTTAGAACCGATTTTTGCGTTACTGGATTGAGTGGCCTTCAAGATGACGCATGAACTTACTGACCGCTGCCAGTTGTAGCAGGTGTGGTTTGCTGATTATTGGTTGTTGTGCCGCCGGTCGTGTTACCGCCAGTCGTTGTCGTGCCAGTGCCGGTTGTTTCGCCGCCAGTGCCAGTTGCGCCGTTTGTCCCGCCAGTACCTGTGGTTTGTGGTTCACTTGGCTGGTTTTCGGAAGTTCCCTGCTGGTTTTTCTGACTGGAAGGCACCGTGACGCTAGGCGTTTGGCTGCTTTCCGTCGTGGCCGGTGTTGTGGTTTCAGGCGTGATTGGCGTTTCCTGATGTTCTTTTTTGGCTTCGGTCGAGCGGCCGTTAGCGTCAGAAACCTGACCATAGCCGTTACTTTTGCCGTTGAGATGGTCATAGAACAACTGATAATTGTCTTTGCTGCCGCCGATGCCAAATTCGGCTTTCGCAGTTGGCTGCCAATCATTGTAAAGGCTGGTAACAGTTGATCCGCCTGTATGATAAGTCCGGCCGTTAAAAGTAAGGGTGCCAGCCGGTTGTCCGGTTTGCTTATCAACAGTGACAGACTTGACGGTACTTGGTCGAGCTAGTTTTTTGTCAACTTTAAATTGCTTAGGGATGGTGTGATAAACCGCATTTGCCAACTTCGACCAATAAGCTTCGTTGGTCATTGAACTATTTTCATCAAGCGTGTAGTTGGTGCCGTTGCTGTTGTCATAGCCCATCCAACTGGCAATGGTGACACCAGGCGTTGAACCGATAAACCAAATATCACGGAAATCGTTGCTGGTACCGGTTTTCCCGATCAGGTTATCGGTGTTGAAGCGCAGCTGATAGTTCAGGCTCTCAGCTGTCCCTGATTCAACCACGTTTTTCAGCATTTGATTCATGATGTAGTTAGTACCTTCAGAGAAAACTTTGGTCTTTTTAACATGATGCCGGTAGACGGCATGGCCTGAAGGGTCAACGATTTCAGAAATGACATAAGCCGGAACGTGTTCGCCTTCATTAGCAAAAGTGGAGAAGGCGCTGGCTTGTTCCTTGACGTCGACGCCATAATCGGTACCGCCCAAGGCTAGACCGAGCTGGCTGTAATCGTTATCGGTGAGGGTATCGATGCCCATTTTTTCCATGTAACTTTTGACATTGACGTTCGGCTTGATGTGTTTATACAGATTAACTGCCGGAATGTTGTAGGATTGGGCAAGCGCTTCGGTGGCAGGGATGAACCGATTTTGAATCTGGTCGCCGTAATCGGTCACACTGTAATTGTTGCCAAGGTTGGTTTTGAAGTCAGCCAAAGCCGTCTGCGAACCGATGACTTTTTGATCGATCGCTGGTGCATACACCAAAAGCGGCTTAATCGTGGAGCCGGGAGAACGTAAGGTGTAAATGTGATTGAGTTCGCCCGAGACCCCGCCGACGAACCCGAGAACAGCGCCGGTTTGGTTGTCCAACACGACAGAGCCGTTTTGAACCGGATGTTTAACGGTTTCGGTTTCGCCGGTTTTAGGATTGATCTGGGTGCTGGTATAGGTTTGGCCGAATGTGTTTCGCGTGGCGCGCATCACAAATTGCATCCGGTCGTACACGTCTTTGTTGATGGTACTTTTGATTTGGTAGTTTTTCGAAGCAAAAAGGTCGCCTGCCTGCCTTAAATAATCGTTGTTCAAGGCATTGTCTTTGGCAAGGTCGGCAGCAGAGTGACCATCATTTTGGGCTAACTTCTCAGCTAATAATGATTTAGCTTCACTGAGTACCATGTTGTAGACATACCCATACTCATTGTCATCCTGCTCCGCGTTTTCAGGCTTGAGGAACGCGCCTTTTAGATCGAATGATTTGGCTGCAACATACTGCTTGTGACTGATGACGCCAGCCCGATACATCCGGAACAGAACGGTCTGTTGCCGATTAATGCCGGATTTGAGGCTGGCTTTTAGTTGGCCATCGGCAGTATACGGTGTGTAAACAAACGGACTCTGCGGCAGTCCGGCGATAAAAGCGGCTTCCGGCAGGTTCACCTGACTGGCAGAGACGCCAAAAAGTCCTTGTGCAGCCGCTTCAACCCCCGCAATGTTTTGCCCCTTGTTATTCCGACCCAGCGTGGCGACATTCAGATAAGTTTCCAGAATTTCGTTCTTGCTGAAGTGGTTGTTTAGACGCCGTGCCAACATGATCTCCGCGGCTTTACGTTTGAAGGTTGTCTCTGAGTTCAAAAACATCATTTTGACAACCTGCTGTGTTAAAGTCGAGCCGCCAGTTTGGTTACCCATGCCGGTTAAGTCGGAAAAGAAAGCCCGAATCACCGCCTTAGGCACCACCCCGTCATGACGATAAAAGTCTTCGTCTTCAGTGGCAATGATCGCCTTGGTCAGCCACGGCGACATGTCACTAAGACTGACCTTTGTCGAATACAAATCGCTTTTGACATCGCTCAGCTTGACGTTATGTGCAAAATACATACTGGAAGTACGGCTGGTGTTGGATAGCGTTGCCTTCATCGCTGCTTCGGTCGGAATCGGCGTTGCATCGATGATCGACACAAAATAACCGCCAAATAAGCCGAGGCCGAAAACAGCTGCAATGCCTAAAACGCCTAATAAGTAATAGACAATACTTTTGATGCTTTGAAGCGTGACATTACCGTAAAAAACAACGGCAGTTTTACCCGTTAAATGTTTGGAATCAGCTTTGGAATCAGGACGCCGCGTCACGAATGCCGTGAACCAGCGGCGAAATCGAGTCCCAAGCGTCTTGACCCGATCGACGAACTTTTTCAAGTGCTTGTCCCACCTTAAATTTTGGTCTAATACTCCTTAGTATACCGTAAAAATAAAGCGGATTCTAATACTGTAAAAAGAGCGTGAGCTGGCGCGGTTAGAAGTCGGAGTGTAAGTGGCCTCAGGCGTGATGGCCCGGGCTTGGCCATTGCGCCTGAGGTCCTTACACGCAGACTTCTGCGCCAGGGATCGCGTTTAGGAAGAGCGTAAGCTGGGGCGCTTCGGAACCTGATTGCCTTACAACCCTTATTCCTCCACGAGCCACCGTTGCCCATTGCGCCAGACAACGCACTTCAAAGCCAACTTACCTGTTTGCCCTCACAATTCATAGTTTCAAGCGGCTTCACTTGCGACCCGCGTTGTGTTGTGCAAGACTGATAACTATATAAATAAGCGTGCGAGAACAGGGGTTAAACATGTATCGAGTTATTTTGTTTGATGTAGACGACACTTTGTTGGACTTTAAAGCAGGGGAACTAAAAAGCCTGGCTAAGATGTTTGCCAGGCTTAAATTACCATATACGCCGCGGATTGAGGCGAGTTATTTGAAAATCAATGCTGATCTGTGGCGTGATTACGAAGCAGGCCGGATTACGCGACCGGAATTGTTTGACGTGCGATTTGCCAAGCTGTTTCGCCATCATCATTTGAACGCCGATCCCCATTTGGCAGAGCGGACGTATCACCATTTTCTGGATCAGGAAGCGATTTTGCTGCCGCGCGTGACGGAAACTCTGGATGCTTTAAAAGACTATCGGCTGTTTATCGTCAGCAATGGCATTGAGCCGGTCCAACGTGAGCGCCTGGCAACCAGTGGCTTAATTGATTATTTTGAGGACATTTTTGTTTCCGATAGTGTCGGGAGCCCGAAGCCGACCGTGGCGTTTTTTGATTATGTTGCCAAGCGAATTCCCCGGTTCAATCGGCACGAAACATTGATTATGGGCGATTCGTTGACGTCGGACATTCAAGGCGGCATCAACGGCAAGATTGATTCAATCTGGTTCAATCCGCATTTTCAACCTAATCGCGAGCAGATAACGCCGACTTATCAGCTGAATGAATTCAGTGATTTGACGAAGTTACTGCTTGCCAACTAGACGATGTGTGGCTTAATCGGCTAAGCGAATGGTGCCAGTTGTAACGACCATTGTTCCTTGGGCCGTTTTTAACAGTAAGGCACCATTATCATCGAACCCGCTGATGATTCCGGTCAGCGGGTTTTGTGTACCGCTAACCGTGATTTGCCGACCGATCCAGGCAGCCTTTTTCCGATAAATCGGCATAATGGTGTCAGGATTCGCAAACAACCGCATGAGATTCGTCAAGAAACGGCCGGCAAACTCCGGACGTGGATCGCTACCGGGCTTTTCAGTAAGAAGGGTAGTGATTGGCTGATCGGTCGGTAACGGCGCTGTCGGGGTCGGAAAAATATTAACGCCGACGCCCAGCACCACAGCATTTTGTTCGAGCAATGCTTCTGCCAAAATACCGGCAACCTTTTGGCCGTTTTTTTGCAAGTCGTTGACCCATTTAATGGCGGTGGCAATACCAAATTGGGTTTCAATGGCTTGCTGCAAAGCGATACCTGCAGCCGGCGTGATTAAGGCACGGCTGATTTGCGGGTGGAAGGCGTAACTCAGATAAAGACCTGCATCTGCCGGACTAGCAAAGTGTTTGCCATGGCGACCCACACCGGCAGTCTGTTCACCGGCAATCAGAATTTGCGGTAACGTAGCACCATTTTGGACGGTTTGTTTTAAAACTGTGTTAGTTGATGTCACCGTTGCCTGCGTTGTGACGGCTGCACGCAAATGTGGATCATCTAACCATGGATTTAAGCTATCAGGCGTTAACATAAGAAAGCTTCCTTTCTGGGATCAATCGCAAGTGCGCCAGAAGTCAGGTGACAGACTTCTGGCGCACAGGCACGAGCATGAATTTCAAAATTTGCCAAGAACTGTAATCAGTAATGTGAATACTGATTACAGTTTAAAAATACAGAGACTTAGCTTATTTGACTAAGCGGCTGATGGCGTCGGCATAAATGGCCACAGCCGTGATGATATCTTTAATCGGCATGTACTCATTCGCCTGATGCATGACATTTTCCTGTCCCGGCATCTGGGCGCCGAAAGCGACACCCCGTTTGATAATTCGGCCATAGGTGCCGCCACCGATGACTTGTTCGTGTCCGGCAATACCAGTGTGGTCAGTAAAAGTTTGCAGTAAGGTCTTAACTAGCGGATCGTCACCAGGAACGTAATGCGGTTCCTGTGCATGGCCACTCAAGGATACGTCGAATTGGTCGGCACCGACCGCGCTTTCAATTTGATCACGGATTTTATCAGCATCGGTGCCTTGCGGATAACGGACATTGACCAATACACTTTGTTCGCCATCCTGGGTAAACGTGAAGATATCCGGGCTAGCAGTTAGCTCGCCCATTAGTTTGTCCGTGTAGTTGATACCTAAGTGGTGGCCGCGTGAATCTAAATGCAGGTATTTGGCGACCATGGTCAGATACGCTTTGCCCGCCGGATCAAAAGGCAGATCAGCTAGCAAGCTTGCCAGATAAGTGGCGGCATTCTTGCCATCCTTTGGTTCCTGGGCATGTGCACCTTTACCCACGATTTCGATCGTCGTAGGATTGCCCAGCGTCAAGGTGAGTTTGACACCTTGCTGATCAGCCCAATCGCTGACTTGGGTCGCAAAGCTTTCAGGCAAATCGCCGGTGATGGTTGCTTTTGCTTCTTGCGGCACCATGTTCGGTCGAATGCCCGCCGAAAACTCATTCAAAGTCAGCTCGGCTTCTGCTGCAGCAACCGGCTTTTGCACGATTTTGAAACTGGCGATGCCTTTTTCACCATTAATAATTGGAAATTCGGCATCAGGAGAGAAGCCAAAGTCCGGTGCAGGTTCGCTTTCGAGATAGCGGTGCAGGCCAACCCAGTCGGATTCTTCGTCTGTGCCTAAGATGAAGTGAATCTTTTTATTGATTGGCAAGCCCAGATCGCGGATGAGTTTCAATGCATAGTACGCGGCGATACTCGGCCCCTTGTCATCGCTAGTGCCGCGGCCGTAAATCTTGCCATCGCGAATCACTGGGTCGAATGGGTCGGTTTTCCAACCAGGTCCAGCGGGAACGACATCGACGTGACCGAAGAGACCGAAAATCTCAGAACCGCTGCCCAATTCGATTCGACCTGCAACATGATCCACGTTGAGCGTCTTGAAACCATCCCGCTCGGCAATAGCCAAAAAGGCATCCAGCGCTTTTGCCGGACCGGGTCCAAGGGGATATTCTGCGGTTTTGTGCTCGGTGTCGCGTTCGGAATTGATCTTCAACAGTGTTGTGAGATCAGAAAGAAGCTGGGGTTCCAATTTTTCTGCTTCCTGCTGCCAATTAATTGCCATGAGGTTAACCTACTTTCTTTCTATCGTTGTCTTTAGAATAGCATGTTTGTTCCACAGAAACGACTGAATCATTCAGAGAAAATAGAAAAGCGGTCAGAACACGGTGAAAAGCTTGTCATGGCGCGATTGTAAGCACACCCATGTCTGGGGGTATTTCTCAACCGATGTCAGTGACCCGAGCATTAAGCAAAGGTGTATCAAATGCCGTGTTACCTAATGCCCAGTGGATGAGCGGCTTTTCTTTTAGTGGAATGCTGCGATAGAGCATGAGCCAGGTTGCCATGTTTTCGGCAGTTGGCAACAGTTGCACGTCTTTGGCTTTTAGCCAGCCAGCTTTGGTTTTTAAATAGAGCCGGCTATTTTCGTAGCGTGCGGCCAGGACCCGTGCGCGGGTATTGTCCGCAACGTGGCCAGTAACGTTTTGCTGGTGCAACGGGTCGGCATAAACCGGCGCACGAAAACCGCGGCTGGTGACGACGATTTTTTGGTGGAGAAACAGGCTGGCCCAGCCGGCTTGAGGGGCGAGGTTGATCGTTGTAGCCGGCACGAAGGCATTGTCGCCGATTTGATAATAGGTGCTGCCAGCAACAGTGACCATCGCAGAAATCGCAATCGGTGTTTGCGGTGCTAACTGTTCAGGACGTAAGAGCGGCTGATAAGGGTTTTCGTAAACCGGAAGCGCCGAGGTACTGGAGTTAGCACCAAGGTCATTGATACTGGTAGTGACGGCTGCAGCTTTCAGCGCCTGAAATTCATGCCCGAGACTCGTGTAGTTGGTCACGACACCGTCAATGTTGAGGTTAACCAGCCATGTCCACCGATCCCGATCCTCGTTCATCTCATCCCAGACATACACTTTTTTGCCAAGGTCATGCAGCTGATTGACCAGCTGCGGCGTGACCAAATCCGAGCTTAAGTTAATCCCGTCCACATAGGTCAACACATCAAAATTGATCCGTTTAAGAGAACCGACAATTAAAATCCGCGGCACAGACGGTAAATCCGCCTGCAAGCGCTTAAGACTGGCAGCTGAAAACGAATGGAACATGACGCGGTTTTCCATGTGGTACTGTTTAATCAAAGCCGTAATTTTGTCTTCAAGGTGGGGATGCGGTTCGCCTTTAACGATTTTGGTTTCAATCAAGAATTTGTGGTTTGTCTGTTGCTCGTGAGCGAAAAGCTCCTCGAGGCTGTGAACCGGTTCGCCATTTTTGGTATGATATTGCTGAAGTTGTGCAAAAGTGCTCTTGGCAATGGTCAGATTGGCGCCGGTCATCCGCTGAATGGTTGAATCATGTTGAATCACGACCACGCCATCAGCACTTTCATGAACGTCAAGCTCGACGTAATCTGCACCATTGTTAAAAGCACTATCGAAACTTTGAAAAGTTTCTTCCGGATAGTTCAGCGGATCGCCACGGTGGCCAACCAGCGTAAACCCTGAAAGCAGAAGAAATAATGGCAGCAGCAAAACTGCCACAGTGAATCGTTTGCCCATACAGGCTGCTCCTTTCCAGAAAAAAACATCATACCATAAACAATAGCATAGTGAGCGCGAACAGGCGCGTTCAGAAGTCGGAGTGTAAGTGGCCTTGGGCGTAATGGCGGGCTTTGTCATTGCGACCAAGGTCCTTACACGCAGGTTTCTGCGCCGGGGAGCGCGTTATAGAAGGAAATGCCAAAACACAAACCATTCGCTGCCGACAGAGCGACAGACACCAACCGCGTGACGATAAACTCAAACCGAAATCAGCAAACAAATAAGGAGCGTCAAAGATGGCAGAAAAATATCAGGTTTTTGATTTGATTCAGGAAATTACCCGGCTGGACGGGAGTCGCTATTTTGAACTGGGGAACGTCATGCTGAATGGCCGTGCCGAAAAGGCTTCTATGAAGGGCTTTATTAAGCGGGTGCGGATTGTTCAGCTGAACATTGCCCACTCAACCGCTGTGGCAACTTATGAAAAGTATATCAACGAGCATTATGAATTTCCGCCGGCTGATTTAACCAGTTGGGAAGAATGGGACAAACCGGAAGGCCCGATTCGCGATGCTTACCATGAGATTCTCCGGCAAAATCATGTCGGGTAAAATAGGACGATGAGGGTTTCTGCCGGCTCGGCACTCGAGGGATAGATTTTAATAAAAACCTCAATTTTTTGAATAATTTCCGTGATTATCGCATAACCGGGCTTGTCAGCGTGACAATTTTCGCGGATAGGTCGGACACGCGCTTTGCGTCACATTGATGCTACTTATATAATGTAAGGCATATGAAAGCGAGGGATCTGCGTGAAGTATTTAGGTAAATGGCTTATCCCGTTCGTCGCGGCGATCGCGGTTTTTATTGGCATGCAATTTGATAGCGGCTTCTATACCAAGCCGGTTGGTCAGGTTGAAGCGGTTAAGGTGGTTAAAACCACCACCCACCAAGACGAAGACGAAAATCGTGATCGCATGGTTAAGCAGCAGGTTCAGATACGCCTACTCAACACCGCTAAACGGGGTAAACGCATCACCATGCACAATACCTACTCGTTTAGTGGTGCATTGGACAATGAACTTCGCGTGGGTGAGCAGGTTTTCCTGGATGTTGACAAGGGTGCCTATACCTTGAACAACGTGAAACGGGATGCGATTCTGGCGGCGTTGTTAGTCTTGACTTTTGGTTTGATCTTTTTGGTCATGGGCCGGCGAGCGTGGTTAACGAGCATTAGCATTTTACTCAACACGTTAATCTTCTTTATCGCAGTTGAGTGGGAGATCGGCAGTAAGCAGTGGCAGGCGTGGTGGTTATTTGTCATTTTGGCGGTGATTTTCACGGTGCTGACAGCAGTGTTTATTGTTGGAATTAAGCCGATTGCCGCAACAATTTCGTTGGGTGCCTTGTTGGCTACCACAGTCGCAGTGGCGCTCGGCTATGGCATTATGGCCTTGACCAATTACAGCGGCATCCACTTTGAAGAGGTCAAATACGCCACTCAAACGCCGCAACTCTTATTCTTTGGTCAAATTGTGATTGGTTCTTTGGGCGCTGTGCTAGACGAGGCGAGTGACATTTCGGTTGCGATCTTTCAGCTTCATGACACGGCCAAGGAGCGGTTTCGGGCAGGGATGGCTATTGGCCGCAATGTTATGGGACCGCTGATTTCGGTTCTGTTTATGATTTTCATCGCCGATACGTTTATGGAATCGGTTTTGTGGATTCGCAACAATAACTCGATTGCGCAAACGGTTATCTGGGTGATGGGGCTGGGATTTGCCCAGAGCCTCATCAGTGCGTTTGGCATTGTACTGGCGGTGCCGGTGACGAGCGGAATAGCGGCGATGATGGCTAAAATTAAGAAGGTGACAGCATGAACGCCATTCTTGCATTAGCCTTGGTTCTGCTTGTCATGATGTTTATTGTCGGCGGCAAGCAAGGCCTGTCAAATTTCTTTGCTTTAGCCGTCAACGCTTTGTTGATGATCCTGGTCGTCATTTTAATGGCCAGCGGGTTTAATCCGATTATTGTAGCCATTATTTTTGGGCTGATTATTTTGGCCAGCACGATTTTCCTCAGCACCAGCCAGCTTTCCGTAGCCGGACCGGCGTTTGTCTCGTCTTTGTTAATCATGACGTTATTGGTCGGACTGATTCTTTTGACGATGACGTTAAGCCAGACAGCCGGATTTGGACCGGAAGATTCCGAGGCACTGGAAGGCTTTTCCGTGTACATCGGCGTCAGTTTCCCGCACATTTTGATTGCCACCACCTTGCTGGGTACGCTTGGGGCAATTGCTGAAGCAGCGATTGCCGTTGCAGCCGGAATGGATGAGATTAAGGATCAGGCAAGTGCCACCGGGATTAAACAAATGGGGCACGAGATTATCGGAACTGCTTTAAATACGCTATTCTTTGGCTTCTTTGGCGGTTTTTCTTCTTTGTTTATCTGGTTTGCCTCACTGCGCTATCCATTTTCACAGGTAATTAATAACAAGATTTTTGTTGGCGAACTCTTGCAGGTCTTGATTTCGGTGATTGCCGTCATTTTGACCGTGCCGATGACGACTTGGGTGGTCACGACCAGACATGCACATCGCCGAAAGGAGCAGTAGCATGCAATATTTTATTGCAGATACGCATTTTTTCCACGCGGATCTTTTAGGAAACAACGATTTTGCTCCGCGCCTGTTTCCAACCGTTGAGGCAATGGACGCGGCGATGATTCAGGCATGGAATGCGCGCGTTGATGATCGCGATATCGTTTATCATTTAGGTGACATTGCCATGAATCCGGAGCATTTTCCCCAACCACCGGAAGTGTTGGCGATCCTATTGCAGCTGCACGGCCGGATTGTTTTTATAAAAGGAAATCACGACTACGAATCACTGTTTAAATTTCTTCATCGCCATGACCCGGGCGTGAACGGCTTGCCTAAGTTCACCTTCCATTCGGTTGGCACGATTATCAAGGATGACCATACGCAGTTTATCATGACGCATTATCCGTTGATGATGGGTATTGTGAAGCAGACGCTGAATTTACACGGCCACATTCACCATAATAGCGTCAACATTGCGGAGAATATCAATGTAGGGGTAGACGCTCCGGAACGGGATTTGTTAGTGCCACATCTGCCTTTTGGAACCCCACTGACGGCGGCTGAAGTGCACAAGATTTACCGGTTGAAGGCTGCAGCGTTAGCTAAGGAACGCTGAGCACAATGTGATGTTTGACCCGTTGTCTTGCAGGGCATAGGATGAAACTAGGGTATTAGTTTAGAAATGTCACCTGAAAGACCGATTAGGGAGGTGCCTTGTGGAAAAGTTAGTGATTCTGCACACGAATGATCTGCATTCTCACTTTGAAAACTGGCCAAAAATTCGCCGGTTTATGTTGGGAACTCGCGCTGCAGAACAGGCAGAAGGGGCGAGCGTTTTAGCTTTTGACGATGGCGATGCGATGGATCGTTCGGTACCGTTAACCGAAGCGACGGACGGGCAGATTAATATTCAACTGTTGAATGAAATCGGCTATGATGCGGTGACCATTGGCAACAATGAAGGTGTCGGCAATCCGCACCAGGTGTTGGAGCATTTGTACGATCATGCTAATTTTCCCGTGGCTTTGGCTAACTTGTTTGAGCCGGATGGCACGCGTCCGCATTGGGCCAAGCCCATCGTCATGAAGCAGACCTCGGCAGGGACGCGAATTGCCATTGTCGGCTTTACGGCACCGTTTTTTCTGACGTATCAGCCAAATGGATGGCAGGTTAAGACAGTAGCAGACGTTTTCCCGGCAATTCTTAAGAAGCTTGAGGGCACCTATGATGTTTTGATTGTGCTATCACATTTAGGCATTGAGGCTGATCGTCATTTAGCCCAGCAATATCCGCAGATTGATGTTGTGATTGGCGGGCATACGCATCACTTGCTTGCAGAAGGCGAATTACATGGCACGACCTTATTAACCGCCGCCGAAAAGTATGGCCATTATGTTGGGAAGATTACGCTAACGCTGGATGATGACCACAAAGTTCAGACGCGTCGTGCCGAAACCTTTCAAACTGCTTTGTTGCAAGGAGCAGCAGCAGATCCGCGAGAAATTCAAGGCTATGAAAGTAAAGGCATTGCCTTGTTAAAGCAGCAAAAAGTTGCTCGCTTGCCTAAACACCTAGCGATTCAGTATGATCGGCCATCACCGTTACTTGATTTTGGCTTGGCGGCAGTCGCTGATGCTGCTAAAACCGATGCGGCGATCCTGAATGCTGGTCTTTTCTTGACACCACTTGGCCCCGGCGTTGTCACGCAGGCTGATCTTCTGACATGTTTGCCCCATCCCATGCATCTGTTGAAAGTAACTTTAAGTGGCAAGGAACTCTGGCGTCTGATCATGGAAATGGAAAAGAACCGCATGTTTCTCCGCCACTTCCACATGATCGGCATGAGTTTTCGCGGCAAAATTTTTGGGGACATCGGTTATCGTGGCATTTCCGTTAATCGTGAAAAGCGAACGGTTTTGTGGCATGGCCAGCCGCTGGTTCCGGAACGGCAATATACGTTCGCAACCGTCGACAACTTTCTGTTCATTCCGTTCTTCCCAACCATCGAAATTATGGGCAGCAATGAATTCCTTTTTCCAAAACTGATACGGCAGGTTGTCGGCGATTATATGGCAAAGGTTTTTCCTTTATAAATTCATGCTATACTTTTACAATTACGAGTCGAATGATTTTTTTAAAAGGAGGGCGCGACTTGGGTGAACGAGAAGCATTATCCGAACAAATTGATGTCGCCTTGACTCCGGACATAACCAAAGAGATGCGGGTTGTCAAAGTCGACCATGATCTGATAACGATTGATGGCCGCCGCTATCGCATTGTCAAAGACCACCGTGATGCTTTTGACCTTGAACGGTTAAATGAACGATACAACGATATTCTCGACAAGTATGATTTTATTGTTGGCGACTGGGGTTACGATCAGTTACGGTTGCGCGGTTTTTACAAAGACGATCGCCGCGGTGCGAGTAAGGATCAGCAGATCAGCACATTAGAAGACTATCTCTATGAATATTGTAATTTTGGCTGTGCTTATTTTGTGCTGGCCCGTTTGGATAAACCGGCAACTAAGTTAGTTGATCGGCGGCACGATCGGGAGCGGAAATCGGCGACAGGCAAAACCGCGCACCGGCAACAATCCAAGACGACGCAGCGGCAACATCATGGCAAACGTAAGCCTTATGCCAAGGCAAACAAGCCATATACGGAAAAAACGACCCGATCGCCGCATTTTCATGGCGAACAGGCCAAAACAGTCAATCAAACACAACCACGCAAGCGGCATTTTACGATCCGTCAACGTGAGACTAACAAGAAGTAGGGACAGACTTGAAGTATAAAGGTTATATGATCGATCTTGACGGGACGATTTATCGTGGCAAAGAACGCATTCCGGCAGCTAAGGATTTTGTCGAACGGTTACAGGCGGCGCAATTACCGTTTTTATTTTTGACGAACAATACGACGAAAAGTCCTGAAGATGTGGTGAAAAATCTGGCGGAGAATCACGATATTCATGTGTCACCGGCGCAGATTTACACGCCTTCACTTGCGACCGCGGCTTATTTGACCGATCTCAATCATGGCGACGTTTCCGGAAAGTCGGTATATATCATCGGTGAGCTGGGGCTGAAGCAGGCACTTTTGGATACGGGATTGCGGTTGAATGAAGTGGATCCGGATTATGTGGTAGTCGGGCTGGATTATGACGTGACGTACCATAAATTTGAGTTGGCCACATTGGCAATTAAACGCGGCGCCAAATTTATCGGAACCAATGCGGATACCAATTTGCCCAATGAGCGTGGCTTGGTACCGGGAGCAGGGTCATTGATTGCTTTAGTGGAGCGCAGTACGCAGCAACGGGCATTTTATATTGGCAAACCCGAACCGACGATTATGGAAAAAGCGCTGAAGAAGATGGGACTGCCAAAAGATGCAGTGGCCATGGTTGGCGATAATTACAACACCGACATTAAGGCAGGCTTGAATGCCGGGATCGATACGATTTTAGTGTATACCGGCGTTTCTACCCGGGATTATGTTTCCAAGCAGGTCCACCAACCAACGCATCAGATTGATGCCTTGACGGACTGGGAGGTCTAGATGAAACGCATCGTTCATTGGCTGACGCTTTGGCTAGCGATTGTCAGTGGCGTCATTTTCGTGACGATTTTCAGCACGCTGCTGACGTTCCCGATTTATGCACATATGGATAATCTGCCACAAATTGCTGCCATGTCGCTGGGACGGTTGTATCATAATTACTTGCAGCTCATGGCATACTTAGACTTGCCATGGATTGGTACGCTGCATATGCAGGATTTCCCCACAAGCCTGCATGGTGCGCTTCATTTTGCCGACGTGCGCCATTTGTTTATTTTGGATATTGTGATTGCCATTGTGACGATACCGTTTGCCATTCGGTGGGTGCATCAGCTTAAAGCAGCCAGGAAGCGATATTTGCTGGTCCGGCCGTTTATGATCGGGGCGGTGGTGCCGATCATCTTAACCGGATTGCTAAGCATTAACTTTGATCGGTTCTTCATCATTTTCCACGAGGTTCTGTTTCGCAATCGTGACTGGCTGTTTGACCCAGCCACTGATCCGATCATCAATGTCTTACCTGAAGGCTTCTTCATGCTTTGCTTTCTCACAGCATTTGCCTTATTCGAGGCTATCATGATATGGGGTATCTGGCGCGGTCGCCAAGATGCCCGGCGTCAGTCACCATTTTAAAAATAAAAAACGCATGTTCCCAATATCGTTGTGACGTTGGGGACATGCGTTTTTGCATACATGGAAAATGCGATGGATAGATTAACGATCCACGACTTTAGCCGTGCGAGTTTTAACGGCAGCAATGACCATTGGCAAGAGTGAAATCAAAACGATGCCAAGCGCTACTAACGAAAAATGCTCTTTGACGAACGTTACGTTGCCGAAGTAGAAGCCACCGAGTACACACAAGGTAACCCAGAGGAAGCCGCCTAATAAGTTGTAGTGGATGAACTTGCCATAATGCATACGCGAGCCACCTGACACGAACGGTGCAAATGTCCGAATGAGTGGCATGAATCGGGCAATCGCAATGGTTTTGCCACCATGCTTGTCAAAAAAAGCTTCGGCTTGCAGCAGCTTGTCGCGGTTGATCAGGCGGCCAAACCAGCCTTTACCGGTAGAAGCGGCAGACCCCACGCGTTTACCGATTTCATAATTCACGGTATCGCCTAAAACCGCAGCAGCCAAAAAGACTGCGAAAAGGATCCAAACGTTTAAGTTATAAGCAGCGTTGGCGGCCAAAGCACTGGCAGCGAATAGCAGTGAATCTCCCGGTAGGAACGGAAAGACAACAACCCCTGTTTCGATGAAGACCATCGCAAAGAGGATGACATAGGTCCAAGGACCGAAGCTATTAACGATGGTGATCAGATGCTCATCGATATGCAGGATGAAATCAAACAGTTGGGTCATTGGGTAAGCTCCTTTAATGAATTTACATTTCATTATACGGGATAATATGAAAATTTCATGAAACAAAGGCAAATTTTAGAAAACGTCAATAAATGTCGTCTTCGATTTCCGGATGCGAATGGGCCAGTCGACTAGCCGCCGCTGCCGCCATGGCTCCCACGATGTCATCAAGGAAGGTGTGGATAATCCCGGGCTCGTGGGCATTGAGCTTAGCTAGAATACCTGGCTTAATCCGATCAATGTAGCCATAATTGGTAAAGCCAATTGAACCATAAACATTGACAATAGAAAAGGCCAAGACTTCATCGACACCGTAAAGCCCTTCATCTTCGGCGATAATTTTCTGCAAAGGCTCCTCAAGCTGATTGGCTTCGGCTGCCTTATCCAGTGCAATGCCGGTCATAACCGCGTTTTGCACTTCGCGTTTGCGTAAAACGATCCGAACATTTTGCGTTGCTTCTTCAATGGTTAAGTTAGGAATGAAACGTTCCTGCAGAAACATGACAAGCTCGCCAATATCGCTCAAGCTGACGCCACGTTCATGCAACAGTTGGATCGTCCGTTCATAAAGCTTCTCTTCATTGGTCATAATCTCACGCTTTCCTTTTGGCTGAGTGGGTAAGGCTGACTTTTATCGATAAAGCTGGGTACTGTGCAACGCTTGCCGCCGTTCCGGATAAAGTCGGCTAAGTGCTTCGTTAATGGCCGTTGGTGCTTCACCGAAGCCACTGGCAATCAGCGGTAGTTTTCCCGCGTAACTGACGGCATCGCCAATAGCAAAAATGCCCGAGCGACTGGTTTGCATCTGTGAATCAACCAGAATGCCGTTACGATCGGTCTTAAAGTGCCAAGCCTGGAGATGGCGCTTGTCGGTGACAAAACCATAATTAACCAGCAACTTATCGACTGTTAAAACCGGCTCGTTGTCACCGCGAACTTCCTTTAACTGCAAAGCGAGCTTGCCATTTTCCTGTTTAACCGCCTCAATCAAATAAGGTGTATGAATGGCAACGCTGCTTTTTTCCAGTGCTGCCACACTTGCCTCGAGGCCACGGAATTTAGCGCGCCGGTGAATCAGACTGACATGCTTGGCCACCGGTTCCAGCGCCAAAGCCCAGTCAATGGCCGAATCACCACCGCCGGCAATCGCCACGTCCTGATTGCGGAAGGTTTCCAGATCCTGAACAAAGTAAAACAATTGCCTGCCTTCTAATGCCGGATCGTAATCAACGGCTAATTTGCGTGGCGTAAAGGCCCCGCCACCTGTTGCAACAATGACGGCTTTACTCCGGAAGTCCCCTTGACTTGTATGCAGAATAAACGTCCCGTCTTCTGCTTCATCAATCGTTTGCACTTCCGTAGCGGTTTTAACATCCGGGTGAAAATGCATAAGCTGCGTCTTCAACTGTGAAACCAGATCTTTTCCGCTAACATGGGGGAAGCCGCCAATATCGTAAAGAATTTTGGCTGGGTATAAATTACCGGTTTGGCCACCAAGCTCGTCCAGACTCTCCAGCAATAAGACGTCTGCCTGACGCAAGCCAGCATAAAAGGCGGCGAACATACCAACAGGCCCGCCACCAATCACGGTGATTTCATATACATGTTGCACTGACATTTGCAATGCTCCGTTTCTATATAGTATGACGTTCATACCCTACCATATTTTACGAATAGTTACCAAGTTGACGAAGGCGGAGAGTGCCGGCAATTTAGGGAGATTAAAGTGCCATAAAGCGCGGGCGTTGCGATAATTGGGGAAAAAGTGTAAAAAGCGCAGCAACTGATTTTTAATGTCAACGTTAAGTCTGTAGAAGGGTTCCATCTATTCATTTGATTGGCGCGAGTTGCCGATGCTGGTATACTACGCCTAGAACGATGCACGTTATTTGACTAAAGAAGGAGAACGAACATGGACTATCCACAATTAGAACTGGCCGATTTCAAAGGCCCAAAAGCGATCTTTAAAACCAGTGAAGGGCAATTTGAAATTGCACTATTTCCGGAACAAGCCCCTAAAACCGTTGAAAACTTCATCGGCTTGGTCAAAAAGAACTATTATGATGGCGTCATTTTTCACCGGGTCATTGAAGACTTCATGATTCAAGGCGGTGATCCGACTGGCACTGGCATGGGTGGTGAAAGCCTCTGGGGAAAGCCGTTTGCGGATGAATTTTCGAATCAGCTTTTCAATCTGAAAGGTGCGTTGTCAATGGCCAACGCTGGACCCAATACGAACGGCAGTCAATTTTTCATCGTGACCAATTCGCATTTGGACCCAAGCATGAAGGCTCAATTAAGCGAGGCAGGCTTCCCGGAACCGATCATTGACGCTTACCAACAAGGCGGGACACCATGGCTTGATCATCGCCATACAGTTTTCGGGCAGGTATTGTCTGGAATGTCAGTGGTTGAGAAGATCAGTAAAGTCAAAACGGGTGCCAATGATAAGCCAGTTGAACCCGTGACGATTGATGAATTGACGATTCAAGACTGATATTGGTTGCAAGTGATTTTTAGGGTATACTCAAAGAGAAATCCAATGAAATGAAGTGTCAGAATGGAATATCGCATAGGAGATATCTTGACTGGCAAAGTCACCGGCGTCCAACCATACGGGGCGTTTGTGATGCTGGATGAGCACACGCAAGGATTAGTGCACATCTCAGAATGCCAGCATGGTTACGTCAAGGACACCAGCGATATTTTTACCGTCGGCCAGCGAGTTGAAGTTGTGATTTTGGACATCGACGAATATACCCATAAAATCAGTTTATCCTTACGTGCTTTACAGGCGCCGCCTAGATTAAGCAAGAAACGCCGCCGCAAGCACTATTGGACCAGTCGTAAATTTCACACCGGCTTTGCGCCGATTGCCGCTCACTTAGATGGGTGGGTCGCTGAAGCACTTGAACATTTAAACGAAGAAACCACTCAAAAATGAGTGGCTTTTTTCTTTCGTTGATGCGATAGGCAACTGTCAAAGCATGAGGGCATGGCAAGGAAGAACGGACCTTTTTGGGAGGGTACGGGGCCTTGCGTGGCTGGTTTGCGGAAACTAGTAGACTTTCATTGAGAAGTAACGATGCAATAATGATCGGTGGCTGATTTGTAAAGCTGATATAAACGCGGGCACTGCACACTATTGGGATGACTGGGTATCAACGATTAGAATCGGTTAGCTAAGAAAAGCGATTTTCAAGATTTGAAGTTTAGCTGAAATGGCGTTTATTATTTTAGATGATTGGCAAATACATGTGAGCGAAGTGCGTCCAGTGACCGTTTTGCTCAGTAGTTAGGGCAAACTGCAGCATACACGGCTATAAGCGCTATGAGTTTAGTGAACTTTAAACGCGTTTTTCTGAATATTGTTCGCGATCAATGCGAATATTTATACAATTTGGATTAAAATGTTCGCTATTTATCGGAACTGACAATTCTTTGAAATTCTGCAATTTTTTTGTTGACTAGATTGTTGAAGTGCTGGTATGATACTTGTTGTTGTCAAAACAAAGACGTCGATTCATGACGGATGAAATAAACCACTCGTATGATGAAGCCACAATTGAAACAGATTGAATAAATATTCACTCTAAAAAGTTGTTGACATGATACGTTGGTCATGATAATCTATCAAAGTTGTCTTTTGGCAAGATCGTCCTTTGAAAACTGAACAAAGTTTCGTTTAAATGTGCAGGGTCCTTGATACTTCGGTATCGAGGCAAAAAGTAACATTTGCGAAGTCAATTCGCTAGAACAACAAATCGAGCTATTCGAACAGCTCATATTTATATGAGAGTTTGATCCTGGCTCAGGATGAACGCTGGCGGCGTGCCTAATACATGCAAGTCGAACGAGTTTTGGTCGATGAACGGTGCTTGCATCGTGATTCAACTTAAAACGAGTGGCGGACGGGTGAGTAACACGTGGGTAACCTGCCCTTAAGTGGGGGATAACATTTGGAAACAGATGCTAATACCGCATAAATCCAAGAACCGCATGGTTCTTGGCTGAAAGATGGCGTAAGCTATCGCTTTTGGATGGACCCGCGGCGTATTAGCTAGTTGGTGAGGTAACGGCTCACCAAGGCCATGATACGTAGCCGAACTGAGAGGTTGATCGGCCACATTGGGACTGAGACACGGCCCAAACTCCTACGGGAGGCAGCAGTAGGGAATCTTCCACAATGGACGCAAGTCTGATGGAGCAACGCCGCGTGAGTGAAGAAGGCTTTCGGGTCGTAAAACTCTGTTGTTGGAGAAGAATGGTCGGCAGAGTAACTGTTGTCGGCGTGACGGTATCCAACCAGAAAGCCACGGCTAACTACGTGCCAGCAGCCGCGGTAATACGTAGGTGGCAAGCGTTATCCGGATTTATTGGGCGTAAAGCGAGCGCAGGCGGTTTTTTAAGTCTGATGTGAAAGCCCTCGGCTTAACCGAGGAAGCGCATCGGAAACTGGGAAACTTGAGTGCAGAAGAGGACAGTGGAACTCCATGTGTAGCGGTGAAATGCGTAGATATATGGAAGAACACCAGTGGCGAAGGCGGCTGTCTGGTCTGTAACTGACGCTGAGGCTCGAAAGCATGGGTAGCGAACAGGATTAGATACCCTGGTAGTCCATGCCGTAAACGATGAATGCTAGGTGTTGGAGGGTTTCCGCCCTTCAGTGCCGCAGCTAACGCATTAAGCATTCCGCCTGGGGAGTACGACCGCAAGGTTGAAACTCAAAGGAATTGACGGGGGCCCGCACAAGCGGTGGAGCATGTGGTTTAATTCGAAGCAACGCGAAGAACCTTACCAGGTCTTGACATCTTTTGATCACCTGAGAGATCAGGTTTCCCCTTCGGGGGCAAAATGACAGGTGGTGCATGGTTGTCGTCAGCTCGTGTCGTGAGATGTTGGGTTAAGTCCCGCAACGAGCGCAACCCTTATGACTAGTTGCCAGCATTCAGTTGGGCACTCTAGTAAGACTGCCGGTGACAAACCGGAGGAAGGTGGGGATGACGTCAAATCATCATGCCCCTTATGACCTGGGCTACACACGTGCTACAATGGATGGTACAACGAGTTGCGAGACCGCGAGGTCAAGCTAATCTCTTAAAGCCATTCTCAGTTCGGACTGTAGGCTGCAACTCGCCTACACGAAGTCGGAATCGCTAGTAATCGCGGATCAGCACGCCGCGGTGAATACGTTCCCGGGCCTTGTACACACCGCCCGTCACACCATGAGAGTTTGTAACACCCGAAGCCGGTGGCGTAACCCTTTTAGGGAGCGAGCCGTCTAAGGTGGGACAAATGATTAGGGTGAAGTCGTAACAAGGTAGCCGTAGGAGAACCTGCGGCTGGATCACCTCCTTTCTAAGGAAACAGACGTTAAGTCTGACGGAAACCTGCACACACGAAACTTTGTTTAGTTTTGAGGGGACGACCCTCAAGCACCCTAGCGGGTGCGACTTTGTTCTTTGAAAACTGGATATCATTGTTGTAAATGTTTTAAATTGCCGAGAACACAGCGTATTTGTATGAGTTTCTAATATAGAAATTTGCATCGCATAACCGCTGACGCAAGTCAGTACAGGTTAAGTTACAAAGGGCGCACGGTGGATGCCTTGGCACTAGGAGCCGATGAAGGACGGAACTAATACCGATATGCTTCGGGGAGCTATAAGTAAGCTTTGATCCGGAGATTTCCGAATGGGGGAACCCAGTACACATCAGTGTATTGCCTGCAAGTGAATTCATAGCTTGTTGGCGGCAGACGCGGGGAACTGAAACATCTCAGTACCCGCAGGAAGAGAAAGAAAACTCGATTCCCATAGTAGCGGCGAGCGAAGTGGGAAGAGCCCAAACCGAGAAGCTTGCTTCTCGGGGTTGTAGGACTGGACATTGGAGTTACCAAAGTTCGACGTAGTCGAAGTCAGCTGGAAAGCTGCGCCATAGAAGGTGAAAGCCCTGTAAGCGAAACGGCGGACCCTCCGTCCAGGATCCTGAGTACGGCGGAACACGTGAAATTCCGTCGGAATCCGGGAGGACCATCTCCCAAGGCTAAATACTCCCTAGTGACCGATAGTGAACCAGTACCGTGAGGGAAAGGTGAAAAGCACCCCGGAAGGGGAGTGAAATAGTTCCTGAAACCGTGTGCCTACAATTAGTCAAAGCCCGTTAAGGGGTAATGGCGTGCCTTTTGTAGAATGAACCGGCGAGTTACGTTTGCCTGCGAGGTTAAGATGAAAAGTCGGAGCCGGAGCGAAAGCGAGTCTGAACAGGGCGAATGAGTAGGCAGATGTAGACCCGAAACCAAGTGACCTACCCATGACCAGGTTGAAGGTGTGGTGAAACACACTGGAGGACCGAACCCATGTATGTTGAAAAATGCTGGGATGAGTTGTGGGTAGCGGTGAAATTCCAAACGAACTTGGAGATAGCTGGTTCTCTCCGAAATAGCTTTAGGGTTAGCCTCGGAGGATGGATCATGGAGGTAGAGCACTGTTTGAACTAGGGGCCCATCAAGGGTTACTGAATTCAGATAAACTCCGAATACCATCGATCTTACTCCGGGAGTCAGACAGTGAGCGATAAGGTCCATTGTCGAAAGGGGAACAGCCCAGATCACCAGTTAAGGTCCCTAAATTTATGCTAAGTGGAAAAGGATGTGGCGTTGCACAGACAACTAGGATGTTGGCTCAGAAGCAGCCACCATTTAAAGAGTGCGTAATAGCTCACTAGTCGAGTGGCACTGCGCCGAAAATATACCGGGGCTAAGCATAATACCGAAACTGTGGGTGCACCCGTCAGGGTGCGCGGTAGGAGAGCGTTCTAAGGGCGTTGAAGGTCGATCGTGAGGACGGCTGGAGCGCTTAGAAGTGAGAATGCCGGCATGAGTAGCGAAAGATCAGTGAGAATCTGATCCACCGTATGACTAAGGTTTCCTGGGGAAGGCTCGTCCTCCCAGGGTTAGTCGGGATCTAAGGCGAGGCCGCAAGGCGTAGTCGATGACAAGCAGGTTGAGATTCCTGCACTAGTTTATTTTGTTTAAGCGATGGAGGGACGCAGGAGGCTAAGGAAAGCGCACGGCTGGAAAAGTGCGTCCAAGCCGCAAGTCTGGTGGCGAGTGAAATGCTTGCGACCATAAGGACAAGCGGTGATGGGGAGCGAAATTAAAGTAGCGAAGTTCCTGATGTCACACTGCCAAGAAAAGCTTCTAGTGAGAAATAAACTACCCGTACCGCAAACCGACACAGGTAGTCGAGGAGAGTATCCTCAGGTGAGCGAGCGAACTCTCGTTAAGGAACTCGGCAAAATGACCCCGTAACTTCGGAAGAAGGGGTGCTGACCGCAAGGTCAGCCGCAGTGAATAGGCCCAAACAACTGTTTATCAAAAACACAGGTCTCTGCTAAATCGAAAGATGATGTATAGGGGCTGACGCCTGCCCGGTGCTGGAAGGTTAAGAGGATGAGTTAGCGCAAGCGAAGCCCAGAATTGAAGCCCCAGTAAACGGCGGCCGTAACTATAACGGTCCTAAGGTAGCGAAATTCCTTGTCGGGTAAGTTCCGACCCGCACGAAAGGCGTAATGATTTGGGCACTGTCTCAACGAGAGACTCGGTGAAATTATAGTACCCGTGAAGATGCGGGTTACCCGCGACAGGACGGAAAGACCCCATGGAGCTTTACTGTAGCTTGATATTGAGTGTTGGTACCGCTTGTACAGGATAGGTAGGAGCCGTAGAGATCGGAACGCTAGTTTCGATGGAGGCGTTGGTGGGATACTACCCTAGCTGTATGAACACTCTAACCCGCGCCACTAATCGTGGCGGGAGACAGTGTCAGGTAGGCAGTTTGACTGGGGCGGTCGCCTCCTAAAATGTAACGGAGGCGCCCAAAGGTTCCCTCAGAATGGTTGGAAATCATTCGCAGAGTGTAAAGGTAGAAGGGAGCTTGACTGCGAGACTGACAAGTCGAGCAGGGACGAAAGTCGGGCTTAGTGATCCGGTGGTTCCGCATGGAAGGGCCATCGCTCAACGGATAAAAGCTACCCTGGGGATAACAGGCTTATCTCCCCCAAGAGTCCACATCGACGGGGAGGTTTGGCACCTCGATGTCGGCTCATCGCATCCTGGGGCTGTAGTCGGTCCCAAGGGTTGGGCTGTTCGCCCATTAAAGCGGTACGCGAGCTGGGTTCAGAACGTCGTGAGACAGTTCGGTCCCTATCCGTCGCGGGCGCAGGAAATTTGAGAGGAGCTGTCCTTAGTACGAGAGGACCGGGATGGACGTTCCGCTGGTGTACCAGTTGTGCCGCCAGGCGCATCGCTGGGTAGCTATGAACGGAAGGGATAAACGCTGAAAGCATCTAAGTGTGAAGCCCCCCTCGAGATGAGATTTCCCATTCCTATATGGAAGTAAGACCCCTGAGAGATGATCAGGTAGATAGGCTGGAAGTGGAAGTGCAGCGATGCATGGAGCGGACCAGTACTAATCGGTCGAGGACTTAACCAAGTAAGAGCGTGAGCAGGAGCGCTTAGAAACCGGAGCATAAGCGGGCCTGAGTTCGTTGGCCGGGTTTTGGCCAATGGACTCAGGGTCCTTATGTGGAGGTTTCTGCGACTGCGAACGCGTTTCGATGAAATACGCCGATTCTCAGCAAAGCAAACGACCAACAATGATAGCCAGTTTTGAGAGCGCAAAGTTCTCATAAGTGTGGTGGCGATAGCAAGAAGGATACACCTGTTCCCATGCCGAACACAGAAGTTAAGCTTCTTCACGCCGAGAGTAGTTGGTGGGAAACTGCCTGCGAGGGTAGGAAGCTGCCACGCTTACATATGGAGGATTAGCTCAGTTGGGAGAGCGTCTGCCTTACAAGCAGAGGGTCACAGGTTCGAGCCCTGTATCCTCCATTGAGCCGTTAGCTCAGTTGGTAGAGCAACTGACTTTTAATCAGTGGGTCGACAGTTCGAGCCTGTCACGGCTCAGAGAATTATTGGTTTTAAATGGCGGCTCAAGTCGATATTTTTGCCGACTTAGCTCAGTTGGTAGAGCATCTGTCTTGTAAACAGGGGGTCGAAGGTTCGAATCCTTTAGTCGGCATGGCACCAATAATTTGATAAGCTTTTTGTTTCATGCGGAAGTAGTTCAGTGGTAGAACATCACCTTGCCATGGTGGGGGTCGCGGGTTCGAATCCCGTCTTCCGCTTTCCAAACGCAGTGCCGAGGGTGCGTTTGGTCGAAAGATTCCTCGGTATTATCATGATTTGCACCCATAGCGCAATTGGATAGAGTGTCTGACTACGAATCAGAAGGTTGTAGGTTCGACTCCTACTGGGTGCATTTGACGGGAAATAGCTCAGCTTGGTAGAGCACCTGGTTTGGGACCAGGGGGTCGCAGGTTCGAATCCTGTTTTCCCGATT
The DNA here is from genome assembly GCF_029726355.1 of Lacticaseibacillus huelsenbergensis. Classification (NCBI taxonomy): domain Bacteria; kingdom Bacillati; phylum Bacillota; class Bacilli; order Lactobacillales; family Lactobacillaceae; genus Lacticaseibacillus; species Lacticaseibacillus huelsenbergensis. The sequence goes on from NZ_CP120687.1 coordinate 2,069,108, forward strand.
GGACGCTAGTCCATATGGTTTTTTCGCGGTGTAGCTCAGCTGGCTAGAGCGTCCGGTTCATACCCGGGAGGTCGAGGGTTCGATCCCCCCCGCCGCGATTGAGCTTGGACCTTTAGCTCAGTTGGTTAGAGCAGACGGCTCATAACCGTCCGGTCGTAGGTTCGAGCCCTACAAGGTCCATCTTTACAGGGTGGTCACTGTTCGGTATAATCGATTTGTTACTGTTATCGCGGGATGGAGCAGTTCGGTAGCTCGTCGGGCTCATAACCCGAAGGTCGCAGGTTCAAATCCTGCTCCCGCAATTATATGGTTCCATGGTCTAGTTGGTTAGGACGCCTGCCTGTCACGCAGGAGATCACGGGTTCGAGTCCCGTTGGGACCGTTTGCGGCTCGGTAGCTCAGTCGGTAGAGCAATGCATTGAAGCTGCATGTGTCGGCAGTTCGATTCTGTCCCGCGCCATTTTCATAATCACCCTTATGCGGGTGTAGTTTAGTGGTAAAACCACAGCCTTCCAAGCTGTTGTCGCGAGTTCGATTCTCGTCACCCGCTGCGATTATGATATGGGCCTATAGCTCAGTTGGTTAGAGCGCACGCTTGATAAGCGTGAGGTCGGTGGTTCAAGTCCACCTAGGCCCATTGTTCCATTAATTTTATATTGCACATGGAGAAGTACTCAAGTGGCTGAAGAGGCGCCCCTGCTAAGGGTGTAGACCGGGAAACTGGTGCGAGGGTTCAAATCCCTCCTTCTCCGTTGTGGCCCGTTGGTCAAGTGGTTAAGACACCGCCCTTTCACGGCGGTAACATGGGTTCAAATCCCGTACGGGTCATGGTTAGATGGAGAATTACCCAAGTCTGGCTGAAGGGAACGGTCTTGAAAACCGTCAGGTGGGCGTAAGTCCACGCGAGGGTTCGAATCCCTCATTCTCCTTTATTATTATCGCGGGATGGAGCAGTTCGGTAGCTCGTCGGGCTCATAACCCGAAGGTCGCAGGTTCAAATCCTGCTCCCGCAATTACATGGTTCCATGGTCTAGTTGGTTAGGACGCCTGCCTGTCACGCAGGAGATCACGGGTTCGAGTCCCGTTGGAACCGTCCCCCTCTAATTGAGGGGAACATCAACTTCATAAAAACGATCTAAATGGCTCGGTAGCTCAGTCGGTAGAGCAATGCATTGAAGCTGCATGTGTCGGCGGTTCGATTCCGTCCCGCGCCATTATGGAGGAGTAGCGAAGAGGCTAAACGCGGCGGACTGTAAATCCGCTCCTTCGGGTTCATAGGTTCGAATCCTATCTCCTCCATTTATAGGGATATAGTTTAATGGTAGAACTACGGTCTCCAAAACCGTCAGTGTGGGTTCAACTCCTACTATCCCTGCTTATCATGGCGGTATTGGTGAAGCGGTTAACACACCGGTTTGTGGCACCGGCATACGTGGGTTCGATCCCCACATACCGCCCTTTTACTGGGGTATAGCCAAGCGGTAAGGCAACGGACTTTGACTCCGTCATGCGCTGGTTCGAATCCAGCTACCCCAATTTTCTCCAACTGCCATAGGAGAAACGCGCTTAACTTGATGAATATGGCGGTGTAGCCAAGCGGTAAGGCATGGGTCTGCAAAACCTTGATCGTCGGTTCGATTCCGATCACCGCCTTATCTTGCGGTTAACGCCCAGCAAGAGAGTGCCATTTTACATTATGCCGGTGTGGCGGAATTGGCAGACGCGCGGGATTCAAAATCCCGTTCCAGCAATGGAGTATCGGTTCGACCCCGATCACCGGTAGACTTGCCCCGTTTTGGGGCTTTTTTTGTACCTTGAAATGGCTTTAAACCGGGATTTTTGATTTTCTGGGGGTAAGTAAAAGCTTTTAAAAATTTTCCCGTTACCGACCACTACGACCATTTTTGCTTTTTGAGCGTTATTCGTTAAAAGTGGTCGGTAGATAGTCATAGAACTTTGACGGTTTTTGTATCTTGAAATGGTGGCAGGGTTCCAATAAAAAACGATCGGCATTTGACAGAAAAGACAAACGGCCGATCATTTTTCATTTATGAGCCGTTTTCGGTCCTGCTGGTCGCTGGCTGACTTTTGGCTGCGCAGCACAGCTTTTTTGACAGGTTCCTGACGTGGCCTGAATGGCACTTTTCACTGTGCATAGGACTTGTCTTCATTTGCCGATATATTGGGCCTAAAAGGGGCTTACTGTCCATTTGCCATAAATTTAAGAATGACAATCCCTAAACCAATGATGATAAGCAGTATTGCAATGAGATTAACGCCGCGGTTGACGCTTCGATAGTGAGTGAAAAACCCATAATCAATGCGTGTGTTTACGGCTGCGATCAACATGCCTAAGACAAATAGCGCACCACCAATGAGAATAACAATGTCCATTTTGATTTCCTCCATTTCTGCGTGGAAATTGACTGCTGAATGATTTGGTTCTTTTTAAAGAGCCGGACAGGCAGTCATAAAAATGCTCATTCAGCATTGCTGTGAACGCCTAAGTGCTATCTTAGGCGTTTTCAATGCCATTTAATTAGACCAAGTAACGGGGAGACAGACACTTTTTATGGATCGATGGTTATGTGCTCATGTTGGTGTTCTTTTGTGCATTGAGTGCTTGTGAAACGTGCAGTCTTTAATCGCACATGTCGAGGCCTGTTACTGTTTCCTCACCGTGGCTTGGCACCTTTGATTGATCATATCAATAATGGCGCCAAAAATCGACTCTTCGGAATCGAACTTTTTGTGTATCCAGTGATTTGGCAGGGATTGAAGGCACTTAGTTGCGATCGGGCTGATTCCAATCTTGAATAAATAAGGTTTTTAAAGATGGTGTGTTTTACAAGGATTTAACAATAAGTTTAGCTGAATCGTCGTGTAATGATCCACTATGGCAAAATTTTTACGGTTGCTGCCTAAAGTCCTTGAGCTGGTAGCTTCTTTGACGGAGTGAGATTATTGCTTCTTTTGACACTTCGAAAACTTGCATGTAGAAACAGCAAACTAAGCTGAATGTCGGCTCATAATCCAGTTTTCTAGCGAAACAAATTCATGCCACGCAAAAACTGCCTTACCATGTCCGTCGTGAACGGTCACGATAAGGCAGCATCTTAGTGATCTCGGGAAGTTTTGGAGTTCTTGTTACTCGTCTTCCCGCGAGAACTTCAGAATCTTCGCGCGAGCGCGTTCCAACGCGCGTCGATGCCGATCAAGCATGGGCTTTTTGGACGGATATAGAATGGCCGCCTCAAATGCCTCATATTCCAAGGGTGACAAACTTTCCAGAAACTGTAAGAATTCGACGCGCATTAGCAGTCCGTCTTCAACTGAGCGAATTGCCAGTCGATCATGCAAGGACTCGAGTGACGTGTCATTGACCGGAATAGCGTTGGCGTCAATGCGGCGTTTATGGGCAAAGTGTTTGCGCAACACCGAGCGCAGGTGGGATTTTAAAACCATCCGATAGTAGGGGCCAAACTGTGAGCCGCTGCTGCCGTCATAGCGAACAACGGCTTTAAGCATCGCAATCCGGGCCTCCTGCATCCAGTCGTCGTATGAAAAGTCTCTGAGATGGTAAGGTTTTAAAACCGTCAACACCAATGGCCGATACTGAGCGAACAATTTGCCAAATGCTGCCGAATCGTTTACAGCTTCACGTATGAGTTCTATTTCTACTTGTTTCATATCGCCTCCTCCCTCCGATTAACTAGCAGTATTACCCTGTAATGACAAGATTATTCTACAATAAAGCGTTTGCAATTGAATAGCGAACAATTGTTCAGTTATACCATTTAATCACTTGTATGCTCGCGAAAAGGAGAACAGATAGCACTTTTGAAAATGCAAAATTAATAACATTATTTTCTTATTTTTTCGCGAAAAAATGAGAGCGCGCGTATTTAATGCCGAAGTGACAGCTTTTTTAAATGAGATCCCGCAACTGAAGCTTCAACTAAATCCCACATTAACGATTGCCAAAATAAAATCGGTATGTGAGGACAGATCGTTTCTATTTTTCGTTTCAGGTGACAAGGATGATTGATTTCTGCAAAGACCCCAAAAAATCTCAGGCACGCGCCACCAGTCCCATGACTTTGTTTGTGGCGCCATCCTACGAGTCAGGTTATTTTACATATGGAGAAATCTGCGTTAAATTATAAAAGTCATTTTATAAGGAGGGTTCATATTATCGCTTCTAAAGGAAAAAATAATAAAATTGGTCTATTTCAATTAGTCATGCTGGCGCTTGGTTCGTTGATCGGTTCCGGCTGGCTTTTTGGATCATGGGAAGCAGCCGCAGTTGCCGGACCAGCTGCGATTTTTTCCTGGATCATTGGTGGCGTCATCATTGGGGTCATCGCTTATAACTATGTCGAACTGGGGACCATGTTTCCTGAGTCTGGCGGGATGAGCAAATTTGCCCAGTATTCACATGGTTCGCTGGTCGGTTTCATCGCATCATGGGCCAACTGGATTTCGTTGGTCACCTTGCTGCCGATCGAAGCTGTGGCGGCCGTGCAGTATATGGCGTCGTGGCCGTGGCAATGGGCAGGCTTTACTCGCGGCTTTTTAAAGGCAGGCAAGATAACGCCGGAGGGCTTGCTAGTCGTCTTTGCGTTTATTATTATTTTCACATTGCTTAATTACTGGTCAGTCACGCTGTTGACGCGGTTTACCAGCTTCATTTCGATTTTTAAAATCGGGGTGCCACTGCTGACGATTATTTTGCTGGCAATGTCGAGCTTCCATCCCGAAAATTATGGACACTCGTTTGCCACCTTGATGCCATATGGGAGCGCACCGATTTTTGCGGCAACATCGGTATCAGGAATTATTTTCTCGTTTAATGCGTTCCAGACCGTGATCAATATGGGCAGCGATGTTAAACGCCCGCAGAAAAACATCGGACGCGGCATCGGCATCTCGCTGTTAATCAGCGGGGTGATCTATATTTTGCTGCAAAGTGTCTTCATTACGACGATCTCGCCGAACATGTTGGCAACGCACGGGTGGAAAGGATTGAATCTCAATTCACCATTTGCTGATCTGGCCATTTTATTAGGAATTCACTGGTTATCCGTTTTACTTTATATGGATGCCTTTGTGTCGCCATTTGGTACAGGCGTCTCGTTTGTCGCTTCATCAGGGCGCGCACTTCAGGCCATGGTCGGGAACAACCATATTCCTAAATTCATCGGTAAAATTGACGAAAAATACGGAACGCCGCGAGTCGCAATGGTAGTCAATGCAGTCTTGAGTATGGTCATGGTCTCGATTTTCCCGTCTTGGGGAACACTGGCAAGCGTCATTTCGACGGCCACGCTGATCGCTTATCTGACTGGTCCGGTTACGGTTATCTCATTACGCGACATGGCACCTGACTTTAAGCGACCGGTTAAGTCAGCCAGATTGCGTTTCATGGCACCCTTGGCGTTTGTGTTAACTTCACTGGCAGCATATTGGGCGAAGTGGCCAACGACAGTGGAAGTCATCGGCGTCATCTTCTTAGGCATTCCACTGTATTTATTTTATGAATGGCGTTCGGGCTGGCGTTCGACATGGCAACAGCTGAAAGCGTCCGCGTGGATGATCGGCTACCTGATCTTCCTGTCGGTCATTTCCTTAATTGGCAGTCGTGAGTTTAATGGTTTAAACTGGATTCACTATCCCATGGACTTTGTGGTGATTGTGATAGGTGCGATTGTTTTCTACTTCTGGGGAATCAACAGCCACATTTTTTCCAAGTATTTCCGCAGAGCACGGCGGGTCAATGCCAAAGTTAAAATGCCGCCATCTGATGACAGCACCCATGCCGAGCAGACGGCTAAAAGATGATTGCTTTATTGGCTATTATTAAAAATGTTATGGATAGCGAATGGAGAAGATAGTTTATAAAAGGCTTGGCTTCAACAATGCTTACAAAACGACTGGGAAAAAACTTACGACTTTTGCCTGATGAGGTTAATTTGACGGCAAGGTAAGATAATTCTAAAGGTTTGTGAGAAAATTGCATTTAGCTAAGCCTATCTTTATACTTATACTAAACAAATGACGTCTGGAGGGGATCAGGTGAATATCGGGATTTTTACAGATAGCTACTTTCCGCAAGTTAGCGGGGTCGCGACGTCCATCAAGACCTTAAAGGACGATCTGGAACGCAAAGGTCATCAGGTTTACATTTTTACGACCACCGATCCACATGTGCCGGATGATGCTGTTGAGCCCAACTTATTCCGTTTTACGAGTGTGCCATTCGTGTCCTTTACCGATCGGCGAATTGCGGTGCGCGGATTGTTCCATGCTTATGCCGTGGCTAAGGAACTGAACCTGGATATTGTCCACACACAAACCGAGTTTTCAATGGGTTACATCGGCAAGTTTGTGGCGAAGCAATTAAAGATTCCGACCATCCATACTTATCACACGATGTATGAAGATTACCTGCACTATGTTTTAAATGGTCATCTGCTAAAGCCTTATCATGTGAAGCAATTTACGCGTGCCTTTCTTTATCATGTCAGTGGCGTGATTGCGCCGTCTGAACGGGTTTACGATACGTTACGGCGCTATGGTGTCAAAACGCAGATTAAGATCATTCCGACGGGGGTTGACCTAACCCAATTTGCCGAACAAAAAGATCCGCATCTTCGCGAAAAGCTGGGCCTTGCTGACGTCCCGGTACTGATCTCGCTTAGTCGGGTTGCTTATGAGAAGCGGATCGACAAGGTGATCAGTGCGATGCCGGCCATTTTGGCGCAGATTCCTAACGCCGTGCTTTTAATTGTTGGCGACGGTCCGGCGCGAGAAGATTTGGAGACACAAGCAGCTGAGTTAGGAATTGCGGATCATGTGCGGTTTACCGGTGAAATCAATCATGATGACGTAGGTGATTATTACCGCGTCGGCGATGTTTTCGTGTCGGCAAGCGATTCGGAGTCCCAAGGGTTAACCTACATTGAAGCCATGGCGGCAGATCGAAAAGTGGTGGCTTTGGCAGGCGATTACACCGATCATTTACTCGATGACCCGGCGCTTGGCACAACGTTTTCAACGGAAGCAGAGATGGTCCATCAAGTTGTTAATTATCTGCGGCATCCCAACGCTTATGACGATCCTAAACCAAGGGCGGAAAAGTTGGCCGCTATTTCTGCGGATCGTTTCGGGGATCGCGTGCTTGATTTCTATCGTGATGTTATCAGTCATTATTCGCCTAATGAAGCTGATGAATCTGCGCCATGGACCGATGAAAGTACGAGTAAACGGACCATGAAAGGCTAACTATGATCGTTATTAACATGTTTTCGTCCGCTAATAAAGTGGCGGGGCAAGGCGTGGGAGCAGTCTACACAGAATTAATGGGGCTGCTCAAGCATGACTTTGCCAATGAGTTTCAAATCAATGTGAATCGTTATACGCGCAGTGACATTAGTCATTATCATACAATTGATCCTAAGTTTTACGCCTCAACCTTTTCCAAAAAGCGAGGTCGAAAAATCGGATTTGTTCATTTTGTTCCCAGCACGTTGGATGCCAGCTTAAAGTTGCCGCGAGTTGCGCGGTGGACGCTTGATAAATATACGCTTGCCTTTTATAAGCGGATGGATGAATTAGTCGTAGTCAATCCCAATTTCATTCCGAAATTGGAAGCTTATGGGATCAGTCCCGAAAAAGTGACGTATATTCCGAATTTTGTTTCGCAGCGGACGTTTCATCCGGTGTCAGCCGAGAAACGGCAGGCATTGCGGCATGCAAATGGGTTTAAGCCCGATGACTTTGTGATTTTTGGTGCCGGTCAGGTGCAAGATCGGAAAGGCGTCGGTGATTTTATCAAATTGGCCCAAAAGAATCCTGACTTTCGGTTTGTATGGGCTGGCGGATTTTCATTTGGCCGGATCACTGAAGGCTATGAACGGCTTAAGCAGGCAGTAGCCAATGCGCCGGCAAACCTGGACTTTACCGGCATTATGCCGCGGGAAACCATGATTGATTACTATAACATGGCGGACCTGTTTCTTTTGCCGTCTTTTGAAGAGCTGTTTCCGATGTCGGTGGTTGAAGCTTTTGCAACCGGTACGCCGGTTATGGTACGTGATCTTGAGCTTTACCAGCAGATCATCACCCCTTATGCCATTACCGCGGCTGATGTCGATGATATGCAGGCGCGGATTCGGGCCTTGGCGGATGACCGGGAGTTGTTGGCAACTTATGCGACTAAAAGTCATCAGGCAGCGCAGGTTTATGCGGAAAGCCGCCTTGAAAAGATCTGGCACGATTTCTACGTAAAGCAAGCCGCGTTAGGGAAGCAATAGCCGAGGAGTTATATGACACGGAAGAACAAACTGGCCGTCCTAATCATGGTTCTGATTGGCGCCGGCATTTTTATTTACGAAGCGCGTGATTTGAATGGCGCCAAGCTGGTGCACGAGTTATTATCACTTGATCTCAAGTGGTTGCTGGTGGCCTTTTTGCTCATGTTCGGCTCATGGATTGTCGAAACGTTTGTCGTCCAGATTTTTATCAAGAACGGGACGGATACACTGGATTTTAAGACGGCGCTGCGGGTTCCACTTGTCGAACAGCTATTTAACGCGATTACGCCAATGGCTTCTGGCGGTCAGCCGGCTCAGTTATTTGCGCTGATGCAAAGTGGCGTTGAGGCCGGTCGTGCGAGTTCGGTGCTCTTGATGAAGTTTGTCGTGTATCAATTTATGGTCCTGATCAATTTCATCTTAACGTTGGTCATCGGTTTTGATCAGGTTTCCAGACATTTCGGCGCGCTGGCTTTATTTATTGTGTTCGGCTTTGTCATTCATGTCATCGTGATTGTCGGTTTGTTGATGGTGATGTACTATTACAAATTTACCAAGCGGCTGGTCAGACTCATCATGGTGCCGGTTGGCTGGTTTGTGAAGCCGGAAAGAAAACTGGCGATGCAGACCGATCTTGATCATAAAATCGATACGTTTTATGCGGAAAGTCTGCATTTAAAGCGGGAAAAAGTACGCGTGATCAAGGCTTGTTTACTGACGCTGGTGCAGCTGTTGCTTTATTATGCGGTGCCGTATTTTGTTCTTCTGGCACTCGGGGTTAATCACGTCAGCATTGTTGAGGTGATTGTTCTGCACGTCATGATCGTTATGATCGTCAGCCTGTTCCCGATTCCTGGCGGTGCTGGCGGTGCGGAATACAGCTTTAAGACGCTGTTTGCGACGTATGTTGCCTCGCCGTCCAAGTTGGTGTTAGGGATGTTATTGTGGCGTTTTTTAACTTATTATCTCGGCATGATTTGCGGCATCATTGCGATGGCCTTACCACCCAAAAAGTCGGATAAGGTTTCCTGAACATCAGGTGTTGCGCTGCGGTTTGCGCCCAGCGACTCAGACAAATCAAAAGTGACGTTAGAGACATGAATCAAGATTGCCTCTAACGTCACTTTTTTAGGTGCTGTGCTCAGTCAGTACATTTTTGGCAGCAATCAGGCAGTGCGACTGGCGATGAAAGCGCGCAGCCGTTTGACCGCTTCTTTAAGGTCGTCCATTGAGGCGGCATAACTGATCCGGATGTAGCCTTCACCACCAGGGCCGAATGCAGTTCCTGAAATCAGGGCCAGCTTCTGTTCATTGGCTAGCGCTTGGGTAAATTCACGCGAATGCATATGAAGCCGTTCGGGAATTTTGGCAAAAAGGTAAAAAGCACCATCAGGGCGGGCCACTTCAAAGCCCATTTGAATAAGGGCAGCATAAACAAAATCGCGCCGTTTGATATAGGCTGCCTTCATGACCTGGGCATCGTCGGCACCATTCGTTAAGGCTTCGATGCCGGCACGTTGCGCAATGGTAGTTGCAGCAGTAACGAGATACTGGTGCACCTTTTTGGCTTCAGCGATTAAGTGACGCGGACCCATCAGGAAACCGATGCGCCAGCCGGTCATGGCGTGGGATTTAGATAAGCCGTTGACGACGAATGTCCGATCGTAAGCGTAACGCCCCATTGAAATATGGGTAGCGTCATAAGTTAACTCAGAATAAATTTCGTCACAAATAATATAAAGGTCGTGTGCTTCGGCAATCGAGGCGATGGCCTTAACTTCGGCGGCGTGGTAGGTCACGCCCGTGGGATTGCTAGGGTAATTCAGGATGATACCCTTAATTTTGGCATCAGGGTTGGCAGCAATGGTGGCCTCGATGAGTTCCGGTGTCAATACAAAATCGGTTTTGCTGGTGTCGATATAAATCGGCGTTACATGATTCAAGGTTAAAAGCGGGATGTAGCCGGGGTAGATGGGGGAAGGCACCAGGATCGCATCACCAGGATCGCTAATCGTGGTAATCGCTGTTGCTAAGGCTTCAGTCGCGCCCACGGTCACCAGGATTTCATCCGCGGCATCATAATCCGTTCCATACTTAGTTTTGAAGAAATGCTGGGCCGCTGCCCGTAATTCAGGGTCACCAACCATGCCGGTGTAATGGGAATAGTTTTCCTGAATGGCTTTGATACCCGCCTGTTTAACGTGTTCTGGTGTGTTAAAATCAGGCTCACCCAAGGTCAATTTCAAAATGCCGGGAATTTTACTGACGCTTTCGTCAAATTGCCGGATTTCACTGACCTCAATCGCCGGTAATTGTTCATTTAGTGGTTGCAATATCATACGCGCGCTCCTTATATGTAGGTTGCAAATAGCATAGTCCATTTACCCGTCGTCGCGCAACGTTATCAAAGCGGATAAAACTGCAATTTGAAGTGATATTTCTCCCACAGAGGCGGCGGTTTATGCTAAGCTATTTCTTGAAATAGGAAAATTAGGAGGCCATTTTATGAAACAATCACAGCTCGTGGCCATCATCAAACGCCTCGAAGCCATGCAGACAGGCGACGGCGAGACACAGTCACGCCGCTTCGAAAAAAATGGTGATGAAAAGGGCCTCGTGACATACGATCCCAAGACCGAAACTTATGAACTCGAAGAACTAGGAACGCACCAGACTTTCCAGTTTGACAACATCGATCTTGCGGCCATGGAAATCTATGATCTGATGGATTTTGATGAAGACGAGGACACTAACGATACTAACGACAGCGACCAGGCATAAGTCTGAGTGCTGAACGAGGCGGACTTGAAAGGGTTGGCCTCTTTTTTATGTGAGCGTGAGCAGGAGCGCTTAGAAATCGGAGTGTAAGTGGCCTCAAGCCTAAATGGCTGGGTTTTGCCATTTAGGCTTGAGGTCCTTACACGTAGATTTCTGCGACTGCGAACGCGTTATAGAAAGCGAAAATCAATTAGCTTTTTGCCTCTAATAGAACAATCCCCAGTAAGAAATCATCGGCCATTGCGCCAAGACCCTTACAATGCAGACTTCTGCGCCAGCAAACGCGTTACAGAAAGCAAAGTTTTGCATGCACACGCGCCGTAAATAATACAACACCTGTTCTGCAGCATATCCGGACGTCCCATTTTAAGGCTTCTTTAAGATTGCCCATAATTAAGCTTTAATCAACGGTGAACATTTGTCTTTTGAGAAACAAGCGGTTATCCTAGCGAATGTGCTATACTTTTGACATTAAACAATGACTTGGAGGCTCCAAATGAACCAGATCGGCACTAAACTTCGAGGTTTTTTCAATACAAGACTCGGCTTTTTGGCCCTTGCCATTGTCTTATTCTGGGCAAAGACGTACTGGGCATATCAAGCCAAATTTAACTTGGGAGTCACCGGCAGCTTTCAACATCTGATTTTGGCGATTAATCCCATCCCGACAACGCTTTTTCTTTTTGGCATTGCTTTATATATGTCCGGACGAAAATCGTATGTCACGATGCTGGTGATTGATTCATTGACGTCTGTTTGGCTTTTTGCCAATGTGCTTTATTATCGGGAATTCTCAGACTTCTTGACGTTTGCGTTGATCAAAGGATCGGGAGCAGTTTCCAATAACTTAAACAAAGGGATCATGGGGATTGTTCAACCAACGGATTTCCTGGTTTTTGTTGACGTTGTGGTTTTGATTTTGTTGCTGGCGTTTAAAGTGATTCGCATGGATATTCGCCCGATCAAAAAACGGTTTGCTCTCGGTGTTTCGTTGCTGGCGGTATTGATGTTTGGCGCCAACTTGGCGATGGCCTACAGCGATCGTTCCGGTTTGCTGACCCGGACATTTGATAACAACTATATCGTCAAGTATCTCGGTTTAAACGCCTACACAGTTGTTGACGGCGTTAAGACAGCAAAAAACAGTGCCACCAAAGCTAATGCCGATTCCAGCGATGTTAAGTCAGTGTTGAACTACTTAAACAAAAATCGTGTTGCCCCCAATGCGGAATACACAGGTGTGGCAAAAGGCAAAAATGTTTTTATCATCCATCTGGAGAGCTTGCAGCAGTTCATGATCGACTTCAAATGGGATGGCCAAGAAGTCACGCCAAACTTGAATAAGCTGTATCACGAATCTGATACTTTATCGTTTGATAACTTCTTTAATCAAGTTGGCCAAGGTAAAACCGCGGATGCCGAAATGATGATGGAGAACTCATTATTTGGCTTACCTGAAGGCGCAGCTATGGTGACAGATGGCACGACCAACACGTTCCAGGCAGCTCCGGCTATTTTGGATCAGCATGGCTACACGACCGCTTCATTCCACGGGGATGTACCAAGCTTTTGGAATCGCGATAATACGTATAAGTCTTGGGGGTATGATTACTTCTTCTCGAAGAATTACTTCTCAAGCGGTAAGAATTATGACGTGGGCTATGGTCTGAAAGACAAGATCTTCCTTAAAGATTCGGCTCAATACATTGAACAGCTACCTCAGCCGTTTTATGCCAAAATGATCACGGTTACCAACCATTATCCGTATACTCTAGATAAGGCCAACCAAACGATCAGTAAAACCGATACAGGCGATGACACGGTAGACGGGTATGTGCAGACAGCGCGCTATCTTGACGAAGCCATGGGTGAATTTTTCAATTGGTTAAAAGAAACCGGATTGTATGATAAGTCAATGATTGTGTTATACGGCGACCACTATGGGATTTCCAACAACCATAAAAAGGCGATGGCTAAGTTAACCAACATCTCCGGCTTTAATGACTATAACAACGCCATGTATCAACGAGTGCCGTTTATGATCCATATGCCAGGACTCAAAGGCGGCATTAATCACACGTACGGTGGGGAAATCGATGCGTTGCCGACCATTTTGAATTTACTTGGTGTCAAGGATAACAACACTGTTCAATTTGGTTCTGATTTGCTCTCACCAAACCATCCACAAACAGTTGCATTCAGAAACGGGGATTTTGTGACGCCTGACTTTACCAAGGTGGGAAGTCAGTACTTTAACACCAGCACTGGCAAGAAGATCAGCAAACTATCAGCCAGTCAGAAAAAGACAGTTGATGCGGCTACCAACCGCGTGACGACTGAACTTTCCTTGTCAGATCGCGTGATTAACGGCGACCTTCTCCGATTCTATACGCCAAGCGGCTTTAAAAAAGTCGATCGCAGTGACTTTTCGTATAAGTTAACCGATACGAAGAAGAAGCTCAAAGCTGCCCAAAAAGACGGTACGAGTCTGAAGGCACAAAATAAGGGTAAGTCTACGGTGGATGAATACAAAACCGATGCGCCCGAACTTAAAAGCAGTAGTGATGACGATAGCAGCGATGACTCAAAGTAGTCACGATGATTATGGTTTAGCAGTGCCCACTGAGGCGCTGCTTTTTTCAATTGACAGCCTGTCTTCATAGGGGCGCTTTGTAATGTGTAAAGGTGACAATATGATCAAAGCACTTGGCCAAATTAGATGTATCAGGGTTGTCGCTGAGGGATAGTCCGTTTTGGTGTACACAAATTCATGCGTGAGTCTTAAGTATCTAGTACTGAGAAATTCTAAACTTTTGTAAGTAAAGGTTGTGCTACATTAGAAAAAGGCGTACAAGTTTACTAGATGATAATGTTTATAAATTAGGAGGTTGGCGATGAATCAGGCAGTTTATAACAAGACAATTAACTTGCTCAAAGCAAAGCAGATTCGGGTCACACCACAGCGTGAAGCGATCATTTCATACATGATCGACAGCACTGCACATCCGACAGCCGAGATGATTTATGCAAAGCTTTCACCGCAATTTCCGCATATGAGTGTTGCCACGGTGTATAACAATTTGCGTCTGTTGGTGGACCTTAATCTAGTTGAAGAAATGTCTTCCAATGATGCGGCAACACATTTTGATTTTCCAATTGAACCGCACTACCATGCGATCTGTACAAATTGTGGTAAGATTTTTGACTTTACCTACCCAGGAGTGACAGACGTTGAAGCCGTTGCTGCCAAAGAAACTGGATTTAAGGTGAGCGGCCATCACCTTGAAGTCTACGGTATTTGTCCTGATTGCCAGGTTAAATTGGGTATGAAGCCAGCAAAGCAGCATACAAAGTGAACAATAATTTGCATCGAAAAAGTTAAGTTATTTCAGTTTATGCGGTTTTCAGGCCTAACCTGATTGCCGCACTTTTTGATTTTGCAAGAAAAGTTGTGAGTGAGTGGATACTTTTCCTTTGTGACAAGCATTTTACGACCATGAATCATGCAGATATTTTGAGAAAAATGCTTGCGCGCCGACGAGGTTACTGGTATTATATTATTGCTGTCAAAAACCGAACTTTCTTTTTAGAAAGTGATAGAAGGCGCTTCATAATCTTGTTGTGAAGCTGATTAATAAAAAGTGTTGACACTCGTTTGTTGGCATGATAATCTATCAAAGTTGTCTTTTGACAAGATCGTCCTTTGAAAACTGAACAAAGTTTCGTTTAAATGTGCAGGGTCCTTGATACTCCGGTATCGAGGCAAAAAGTAACATTTGCGAAGTCAATTCGCTAGAACAACAAATCGAGCTATTCGAACAGCTCATATTTATATGAGAGTTTGATCCTGGCTCAGGATGAACGCTGGCGGCGTGCCTAATACATGCAAGTCGAACGAGTTTTGGTCGATGAACGGTGCTTGCATCGTGATTCAACTTAAAACGAGTGGCGGACGGGTGAGTAACACGTGGGTAACCTGCCCTTAAGCGGGGGATAACATTTGGAAACAGATGCTAATACCGCATAAATCCAAGAACCGCATGGTTCTTGGCTGAAAGATGGCGCAAGCTATCGCTTTTGGATGGACCCGCGGCGTATTAGCTAGTTGGTGAGGTAACGGCTCACCAAGGCGATGATACGTAGCCGAACTGAGAGGTTGATCGGCCACATTGGGACTGAGACACGGCCCAAACTCCTACGGGAGGCAGCAGTAGGGAATCTTCCACAATGGACGCAAGTCTGATGGAGCAACGCCGCGTGAGTGAAGAAGGCTTTCGGGTCGTAAAACTCTGTTGTTGGAGAAGAATGGTCGGCAGAGTAACTGTTGTCGGCGTGACGGTATCCAACCAGAAAGCCACGGCTAACTACGTGCCAGCAGCCGCGGTAATACGTAGGTGGCAAGCGTTATCCGGATTTATTGGGCGTAAAGCGAGCGCAGGCGGTTTTTTAAGTCTGATGTGAAAGCCCTCGGCTTAACCGAGGAAGCGCATCGGAAACTGGGAAACTTGAGTGCAGAAGAGGACAGTGGAACTCCATGTGTAGCGGTGAAATGCGTAGATATATGGAAGAACACCAGTGGCGAAGGCGGCTGTCTGGTCTGTAACTGACGCTGAGGCTCGAAAGCATGGGTAGCGAACAGGATTAGATACCCTGGTAGTCCATGCCGTAAACGATGAATGCTAGGTGTTGGAGGGTTTCCGCCCTTCAGTGCCGCAGCTAACGCATTAAGCATTCCGCCTGGGGAGTACGACCGCAAGGTTGAAACTCAAAGGAATTGACGGGGGCCCGCACAAGCGGTGGAGCATGTGGTTTAATTCGAAGCAACGCGAAGAACCTTACCAGGTCTTGACATCTTTTGATCACCTGAGAGATCAGGTTTCCCCTTCGGGGGCAAAATGACAGGTGGTGCATGGTTGTCGTCAGCTCGTGTCGTGAGATGTTGGGTTAAGTCCCGCAACGAGCGCAACCCTTATGACTAGTTGCCAGCATTCAGTTGGGCACTCTAGTAAGACTGCCGGTGACAAACCGGAGGAAGGTGGGGATGACGTCAAATCATCATGCCCCTTATGACCTGGGCTACACACGTGCTACAATGGATGGTACAACGAGTTGCGAGACCGCGAGGTCAAGCTAATCTCTTAAAGCCATTCTCAGTTCGGACTGTAGGCTGCAACTCGCCTACACGAAGTCGGAATCGCTAGTAATCGCGGATCAGCACGCCGCGGTGAATACGTTCCCGGGCCTTGTACACACCGCCCGTCACACCATGAGAGTTTGTAACACCCGAAGCCGGTGGCGTAACCCTTTTAGGGAGCGAGCCGTCTAAGGTGGGACAAATGATTAGGGTGAAGTCGTAACAAGGTAGCCGTAGGAGAACCTGCGGCTGGATCACCTCCTTTCTAAGGAAACAGACGTTAAGTCTGACGGAAACCTGCACACACGAAACTTTGTTTAGTTTTGAGGGGACGACCCTCAAGCACCCTAGCGGGTGCGACTTTGTTCTTTGAAAACTGGATATCATTGTTGTAAATGTTTTAAATTGCCGAGAACACAGCGTATTTGTATGAGTTTCTAATATAGAAATTTGCATCGCATAACCGCTGACGCAAGTCAGTACAGGTTAAGTTACAAAGGGCGCACGGTGGATGCCTTGGCACTAGGAGCCGATGAAGGACGGAACTAATACCGATATGCTTCGGGGAGCTATAAGTAAGCTTTGATCCGGAGATTTCCGAATGGGGGAACCCAGTACACATCAGTGTATTGCCTGCAAGTGAATTCATAGCTTGTTGGCGGCAGACGCGGGGAACTGAAACATCTCAGTACCCGCAGGAAGAGAAAGAAAACTCGATTCCCATAGTAGCGGCGAGCGAAGTGGGAAGAGCCCAAACCGAGAAGCTTGCTTCTCGGGGTTGTAGGACTGGACATTGGAGTTACCAAAGTTCGACGTAGTCGAAGTCAGCTGGAAAGCTGCGCCATAGAAGGTGAAAGCCCTGTAAGCGAAACGGCGGACCCTCCGTCCAGGATCCTGAGTACGGCGGAACACGTGAAATTCCGTCGGAATCCGGGAGGACCATCTCCCAAGGCTAAATACTCCCTAGTGACCGATAGTGAACCAGTACCGTGAGGGAAAGGTGAAAAGCACCCCGGAAGGGGAGTGAAATAGTTCCTGAAACCGTGTGCCTACAATTAGTCAAAGCCCGTTAAGGGGTAATGGCGTGCCTTTTGTAGAATGAACCGGCGAGTTACGTTTGCCTGCGAGGTTAAGATGAAAAGTCGGAGCCGGAGCGAAAGCGAGTCTGAACAGGGCGAATGAGTAGGCAGATGTAGACCCGAAACCAAGTGACCTACCCATGACCAGGTTGAAGGTGTGGTGAAACACACTGGAGGACCGAACCCATGTATGTTGAAAAATGCTGGGATGAGTTGTGGGTAGCGGTGAAATTCCAAACGAACTTGGAGATAGCTGGTTCTCTCCGAAATAGCTTTAGGGTTAGCCTCGGAGGATGGATCATGGAGGTAGAGCACTGTTTGAACTAGGGGCCCATCAAAGGTTACTGAATTCAGATAAACTCCGAATACCATCGATCTTACTCCGGGAGTCAGACAGTGAGCGATAAGGTCCATTGTCGAAAGGGGAACAGCCCAGATCACCAGTTAAGGTCCCTAAATTTATGCTAAGTGGAAAAGGATGTGGCGTTGCACAGACAACTAGGATGTTGGCTCAGAAGCAGCCACCATTTAAAGAGTGCGTAATAGCTCACTAGTCGAGTGGCACTGCGCCGAAAATATACCGGGGCTAAGCATAATACCGAAACTGTGGGTGCACCCGTCAGGGTGCGCGGTAGGAGAGCGTTCTAAGGGCGTTGAAGGTCGATCGTGAGGACGGCTGGAGCGCTTAGAAGTGAGAATGCCGGCATGAGTAGCGAAAGATCAGTGAGAATCTGATCCACCGTATGACTAAGGTTTCCTGGGGAAGGCTCGTCCTCCCAGGGTTAGTCGGGATCTAAGGCGAGGCCGCAAGGCGTAGTCGATGACAAGCAGGTTGAGATTCCTGCACTAGTTTATTTTGTTTAAGCGATGGAGGGACGCAGGAGGCTAAGGAAAGCGCACGGCTGGAAAAGTGCGTCCAAGCCGCAAGTCTGGTGGCGAGTGAAATGCTTGCGACCATAAGGACAAGCGGTGATGGGGAGCGAAATTAAAGTAGCGAAGTTCCTGATGTCACACTGCCAAGAAAAGCTTCTAGTGAGAAATAAACTACCCGTACCGCAAACCGACACAGGTAGTCGAGGAGAGTATCCTCAGGTGAGCGAGCGAACTCTCGTTAAGGAACTCGGCAAAATGACCCCGTAACTTCGGAAGAAGGGGTGCTGACCGCAAGGTCAGCCGCAGTGAATAGGCCCAAACAACTGTTTATCAAAAACACAGGTCTCTGCTAAATCGAAAGATGATGTATAGGGGCTGACGCCTGCCCGGTGCTGGAAGGTTAAGAGGATGAGTTAGCGCAAGCGAAGCCCAGAATTGAAGCCCCAGTAAACGGCGGCCGTAACTATAACGGTCCTAAGGTAGCGAAATTCCTTGTCGGGTAAGTTCCGACCCGCACGAAAGGCGTAATGATTTGGGCACTGTCTCAACGAGAGACTCGGTGAAATTATAGTACCCGTGAAGATGCGGGTTACCCGCGACAGGACGGAAAGACCCCATGGAGCTTTACTGTAGCTTGATATTGAGTGTTGGTACCGCTTGTACAGGATAGGTAGGAGCCGTAGAGATCGGAACGCTAGTTTCGATGGAGGCGTTGGTGGGATACTACCCTAGCTGTATGAACACTCTAACCCGCGCCACTAATCGTGGCGGGAGACAGTGTCAGGTAGGCAGTTTGACTGGGGCGGTCGCCTCCTAAAATGTAACGGAGGCGCCCAAAGGTTCCCTCAGAATGGTTGGAAATCATTCGCAGAGTGTAAAGGTAGAAGGGAGCTTGACTGCGAGACTGACAAGTCGAGCAGGGACGAAAGTCGGGCTTAGTGATCCGGTGGTTCCGCATGGAAGGGCCATCGCTCAACGGATAAAAGCTACCCTGGGGATAACAGGCTTATCTCCCCCAAGAGTCCACATCGACGGGGAGGTTTGGCACCTCGATGTCGGCTCATCGCATCCTGGGGCTGTAGTCGGTCCCAAGGGTTGGGCTGTTCGCCCATTAAAGCGGTACGCGAGCTGGGTTCAGAACGTCGTGAGACAGTTCGGTCCCTATCCGTCGCGGGCGCAGGAAATTTGAGAGGAGCTGTCCTTAGTACGAGAGGACCGGGATGGACGTTCCGCTGGTGTACCAGTTGTGCCGCCAGGCGCATCGCTGGGTAGCTATGAACGGAAGGGATAAACGCTGAAAGCATCTAAGTGTGAAGCCCCCCTCGAGATGA
This sequence comes from Lacticaseibacillus huelsenbergensis, assembly GCF_029726355.1. Taxonomy (NCBI): domain Bacteria; kingdom Bacillati; phylum Bacillota; class Bacilli; order Lactobacillales; family Lactobacillaceae; genus Lacticaseibacillus; species Lacticaseibacillus huelsenbergensis. Next base: position 2,088,618 of record NZ_CP120687.1, read on the forward strand.
GATTTCCCATTCCTATATGGAAGTAAGACCCCTGAGAGATGATCAGGTAGATAGGCTGGAAGTGGAAGTGCAGCGATGCATGGAGCGGACCAGTACTAATCGGTCGAGGACTTAACCAAGTAAGAGCGTGAAGCGGCGCGGTTGCGCCGGTGAACGCGTTTCGATGAAATACGCCGATTCTCAGCAAAGCAAACCAGCAACAATGATAGCCAGTTTTGAGAGCGCAAAGTTCTCATAAGTGTGGTGGCGATAGCAAGAAGGATACACCTGTTCCCATGCCGAACACAGAAGTTAAGCTTCTTCACGCCGAGAGTAGTTGGTGGGAAACTGCCTGCGAGGGTAGGAAGCTGCCACGCTGTTTATTCCGGTTTAGCTCAGTTGGTAGAGCACCTGACTGTTAATCAGGTTGTCGTCAGTTCGAGCCTGACAACCGGAGTTTTTTATGGAGAGTTGTCCGAGAGGCTGAAGGAGCATGGTTGGAAACCATGTATACGGGTTTTACCTGTATCAAGGGTTCGAATCCCTTACTCTCCGTTTTGTTGTCTCTACATACTTTCCAAAAGAACCCGAAATGCTGATTCGATAGCATTTCGGGTTTTTTTTTTGCCCTATTTTGATTGTTTTAAACTTTCGGTGCACAAGCTGTGCACAAATCGAGATCCTTCAGGTATTTGCAACAGCTAGTTTACTGATTATTATATCAATTTTGTGTAAAGTGGCTACGTTTTAAACGTTACTTTAGTCCAAGATCAATGATAACAGCCTCATTATGGCATCATGGCAATTTTCCGCTTAGTTCAATCTACTTGCGAACTTTAACGAACAGGACAACGCCAATTAATGTTAGAAAGCTACCTAACATGGCGGCAGCGATTTTCAGGCGTTCGCCAGTGTCCGGCAGACGACGCTGATTTTGAGAATGATTCGTGCCTCCGGGCTGGTTGTTAGATTTGGATAGCAGCTCGGCACTTGAATTAGAAGAATCACTTATGGATGTAGAAGGCTCTGACCATGTTGACGGGTACTTGGGTCTTGAGGTAGAAGAACTGCTTACAGATGTGGGGGACTCTGACGAGGTAGATGGCAGCTTGGAACTTGAATTAGAAGAATCACTCACCGATGTGGAAGGTTCTGACGACGCGGACGGATCCTTGGGTCTTGAAACAGAAGGATTGCTTACTGATGTGGAAGGTTCTGACGAAGTGGATGGGCCTTTGGGTCTTGAAGCAGAGGAATCACTTACTGATGTAGAAGGCTCTGACGATGTTGACGGGCGCTTAGGTGTTGAGGTAGAGGGATCACTTACCGGTGTGGAAGGTTTTGATGAGGTGGATGGGAGCCTTGAACCTGATTCAGAAGGCTTGCTTGCAGACGCAGAAGGCATGGATGAAGTCGAGGGTTTAACTGGTGGCGGGGTCACGGAAGCTTGGTCGTTTGCTTGAATGGTGACTTGCGGGTGTTGGATATTAATTGTAAAGGGTAACGGCGTTTGGTTGCGTTCGTAGCCATTAGGTGCTTTTGTCTCAACAAAGTAATAGCTGCCAGCCAATAATTGACGAACCGTTAGCTGGCCCTGGGTGTCGGTTGTTAGGTTTGCGTGAACCAAGGTGTGATTGGCACGGTAAAGTGCAAAAACCGCGCCTGTTAACACCTTTTTGGGTTGGTCTTGATCACGTTTGGTTAGTGTGACTTGGCCAACTTTACCGTTACCGCTGCCATTATCTGTCCACACGATTTTGCCTTTTGCGTTTGTTGGCAAACCGCTGCCTTGATTCTGGCCTTCAGCAGATACTTGATTTGTCCACGTTGTCGTTTGGGCAAAACTGGTTGGGTTTGGATTTGTCCATAAATCAATCTTAATGGTTTGATCGATATTACCTAGTTCAATTTTAATTTGGTTGCCGGTGATTTGATAATTCGGATTTATGGTGCCGCTTTGGTGGAACGCTCCTTGGGAATAGCTGCCAGTTTCAACTTGGATTTTTCGAGTGGCGTCAAAAGTTTGACCACTGCCAAGGGTGTCATTGAGAACTAGGTGGTTAACTTGGACCATTTGGGGATTGACGGTAATTTCCCACTGCAGAATCTTAGGTCGGCCAAGGCTATCGACATACTGAGCTTTTTCAGCTGCTGAAGCATTAGCGGGTGGCAGGACTGCCCATCCTGATTTAGCAATATACCAGCCGACTTGATGATGCTCATGGTCATCATATGTACCTTGGGCAGTAAAGGTTAAAGTACCAGTTCGCCCTACAGTGGAATGACTGAAGAAGTCGGTGAACGTCAAAAGAGCTGTTTGGCTGCCTGCTTTAGCGGAAAATTTGCCGATAACGGCGCCTGTTTTGGGATCTTTCACTGGAAAACTAAGATCGGTTTGAATGACGACCGTGGCCGGTAAGTTAACTTTTGCCATATCGCCAGCCGCAATGACAATTTGGTCGGGCACGCGCCAATGGTAATTAAGGGTGTAGATGAAGTCTTTGGAAAGTTTAGGCTCACTGGTGACATCATGGCCATTCATATCGGTAATCGTCGCATCGTTGCTATTCAATCCAATCATCGGAATACTTTTGTCAGCACTCGTGGTTGCAGCTTTGCTTGACGTGAATGCCAAAGACGAAACCAACAACGAAAAAACAAACAAGATAACAAAGAACCGACGTGAAACGCGGTTGCCTTCACGACTTTGACTTTGCACGGGAACACCTCCAGTCAATTTCTATTAAATAAATTATAACATGATGACATCTGCTTGATTGATTGCTTTCGCACAATGTATCGCTAACCTCCATATAAAGGCGTCAAACGGATCAGTTTTATAAAATTACTTATTTAGCAATCAACTACTCACAAGAAGCTTAACTGACAGTCAGTAATTATGAATAACTGAAATTTAGGCGAGTACGGTGACTGTTACTATTTGTCTAAAACTCAAAAAATGAACATAACGAGTCAGAAACAATAAAAAAGCAATTTGGAGCTTGCAATATTCACATAAAAATTAAAAACACGGTGTTTTCATAAAAGTTTATGGCCTTAATAGTTTATTTGGGAAACCAGAATATAAAAACGGGTATTATATTAACTTATAAGTTATGAAATATACATAATATTATGTTGTCGATGTTTAACTGTCTTGTTATAGTTATCGTACGGTAAGATTCGATAAAAGAAAACGCTTTTAGGAATTGTTGAAAAGTTGGGGGTGAAGTGGGTGAAACGTGTACTGACGATTGCTGGGATTTTCGTTGCGATGCTTTTTATGTTATTGTTTCCGATTCAAAAGGCCGTAGCGGCGGATGATGATATTCCACCTGATTCGGGTATTCCAGATTCTGCATTAAAGGCGCCGGATTACTTTTTCAAGAGCACGGCAAAGCCGGAATATAACCAGAACCGTTCGTCTTTTAGTACAACTTATCCGCAAGCATTGATTGTGACTGGGTCAGCGAATTATCAAAATTGGCAAATTGGTGGTATGTGGAGAAACAGCGGATTGATCTTAACAGCGCCTTTACCTACGAGACTGCTCATTACTTTGGTTCGCGGCCTGGTTATGATGCAGACGGGATGACGTTTACTTTGCAAAATGATCCTGAAGGTATTGCCGCTTATGGTGCGCCGGGCGGGGGCTTAGGCGCGTATCCGTGGTCCAGAAGCGGTCCGCCGAAGCAGGAGTTGATCAGCCACTATATTCAAAATGCACTGTCTATTGAAATGGATAGTTACTGGAGCGGCGATACGGCTCAATTTGATGATATGTATGATTATGATTATCCCAATACCAAAATGACCGGCCATTTAGGGGTCGTTCGACCGGGTGAGACCCCATTGACCACCAAAACATCTAGAGACGTTGGGCATCTTCAATATGTTCCCTTAACGGATGCGACGAAACTTTCGAATGGTAAGTTTCGCCCGTTTACAGTTAAATGGACCCCATCGGTAACTTACAAAGATGGGGTGCGAATTCTGGGTGGCGATCTTCAATACTATATGGATGGTAATCCGGCAGAGGGAAGCATTTTTAGAATTAACAACGTATTGGATTACTTCAAATCAGACAAGGTGCTTTTCGGTTATACCGGTTCCAGCGGTACGCATCCGACTTTCCAAGCAGTGGCGTTGCTTAAGATGCCGCAAAATGCCCAGCCGGTGACTGTTAACTTTGTAGACACGGCAGGCAATGCAATCCAAGATCCGCTCACGATTCCCGGCGATCCGGGAAATCAGTGGGATGCGGCTAAGCGGCGGCCGGAGTGGATTCACAAAGGCGACGACTGGTATCAGTACACAGGTAAATATACGGCGAATACGCCAGATCAAAAGGATGCCGGAACGTTTTCAGCCACTGTCCCGTATACCGTGACCTATCAATATGAAGCCCGCCGACCCCCGTTGAGTTATGTCTTGAAAAAGGCGGTTCGTAACGATACGGCTGGGGAAACGGATTTTAAAACATCAACTAACGCAAAAGACGGTGATCTGGTCACTTATGAGCTGACTTACACCAATTTGCTTGGCGGCACCACTGGTAGCATTAAAGACCAACTTGACGCCAACCACACTTACCAAAATGGCTCCTTACAGATGGCCAACGCTGACACAGGCGGCGCGTTTAAACCATACACTGCGGCTGAAGAAAATTTTAAAACCAATCATACGATTCCATTCCCTTACACCATTAAAGACGGCGACAGTTTTAAGATTCGGTTTACTGCCAAAATTGCCCGCCAAGATACTGCTGAAACGATTCTTAATCAAGCGTCGGTTGGCGGTTCCGGGAGTGATCAAATCACCTCAAATCAGACCACGATTCATTTACCGGCCACAACCGGTAAAGTTACTTTCAGCTATGTGAATCGGGCTAGCGATATGGCTAAGCCGGAAGTGATCGCACCTGAAGTGACAGTCACGGGCAAAATCGGGCAGAAAGTTTCAGACGTTGATGCTAGCGCAATTCGGCCTAAAGCGATTAAGGACTGGACCGTCATTGATCAGGCCAGCAGCTCCGACCTTACCCAGGCAACGTTTGATCAAGCTGCAGTTGTCGATCCGGTTTTCAATAAGGAAGAAACTGTGATCACTTATCGGTATGAGAAACCGATGCTGAAATTGACGGTTGACCCGTCGTTGGATTTTGGTGATTTTGACACCAACAGTGTTGATCGGACCTATTACATTGGCGAGAATCAGGCAAAAACCAAACAGAAATTGCCGTTTGGGGTCACGATTGAAGATTATTACGGGGTTTCCCAATGGCAACTTAGTGTTCAGCAAAATGGACAATTCACTTCGGAGGTAAAACCTGACAGCCAAAATCCTGATTTGCACGTGTCGCATACATTAGATAATGCCACATTGCATTTTCTGAATCCGCGGCTGCAACACACGATGGTTTCCGGACCGGCCTGGGCGCAACAAGACAATTTGATTTATAAAGCACCTGATGACTTTGCTTTGGATCCAACAGCTACAAAATCCACTGTCTTGGCTGCAATTGATAAGCGAGGTCATTATCTCAAGGACGATGCTGAACAAGCCGAAGCAACCGGCACCCAGTATGACAATAGCGGGGCAAGCACGTGGCGATTGAATTTCGGGGACGCTGACAGTGCCCCAACAAGTGTCGGTCTGCATGTACCAGCAAGCACCAAGCGTTACCAGGCACACTACAAAACAACGTTGACCTGGAATCTGTCGATGTTGCCGTGAGGGTCGAGTTGGCCAACCTGCCGCATTTGGTTAAAGCGGCAAGCGAGGGGGAATGAGGTTTGAAATGGAAAAAGTCGTGGTACGGCATGCTGCTTATTTTGGGGCTTGTGTTTTTTGGAACCGTACCACAACGCGTGTTTGCAGAAAACGAAAGTGAAAAGACTGATTTTGAAGTGCAACCGGTTTTGCCCGATGCCCAAACCAATACCCAGTTAAATTATTTTGACTTGGTTTATCCAAAAGATTCCACCCATACCATTCAAATGCGGGTTCAGAATTTTTCAGATAAAAATATTACGGTGGCCAGCGACTTGCGCAATGCCTATACGCAAGATGGTGGCGGGATTGAATTTACGCCTAAGACCAGTGATTTGGATCCGAGCTTGAAACATCCATTTACAACGGTGGCAACGTTAGACCGCGGCAGTGCCACGATTAAACTGGCGCCTAAGCAGATGAAGGTTATCACTGCCACGATTACCATGCCTAAGACCAATTATGACGGGATGATTTACGGTGATTGGCATTTCATTGAGCGGGTGGATAAAGGCAAATCAGGCAGCACGGCGATCGGTTCGAACTATGCTTATTCAGTCGGTGTCGTTTTGCGGGGACAGAACTATGAGGTCTTCCCGGATGTTAAATACGACGAAACCAAACCGATCTTGTTTCAAAAGCATCCGGCGTTAGGGGTGACCCTGCGCAATGTTGAACCGATGGCGATCTCACAGGCAAAAGTCAACGTTAGTATCGGTGCCGATCAAGGCGAGGTTCGCACTTACCAGGCCAGCAACGTCATGATTGCGCCAAATTCAAAAATGGTTTTCCCTGTCTCTTGGAGTTACGACGAGATGAAGCCGGGGACTTATCACATTAAAGCAACGATAAAGGGCCTGAGTACTTACAATCGTTTTCCAGTGAATTGGACATTTAAGAAAACCATGAAGGTGACGACTTCGCAGGCCAAAACCGTTAATGAACGGGCAATAAAAAAGCCGGTTAACCACTGGCTCTATGCCACCATCGGCAGCGGCGTGCTGTTGCTAGCGAGTTCAGGGGCGCTGTTATGGGTGCTTAAACTGAGGCCAAAGTCATGAAAAGGCGATTACGCTGCCAGCAATTGGCATTCATTGCGATGTTACTTGCGTGTTTGTTATTTAGCGGTTATCAGATAAAAACAGCGGTTGCAGCTGTCAATACCCCTCAACAGACGCTTATGGTGGCGCCTGTTATTCCCAACGATAATCAGGTTAAAAAAGCGGCAGGATACTATGAGCTTCAATTGCCGAAAATCGAAGATCGGACGATTACCGTACAAGCCTATAACGCCAGTGCAAAAGCTTTAACTGTCGGGGTATCGATTCTCGACGCCCAAACCGGAACTAACGGGGTTGTGCAGTATGTCAAACCCAAACAAGTGAATCGGCAGTATTTAACCATTGCTGGCAGTGACCTAGTCAAAACGCCAGCGCAGATCACACTTGCACCGGGTGAGACAAAGGATGTACCGGTTGTCCTAAAAGCGAGTAAGGCCCGGCCAAAAGGCACTTACCTGTCTGCTATTCATCTAATCGCACTGACACCTACCGACACGGCCAACGTTCGTCAGCGCATTGCGTACACCATCGGGCTGGTTTTGCATCAAGGACGTGATTCCCAAAGTCTAAAGGCGCTGCGCCTAAAGCAGACGAGTTTAGTCAAAAGGTCATCCGGATTTCAGTTGCGCTACCAGTTTCTGAATCCAGAGCGCCATTTTTTAAAAGATGCAACGGCATCCGTGCAACTGACCAATGCCTCCAGTCGCTTTTTCTCGCTTAAAATGCAGCAGCCGTTGTCACGGATCGCGCCTCAGACTCAGTTTGTGATGACGCACGATATTCAAGGGCAAAAACCTGTATCCGGTCAATATCGACTGGTTGCGGAAATTAAACAGGGACGCCATTTAAAGACCATCACCCAGTATGTGCGCATTACCGGTGATGGCAAACTAATCGCCGGCTCGCGCATCGCATTTCGCCTGGCGCAACAAAAATGGAATTTGCTGAAGGTTGCGATCGTCATCGTGGTGTTGGGCATCATCGGTTTTGTCCTTTTCCGCTGGCGTCAACACCGTAAAGCCAAAAAATCGGCTGAGATCTGATCGTAACATGCAACAAAGGAGGTGATGCAGGTGCAGGCATTGATCACGCGTTTTTCGTATCGTCGTGTCAAATGGTTCTTAATCGGCTTGACGATCATCTTATTGATTGCTTTTGTGATTTGTCTGAGTTTAACGATTAAGACTTACAACGATTTCAATACGTGGAAAACAGTTAATCTATTTTAGCTGATTTAGCTGGGGGACACAGGTTTTGGATGATTTTATCTCATCATCACGCATTCACTAAGGCGTTCGCAACGATGATGGGATTGAATAACTAAGGAGGGTTTTCATGTTTAAAGTGACAAAAATGACCAGTGCACTTGCTACTGGGGCGCTGCTTCTTTCGGGACTGGCGATTGCAACACCGGCTGCGGTTCAAGCAGCAACGGTTGACGGTAACGCGAATGTTAACGGTGGCCAGGCGTTACCGCAGGAAGGTAAAACAACTGCAGGGATTTCCTTTGGGCAAACGGCACCATCTGGGAACACGGGTTATCTGCGACTACAGATGGTGCCAAAGATTCTTGACTTCGGGAATCACGAATCATTTGTTTCTGAATATCCGGTCTTCACTGCCGACGGGATCAACGCCGGAAATGCAACGAACAACCGGTATCCTAACTACAAGAGTGGCGACACAAACCTCACCGCGATTTTAAACACCGATGATAAGGCTCTGTCTGCCGTTAAAGGAAAAGTTTGGACCACCGTTGTTGACAAGCAAACCACGCGGACCGATGCAGAAAATAAGCTGGATGCAAGTGGTAAAACTGACAGCAAGGCCGGTTCCTGGACGCTTAATGTCAAAGCTGATTCTCCGTTGACACTGAAAAACGATAACGGTGGGGACACCGGTAAAACCATTGATGATGCAACTTTGACCTTCACCAACACGGCTTATGGCCAAACCGGCAGCGTCTATGCCTTGACCAACGAAGTGCAGGATGACGGCTTCACCCCTGTAGGCCCGCTGACACCGGTGGCTGACATTGCCAAGACCACAACGTTGAATCTGGGCACAAACGATACAAGTCATCAAGTTGCCTATGCCGCACCTGAACAAGGTGAAGGCGCGAACGTCTTTGCTTGGGACAAGAAAAATATCAAGCTGGTGCTACCTAAGACCGCAGTTGTTCAAAACGGTATCTATGAAGCAAGTCTGACATGGACGCTGGCATACGGCTTGAACTAATCAAAAGCTATGGGCTAATGCCAACAAGGATTTGCTGAATCAATATCAGTTGTTAATCTAAAAAATGCCTGCAGCATTCAATTAAGTTAAGCGTCAGCCTCCCGAAAAAGGAGCTGACGCTTTTTCTGCGACTGGGAGCGTACTATAGAAAAACAAATTGATGCCCAGTATTTTAACTGGGGAAAGCGTAAATTTAGGCTGAATTTCGACACAAAAGCCCGCAACAACCACCGTCGCGGGCTTGAATAAGTTGACATATTTAGAGATGGACAACCGAAGTGCTACTACCCATGCAACCGCGTTAAGTAAAGCAGTAACGCCAATACAAGAGGACTGAATTGATAGCTGTAAGCCGGTAACTTAAAGGATCGACGACTGCTGATGGCGAGCGCTACAACCAACATACCAGCAATCGCAATTAGGTTCATGCGCTGTTGGAAATAACCGATAGCCCCGACGACCAGTAGCAGGATTAAGTCAGCCCATTTTGGCAGGTGGACGGCCCACAATCCAATGAGCGCAGGTAAATAAAGAAGCGCTAAATCCAATAACATCGTCCGATTGAAGAAGTGTAGGCAGGCATATATGATGATGACCTGCGCTAAAAGTGCTTGGCCGAAGATCACGGTATTCATCCATTGGGAGGGCATTTTCTGAGTTCGTAAAAGTAACGTGATCACGAGTTGCACCACAATTAGCGGCAGCAATAGCCATTGATTGATGGCACCGAGAATGCCCATGATGGCAGCTAACAGCAGCATCAGGTCGTAACGTTTCACAAGCCCCGTGCCGGCGAGACAGAGTGTCATAAGTAAAAGTGCGATCAGCTGGAAGTTCCAACTGATTTGCAATCCGGTGGCAATTAAGAATGGGTAAGCAAGTACCTGGCCAATAAAAGCTGCTGCATAGGCATTTTGATTGAACTTTTTCAATATGAATGTCCTTTCCGTAACAATTTCATTTTACAAAACCCTAGTGGCATAGACAAAGATTTTCGGAAATTTTACAAAAATTATGTTATGCTACTATAGTTGCAAAACATTCCCGATGGGGTTCGTTATCCGTTAGCGAACATGCCTTGTAACCGAAAATCATGAGGGGGAAACAAACGATGCAAGAACGCCATTTATTTACTTCTGAATCTGTTTCAGAAGGGCATCCGGATAAAATTGCTGACCAGATTAGCGATGCTATCCTAGATGCGATGCTAGAAAAAGATCCCGATTCCCGGGTTGCGTGTGAAACAACCGTGACGACTGGCTTAGTTTTGGTTGTTGGCGAGATTTCGACGAATGCCTATGTCGACATTCAATCCGTTGTCCGCGGCACAATCAAGAAAATCGGGTATACGAAAGAATCCGGTTTTGATCCTGACAGTGTCGGTGTTTTAGTGGCACTGGACGAGCAAAGCCCTGACATTGCTCAAGGTGTGGATGAAAGCCTTGAAGCCCGTGAATCGGATACCGATCCTTTAGACAAGATCGGTGCCGGTGATCAAGGGATGATGTTTGGGTTTGCGATTGATGAAACCGATACTTATATGCCTTTGCCAATTTCGTTAGCCCATGCGTTAATGCGGCGGACCGATAAGTTGCGCCATAATGGTGAAATCAGTTATTTACGCCCGGATGCGAAGGCGCAAGTCACGGTCGAATATGATGACAACGAACAACCGATTCGCGTTGATTCGGTGGTCGTGTCCGTTCAACATGACCCTGACGTCACCCTTGAAGAAATTCGGCGTGATGTGGAAGCCAAAATTATTCGCAAAATCATTCCGGCTGACATGATGGATGATGATACGAAAATCTATGTCAATCCGACTGGCCGGTTTGTCTTAGGTGGTCCCCAAGCCGACTCCGGTTTGACCGGGCGCAAGATTATTGTCGATACCTATGGCGGCTTTGCCCGACATGGCGGCGGTGCCTTTTCCGGTAAAGATGCGACTAAGGTTGATCGCTCCGCCAGTTATGCCGCTCGCTATATTGCTAAGAACATTGTAGCAGCTGGTTTAGCCAAGCGCGTTGAAGTCCAACTGGCTTACGCGATCGGCGTTGCCAAGCCCGTATCGGTATCCGTCAATACCTTTGGCACCAACGCCATTTCCGAACAACTGATTGAACAGGCGATCCGTGAGAACTTTGACTTACGGCCCGCCGGAATTATTAAAATGCTAGACCTCAAGCGGCCGATTTACGAACAAACGGCGGCTTATGGTCATTTTGGACGTACAGATGTTGATCTTCCTTGGGAACACCTCGACAAGGTGCAAGCACTTCTCAAGTACCGAGATTAGCGAGAAAAGAGGCGGCCATAGCCGGAAAAAACCGGTTGGGTCGTCTTTTTGTGTGAGCGTGAGCCAGCCCGGTTAGAAACCGGAGTGTAAGTGGCCTTGGGCGTGATGGTCGGTCTTTGACCATTGCGACCAAGGTCCTTACACGCAGGTTTCTGGGCTGGCGAACGCGTTATGGAGAGCGAAAGTGCGGGGCTGGGCTTTGGCCATTTAGGCTTGAGGTCCTTACACGTAGATTTCTGCGACTGCGAACGCGTTATGAAGAGCGAAAGTAAGGGGCCGATTCTTTAACCTACAGACTTCCACGCTAGCAAACGTCTCCCACACTTCACCGCTGCTGCTCGACCATCAACATCGCATCACCACTTTAGAGAGGTAGTTATGAAGCAAAGAAAAACAAATGTTGCACTTGTCACCACGGCCATCTTCATCGGCACTTTTATGACCGCCATTGAAGGCACGATCGTCTCGACCGCAATGCCAACGATTATCGGCAGCCTGCATGGTGTGCATCTCATGAACTGGGTCTTTTCGATTTTCCTGTTGACCAACGCCATGGCGACGCCGATTTATGGCAAATTAAGTGACAAAATCGGCCGTAAACCGGTCTTCTTAATTGGTCTGACTATTTTTGTCATTGGCTCGTTATTATCCGGCTTATCGCAGTCAATGATCATGTTGATCATCTTCCGGGCGATCCAGGGCATTGGGGCCGGGGCCATTATGCCGGTGACGTTCACGATCATTGCGGATATTTATCCATTTGAAAAGCGGGCCAAAATGCTGGGCTTTAACGGGTCAATGTGGGGGATTGCCTCGGTGATTGCCCCGCTGCTTGGCGGGTTTATTGTCGACCAGTTGAGTTGGCATTGGATTTTCTTCATCAATGTGCCACTGGGCTTGCTGACGTTCGGCATTGTTTGGTTCTTTTTGCAAGAAGATCGACGGCAGGTGCGGCAGCCGCTGGATGTTCGCGGGACCGCCTGGTTACTGATTGCGTTGCTGGCGTTGATGTACGGATTTCAAGCCCTTGCAGAACCAAACGCACTTTGGCAAATTGCCGGCATGGCCATTGTGGCAGCTTTTGGCTTTTGGCAATTCTGGCAAGCGGAAAAGCATGCGATTGATCCGATCATCGATCTTAAGTTATTCGAGAACCGGACGTTTGTCGTTCACAATTTGATTGCAGCGCTGATTTCAGGATTCGTGATTGGTTTTGAAGTCTATATGCCGATGTGGATTCAGGGTATTCTCGGGATGGACGCCTCGCTCGGTGGATTTGCCGTTACCCCGAGTTCGTTGATGTGGGTCGTCGGTTCCTTCGTTGCTGGTAAGTTGCTCGGTCGCCTCCAGCCTAAGCCGATCCTGACCGGTGCCATGCTTTGGTTGCTTGGCGGTAGTCTCATTTTGGCGCTTGTACCGCAGTCAACGCCTTATTTTGTCTTCTTGCTGGTGGCTGGCGGTCTTGGCTTTGGTTTTGGCTTGGTGATTACGATTACGACTGTGACGGCTCAGGCCATTGTTGCGCCTGATCAGGTAGGGGTCGCAACGAGCTTTAACACGTTATCGCGGACGTTGGGGCAAACGCTGATGGTCTCGATTTATGGCATTGTTCTCAACTTGCGGCTGACACAAGGTGTTGCCGCTGATGGCCGCTTAAATAGCAACATGCTTAATGAACTCATCAATCCGCACACGGCTCGGAATTTACCAGCGGCTGTTTTGCCGACACTTCGTCAGATTCTCTATGAAGGACTCCACAACATCTATTTCTTCTCCATAGTGATCGTTGCGCTGGCTCTTATTGCGAACCACTTCGAAGCAAAAAAGGTTCTGTCAAAAGAAGCAACTCAGGAAACTGACGAGGAAGCTTGAATTGTTGGTAAAAGGGTCTTTTAGCTTGTGAGATGGTAAAAGCCATCCTGCGCTTTATGACAGGGCAAAAAAACGATCCTCGATAGCAAGCAAATTTTGCGTTGCTCTCGAGGATCGTTTTTGCCTGAAAATGGTTGCTGATGCTAGTTTTGCCATCGCGGACTTATAAAGTTGACCTACCTGTAGCATCTTTATTTTCGGGAAGCGAGCCTTGATGCGGTGGCATAGGTGGTTGGATGGCTTTTTTATACAGCTTAGCAGTATTTTCCTGAACCACGGCAACGACATCAAAACCAGGGTCATTTTCCAGCGGGCCGAAATTTAAAAAAGTTTGATCGTCGTCATACTGAATGCCTTGCAAACGGGTGCTCATGAGGACGTGTAGCTTATCGGCTTTTTGGTGTGACTTTTCGATTTCTTCACTGGCCTTGGCTAAGGTGTAGCCTTCATCCAGCATGGATTTGATCATGACGATCAACGCGATATTAGAAAGCGAATAACGCTTGTTGCCATTTGCTTCGTGTCGCAGTGAGTGGATCAGATGCTTTTTTTCCCAATAGCGGATTTGGGTCGGGGTGGCCCCGGTAACCCGGCTGGTTTCGCCGATACCTAGCGAAATATCGAGTGAGCGTAATCGTTCATTGAAGAGTCCCATGGTCTGGTCTGCCTCCTTTGCCTTGACAACTAATCAGTTTAATTGTAATATTTTATCTTGTCAATATTACATTGTGTGATATAGAAAACACAAAACATTATAAAGAAATCAGGCGAAGTTATGGACGTTAAAGATATCAACGGGAAGCAGGTTAACGTCCCTATGATGGTCATCACGCTCATTGTCGGGACGTTTATTACAGTACTGAACCAGACGATCCTTTCCACTGCGTTTCCGACGTTGATGAAAGCCTTCGACATTTCGACCGCAACGGTGCAGTGGTTGTCGACTGGCTTTATGTTGGTCAATGGGATTATGATCCCGGTTTCGGCATACTTGAGCGCGAAGGTGCCTTCCAAATGGTTATATATGAGTGCCATGGGAACTTTCTTTGTTGGCACACTGGTCGCTTTTGTTGCCAATAGTTTTGCGATTTTATTGGCCGGCCGGTTGATTCAGGCTGTCGGTGTTGGGATCACGATGCCATTATTACAAAATATTATGATGTCGATTTTTCCGCCAAACCGACGTGGCGCCGCCATGGGGATGGCCGGCATCGCGATCGGGGTTGCGCCAGCGATTGGACCGACCCTTTCCGGATATATCATTGATAATTTCGGCTGGCGGGTCTTGTTCGGGATGATTCTCCCGATTGCCGGTTTGGTCATCATCGCGGCGTTGTTCTTCTTCAAAAACGTTTTGCCGCTGTCGAATCCCAAATTGGACGTGCCGTCACTGATTGAATCGTCCATTGGCTTTGGTGCCTTGCTATACGGATTCTCCGAAGTCGGGAACGATGGCTGGGGTGATCCGATGGTGCTTGGTTCAATTGCCGTGGGGCTGATTTTCATCGTGATTTTTGGCTATCGGCAGCTGCATTTAAAAGAGCCCTTTGTCGAGCTGCGGGTGTTTAAGAGTAAAATCTTTGCGCTGTCAACTGTTTTGGGGACGATTGCCAACATGGCGATGGTCGGTGTTGAAATGATTCTCCCACTATATTTACAGATTATTCACGGTAAAAGTGCGCTAGAATCTGGCTTGACACTGCTGCCGGGGGCACTTTTGATTGCGGTCATGAGCCCGGTCACTGGCCAAGTGTTCAACCGTATCGGTGCCAAACGGTTGGCGCAATTGGGGCTTTTTCTCCTCACGATTGCGACACTGCCATATTTCTTCTTGACGACAAACACCCCGTCAATCTTCATTACAGTGATTTATGCGGTACGGATGTTTGGGATTTCAATGGTCATGATGCCATTGACGACCAATGGGATGAATGCGTTGACGCCTGACATGATTCGCCATGGCACGGCGGTGAACAACACAGTACGACAGGTTGCGACTTCGATGACGACGGCGGTTTTGATCTCAGTCCTGTCAAACGTCACCAATCTCACTAAACCGGCAGCCAGCCTGGTAAAAAGTAATCCGCTGCAGTATAAGCAAGACTTTTTCAATGCTACACTCAACGGTTATCACGCGGCCTTTTTACTGGCAGTCGGGTTTAGTCTTGTCGGCTGGATTCTGACATTCTTCCTGAATAGTCACGCCATGTCGCAAGAAGTGACGATTAAAGATGAAAAGAAGGTGAAGGCATGATTCTTTGGTTTTTAGGGTTGATGGTCGTTGGCCTTTATCTTAGTTTCATCATGATGCACCGTTCGCTTAAACGCACCGCATTGATCATTGTGTTTGGTATCGGCGTCGTGGGCAGTTTGTTGCTTATCACGCTGAATGATAATGCCCATTTTGGGATGGTTAAGCGAACAACGACCGACGAGCAGACTATTTATACTGCATCGCCTAATGCGCAAATGCCGATGCTTTTGAAGCAAACCGTGGGGACTGCCGGCAAACACGCCGTTTATATTTACAAAACGGATCCTAAGAAAAAGGCCGTGCATACCAAAGCCGACCTAGCCGTGCATAATAAAGTTTCCAGAACGTCTGATACGTCCGCTTCGTTAACCAGTAAGACGACACGGTGGGAATATCAAAATGGCTTTTATGGTGCACTATTCAATCATGAAGGTGCCGACCAGTTCGTCTCTCAGCATAACCAGCTCGCCATTCCCAAAAGCTGGTTCGTTTTGACCACGACGCAGGCCAAGCAGCTGAGCACCAAGTTAAAAGCGTTGCAGCACCCAACTGCGCAGCAAAAAGCCGCCTTGGCGACAAAGGTGAAAGCCAAAGCAGCAGAATTGGTCAAAGCCGATCCGAAGTTGGCGACGGATCAGACCACGCTAATGAAGCAGGCTCAAAAAGCCGTGCAACAAGAGCTGATCCAGCAAGACGTGCAGGATGTGCAGGCACATAAATAGTTAATGACAATGTATGTGGTGCAGTGATGCACGCACAATAGTCAACTCAAGGCATTAAAAAAGCAGATGGCGAGTTTTCTCTCAGCGATCTGCTTTTTGCTTACGTTGATGCTGGCGAGATAAGTAGGGATTGAAAAACCACCAACTCAGCATTAACAAGGCGAATCCCAACGAAAAGCCGGCAAAGACATCGGTCGGATAGTGGACACGGACAAAGATGCGTGAATAGCCGGTCAAGCCGATCATCAAGACTGCCAGGATCGTGATCAGCCATTTGCCAGTCGGATGTTTGAGCAATGTCCATGCCAAAAGAATAATCGTGCCATAAAACATCATGGTGCCACTGGAATGCCCGCTGGGGAAACTGAATCCGCTGGCTTTGACTAAGGCGCGAATTTGCGGATCGGCGATGAACGACCGCGGCCGTTGGATCAGATATTTGATGCTGACATTGAGCACCCCCATGATGGCGCCAACGCTGGCTGTAAACACGGCTGCACTCCGATAACGGCAAATTAAAAGCCCTGCCGCCAAGACCATGGTTAAAACAATTAAAATGCTGGGGTTTCCTAATTCGGTAATGACGAGAAGCAGCGGTTTAAGCGTTGCTGCGTGAAATTGGGTCACAAAGGCGATAACGCGCTGATCGACCGTATGAATCCAGTTTGCGTTGTTAACAATGCCGACTAGTAAGGTGATGAAAATGATTAATGCAGATCCTGATAGATAAAGTGGTAGTGAACGACGTTGTGCCAAAACAAACCTCCCAAAATAAGCACAATCGACTGTAACGAATGCGCTAAGAAAATGCCTAATATAAATAGAATAGCATAATGACCATTGAACACATCTAAGGTTTTTGCTATGATTGACGCAATCATCAAACGAACAAAGGAGTAGTAAGTCGATGCGGGGATCAGAGAGCAGGCGGTGGTGCGAGCCTGACGATGCTAAGACTGAACTGGCCTTTGAAGTTGCTGCGGTGAAGCCAGTAATCGCAGCCGGTCGGACCGTTATCTCCTTCGAGCGCTGTGCAAACAGAACTTAGGTGGTACCGCGGCTGAGCCGTCCTAATGAAGATAGGGCGGTTTTTTGTTTGAAAAATTAGTGAACTAGTTCACGTTATAGCGCGCCGGTTCACGCTCACATTAACGCGTTCACCGGCGCAGGAGCCTGCGTGTAAGGACCTTGGTCGCAATGGCCTAAGTTCGGGCCATCACGCCCAAGGCCGCTTACACTCCGACCCCTAAACGCGCCGGTTCACGCTCACATTAACGCGTTCACCGGCGCAGGAGCTTGCGTATAAGGACCTTGGTCCACGCCCAAGGCCACTTATACTTCAGCTCCTAAGCGCGCCGGTTCACGCTCACAAAAAATCAGGAGGTAAAGAAATGGCATACGATCATCATGAGATCGATAAGAAGTGGCAACGTTATTGGGCAGAGCATAACGAGTTTAATACCACGACTGATCCGAAAAAACCGAATTTTTATGCATTGGACATGTTTCCATATCCGTCAGGCCAAGGCCTGCATGTTGGGCATCCGGAAGGGTATACGGCAACCGATATTGTTGCGCGAATGAAACGGATGCAGGGATTCAACGTGTTGCATCCAATGGGCTGGGACGCATTCGGTTTGCCGGCTGAGCAATATGCCTTGAATACCGGACACAATCCGCGTACCTTCACCAAGCAAAACATTGAAACGTTCAAGCGTCAAATTAATAGTCTTGGCTTTTCATACGATTGGAATCGCGAAATCAATACGACAGATCCAAATTACTACAAGTGGACGCAATGGATTTTTGAACAGTTGTATAAACATGGGTTGGCCTATGAAGCCGAAGTGCCGGTTAACTGGAGTCCGGACTTAGGAACCGTTGTGGCCAATGAGGAAGTTATCGATGGCAAAACCGAACGCGGCGGCTTTCCGGTCATTCGCAAACCAATGCGGCAGTGGATGCTGAAGATTACGGCGTATGCGGATAAGCTGCTTGCTGATCTCGATGACCTAGACTGGCCGGAATCGATCAAACAGATGCAACGCAACTGGATCGGCAAATCCACCGGTGCGCAGATTACCTTTGCAGTCACCGACAGTCAGGAAAAATTCGACGTGTTCACAACGCGTCCGGACACGCTTTTTGGCGCGACCTATGTGGTGATGGCGCCTGAACACGAATTGGTTGAAAAGATTACGACACCAGAACAGCAGGCAGTTGTCGATGCCTATGTGGAGGAAGCTGCGCATAAGTCTGATCTGGATCGGACTGCGCTGGATAAAGAAAAAACCGGCGTCTGGACTGGTGCCTATGCTACCAATCCGGTTAATGGCGAGAAACTGCCAATTTGGATCTCGGATTATGTCCTGGCGACGTATGGTACTGGGGCAATCATGGCGGTACCGGCGCATGATGATCGTGACTATGCCTTCGCCAAAAAGTTTGGGATCGAAATCAAGCCCGTTATCGAAGGTGGCAACATTGACGAAGCGGCCTACACTGGCGATGGGGTTCACATCAATTCTGAATTTTTGGATGGTTTAAACGAGCAGGATGCCATTGATCGGATGATTAGCTGGTTGGAAGACAAGGAGATTGGTCACGCCAAAGTTAATTATAAGTTGCGCGATTGGGTCTTTTCCCGTCAGCGGTATTGGGGCGAGCCGATTCCGGTGATTCATTGGGAAGACGGCGAAACCACACTGGTACCGGAAGATGAACTGCCACTGGTATTGCCTGAAGAAGTCGATATCAAGCCAAGCGGGACTGGTGAAAGTCCATTGGCCAATTTGACAGATTGGGTCAATGTTGTCGACAAAAACGGGCGCAAAGGCAAGCGGGAAACCAACACGATGCCGCAATGGGCCGGTTCTTCATGGTATTTCCTGCGCTTTGTCGATCCGCACAATAAAGAAGCACTTGCCGATTACGACAAGCTCAAGCAGTGGATGCCGGTTGATCTTTATATTGGCGGCGCTGAACACGCCGTCCTGCATCTTTTGTACGCGCGCTTCTGGAACCTGTTTCTTTATGATATTGGCGCGATTCCGAATAAAGAGCCATTCCAGCGCCTGTATAACCAAGGCATGATTCTGGGCGACAATCATGAAAAAATGAGTAAATCCAAAGGCAATGTCGTCAACCCTGACGATGTGGTCGACGAATATGGTGCCGACACGCTGCGCCTCTATGAGATGTTCATGGGCCCGCTGGATGCAGGCATCGCGTGGTCCACAAAGGGCTTGGCCGGTGCGCGCAAGTTCCTGGATCGCGTCTGGAGTGCCTTTATCGATGACGAAGGCAAACTGCGTGATCGCATCACAACCATCAATGACGGCCGTTTGGACAAGGTTTACAACGAAACCGTTAAAAAGGTAACCGAAGACTACGAAGCCTTGCATTTTAACACTGCGATTTCTCAAATGATGGTCTTCATCAATTCGGCCCGAAAAGACGACGATTTGCCGCTTGAATATGTCGAAGGTTTTGTCAAAATGCTCGCGCCGATTGCCCCGCACTTGATGGAAGAAATCTGGTCGCGGCTCGGTCACGATCACAGCCTGACATACGCGCCATGGCCGACTTACGATGAAAGCAAGCTCAAGACCGATACGTACGACATGATGGTCCAAGTCAACGGCAAGCTCCGCGGCTCCATCACTGCCAATGTCGACGAATCCGACGACGATATCAAGCAAGCTGCACTGGCCAATGAAAACGTTCAGAAGTTCACGGCCGGTAAGGATATTAAAAAGATCATCGTGGTTCCAAGAAAAATCATCAACATCGTGGCCAAGTAATGAGATGATATTGCGAGTTATTGAAGATCCGTGACGTCAAGATCTTACGACAACCATTCAACGTTAGGTTCCAGCGAAACAAAATCGGTGCCAAAGACTGAGAAGGTCGATGGGACTGATTTTTTTGAGCGCAAGTCAGCGCGGTTAGAAGCCGGAGTGTAAGTGGCCTTGGGCGTGATGGCCCGGGCTTAGGCCATTGCGTCCAAGGTCCTTACACGCAAGGCTTCTGCGCTGGCGAGCGCGTTATGGCGAGCATCAACCAGCCCCCTAACAACTATAAACACAAGTTAACCCCCCCCAAGCAAAGCCCGTCATTCCAGACTATCCCAGACTATTACGCCAAGTCGGTCTTTAAACATCTTTTGACGTGGTATCATATTAATAATTGTGTTATCGACAATTATCAAAGTTTTCTTTTGATTCACCAAAGAAATCCGGGAAAGATTGCAAGTGAGGCGTGGATTGCCTAAAATATAAAGGATTACGCAACACGACAGGAGCTTATCATGGAAAATTTGCTGGGCAGCGGTAATCAGCCGCCGCGTTCAGACAAGGAAAAAATGATCCGCGGTTCGGCGTGGATGACTGCCGGCAGTGTTTTTTCGCGGATTTTAGGAGCCATCTATGTCATTCCGTGGCGTATTTGGCTCGGTGCAGCTTTTCTAACGGCAAATGCCTTATTTACCAAGGGCTATCAGATTTATAGTCTGTTTTTGATTATTTCAACCGCGGGTGTTCCAGGGGCGGTTTCCAAGCAAGTTGCCCGGTACAACGCGATGGGCGAGTATAAAACGGGCATGCGGCTCTTTTATCATGGAACAATCGCCATGCTGCTTATGGGTGTTTTGTCTTGCGGTGCGATGTGGCTTTTGGCACCGTTATTAGCGGCAGGGGATGCGCGGATGATCCCGGTTTTCCGGTCGTTGGCGTGGCCGTTGTTGCTAATCCCATCGTTGAGTCTGATTCGCGGCTTTTTCCAAGGGTACAATGAAATGGCACCAAGCGCGATCAGCCAGTTTGTTGAACAGGTCGCCCGAATTTTGTACATGCTGGTGATGACGTATGCGATTATGGTTGCCGGCAATCATCATTACTTAGATGCGGTGGTTCATTCAACATTTGCGGCGTTTATTGGCGCAGTTTTTGGACTCGGTCTATTGGTTGTGTATTTCGTTCAGCAAAAGCCGCGCTTAGATGCGTTAGAGGCGCAAAGTAAACAGGCTCTGAACATCAGCGTCAACGAGATTTTGTTGGATGTGGTGCGTCAGGCAATTCCATTCATCATCATGGATTCGACGATTAACATTTACTACATCATCGATCAATATACGTTTAACCCGATGATGAAGGCTTTTTATCGCGTAAGTGAGGATCAGCTGGATCGGTTCTATGCCTTATTTGCCGGTAATGCGAATAAGTTGATTATGATTATTGTTAGCTTGGCGGTTGCCATGGCCATTACCGTTGTGCCCTTGCTGGCCGGTGCCAAAACGCGTGGTGATGTTGCGGGGTTGGCGCGGCAAATCACGAACACCTTACAGCTGTTCTTTATTGTGATGATTCCTTCAGCCTTTGGGATGGTGGCGGTTGCGCGTCCCTTATATGTTTTGTTTTATCGTGATATGGATTGGTTGGGCATCAGGCTATTACAGTGGTCATCAATTTTAGCAATTTTACTGGGCCTATTTACGGTGTTAGCTGCGATTCTTCAGGGCCTGTTCAACAATCGTCTGGCAATTCAGGAAATGTTAGTGGGGATGGCGGTCAAAGTCATCGCGCAGTGGCCGATGATTTTCTTTTTCGATGTCTATGGGCCGATTATCGCAACGATGCTTGGCATGACGGTATCAAGCCTGTTGATGCTGTATTCGACGAATCGGATGTACAATATTCACGTGCGTCAAACGATTCGTCGCGGTATCGGTATTCTGGCGTTTTCATTGATCATGTGCGCCGTTTGCTACCTGATCGTGAACCTTTCCGGCATGATCATCAACCCGCAAAGTCAGTTTGGCGCTGCTTTGGTTTTGCTGGTAGCGGTTGGTGTCGGGGTACTGATTTATGGTTATTTAATTTTAAAAACGCGCTTGGCAGATATGATTATTGGCGAACGAGTCAGTCGGTTACGCGAAATTTTACACATTCGGTGATGTTATGCGATTAGATAAGTATTTAAGTCATTTGCAATTTGGCAGTCGAAAAGAAGTCAAGGCGCTCATTCGTGATAAACGCGTTCGGGTTGCCGGGGAACTCGTAACGGATCCGGGCTACAATATTTTACCGGGCGTTGCAGTGGAAGTGAACGATGCGCAAGCCGATGGGCCACTTGAAGTCGATTATTTGATGAATAAGCCGGCAGGGGTCATTACAGCAACCGAGGATCCGGTACAACCGACTGTTCTTGATTTGATTCGGCCGCATGATTACCGGCCTGGTTTATACCCGGTTGGCCGGTTGGATAAAGACACGACGGGACTATTATTACTGACCACCGACGGCAATTTAGGGCATCGACTCTTGGCGCCGAATCATCACGTTGCCAAAACCTATACGGCTACACTGGCAAAAGCGCTCACTGATGACATGAAGCGCCAATTAGAACAAGGCGTGGTTTTAGAGGATTTTACGACAGCTCCGGCAGAAGTAACGGTGGTGCCGGCAACTGACAATAAAGTGATCCAAATGACGATCACGGAAGGTAAGTATCATCAGATCAAGCGGATGCTGCTGGCGGTCGATAATGAGGTGCTGGCTTTGACCCGCATAGCGATGGGACCGCTGCGTTTACCGGAAAATATGGCAGCTGGCGACTATCGCGCGTTGACGGATGAAGAACGGGCACAGTTGGCACAGATATCCCAATAACGGCTAGATTGGTTTGGAGCGTAAATAAGCTGGCGTTAATAAAAAGCGGCGGCAAGAGTGGAAAAATCTGCTCTTGCCGCCGCTTTTAATCTGACTTGCCTACTTATATGAAGGAAATGCTCTGAACTGGGCGACAACCTTTTTAAGATTCAGACAATTGTTTCAGATAGGCAGGCAGCTCCCGAATCACCATCGTGGGTAATGCCACGTAGCTATTCATAGCGACAATATCAGCGACGTGTGAGTGGACGAATACGGCTGCTAACACTGCCTGTTTAAGCGGTTGAAACTGGCCGGCAAACGCAGCAATGATGCCGGTTAGCGTGTCGCCAGAGCCGCCTGTGGCCATTGCCGGACCACCGGCCATATTTTCATAAACGTCATCGCCAACAAAAACATGCGTCTGGGAACTTTTGGCCACAACGATGCCAGGGATGTGGCTGGCTGCCTGTTGACTGGCGGTGACAGTTTGGTCGGGGAGTGCAAGGCCAGACAACCGCTGCCATTCGACCTGGTGCGGCGTCCAAATGAGCTGCGCGTTCGGGTAGTCAAGATGATGTGAAGCCACAAGGGTAATGGCAGAACCATCAATGATTAGAACCTGCGTCTGCTCAACTGCCGCAAAGACTCGCTTTAAAATCGCCAAGGCAGCGTTATCGGTTCCCAATCCCGGACCGACGACAATTACCGTGGCTTGACGAATAGCCGTTTCTAGGGCAGATGAGGCAGCATCGAGAATCATGGCTTCAGGCAAGCGGGCGTGCAAGGCGCTGCGGTTGACCGGATCGGTCGCTACACTGACTAATCCGGCGCCGGCATAAACCGCCGCACTGGCACTCATGATTGCGGCACCCCCGAATTGAGCGTTGCCCCCGACAATGAGAATTTTACCAAAACTACCTTTGTAAGTATTGCGTTGCCGCGGCCGCACGATTGCCTGCGCTAACTGTTCCGTTAATTGCTTCATGAATCAGAGCCCTCCTTCAAGACAGTCCATTCACTAAATGTTTTAGTGGTTAAATCCGCCTGACCGGTTTGTAAAAAGCTTTTTGCAAACATGACCAGTGGCGAAGCATTATCCCAAGTTAATTTTTCCAGTGGGACGGCCTGTGCGCCAAGTGAATCCTGACCGATGAATTGCGGTACGGTTTTAGCTAATTGACCACCGGTGATCGTGAGTGTGTAGAAAACACAGATATGTTGATTAATGGTCCAGTGCTCATACTGCCAAGGATAAACAAAACTGGTAGCGCCCAACTGACGATCAATTGTGGTGGTGAGCCCCGTTTCTTCGTTGAACTCCCGCAGGACATCATGTTCGAGCGGCTCGGGTCCGTCTAAGCTGCCGCCGGGAAGGTCAAAGCGGTGGATGTAAGGGCCGCCATTTTTACGAATGACGATCAAGCGTTGATCAATGGTTGCAATCCCATAGCAGCCAAATGCGCGGTGCGTTTTATGTGTCATTGGTTCGCCTCCATCTTTTAAGGTTAAGAGTGTTTTTATTGACATTTGGGTGATCTCCGGTAATACTGATATCGAGTAAGCATCTTGCTTAGTATGAGATTGAAGGGGGTGTTAGTCATGGCTACGAAGAGCTTTCAAACGGATTTTAAATTCACTTCGAAAACCGCGAGTGCTTTGGCTAATGCGTTACAACAGTCTAAGCGTGTTGATGTTGAGTTGACACAAAAGGTTCGACACTACTCAAGCACTGACTTAAGTAAAACTACCAAATTTGATTCTTTTTTTGGTAGTGGACATGAGAGGACGAAAGTTGGCCCTTGATCTCGTTTCTCTAAATGGAATTATAAAAAAGTATCCTGAGGAGCAGGTTCGTGAGAGCCTCTCCTCTTTTACTTCAATCAATAAAGACGTAGAAAATTTCTTACATGAGCGTTGCATTGAGTTTGAAAAAATCTCGTTAGCACGGACAACACTTGTGTTCAGCTCATACAAAGGTAGAAGCGTGCTTGTTGGTTATTTTTCTATTTCATCTAAACCACTGACCATATCAAAGAAGAATTGGCGTGGACTTTCGAAGTCTGTGCAACGCAAGCTGATGCCGATGGGCTACAGGACAGAGCAAGAGAATTACGCCGTTTCTTCGATATTACTAGGGCAGCTTGGATTAAACTTTCAGTATCATGACACTCATCTTATTACCGGGGCAGAATTGCTGAGTTTGGCGTATAAAACCATAAAAATTGCAAATGAAGTGGTTGGTGGACTTGTTTTATACGTTGAAGCTGACGACGAACCTCATCTACGTGAATTTTATACAAACAACGGTTTTTCGCAACTTGTGGTGAAGCATCCGGATAACTCGAACAATGGACACACCCATCCATATCTTACAGCAAACGGTCAACACCTATACACAAAAAAGATAAGTGATTTATAAAGATACAAGGTGGCGTGAATCTTAGATGCAGTATTGGCGATAAGCGTTCGAGCACATTTGTGGCCATTTGCTTTTTTGCATTTTTGATAGTATTTGAGCTGAGCAGTTTAGTTCCAGCATACACAGTCTCGATGATTCGTTTCTTTTGCTCGAGGAGACTTATTTTGTCCCCTTCTTGTCCCCCCGAAAACAAAAACAAAGCCCTCCTAAGATAACCTAGGAGGGCTAAAACGTTGATATATAGGCATTTCATTTTCTAAAGAAGTCTAAAATATCCTATGAAATGCCGCGAACAGGAATCGAACCTGCACGGGAATAAATCCCACAGCGACCTGAACACTGCGCGTCTGCCAGTTCCGCCATCGCGGCAACAACATAAATGATTATAGCGGAAGCACGTAGGCCACGCAAGCAAAAGTTTTAAGAATTTTTTCGGTACCGTTTGTTTCGCCAAAAGTGTTAGTATAAGGCATCAACTTTGATTAAGAAAGGCGGACCAACTATGTCAATTTATGATTTCGATGCAACTTTGGAAGATGGCGCAGAGTACTCATTAAGCAAATATAAGGGGCAACCGTTGCTGATCGTGAATACGGCGACTAAATGCGGGTTTGCGCCACAATTTGACGGTTTGGAAAAACTGTATAAAAAATACAAAGATCAAGGATTAGTCATCTTGGGTTTCCCTTCTGATCAATTCAAACAGGAGTTGGCGGACGGTCATGCGGCGGCGGAGGCGTGCCGAATGAAGTATGGGGTTAGTTTCCCGATGCATCAGCTTATCAAAGTTAACGGTGCGCACACGGCCCCACTTTTCAAATATCTTAAAACCGAAGCGCCTGGTGAGTTGGGAAAGTCAATCAAATGGAACTTCACGAAGTTTCTTGTGGATCGCGATGGCCGAGTTGTAAAACGTTTTGCACCGAAAACAACGCCTGAAGCGATTGAGCCGGCGTTGAAACAGGTTCTTGCTTAAGTGCATTAGCTGTAAGTCGATAGCAAGAATTCGGTCTGACCGTGGTGGACACACCCTGACAGGATGCGTACAATGACAACAAAAGCAAGAAAGCAGGGATCGTTGATGGAAGAATTGCCAGCTGACGTTGCAGCCTTTGTTGATGCGCACTTGGTTGATCGGCGAAATAGTAACGCCGTCAAGTGGGATGGCTTAAAAGAAGAATTTGGCCGGGATGATTTGTTGCCAATGTGGATTGCCGATACAGAATTCAAGGCGCCGCAAGCGGTTTTGGATGCACTAACCGCCCGTGTGCAAGAAGGGACGTTTGGTTATTCTATCCGCCCACAATCGTATTATGATGCGTTCATTAATTGGCAAAAAGAGCGCCATGGCGTGACAGTCGAACCGGAATGGATGCGGTTTGGCGTCGGCGTGGTGAAGTCGTTATATGCCATGGTCAACTGGCTGACCGACCCCGGCGATCCGGTTTTAATCATGCAGCCGGTTTATTATCCATTCATGAATGCGATCAAAGACCTCGGACGCCGCGTGGTTTCGGTTGATCTGCAATTAACTGCCGATGGCTGGCGAATGGATTTCGATCAACTGGAAAAGACGCTGGCAACAACCCACATTAAAGCGATGATTTTGTGTTCCCCGCATAATCCGGTCGGCCGGATTTGGACCCGGGACGAATTGAACCGGCTGTTTGCGATTACCAGTCAGCATGATATCACGGTGGTTTCCGATGAAATCCATGGCGACCTTGAAGTCAGCGGCCCTAAATTTACGTCAGCCTTGCAGGTGGCGGAAGGCAAAGCCCGCCAAAATCTCGTGGTGTTGAATGCCCCTTCGAAAACGTTCAATCTTGCTGCGTTGCTGAATTCCCATATCATCATTCCGGATGAAGAACTGCGCGCCAAGTATGACGATTTTATCAAGCAGCTGCATCCAGTTGATACCAGCCTGATGGGCCAAGTTGCCGGCGAGGCTGCTTATCGGCATGGCGCTGCGTGGCTGGATCAGGTCCTTCAGGTGGTTCGGTTTAACTACCGGCAATTGTTGGATGGCTTAGCGCAGGCGGCTCCCAAAGCGACCGTTGCTGATCTTCAAGGGACTTATTTAGCCTATGTTGATATTGGTGCATACGTGGCCCCTGATCACATCAAAGCCTTTGTTGAGGGCATCTGCGGTTTGGCAGTTGACTACGGTGCATGGTTCTCGCCCAAAACGGCGACGTATATTCGCTTGAACCTCGCCACTGATCCGAAACTCGTTGCTAAAGCGATCACTCGGTTAACAGAGCATTTAAGCCAGCCGCAATTGTGATCCTAGTCTCCAGAAGCCATTCGTTCATCAATACTGATAAAAGCAGGACTTAGATTAACGCTTTTGGCGTTGACGCTAAGGCCTGCTTTTTAGAAAATAAAACATTGCCGATGAACAGTATTAGGGATGCTTGATGACAAGATGTTGATCATTCAGATTGTGGTCCTGCACAATGGTTTTAAGATAGCGACGCAACTTCGGCGAGCGTTCGAGGACAGCCCAACCTGGATCGGCATGAAGACGCTTGAGTTCAGCCTTGCTCGGGTGGTCATCACCTGTGAAAAAGCGCCAGTTAAGGATCCCCATCAGTCTGGCCGCTGCATCTAAATCGTGTTCATTGGTCACACCGTTGTCCATCAAATCACCATATGCCAAACCTTCACCATCTTGAAGGAAGAGACGTTTTAAGTATCGTTGATAATGCAATAAATCAGGATTTTTTCGTTGCGCAGACGTCAGGTAAGGCGTTAGATCCGTAGCTTTTTTCTGATAAGTAATTTTATTCGGACTGAAACTAACAATGCCATAACTTGCCGGACTGATTGAAAAAGCCCCGCTGACGACTTCAATCGTTGGGCACTGACCAGTCGGATCACGACTGATGTCCTGGGCGTGGATATGACCAGAAAACAGTAGCGGAACATGATATTTGGTCAGTAACTTCTTTAACGCATCACTATTGTCTAAAACATAGCCCTCATTCACAGCCTCATTATGGTTGTATAGGTTGTGGTGCATAAAAACGATTGACTTGCGATGGGCATGAGCGCCAATGGCAAGCTGCTGACGGACCCAACTCAATGTTTGCGGCGAGAGTTTGCCACCTGTGTTAGGCGGGCGATTGGATGGCTCTATCGTGTAAATATTGCTGTCGAGAAGCAGTAGCTGGTATTGGTGGTTCAGATTCACGCGATAGCTCAGACTGTTCGAATCCTGAGCCGCCGCCTGTGCATAACTGGTATGAAAAATCTGCCGCCAGTCGCTGGGACTGATTTGCTCTGTCATCAGTTGCTGCTTGCCTTTGTAAGCACGTGCCCAGCCGTCGTAAATGTCATGGTTACCCGGAATGATCAAAACCTTGGTGCCATTGTCGACAAGCGGTTGCAGGCGCCGCATCAAGCTTTCCGCGCTGGCTTTTTCGCCATTAAATGTCACGTCACCGGTGATGATCAAAGCTGTTGGCCGCGCCTTAAGCGCGCTTTGTACCAAGGCATGAATGGCTACCGGTTGATAATCCATGTCCTTACCGGCAGCGGATTTCTTGATTTCAGTGTAAGCGGTGCGCTCATCGTGCAGGCTAGGCGCGATGAAGTGGGTATCGCTCAGCACCCAAATGTTGGCGTGAGTATCATTGATTAAAGGCGCGTTGTGATCGGGATGTACCTGACTTAACACGAATGCGAACAGCACCATGCCGAGCAGTGCCGCAAAATATTTAACGACTTTCATTTTCTGCCTCCACGATTTAGTTTATCACGGCATTTGTTCAGTGCTGCCTTGAATCTTAAGATAGTTTGATTGAAAAAATAATTTGTCGATGCCAAGGTCTAAGTACTTGAAGATCTCCCCAAGTTTCGAAGCAGATTATGGTAAAATGAGACATCGTTTTAAGCACCAATCAAAATGAAGCTTTTAGAGAGAGGACAAATCATGCAAGTCATCGTAACCGTTATTGGAACTGATAAAGTCGGGATCATTGCCCAAGTGACAACGGCATTGGCCGACCTGAACGTCAATATTTTGGATGTATCGCAAACCATCATGCGAGGAGCTTTTACCATGATGCTGCTTGCCAAGATCCCGGATGATGCCAGCTTCAAGTCCGTTAAGCAGCATCTGACGGCTTTAGGCGACAAGATCGGTGTGGAGATTAAAGTTTCCCGCCAAGAAATTTTTGATGCCATGCATCGGCTTTAATCACCATCAATCAGCTCAATGAGGGAGTAGTCATGGAAACGCAACAGATTAAAGAAACAATTGAAATGATCAGCGAGGAAAACCTGGATATCCGCACCATCACGATGGGAATTTCCTTGCTGGATTGTGTGACCGGCGATTTACAGACAACAGCCGATCACGTTTATGCCAAAATCATGCGCAAAGCCGCCAAACTTGTTCCGGTTGCAGAGGCCATTAGTGATGAGTACGGCATTCCGATTGTCAATAAACGTATCAGCGTGACACCGGTCAGTCTATTGGCAGGTGCTGACCCAACGTTGGATTTTCGTCCGGTTGCCAAGGCAATGGACCGGGCAGCGAAGGATCTGGGTGTTGACTTAATCGGCGGCTATTCGGCTTTGGTTCAAAATGGCAGCACGGATGCGGAAATTGCCTTGATGAAAAGTTTGCCTGAAGTATTGGCAACGACCGAGCGGGTTTGTGCCTCGGTCAATATTGGCAGCACTCGCAGTGGCTTGAACATGGATGCCGTGAAGCTAATGGGTACGGTGGTCAAACAGGTCGCCGCTCGTAAGCCACAGAATGCAATGAAACTGGTGATCTTCTGTAATGCCGTTGAAGATAATCCGTTTATGGCCGGCGCCTTTTGGGGTGTTTCTGAAGGTGATGTAGCGATTAATACCGGCGTTTCCGGTCCCGGGGTCGTGCAACGAGCGTTAGCCGCTGAACCGCGCGCCAGTTTTGAAGGCGTGTGTGAAACCATTAAACAGACCGCGTTTAAAGTGTCACGAATGGGTCAGTTTGTGGGCAAAGTGGCGGCTGAGCGGCTAAAAGTACCGTTTAATATCGTTGACCTGAGTCTCGCACCAACCCCGGCCAAAGGCGATTCGGTGGCCCAGATTTTAGAGACGATGGGCCTCAGCCATGTTGGCACACCGGGAACAACGGCGGCGCTTGCTTTGCTTAATGATGCCGTGAAAAAAGGCGGCATTATGGCAGCAGAACGGGTCGGCGGTTTGTCAGGCGCCTTTATTCCGGTATCCGAGGACGCAAACATGATTACGGCCGCAGCTAACGGCCAGATCGGTTTGGAAAAGTTGGAAGCAATGACGGCTGTTTGCTCGGTCGGACTGGATATGGTGGCAGTTCCGGGTGATACACCGGATACCACGATTAGCGGCATGATTGCCGATGAGGCAGCGATTGGCATGATCAATAATAAAACCACGGCCGTCCGCGTCATTCCCGTGCCAGGCAAACACGTGGGTGAGCAGGTAGAATTCGGCGGGCTTTTCGGTACGGCTCCGATCATGGCAGTCAATAACGGTGATGCCACTCAGTTTATCAACCGCGGCGGGCGGATCCCGGCGCCAATTCACAGTTTTAAAAATTAATTTGGGTGTCCATTTTAACTTTGCAAAAAGTGTCTAATTCAATAGCTCGTAACCGAAATGCCTTGTCCAACCGATGATTAGCGGAGGGACAAGGCATTTTTGATTGTTGGCGTAATCTGTAGACGAGGTGAAAATGATGTTTGTAGCGTTAGACGAGAACAATCGCCGCATCACATTAACCAGTCATCAGCAGGCGCGTCAATTGGCTGGCGGTCGTTTTCATTGCCCACTTTGCCAACAGCGGGTGTTCATCAAAAATGGGGTCGTACTGCCGGCACACTTTGCTCATCGCCACCGCCCAGTTGGTGAAGGCGAACCGGAAAGTGCCGAACATCTGGCCGGGAAAAGCTGGTTGGCAACCTGGCTGCGTCAGCATGAGCGATCGGCAACACTGGAATACTATGATGCCGCGATCCGCCAGCGTGCCGATATTCTGATTCACCAACAACCACCTAAAGTGTTGGAATTTCAGGCGAGTCCGTTGAGTATTCCTGACTTAAAGAAACGGACGACGATGTATCATCGCCGTGGCTGGCAAGTGAGTTGGATCTTAGGACGTCGGTACCACGATTCACAAGGGAAAAGACAAGCCCGCAAATTCTTGACGCTAGAAAATGATCGGTTAACGTTGTGGTACTTAAACGTACAGATCGGAACTTTGTCGCGGTTACAGCTAAAAGAAACAGGTCGGCTTTGGACGCACTATGCGCATGACCACTCGCCAAGCCAACAATGGCAGTCCGAATCAGTTGATGGCTATCGACAGGCTAGACAAATCGCTTTAAGCTTGCAGAAGCGCGCTCATCCATGGATGAGTCTCCAAGCATTGGCATATGAAAGGCGGCATAATTTGCAAGGTGCCCCCTGGGTGGTTCATAACCAACCGCATCCGCTGCAGCATTTTGGCGTGCCGGAATTACGGTTGCGGATTCAGTGGCTACTGACATTTGAAGGTCGGAGCTTCACAGCAGCGCAAAGCCGGCGTTTCTGGGTAAGCGCGTTACCAGATGTCTGGACGCCTTTGTTACCAGCCGGGACGCTTGCTAGGGCGCTTGATACGCATTGGCTGGCGCTGATTAAAGATGCTGGCCTCATCGGTTTTGATGGTTCACGTTATCGTTGGCGGCAATTGCCACAATGGTTTGCGGATATTGACCGGAAGCTGGCTAACATAACGCGCTTATCAGGAAAAGATTGCGGATGAGTGGTTCAGCATTTAAATGGTTAAAGTCTTTGTGCACGATGGCTAAAATTAGCCTGACTTAACGCACGCCATAACGCGTTCGCTGGCGTAGGAGCCTACGTAAGGACCTTGGTCGCAATGGCCAAACCCGGGCCATCACGCCCAAGGACACTTACACTCCGGCTTCTAACCGGGCTGGCTCACGCTCATATAAAAAGGACCTTGCATGATCGCAAGGTCCCAAGTACACCATAGAACTATTCAGCTAAACTGTTTGCTGCCAGATGAAACCGATCAGCTAAGAAACCCGCAAGTTATCAAGCCAGGTCGCTTAATCGTGAAGGTGGGTGACGACGTTAGAGGCGTTTAAAAGAATCGGAAATGACCGCCCATATTTTCCGGTTGTTCAGTGAAGAATCGCGCCGGATCTGTTCTGATGAGGTCACAAAGTTGCGGAATGAGATCGGCATCACTGATTTGCTCGATTAAAACAGCATGACCGTCATCAACGGCGCGATCCGTGTCCACAATGACAAGAGAAGGGGTCTGCGTAATGCCCATTTGATTGGCGGTACGCTGGTCGGAGTCAAACCCCATTTTGACTTCAGTACGCTGCCGATCTTCATAGAACATTTCATGATCTAAATGACATTTCGTCAGCATTTTGGCAACGAAGGCGGCATCGTATTGATACTGAACCAGCGGCGCGTGTTGTTGTAAACGCAACAGCAACATGCGCGCCTTCTTATTGCCTTGGTACTGGGCCGCTTTATAATCCAATGCAAGGTTATAAGCGGCACGCAACAACTGATTTCGTTTGGCAAGGCTGTGAACGTTTAATTGTTCGTACTGCATGAATTGTTCAATAATGTCCAGATTGAGAACCGGAACAAAATGAACTTTTACCTCTTGTTGGAATTTATCCAGTTGGTGTAGCAGCTTCTGCTCGGTACTCAGACAGATACTGCCAATCGGATTGAAAAAAAGAAAAATTTCTAACACGGTCTTGGCCTCCAATGTGCTGGCAACAAATTTCTACACTTACTTTATCAGAAATCGCGCAAGTAACAATTATTTAGCTTGTGAATCATGCACATGCTCATATGCACGTTGTACTTTATTGATGACAGGTTGTTTTTTTATGTGAAAATTCTGTAGCAAGTTATCGTAGAATTTTTTGGCTTCATCTAGGTTTTGATACTCCATTTCCAATTCAAAATCGGAAGTTTGGTCGATATAAAAGGTCTGATCGAGTGTTAACAAGCCAGCCGGCAGATGTGCGAGTCGTCTGGTTGTTTTGGCTTGTGTTTGCGGATGGACGCTTGCCGGGTCAATGTGGCGGGCTGCCAATGCTTGGGTGACCTGGCCGGGCTTAAGCTCACCCCGCTCAATTAAATTTTGCGCTTCCATCGATGTGAGCGGATCGGTAATTTCCTGAAGATCGCGATGTTGACTGTTGTTGGGAACTTTTAGCGTTTGCTCGGCGTGGTCGGCAAACTGGCGAATCCGCAAGCCAAGACGTGCCGCTTTGACAGCGCCGTCAGCTGTGTCATAATAGGTGTTCATTTGGGAAAAAGCCGGGTCAAACTCAAAATGATTCAAAATCGCCAGGAATGCGGTTTTGGTTAAACAAGTTTTAAATTCCTGTTCGCGGGAAATAGCCATGGGTTGCCTCCAAACGCAACGGCACCGGTTACATGCCAAAAATATGATAGAATGGTGGTCGTGAGTGCTGTCGTTAGCTGTTGGCAAGTCAACCGATTGAACTTGGACTTGTTGACTGACAAAACACATACCACATTATTAGTAGTTTAGTATGGGAGGGCCAGTAATGCAAAGAGACTGGGACAGTTTCTTAATGCCGTATGAACAAGCGGTCGGGGAATTAAAGATTAAATTTCGTGGCATGCGTAAACAATTTCAACAGGCCAATGAGCATACGCCCATTGAATTCGTGACGGGACGGGTTAAACCGGTCAGTTCGATTATTGAGAAGCAGAGTCGCCGGTTCATTAGCGATGAGCTTTTGGAACAGGATATGCAAGACATTGCTGGTCTGCGAATTATGTGCCAATTTGTGGAAGACATTTATCAGGTGGTCGATCTGCTTCGTCAACGGACAGATATGAAGATCGTCGAAGAACGGGATTACGTGACCAATGTGAAACCTTCCGGCTATCGCAGCTACCATGTTGTGATTGAGTATCCGGTGCAGCTGATTCACGGCGAAAAAAAGATTCTAGCCGAGGTCCAGATTCGCACCATGTCGATGAATTTTTGGGCAACGATCGAGCATAGCCTGAATTACAAATACAATGGCGAGTTTCCGGACACGCTAAAAGCCCGGCTTAAGCGAGCGGCGGAAGCTTCCTTCATGCTTGACAAGGAAATGTCCGATATTCGCGAAGAAATTCAGGAAGCTCAACATTTATTTGTTTATGGCAAGGGACAACAACCGTATCCCGATGCGACTGACGAAAAAAAGCCTGACAGTAAAAAGGATGAATAAGATGCGCGTAACGGTTTTTCATAATAGCATACCTGCCTCCATCACGGCAGCCCAAAAGTTAATTAAACTGTTAAAAAACGGCCATTTTGAACTGGATGAACGGCACCCCGATGTTGTCATCACAATCGGCGGTGATGGCACGTTGTTGTCGGCCTTTCATCGGTACGCTGACCAACTGGATACCATTCGCTTTATTGGCGTGCATACCGGTCATCTGGGATTTTACACGGACTGGCGTGATTTTGAAATTGAAGATCTTGTCATTGCCTTAAAAGAAGATTCCGGGCAAAGCGTGAGCTATCCGCTTTTGGATGTTCGTGCCATGTATGCGGATGCTACGAGTGCCCATTATTTGGCGCTTAATGAATCAACTTTGAAGCGATTAAACGGTACGATGCGGACAGAAGTTTATATTAAAGGCGATTTCTTCGAGAGCTTTCGAGGCGATGGCTTGTGTGTTTCCACACCGACCGGTTCGACAGCTTACAGCAAATCAAACGGCGGTGCCGTCATGCATCCGCGGTTGGACGCGCTTCAGGTAACCGAAATTGCGTCGATTAATAATCGGGTGTTTCGAACGCTCAGCTCACCGATCATTACGGCGCCTGATGAATGGGTGACGCTGGAGCCAACTGGTCGGGATGATTATGTGATGACAGTCGATCAGTTCGTCATCAATCCGCCAACGATCAAACAGATTCGTTATAAGATTGCCAAAGAGCGGATTCATTTTGCCCGTTATCGGCACATGCATTTTTGGGATCGGGTCGAAGATGCTTTTATTGGAGCGAAACATTAATGCGTTTTGAATGGCATTACGAAGGGCCACCGCTTAAGTTGGGGGCTTTTTTAAGACAACAGGGCTTTTCCCGTGCCCAACTCAAAAAGCTCCACTATCAAGGCGGTTTTATTTTTGTCAATAAACGGCAACGCAATACCGCGTATGGGATTCGCACAGGCGACCGAATCCTGGTTCAAACCGCTCCCGAGCAAGCGGCAGACAGTGTTGTTCCGTACCCGCATGATCTGACAATTTGTTATGAGGATGATGATTATCTAGTCGTCAACAAACCAGCCGGCGTGGCGTCGATTCCAGCGATTGGTCGCAAGAATGACAGTATGGCCAATATGATCAAGGCGTATTTGATTAAAACCCATGCGGAAAGTCAGGCGGTCCACGTTGTCACTAGGTTAGATCGCGATACCAGTGGTTTAATGGTATTTGCCAAGCACAGTCTGGCGCATAGTCTGCTGGATCGACAACTGCATAGTGAGGGGTTCCTGAAGCAATACGTGGCAATTGTCACCGCTAAGTCGCCGTTGCCTGCCCATGGGTGGATCGTGTTGCCGATTGGGGTGAGTCAAGGCTTTTATATGCGGCGAATCGTGAGCACGACTGGCAAGCCATCCGCGACCGAATATCGAACGCTGGCGCAGAATTCGCAGGCAGCGGCGGTGTTGGTCACGCTGCACACCGGCCGGACGCACCAGATTCGGGTGCATTTTGCGGCGATCGGGCACGTGTTGTTCGGGGACGATTTGTACAGCCGGCAACGCGTCAGCTTTGAACGGCAGGCGTTGCATTGTGCCCATCTGCATTTTTGGCAGCCGCTGAAAAAGCAATGGCTGGATTTGCGGGCGCCATTGCCAAAGGATATGGCGGGGCTGGCTGAGCGTTTGCAGTTATCACTGCGAGGATGAGTGGGAAAATTTTACACATTTCCAATTAATAAATTCATCTATTTTTGTATATAAATACGCCCAAAGCCGGCTTTAAACGGTCATCGACTTTGGACGTATTTGTATTTAGCGCGAAGCTTTAGAAATTACCTTTGTGGTAACCTGAATCAGCATCAAATTTAAATTGTTTCTTGAGTCCGTTTGTTAAGTAGATCTTTTTGTCGTTGGTAATGAAGATGGCTTGAATGTGCTGATCGTTTTTAGCATTCATATATTGCAAGCCATCTTTGAGTCCCTTGTCAAAAGCGGCGTTTGACAGCGCATCGCCATCCACGCTTTTTTTGGAAACAATGGTGACTGAAGCTAGATTATTGTCATAAGGATAACCGGTTTTGGGATCAAAAAGGTAAATGTATTTATGGCCGTGGGAAATCAGATATTGCTCGTAGGTACCGGCAGTGACGATCGATTCATCACTTTCCGGAATGGTGCCAACAGCGGTGCCGCGCGCGGCAGTCGGATCCTGGATGCCTACATGCCAGTCGCGTTTGGCACCCAGTGGCGAGTGGCCCATGACAACCACGTTACCGCCAAGATCGATAATGGCCGCGGTGACGCCATCTTTGCGTAACACTTCGCGGACTTTATCAGCCACCCAGCCTTTAGCAATGCCGCCGAAATCAAGGCGCATACCTTTTTTGGTGAGATAGGCGGTGTTGTTCTTTGAATCAAGCTTGACATCGCGCCAGTTAACCAGCGGTAATGCTTGGTCGATCTCGCTTTGTGCCGGTACCCGCGCCCCTGGTAAGCCGATTTGCCACAGATTCGTGACCGCACCGATCGCCATATCAAAACTGCCATTTGAGTTTTTGGAAAAGTAATAAGCTTTCTCCAATAGCGGCATGAAGTCTTTTGGCACTTTGACCGGTTTAATGCCGGCATTGTCATTGATTTTATCAAGCACCGAACCACCGCGTGTCAGCGTCGCTTCATCGTCAACATGGTGGATCATGTCAAAACCATCTTTGAGCGCCGATTTTTTGCCTTTATCATAAATCGTCAAGGTACAAGTCGTACCCATCACAAATTCGTTTTGGGTATATGGCGTTTTGAGGTAAGTTGGTTGGGCCTTTTTCTGGCAGCCGGATAAGGTCAAAAGGCCGAAAAACGCTATTATACCGATAAAAAATTTTCGCATCATGCGTAACCCTCGTTTCATTTTTCCCTCTAGTATCATACCGCGCGTTATCTAAAAAGAAAAACCGGTTTGAGCTAGTTCGAAGCAGTTTATCAATGTATCAAAAAATCGGTTCCGAGACGAAAGGCGTGTTGGTGGGCCTTTTGTTCCGAGAACCGATTTTGGTGTAGCCTTATTCAATCGCGTCTAGCACAGGTGAGAAGCGATCGGGTTTGGTTTAAAATTGAATCAACTTAGTACCGTGCAATTCTTTGACGCCTAACTTGTCAGCAATCGCCGCGGCGTTTTGACTGGTGATCCCGCCGCCGGGAAGAATCGTGATTTGATCCGCGGCGTGAGCGATCAGCGTTTGTAAATGGGGCAGAGTGGACTCGATTGGGGTCGTGAGCGGTCCGCCATGCGTTAAGATGCGGTCAACATGATGGGCCGCCAGCCAGTCGATAGCGGCCGGTTGCTGGTCTTCGGGGATAGCATCAAAGGCCATATGGAAAACCACACTCATGCCGGCACTCGCAGCAATCAGACTGGTCATCGCGTCTTCGTCGATCAGGCCATCTGCGGTTAAGGCGCCAAAAGCAACGCCGTCAACACCGAGAGCCTGGGCTTCAAACAAGTCGGCCTCCATTATTTTTAATTCGGTGTCATTGTAGACAAAGTTTCCGCCCCGTGGCCGAATCATGGTCACAAGGCTGCGACCATGTTCGTGAACATATTTTGCACTTTCCGCCATAACGCCTTTCGAAACCGTTGTGCCGCCCACCGCCAGATTATCGTTAAGTTCGATGCGATCGGCACCGGCAGCTAAGGCTTGGGGAATATGCGTATAATTTTCAACAGCAACTTCTCGTAACATAACATCCTCCTATGGCATAATTAAAGGAACATCACAAGCAACACGATAGCACCGAGCGCGATTCGGTACCAGCCAAAGGGTTTAAAGTCATGTGTCTGGACGAATTTAAGCAGCCACTTGATGGCGACGATGGCAACCAGGAATGAAACGACGGAGCCGGTTAACAAGACCATCCACTGCTCACCGGTGAAGCCGTTGCCTTGTAGCAAGTACTTGCCGATTTTTAGAATCGACACCCCAACCATGGTCGGAATCGCCAAGAAGAAAGAGAACTCGGTCGCAACATAACGGGATGTACCGATTAATAAGGCCCCCAGGATCGTTGCACCGGAGCGGGAAGTGCCAGGGACAATTGACAGAACCTGGAAAAGACCGATCAACAGCGCTGTTTGGTAAGTGATGTCAGCCAATGTCGTGATGTGTGACGGTTTATTTTTGAGGTAGTTTTCAACGATGATGAACAAAACCCCGTAGACGATTAAAGTAGTGGCAACGACAAGTGGTGTATGTAAATGTTTATCCATCCAATCGTTGAGCGGCAGGCCAACGACGACGGAAGGCAAAACCGCAATGATGACTTTTGCCCATAACTGCCAGGTTGCG
Source organism: Lacticaseibacillus huelsenbergensis (assembly GCF_029726355.1). Classification (NCBI taxonomy): domain Bacteria; kingdom Bacillati; phylum Bacillota; class Bacilli; order Lactobacillales; family Lactobacillaceae; genus Lacticaseibacillus; species Lacticaseibacillus huelsenbergensis. The sequence goes on from NZ_CP120687.1 coordinate 2,127,487, forward strand.
TTTTGTTCCTTAACGGTTGGCTTGGAAAATGGATTCAGCTTATTGAAATATAATAAAATGACGGCTAAAATTGCACCGAACTGAATGACGTATTCAAACATGTTCATGAATTCGCGTCCCTGAGACAACTTAACGACCTGATCAACCAGGTCAATGTGGCCGGTGGAACTTATCGGGAGAAATTCCGTCAGCCCTTCGACGATGCCGATAATCACGGCTTTAATAATATCAAACATAATAACCCTCCAATTCTCAATGTTAACAGTATACAAGGTTTTAGCCCGCTTGCCACATTGAAGCCGCAATTTATTGGGATCTTAGAGAATCCGGTGGCAGTGGTGGTTGTGATGGTCGAAGACGGGTACGGGGGATGTCGTCAAAAAAATCGGACAGCATTTGCTGACCGATTTCATCATATGTGGTAATTAAGCAGGTTCCACGCGAGTTAAAAACTCAGTTACTTATCCGCTAAGAACAAGACATTGACGGCTTCCGGTGTCGGGATGTCGCGTTGCTGTTCCGTGAGTGTACCGGTTTTCGGATCGCGGCTGTATAAGGTTCCGTTGCTGGTATTTTGATTGACGGCCAAAATGTAATGTTCAGTCAAATCAAAATTGAAGTCGCGTGGAAAGTCGCCAGCTGTGCTGATTTGCTGCAACTGCGTCAAATTGCGGCCGTCGGGGCTGACAGCAAAGACCGTTAAGCTGTTGAAACCGCGGTTAGAGACGTAAAGAAAACGTTGGTCACTGCTGAGGCGGATCGCGGCGGCACCATTGTGGTCGGTATAGTCGGTCGGGATGGTTGGCAATGTTGTAATAAGCTCAAAGCTGCCGGTAGCGGCGTCGTAGCTTAAAACACTGACTTTGCTGGATAACTCACCAAGCAGATAGGCGATTGGCTGATTGTGATTAAAGGCAATATGCCGCGGGCCAAATCCGGGTTCGGTATGGAAGACGACGGGATCGCTGAGTTTGCCGGCATCGCTAACGGCATAGGTCGTCAAGGTGTCGTTACCAAGATCTACAACTGCGAGTCGCTGAAAATCCGGTGTGACTGCCGCAAAGTGGACGTGCGCACTGTCCTGTTCCGGACGGGGGCCGTTGCCTGAATGAACGACCTCATCCGTTGCCGTTAGACTGTGGTCGCGGTTGATTTTATAAACATTGATGCGGCCTTCGTGGTAGTTACTGGCATAAACGAGCTGACGATTTTCATCGATGGAAACATGGGCGGGTGATGAGCCGGGCGCTAAAACCCGGTTGATCAAGCGGGGAGGATTAGTATTCAGATCATAGCTGGCAACCCCGCCTTCATCACCTTCTGCATCGATGGCATATAAAATATTGTCATCGGATACAGCTAAGTAGGTCGGTGAGCCTAAATCGGAAATCAGTGGGGTAGGCGCAGCCAATTGTCCCTGAGTATCGTCAAAAGTACCTGCGTAAATACCGGCACCGCCATGGCGCGTATAACCGCCTAATAAGAGTCTTTGCTTCATGAACCGATTGCTCCTTTCGAATTTATGTTGAGTATAGCATGTTTTGACTTTGCTTATGCTATGATATAAAGCGTGACCTGATTGGAAATAGCGGACGACCGGGCGTGGCAGCAAGTTCTAGTTAGCGAACTTGGTTGATAAGCGTTGCTTTTTCCAGGATGCCAAAGTAATTATTTTACACTTCAAGAACGCATAAAATTTTATGGTTATTTACCGTGACTGGCTTAACGAGCCGGTTCGCGCTCAACAACAATCGGAGGCTTTAACATGCAATTTAAGGCAACAGTAACGGCAATTGGCAAGGATGCATTGAGTTCCAAGGATCCCATGATTATTTTGTTTGGACCGCAAGCAACGGACGCATTACGTGACGTAGCGGTGATTCAGCAATTTGCTGATCCCACATCACTTGCGCAGTTCTCGATTCAAGCAGGCGATCGGATAACGATTGACGAGACAACCTTTACGATGACCTACGTTGGGCAACTGGCGATTAGCAATCTGAAAGCAATCGGGCACGTGACCTTATTGTTTCAGGATGTACCTGCAGACAAGCCAATGCAAAACGCGATTTATCTCAAGCCTACGCACCGGCCGATCTTTAAAGTTGGCACGACCTTGCTGTACGAAACACAGAACGAGCTGAAGTAGCGGTTTCCATAACGCACCCATAAAAAAACACCTAGCATGGCTTGCTCCGCCAAGATTTGGAGGACAAGCCAGCTAGGTGTCTTTTTTTACCAAGATGCCTTGCGAACGCCGGGGATCTGACCTTTATGGGCCAAATCACGGAAGTTCAAGCGCGACATCTTGAATTTACGCATGTAAGCATGTGGCCGACCATCAAGCTCATCACGACTATGGGCACGAACAGGGGACGCATTACGCGGTAACGCCTGTAACGCAGCATAATTGTGCTCAGCCTTATACTTGGCACGCAGCGGTGCGTATTTGGCAATCGTCGCTTCAATCTTTTTTTCCTTGGCAATCTTTGACTTTTTAGCCATGTATGCTATCACTCCTTGTTTGTGGTTTGTTTTTTAACGGTTATATTCGAACAGTTCAACCCACTTAGCATAGCACAGCCGCAGTCGACTCGCAATACTTACAAAAGGTAAGCTTTTTAGTATTGATCACCATTAAAAATTGAATTTTTAACGATGACGTAATCAACTTTGGTTAAGGCTTCAAGGTCGCGGCCACCAGCATAGGAAACAGCAGACTGCAGATCTTCCTGCATTTCTTTTAACGTGTCGCCAATCTTACCCTTCACTGGCAAAAGAATCTTCTTACCTTCAACGTTGTGGTGGGTACCTTTTTGATATTCCGATGCGGAACCGTAATATTCCTGGTATTCTTTGCCATCAATCGTGACGTGTTTGCCCGGTGTTTCCTCATGGCCGGCAAACAAGGAGCCGATCATGCACATGGTCGCACCAAACCGAATGGACTTGGCAATGTCGCCATTATTGCGGATGCCGCCGTCAGCAATGATCGGTTTACGGGCGGCTTTTGCGCACCAGCGAACGGCAGCCAGCTGCCAGCCACCGGTCCCGAAACCGGTCTTTAATTTGGTGATGCAGACTTTACCGGGGCCAATCCCGACTTTAGTTGCATCGGCGCCGGCGTTTTCGAGTTCGCGGACAGCTTCGGGCGTACCCACGTTGCCAGCAATCACAAAAGCATTTGGTAGGTAGTGTTTGATATGTTGAATCATGTCAATCACAATTTGCGCATGACCATGGGCAATATCGATGGTGATATAGTCCGGGCTCAATTCATTAGCTGCCAGTGCTTCGATAAAATCAAATTCTTCATCTTTGACGCCGACACTGATTGAAGCAATCAGGCCGCGCTTCTTCATGTCACGGACAAAATCCATGCGCCGTTCCGGTTGAAACCGGTGCATAATATAGAAGTAATCGTGTTCGGCCAGCCAGATCGCCAAAGGTTCATCAATGATGGTCTGCATATTGGCAGGAACAACCGGAATCTTAAAGGTGTGTGGGCCGAATTTCACACTGGTATCAACCTCTTTGCGTGAGCGCACCACACATTTGTTGGGAATCATTTGAATGTCTTCATAATCAAAAATCTGCATGCCGTTGTTCATCGGATTCATCCTTTCGCAAAAGCCGAACATTGTTAAGCATTTTTGGCGTTATTCAAAACACCAAGTGCTAAGATACGCGAATCAAATGTAAAAGTCAATCAAAATAGGTCATTTTCTTTTTAATGTTCGGATTTTACCTAGAGAAAAAGAAAAGCCGGTGATTCCGGCTGGGTAGGACGCGCTCAAAAGTACTTGTTGCGCCAAAATTGAAAGGCCAGGACAACGGCGAGCGCGATGGAGATGGCAATAGTGATGATCCAACTGACTTTCATATCTGCCAGCGGTAAATGGACGTTCATACCATAAAAAGAGAAGACCAGCGTCGGAATTGTCAGTAGAATCGAGTAGGAAGTTAAAAACTTCATGACACCGTTCATGTTATTGTTGATAATTGACGAGTAGGTATCAGCGGTTTCATTGATGATGGAATTGCTGATTTGCGCCATCTCAACTGCCTGCTGATTTTCGATAAGGGTATCTTCTAAAGAATCCTGATCGTCTTCGTTGAGATTTAACGGATTGGTTCGTTTGAGTTGTTCCAAAACATTACGATCCGTCCGAAGACTCATCATGAAGTAAACCAGGGAACGTTGGATGCCCATCAACCCATAAAGTTCTTCGTTACGCAGGTTATGTTGAAGTTTACTTTCAATGGCTTCGCGAGCTTTGTTTAGGTCGCGCAGATAAGTCAGGTAACTAATGGAAATTTGATAAAGAATTTGAATCACGGAACGGCTTTGGTGTTCAGGGTTAAAGTTACTGATCTTGCCTTCAGAAAAAAGGCTTAGCAGCGGAATAGGCTCTTCATTGATCGTGATCACCGCGATATTGGTGATAATGATGGCTAGCGGGCCCGTTTTGTAAACGACTTTTTTGCGTGCATCCCGCGTGACGGTGGGCATATCAAAAATAAATAGGTGGCTGTCATTGTCCTCATCAAATTCGTAACGGGCACCTTCATCGGGATCAAGTCCGTACAGTAGGAAAGCCTCTGAAAGGTTGGCTTTATCCTGAAGTTGCTGACGCTCTTCCGGTGTGGGATTGACAGCATTAATCCAGACGCCGGGGCGAATACGCGATTGCGGATTCAGCTGGCCGGATTTCTCATCAAAGCGATAAATTGAAAGCATGGCACGCTCCTTGGCTTTTTTCTTTTAGTTTACAACAAGCGCCAGTAATGTACAGAAGGGAAAATAATGCGAAAACGTGAAGCAAAAATTCAATTAGCCGCGCAGCAGGAGCCACTTTTTGCCTGTCCGGTTTGCGGCAACGCGATGCGGATTGAGAAGGACTCGCTGGTATGTTCCCAGGGGCATGTCCGTGATTTTAGTCGAAAAGGGACCGTGAACTTTTTAAGCCAGCAAGTCGCAACCGAATATACAGCGACGATGTTGGCAGCTAGACGGCGAATGCTTGCGGCCGGCTTGTTCAGGCCATTTTTGGATGCTATGGCAGCACATTTGCAACCTCATCAACGCTTACTGGATGTTGGCTGTGGGGAAGGCACTCCGACTGCTTATTTGGCGGAACAAAAGCAGCAGGTGGCCGTGGGCTTTGATATCTCGGCGCCAGCGATTAACTTAGCTGGTAGCTTGGCGACGCCGGCTTTATTTGCGGTGGCTGATTTGGCCCATTTGCCATTTGTCGATGCTGCTTTTGACACGGTGACCGATATTTTTTCGCCTGGCAACTATCAAGAATTTCGCCGGGTGTTGCGGCCGAACGGTCAGTTGTTGAAAATTATTCCGCGCGCTGGGTACCTCAAGGAACTTCGGACCGGTTTGTACGCCGGAACCGCCAAGGCAACTTACGACAATCGCCCGGTGCTGGATCGCTTTTTGGCGACTTTTCCTCAAGCAAAAATTCATCCGATTACGTATGACTTTCCGTTAGCAGCCGATCAGTTTGCCGATTTGTTGACGATGACGCCATTGTCTTGGCAGGCACCGGCTGAACGTCGCCGCGCGATGCTTGCGAATCCGCTTTCAAGTATTCACATTGAAGTCGATCTGTTAATCGTTGCACATCTTGTCAAGTAAAGGGGTTGAAAACGGGGGTAGCCGGTGTTAATATTCTTTTAAGCTATTTATTTCGGGCTTTTATCAGGGCTAGCTTTTGGGTAATTGATAAAAGTTTGCGATAAATTACTTCACTAACGTATCGCTTCGCTGAGTGCGCTCCGAAGCAATGCGTTTTTTTGTTGCCCAAAAACGGCCTTGCTCAGAGCTTCTCGTTGTTTTGCCACTTTGGGTCATGAAACGTCTGAGATGCCAAAGCGAAAATCAATTGAGAGCTGACCACAAAGTTGCGGTGATACGGACGGACTGTGCGCTGCAAGTGTGCTACACTGAAAGCACTTGTGTTGAAGGGACGATAACATGGCGAATCACATAGTTTTATTTGAACCGCTGATTCCGGCAAATACCGGCAATATTGCGCGGACCTGTGCCGCAACCAATAGCTACCTACATCTGATTAAGCCGTTGGGGTTTGAAACCGATGATAAGCACTTACGGCGAGCTGGCTTGGACTATTGGGCGAAGGTGCGGATTATTTATCACGACAGCCTGGATGATTTTATGGACACAGTCGCGGATCCGCAGCACCTGTATCTCATCACTAAGTTTGCCGATCAGACATACTCAGATCGCGATTATACCGATACGGATGTGGATCATTACTTTTTGTTCGGCAAAGAAACCACCGGATTGCCAGAGGGTTTTATGCGGCAGCATGCCGACCAGTGCTTGCGTATTCCAATGACGGAAAATGTCCGGGCACTTAACCTGTCGAACTGCGCGGCGCTGGTGGTTTATGAAGCGCTGCGTCAGCAACAGTTTGCCGGACTGGAAACCGTTCATACTTACCAACATGATAAACTGAAGTAACTTACCTTTAGGAGGCGCGAAGATGGAAGCAAAACGTTACCCAATTACCGTCGAATCATTTCATTATGATCTCGTTAAATCAGACACCCCGGCTAAGAATGATTTACAGGTTGCGATGCGGCAGATTCAGTGGTCTGATCCCAAAAGACAGGAAGAACTGAAAAAAGGCAATCTTTTTGAAATGATGATCCCGTTTGACGTTGTTCCTGATAATAGCGGTTTTGAAATCTCAGGGAAGATTACCCAGATCGTTCAGGTGATGGACTACTTTGGTGAAGCCAATGAATTGCCGCAAGAAGAACTGGGTAAGCTTAGCCGACCGTTAGTCGAAACAATTGAAACGTTAACTTATCAAGTGACAGCGGTCGCTTTGGATCAAGGAGTTAATCTGCAGTTCGGGGCCAGCGATGAACAACCCGGCCAGCATTAATGGCGGTTGATACTTAAAGAAGCAAAAAAGGCGGCTGCGTGGCTGCCTTTTTTAATTGCGGCTTCAGCTCGTGTATAATAGGCAGGAATGGAAGGAGTATCAACATGGCACAAAAACGCGGCGGGCGCAGAAGTCCGCGCAAAAAGCGACCGACTAAACAACAGCAGCACACCCTGAGTTGGGTTGGGGCGCTATTTGTGGTGTTCTCAAGCCTAGCGTTTTTCCGTTTGGGAATGGTTGGGACGGTGCTGGCGAATGTTTTTCGGTTAGTTGTCGGCGACAGTTTCCTTGTTGTGAGTGCCGCAACGATTGTGACCGGCATTTGGTTTCTTTTAGCTGACCGCCTACCTAAACTAGCCCGCCATGTGTGGGTAGGATTGGCGATTGTCCTCATTGCCGCGCTGGTTTTGTTGACGTCGATCACGATGGCGACCTTAAATGTTCACAGCCATTATCTTTTGACCACTTGGCGGCTGCTGCAAAATGATTTCGGCCTGATGACGACCGCTTCGCAAGTTGGTGGCGGTTTACTCGGAGCTAGCCTTTTCTCACTACTAGCGCCATTGTTGAGCAGTCTTGGTGCAACGATTCTGGCATGGTTTGGTGTTGTCGCTGGTGTGCTTGTATTTCTGGGAGTAGGTGCCAACCAGGTTTTTAACTGGTTGCAAGCATTGGGACAGGCTTGCAAGCGAGGGGTACTTCAAATTCATAGCAGCTTCGTTGATTTAAAGAAGGAACACGCCAAGAAAGCGGCAGCACGACCGACAACATCGGCGGTAAAGCCTAAACCAGCGGCAGTATCGACTGATACTCAAGCAGATCCGGCTTCGGAACGAGCGGATGACTTTACAATTAACGGGCCTGCGCCGGTACCGCCAGCACCACAGAGCGAGACACCGGCAAGGGTTACCCCGCCAAGTTCAACGGCTGCGCATGTTTCGGCGACAAGCCCAAAGCCCGCCGCTGTTCACGATCCAGAAATGCCGGCCGCGGATTATCAACTGCCGAGTTTAAACATGCTAACCGCGACGCCGCCAGTTGATCAAAGTGCTGAATACCAAGCGATCAAGACCAATCGAACCAAATTAAAAGACACATTTGAAAGCTTCGGTGTCAAGGTGGCTGTCAAAAGTGCCACGTTAGGTCCATCAATTACCCAATACGAGATTCAACCGGCTGTTGGCGTGAAGGTTTCCAAGATTGTGAATTTATCCGATGATCTGGCCTTGGCGCTTGCTGCTAAAGACATTCGGATTGAAGCACCGATTCCGGGAAAATCTCTGATTGGGATTGAAGTGCCGAATCAGCACATTGCGACCGTTGGCTTTAAAGAAGTCATGGCCGAAACACCAAAAGCACCGAACCATCCGTTGGTTTTGCCGCTTGGCCGCGATGTCAACGGTAAAGTCGTGACGTTTGATTTGACTAAAATGCCGCATTTATTGATTGCCGGGGCAACCGGTTCGGGTAAGTCGGTAATGATCAACGTCATTTTAACCAGCATTCTGATGCGCGCGAAGCCGACCGATGTCCGCTTAATGTTGATTGATCCTAAGCGGGTTGAACTGTCGGTTTATAATGGCGTACCGCATCTGTTGACGCCGGTGGTCACTGAAGCTAAAAAAGCGCCAAGTGCATTGAATAAAATTTTAACGGCCATGGACGAGCGATATCAACGATTTGCAGCGGCTGGTGTCCGTAATATGAAGGAATTTAATCAAAAAGTTGCCGCCGATCCGGCCAGCGGGCAGACAAAAATGCCCTACATCGTTGTCATTATCGATGAATTGAGTGATTTAATGATGGTCGCCGGTCATGAGATTGAAACGGCGATTGTCCGACTGGCCCAAATGGCGCGCGCCGCCGGGATTCATGTCATCATTGCGACCCAGCGTCCGTCGGTAGACGTGATCACCGGGCTGATGAAGGCCAACATTCCATCCCGGATTGCGTTTGCAACATCTAGCGGGATTGATTCGCGCACAATTTTGGATAGTAACGGCGCAGAGAAGCTGCTTGGCCGCGGTGACATGCTATTTTCGCCAATCGGGGCGTCAAAACCGTTGCGAATTCAAGGTGCCTTTATTCCATCGATTGATGTGGAGCGGGTCGTTAAGGCGATTACGGATCAGGTCTCACCGGCGTATGTTGAAAGCATGACACCCACGGAAAGTGTTGAAACCGAGCAGCAAGGTGATTCCGAAGACGAGTTATACGATGATGCCAAGGCGTTTGTCATTGCTCAGCAGAGTGCGTCGACATCTATGTTGCAACGGCGTTTTCGTATCGGCTATAATCGCGCGGCGCGACTCATTGATGATCTTGAGGCTAATCAAATCGTTGGCCCAAGCGAAGGCAGCAAGCCCCGAAAAGTTTTTGCGACACCAGAATCGGCAACCAATGCTAATCAGTCATGAGGGAGACTATGCAAAAAGAAATCAAGCCGGGCGTTTGGCTCATTGTTTTGCCAACGACCCAATTCAAAACAACACGCATTAATGTTCAGTTTTTGACGCCATTGCGGCGCGCGACGATCACCAAGCGCACTTTATTGACCAGTTTATTGGAAACAAATAGCAAGCAATATCCGACACAGGCGGCAATGGCGGCCCATCTAGAAGCACTGTATGGCGCTAACTTTAGTATTGGTGTTGCGCGGGAAGGCCGATTGCACCGGATCGGGGTCACAATGAGCACGGTCGATGATCGGTTTACGGATCAGCCATTGTTACCGCAAGCGGTCGCCTTTTTGCGGTCGGTTCTTTTTGCGCCAAATTTTCACAACGATCAATTCGATCAGGTGACCTTTGATCGGGAAAAAGAGAATCTGGATCATTATCTGGCTAGTTTGGATGATGATCGGCAGACGCAGGCCGTGTTGGGCGTCCAGCGCTTGTATTTTGGGGTTGATCCCGATCAGGCCATTCCGAGTTTTGGTACGCGGGAGGATTTAGCACCGCTGACGGCGGCAGATTTGACGGATTACTATCATCAGTTGATGAGTCAGGATCAGGTGATTATTACGGTTCTGGGGGATGTGCAGGAGCAGCAGGTGGAGAAGCTGTTTGCTGATTGGCCGCTGGCAGCGCGTGCCCGGACGATGCCGGCAATCGCCTTTGATCTGCCTCCGCACCCTGAAGTGCTGACCCAGACGAAAACTGTGGTGGCACAACAGGCCAAATTTGACTTGGCTTACCATATCACAACGGATTTGATGGGCCCCAAGTATACTGCTGCGCTAGTGGCTGAGGAATTATTTGGCGGGTCCAGCCTGTCGCTTTTATTCACCAATGTGCGTGAAAAAGCCAGCTTGGCTTATTACGCAAGCTCGATGTTAGACGCGTTTCGTGGCCTGATGTTGGTTCAAACCGGGATTGAAGGTAAAGCCCATGATCAGGTTGCCGACTTGATTCAGCAGCAACTGGCAGCGGTCGTTAATGGTGACTTTTCCGATAAGCTTTTGCAGTCGGTTAAAGACGGAATTTTGGATCATCAACGGGCAGCGTACGACAGCCCACGGTTTTTGACCAATCAGGCACTGTATCAGCTATTGGTGCCATATGCGCCTCAAGATTTTGAAAGCTTTGCGCGCCGTATTCAAGCGGTGGATCGCCAAGCGGTTCAGGAAGCAGCAGCCGGCATGCAACTTCAAGCCACATATTTTCTGACTGGGGAGGACAGCGAATGAAGACGCAATATTTTAGCGATGTTGACGAAACCTTGGTCACGACAACGCTGCCCAACGGTTTGCGACTGCAGGTCGTGCCGCGGCCGGCGTATCATAAAAGTTATGCAATTATGACCACGGACTATGGCGCGATCGATACACGATTTGCCCCAGATGGTAAGAAAATGGTCACTTACCCGGCCGGTATTGCGCATTTTCTAGAGCACAAACTTTTTGAAAAAGAAGACCATGATGCATTTGATCTTTTTGGTGAGACTGGGGCCTCGGCCAATGCATTTACCAGCGCAACCAAAACCAGTTTCCTGTTCTCGGCGACGACGCAGTTAACCAAGAATCTGCAGATTTTGCTGGATTTTGTTCAGGAACCGTTCTTCTCCGAAAGTTCGGTTGCCAAAGAACAGGGAATTATCGGCTCGGAAATTCAGATGTACCAAGACGATCCCGGCTGGCGTGTTTATGCTGGGCTGTTGGAAAATCTTTTTCCAAATCATCCGGCACACGTTGATGTGGCAGGAACTGCAGACAGCATCGCGCAGATCACACCGGAAATGCTTTATACGATTCACCGGATTTTTTATCAACCTAGCAATATGACGTTGGTGATTGTCGGCAATATTGATGCCACCGAAATCATTGACTTTGTTGCCGATAATCAGGCTAAGAAGCATTTCCCGGCACCACAGCCTATTGTGCGCGGCGTCGAGGCGGATTTACAAACAGCTGACATTATCCCTTATCGCGAGTTGAAAATGCCGGTTAGTCGGCCGAAAACGCTAGTGGGCTTCAAAGGCCAGGTAGCGATCCCACAGACAACGGAAGGGTGGCGGTATCAGCTGACCATCAGGCTGTTACTGGAAGTTTTATTTGGCGACTCATCCCAGCTATACCAGGAATGGTATGATCAGGGGCTAATTGATGATTCATTTGATTTTGACTTTACCAATCAGCGCAGTTTCAGTTACGGGCTTGTCGGCGGTGATACCGATGATCCTCAAGCGTTGAGTGCCGCCATTAAACAGGTTTTGCTGCATGCAACGGCGCAGTCTGATTTGACGAGCGAGCGAGTGGAACTGATAAAGCGGGCTTCGTTAGGCAAGTATTATGCGGGGTTGAATGGCCTGAATGGGGTCGCCAATCAATTGAGCGCCTTGAGTTTTGGCCAGGCACGGCTGTTTGATTTTCCGCAGATTTTGAACAGTATCAGCTTTGATGACGTCAAGGACCTGATTCCCCAAATTTTCCAATCTGACGCCTTAACGGTTTTGACCATGCTTCCGGAGGGTCAATCATGAGATCTGCACTGATTATTGGCGCTTCTGGTGATATTGGCCAGGCGGTCGCTGCAAAAATGGCGGCAGATGGCTGGTCGCTATATCTTCACTATTATCGTCACGAGAAAATCGTAACGGATCAGGTCAAAACCTTTCAGGCGGCCTATCCGCAGCAGGACTTTATTCCGCTCCAGTATGATCTGACCGATGATCAGCATTTAGACAAATTAACCGCGCAACTATTCAGCCTTGATGCGGTTGTTTTTGCTGCCGGGATGACTTATTATCATCTTTTCAAAGAAACGACCGTACCTGAAATGACGGCGTTGATGCGGGTGCATTTGTTGACGCCGATGGTGCTGTTAACCAAGGTGGAACATAAGCTGGCACAATCCGGACATGGCCGGGTGATTTTCATTGGTTCGGTTTACGGTGGAACCGGTTCGGCGATGGAAGTGGCTTATAGCACGGTAAAAGGAGCGCAAAGTGCGTTTGTCAAGGCTTATGCGCAAGAGGTAGCGAGCCTTGGCATCACCGTCAATGTCGTGGCTCCCGGCGCAGTGTCGACTAAAATGAATACGCAGATGTTTGATCAGTCATCGTTAGCCAAGGTCCGGGCCGAAATTCCGGCGGCTAGGTTTGCGACCCCGCAGGATATTAGTTACTATGTCACTATGTTAACTGCCGAAGATGCCGCTTACCTGACAGGCCAGACCCTTTACGTCACAGGTGGCTGGCGCATCTAGCAAACAAAGGATTTCTTAAGGCTTACAGATGGTTTTTCATGCTATACTAAAAATGGTTAATAAAAAATAGCGGGTGAAGAAAACATATGGATGAAATTGGGCAAAAATTACGGGACGCCCGGATTGAAAAGGGTTATACCATTGATGATCTGCAACAGATCACCAAAATCCAAAAACGCTATCTGATTGCTATCGAAGAAGGACATTTCGATGCGCTGCCAGGTGATTTTTATGTGCGTGCTTTCATCAAACAATATGCCGATACGGTCGGTCTTGATGGCGATGAGCTTCTAACGCAGTTCCAGCAGGATATTCCGGAACCACAGCCAAAAGAATATGCTGCTCAATCAGTTGAAAATAAGACGCGCGCAACCCGTGCTGAAGAAGCCAGTCCAGTCAACCGGTTGCGGCGTTATTTACCGCAAATTGCAGTGGCAGGGATTGTAGTTGTAGCGGTTATTGTCATTTATGCTGTGATGTTGATGTCACAATCAGGACCGAAGCAGACGATACCGGCAGATTCTGAAAGCGTTGCGGTTTCGTCTAAACGCAGTAGCGCAAAGTCATCAAAATCATCGAAGTCGTCAAAAGCGTCCTCAAAGTCCAGCAAGGCATCCGCTTCAAGCAGCTCCAAGCCATCTGAAAAAGCGTCCAAGCAGAAGAAAGAAAAGAGCGGTAAACTCGATATTTCTGTCGCAGCTGCTAATGGCGCAACACAGGCGGTTACGCTCAAAAATCTGCCGACTACCGGCAACAAGCTTACTTTAGGTGCTAAGGGAGCAACGGCATGGGTTTCAGTGATTGTCAATGGTACGACCACTTGGCAAGGATCCTTAACATCCGGCAATACGCAAGAAGTCTCACTACCGGATAACGCATCAACCTTCCAAGTCCGTTCTGGTAATGCAACGGCAACAACCATCAAACTGAATGGCAAAGACGTTGATATTTCAAACGGAACCAGCATCGTGCGGACAATCACCTTCACAAACAGTACCAGTGAAAGCGAGGGGTCCCAAGAATGAATCTTCCAAACAAGTTGACGTTGATCCGGATTTTCCTAATTCCGGTTTTTACGTTGTTGCTTGCGTTTAATTGGCCAGCGGGTTATCTGACCATTGCAGGAACCAAAGTGGCGGTCAGCTGGTTCATTGCACTGATTATTTTCATCATTGCGTCACTCACCGACTTTGCGGACGGCCATATTGCCCGCAGTCAACACTTGATAACCAACTTTGGCAAGTTTGCCGATCCATTGGCGGACAAGTTGTTAGTCATGACGGCCTTTATCTTTTTAACCGCTGCCGGCCAGATTCCGGCATGGGGAACGGCGATTATTCTTTGGCGGGAATTGGCCGTGACCGGCTTGCGGCTTCTGCTTTCCAATAAAGGCGAAGTTCTCGCGGCAGCGTGGCCCGGCAAGATTAAAACCAACACCCAGATGTTTGCGATCATTTTTCTGATGTTAAACAACGCGTGGTTTAACAACATCAATGTGCCATTCGCGTTGATTCTCTTCTACGTCGCCGTATTCTTCACCATCTATTCAGGCGTGGAATACTTCTACAAAAATCGCGCTGTCTTCGCCGATTCGTTTGGATCGAGTCATGAATAAGTTTGGTAAAAACCCAGGTCAGGTGATCTGGGTTTTTTAGTACGCAGATTTTTGCGCCAGTGTGGGCTATGTAAGCCGGTAGTAGGGGACCACACAGTCTTGTTGGCAAAGGCTGTTTTGTGCAATCGCAGGTAGTAAAATGGATTGTAAGCAAATAGCAGCGTTTTTAATGTGAGATGCGTCACGTTGCAATGGCCTTTATCCAGAAAATTTTGATTTGAAAAAGGGAAAAAAGAATTAAAGTCGAACTCTATTGTTAGGTGGGAAAGATATGCAGGCAGAAATTATTGCTGTCGGAACTGAAATTCTGATGGGACAGATTACTAATACTAATGGCGCCTATATGGCTAAACAGTTGGCCGCTTTAGGCATTGCCAGCTATCATCAACAGGTTGTCGGTGACAATGCGCAACGCCTGGCTGATGCGATCAGCTTAGCCGAAAAACGCAGTGACATTGTGATTTTGATCGGTGGTTTAGGACCCACACCAGATGACCTGACGAAACAAACGTTGGCGGCTCATCTGAATTTGCCGTTGGTTGAAGATGCGGACGCCATGGCAAAACTGGCGGCGCGGGTTAAACAACAGCAACGGCCGATGACGCCAAATAATAAGTTACAGGCGATGTATCCGCAAGGTGCTGATATATTGGTTAATCGCATCGGGCTGGCAGTCGGTGCCTGGGTCGAACAACACCAACATGCCTATGTACTACTGCCTGGGCCGCCTAAGGAATTTATCCCAATGGTTGATCATGAGCTATTGCCTCATTTGGCCAAGTATAGCGGCCATCATGAAGCTTTTGTCAGCCGCGTCATGCGCTTCTTTGGTGTTGGTGAATCACAATTGGTGACGGATTTGGGTGATTTAATTGCCAAGCAGACGAATCCGACACTGGCAACGTATATCAAGGATCATGAAGTGACCATTCGAGTGACGGCTAGTGGTGAGACCCAGACAGACGCTGAAGCAAAATTGGAACCGGTGATTCGCGCCATTATGGATCGCGAGGGACGTTACTTTTATGGTTATGGTGATGATAATAGCCTCGCTAAAGAGTTGGTCAAGGCATTAGCGGCGACCGACAAGCAAATAACGGCAGCGGAGAGCTTGACAGCCGGTGCGTTTCAGGCAGCTTTGGGGGATGTTCCCGGCGTCTCGAATTATTTCAAAGGCGGTTTTGTGACGTACGCCTTAGCCACTAAAGCAGCATTTTTGAATATTGATGCGCGTGAGTTAGCGGCTCATGGGGTAGTGAGTGAATTTACTGCCAAAGCAATGGCCGAGCATGCCCGTCAGCGGGCTGCGGCCGATATTGCAGTCAGTTTTACCGGCGTGGCAGGGCCCGACACACTGGAAGGCCAGCCAGCGGGGACAGTTTGGATCGGCTTGGCGCGGATGGGCCAGGCGCCGGTTGCACAGGTTTATCATTTTCCCGGTGGCCGCAATGATGTGCGCAAACGCGCGGTTATGACTGGCATGATGATCGCATTGAAGAGCTTGCGGGATTAATTTTCGGAACGATTGAAAAGTTGGAGAGGTAGCAATGACAGGGGGCGGCAGGAAGTGGCAGACACAGAACGACAAGAAGCGTTAGCAACAGCACTAAAAAAGATTGAAAAGAATTTTGGCAAAGGTGCCATCATGAAAATGGGGGACAAGGCTGATACGCGGGTTTCGGCCATTTCCAGTGGCTCACTTGCGATTGACGAAGTGCTTGGCGTTGGTGGGTTGCCACGCGGGCGGATTGTTGAGATGTACGGTCCTGAAAGCTCGGGGAAAACCACCGTTGCCTTGCATGCGGTGGCAATGGTGCAGCAGCATGGCGGAACCGCCGCGTATATTGATGCGGAAAATGCTATGGATCCTAAGTATGCGACCGCGCTGGGCGTCAATATTGATGAACTGTTGCTCTCTCAACCGGATACTGGAGAACAAGGGCTGGAAATTGCTGACGAATTGGTTGCTTCCGGAGCAATTGATATTCTGGTGATTGATTCGGTGGCCGCGCTGGTTCCGCAAGCCGAGATTGACGGCGATATGGGCGATGCACACGTTGGCCTACAGGCGCGACTGATGTCACAAGCGCTGCGGAAGCTGTCTGGCAACATCAGTAAGACGAAAACTATTGCCGTCTTTATTAACCAAATTCGTGAGAAAGTCGGCATCGTTTTTGGCAACCCAGAAATAACCCCGGGTGGTCGGGCATTAAAGTTTTATGCAACAGTGCGGCTGGAAATCCGCCGTTCCGAACAGATTAAAAACGGTGCTGAGATTATTGGCAATCGCACTAAAATCAAGGTCGTTAAAAATAAGGTGGCGCCGCCTTTTAAAGTAGCGATTGTGGATATTATGTATGGCCGCGGTATTTCGCAAAGCGGTGAACTCGTCGATATGGCGGTTGAAAAAGACATCGTTGAAAAGTCCGGGTCGTGGTATGCCTACCAAGGTGAGCGAATCGGCCAAGGACGCGAGCATGCCAAGGCTTATCTTGAAACTCATGAGGAAATGCGTAAAAAGATTGAGGGGCAGGTGCGTGAGGCATACGGAATGCCGTTAAACCAGGTGATTGAAGTGGAAGATCCGGATGTATCGGCGCGAGCTTCCTAAATAGCGGTGACTTGGTAAGTGATTCGGAAGTTGAATAGTGAGATCTAAATTGTACAGACACTAGCTGGCGGGGTTCAGGTTAGTGTCTTTTTGTTTTGTGCTTGGAGGTGAGGGCATAAGGAGTGTGGGGCAATCCGGTTCCAAAACGCGCTCGCAGTCGCAGAAATCTACGTGTAAGGACATCAAGCCTAAATGGCTAAAGACCGATTCATGATTTGTTATAGAGGACGATGATTGGCCGATACTGCTCGGAAACGCGTTCACAGGCCCAGAAACCTGCGTGTAAGGACTTCAGCCCTAAATGGCTAAAGACCGATCCGTGACTTGTTATAGAAGATAACTACTGGCCGATGCTGCATGGAAACGCGTTCGCTGGCGCAGGAGCCTGCGTGTAAGGACCTTGGTCGCAATGGCCAAAGACCGGCCATCACGCCCAAGGCCGCTTACACTCCAGCTCCTAAACGCGCCAGCTCACGCTCTTGCCCTGTTGACACCTTCATTGCCAGCACGTAAACTGATAGAGGTGTAATAATTTAAAAAAGCATCAAAGATTTTGATCAACAAGATGATTGAATCGCTTAGATGATGCGGAGGTGAAATGATGAGTTCAGTAACACTGGTCTCAATAACCCTCGCAGCAGTCATCGCTTTAGCGGTCGGTTTATTGATCGGATTTGCACTTCAAAAGAAGCTCCACCAGAACAGTTTGGATCGAGCGACGCAGACAGCAGAAGGTATCATTGAGGCCGCTAAAAAAGAAGCAGCGACTTTAAAAAAAGAGAAACTGCTAGAAGCAAAAGATGAGAATCATCGCTATCGAACCCAACTTGAAGATGAATTGAAAGATCGGCGGGCGGAAGTCCAGAAGTCGGAACATCGACTGAATCAGCGGGAAGATACTCTGGATCGGCGTGATGATACGCTCGATCGTAAAGAGCAGAGTCTTGCTGACCGAGAAGCAAATTTGAACAAGCGGCAGCAACAGTTAGATGAACGTGAACAAGATATCTCTTCAGAAATCAGCAAACAACAGACGGAGCTTGAACGAATTGCCGAGTTAACGCATGAACAGGCTCGGACTCAGATCCTTGATGAAACGCAATCGGAATTGACGCATGAACGCGCTGTTATGATCAAAGAAAGTGAAGATGAAGCTAAGGAAGCTGCGGATAAGAAAGCCAAGGTACTGATCGCGGATGCTATCCAGCGCAGTGCTTCGGATATCGTTGCAGAAACAACGGTTACCGTAGTGAACTTGCCTAATGACGACATGAAAGGCCGAATTATTGGTCGTGAAGGTCGCAATATTCGGACGCTTGAGACTTTGACGGGTATCGACTTGATTATTGACGATACCCCACAAGCCGTCGTTTTGAGCGGTTTTGATCCGATCCGGCGAGAGATCGCCCGGATCGCTTTGGAGAAGCTCATTCAAGATGGTCGGATTCATCCGGCACGCATTGAAGAAATGGTTGATAAAGCACGCAAAGAAATGGATGACCGTATCCGAGAAATTGGTGAACAAGCCATTTTTGACGTGGGCATTCATAACATGCATCCTGATCTGATTAAGATTTTGGGTCGGTTGCATTTTCGGACAAGTTATGGCCAGAATGTCCTGGATCATTCGATTCAGGTTGCAAAGCTGGCCGGTGTCATGGCTGCTGAATTAGGAGAAGATGTTACCTTAGCAAAACGTGCGGGGTTATTACATGATATTGGTAAGGCACTCGATCACGAGGTAGACGGATCTCACGTTGAAATCGGGGTTGAGCTGGCAACAAAGTACAAGGAACCAAAGACGGTCATTAACGCCATTGCATCCCATCATGGTGACGTTGAGCCGACCAGTGTCATTTCGGTGCTGGTCGCCGCCGCTGATGCTATTTCCGCCGCTCGCCCAGGCGCACGGTCGGAATCGCTTGAAAATTACCTGCATCGCTTAGAAAAACTGGAAGCCATTGCCAACAGTCATGCTGGCGTTGATCACAGTTTTGCGATTCAGGCTGGTCGCGAAGTACGCGTGATTGTTCAACCGGAAAAGCTCTCTGATGACCAGAGTGTGATTTTGGCACGGGACATTCGCAATGAAATCGAAAAAGAATTAGAGTATCCGGGTCACATCAAAGTTACCGTGATTCGTGAAACCCGAACCGTTGAATATGCTAAATAAACACGCGGTGAGCCAACGCTAGTGATTGGATGCTGGGTGTCGCGTCAAAAAGATCCGCAAGATGAGCTTGTCTTGCGGATCTTTTTGTCCCCGATTAACGGCTGGTTTGCTGACGATTTTTTGAGTCACGATCTGTCCGCGACCGTCATTCCCTATTTTGGGCAAATGGATATGGTGCTTCGCGATACTCACTCTGACCGATTGTCGGTGAAAACTGACCATTCAAAAAATCATTAATCAACGCTAATGAAGCCTCTAGTTGGTCTTCATCCAAGTACAGCGTCATGGTGACCTTCACGCCGTAATCAATTTTGGCAATGGTGAGGTGATGGGTGGTCAAAAAGTGTTGTAGCGGTTCAAGATCGGCGTAAGGGATCTGGAATGTAACCGTTTTTTGCTTGATGCGCGCCACAATGCCAATGGTTTCAATGGCGTTGTTGACGTTGCCGGCATAGGCGCGAATCAGTCCGCCGGCACCAAGTTTGATGCCGCCAAAATAGCGGGTCGTGACGGCTACCACGTCGCGGATGTCGTGGTTCAGCAAACCCTCCAGCGTAGGACTTCCGGCGGTTCCGGAAGGCTCGCCGTTGTCACTTGCCCGCTGAATCTGACTTTCATTGCCGAGTACATACGCATAGACATTGTGATTGGCTTTGGCATTTTCGTGGCTGATTTGGTCAATGATGGTTTTGGCTTCATCCTCGCTTTGGATGCGGGCTAAGTGGGTGATGAAGCGCGATTTTTTGATGATCCGGGTGTAATTTCCCGTTTCTTTAATAGTGAGATATGGCTTGGTCATGCGTAATCTCCTTTTGAGGTGATAAAAATGGATCTTGCTGGGGCACAACTCACCCAAGCTGAACTGGCGCGGTTGGCTGTCTCTAATATAGCACAGGCCACCGTGGTACCGGCATTGGTTAAAGATAAGGGTCATTGGTGCTGTCAGCGGTGTCGCAGCCAGTTGCCCGTGGCATTGCCGGATGGCCGCTTCTATTGTCCGGAATGCGTGACGCTGGGACGATTGACTGACCGGGATAGCCTTTATCGATTTGACCAACCACATCAGCCAGTTGGAGACGGTCGACTGACTTGGCATGGTACACTCACGCCTGACCAGCAAGCGGCTTCGGATGCGTTAAT
Organism: Lacticaseibacillus huelsenbergensis; assembly: GCF_029726355.1. Taxonomy (NCBI): domain Bacteria; kingdom Bacillati; phylum Bacillota; class Bacilli; order Lactobacillales; family Lactobacillaceae; genus Lacticaseibacillus; species Lacticaseibacillus huelsenbergensis. Next base: position 2,147,660 of record NZ_CP120687.1, read on the forward strand.
GGCGAGTGTGACGGCTGGCCGCGATCATCTCATCTGGGCAGTCACCGGTGCAGGGAAAACCGAGATGCTATTTCCAACTGTGGCCCGTCTGATCCAGCAACAACAACGCGTTGCGATCGTTTCGCCGCGAATTGATGTTATCCGAGAACTGGCGCCACGATTTCGGGCAGCATTTGCAACGACACCGATCACCGTACGCTATGGCGGGCATTTTGATCAGACCGATAGTGACTTGCTATTGGCGACGGTGCACCAGTTGTTGCGATTTTATCAGGCGTTTGACCTGATTGTTGTTGATGAGGTCGATGCGTTCCCCATGAACGGCACGCCAATGTTGCATCAGGCCGTTCAGCAGGCACGCCGCGGATCAGTGGCATATTTAACCGCAACGCCGGATCGGGTGTTGAAAAAAGCGTTGCACAACGGTCTGGGTGTTAGCAGGCTGTTTCGCCGATTTCATGGGCATCCCTTACCTGTTCCGACTATTCGATTGATGAATCTGCAAAAAGTGCCACGCCAACTTCCGACTGCCATGATCACATGGATTCGCCAAGTGCTTGCAACGGACCGGATTTGTCTGTTATTCGTACCAAAAATCAGCTGGGCAGAACAAGTCGCCGACGTGCTTCGCCAACTGGGTTTAAAAACTGCTGGGGTAGCCAGTACCGATCCACAGCGGGCGGAAAAAGTCATGGCATTTCGGCAACGGCAACTCGATGTTTTGGTCACGACCACCATTTTAGAACGAGGGGTGACGGTCACCCAGTGTGCAGTGGGGGTGATTGCAGCCGCAGATCGGGAATTTTCGGCCGCGGCGTTGATTCAGATTGCGGGCCGTGCCGGACGGGCGGCGGACAGCCCAGATGATCCGGTCGTATTCTTTACGGATCGCTATACGCTGGCGTTATTGGCCGCTAAACGCCAGATTGTGATGATGAACGGAAGGTGATTGTATGCGTTGCATCGGATGTGATCGACCCACCGACCGCGGTTTGCAACTGACGACTTTATTTGCGCATGGACCACTGCTGGCACCGAGATTATGCCACAGTTGTTTAAGTCGCTTTTGCCCGATTACCGGGGAGACCTGTGCCGGATGCGGGCGAATGCAGCCTACCGAGCAACTCTGTTCGGATTGCCGCAAGTGGGAACGCCAAGGAACGCTCTTACATAATCGGGCGTTATTTGCATATGATGCTAGCATGAAAGCGTGGATTTACCAGTATAAAGGGCTTGGCGATTACCGACTGCACGTGGCGTTTCAGGATCTGATCGCGGCGCGTTTGCGGCATGCTACTGCGCTCGTGCCGATTCCAAGTGAGCCGAAGCACTTTGAGCTGCGTGGCTTTGATCCGATTCTCGGTTTATTTGGCTGCTTACGATTGCGGCCGTGGTTGCGTAAAACGGCCACCGAGCGACCACAAGCCCAAAAGACCCGACAGGAACGCCTGAAGACACCGCAAAGTTTTCATGTTCTGGTGCCGGAACAGACGTTGAACCGGGTTCGGCAAATCACACTGCTCGATGATTTGTATACGACTGGACGGACTTTATACCATGCACGCGATGCATTGGTGGCAGCCGGTTTTAAAGGAACAATTGACGCGTTGACATTAATTCGCTGAATTGCGGCTTTTGTTGTGTCTGACTGCAACATTCGGGTATAATGAAATTGAAGATTGGAAGGGTTTTATCCCAGCCAATCAGCGTGTAAGCATTTGGTTACACGCAGGAAAGGGGAGAAGTTTTATGCTCACATACAATGTTCGTGGCGAAAACATCGAAGTCACCGAAGCCATCAGAAATTACGTGGAGAAGCGAATTAGCAAACTGAACAAGTTCTTCGGAGGTTCAGTCACTGCGACGGCGCACGTCAATTTGAAGGTTTATCCGGATAAGACAGCTAAAGTCGAAGTGACGATCCCACTCTCGTTTTTGACCCTGCGTGCGGAAGAAACCAGTCCTGATTTATACGCCAGCATTGATCTTGTAACTGATAAGCTGGAGCGGCAGGTTCGCAAGTTCAAGACGAAGATCAATCGTAAATCCCGTGAAAAAGGCTTTGGGCAAATTGATGTTGATACCAGTGCACCAGCTGAGCCAAAGCCAGCCGAAGATGATGATAATCTGACGGTGGTACGGACAAAGCGAGTTTCATTAAAGCCAATGGATTCGCAGGAAGCCATTTTGCAAATGGATATGCTGGGCCACAACTTCTTCGTTTTCGAAGATGCCGATACAAATGGTACGAGCATTGTTTACAAGCGTCGTGATGGACGTTACGGCCTGATCGAAACCAACGAATAAATAAATACCCTTTAAACAAAAACAAGGCTGCTGATTTGCCGGCAGTCTTGTTTTTGTTTGGTAAGCGCGGCAACCATTTGCTTTCATTGGCTGGCATTAAGTTTGGTGGCATTCATGTTCTGGGCATCACGACTGAGTTAAATAACCGAAAATGTCATCATGGTATTTTCAATCTCCCCGTGAAAATGTTAAGATGTTACAATGTATCAATGTTAGAATGATTAAAGTGTGTTAGATTCACGAGGTTTCGACAGAGAGGAATCCATTTATGGCCAATATTCTTAGAAAATGGGTCGAAAGCGATAAGCGAGAGATCGGTCGCCTCGGCAAAATCGCTGATCAGGTTCAGCGCTATGAAGATGAATATGCAGCATTATCTGATGAACAATTAAAAGCAAATACCCAGAAATTTAAAGATCGGCTTGCAGCAGGCGAAACTCTGGACGATATTTTACCAGAAGCTTTTGCAACTGCTCGTGAAGGTGCCAAGCGGGTTTTGGGACTGTTCCCGTTTCGGGTTCAGATTATCGGTGGCATCGTGTTACACGAAGGTAATATTGCGGAGATGAAAACCGGTGAAGGTAAAACTTTGACCGCTACCATGCCCGTTTATTTGAATGCCTTAACTGGTAAAGGCGTGCACGTTGTTACGGTTAACGAGTACCTATCCACCCGTGATGCCACGGAAATGGGCGAGTTGTACAACTGGCTTGGCTTGAGTGTTGGGCTGAATCTCAACTCCAAGAACAGCGATGAAAAGCGCGAAGCTTACAATTGCGACATTACCTATTCAACCAACAGTGAACTTGGGTTTGATTACCTGCGGGATAACATGGTTGTTTACAAGGAACAAATGGTTCAGCGTCCGTTGAATTTTGCCATTGTCGATGAGGTGGATTCCATCTTGATCGATGAAGCGCGGACACCGTTGATTATTTCCGGTGGTGCTGAAAAGACAACCGGGCTCTATATTCGGGCTGATCGGTTTGTGAAGACGCTGAAAGCCGATACCGATTACAAGATCGACTGGCCGACCAAGACCATTTCCCTGACAGAAAGCGGCATCCGCAAAGCCGAAAAGAACTTTGGCTTGGACAACTTGTATGACACGGAAAATACTGCGTTGACCCATCATATCGATCAAGCCTTGCGCGCTAATTATATTATGCTCAAGGATATCGATTATATGGTTTCCAACGGCGAAGTTCTGATTGTCGACCAGTTTACCGGTCGTGCGATGGAAGGCCGGCGTTATTCGGATGGCCTACATCAGGCGATTGAAGCTAAAGAAGGCGTTCAGATTCAAGATGAAAATAAGACGATGGCCAACATCACTTATCAGAATTTCTTCCGGATGTATAACAAACTGGCCGGGATGACAGGGACGGCGAAGACCGAACAAGAAGAATTCCGTGAAATTTACAACATGGAAGTTATTTCGGTGCCGACCAATAAGCCGGTCATTCGGGTTGATTCGCCTGATGTTCTTTACCCGACATTGGATGCCAAGTTCAATGCCGTTGTTGAAGACATTAAAGAACGCCACAAGAAGGGCCAGCCAATTCTGGTCGGGACCGTTGCGATTGAATCGAGCGAACGGTTGAGCAAGCAGCTTGATGAAGCCAAAATTCCGCACACTGTTTTGAATGCGAAAAACCATTTTAAAGAAGCAGAGATTATCATGAATGCCGGCCAGCGGGGCGCGGTTACGATCGCGACCAACATGGCTGGACGTGGTACCGATATTAAATTAGGACCCGGCGTGACCAAATTAGGCGGGCTTGCTGTCATCGGGACTGAGCGCCACGAAAGCCGCCGGATTGACAACCAGTTGCGTGGCCGTTCCGGTCGACAAGGTGATCCGGGTTCAACGCAGTTTTATTTGAGTCTTGAAGATGATTTGATGAAGCGTTTTGGTTCTGAACGCATCAAAGCCATGCTGGATCGATTCAAAGTGGCTGATGATGATCAGGTCATCCAAAGCCGCATGATTTCCCGGCAAGTCGAATCTGCCCAGAAGCGGGTTGAAGGGAACAACTACGATACCCGCAAGAATACCTTGCAATACGATGACGTGATGCGTGAACAGCGCGAAGTCATCTACAAGCAGCGGCAGCAGATCATTGATGAAAACGAGACGCTGAAGCCAGTCTTGATGGCGATGATCAATCGTACGATTACCAGGATTGTTCAGACCCACACGCAAGGCGAGCAGAAAGACTGGAATCTGGATGCGCTGTATGCGTGGATCACCGCGAACATGGTTGATCCGGAGAAATTCAAGCGCAGCGAACTGGATGGCAAGTCACAGGATGAGCTGATTGGTTTGCTGGCAGATCTTGCGGAAACAAACTTCAAACAAAAGAATAAGCAACTCGGCGATGACGCCCAGATGCTTGAATTTGAAAAGGTTGTTATCTTGCGGGTTGTTGACTCGGCTTGGACCGATCACATTGATGCCATGGATCAGCTACGTCAGTCCATTGGCTTGCGTGGTTACGGTCAAATGAATCCGTTAGTTGAATATCAAGAAGAAGGCTATCGGATGTTTGAAGAAATGATTGCCTCAATTGACGATGACGTTACCCGGCTGTTCATGAAAGCCGAAATCCGGCAAAATATTCGCCGTTAACAATGAACAGACGCCCCGGCACTGCAATTTTGACTTGCGGTACTGGGGTGTTTTGGGGATAGCGGTAGAAAAACGATAGTCAAGCAGTTGGTTTTTAACCGTGCTGGCTCACCATAACGCGTTCGGTGGCGCAGAAGCCTGCGTGTAAGGACCTTGAGCGTAATGGCCAAAGACCGGGCCATTACGCTCAAGGCCACTTACACTCCGGCTTCTAACCGCGCCACCTCACGCTCACTTATTTGGGAAAGGATTTAGACGATGGAACTTAATGTTATGCGCAACACCTTGGCCGCCATGCGGACCAAAATAAATCAATTTAGGGGGTCACTTTGACCTCGATGCCTTGAACGAACGGATCACTGAAAACGAAGGCAAAATGGCTGAGCCGGGCTTTTGGGATGACTCTGAGGCCGCGCAAAAAGTGATTGATGCCAACAATGCGTTGAAGGAAAAGCATGATCGTTTTTATGCACTTGAAAACGAGTTAGAGGATCTTGAAGCTGGTCTCGAGCTGTTGCAGGACGAACCTGATCCGGATCTGCAGCATGAAGAAGAGACCAAGATTAAGGATCTTCAAGACAAGCTCGATCAGTACGAAATGCAGCTCCTTTTGAACGGCCCGTACGATCACAATAATGCTATTTTGGAAATTCATCCTGGCGCTGGTGGCACGGAATCACAAGACTGGGGTTCCATGTTAATGCGCATGTATCAACGCTGGGCCGACCAGAATGGTTTCAAAGTGGAAGTGGCCGATTATCAACCGGGTGACGAGGCCGGAATCAAAAGCGTGACGCTGCTTATTAACGGTGAAAATGCCTATGGATTGCTTAAAAGCGAAAAAGGTGTGCATCGGCTAGTCCGGATATCACCGTTTGATTCCGCTGGCCGTCGTCATACCAGTTTTGCCTCCGTGGATGTGATGCCAGAGCTCGATAATTCAATTCAGGTCGACATTCGCCCGGAAGACGTCAAAATGGAAGTGTTCCGGTCTAGCGGTGCCGGTGGTCAGCATATTAACAAAACCTCCAGTGCGGTTCGACTGATTCATATTCCAACTGGTATTGTCACCTCAAGTCAGGCACAGCGGTCACAATTCCAAAACAAAGCGACCGCGATGGCGATGTTAAAAGCCAAGTTGTATCAGCGTGAAGAAGAGGCCAAACGCGCCAAAGCCAAGGCAATTCAAGGCGAACAAAAAGATGTCGCGTTTGGCTCCCAGATTCGGTCTTACGTTTTCCATCCCTATACGATGGTCAAGGATCATCGAACCAATTACGAAACCGGCAACGGTAACGCCGTCATGGATGGCGACCTCAATCCTTTTATCAACGCTTATTTACAGTGGGAACTTTCACAGAAAAATCCGGATTAAAACTGTAATCTGCCTGAAACCTTGCTGACTTAATCGCCTGTTATACTGTCTCTAGCTTAGAAAAAGGAGCAAAATGCATGATTCAAATGGAAAACGTGACGAAGCAATACGCAAACGGCGTCACCGCCATCAAGGATGTGAACCTTAAGATCCAAGATGGTGAGTTTGTTTACGTCATCGGGCCTAGTGGTGCCGGAAAATCGACGCTTGTTAAAATGCTGTACCATGAATTGATGCCGACCAGCGGCACCATTAAAATTGATAACTTTGACTTTTCGACCATGAAGCCTTCAGAGGTACCATTCTTGCGTCGCCACATCGGCATTGTCTTTCAGGACTTCAAACTCTTGCCGCGATTGACCGTGTACGAAAATGTCGCCTATGCGATGCAGGTTATCGAAGCGCCGGATGATGAAATCAAAGATCGGGTGCTCGAAGTACTGGGGCTCGTTGGCTTGGAGCAGAAGTTGCGCCGTTTTCCTGATGAATTATCTGGTGGTGAACAACAGCGGGTGTCAGTTGCCCGTGCAATTGTGAACAAGCCAAAGGTACTGATTGCCGATGAGCCAACCGGTAACCTAGACCCACAAACCTCCGATGAAATTGTCGATATCCTTGAACGCATCAACGCCAACGGGACGACCGTTATTATGGCGACGCATAACAAGGATATTGTCAATGAACGGCAACACCGGCTGCTTGAAATTGCCGGTGGTCGTTTAGTTCGTGACGAAGAAGGAGGCACATACGGCAATGAAGAGTAAAGTCTTTTTCCGCCATGTCAAAGATTCTCTGCGCAGCTTACGGCGTAACGGCTGGATGTCAGTTGCCGCCGTCAGTGCCGTGACGGTAACCTTGTTACTTGTCGGTATTTTTATGGCATTAATCTTCAACTTGCACCATATTTCGCAACAGGTTGAAAATGATGTTCAGGTGCGGGTTTATATTGATAAAAAAACAACAGTCAAGCAGCGGGATGAGTTAAAAAACAAGCTGAAGAAACTTGATCACGTCAATAAAGTGACTTACCGTTCCCGTCAGCAGGAATTGGATACGATTATTGGCGGTTACGGATCTCAGTGGCGGATGTTCTCCGGCGATCAGAATCCGTTAAGCGACGTCTATATGGTTAAGACGACCAGCCCCAAGGCAACGATAATTGTGTCTAAAGAGGCGCAGAAGCTGGATCATGTTGTTGATGCCAGTTACGGCGGCCGGACAGCGAAGAAACTCTTTAATTCTGTCGATCTTGCCCAAAAGTGGGGACTCGGCTTTACAATCCTGCTGCTATTTGTTGCCGTATTCCTGATCAACAACACCATCCGAATTACGATTCTATCGCGTTCCGACGAAATCAGAATTATGCGGTTAGTCGGTGCAACCAATTCCTATATTCGGTGGCCGTTCTTACTTGAAGGGGCATGGACCGGCTTGTTCGGGGCAATCCTGCCGATCGTCGTTGTCGATGTCGGCTATGCCGTTGTCTACCACAGTTTCAGCATGGCTAACGGCGCCAGTGGCTATTCACTTTATGCCAATATGCCATTCCTATTCTGGCTGGACTTGATGTTAGCCGGCATCGGGATCGTCATTGGCGCGCTCGGATCGGTCATCTCAATGCGGCGGTTCCTTAAGTTCTAGAGCATTAATTAGTCTATGAAAGTTAATCTAATCAAATTTACAAAATAGACTGGTCATCATTCACGACCACAGTATATAAACGGACGTATTCTGCGGTCGGCCCTGTCAAGTTGACAGATGAAATAATATAAAATTTTGGTAGCTTTTAGATGGCCTTATTCCAGTATTCTTCTGGGGTAAGGCCGTCTCTTTGTCCTGAACGGTTGTCGTGATTGAAATAGTGGATCCCATCTTCAACGAGCTGGACGAACTCCTTATAAGTTTTTGCCATTGGGTGACGATCCATCCACCGCAGTTTAAACTCATTCCACCAGCGCTCCATCGGTGCGTTGTCATAGGGCGTTCCCGGTCGCGACATACTTCGTGTCACTTCAAACTGGCTAAGGTAGCGGTTGAATGCCTTAGATGTATAGGCGGAGCCACGATCAGTATGAATGAGCGGATGGACGTTGCTGGCGCGAGTGAAAGCGCGCTGGAAGACCTGAATCTCAGCGGCGGTTGTTTCGGTTGCGCTTAGATTGTAAGCCAACAGATTGCGACCATAGAGGTCAAGAACGCCACTGAGGCGCATCTTGTACTCGCCGTTGATACCGTATTTCAACTCGGTTGAGTCGGCTAGCCAGACTTGATTAGGGCGTTCCACGTAGAAACATTGATTGAGCACATTGTCTTGCAGGTACTGTTCAGATTGCTTGACGCGACTATGCCGTTTTTGGCGAATCTGACATCGAATGCCAAGCTCGCGCATGACGCGACGAACTTGTTTGATCGTGACCGGGAAGTCAATTAGCTCATCCTGTTGTAAGTTGATCAGGAGATTCCCGGCGCCAATGCCTTGGTGATGAAAGTCAAACCAATATTGGGTCCGCTCCTTGAGCTGCCGATCGTGGACCTCCCACAATGTTTTCTCCCGCCTTAAGCCTTTGTAATAAGCTTGACGGCTGACGCCAATAACGTCCAATAACTTTGTGACAGCGCCGTGGTGGCCTTGACTAACTTCTTCGATGGCACGGTAAGCTTGTCGGCGTTGTTTGATCACTCCTTGTGCTGGATTTCCAGTAATTTTTTTACAAAGGCCTCCACTAGCTCTTTGTCCTTGAGTTCAGCTTCTAGTTGACGAATGCGCAGTTTGGCCTTGTCTAATTCGGTTAGATCACGCTTGTCTTTGTGGTGACCACGGTTATCTACCAGCGCCTCATAACCGCCTTCGCGAGCCTTGATCACCCAAGACCGTGCCTGTTGATAAGACACATCAAAATGGGCTGCCGCTTCAGTATAGGAGTGCTTACCCTTAGTGACATATTCAACGACTTTAATGCGTTCTTCGAAGGTGGTTGTACGACTCATGGTGGGGACCTGCTTTCTAGACGGTGAAGCCGTCAAAGATTGATGATCCCTATTATACATGGCTATCCAACGTTGCAGTTGTGTTGATGAACGCAGACCAAATTGCATCGTAACTTCGGCTAATGACCCTTCACCACTAAGATAAGCAAGCACTGCTTCAAGCTTTAGCTCTTTGGTATAATGTTGATTCTTTCGAGCTTCCTCTAATCCCTTAATCCCATCACGTTCATAGAGTGTCTGCCAACGTTGTAATGTACGATCACCAAGACCGTGTTGACGAGAGAAACTACTGATACTTGTCTTCGAATGTCTGAACTCCTCCAATATGTGTAACTTTTCTTGAGCTGTGTACTTAGATCTGGGCATAGAAAATCCCTCCATGATCATCAGATGAATTATGATATTTCATCTGACAACCATAAAGGGATTATCGCATTCTTCAGTAAAGGGGATATGTTCGTTTTTTTGTTTCCCAAGTATAATTCGTTAAAGGCATTAGGGTAACAGTGCCAAAGCGGAGCAATCGTAGGCCAGATGGGGCTCAGCAGTGAAGTCATTGTTGGCGGTTTACCGCCTACAATGAGGCCGAGCTTCGAGACCGCGTACTTTGCGGGCTCGAAGTCGTGCCCACTGCTCTAGCTTCGCGTCGCCACCCTAGCTGGCCGGAGATTGCGGAGTTTGGCACGGCTTGGAACTTATTACCTAAACTTTTTTGTAGACTTCAATACCGCCTCCGCATCACTGAGCCATCCCCGATTGCCCAAACCTTATAGGAGCGGCAGTTGATTTCTGCTATACTGTTTACAGTGAATAGTGGAGGGTTACGAATGGCAGTGATCATTGCCTTACTTATCAGCCCGGTTGGTTTGGCGTTTTGGCTAGCCTTAGGGTTGACGATTTTGTTTGCGGTTCGGCGCACGAGCCGTGAACGCCACCAGTACTTGCGGGCGATTCACCCCAAACATATTGAGATTGCCCGGTTTTTTTGGGTAGGTATCCTGATCGGTATTGTGGTATCCGCCATCTCGGTTTTGGCACGACTTCAGGTCAGTTTAGCTGCGTTATTGGCATTAAGCGGCTTGACCGTGATTGGTTTGATATTGTCTGCATGGTCGTTTAGTCCATGGTGGCTAGGTCTTGCAAGTTTGGCCACATTTATTCAACCAGATTATTCTGATACAGATGGGCAGCTAGCAGCTAATTTGGCGCTTTTGATCGGCCTGCTTTGGCTTACCCAGGCTGTGTTGGCGCGGCTGAATCGTGGCGACCAACTTGAATCGCCGGTTATTTTGGTAGATCGGCGGCAGCGAAAAAGTGCGACGTTTCGTTTGCGGCAATTTTACTGGGTACCGTTGCTGGTACCGGTGGATCCCGCTCAGGTTGCCGGTTCACCGGTGTTGACTGTGATCATTCAAGCATTTGCAATCGTCGGCCTGCCTTTGATCTTAGGTGCCTCATTTACGGCACAGCATGATCGGGCGAAGATGCATTGGCAACGCAGCTGGCCGTGGTTTGCCGGAGCTGGAGGCGCATTAGTTGTATACGGCGTCGCTGCACGATTACTGTTCCTTCCAGCACTTGTGAGCGCCATCGTGCCTGCATGTATCAGTGTTATTCTTGGAATCGGGTTACTCTGGCAAGGCCATAAGGTGTACCTGACAGTGACGCGCACTGATCGTGGGGTTGTTTTAATCGGGGTTGTCCCTGATACCCCAGCAGCACAAATGAATTTACAACCAGGAGATCGGGTGCTTTCCTGTAACCACATCGCGGTGAATAGCGCCAGCGAATTGTACGATGCCATTCAAAAGGAACCCACTTATTGTCGCTTGCGGCTTCAACAGGCAGATGGCGAGTTACGTCTTGCCGAAACCGCTATTTTTTCAGGTGCGCCGCATGAACTTGGTATGATTTTATTCCCGGAGGAGACAGCATGAAGAAGATCTTGATTGTTGATGACGAGCCAGCCATCTTGACGTTGCTGCAATATAATTTAGAAACCGAACACTATCAGGTGGAGACAGCAACCGATGGGCAAGAAGCCTTAGACAAGGTACGTAGCGAACCGTTTGATTTTATTATTCTCGACCTCATGTTACCAAGCCTGAGCGGACTGGATGTCACCCGCAAGATTCGTGAAGATAAGATTCAGACACCCATCATGATCCTGACAGCGAAGGATAATGAAACCGACAAAATTGTCGGACTTGAACTGGGTGCCGACGATTATGTCACAAAACCGTTTTCGCCGCGCGAGATTATTGCACGGATCAAGGCCATCGAGCGGCGTAGTCAGAGTCAACCGCAAACCACGGCGCGCTCCGGTAACGACAATCAGATTACCGTTGGCCAAATCACCATCGATCCGGAAAACTATAAGGCTAGCAAAGCCGGTCACCGGCTGCAACTGACCCCTAAGGAATTTGAGTTGCTGGTTTATTTTGCCCAGCGAGTAGGTAAGACCCTGTCTCGTGACGCTTTGTTAAATGGCGTCTGGGGGTTTGATTATCCAGCCGAAACCCGCATGGTCGATATTCAGGTCAGTCATTTACGGGATAAGATTGAAACAGATCCCAAACATCCGGATTATTTAAAGACAGTTCGGGGATTTGGTTATCAAATGGAGGCACCACATGAATAAACGGGTTTTTCGCCGTGCACTTGTTATTAGTCTGCTATCATTGGCAGGCTTTTTTGTGCTTGTGACAACAGTGAATCAACAAATCGTTCACCAACAGGCGCGTGATCTTCGCCGAGTGGCCAGAACTTACGTGACGTCTGATCATGATGGCGTTGATCGCCAGGCGCTAGCTGAATCAGAAGCTGCTTTTATCACGATCATTCCGGATAATCCTCAGACCACCAGACAGAAGGTAATGGCTGATGCGTTGCGTGGCCGCCGCGCCAAGGCTTTTGTCACATCAGTCAACGTTTATGGACGGACGGAGCAGGCTTATCTGTTTCGGGATCACGGGCAATGGGTTGCTGTTAGCCGCTATAAGTCAAGTGTATGGACCACGGCGCCAGAGCAATTTTGGATTCTGACACTGATCTTCGCGGCCTTAATTGCGTTGATCTTACTCTGGCTTTTCCGATCTGAACATCAGTATCAGGAAGCCATCCGGGGCATGAGCCACAATCTGGATCGCATCCGCGAAAAAAAGGAACCCGATCCGGTGATTTTGCCGCCGAAGTCACCATTTGTACCTGTGGCACAGCGAATCAATGCGCTCGCCGCTGAACAGGCGCATCTCCGCGAAAAAGTAGCTGTGCGCCAGTCGAGCTTTGATCGCTTAATCGACAACCTACCTTTAGGCGTCATGTTGATTGACACAAACAAAGACGTCATTCTGCATAACCATGCCATGTCGCAGCTTTTAGGGCATCAGATTCCCCAACCGCGTCACAGTTATCTCGACGATGTCAAAACTTACGCGCTTGCTCGGATGATCGAGCATACATTCCGCCATGAAAAGACCCATCATCAGGAACTGACCGTCTTGGCGACCCAAAAGTCGGTGGACGCCTCCGTTATTCCGTTGAATCAAGGCATTAGCCGGCTGCAAGTATTGGTGATTTTATATGATGTGACGTATCTTCGCCAGGTGGAAAAAATGCAGCTGGATTTTGTCGGCAATGTCAGCCACGAATTAAAGACGCCGGTCACCGCGATTGCCGGGTTTGCGGAAACTTTGTTGAACGGGGCTAAAAATGATCCGGCGACTCTGGATAAATTTTTAGGCATCATTTTCGATGAAAGTAAGCGACTCACCCAGCTAATCAATGATATTCTGACACTGAGCCGACCGGAAACCAATCAGGCGGTGCAGGCGACAGTCGCCCTCAAGAAACTGGTCGATGACGCCTTGCACAATTTGGATAAAGTGATTAAAGATAAACAGATTCGGGTTGAAGTCGCGATTGCACCCGACTTGCAGATTGTTACCGACGAACGTAAGCTGACCCAGATCGTGCGGAATCTTTTGAATAATGCTGTCTTTTACAATCGTCTGGCCGGTCACGTGACGATTACCGCGCAAGTCGTGGGCGACCACTTATCATTAGCGGTGGCGGATACGGGAATCGGGATTCCGGAAGAAGAACAGGCCCGTATTTTCGAACGCTTCTACCGGGTCGATAAGGCGCGCAGCCGGCACAACGGTGGCACGGGCTTGGGCTTGGCCATTGTAGCCGAGCTGGTGAAAAGTATGGATGGCCGGGTCGCGGTCAATAGTCAGGTTGGGGTTGGTTCAACCTTTACCGTAACATTGCCGGTCGGCCAAAATAATCGTCCGACTTAACGTCGATGTTTACACAACCTTTACATTCAACAGCATGAACATTTACACACAGCTGATAAGATGGTTGGAGCTTGAAATGGAGGATTTCGTGTGAAAAAAATTGTGACCCTGTTTACGATCATGCTTCTGGCGTTTACAGCAAGTGCATGCGGCAGCAGCAGTAATAGCAAACAGTCAGGTGAATCCATCACCGCAGTTGGATCAAGTGCGTTGCAGCCATTGGTTGAAGCAGCAGGTGAACAATATCAGACGGAACATCTCGGCGTCTTTATCAACGTCCAAGGCGGCGGGAGCGGCACCGGATTGAGCCAGATCCAGCAAGGGGCTGTTGATATTGGCAATTCGGATCTTTTCGCTGAAGAAAAACCGGGTATTAACGCTAAAAAGCTTGTGGACCATAAAGTTGCCGTTGTTGGCATTGCGCCGATTGTTAACCCGGACGTCGGGGTCAAGAATGTCACGATGGCCCAATTGCAACAGATCTTTCTAGGCCAGATCACCAATTGGAAGCAGTTGGGCGGCAAGAATGTGCCAATCGTCTTGGTTAACCGGGCGCAAGGATCCGGAACCCGGGCAACGTTTGAAAAGTGGGTGCTTCAAGGCAAGCAGCCGGTTGCCGCGCAAGAACAGGATTCGACCGGGATGGTTCGGCAGATTGTCGGCAGTACGCCTGGGGCTATTTCGTACGTTGCCTTTTCCTATATCGATAAAACGGTTCAGAGTCTGTCGGTAGATGGCGTTGCGCCGACTGATACCAATGTGACAACCAACCGGTGGCGGATCTGGTCGTATGAACACATGTACACGAAGGGCCAACCGCGCGGGCTAACCAAGCAATTCTTGGCTTATATTATGTCATCACCGATTCAAAAAAAGCTGGTGCAGAAAATGGGCTATATCCCGATGACCCAGATGAAGGTCGTCCGTGATGCCAGTGGCCATGTTAGCAAGCAATAACTGCACAATGGCAGCTTTTTGACGGGCACTTTGCAGCCGAGTGCGATGTGAATGTGACGTTTGGCAACCGAAGTACACGGATCGTTGTCAAAAGGGGCCATTTATTGACATGCACGGTCACGGTGATGAGATTTTAGGAGGATTATGATGGATCCAATTCGAGAAGCGATGTTAAAAAAATCGCGTTCAGCCAAGTTAGAGCGGCGCGGCAAAATGATTAGCCTATTTTGTATCACCTTGATTGTGATTGTGGTGGTGGCCATCTTTTTCTTTGTTGCATCTAAAGGACTGGCAACCTTTTTCCAAAACAAAATCAATCCTTGGTCGTTCTTGACTAAGAGTGTTTGGAACCCTTCGATTAAGGATGCTCATGGGAATCCCGAAGTCGGGGCTTTGCCGATGATTGTCGGCTCGTTTGGCGTCACGTTCCTTTCGGCAATTATCGCGACGCCTTTTGCGGTTGGTGCCGGCATTTTTATGACTGAAATTTCCCGTAAATGGGGGCAAAAGATTCTGCAACCGGTCATTGAGCTTCTGGTTGGGATTCCGTCAGTGGTTTATGGCTTTATCGGATTGTCCGTCATCGTGCCGTTCATTCGTCACATTTTTGGCGGCACCGGCTTTGGGATTCTGGCTGGGACGTTTGTTTTGTTCGTCATGATCTTACCAACCGTGACGTCCATGACGGTTGATGCCTTAAAAGCGGTGCCGCGCCATTATCGTGAGGCATCGTTGGCGTTGGGTGCGACTCGCTGGCAGACGACTTATCGGGTTGTTCTGCGAGCAGCCATTCCCGGCATTTTGACCGGGATCGTTTTCGGCATGGCGCGGGCGTTTGGTGAAGCCTTGGCGGTGCAGATGGTCATCGGGAATGCGGCCTTGTTGCCAAAGAATCTGGTGTCTCCGGCCTCGACACTGACATCGGTTTTAACCAGCGGCATCGGTAATACCGTCATGGGATCGCTTGACAATAACGCGTTGTGGTCCTTGGCGTTGCTATTGCTGCTGATGTCATTGGCCTTTAACCTGTTGATTCGGTGGATCGGGAAGAAAGGGGAGCTGAACAAATGAATCCGAAAATTGCGGATAAAGTAGCTACCACAGTGCTTTACATTATCTCAGGCATCATCATTATTATTTTGGCAAGCCTGCTTGGTTATATTCTGTTTCAAGGGGTTCCCCATATTTCCTGGCACTTTCTGACAAGTCCGGCGCAAAGCTTTGAGGCTGGCGGTGGGATTGGCATTCAACTGTTCAACTCGTTTTATTTGTTACTGCTGGCCATGTTGATTTCAACGCCGATTTCCTTGGGGGCCGGCATTTACTTGAGTGAATACGCAAAGAAAAACTGGTTGACGGATGTGATCCGGACTTCCATTGAAATCCTGAGTTCGTTGCCATCAGTTGTTGTCGGTTTGTTTGGTTTCCTGATTTTTGTTTTGCAGTTTAAGTTTGGATTTTCGATTTTGTCGGGTGCGCTGGCATTGACGGTTTTCAACTTGCCACTGTTAACGCGAAATGTTGAAGATTCATTGCGCGGCGTTGGCAATGAGCAGCGCGAAGCAGGCTTGGCCCTTGGACTTTCACGCTGGGAAACGGTGTTACATGTCGTGATGCCTGAAGCGTTGCCGGGGATCATTACCGGGATGATTCTTGGCGCCGGCCGTGTGTTCGGTGAAGCTGCGGCATTGATTTATACGGCTGGACAAAGTGCGCCGGCGCTTGATTTTACCAATTGGAATCCAGCGAACATTGCTAGCCCGTTGAACCCGTTCCGCCCAGCCGAGACGCTGGCGGTGCATATCTGGAAAATCAACTCTGAAGGGATTCAGCCGGATGCGGTTGCGGTTTCCGCCGGTGCCAGTGCGGTGCTGGTTATCGCCGTTCTAATCTTCAATGTGGGTGCGCGGTATTTTGGTAATCGTTTATTCAAAAAGATGACCGCCGCTTAATGCGTGGTTCACGATGATGATTTGCGCGGATGACGTGATGAAGATAGTCATGGCGCCTATCATGAAAAGGCATGGAGGGTCAAGATGCAAGAACTTGAAAAGTATTCTTTAGATGATACGTATATCCGCCCGTTTGATCGGGACAAGCAGGAGATTGCCATTGAAACGAAGGACCTGCATGTTTTTTATGGCGACAGTGAGGCCATTCACGGCGTATCGCTGCCTTTTGAACGGTATAAAATCACCGCATTGATCGGCTCGAGTGGCTCCGGGAAGTCGACCTACTTGCGTTCGCTGAATCGAATGAACGATAATATTGAAAGTGCCCGTGTCACTGGCAAGATCATGTATCGCAACATCGATATTAACAGCGATGCCGTTGATGTCTATGAAATGCGCAAACACATCGGAATGGTTTTCCAACGGCCTAATCCGTTTGCGAAGTCTATTTATGACAATATTGCCTTTGCATTGCGCCGCTTTGGTCTTAAGGACAAAAAGAAGCTGGATGAGATTGTTGAAACCAGTTTGAAGCAAGCCGCCTTATGGGATCAGGTTAAAGATGATCTGAATCAAAGCGGCATGTCGCTGTCAGGTGGTCAGGCACAACGGTTGTGTATCGCCCGGGCCATTGCAATGAAGCCGGATATTCTGTTGCTTGATGAGCCGGCCAGTGCGTTGGATCCGATTTCGACTTCAGCGGTCGAAGATACCTTGCTAGCGTTGAAGGATAAGTATACGATTATCATCGTTACACATAACATGCAGCAGGCAGCTCGGATTAGCGACTATACCGCGTTCTTTTATAGCGGCGCCGCACTTGAATATGATGAAACCCGTAAGATCTTCACGCGTCCCAAGATTAAAGCAACCAACGATTATGTTTCCGGACATTTCGGCTAGGAGGTCCCCATGGCTGAAGCACAAAAAATCATTACCAGTTCAGATGTTCATCTTTTTTACGGCAAGTTTGAAGCACTAAAAGGGATCAGTCTGGATTTCAACCAGCACGAAATCACGGCTTTAATCGGGCCTTCAGGTTGTGGTAAGTCGACCTATTTACGCACGCTTAATCGGATGAACGATCTGATCCCAGGCGTCACGATTACCGGCACGATCAGCTTGCGTGGCCAAAACATCTATGCGCCAAGCGAAGATGTGGTTCAGTTACGCAAGCAAGTTGGCATGGTGTTTCAACAACCGAATCCTTTTCCTTTTTCGATTTATGAAAATGTGATTTATGGATTACGTTTGGCCGGTGTTAAAGATAAAAGTAAGCTGGATGAAGCCGTTGAAACAAGCTTAAAGCAAGCGGCCATTTGGGATGAAGTCAAAGACCATTTGCATGACAGTGCGTTATCGTTGTCAGGTGGCCAACAGCAGCGGGTGTGCATCGCGCGGGTGCTGGCGGTTAAGCCGGATGTTATTTTGTTGGATGAACCGACCAGTGCCTTGGATCCGATATCCAGCACTCAGATCGAAAATATGTTGCTGGGCTTACGCGATCAGTACACGATTATTTTGGTAACGCACAGTATGCATCAAGCATCCCGAATCTCGGACAAAACGGCCTTTTTCTTAACCGGTAATTTGATCGAATTCGCTGACACGAAACAAATGTTTTTAAATCCAAAAGAAAAGGAAACCGAAGACTACATCACTGGACGCTTCGGGTAGGAGGGGTAGTATGCGACGACTTTTTGTTGACGAATTGAACGATCTTCATGTACGTTTTTCGGAAATGGGGATGATGGTCAATGAGGCCATCTATAAGTCCGTGAAAGCCTTCATTAATCATGACAAGAGTTTGGCCCGCGAAGTGATCCAGGAAGACAAACATATCAATGAACGCGAAGTCGATTTGGAAAAACGCAGCTTTGAACTGATTGCTCTGCAGCAACCGGTTACGACGGATCTGCGGGTGATTGTGACGGTGATGAAGGCCAGTTCTGATCTCGAACGAATGGGCGATCATGCGGTTTCCATTGCCAAATCAACGATTCGCGTCAAGGGCAAAACCCGGGTGCCGCAAATCGAAACCGAAATTGCCGGCATGGCCGAAGCGGTCAAGGAAATGGTTGAGCAGGTTTTGGACGCGTATGTTAAGGAAGACTCCGCGCGAGCCCGAAAAATTGCGCTTGAAGACCACGGGATTAACGACTTCTCATCCCGAATTTATAAAGAATGTATCCGCCAGATGCAGGACAACCCGGAAACCGTGGTTGGCTCGATGGACTACATGCTCGTCTCCTCTTATCTGGAACGGATCGGCGATTATGTCACCAACATCTGCGAGTGGATTGTTTACTTAAAGACCGGGAAAATCACTGAACTTAACTCCAATGCGATTGAAGACAAGTTCTGATGAAGGGACACTTCAACAACGGGGATTGTTAAAAGTGCTCAGTTAGTATTTATGCTCAATCAACAGGCAGGACCATAAATTCACAGCTACAGCAAAAAGCAAACATGCTCTGCGATAACGAGGGAGTATGTTTGCCTTTTTGTTTCCCTGAAGTAATCTGGTGGGTTTATTTAAGATATGAGTGCCAAAGCGGAGCAATCGTAGGCCAGATGGGGCTCAGGAGTGAAATTGGCATTAAACGGGCGGTTTTCCCGTTTTAGGCCAAGGCCGAGCTTTGAGACTCAGCCGGGCTTGCTGAGGCTCAAAGTCGTGCCCACCCCTCTAGCTTCGCGGTCGCCAGCCCCATCTGGCCGGAGATTGCGGAGTTTGGCACGGCTTGGAACTTATTGCCTAAGCTTTTTCGACCGTTCAGAATCAAACTATGAGCGCACCTACTAAATTATGATTTAACCTCGTTATAAATGAACCGTCCGCCTTCCGTCCCGTTTAAAAATCAACCTTTGGACCTATGCGCCGTGGTCAAATTCCGTGCATACTAATCATGTAATCAAATCCTGGAGGGATAACCCATGAATGAACGCGAAAGAATTTTAGACCTCGTCAAAAAAGGCGTTATTTCAAGCGAAGAGGCACTGGTACTTTTGGAGAACCTCGCCAAACAGCAAGGCTCCCAAGCCGACAGCCCGGCCGATCATACTGCTCCCGAAGATGACTCGGAGTCAGATACGCATGATCAAGCCAAGCACGATGATCACGAAGAAACCGATACTGACACCGATGCTGCGTTGACCGAACTCAACACCGAGATTGCCGAAGCAGCCGGTGCATTGGACGCGGCAACAACGCAAGTAACCAGCATCAACAAGCAAATTGAAGCCAATAACGAACAGATTATCGTCTTAGACACGATGGAAGATCTTGAAGCTTTGTCCCCAGAGAAATACCAAAAGCGCGGGGAATTAAAGCAGGAGAATCAGAAACTCACCGATCAACTAGCCGAGTTAAATGGCCAGGTTGAGTCACTTAAAGCCAACCTTGCCACCCTTCGTCATCAGAAACATGATCTGGAACGTCAAAAGATCGGCGACAAGATTTTCAATGACGAGTGGCAAAAAGATGCCCGTGACGTCTTTTCCGAACTTGGTAAAAATATCGGGGATGCGACCTCGCAAATCGGCGGTTTTGTCAAAGATACTGTCAACAATGTCTTGGATAATGTCGATTGGAAGAATGTCACCGTTACCGTTCCTGGCTTAGCCACAGAGAAGTTCGAGCATGTATTTAAATTTCCTGACAGTAAGGCAACCATTTTGGATGTGAAGGTTGCTAATGGTGACGTGCATTTTAAGCCTTGGGATCAACCGGGTATTCAAGTCGAAGCAGCCATCAAGCTGTACGGCAAAATGGATGCACCGACACCGCTGGACGCGTTTAACGACCGCAGCCGGATTGATGTCACCGATGATCATTTCAGTTTCCAGGTGCCTAATAAGCGCGTTCAGGCCGACCTAGTCATTTCACTGCCAAAACGCAGCTATGATCATGTGGCTGTGCGCTTACTCAACGGTAGTGCGGATCTGACCGGCATGACCGGAAAAGATTTCTATGTTAAGAGCACCAACGGTCAAATGACCTTCACCAATATTGATGGTGTCATGATCGAGAGTGAAGGCGTCAATGGTTCTATCAAGGTTCAGGGCGGGCACACACATGATTTATTGCTGACCACTGTCAACGGCGACGTTTCGGTTGATGCCGACCCAGCAACGGCCGCACTGAAAACCGTTAATGGAACGGTTCGTGCCACCTATCAGACCGACTTTACCAAACTCGAAGGGACTTCGATGAATGGCAATGTGAAAGTTGCCGTACCGGCTTCGATTGCCTTGAATGGCGAAGCCCGGACCCATTTTGGCAGTATTAAGAGTCGGCTGAGCAATGTCACCGAACCGGCAAAAGGTATCAAACGCTTCGAATTGGAGCGGCCGGGCACTGGCAGTAGCGAGCTGAAACTCAATACCACCAGTGGTAATATTCAACTGAAAGATTCAAATGACTAAGGGGGATCGCTTATGCCTTTTCTATTAATTCCATTAATGTTTTTCATCGTTGGCTTGGTTTTGGTGGCGGTATTTGCGATCGGGATCATCTTGTTGAAAATGTTAATCGTACCGGCACTTCTGGTGGTTTTGGCTGTATGGCTATTCTCGCGCCATGACCGTGATGGCCGCCGTGGTCCACGGCATCCATATCGCGATCAAGGTACGTCGCGACCGCGTAAAAACGCCACCCACGTTACCGAGTCACATGATGATGATTGGAGCGATTTCTAGTCATGAATTTCATCAAACGTACCATCATCACAACCGCCGTTTTCTTAATCTATGCGCAACTGTTTCCTAGTCAACTCTATGTTGCGGGCTTTGGTGTGGCCGTTGTCGGTGCGCTTGTTTTAGGAGTTCTTAATGGCTTGCTACGACCAATCCTGGTGATTCTGTCGATTCCAATTACAATTCTCACGTTAGGGTTGTTTTTAATCGTCCTCAACGGCTTGATGCTCAGCATGATGACATGGTTCGTGTCCGGCATTGTTTTCAGCAGTTTTGGCTCAACCATGATGCTGGCGATCATCATCTCGGTGATGAATATGATTTTTGTAGGTAAAAAATAGCGCAGCTTGATCAGCAGTTGCGCCAGAAGTTGGTCCTCGAGACATAAATTGTCCGGGGGTCTTTTTTTGGGCTAATGCAACCTTTCTTGACCATATTCTGACGGAACCAAACAACTTTGGCGTCGGTTTTTACCTGTCGCTCCCGTGTGGTTCACTGAGTTATGGTAAAATGAAGCAAACATGGCGAAAGAAAGGTGGACTTCATGGCAGACAGCGTGACGGTACGGCAACTCGTCAAGGCGACTAAGCTTGAGGTATATAGTGGTGAGGAGTATCTTGATTCTCGGCAGGTCGTTTTGAGCGATATTTCGCGTCCCGGACTCGAGTTGACAGGTTACTTTAATTATTATCCGCATGAACGTATTCAACTTTTTGGTCGGACGGAAATTTCATTTGCGCGGAATATGTCCTCGGAAGAACGTTTACTGATTTTGAAACGGATGGCCACCGAGGACACTCCAGCTTTTCTGGTGTCGCGCGGGTTGCAACCACCGGCAGAAATGATTACGGCGGCCACCGCGGCGCATATTCCAGTATTGGGTTCACGGTTACCGACAACGCGGCTGTCAAGCTTGATCACCGAATACTTAGACGGACAGCTGGCGGAGCGGCGCAGTATGCATGGTGTTTTGGTAGACATTTATGGCCTCGGCGTGCTGATTACCGGTGATTCCGGCGTCGGCAAGTCAGAAACGGCTTTGGAATTGGTTCAACGTGGGCACCGGCTGATCGCAGATGACCGGGTGGATGTTTATCAACAGGATGAACAAACCATCGTGGGTGCTGCGCCGCCGATTCTCTCACATTTGCTGGAAATTCGCGGCTTGGGTATTATTGATGTCATGAATCTTTTTGGTGCTGGCGCTGTTCGTGAAGACACGACCATTTCACTCATTGTTCATCTTGAAAATTGGACACCGGATAAGACGTTTGACCGGTTGGGTTCCGGTGAGCAGACCCAGCTTATTTTTGACGTACCGGTACCGAAGATAACTGTGCCAGTCAAAGTCGGCCGTAACTTGGCTATTATCATCGAAGTGGCGGCCATGAATTTCCGCGCCAAGTCAATGGGTTATGATGCGACCAAGACATTCGAAAAAAATCTTAATCATCTGATCGAACATAACGAAGCAAGCGACCAGAGCAGTTCGGAGGAAAAATAACTTGTTATTAGTACTCAATCCAATCGCGTTTCAGTTGGGTGGTCTGGAAGTTCATTGGTACGGGATTATTATTGCCAGTGCTGTTTTACTGGCAGTCTATCTGGCGATGAAGGAAGCACCAAAACGCGGTATTAAAGAAGATCACATTCTGAATTTGATTTTATGGGCGTTGCCATTTGCACTCATCGGGGCACGCCTTTATTATGTGGCATTTGAATGGCCATATTATGCTGCCCATCCCGGCGAGATTATTGCCATTTGGCATGGCGGCATTGCGATTTATGGGGCTTTGATTGCCAGCGTGATTGTTTTTGCCATTTATTGCCGAATTGAGTGGCTACCTGCCTGGCTCGTGTTGGACATTGCGGCGCCTACAGTGATGCTGGCGCAAGCGATTGGCCGCTGGGGCAATTTCATGAATCAGGAAGCCCATGGTGCGATCACAAGTCTGGCTTACTTACGTGGCTTGCATCTGCCAGAGTTTATCATTCAGCAAATGAATATTGGCGGCGCATATCGCCAGCCGACATTTTTGTATGAAAGTATGTGGAATCTGGTTGGCTTTGCCTTAATTATGACGGTGCGGCATCATCAGCATTGGTTCAAGCAAGGCGAGATTGTCTTGAGTTACGTGATGTGGTACAGCTTCGGCCGTTTCTTTGTTGAAGGCATGCGGACCGATTCACTGTATGTGGTGCCAGGTCTGCGGGTTTCCCAGATTCTGTCGATTATTTTGTTCATCGTGGCTGGTGCGTTAATCTGGTATCGGCGGCGCCGGGGAGACGTTGCGTGGTATTTAGACGGCAATCCGCTGAAAGCAGTTGAATAGGAGTGATTTTGTGCCGACAAAAATAGCAGTGTTAGGTGCTGGTTCATGGGGAACGGTGTTAGCAAACTTGCTAACGGAAAATGGTCATGACGTTTATTTATGGAGTCATAGTCCGGAACAAGTTGCGACCATGAAGCAGACTCACAAAAATGAGCACTACCTGGGTGCTGAATTTACATTACACGATGCGCTTCACGTGACCGCAGATTTAGGCCAGGCGTTGGACCAGGCGACCGTGATTTTATTTGTGGTGCCGACCAATGCCATTCGCAGTGTGGCCGAACAAGTCAAGCCGATTTTGCAGGCGCACCGTGGCCGCGGCGAACGGCCGATTATTGTCCATGCGGCAAAAGGCTTGGAACGCGGCAGTGAGTTGCGAATTTCGCAGGTTTTGGCTGAGGTCTTGCCACCGGATCTCATTCAGGGTATTGTTGTGATTTCCGGGCCGAGTCATGCCGAAGATGTTGCTACGCATGACATTACCACCTTAACCGCCGCATCTGAAGATTTACCGCTGGCGAAAAAAGTGCAACAATTATTCATGAACGACTATTTTCGGCTTTACACGAATACCGATGTGATCGGCGTCGAAATCGGCGCAGCGTTAAAAAATGTGATTGCCATCGGCGCCGGTGCGTTGCATGGCCTCGGCTATGGCGATAACACCAAAGCTGCCTTGATGACCCGCGGGCTGGCAGAAATCAGCCGAGTGGGCGTAAAACTAGGTGCCGAGCCGCTCACGTTTATCGGCCTATCCGGTGTCGGCGACTTAATTGTGACTTGCACTTCCGTTCATAGCCGCAATTGGCGCGCTGGTAATGCGTTGGGTCAAGGCGAGAAGCTTTCAGACGTGTTGAAGAATATGGGGATGGTGGTCGAAGGCGTTTCAACGACCAAGGTCGCCCATCACATGGCGCGTGAGCTGGGTGTCGATATGCCGATTACCGATGCGATCTACCAGGTCCTGTATGAAAATGCCCCGATTCGCGCGGTGATTACCGATCTCATGCAGCGATCCGGCAAGCCGGAATTTGATTTTGATAATGCCAGTTTACAAAAGCACTAAAACCCTGTATATTAGACTACGTAGCTTACTATTTGTAAGCAATACGGCAAAAGGAGAGACTGCCCATGGCAAAAAAATATGATGTAATCGTGATCGGTGCCGGTCCCGGCGGCATGACGGCGGCGCTTTATGCTTCGCGTGCCAATTTGTCAGTGTTAATGCTTGATCGCGGTGTCTACGGCGGCCAAATGAATAACACCGCTGAAGTGGAAAACTATCCGGGTTACAAGTCAATCCTTGGGCCTGATCTTGGCCAAAAAATGTACGATGGTGCCACTCAATTTGGTGCAGAATACGCCTATGGTAATGTGATCAGTGTTCAGAATCATGGCGCAACCAAGTTGGTCAAGACTGATGAAGACGAATTTGAAGCCAAGGCGATTGTGATTGCGACAGGCGCAGAACACAAAAAGCTGGGTGTGCCCGGCGAAGAAGCTTACAGTGGCCGTGGTGTTTCGTACTGCGCAGTCTGCGACGGTGCCTTCTTTAAGGATCGTGAACTTGCCGTTATTGGCGGTGGCGATTCCGCGATCGAGGAAGGCCTTTACCTGACGCAAATGGCCAAAAAGGTAACGGTTATTCACCGGCGCGATCAATTACGTGCGCAACAGATTATCCAGAAACGCGCATTTGCCAATGACAAGATGCATTTTGTCTGGAATGCCCAGGTTCAGGAAATCCAAGGCGATGACATGAAAGTCACCGGCGTCAAGTATCGCGACAAGGAAACCGGAGAAGAGCATGTTCTGCCAGTTGCCGGTGTCTTCATTTATGTCGGCATCATGCCGATGACCGAACCATTCCAGGATCTTGGCATTCTGGACGATCATGGCTGGATTCCAACTGATGACCATATGCGGACAAAGGTTCCGGGCATCTTTGCCATTGGTGATGTCCGCGCCAAAGACTTGCGGCAGATCACCACAGCGGTAGGCGAAGGCGGTACCGCTGGCCAAGGCGTTTTCAACTATATCCAAAGTTTGAACGACACCAACATTGAAGTTAAAGCTTAGTTATCTTTGGTGTGCCAGAAGTGATTTGAAGCTAAGAGATAGGAAATGGCGGGGACACAGTTTACGGTCGAACTGCAAAAGCAAACTTACTTTCCGTTGATAAGACGGTGGTAAGTTTGTTTTTGTTTACTCATGAATAATTTGTCAGGTCTCTTGAGATCTAAGTGCCAAAGCGGAGCAATCGTAGGCCAGATGGGGCTCAGCTGTGACATTGTACTAGCCGGGTGAACTTCCCGGCGTAGTACAAGGCCGAGCTTAGAGACTCTGCCGCTTTTGCAGAGGCTCTAAGTCGTGCCCACAGCGTTCCAGCCCCAGCTGGCCGGAGATTGCGGAGTTTGGCACGACACAGAACTTATTGCCCCAATATTTCAATGGATCGCAAAAGAATTTTCTTATTTGAGCGCGTTTTCAACCAAGCGTTGGTTACTTATAGTATGATTGGAAAGGGAAGGGCTGTACCCGAAATTATTAATTTAGACAGATAGGAGCTGATCACGTGAGTTACCGTGATACGTACCAACAATGGGTTGATGAACCAACACTTGATCCGGAGCTAAAAGCTGATCTTAAGAAAATGGCTGACGACGAAACAACTAAGGAAGAGGCGTTTGCTGCCCCCATGGCATTTGGGACTGCTGGCATGCGCGGCGTTCTTGGTGCCGGCATTGGCCGGATGAACATTTATACGGTACGACAGGCAACTGAGGGCCTGGCGCGGTTTATGGACACCTTAACGGATGAAACGAAGGCACGCGGTGTGGCCATTAGCTATGATTCTCGCTACATGAGTCAGGAATTTGCTTATCAAAGTGCCGGTGTGCTTGGCGCTCACGGCATCAAGAGTTATGTGTTTGACCAGCTGCGGCCAACACCGGAGTTGAGTTTTGCGGTACGTCATTTGAAGACTTACGCCGGGATTATGATTACGGCTAGCCATAACCCGAAGCAATACAATGGCTACAAGATTTATGGTCCAGATGGCGGTCAAATGCCGCCGGAAGAATCCGACAAAATTACCAAGTACGCTCGGTCGGCATCTGATCTTTTTGCGATTAAAGCATTGAATGTTCACGAATTGCGGGCCAAGAATTTAATGCAGCCGATTGGTGAAGACGTTGATGAAGCCTATTATGCTGAAGTGGCCACAGTGACAATCAATCCTGACTTGGTCCACACCGTCGGGAAGAATATGTCATTGGTTTATAGCCCGTTACATGGTACTGGCCGCATTCCGGCACAAATGGTTTTACGCAATGCCGGGTTTGAAAACTTCCGCTTGGTTCCGGAACAAAGCATTGCCGATCCGGAATTTGCGACAACCCCGTTCCCGAACCCTGAATTTGCCCAAGTCTTTGACTTACCAATTGCATTGGGCAAGAAAATCGGTGCGGATGTGTTGATTGCCACTGATCCGGATGCCGATCGTTTGGGCACTGCGGTTAAAGTCGGCGACCACTATCAGTTATTGACTGGTAACCAGATTGCTTCCGTATTGCTGCACTATATTCTCGAAGCCCGCAAACAAGCTGGCACGTTGCCGAAAAATGGGGCGGTTGTGAAGTCCATCGTTTCAACCGAATTGGCGACGGCGATTGCAAAAGATTACGGCGTGGACATGATCAATGTTTTGACCGGCTTCAAGTTTATCGGGGATCAGATCAAGCACTTCCAGGCCACAGGCGAGCACGAGTTCCTCTTTGGCTTTGAAGAAAGCTATGGCTACCTGATCAAACCATTCGTTCGGGATAAAGACGCGATCCAGTCCACGGTCTTGCTGGCTGAAGTAGCCGCTTACTACCAGTCACAAGGCAAGACACTTTGGGATGGCGTTCAGGAACTGTACAAGAAATACGGTTATTATGCTGAAAAGACGGTTGGCGTTGATTTTGAAGGCGTTGACGGTCCAAAGCAGATGGCCAATCTCATGACGAAGTTCCGCGAAGAGCAGCCGGATGATTTTGCCGGTGTCAAGATTGCTAAAGTGGAAGACTTCCTGAGTCAAGAAGCGAAGTTGGCAGACGGCACGGTTGAAAAATTGACGATGCCTTCTAGCAACGTACTGAAATACATTTTGGAAGACGGCACTTGGATTGCAATTCGCCCATCCGGCACGGAGCCAAAAGTCAAATTCTATGTTGGCACCAAGGCTGAGACCGACGCAAAAGCACAGGAGAAACTTGAGGCCTTCGAAAAAGCCTTGAATGATTTTCGTGAAGAAGCCTAAACCAATCAGCGTGGTAAAGGTGTTTTCTGCGTAAGCTTAAATAGATCCTGACGAAACATTCAGGGTCTATTTGTTTGCATTCACTTCAGGACAACCAAGTCCCAAAATGTGAAACACCTTGCAATGGTCTGGCTATGGTGGTAGTCTTTTAGCAATTTAAGTAATTTTTTGATCGTCACACCAAATAACAGGAGGTCATTTTGACATGGGCATGCACCAATTTATCCAAGGACTGAGTAATCTGGAGACACTGCGGCGGGCACCGGGCTTTTTCAAGTATCAGGAGCACTCGGTGGCGGCCCACAGCTTCAAGGTTGCGGAAATCGCGCAGATGCTGGGCGATGTCGAGGAATTGGCGGGGAACAAGGTTAATTGGCAGATGCTCTACGAAAAGTCGCTGAACCATGATTACACGGAACGTTTCATCGGCGATATCAAAACGCCGGTCAAATATGCCACGCCGACATTGCGACAGATGCTTGCTGACGTTGAGGCCACGATGACGGAGAACTTCATCAAAAATGAAATTCCGCGCGATTTTCAGGATCGTTATCGCCGTCGTTTGTCTGAAGGCAAAGACGACACGCTTGAGGGCCAAATCTTGAGTGTGGCCGACAAAATCGACTTGCTTTACGAAGGATTTGGCGAAATTGAAAAAGGCAATCCTGAACAGGTCTTTCTTGACATCTACACGGAAAGCCTGAGTACTATTCTGGAATTTAAGAATCGACCAAGCGTCCGGTACTTCCTCGATCAGGTTTTGCCGGATATGCTGGAAGAAAAGTTTGCCAGTCGTGATCAATTGGCCAAATTGACCAAAGCAACCATGGCCGAACACGAGCCAAGTAAGTAGCGAAAGTATGTTCGCTATGTTATAATATGCGAGATGAAAGTTGGAATGCGTTTCAAATCGGTTCCAACTTTTTTGATGAAAAATTTTGGTACAACGGCGGGACACCGCATACAAATGGATGTTAATGCGCGTGGGAATAGCCACGCGTCACATGTTGATTGGAGGCATGTCGATGATCGAACGAATCGCTGATCGTAAATTTGATCTGGTTTCACCTTATCAGCCGGCTGGGGATCAGCCTCAAGCGATTGCCAAGCTGACAAAGGGATTTGAAGAAGGCAAGAAAGAACAAATCCTGTTAGGTGCGACCGGAACGGGGAAGACGTTTACGATGAGCAACATCATCGCCAACCTGAATAAGCCGACTTTGATTTTATCGCACAATAAAACCTTGGCGGGACAGCTCTATGGCGAGTTTAAGGAATTCTTCCCGCATAATGCGGTTGAATATTTTGTCTCTTACTATGATTATTATCAACCTGAAGCCTATGTGCCCAGCACGGACACGTATATTGAAAAAGACAGTGCTATTAATGACGAAATCGACAAGTTGCGGCATAGTGCAACCAGTGCGTTACTTGAACGAAACGACGTGATTGTGGTGGCGTCGGTATCATCTATCTTTGGCTTAGGTGATCCGCATGAATATAAAAATCACGTGTTATCGCTTCGGACCGGGATGACGATTGACCGGAATACATTGTTGCGGCAACTGGTTGATATCCAGTTTGATCGGAATGACATTGATTTTCAGCGTGGCCGTTTTCGGGTTCGCGGGGATGTTGTTGAAATTTTCCCGGCTAGCCGTGACGATCATGCCATTCGGGTCGAATTTTTCGGTGACGAGATTGATCGAATTACTGAAGTGGACGCATTGACTGGCGAAGTCATCGGCACGCGGGATCATGTTGCCATTTTCCCGGCCACCCACTTTATGACCAGTGACGAACAGATGCAACGCGCGATCAAGAGTATTTCGGCGGAATTGGAAGACCGACTGAAGGTGTTGCGCGGCGAAAACAAGTTGCTTGAAGCGCAACGCTTGGAACAGCGGACCAACTATGACATTGAAATGATGCGCGAAATGGGCTTCACCAGTGGCATCGAAAATTATTCTCGCCACATGGATGGCCGCAAACCGGGTGAGCCGCCGTACACATTGTTAGACTTTTTCCCGAAAGACTTTACGATCATGGTTGATGAAAGCCATGTCACAATGCCGCAGGTTAAAGGGATGTACAACGGTGATCGGGCGCGGAAACAGATGCTGATTGATTATGGCTTTCGTTTGCCAAGCGCGTTGGACAATCGGCCGCTGAAGATCGACGAGTTTGAAAAGCACGTCAAGCGCATTTTGTATGTCAGTGCCACCCCAGGGCCTTACGAATTGAGTCGCGTACCCAAAGAAGATATTGCTGAGCAGATTATTCGGCCAACCGGTTTGCTGGATCCGAAGATTGAAGTGCGTCCGGTGATGGGACAAATCGATGATCTGGTTGGTGAAATCAACAAACGCATTGATGCTCATGAACGGGTCTTCATTACCACTTTGACTAAAAAAATGGCGGAAGATCTGACCGATTATTTGAAAGATATGGGAATTAAAGTCCGCTACCTGCACAGTGATATCAAGACGCTGGAGCGGACAAAGATTATTCGCGATCTGCGACTTGGTAAATTTGATGTGCTCATTGGCATTAACCTTTTACGTGAAGGCATTGATGTGCCGGAAGTTTCGCTGATTGCGATTCTTGATGCTGACAAGGAAGGATTCTTGCGGGCAGAACGATCCTTAATTCAGACGATCGGACGGGCGTCTCGTAATGAGCACGGTAAAGTGATTATGTATGCGGACAAGGTCACTGATTCAATGAAGGCCGCAATTGATGAAACCAAGCGGCGGCGTGCGATTCAGGAGAAGTTTAACGAAGAGCATCATATTCAGCCTAAGACCATTATCAAACCGATTCGGGCAGCGATTTCGACTTACGAGCAATCTGACGATGAGAAAGCCGAGGCCAAGAAGACCTTTGCCGAGGTTGATTATGAAGACATGACCAAAGCCGATAAGAAAGAATTGGTGGCCAACCTGCGTTCACAGATGCAGGCGGCGGCCAAGAAACTGGATTTCGAACAGGCGGCATCGTTACGCGATACCATTCTGGAATTGCAAGCGGATATGTCTTGAGATTTTTGTAACGAACTTGCATGATGAAACAAAGTCAGCCATGATTACCTTGATTAGATCCGGCGATCGTGGCTGTTTTGTTGTCGTGATCCTGGCGTTGGATGAGACGCAGGAACTGATCCGCTTTGTCGTGCCAGATGGGGTGACGTTCTGGCCACGGGCGGCTTGTTTTAAATGAGGAGATTTTTTGTGAATGGCAAATGATAAAATTGTGATCCATGGGGCGCGTGCCCATAACTTAAAAAATATTGACGTGACCATTCCCCGTAACAAACTCGTGGTCATGACGGGGCTGTCAGGTTCTGGCAAGTCCAGCCTGGCGTTTGATACATTATATGCAGAAGGCCAGCGCCGGTATGTTGAAAGTCTGTCTGCCTATGCCCGCCAATTCTTAGGCCAGATGGAGAAACCAGATGTCGACTCGATTGATGGGCTCAGTCCGGCGATTTCGATTGATCAAAAGACGACTTCCAAGAATCCCCGTTCAACGGTCGGCACCGTCACGGAAATCAACGATTATCTGCGGTTGTTGTGGGCGCGGGTCGGTCATCCGATTTGTCCGAACGATGGGACACCGATTACGAGCCAGAGTGTCGAACAAATGGTGGATCGCGTCTTAGCACTACCGGAGAAGAGTCGGATTCAAATTTTGTCGCCGATTGTGCGGCGCAAAAAAGGCAGTCATAAGAAAGTCTTCGCCAAGATTATGCGTGAAGGTTATGTGCGCATGCGTGTTGACGGTGAAGTCATGGACGCGACGGCCGACTATGAGCTGGATAAAAACAAGGCCCATGATATTGATATCGTGATTGACCGGATTGTGGTGAAGCCTGAAGCGCGCAGCCGGTTGTTTGATTCATTCGAAGCGGCGTTACGTCTGTCGGAAGGTTACGCCAATGTCGATGTGATTGGCGGCGAGACGTTACGTTTTTCCGAACATTTTGCCTGCCCGATTTGTGGCTTTACCATTAGTGAAATGGAGCCGCGCCTCTTTTCGTTCAATGCGCCATTTGGTGCCTGCCCGGAATGTGATGGCTTAGGGGTTAAGCTCACGGTCGATATGGATCTGGTCGTCCCGGATCCAAGCATGACCTTGGCACAAGGCGCGATTGCTCCGTGGAATCCCATCAGTTCCCAGTACTATCCGGAATTGTTGGAACAAGCCGCAACGGCCTTCAAAGTGCGCATGGATGTGCCATTTGAGAAGTTGACCAAACGGGAGCGAACCGTTGTCCTTGATGGCAGTAACGGTAAGCCGTTCCATTTTCATTATGAAAATGATTTTGGCGGCGTTCGGGATGTCGATGTCCCGTTTGAAGGGGTACTGACCAACATTTCCCGGCGCTATGCCGAGACCAACAGCGATTTTACGCGCCAACAGATGAGGAGTTACATGACTGCATTGCCTTGCCCGGTTTGCCATGGCAAGCGGCTGAATCGGCAAGCACTTGCCGTGAAAATTTCCGGGCGTGATATCGCCGAAGTTTCCGATCTGGCCATCAAAGACGCCTTACCATTCTTCAAGCAGATTCATCTGAGCGAAGCTGAAAGTGTCATCGCTCAGCCAATCGTGAAAGAGGTTGTCGATCGCTTAACTTTTCTTGTCAATGTCGGCCTTGGCTATCTGACCTTGAGTCGTAGTGCCGGAACGCTGTCTGGTGGCGAGGCACAACGGATTCGGTTGGCAACCCAGATCGGCTCCAACTTGAGCGGAGTCATGTATGTTCTGGATGAGCCGTCAATTGGCCTGCATCAACGTGACAACGATCGCTTAATCGCGTCTTTGAAAAAGATGCGTGATTTAGGCAATACGCTCATTGTGGTTGAACATGATGAGGACACCATGCGGGCAGCCGATTACCTGATCGATGTCGGTCCGGGTGCCGGTGACCATGGCGGCCGGATCATGGCGGCCGGAACGCCTAAGCAAGTGGCGCGGGTACGCAAGTCGATCACGGGGCAATACCTATCTGGCCGTAAGTTTATTCCGGTACCGTTGAAGCGTCGGACAGGCAATGGCAAAGTGATCCGTTTGGAAGGGGCTGCCGACCATAATCTCAAGCACATCAATGTTGATTTTCCATTAGGCAAGTTCATTGTGGTTACCGGGGTTTCCGGATCGGGCAAGTCAACGCTCGTTAATTCGATTTTGCGGCGAGCCTTGGCCCAAAAGCTGAATCACAACTCTGAAAAACCCGGACCATATGATAAGATTCTGGGTTATAAAAACATCGAGAAGCTAATCAATATCGATCAGAGCCCCATCGGCCGGACGCCACGGAGCAATCCAGCTACCTACACCAGCGTTTTTGATGATATTCGCGGATTATTTGCAGAAACCAATGAAGCTAAACTGCGTGGCTACAAAAAAGGGCGGTTCAGCTTTAACATCAAAGGTGGTCGCTGTGAAAACTGTAAAGGCGACGGGATCATCAAGATCGAAATGAACTTTTTACCGGACGTTTATGTACCTTGCGAAGTTTGTCATGGCAAACGGTATAATTCCGAAACGCTTGAAGTGACGTACAAAGGCAAGAATATTGCGGAAGTCCTCGACATGACCGTTGAAGAAGCCACCAACTTTTTCAAAAATATTCCAAAGATTCGCCGCAAGCTGCAGACGATTGTGGATGTCGGTTTGGGTTATGTGAAGCTGGGTCAAAGTGCCACAACTCTCTCCGGTGGTGAAGCACAGCGGATGAAGCTGGCCAGCGAGTTACAAAAACTTTCGACCGGTAAGAACTTTTATATTCTGGATGAACCGACAACCGGTTTGCATACCGATGATATTAAGCGATTGCTGGAAGTGCTGGAACGCTTAGTCGATGAAGGCAACACGGTTTTGGTCATTGAACACAATCTGGATGTGGTTAAATCTGCCGACTGGGTCATTGATCTGGGTCCTGAAGGCGGGGATGGCGGTGGCCGTGTCATTGCCACAGGCACGCCGGAACAGGTCGCCGAGGTGGCCGACAGTTACACCGGCCAGTACCTCAAACCGGTTCTGATCCGTGACACCAAACGGACCAAAGAAGCGGCTGCCGGCAAGAATGGCCAGGCCAAAAGCAGCACCAAGAAATAATGCGTTTGATAGTCGCGTTTAAAACCGCGACTATTTATGTACATAAATGAGCAGCGGGGAACCGATTTTTGATAACTTTTTAAAGGTTGCGGATCATGCGTGGCTAGTGGCATTTGCCAGCATCTTCAAAAATTCCGGCAATTCAATTTATTGAATTGCTTTTTGAAATGGTATGATATAAGTGATCAAGAAAGTAGGGAATAATATGTTGAATCGAAAGAGTTTTGGCTTTGACTGGGGGCAGTTCATCACCGGTATTCTGTTTCTGGTTGCTGCTTTTGTGGTCTTACGGTACCCGTTAGCAACATTAAGGACGGTTACCTTTATCTTTGCCGTCGTTGCCATTATTCGAGGGATTGCGGTTCTTGCGGGCTTTTCCACATTGCGCCAGTTTACCGGTAGATTGGCATGGATTTCCTTGATTATGGGGATTTTTGACCTTGTCATTGGCCTGATTTTCTTATTGAATTCTGGCTTAGGCGTGGCGACGATCACCATGATGTTTGCTATCTGGTTCCTGGTCGATTCTGTCGGCTCATTGTTCAATGTCGGCCATCTGCGCGTTGCCGGCACGGGCTGGTTTGTTGTTTATCTGATTCTGGATATTCTGGCGGTCATTGTTTCGCTGATGCTGTTCATGCAGCCTGTGATTGCAGCAGTGACGCTGGTGACCTTGTTGGCGATGTTCTTCGTCCTGTTCGGCATCGAGTGTATTGTCATCGCTTTTGCTCGACGCAACATTTAAATTGTCCACCAAAAGTCCGAAGAACCGGTGTTTCTAAGCCGGTTCTTCGGCTTTTTTTATTTCGGGAGTCTGTGATGGTAGGAATGACACGCCCGGAATGTTATACTTGATTGAATATGAGCACAAAGGAGCCTTTTATGACTGAAAGTTTGGATCTTGTTATTATCACTGGGATGTCGGGTGCCGGCAAAACCGTTGCAATGCAGGCGTTTGAAGATTTGGGGTATTTTTGCGTTGATAACATGCCGCCAGCGCTGCTTCCTAAGTTTTGGGAACTCGTTAAGGAATCTGGGAAGATCTCAAAGGTTGCGCTAGTCGTGGATCTGCGTAGTCGGGCCTTTTATGACCAGATTATCGACATGTTGGCTAATCTGGACAACAACGCTTACGTTCATTCGCGCATTTTGTTCTTAGACGCGACGGATGAAGAACTGGTTTCGCGTTACAAGGAAACCCGCCGCTCACATCCCTTGGCAATGGAAGGCCGGTTGATGGACGGCATTAAAAAAGAACGTGTGCTACTAACCGAGTTACGGAATCGGGCGCAAGTCGTGATCGATACCACCACGTTGAGCCCGCGACAGTTACGCGAAAAGATCTTCTTAAACTTCAAAGAAAATAGCGGTCAGCCAGCCTTTCATATTGAAGTCATGTCATTTGGGTTTAAATATGGGCTGCCGATTGATGCGGACATTGTCATGGACGTCCGGTTCCTGCCTAATCCGTTTTACGTCAAGGCTTACCGGCCAAAAACCGGTTTGGATCAGGAAGTTTATGACTATGTAATGGACAATGAAGATGCCGAAAGCTTCTACAACAAATTTTACGATTTGCTGGCTGAGATCATGCCCAAGTATAAAGCCGAAGGGAAGACCAGTGTGACGATCGCGATCGGTTGCACAGGCGGTCAACACCGAAGCGTTGCGTTTGCGGAGCGCATCGGTAAGGCATTTTCGGATGCGTATGCGGTTGATATTACCCATCGGGACATTAAGAAACATAAGGAGACGGTGAATCGTTCATGAGTCGGGAAACTAAATTTATCCGCGTCATTCGCGGGCGGCGTCCTAAAGTCGTCGTGATTGGCGGCGGAACCGGATTGCCGGTTATCTTGCATAGTCTGCATGAACAGGATGCTGACGTAACGGCGATTGTGACGGTTGCCGATGATGGCGGGTCGTCAGGTACCATCCGCAATTATATTAACGTAGTGCCGCCTGGTGATATTCGCAATGTGCTTGTTGCCTTGTCGGAGTTGCCAAGTCTGTATCTGGATATTTTCCAGTACAGATTTAACACGACCGATGCGTTTTTCGCCGGCCATGCGATTGGCAACTTAATCATTGCGGCTTTGTCAGAGATGAAAGGCGGCATTTTCCCGGCGGTTCAGCAACTGAGCGAAATGATGCAGGTGGATGGTCACGTTTATCCTGCCAGCAACACGCCGCTCACACTTAATGCCGAGTTCACAGATGGGACGAGCCTATCCGGTGAATCCGAAATTACCGCTGCCGGTAAGAATATCAAGCATATTTCCATCTCCGAAACCGATCCGGCTAATGGTGAACCTAAAGCTGTCCATGAAGTCATTGATGCCATTATGGATGCCGATGTGGTCGTGCTGGGGCCCGGCAGTCTGTTTACCAGCATCCTGCCGAACCTGATGATTGGCAATCTGGGTGACGCTGTGAAGAAAACGCAGGCCGAAGTCATCTATATCGTCAACATCATGACGCAGAAAGGCGAAACACAAAACTTCACCGATGCCGACCATGTTCGGGTGTTGAATGAACAGATGGGGGAGGATTTTGTCGATACCGTGCTCGTCAATATCGAACCGGTCCCCGAGAATTATCTCGATCACCAAAAGTACAACGAAATTCTGACGCCGGTTAAGCATAATTATCAAGGTTTGCGGGATATGGGTTGTCGCGTGATTTCGGAAGACTTTTTGAAGTTGCGTGATCGCGGCGTTTTCCATGATGGCGACAAGGTGGCCAAGGAAATTTTGAATTTGGCTTTTCAAGTGAGCGCAAAAATCCGGAGGTGAGGGCATGGCAAGCTTTGCCAGTATGGTGAAAAAAGAACTGACCCAACTCGAGGTTCATCCTGAACATGCGAAGGCAGAGCTGTCGGCATTGATCCGGATGAACGGCAGCCTGACGTTAATGGCCCATCGGTTTGTGTTAAACATTCAGACTGAAAACCCGGCCATTGCCCGGCGAATTTATAGTTTGATTCGCCAGGTTTACCGGCATGAAGCCAACTTGGTCGTTCATCGCAAAATGAAACTCAAGAAAAATTATCAGTACATTGTCCGCCTGACGGAAGGTGTCAATGATATTCTGTCGGATTTGTCAATTTTGGATCCGACAACGATGGCGATTTCGACGACGGTCCCAGCAACGGTTTTGGAAGAACCACAACGGATGCGTTCGTACTTGCGCGGCGCTTTTTTAGCCGGCGGATCGGTGAATAATCCGGAAACATCGCGCTATCACCTGGAAATTTATTCATTATATGCCGATCACAATGCCGGCATTTTGAAAATGATGAATCATTTCAACCTGAATGCGCGTACCGTCGAACGCCGAAGCGGCTATATTGTTTATTTAAAAGAAGCCGAAAAAATCGCGGATTTCCTGCAGGTGATCGGGGCAACGAATGCGATGCTTAAGTTCGAAGATGTCCGGATTGTGCGCGATATGCGTAACTCGGTGAACCGCCTCGTTAATTGCGAAACGGCGAATATGAACAAAACCATTGATGCGGCCCAGAAACAAATTGAGAATATCAACTATCTTAAAGATCATGTGGGGTTGGATAATCTGCCAACCAAACTGCGCGAAATTGCCGTTTTGCGCTTAGCCCATCCGGATGTCTCGTTGCAGGAGTTGGGTGCCATGGTTCCGGGTGGGACAATTTCGAAGTCAGGCGTCAATCATCGGTTGCGCAAACTCAATCAGATTGCTGAGGGTTACCAGCAACCGGAAGATGCCTAGCAGCTATGATAATTGCAAGATAAGCAAAAAGTCATATTTATAAGATAATGCCTTTGTTTCCTCAAGATAATCGTGTACAATGTAACCGACATCAAGTTATTTGATGTAGGCGTTTGAACGACCCGGCTGCCACTTTTAGGACGCTAAAAACTGTCCGGCAGTGCGCTGGTTGACGAGTGCCACGACAAGAAACATGAGTCAGTTTACATTCGGATTTGCAGTGATGTTATTACCAGATGAAGTGGTAATTGTCACGTTCAGCGGGATACAATTGTTGCTTAGGTTTTAGGAGGAAGCACTATGGTCAAACCGATCACATTAAATGAACAACTTTGTTTTGCAATTTACAAGGCACAGAAACAATATAATCATTTCTATGCTCAGGCATTGGCGCCATTTAAGTTGACTTATCCGCAGTACATTACGTTGCTGTCGCTGTATGAACACGGCACGATGTCGGTTAAGCAGGTGGGCCAAACACTTGAGTTGGACAGCGGTACTTTGACACCATTAATGAAGCGTCTGGAAAAAGATGGCTGGATCAGCCGCAAACGATCAACCGAAGATGAACGTCGCGTTGATGTTAGCTTGACGCAAAAGGCTTTGGACGCTCGCGACGAGATTTTTGAACATGTTGGCTCCTGCATGGAATTGATGAATTTGCCGCAAACTGAATATGATCGTATCAAGACTGAGGTAACGCGTGTCGATGAGCATCTGAGTGCTATCGCTGACGACGCCTACCCACAAGTCTGAACGATTTTTATAAGGTCAAAGATTGTGATTAAAATCTTTGACCTTATTTGACTTTAGCAGTATACTTAGCACTGTACTTTAAAGAGTGCTAAAAAACGATTTTCAGGAGGTTAGGACATGCTAGTACCTACCGTCGTTGAACAAACCAGTCGTGGCGAACGTGCTTACGACATTTACTCACGTCTATTAAAAGACCGGATCATCATGTTGTCCGGTGAAGTAAACGATCAAATGGCAAACTCGGTCATCGCCCAGTTACTTTTTCTTGATGCACAGGATTCTGAAAAGGACATTTACCTTTACATCAACAGTCCCGGTGGTGTGATCACCAGCGGCTTGGCGATGCTTGATACCATGAACTTCATCAAGTCCGATGTTCAGACCATTGCTATTGGGATGGCTGCATCCATGGCATCTGTCCTGTTAGCCGGTGGCACGAAAGGCAAACGCTTTGCTTTGCCGAATTCGACCATTTTAATCCATCAGCCTTCAGGTGGTGCCCAAGGTCAGCAAACCGAAATCGAAATTGCGGCCGAAGAAATTTTGAAGACACGTAAAAAGATGAACCAGATCCTGGCCGATGCAACAGGTCAGACAGTTGAGCAAATCAAGAAGGATACTGAACGTGATCACTATATGAGCGCTCAGGAAGCCAAGGATTACGGCTTGATTGATGATATTCTGGTTAATAAGAATAATCAAAAATAAAGGTTTAAACGAATTGGCACACCGCTTTGGTTAGCGGTGTGTTTTTTTCGTGGGAGTGGAAGGACGGGTAGAAGGAATTTGAGGATAACCGCCGAGAATGAATCAGTATAGGCAGTGAAAAAATAAGGTTTGGGGGCAATCCGGTTCCGAAACGCGCTCACTGGGCCAGAAACCTGCGTGTAAGGACCTTGGTCGCAATGGTGCAGACCGTGACTGAAGTTCTCCGACGCAAAAACGCGCTCACAGTCGCAGAAATCTACGTGTAAGGACCTCAAGCCTAAATGGCCAAAGACCAGCCATTTAGGCTTGAGGCCACTTACACTCCGATTTCTAAGCGCTCCTGCTCACGCTCTACATAAAAAGACTTGCAAATTGCCCCCTGATTGAGTAATATAATTAGGTACTTGCGCGGTTAGTGTAATGGATCGCACGTGAGATTCCGGTTCTCGAAATCCGGGTTCGACTCCCGGGCTGCGCAGAATTCCAGTCATATGGAAAATACCGAAAATAGAAAAGTCCGCTATGGCGGGCTTTTTGTTTGCCATAATGTGTTTGTAGGACGCAAATGTCGCTGATCAGCATAGCCCTTTTTAAGCTAAGAAAACGCCAAATGAAATCGCTCCCTCACCAAATAGCAGTTTCGCTTGAAAAATGCTCAAAACAGAACAAGCAGTGATGAAAGAACCCATGACTGGCTGTGTGTAGGCTGTTGAAATAGACCGAAATACAGTGCATGAAAATTTCATTAGAAGCAAGCCGAAACCCCTGATATCAAAAAGCCGCAGCGAGGTTGCCGAAACTGGTAAATGCCGAACGTTTGAATCATTCTTGAAGTAGATGTTCAAACTTAGCCGGTTTTGTGATTACTTTGAGACGATTTAGGCAACAGACTTGCGATAAAGCGGAACCCCTGCTACAATTGGTTTTGTTGGTAAGGGAAAACAGCAAACGTTGGGTTCCTAATTTTTTTCAGCTTGCTGGGTCGGCAAACGACTCGGAGGGACGTGAAATGACCCATTAAAGAAGGACGTGCCTTATGCATACTGAACTTGCGTGGCTCAAAGCGATCGCGCCTGATCTGATGGGCGTCGTCACTAAACGCTATCAGGTCCTTCAATTTATTAACTGGATGGCACCGGTTGGTCGGCGAACGTTAGCCGAACAGATGAAGATTTCAGAACGCGCGTTACGTACAGAAACAGATTTTTTGCGCGGACAGGGACTTTTAGAAAGTTCGAAATCTGGCATGGTGTTGACAGCAAAAGGGCTAGAAACTTTTCACGGTCTTGATCATTTGATGAATCAGTTGCTGGGAATCAAAGATGACGAAAAGCGGCTGGCAACGCATCTTGGCATTGACCATTGTCTGGTTGTTTCCGGGGATGCGGATCAGAGTAGCCGGGTTCTTGATGAACTTGGCAAAACGTTAAATTCAACCTTACAGTTACTGTTACCACCCGGGCATTTAACGGTTGCCGTTATGGGTGGCACAACGATGGCACATTTAGCCACGCAGTTAACTTTTCAGCTATCTGCGGGCCGTGAACTGTCGTTTGTCCCTGCACGGGGTGGTCTCGGTGAAGCCGTGACCATTCAGGCCAACTCGATTGCGGCTGCAATGGCAGAAGCAACCGATAGCAAGTACCGGGCTTTATATGTTCCTGAGAATCTAAGCTCGGAGTCCTATGAATCCTTAATCAAAGAGCCATCGGTAAGAGATGTGTTAAACCTTATCGATAAAGCTCAGGTCGTAATTCATAGTGTGGGCGATGCGCTGGTCATGGCTAAGCGCCGTGGCATGTCGCCTGATACGATCAGCATGTTGAAAGCCAAGCATGCCGTTGCCGAGGCATTCGGTGTTTTCTACGATGCCAAGGGCAAGGTCGTTTACAAGATACCGCAAATCGGATTACAGCTTGCGGATCTTGATCATATACCGTATGTCTTCGCAGTTGCGGCGGGTAAAAGTAAAGCCAAAGCAATTGCGGCGTACATGCAACACGCACCGAGTCGAACGTGGCTGTTAACTGACATCGGTGCAACAAACTCGATTTTAACTGGGGCAACCCGTTAGAATAAAACCTTATTTCCTAAAGGAGGAAATTTTAGCATGACTGTTAAGATTGGTATTAATGGTTTTGGCCGTATCGGTCGTTTGGCATTCCGTCGTATTTACGAATTGGGTGCAAAGAGCAATGACATCCAGGTTGTTGCGATCAACGATCTGACCAGCCCAACCATGCTGGCTCACTTGCTTAAGTATGATTCAACTCACGGTACTTTCCCTGGTGAAGTTAGTGCAACCGATAACGGTATTGTCGTTGACGGTAAAGAATACCGCGTCTACGCAGAACCGCAAGCCCAGAACATTCCTTGGGTTAAGAACGATGGCGTTGACTATGTTCTTGAATGCACAGGCTTCTATACCTCTGCTGAAAAGTCACAAGCTCATTTGGATGCAGGTGCAAAGCGTGTTCTGATTTCTGCCCCAGCTGGCAAGATGAAGACCATCGTTTACAACGTTAATGATGACACTTTGAATGCAGACGACAAGATTGTTTCTGCTGGTTCTTGCACGACCAACTGCTTGGCACCAATGGCTTACTTCCTGAACAAGGAATTCGGCATTGAAGTTGGTACCATGACCACCGTTCATGCTTACACCTCAACTCAGATGTTGCTTGACGGCCCGGTTCGTGGTGGCAACCTGCGTGCTGCACGTTCTGCTGCTGCTAACACGATTCCTCACAGCACTGGTGCTGCTAAGGCTATCGGTTTGGTTATCCCAGAATTGAACGGCAAGTTGCAGGGTCACGCACAGCGTGTTTCTGTTGTTGACGGTTCCTTGACCGAATTGGTTTCCATCTTGAAGACCAAGAACGTTACAGCTGACCAAGTCAACGAAGCTATCAAGAAGCACACCGAAAACAACCCTAGCTTCGGCTGGAACGAAGACGAAATCGTATCTTCCGATGTAATCGGTACGACTTATGGTTCAATCTTCGATCCTACTCAGACTGAAGTTACAACTGCCGGTGACTATCAATTAGTTAAGACGGTTGCTTGGTACGATAACGAATATGGCTTTACTTGCCAGATGATCCGTACCTTGCTGAAATTTGCTACTCTCTAATCCGGAGTAACGCTTTTCTAACCGCAACATCCGAAGCGGAGGGAGCTTTACTCCCTCCGCTTTTTTTGGAAAGGCGACAGAAATCATCGGTTTTATGCTGATTTTTGCCCTTTGCGAACACCATGGTGGAGGACGCGTGTTCATCCACCATCTTTGGGAAAATGAAGGAGGTCAAATCTTTTGGCTAAATTAATCGTTTCAGATTTAGATGTTAAAGATAAAAAAGTTCTGATCCGCGTTGACTTCAACGTGCCGATCAAAGATGGCGTTATCGGTGATGATAACCGGATCGTGGCAGCATTGCCAACCATCCAATATGTCATTGATCACGGCGGCAAGGCAATCTTGCTGTCACACCTTGGTCGGGTTAAGACCGAAGAAGATAAGGCTAAGCTGACATTGAAGCCAGTTGCCCAACGCTTGAGTGAATTGCTGAAGAAGCCAGTGACCTTTGTACCGGCTACCCGCGGCAAGGAACTGGAAGATGCCATTGCCAAAATGAACGATGGCGATGTGCTTTTGATGGAAAACACCCGGTTTGAAGATCTTGACGGTAAGAAAGAATCCGGCAATGATCCTGAATTAGGCAAGTACTGGGCAAGCCTTGGCGACCTGTTCGTCAACGATGCCTTTGGTACGGCACATCGTAAGCATGCGTCCAACGTCGGCATTGCTTCCAACATGAAGCAAACAGCTGCTGGATTCTTGATGGAAAAGGAAATCAAGTTCTTAGGCGACGCTGTTGATAATCCGAAGCACCCATTCATTGCTATCTTGGGTGGTGCCAAGGTTTCCGATAAAATCGGTGTCATCGAAAACTTAGTGCCTAAAGCTGATAAGATTCTTATCGGCGGTGGCATGACTTATACCTTCTATGCAGCCAAAGGTATGAGCATCGGTAACTCATTGGTTGAAAAAGACAAGATCGACTTAGCCAAGAAGATTATGGACCAAGCCGGCGATAAGTTGCTTTTGCCCGTTGATTCTGTTGTTGCCCCAGAATTTTCAAACGATGCTCCTCATAAAGTTGTTGAAGGCGATATTCCGGATGGCTACATGGCATTGGATATTGGCCCGAAGACGATTCAAGAATTCAAAGATGCTTTGCAAGGTGCCAAGACGGTTGTTTGGAACGGCCCGATGGGTGTGTTCGAAATGAGCAACTATGCTGAAGGTACTTTGGAAGTCGGCCGTGCACTCGGTGATTTGAAGGATGCTACGACAATCATTGGTGGTGGCGATTCAACCGCTGCTGCCAAGCAATTGGGTATCGCACCTAAGATTACCCACATTTCCACTGGTGGCGGTGCTAGCCTTGAATATCTTGAAGGCAAGACGTTACCAGGTATCGCAGCCATTTCTGACAAGTAATTTGTCAGTGATGCTGATCTAACAGTCAATGCCGACACGTGCTGAGCGTGTCGGTACATAATGAAAGGAAGCTAAGTCATGCGGACACCATTCATTGCTGGTAACTGGAAAATGAACAAAAACCCCAAGGAGACGCAAGCCTTTTTGGATGCTGTGAAAGGCAAACTGCCTGACGCAAGCAAAGTTGAAACGGTTATTGGCGCACCTGCCATTGATCTGACGACTTTGGTTGCCGGAGCAGAAGGCACACCTTTAAAGACAGCGGCAGAAAACTGCTACTTTGAAGATGAAGGTGCTTATACCGGCGAAACCAGCCCGAAAGCATTAAAGGAAATGGGCGTTGATTATGTCATCATCGGCCATAGCGAACGTCGTGGTTACTTCCACGAAACCGACGAAGATATCAATAAGAAAGCTAAGGCTATCTTTAAGAACAATCTTCTGCCGATTATCTGCTGTGGCGAAAGTTTGACCCAGCGTGAAGCCGGTCAAACCGAAGACTGGGTTGCTTCGCAAATCGAAGCTGCTTTGGCTGGCTTAACGGCCGATCAAGTCAAAGTTTCTGTTTTGGCCTACGAACCAATCTGGGCTATCGGAACCGGTAAAACTGCGACCGCCGATCAGGCACAAGAAGTTGTTGCCCACATTCGTGCGACCGTTGAGAAGTTGTATAATAAAGATACGGCAGACGCTGTTCGGATTCTTTACGGCGGCTCCGTTAAACCAGCGAACGTTAAAGAATTGATGGCTAAGCCTGATATCGATGGCGGCTTAGTCGGTGGCGCTTCGATGGATCCTGAAAGTTTCATCGCCTTGGCTAACTACCAAGATTAATCTGGTTTCTAATATTAAACAGCCTTCTGGCAAAAAGGAGAAGAATATATGTCTATCATTACTGATGTATTGGCACGCGAAGT
Source organism: Lacticaseibacillus huelsenbergensis (assembly GCF_029726355.1). Classification (NCBI taxonomy): domain Bacteria; kingdom Bacillati; phylum Bacillota; class Bacilli; order Lactobacillales; family Lactobacillaceae; genus Lacticaseibacillus; species Lacticaseibacillus huelsenbergensis. Next base: position 2,192,258 of record NZ_CP120687.1, read on the forward strand.
TTTGGATTCACGTGGCAACCCTACTGTTGAAGTTGAATTGTATACCGAAGATGGCGGTTTTGGCCGCGCATTAGTTCCATCAGGTGCTTCAACCGGTGAACACGAAGCCGTTGAGCTGCGTGATGGTGACAAGGATCGTTTTGGCGGCAAGGGTGTTTTGAAGGCCGTTGGTCACGTCAACAATGAAATTGCCAAGGCAGTGATTGGCCTTGACGTTACCGAACAACGCCTGATCGACCAAACCATGATCGATCTTGATGGCACACCAAACAAAGGCAAGCTGGGTGCCAACGCCATCTTGGGTGTTTCCTTGGCTGCTGCCCGTGCTGCTGCTGATGAAGTCGGCCTGCCATTGTATCAATATCTTGGCGGCCCGAACGCTCATGTTCTGCCAACACCGATGATGAACGTTCTTAATGGTGGCGCACATTCAACCAACACCGTTGATTTCCAGGAATTCATGATCATGCCTGTTGGTGCCAAGAGTGTTCGTGAAGCCGTTCGCATGGGTTCAGAAACCTTCCATGCACTGCAGGCTTTGCTGAAGAGCAAAGGCGACATTACCGCTGTTGGTGATGAAGGTGGCTTCGCTCCTAACTTGAAGGACAACGAAGAAGCCTTTGAACTGCTTGTTGAAGCGATCAAGAAGGCTGGCTACAAGCCAGGCGACGACATTGCTTTGGCCTTTGATGTTGCGGCTTCAGAAATGTATGATGCCGACACCAAGACCTACACAACCAAGTGGTCAAACCCTGACAAGAAGTACACCACCGAAGAATGGACCAACATGATCGATGGTTACATCAACAAGTATCCGATCGTTTCTGTTGAAGATCCTATCGACGAAAACGATTGGGAAGGTTGGCAGTCATTCACCAAGAAGATGGGCGACAAAGTCCAAATCGTTGGTGATGACCTGTTTGTTACCAACACCGACTACTTGAAGAAGGGGATTGACATGGGTGTTGCTAACTCAATCCTGATCAAGCTGAACCAAATCGGTACTTTGACCGAAACCTTCGAAGCAATTGAGATGGCTAAAGAAGCCGGCTACACCGCCGTTGTTTCACATCGTTCCGGTGAAACCGAAGACACCACGATTGCTGACTTGGTTGTTGCAACCAACGCCGGTCAAATCAAGACTGGTTCCATGAGCCGGACCGATCGGATTGCCAAGTACAACCAGTTGATGCGCATCGAAGATCAATTAGGTGCACAATCACAATACAAGGGTCGCAAGTCCTTCTACAACGTTAAAGCAATCGACTAATTAATTGTCATTGCTGTCGTTACGAGCACGTCACTTATGATAAGTGGCGTGTTTTTTTCCTAATATTTGAAAAAATGGGATTTTTCTCGTTTCCTCTAAAGGTTTATACTGAATGAATGTTGGCATGGAGGGAAATGTTGTGGCACGAATCATTAAGGAAAAAGAAAAATTCGATATCACCCGCCTGCGGTTTGTCTTGCTGGGATTATTAGTCGGCTTGATGACCGGTACGGTGGTCAGTGCTTTTCGCTACTGTATTGAAGTCGGGTTGCGCGCCAGTCATCAGGTATACGGATACTTACATATGGGGCCGTTTGTCTGGTGGCACTGGGTTTTATTGATTGCCTTTAATCTGGTGCTGGCGGCGCTTGTGGCCCTAATGTTAAAACAAGAACCTTATATTTCCGGGTCAGGCATCCCTCAAGTCGAAGGGCAGCTTGCCGGCGAACTGGAAATGCATTGGTGGGCCATTCTTTGGCGTAAGTTCGTTGGTGGCGTGCTGGCACTTGCTCCCGGTTTGTTTCTGGGTCGTGAAGGGCCTTCGATTCAGTTAGGCGCAGCCGTGGGTCAAGGCTTGGCTGGTGGATTCAAATTGCGCGGAACCGATCGACGGCTCCTAATTGCTTCCGGATCGGCGGCCGGACTCGCAGCTGCCTTCAATGCACCGATTGCCGGGACGCTGTTCGTGCTGGAAGAGGTTTATCATAATTTCTCGCCGCTGGTTTGGCTGACTGCACTGGCCGGTGCCATTGGATCGGATTTCATCTCGCTGTATGTGTTTGGACTGGTTCCCGTGCTACATTTGAGTTATTCGCGAAGTTTGCCGGTCACCAGTTACTGGCATTTGATTCTGCTAGGCATTCTTCTAGGGCTGCTAGGCTATTTATACCAGCGGGTGCTTTTATCCATGCCGCGGTGGTATCAACGCTTGACCCACTTACCACGGGTCGTGCAAGGCGTCGTGCCGTTCATCTTGTTGATTGCGGTCGGTTACTTTACCCCTAATCTGCTTGGCGGCGGCAATAGCTTGATTGTCGGATTTGGCCAGTATGTACCGCCACTTTTGACATTACTTGGTATTTTCGTGATTCGCTTTGTTTTTTCCATGATTTCTTATGGCTCAGGGTTACCAGGGGGGATTTTTCTACCGATTTTATCGTTAGGGGCGATTATCGGGGCCATTTATGGGGTGGTCATGTATCAGTTAGGACTGCTGCCGCATGTCTACATCATGAATCTGATTATCTTCTCGATGGCCGGATATTTTGCTGGAATCGGAAAAGCGCCGTTTACCGCGATTTTATTGGTGACCGAAATGGTGGGCAATCTGACCCATCTCATGCCGCTGGCCGTGTTGTCGTTGACGGCTTATCTTGTGGTTGACCTGCTTGGCGGTGCGCCGATTTATGAAGCCTTGCTTGAACAAATGACATTCCCCAAGACCGTTGAGCAGCTGCACCAGCCTGATCGACTGGAAATCCCGGTTTTTGTGGGCAGTTCGCTCAATGGTAAGTTGGTGCGCGATATGCCATGGCCAAAAGAGTCGTTGCTGATTGGTATTCGCCGGGGTGAGCGGGAAGTGATTCCCCATGGTGATACATTGATTCGAGAAGGCGATACATTGGTATTGCTGACAGATGCGGCTGAGCGTGTGCGGGTGAAAAAGCGAATCGATGCCTTATCTGCTGCCCTAGCAACGGAGCACAAAACGCGAACGTGATGCCATGTCTGTGAGTCGCATCTTTTAGATGGCGCCTAATCGGTATGCATGTATAATGAACTTGTCAAAGTGATGGCTATCGTCAACAGAAGGGACTTGATCACCATGAGAACATTTCGCATCGTGTACGCTGTTGCAAGCATCCTACTTGGTTTATTTTATTCGGTTGGTGGCGAACTAGGATTGCTCACATCTTCCGGTGACGGTTTTGCCAGCTTTATTGTGCCATTCTTACTGGGATTTGTAGCGAACTGGGGCATGGTTGCACTTGTCATTGTTGGCGTTATTATCGATAAGCAGATGCGCTGGTGGTATTTAGGTTATCCGGTACTGATGGGTTTGAACATTGGCTTGAATCAAATGTTGCCGGTTAGCGTGGCAGATCAGGTAAGCTATTTGATGCCTTTCCTGGTGGCCGTGATCGGTGGCTACATGCTGTATCAGACTTTCAGAAAAAAGCCTCATATTGCGTGATCGCTTAACGGCCATGATATTGCGGAGAGTCGCCTACTGGTCTTTGAAATTGGCTAATTTTAGATCAATGATGAAAAAGATGACTGAAATCAGCAAAGATTCGCCTTTGCCTTGCTTTTATGCTAAACTACTAAAGTGAGATTTTTCGCAAGGGAGGCAACAACTTGCAAAGTTTATTGACCACATTACTTGTGATCGATTCGATTTTTATCGTGATCGCAACTTTAATGCAACCAAGCAAACAACAGGATGCGTTAAGCGCATTGTCCGGTGGGGCAACCGATTTATTCGGGAAGACCAAATCCCGCGGTTTTGAAGCTTTCATGGAGAAAGTCACCGTTGTATTGGGTGTCATTTTCTTCGGCCTCGCCATCGCGTTGGTCTATCTGGAAGCCCATTAACCAAAGTCTCCTGGAACATTCAGGGGGCTTTTTTTGCAGAAGCATGATCCAACCTACGTAGAGCTGGCGTTTAAACATACAGATTCTTGTGCGGTGCATCGGCGGTCTGCAACTATGGCTTTTGTATCAAGTTTTTGCTGTGCTTACCAGTCTGACATCAGTTTCGCCAGCTAAACATGCACAGTTTCCAAAAATCGGCATTCATGCGTCGCATATCATTGACAGCCACAAAGGACGATTTCACCATGATTTTTCGCAAACCGCAACCTTTTGAATACGAAGGCACCGACACAGGCGTTGTTTTACTTCATGCGTACACTGGCAGCCCCAATGACATGAATTTTATGGCCCGAGCCTTACAACGTGCCGGTTATGGGGTGTATGTGCCGCTTTTTGCCGGGCATGGAACGATCGAGCCTATGGACATTTTGACGAAGGGCAATCCAGACATCTGGTGGGCAGAAGCCAGTGCTGCCGTTGCCCATATGACCGCAAAGTATACCCGCGTGTTTGTGTTCGGCCTGTCGTTAGGTGGCATTTTTGCGGTAAAAGCTTTAGAGAAGTTACCTGGCATCACGGCTGGCGGCGTTTTTTCATCGCCGATTCTGCCAGGCAAGCATCATTTGATTCCGGGATTTTTAAAATATGCCCAGTATATGAATCGATTGGCCAATAAACCGGATGAAAGTACCCAGATTCTGGCTTACCTACCGGGGCAACTGGCTGCAATTGATCAGTTTGCCACGGGGGTTGCGGCCGATTTGGATCTAGTCAAGCAACCGACTTTCATTGGTCAGGCCGGTGAGGACGAATTAGTGGATGGCCGATTGGCGTATCAGCTACGCGATGCTTTGATCAACGCGGCCCGCGTGGATTTTCACTGGTACGACGGGGCCAAGCACGTGATTACCGTTAATTCAGCTCACCATGCACTAGAACAAGACGTTATTGAATTTATGCAACAAGAAAACGAGGGATAGCATGACCACAGTTGGCCATATTCGTAATGAATTATTAGCAACATTTCGCAGGAATCCGAAGATTGATTATTCGGTTCAGACACTTAGTCGCGCGTTGAAATTAAATGAAGGCGCGGATTTTAAAGTGCTGGTACAGGCACTAAATGGTATGGAAAATGACAATCTGATCCACGCCAATCATGAAGGCCGTTATGCATTGGGTGGCGCGCCTAAAGTTTTGACTGGCGTCTTCCATGGTAATGAAAAAGGTTTTGGTTTCGTTGCCGTTGAAGGCTTGGATGATGATGTTTATGTGCCATCGACCAGCACGGATTTTGCCTTGGATGGCGATACGGTTGAGGTTCGCATTGTTCGCGAAGCGCGGCCAAACGATTCGCGCGGAGCAGAAGGCGAAATTACCAAGGTTGTTCAACGCAGCTTAACGACCCTGGTTGGCGAGTTCAAACCTTTTTCCGATAAAGATCGGGCTAAGTCCGGTTTTATCGGCATGGTTGTCAGCCATGAAAAGAAGCTGAAGAATTATCCGGTTTATGTCAAGGATACCGGAACCATTCCGCAACTTGGCGATATGACAGTGACGGAGATTACTGAATTTCCGACTGAATACCATCCAAAATTAATGTACGGCATGGTGGTGGAAACACTAGGGAATAAGAATGATCCCGGCGTGGACATCATGTCATTGGTCCTGCAAAATCACATTAAAACCGAATTCCCGGATGAAGTGATGGATCAGACCAATGCCATTCCGGATCACGTGACGCCGGAAGAACGCGTTGGCCGCAAAGATATCACCGATCAGGCAGTTGTCACGATTGATGGTGATGACAGTAAAGACTTTGATGATGCGGTGGTCGTTTGGAAACTGCCAAATGGCAACTTCCATCTTGGCGTCCACATTGCCGATGTTTCGCATTATGTCACGGAAGGGTCCGCCTTGGATCAGGAAGCATTTGACCGCGGCACCAGTACGTATTTGGTCGATCGCGTGATTCCAATGTTGCCATTTCGGTTGTCCAATGGTATTTGTTCGTTGAATCCGGGTGTTGATCGTCTGGCGATGTCTTGTGATATGGAAATCGACCACGAAGGCCATGTGGTGAGTCACGAGATCTATCAAAGTGTCATCAAGAGCCATGCCCGCATGACCTACAACAATGTGAACAAAATTGTGACCGACCACGATCCGGAAGTGATGGCCGAGTATCAAGAACTTGTGCCGATGTTTGAAGACATGGTCGAATTACACCAGATTCTGTATAAAATGCGGCATGCCCGCGGCGCGATTGACTTTGAAGAAAATGAAGCCAAGATCATTGTGGATGATATGGGCCACCCGACAGACATTGTGTTGCGCGAACGTGGGGTCTCCGAGCGTATGATCGAGTCCTTCATGCTTGCGGCCAATGAAACCGTGGCAGAACACTACAACAAGCAGCACCTGCCATTCCTTTACCGGGTTCACGAAACGCCGGACGCTGATCGGGTTAAAGAATTCATGGAATTCATTGCCAGCTTCGGCATCACCGTTCCTATGAAAAAAGGTAAGGAAATCACGCCAAAACAGCTTCAGGAAGTTGTGACGGATGTGACTGGAACACCGGAAGAAGCCATGGTCAATGTGAAACTGTTGCGGAGTCTCAAACAGGCGCGGTATTCACCGGATCCGCTTGGACATTTTGGCTTGGCAGCGAAGTATTACTGTCATTTCACGAGTCCAATTCGGCGGTATCCTGACCTCGTTGTGCATCGCCTGATTCGCGACTATGCAACGGAAGGCGTCGGTGATGACGTTCAAGCTTCGTGGAATAAGAAGCTGCCTGACATTGCGACGCAAGCGTCTATGGCCGAACGGCGGAGTATTGACGCTGAACGTGCTGTTGACGACCTGAAGAAAGCCGAATACATGGCGGACAAGGTCGGCGAAGAGTTCGACGCTGTTGTCAGTGGGGTGACAAGCTTCGGTATGTTTGTGGCCTTGCCTAACACAGTCGAAGGCTTGGTTCATATCACACGGATGAGCGACGATTATTATTCCTTTGTCGAAAGTCAGATGGCCTTGGTCGGTGAACGCACCAAGCGAACTTATCGTGTCGGCCAATCTTTGCGGGTCAAACTGGATAACGTCGATATTGATCAGCGGCAGGTGGACTTTTCACTTATCCCGGATGACAAGACGCCGACGAGTGATTTAGGCAAGCTGGTCAAAAAAGATGACCGGCGCGATCGCCGCTCGAACGGCAATCGGCCAAGTTTTGGCAATGGTAACCGAGGCGGCAATCGCAATCAGCATAATAATCAGCGCCCACGTAAACCGGCTGGGGCACCGCATCAAGGGAAGCATTATAATGCTAAGCGTGGCGCTAAGTAGGGCTGGTATGCGATAACGCGCTCCCCGGCGCAGGGATCTGCGTGTAAGGACCTTGGTCGCAATGGCCTAAGTTCGGGCCATTGCGACCAAGGCCGCTTACACTCCGAGCCCTAAGCGCGCCAGCTCGCGCTCACACAAAAGGAAGGGTGGTTTAATGGCTAAGAAACATCGACAAAAACCTGATAACCTGCTCGCCCAGAATAAAAAAGCCGGACATGATTACAACATTCTTGATACCTATGAAGCTGGTATCGCACTGACGGGGACCGAGATTAAGTCTGTGCGGGATGGTAAGATCAATTTGCGGGATGGTTTTGCCCGTATTCGTAATAATGAAGCATGGCTTGAAAATGTGCATATCAGCCCTTACAAGGAAGGCAACTTGTTTAATGTTGATCCGATGCGCAATCGCAAGCTGCTGCTGCACAAGAAAGAGATTCGCAAGCTTGGCCAGTTGACAGCGCGCCAAGGCGTGACGCTTGTGCCCTTGCGGATGTATCTGAAACATGGCTATGCGAAAGTACTGATAGGCGTCGCTGAAGGGAAACACAACTATGACAAACGTGAAACTCTGAAGCGTAAAGATCAAGAACGTGAAGTCCAACGCGCCTTGAAAGCTCGCTATTAATTGAATGCATGCACTAAAAAATAGAGGCTGGTTCATAATTCACAGCCACAATAAAGAAGTGAACATACTCGGCAATGAGTGTGTTCACTCTTTTTATTTTCCTGAGTTATTCAAGATATGAGTGCCAAAGCGGAGCAATCGTAGGCCAGAGGGGGGCTCAGCTGTGAAATAGACTAACTTAGTTGATAGATATTGATCAGGCCAGATCAATATCTATCACTTTTTTTGTTAGAGTGAGCGTGAAGCCAACGCCGTAGATTACAACTTGGCATTTAATGCCGTGGGTGAAATTGGCGGGCTTCATTGATCCTGAGAGTCTGGTCGCAGTCTAATGGGCGCTTTGACGCCGTGTATTGAAAAGTAGATGACCAGGATCCAAAAATTTGAAGGGTGGTAATTACATGCGTATTGCAATTGGTCTGGATGTGAGTTCTAAACAGACTTCTGTTTCGGTTGTGGCGGAACCACAACGAGAAGTCGATTCTTGCACCATTACTAATGATTTACTGGGTTTTGACAAGTTGCTTAAGTTAATCCATCAATACTCAGATCAGGATACTGAACAGATCCCTGAAGTGGTCTTTGAAGCGACCGGTGTCTACTCGCGGCGACTCAAGCATTTTCTGGAGATACATGCAGTTCCCTACATGCAGCTTAATCCGCTTCAAGCCAAGCATGATTTATCAATGATCAAGGGACTTCACGGGAGAAAGACTGATCGCATGGATGCACTCGGCCTCTCACAAAGTCAGTTGATCTTGAATCGTAGTAAATCGTTTGTCGAGGATCCAGTGTACATGGCCTTGAAAGACTTAGATCGCACTTATCAAGAGGCAGTTCAGGATTTAGTGACGAACAAAAATCGCCTACATCGATACCTGCAGTTAACTTTTCCCGAGTTGGAACACGTTACAGGAACGACTGATGGTATTTTCTATTGGCGGCTTGTCCAAACATTCCCACATCCACAGATATTGTTAAAGTCTCGTCAGAACTTCGATGCTTTTGTGGAAACACTGCGGCATCTAACGCCGTACCCGACATCCGAACAACGGGCGAAATCAATTGCGGACAAGCTTGGCAAAGTAGCACTGACGGCCGCTCCAGCCGTCTCGGCAGTACCAGTTGAGTTAGAACAGGTTCAATACATTGCGGGTGAGCTAATCAGGCTCTCAGCACGGCGTAAACATTTGATTAAGGAAATGTGCTCTCTAGCTATTCCGCTACCCGAGCTAAAAATCTTTGAATCCTTACCTGGCATTGGGGTAACCTCCGCCGTAACTTTGTTAGCAGAACTTGGCGATTTAACCCGTTTCAAGAAAAGCAATCAGGTTAATGCTTACGTAGGCATTGATCTTCGTCATTATGAATCAGGTGACTATACGGCAAGCGATCATATCTCAAAGCGCGGTAATCCATACGCTCGTAAGATTCTCTATCGCGTGATCAATTGCATGGTTTCCTCTGCGGCCAGATCCAACAAACCCAACCATATCGTTGATTATTACAAAAAGAAAAAGCAATCTTCTTCGGCGGTCGGAACCAAGAAGATTGCCATTGCATCTGTTTCACGTCTCATCAGGACACTCTACAGTTTAGTTATTAACAATCAGACCTATGTCTATCGCATCGCAACTAAAGGCCGATAGGCAACATCTGATTCAACACTTATTCTAACAACCTCCGTCAAAAAATGAAATACCGAAGGCTTAGTTTAGTGTACTCAAATTTTTAGATCATGGCGTTATCGATACGCCACAAGAAAACCGCAAGAACACTGAAAAACCTAATGAATGAGACTTGACTTCTGGTAGAAAATTGTACTAGCCGGGTGCTCTTCCCGGCGTAGTACAAGGCCGAGCTTTGAGACTCAGCGGGCTTTGCTGAGGCTCAAAGTCGTGCCCACAGCGTTCCAGCCCCCTCTGGCCGGAGATTGCAGAGTTTGGCACGACTCGGGACTCATTGCCTAAGCTTTTTGTGATGATCGGGGACAGCAAAAGGTAAAACAGCATGCGGATTGATTGAGTGTGCTGCGTGAAGGCTGTATGATCGCCGTATAGATATCAAATCGTATGGCTCAAACCAATGCGGTGAATTTTTAACACAGGAGTCAGTTCAAGGAGGGGTTGCGTCATGAATTTGGCGGCTTTAGCGCATCGACCGGAAAGTGAAGATAGCTTTTTATACACGGATAAGACGCTTCATCTGCGTTTTCATACTGCCCGCCAGGATGTCGCAAAGGTGACGGTTCTGTATGGTGATCCGTATTGGCGCATTCCCGATGCCCATGGCGCTGATCAGCTCGTCTATCAGCGCGAAACAATGACGCTTTTAGGCACCGGGCAAGTGTTGGACCATTGGGTCGTGACGCTGGAGGCGCCTTATCGTCGACTGCAATACTTGTTTGAAGTGACTGGCCAAGATGGCACGGTATGGCTGTACGGCGATCGTGGCCTGCGCAAAGATAGCGCGGACGCACGGCATGAGGCTGAAAACTATTTTCGGATGCCTTATTTTCAGGCGATTGACCGCGTCAAAACGCCTGACTGGGTGAAAACGACGGTGTGGTATCAGATTTTTCCGGAGCGGTTTGCCAATGGTGATCCTAATAACGATCCAGATGGTACCAAACCATGGCACCCGACGGATCATCCTGGACGAGAGGATTTTTATGGCGGTGATTTGCAAGGGGTGCTGGATCACCTTGATGATTTACAGGCCCTGGGGATCAATGGATTGTACTTTTGCCCGATTTTTACTGCTACTTCGAATCACAAATATGACACGATCGACTACCTAAACGTGGATCCTGCGTTTGGCGATAAGGCGTTGTTGGCTAAATTGATTCACGCGGCGCATCAACGCGGCATGCGGGTGATGTTGGATGCGGTGTTTAATCACATGGGTTATGGCAGCCTGCAATGGCAAGACGTGTTGCGCAATGGTGAAAAGTCCCGCTTTGCATCATGGTTTCATTTGCATCAAACCCCGGTGACGCCTTTTCATAATCCGCTTAAGGGTGAAGGTCAACCGCAATATGATACGTTCGCCTTTGAAGAAAAAATGCCCAAATTGAACACTGCCAACCCGGAAGTGCAGGACTATTTGTTGATGGTGGCGACGTACTGGATCAAAACGTTTGATATCGACGCTTGGCGCTTGGATGTTGCCAATGAAGTGGATCATCATTTTTGGAAAAAGTTCTATCACGCGGTCACAGCAATCAAACCGGACTTTTATGTGCTGGGTGAGGTGTGGCATCGCAGTCAGGCGTGGTTAAATGGTGACGAATTTTCAGGGACGATGAATTATCCTTTCACGCAACAGATTGAAGATCACTTTTTCAAGCGGCGGCGGACGGCAGCGGAACTGGTTGCCTTGTTGACGGATCAATTGATGTTGTATCGAGATCAAACCAATCAGGTGATGCTGAACATGTTGGATTCGCATGATACGCCGCGGATTCTGACGTTGGCGCATGGGGATGAGGACTTGGCGTTGCAGGCGTTGGCATTCACGTGGATGCAAACCGGCAGCCCCTGCCTTTATTATGGAACCGAAATGAGCATGTCCGGTGGTGCCGATCCGGATAACCGGAAGCCGATGGATTGGGCTAAACTGGGTCAGCCGATTTGGAAAAGGGTAGCCGCACTGGTTCATTTTCGCCGTCAGCATGCAACCACGCTTGGAACCGGTACGACAAGGCTAAGTGTGACTGATACCGGCTTGATTAAAGTGGTTCGGCAGGGAAACGAGATGCTGACAGGCTATTTTAATACCACGGAGCAGCCAGTTGCCGTCAATAGGGAGGCTGTTTTCGCGCAAGGATTTGTGAATGGTCAGTTGGCGCCTAAAGGATTCATGGTTGTCGCGGGTTGATGACAAATTGACAGTTGCACGTTCAATTTGCATAGAGAGGGCAAAAATTTGAAACGATTATTTGAAATTGATCCTTGGCTGGTTGCCACGCATCATTTAGATAAGATTGATCGGCGGTTGCAGGAAAGTATCACGGCCGTTGGTAATGGCTATATGGGCCTCCGGGGTAACTTTGAGGAGGGCTATAGTGGCGATTCACTTCAAGGCACTTACTTAGGCGGTGTCTGGTTTCCGGATAAAACCCGGGTCGGTTGGTGGAAAATCGGCTATCCTGAATATTTTGGCAAGGTGATTAATGCACCGAGTTTTCTGGGGATCGGAATTACGGTCAATGGCGAGCAGGTGGATCTAGCAACGAGTCGGTACCGGGATTTTTATCTTGCGCTGGATTTGCATCAGGGCTTGCTGACACGGCGTTTTGTCTATATTGGCGATGGTGTGGAAGTGCAGTTTGAGTTTGCCCGCTTTCTAAGCCAAACCATTAAAGAAGCGGCATTTGTGAGCGTCAAGGCCACGGTGCTGCGTGGTCATGCCGCGATGACGTTTGATGCATCTTTGGATGGTCAGGTCACCAACGAAGACAGTAATTATGATGAGCGCTTTTGGGTGCCATTGCATGAAGATGCGGCAGCCAAAAGTATTCAGCTGCAAACTAAACCTAATCCTTATGGGGTACCGCAGTTTACTGTTTTGCTCAAGCAACAGTTGCGCGTGAATGATCAGCCAGTGAATGGTCAGGTCGCCACAACAAGCGGTCAATTACATGAGCAGGTGACGGTGCAGTTAGCGGAAGGCCAGAGCTATCAACTGGAAAAAGACGCGATTGTGGTTACCAGCCGTGATGTTGCACCGGCGGCCCAAGCAACGGCGGCGGCTCAGCTGATGAAGCAAGTAACCGCCCAAAGCTTTGCAGCGCATTTGGCCGCGCACACTGCCCGCTGGGACCAGCGCTGGGCTAAAAGTGATGTCGTGATCGAAGGCGATCCAGCCGCCCAACAAGGCATACGGTTTAATATTGCCCAGCTGTTTATGACTTATTACGGCGAAGACAAGCGGCTTAATATCGGGCCAAAGGGATTTACTGGCGAGAAATACGGTGGGGCGACGTATTGGGACACGGAGGCATTTATCGTGCCAATGTATTTGGCTGTGACCCCGTCGGAAGTGACGCGGGCATTGTTGCAATATCGGCATGATCAGTTGCCGGGGGCTTTTCACAATGCTCGGCAACAAGGCTTAGCTGGCGTACTCTATCCAATGGTCACGTTTAACGGCATTGAATGTCATAACGAATGGGAAATTACGTTTGAAGAGATTCACCGCAACGCTGCCATTGCATTTGCCATTTATCAATACACGGCTTATACCGGCGATGAGAGTTATGTGAAGCATGACGGCCTGGAAGTATTGGTGGGGATTGCACGCTTTTGGGCGGATCGAGTTCATTTTAGCCAGCGCACCCAGCAATACATGATCCATGGCGTGACCGGTCCCAACGAGTATGAAAATAACGTGAATAACAACTGGTACACCAATACCATGGCCGTGTGGGAGTTGCAGTATACCCTAGAACGATTGGCAAAAGGCGATGCCGATATTGTGGCTGCACTTGCCGTGACTGATCAGGAAAAGCAGCATTGGCAGGCGATTATCGACCATATGTATTATCCGACCGATGACCAATTGGGTATTTTTGTGCAACAGGATGACTTTCTGGATAAGGATTTGCGGCCTGCCAGCACGATTCCGGCAGATCAGCGGCCGATTAACCAGCATTGGTCATGGGATCGCATTTTGCGCTCACCGTTCATCAAACAGGCCGATGTGTTACAAGGCTTGTATTTCCTGAATGATCGTTTTACCAAGGCGGAAAAAGAACGCAACTTTGACTTTTACGAGCCGCTCACGGTTCACGAAAGTTCGCTGAGTCCTTCCATTCATGCAGTGTTGGCAGCTGAACTCGGCAAAATCGATAAGGCAACTGAACTTTACGCCCGCACTGCTCGCTTGGATCTGGATGATTACAATCACGATACGCAAGACGGCCTGCACATCACGTCCATGAGCGGCAGCTGGCTGGCGATCGTGCAGGGCTTCGCGGGCATGCGCTACGATCATGATCAGTTGCGGTTCCACCCCCAGTTGCCGAAAAATTGGCGCCGATATCAGTTCAAACTCAACTATCGCGGGCGCTTATTAGCCGTTGATGTCGGGCAAAAGGTCACTGTCTCACTACTGGCCGGACCGTCATTGGATATTACTATTGATGGCAAAACGGTGCACTTGGAAGTGGAGGATGGCCATGCTTAAAGGCTTTATTTTTGATTTGGACGGTGTTTTAACCGACACGGCAAAGTACCACTTAGCGGCGTGGCATGAGTTGGCTGAGCGGCTGGGCATTCACTTGCCGCCTGAAGCCGATGCGGCGTTACGCGGCCGCGCGCGCATGGACTCGCTTGAACTGATTTTGCGGTACGGCCATCAGGAACGGAATTATGATGAGGCGCAAAAGGTGGCGTTGGCGGAGGAGAAAAACCTGCGCTACCGGGCATTAGTTGCGTCCATTACGTCCGCGGATATCCTACCGGGGATCCCGTTGTTACTGGAAAAGGCCAAGCAACACCGCTTGAAAATGGCAATTGCTTCGGCATCTAAAAACGCCCCAATGATTTTGCAGCGACTGGGCTTAGCTTCACAGTTCGATGCCATTGTTGACCCGAGCAGCCTTCACCGTGGCAAACCCGACCCGGAAATTTATATCAAAGCCCAGCAGTTGTTGCAGTTGCAAGCCGCTGAGGTCATCAGTTTTGAAGACGCGCCGATCGGCATTGCAGCGATCAAAGCGGCTGGCCAATTTGCGGTGGGCATTGGGGATGCGGACAAGTTAGCCGCGGCCGACTATCGCGTGTCAACGACGGATCAGCTGGATTATGATCGCATTGTGGCGGCGTTTGAACGGCGGTAATGAGCGTAATAAGAGCTTTATTGAAAGGATCGGTCAGTGACTGGTTCTTTTTTAATTTGGCATTAGTGGGTTACTGGTTTAAATGCTGCGGGGATCATTAAATGGTTTATGTTTGAAGTCAAAAACTTTTGACATCTATTTTGAGTGGTATATAATCGTAATGTAAAAAGTATTTGACATTAAGGGGTGGCTTCCTTGAGAAAAATGGATGAAATGGAGCGCAAGTTTGCTGATCGCTCGATTAGAATTGCTTACCTAATGATGTTTTTAATGCTGTGGTCTAGTGGAACCTATGAACTAATTCGAACCGGACAGACGAACTTTGATTTCTTTGTGGTCAATGTTGCTATGGTTGTTCAAATTGCCAGTTATGAATGGTTCAAGCATCATGCTGATCAAACAGATAAAGAACCAGGCCGGGTTTTTTATCTGACAATTGCACTAGTGGCGATCATCCTCACGCTTGGATTGCTCTCTTTGATGTTCCATGGAAAATAAAATCCGCACCCTCCGAACCCGGCAAAATCTGACTCAGCAGGAACTGGCCGATGCTGTTAACGTCACACGCCAAACCATTAACGCTATTGAAAACAATAAGTATGACCCGACACTTTCCTTAGCCTTTGCTTTAGCCAAGCAGCTACAGACGACAGTGGATGAACTGTTCCGGCATTAAAAAAGCAGGTTGCAAAGTGTTTGCTTTGCAGCCTGTTTTTTGCTAACTATTCTTCTTCAGTTAAAGGATCGAAATCGTAATACAAATCTTTTTCTGGCAATAGAACATCGGCATTTGTCTGGGCATCAATCGCGTCAGCCTCGCGTTCGGGATGGAAGCTATGCCACGGCACGACGACACGCGGGTTGACTTCTTTGACTAGTTCAATCAAATCTTCCCGAGCGGCGTGGCCTGAGGCATTCATGAACACTAATGGAATCTGGTGATCAGCCAACCAATCTTTTAACTGAGCGAAACGCGGATCATAGTCGCCCAGCGGTTCACCGTTGCTGTGAACGTACGCGCTGATCGGTAAGTTTGCTAGTGAGGCCAGATTTGCAAAGCTGTTTTGAAGAACGTAGCGTTGCGGTTGCTGGGCAATGTCAGTCAGCTGGATCGTTTGGCCGAGAATGGCATCGGGCTGCGTACCGGTCATAGATGTCAAAATAGCCGCTTCATTAGGCTCCCAAACCATTTGCCGACCATTGACATGAGCCGAAACTTGAAATGCCTCTAAGCGCTCGTAATTGCGATTGTAAGGGTTGATGACCACGAGCTGTGAGCTATCCGCCAATAATTGCTGAAACTTGGTCTGCAGGCTCATTTCCGTCAATGGCACACTGGGATGATCCTGATCTTCAACGGGAATCGGGGTGTCAAACGAAAAACTAGTGCCTTCCAGCATCAAAAGACTCACTTTTTCTTCCTTAAACCGTTTGGCCCATGCGTGAACCCGATCAGCATGCGGGCCGTTGAGCCGGACATCGCCTGAGTGCGCAAAACGGCGCGAACCGTCATCGACCAGCAACGCCATGACACCCGGCTCGTCGTGATCACTGTGAAACCCAGTGACCGTCAGATCGCCAACGGCAAGCGGGGTTTCAAAAGCGAGAGGATGTAGGTTAGCGACCGGTTTTTCGATACCCAACTGAATGAGCAGTCGATAGAGGCGGTAGGACGGTTCCGAAAGATAAATCGGGATATCCTTTTGCAAGTACTGCAAAGCGCCCATGTGGTCAATATGCAGATGGGAGATAAAAATTGCTTCGTCGGAAAAATGATCAGGTTGATTGAAAAAGAGTTCCGGCACATGCGGCAGTTTTCCCTGCTCGAGGGCCGAAGCTACAGTTTCCTGGCTTAAATCAGCCGCAACCCCAAAGTCCATGATGACCCGGCTGGTTTTAGTGGCAAACTCGACAATATTTCCGCCAATGGTATTTAACCCATTTAAAAAGCGAATTGTAGTCACGTGATTTCCTCCAATGTCTCGTCAATATTTTTGAGAACATTAAATCGTACTCCGCGGATGTTTGAAAAGCAAATAAAGAATTTCATTTGAGCAATCATAGCGGCCAGGTATCGCTTGAAACAAATCGACCCCAGAGACGCGGTGCATCTCTGGGGTCGATCATGTCTGGCGCTATTTAAAACAATGCTTAGCTTCAATCATCTACGCGAATGATTGAGCTGCTTTACTTGTTTGTCTTGATAATGGTTTCAGCTTGGCCTTGCAAGGTCTTTAATGCCTGTTCCGGTTTTTCGTGTTTCGTCAGCATAGCATCGACCGCGTTCAGAAGATCGTTACGATATTCCGAGAAGCCGATAAATGCCGTGGACTGGAAACCAAAGCCGAGGGAATCAACGGCAGCCTTACTGGTTTCGTTTTCATTCAGATATTTCTTGAAGTCAGCTGATTGAACCGCGGACTTACGCAGTGGAACATAACCGGTCAGCTGGGCCCACTTGGAAGTTTCCTTTTCAGATAGCAGGAACTTCATGAATGCCCATGCGCCTTTTTGCTGGTCGGTTGAAGCGGACTTGAAGAGGACAATATCGTTACCGGCGAGTTCGGTCGCTTTCTTGCCTTTGTAACTTGGCAGCGGCATGGTGCCCCACTTGAAGTCTTTAGGTGCATTTTGCTTCATGTTCGTGATCCCGGCACTTGAACCGGCATAGAAGAGGGTCTTGCCGGAAGTGAAGTTCTTGTCGCCGTAAATATCTTCACCGGCAGTTTTGGCTTCACCATTGTTGACCATGTCCATGATGAAGTTGGCTGCGGTGATGGTCTTCTTGCTGTCCAAGTTGGCTTTCAATGGCTTGGCTGAAATGAGCGGATTGCCGGCTTGACGGGCTAAGCCTTCAAATTCCATATCGAAACTCTTGTCAAAACCAATCGCGGCAACGCCATCAGCCTTCAGCTTGTCGGCATCTTTCTTGATGTCTTCCCAACTCTTAGGCTTGTCGATGTTGTACTTCTTCATCAGGGCTTCATTATAGAAAAGGATTCGGGTTGATTTGGAGAAAGGTACACTGTAGTACTTGCCTTGATACTTCGAGCTTGACAGGAAGGCTGGATAAATATCCTTCAAGTCGCTGGCACTCATCTTGTTGTCACCCTTCAGCATGTACTGATCGAGTGGGGTGATAAAACCGTTTTTAACGTAATCAGGAACGGTGGTGTAGGTGGTCTGCGCAATGGTTGGCAGGTTGCGTGACTTAGCCGCAGCCATAATCTTTTGCTGCAGGGCCGTGTAGTTACCTTGGGCGGTTCCGACTACCTTGTATTGCTTTTGACTCTTGTTGAAATCGGTAATGATTTGGTTGATGGCTTTTTGGTAAGGGCCGTTCATGCCATGCCAGAAGGTGATGGTGACACGTTTGCCTGAATCGCTCTTAGTTGTGGAACTGGATTTGCTGCTGCTGTTGCTACCACACGCGGTTAAGACAGCAACCAGTGTGATCGTCAGCATTGCAAGTAAGACTCGTTTTACCCAATTTTGCTTTTTCATTTTGATAGATTATCCTTTCAATCCAGCTTTAGAAATCCCAGCAATAATGTACTTCTGCAAGAAGATATACAAAATGACCATTGGAATGATGACGAAAGTAGAAGCCGCCATCAAAAGTTGATATTGTGTGCCGGCATCGGTCGTAAAGGCCTGCAAGCCGACTGGCAGGGTTCGCATCTTATCGGAGTTGGTGACGATCAACGGCCACATGAAGGCGTTCCATGAACCGATGACTTGAAGGACGGTCACCGCCGTGATGGTGGACTTGCTCATTGGTACGAGCACCTGCCATAGATATTTCCAGTCCGAGGCGCCGTCGATTTTGGCAGCGTAATAAATCTGATCCGGGGTGGACTGGAATGTTTGACGTAAGGTGAAAACCGTAAAGAAACTGGCCAACCATGGTAGAATCAACGCGCCGTAGTGGTCGATTTGCCCTAAATGCGACAAGGTCACAAAGTTAGGGATGATCAGCATTTCCCCAGGAATCATCATCGTTCCCAAAAAGATGATGAATAAAATGTTTTTGCCGTAAAACTTCAGCCGTGCGAAGGCAAATGCGGCAAGAATACTGGTGAAAAGCTGGCCGACCGTGGTGACGACCGTGACAATAATACTGTTAATAAAGTACTGACCAAACGGTGCTTCATTCCATGCCTTGACGTAATTGCCCCACTGGAGGGACTTGGGAATCCAGATCGGTGGTACCGCAATGGTTTCTGGTGCTGTTTTCAATGACGTCGAGATCATCCATAGGAAGGGAATCAGCATGGTGATGGCCCCTAAAATAACGATCAGATAGAGTAAAACCTTACTGAGCTTTTTAGCCATTTTTTGCTTCCCCCCTTAATAGTGAACGTGCTTGCGCGAATACCACAACTGCACGAGTGTCACGAGCAAGATGAGGAAGAAAAGCACAACGCCTGATGCCGCGGCGATCGGATACTTATACTCGGTGTAAAACTTCTGGTACAAGTAATACACAATCGTCAAATCGGCCTTACCCGGTCCCGGTGTTCCTTGGAACAAGGCAAAGATTTCATCGAAGACTTTAAAGCTACCGATAATCCCATTGACCGAAACCAGGAAGGTAATCGGCGAAAGCATCGGAATGGTGATGTTCCAGAATCGTTGACGAGCATTCGCACCGTCGATTTCCGCCGCTTCATAGTAGCCATGATCAATGTTGTTCAAGCCAACCAGGAAGAGAATGATGTTAAAACCAAGACTTTTCCAAATACTCATAATGATCAGCGCCAGCAAGGCATAGTGCGGGTCGGTCAGCCAGTTAATCGGATGAACACCAAACCAACTCAAGAAGTAATTGACCAGGCCGTAATTGCCATGAAACATCCAGTTCCAGACCATGGCAATGGCGACGGTACTGGTCACGAACGGCAAGAAGTAGACAGTTCGGAAAAAGCCGGAAATGATCTTGACCTGATTCAGCAGCAACGCAATGATCAGGGATAGAATCACCGTTATCGGCACCACGCCGACCACAAAGACCAACGTATTCCGCACGGCAAGGTGAAAGTCAGGATCATTCCAGAGATAGACGAAATTGTCGAATCCCCAGCCGCTCACCTTATCCGTGTAAAAGTCATACTTGGTGTAAAGGCTCATTAAAAAAGAATTGATGATCGGCCAGATGTTAAAGGTAATGGTAATGACGAGCATCGGCAGCAAATACAACGCTGCCTTTGCTGTCGATTTTAAGCTGGCTTTTTCATTTAGCATGACTTTCACCACCAAAAATCAAGGCGCCAGACTGATCAAAGAGAAAGAATCCTGATTTGGTGAGATAAAAATCCAACTCCGGTTGACTACCGGAAACACCGGCCATTTCGGTCGACAAGAGATGTTCACCGTTGTAAGTAATATTGGCGGTGGCTTCCCGGCCATATTTAGAACTTTGGGTAATCTTGCCATGGAGTTTGGCCAACACATTCTCACCGGCATCGTAAGGGATGAGTGCTTCACTGCGAATGCCGGCGGTTTCGGCTTGCTTCAAAATATCTTCCGGAACGGCTCCTGCAAGATCGGCAGCTAAGGCCTGTGCCGGAATGGTGTTAATGACAGGTTCGCCGATAAACTTAGCTACAAACAGGTTATTAGGCTGATCGTAGAGTGTCTGCGGTGAACTGAACTGCTGAATCGACCCATTGGCCAGAACCATGATATTGTCGGAAATATGCAAGGCTTCATCCTGGTCATGGGTGACGAAGATGGTCGTAACGCCGGTTTCGCGCTGAATTCGGCGAATCTCTTCCCGCATCTCGATTCGCAGCCGCGCATCAAGATTGGAGAGCGGTTCATCCAGCAACAATAGGCTTGGTGATTTGGCCAGCGCCCGCGCAATAGCGACACGCTGCTGTTGGCCGCCAGACAAGGCACCCGGTTTCTTGTCAAGCTGGTCTTCGACATGGACCAACTTGGCAAGATCCTTAGCTTTAGCGTGGCGCTCGGCCTTGCTGACTTTAGCCATTTTCAGCGGAAAGGCGATATTGTCTAACACTGACAAGTGCGGATACAGACTGTAGTTCTGAAATACCATGCCGACTTTACGGGCTAAGGCATCTTTTTTGGTCACATCGGTGTCACCAAAAAAGATTTGCCCAGCAGTAGGGGACAACAACCCTGAAATCAAATTCAACGTTGTGGTTTTACCGCCGCCGGAAGGACCCAGCAGGGAAACCAGCGTGCCGTCGGGAATGGTAAAATTCAGATCCTTCAGGGTATCTGTCTTGCCATCGTAGGACATCGTGACGTCCTTGAAAGTAACTTTCAACCCAGTACGCTCCTTCAAATAGTTTTCTGCTCCTCACCTCCGTTCGTCGGTCCCGCATGGTTTGCCAAACAGGGTCGCGCCAAAAAGAAAATTTGGAACAAGATATTGCGTCGTAGCTATACCACTTGACTACATCTAGTAGGCAGCAACTCAACACAACTCTTCACATATTTTAACCCAGAACGGCGGAAAATTGGACTTATTCGCTTAAAAACATTCGATTAATGATCCGGAAGCGGTAACACGCGAACGTTCGCTTTTTTTGCTATAATAAACAACAAGAAAAAGGAGCGATTTTTGTGATCATACGTCCAAGTAAACCTGCGGATGCCGCTCAGGTGGCACCGCTGATTGATATTGTTTTTACCGAAATGGAAATTCCGCAACTGATGCGCGTGCCGAAGAAGACGCTTTATGCAGTATTGCAACAGGCATTTCTTCTGCCGACTTATCGCTACGGCTATCCCCAGATGCTCGTGGCCGATCAAAATGGCAAAATTGAAGGCATCGCAGTCGGATATCTGCACGAACAGGAGGCACACATTGATGACGCCTTGCAACCGTTATTGCCAAAGCTGGGCTTAACGCCACAATCCTTGCTGTTTACGGATACCGAAACTTACCCGGGAGAATGGTATCTGGACACACTGGCAGTGGCGCCAAGTGCTCAAGGCCATGGCATCGGCACAAAATTGCTGCAAGCCGTTGACCCGGTTGCCCGCTCACGCAAAGCAGATGTTGTTAGTTTGAATGTCGACCAGCAAAATCCGCGCGCCAAGAAACTTTATGAACGCAATGGCTTTGTTAAAAACGGTGAACTCATGATCGGCAGTCACCGTTATGATCATATGGTTCGGCCAGTGGGTGAGTAGCGGCTGAGATTTGCGGCAGAGACACAATGCACTAAACAAATAGACATCAGAGATGCATTTTCTTCTCTCTGATGCCTATTTGTTTGAGAAACTTTTCTAAACCAGACGCTAATCCGGAAAGTCTAGGCCATACTCGTAACGTTTGAGCGGATCGGCCACGCCGACGTGGCGGAAGCGATCGAGGATGGCGGCTAGCAAAATGGCGGCTGGAATGTCACGATTGTTAGGAATGGTTAGCTTGACGATCGCCGGGGCAACTTCTTCAGCACTGAAAATCGTTTTAACGCCGTGGAAGACCTGGTAATGGTTATTTAAGAGATTCCCCATAGCCACCCAGTTGAGTTTTGAAATAAAAATAAATTGATGCCAGACGCCGAACATTTTTTTGACGCTGGCAACATTCCGGTTGGCGATGTACAGATCATATCGCGGGAAAACACTAACCGTTTTCTGCCGGATCGAACCTAACGGGTTGCCACTGAGCGTATTCAAATCGAAACCACCGTTAATGAGACCGTGACGGGCGGTCAGAATGTAGGCAGGCTTACCATTGTCGGTTTTGACCACACTAAGACTGCCGGTACTCAATGCATTGATGTCAAGATATAACGCCATTTGCTAACCTCCCTTGAAGGTTTGCATGATGTGGTTCAGTTGTCAATCCTAGAAACGCGCGTTAGTTGCTTCCGCTTTATTGATCCGAATGGCTTTGCGAATCGCCTCGGCAACGCCATTTTCGCCATTGGTGCCGGTTGTACCCCAGGCTAAGTCGGTGATTTCAGGGATCGCGTTGCCCATGGCGATGCCGTATTTGGCCATTTTGATCATGCTGGCATCATTCAGATTATCACCGATGGCCATGACCTCATCCATTGTGATGCCTTTTTGTTTGGCATAAGCTTCAACCGCATAACCTTTCTGCGCCTTAATATTGTTGACTTCAATATTGTTAACGGAACTGGATGTGACACTTAATTTGCCGGTCGCTTTAAATACTTTAGCCGGAGCCTTTAAAATGTCAGGAGTTTCGCCGGTGTAAGCGATGATTTTCATAATCTTAATCGTCGGATCGTCCAGTAATTTTTGATAGTCATCCACATAATTAATATTCATGATTTCCAACCGGGCAGCCGCCAAAGCAACGGCGAGCTTGTAAGTGGTATCAGGGTTGAGATCGACTAGCAAGTCTGCCACGTTCTGAATGCGCTTAACCCGACTGTCGGAAAAGACGCCTTTGTTAGTTGTGATTTCAAAGTAGATGTCGGCTGCTTGTAAAGTATCGATAACGTACTGGCTTAAATCATCGGCGATAGGGATGGTGACAACCGGTTTGCCGGCCTCGTCAAAAACCATGGCGCCGTTTAACGTGATGAACGCGGGCTTTAGCTGCTGTGCCGCCAATAATGGCTTGGCTTCGGTAACACCGCGCCCGGTGGCAACCATGAACTCGATACCAGCGGCTTGCGCTTCACGAATGGCCTTGGCATTTTCGTCTGAGACTTCCATTTTGTCATTCAAAAGCGTGCCATCCATGTCTGATGCAATAAGTTTGATCATATTACTGTCCCCTCCGGTTTGTCATGGTGCGATTACGTCCTTAATTTTAGCATGAAAAGCGGTTACCCGGTAGCAAACGCGCAGGGATTCTTGTACACTATTTGCGGAGGTGCAGCTTTTGAAAACATTAATACATAATGATTGGCAGACGGTGCTGGAACCGATTTTTGAAAGTCCCGAGTATGCCCGGCTGCATGAGTTCTTAAAGGAAGAATACACGACCAAAACGATTTATCCGGAAATGCATCACATTTTTCAGGCATTTGAATGGACGCCGTTTCATGACGTCAAAGTGGTCATTTTGGGACAGGATCCGTACCATAATCCGCATCAGGCGGTGGGGGCGAGTTTTGCCGTGGCGCCTGGTGTGGCATTGCCGCCGTCGTTGCAAAATATTTATAAAGAATTACAAAGCGATTTAGGCTATCCGCCGGTACATCACGGGTATCTGAAGGCATGGGCCGATCAAGGGGTCTTGTTGCTGAATGCGGTCTTGACCGTGCAGGCAGGCCGGGCTTATTCCCACCAGAATCATGGTTGGGAGGAGCTGACCGATGCAGCAATTGCGGCTTTATCTGCGCGTGGCGGGGTTGTGTTTATTTTGTGGGGCAATGCTGCCAAGAAGAAAGCTGCGTTGATTGATACCAGCAAAAATGCGATCATTGCCTCTGCCCATCCCAGTCCGTTGTCGGCATCTCGCGGCTTTTTCGGCAGCCGACCATTTTCCCGTACCAATGAAGCATTGAAGAAAATGGGCGAAACGCCGATTAATTGGCAACTGCCAGAAACCGTGACTGCGGCGAGTTAATCAAGTCACGTAAAGTGTTTTTCCATTGTCTTCCGCTGGTCACGACCCGATAAAAACGGTATGATGTTAAGGAATAAAGCGCTTTTATGGAGGGATAAGATTTGGATTTATTTGAAAGCTTAAAAGACAAGATTAACGACAAGCATTTGCGCATTGTATTTCCGGAAGGCGAGGATCCGCGTGTTCTAGGAGCCGCGGTACGACTGACCGCCGATGGATTGGTGCAGGCGATTGTACTGGGTAACCCTGAGAAAATTCATAACCTGGCAACCGAAAAAAGCTGGGATTTAAGCAAGTTGACGGTTCGCGATCCTGAGCATGATGATCTTCACGCCAAGATGGTGACCGCGTTCGTTGAGCGGCGTAAAGGCAAAGCAACTCCGGAACAGGCGGAAAAGATTGTTCAGGATGCCAATTATTTTGGCACCATGCTCGTTTACATGAAAGAAGCAGACGGCATGGTTTCCGGTGCGGTGCATTCAACGGCTGATACCGTGCGGCCGGCCTTGCAAATCATCAAGACCCGTCCCGGCGTTCATCTTGTTAGCGGCGCGTTTATCATGCAGCGTGGCCGGGATGAACGGTACTTATTTGCGGACAATGCGATTAATATCGATCCGGATGCCGATCAACTGGCAGAAATTGCGGTTGAATCAGCGAAAACCGCTGCTTTGTTCGACATTGATCCGCCACGCGTTGCCTTGCTGTCATTTTCCACTAAGGGAAGTGCCAAAGGGCCACAAGTGGACAAAGTGGTGGCCGCAACCCAGAAAGCTCACGAGCTGGCACCGGATTTGGCATTGGATGGTGAGTTGCAGTTTGACGCGGCGTTTGTCCCGACCGTTGCTAAGCAAAAGGCGCCGGAGTCCAAAGTTGCCGGTGAAGCCAATGTCTTTATTTTCCCGGAATTGCAATCCGGCAACATTGGCTACAAAATTGCCCAGCGGTTTGGCGGCTTTGAAGCCATCGGCCCGATTCTGCAAGGCTTGAATCAGCCGGTTTCCGACCTCAGTCGTGGCGCTAACGAAGAAGACGTCTACAAGTTGGCCATTATTACAGCGGCCCAGACCTTGCTATGACAAGCTTGAAAAAAGATTTTACCAGCGAAGCCGAACTACAGGCATTCGCCGCTTCGCTAGGTCCGCATTTACAGGCAGGGGATGTCCTTCTCTTAGATGGTGATCTTGGTGCTGGCAAAACCAGCTTTACCAAAGGCTTGGCTAAGGGACTGGGTATTACGGATTATGTCAAAAGCCCGACGTTTACGATTATTCGCGAATATCGTCACGGTCGGCTGCCACTGTATCACATGGATCTTTATCGCTTGGAAGACGGTGGTGCCGAGGACCTCGGACTTGAAGAATACTTTGAAGGCGACGGTGTCTCGGTCGTTGAATGGCCGGATTTTCTAGGCGCAAGCGAACCCGAAGCCGATTTGCTGGTGCACTTTCAAAAAGATGAGCAGTCGGATACAACCCGTCATCTTGAATTTGTTCCCCAGGGTAAGCGTTATGAAACATTACTTCAAAGCTTAAAATAAGTTCGGCGACATCGATTTTTATTTCAATTTCAACTAAAATAGCACTGAGACCGGTGGTGGCTCCAGTGCTATTTTTAGTGTGATAGGTTAATCATTGCCCGTGATAGTTAAAAATTATATTTTGATAAGCAAAGTATACATGCTACACTGTTAGCAATGTGGCGTGTGACATGGATTAAGAAAGTAGGTGTGCCATGTTAGCAGTTAAAGATCTCGTCAAGACTTTTGGCACCATGACGGCGGTTGATGATGTGAGTTTTACCGTCAAGCCTGGCGAAATTATGGGACTGATTGGCCAAAACGGGGCCGGTAAAACAACGACGTTCCGAATGATTTTGAATTTTTTGACCCCAGACGCCGGAACGATTACCTGGAATGACCATCCGTTAACGGCCAAGGATTATGACATCATCGGCTATTTGCCTGAAGAACGCGGTTTATACCCGAAGATGCGCGTGCAGGATCAGATTATTTATTTTGCCCGATTGCGCGGGATGAAGACGGCGGATGTGAAAGCCCGGATTCCCGAATGGCTGGAACGTTTTCAGGTGAAAGGCAAGGCAACCGATAAAATCAAGGACCTGAGCAAAGGTAACCAGCAAAAAGTGCAAGTGATTGCGACCATGATTCATATGCCTAAACTGGTGATCCTCGATGAGCCTTTCTCTGGGCTCGATCCGGTCAATGCAGGCTTGCTAATGGTTGGGATTGAGATGTTAAAAGACAATGGTGCGGCGATTATTTATTCCAGCCACGATATGGCCAATGTCGAAGCCATCTCGGATCATTTGGTGATGTTGAAACAAGGAAAGATGGTCTTAAACGGCGCTGTTGGTGACATCCGCGAAAGCTTTGGCCGGACGAAGCTCTTCATTGAATCCGGTTTAACCCGAGATGATTTGCAAGCCTTTGACGGCGTGACGAACATTCGTCAACATGGTCAGGAATTTGAATTGACGCTGGCAGATCCGGCAGTGGGCCGCCAGATTTTTGAAAAAGCGGTCGCCAATGGGTACATACCGGAATTTCGGCAACAACCACCAACGCTTGATGAGATTTTCCGCTTGAAAGTGGGTGAAACACATGCATAAATTCTGGGTCGTCATGAGTCAGGTTTACAAAAAGAATGCCAAAAGCGGTTCGTGGATCTTTTTGGTCTTATCGCCATTGCTTTTTCTGGCGATTGGATTCGGCATTGCTTTTTACATTGCCAAAACGCAGGCACCCGCCCAAGTGGCAGTCGTCAGCGATGTCAGCGCGGTCAGTCAGGCATTAAGCAAGCAAAACAACGATGATTTGCATTTTAAAGTGTACTCATCGAGTAAAAAGGCTGATGCGGCGCTGAACGATGAGAAAGTTGACGGCATTTTAACCGTCAATGCCAAAGATCAATTCCGTTCGCGCTATGTTTCGCGGGATAACGGCCAAGAGGTTGATAAAACCACTTTGGTTACGGCCCTCAGCGGCTTAAAACTTAGCAGCACCGCAGCAAGTATGCATCTCACGGCAGCGCAAGTCAGTGCACTGACGCAACCGCCAATGGTCAGCACTAAAACGGTGGCCATCGAAAACGGCAAACAGGTGACCAAGTCAAACTCAACGCAATTGATGAATCACGGGGTTGCGGTTGTGGCCATGATTTTGATCCTGATGGTGACCATGGTTTATGGCTCGATTCTTGCTCAGGAAATTGCCACGGAAAAAGGCTCGCGCATCATGGAGATTCTTTTGTCCTCGGTGAGCGCGACCACCCAATTCTTCGGTAAACTGGCCGGAATCTTCGCGTTGTTACTGACACAGCTGGCAATTTATGTGGTTGCCGGGGTGATTAGTTGGCAATTCGTCAAAAATCAGTCGTTTGTGTCCGGTGTTTTGAAACAGTTTGACTTCTCGATTCTGGTGTCTGGCACCACAGCAATGATTGTCGTCTTCTTCATCATCGGCACCTTGACCTACTCAGTACTGGCTGCACTGACCGGTTCGCTGGTTTCCAATCAGGAACAGGTCCAACAGGCGGCCATGCCGATTAGTATGCTGGGGTTGATTGGGTATTTCATTACGATTGCGGCTCAATCAAGCGATTCGGCTTTGGCACAGATTACGAGCTATGTCCCATTCCTGAATGTTTTCGTGATGCCCACCCAGATGTCACTAGGCCGCGCAAGCATGGGTGAGGCGTGGATCAGCGTCGCCATCAGCCTCGTCTTCCTCGTGCTGTTTACCATGTTTACGGTAAAAGTCTACCGGAACAATGTATTGGTTTACTCCGGTTCAGGCTTGTGGCAGTCGATGAAAACGTCCTTTAGCATCTGGAAGTCAGAGCATAGTGTTGCTAAAAAGTGATATAGCAGGATAAAGCTATCTTCTAAATCAGTTTAGTCTGGGTCATAATTCATAGCTATAATAAAAGGGTGAACATACTAGCGATAAGAGTATGTTCACCTTTTGTTTCCCCAAGGTAATTTGTTGGGTTATTTAAGATATGAGTGCCAAAGCGGAGCAATCGTAGGCCAGATGGGGCTCAGTGGTGCAATTGTACTTGCCGGGCGATCTTCCCGGCGTAGTACAAGGCCGAGCTTAGAGACTCTGCCGGTTTTGCAGAGGCTCTAAGTCGTGCCCACCACGTTCCAGCCCCGGCTGGCCGGAGATTGCGGAGTTTGGCATGGCATGAAGACCGATTGCCTAAGCTTTGCTTGGTCATCAACCAGCCTTAGCCAGTTTCATCATAACTTTCGTTCGGGCTTCGCCAAAATGTTCGTTCTCGGCAATGAGAATTCGTGCGCAGGCATAACTATCTGCCAACGCGTTGTGGTGATGTTCCAGCGGAATTTTTAACGCAGCACTGACCGTATCCAACCGATGATTCGGCAGCTTCGGTAAAAATTGCCGTGAAGTCCGAACAGTGTCGATCACCTGATAGCGCGGCGCAGCGATGCCATACCGGTCAAGTGTCAGGCGCAACACCGACACATCAAACGGGGCATTGTGAGCCGTGACGATGCGACCCGGAGTATAAAACATCTGGATATGTGGCCAAACCTGATCAAACGTCGGCTGGTTCTGAACCATATCCGGTGTGATCCCGTGAATGCGAATATTTTGCGGATCAAAGCGCATCTGCGGGTTGATGAGCGTGTAGAAACTATCAACAACCCGATTTTGCTGCACGACCACTAAGGCAAGCGAACAGGCCGAGGCCCGTTTGCGATTGGCGGTTTCAAAATCCATGGCAATAAAGTCCATTGTTTAAGGCTCCTATAGTAAATCTTGCGTGGTGAGTTCAACCGGACAGTGGTCACTGCCCATGATATCGGTAAGAATTTTGGCATCTTTGACATATGGCTGAAAGTTTGAACTGGCGACAAAGTAGTCAATGCGCCACCCGGCATTATTGGCGCGCGCGTGGAACCGATAACTCCACCAAGAATAAGTGACCGTGTCGGGATAGAGATGGCGGAAAGTGTCGATAAAGCCGCTCTTAAGCTGCTTGGTAAAATCAGCACGTTCCTCATCGGTGAACCCAGCGTTGTGGTGATTGGTCTTATCATTCTTAAGGTCGATCGGTTCATGGGCAACGTTTAAGTCCCCGCAGTAAACAAGGGGCTTTTTGGCTGCCAACTGGTTAGTATAGTCGCGAAAATCCTTATCCCACTGTTGACGATAATCGAGTCGCTTGAGCTCGCCGCCAGAGTTGGGAGTGTAAACCGTCATCAAGTAAAACTTGGGATATTCAAGCGTAATGATGCGGCCTTCCTTATCATGCTCGGGAATGCCCATCCCATAAGTCACATTGAGCGGTTTGTGTTTCGTAAAAATCGCGGTACCTGAATAACCTTTGCGTTCCGCGTAATTAAAATACTGATAGTAACCAGGAAGGTCAAGCGTCACTTGGCCTTCCTGCATTTTGGTTTCTTGAAGACAAAACCAATCAGCATCCAGTTCATTAAAAATGGTCATAAAGTCTTTTTTTAAGACGGCCCGCAAGCCATTCACGTTCCATGAAATTAATTTCAAAACGTTCACTCCTATCGCTACATTGCTCTTTTATTCTACTAGACTTTTCTAACAAACGCACGGAGAGGTCAGTGTTCACAAGCGTCAAATTCTGCTAAAATATATAAGTAGTCATTTTGAAAGGACCTGATGTTGTGGTAGATGCACCACGGATGCTTGAAGGGATCACCATCATGCATGATGAACCGTTAAGCCATTATACGTTTACAAAAACCGGTGGGCCAGCCGATTTACTGGCTTTTCCTAAAAACGTTGCCGAGGTCCGGACTCTGGTTGAATCGGTGCGGGAACAGCATTTGCCTTTAACGGTCATTGGAAACGCAAGTAATTTAATTGTGCGCGATGGCGGTATCCGTGGACTGGTCTTGATTTTGACGGCCATGAACGAGATTACGGTGACAGATAACACCGTAACGGCTCAGGCTGGCGCACGCCTCATTGACACGACCGAAGCTGCGTATCGCGCCGGATTGACCGGTCTTGAGTTCGCGGCCGGGATTCCAGGTAGTGTCGGCGGCGCACTTTTCATGAATGCTGGGGCATACGGCGGTGAAGTCTGCAATGTCATCAGCAGCGCCCATGTGTTGACGCGCGCAGGTGAATTCAAAACCTATAACCATCGCGAATTGAAGTTCTGGTATCGCCATAGTATTGTTCAGGATACCGGCGATGTTGTCTTAAGCGTTACTTTTTCCCTGAAACCCGGCGATAAACCGGCAATTCGCGCCAAAATGGACGAACTGAATGCAAGACGGGCGGCTAAACAGCCATTGGAATATCCGTCTTGCGGTTCAGTCTTTAAGCGGCCGCCGCATCATTTTGTTGGTCCGATGATTCAAAAGGCCGGACTGCAAGGCCACATTATTGGTGGTGCGCAGGTTTCAATGAAGCATGCGGGCTTTATCATCAACTTAGGCGACGCAACTGCCACTGACTATCTGGATATGATCCACCTGATTCAGAAAACGGTTAAAGCCAAATTTGGTGTCGATTTGGAAACTGAAGTCCGCATCATTGGCGAACCCTTGCAGTCATAGCCTACATTCAAAATAAAAGAAAGGGGCCCCACAATGCATTTAGTCGAAGCCGTCTTGTTTTTGATGGCGCTGGTCATCGTGTCAAACGTGCTCAGCCACTACATTGTCGCTGTCCCGGTATCTTTGATTCAAGTCGCGCTGGGACTCGGCGCGGCTTTGTTTTTTCATTTAACGATAAACTTAGCGACTGACTGGTTCATGCTCTTGTTCATTGCGCCGCTATTGTATTACGATGGTCGCCATTTCCCGCGGCGAGAGTTGTGGGAATTGCGCGGCCCGATCATCGGCAATGCGATTTTTCTGGTTTTTGCCACAATGCTGGTTGGCGGGTATTTGATTCATTTTCTGATTCCGCCGTTGCCATTACCGGCGAGTTTTGCCTTAGCGGCGATTCTTAGTCCGACTGATCCGATTGCGGTTCAGAGCCTGGCCAAGCGGACTCATCTGCCGAGTGGGGTCTTACACTTGGTCAGCGGTGAAAGCCTGATCAATGATGCCAGTGGCTTGATCGGCTTCAAATATGGCATTGCCGCAACGCTGACCGGGACATTTGCTTTTGGACACGCGGTTCAGGATTTCTTCTATGTGGCGTTAGTTGGCGCAATGGCTGGGCTTGTTTTAATTGGGATCATCAACCTGAGTCGTAACTGGTTATTGCAACAAGGGATCAATGATGTGATTCTGCATACGATTTTGCAGGTGTTAACGCCATTTTTTATTTATTTGATTGTTGACGAATTCATGCACGCTTCCGGCGTAATTGCTGTGGTTGTGGCGGGGTTACTGAGCAATACGCAGCACAATCGGTATGTGGCGGCGTTACCGGAGTTAAGAATCGTCTCGGAGCGAACTTGGGATTTAATTGTGTACACGCTTAACGGGATTATTTTCCTGATCCTGGGCATTGAGCTTCCGGTGGCGATGCGCGATACGATTGCTGATCATGAAGTCAGCACGTTACAGGCACTCGGCTTTGTCGTGTTGGTCTATCTAGGCATTCTGATTCTACGAACCTTATGGATTTATGGCTACATGTTGCTGACAGTGCGGTCAAAAGGCAACCAGCCTTCATGGCGCGCAGCCTTGTTGAGTGGCATTTCAGGAGTTCGCGGTGCCATCACCTTGGTCGGGGTGTTTGCTGTACCGGCTGCACTGGCCAATGGCGATCCGTTCCCTGAGCGCAGCCTGATGTTATTTATTGCGGCAGGCGTTGTGGTGCTGAGTCTGATTGTTGCGATCATAGCCTTGCCGATCGTAACCCGATCTGTCGCACCTTTGCAAACGCGTGGTTCCACCATCGCGGCGACCGATGATGAGACTGAAGCTGATGAGGATCACGCCAATGATGTGCGGATTATTTCGTTGAGTCAGGCACAGATGTTTGTGTACCAAATGGCCGTGCGCCGCGTTGAATCAGAGCGCCGGGAAAATAATCAAAAAGCGGCATTGGATCTCATCGCGGAATATCAAAATCTGATTCGGCGACTGGAACTGGCTGAAGACACCGGTGCCGCGATTCCGCCGCTGGTCCAAGATGAACTTGACCTGCGCAAAGTCGGGGTTCAAGGCGAATTATATGCGTTGGATGATTTGTGGCGCGAAAATAAAATCATGTCAAAAAGTTACGCCAAAGCGCGCAAGCAATTAAAGCACCGAATGGATGATTTGGACTCGATGGCTAAACGCTCAGGACGGCCGACGCTGCGCATGCTTTTTGACCGTTCCGCGTTGCGACTATCACACTTCTGGTACACCGTGGCCAGTGAGCAAAACCGCTCGCATCGCTTCTTTAACGAGAAATTGTTCATTGAAAAAGAAACGGCAAAAGGCGGGTTGAAGTACTTGTCGAAATTTCTCCGGCAAAAAGAAAACAAGGCCCACCATTACAATCGCCAGGTGATTTATTCATTGATTGTCCAGTACCGCAATCGCATCGCCTCGGTCAAGGCGTTGAATACGCATAAATCCACCCAGTACGAACATGAGCTAAGTCGATTGCGTGCCATTGCGTTTGCTGCAGAACGAACAGCTATCCATGATTTGATGGAAAAAGGCTACATCACCATGACGATGGCCCAGCGGCTGAATCAAAATGTCAACTTTACCGAAAATGCGGCGACTCTGACGTCTTTAGAAGAAGTTTGATTCTAGAAGACTGACAAGATTGGTGTGATTCTTGGTTAAGAAACGAATGGCGACATCATGTTTTCTCAAAGGAAAATGTGATGCTGCCATTTTTTTGTGCTGCTAACGATTTGTGGCGGTATTTATTAAATTTTCAGACACGTAGTCTTGCATGAAAAAATATTTCTGCCCATCTCAGTTATAAAAGCTTGCGTTGGTGCATGACATTTGTATAATAGGCAGAGTCAGTAAACTTGAAGTTTAGTTTAACGAAACCTAAAAAGGCGGTGTGCCATGGATATTGGCAGTAAAATTCGTGATCTGCGCATTCGAAAAAACCTGACGCAGGAAGAACTTGGCGAACGGACAGATTTATCGAAAGGGTATATTTCGCAGGTTGAACATGACCAGAGTTCACCGTCACTCGAGACCTTCTTTGATATTCTGAGCGTTTTAGGCGAGTCTCCGGCAGACTTTTTCCGGGAAGAGCCGGTTGATTCGCTGGTTTACCACGAAGAAGATCAGGTCACTTATCTTGATGAAGATAAAGGCTATCAACTGAAATGGCTGGTGCCGGAAAGTAATGAAAATGAGATGGAGCCGGTGATGATCGATTTTGCGCCGGATGGCATTTTCAAAACGTTTGAACCATCCCCGGCCGAGACTTTTGTTTACGTTGTCAGCGGTAAAGTAAAACTGCTGCTGGGCGATCAGGCTTATGTTGCCAAAAAAGGCGAAACCATTTATTTTCATGCGACGAAACAACATCAACTTGTCAACGCAGCAACGGGTCGCAGCAAGTGCCTGCTGGTTGCGACAGCATCTTATCTATAAGGAGTTGGGGTCATTGAGCAACATTATTGTGGAACTGAAGCATGTCGGCAAGCGTTATGGCGACACGCAAGTATTAAAAGATGTCAATATCGAAATCGAACAAGGAAAATTCTATACGCTGCTTGGCCCGTCCGGCTCCGGTAAAACAACGATTCTGCGCGCCATTGCGGGATTTTTGGATGTCTCGGAAGGTGAAGTTCTTTTTGATGGCAAAAAAATAAACGATGTCCCGGCAAATCAACGCAAAGTGAATACCGTTTTTCAGGATTATGCATTGTTTCCGCACCTTAACGTTTTTGACAAT
Source organism: Lacticaseibacillus huelsenbergensis (assembly GCF_029726355.1). Lineage (NCBI taxonomy): Bacteria > Bacillati > Bacillota > Bacilli > Lactobacillales > Lactobacillaceae > Lacticaseibacillus > Lacticaseibacillus huelsenbergensis. The sequence goes on from NZ_CP120687.1 coordinate 2,226,331, forward strand.
GTTGCGTTCGGATTGCGGTTGCATCGCATGAGCAAAGAAACGATTCAGACTAAAGTGACGGATGCGCTTAAAATGGTTCGGCTGCAAGGTTATGCCGACCGGGAGATTTCTGAGCTATCGGGTGGCCAACAGCAACGCGTCGCCATTGCCCGGGCGATTGTCCTTGAGCCGCAAGTGTTGCTTTTGGACGAACCATTGTCAGCACTTGATGCCAAGCTGCGTAAGGATATGCAGTACGAACTGCGCGAATTGCAGGAACGGCTGGGGATCACCTTCTTATTTGTGACCCATGATCAAGAAGAAGCGCTGGCACTGTCGGATGAAATTTTTGTCATGAATGATGGCCAGGTCCAGCAAAGTGGCACGCCGGTCGATATTTACGATGAACCGGTCAATCACTTTGTTGCGGACTTTATTGGCGAAAGTAATATCATCCCAGGCCATATGATTAAGGACTTCCTGGTTGAATTCAATGGTAAGCAGTTTGAATGCGCCGACGCCGGCATGCGGCCAAATGAACCGGTTGAAGTTGTCCTGCGTCCAGAAGATTTGGACATCACGGCAGCCGATGCCGGTAAAGTGAATGTCGAAGTTGATACCCAACTGTTTCGCGGCGATTATTACGAAATTGTCGCGTACGATCAACTGAAAAACGAATGGTTGATTCACTCGACAAATCCGGCAAAAGACGGGGAAACAGTCGGATTAACCTTTGATCCTGAAGATATTCACGTCATGCGGTTGAACGAATCCGAAGAAGAATTCGACGCACGGCTGGAAACCTATGAAGGCGACTGATCCGTGGTAGGGGGATCGGTGTTCTGTCGGCGTTTGTAGTCTGGAAAAACCAACACTTGGCAGGCACCATTAGATTTTGAATCTGAGGAGGGTCATCGTGAAAAAATCCACCACGAATGTTGCATTTTACACGCCTTATGTGATGTGGCTTGCACTGTTTGTCATCGCGCCAATGGTGTTGATCGTCTATCAAAGCTTTTTTGATATCAGCGGCCATTTTACCTTGGCGAATTACCAAACTTATTTTCAATCCGGCACTTATATTATGATGACGATTAATTCGGTTTGGTATGCTTTTTTGATCACCTTTGCCACGTTGCTGATCAGTTATCCGACTGCTTATCTGCTGCATTATGCCAAGCATAAGCAATTGTGGCTATTGCTGATCATTTTACCGACGTGGATCAACTTGTTGCTAAAAGCATATGCGTTCATCGGCATCTTCAGCCAGGACGGCGGGGTTAACAGTTTCTTAGGAATGTTTGGGATTGCGCCGCAACAATTTCTCTTTACTGATTTCAGCTTTATTTTCGTTGCTGCCTACATCGAGATTCCGTTCATGATTCTGCCGATCTTCAATGCGATTGAAGAACTACCGGAAAACCTGGTGAATGCTTCGCAAGATCTAGGGGCAAAAGGCTGGCAGACCTTTACTAAAGTGATTTGGCCGTTGACGATTTCAGGGGTCAAGTCAGGGGTCCAGGCAGTTTTCATTCCCAGTTTAAGCCTGTTCATGTTAACCCGGTTAATTGGCGGGAATCGGGTCATCACCCTTGGTACCGCCATTGAAGAGCATTTTTTGACGACAATGAACTGGGGCATGGGCTCAACGATCGGCGTTGTTTTGATTGTCGCCATGTTTATCATCATGTTCCTGACCGGTGAGCGAAAGAAGAAGGGGGTGCGCCGGCATGAAGCGTAAGTTTAAATGGTCCAACCTTTATCTGATTTTCGTGTTCATCTGTCTGTACGTGCCGATTTTTTATCTTGTGATCTATTCATTTTCGACTGGGGATCGGATGAGCAACTTCTCCGGCTTCACCTGGAAACATTACGCTGAGTTATTTGCGGATACGCGGATGATTCAGATTGTTTTGGATACGTTGCTGGTGGCGTTGCTGTCGAGTTTAATTGCGACGATTATCGGTGCATTGGGCGCGCTGGCCATTGATCGAACCAGCCGTCCCGTGATGAAAAATACGGTCTTGTCACTCAACAACATTCTGATGGTAAGTCCGGATGTTATTATCGGTGCCAGTTTCCTGATTTTTTACACGGCGCTAAAGGTTCCGCTGGGATTCTGGTCAGTGCTGATGAGCCATATCGCCTTTTCTATCCCGATTGTGGTGCTGATGATCCTGCCGCGTCTGCAGGAAATGAGTCACTCCTTGCTGGACGCCGCTCGTGACTTGGGTGCTTCCAACTATCAGGTGCTGACACGCGTGATCGTGCCGTACATCACGCCTGGTATTTTCTCGGGATTCTTTATGGCCTTTACGTACTCGCTGGATGATTTTGCCGTGACCTTCTTCGTCACCGGCAATGGTTTTGAAACGTTGGCTGTCGAGATTTACGCTCGCGCCCGCCAAGGTATCAGCTTGGAAATCAATGCGTTATCCGGGGTCATGTTCGTCTTTGCCTTACTGCTGGTTGTCGGTTACTACTTCCTCCAACGGGCGGGTCAAAGCCGGCGGGCCAAGCACAAGCGAGAAAGCGAGGCGTTGATCAATGAAACGACTCATTAGTATTGCGGTCGCCATCCTGGCCGTCTGCCTGGGATTAGCCGTTTGGAGTCAGGACCTGCAAAAATCCCAAGGCAATACCGGCGACAACACGCTGAATCTTTTCAACTGGGGCGATTATATCGATCCTGCATTAATCAGTAAATTTGAAAAGCAAACCGGCTATCACGTGAATCAGGAAACATTCGATTCCAATGAGGCCATGTTTACCAAAATCCAGCAAGGCGGCACCAGCTACGATTTGACCGTCCCATCGGATTATATGATTGAGAAAATGAAAAAGGCTAATCTGCTATTGCCGCTTGATAAAAGTAAACTGAACGGGATGCAGAATATGGATCCGCGCTTGATTAACAAAGAATTCGATCCGGGCAATAAGTACAGCATTCCCTATTTCTGGGGGACACTGGGGATCATCTATAATGACAAGTTCGTCAAAGCCAGTGAAGTTCAACACTGGAATCAATTATGGAATCCTAAGTTCAAAGATTCGATCATGCTCATCGACTCAGCGCGTGATGTTTTCGCGCCGGCTTTGATCTCAATGGGCCAGTCAGTTAACGAAACCAATCCGCAGACGCTGGCAGTGGCCAAAGCCAAACTCGATCAATTGTCGCCCAACGTCAAGGCAGTTGTCGCCGATGAAATCAAAATGTATATGGCTGAAAACGAAGCTAAAATCGCTGTCGACTGGTCAGGTGAAGCCAGTGAAATGCTGGCCAACAATAAACACCTGCACTATGTCGTTCCGCGAGAAGGCAGCAATCTCTGGTTCGACAACCTGGTCATTCCCAAAACCGCCAAACATTTCAAAGCCATTTACGCCTTTCTAAACTTCATGATGGAGCCCAAAAACGCCGCTCAAAATGCTGAATATGTCGGCTATGCGACGCCAAACGCCGCAGCCAAAAAACTGCTACCAAAAAGGGTCCAAAATGATCGGCAATTCTATCCTGATGACGAGACCATGAAGCACCTTGAGATTTACTCAGACCTTCCGCCGGCGAAAGTTGGGCTCTACAATGATTTATTCTTAGAATTTAAGATGTACCGCCGGTGAGAAACCACATCTAAAACCATCCGCATCAGTTGGGGGAAAGTCCCTGATTGATGCGGATTTTTTGTTTTGAATTTGTGATGGTTTTTATAGTATCAAACAAGCCGCAACCATTAAGCCTCCAAAATGGTGTCAAGTCATCTTAACCAGACAGATTGAAAGAAAGCATACAGTAGTCCCAGGCAGCTCAATCAGGTATGATAGGTTGTATATGAGGTGACCCAAATGAGAAAACATAGTCGGCACAACGAAGGTTTGTGGCTCGATATCATTTGTTGTCTGAGTCTGTGGTTGGCAGTGGTTTGTCTGCTATTAGCAGCTTTGGCAATTAAAGTGAACCGACCTTATATCATCATCATGCTGGCCTTTGGACTTTGCGCACTAGGTGAGACGGTCACGGTTTTTAAAAAGTGGTGATACTGCAGCTGGTCTGTTCCGTTAATCCGGTTGGTGAGGCAATGAGAACACATAGAGTCATTAAAGGCTTACAAACAATGACCAACTAGAAAAGGTCCAAAAGGCATATGTAACACATGTCTTCTGGACCTTTTTTAATTGATTTACAACACACGGGTCGTTAACGAGTAGCGCTTGACGCACGCGCGGTAGCCGTGACTTTTTCACGCGATAAACGCCGGCGATTAAGCCATTTGCGGCCTTCTTCGATTAGGAAGAGGGGAATTGGAATGATTGCCAGGAAAAGCCAGTCGGTCAGTGCTAGCGGTCCGGTGTGGAAGAGATTCTGTAAGAATGGCGTGTAGCTAAGCAATGCTAACAAAAAGATTTCAAAGCCAATACCGAACCAGACCAAATGATTAGTGAACAAACCGACTTTGAAGACCGAAGCATTTTCGGTGCGGCAGTTCATGGCGGCGGCAATCTGGCAGAAGATGATCGCGGCAAGGGTCATGGTCGTGGCCATGACGTAGGTTGAGCCGCTGGTTGCCAGGCCGCGTAACGGCCAGCCGTTTAGATGGTTGACGAAGAAGTAAGCGCCGCTGGAAATGATGGATGCAATTAAGCCATACCAGGCAAACGCCTTCCATAAAACAGTGCGGTTCATAAGGTGAGCATCACGTGCGCGTGGCGGTTTATCCATAATGCCAGGCTCGGCTTTTTCCGATCCTAATCCCAGTGCCGGCATCATGTCTGTTCCGAGGTCGACTGTCAGGATTTGCATGACAGTCAACGGTAACGGGATGGCACCGCGCGAGAAGAGGAAGAGCGCAGATGGTACCGCTTCTGGCAGGTTGGAGTTCAAAATGTAAACCAAGAACTTTTGAATGTTGCTGTAAACGGTACGACCTTCTTCGATGGCGGCAACAATAGAGGCAAAGTTGTCGTCGGTAAGAATCATGTCGGCAGCATCTTTGGCCACATCCGTTCCGGTGACGCCCATGGCAACGCCAATGTCTGCTTTTTTCAACGCAGGCGCATCGTTCACGCCGTCACCGGTGGATGCAACGATTTCGCCCATCGTTTGCAGAGTGGAAACGATCTTATATTTTTGTTCAGGCGCCACTCGGGCAAAAATAATTTCGCCTGCCAGTGCCTGCTTGAGCTCGTCTTGGCTCATGGCATCGAGTTCACTGCCGGTGACGACACGCGCTTTGTCGGACGTCAAACCAATTTTAACGGCAATAGACTTCGCAGTTAACGAGGAGTCACCGGTCACCATGATGATTTTGATGCTGGCCCGATGGCATTTCTCGATGGCATCGTAAATTTCCGGACGCGGTGGATCGGACATGATGGCCAAGCCGACAAAGGTAAGCTTGGTTTCGGCCGTCTCAATCGTGAGGTTGTCGAGCTGACTTTGTTTATCGGCTTCTTGAGGAACTTCACGATAAGCAGTCGCAATTGAGCGAAGGCCTAGAGAAGCATACTTGCGGTTGGCAGCATCGATCGCGTCCTTGTCTGCTGCGGTTAAAGGCCGGACTTTGCCGTTTTCCTGAATGGTATCGCAGTGCGGCAGTAAATCGCTGAGAGAGCCTTTGGTACAGATGGACAGCGTGTGATCATCGTGCTGGTGGATGGTGGTCATCCGTTTACGATCGGAGTCGAAGGGGAGCTCTTTAAGCCGCGGGTATTTTTTGGTATAAGCATTCACGTCAATTCCGGATTTTTGCGCCAGGATTACAAGTGAAGCTTCCGTTGGCGTCCCCAGAATCTTCGGTCGCGCTTGGCCTTTTGCCGGTTCGACTTCGGTGTCGTTGTTGAATGCAACCAGACGAATGAGCAGATCCAAGTCAGGATCGCTGCCGTATTGAACTGGTTTGCCGTCTAACTCAATATGGCCATTATTGACATAGCCTTGGCCACTCACGGTATAAGTATGTGACCGGGTCCAAATATGATCGACTGTCATCTGGTTTTGGGTCAGCGTACCGGTTTTATCCGAGCAGATCACCGTTGTTTCACCCAACGTTTCAACACTGTTCAAGTCTTTGAGTAAGGCGTGTTTCTTGGCCATGCGCTGCACGCCTTGGGCTAGCGAAAGCGTCACCGTTGGCAGTAGGCCCTCGGGGATGAACGCGACAATCATGCCTAACGCGAAAATAAAGCTTTGAGCGACTGGATAATGAACGAAGAAGATGGCAGCCACAAAGAAAAGAACGCCTAAGCTGATGGCAATGAGCGAAATCTGTTTTGTGAGACGATTAAGCTCTAACTGCAGCGGGCTTAGGCTGCGTTTTTGTTGTTGAGTCAACGCGGCGATTCGCCCGAACTCGGTTTTCATGCCAGTCGCAAAAGCAATGGCAGTTGCGGTCCCGGCGCCAACCGTGGTGCCGGCATAGACAAGATTGGATTCAGCGAATTCGCCTTGGCCAGCATTATAGTCAACCTTTTTGGATTCGGGGACGGATTCACCGGTGAGGGCACTTTGATCGACTTGGACGGAAGTGGCCTTAATCAGGCGGGCATCAACCGGTACGGCATTGCCGGCTTGCAGGTTGAAGACGTCGCCTGGCACGATTTGGGTAGCGTTGACTTGTTGCAGTTTGCCATCCCGGTAGACTTGCGTATAAGTCGGCAACATTTTCATGAGTGAGTCCGTTGCCTTTTGGGCTTCATGTTCCTGCCAGTAACTGAAAATACCATTAATAACATTGACCAGCCAGATGGCAATACCTAGCTCAAGGGTGCCGGATAGGATTGCAACAAACCCGCTCACCCAGAGTAGAATCGCCATGACACTGGTAAAGTTCTTAAGAAAGACTAGTAACTGGGATTTTTGCTTTTCACGGGTAATCGTGTTTTCACCATATTTGGCAAGACGCGCAGCCGCTTCTTTTTGACTTAATCCAGTTGACGTTGTGTGCAAGTCGTTCAGTAAATCCGCAACCGATTCAGTTGCAAACTTGCGCCGCGTCTCCTTTTCACTTTTCATGACTCAAGCACGGCTCCTTTTTTAAAACGTTTAAATACATTCTAACGTTCTGTGGGTTGTAAAACACCCAAAACTATTGAATTTGGGTGATTAAAATTTAGCGATTTATAGCTGGTATATCTGGTTTTATCAGGCATGTAACCCGCGTTCCAGAAATGCGACGGCCTCGGAAACCGCAGTCTCAAGGTCAAAATCAGATTGCATCTCCAAGATAACTGGCAGCAGGTAACTTAAAATGGTACCGAAAAGATAGCGAAGGATGCGAGTCAGCGGCCAGTTAACAAGTGCACCTTCCTGCTGATAGAAGGCGAGCAGTTGGACGGCCTTGTCTATGAATTGCTTTTGAAACTTTTCCGCCAGTGCCTGGCTTAGCGCCGCATCTTGCAAAAGAGTGGCGGCCAGTATCCGAAGTTGCGCCTGATTCTCAATGGCAAAGGCCATGCGATTATGCACGATGAAGGTTAGAAACGTATGCAGATCAGGTAGTTGTTGCTCGCCGATTTCATGAATGAACTCAGTGAATGCGTTCGGGATAACTTGTTGGATCATGGGCGCGAGTAACGCTTGGCGGATGCCTTCTTTGGTTTTGAACTGCTTATAAACCGTTCCTTCGCTAACGCCTGCCAGGTGGGCGATATCTTTTGTGCTGGTACGATCGAATCCTTTTTCCGAAAAAAGGCTCAGACTCGCTTTCAAAACTGCTTGTTGCTTGGCTGACAACTGGCTTTCAGCAAGCGATGAGGAGAATAGATCCGTCAGATTATGCGGCTGCACGATCATTCACTTCCTTCTTTAGTCAGATTTGTTTAAACCTGTCGATAATGCCGCATGGTGACAAGATTCAGGCTTAAAAATAGTAAGAAGAAGCCTAGGAGGGCAATGACGTCCGGATACAACACACTTAATGACTGGCCTTTTGCAATAATGCCGGTTAACGCATCGGCACCGTAATAAAGCGGCATTAAGCGGGCAATCGGTTGCAACCAGCCAAGCATTTGATTCACAGGAATCAGCCCGGTAAAGAAAATTTGCGGGACGACAACCAATGGGATGAACTGTAACATTTGAAATTCCGTATTGGCAAACGTTGAAATCAGTAAACCAAGCGAAAGCGCCGTGATTGCCAGTAATAAGTTGATTAGAAAAATTGCGGCAATGCTTCCGAGAATTTGGATTTTAAAGACGAACAAAGCATAGCCGACAATCAAGATTGTTTGAATCACAGCAAAAATACCATAGCCCAATAAATAGCCACTAATAATTTCTCCTCGCCGCACAGGAGTTGCCAGTAATCGGTCAAGCGTTCCGGTTGTGCGTTCACGTAATAGCGCGATGCCGGAAATCAAGAAAACAAAGAAGAAAACGATGAAGCCAATCAGAATCGGCAGTAAGGTGTCAAAGTAAGTCGAATTAGCCGATCCGTAACGATAATGAGTTGCGATTCGGTAGTGAGTAGCAGTTGACGCCGGTTGGGACCCTGCTACCTGTGCAGTTCCACGCGTGGAATGTTGTAACGCTGATGCCAGTTTTTGTAAAGCGGTTGCTTGATTTTTAATCGTAGTAGCAGCTGCCTGCATTTTAAGCTTGATGGTTGCCGCCTGTAAGCCCTGTTTCAAGAGGGCACTTTTCCCTTGATCGGCATTGGCGAGTAATAGTGTCAGTTTGTCGCCTTTCTGAGTCAGGATGCCAGCATAATCGTGATCTTTGATAAGCATGGTCAGATCTTCATTGCCGACATGGTGGAGCCGGATTCGATCCGTATCCAAGGCCTGAACCACAGATGTATCTACACCGTGTATCCCTAAGTCGGCTTTTGTATTTGTGTTGGATTGGAAAAGGAAAAAGATTAACGTCATGATAAACAATGGCGCAATGAACATCAGTGCCAGTGTCCGTTTATCGCGAATCATTTCTTTGAAAATACGACTGATCAATGCATTAACGCGCATCTTGCTGCCTCCCTGCGGCCAAAAAGACCGCTTCGATCGAATCTGTGTGATAGGTTGCTTTGAGTTGGTCAGGGGTGCCTTGGGCGATGGCTTTTCCGTTGCGGATCATCATGAGCAGATCGGCTTCTTCAGCATCGGCCATGACATGGGTCGTTAAAATAATCGTGACGCCTTGATCGCTAGCTAATCTGTGTAATTCCTGCCAGATTTTGCGCCGTAATTCAGGATCAATGCCAATGGTCGGTTCGTCCAGAATCAGAAGCGGCGGTTTGCTAATTAACGCGATGGCAAGCGATAAACGCCGCTTCATGCCGCCAGAATAAGTTTTGACGCTTTGATCAAGCGCTGATTGCAAGTTAACGACATGCGCAGCGTAGCGTAATTGTTCAGCCATTTGCGTCTGCTTGACGCCTTGCATTTTGGCAAAAAAAGTGAGATTTTCTGCGCCGGTCAGGCTTTCGTAAAGGGCGTCAGTCTGAGCCATGAATCCGATCCGCGCTAGCAGCAAGCGATTGGGGACAGGCCGGTTAAAAACCAGTACCTGACCGGATCGGGGACGTATCATACCCATAATAGTTCGGATCAAGGTCGTTTTGCCCGCACCGCTTGGGCCGATTAAAGCCAGGATCTGACCAGGGTTTAAGGTGAGATCAATGTCACTAAGGACGATTTTTTGACCGTAACCTTGCTGCAGGGCGATCACTTGGACAACGGGTTCTCTTGACATATTTTAGCCGCTTTCTTTTTAAATGTAGTGAGTACTCACTCACTTGCTATTATCACGACTTTTGCCAAAAAAGCAAGCTTATTTTTTTGCGATCAACGCCGCAGCACCGCTTCATTCGGTTCAGCGCCCGCCGTTTAGGCATCTCGTGGTATAATTATTCAGAAGTTTGATTTCAAACCACAATGGAGGAACGCGGATGCGCACCTATCTCGCAAATTTATTAACTTGGTCCACTCTTATCAATCTGGTTGACATCCTCGTCGTCTGGTACGTCATTTATCGGTTGATCATGCTGGTTCGCGGCACCAAAGCCGTGCAGCTGCTTAAAGGTGTTTTTGTCATTGCGGCCATCAAGATCATTTCCTGGTTTTTGCAACTCAAAACGGTTGGCTACCTGACAGATTTGGTCATTACCTGGAGTGTGCCGGCGCTGGTCATTATTTTTCAACCGGAAATTCGCCGCGGCCTAGAGCATCTTGGACGTGGATCGTTGATTTTCCGCTCAAACAATAACCAACATGAAGCCGAAACGCGTATGGTCAAAGAGCTGGATAAGGCGATTCAGTACATGAGCAAACGCCGCATCGGTGCTCTGATTACCATTCAAAAAAATACCGGCCTTGAGGATTACATCGAGACTGGTATTCCACTGGATGCGGATATTAGTGGCGAGTTGTTGATCAACATTTTTATTCCTAACACGCCGTTGCATGACGGGGCGGTCATCATTCGCAACAATCGAATTGCGGTGGCCGCGGCTTATTTGCCGTTGTCGGACAGTAACCTGATTCCCAAGGAACTGGGTACCCGTCATCGGGCAGCTGTCGGGATCAGTGAAGTGACCGATGCCTTGACGATTGTTGTGTCTGAGGAAACCGGTGAAGTCACGATTACGAACAATAATAATTTGATTCGTAACCTGACGCGTGAGGATTACATGAAGTTCTTGACGGCTCAGTTAGTACCAAAAGAAGAGGCACCCAATCCAAATCCGGTTGTCAGTTTCTTTTCGCGGCTTTTTAGTCAACGCAAAAAGAAGGAGGGCAAGCAATGAATCGCTTATGGGATAAGCCATGGGTTAATCGGTTGTTAGCCTTGCTTCTCGCGATCGGGTTGTTCGCTTATGTCAACGTTGAGAGTATCAACAATACGCGGCAGAATGCCAACGATGATACAACCTTGGTAGCGAACAAGACTCAGACCGTGAAAGTACCGTTGCAGGTTAACGCCAATACTGACAAGTATTTCATCACTGGGTACCCATCAAAAGTATCGGTTGCACTGACAGGAACGGCTTCTTTAGTGACCATGACCGCCAATACCCAGAATTTTCGGGTGGTTGCTGATTTAACCAATTTAGGGGTTGGCAAGCATCGCGTTCATTTGAAGGCGGAAGGTTTGAACAAAGATTTGAGCTACTCGATTTCGCCTAAATCAGTGACTGTCGACATCCAGGTGCGGGACAATAAGACCATGCCGATTCAGGTTCGCTATAATAAGGCCAGCATCGCTTCCGGTTATGCAGCAGGTGATCCTAAGCTTTCGGCGCGAACCGTTGAAGTGACGGGTGCACGCTCCGTGATTGACTCGATTGCCCAGGTCGTTGCCAATGTTTCGTTGGCGCACAATACCCGCAAGACCGTTGACCAGGAAGTGCTATTGCAAGCGTTGGATGATAATGGCAATACTATGAATGTGGTGCTATCACCGCAAACCGTGCATGTCACGTTACCGATTTCCCAACCCAGTAAAAAAGTAAATATTGAGTTGAAGCAAACCGGCAATGCGGCAAGCGGGCATACGTACGCCTTGTCGTCAGACACAAAACAGGTTACCGTATATGGAGACCAGCAAAGTCTGGATAAGTTGAGTAAATTGACCGTTCCTGTTGATATCAGTGGCATCACTTCGACAACAACGCGGACGTTCAACGTAACAGATCTCAACGACAGTATTTCTGCGGCTGATCCAAAAACCATTAAGGTGACGGTGAGTGTTGGCAACACAGGGACTGGTAATGGTGGTGGTAATGACGATGATGATGTGGGCACTAACGCTAACGCTGGCACGTCAACCGCTTCATCGAATTCATCCAGTGCCAGTAGTTCTCAATCAAGTTCATCAAGCGAAAGCACATCAGCAAGTGAAAAATAACCACTGGAAGAAATGAGGAAAAATTAAGATGACAAAGTATTTTGGTACCGATGGTGTTCGTGGCATTGCTAATAAGGAATTGAGCCCAGAAATGGCGTTTCGACTCGGTCGCACAGGCGGCTATGTGCTGACTCAGCACAAAGAGGATGCCAGTCATCGGCCATTGGTTCTGGTTGCGCGCGATACCCGGATTTCCGGTCAGATGTTAGCAGATGCTTTGATTGCCGGATTACTGTCGGTTGGCATTGAAGTGCTGGATCTTGGCGTTATCACAACACCGGCAGTTGCTTACCTAATTAAAATTCAAGGGGCCGATGCCGGGATTCAGATTTCGGCTTCACATAATCCGGTTGCCGACAATGGTATCAAGTTCTTTGGCGCAGACGGTTACAAGCTTTCTGACGAAACGGAAGAAGAAATTGAAGCTTTGTTAGATGCACCGGAAGATAACCTGCCGCGTCCGGCTGCAGAGGGACTGGGAACCGTTGACGATTATCCTGAAGGTGCGCTCAAGTATACGCAATTTTTGGAGCAGACACTCTCGGATGACTTAAGTGGCATTCATGTTTGTTTAGACGGTGCTAATGGTGCTACCAGTGGTTTGGTTAGCCGGATTTTTGCCGATCTTGACACGGACTTCGATACGATGGCAACCAGCCCGGACGGCTTAAATATCAACGCTGACGTAGGTTCAACGCATCCGCAAGCGTTGGCCAAGTTTGTCGTTGAAAAAGGTGCCGATGTCGGCCTGGCCTTTGACGGCGACGGTGATCGCTGCATTGCTGTTGATGAAGAAGGCAACATTGTCGATGGCGATAAGATCATGTTCATTCTAGGCAGCTATATGAAATCACAAGGCCGGTTGAAACAAGATACGGTTGTCACCACGGTGATGAGCAACCTCGGTTTGTATAAGGCATTGGAAGCCAATGGCATGAAGTCTGTTCAGACCGCGGTTGGCGACCGGCATGTGGTGGAGGCCATGCGTAAAGATGGCTATAACATCGGTGGCGAACAATCCGGCCATATCATTTTGTTTGATTATCACAATACCGGAGATGGCATGTTGACGGGTATCCACTTGCTAAATGTCATGAAGAAGACGGGCAAGAAACTGTCCGAGCTGGCAGCCCCGGTTCAGGATTATCCTCAGAAACTGGTTAACGTCAAAGTTGCCGACAAGGATAATTGGCAAGCCTATCCGGAAATTCAAGAAGCTATCGATACGGTTGAAAAAGAAATGGCTGGCGATGGCCGTGTGCTCGTGCGCCCTTCAGGTACGGAACCATTGCTTCGGGTCATGGCTGAAGCCAAAACCGAAGACCTAGTATCGCGTTATGTCGATCAGATTGTCGCAGTCGTTAAGCGCGAGATGGGCAGTCAAAAAGATTAAGATTCATATAAATTACATGAGAGTTTAACCAAAAAAGCTACTGAGGAAAAATCTCGGCGGCTTTTTTGTTGCAGTGTTTATGGTAAATCTGAAGCAATCAAACCTTGAATTTTCAAGGTTGATCGCGTTTTCGGGATATAGATATAGACCAATGATCTTACGAAAAGTATACCATTGAAAATTTAGTATTGACATACTGCCGCTTAAAACATATAGTTAGCTTTGTTTTTAGCGATACCAATAAAAAAATCTGTCTAAACCAATTTGTAGACATTAGGAAAAGGATGTTGACTATGTGTGGAATCGTTGGTGTTATCGGTAAGAAAAATGCAACCCAAATCTTGCTTAAAGGGCTCGAGAAGCTGGAATATCGGGGGTATGATTCAGCTGGCATTTATGTAAACGATCAAGCCGGTCATGACCATCTGATCAAGCGGGTTGGCCATATTTCTAATTTGGAAAAAGCAGTGACACCGGATGTTCAGGGCGTCATGGGGATTGGTCATACACGCTGGGCAACAAACGGTGGGCCGACCGAAGCCAATGCACATCCGCAGGTTTCTAATGACGAACGCTTCTATCTGGTGCATAACGGGGTTGTGACCAACGCCAATGACCTGAAGCAGCAATACCTTCAAGACATCGAACTGCATAGTGACACAGATACTGAAGTTGTGGTACAGCTGATTGCCTTGTTTGCCCGTCAAGGCCTGTCTGCCAAAGAGGCGTTGCGCAAGATATTGAAGTTAATTCAAGGCTCATACGCTTTTTCCATGGTTGATCGCCTGGATCCAACCGTGCTGTATGTGGCTAAGAACAAGAGCCCGCTTTTGATCGGTCGGGGCAAGGGCTTCAACGTTGTGGCTTCCGATGCGTTGGCTATGCTGAGCGAAACCGACCAATTTGTTGAACTCAAGGATCAGGAAATTGTGACGCTGACGGCTGATACCATTCACATCGAAACACTTGATGGCAAAGTCGAAGAACGTAAGCCATTTACGGTTAAAGTTGATGACGGTGAGGTTTCCAAAGGCACGTACCCATTCTTCATGCTCAAGGAAATTGACGAGCAGCCAATTGTAATGCGCCGTTTGGTTGAAAAATATACCGATGATCAACATCATGTGGTGATTCCAGAAGACCTGATGAAGGCTTTACAGCAAGCCGATCGTCTATATATTGTTGCAGCCGGCACCAGTTATCATGCCGGGTTAGTCGGTGCCCCGTTGTTTGAACAGCTGGCAGGCATCCCGGCTGAAGTACACGTTGCTTCGGAGTTTGCTTATCATCAGCCGTTATTGTCCAAGCATCCGCTGTTTATTTTCCTAACCCAAAGCGGCGAGACAGCTGATATTCGTCAGGTGTTGGTTGAAGTTAAGAAGCAAGGTTATCAGACACTCACCATTACCAATGTCGGTAGTTCAACCCTTGCCCGTGAAGCAACATTTACCTTGTTGCTGCATGGTGGTCCGGAAATTGCGGTGGCTTCGACCAAAGCCTACACCGCCCAAATTGCCGTTGAAGCATTGGTTGCCAAGGCCGTTGGGGAAGCTAAGGGTCTGCAAGCAGCTAAGGACTTTGACGTCATTCACCAACTGGGTTTGGCAGCAACGGGTCAGCAAGCCTTGATTGATCAAAAAGATCGCATCCACGAACTGGCGACGGATATGTTCAAAACCACACGCAACGCCTTTTATATCGGACGCGGCGGCGACTATTACGCCAGCCTGGAAGCGGCGTTGAAGCTCAAGGAAATCAGCTACGTGCAGGCAGAAGGTTTTGCTGCTGGTGAGTTGAAACATGGCACCATTGCGTTGATCGAAAAGGATACGCCGGTTGTCGCCATCATTTCCGATCCGGTGACAGCTGCCCGCACACGCAGTAATGCCGATGAAGTTCAGGCCCGTGGTGCTAAAGTCTTGCACATTGCGATGGCTGGTCAGGCACAAAAGGGTGACCAGATTATTGTGGACGACATCGATCCACTGCTGGCACCACTGGTTACCATCATTCCGGCGCAATTGCTGGCATACTTCACAAGTGCCGATCGCGGCTATGACGTTGATCGTCCGCGTAACTTGGCAAAGTCTGTTACGGTCGAATAAGACGCGTATTGATGGAAAAGTAAATGTTAATCTTAAAACGGTGATATTGCCCACTAAAAAGCCTGTTTGCTGGCATTTTAGCAAACAGACTTTTTGTCTCATCAGAATCTTTACGTTAAGAAGAAATGGGCAGCAATTATTTTAAGTAATCCTCGCTCAACTGCATAAACTGTTGCGCATCCTTGGCGGCTAGGTCGATGCCTTGCTGCCAAAATGCCGGTTGCGTCAGATCCACACCGAGATGCTTTTTGGCCAGTTCCTCTGTCGACATGTTGGCCGTGTCCCGCAGCAGTGCGATGTAATCATCTTCAAAGTTTGCGGTTTGTTGCGCCTTGGCGTAAATACCGCTAGAGAACAGGTAGCCAAACGTATACGGGAAGTTATAAAACGGCGGATTGTCAAAATAGAAGTGTAGTTTGTCCGCCCAGTACATTGGGTCAAATGAACTCAACCCGCCAGCATAGGCTTTTTGCTGGGCCTCGGTCATCAGTTCCTTTAGGCGCGGCACGCTGACAATGCCGTGTTCCCGTTCTTGATAGAAGCTGTCTTCAAACAGGAAGCGGGCGTGGATGTTCAACAGCATGGCTATTGGATTGGTCATTTTGGCATCAAGTAGGTTAAGCTTTTCTGCGGGATCGGTGGCGGCTTTGACAGTCGCATCGGCCACGATTAATTCAGCAAACGTCGAAGCAGTTTCGGCAACGTTCATGGCATAATCTTGACGCAGAACCGGCATGTCTTTCAAAATATCACTGTGGAAGGCGTGGCCTAGTTCGTGGGCGATGGTTGAAACGCCAGATGCCGAGCCGTCAAAAGTCATGAAAATTCGGCTTTCTTTAACATCCGGCACACTGGTCATATAGCCACCGGCGCGTTTGCCTGGCCGATCTTCGGCTTCAATCCAGCCGTTTTCGAAGGCGTGTTTGGCGAAAGCGGCCATTTTTGGTGAGAACTTGGCAAAATTGCTGACAATGAATTCGGCAGCTTCGTCAAAGGTGTATGTTTTTGGCTTAAAATCGCCAACGATAACCGGCGCCCACTGATCATACCAAGTCATGGTTGGCTGGCCGGTTAGTTGGGCCTTGCGGGTGAGGTAGGCGGCAAATGGTGCCTTATTCGCGCTGATGGTGTGCCACATTTGATCTAATGTGGCCCGTTGCATGCGGTTATATTGAAGCGGTTTGTAAAGATAATCCGGATAATGATGCAAGCGGTAATCAGTTAACCGGAATCCGGCAATGTGATTGAGCGTTTCGGCAAACAAACTGGCGTGATCGTTCCAGACATGTTCCCAAACGTTGAAAACGTCCCGTCGCACTTTAGGATCAGGTGCACCTTCAAACTTGTTCTGCGTCTGGCCGGCACTCAGTTCGGTTGTTTTCCCGTTTTCAACAACTGGAAACTTAAGACTGCCGCTTAAAGTGGTGTAATGGTCACTCCAACCGGTGTATCCATCAACTGCCAGGTCATTGATCATGGTTTCGGTTTGGTCATCAAGCAGGTCCTTGGCTTGGTCGCGCATTTCAGCGAGCCCGAAGCGACTTTCCGCTAAAGTACCGGTTGCCGTCAGTTGATCGAACGCGGCTTGTGGCATGGCGGCTAATTTTTTGGTGAGTGGATTATTGATATTTTGAAAGCGTGTCTCGAGCGTGGTGAGCCGACCTTGTAATGGGCCGGTTTTTAAATTGGCCGTATCGGCGCTGGCAATCATTTCAACAAAGCTGCCAGTGGTGCCTAGGCCTTTGCTAATATCTTCAAACAGTTGCCAAAAAGTTTTGAAATCGGTAAACTCAGGAGCGTCATCGCTAGGCGACCAAGCAGCCACTTGGGTTTCCAGTTGCGGCAGTTCGTCTGCTACCTGTTGGATTCGGGCGGCGAGTTGTGGTGAGTCGATGCCACCGGGGAAGATTGAATCGAGATTCCAGTTAATCGGGTAAGACATATCAGCACTTCCTTTCGAAATACGTTCATTATACAGTAGATGAGAAAATTATGAGTGAAAGTAGGTCAAGTTTGTGCATTCTTTTAAACGCCATTGGGGACTTTGGTTAACCGCAGCACTTTTATTTATTTTATTTGTGAGCTCAAGTATGACTTATAAAGAGCAGACAACCGTGCCACTCATGGAACGGTTGTTGCAAAGCGAACCATTTAAACCATTTCTGAGCACGATTCATTTTGATTATGCCGGTGAAACGCAATCGGTAGCAAAGGTAGGCTACTTTAAATTTGTCGAGTTCTTTATTCGCAAAGGCGCGCACGTCACGATCTTTTTCCTTTTGGGGCTAGGCTTAACCCAAGGAACATTTATGTATCAAAAGAATCGGTGGCTTCACTGGCCACTGGTAACGTTGAGCTGTACCGGGATTGCCGCGTTTGATGAATTCCACCAGATGTTGACAGGCGGCCGGACGCCGTTGTTTCAGGATGTGATGCTGGATACGGTGGCAGCAGCCATTGCCGTGACCGTGATGTGGGGATGGCTGTGGTGGCGGCGGAAGCGACGTTGAATAACGGTTCATTCTTTGCTATAATTTTAACGATTCGTATGCATCTATACTTATGAAAAGAGGGTTTATCATGTCAGGACATTCCAAATGGCATAACATCCAAGGCCGTAAGAACGCTCAGGATGCTAAGCGTGGTAAGATTTTCCAGAAATTATCACGTGAATTATACATGGCAGCAAAGCAAGGTGGTCCTGACCCCAGTGGTAACCCATCCCTCCGTTTGGTCATGGACAAAGCCAAAGCTGCCAACATGCCTAAAGACAACATCAAACGGGCGTTAGATAAAGCGAGCGATCGCGATGCAGCTAATTATGATGAAGTGACTTATGAAGGCTATGGTCCGGGTGGCGTTGCGATTCTGGTCGAAGCTTTAACCGATAACCGTAATCGGACTTCCAGTTCCGTGCGGGTTGCAATTACCCGTCACGGCGGCAATATGGCGGCAGCTGGTGCGGTTTCCTATATGTTCGATCGCAAGGGCTATCTGGTTATTTCCCGCGAAGATTTTGACGTTGACGAAGACCAGATGCTGGAAGATGCGCTTGAAGCCGGTGCCGAAGATATGCAGACGTCGGATGAAGCCTTTGAAATTTATACCGACCCTAAAGAATTCGCGCAGGTTCGTGATGCGTTAGAAGAAAAGGGTTATAAATTCGTGCAAAATGAATTAACCATGGTGCCGCAAAACCTGACACCGATTCCTAAGGACAAAGTTGAACAGTTCCAGGCGATGATTGACCAACTGGAAGACGATGACGATGTTCAGGAAGTCTACACAGCCGGCGACTGGCCAGACGACTAAATGATTTATTAGAACATGTTTGAAAAGGCAATGCAGATGCGTTGTCTTTTTTATTTTGCCCAAAAAGCGGCAGCAAAGGGAGTTCCCCCGTGAATTGCGAACTCTTTTAGTGTAGGGGGGGAAAGGCATGCAATCAGTGAATGAATTGTTGACGAGTGCGTTAGCAAAAGGCGCCAGTGATATCTATTATTTGCCGAGTGCACAGGGGTATCTTGTTCGACTTCGACTACCTACAGGACTGATGACCCTGGCAAAACGGGAGGCGCGTTTAGGGCAACAGGAGATTAATTATCTGAAGTTCATGGCGGGGATGAACGTGGCAGAACATCGGCGCGTTCAATTGGGTGCGTTCTATCAAGAAGCGCCGTCTGTCTTTCTGCGACTGAGTTCGGTAGCGGACTATCGCGGCCGTGAATCGTTGGTCGTGCGGTTAATCAGCGGCATTCCAGATGCGGACGGCGCCCGACAACTCTTGGATCGGTTGATGAGCATTTTGTTGCAGCGACGCGGGATGTTGACGCTGGCCGGGCCAACCGGATCAGGTAAAACAACGCTACTTTATCAATTAGCTACGCGGTTGGCGGAGTCGCGAATGGTGTTGTCGATAGAAGATCCCGTTGAAATCAATCAACCTCAATTTCTTCAGCTTCAGGTGAATCCGGAAGCAGAGATGAGCTACCCGCAGTTGCTAAAGGCGGCCTTGCGGCATCGACCCGATGTCTTATTGATCGGAGAAATTCGTGATCGGCAAACCGCACAAAGTGCCTGTGAAGCAGCCATTAGCGGTCATATTGTGTTGGCAACGGTTCATGCACGCTCGGCTGGGGACACGCCATTGCGTTTGACGAGTTTCGGCCTATCTGAAGAATTGGTTGCTGCCGCGTTGACTGCCAGTGCGGCAATTACGTTGCGCTATCGTCCGGTGATTCACCCGGTGGCAGAACTGGTTGTTTTTGAACGCTCGTCGCAAAGCCAAGCACAAGAGGTGGTTTCATGAAGGTGCCGTTAATTGCCCAAGAGCGTTTTTGTCGCCAGAGTGCTGCGTTAATCACAGCTGGGTTTAGTTTGCCAGATGTTTTTGCTTACCTGCGCGTCAGTTCGCCAAAATACCGGATTGTTTGGGAACGGATTGAAGCGGAACTGGCTAACGGAATTGCCTTTTCAGAAGCGGTCGCGCACCAAGAGCTGGCACCGATACTTTTTCAACAGTTACAGTTGGCACAGATTCACGGTGATTTGGCTAAGGCGCTAACAGTAGCAGGCGACTATCTTGGCTTACGCGTGCGCAATCGGCAGAAAATGACCCAACTGCTTGTTTATCCGTGTCTGTTATTGGCCATGTTGATGGTCTTACAGGTTGTGGTGGTGTTTGGCGTGCTACCGGCCTTGTCTTTGCCGAGATCGGAATTGGTATTGGTTCAGTTAGGTGGTCTCGCTGTTCTGATCGGGCTTTGCGTGCTGATTTATTTGGTTTGGCGCCGTTTAACCCCGCTTAAGCGTCTCTTGGTTCTACAAAAAGTGCCGGGAATGCGGCAGGTTCTGCGGATGTATTATCAGTTTCAATTTACTTCCGGAGCGGCTCAATTTTTGTTGGCAGGAGCTGATATTTCTGATTTTTGTCGGCATTTAGCGACGCTAGAAGGGCCACTGGGGAATTTAGGCAGTCGGATTCAGGCGAAAGTTCAACGTGGACAGGAATTGACTGAGGCGCTCCAGGAACCTTTTGTCCCAGATGAAGTCGCGCGTTTATTAACGATGGGACAGTCACGACATCTGGTGGCGGAAGGCCTCAAGCTATTCGGAGAGCAACTATTTTTTAATTTGCAGCGCCAATTGGAGAAATTAGTTAATTTGATCCAACCGCTTTTGTTTTTGTTAATCGGCGGCGAGATTTTACTGGTTTATTTGCAGATCTTATTACCACTCTATCAATCCTTAGGAGGTGTTTGAACATGCGACGGAAAAAGTTACGGGCATTCACGCTCATCGAAGTCGTAGCAGCTTTAGGTGTGATTATTTTGTTAACGTTGGCACTGGTCTTGACGATTCAAGGACAGATGAAACGCGTTGATACGCAAAATCTGAAAGCCACGGTTGCGACCGTCAATACGCAGTTGGAAATGACTTACAACGAGCCTGATCAAGGGGGCGTTGATTTTAGCTCTGCTGATCAATTGGTCAAAAAAGACGTGATTTCGCAAAGTCAGGCCGATGCGCTTAAAAAAGGCGGCTATAAACTAACATCCGGTTCGCCGCCAAAATTCGCTAAATGAAACGGTTAAGTGGATTTACCATGATCGAGATCGTTGCGGTGATGTTTATTTTGACGGCATTAGCTTTGGTAGCGGTGCCGGTTGGACGAGGGGTCCTGACGCATCGGCAGGAGCGAGAGTTTATGGAGACGCTCATCGAAGAGTGGGAAATGTTGAAGATGAAGGCAAGGAGCGATCACAAAAACGGCGATATGTACGTAAAAGGTTCAAAAAGACAGGTGGAGTTTGCAACGATTGACGGTAAATTTCGAGTATTAAAATTTCCTTCTTCTTTGACATATGACGGTTCGTCAACAATTTCTTGTAACCCAAGGGGGAAAATCACTCAAGCTGGTTCGCTAAATTTTAAATACGCTGAAAAACGATTTTGGAGAGTGAGTTTTCAACTAGGATGGGGGCGAGGCGTATTCGTCAAAAACTGAGCGGTGTTTTGCTAGTTGAACACTTGGCTGCTTTGGGGGTGGTTTTAATTGCAGCAAGCTGGCTAACGCTTTTAATTCGAACATATCAGCGGGTTGTGATTCCAGCCCGCCAGGAAACGACGGCTTATTATGCAGCACGAATTGCGTTGGTTCGATTACCATCACCAGGTGGAAGAACCGAGGTCAAAGTAGGGCCTGATGTGTGGCAGGTGGAGTTGCGCGAGAAGGGGGTCCGCGTTCATGACAACAAGAAAGGGAAGACTTTCTCATTTACCCCTTGAAGCTTTTAGTTTGGTCGAGGTTGTCATCGGACTGGGATTGATGATGGTAGTTCTGTTGCTTTGGCGACCGCTTTTAACTGGGATTCAACGTTTTACCCAACAAGACCAATATTTAATTCAAGCTTTACAAGCAGAGCAAGATTTACAAGCAGATGTGTACGCTCATAAAATGAAACAACTCGAGCTGAAGGATAATCGCGTGCGCCTGCAAGGACAGGATGGTGCCGAAACCAAGATATATGCATATGAGTTTTATGCCAAACGTGGTAAAGAAGGCATTATTCGATCTAGGACGAATGATGATGGGCACGTACCTTTATTTATGCAAGTTAAGTCAGCAAAGTTTCAAGCTGCTCCACAGGGCTTCTTGTATACCTTACGATTAAAGTCAGCTCAACCATTTGAAGGTGGGGTGTTTTTGGAGCCATGAAGCTACGTGGAAGTGTGTTTGTCAACACGTTGATTTTATTTGCTGTTTTTCTAACCCTGACTGTTGGCTTGTTCGAACAGTTCAAACTATGGCAGCAGCGGTATCAAGTAATCGCAAAAGTCGAAAAAGCTCAATTTGAAGCGGCGTATTCTCGTTGGAGGCAACAAGGCGAAGTCACGAGTCAGGCGGCGGAAGAAGCACTGGCCACTCAAACTGTGCCATGGAGTGACACCACCGAACCAAATACATCAACAAACGAAGCGTCACAACCTTCAGAAATCAAGGCTTCCAAGGCAGAGATGCTTGAATAAGCTTTTATCAATCAGTACACTAAAAGACAAGGCGGCGTCTAAGAGTCTTGGAAGATTTCGTATAGGTACACGTCTTGGCTGACAGAGTAATGAGGAGGCACTGGTTTGGCAAACGAACATCTTGAAAAGCTTTACCATGTTTTAGATGACAGCACGACAATCTTGAATCAGCAGTTGAAAACATCCTTTATTGCGGCGATTACCGAGGCCGGAGAGGATCTTGACTCAGGTGAGGTGATGCAGGAAGATGGTTTGCCTAATGATGAGGCAAAAAAGAAGCTAACTGCGCTGTTTGATCAAATTAAGCTGGCTACCTACGAGCCGGAAGAAATTCGTCAGGCGTTACAGTTGGTTTTGGTGAAGGCCATCAAAGTCGATGGGATTGAGCCGAACAAGCAAATAACGCCGGATGCGATGGCTAGTCTGGCAACGTTTATGGTCACTATCTTTATTCAACAACATCCCGATCAACTGCGGGTTGCTGATTTGGCTGTTGGCACCGGAAATTTGTTGTTTGCGGTCATGAATCAGCTTCACAAGGCTTGGAATGTCGAAGTCAAAGGCTTTGGCGTTGATAATGATGAGGCGTTGCTGGCAGTAGCAGGAATGAGTAGCAGTCTTCAACACTTAGACGTTGATTTATTTCATCAAGATGCTTTGGACAATCTTTTGTTTAAAGATGCTGACGTGGTGGTTTCAGATTTGCCAGTGGGCTATTACCCGGTTGATGAACGCGCTAAAAAGTTTGCGACTGTCACCAAGAAAGGCCATTCTTATGCGCACCACTTGTTAATTGAACAAAGCATGAACGTCCTGAAGCCGGGCGGATTAGGCATGTTTTATGTGCCTAGTCAGGTGTTTCGCTCTAAAGAGGCAGAAGGCTTAACCAAATGGCTGGCAAAGGCCATGTATTTTCAGGGCTTGTTAAACTTGCCGGATGACTTTTTTGCTGATAAGAATGCGGAAAAGAGCCTGTTGATTTTGCAAAAGCCAAGTCCAGACGTCAAACGTGCTAAGCAGGTCTTGCTTGGGCAATTTCCGGACCTCAATGATCGTGACGCATTTGCGGCCTTCATTGCTAAGGTCAAAGATTGGGCGGCAGCCAATATTGTGTTGTAAATAACGTTGCATTAGAAGCGCTAGCGTCAGCGGTTTTTGCTTCAGTGGAGCACATCCACACAGAAACACCGTCATATTTCATTAAACTAAACAGGCACTGGAGACGTGTTGCTAAGTCTCCAGTGCCTGTTTGGTTTTCTTTGCTGCCCGCATAAACGCACTCCCTGCTTTTTAGCGCGCAATCGGTTAGAATAAGTTATCACCAACAGGAGGATGTTTATGTCGTTATTAAGTATTGCGTATGTTTTAATTGCTATTGTTTCGGTCGGCGTCACCATTTTTGATATTGTACATGTGCGGATCCGCGCAACGCCAAAAGTCTGGCGAATTATTCTTTATCTGGCGATTGCCGCTTTTAGCCTGGTCCTAACGCTGCAGCAAAGTCGCCATTTTGACGATTTGGTCAGTGGCGGGTTTATTGTGGTTATGTTTCTTTGTTTTGCAAGCTGGCAAAAAGGCTTGGCGGATCCTGCTATTATTGGCGGTTTGGGCAGTATTCGAATGTACCAAAATCTGAGTGGACTCGTTTTGCAGGCGCAAGGCACCGGGACACTTTTATTAGCGCAGATGGGGCAGGTGACTGTCTTAAGATTACACTTCCGCCAAGCGCCGCAAACCCTTCAAAGCTTCCTGGCAGATAAAATGGCGCCCGAGCAAATCAAGATTGTCGATCACTGATTGGTTTGGGGTTTTCTGAAAATGGTGTATAATTTTTCTAATACGGACATTCGTTAAACGATATGTACCATTCCTGATAATGACACGATATTGCTGTGATGAACTGGTTGAAAGCACCTGTCAGTATTTGTTGTCGTGTACTATGGCATAACAGCGGTCATATTGTCATATTCGAATTTAACATCCAAACTTTTAAATTTGTCGAATCGAAAACATTTGGCTAAGAAGTCGGGCTTTTACTGTCTTCTTAGTTTACCCGGGTCATTTATATTTAAGGAGGAAGCGCATGCAAGCCGAAAAAGATGATCAACCTGAACTCGCGCGGAATTTGAAAAGTCGCCATGTTCAACTGATTGCGATTGGGGGCACCATTGGAACTGGTTTGTTTCTGGGTTCCGGTCAATCTATTCACTCGGCCGGTCCTTCGATTTTGTTTGCTTATTTAATAACTGGTGGCATTTGTTTCTTGTTGATGCGGGCATTGGGCGAGTTATTGATGTCTGATGTGGATTCGCACACATTTATTGACTTTATTACCAAGTATTTGGGTAAAGATGCCGGCTGGGTCACAGGCTGGACTTACTGGATTTGCTGGGTCGCGCTGGCAATGGCCGAAGTGACTGCCATCGGCTTATACATTAAGTTTTGGTTGCCTGACGTTCCGCAGTGGTTGCCGGGCTTAATTGCATTAGCTGTCTTGCTGTTACTGAATTTGGTTAGCGTCGGGCTTTTCGGTGAAGCGGAGTTTTGGTTTGCGTTGATCAAAATTGTCGCGATTATTGGGCTGATTGTCCTGGGCATTTTCATGATGATTGTTCGTTTCAAAACGCCGCTCGGCCATGCGAGTCTGGCCAATCTTGTCAATGATGGGGGCCTTTTCCCCAAAGGATTTGGTGGCTTTTTAATGTCACTGCAAATGGTTGTGTTTAGTTTTGTCGGAATCGAAATGGTCGGGTTGACGGCAAGTGAGACAAAGGATCCGCATAAAGTGATTCCCGAGGCCATTAACGAAATTCCGATGCGGATTCTGTTGTTTTATGTAGGCGCGCTATTTGTCATCATGTGTATTTATCCGTGGCGGCATGTTTCGCCGGTTAACAGTCCCTTTGTTGAAGTTTTCAATAACGTGGGTATTCCATTTGCCGCTGATATCATCAATTTTGTTGTGTTAACTGCTGCAGCTTCGGCATGTAATTCGTCTATTTTCAGTACTGGTCGGCTACTTTTCTCATTGACGGTCACCGGTAAAAGTCAATCAGCGCAGTGGGCGGCCAAATTGTCACGGCGGCAGGTGCCGGCTCGTGCGATTTTGATCTCGACGGCCGTGATTGCCGTGGCGGTCGTTTTGAATCTTTTCCTTCCAGGCGCGGTTTTCACGTTGGTTTCAAGTATGGCCACGATCAGCTTTCTGTTTGTCTGGGCCATGATCATGTTGGCGCACTTGCGATATAAAAAGTTATATCCACATAAGGAAGGCTTTCGGATGCCGTTCTATCCAGTTTCGGATTACCTTGTTTTAGGGTTTCTCCTCCTGACCGCTATTATCATGCTGTTCGATCGGGCAATGCTTTCGGCACTGATTTTTGCGGTTGTTTGGATTGCCACGCTCTTTATATTACGGCGGTTACGGCGAGCTGCAAAAGCGTAAAAAATCGGGTTGTTGAACATTGACGATAATTTGAGCGATCACTTAACTTCTCTTTGACGCTTGCCGGATAAAGCCTTTTTAATGATGTGTATAGATTGAGTGACCACTTGCCATTTTTAAATTTAGGATTGACTAACTTTGCTGACGCGTTATGCTGTTAGTGGGTCGCAAATTGTTTTGGTGGCGTTATTTTTGTTATTAATGGTGATGGTACCGTTCTTGGCTTGAGAGCGGAGTGGTTTACGTTCGGGCGCCATAACACGTTCACTCACGGGGAGAGAGGAGATCTTGATGGCTAAAGTTTTGACTTATCGGCGGTTGACCGATGACGTTGTTGCAGCGCCTAATCAAAATTCCGCCATTCCTGCTGATTATCGGTGGCAGCCTACGCGTGGGTTTCGACTGAAAGCGGATCTTGTTTATGGCGGATCATGGCTGTTTGCCCAAGGCTACTGTCGCATAAAGCTGCATGTCCGCAATCGGCAGGCTTTTCGTCAGGCAGCCGGTCGCGGTTATTTTGTCTATGGGAATCATACCCAGCCGTTTGGGGATGTTTTCACACCAATGCGGGTAAACCAGTCACGTCGAGTATTTACACTGGCGTCTGCTGCTAATTTGAGCGTTCCGGTTCTTGGCCGTCTGGTACCTTATGGCGGGGGTGTCCTGGTTCCGCGGCGTTTACATCAGTTGCGAGATTTCAATGCCGAAATTCGCCAGCTTATTCAGGCTAAGCATGTTGTCATGATTTATCCTGAAGCCCATGTCTGGCCGTATTATACCGGCATCCGCCCGTTTGAGACCGGTGCGTTTCATTATCCTGTTGAACTCGATGCGCCGGTTTTTGTGACCACTATGACGTATCAAAAACGCCATTGGCGGCGCAAACCGCGGCGGATTTTGTATGTCGACGGTCCATTTTGGCCTGATCGTCAACTCCCAATCAAGTTGCGGCAACAAAAGTTAGCCCAGCAGGTAAAAAAAGTCATGACGAACCGTGCCACTTTAAGCAATACCGAGTATATTCGATACCAACAGGAAGGGAGGGCGCGGCCGTGACCACCAATATTTTGTTTTGCGGTGACGCGAGCATGACAGACGGCGTTTTGATTGCCACATTGTCGCTAATGAGGCAGACGCGCCACCCGTTACATATTTTTATTTTGACGGCGACGTTAACTGTCAAGGGCCATCATTACCAACCGTTCGCTGCTGAGACAGCTGAGCGGATGGCGAAGCTGATGCAGGCACAGAATCCGGAACATCAACTGACGCGGATTGACATCACGGAGCAGTTCTTGGCTAATCCACCGCTTGCTAACATGGGCACGATGTTCACGCCTTACTGTATGCTTCGGCTGTATGCCGATTTAGTGCCGGAGTTGCCCGATCGCGTGTTGTACCTGGATACGGATGTGGTTTGCCGCCGCCCGTTTGATGCCTTCTACAATCAATCCATGACAGGCGTTGATATTGCCGGTGTCTTAGATCATTATGGCAAATGGTGGTTTCATCATCGGCTTGCCTGGTTCGATTATCTTAATTCCGGCGTGCTGTTGATGAATCTTGCCCATATTCGGGAAGATGGTTTGTTGGTTCGGTGTCGGCGGCTGGTTCGGCATCGCTGGCTGTTCATGCCGGATCAAAGTGCTTTGAACATAAAGGCTAAATTCAAACGAATCTTGCCGCAAAAATATAACGAACAACATCAGCTTAAACCGGATACCGTCTTTCAACATTTCACGACTTTTTTCCGTTTCTGGCCATATTTTCGGATTGTGACCGTCAAGCCTTGGCAGATTCAGGCGGTGCATCAGCAGTTAGGCTTACATGAATATGATGATTTGTTAAAAGATTATCGGCATCTAGCCCCTAAATTGAAAGAAGTGTCTTAAATGACCAATACGACCACGGTTCCAATTTTCTTTTCGGTAGATGATGGGTACGTCCCATGTCTGGCCGTTGCGCTAACCTCGATTCGGGCCAATAAAAATCCCCAAGTTGATTTTGAGATCAATATTCTTAACAGCGGCTTATTGGCGGAGAACCAAAAGCGACTGGCGGCATTGGCAGCACCGCACTTTAAGATCCGGTTCATTGCGATGGATGCGGTGACAAAACAAATTAGTGGCGATACAAATAAGTTACGCGGTGATTATGTGACGCTGACAATTTATTTTCGGCTGTTTATTGCCGACATGTTTCCCCAATATGATAAAGCCATCTATATCGATGCGGATACGGTAGCAGATGGGGATTTAACCACCTTGTTTGCAACGAACATGGGCGATCATTTATTTGCTGGCGTGGCTGATCCGGTGATGATGACTTATCCGGAGACGATTGAATACATCCAACGTGATTTTGGCGTTCAACCAGGCGAGTATATTAATTCGGGTGTGTTATTGATGAATCTGGCTCAGTTGCGGAAGGAACACTTTTCAAGTCGGTTCCTGCATTTGTTGAAAACGTACCATTTCACGATGATTGCGGCTGATCAGGATTACATTAATGTCATTGCGCAACATCGGATCAAGTACTTACCGAAAATCTGGAACATGCAAACCGGCGTGCCGACCGCTGCAGAACCCGGTGGCAAGCTGATTCACTATAATCTTTTTGGTAAGCCGTGGCACTATCAAAATGCCAAGCTAGGCGACCGATTCTGGCATTACGCGCCGGCTTCGGGGTTTGAAAACGATTTGAAGCAGCAGTTAGCGGCGTTTACGCCAGCTGATCAACAAGCCGATCGCGACAGTATGGCCGGCATGTTGAAGACCGCAGTCCAGGCATGTCATACAAATAACACCATCTTGAATGCCGTCAAACATGGTGAACAGGTGGCGCTATGAAATCGGGAAAGTTTGTCGGACCGGATCGGGCGGCGGTGATTGAGAACATTCGCCGAGCGGTTACTGCCAAAACGTTCAACGTCAAAGTCGAGCAGCATGATCCGACTTTTTCCGAAGCTGAGGAAACGGCGATCATCAACCGCTACCTGCATCAGCGACAGGCCTGGTCGTTTCGGCTCAAAACATTGATTTGCCGCCTCATGGTGAATGCTTACGCGCTGCGGGTGACAAAGGACGTCGACGTTGTTGGCATTGACAAGATTCGATCCATTAAAAGCGGCGGAGTCATTACCAGCAACCACTTCAGTCCTTTTGAAAATATGGCGGTACGTAAAGCGGTCCGTTTGGCAGGTCGTCATCGGATGTATATCGTGAGTCAGGATACGAACTTGGCCATGAAGGGGTTGTTGGGATTTGTCATGAACTACGATGACACGATTCCGTTATCCGGGCGACCCAGTTTTCTGAACGGCCCGTTTATGCAAATGCTGACGGCGGCGTTTAACGGGCATCATTGGGTTCTGATTTATCCAGAACAGGAGATGTGGTTTAATTACCGCAAGCCGCGGCCACCAAAGCGCGGCGCTTATTTTTACGCGGCATCTGGCAATGTGCCGATCATTTCCTGTTTCACGGAAATTCGCGATCTGCCGGCCAGAGAGAATCAACAACTGCGGGAAGTTCGCTACATTCTCCACGTCCTTGATCCCATTTATCCCGATCCCAAATTATCGGTTCGCGACAACAGTTTTCAAATGATGCAACGCGATTACCAGCAAAAGTGTCGTGCCTATGAAGCTGCTTATCATCGGAAATTGACGTATGCCTTTTCATCACAAGACATTGCAGGCTGGGATCCGCAAAAATAAGAAGAAGCCGGGAGCCGTTTTCAAAATTATGAAAACAGTTTCCGGCTTTTGTGTATGGATGCGAACTGACTTCATTTCTGCGATTGGGGAACATTTTGCCATTTAAGCGAAAAGTATTCGCAGGCAAGTGCCTGGTGCTCATTGAGAAAATTCATAATTGCTTTTTCAGAAAACAACATCTGCGCAAATTCTATGCTATAACGAAGGTAATGAACAAAATCAAAGGGGGATCTCAATTGATCGACGTTATTCACGATCATGCCTTTCATTTGTATAATCAGAAAATCAGTTATCTATGTTCGCTGTTGCCAAATGGGCAGCTTGGGCACCTTTATTTTGGACCGCGACTTTCACTAACCAACACAGACTTGGATTATTTGTCACAAGGTTCCAGTCCGTATGCTTGGATGGCTAATTTTTCTAGTGACCAGCCTTTTGCTTTAGGCGATGCCCAGCAGGAATATCCGGTTTATGGTACCGGTGATTTTAGGCAAGGTAGTTTAAGTGTGACGCAGGACGATGCACCGGTGTATCCGAATTTTGTGTTCAAAGACTATCATATCAGTCACACGAAAATGCGTGATCTTCATCATCCGACCAGTTTTGGTAACCCGGCTTTGACGGATGTTTTGACGATTCATCTGGAAGACGAAACGGCACAATTGTTACTGACGTTGCAATATACCATTTTTTCCGACAGTGCGACGGTGGTTCGAGCTGCGACTTTGACCAACCAAGGCTCTGAACCGGTGATGATTCAGCGGATGTTGAGTGGGGTCTTGAATCTGCCGCAGGGTCGATTTGATGTTGTGCACTTATCTGGTAATTGGGCAAAAGAGCGACATATTCAAACTCAGCCACTGACGCAAGGTACGTTTTCGGTCGAGTCGTTGCGCGGGGCCTCCAGTCATGAACAGAATCCCTTTGTGGCCTTACATGCTGTCAATCGTTCGTTTACCAGTGGTGACACTTATGGCGCCAACTTGATTTATTCCAGCAATTTCTTGGATAGCATCGAGGTCAACGAATGGGATCAGACGCGGCTACTAATCGGTATTCATCCGGCATCCTTTAGTTGGCGTTTGGATCCGAAGACCAGTTTTACCACGCCTGAAGCAGTTTTCAGCTTCAGTTCCGGCGGGCTTGCCGGGCTGGCACAGGTCAATCAGCGGTTTGTAGCGCGGCATATTATTGATCCGCAATGGCGCCAAAAAACGCGTCCGGTGGTATTAAACAGCTGGGAAGCAACTTATTTTGACTTAAATGAACAAAAGCTGTTGCGCTTAGCCAAACTCGGGCGCCAAGTCGGGGTGGACTGTTTTGTCCTTGATGACGGCTGGTTTGGGACGCGTGATAACGATCTGAGCTCGCTTGGGGATTGGTTTACCAACAAGCACAAGTTTCCGGACGGGCTTGGCCACTTTGCCCAGGAGATTCATAACCTCGGGTTGCAATTCGGTCTGTGGTTTGAACCGGAAATGGTGTCACCGCGGTCGCAGTTCTTCCAGAAGCATCCGAATTGGGTAGTCCGGCCAAAACGCGGACGCTTCTCGATCACCCGCAATCAGTATGTGCTCGACTTCAGCAATCCGGCGGTCGTGAACAATATTTTCGATCAGATGCAAAAAGTCATCATCGAAACGCATCTGGATTACGTTAAGTGGGATTTGAACCGGAGTATCACCGAGGCATATTCACCTTATTTGGCTAAAATCGGTCATCCGCAGGGCGAGTTTTTCCACCGCTATGTTCAAGGTGTCTATACACTGTATCAGAAACTGTTGACGGCATTTCCGCAGTTATTGATTGAAGGTTGTGCTGGTGGCGGCGGACGGTTTGACTTGGGCATTCTCTTTTATAGCCCGCAAATCTGGACCAGTGACGATTCCGATGCTATTGAACGGCTGGCCATTCAGTCAGGAACAGCGCTTGCCTATCCATTAAGTTGCATGAGCAATCATGTTACGGCCGTGCCGAATGAACAGGTCGGACGGACAACGCCATTGGCAACTCGTTTTCGCGTTGCAGCGTTTGGCATTTTAGGCTATGAACTCGACTTAACCAAGCTGTCACCAAAAGAATTGGCAACAATCAAGGACCAGATTTCTTACTATCATGATCTGCAGCCGCTTGTTCTAAATGGCGACTTCAGCTTATTGTTGCCGCGTCAATCCAATGGTCAGAATCAGGTGGCATGGTTGCTAAGTGATCACGCCCGCAAGCGACTGGTCTTAGGCTTCTTTCGCGTCCTTGCCGATGCCGACAGTCGGACAGTGCAATATATGAAAATACCGTTAGCCCAGCCGAATCGACGTTACTGGGTGAATGGTCACACCGGACCGATTTCCGGCGACGTGCTTCAGCGAGTTGGCGTCCGCTTACCGATTCAGTTTAATGGTGCCAACCGCGAGCAAGCCCAACTCATTGGTGACTACCAGTCTGCCTTGTTGACGTTTGACGGGGTCACCGATATAAAGGCTATTAATCGCCGGCGTGAAGAAGAAGGCAAGGAAAAAGTCAGTCACGCCTGAATAATTTTGGCCTATGAAGGCAGTTGAACATTAAAAAACGCCTGCTGTCGTGACGTGTTCTCTAAGAATTTAGGGGACAAGCCGCAACGGCAGGTGTTTTGTTTTTCTTTTCCGTTTGATTTACGATTGGCGACGCTTGGTCAACAGCAGGATGCCGGAGACAAGGCTCATGCCACTGGCAACAACGCCGAGACTGCCGGCGATGATCGTGACAATCGCAATCGGTCGATGCTCGATCTTCTTCATGGATCCTTCCTTTCTAGTGCTGGGTAGGGTCGTAGCTAATGACAATGCAGGAATCCTGATTAGGGTTTTCAATCCGTTCGTCATTTGATTCATTGTTAAGCAAATCCGGTTCGTCGCTGTGACGGAATCGGGCTTGAAAAATAGTTTCGTCGTTAATTCGTTTGATGTAACGTGCAGCGGCACCTGGACTCACGAGCTGAATGGACGTTGCCTGACCGTTGTTAACGGCATCATTCAGTTCAGCAATTGTACCGGCAAGCTCGTCATGCGAAAAACCGGCGGATTCGAGAATGCTGATTAAGGTCGTAACTTCGTGATTCATGGTTGTTCCCTCCTGAGCGTTCGCCAGCCCGGTTTCTGCGACTACGAACGCGTTAATGTGGACGAGTTATAACTCTTTTGAATTGGCTTTATTATTTTACCAAAACACGGCTAATCTGAGGTGATTTTTAGCTCGAGGATGCTGTCAGACCGGACACTTTAGAAACACGATAACGTGTGACGTCGTTTTGTTTTAGATACGCATCTAGTCGACTCATCCGATCGCTCCCACTAAATAGTTGATTGCCCAAACTACTGCTGCGATTGTCAGCGTGATCAGCCACACGCGCCGGTATTTTCTCGTTTCAAATGACATACTATTACCTCCATGTTAGAATAAACGTACAAGAAGTAAGGGCCTCGGCCTTTACCCTGTTACTTTTACCACTTTAGAAGCCATTTGATGAATGCGGCGATGCCGGTCGCGATTAGAATGATGTTAGCAGCCGTTCCTGACTGATAGCGTCTTTCTTCATCACTTGGCTTTTTTCTGTAACAATTTTGTTGTTAACAGTTTTTGTTATCCTTCAAAACATTGTGCTATTAAAGGTGTTTCAAGACTGCAAAACAGACACCAGACGGACACATTTTTTAAAACAACTCCAAACACCCAAAAACAAAAAGCCCCAAAACGCTGATTTAACAGCATTTCGGGACTAACGGAAAGTATCGGAAAGCTTAATAATGGAGGTGAGGAGAATCGAACTCCTGTCCATCACCCCTGCTACATGCAGCTCTACACCCATAGCTGATTAATTTAAAATTCGCCGCGATGTCGCGCCAGTCAGCGAGGCTAACACAAGGCGGCTAACCTACTAGTCTCTTGTTGATGCCTCAGGTGGCAGCATCAACCGTAGCTCAATGATTTGAGACCCAGACCCGACCCTTGAGCGAAGTCGGAAGGATCACGCTAGCTGGTTATTAAGCAGCTAAAGCGTAAGAATTTTCGTTCTTTGCAGTTATATTAACTGTTCCGTTGATGACGGAGCCGAGCCTCCGAGGTGCACCGCATGCGCGAAAAGCAATGTCGAGACCATTACACCCCCGACAAGGTGCAAATGATATCTTACCACGGTATAATTAAACTTGTCAAAATGTTTGCACTTGGTACTATACTGACGCAAACTTAGGTTTTAAGCTAATTTTATGGAGGCATGTCTATGATCTTACTTGTTGCTGGATGCATGCAATTACTAATGGGCATCCTTCTGGTACTTTTTCGACCGCGACATCAAACCAATTTCTGGGGCTACACATCCTATCTCGCCAGTGTCAATGCCGATAGTTTTCGTCTAGCGCAACGGTGGTTTTGCCAGGCATTGATTGTTACCGGGGCTCTCGAAGGCGCTGCCGGTTGGATCATTCACCGGCTTTCGTGGGATAATTTTTTCATCATTTGGCTTTTTGTGGCTGTACTGTTATTCTTACCGGGATTCGTTTATACCGAAAGCCGGCTAAGACAGTATCTTGAAGCCCATCACCAGCTTCCTTACGATTATGTCGCACCGGATGACGTTCCGAAACCTAAACGCCGTAAAGGTTTTAAAGATTTGTGAAATGAGGGGTTTATCAGTGAAACTATTAATGATTGAAGACAATACAAGCGTGGCAGAAATGATGGCCATGTTTTTTCAAAAAGAAAAGTGGGAAGTCGTGAACGCTTATGATGGCGAAGAAGGGCTTGCTAAGTTTAAAGAAGCACCCGATAGTTTTGACATCATCACCCTGGATCTGAATCTTCCTAAAATGGACGGGATGCAGGTGGCCAAGGAAATCCGCCAGATCAGTGAAACCGTCCCGTTGATTATGTTGACGGCCCGCGATACTGAAAGTGACCAGGTGCTGGGACTTGAACTTGGGGCGGATGACTATGTAACCAAACCATTTTCGCCGATTACGCTGATTGCGCGCATTAAAGCATTGCATCGCCGTGCTGAAGTTGGTGCTGAAGTCGGTGCGGAGCAGGCCGCGCCCGAGGAAAAGAAGGATGGCTTTGACGTTGAAACCGATCATTTCAAGCTCAGTACCAAGACGCGTGAAGCTTATTTGAATGGCAAACAAATCGAGGGTCTGACACCCAAAGAGTTCGATTTGTTGCATACGTTATCCAAGAGCCCCAAGCAGGTCTTTTCCCGCGAACAATTGCTTCAGCTGGTGTGGGATTATGAATACTATGGTGACGAACGCACAGTCGATGCGCATATTAAAAAGCTGCGTCAAAAGATCGAAAAGGTCGGTCCGCAAATCATTCAAACCGTTTGGGGCGTCGGGTACAAGTTTGATGATTCGGGGCTTGATCAATGAAAATGCTCTATCAACAGTTAATCGGCTTTTTTGCAGTTATCATGGTGACCTTGGTAATTGTGTCGATTCTGTTCATTCGTTCGACAACCAATACAGTTTGGGAAAATGGGTTTAAGCAGCTTGAACAGTACACTGACGTTTTAAAAAACAACGCTGTCGATGAAAATACTTACGTGATCAATGCACGCTTTATCCAAAATGCCGAGGAGATTCTTAGCGATCAACACGTGCATTTTGTTATTTATGATGCGAACAACGTGGCTAAGTATCCGGTTTCACAAAAAAGCCCGATGGCAGCGATTAAATCGAGTTACTGGAAAAAGTTAAAACAAGGTTCAGCCGTTGCCGTACCGGAGCTGATGACCAATCCTGTGAGCGGCCGATCCCAAAATATGACAATCTATTACCAGCCGGTTTTCCTGAGTGAAAAACTACTATTTGTCATTGCGGCATTTGCACCGGTCGAGCAAATTCAAAGCTCGATTAACAAGACCGAGCACAACTTACTCATCGCTTTCGTCTTATCGACTTTGGCGGCCTTTATTATCAGTTACTTCATTGTGTCGTATCAGGTTCGCCGCATTAATCAACTGCGCCAGGCGACGCATCAGGTGGCGGAAGGCAACTACGATGTGACCGTTAAAATGAAAAGCCGCAGCCATGATGAAGTGGCAGAACTAGCGGATGATTTTCGTGACATGGTGACGTCTTTGAAAGCCAGCCAGCAGGAAATTCAGCGGCAAGAAGATCGGCGCCGGCAGTTTATGGCGGATGCAGCTCACGAAATGCGGACACCGCTGACGACGATTAACGGCTTGCTGGAAGGCTTGGCTTACGATGCAATTCCCGAAGAAAGCAAGGGGAAGAGCATTGAACTCATGCGTAACGAGACCAATCGTTTAATTCGCTTGGTCAACGAGAACCTTGATTATGAAAAGATTCGCACGAATCAGATTCTTTTGAGCAAACATACCTTCAACGCCCGCAAGGATCTTGATAATATTGCCGAACAACTGGCACAAAAAGCCGAAGAAGCTGGCGACAAGATTACGATTGAAGCACCGGAAAAGCTGCCAACTTATGCCGACCACGACCGGTTTGTTCAGATCATGTTCAACATTGTCCAAAATGCGGTTCAGTTTACGCAAAATGGACAAATTACGATTAATGGGAAATTAGGCTACCACCAAACCGAGTTTAGGGTGAGTGATACCGGCATCGGTATGTCCAAAGATCAGATGAAGAACATCTGGGAGCGATATTATAAAGCTGATCCTTCGCGGAAAAATACGAAATACGGCGAATCCGGTCTAGGTATGGCCATTGTCCATCAACTGATGGGCCTGCATGGCGGCACCATTGATGTTGACTCTGAATTAGGATCAGGTACCACGTTTACTTTGATCTTCCCTGATGAAGAGACGGCACCTAAGCAAAAGAAGCAAATCGGTTCAAAGCCATCAGGCGATTCAGCTGCGACCAAGCCAGACTCGACAGCCAACACCACCAGTGGCTCAGATCAGCAGACTAAGCCAAATAAATAACGCATCCTCAAAAATGGCAGTGACATCGAAACAGCACGTCACCGAAACGTTAAAACGTGTATAATAAAAATTATTATAACAAAAGGGAGACAATTATGACCATTCGACGAATACAGCAAAACGACTTTGCCGAGGTAGACGCCTTATTGCAAACCGCATTTAGCGGCAGCAAGCGCGGCTATCACGGAGAAGCAGCGTTAGTCGCTGAGTTACGACGCACCGCTGATTATGATGCAGCGCTGGAAGTGGTGGCGACCATCGACGGTCATTTAGTCGGTTACGGATTGATGACTGCAGTCACCATTACGCCTGATGCCCATATGCAAGGTGTGGCCTTGGCCCCCTTGGCCGTAGCACCTGATTATCAAGGCAGTGGGTTAGGGATGGCGATTGTTTCGGAGCTCGATATGCGGGCCACAGATCTACGTCGCGATTTTGTCAGCGTCATCGGCGATCGGCAGTTCTTCGGCCGCATCGGCTTTCGCAAGGCCGCAAACTATCGACTCGAGCCACCGTTTCCGATCGTGGCCGAAGACCATCTCATTAAGGAGCTGGTCCCCGGCGTTTTGGCTAGCGTGCGCGGAAAAGTCAATTACGCCCATCCTTTTTTAGCTGAAACATTGGAGTAACATCAGGTGTTAACAGTGATGAGCTGCGGTTAAAACCGCAGCTCATTTTGTCTGGCAAGAGGTGTTACTTTTTCTTGTGACTTTTGGACGTGTCGGTGACGTGGTGCGCCATATGTAATGCACCGATACAAAGTCCACCACTGATGAGCCCGCTGCCCATTAACGCGTCATCACTCAGGTGCGGCCAGTATTCGACAAACGCTATAAACGCGATGATGATTGCCACTGTCAGTAATTGCCAAGATAAATGATACGGTTGCCGCATCTTCATTCAGAAGCCCCCTCATGCTTTTCCCTTCAAAGACACCATCAGCCTACTGCAAAATAGCAGACGTTTAAAGGTTCATTGATGAAATAGGTGCAGCTATCGAGCTATAACGGAGATTACCTAAAGTGGAATTGACAGCGCTTGGCGAAGTGTTATAAGTAAAGAGAGCTTATTTTCCTGAAAACATGTCAAATCTTTTACAATTTGACGATTGCTTTTCAGAAGTGGCAATGACTGTTACAATATGAACATATTCGAACGGATGTCTGTCGGTGAGAAGCGCATACTGGCAGTCGGTTCATTTTGGGGGGATTCGCGTGAAGCAGTTTTATATTGTTGACAGTTCGATTCTTCCGGACGTGGTCGGCAAAGTGATTGCCGCGCGGGCATTGCTCCAAAATGGCGAAGTTAAACAGGTGAGCGAAGCGGTTAAACGAGTTGGCATTTCCCGCGGCACTTATTACAAATACAAGGACTATGTGTTTTTACCAGATCATGAAATGGCATCGCGTAAGGCGGTCATTTCATTGATGCTTCATCACGATCGCGGCATTTTGTCGGAAGTTTTGACTGTGATGTCACAAGCTCAAGCCAGCATCGTGACCATTAACCAGAATATTCCGATCCACAACTGGGCAAGTGTCGTTATATCATTTGATATTTCGGCGCTTCAAGGAACCCTTGATGATCTCGCTACTAAACTTGGCGGCATTCGCGGTGTCAGTGATGTGCACCTGATTTCCATTGAATAAACAGCATGTTTTTGGAGGCTTTATGAAAATAGCAATTAAATTGTTGCTCTGGGTTTTAGTCGCTGGCGTTGCTTTATTTCCAGCGTTGTTACTGATTTTGTTTGTGATCGGCCTAAGCGTCGTGATTTCCGGCGCCATGGCAGTTAGTGCTGTTGGTTTTGTTTTGGGTATCATTTTTGTCGCGCTAGTGGGCTTGAGCATTATGATTCCAAGTGTTTTACTCATTATTCGCTTCATGACTTTTCGGACGGTTAATGCGCGTTTCCGGCATGGCAATCAACGCGTTGTCTTGCCAGTGAGCGTCCGGTTAACGGGTCGTTCCATTTACCACGCAATTTATGAGAACTTTAAGGCCGGACGGCGCCAAGGTAAACATTTGGTGCAGGCGTGGAGTTTTGGGTTTGAAACCTACTTCCATGAAGATCTCCAGGCTTATCTAGCGGATCAGATTCTTGCTCAGCATGGCCCCGAGATGGCTGAGGCCTTTGTGCTTGATGAACGCCACTCTTATACGATTGCCTATTAATTTGATCAATCGTCTGATGGGGGCATCGATCAATTAGTGCTAATCATGATGAAAAGTCAGTCTTGTTGTCTGAGGCTGGCTTTTTTATTGGAGTCAATATTCAGCTTTTAGCTATATTAGGCACGCAATCGGACTACCGAGCAGGGCATCATTCATCAAGACGGGCACGGCGTTGAATAACTCGGTTGGTTTGCGGCCAGCGCATGTCTTCAAAACCGACAAATTCAATGGTTAATTGCGTTTGTTTGCGTAACAAACCAAGGAAAGCCTCTAACTGGGCAAGATCATAGCCGTGCAGACTGTGCAACGGGATCGAGCGCTGCCGTTGATCCTTGGGTTGAATGTTAAAAAAGAAGTTGAACGCTGGCGTGTAGGTCTGATTCACCAGTGAGATCCAATACCGTGTGTTTCGTTTGCGCTTAAATAGTGGCGTTAACCGTTCCATGATGATTTTAAGGTCTTTAGTCATAGCTATTGCCGCCATTGTGTCCTCCTACCAGTGATGCACGTTGAATGGCTGTACCACCATGCATCGCGCTTTTGGCGTACACCAACGCCTTGAAACCAAAGCGACTGCGAATCGTATCGAGTGTTCGTTCCAGATCGGTGGCCTTGATTTGGCGATCAACTGGTTCAAAAAAGTTAAGCTGTTCGCCGGTGTCAGGTGCCAGACGGGATGTGAAGACGGCAACGTTACGGATGACTTCACCATGCCAGTTCTTTCGAAAAATCTCGCGCAACGCTGCAACAATGTCGGTGTTGCGATTGGTTGGCAGAATCCGCTTTGCTTGCGTAAAGCCGGACCGACCGTCTTGCTGGCTTTCTGCATATGAAAATCCGATACCCAGTGAAAGCTCACCGGCACGTTTATGATGATGGCGTAAGCGGGCTGCGACCTGTTCACCGATTTCTTTGATGACAATTTCGATTTCGAATTGATTGCTATAGTCGCGCGGAAGCACTTGGGAATTACCGATACTTGGCTGGCGGGTCACGATGCGCTTGCTGATTTTGGTGCGATCAACGCCCCAAGCGGTTGCAAACAGCTGAGTGCCGATAATACCCATTTCCTGTTTTAAGGCATAAGGATTCGCATGGGCGAGTTCGTACATGTTCGTAATGCCCATGCGCGCTAGATGCGCTGCCGTGCGGTGACCGATACTCCAGACATCGGTCATCTCGTTAATTTTCCAGATGGTGTTCGGAACCGTCGCATACTTAATTTCGCCAAGTAAATCAGGACTGTGCTTGGCATAAACATCAAGGGCAATTTTGGCTTGAACCGGGTTTTCACCGATCCCGACCGTGGTCCGCAGACCTAGCTGCTGTTGAACAGTCGATTGAATGAGCTTGGCAACTGCCTCTGGTGTTTTTCCAAACAGTCGCCAAGTATGGGTCATATCAAGGATGGATTCATCGATTGAGTAGGCCCATAAATCTTCATCGGCGACAAATTGACGGAAAATGTCGTTAATAGCCAGATTTTTCTGAATGTAGAGGTTCATGCGCGGCGGAACGACAATTAGATGCGGCTCATTGGGCAAATCGCGCTGGCGGCTGACATTATTTTTGAGACCGTACATTTTTTTGGCCATAGGCGAAGTCGCTAAAATGAGTCCGCCGTTGGTGTTCTCCTGTTCAGACATCACAACTAGGATGGTTTTGAGCGGATCAAGTCCACGCTCAATGCTTTCGACTGAGGC
Organism: Lacticaseibacillus huelsenbergensis; assembly: GCF_029726355.1. Taxonomy (NCBI): domain Bacteria; kingdom Bacillati; phylum Bacillota; class Bacilli; order Lactobacillales; family Lactobacillaceae; genus Lacticaseibacillus; species Lacticaseibacillus huelsenbergensis. The sequence goes on from NZ_CP120687.1 coordinate 2,266,663, forward strand.
GTAAAAGGACTTATTGTCAATCAAAAAAATGACCCGATGCGGTTCGTGTGGATAATCATAGGCCATGAAGATCACCTCTGCCTATCATTATACGAACACATGTTTGCTTAGGCAAGCTATTTATTTTGGGGGGATGCTATAACGCGCTCCCCGACTTCTAAGCGCGCCGGCTCACGCTCAGCACCACATAAAAACCCCTGCTGTGCATATGCACAAACAGGGGCATCAATGAAGCCTATCAAAATGCAAACATCTAGCGCATGCAACCGCCCATGTGCCAGGACGAAATGCTGCGCATCATGCTGCCGTGGGCAATTCCCATGCCACCGCCATTGTTGAAGACTTCCAAGATAAACAAGGCGGCAAAGATGGCGGCAATGACGATTAACGTGACCACTAATGGCCGCCACTTATCTGATGTCATACGATCCGCCTCCTAACGAATTAAATTCGGATACTACCATTAGTATAACACCATGGCATCAATGACAAAGGGGATACGGACAAATCAGTCATCGCGTTCCCATTTAATTTTGAGATTGGTTTCGATCAAGTCGTCATCATCAAGGACGAAGGGTTCAACCGTGCTGCCGCCATCAGACTTGGTGAACTTGATATTGAAGACATTGCCGTCACGATAAACGACTTCCCACTTACCGTTACTTGGCGTGCCGTTATTGGTTGCCGTATAAGTGCCATCACTATTAAAAGTGAACGTTGCCTGGTCGCCTGATTCCCAGCGGCCCACAATGCCACTGGTGGAATGATTGTCGTTGCGTTTTGACGGGTCGGAAGGATACTGGCGTGTTGTTTTCGTGACGCCATTGTCATCATAATCGTCATCGCTATCATCGTCGTGGGTATTGCTATCCGGATGTGAATTTTGCGATGATGCGGAACTGGAAGATGTGGCGCTGGAAGAGGAAGCCGTTGCTGCATCTAAAGTTAAATCCGATGCTTGACCTTTTAGCGGGATCACCACTTCCCGTGTGAAATCTTTGGTTGTGCCGTCATGCGTGCCGCTGAGTTTAAGCGTGTAGACGCCCGGCAGTTGACCGGTGATGATATATTGCCCGTCATGCGCTTTGGCTTGCGCTGGCGTGCCGTTCAAAGTGAGTGTGGCATTTTTAAGGTTGGTTTTGACGACGGCATCGGCTGTCCCTAATTTGACTTTATATTTTGGAAAAATAAGCAGCTCATGGCCTGCCTTGACAATCTGAACTGTGCCGCTGGTCGACTTAGCCATAATCATGCTATGCAGAAGACTGCGATCGCTGCGGTTTTTGATGAGTTGCGCAAGGGGCTTCAAATCGTCCTCGTGCAACGCCGTCCCATCGCTGGCTACCGCGACTTCCGCCATATCATCGGCATCTCCACTGGTCATTTCTTCGGCCAGCTCGGTTACTTGCCGATCCTGACTGTAATAAGTCGCACCAGCAAAATAAGCGATTCCCAGTATTAAGATCACGGCAATCCCGGTTATGAGCAGCCAACGCCGTGGTGACCGTGGTGGGCGGCGACGTTCGGCAGTAGCCGTTGTGGAAGAAGCGGTGGACGAAGGAGTGGCAGGTGACGATTGTGAATTGGCTGCTTCTTTTTGATTTGTGCTTTGCGCCTGTTGTCGCGCAGCACGCAAATCAAAGCCGCAGTTTGGACAAAAGTCATCATCAGGGCCAATCGGTTGACCGCAGTTGGGACAAAATTTTAAAGATGCTTGCATGGATCATTCCTCCAAAGTTTTGATGAGTAGGGCAGCGATTTGATCATGCCCCTTTTGATTAGGATGAAACGTGTCGCGCGGGCCATTAGCCGCAAAGTCGGGAATGGCGGTGCCAGCCGGGCCGGTTACATCATCATGGCCTTGCCAGATCGTCGCTAAGTCAGCCACTGGCACGTGGTAAGAGCGACCGATCTCTTTGACAACAGCGTCAAATTTTAAATCCGCGGCGGCATACGGCCCGTTGTTCGGCGACCAGGTTGTCATGAGGATCAGTTGGGCGGTGGTCTTTTCCTGAAGCGTCGTCACAATGGTTGTGAGGGCTTGGCGGTAAGCAGCAAGGGCAGATGGTGTTGCACCACCCACAGCGTCATTGGTGCCAAACTCGATCGTCACTACGTCCGGCTGCTGCGCCACTAAGCTTGACAACGCCGGGACGCCGAGATTGGTGGCAGTTTTACCGACTTCAGCAATGCCTGCCTCAGTAACGGTTTTGCCGGTTAATTGCCCCAACTGCTGAGCAAAAAGCGAAGTGAAGCGACTGGCTTTTTTATCTGCAAAAAGCCCGACAGAAAGGCTGTCGCCAAAAGGTGCATAAACCAATGTATCTTTTGAGCGATCCTTCAATTTAGCTAACGGCGTCTGTGGTACCGATGATGCCTTCTGTGAAGCACTTACTTGGCGCGAACTTGCGGATGTCGATGCGCGACTGGATTTAGCTGCATGCCGTTGAACACCGCAACCGGCAGCCAACAGTAATAATAAAAGTCCCAACCCCACCCAAACTTTTTTCATAGAACCACCTTTTTTGAGTCACTGTTTCTCTGACTGCTTTCTTTAAGTGTATCAGAGTGACCTGTCAACGCAATGAATATGCAATAACAACGAATGACGGAAATTTCGGGACAAGCGAGAATCTAAAGTAAGCATTAAATACCGCCTGTTTTGGCTGATATCGTATCTTGCCGGCACTCACGCTTAGGCCCAAAGTTTGGTACAATAGGTCAAGGAATTTTTCACTTGGTTTTTCTGAAAGGACGATTCGTTAAATGGTAATGGATGCCGCATTAAAGGGTATGAACGATAAGCAGACTGAGGCGGTACTGGCCACCGAAGGACCGGTTTTAATTATGGCAGGTGCCGGCTCCGGCAAGACCCGGGTGTTAACGCACCGGATTGCTTATTTGGTAGAAGAAAAAAACGTTAATCCATGGAACATCCTTGCCATCACCTTCACGAATAAAGCAGCTCGTGAGATGCGTGAACGGGTAGGGAAGCTCGTTGATCCTGAAATTGCTCGGGATATCTGGGTCTCGACCTTCCATGCACTTTGCGTCCGAATTTTACGGCGAGATATCGACAAACTTGGCTATAATCGCGCCTTTACAATTGCCGATCCAGCTGAACAGCTGACGTTGGTTAAACACATTCTGGCGGATTTCAATTTGGATCCCAAACGCTACGACCCCAAGTCAATCCTGGGGGCCATTTCGAATGCCAAAAATGATTTAATCGATCCGCAGACTTATGCAGATGAACAGGCTAATAGTCCCTTTACCAAAATTGTCGCGGAAGTTTATGCGGAGTATCAAAAACGGCTCCGTAGCGATCAGGCGTTGGATTTTGACGATCTGATCATGCAAACCATCGTGTTATTTGAAAAGGACAAAGAGACACTGGCGTTTTATCAACGTAAGTTCCGTTATATTCACGTTGATGAGTATCAGGACACAAACGAGGCCCAGTATCGCCTCGTGCACATGTTGGCGGAAGGTTATCACAATCTTTGTGTAGTCGGGGATGCGGATCAGAGCATTTATGGCTGGCGCGGTGCCAACATGCAGAACATTCTGGATTTCAAAAAGGATTTCCCTAAGGCTCGCGTGATTTTGCTTGAGCAGAATTATCGCTCCACGAAGACCATTTTAAGTGCGGCCAATGACGTGATTAAGAACAACCTGAATCGTCAGGTGAAGACGTTGTGGACCGAAAATAGCAAAGGTGACAAAATCACGTATTATCGCGCCCAAAGTGAAACTGACGAAGCAATTTTTGTCATCCGACGCATCGAAGAAGAAATGGCCGAACATCATCGCCACTATGGTGATTTTGCGATTTTGTATCGAACGAACGCACAGTCACGGGCGATTGAAGAGGCGTTCGTCAAGTCCAATATTCCTTACAAAATGGTGGGCGGTCACAAGTTCTACGATCGTAAGGAAATTCGGGATGCGCTTGCGTATTTTCGTTTAGTCGTCAATCCTGAAGACGATATGAGTTTCACACGGATTGTGAACGAACCAAAGCGTGGCATTGGTAATACCAGTGTCGAAAAGCTGGAAGCATTTGCCAGCCAGCATGGGTGGTCGTTGTTGGAAGCAGCAGGCAATGCCGAACTCAGTCCCATTTCTGGCAAAGCGCGCGGTAATCTGGCGAAGTTTGGCAAAATGATTCAGGAACTCGGCACCCGCCGCAAAGATTTGAATGTTACGGACATGATGCAGGCTATTCTGGATGAAAGTGGCTATCTGGATGCGTTGCGGGCAGCACACACGCTGGAAGCCGATACTCGGATTGAAAACCTTGAAGAACTGCTATCGGTGACGCAAGGATTTGACGAACGCTATCAGCCGGAAAATGAGGACAGCGATATTTTCGTCGACTTTCTGGCTGAGTTGGCGCTGCTGTCGGATCAGGACGAAGTAGAAGAAGATGCCCAGGAAGTTACCTTAATGACGTTGCATGCGGCTAAAGGACTGGAATTTCCGGTTGTCTTTTTGGTTGGCATGGAAGAAGGACTCTTCCCGCTGAGTCGGGCGGCTATGGACGAAGGCGAGCTTGAGGAAGAGCGGCGTCTCGCGTACGTCGGCATCACGCGCGCCAAGCAAAAGCTATATCTGTCCAATGCCTATGCCCGAATGCTATACGGCCAGCGACAAAATAATCCGGCTAGTCGTTTTATTGAAGAAATCGATCCGGACTTGCTTGAAGTCGTTGGTGGCAATCAGCCGAAAAGCGATATTCCGTTTATTAACCGGACCGATCGGGCATTTAGTTCGCCGTATAGCCGCCATGCCGAGACCGCCGCAACGCCGGTGACGGTTAAACCAGTACCGACAACCGGCGCTGGCAAGACCAGTTGGGAAGCTGGCGACAAGGTGACGCATCGTAAGTGGGGAACGGGTACCGTCGTCAAGGTAACCGGAACGGGTGATGATCAGGAATTGGACATTGCCTTTAAAGCGATGGGGATCAAGCGGTTGCTAGCCGCGTTTGCCCCGATCAAGAAAATTGAATCTTGATGATGGGTTCGTGAGGATGAAGTATGGTGTTCAAGGAGGCTCGCCGTGTTAACAAAACCAGCTGCTCAATTTACGCTTGAAGAAGCCGAGGCGGAAGTCGCCAAGCTGCGCAAGCAATTAAATCAATGGCGTCTGGAGTATTACACCAAAGACGCACCGACCGTAACGGATAACGTTTATGATGATCATTATCGTGACTTGCAGGCGTTAGAAGCGGCATTTCCTAAATTGGTCACCCCTGATTCGCCGACGCAACAGGTTGGCGATGTGATCAACTCGGACTTTGCCAAAGTTCAGCATCCGATCCCTATGTTGTCGATGGGCGATGTCTTTTCATTTGAAGAACTTAGCGAATGGGATGCGCGCATGCAGGCTAATGTTGGGCATCCGGTTAATTACAATGTGGAGTTAAAAATTGACGGACTTGCCTTATCGCTTATTTATGAAGATGGCAAATTGGTCCAAGGCTCGACGCGCGGCGATGGTAACATTGGCGAAGACGTCACCAAGAATGTGTTGACCATTGATTCGGTACCGAAAACCTTGAAGAAGCCGTTGTCACTCGAAGTGCGCGGTGAATGCTATATGCCTAAAGCGGCGTTTGCTAAATTGAATGCCCGACAGGAAACTGAAGGCAATCCGCCATTCGCCAATCCGCGTAATGCGGCCGCGGGCTCCTTGCGTCAGCTGAATCCGCGCGTCACGGCCGGTCGGGAACTGGACACGTTTATTTACACGTTGATTGATCCTGATCGGTTTAACGTGAAAACGCAACATGAAGCGATTGCGTTCATGCATGATTTGGGCTTTACCACCAATCCCAGTTCAGAAGTTGCCAGTGATATGCAGGCGATTGATGCGTACATTACTAAGTACACAAGTGATCGCGATGCGTTGCCGTATGGAATTGATGGGATCGTTTTAAAAGTCAATGATTTGGCGCTGCAAGCCCAGTTAGGTAACACGGTTAAAGTGCCGCGGTGGGAAATTGCCTATAAGTTTCCGCCTGAAGAAGCCGAGACAGTGATCCATGAAATTGTCTGGACAGTGGGGCGAACCGGGGTTGTCACGCCGACCGCGGTGATGGATCCGGTTCAGCTGGCGGGGACGACGGTTTCGCGGGCAACCCTGCACAATGCGGACATGATTCATGATAAAGATATCCGAATTGGCGATACGGTCATGCTGCATAAAGCAGGCGACATTATCCCGGAAGTTTCGCGGGTGCTGGTTGCCAAGCGCCCGGCGAATACGCCACCGACACCGATTCCGGAAAAATGTCCGTCGTGCGGTCAGAGACTAGTGCACCTCGATGATGAGGTGGCGTTGCGGTGCATTAATCCGATGTGTCCGGCACAAATGCAGGAGCAGCTGACGCATTTTGCTTCGCGTAACGCCATGAACATTGACGGGTTGGGTCCTAAAATCATTGCGCAGCTGCAGGCCAAACACCTGGTGCGGGATGTCGCCGATCTCTACCGCCTGACTGCAACCGATCTGGCTCAGCTGGACAAATTCAAAGAAAAATCAATTAATAATTTATTAAGTGCGATTCATAACAGTCGGCAAAATTCCGTGGAACGCCTAATCTTTGGATTGGGGATTCGTCACGTTGGCGGGAAAGCCGCGCGAATTCTTGCGGAACATTTTGGCGACTTGGATCACCTGATGGCTGCCAGTCAGGAAGACATTGCGGAGATTCCTAATATTGGGCCGACTATTGCCGAAGCCGTTGTGACCTATTTCAAGACTGATACGGTACGAAAGCTGATCGATCAATTGCGTTCTGCAGGGGTCAACCTACGTTATACCGGTCCGACGCAGTCCGCGGTAAAAGATAGCTTTGTTTCCGGGAAAACCGTGGTCATCACAGGTAAATTTGCCGAGTTTTCCCGCCCGGATCTGACGAAACAGCTTGAAAAATTAGGCGCCAAAGTTACCGGATCGGTTTCAAAGAAAACGGATTTGGTGATTGTCGGTGAAGCAGCTGGCAGTAAGCTGACGAAAGCCCAGAAATTAAATGTTCCGACGATGGATGAAACAGAATTGTTGGCGAACTTGAAGAATTGAGGAACTTCATCAATGAAGAAATTTTTGACGTTAACCTTACTGACCGGTGCGATTATGCTGTTAGCAGCGTGTGGCAAGTTGAATCTAGACAGTAATAGCAGCAGTACAGGCGGCACTAAAACAGGAAGCTACCAGACAACGGGGACAGTTGATAACAGTATGTATCAAGGGGTTATCAAGAACGGCCGTTATCAGACGAGCAGTGCACGTGGTTTGACGCTGCAGCAAAATGACCAAGGCGACAACACCTTCAATATCAAGAGTATGGAAAGTGGCTTGCAGACGTTAGCCAAGAACCAGTTCCCGACTGATAAGTATTCTTTTGAAGAAGGGCAGCTCTTGAGCACCGCCACTGCCAGAAGCTGGCTGAAACGTGAATCAAAATCCAATGCTGAAGGCCTAAATCCGCCTGATAATGGGAAAAAAGATCCTGATACCCGTAACCCGATTTATTTGCAACAAATTCTTGAACAGGATTTCATGCTGCAAGATGGCAATAGCATGAAGTTAGGCGGGATTGCGATTGCGTTAGGCATGAACAAGGTCGACTATTATACCAAGACGGAATATGGCGCCCAATATCAGACAGAAATCTCCGATGAAACCATCAAAAAGCAAGGCGAAGCGATTGCGGCAAAAGTCGTCGCCCGTTTACGCAAAATGGAAAAAGTGCCGGATGATATTCCAATTGTGGTCGGCATTTATAAAAATGCGGAACAGGATAGTCTGGTCGGTGGTGTTTATGTCGAACATGCCACCAGTAAAAACGGCACCGATATCGGTTCATGGAAGAAACTGAATCAGCAAAATGAGGTTTTGCCGGTAGTCGGCGATCACAAGGCGATTAACAGTACCGTTTCAAATGATTTTTCCAGTTTTACGAATCAGGTAAAAGGGTTCTTCCCGACATTGGCTGGGATTACCGCTCAGGCACATTATGAAGATGGCAACCTAGCTGGCCTGAATATCACCGTTAATACCCAGTTCTATGGGTTGACCGAAATTCAGAGCTTTACCCAGTATATTTCAACTGCTGCCAGCAAATACCTTCCTTCAGGCGTTCCGATTGAAATTACCATTCAAAGTACGCAAGGCATCCAGGCGTTTGTTTCGCGCAGTTCCGGTGACAAAGGCTTTTATACTCATGTATTTGGGAGTTATTGAGGCAATCTTATGGTAAACTACGAATGAAAAAGAAAATGAAAGCGGGGATTGCATGATTTCTAAAGACAGTGTTGCGCATGTGGCCGGTCTGGCTAAGCTGCAATTTTCTGAAGCTGATTTGGAGAAGTACACCGATCAGCTTGCGGAGATTCTGGATATGGTCGAACAGTTGGAGCAGGTTTCGACCAAAGATGTACCGGTCACCACGCAAAGTATTCATCTGGAGAACGTAATGCGTCCGGATGTTGCCAAGCCAGCGGAACCGGTTGCCGAATTGCTCAAGAATGTTCCGACCAAGAAGGGTACCTTGATCCAAGTGCCGGCGATTATTGATAAGGAGGACGATTAACGCGTGGATTACTTTAAGACCAGTCTCGATCAGCTTCATGAACAGTTGCGTACTGGTAAGTTAACCAGTCAGCAATTAGTTGACGAGACATTAGCCGGCATTGACAAAATCGACCCGGATGTTGCGGCTTTTCTTGCCATCAATGCAGACGGAGCCAAAAAGCAGGCAGCTGCTGTGGATGCTGCCGGGATTGATGCAGGCCAACCGTTATCCGGGGTCCCGATTGCCATCAAAGACAACATCGTGACCAAGGGTGTGGTGACAACTGCAGCCTCCAAGATTCTGGCTAACTTTAATCCGATTTATAATGCAACCGTTGTCGAGAAACTCGCAGCAGCAGGTGCGATCAATGTTGGAAAAACCAATCTGGACGAGTTTGCGATGGGCTCTTCAACCGAAAACTCGGCTTTTAAGACAACCAAAAATGCGTGGGATTATACGCGCGTTCCAGGTGGTTCTTCAGGCGGTTCTGCGGCTGCTGTTGCTGCTGGTGAAGTGGTCGCTGCTTTGGGTAGTGATACCGGTGGTTCGATTCGTCAACCGGCCGCTTTTAACGGGATTGTCGGGTTCAAGCCGACATACGGCCGGGTTTCCCGGTGGGGGCTTATTGCCTTCAGCTCAAGCCTTGATCAAATTGGGACGCTGACTCGTAACGTTAAAGACGCGGCGCAGGTTCTGAATGTGATTGCCGGCCACGACGAACGGGATAGTACGACCGCTGACACGCCGGTTCCTGACTATACCGAAAAGATTGGCCAGGCGATCAAAGGTATGAAGATTGCACTGCCTAAGGAATACTTAGGTAAAGGGGTCGATCCGGCAGTTGCTGACAAGATCAAAGCGGCGGCCAAACAGCTTGAAGACTTGGGCGCCACGGTGACGGAAGTTTCACTGCCGCACACCCAATACGCTGTCCCAGCTTATTACATCATCGCCAGTTCTGAAGCTAGTTCGAACTTGCAGCGATTTGACGGGATTCGTTATGGGTTCCGCGCCAAGGACGTCCACAATATCGAAGACGTTTATGTTCGTTCCCGTTCCGAAGGCTTTGGACCAGAAGTTAAACGGCGGATTATGCTGGGCACCTTTAGTCTGTCTGCAGGCTTTTACGATGCCTACTTCAAAAAAGCCGGTCAGGTACGAACCTTGATCACACGCGACTTTGAAAAAGTCTTCAACGATTATGATTTAATCATTGGGCCAACGACGCCAACGGTTGCCTTTAAGATTGGCGAAAAAGTTACCGATCCGGTCACGATGTACATGAATGATATTTTGACAATCCCGGTTAATTTAGCCGGGTTACCGGCGGCCTCCGTACCGGCAGGCTTTGTTGATGGGATGCCGGTTGGGTTGCAACTCATTGGCAAGCCTTTTGCCGAAAGCACGATCTTCCAAGTTGCCGCAGCTTTTGAAGCGCAAAACGACTACTTAGCACAGATCCCGGGAGGCAAATAAGATGAATTTTGAAACGACAATCGGGCTTGAAGTCCACGTTGAATTAAAAACTAAGTCAAAAATGTTCTCGCCAGCACCGGTGACTTATGGTCAGGAACCTAATACCGAAACCAATGTCATTGATTGGGGCTTCCCAGGCGTCTTGCCGAGTATTAACCGCGGCGCTTACCAACTTGGCATTATGGTCGCCTTAGCATTGCACGCGGATGTGACCCGCGAGACTCATTTTGATCGAAAGAACTATTTTTATCCGGATAACCCAAAAGCATATCAGATTACCCAAAGTGAGAAACCGCTTGGGACAAACGGTTGGGTTGAGATTGAGGTCAACGGCAAGAAGAAAAAAGTCGGCATTGCGGAACTGCACGTTGAAGAAGATGCCGGTAAAAACCAGCACGAAGATGACGGCTATTCCTATGTTGACTTGAACCGGCAAGGCACACCACTGGTCGAAATCGTCTCTAAGCCGGATATCACCAGTCCGGAAGAAGCGTATGCCTATCTTGAAACGCTTCGCCAGATTGTGCAGTTTACCGGTGCATCCGATGTTAAAATGGAAGAAGGCTCCATGCGTGTCGACACCAACCTTTCCATTCGGCCAATCGGGCAAAAACATCTTGGCACTAAAACCGAAATCAAGAACCTGAACTCCTTTGTTCATGTTCGCGATGGGCTGGCATTTGAAGAAAAGCGCCAGCAGTCGGTGTTGCTTAGTGGTGGTGAAGTGCGTCAGGAAACCCGGCGTTGGGATCCGGATGCAAAAGAGACCATTTTGATGCGGGTCAAAGAAGGCGCCGATGATTATCGGTACTTTCCGGAACCGGATTTACCACCTGTCACGGTATCACAACAGTGGATTGACGAGGTTCAGGCATCGTTGCCGCAACCACCGGCAGAACGACGTGAGCATTACATCCAAGACTGGGGCATTCCAGCATATGATGCCGGCGTTTTGACTCAGACCAAGGAAATGTCAGACTTCTTTGAAGCCACCGTGGCGCAAGGCGCTGATGCCAAGCAGGCGTCCAACTGGCTGATGGGCGAAGTTTCTGGCTACTTGAACGCCAAGCACATGGAATTAGGCCAAGTTGCGCTGACTCCGGAGCATTTGGCAGGGATGATCAAGTTAATCGGTGACGGTACGATTTCCAGCAAGATGGCTAAGAAAGTCTTCAAAGAAATTATCCAACATGATACCGATCCTGATCATTGGGTTCGCGAAAAAGGCTTGATTCAACTGTCTGATCCGGCTAAACTAACCCCGATTATCACAGCAGTGTTAGATGATAACCAGCAAAGTATTGATGACTTTAAAGCTGGTAAGGACCGGGCAATTGGCTTTCTTGTGGGTCAGATCATGAAACAAACGCATGGTCAGGCCAATCCTAAAGTCGTCAACCAAATTCTGATGGCAGAGATCAAGAAGCGCTAATTCGTTTCCGTACTTGTGAACCATTAGCAAGTAAGCATACAATTGGTAAAGATTGACGGCGGTCCGGAGTGAATCACGGGGCCGCCGTTTTTCCGGTTTAGGCTAAGCTAAAATTTTCTGTCGCTATCAGATTTGGACATGCACCAACCGAATAAAGAGAACCCACAAGTTCGCAGCATTGCGCGTTAACTTGTGCACTGAAGGAGAGTCAATAAGCCATGAGAAAACGAGCGCGTTTGATTTACAACCCTACCTCCGGCAACGAAGGGCTAAAGCGTTTCGTTCCTGACATTTTAGATATCATGGAGCAAGCAGGTTATGAAAGCTCGACGTTCCAGACAACGCCGAAGCCTTTTTCTGCTCGCGAAGAAGCAAAACGCGCCACGGAAGCCGGTTTTGAACTAATTGTCGCGGCTGGTGGCGATGGCACCATCAATGAAGTTGTCAATGGCATCGCCCCGGCCAAGAAGCGACCGAAGATGGCGATCATTCCCGCTGGCACCACCAATGACTATGCGCGGGCACTGCGGATTTCCCGGGATAATCCGGTTGAAGCGGCACGGGTGATTTTAAAAGGGCAGACGCTGGCGATGGACATTGGTCAGGCAAACCATCACTACTTCATGAACATCGCGGCAGGCGGCTTATTAAGTGAGCTTACCTACTCAGTGCCGTCTGAAGTTAAATCGATTTTTGGCTACTTTGCTTACGTGATCAAAGGAGCGGAAATGCTGCCGGCTGTTCGGACGATGCCGATGAAGCTGGAGTATGATGGCGGCGTTTACGAAGGCCCGGCTAGCATGTTCTTTCTTGGTTTGACCAATTCGGTTGGCGGCTTTGAACAGATTGTGCCTGACGCTGCTTTGGGTGACGGTAAATTTTCCCTGATTATCGTCAAAACGGCGAATATGGCGAATTTACTGAAGCTGATGGCGTTGGTGTTTAACGGCGGGCGGCATGTCGACGACCCGAACATTGTTTATACCAAGACCAGAAAACTGAAAGTCAAAACCGGTGGTAATGAGACGCTTAAAATCAACTTAGATGGTGAATATGGCGGCGATGCACCGATGACATTTGTTAATTTGAAGCAACATATTGCGATGTATGCTAATCTGGATGAAATCCCGACCAAGAATCTTGGGACGGATGCGCAGAAGCAAAAGGATTACATGGCAGAAGTCGAATCGATCTCGCATCGTGATATTGATGGTGATGGTCAAATCGGCTCACAAGATGAATAGGATGACTAATTTGGCCCAACCAGCTGTTACCAAGAATCAGGATCTGGAAGTTACCATTCAGGATCTCACTTATGAAGGCATGGGCGTCGCAAAAGTCGCTGGCTTTCCACTGTTTATCGAGGATGCTTTGCCTGGCGAAAAAATGCAGGTGCACGTGCTGAAAGTTCAAAAACAATACGGCTTTGCCAAGGTGGTCAAACGTTTAACCGATTCGCCTGATCGAGTCGCGGGCGCAGACGGTGCTTATATTCGCACAGGGATTGCGCCGCTGTCGATTTTGGCTTATCCGGCGCAACTGAAGTTCAAACAGCGCCAAATCGAAGAACTTTATAAAAAAGCCCACTTAGCGATTGATGTTTTGCCCACCATTGGCATGAAGCATCCGCTCGGTTATCGCAACAAAGCGCAGGTGCCGGTCCGCATGGCCAACGATGAATTGCAAACCGGTTTTTATAAAAAACACAGCCATGATCTGGTGCCAATTGAAGATTTTCTGATTCAGGATCCTAAAATTGACCACGCCATTGTGGTTGTTCGGGATCTTTTACGAAAATACAAGGTGCCAGCATATGATGAGCGGACCAACCGCGGCGTTATTCGGAACATCATGGTTCGCCGCGGTCACGCCACGCACCAGATGATGATCGTCTTGGTATCGCGCACATGGCAGGTGCCACACCTGAAAGATATTGTCGAAGAAATTACGTTGGCGTTGCCGGAAGTCACAAGCGTTGTGGTGAATTTAAACGATAAACGGAATAATGTCATCCTTGGCCGCAAGTCAAAAACGATTTATGGTCAGGATTATCTTTTGGATAAACTATTAGGCAGCGAATTTCAGATTTCGCCGGTTAGTTTTTACCAAGTGAATCCGGTTCAAACCGAAGTCCTTTATACCCAAGCAATTGAAGCGGCGGGATTGACTGGCAAAGAAACCGTCATTGATGCTTATTCCGGTATCGGCACCATTTCGCTCACCATGGCGCGTCATGCCAAACACGTTTATGGCGTTGAAGTGGTTGAATCAGCGGTGCGCGATGCTCAGGCAAATGCCGCGCGAAACCATATTAAAAATGTGACGTTTGAAGTTGGCAAGGCCGAAGATGTGATTCAGAAATGGAAAGACGCTGACTTGCCGGTAGACGTCCTGATGGTTGACCCGCCGCGTAAAGGTTTGGACAAGAGCTTCATTGATGCGGTGGGTTACATGAAGCCGCCGAAGATCGTTTACGTTTCTTGCAATCCCGCAACATTAGCACGCGACTTGCAATTGTTGGCAGAATTCGGCTACACCGCCAAGCAGACACAACCGGTGGACATGTTTCCCCAGACGCAGCATATTGAAAGTATTACGGCTTTGACGCTCGATTAATTTTGGACGTAAGGTTTTTTATAAAGTATTTAACGCATAAGTATTCAGAAAAGCCAATCTTAGTGACGAAAATCGTCAATCTGAGATTGGCTTTTTTAATAGTGATTGCCTTATCTTATCATTAAAAATTAAATGGTTCTAAATCAATTATTGCTTGACACCATCAGCAATGGCGCATACGCTTACACTGTCGTTAATGGCTGGGACTTGCAAATTAAATGGGAGGGGATAACAAAATATTAATAACGTTTCAACTTTCGGTATAGGAATAGAAACGACTAGGAATTGCTAGTTTCCGAAAAGAATGAGCCTGTGCTTAATGATTCTCTAGACAACCGGATTTAGTGCACTGTCAAGTCTACCAGTTATTAGCGCTTGGCAGTCATCTCACCTGATAAAGAATATGATGTTAAGTATTTGTTGGGAGATTTGTGGAAGGAGAAGGACTTTCATGAAGAAGTTTGGCAAACGGGTGGCGTCCATACTTGGATGTGGCGTCTTACTTTTAGGATCAATTGGTCTATCTTCAAGTGCTTCAGTCGCTCATGCTGCTGGTGACCAACCGATTAGCGACGCGGAACTGAACCAGTACATTTCCAAGATGTCGCTTGATGAGAAAATCGGGCAGATGTTTGTTTCACGGACACCGCAAGACACAGCACAGGCACGTGCCGATGTGGCAAAGTATCATCTTGGCGGCTTAATCGTTTACGGTGCTGATTTCACGAGCGTGGAAGGATCAACACCGGAGGCGGCACAAACAGCCTTTAAGAACAAACTGCAGAGCTTTCAGGATAGTGCTAAGTTACCGTTACTGATTGGCGTGGACCAGGAAGGCGGCAGTGTTTCCCGATTGAGTCAGAACCCGTTGATTGCAAATGGGCGCGCTTTTCCGTCACCGCAAGCTTTATTCGCTGAAGGCGGCATGGCAAAAGTGACCCAGGAAGCGCAGCAGGTTGGTACGATACTTAAGAATTTAGGCATTAACTGGAATTATGCACCGGTCGCTGACAGCACGGCCGATACCGATAGTTTCATTTATCCACGCACGATCGGTCAGGATTATACGGCAACAGCAGATTATATTTCACAGGTTGTTCCTGCATGGCAAAATACCGGCATTGCAGCGACCGTTAAGCATTTTCCGGGTTATGGTTCGGCAGTTGACACCCATACTGATTTTGCTGTTGTGACGAAATCGGAAGAAGCATTTGAAAAAGAGGATCTTCTGCCCTTTAAAGCAGGCATTGATGCTGGCGTTGATTCAATTATGATTGCCCATATTGTGATGCAATCCGTTGATCCGGTTTATCCGGCATCACTTTCCAAGAGCGTTGTTACTGACCTTCTGCGTGATAAACTCGGTTACAAAGGGTTGATCATTACGGATGCGTTGGGGATGGGCGCGATTACTAAATTTGCGGCCAGCCATAACAACGTTCCGGTTGACGTTCTGGCGGTAGCAGCCGGCAATGACTGCATTATGAACGATGATTATGCGACGGCCATTCCGCAGATTCACCAAGCCGTCACCAGTGGTCAGCTCTCGGAACAGGCGATCGATCAGCATGTTTTCCGGATCTTGTCATTGAAGCGCAAGTTGGGACTTTTAACTGCCGTACAACTCGAAACCAAACAGGTGCGGGTCGACAACGTGGCTTATGACCAAGCGAAAAAGACCGCAACTGTGTCGGGCACCGTTGTGGATAGTAACTGGCAAACCGGCGAGCCGCTGACGGTTAAAGACGATCAGGGACATGTCGTTGCCACGGCTGATGTTGGAGCGGGCGGTAAATTCAACTTCACGATTCCGTTAACAGCAAAGGCGCAGCAACTGACCCTGACGACCGGATTGCCGGGGATTGAAGATGCTCAGGTGACAATTGAACCGCTACAAGCCGCGAAAGTCGATAAAACCGCGCTTCAGTCACTTGTGAACCTGGGCGCCGCCTATGCCGCCAATGATTACACCAGCGATTCGTGGGGCAAATACCAAGTTGCGTTGACTGCGGCCAATCAGGTTTTGACGGACCAGGAGGCGACCCAAGCTGCGGTTGATCATGCAGCGCAAACATTGCAGAAAGCCATTACCGAGCTTGTTAAAGCTAATGTCAAAATCAATAAAGATGCTTTACAGCAATTGGTTGACCAAGTCCTGGCATACGATGCTAAGCGATACACCACCAGTTCCTGGACAAAACTGGAAGCGGCATTAGCTGCGGCCAAACAGGTTCTTGCTGATAAAAATGCAACACAACCTGTCATTGATCATGCGGTCCAAGTGCTAAAAACGGCCGCAACCGGATTGGAAACACAAGTTAGTGGTGCCGGGCAGCAAAAGACAGTGGCCTTTACCGATAAAAAGTCGCCTAACAAAGTTCGCGGAGACAATAACGTGATGCCACGTGCAGGCGAAAAAGTGGTTAACGGACTTGTGATACTCGGTGTCGTGCTCATTTTGACCACGGCGGGTATGATTTGGTGGCGTAAAGCACGCGACTAAAATGATCAGATAGTACGATTGCTTCTGGCAAGTTGTTTGGAAGATATGTTAACAAACAAGAGGCTGGTTCATAAAGCCTTGTCACAATAAAAAAGGTGAACATACTCTGCAATGATGAGAGTATATTCACCTTTTATTTCCCTGAGGTAGTATGATGGCGTTATTTAAGATATGAGTGCCAAGGCGGAGCAATCGTAGGCCAGATGGGGCTCAGTGGTGAAATAGACTAACTTAGTTGATAGATATTGATCAGGCCAGATCAATATCTATCACTTTTTTTGTTAGAGTGAGCGTGAAGCCAACGCCGTAGATTACAACTTGGCATTTAATGCCGTGGGTGAAATTGGCGGGCTTCATTGATCCTGAGAGTCTGGTCGCAGTCTAATGGGCGCTTTGACGCCGTGTATTGAAAAGTAGATGACCAGGATCCAAAAATTTGAAGGGTGGTAATTACATGCGTATTGCAATTGGTCTGGATGTGAGTTCTAAACAGACTTCTGTTTCGGTTGTGGCGGAACCACAACGAGAAGTCGATTCTTGCACCATTACTAATGATTTACTGGGTTTTGACAAGTTGCTTAAGTTAATCCATCAATACTCAGATCAGGATACTGAACAGATCCCTGAAGTGGTCTTTGAAGCGACCGGTGTCTACTCGCGGCGACTCAAGCATTTTCTGGAGATACATGCAGTTCCCTACATGCAGCTTAATCCGCTTCAAGCCAAGCATGATTTATCAATGATCAAGGGACTTCACGGGAGAAAGACTGATCGCATGGATGCACTCGGCCTCTCACAAAGTCAGTTGATCTTGAATCGTAGTAAATCGTTTGTCGAGGATCCAGTGTACATGGCCTTGAAAGACTTAGATCGCACTTATCAAGAGGCAGTTCAGGATTTAGTGACGAACAAAAATCGCCTATATCGATACCTGCAGTTAACTTTTCCCGAGTTGGAACACGTTACAGGAACGACTGATGGTATTTTCTATTGGCGGCTTGTCCAAACATTCCCACATCCACAGATATTGTTAAAGTCTCGTCAGAACTTCGATGCTTTTGTGGAAACACTGCGGCATCTAACGCCGTACCCGACATCCGAACAACGGGCGAAATCAATTGCGGACAAGCTTGGCAAAGTAGCACTGACGGCCGCTCCAGCCGTCTCGGCAGTACCAGTTGAGTTAGAACAGGTTCAATACATTGCGGGTGAGCTAATCAGGCTCTCAGCACGGCGTAAACATTTGATTAAGGAAATGTGCTCTCTAGCTATTCCGCTACCCGAGCTAAAAATCTTTGAATCCTTACCTGGCATTGGGGTAACCTCCGCCGTAACTTTGTTAGCAGAACTTGGCGATTTAACCCGTTTCAAGAAAAGCAATCAGGTTAATGCTTACGTAGGCATTGATCTTCGTCATTATGAATCAGGTGACTATACGGCAAGCGATCATATCTCAAAGCGCGGTAATCCATACGCTCGTAAGATTCTCTATCGCGTGATCAATTGCATGGTTTCCTCTGCGGCCAGATCCAACAAACCCAACCATATCGTTGATTATTACAAAAAGAAAAAGCAATCTTCTTCGGCGGTCGGAACCAAGAAGATTGCCATTGCATCTGTTTCACGTCTCATCAGGACACTCTACAGTTTAGTTATTAACAATCAGACCTATGTCTATCGCATCGCAACTAAAGGCCGATAGGCAACATCTGATTCAACACTTATTCTAACAACCTCCGTCAAAAAATGAAATACCGAAGGCTTAGTTTAGTGTACTCAAATTTTTAGATCATGGCGTTATCGATACGCCACAAGAAAACCGCAAGAACACTGAAAAACCTAATGAATGAGACTTGACTTCTGGTAGAAAATTGTACTAGCCGGGCGATCTTCCCGGCGTAGTACAAGGCCGAGCTTAGAGACTCTGCCGGTTTTGCAGAGGCTCTAAGTCGTGCCCACCCCTCTAGCTTCGCGGTCGCCAGCCCTCATCTGGCCGGAGATTGCGGAGTTTGGCACGGCCGGGAACTTATTGTCTAAGATTTTTGGGCAAACCATGATAACCCCCTAAATATTTGCTCATTCGTGTTGCCATTTTCCGCTCGTTTCCATTATCATCAGTAGCAGTGACATGAAATGGGGGAGTATTGTGCAACATAAGACCTTGGCCATGAAGTGGTTGTTTTTGGGATCACTGATTACCAATACGGGTATTAGCCTGATTTGGCCGTTAACAACGATTTACATGCATGAATATTTGGGTGAGTCGCTGACTGTGGCTGGCATCGTTTTGTTTTTGAACTCGATGTTTATGGTTGTGGGCAATAGTCTCGGCGGCTGGTTATTTGATCATTGGCAACCTTATGGCACCATTTTGGCCGGGATCGGCTTGAATCTTGGCGCAACCGCTTTGCTGATATTCTTTCACGGGTGGCCGGCCTATCCATTGCTGTTAGTCATCTCCGGTTTAGGCAGCGGGGTGACAGCCACAGCCATCAATTCTTATGCGACGCGCATTCGGGACAAGCGCCCGAGTGTTGTGTTTAACGTACTCTATTTTACGTCAAATCTTGGCCTTGTCATCGGCACCCTGATTGTCGGCTTTGTTTTACCTTATGGCATTGCCATGGTCTTTGCGTTGGCGGCCGGTTTATTTGCCATCTTTTTGGTAGTCGCACTGTGGCACTATCGCATTGAAAAGGTGACCATCACGGCGTCTGCCAAGCAAGTGACCCAAGAAGGCCGGAATCCGGCGCGACCACGTCTGGTGATGTTAATGGTGACGTTATTTGTAACATGGTTGATGTACGAACAGTGGCAGAGTAACATTTCTGCCTTTATGCTAAGTGAAGGGCTCACGATTAAGGATTACAGTTTCTTATGGACCATCAACGCGTTATTGATTGTGTTGTTCCAACCGATTTTGACAGCATTTGATCGATGGTTGTTGAAACACATTCGGTTACGCTTGGTCGTTGGCTTTATCTTGTTTGCCGGATCGTTTTTGATTTTATTGAACGGATCCGGTGCCTATCTGACGTTCATTATTGCGATGATCGTTTTGACGGTAGGAGAAGTTCTGGCTTTGCCGGCGGTTTCGACTTATGTGACGTTGTTTACGCCGCTTGTGCAACAAGGCCGTTATCAAGGGCTGATTCAAGGATTTGCCTCCGCGGGCCGGGCTTTGGGACCGTTGTTGGGCGCGATGATTATTGAAGGAACCAGCAGTTATCGCCTGCTCTTCGTCAGTGCGACGGGGTTGATTCTTTTGGCAGCATTAGGCTTTGCCCTCACGGTTCGGGAGAGCATTCCTGCGCTGAATGATCCGTTACATCCAGCGGCGCATAGCAGATAGTGCTTGACAAGGTCAGTTGCCGCTTGAAGTGATGAGGGTGCGATGTTTCCGGTTGCCTTTTTGAAAATGTCCGATTCATCCTGATCGGGAAGGGAGATTTTTTCTTGCGCTATCGTTTGATTTTGAGTGATATTGATGGCACGTTGCTGAATTCGCAACATCAACTGACGGCGGGGGTTAAGCAGGCAATTCAGGCTTATGTTGCTGCAGGTGGGATTTTCGTCTTGGCGTCGGCACGCCCTCCGTTGGCGATGACTGCGCTGGCCCGCCAAATGGGATTGGCAGTGCCGCTGGTCAGTCTGAACGGTGCTTTGATTGGCCGGCCAGAAGGTGAGCAATTTCGGATATTAGCGGCAACCTCATGGCCGGAAGGAGTTGGCCCCCGCGTCTATCACGCCTTATCGACGCTTCCTTTAAGCTTGAATGTATTCAGTGGCACGCACTGGTATGTTGCTGCTTTTGACAAATGGACCGATCAGGAAGCCGCAATCACTGATATAATGCCAACAACCGCACCGATACGGGACATGTTGCGTGATAACTTGTCGGTGCAGAAAATGCTATGCATGGGCGATCCGTCTATGGTGGATCGTGCCGAGAAAATCATTTTGGCACATCCGGAATGGCAGCTGGTTGCCAGCCGGTCGAAGGCAACTTATCTGGAAATTGTGCGGCAAGGGGTTTCGAAAAAATCGGCGTTGCAAACCCTGAGCTCATTGTATAACGTTCCGATACAGGAGACGATGGCACTGGGCGATGGTGAAAATGATCTACCCATGTTGCAGGCCGCTGGACTAGGCGTAACCTTAGCCAATGCCTTGCCACAAGTGTCAGCTGTCATTAAAACAGTTGTACCTGATAATGATCACGATGGCGCCGCCGTTGCGATTCAACGGTACGCCATGGGTGAAACATAATAAAAACCCCTCAACTTCGGAAGTCATGAAGTTGAAGGGCTTTATTTAAAACAGTTTCAAATAAAATGAATCTAATCTCTTAAATCAGCCACGGCCTGAACCAGCCCCTGCTTTTGCGCTTCCGAGATGACCGGATACTTGAGTGGCAAGGCGGTCACTTCGCGATTGATAATCTGCGAAACCGCCAAGCGTGAGTACCATTTGTCATCAGACGGAATAATGTACCATGGATTTTTCTTGGTGGCAGTGTGTTGAATGGCTTCTTGGTAAGCCTTTTGATAGTCATCCCAATAGCGCCGTTCGCGAATATCAGCCAGTGAGAACTTCCAGTTTTTCTCCGGAATTTCGATGCGTTTGAGGAAGCGGTCTTTTTGCTCGGCTTTGGAAATGTGTAGGAAAAACTTTAAAAGTAGGATGCCGTTGCGACGGGCGTACGATTCAAGTGCCTTAATGTCATTGAATCGTTCTGTCCACAATTCATCGTGCACATCAGAAACTGAATCGATGCCGGGGAGATTTTCTTTCAGTAGTAGTTCTGGGTGAACTCGATCGACGAGCACCTCTTCATATTGCGATCGATTGAAAACCGTTAACTCGCCGCCAGCCGGGAAGGCGTTATGAATGCGCCACAAAAAGTCATGGCTTAATTCCAATTCAGTAGGCACCTTGAACGACACAACCGTTGTTCCTTGGGGATTAATTCCGGACATCACGTGCTCAATCATGCTGTCTTTCCCGGCTGCATCCATCCCTTGAAAAATAATGAGAACGCTGTATTGCTTCTGCGCGGCTAGATGTTCTTGCACCTTCGACAGTGTCTTGATGTTATGCTCGATATCTTCCTTGATTTTGTCCTTTTTGTTCTTAAATTCATCTGGTGGTGCCGTGGCGAATGCCTTAATGTCAAACGTGCCAGTTCCGTCGAAACGGTATTTTTCTAATGTCATTTAATCACCCTCACTATTTGCTTATTTTCAACATAGTGGTTCCAAGCGTGATGTGCAAGTGATTGACGCTCCTTGTGTTTAAACCTATGCTAAACTTACGATCAAGAAACGAGGGGATTTCAATGGCTTTACCACGGATTCAGGATGATTTGTACATGGCGATTAACGGCGCGTGGCAAGAGAAAACGCAGATTCCACCAGATAAGAGCGTTGTTAGTGCGGATAGTGATTTATCGGACGAAATTCGCACGAAGCTGGTGGCCGATTTAAGAAAGATGGCATTGACAGGAAGTGACACCGTGTCACCGTTACGGTATGCCGCCCGGTTATTCGCAAAGGCTGATGACAAAGCCAAGCGGCAGCAGTTGGGGATTGATCCTGTGCGCACGCGCGTCCAGACACTGGTAAAGCTTAAAACCTTAGATCAGTTTCGGGCAGCGATGCCGACGCTGATAGCTGCGCAATACGTGTTGCCGGTGACGTCGTATGTCGATGCCGATATGCATGATGCTGAGCACAATATTTTAAATCTGAGTGGTCCGGATACAATTTTGCCTGATGCTGCGATGTATCGTAATGGTGATGCGGAAAACGCCGCTGATCTAGCAGCCTGGTCGAAAATGGCGACGGCCATGTTGGCAGCTGCAGGTTTCAGTGAAAGTGACCAAAAAGATTATGTTGAAGCGGCTAAGCGGTTTGACCGACGCTTGGCAGCGGATGTGCCGGATAATGTTGATTTGGCCGTGGATAGTACCTTTGACAATCCGATGACGTGGCAAGCATTTGAGGAAGCTGCCGGATTTTTGGGCATCCCCCAAGCTTTTGCGGATTTAATGCCGCAAACGCCGACCAAGGTTAATGCCGTGGTCCCGAATTACGTGCCGAACCTACCAACACTTATCACGGCCGACAATTATCCCGAGTGGCATGCGTGGATGGTGATCAACGAATTGCTGTCTTGCGCGACATACCTAAGTGATGATCTACGGCAGCTCGCCGGACAATACGACCGTTTCTTGGCGGGGCAGCCGGAGCCGTCATCATGGACCAAGCATGCTTTTGGCATTGCCAACGAATATTTTGACGATGTGATTGGCCAATATTACGGTCAAACTTATTTTGGGGCAGATGCAAAGGCGGATATCACCGCGATAGTCGAGCAGATTCTTGCGCAGTACCGCGTTCAGCTCGAGAACAATACCTGGTTGAGTTCGATGACCAAGCAAAAAGCGATCCGCAAGTTGGCAACCATGAAGGTGAAGATGGGATACCCTGATCAGCTCTTTTCGCTGTATGACCACTTGACGGTAGATGCCGATGACGATTTACTGACAGCCATTCTTAAATTGAGCAGCCAAACGCAGCAATTTTGGTTTAAGCAAGTAGGCCAGCCGGTAGATCGCAATGAGTGGAACATGCCGGGCCACTTGGTGAATGCCAGTTATGACCCATTGAAAAATGACATCACATTTCCGGCCGGGATTTTGCAGCCACCTTATTACGCGCTTAATTGGACAAAGGCACAGAATCTTGGCGGTACTGGCGTGACCATTGGCCATGAGATTTCACATTCATTTGATAATAATGGGGCGCTGTATGATGAACACGGGAATCTGCACAACTGGTGGACCACGGCCGATAAAAAGGCCTTCGATCAGCTGGTTGAAGCGATGGTGGCACAATTTGATGGCCGGGCGTATGAAGGTGTTAAGGTTAATGGCAAGCTGACAGTGAGTGAAAACATGGCGGATAACGCAGGGATGGATGTCGCGTTGGCTTTGCTTGGCGAACATCCTGACGCCAAGGATCTGCAGGCATTTTTCACGACCTATGCCCGTTCATGGGCTACCAAAATGCGGCCAGAGCGAGTTAAAACGCTGTTACGTCAGGATGTCCACGCACCGGCCGCGTTACGCGTGAATGTGCCAGTCCAGAACTTTCCGGCATGGTACCAGGCTTTTCAGGTACAACCGCAAGATGGGATGTATCGGCAGCCACGGAAGCGATTGACCATTTGGCATCGGTAGTGTGCAAGTGAAAGTGTTTTAAATGAAATAGATTAAATTCAAAAAAACTGGCTCCCATCACTGATGACAAGAGCCAGTTTTTTTCTATGCGTCATGAATCACATGATGATAATGCAGCCACCCGGTTTCCCGTTCGCCAATCTGGTCGTACAAATGCTGGGCGCCTAGATTACTGGTGCGGGTCTGCCAGTTGGCACTTGCAAAGCCCTCATCGGCTGCCAGCTCAAATGCTGCGGCCATGAGTTGCCGCGCCAGTCCGCGGCGCCGAAACTTGGGTGCAACATAGACGTCGTTGATGATGAGCACCGGTTTTAACGTTCGCGTATCAAAGCTGCGATATAAAATGGCAAAACCAGCCAACTGCTCATTGTGTTCTGCGACTAACAAATAACCAAGCCCAGGGTCGTTACGCAAACGTTCGAGATGTGCGGCCATTGCTGGTGAATCGATCGTTAGCGGTACTGGGCTGTCGTGATAATAGCCTTGGATAAGCGGTAATAGATGCGGGATATCTTTTGGCATTGCGCGTCGTGTCGCCATAACAGGGCATCCTCCTCGTTTAAAAATTATCAGATTTCTTATTGATGAAATTGCTAAAGAGGTATTGTGGCATTTTTTTCTTAAACACAAGCATATGTGACGGTTGCGGTTACCGATAATTACTGCCGATCTTCCGTTGCCATCGAGAAAACCGCGACACAGCCGAATCCAGTGTGGCTGGCAATTGTCGGCCCGATGTTGCCGATTTGCAGTGGGGTTTGCGGCGAGGCTTCATGAAGCCGATCTTTAATAAAGTTAGCTGCCTCCCGATCACCGGAAGTGGAAATGATGACGCGGTGTTGCGGATTTTCCTGAACGGCTTTTAAGGTTTCGTTGGCCAAGTCGATGAGTGAACGTTTGCGGGCGCGAACTTTTCGAACGACGCGTAGCTTTCCTTCAGTGTCAACATCCATCACCGGCTTGATATTCAACATAGTGCCCAGCGCCGCTGACGTTCGGGAAACCCGGCCGCCATGGTAAAGAAAATCAAGCTTGTCAACGGTGAACCACATCCGATAGTCAAGTCGGTGGTCGTTTAGCCATTTTGCTAATTCATCGATCGGCATGCCGGCATCGCGTTTATCAATGGCATCAAGGACAAACTGGCCTTCACCGGCACACGCGGCCAAAGTGTCAACCAAGTAAATCTGGGCGTCCGGATACTTTTCCAGCAACATAGCGCGAGCTTGGGTGGCCGAGTTGAAAGTTCCGCTCAGGCCGCTGGAAAAGCCAATGTAGAGAATGGGCGTTTTCGCCTTGACGTAAGGCGTGAAAAAGTCAACAAATTGGCCGACGTTAACCTGCGTCGTGGTCGGCATGACATTCTGCTTGAGCTGCTGATAAAAGGCGTTGATATCATAATGATCCTCACCAAGATCGTCTTCGTATTCCACACCATCAATCGTAAAGTGCATCGAAACGAAATCGACGTGATGATCATGCAATGTCTGATAAGGAAGATCACAACAAGAATCGGTTAAGAGTTGATACATGGACTCACCTCAAAATACCCGACAAATAACGGGTTTATTTAAATCAATACTACGCTGTTTGACCTGGTTCCGAAAGTGAAGGGGCTGTTACCAACATAACGTAGGTCAAAGTGGTTAAAAATTCGGGGTGCTCTGATGGCGTTAAATTTACCCAGAACTAAAAAGTCGAAGGGCAACTTGTGCGATTCGACTTAAAAGACTTAATTTTCTTTCGTATCTTTCGCATCAGACGTTTGGTTAAACAACTTGCCTAACGCCGGCAAAGTGCCTAATGAATCAATAGCCGTGCTTGGCAAAACAACCGTGTTGGCCGTGCCTTTAGCCAAAGCTTCGATGGCTTCAACATTTTTATACTTCAAATATAAGTCGCCATTGTCGATCAACCCGGCATTGATTGAGTTGATTTGATCCTTAACGGCAGCCGCGATTAACCGTTGACTTTCCGCGTGGCCCTGCGCTTGGAGAATCTGGGTTTGCTTATTGGCTTCAGCTTCCAAAATGGCTGCCTGTTTTTCACCTTCAGCTTTGGCAATCGCTGCTTGCTTGTGGCCTTCTGCTTCCATGATGTTGGCTTCCTTTTCCCGTGAAGCCCGGAGTAGTTTGTTCATGGAATCCTGAATCGTGGCATCTACCTGAATGGAATCAATGTTGACCCGGTCGACATTCAAGCCATAGCCGGCAGTTGTTTCGGCAATTTGCTGGAACAAGGTTTGGTTAATGGTCTCGGTGCCATTCAAAACATCGTTCAGATCCATATTACCGATAATCCCACGCAAATTAGCCCGGGTATCCTGAACCATTGAAAGGACGGAATCTTTGTTTTGATAAACATAGGCGTTGACGTCGGTAATGTGATACTTAAGCGTTTCAGAAATCCGCACGACAACGTTATCTTTTGTGATGACTTCCTGCTCGTCAACTTTTAACGGAATCTGCTTCATGTTGACAATTTCGGTGATGCGATAGATAAACGGCGGTACCACATGAAAACCAGGCTGCAGCGTTGCCACATACTTACCAAGTCGCTCGACGATGCCAACTTCACCAGTATGGATAATGGCAACGCTGGTGAAAAGCACAGCGATGACAATGACTAAAACAATCACTGCGATTGAAATAAGAACAACATTCATATACAAGACCCCCCATGAGTCAAAACTGCTCTAAGGCTTAATATTTTAAGCGATGTTCCGGTTTAACGACGCCGAGGAACAAAGGTGAAACCGCATTCACAACAACCAAATCGCCAGCCGCAGCATCATCATTGACGCGATAATGATAATGAATCCCATACAGCGTTATCTCGCCTTGTCGCGCCGAGGTTGGCAAAATAAAGGTGGTTCCTAAAAGCCGATCATCAAGCATTGGCGTCGCTCCTTTCCAAATGTATCCAGATTAATAATGGTGGCTGACCATAACCATTATCATCACAAGCTAATTCTAAAGCACGGTTAGTGGAAAGACAATCAGGACGGCTCAGCGACAGTAAGCTTTATGGTGAGGATTGTTGCGGTATTGATAAAGCGCTGAATCGGGGTTTTAGCATGCGCCGTAAAATGCCGGATTACCGTAGTAAAAATTGCATTTTGTATGTTCATGGGCAAGAATTTTCTAACCCTATTATCCGAAAAACGTTTGACTTTGTTACAATAGGATCAATCAACGCGACCGTTTGCCTTTAAAAAGGGATGCGGCGATAAGGGAGGATTTTTTTGCGGAGTCGGCGAGTCATTTATGCAGATACTTATCGCCATCGGTGGCACCGGTGGTTATTCGTCGCCGGTGGCATACTGGTTGTCTTATTGCTGGTAGGATGGTGGTTGCAGCGCAATCCGCGACCGGATCCATCAACATACCCCATTTTGGGCGTGCGGTTGGACCAGACAGACGGTGTTCAGGATTTTGATCGTTTACGCGCCAGTAAAGTCAGCTTTGTTTATCTCAAAGCGACGGAAGGCAGCAGCTATTTTGATGACAATTTCAATACGAATTTTAACCAGGCGGCCGGCAGTCGGTTAAGCATTGGTGTCTATCACGTTTTCAGTTTTGAAACCACGCCACAAGCACAGGCGCTTCAATTCGAGCGAAAAGTCGGATCAAATATTGGCGATCTTCCCATCGGCATTTATTTAAGTTATTACAGGGAGCAAAAGCCAAGTGCTGCATGGCTGACTCAGCATTTGAATGCGTTTATAACGACCATTCAACAGCAATATCATCGGCCGGTACTATTGATGGGGAGCCCTGATATTTTGGCAAAAGTTAAAACGGTTGTGCCTCAAGCACCACGGTGGTTCGTGAGCGACAAACAGCCGGCGCAAAAGGGCAACTTTTGGCAATATACTGCAGGTGCCCGTATCCCCAACGGACCGCAAGCAACTTATCGCGCTGCCGTATTTATGGGAAAGCGAAGCAGCTTTTTGCGACTGGCGCAATAGGCGCTCAATTGCGCAATCATCCTGACCATTCGCAAAACACGCTGATCTAACAAAACTGTTCGTTAAATGTTCGCCGAAACTATCCTCGATTGTGGCATATTGGGCCATACTAATAGCGAGGTGAACAGGATGAAAAAAGTACTGATCGGCCTGGTCGTGCTGGTTGTACTCGTTTTTGGCGGTTTAAAGATTTTTGAAATCACCAATTATGGCGGCACCACGTACTACACAAAAATTACCAACACTGGTCAGCGGGTCACCAATCGTGATAATGAAGGTAACAAGCACACGATTTATGCTTACGATCTGCCTGGCTTTGATGAGCGAGGCGGCTTACAACAGTTGAAGTTTAATGCGAATCGAGATCGTCCGTTAAGAAAAAATGCGTTTCTGAAAGTCACCTATAATGATAAAAAAGGCGTCACCAGTTGGGAAAGCATCTCACGTTCACAGGTTCCCAAAGCAGCTTTGGCCAAGCTTGAGTAGGCCATCATAAAAAGACAGCAAAAAGTGCCGGTCCGCAATGGATCGGCACTTTTTTGGCTATTAGCGTAAGTCGGCTTCTGCACTGATGAATAGCTGATGCTTGTCACGCACTTGGAATAATAATGGCATAGGTGGCGTCTTCGGCTTCGTCATAAATGGTCTGTGGGCCATTGTCGTCTGCTGTGATGACCAGTTTGTACCCATAATGATCAAGAAATGTCAGCTCGTTAATGGTAATCCCAACCACTTGCCCTGGCAGGATTTTATTGTCGATTGCGATCTGCAGCTGCGGCGAGATCGCTAGCGAGTGGGTCTTGTTGGTCTGTTCATCAAGAAAAGCAAAGCTTCCCGTGAAGTTCTTTGCCAATGCCATTGCCGGATTCGGTGCTTTGCCCTTATCCTTGTGATGATGACCGCGGTGCGCGAGTGCATATTTCAACCCGCGTAAAAAACTCGCCATGTTTTCGACCTCCCATTTTTATCTATGTTTAGTCTACCATGAGATTTTTATTTAGTGGTTACAGTGGTGCTGTTTTTCTGTTACTGGGCTGTTACAATAATCATGAACGGTTCTAATGGCCTTTAATTTAGGCCATGGTGGAATCAAAAAAGAACGTGCACAGTTGCGGATGAATGCAGCTGTGATCATGTTTGAAGGAGGACTTGCCATGTTGAAACTCGGCGTGATCGGAACAGGATGGATCACCAAGCAATTCGTGGCTGCAGCAAAGGCCACCAATGCCTTTGAGCTGACGGCAGTTTATTCGCGACACGAAGAAAGTGCTCAGTCATTCATCGACCAGACGGCACCTGCAACGGCGTATACGAAGATGGACGATTTTCTGGGCAGCGATGTGGACGTGGTGTATATTGCCAGTCCTAATAGTCTGCACGCCTCGCAAGCGTTGGCGGCACTGGATGCCGATAAGCACGTGATTGTTGAAAAGCCATTGGTCGCAACAGCCATGGAATTTGAGAAACTAGATGAAGCGTTGCGCAAAAAGCCACAATTGTATCTTTTTGAAGCTGCGCGCCACGTCTATGAGCATAACTTCCAGGTTGTCAACGACTTCACCCACCGCCAGCAAATCGATGGCGCGACCCTCACGTATATGAAGTATTCGTCCAAATATGATGCTTTTTTGGCTGGCAAATTACCGAATGTTTTCAACCCCGAGTTCGCAGGCGGTGCCTTAATGGATCTGGGCATTTATCTGGTTTACGATGCCGTTGCGTGGTTCGGGGTTCCTGACAATGCCGTTTACCTGCCGCATTTTCTTAAAAGCGGCGTTGATGGCGATGGTGTAGCGCGGTTGGATTATGGTGACTTTTCTGTTACATTAATCACCGGCAAAACGACCAACAGTTCGCTGCCATCGGAGATTTATTCCGGCAGGCAGACCCTGACGATGGATAATGCAGCGGAACTTGAGACGATTAAACTTGACGATCAGGTTTTAAGCACCGAAAAGCTGGACAACCCAATGGAAGCGGAGGCTGCTTACTTTGCCAAGGCAATTACCGGTCAGGATCGGAATGCCTTTGATAAAGCTTGGCAACTCGCCAAGGAAGTACACCAAGTCATGTCGATTCTGCGGACTTCCGCTAATCTGGACTTTTAGTGAGGACGATCATTTTGACAATTGCAACCCCGTTTCAAAAACGGTGGCAGGCTGATGGCTTTACTGAACAAACGCCGATTCAGGCCGCTGTTTATCAGCCGCTAAAAACCGATGAAGATGTGATTGGTTTGGCACCAACCGGATCGGGCAAAACGCTGGCATTTGGCTTACCGTTATTAGAAAAAATCGTGCCGGGTGATGGCCTTCAGCTACTTATTTTGGCACCTTCACAAGAGTTGGCTATCCAGACGCGCAACGTGTTAACGCCTTACGCGCAAGATATCCATGTCAACGTTCAAGGCATTATCGGTTCGGCGAACGTGAAGCGGCAGTTGACGCGGCTTAAAGAAAAACCGGAAGTGATTGTGGCAACCGCTGGGCGTTTGTTGGAATTAATTCAATCACGTAAGTTAAAACTGGCTGGTTTGCAAACGCTGGTCGTTGACGAAGCCGATGAAATGTTGCGGGATCCCGGCTTTGCGCAGGTTCGAGAAATCACTGCGGCAGCTCCGGCCGAAACGCAGCTGGCATTTTTCTCCGCCACACCAAGCCCTTATTTCAAGGAAATGTCTAAGTGGTTTGGCAAAACGCCTAAATTGATTGATGTCCGTGCCATCGACAAGACGCAAGGAACGGTTCGGCACCTTTTCTTGCAAACCGATCGCGCGCATCAAATCGATTGGTTGCGCACGCTGGCCCACACCGATGGCTTCAAGGCACTGGTTTTCTTCAATCAAAATGCTTCGTTAGAACGGGCTGCCGGCATTTTGCGCCATCAAGCCGTACGCTTTGCCGTATTATCGCGGGAAGGCCGCCAAACCAGCCGACAAAAGGCCTTAACCGATTTTCGGCATGGTCGCGTGACTTTGTTGTTAGTGACCGATATGGCAGGCCGTGGGTTGGATATTCCCAAGCTACCGGCCGTGGTGAACTTTGATCCGCCAAAGCGAGCCGAAGTGTATATTCATCGCGCCGGACGCACCGGCCGCATGGGCGAGTCAGGAATGGTCGTGACCTTGGGGGATGATCATGATCGCCGTGACTTGGCCAAGCTGGTACCGCAATATGGGATTCACCGGGCGTATATGGTCGATGGCAAGTTAGTCGACACGCCACCAACACCATCGGCAGACACGCCAAAAGACAGCGCCACCGTTGATTCAGCAGCTCAAGTACCTAAGCAAAAACCAGCACGAAAAATGCCTAAGAAAGAGCAGTCAGCTAAAGCAGTTGATCCGGGCGAGAAGCCGCATCGCAAGCATAAAAAAAATCGCGTGCGGGATCGGCGGAATAAAGGTAAGCATAAGAAACAGCCATGAGACGAAATCAGCGGTATGATAAGGACGGAGGGCAGTCATGGAAAGTATGAAGGCGGAACAAATGGCTGCTATGATGACGCTGATGAGTGCAGCCGGTGATGCGCAAAAAGCGACGATGGCAGCGATTGATGCAGCCAAAGCCGATCAAATCGAACGCAGCCGCAAACTTTTGAAACACGCGGATGCGAAGCTGAAGCAAGCTCATCAAGCTCAGACCCAAATGCTGACGTACGAGGCACGAGGTCAAAAAGTTGACGTCACCTTATTAATGGTGCACAGTCAGGATCATCTTATGAGTGCCATGACAATCCGTCGCCTTGCCGATGAGATTATTGATCTTTACCAGCAAGTCCATGCCCAAAAGTAAAACGGGTGGCTGTGGCAGGTATCAGCATAACCATCGTCATCATAACGCGCTTGCCGGCGCAGGGGTCTGCGTGTAAGGACCTTGGTCGCAATGGCCTAAGCCCGGGCCATCACGCCCAAGGCCACTTACACTCCGACCCCTAAGCGCGCCGGCTCACGCTCACAAGCAAGAGAGGTAATCCCCATGAAAATTGAAAAGACATTACAGACACCGGCAGCATTTTTATATAGTAAAATCGTAGCGCCGGTCCAAGCCGATATTATCGCAGCAGGCCATCAGCCAGTTGATATGGCTAAGCTTGGTGGTTTTACCTACCGCAAGCAGTTTCCTGATGGTGAATGGGCACAGGTGAAAGTCACCCAAAATGTGATCAATCGCGAATTTGCGATGCTGACAATGACGCGTTTCTCACGGTTCAAAGTCCGTTATTTGATCACACCGTTGAGTGCCGCGGCTAGTCGCGTTCAGGTGAGTGAAACCGTTCAGCCGATTAACTGGGTTGCACAACTCAAACAGATGGTTACGGAACTTCTGGTTGGCCATAAACGCCGCCGCAACGTTGGGCGAATGCTCGACTCGATTGAACGGTCGTATCGAACTGCTTAACAAGTAAGCTACGCGTTGAACCATTGTTACTAGCAATGAAAGTTAATGACAACAAAAGTCTTCTGCTCGCTGGTGCAAGTGGAAGACTTTTTCTATTCTCTATTTTTCGGATATATTACATGCTGGCTTATATTTCCGAGTTCCTATTTTTAAAAATACTTGATTTTTTAAAATTAAGGTCGATAATTAAGGAACAATCAGCAATGTTTATGGAATTTAAAGAATGAAGGTGGCGACGCATGAGCTATTTACCATTAAGCAAATTTAAGTACAACAATAATGGCACGGGCAGAAAGAGCCCTCAGGAAATTGATGCTGAATATCGACTCAGACTTTCAGGGCCGTCAACGGTTACAACTACGCTCTTTCCTGTACTTGAAAACCCGGCTCTGTTGGATCTCGCGGCCGCAGAAAATAAAGCGATTTCTGTCGCGAAATACCCTATATTTTTTGTCGAGACACATGATATCAATCTCCTTGTGAGTCGTATTCAGAGTCATTCGGCGACGATTGTCAATTTAGCCAATCATCAGCAATTTCCTCCTGTTGCGATTAGAAGTTATTTAAAGAAGCTTTTGAGTAACGAGATTATTTTTACGAACGAAATCGAAGGCGTTCAGACAAATCCTAAGGAAATTGGAACCATCATTGGTAATTTACAGCAGAAGCCTGGTAGAGTCGAGAAACGGTTGGAGTCTACCATTCGGAAGTATCATGATTCGGCCACTGGTAGAATGAGGCAGATTAACGGGTTGAAGGATTACCGTGACATTTATGATGAGTTGCTAAAAGGAGAAATACCAGACGCAAAGTTGCCCGATGGTAAATTATTTAGGAATAAATTTGCATTTATTGGTACAGATGCTCACGCTGTTCATATACCGCCTGTTACCGAAAACGAAATTGAAGTGGCCTTGGAACAATTAATCATATTTATGAACAGTGATGATTTGCTTACCCTTGAGAAAGCGGTTATCACGC
This sequence comes from Lacticaseibacillus huelsenbergensis, assembly GCF_029726355.1. Lineage (NCBI taxonomy): Bacteria > Bacillati > Bacillota > Bacilli > Lactobacillales > Lactobacillaceae > Lacticaseibacillus > Lacticaseibacillus huelsenbergensis. The sequence continues at coordinate 2,299,868 of NZ_CP120687.1, forward strand.
ACTTCATGTTCGAGAATACGCATCCATTTTTGGATGGAAATGGCCGTACCGGACGATATTTGCTGTCATCGTATCTTTCAAGTAAGCTCGATCCATTTACGGGTTTATCTGTTTCAACCGCTATCCACAACAATCTTTCGACCTATTATCGGCTCTTTCAAGAAGCTGATAATATTGAAAACAGGGCAGAGCTAACATTCTTTCTAAAAGGGATGTTAAAGATTATCGAAAGTGGTCAAACAGACGTTATAAATGAGCTGGAGTCGTCTAAGGAACAGCTGCAATCAACTAGCAAAAAGTTGTATGCGAAGTTCACTGATCTGGATGACGTGATGAAGGAGGTCCTGTACGTTCTTCTTCAATCGTATTTATTTACCGAAAGCATCACTTATGGTATACAAGATCGTGATATTGTTGAAGTTCTTAAGCGAACCCCTAACTCGATTCCGAGGACACGGACTAAACGTGCTATTGATATGCTGGAAAGTAAGAAAATGATTACAAGCGTTTCAAAAAATCCACTTCAGCACGTCATAAGCAAAGAAGTGTTAGCCGAAATACTGCCATCAAAATGATTGCAGACTAACAAAGGTACTGAACCGTTTGAGATTTATTACTATTTTTATTGGTTTTTTACCGTGTAAGCAAAAGGCCTTCCCGAAAAACACAGACGGAAGGCTTTTTGTGGATTTTATGTTAGTTGATTTTGGTATGCTATAATGATGCGGCAGGAGAGAATCGAACTCTCAACCTACGGCTTAGGAGGCCGGCGCTCTATCCGATTGAGCTACTACCGCGGAACATTCACAAGTTTAAACTAAACCTGCGTTTAGGGCAAATTAATCAGAGAGCGTGAACTGGCGCGGTTAGAAGTCGGAGTGTAAGCGGCCTCAGGCGTGATGGGCCCGGTCTTGGCCATTGCGCCTGAGGTCCTTACACGTAGACTTCTGCGCCAGTGAGCGCGTTTTCGCGGCAGTATCGGTACGGGGCGGGTTTTGACCGTTACGCCCAAGGCCCTTACACGCAGATTTCGGGGCTGACAAACGGTTTATGGAAGCGAAATGAATGGCAAAAAAGGCGCCAAGCAGCCTGTCATTCTTATGCTGTCAATGATCAGTGAATAACCTCGTCTCCTTCAGCAACACGTTAACTGATCCAAAATCCACCCATACCAAAGGAGGATGCCCACATGCAAGCTTTCATGAATGTTTATGTCCCCGGATGGTTGATCTTCATTGGTGGCATCCTGCTCATTAGCGTGGTTAATGGTGCGACGGTTCAAGCCATGGTAAACCATGCCGGCCGATCGAACACGCAAATATGGTACATGAAGCCGGGCATTTTTGTTCATGAGTTGTTGCATGCCGCTATTGCGCGAGTATTTGGCTTGCAGGTGACGAATTTTTCGTTGCGAGCCGATCCGTTGCAAGGCAGCGCTGCACATGTCAGTTTGCGTTATGATCGGCATGATCCGCTTGCCCAGCTGGGGCTGTTTTTATCCAGCAGCGCACCGGTTTGGGGCATCAGCATTGTCTTGTTGGTCCTTGGTCGGTGGGCGTTTTTCCCGGCAGGCAATCAGGTGTGGCAAGTACTTGCGGCTTCATCGAGCCTCAGTGAAAAATGGGTCATGATGCGCGGCATGGTGGCGATTAACTGGCAGTGGTTGGCTATTTTTCTAGTCGTGACCCTGATTTTGACGCCGGGTGTCGCTTTATCGCATCGCGACCTGCAGAATATGTGGCAAAGTGCGCCGGTGGCGTTTTTAGGCACCATGGTCATTTTCTATCTCTTCCTCACGTTCTGGCCAGCCGGCTTTTCGTGGTGGACTTTGTTGAATTTGAATTTATTGTTACTGGATTTAATGGTGTTAGGCTTTAGTCTGGTTATTTGGTTTGTAGTCAATTTGCTTTAAATACGGCAATTTGTGGTAGTAAGATGGCGTCACATTTCGAAGTTAATACTTTTGAAAAGGGCATCTGCCATAGTTATCAAAATCTATAATTGAGGCAAGCAAAAACCGGTTAGGGGGAGAAGTATGGTTGTCACGCAACCAACAACGATTTTAAAAGAAAAATTCGGTTACGATCATTTTCGAACCGGCCAAAAACAGGCAATTGATCGCGTGATGGCGGGAGAAAGTACCTTAGTCGTGATGCCGACCGGTGGTGGTAAGTCGTTGTGCTACCAGGTGCCGGCTATGTTACTGCCGGGATTGACATTGGTGGTGTCGCCTTTGATTGCCTTGATGAAGGATCAGGTTGACGCGTTAAATGACAACGATATTCCAGCAACGTTTATCAACAGCACGCTTGATTTTCAGACAATTAACGAGCGACTGAATCAGGCAAAATCGGGGCAGATTAAGTTGTTGTATGTGGCTCCGGAACGATTTGACAACGACTGGTTTGTGCAGCAACTTGCCGCGACGCATGTGGCGCTTTTTGCGATTGATGAAGCCCATTGTATTTCACAGTGGGGCCATGATTTCCGGCCAAGTTATCTGAATCTAGCCCAGGTCGCTGCCCAGTTGCCTGAACATCCGCCTGTGATTGCCTTGACTGCAACCGCTACGCCGCGGGTCAGTCAGGATATTTGTCAACGGCTGATGATTCCGGATGATGGGGTCATTAATACCGGATTTGAACGCGATAACCTTAGCTTTAAAGTGGTTCGTGATCAGGACGAAGATCGTTATCTGCTGGATTATCTTAAACTCAACGTCGATCAATCCGGCATTATTTACGCGAGCACTCGCAAAGAGGTAGATCGCCTCTATACGTTCTTAGAACATAAAAAGTTACCAGTGGCAAAGTATCACGCCGGTATGACTGAAAAGCAACGGGCAGCCAATCAAGAAGATTTTCTGTTTGATCGCAAGCCGATTATGATTGCAACGAATGCATTTGGCATGGGCATCGATAAAAGCAACGTTCGTTTTGTCATTCATGCCCAAATTCCCAAGGATTTGGAGTCTTATTATCAGGAAGCCGGGCGTGCCGGACGGGATGGCTTGCCAAGTGAAGCCATTTTGTTATTCAAGCCGCAAGATTTACAGGTACAACGGTTCTTCATTGACCAATCCGAAGGTGACGAGGCGCACAAACAGCGGCAATACGACAAACTAAAAACAATGGAACGTTATGCCAATACCGACCAGTGTCTACAACAGTTCATTCTGGATTATTTTGGGCAAACAGGAACTAAGCCATGCGGCCGCTGCTCTAATTGTCTTGATGATCGCGAATCGGTTGACGTGACCATCGATGCCCAGAAGGTGTTGTCATGTGTCGTACGGCTCCATGAACGGTTTGGCAAAGGCGTTGTTGCCCAAGTACTTGCAGGGGCGCACAATCAGCGTGTCTTGTCGTTTCACTTGGATCAGCTGTCTACATACGGCTTGATGCAAAATCGCCGTCAGCGTGATATCACAACGTTTATCGACTTTTTGACGGCTGGTGGGTATCTTGAGACCCGCGGCGGCCAGTATCCGACACTTGGGCTTACCGCCAAAGGAGCCGAGGTTTTACGCGGCCGGGCAACTGTTTTCCAGAAAACCGCGCAGAAAGCGAAGCAAACACTGGAAGTCGATGACACAGTCTTCCAGGAATTACGCAGTACTCGGCGTCAGTTGGCAGAACAACAGCATTTGCCGCCTTACATGATCTTTTCGGACAAAACGCTAAAGGCGATCGGCAGCGCGATGCCGCAAACGATGGACGAGTTTTTGGCTGTCAAAGGGGTCGGCCAAGCCAAACTCGACAAATACGGTCAAATCTTTTTGGATGTCTTGAAGGCGATCCAACCGGAAAAAGCGCAAAGCTAAGTCGACCGGCACATCAATCAAAAACCGAACCAAGGCATTTTTGCAGTTGTTGCAAAATGCTTTGATTCGGTTTTTTACGCTGTTATGGTGTAGAACACTACGCCCAGTCACCGTTGCGGAAAATGGGAACTACAGTGCCGTCGGGTTTAATACCATCAATGTCCATGCTGGCGGAGCCCATCATGAAGTCAACATGGGTAGGACTTTGATTTAAGCCGGTTGTCCTTCGTTGTTCGGCGTTCATTGCCACGCCGTCTTTGACTGAAAATGGGTAGGCTTGGCCGAGTGCCATGTGGTCTGACGCGTTTTCGTCATAAAGGGTATTGAAGAAAATGAGCCCGGATTGGGAGATGGGGGATGGATCCGGAACCAGCGATACTTCGCCTAGTGAACGGGCGCCAGGCGTTTTGAGCAGGTTTTGCAAGACATCATTCCCACGATCGGCATGGGCCTTCACGACTTGTCCGTTTTTAAACGTAAATTGCATGCCTTCCAGGATCTGGCCGCTGTAGCTAAGGGGCTTGGTCGAAACAACCGTGCCGTCGATTCGCCGGAAATCCGGAGCCGTGAAGACTTCTTCCGTTGGCATGTTGGCCATGAATTCTTCGCCACGCGGATTGAAGGCGCCACCGCCCTTCCAAATGTGATTCTTCGGCAATCCAACGACCAAATCCGTCCCCGGCGCCATGTAATGCAGTTGATCAAATTGCTCAGCGGTCAGCCATTTCGCCTTTGCGCTCAATTTCTGATCGTGCGCTTTCCAAGCGGCTTCTGGATCAGGCTGGTCAATGCGGGTAGTTTTGAAAATCGCTTCCCACAACCGGTCAGTTGCTTCTTGCGGCGTTTTGGCGTCAGGGAAGACTTTCTGCGCCCATGCCGGACTAGCGGCACCGATAATCGTCCAGCTAATGCTCATTGAGCTGATGGCGTTCATCAGGCGTTGGTAGGCTTTCGTGAAAGCTTTCTGATATTTGGCAATTCTTGTCGGATCAATGGCGGCCAAATTGTCCGGATCACTCGAGATGACGGTGATCCGTTTTGCTTGGTGATCGACCCAGTAATCAAATTGGCCTTTAACAAAAGGCGGAATATTAAAAAGGCGGTCCTCGGCCATATGTGCCATGTCCAGACGTTTGAGTGTATCGTCAGACCACTGAACCTGAACTTCCGCCGCACCACGTTGATAAGCGGCGGCAACAATCAGGCGGGCAAGCTGGGCCTGATCCACGGCAATCTGCAGGTAGACGGTATCGCCGGGTTTGACGGCAACACCGATGTCTACCGCCAGATCGGCATATTGTTTAAGCTTTTCGTTAAAGTTGGCTAATGGCATAATGGGGTTCCTCCAAGTAGTTTGGCAACAGTTTACCATAGTCAAACCGCTGACTGGCGTAAGATGCCTCGAATTAGCATCAAAAAATGTCAAAATAAATTAAGAAAAACTGAAATTTCTTTATGAATTCGGTTCCTTTCTGCTTTCATCTCTGGTAAAATAACAGCAAGGCACGGGGCATATCTTTTGGAGTGGAGATGTTGCCCCAAGTGTCTAAAATTTAGTTGTGTGCAAGTTAGTTTTAAATAACTTTTAAAGAAAGTAAGGGGAACAATATGGCACGAAAGAAAACTATCACGCATGATCAGATTCTCAACGCAGCATATGACCTGGTTGTGGAACAAGGCTTTAAGAGTTTTACCGCACGGAATATTGCGAAGAAAATGAATTGCTCGACCCAGCCGATTTATTTAGAATTCAAGAATATGGCTGAATTAAAGCAAGCGGTCATGGATCGTATCAAAGAACTGTTGGCATTGAAGATGGCTAAGCATTATACGAATGATCCGGTTGTTGACTTGGGGTTAGCTTATATTTACTTTGCATTAGAGAATCGTCCGCTTTACCGCGCGGTTTTTGTTGAAGATCATTTTGGGGTTGACGAGATGCGCGAATATGCGATGAGCACGGCCATGCGCGTCTTTGATGCTTATGAACCTGCTAAGAACTTAAGCGAAGCGCAATTGCGTAACACGATTTGCGGGGTATGGATTGTCGCAACAGGGATTGCTAATTTAATGGCACCTGGCTTCATCGATATCACCCGCGATCAGATGGTCGACATTTTAACCGCCGTAACGCAAGACTTTATTGTCAATGGCCGGTTTTCAGACGACCCGCGAATCTCATGGTTTGAAAAAGCTCAAATCGCACAAGGCTATTAAACGATAAACTGGGGAACATCGTTTTGCCGTGCGCCTTGTTGTCGATAAAACTAATGTGAATAAAACCTGCTTGCCAATTGACCGGTGTAAGGTCGCGTGCAAGCAGGTTTTTTGTTGCTCCAGCGCTCACAGTACTGGAAAACCGCTCAACAATGCGCTATTTTTGACTTACCAAGTGTTATCCTAACAAAATGAAACGGACAGCACCTAAAACCAAGAAGGAGTCAGTTATGGGAAGTTCATCCGACCTTAAAGAATTATTACGCGAGCGAGTCGCAGCTAAGTATACGATTGATGATTTGAAGGAGACGGGGAAAAAGATTCGAGAGACCGCCCCGATTGAGAGCCTCGCTGCCGTTAGTAAAATTGATCGTGATCCGGTTCAGTTTATTAATAGTGTGGAACAGAATTTGACGGAATCGCTATTGCCAATGCGTCACCAGCGAATGGGTGCATCGCAGGCGGCCTTTTTCCGTGGCACTGCCGAACTGATGGCGTATGATTTGCGCCAAGGTGAGAAATCGGGGATCAATCTGTTAATCGATGGCGATGCGCACTTACAAAACTTCGGCTTTTACGCCTCGCCGGAACGAAATTTACTTTTCGACCTCAATGACTTTGACGAAGCTCAGATTAATAGCTTCGAATTTGATATCAAACGTCTACTAACCAGTGTTTATCTGCTTGGTGATCAGCAGGGGTTTGCGGCAGATAAGTTAGATGAGCTGGTGCAAACCGATGCCAGCATTTATCGCAAAACCTTACGGGATCTCTTCAAGCTTGGTGCTTTGGATCGCTTCTATCAATCCACTGAGGTCAATCATCTTATGCAGGAAATTCCCGGCGCAGAAGACTCGCAATTGTTGGCGAAATTCGTTAAGAAAGCGACAAAACGCAATAATGATTCTGTCGTTAAAAAATATACCCTGACAACTGATGATGGCCACATGCGGTTCAAAGACGATCCGCCGAGTTCCGTGCGGCTTGACCAAGCAACTTACCAGGCGATTTATGATGGGTTTACCCAGTATCGCAAGACCGCGCGTTCGGATATTCTGGTTTTGTTAAGCCAGTATCGAATTACGGATATTATTCACCACAGCGTTGGTATTGGTAGTTTCGGGACGAACTGCTACTTAGTTTTGCTCAGCGGCTTAGGCGGCAGTCATTTAGTCCTGCAGGTCAAGGAAGCATTACCGCCACGGCCAGAATTATTACCGCACACCGAACGCATCACGTTGCAGCAGGAAGTTAGCCAAGGACAGCGAATCATTGCCGCGCAGATGATACTTCAAAAAGCCTCTGATCCCTTTTTAGGTTGGTTTAACGTCGGCGATAAAAGTTTTTACGTCCGCCAGTTTCGAGATATGAAAGGTTCGGTGGATCTGGAGGAACTTAGCTTTACTGAATTTCAGTATTATACCCAGATGACGGCGTATCTTTTGGCCATGGCACACGCCCAAACACCCCAAGCAGCAGTCGTCACTGGTTATTTGGACAAGCATTTCGACAGTGCGGTTCAGCGGTGGAGTAAGTGGTATGTGAACCAGGTTAAAGCCGATTATGCCGCTTTTCTGCGCGCAGTTGACTCACATCTTCTGGCATAAACGGCAATGCACCATTTCGAGTGCCGTTATTATTCGATTGATTGATGAATCAAAATAAGTTTTGCTTGTTTTTACTGGATTGACTCTGGCAAAATTAAAGAGAGCTTTAATCGTTAGTAGGAGGGAGGGTAAAGCATGGCACGGAAAAAGCATCGCCAAAAGCGACCGTTGCTTTCAGCGGAACAACAGGACATGATTCGTTCAGGCCAGATGGCGTTAGCAGAGATGAAGTTGCCGCGCCGGACCAAGTTTTGGGTCTTTGTCCGCTTGGCAATGAATCGTGTGGCTGAATCCAACATCGGCCAAAGCGCGGCGGCTATCGCCTACTATGCGTTATTATCGCTCTTTCCTTTGATCTTATTTGTTGCCAACGCCTTGCCATACCTGGGGCTGACTTACAGTAGTTTAGCAACTTATTTGACACAGGCGGTGCCTTCGAATGTGATGAAGTGGCTCGATCCGGTGATTGCCAATTTATTAAACACAAGTAGTGGCGGGTTATTGGGAATCGGTGCTGTCGCCACATTGTGGGCTGCTAGCCTAGGTGTGAATGGCCTGAAGATGGGCTTTAATCAGGTTTATGGCGTAGATGCCACGCAGAATTTCATTATTCAACGGTTGTTGTCGATGCTGATGACTTTTATGCTGATTATTGTGATGGGCACGATTTTAATTGCTTTTGCATTTGGCCGCCAATTTCTCGAGTGGTTGATTCCTTTGCTACGCTTGAACGATGATTGGCTAAAAACATTTAATACCTTACGTTGGCCGGTGACGGTTACGGCATTATTCATCATCATTATGTTTCTTGATTATTTTTTACCGAATGTCAAAATCAAGATATGGACGGTGCTGCCAGGCACTGCATTCACAGTGATTGGCTGGCTTCTGATTGCCCAAGCCTTTTCGTTGTATATGCATTATTTCGGCACCCGTTACCTGTCGTATGGCACTATCGGTACGTTCATTGCCATTATGTTGTGGCTGAATTTTTCGTCATTGGTTTTATTGTGGGGTGCGGTGATCAATGCGCTGACGGCAGAGTATTTCATCGGTCGGCTTCATCGCAGTAAGGGAAAAGTCCACGACTTTGTGAAGCGGCGGGTGAAAACGCCGCGGCCAAAAGAGAAATCATAATGAATTCAATTTGCCTTCAGCGGCACAATAAAAGGCTCGCGCGACAATCTGCGCGAGCCTTTTGGGTTCAGTTTATTTTATTGCATAGATTTGAATTTTTCGACTAACTGTTTGGTGAAGGCTTCCAGATGCTTGATGTCTTCTTCTTCAGGAGAAAGATCGATTTTAACATTCTCGGCTCCCTTGGTTGCGCCGGTTTTGGCGAACGCCTTGTCGAAATCATCGACAGACGTGGCGAAGTCGTCATAGAACCGGTCGCCGCTGCCGCAACAGCCATACACTTTACCAGTCAGGTCGAGATCCTGAAGCTCTTCATAAAAATCAACTGCTTCATCCGGTAACTCGCCGTCACCAACATCCGAATAGGTGTAAGTTGCCGTCACACAAATATCAACATCTTCAAAATCGCTAGCCAAGGCTTGTGAGACTTCCGTGGTCGTGACATCGACATTCAAATCTTCAAAAGCCTCTTCAACAATACTGGCGATGTCTTCATTGTTACCGGTTAGGCTGGCATATACAATTCTCGCGCTTGCCATTATTCTAGTCATCCTCCTAAAAAACAGCTCTCGATTTTCCGATGACGGCGAGGCTGTTGTGCTTGTTCATTCGCCTGATTATAGCATAGGGTGACAGCTTCTGGGCGATTCATTCATCACAATGGCTGCACTCGCGCTCTTTTCCAATTAATGCTACACTAATTGCGAGTTAAAATCGTATTGGAAAGCAGGCAAGAAGTTTGATTACCATCAAATCAGCACGTGAAATAAAAGGTATGGCCAAGTCAGGCGCTATTTTAGCAGCGATGCATGTTGGCTTGCGCGATATTATTAAACCGGGAATCTCAAGCTGGGAAATCGAAAAGTTCGCCAAAGAGTTTTTTGAGTCTCATGGCGCTAAAGCAGAACAAGTTGGTTTTGAAGGCTACAAGTATGTGACCTGCGTCAGCATTAATGATGAAGTTGCTCATGCCGTTCCGCGTAAGGGATTGAAATTAAAAGACGGCGATGTTGTGAGTGTCGATACAGTGATCAGTTGGCATGGCTATTTTAGCGATTCCTGCTGGACATATGGTGTCGGTAAGGTCTCGGAAGCTGACCAGAAGCTGATGGATGTGACCAAGAAGTCATTATATCTGGGGATTGATGAAGCGGTCGTCGGTAATCGAATCGGTGATATTGGCGCGGCGATTCAGACCTATACAGAAGACGACAACGGTTATGGGGATGTTCGTGAGCTTGTGGGTCATGGCATTCAGCCGACGATGCATGAAAGTCCGAATGTGCCGCATTATGGCGTTCCTGGTCACGGCTTGCGGCTCAAGGCAGGCATGACCATTACGATCGAACCGATGATCACGGAAGGTACCTGGAAGATTAAGGGCAAACAGGTGCCAGGCGATACATGGGAATACTATGTTACGGCTGATGGCAGTAAATGTGCCCAGTACGAGCATACCCTTGTGATTACGGATAACGGTCCGAAGATTCTGACCTCACAAGGTGATCCGATTGACGCCAAGTATCAGTTGACCGAAGACGATCTCAAGACGCTTCCGGAATAATGGGATTCGCCGTTAGCCAGACCAAGGCATGACGAACGGTTAATCAGAACCAGCCATCACGGAACCTGTAAGCAGGAAGCAGCCATTTGTTTCCTGCTTTTGTTGTTTTATTTGGCCAAGTATATCGCTTTTAGATACCGTGCTGGCGGATAATAGACATTGCAAGTACAAGAGAAAAGAGGGACGATATGGCAGCTCAGGAAGCATTGATCTCGGTCATCATGCCGGTCTATAATGCCGAAAAGTATCTGGCTCAGGCACTGGATAGTTTGCTGGCGCAGGATTATTCGAATTTTGAGATCATTTGCGTGGACGACGGGTCAGTGGATACCAGTAAGATTATTTTAGCAGCCTATGCCCGCCAGAATGCGCGAATTCATGTTGTTCGGGTTAAAAATGGTGGCCAGGCCCGCGCGCGGCAGGTTGGCATTGAACACGCCAAGGGCTCGTTCCTCGCTTTCATGGACAGCGATGATCTGGTTCACCCCCAGTGGTTATCAACTATGGCAGAAGGGATGCAAACGCCGCGGGTCGATATGACGGTGGTCAATTACTATAACTATATTGGCGGCACTAAAATTAAAGCCCGGTCGTTTCACGCGCCTGTATTTACAATCGAAGGTGATGACAAGTATCGGTATTGGCTTGAGGACCATGATCTGCGTGGCTATTTATGGAATAAAATGTTTCGCGCCGATTTGTTCAAGGAGCCAGTGCCGGTTGCCAACTTTAATTTACTTGAAGATGCTTATTTCATCGGCCAACTCTTGCCACGCATTGATCAAATTCATTTTGTCGATCAACCGCGATATTACTACCGATTTAACGCGACCAGTAGCGTTCATGCTAAATTTCAAAAGCGCGATCTGGAAGCCATTCACCAACTGGGTGCCGTTTTCCTGACGCTTGCGCGGAAAAAACCGGAACTGACTTCGTTGGCAGTACGCCGGTATGCGGCGTTGAGTTTGTTTGTGTTATCGAAAATGTCGCCGCGGCAGTTAGTGGCTAACTGGGGCTACGCGCAGCAGTTAGGAATGGTTTTAGCGCAGTATGCCCGCGAATTTCAAGGCATTATTTCGGCCGGGGATGCCAATGCATTGGCGGCAGACAAGCCGGGGAAAGCAAGCCTTTTAGGTAAGTTGCGCGCCTGGTCGCATTTGCTGGGATTACCAACATTTGATGACTTGAATAAGTTGGCCGGTCGTGAAAGCGATGAGGCTAAGAAGGAGTCGTGATAGGTCGTTCATGTTGTGGGAGAATTTGTTGTTTTGTTGGCAAATGTGAAATCGAATTTCCGCTTTCTATAACGCGCTCACCATAATGCGTTTCCCGGCGCAGGAGCCTGCGTGTAAGGACTTTGGTCGCAATGGCAAAGGACGCGCCATCACACCCAAGGCCGCTTACACTCCGGCTCCTAACCGCACCGGCTCACGCTCACCAAAAAAGCAGCCATCGCCCTCAAAAGAAGGCAATGGCTGCTTCATATCGATTATCATGGAAAATGGGGTGCCGTGTTGGGGAAGGTCAGTTTTGACCCTTTACTTTACGCGGGCTTTTTTTCGGTGGTGAAGAGGTCGGTGCTGTTGGTTTCGGTCACTTTAGCACTGACCGGTGTGGCATACAGATTCATGCCTTCCTTTTTGAAAGCCTGTGCCTGGGCAACGGCGTCGGCGAATTGCTGCGCCTGGTCGGCCGTGATCTCAGCGTCGTATTTGTTGATCCGAATGCTTGTGGCTTTACCAGCTTCGGACTTGAAACTAAAAATCAGTGTTTTCATTAATAATCCCTCCGGTTAACTTAGGCGACGACAGCAGCTTGTTGTTGCAAGACGGTGCTGGTCAGTGTTGCGTTTGGATAAAGCTTCGCAAACGCTTGACCGATTGCCAGCAATTCTTCGTCTTTGGCATTAGGGTCAACGTTGTTCATCCGCCGTACCTGCTTGAATGCTTCGTTCTCCGGGTCGGTCAGGGTATAAACAATCGTTTGGCTCGTGATATTGCGGCTCATGGTGATTCCTCCTTATAGTGAATGACTGGTTTGTTAACGACTCGGCCGATGTCGTTTAACAGTGGCTTGGTTTGTAAGGCGGTTGTTTTGCCTTACACTGATATAAATTGCTAAGGAGGATGATTTGACAACGCGGTGAGGGAAAATTTTAACGTACAGCAGCACTGAAGGTTTGCAATCTGTGACATGACAATTATCAGAGGAGATAGAATGATAAATCGAGCAGTCGTCTTTTGTGTAAAAGGTTTACATATTATGCTGACAGCTACGGCGATAACATCTTTAATCAAGCACTATAAATCAGCCAATCCGATGAAAATACTGGTGATAATGGAGGGTGGGTATCAAGAAGATATCGACTTCATTCGCCAGATGCCCCAGTTGTTTGGCAAAGAACAAGTATCGATTGACTTTTGGACGCCGCCTTACGATATGATGGAAAAAGTCTCGGATCATTTTGAAACAGGCACAAAATTGCCGAAAATGGTCCTTTGGCGGCTGTTGCTGCCTTATTATTTCCAGGCGTATGATCAGTTGGCTTATTTGGACAATGATGTGCTGGTCACAACCGATGTAAATGAACTGTTTGATCAGCTAACACCGGAGGACATCCTTGGTGGGGTTTTAGATTACGAAGATGCCACACACCCGAATCATAATCGGGCAAAGGAATTTTTCCTGCCTAGTACGGACCAATACATCAATGCGGGAGTATTTGTGGCTAATGCCCGCGCTTATCGGGCTTTTGCGCCGTTTGACAAGATGATGGCCGCTATCAATCGGCGTAATTACCCGTATGGTGACCAAAATATTATCAACATTGTCTTTTATCAGCACATTCATCTGTTGCCGTGGCGGTTTAATCTGCAATACGATGATCGGTTACTGAATAAGTATGAACATTTGGCACCGCAACGGGTCAATGAAATAAGAAGCCAGTTGGACCGGCCGGGGATCATTCATTTTGCCTCGAATGGCTATTTTCCCATGCCGTGGGATAAATTTACGCCAACCACGCGTTGGGAAAGAATGTGGTGGCAGACGTTTGCCGAGATTAAGGAGAAACAGTTAGCGTTTTTGGATCCTGGACAGCAAAAATGATAAGCGGCTTATTTCTCCATTTCTAAGTGCTCCTGCTCCCGCTCTTGCAGAAAGTCTAATGTCTGCTAAAATAATTAAGGTATTTCTTTAAAAAGGGTAAGGTTTTTGCTGACTAACATTTTTGTCACTTAAGGTCGGCTATACTTACAGTCGGATTCCTTCTGGGGTCCTTGATTAATGAAAATTGAAGGGTTCTGATTGTGTGATAACAGCGCAGGCGCCAGGCAAACTTTATGTTGCCGGTGAATACGCGGTGGTCGAAACCGGCTTCCCGGCAATCATTGTGGCATTGGATCAATTTGTCACTGTGACGGTCGAAGCCGCGAAGCATTTCGGCAGTATCGTGTCTGAACAGTATCAAGAAAACTCGTTATACTGGCAACGCCAAGGCGACGAAATGGTTTTTGATAACCGGGATAATCCATTTCATTACATTCTCTCGGCGATTAAATTAACAGAGCAGTATGCGCGTGAATTAAATAAACCGCTTGCTTTATACAAGCTTTATATTGATTCGCAACTGGATGCCAAAGACGGAAAGAAGTATGGTTTGGGGAGTTCCGCGGCGGTAACGGTTGCAACGATCAAAGCGCTCGCCAAGTTTTATGATTTGAAGATGTCCAAAGACCAGATTTATAAGCTTGCGGCCATTGCCCACCTCGATGTTCAGGGTAATGGCTCTTTAGGTGACATTGCTGCGTCGGTTTACGGCGGGTGGATCGCTTACCGCTCGTTTGACAAAGCATGGTTGGCGGCTGCCAGAAATCAGATGTCACTGGCAGATTTGATCAACGCTGACTGGCCGGACTTGTCGATTGAGTTGTTAACGGCGCCAGCAGATATGCAACTACTGGTTGGCTGGACCGGTTCGCCAGCATCGACATCACAATTAGTCGATAAAATCACCTTGGCTAAAGCCAAAAAGCCACAACTTTATCAACAGTTTTTGACGGCAAGTCGCGAGACACTTGAGAAACTCATTACCGGCTTTAGGGAACATTCGCTCAGTCATATTCAGGCTGGCATTCGCCGTAACCGTGAGTTGTTGGACGAGTTGGCACACTTTTCGGGGGTTGCGATTCAAACGCCGGCTTTGCGGCAATTAGTGACGCTGGCTGAAGAAGCAGGTGGTGCGGCTAAATCTTCAGGAGCAGGCGGTGGTGACTGTGGAATCGTTTTGATTGATTCCCATCAGGCCATTCAGCCGTTGCTGGCGGCTTGGCGAAAGCACCATATTGAACCGCTGAAGTTCAAAGTCCATGAAATTAATGATTAACAAAAATCCCGGTCATTTTGACAATAACCGAGATTTTTTTATTTTTTTGCGATGAAGTCATGAATTCTTTCTTAGAATTAGCGGAATCGTGTACTCTTCGCAAGCGGTTTCTAGTATAGTAGAGTAGGTAGTTAAATTAGTAGAGAAGGGACTTGTATGCGTGTGAAAGTTCGTAAAGCAGTCATTCCGGCAGCCGGGCTTGGGACCCGTTTTTTGCCGGCAACAAAAGCTTTAGCTAAGGAAATGTTGCCAATTGTTGACAAACCGACGATTCAATTCATCGTTGAAGAAGCTAAAGCCAGTGGTATTGAAGATATTCTGATTGTTGAGGGTAAACAAAAACGTTCCATCGAGGATCACTTCGATTCTGCTCCTGAATTGGAACAAAATCTAAAAGAAAAACATAAAGATGCCTTGTTGCAGCTTGTTCATTCAACCACCGATATCGGGGTTAACTTGTTCTTCGTGCGCCAGCCATATCCGCGTGGCCTTGGGGATGCCGTTCGGTTAGCTAAGTCGTTTGTAGGCGACGAGCCATTCGTTGTGATGCTTGGCGATGATTTGATGAACGACAAGGTTCCGTTAACCAAACAACTCATCAATGAGTACGATAAGACCCATGCCTCGATTCTTGCCGTTAAGAAAGTTCCACATGATGAGGTATCGGCTTACGGCGTCATTGATCCTGAAAAAGAAGTCTCCAAAGGCCTCTTCAACGTGAAGAAGTTCGTTGAAAAGCCAGCAGTCGCTGATGCACCAAGCGACTTGGCAATTATCGGCCGTTACTTATTGACACCGGAGATTTTCGACATTCTTGAAAACCAAAAGCCGGGTAAAGGAAACGAAATCCAGCTGACCGATGCCATTGACACACTGAATCAAACGCAACGGGTCTTCGCCCATGAGTTTACCGGCGATCGATATGATGTCGGCAACAAATTCGGTTATGTCAAAACCAATATCGAATATGGCTTAACCCATCCAGAAGTTAAGGATGAGCTGCGGGCTTATATTCTTGATTTAGCCGCGAAATTGCAGTCAGGCAAATCTGTTGGCAAACCGGCAAATAAAAAGTAATTTGATGTAAATGAATGTCGATGACACATGAGGAGCAAAAGGGACAAGGCAAGGCTATTCGTCTTACGATGAAGTGTCCTTCCTCATGGTTATGTCAGCGGCAGCTTAAATTTAGTTTTCTATATTAGCTTCATTTCAGTCAGGAACAAGTGGCTGAAATGAAGCTTTTTTTGTGGGCGATTCCAGCTGCCATTGGTGTTAAGTCATAGTGGATACAAAACCGGTTAATAAGCTGATTGGGTATATTAAATAACTTTTGAATTATGAATACGGCTTGTGTCAAATCATTCTTGCAAGCATTTTCAGTTGCCCTTTTTAATTTAACTATAAGTTATTGAAAACGTTGAAATGACGGAACTTATAAATGATTAAACTGAAAATTGACTTAAAAAATAAACCGAGGTAATAACTGTTAAAAATTAAAACTGTCAGATATAATATAACATAAGTTTGGTTAATCCAAACATCGAGGAGGGAGATGGTACCGGAAGTCACTGAAATTTGTGTTCGTTAATGGCCGTCTAATCCAGTGGAAGCGTTGCAGGAGGATTTTACAAGTATGAATTTCTTCATAAACGCATCAATGCCCAAACAAAAGTCGGGAATTGAACATGCGGAACTGGCTCGCTTTAGACTCTTTAATGCCCATCACGTTGAGTCGCGTATCGTGATTCGTGACTGGGATCCACAACTCCACGTTCATGCCAAAGAGGCTGGGATTGCGGATCGACAGCTGATTGGCATGTTTGACTATTTTCAGGAAGCGTTGGATGTCCCTTCCAAAAAGATTGTTACGTCAGAGCTTGATTTTGGGGTCATGAATACACACGTGCAACATGAGGAGAGGCGGGATCTGGTCTTCACGGCACGCGAGCAGCTGGTTGCACGGGTTAATTTGAATAACAATAGGACAGTTCAGTCGGTTGAACTCTTTGACGGTTTCAACAATCTTTTTCGGGTCGATCACTATGACAGTCGCGGTTTTGTATCACTAAGCCAATGGTATACACCAGACAACAAAATCGGCACGGAAACTTGGCAAACGCCTGCCGGGAAGACGGTCTTGGAAACTTTTAATAAGGATGACGCGGTTGGCAAGCGCCAAAAGTCAGGCTGGCGATTGATTGATCGGGATGGAACTGTTCGTCAATTTGATACGATTGAGCGTCTGACCAAACATTTTTTTGATTTACTTAACGAGACTTTTTGGTCAGAAACGACACCGAATATTTTTGTGCTTGATCGCTCACATTTAGGGGATTGGGGCTTGCTCCATTTGAAAAGGCCAGCTTATACAGTTTTTTATTTGCACAACTCACATGCTAGCGACTCACAAGATCCGATGAATGCTATTTTGAACAACTTTTATGAGTTTGGCATGCACGCCATGAACGGTTACGATGCCGTGGTTTCAGCGACTCACCGGCAAACTCGAGACGTCGAGGCACGGTTTTCGCCGCAGACAAAACTGTTTACCATTCCTGTGGGCATTATTCCTGATCGACAGCTAGCCGAACCACGAATTCCTGTAGCAAAGCGGCAGTTTGGCAAAATGGTCGTTTTTGCCCGTATCGCTTGGGAAAAGCGACTTGATGATCTGGTGCGGGCTATTGGTATTGTGCATCGCGCGATACCTGCTGTCAGCTTAGATTTATACGGGTATGCGGATCCTTCAGAAAACTTCAAGGCGCGGCGAGCGATTGAAGCGGTGATCAAGGAGGACCACCTGGAAGAGGTTGTGAAGTTTAAAGGTTACACCACTGATGTTGCAGAAGTTGAAAATCACGCCATGATGTATGGCCTCACGTCGCGGATGGAAGGATTTAACTTAGGTATCATGGAGGCCATTTCACACGGGTTGATCGGGTTCACGTACGATGTTAACTATGGACCCAATGAAATTATTGAAGACGGAATTAACGGTCGAATTGTGGCTAATGGCGATTACAAGGCGTTGGCAGCCGCCATACTTGATGTACTGCGCGATCCGGAACTGGCACAACAATATTCGACAGGTGCTTATGATTCGGCAAAGCGGTATTCAGAAACCAATGTATGGCAAGCTTGGCAAGCGCTGCTAAAGGATGCTCAGTCACAATGGCCTAGCAAGTTGCAGGCCATGCCAGCATTAGTACACAACCAATGAGGAAAAAAGCATGAATTATTTTATCGGCAACGATATTTTCGTCATGAACTCCGGTACCGAGTTTTCCCAAGCGCAACGGGTTCACCTTTTCAAAGATATGGGCCTTCGCGCGCAGTATGTGACACGCAACTACAATCCGTTGTTAGCCCATAATCGCCTTGATTTAGGGCTACAAGCAGAAGATGTGCTCAATATGTACGATTTTTTCCAAGGAACAGTGGATGTGCAGCGGCGCGAACAAAATTTACGCCTTCTGTCGCAGATTCCTCTGGATGAATATCATTTGATTGCACATGGCCCAAACGAAACGATGATTAACGAGGCTGGTCGGGAAATTGCCAAGATTCAAGTCATGCCGGGGACTGTCGGCTTGGTTCATAGCATCACGTATTTGGATCGCTTTAACAATCCAGCGGTTAGGGAAAACTTTGATTGGCGCGGCTTCAAGTCGTCAGTCGACTATTTCCATCCGGATGGCCAGCTTGCTGTCCAGAAATTTTTAAATCTGGCAGGTAAAACGGTTCTCGAAGTAACGCATATGAATATCGAGGGCAACGTTCAGCCAACGATGTGGAAACTTTTGGATTATAAAGGGCGTAACTTTCGGTTTAATCTCGAAGACCAACTGTTTTTATTTTTCCTGAATGAACTGACGGCTGCGCATCCGCATAGCCTGTTGATTTCTGATCGGCGCGATTTGGACTATGTCGTGGCAAGTGTCCAACAAGCTGGTAGTAAGTGGGCATACCTGCATGACGTGCCGTTGCGGCGGTCGGGCAAACGTGCTGACTGGCTGCCGGCTTATCAACCGTTACTTGAAGAGCACCGCGCAGATTTTGACGGGCTCATCGTTGCCACTGTGGCGGAACAAAAAGATTTGCGCGCACGTTTGCCGGATCTGCCAGTGATCGTTGCGCCAGATACCTATGTTCCGCGCGGCCTAAAACCAATCAACGAAGCAAAACGCGATCCGCATCTGATTTTGTTTGTAGGACGACTCTCGCCAGAAAAACGTCCTGATCAGGCGATCCGCGTTTTAGCCAAAGTTCACGAAACGCTTCCCGATGCCAAGCTTGAGTTTCGGGGTTATGCGATTGATCAAGACTATCTCGAGAAGCTCAAGGACTTAGCAAAAAAAGAAGGCGTACGCGAGCAGGTGGCCTTTGCTGATTATGTCACTGGCGATCAGTTAGCAAGCGTCTATGAAAAAGGAAGCGTCATCTTGCAGACTTCCCGAAATGAGGGCTTTGGGATGAACTTGCTAGAGGCAATGAGTTACGGTGTTCCAATCGTTGCTTACGATACTCCCTATGGTGCAAGCGCATTAGTTGCGGATGGCGTCAATGGCTATCTTGCTAAAAACGGCGCCATAACGGATATGGCAGCAAAAGTGACAAAGATTTTGTCGGATCGGAAACTATGGGAACAAATGCACACTGCCGCATTGGAAAAACGAGGAGATTTCTCGCAGGCAAATGCCGAAACGGCTTGGCAAAAGGCGATGAAAGACATCCGGGAAACGGTGGGTTCTGATCGTTCGGCATCGCTGACGTCCAAGGCGTTAGGGGGGAATTAGCACATGGCTTTCATTAATTTAAAGCGAAATAAAAATGTAAAAGAAACGAATTTTAAGATGTATAAAGATGGGAAGCATTGGGTTTTTGCTTCCATGTTCGTTCTTGCTTTGGGGTTTGGCAGTGCACAAGTGAGTCAGTCGCAGCAGGTTTTGGCTGATGACAGCGTTGCCACCAGCAGTCAGGTCGCCGCACCAAATACAAAGGACGCTACCGTATCGGCGGCCAGTCAAAATACAAGTTCAACCGCTAGCTCGGCAGCTGAATCATCCGCAGCAACGCCATCTCAGCCAACGGCAACTGTGCCAACAAGTACGGCATCGGTGGCAACTTCAAGCGAGGCGCCAAGCACCGTTGATCCGGAACTAGTTAAATCGGTTTCCGCTGAGTTAGCAACCGTATCTTCCTATGCTGCTATAGCTGAGAGTTATGCTAGTCGGGCAGCTGGCAATGCCAATGCCAGTGCCGCGGCAACCAAGGCAACCCAAGCTTATAACAGTGCACTTGATGTCCAGAAGCTCGTCAATCACTATGCAACGCTGGCATCGATGTATGCTGAACAAAAGAACAACGCAGCAGCATCAACCGCCACAACAAATGCAAAAAGTGCCGCCTCGTTAATTGGCAACTATGCCGGGCTGGCTTCAACGGCCGCTCATGATGCAGCTGTAGCAGCCATGCCGAGTATTTTAGCCGCGCAAAGCAGTGCGGCAGCGGCGACAGCATCAGTTGCCGACAGAGCTAGGGGACAAGCCAGTGCGGCCACACAAAAAGTGACATCCGCCTATACTGCGACCCAGTATGCTGCGGGTAACAACGATGTGAAGGCGGCTTATTTGGCTGCTTCTTCGGCTGCAGTTAGTGCTAGTCAGGCAGCAACCGCAGCCGCACAAGCAGCAGCATCTGCAGCCACACAATATCAGGCAGCAAGTTCGGCAGCCGCTAGTGGCAACTTCGATGCTGTTGTGGCAGGGGATGCTATTTTAGCCCAGTTTAAAACGCAGGCAGATACTGCTGATGTGCAGGCTATCACTCAGTACAATGCAGCTTCTTCAAGTGCTGAGGTGGCCAACTCTTTGGCGATTGCTGATTTTCGGGCTAAAACGACTTCATCCGCAAGCCTTGCTGCCAGCACTGCGGATAGTGCAGTAAGCCTTGCTTCATCAACCGCATCTGCTGCCAAAACAGTTCAGGCAACTAGTTATGCCGGACAGTCAACGAGCTTAGCCAACCAAGCTTCCAGCGCAGCGGCCGTGGCCAGCAGCAATGCCGCCATTCAACCTGCTAGCGTTCAAGTGGCGAACTCGTTAGCTGGCGTCAATAGCAGTGTCGCCGCAGCAGCGCTTTCCTATGCGGCCGCAGCGCAAAAGGCAGCCAGTTTGGCGGCACAGTTTAACAAGGATATTTCCGGAACGCAGTCAGCTGAAAAATCAGATACCCCGGAAGCGACGTTATCCTTAGTAACGTCGACGAATGCATTAACGTTAGGCGGTACCGCAAATTTAAGTACAACAATTGGCAACTTAGGACCGAACAACAAGGTTCAAGGTACCCCAACCTATAATTGGTACGAGTCAACTGACGGTAAGAATTGGCAGAAGATTAGCAATTCAGATGCTTCACTGGCGTTTAAACCAGACTTTGCTGGCACTTACTTCTTCCAAGTAGTCGCAAGTGGAACAAGAAGTGAGTGGGGGGTTTTCACGAAAACCTTCAGTGCTGCCTCTAACACCATCACGATTCTCGTTAGTGACCCTAAAGGTTCTTACACTGAGCAAGCCCAAGCGGCCAATAGCAAAGCTGCCAATTATGCATCAGCCGCGAACACTGCGGAGCAATCAGCTAGCCAAGCCATTACGGATCTGAAAAACAACGCTGATACAAGTGGCCAAGCGGCGGCTTATTTCGCCAGTCTGGCAAATTCCTATGCTGCTATAGCAAGTGCTGCGGCCACCACCGCAAATAGTCTAGCTAAAGCAACGAGTGAAGCCGCTGTGAGTGCGTCAACGGCAGAAAGCAGTGGTCAGTACGCATCTGCTGCTTCATACGCGGCATTGGCTTCTTCAGCCGCGGTTGCTCTCAGTTCGGCAGCAGCTGAAACAAGCAGTGCTGCTGCTAAAACCGAAGAATCAGTCAATTCTGCAATGGGTGCGGCTGCAGGTGATCCGTCAAGTGTTGAACACGATAAAACCGCTGAGTACCTGACATCTAGTTATGCCACTAAGGCAAGTGCTGCTGCTTCAGCGGCTAGTCAGGCCGCCTCTCTGGCAAGTTCCGAGTATGCGGCCCTCGCTAATGCGTTCGCAACGCTTGATCCTGCGCTGACTTCAAATGCCCAGACGTATCTTTCCCAAGCCAGTCAGGCGCTTTCGTTGGCGACTAGTTCGGCAAATGATGCCTCAAGCCAAGCAGCATTGGCTAAGTCAGCTGGGAGTGATTTTACCAAGGCATCTTTGGCTGCTTTAACAGCAAACACAACGATGAGCCAAGCGTATCAGCAAGCATCAGCAGCTACTAGCGTCCGCAGTGAAGGTATTGCGAAGATTTTTGCTAACCAATCTAAGGTTTATGTCGACCAGATAACCGCAGCTACCAGTGCCGCAACAGCTGCCGAGTCAACAGCTAATTCGGTCGCCGCGGTCGCGAGTTCCGCAAGCGCACTTAAGAACACATCGCTAGCCTATGCTTATGCGAGTGCTGCTTCGAGTTTTGCCCAACAAGTTGATCTCAATCGCGGCTCAGAGTTAATTGCCGCGACGCAAGCGGTGAATCAGTTGAGTTTGGCATCCAGCGCTGTGGCGGCTAACGATTTGCTTGCGGCGAGTTCCTATGCAACGGCAGCAAGTTCTGCTGCGGTCCAAGCATCAACCTTTGCCTCTATGGCCACAAGCAATGCAGCTACAGCGTCGTCACTGGCCGAACGGGTCAAGAACTATTCGCTTGATACCACTTCGACCAAAGGAGCGGTTTCCAGCGATGCCTGGGTTCCACTTGGTATTGTCGTAGCACAAGGGAAAGGTGTATCTCCGCAAAATGTCTCCACAGTGACTGGTGGTAAAACGGTAACGTTGGCGGCAAGTTACTATATAGGCTTCAGACCTTTCGACACCACTTGGGCCGTCACTTGGTATGTGTTTGTTCAAGGAAAATGGATATCTGTTGCGGATGCGAGCCAATATATTAAAGACTTTCATGTAACGAATGCAGTGGTTAATGGTAAAGACAGCTGGTTTAATCGTAATGCTTTAAGTACATTGACTTTTAAAACGACTGACTATGCTGGATCTCTACGTTTTCAGGCATCTTTTCAGGCAGCTAGTGGATTTAACGACACGGGGTACAGCGGCGTCGGCCAAGTCGATGTCTATGAAAATGACATTCATGCAAACAGAATAACGATTGTTAACGGTGATGATTATGTTCTTGAAGGTCAGAAAGGGTCGTATACGTACGCAACGGACCCGGACAACGCTACAGGGACTGTCACTTGGAGTAGTAGTGATCAGTCTGTTGCCACAATTGATAGTACTGGTAATTTAACGGCTCGTAAGACCGGACAAACGACGATTACTGTTACGATTACAAACAGTGATGGGTCGACCCATTCAGATTCTAAGACAGTCACGATTGGCAATGGCCTTACCGATCAAACGGCCAACGTCGGCACGGATATTACGTTTATCCCGCAGACGACGCTGGATTCTGGTGATATTAAATATCAATGGTATAAAGCTAATTCAGCCAACGATTCAGGAAGTGCCATTTCCGGTGCAACAAGCAATAGCTTGACGCTGAATAATGTTGAGTTAACAGATGGTGCTTATTATTATTTGGTCGTAAGTTATACGTCCAATAAAAAAACCCAGACAATTAAGCTTGGTCCGGCAAAACTGACGGTTAACAGTATCTATGCAACAGCTGCTTCAAGTGCGGCAGCGGCAGCTTCATCAAGTGCTCAAGAGGTAACGGACTTTGCTAATGTTGCATCGTCCTATGCCGAGGTTGCTAATTCGTACGCCTCAAACAGCAGTCTGCAATCCACTGCAGCAAGTTATGCCGCCAGTGCTGCTTCGGTTGCCCTTTCAGCAAGTTCTGAGGCCAATAGTTATGCTACCCTTGCCTCAAGTGCCGCGGCTCTTGCATCAAGTGCTGAAGTAGCTGGTTCAACGGCGACAGCTTCTTCTGCGGCAGCTACAGCGCTTTTAGCTGCCAGCAATGCTGCGGTTGCCAAGAAGAACGCGATCGATGCAGCAGCGACTGCTGAGGAATACGCCAAGAGAGCAACGGCTGAATATGCAAAAATTGCTTCCGAATCAGCTATTGATGCGGAAACGGCAGCGAAAAATGCATCAATTGCCGCAGATGCAGCAGCCAAGGCTGCAGCTAGTTGGCCAGATGATGCTGCTATCAGTTCGGCTGCTCAATCTGCAAGCACAGCAGCATCAAATGCGGCAAGTTACGCGGTCCAAGCTTCAAGTGCTGCGGTAGTTGCAACTTCAGCTAGCATAGAAGGAAACAACTCTGCAGCAAGTAGCGCTGCCGACGAGGCATCAACTGCAGCCAGTCTAGCTTCAAGCGAGGCAGCACTGGCTTCCGAGGCAAACAGCAAAGCGCAAGCAACGGCTGCAGCGAACACTGCTGCGAATAATCATGGCAGCGGCAACACGGGTTCGAACAACTCCGGAGACGACAACACTGGTAACGGTA
The DNA here is from genome assembly GCF_029726355.1 of Lacticaseibacillus huelsenbergensis. Lineage (NCBI taxonomy): Bacteria > Bacillati > Bacillota > Bacilli > Lactobacillales > Lactobacillaceae > Lacticaseibacillus > Lacticaseibacillus huelsenbergensis. The sequence goes on from NZ_CP120687.1 coordinate 2,324,104, forward strand.
ATACTGGTTCGAACAATACCGGTGACAATAACACCGGTAACAGCAATTCGGGTTCGGACAATGCCGGTGACAATAACACCGGCAACAGTAACTCGGGTAACAACAATACCGGAGACAAGAATACCGGTAACAGTAATGCTGGTTCGAATAATACTGGCGACAACAACACCGGTAACAGCAATTCGGGCTCAAACAATACCGGAGACAATAACACGGGCAACAGTAACTCTGGTAACAACAATACAGGCGACGACAACACTGGTAACGGTAATAAGGGCTCGAATAATACTGGCGACAACAACACCGGTAACAGTAACTCGGGCTCGAACAATACCGGGGACAACAACTCCGGAGACAAGAATACCGGTAACAGTAATGCTGGTTCCAACAACTCGGGTAACAACAATACCGGGGATGACAACACTGGTAATGGAAATAAGGGCTCGAATAATTCTGGTGACGATAACAGTGGTAACAGCAATTCGGGCTCGAACAATACCGGAGACAACAACACTGGCAACAGTAACTCGGGCAACAACAATACCGGGGACGACAACACTGGTAATAGTAATTCGGGTTCGAACAACTCCGGAGACAATAACACTGGCAACAGTAATAAGGGATCGAACAACTCAGGCAACAATAACTCTGGCGACGGAAACACCGGTAACAGCAACTCAGGCTCGAACAATACTGGAGACAACAATACCGGCAACGACAACACTGGCAATGGAAATAAGGGCTCTAATAACTCTGGCGACAGCAACAGCGGTAACAGCAACTCGGGATCGAACAATACTGGAGACAACAATACCGGAGACAATAACACTGGCAACAGTAATAAGGGATCAAACAACACCGGTGACAGCAACAGCGGCAACAACAACGCTGGTTCGAACAACTCGGGTAACAATAATACCGGGGACGATAACACTGGTAATGGAAATAAGGGTTCGAATAACACTGGCGACAGCAACACCGGAAACAGTAACGCTGGTTCAAACAACACTGGCGACAACAACACCGGTAACAGCAATTCGGGCTCGAACAATACCGGGGACGACAACAGTGGTAATGGCAATAAGGGCTCGAACAATACCGGGGACGATAACACTGGTAATGGTAATAAGGGCTCGAATAATTCCGGTGACAGCAACAGCGGCAACAATAACGCTGGTTCAAACAACACTGGCGACAACAATATCGGTAACAGCAATTCGGGCTCGAACAATACCGGGGACGACAACAGTGGTAATGGCAATAAGGGCTCGAACAACACTGGAGACAGCAACACCGGTAACAGCAACTCAGGTTCAAACAACTCGGGCAACAGCAATACCGGGGACGACAACACTGGTAATGGTAATACGGGTTCGAATAATTCCGGTGACAGCAACAGCGGCAACAACAACGCTGGTTCGAACAACACGGGTAACAATAATACCGGCGATGACAACAGTGGTAATGGCAATAAGGGCTCGAACAATACTGGTGATAGCAACACTGGTAATGGCAATAAGGGCTCGAATAATACTGGCGAAAACAACACCGGTAATAGTAACTCGGGTAACAACAACTCCGGAGACAAGAATACCGGTAACAGTAATGCTGGTTCCAACAACTCGGGTAACAACAATACCGGGGATGACAACACTGGTAATGGAAATGAGGGCTCGAATAATTCCGGTGACAACAATACCGGGAATAACAACGCTGGTTCTAACAACTCCGGAGATAGCAACACTGGCAACGGTAATAAAGGCTCGAACAACTCAGGCAACAATAATACCGGGGACGACAACAGTGGTAATGGCAATAAGGGCTCGAACAACACTGGCGACAGCAACACCGGTAACGGCAACTCAGGTTCAAACAACTCGGGTGACAACAATACCGGCGACGATAACACTGGTAATGGTAATAAGGGCTCGAACAATTCTGGTGACAGCAACAGCGGCAACGGCAATACGGGTTCGAACAATACTGGGAATAACAATGCTGGTTCCAACAACTCGGGCAACAACAATACCGGGGACGATAACAGTGGTAATGGAAATAAGGGCTCGAATAATTCTGGCGACAACAACACCGGTAATAGCAACTCTGGTTCGGACAATACTGGTGACAACAATACCGGCAACAGTAACTCGGGTTCCAACAATACTGGTGACAACAATACCGGAAACAGCAATTCGGGCTTGAACAATGCCGGTGACAACAATACCGGAAACAGCAATTCGGGTAACAACAACTCCGGCGACAATAATACCGGAGACGACAACACTGGTAATGGAAATAAGGGTTCGAATAATTCTGGCGACAACAACACCGGTAACGGTAATAAAGGTTCAAGCAACTCAGGTGATCAAAACACCGGTAATAACAACTCGGGTTCCAATAATTTTGGCGACGGCAACACTGGTAACAATAATGCCGGCTCGGACAACACCGGCGACAACAACACCGGCAATAGTAACTCGGGTTCAAACAATACTGGGGACGCCAACACTGGCAACGGTAATAAAGGCTCGAACAATTCTGGTAACAACAATACCGGCGATGGTAACACCGGCAATAGTAACTCAGGTTCGAACAATACCGGCGACGCCAACACTGGCGATGGTAATAAGGGCTCGAATAATTCCGGTGACAACAACACCGGAAATAGCAATGCTGGTTCAAACAACACTGGCGATAACAACACCGGCAACAACAATTCGGGCCTGAATAATTCCGGTGACAACAATACCGGGAATAACAACGCTGGTTCTAACAACTCCGGAGATAGCAACACTGGCAACGGTAATAAAGGCTCGAACAACTCAGGCAACAATAACTCTGGCGACGGAAACATCGGAAATAGCAATACAGGCTCGAATAACACTGGTAATAGTAATAAGGGCTCGAACAATACTGGAGACAACAACACCGGCAACAGTAACGCTGGCTCCAACAACTCTGGCAACAGCAATACCGGTGACAACAATACTGGGAATAATAATGCTGGTTCCAACAACTCGGGCGACAACAACACTGGAAATAGCAATTTGGGATCAAACAATTCTGGCGACGGCAACACTGGCAATGCTAATAAGGGCTCGAATAATTCTGGTGACGGCAACACCGGCAACAGCAATTCGGGTTCGGACAATACCGGTGACAACAATACCGGGAACAGTAACTCGGGTAACAAGAATACCGGAGACGACAACACTGGTAATGGAAATAAGGGCTCGAATAATTCTGGTGACAACAATACCGGCAACAGTAACGCTGGTTCGAATAACTTTGGCGACAACAACACTGGAAATAGCAACTCGGGTTCAAACAACGCCGGTGACAACAACACCGGCAACAATAATGCTGGCTCGAATAATTCTGGTGACAATAACACTGGTAATGGTAATGAGGGCTCGAATAATTCAGGCGACAACAATACCGGTATCAGTAACATCGGTTCGAACAATTCGGGTGACAACAATACTGGTAACGATAATACCGGATCGAACAATTCCGGCGATAGCAACACTGGCAACAGTAATGCTGGCGCGAACAATTACGGCGACAACAATACTGGCAACAGTAATGCCGGTTTAAACAACTCAGGCGACAACAACACTGGTAACAGCAACGTGGGCTCGAATAACTCAGGTGACAACAACACCGGCAACAGCAATGCTGGTTCCGACAACTTCGGTGACCAAAACATTGGCCATAGTAATGTGGGATCCAATAATACTGGTAATAACAATCACGGCAACAACAATACCGGTAACGGTAACATCGGTTCTAACAACAACGGTAACAGCAACCAAGGCAACAATAATCAAGGGAGTGATAATGTCGGCTCGAACAATGTCGGAAATGGCAATATCGGGTCAAATAACCAAGGCAACAATAATTCAGGCAACAACCTGATCGGTGATAACTTGCGGAGTCCGGTCGTGGTGATTCATGACATTAACATTAACAACGATGCTGCCATCACTGCAGACACCATTAAGAGTATGATCACGAGCATCACGGACATTTACGGTCATTCGCTTGATCCAGCTTCACTCAAGTACGTTTTAGTTTCTGCATTCACGAAAGCACAGAACCAAACAGCGAGTGATAGCATTCCAGCCAATACGATCGAATTCATCCTGACCAAGTTGGCGGATCAATCGGGTTATAAGGTTGAGATTGCGTTTGGCACAAGATTTGTCAACGGTCATGATAGCGGAAGTGGCGCGGTTACCTACGCAACTGCTCAATTAATGTTTAACGGCAAAACCAGTCAGCACGAGTTACCAGGTACTGGTGGTGGCGAGTCTGACGAAAAGCCTAGCGATCATGTGACGAAGCCGAGTGATACGGCCAAAAAGCCTGAACCAAACGATCACAGGGTTGGCAATACGTCTAATAGTGATAAGAATCGGGTTGACACCAACACTCATTCTGGAAATAAGACTATTAATGGCAATGCTCGTAATGGCAATGCTCGCCGTCAGTTACCACAAACTGGCGATGAGCAGGCTACAAGTCTCTCGATTTGGGGATTGCTGCTGGCAGGCTTCTCACTGCTCCTTGGCGGCCTAAAGAAACGCAAGCGTTCCGACGATTGAGCATGAAAATTGCCTATCAGACAAGCGTTTCTGACACTTGAACCATAACGCGTTCGCCAGCCCAGAAACCTGCGTGTAAGGACCTCGGACGCGATGGCAAAGCCCAGCCATCACGCCCGAGGCCACTTACACTCCGGTTTCTAAGCGGGATGGCTCACGCTCTCCAAAAAAGCATCTTGTTTGATGAACGAGTCAAATTGTACATTCAAACGGGATGCTTTTTTATTGAAAACAGAGCCATTACGAATTAAAAAAACGTATATCTGTGCTAAAATTATGGATGTAATGAATTGTTCAGATTCGATTTTTATGCATAATCTTCATTGGCTTTTACGAGAAGGAGCTGCTTATGTTTTACTTCTTAACATCGGCAATTGATTATAATAACTCAGGCATCGAGAATGCTCAGATGAAGCGCTTGATCCTGTTTCAAAAGCACAATGTTCCGGCTAAAATCGCAACGTTCACTTATGCGCGGTATCAGTATTTGTATTTAACGCGCGAATCATTAATGCCCGACGATGTTGTTAATCTGTATGATTTTTTTCAAAGTCGCTTATTTTATCATGGTCCTCGAGAAAATATCGCGAATTTTAAAGTTGTGAATGCTGACGCAGAAGACAATGGAATGAACGTCATATATCGTCGCAAAGGCCAAAAAGTGATGCAGGTCTGGACGTTCACGGATTATACTTTTTATGAAAAGGGCCAGATCGAACGGGTTGAGTATTATGGCACAAATGGCAAACTGCAACGTAAGGATTTGTATGATGTCCGGGGCTTTTTGTCGAGTTCTATTTATTACGCTGCTTCAGGAGGGCATGACCGCCAAGTGTTTTATGATGCCGTGGGCGTGCCGGTCATTGTCAAGCAATTCCAGAACGTAAAAGGGGATCAGGCTGAACGAATCTGGTTGCGTTATTATGCGCGATCCTATTATTTTGATTCAGATGACGAGCTGACAGGGTTCTTTTATGATCAGTTAGTCAAGCAAGATGCGGAAGGGATGATCGCTGACCGTTCGTATGCGGTGGATCCGGGTATCTATCATATGCAGCAACATGTCTATACGATTTCATTTTGGCATAACGTGCATACTGCGGCTGATGCCCCATTAACCGGTGCGCTGAGTGAGACGCTTGGCGCAGAAATAAAGGAGGCGTCGCGGTTCCAGGGGCTGTTTACTTCAACGCATAAGCAGTCTTCGATGATTGCAAAGCGAGTTAAAAGCTTTCCGATTAAAACGGTCCCGGCTGGATTTGTTACTGATCAAACGTTGGCAGAAAAACACGTTCCCTTCGACAAGCGGCAATCGCATCATATTATCAGTGTCTCCAGGATTCATGAACAAAAGCGACTCGAGGACACGATCAGCGCCTTTGTTCAGATAAGACAGGCTGTTCCAGATGCAACGTTAAGCATTCATGGCTACATCAATGATCAAAAATTAATGGATCAGTTGCAAAAGCAAGTCAATGATGCACACTTGCACGATGCGGTTACGTTTGTTGCCTACACGCCGGATTTAACCAGTGTCTATAACAACGCGCAATTGATGCTGATTTCCAGCCGCTATGAAGGGTTTGGTTTAGCGCTGCTAGAGGCGCAGTCGCACGGTGTTCCCGCGATCAGTTACGATGTTAATTATGGCCCCAGTGACATCATTATAGATGGGAAAAGTGGTTATATCGTTAAGAATGGCGATATTCATGCATTGGCAGAAAAGGCGATTGCATTGTTCAAGGATGATCAGCTGCTTCGCCAATTGAGTGATGGGGCTTATACGAGTGCGGCGCGGTTCAGCGAGAACAAAGTGTGGCAGGCATGGCAGGATCAATTTATTCAACCAGCAAGGGAGCAGAATAAATGATTTATTTAATGACAGATGTGATCCGTTATGAATTCTCCGGCATTGATTATGCCATTCGCCAACGTTATCGCCTTTTTAAAGAAATGGGTGTGCCGGTTAAAATCATATCCACCATCTATAATCGGTTCAGTGATTTGAATCGCTTCAGAGCCGGCATTGTGGCGGAAGATTGCATCAATATGAATGACTTTTTTCAGCAAGCCGTTCTTTATCATGGCCCGCGGCGGACGCTGGCTGATCTTGATTTTGGTAATTTAGTCACGCCGGTTCGCCAAGCGCGACAGGTGCATTACTACAAAGGGCGTTATCGGGTCGTGACGGTGACTTTAGCTAAGCCGGACTCAGGGTATCCGTCTGCACCCGATCAGATTGATAAAATTGATTTCTTCGGGCACCGCGATCAATTACTGCAGACAGACTATTATGATGTGCGTGGGTTTTTATCGATGCGGCATATCTTTGATGAAGATGGCTATCTGACGACAGAACAGATGATGCGTCCAGATGGCAAGGTAGGTTATGAAAACACCTACCAAAAAGACGATGCCGGGCATAGTGTGTTGCAGGAAACTACCCTTCAAACGGATGATGGTCTCAGTATCTTCACGACGCGGCAGGAGCTGATAACCGCCTTCTTATCGCGTTTGCAGGCGATCGGCCAGCCTGCCTATTTCTTTGCTGACTGGCCGGAAATGGGGGACGCGCCGTTGTTTGCCCTTCCCACGCATCCAAAAGTCATTGCGGTTCGGCACTCCGCCCACACCCAAGACCCTAATGATCCGATGAAAAGTCCATACGTGGATCGCGTCCAGCAGGAAATCGATCATCCGGAAAGCGTCATCGGCTTTGTGACCGCCACCAAAAGCCAAGCAGCTGATTTACACCAACGTTCCGGCGTCAAAACCTGGGCCATTCCACCATCGTATAACGAGTCTACGCTTTTAGAAAAATCGCCTGTACCGCTAAACCACCGGAAAAAGCACACAATCATCAGCGTTGCCCGCATTCACCCGGAAAAGCAACTCGATCAACTCATTGAGGCGGTCCGGTCAATCCAACAGCGGGTCCCGGACGTTCAACTGGAAATTTATGGCTACGTCAACTACCAATCGTATTATCATAAGTTGCAAAAACAGGTTGCTGAAGCGCACCTGCAAGATCATGTGCGGTTTATGGGCTATGTGCCTGACTTAAGTAAACCGTTTGACCAAGGAACGGTTTTAGCCTTAACCGGTTATTATGAAGGCTTTAACCTCGCCTTGATGCAAAGCCTGGCTCACGGCATGCCTGCTGTGGCTTACGATGTGCATTACGGCATCAACGAGCAAATCAAAGATGGCCAAAATGGCTTCTTAGTGCCACTCAGTGATCGGACAACTTTGGCCAACCGTCTGACCCAGGTTTTGACCGATGCGGACTTGTGGCAGGCGCAGAGTGTGGCGGCTAAGAAACTGGCGCAGGTTTATTCAAAAGCTCATGTTGTAGCAAAGTGGCGGGCATTTTTGGATGATCTTCAGGTGCCGGTTGATGGCAAAATCCAAAATAAATAAAACAAAGAGGTTCAATCGTCAACGGCTACTGATGACTGAACCTCTTTGTTTTCTGGAAACTAGTCTTGACTGGGACGGCTTACCCGACTAGCTTTTTTGACTTTTTCAAGCAGACGCCAAAATTCCAGATCCCATTCATCGCTGACCTGAACGTGCTCGTAAGGTAATGCTAAAAATCCGCTGCCGGCAAAGTGGCGAATCACAATCCGCGCATAGTCGTCAATGATCTTTTGCACCAACTGCGGATCCCAGTGATAATCGGGATTGTGTAAGTAGGTGAGATCGTGTTGATAATTGAAGCGCCACGGCAAAAGCTGCACGTGGCCTTCCAGAAGAATATTGAGAATTGTCTGGTCGGCTAAATGCCAGTGGGTCGTGTTGATGGTTGTAATCAGCTTGTCGACCGGAATCATTTGGTTGAACTGAGCGGTGTTAATAATCATCATGCCATTATTGAAGTAGTGCCGCATGGATTTCATGCCGTAGAGTTCTTCGGCCGGATACTGATCCTCGTAGTAGTTTTTGGAAGCCGCAAACAAAAAATCGGGAACGGCTGCCAGAACATGGTGCTCGTCCAACAAGTCAAACAAACGGCTGACATCGGTTTTGACAATCACGTCATTATCTAAGTAAAGCAGCTTCTGATAGTTGGCAAAATAATTAGGGGTAAACAGCCGCCAAATTGCCATGGGCGGGACCGGCACACCTTCGCCAATTGTAAAGTCCGGCGATATTTGATCGACTTCGCTGGGTTTACTCCAAAAGTCGACGGTGACTTGCGGTAAACCAAACTTTTGGGGCAGGGTTTTAATATAGTCGATATCCGGTTGCTGGACATCCTCACAGACAACCAGAATCTGTAATGGTTGGGTATTTTGATAATTTTCCAAAATCGAAGTGATCGCCACAGCGGTTAATTGAAGATGAAGTCGGGTGACGCAGAAAACAACGGCATTTTCACTCATTCAGAAGCCTCCAGAATCTTTGCTGAAATATCATAATTGACTGGCCTTTGATGCCAGCAGCCTGACTTGATGCAGGGCCTGCCAAAAAGCTGCTTCCCACTCGTCATGGAGCGCGACATGCTGGTAGGGTGCCGAAACCGGACCTTCACCGGCGAAGTGACGAATGGCAATGTGTGGGTAAGCCGCCAGCATTGGTTGGATGCGCTCGGGATCCCAGTGATAAGGATCGGTGAAATATTTTTTGCTATGTTGATAATTATAACGATAAGGCAATAGCAACGTGCTTTCTTGAAACATGAGATTCATCAGCGTCTGATCTGCCAGGTTCCATGACGTGGTTTGAATGAGCTTAAGGATGTCTCCGGGTTGATAACTGGCATTATAACGCGCCACGTTCATGACAATGACCCCGCCATTAAAATAATGCTGCATATCGGCCATGCCATATAAATACATGGTATCAACCTTGGACGGCAACTCATAATCTTTGGAAGCTGCGAATAAAAAGTCAGGGACGGCCGCAAGCGTGTGCTGGTCATCTAACTGTTCGAACAACTTGGAAACATCCGTATTGACAATGATGTCATTATCCAAGTAAAGCAGTTTTTGATAGTTCGAAAAGTAAGCCGGCAAAAACATTCGCCAGAAAGCCATCGGTGGCGTCGAGCCGGTACGTCCGCGCATTTGATAAGGCTTCAGATCCTTAGCCCAAGCCGGTGGCGCCCAAAAATCAATCGACGCAGCCGGGCGGTTCAATTGTTGCGGGAATGACCGAATCAAATCAATATCTGCCTGGAGGACATGATCGCAGACGACTAAAATTTTTAAGGGTGTTTGTTGATGATAATGTTGTAACAATGTCGTGATGGCCACGGCCGTGAGTTGAATATGCGGGCCAGTAACGCAGAAGACAACCGCCTGCTGCTCCAAAAGAAAAACCTCCTGAACGTGAGCCGACGCGGTTAGAAGTCGGCGAACGCGTTAATATGCTGTTACGCTGCTGGAAATCAAAAACAAGGCTACTTGATTTCTGGTTGAATCGTATGAATCGGACTGATATTAAAACTCAGCCGCTTAACATTGATCAAGACGCGTAAGAATTCTTCTTCCCATTCATCGGCGAGACGAACATGTTGGTACGGACAGGTGAGCCGACCGGTACCGGCAAAATGGCGAATCAGAATGTGCGGATACTCATCTGTCACCGTTTTGACAAGTTGCGGATCCCAATCAACCTTGGGATTATCAAAGAATGCCAATGAGTGTTGGAAATTGTAACGATATGGCAAGTATTTAACGTGGCCAGCAGCCAGAATATTAATAATGGTCTGATCAGCTAAATACCAGTTCGATGTGTTGATAACGTGCAGCAAACGGGTTACCGGAATTAACCGATTGAATTTCGCCACATCAATCAACATGACGCCATTATTAAAGTAATGCCTCATGGAATCGATACCATAAGCTTCTTTGGCGTTAAAGTTGGCGGGACCGTAACCAACATCGGTCGCAAACAAAAAGTCCTTTACGGCCGCCAGAACATAGGGCTCATTCAGTTGGGCAAAGATATTGCTGACATCGGTTTCGATCATCGTGTCGTTGTCTAAGTAAAGCATGCGATCGTAATCATTGAAGTAATTAGGCATAAACAATCGCCAGATGGCCATCGGCGGCACCGGTACGCCACTGCCAATGGTGAAATCCGGTCTGATTTTGGAAATCTCTTGCGGGATGGACCAAAAATCGACCGTCACCATGGGTTTGCCATAGATCGCCGGCAATTGTTTGATAAAAGCGATGTCTGGTTGACGAACACCGCTGCAAACAATATTGATTTGTAAGTCTCGTTTGGCTTGATAGTGTTCAAGGATCGTGGCGATGGACACGGCGGTAAGTTGCAAGTGGGTCCCTGTGACGCAATAAACGATGACGTTTTTGCTCATGAAGACTTTAGACCTCCATCTGTTTCAAATTAACGCGCTTTCTGAGAAATTATGTACCAAGTGTTATAGTATCTTTATGACAAAAGGCACATCAAAGGACCGCTTATTGAAAGATCGAAATAAGCGGGTAAATGACACCAGCCACGGCAATAATGGCAATGACAACGGCGATGACTTTTTGTAAAGTTTGGCCGGGGTCTTTTTTAACAGGAGGATCAACCAGCTGTTTTTTTTCAGCCTTGAACCGGTCGTGTATTTCTTGATCCAGCGTATGTTTTTTTGGTTTTGACATGATAGGCTATATTATATTATAAAATGACTAATATTAATAGGTGGTTCTAGAAAGCCAGAACATGCTTAGCTGAAAAGGAGTTTGCTTTTTGAAACTAAGAGAGCATTTGGCATTACATAAATATGTTAAACTGGCGAAACAAGTTATCGCAAAACGGGATATTTATCGCGCGATGTCGGATAAGGAACTGAAGGCGCAGACCCTGCATTTTCGTGAAGCCTTGAAATCCGGAAAATCGTTGGCCAGCATTATGGTGCCGGCCTTTGCGGTTGTCCGCGAGGCAGATCGGCGGGTGCTGGGGATGGAGCCCTTTTATGAACAAGTCTTAGGCGCACTCGCTATGCAATTTGGCAATGTGGCAGAAATGAAAACGGGGGAAGGTAAGACGCTGACGGCGACGATGCCGATGTACCTCAACGGCTTGGCGGGTCCGGGGACTTTTTTGATTACGGCCAATGCTTATTTGGCAAATCGTGATGCTGAAGATATGGGCCGCGTCTATCGGTGGCTCGGTGTTTCAGTAACGGCCGGCGTTTCCAAAGAAGGCCAGGAAGATGAAGATCGGGATGTCGATGATATTTATCAGCACGACATTGTGTACACCACCAACAGTACGCTGGGCTTTGATTATTTATTAGACAACCTGTCCGGCCCTGAAAAGCCGAAGTATTTAACGCATTTTCGCTTTGCGTTACTTGATGAAATTGATGCGGTCTTGCTGGATATGGCCCAAACGCCGCTGGTGATTTCCGGCGCGCCACGCGTTCAGTCGAATTATTTCCTGTTGGCGGCCGAAGTGATCCCATTGTTACAAGCTGACCGTGACTATGTGCTCAGTGACGATAAGAAAAAGGTTTGGTTTACTGAGGCCGGCATCGCGTTGCTGGAAGTTTATTTTGGCGTTGACCATTTGTTGTCGGCTAAATGGCGGGATTTATACCGACACTTGGTGTTAGCTTTGAAAGCCCAGTTTTTATTCATTCGTAATCGCGATTATGTGGTTGTTGATCATGAGGTAAAATTGCTGGATATCACCAACGGGCGCGAGTTGCAGGGGATGCGCCTGGAAGCCGGCCAGCATCAGGCGATCGAGGCTAAAGAGCACCTGCCGATTTCGGACCAGACCCGCTCAATGGCGTCAATCACGTACCAGAATCTGTTTCGCATGTTTACCCATTTGTGTGGCATGACAGGAACAGCAAAAACAGACGCGGCCGAGTTTCGTGAGTCGTACCATTTGGACGTGGTCATTATTCCCACGCATAAACCGAATATTCGCCAAGACAAGCCGGATCGTCTTTTCCTCGATACGGAACATAAAATTTATGCCTCTGTTGACATGGTGAAACAGGCTTATGCGGAGAAACGCCCTGTGCTGATCGAAACCGGTTCCGTGACCATGTCGAATCTATACTCGCGGGTATTGCTAAAAGCCGGCATTCCGCACAACTTGTTAAACGCGCGCAGTGCTTCAAAAGAAGCCATGATTGTCAAAGAAGCTGGCCAACCGGGAACGATCACCGTGGCGACATCGATGGCCGGGCGCGGGACCGATATTCATTTAGGTAAAGGCGTGGTCGAAAAAGGCGGCTTACTCGTCATTGGCACCGAGCGTATGGACAATGCTCGGATTGACAATCAACTGCGGGGCCGCGCTGGGCGGCAAGGCGCGCCGGGCGAAACGGTGTTCTTTGCCTCGCTGGAAGACCGGATCTTGCTTGAACATGGCCCGAATTGGCTGAAAAAGTTTCGGCGAAAATACCGCGGTCATGCTGAAAAGCTGCCGCAACCTTTAACAGGACATCGGTTTCGTCGGCTCATTAATCATGCACAAGCGGCTTCGGAACGGTCAGGACGGGATTCACGCTTTCAAACGTTGGAGTTTTCCGAAGTCATGCGGATTCAACGGGAGACAATTTATCGGACGCGTGACGAAATACAGGCTAGTCAGAACTTAGAGGCGGCAGTTGACAAACTGTTGAATCGAACAATCGATGAATTTTTGGCGGATCATCATCAACTAAATGAAGATCAAATGATGGACTTTATTTTGAATGTCATCAGCGCCCAACTCATTACGGATAGCATGACCATTCCCGCTGTCGAGGGATTGCGACCGCGGCAGACTAAAAAAACGGTCAAGCCCTTTTTGCGTCAGCTAATGGATCAACAGTTACAGGCCCAACACCAATTGTTGCCATCGCAGGATCAGTTTGATTATTTCGAAAAGGTGTCACTGCTTAAGGCACTTGATACGGCGTGGATCGAGCAGGTCGATACTTTGCAGCAGTTGCGATCCACGGCTAATTCGCGCGCATCGGCGCAACATAATCCTTTCTTTGAATATCAAAAAGACGCGCGGGATGCGTTTCACCGCATGACTGGCGATTTTGCCCAGCGTGCGGTTAAAAACCTGATGTTATCGACCATTCACAAGAATCCCAATGGCAGTGTTCAAGTCGGTTTCCCGGAAGCTTAAGGGAAGTTGACAGCACGATTGCCGTGAGTAGACAGGTTGTCAGTGTGATTGCCGTTTTGCAGTCCGTGAACCCGTGGTTGAGGAGGCATTTTTTAGTGAGTAATAAGCACGACATGTTGATCCGCTCATTATGGACAGCATTAATTTTAGGTATCGTGGCTTTGGGTCAGCTGGTTTTATTGCCAGGCACGGACATTGCTTCAGCTAGCGAACAACTTAAATCAGTGCCGTTTTTGCAACTGGTTGCCGGTGCGACCGGTAGTCAGTTGCAGAATGCCACCATTCTATCTTTAGGCATGCGGCCATATATGACCGGCATGATTGTGTGGCAGGCCATTCAAATGCTGTTTGATGAGCAGGTGCAGCGCTGGACGCTGCGAAAATCCGGGATTGCCCAACGGTTCATCACGTTGTTCTTTGCCTTTATTCAAGGTTTTGAAATGGTTTATGTGATGCGCAGTGCCATTAAGCCGATCTATCTGCCCGGGTTCAGTTTTAATTTTGGTTTGGTGCTGGTTTGGATCATTTTGATTGGGGGCGCGATGTTTACCACCTGGCTGGCTGATTTGAATATGGCCAAAGGGGTGGGTAGCTCAGTGGCGTTGATTATTCCTTCGCTGGTATTTTCACTGCCTAATGTTTTAAACAGTGGTTTTTATCAACGCCGCCATCCGATTTCGGAACAGGAGTACATCATTGCGGGCATCGTTGTGTTGGTGTTCATTGTGGTGATGACGATCATCAACGAAGCTGAATTACATATTCCGATTGAGCGGCCTTTATTGGAAAACGAGTTAGCCAAGTCGTATTTGCCGATTCGGTTATTGGTGGCCGGGTCCATGCCGTTTATGTTTTCTTCGTCTTTGTTCACGTTGCCGACTTATTTTGTAAACCAAACCGTCGGACCCACCAGTGAGTGGCAACGACAAATTATTAAGTGGTTTTCGTATAACACGCCACAAGGGATCTTTTCGTATGCGATGGTCATGATTTTCTTGGGCTACGCATTTGGGTACATGAACATGCAGCCGAGTAAGTTGGCGAAAAATCTCAAGGAAAGCGGCGACTACATTATTGACCAGGTGCCGGGCGAAATGACCAACCGCTTCTTGCTACGCCATTTTTCACTCATGTCGGTTTGGGGCAATTCGATTCTTGTGGTGATTGCGATTACCCCGTTGATTATTGGGCTCAAATACCCACCTGTAGCGAATTATTCAGTGATGTTGGGGCAGATTTTGATCTTAGTCACCATCATGGACACGGTGGATTCACAAATGCGCGCCCTTTGGTATAAGAATCGTTACCAGGTTATCTGACAGGGAGGAAACTATGCTTTATTTGCTGCCGAATTGGCCTCAAACGCCAAAGCTGCTGGAGGAAGAGTCGATGGTTAACTTGGCACACTTGTTTAGTGCCCATGATCAACCGTTTGAATTGCTCTTTTTGCGGCCTGAACCTTGGCTGCGCCGAACTTTAAAAGAAAATGATCTTCTGTCTGAACGGTGGTGGTCAGTCTTTGATGCGATTCAGGACGTACCATTTCAAGCGGGCCAACCGGTTGATCTGGAAGATTTGGGCATGCCGGCAGATGTTGAGCGGATCTTTTCGCAAAGTCAGGTGACGCTCAATCGGCAGGATGAGTTGTATGCTGTGATCAAGACATTTAAGACCGGTTTTATTCTGAGCGTTGAATTTCCTGAAGGGAAAATCGGTAAAGAAGAGCGAGTTTATGATGATCGCGGTTTTTGGAGCTATAGTCGGTTTTTTGATGCTCAAGGCAAGGTCATTCGGCGCGTTTGGTATGACTTAACCGGGAGCATTGTGATGACCGAAGAAGCATCCGGTCAAGTCACGATTGGCACACAAGCAGCACGCCGATTCAAGCAGCACCAATATGCGAACCTGGATCAGGTTATTTTGGAAAAACTGAACCAGCATTTAGCCATGGCAGCCGATCCGCATATCGTTGCCATGGCAGGGATGGCGCAACCCATGTTAAAAGCCATTATGGCAGGTTATCCAGTGACCATGTTGGTGGAAGAACATCTAGCCAGGCAGGAACGGCAATCTGTCCGGGCGGTGGCGGAACAGGCAACGGAGATTATTTCGCCGACCGATCACTATGCCGAACAATTAAAGAAACAACTCGGCACCGGTGCTGACCAAAAGATTCAGGTCATCCCGCCTTACGCTACCACGCTGGCTTTAGGGGTCAGCAATGAAACCGATCAAACGAACGTGATGTGGTATGTCAATCAGCTCAATGCCGAACGTTTGGCAGTCGTTTTCCCGCAGTTATTGGCTATGTTGAGCCAGGAGAATCGGCGGCGATTGGTTGTGGTTGCTGACAATGATGATCAAGTGGCGCATCTGCAACAACTGGCCATTAACTTTTTCGCGAATCTCCAAGGCATTAGTCCTGACTCAGGCATATTTGCTGAAATTACCAAGGCGATCCAAAAGTGGCAGGACGACCAAGCGCATGCTGGCGACAATGTGACGGTTGAAAATGCCCAAATGCCGCTGCCACCGGCGCAAACCGATTCGGAAGCGGATCGAGCTGCTAATCAAAAAACCCTCAAGATTCAGCAAACGGCTTTTCAGGTTTTCCAAATGTTGACGCATCTTCATTACGCAGTCGATCCGGAAGTCGGTCAGTTGAAGCAATGGCTGCATAGCAGTCGGTTATTAGTTGATTTAGGCGATCAACCTAATTTGTTGCTGCAGATTGGCGCCATCAGTGTGGCAATTCCGCAGATTAATCGGCATGAGACCGGTTATGTCCAAGATGGCGTTAACGGCCGCATCATCGATCAGGATCGCGCGTTGGCTGACGCACTATCTGGTTATTTGGATCAATTGTCCGCTTGGAATCGCACAGTGGTGGCGAATGTCAAATTGATCGATCAGCATGATGATGACCAGTTGATGCGCTTATGGAAGAAGGTTTTGACTCATGGCAGATAATGCTTATCCCGTTTTACAGCTAGGGACGCAGGCAATACCATTGCAGGAACATCTCACGAAGGACTTTGCTTTTGAGTTTATTTCAAACGCTGCCTTTAATACTGCGCCGACCCCGCCAGCGACTCAGCCGGACAAAAGCGATTCGGAAGGTGAACCAGAGGAAAAAACCGACCAGCTACCCATTTCGTTGTGGCAGAATGCAGACATGACACGGTTACGTCGCGAATATGCGACAGCGTTGTTCATCATTACAGAAGGCGCAGCCGTGTTAAAGCAACCCGACCAACTGATCGGCCTGCCTGCCAATACCATTATGTATGATGAAACGTTATCGTTAACACCGGAAATCATTCACATTTTGGATTTAAAACAAGCTCACCCAATTTCGTTAGATCATTTAGACCAATTAGGCGAACAGATCGTTTTATTCTTTTATCCGGCGCAGTGGGGCATTCGGGTACCTTTTGGCCGTATCGAAATTGCCGATGGCTTTTCCGGAAGTGTTATGCAGCAAGGCAGTGTCGGGGTGACGTTAAAAGGCGATTTTGGCCGCGACTTGCAACCGGCTGTTTATTGGCGCGGCTCACTAGGGATTGGGCAAATGGAAGCCATTGCCATTTCAATTGAATGTGAGACCGTTGGGGATGTCGAAGTCTGGGCCAAACTGCAAATGGTGAACCCGCAAAACTTTCAGATCGCCCAAAAGAAACTCATTCCACTATCGGCATTTCGTGATGATACGATCTTAGACACGAAAGCCGGGTTCCGGTTTGTCAACATCACCTTGATGGCCAAAGGCAGTGGAACGGTCAAAATCAGGCAGGTTCACTTACGGCGCAGTCGCGGCAGTTATGGCACGATGTTTATCGGTGGCAAACGGTTGAAAGCTGTTAAGCCATTGGATGGTGAGCTGTTGAGTTACTTTGACGCCGGTGATTTGAAGCCGCCACTGTCGGTTTACTTTTCCGGTTATCGGTCGGCTGAAGGGTTTGAAGGTAACTTCATGATGAAAGCGATGCGTAATCCCTTCTTGCTGTTCAGCGATGCGCGGTTGGAAGGGGGAGCCTTTTATCTTGGTGATCCGCAGCTTGAGAATCAGGTTGTTGAAATGATTCAGGCGACCTTGAAGCGTTTGGGTTTTCGACCGGATCAGTTGATTCTGTCCGGGTTGTCGATGGGCACGCTTGGGGCGTTATATTATGGCGCCAAGTTAGATCCACGGGCGATTCTGGTTGGTAAACCGCTGATTAATCTAGGGACAATTGCCGAGAATGGCCGGGTGCGGCGCAGCGCCGATTTTGCGACTGCTTTTGATATGCTAATGATGTTTAATGGCAGCGCTACTCATGAAAGCGCCAAAAAAATTAACCAACGCATTTGGCAAACGATTTCTGGCGGTAAGTTTGATCACACGCTTTTTGCGATTGCCCATATGCTGGATGACGATTACGAACATCATGCGTTTGATGAAATCGTTAAGTGGCTGAATCGCCGCCAGCAGCATAATCGAGTGTTGCATATCGGGCTGCACGGCCGGCATAACGACAATACCAACGAGGTGAATGCCTGGTTCCTGCGGCAATATCATATGATTTTAACGCAGGAATTTGGACGCTCATTCTAGGGAAAAGAGGCAACAATGGAGACTGCTTATTTGTTTTTCTGGCGCCGGATGCTGGATACGACCTTTAACTATGGTGCGCAGGTGACATACATGGCAGATGGTACCGTCCAATTCGAAGCACCCATGATGCCACCGGGTAAAACCATTCACGCGTGGACGACTACTAAAGACTTTGAACATAATCTGCAACTGGCAGAATTGCCGGTTTTAACGCCTGGAGAAACTTATGCGCTGGCTCTCAACTGGGAAGTGAAGGAGGACAGTGTCTTTTGCCAGATTGTCTTTACCGACGCTTCCGGGTTGGAAGTCGGATCGGAAGTGTTGGAGGATGGCAAAGGTACTTTTACTTTTCCACTTACAGCGTATGCATATGAAATTCGCTTAAAAAATATGCGCCATGAACAGGTCGTTTTTCATTATGGTATGATTATCCCAGTATCTGTTTATAACCATTTTGATATAGCGGTGAATTTAAACCATGCGTTGGTGACTTTTCGTGCGCGTAAGCAAACCGATGAACCGCAAGTTTTGGGGATAACAGAGCGCAGCAGCCTGACCAAGCCGTTATGGTTGCCGCAAGCAGCGCGAACGATTTTTGTGGTAGCTGCCAATGCTAAACAATTGCTTGATCCGCAGTGGTGCCAGGAGACGGCTGCATTTTTAAAAGCTGAATTCGATCCGGCATTTGGTTCGTTAACCGTTGCATACCAGGTTGGCCGCCATCTCGGTCACTTGCGACAGGCATTACGAGCGGCATTTTCCAAAAAAATTGAAAAGTGAAGGGGTAAAGGTAAATGATTTTTTTCATGAATCGGGCCATGGGCATTGGCAATTCCGGTGTCGAGCATGCCGAATTTTATCGTGCCAAGTTATTTGACCGGTTAGGCATCGACTACCGGTTTGTCATGTTGGACGTGGTGCGCGAACTACGCGAGGCAATGGCAAAATGGCAGATTAAAAATCGCAAAATGATTAATATTTGGGAATATTTTACATTTGGCGACGATTATCTGCGTCATGGCATTGAAGATTTGATCACCCCAAAGGATCATACTTTGATCGATGGGACGAATACATATCGGATTCAGGAGTACATCACGAGTGGTGGCCTACGGATCGTCAATCACTTGGTTAAGTATCCCGACAAACACAAAAAGAGTAATGTCCTGCTCGTCAGTACCGGGCGCACCGAAATCTTCAACCAGCGCACTGGCGAAAAACGGGTGATGTTCTCTTACGTTGACGATCAGCATCGCGGGATGTTGATGAAAGACATCCATCTCTATAACCAAAACGGTCAGCATCTTTTCTTCGCCAATGAAGTGTTGATGATTCGTTATTTCATGAATAAGCTTAACGACTTCTTTGGGCATAACAGCACCTTCATCATTGATCGTGGTGAAGGGGTCGAGATGGCGATCGACTATCACCGCCCAGTTGGCAGTCACATTGTCAATATCGTTCACGCTGATCATCTGTCTGATCGGGATGATCCGGAGAATCCATTGTGGAACAACCACTACGAATACCTGTTAACCCGGCTGAATCGGGTCGATCGCGTGGTCGTCGCAACCAAACTACAACGGGAGGATCTCATCCATGATTTTCCTCAGTATGCGAAAAAGTTTGTCGCGATTCCGGTTGGCGGTGTGCGTGATCAGAAGACAGCACCGGTTAAAACAGCCTTGGGTGATCCGATTCGCTTAATTACGGCTTCTCGACTTGCCTCTGAAAAACATATTGACTTGATTATCCGAGCAGTTGCGGCTCTGAACAAAGACGGTGTTCACTACACGCTTGATATTTATGGCGGTGGTGGTGAAGAGATGAAGCTGAATCAGTTGATTGATAAACTACATGCCGGTGATTATGTCAAGATGAAAGGCCAGACCAATCAATTGGATAAGCTTTATCCTAAATACGATGCATTCGTGTCGGCCTCGTTCTCTGAAGGGTTTGGTTTAACATACATTGAATCGCTGAATGCCGGCCTGCCCGTCGTGACTTACAAGGCGCGTTTTGGCGCCATGGAATTAATCAAGGACAATGTCAACGGCTTTTTGCAGGACTTCAAGCGGGATGATACCCAGTACAATGTCAATCAAATGGTGACGGGTCTGAAGCGCTTGAAAGCAGCAGATTACCAGAAACTGTGCGGTCAGACGTTTAGCTCGGTCGCAGCCTTTCAGGATCACCGAATTGCAGGGGAATGGAGGAAGATGCTCGATGAACTATGAAATTGTCAATCAGCTGGAAGCCGGCCAACCTGGCTGGGATGCCCACAAGGCAGTACTTAAGCAAACCAATACCCAGTTGCTAGTCTTGGGCCCGCTGCCCGGTTTCTATGGGTTCTTAAAAGATGAACACCTCCAAGGCGTGGATTTAATTGACACGATTACCCAACGACGTTACATCGATCACAAGTATATGTTTTTTGACAAAGCACCGGTTCCTGAGGGCACGGCGGTTTACATGAACGAAGATGGTACCATTTCGCTTATCAGTGAAGGCGAAACGATTGGCTCGATGGTGACCTATGCCGGTACGCGCCGGGCAGTTAAAGAGTTGCGCTACCAGTACTTAGATGGTACTAAGGACTTGATTGAGGAATATTCGTTTGATGGCAATCATTACAGCAATCTTTTTTACTATAATGACGATATTCAGGAGATTCAGTTTTTAAATCGCGATGGAAAAGTCGTGATTCGGGAATTTTTCTATGAAGGTGCGATCAACCTTATTACCGTTGAGGATCCTTTGAGTGGGCATGAACTGCGTCGTTATGACGACATTGAGGCTTTTCGTGAAGGCGAAATCGCGCGCTTTCTGAAACCGGAGGACACGGCCATAACCCGTTACATGGGATTGGAAATGACGGCACTGCGACATGCAAAGTCGCATAACGTTTTACGACTGTCGGAATCGCCTTTTGACGAGAATTCCGAAGTGCGTGGCAATTTAATGGCTATTTTGACCAACGATATTGCTTATATTCACGAGGTACAAATGGATCAGGCAAGTTACAATGCATTAGCACTGAGAGATGTGCCGCTAGACAAGGCCAAAGTGGTCACGGAAGCGCGGTAACATTGTCAAAAAATAATCTGTGAGACCGATCAATTTACAACCCAGGCGCTCAGATCAAAAAAGCGATCTAAGCGTCTTTTTGTTGTGTAAAATATTATCGTGAGCTATTGCTGAGGATTAAAAACAGCTCCTTATCACGAATGCGTAGAAGCGAAGAAGCAGGATTGTCTGACATTTGTTAACCCCTTTAACAACGAAAGTATAGCTAAAAGGAATCTTGAGTACGATTTTAAGGCTTAAAAATGCCGTTTCAAGAAAGCGGTTACAATTTTTTAAAATTTGAAGTTCATAAATACCGCCATCTCTAAGGTGTTGGTAGATCAGTGGTTGTGACTGATATCGACAATTTTGAATAACGGCGAATCGATTAAAATATTGATATTAATTTAAATAAAAATCGTTATTTTGAAAAATTATATGTTACACTACAAACGTATGCTGAAATCATGAAGGAATAACCTAAGAATGATGAATCAGGAGGGAATGGGCGATTAATGAGTAGATTAAATCCTCAAAGACAGAAGCGGCTTTTTGAAACGAACAGTAAAAGCCGTTTTAGAATGTATAAAGCCGGCAAGCAATGGTTGGTTGCCGGTATCGCCACATTAAGCGGCTTATTTGGTATGGGGGCCGTCGCCAGTTCGCCGGTGCACGCAAGTACATCGAACACGGCTGGTGTCGGCAAAGAAGCCGGGAAACAGGATGTGCTGGCGACTCAAAATCAAGCGACCATTCCTGCGAGTTCCAACACAACATCGCAATCAACTTCGGAAAGTACTTCTACCAGTGCGTCCGAGAGCGTCTCGGCATCGCAGTCGGTTAGTGCTAGCGATTCAAAGAGCACTTCTGACTCAACCAAAAACAGCCAGAGCACCTCGACCAGCAGCTCTATTAGTGCGGCCAGCGCGTCAGTAAGTGAATCCATCTCCAAGTCTGAAAGCGCAGCGAAGAGTGGCTCCACCACTGAATCGCAAAGCAATAAGACCACACAATCAGAAAGCCAGAAGAAGTCAGAGAGTACCTCGAATCAGCCAGCTTCGAAGGAAACATCGGTTAGTGTATCTGAAAGCACTTCGACGAGCACGAACCCATCAAAGCAGGCTTCGACAAGCTCATCTGAAAGCACAACAGGCAAGCAGAGCACCAGTACCTCTGAAAGCCAATCTTTGAGTACTTCTCAGAGCACGTCACTTAGCATTTCCGAGCAATCGTTAAGCGACTTAGCTGCCAAGACTGGTGAGCTAGCAACAACTGATATTAACAAGCTCACCGCTATGATGGCGCAGGCCAAGACGGCAGCTGCTGATAGTGAATTCACCATCACGGATCAAAAAGACTTTAAGAGTGGTGAGTCTGCTGCCGAGTCTGATCTTAAGTCCATTATCAAGAATATTGACCTCAAAGGGTTTGGGGTTGCCTTTAACATTGGCAATGTTAAGGCTGCCGTTAATCAACTGGCTGCTTTGATCGATGACTATATTAAGAATCCAACGCTTTATACCAACACGACGATTACTGATAGTAAAACTGGCACCAATGCTTATGACCCAATTTGGAAACCGGATAACCGCAATGGCAGTGACTGGCCGGCTGCAGACAATTGGTTAGATCTTTCCACTTATGGTCACGGTTATAAAGTCAACAGTTCATTACCTTCATTTAACGCTGGTTATGTAACCTACCTTCGTTCATACGCAAAAGGCATTTTGGATGATTTAACTGCTGTCAAGAACCAATCAACGAACCCGGACGCAGCCAATTCTTTAATCAACAACACTACTTATCGTTCAGGGGACTTAAGTGGTTCTTCACTGGGCGGCGTTATTGCAAATGGACTAAGCTTTATCTGGAATTCATTCTGGAATAACTATAACGTTCCAAAAGTGCTGCAAGTATATACTGATTCAAGTGTTGCGGCATCAAATGTCAATACAACTGTTGGATACCTCAATAACTTAGTTGGCCTGGTTGCCCCTTATATCATCAACGGAATCGCTCATCAGGCTTTGTCTGATATTCGATCAATTGGCAATGCCAAAATGGGAGCAGATGGCAAGATTGACTATGCTCCTGATAAGTTTACCGATGCCGTTGCTCTGAATGGCAATATTAAGAGTTTTCTCGGACTGGTTGGCCTGGATGGGGTTATTAGTAGTACCCTCATGCAGCGTATTTATGATTCAATTAAAACCGTTGCTCAACAAGCCATCATGAACAACTGGGCAACTGGTGAGTATAAAGCCCTGCAGAACCTGATGAACAATGGTATCTATGATGACGGCTCAAATACGTATAAGGCCACTGGCTATGACGTTAATAATCCAGCCGCTGTCACCAATAGTAATCAGGCCAATTTAAGTGACACGACCCAAGCTGCTGCTTATGCATGGGCGATGAAAGTCTTCACGCCTTTGCTTCAAAAAGCAGCTTCCGATGCTTGGAGCGGCAGTCCAGCTGACAATATTGATGAACTGATTGATTCATTGAGTGTCTCCGACGCTGACAAGGCTCTACTGAAGACCGATAATGCACAAAACACGGCGTCCGGCCTTAAGAATTATGCTCGTAGCGCTGAAGGCGCCCGCGAGATGATCCAGCAGATCTACTCCAAAGAATATCAGGCGGTTGCTAAAGCACTGTATGACTTTAGAACCGATCCAACATATACGGACGCTCAGCTAGCACAACGGCAAAAAGATGCGGATCTTAATTTTGAACCAGTGGGTGATCCTGCACTCAATGGTGGCGGCGGTACAGCGACGACGCTCGAAGCGAATGATTACACCAGGACTTATCAGTTCTTACGTGACGCCATGTATCAAGGCCAAGCCAACGCTGATATCAAGTCTCATTCACAAAAAGACGGTAAAGTTGATCCTCTCAAGCCAGATCCAACTGAGTTTACAGCACAGAAGAGCATTTTAAGCTCGACCTTGACACCGTTGGTCGATGATTTGACCAACTTTGCTCGGCCTTACTATTCTTACGCTTATCAAGTAGAAGCAATTCGCGCCAATAATGCGTTTGCTGCTGGGTTGGCAAAAGCACATGAGGAAATTGCTGCGAACCCAGCGATGCCTGTGCCAGATGCAGGCGATGCCGGAAAGATCACGGTTGATGGCCAGGATTACAGTGCTAAAGACGATACTACTGCATCGATCTATACCACGGTAGCAAGTGCTGTTAATAAAAACGCACCGGCTGCAGGCCAAGCCTTCACTGATGGTTATCAGTCAATTTTGACCGAAGTTACCGTCACACTGCAGGCAAAATCAGGTGAAACTGGTTTTCCTGATGCCAAGACTTATACGGTTTGGGCACCAACTGACCAATTAACCAACATTGGAGCACCAACTGTCAAAGGTTGGATTCCTGAACCAGTAAATGCTGCCAACACCTTTACAGGTAAAACTGGGCAAATTACGTTTACCTATCACAAGGGTGCCAGCATTGATAACATCAGCATTACCAACCCAACTGATTCGCGTCAGTACAACGGTGAACTTTTAAATTATCCTGATATTGATCCAACTATCACGATTACTTGGAATGATGGGACGACCACGACAACCCAGTCACTCAAATTCTCCTCTATTTCTGGATTTGCTGGGGATATGCACGAATACTTTAACTTTGCCTATACCAGTGATGAAGGCAAATGGACTATTCAACTCAATCAAAATGGTGCAGATGCAGTCTTAAGCTGGATTAAAAATCAGCTTAAATATGACGGCACTTCATTTGAGGTACCTGATTCCGCCCTTGATTTATTACCACAGCAATTCACTTATAGCATCACCAAGCAAGTTGCTGTTACCAGCAAGAAGAATGTCAACTATATTATTGGTAATGACCTCCCGACAGCTAAAGACCTTTATGATTATGTCGTTGTCAATGGTGTTAAGTACGACGCCAGCCAGGTTAAGTGGAATGCTGACGGTAGCAAGGGCACGATTGATGGCGTCGGTACCATCACTCTGAACTGGAATAAGACCAAAGATGATTTGCAAACCGCTGGAACGTATACCGATGCCGCTGATCTTCAGCTGACATTGCAGGATGGCACAGTTGCTAAAGATGCTGTGAACGTCATCAGCTCGTCAGCGAAACACGATGTGACTGTTAACAATAATCGTACGATTGTTTATGTTATTGGTGGCGACAAACCTACTGCTAAAGAGGCTATGAATGGATCCGGCGCCTACATTGAAGTTGACGGCACGAAGTATACGACCGATGACATCAAGTGGAGTAGCGATGGTAACACCGGTACCATTACCACTAAGGATGGCAAGACCATCACCGTTACCTTGGAATGGTCTAAGGGTACCGAAGATGCTATTGAAACCGCTGGATTGCATTCAAATGCGGCTAATGTTGAGGTAACGCTATCCGATAAATACACAGCAGCAGGTGCGTTAAACGTCTATTCGACCACTAATGCGTCCACAGATGCGCAAGTCGATAGTAAAAAGAATATCGGCTACACCATTGGGCATGACCTTCCGACTGCAAAGGACGCCTTTGATGCCGTTGTTGTTAATGGCGTTGTTTACACGGCTGATCAGGTTACCTGGAATAATGACGGCACCGGGACGATTGACGGCGTTGGTACCTTCACGATTGATTGGTCCGATGACGCTCAGAAGACCCTTCAAACAGAAGGCATGCATAAAAATGCCGGCACGTTAGTCTTCACCCGTCAGTCAGACAAGAAACAATTTACTGACAGCTTCAACGTTTATTCAGCACCGGACTATTCTAAACAGTCAACGAGTGCTTCTGAATCTACATCAATGTCTGACTCTGAACGGACTTCGACTTCTGCCTCTGCAAGCACCTCGACAAGTACGTCTGCTTCATTGTCCGCCAGCGAGTCAGCAACCGAATCGAATTCAATTTCACAAAGTACATCTAAGATCCAATCAGAATCCGTTTCTGCATCAGATTCAAAGAGACAGTCGGAGTCTGCCCAATCGAGCCAATCAACCAGTGAGTCAACTTCAGTCTCAATGAGTGAATCGAGCCGGGCAGATACCTCAAACTCGGCAAGCACTTCAACAAGTCTGTCAGCTTCGACATCTGCGAAGGAATCCACGACAAAGAGTACGTCCAAAGATGTTTCTGAGTCGGATTCAGCAAGTCATTCGACAAGCATGTCAACTTCCACCTCGTCAAGTGAGTCGAGTCGGGCATCTCAGTCCGAATCGGCCAGTTTGTCGGGCAGTGTTTCTGCTTCTGAGTCGGCAAGTACCTCTGACAAAGATTCAACCAGTGCTTCAACAAGCGAATCACAATATGAAAGCACATCGTCGATTGCAAGCGGTTCTGATCGTAAGTCGGCTTCAACATCGGCCAGCGTTTCGACATCGGCTTCAGCTTCTGGTTCCACGAGTGAATCGGATGTTAAGTCAGAGTCTAACTCTGCTAGTGAGAGTCTCTCAGCTTCAGAAAGTGACTCGCGCAATGGCAACAACAGCGGTGCAAGCATTTCGCAGTCGGCAAGCACGTCAGCAAGTACGTCAGTTTCAGTTTCGACGAGTGAATCCACACGCAGTTCTGAATCTGTTTCAAAGAGCGATTCTCAGCGTGATGCCACCTCTAAGTCTGCAGATAACTCAAAGACAGCTTCCGAAAGCGGCTCAGTTAGCGCTTCAACTTCGGCATCTAAGAGTTTGTCAGAGCGTCGTGACGAGTCTAAGTCTGCATCAACATCAACATCACTTTCCGCATCGACTTCAACTCGTGAATCAAATTCTGCTTCGACATCTACGAAGGCTTCGACCAGTGAGTCGCAGTCTAGTTCGACGAGTAATTCTAAACAAAATTCAACATCCACATCGGCATCGGCATCTGAAGAGCAATCGACTTCTGACAACAAGAATGCATCAGTCAGCGAGTCGAACTCAACTTCGACCAGTGAGTCCGAACAGGCGTCCACTTCGGCCTCAGCTTCAACCTCGACAAGTAAGTCAAAGGCAGATTCGACGAGTGAATCAACCAGTCGGTCAAAAGAAGGCTCTGGCAGCACCAACAAAGATACTTCCGCATCCACTTCGGCAAGCCTGTCAACTAGCACGTCGGATTCAGCTTCCACCAGTGCTTCAGGCCATGCTTCGACATCCACGTCATTGAGTGTTTCCGAAAGTACTTCGGCATCACAGTCGGCGAGTGCTTCCAAGCGTGATTCACAGAGTACTTCGACCAGTGCTTCGACACAGACGTCACAGTCAGCTTCAACCAGTGACTCTGACCGTGATTCAACTTCCACATCGGCTAATGATTCCACGAGTGCATCGAAGTCAGAGTCTACAAGCCAGTCTGATCGGGCATCTAAGTCCGATTCAGCCAGCGATTCGACCTCGACTTCCGAGAGCAAGGGTGCCGGCAGTGAAAGCACCGCTAGTCAGTCAACTTCGGTAAGCACTTCGACCAGCGACTCTGCTTCTAAATCAGACAGTGAATCTAAAAAGGCGTCCAACTCAGCTTCGATGAGTGAATCGAAACAAGCTTCGACGTCTAGTTCAACGAGCACTTCGAAATCGGATTCCACATCAACTTCTAAGCGCGAATCGACCAGTGCTTCCACATCCACAGCAGATAGCACGTCAGCGCGGCAATCTGAATCGAATTCGGTAAGCACATCACAATCGGATTCTGCCTCGAAGTCGACCAGCGAGTCCAAGCAGACATCTACAAGTCAATCTGACTCAACCTCAACCAGTTACTCTGAATCGACATCGAAGTCCAAGTCAGAAATCCATTCAAGTTCCGATTCGGCAAGCAATTCGACAAGTCAATCAGCTTCAACGTCAACGAAGGCTTCGACCAGTGAGTCGCAGTCTAGTTCAACGAGCGATTCTGAACAAAATTCGACATCCGCTTCGGCTTCGACATCTGAAAAACAGTCGACTTCTGACAATAAGAATGCTTCGGTCAGTGAGTCGAATTCAACGTCGACTAGTGAGTCCGAACAGGCGTCAACTTCGGCATCGACTTCAACATCGACAAGTAAGTCGCAGTCACAGTCGACGAGTGAATCAACCAGTCGATCAAAAGAAGGCTCTGGCAGCACCAGCAAGGATACTTCCGAATCCACTTCGGCGAGTCTATCGACGAGCACCTCTGATTCAGCTTCCACGAGTGCTTCAGACCATGCTTCGACATCCACGTCGCTGAGTGTTTCAGAAAGTACTTCGGCATCGCAGTCGGCAAGTGCTTCCAAGCGTGACTCTCAAAGTGCTTCCTCCAGTGAATCAGCACGGACATCACAATCAGCTTCAACCAGTGACTCTGACCGCGATTCTGCTTCCACATCGACTAACGATTCCACGAGTGCATCGAAGTCAGCATCAACGAGTCAGTCAGATCAGGCATCCAAGTCTGATTCAGCAAGCGACTCAACCTCAACTTCTGAGAGCAAGGGCGCTGGCAGTGAAAGCACGGCTAGTCAATCCACGTCGGTAAGTACCTCAACCAGTCAATCTGCTTCAACTTCAGACAGTGAAGAGAACAAGAACTCTAAATCGACATCCACTAGCGAATCGAGGCAGGCGTCAACGTCAGCTTCCACAAGCACCTCGAAGTCGGATTCCACATCAACTTCTAAGCGCGAGTCGACCAGCGCTTCAGCATCTGAAGCAGATAGCACATCAACGCGTCACTCTGAATCGAATTCAGTAAGCACATCACAATCCGATTCAGCTTCGAAATCAACAAGCGAATCGAAACAGACTTCTAAGCATCAATCAGAATCAACTTCATCGAGCTACTCTAACTCTACTTCCAAGTCCCAGTCAGCAATCCATTCAAACTCTGATTCGGCAAGCAAGTCGGCCAGTCAATCAGCTTCGACTTCTACCAAGGCTTCGACCAGCGAGTCGCAGTCTAGTTCGACGAGCAATTCAGAGCAAAACTCGACATCCACTTCGGCGTCCGTATCTGAAGAACAATCGACTTCCGACAATAAGAACGCATCGGTCAGTGAATCGAATTCAACCTCGACCAGCGAGTCTGAACAGGCTTCAACTTCTGCATCGGCTTCGACATCAACGAGTAAGTCAAAGGCAGATTCGACGAGTGAATCAACCAGTCGGTCAAAAGAAGGCTCTGGCAGCACCAACAAAGATACTTCCGCATCCACTTCGGCAAGCCTGTCAACTAGCACGTCGAATTCAGCTTCCACGAGTGCTTCAGACCATGCTTCGGCATCCACATCAATGAGCATTTCGGAGAGCACTTCAGCTTCGAACTCAGCCAGTGCTTCTAAGCATGGTTCACAGAGTGCTTCGACCAGTGAATCAGCGCGGACCTCACAGTCAGCCTCGACCAGTGACTCTGACCACAATTCTGCCTCTACATCGGCTAATGCTTCTAACAGTGCATCGAAGTCAGCCTCGACCAGCCAGTCTGATCAGGCTTCTAAGTCCGATTCGGCTAGTGACTCGACGTCTACTTCCGAGAGCAAGGGTGCTGGCAGCGAAAGCACTGCTAGTCAATCTACATCGGTAAGCACCTCGACTAGTCAATCAGCTTCAACTTCAGACAGTGAAGCTGACAAGAACTCTAAATCAACGTCAACTAGCGAATCGAAGCAGGCTTCTGAGTCAGTTTCGACGAGTGAGTCGAAGTCTGATTCAAAGTCAACGTCTAATCGTGAATCAACAAGTGCTTCCGTATCTGAAGCAGACAGTACATCGACACGTCATTCTGAATCAGATTCAGCAAGTGCATCGCAATCGGATTCGACCTCGAAGTCATACAGTGAGTCGAAACGGACGTCTACCAGTCAGTCAGACTCGACTTCGACGAGCTATTCTGAGTCAACTTCAAAGTCCAAGTCAGAAATTCATTCAAGTTCTGACTCGGCAAGCAAGTCAGCAAGTCAATCAGCTTCAACGTCAACTAAGGCTTCGACCAGTGAGTCGCAGTCTAGTTCGACGAGCAATTCTGAGCGAAACTCAGCATCGGCATCAGCTTCAACTTCTGAACAGAAGTCGACTTCTGACGACAATAACGCATCGATCAGTGAGTCGAACTCAACATCGACCAGTGAATCCGAACAGGCGTCAACGTCAGCCTCAACTTCGACATCGACAAGCAAATCGAAGGCAGATTCGACGAGTGAATCAACCAGTCGGTCAAAAGAAGGCTCCGGCAGCACCAGCAAGGATATTTCTGAATCCACTTCGGCGAGTCTATCGACTAGCACCTCTAATTCAGCTTCCACTAGTGCTTCAGATCATGCTTCGGCATCCACATCAATGAGTATTTCGGAGAGTACGTCAGCTTCGAACTCAGCCAGTGCTTCCAAGCATGACTCACAAAGTGCTTCTACCAGTGAATCAGCACGGACCTCACAGTCAGCCTCGACCAGTGACTCTGAACACAATTCAGCTTCCACATCGACTAACGATTCCACGAGTGCATCGAAGTCAGCATCAACGAGCCAGTCTGATCGGGCTTCTAAGTCTGATTCGGCTAGCGACTCAACCTCGACTTCTGAGAGCAAGGGTGCTGGCAGTGAAAGTACTGCTAGTCAATCCACATCGGTAAGCACCTCGACCAGCCAATCTGCTTCAACTTCAGACAGTGAAGAGAACAAGAACTCTAAGTCGACATCCACTAGCGAATCGAAGCAGGCGTCAGCGTCAGCTTCAACAAGTACCTCGAAGTCGGATTCCACATCGACTTCTAAGCGTGAATCAACTAGTGCTTCCGCATCTGAAGCAGACAGCACGTCAACGCGTCACTCTGAATCGAATTCGGTAAGCACATCACAATCCGATTCAGCTTCGAAGTCTAATAGTGAATCCAAGCAGACGTCTACCAGTCAATCAGACTCAACCTCAACGAGCCACTCAGACTCTACTTCGAAGTCTAAGTCAGGAACCCAGTCGAGTTCTGACTCGGCAAGTAAGTCGGCTAGCCAGTCAGCATCGACATCTACTAGTCAATCAACGAGTGAATCGCAATCAACCTCTAAGCACACTTCAGAGAACGGTTCAGCTTCTGATTCAACCTCTGAATCAACTTCTACTAGCGCATCAGAACATGCTAGCGAATCGGTAAGTGCTTCGACGTCGGCTTCCAAGAGCACAACTGGCGCAGCTTCGGCTTCAACGTCGGCAAGCAATTCGACAAGCAAGTCAATTTCAAATTCACGGAGCGAATCGGCCAGTCGCTCGAATCAAAACTCAGAAAGTATCTCCAAGGAACGCTCACAATCAGCTTCAGCCAGCTTGTCTGACAGTAGCTCGAAGTCAGCTTCGACCAGCACGTCTGATCATGCTCCAACTTCTGGCTCCATGAGTGCTTCGACTAGCTCTTCTGAATCTCAGTCGGCTAGTGAGTCAAGTCAGGATTCGAAAGCAGCTTCCACCAGTGCATCCGAACGCGATTCGCGTTCAGCTTCAACGAGTGATTCCGAACGCAATTCGGCATCAGTATCGGCAAGTGATTCAACGAATGCTTCTAAGTCAGCTTCAACGAGCCAGTCTGATCGGGCTTCCAAGTCTGATTCGGCCAGCGACTCGACCTCGACTTCCGAAAGCAAGGGTGCTGGCAGTGAAAGCACGGCTAGTCAGTCGACTTCAGTAAGCACCTCGACCAGTCAGTCAGCTTCAACTTCAGATAGTGAAGAAAACAAGAACTCGAAATCAACTTCAACCAGCGAATCGAAGCAAGCTTCGGCGTCAACTTCAACAAGCGAATCGAAGTCTGATTCAAAGTCAACGTCTAATCGTGAATCAACGAGTGCTTCCGTATCTGAAGCAGACAGTACATCGACACGTCATTCTGAGTCG
The DNA here is from genome assembly GCF_029726355.1 of Lacticaseibacillus huelsenbergensis. Classification (NCBI taxonomy): domain Bacteria; kingdom Bacillati; phylum Bacillota; class Bacilli; order Lactobacillales; family Lactobacillaceae; genus Lacticaseibacillus; species Lacticaseibacillus huelsenbergensis. The sequence goes on from NZ_CP120687.1 coordinate 2,356,296, forward strand.
AATTCGGTAAGCACGTCACAATCAGATTCAACCTCGAAGTCGTATAGCGAATCTAAACAGACTTCTACCAGTCAATCCGACTCGACCTCGACCAGTTACTCTGAATCAACTTCACAGAGCCAAGCCTCTGAAAGCAGGTCCGAATCTGTCTCAGGCAGTCAGTCAGCATCAACCTCAACGTCTGCATCGGCAAACGAGTCGAATTCTGAATCAGCAAGCAAGTCAGCAAGTCAATCAGCTTCGACCTCTACCAAGGCTTCGACCAGTGAGTCGCAGTCTAGTTCGACGAGCAATTCTGAACAAAATTCAGCATCGGCATCGACTTCAACTTCTGAAAAGCAGTCAACTTCTGATGACAATAACGCCTCAGTCAGTGAATCGAATTCAACATCGACTAGTGAGTCCGAACAGGCATCGACTTCGGCATCAGCTTCAACATCGACGAGTAAGTCGCAGTCACAGTCAACGAGTGAATCAACCAGTCGGTCAAAAGAAGGCTCCGGTAGCACCAGCAAAGATAGTTCCGAGTCCACTTCAGCAAGTCTATCGACCAGCACCTCTGATTCAGCTTCCACCAGTGCTTCAGATCATGCTTCAACATCCACATCACTGAGTGTTTCGGGGAGCACGTCAACATCACAGTCGGCGAGTGCTTCCAAGCATGATTCACAGAGTGCTTCGATCAGTGAATCAGCGCGGACATCACAGTCAGCTTCGACCAGTAACTCTGACCGCGATTCAACCTCAACATCGGCTAATGATTCTACTAGTGCATCGAAATCAGCATCAACGAGTCAGTCTGATCAGGCTTCCAAGTCTGATTCGGCCAGCACCTCGGCTTCGAAGTCAACCAGTCGATCAATGGAAAGTGGCAGCGATGCAAGTGCTTCTGAATCGACCAGCACTTCTACTAGTCAATCAACCTCCACTTCAACGAGTGAATCGAAGCAAGCCTCGACTTCTACTTCTAAGAGTGTTTCCGAGCAAAATTCTGAATCAGTTTCGACCAGCACTTCAAAGTCAGATTCCACATCAACTTCTAAGCGCGAATCGACCAGTGCTTCAACATCCGAATCAGATAGCACGTCAACGCGTCATTCTGAATCGAATTCGGTAAGCACATCGCAATCTGATTCAACCTCGAAGTCGTACAGTGAATCCAATCAGACTTCAACGAGTCAATCAGATTCAACCTCAACGAGTTACTCCGAATCGACTTCGAAGTCCAAGTCAGAGATTCACTCAAGTTCTGATTCGGCAAGTAAGTCAGACAATCAATCTACTTCGACTTCGACCAGTCAGTCTATCAGTGAATCAAAGTCGAGCTGGAATAGTAACTCCACACAAAACTCTGTATCAGCTTCGGCATCTTATTCTGAAGAGAAATCGACTTCTGATAATAAGAATGCTTCGGTCAGCGAGTCGAATTCAACGTCTACTAGCGAATCCGAACAGGCTTCAACTTCAGCCTCGGCTTCAACATCGACAAGTAAATCACGGTCACAGTCGACCAGTGAATCAACGAGTCGGTCAAAGGAAGGCTCCGGCAGCACCAGCAAGGATACTTCCGAATCCACTTCGGCGAGTCTATCGACGAGCACCTCTGATTCAGCTTCCACGAGTGCTTCAGACCATGCTTCGGCATCCACATCAATGAGTATTTCGGAGAGTACGTCAGCTTCGAACTCAGCCAGTGCTTCCAAGCATGATTCACAGAACGCTTCTACAAGCGCTTCGACGCGGACATCACAGTCGGCATCGACGAGTGATTCCGAACGCAATTCGGCTTCGGTATCGGCAAGTGATTCAACAAATGCTTCCAAGTCAGCGTCAACGAGTCAGTCTGATCGGGCATCCAAGTCTGATTCGGCAAGCGATTCGACCTCGACTTCCGAGAGCAAGGGTGCTGGCAGTGAAAGCACCGCTAGTCAGTCGACTTCAGTAAGTACCTCAACCAGTCAATCCGCTTCGACTTCTGACAGTGAAGCGGATAGCCACTCGAAGTCAGACTCGACCAGTGAATCGAAACAGGCCTCAACGTCAGTTTCAACAAGCACCTCGAAATCGGATTCCACATCAACTTCTAAGCGCGACTCGACCAGTGCTTCAACATCCGAGTCGGATAGTACGTCAACACGTCATTCTGAATCGAATTCGGTAAGCACATCGCAATCTGATTCAACCTCGAAGTCATACAGTGAGTCCAAGCAGACGTCTACCAGTCAGTCCGGTTCAACCTCAACGAGCCACTCCGAATCGACTTCGAAGTCCAAGTCAGAGATTCACTCAAGTTCTGATTCGGCAAGTAAGTCAAACAATCAATCTACTTCTACTTCGACCAGCCAGTCTATCAGTGAATCCAAGTCGAGGTGGAACAGTAGCTCCAAGCAAAACTCGGTATCGGCCTCGAATTCAGCGTCTGAGGAGCAGTCAACTTCTGACAATAAGAGCGCTTCAGCCAGCGAATCGAACTCGACTTCGACGAGCGAGTCCGAACAGGCGTCAACTTCCGCATCAGCTTCGACCTCGACGAGTAAGTCACAGTCAGATTCGACCAGTGAATCAACCAGTCGGTCAAAGGAGGGCTCTGGCAGCACCAGCAAGGATACTTCTGAATCCACTTCGGCAAGTCTGTCAACCAGCACCTCTGATTCAGCTTCCACGAGTGCTTCAAATCATGCTTCGGCATCCACATCAATGAGTATTTCGGAGAGCACTTCAGCTTCGAACTCAGCAAGTAATGCCAAGCATGACTCACAAAGTGCTTCGACCAGTGAATCAGCGCGGACATCACAGTCGGCTTCGACGAGTGATTCCGAACACAATTCGGCATCAGTATCGGCAAGTGATTCAACGAATGCTTCCAAGTCAGCGTCAACCAGTCAGTCTGATCGGGCATCCAAGTCTGATTCGGCTAGCGATTCGACCTCGACTTCCGAAAGCAAGGGCGCTGGCAGTGAAAGCACGGCTAGTCAATCCACGTCGGTAAGTACCTCGACCAGTCAATCTGCTTCAACTTCAGACAGTGAAGAGAACAAGAACTCCAAGTCGACATCCACTAGCGAATCGAAGCAGGCGTCAGTGTCAGCTTCCACAAGCACCTCGAAGTCGGATTCCACATCAACTTCTAAGCGCGAGTCGACCAGCGCTTCAGCATCTGAAGCAGATAGCACATCAATGCGTCACTCTGAATCGAATTCAGTAAGCACATCACAATCCGATTCAACCTCGAAGTCGTACAGCGAGTCCAACCAGACGTCTACAAGTCAATCGGGTTCAACATCGACCAGTCACTCTGAATCGACTTCGAAGTCCCAGTCGGAAATTCATTCAAGTTCTGATTCGGCAAGCAAGTCGGCTAGTCAGTCAGCTTCAATGTCCACAAGTCAGTCTAAGAGTGAGTCGCAATCAACTTCTAAGCACAAGTCAGATAATGGCTCGGCTTCCGATTCAGTTTCGGAGTCAATTTCAACAAGCGCTTCGGCACATACCAGTGAATCAGTAAGTGCCTCGACATCGGCTTCCAAGAGTACGACTGGCGCAGATTCGGCTTCAACGTCGGCGAGTGATTCTACAAGCAAGTCAATTTCAAACTCACAGAGCGAATCAGCAAGTCGCTCGAATCAAAGTTCAGAAAGCATCTCTAAGGAACGCTCACAATCAGCTTCAGCCAGCCTGTCTGACAGCAGCTCCAAGTCAGCTTCAACCAGCACGTCTGATCATGCTTCGACTTCAGGTTCCTTGAGTACTTCAACCAACACTTCTGAATCACGATCAGCCAGTGAGTCAAGTCAGGATTCAAAAGCAGCTTCCACTAGTGCTTCTGAACGCGATTCGCAATCAGCTTCAACGAGTGATTCCGAACGCAATTCGGCATCGGTATCGGCGAGTGATTCAACGAATGTTTCCAAGTCAGCATCAACGAGCCAGTCAGATCGGGCATCCAAGTCTGATTCGGCTAGCGACTCGGCCTCGATTTCCGAAAGCAAGGGTGCTGGCAGTGAAAGCACCGCTAGTCAGTCCACGTCGGTAAGTACCTCGACCAGTCAATCAGCTTCAACTTCAGACAGTGAGGAGAACAAGAACTCTAAGTCGACATCCACTAGCGAATCGAGGCAGGCGTCAACGTCAGCTTCCACAAGCACTTCGAAGTCGGATTCCACATCAACTTCTAAGCGTGAGTCGACCAGTGCTTCCACGTCCGAATCAGACAGTACGTCAACGTGTCACTCTGAATCGAATTCGGTAAGCACATCGCACTCTGATTCAACCTCGAAGTCGTACAGTGAATCCAAGCAGACCTCCACAAGCCAGTCAGATTCAACTTCCAAGAGTCAATCCGAATCAACCTCACAAAGCCAAGCTTCTGAGAGTAAGTCTGAATCCGTCTCCGGCAGTCAGTCTGAATCAACTTCGAAGTCCAAGTCAGCGACCCAGTCAAGTTCTGAATCGGCAAGTAATTCGGCCAATCAATCTACTTCAACTTCTACCAGTCAGTCGATGAGTGAATCACAATCGACTTCGAACAGTTATTCCAAGCAAAACTCGGTATCGACGTCAACTTCAACTTCTGAAAAGCAGTCAACTTCTAACAACGCGAGTGCTTCTGTCAGTGAATCGAATTCAACGTCAACTAGCGAGTCTGAACAGGCTTCAACTTCAGCCTCAGCTTCGGCGTCCACGAGTAAGTCGCAATCGCAGTCGACAAGCGAGTCAACGAGTCGGTCGAAGGAAGGCTCCGGTAGCACCAGCAAAGATAGTTCCGAGTCCACTTCAGCAAGTCTATCGACCAGCACCTCTGATTCAGCTTCCACGAGTGCTTCAGACCATGCTTCGGCATCCACATCAATGAGTATTTCGGAGAGTACGTCAGCTTCGAACTCAGCGAGTGCTTCCAAGCATGACTCACAAAGTGCTTCGACCAGCGAGTCAGCGCGGACATCACAGTCGGCTTCGACAAGTGACTCTGAGCGCAATTCAGCTTCTGCCTCAGCCAAAGACTCGACCAGCACTTCCAAGTCAGATTCAACTAGCCGTTCCGATCAGGCTTCCAAGTCTGATTCGGCTAGCACCTCGGCTTCGAAGTCAACCAGGCGGTCAATGGAGAGTGGCAGTGATTCGAGTCAATCTGAATCGACCAGCACATCGGCTAGTCAATCAACGTCGACTTCAACGAGTGAATCAAAGCAAGCTTCGACATCTGCTTCTAAGAGCGAATCGAAGCGGAATTCTGAGTCAGCTTCAACAAGCACTTCCAAGTCGGATTCCACATCAACTTCTAAGCGCGAATCGACCAGTGCTTCAGTATCCGAGTCAGACAGTACGTCAACACGTCACTCTGAATCGAATTCGGTAAGTACATCGCAATCCGATTCAACCTCGAAGTCTTACAGCGAGTCTAATCAGACTTCAACGAGTCAATCAGATTCAACCTCGACCAGTCACTCCGAATCGACTTCGAAGTCCAAGTCAGAGATTCACTCAAGCTCTGATTCGGCAAGCAAGTCGGCTAGTCAGTCAGTTTCAACGTCCACAAGTCAGTCCAAGAGTGAGTCGCAATCAACTTCTAAGCACAAGTCAGATAATGGCTCAGCTTCCGATTCAGTTTCGGAGTCAATTTCAACAAGTGCTTCGGCACATACCAGTGAATCGGTAAGTGCATCGACATCTGCTTCCAAGAGCACAACTGGCGCAGCTTCGGCTTCAACGTCGGCAAGCACTTCGACAAGCAAGTCAATTTCAACTTCGCAAAGTGAATCGACTAGTCGATCAAATCAAGGTTCAGGAAGCATCTCTAAGGAACGTTCACAATCAGCTTCAGCCAGCTTATCTGACAGTGGCTCGAAGTCAGCTTCAACCAGCACGTCTGATCATGCTTCGACTTCTGGTTCCATGAGTACTTCAACCAGCACTTCTGAATCGCAATCAGCCAGTGAATCAAGTCAGGATTCGAAAGCAGCTTCCACTAGTGCTTCTGAACGTGATTCACGCTCGGCCTCAACGAGTGACTCCGAACATGATTCTGCTTCCGCATCGGCTAATGATTCCACCAGTGCATCGAAGTCAGCGTCAACGAGCCAGTCTGATCAGGCATCTAAGTCTGATTCGGCTAGTGACTCGGCCTCGATTTCCGAAAGCAAGGGTGCTGGCAGCGAAAGCACCGCTAGTCAGTCCACATCGGTAAGCACCTCGACTAGCCAGTCTGCTTCAACTTCGGACAGTGAAGCGGATAGCCATTCGAAGTCAAATTCGACTAGTGAATCGAAGCAGAATTCCGAGTCAGCATCAACGAGCACTTCGAAGTCAGATTCCACATCAACTTCTAAGCGCGAATCGACCAGTGCTTCAACATCCGAGTCGGACAGTACGTCAACGCGTCACTCTGAATCGAATTCGGTAAGTACCTCGCACTCAGATTCAACCTCGAAATCTTACAGTGAATCCAAGCAGACATCGACCAGCCAGTCAGATTCAACATCGAAGAGTCAATCCGAATCGACCTCACAGAGTCAATCCTCTGAGAGCAAGTCCGAATCCGTCTCTGGTAGTCGGTCTGAGTCAACGTCGAAATCCAAGTCAGCGACTCAGTCAAGCTCCGAGTCAGCAAGTAAATCGGATAGCGGTTCAGTTTCAACATCTACGAGTCATTCAATTAGCGAATCTCAATCCGTTTCTAAGAGTGAGTCGCAGCACGAATCGCAATCGAATTCTGCTTCTAAATCTAAGAGCAACTCTGGTTCATCAATTACCAGCGAGTCGATGAGTGCTTCCACATCTGCTTCGATCAGTGACTCTGACCGCGCATCGACATCTGTTTCGGTAAGTGTATCAACAAGTCAATCGGCTTCGACGTCAGCAAGTGAGTCGACTCCGAACAGCACCTCTAAAGATGCCTCTGCATCAACTTCTGCAAGTGCATCCACCAGCGGTTCTGCTTCTACGTCGTTAAGCGAGTCGAATAGTGCTTCGAAGTCGGTATCCACTAGTCAATCGGAGAGTACGTCAGCATCGTCATCAGCGAGTGCTTCCGACCACGATTCAACCAGTACCTCAACGAGTGAATCGCAGCAGGCATCACAATCTGGCTCAACGAGCGTTTCTGATCGTCAGTCAGCAAGTGCATCGGCAAGCGATTCTAAGAGTACTTCGATCTCAACTTCGACTAGTGAATCGGTTCGGGCTTCTAAGTCCGATTCGGCTAGTGATTCGGCTTCCATTTCCACGAGTAAGTCAATGGCAAGTGGTAGTGATTCGAGTCAATCTGAATCGACCAGCACTTCTGCTAGTCAATCTGCTTCGACTTCAACCAGTGAATCCAAGCACGCCTCTGAATCTGATTCGAAGAGTGAATCTAAGCGTGGTTCTGAATCTGCATCCGCAAGCACATCACGATCTGATTCAACTTCAACATCTCATGAGGAATCAAAGAGCGCGTCCGCTTCGACATCAAGAAGTGAATCTAAACGCAACTCTGGTTCTGAATCGATAAGTGCTTCTAAGTCTGATTCAACCAGCACGTCTACGAGTGAATCAGCTTCAACGTCCACGAGTTCTTCTAAGAGCCAATCGACGTCTGATTCCAAGCGTCAATCGGCATCTGATTCAACTCACGAATCGCAGAGTGCTTCAATGTCTGGCTCAACCAGTCAGTCACTCAGCACTTCGAAGTCAGCATCTGTCAGTGAATCCAAGCAGCAGTCCGAGTCTCAGGATCGCCACGATTCAGACACTGCATCAACATCCACTTCAACAAGTGAATCTGAGCATAATTCTGAATCGAAGTCGTCACATGATTCGAACAGTAATAGCGCCTCGCAATCCACCAGTGAATCGCAAAGTGCTTCGAGTTCGACTTCAACAAGCGAATCTGCTAATGGGTCTGCTTCCACTTCAGCGAGTGAATCTAGACACAACAGCGATTCGGCTTCAACCAGCGGCTCGATCAGTGTTTCGACTTCTACTTCGACGAGTCAGTCAGAGAAGACTTCTAAGTCTGATTCAAGCAGCAAGTCGGAGAGTCAGAGCGCATCGCAGTCGATTAGCGAGTCTAAGCGGGCATCGACATCGACATCTGATCAAGGTTCTAAGACTGAATCTGAGTCGGCATCAGCAAGCACTTCTACTAGCCAGTCGAATTCAACCTCAGCAAGTGAATCGATCAGTGCATCGGTTTCGGTTTCGCAAAGTTCCAAGCAGTCAACGTCTGACTCCTCTAATCCTAGCCAGTCAGCCAGTGCATCGGAATCCACTTCCACAAGTGAATCTCAACGTACCTCTGCATCAACTTCAGCAAGCACATCCGAGAGTATGAGCGCATCAACTTCAACGAGCGGATCAACCAGCTTCTCTGAATCCGTTTCGACAAGTGAGTCACAACATGGTTCTGCTTCGGCATCAGCCAGTGATTCGACTAGCGTTTCGACATCTGATTCTGCAAGTGCATCGAACAGTGCAGAGAAGTCGACATCTACCAGTGAATCGAAGGAGGCATCTGCATCTACCTCAGCAAGTCTATCCATTAGCGGTTCGACATCGACTTCAACGACAGAGTCAACGAGTGCTTCGGCTTCAACTTCAACAAGTGAGTCCGAGCATGCATCAGCGTCTGCCTCCGCAAGTCAGTCAACAACTAAATCGGCTTCGACTTCAACGAGCGAATCGCGGCATGCTTCACAGTCAAGTTCTAACAGTGCTTCAACCAGTACCTCAACGTCAGAATCTGCTTCGACATCAACCAGTCGTTCTGAATCAAAGGATGACAGCGCATCGGTAAGTGCCTCGACATCTGCTTCGACAAGTCAATCTGATCAGAGTTCGCTTTCTCATTCCGATTCCACAAGTGAATCCATCAGTACTTCGACAAGCAAATCGAAGAGCGCTTCAACCTCAGCATCAGCCAGTGTTTCGAATTCAGATTCAACCAGTCGTTCACAATATGAATCGACCCATCAATCTGAATCAGAATCGACAAGCAGATCGCAACAGGCTTCAACGTCTACTTCGATGAGTCAGTCATTGAGTACATCGGATTCCGCTTCGGCAAGCTCCTCCAAGCGTCAGTCAGAGTCTGGACAAGCAAGCATTTCAACAAGTGCTTCGACCTCAGCCTCGACAAGCGCATCGGGTCAGGTTTCACAATCTGATTCTTCGAAGAACTCGACCAGCACAAGCGTGTCAACATCAACAAGTGAATCGCAGCATGCATCGGCATCCACGTCGACGAGTGAGTCTGGACGTCATTCAACATCCGCATCTGTAAGCGGGTCGGAAAGCGACAGCCAGTCAACCTCCACAAGTGAGTCCGCGAGTGCTTCTCAGTCTAGTTCAGAGGCCGGATCAAAGACTGGTGCAGCTTCTGCATCGGCTAGTCAATCGGATAGTCAGTCAACTTCAACATCGGCTAGTCTGTCCGGTAGCGCCTCAATCTCGACATCGCAAAGTGAGTCAACTTCGAATTCAGGTTCGACGGATCCTGAGAAGTCAACCAGTGCTTCAACCTCGATGTCAACCAGTGCTTCCAAACGTACGTCTGAATCTGTTTCAGCAAGCACGTCGAAGAGCACGAGTACATCACAATCGGCGAGTGAATCGACGAGCTTCTCGACATCTGGTTCGATTAGTGAATCACAACGAGATGCTACCTCGGCATCAGCGAGCGTATCGACCAGCGATTCTGCTTCGGCTTCTGCAAGTCAATCAGCAGAAGACTCAGCATCTGTTTCCATGAGTGATTCGCAACAGGCTTCTGCATCGACTTCGGCCAGTGATTCAACGGTTAAGTCGGCATCGACGTCGACAAGTGAATCCAGACAGGCTTCACAATCGAGTTCTGACAGTGCTTCAACCAGCACCATTAAGTCTGAATCCGCGTCGACTTCGGATAGCCAGTCTGGATCGGCCATGGCCAGTGCTTCGGTTAGTGCTTCGACATCCGCATCTACCAGTGAATCTGCTCAAAATGCGGCTTCGGCATCAGCATCAGAAAGCCTTTCTCAGAGCACTTCCGAGAGTACCTCGACCAGTGCTTCCGAGAGCCTGTCAGTCAGTGCTTCGACGAATGCGTCAACCTCTGAGTCGTCGTATACGTCAACCAGCACGTCGGCATCCACTTCAGCAAGTGAATCAACGAGTGCTTCTGCATCGACTTCTGATCAAATTGCCTCGCAGTCATCGGCATCACAATCTGCTAGTCAGTCCAAGCAGGCATCGGCATCGACTTCCACGAGCGAATCAAAGCGTGCTTCAACATCAGCCTCGATGAGTGATTCAAAGCGGGATTCACAATCTGAATCCAGTCACGAGTCAAGCAGCGATAGCACGTCAACATCCACCAGTGAATCAACGAGTGCATCGGCATCCACATCAATGAGTGCTTCTGCTCAAGATGCCGAGTCGATTTCTGCCAGTGATTCAACCAGCACGAGTGCTTCTGAGTCGACCAGTGCGTCAGCGAGTGCTTCAACATCCGCTGCACATGATCAGTCAACAACCGAGTCGGAATCGACATCCGCAAGTGAATCCAGCAGCCGTTCGGCAAGTGAATCGACCAGCAGCTCAAAGGAGGCATCGACTTCAACCTCAACAAGCAAGTCTGAGTCTGCTTCGAGTCTGCCGAATCCTTCCAAGTCGACAAGTGCTTCCGTATCGACCTCGACCAGTGAATCGCAAGAGCATTCTGCATCGACTTCAGCAAGTGAATCTGCTGAAAATAGTGCAACGGCATCAGCCAGTGCTTCAACGAGCTATTCTGAATCGACTTCGACCAGTGAATCGCAAGCTGCTTCAACTTCAACATCAGCAAGCGTGTCAACCAGCGGATCAACCTCTGCTTCCGACAGCCGATCCAAGAGTGCTTCTAATTCGACAACCGGCAGCGAATCGCAACGGACTTCGGCATCAGTTTCTGCAAGTACCTCAACAAGCACTTCGCAGTCTGATTCAACCAAGGAGTCTACTAGTGCTTCGCAATCAACTTCTAATAGCAAGTCGGCGCATGATTCCAAGTCAACATCCGCAAGTGAATCGGATAGTCACTCAGCGTCACAGTCAACAAGTTATTCGATTAGCGAATCGGTAAGTACTTCTACGAGTGAGTCGCAGCAGACTTCGGCATCTGATTCAACGAGCAGCTCGACGAGTCAAAGTGCTTCGATCTCAACAAGCATTTCAACGGCACCGGCATCACGTTCAGCATCGACATCGGAATCTGTATCTGCATCGCAATCGGCTTCTGAGTCAAGCTCGACGTCAGCTGAGCAAAGCGTCTCGGCATCCGTCAGTGAATCTGAGTCGCATCGGCAGTTGCCGTCAACTAGTGGTTCAACGAGTGCAAGCACTTCGACTTCTGAAAGTGTCAGCGCAAGCGAGAGCCAGAGTACCAGTGCTTCTAATTCCAGTGCTTCAGCTTCTGCGAGTGCCTCGAATTCAGGTACTTCAACTTCCAACAGTTCGAGTGCAAGCGGAAGTGAGAGTATGAGTTCAAGCGCCAACACATCAACCTCTGGCAGCTTAAGCACAAGCGGTAGTATGAGCACCAGCGTTTCCGGCGCTTATAACCCAAGCATGCATAAGCAATTACCGCAAACCAGCGATGATGCAGGTTCAAGTTCAGTCGCCTCAATCGGCATGCTGCTCTTGACCCTCACGGCATTGATGGCGTTGAAGAAGAAGAAACGGCATGATGGAGCAAGATAGCTATCTGAAAGACACTCAGACGAAGACGTTTGAATGAATCTGAAGATGGCTAGGTTTTCGAACTCTCGTTGCTGTTAAGAAATACGGGTAGGTCATTTGATGATCTATCCGTATTTTTTTGATGCTGTGACCATTGCATGGCGGCTGCATATCGGCGCCAAAATGGTCATTCGTCGGCTATTTAGACCTCTCACAAGCAAAACTAGCTTTTGCTTACGTGGCTAGCTGCTGAATAAGTACTGAATATTATGATATATAAAAACCACCTGCAGCTTCAAAAGCGTCTACAGGTGGTTTTTGGTCACTTTAAAATTCACACAAGCCCATTATGCTGAATCACTTGCTGATACCAATAAAACGACTTCTTACGGTACCTAGCTAACGTCCCGGTGCCGTCATCATGTTTGTCGACATAGATATAACCGTACCGCTTGGCCATTTCACCGGTGCTGGCTGAGATGACGTCAATCGGTGCCCATGACGTATAGCCAACGAGATCAACGCCATCCCTGATCGCAGCACCCATCGCTTGAATGTGTGCTTTGAGATAGGCGATTCTGGCATCATCATTGACGGTTTTGACGCCATTTTGCTCAATGAGTTGGTCGCGGGTGCCGAAACCGTTTTCGACGACCATTAACGGCACTTGGTAGCGGTCATAGATTTGATTGAGCGCGGTTCTGAGGCCGCGGGGATCAATTTCCCAACCCCATTCGCTGCGTTCCAGATAAGGGTTCTTGACGCCGCTGAAGAAGTTGCCGCCGGTTTTTTCGCCTTCACCTGTGCAGGTCATGGTGCTGGATTGGTAATAGGAGAAGGTGTAAAAATCAACCGTCCCTGCAGCAAGCGTGGCTGCATCTTCCGGTGCCATGTCGATATGAAGATGATGATCGCGCCAGTAGCGGCGGGCGAAATAAGGGTAGTGGCCTTTAACTTGGACATCGCCACAATAAAAATTGTTGAATTCAGTGGCGCGTTGAACCATGGCGATGTCATCCGGATGGCTGGTGTACGGATACAGCATTCGGTACGCAAGCATACAACCGACTTGAAGCTGCGGATCCAGCTCGTGGGCGAATTTGGTCACCAAGGCGCTAGCGACAAACTGGTGGTGGAGCGCCTGCAAGCGCAACTGCTCGGAGTCGGTATCGGGACTGATGAATCGGTCCGAGTCGTCAACGTACATGCCGCCAGCCAGGTAAGCACCCATTGGTCGGGTGAGCATGTTGATCTCATTAAAAGTCAGCCAGTAGCGAACATCGTGATGGTAGCGGGTGATGATGGTTTCAGCAAAACGGGTATACGCGGCAATCATGTCACGCGAAGCCCATGCATTGAAGGCTTTGGTCAGACCAATCGGCGACTCAAAATGCGAAATCGTAACTAATGGTTCGATATCATGTCGCTTCAGCTCGGCGATCAGCTGATCATAAAAGGCTAAGCCGGCTTCGTTAGGTTCGGTTTCTAACCCAGTGGGGAAAATGCGGGTCCAGGCAATCGAGAATCGATAGACCTTGAAACCCATTTCCGCAAACAACGCGATATCTTCTTTAAACCGATGAAAGTGATCGATCGCGTCATGACTTGGATAAAATGCTCGCGGATCGACGGTGCGGGTGATTTTGCGCGGCACGTTGACACTGCCGCCTAAAAGTAAATCGCTGGTCGAAAGGCCTTTACCATCCCCATCATAGGCGCCTTCAAGTTGGTTGGCAGCTGTCGCACCGCCCCATAGGAAACCTTCTGGAAAATTAGTTTCTGTCATATTTTTGCTCCTTTTTAAGCCTCAGGCATTGGTTGACGAAGGGTGAGTAAAGCATCTTCGTTAGTGACGGTTGGTTGGTCGTGTACGTCAATCTGATGAGCAGCTGTGTTGATCAGTAAGACAATCACGGTTGGATCAAACCCTTCTTGACGAATCAAAGACAAATCCAGCTGCACCAGCGGTTGACCGGCTTTAACTTCCTGATTGTGTTCCACTAAAGTCTTGAAGCCGCGGCCTTTGAGGTTGACGGTGTTGATGCCAATGTGGATTAAAATTTCCTGACCATTGGCAGTTGTTAGCCCCATGGCATGACCGGTTGGGTAAACCATGGTCACTTTAGCATCGCATGGTGCCGTAATGGTGTCAGCCTCGGGGTCGATTGCCACCCCGTGACCTAGTGATCCGGAAGCGAAAACCTCGTCATCAAGCTGGCTAAGCGGAACAATCCGGCCGGCAACCACGCTTTTAAATTGTTGGGTAGTTGGTTTAGCGGTTGTGGCGACTGTTGAATCGGGTACTACTGCGAAAAAGTACGTCGTGATAAATGTCAGACCAAAAGCGATCGCCACGGTAATTAAGGCGTTGCGGAAGTTATCCGGGTTGGCACCAATGAAAACCGGTAACGTGAAAATGCCTGGCGAACCAAACGAATAACGGACAAGGCCGCTGATGCCGGCGAACAGCCCTGCCAAACCGCCAGACACGATAACACAGGCTAAAGCGCGTTTGTACTTGAGCGTCACGCCGTAAAGTGCTGGTTCGGTAATGCCGGATAAGGCGGTAACCGTAGCAGACAACGCAATCTGGCGCCCACGTGCTTTGCGTTCACGGACGGCAATCGCCGCGGAAGCACCAGCCTGGGCAATGTTGCTGGCCAACATGCCAGGGCCCATGATGGTTTCGGAACCGAATCGACCGATTGACAGGGTAGCCAGTGGTAGCAGCGATACATGCATGCCTACCATGACCAATAAAGGTGTGAAGGCACCGACGAGGGTTGGCACTAGCCAAGGAACATGTCGGTTCAACACGGAGATGGCGGCGTATAGGCCATCGCCCATCATGCTGCCGATCGGGCCAATGACGATTAAGGCAACCGGTGCCGTAATCAAGGCGACCAACAGTGGCTTAAGCATCGTTTTAATCATGTCCGGGGCGACTTTTTCCGCAAACCTTTCGACATAACTCATGAACCACACAATTAAAATGATCGGAATGACACTGCCGCCGTATGACGCAAGGCGAATTGGGGCGCCGAACAAAGCAATGGGCTTGCCAGCTGCCACCATTGCCGTGAAGTTAGGGTGCAGCAGGACACCAGCCATCATCATGGCCAGATAAGTGTTGGTGTTGAATTTTTTGGCTGCACTGACAGCTAACATGAAGGGGAGAAAATAAAACGCAGCGTCTGCCATGAAGCTCAAGGTCAAATAAGGCACGCTTTTGGGATCAAGTCCGCAAAGCGCCATAATGGCAATGACGACCTTGAATAAACCACCGGCAATTAAAACGGTGATGATGGGCGCCATGATATTGACAATGGCATTTAGGACTCGTTTTAGGAAATTCTTTTCGGAACTCGCGGCAGGGTTGGAAGTGGTATTGTTTTCGCGAATGGCGTAGTTTTTCATGATTTCGGCATAGTACTGGGTTACTTTGGCGCCAACGACGACTTGGGATTCGTCGCCTGAGCTGACGGCACTTAACACTTCGGGAATCTGTTCAAGCTGTTGGGTGTTGAACTTGGTTTTATCGATTAAGACAAAGCGCAAACGTGTCGCGCAGTGGCTGAGACTTTTAATGTTGTCAACGCCACCGACCGCCTGCATGATGCGATCGGTGATTTTTGGATGGTTAGTCATTAGTTCCTCCTTGGTGGGTTGTTTGAGTGCGTGACGATGGGTTAACCGATTAACACACGGTGGATGTGAATAATGAGATAAGCCAGTTCCTCTTTTGTCGGCGGTTTATTGTAAATAGCCATGATTGTTTTGTCGACTTTGAGGGCAATTTTGGCTGCTTCGGGGTACAGACTGTACACATTGACCAGTAACTGGCCGTCATCTTCCAGCATGGTGTTGCTCAGATAGCGTTCGGCGAAGAATTTCATGTGGGTGACGAACCGCTCATAGTGCAGGCTGGTGGTCGCAATGGTGCCGCCAGTGAGCGCGCGAACGGCTTGCAGGACGTTGTCAACGAGTTGGGTGACTTCCAAAACATTGGCTTTGGCGGTCGCAGCCGGTGTGGCATTAATAATATGAAAAGCGATATTGGCGGCTTCTTCCTTAGGTAATGTGACTTCTAAGGTATCGCGCACAACGGTTAAGCCGTATTCGCCAATGGTAAAAATGTCAGGGTAGTAGGTCTTCATCTCCCAGTAAATCCGATTACCCAATGCCTGTTGGGCGTGGTAGCGCTGAACCGAGAAATGAAGATGATCCGTTAAGGCGTAATAAATGCTGGGGAGCAGGGAAGCCTGCAGTTTTTCTTCGGCATAAGTGACAATCTGTGAGGTCATGCTGATGTAAACCGCGGGAATGCGATTAAGCGACTGGATCATTTCGCTTTTGCGGCTGTCATCTAGTGGCATGAACTTCTTGAACACCGCGGTATCGGGGATGGTGACACCGACTTTTTGATGGTAGCCGATGCCTTTACCAAAAGCGATATATTCATCTCCGTTTTGTTCTGCAAGCACCACGTTGACGTTGAGAACCTTTTTGATGCGAAACACACAACTCCTCCTTTCTTGAAGTTTGCCATTAAGCCTAACAACTGAGGGGCTTTGCTGGTGGTTAATGGGGTGACCAATTTTTGAAGCGAGAAAAATGCAGGCAAAATTAAGAAGATCGTTTGATGTCGAAACGATGATCAAAGTCTTGCCTGCATTACCAGTAACATACGCTTGTTTATTCAGTTGATAGTTGCATTTTAGCAATCAAATGATGAAAACGCAACCATGTAAACCAAAAGTTTTGTATGTTTTTTAGTTTGTTTACTACTTATTAATTTAAAAATAAATAGCAACCCATGGATTAATGAACAAAATCATGGGTTGCTATTATTTTTATTTAAATTAGGTATAGCTAGATTTATCAGATTGAAGTCGTTTCTAGCAAGGCAAAGGCAAAGCCTCTACGTTGTTCGATAAGCGAACTCACGACGATCAAATTCGTTTTGTCTGCTTCAAGTGTCGTCGTTTGCTCGGCCAATATTCGTAGACGGTGACACCAATAGCCACCAGAACGCCGATGATGGTCAGCCACCAGCCTTGGGTGATACCAGGCGTGTGATAGGTTAAGGTGAACGTCGAACGGCTAGTGGGGACTTTGAGGCCGATGAATCCGCGGTAGTTTTGCAAGGTGACGTTCTTAGAATTAACTTGCCAGCCTTTTTCGTAAGGAATGGTCAGCATGATATAACCACTGTTGTTTGCCTTGGTTGTCAGGGTAACTCGGCCATTTTGAATGCGTTGTTTCGGAGCTTTTTGCTTGGCCGTGGCAATCGTTTGTTTAAACGCGGTTCGATTGAGCGTGTATAACGCAAAGTGATCGAGATCAATTTGATTGAGGCCACGGTTAAACGTCAACGTGATCGTGGTTGGTTTGGTGCTGTTGATCGGCATTGAAACTGTTTTGCTGCCAGTATCGGGGTCATTTTTAACCGGAATGTTGTTGATACTGATCGCCATGTTCTTGCGCATGTTTTCGCCCATCACTAGATACTGCTGTTCGCTGGTGGGGTTAACCGTTAACGTAATTGAAGCAGCGTTTTTCTTATTGACTTTGGTCGCAACAGCGTTCGTCAGGGTCGTGAGCGGCTTGACATTGTCGACACTGATGCCGGAAAAGTCGCTGGTTGTCAGCATCGTCTGGTTGGCTTGAGGCGACAGCGTTTCAAAATACGCATTTTGCTGCAGCACTGGGTTGGCCTGAACCTGAGTTGGGATTTTCCGGTAAATCTGGGTGGCTACCGGCAGGGCATCGGGATTTTGGTAAATATTGAAGTAGTCATTGTGGCCCACGAGCTTATAAGCCGATAAGTCATAGCGCGGGTTGGAAATAATTCGGGAGGCAACTTGCTGATAAGCTTTTGTCCCGGTTTTCTTGCTTTGCGTGTTAACGATCAATAGCTGTTTGACGCCCAGCAGACTTTCCAGCGGCCAAGTGAGGTCGTTGTTTTTAACACGTCCGGCAGAACCGATCGCGCCCACATTGGTTAGGGTGTTGATGGTGCTGGTGTTGAGTACCGAAGAAAAGGTACTGATGCCGTTAAAATTATATTGATACGGGTCATCCATGGAGCGTTGGCTATCGGCATTCATTCGGTAAAAGCTGCCTGATCCGAGTTTTTTAGCATCGTCATAACCGGCTTGGAGAACCTTGCTGGTGACGGTAAAGTCTGCTGCAGGCACGAAGCTAATCGCTTTTAGACTCGTGAATGCATTGGTGCCCATGTCTAAAACAAGCAGGACCACGATGCCGCTGACCAGCCATTTTTGCGGTAGCAGCCGACTGCGGATGCTATAAAGCAGGAGTGCGGCAACTAGCAAAAAGACGCCGCCAAGGGTGAGGTTGAGCACGGTGACGTATTTGTGGGTGGCCATTCTTAGAATCGTCGGGATCAGTAGGCAGCCTGCCGTCGTAATGCTGGCCATACCGAGGCGGAAGCGGGAGACGGATGGTAGATGGGCTAATCCACGCAGACTCAGCACAAGCAGCCAGAAGATTACGATGAACGAATGGCGGTAAAGATACCAGACTGGGGCCCGGAAGCCTTGCCAGATCAGCACAAGCGGATTCAGCCAAATCGACAGAATCAGAAGCAAGGTCAAGCCGCCAGAGATGAGTCGTTCGCGAACCGGGATAGATGCCGCTAAAAAGTAGAACACCGCTCCCAGCAGCGCGATCATGCCCATGTAAAGATTGGGTAAGCCGTTGGAAAGTTGGTCGAAATTAAAACTCCCGGGGATGAACTTGGAAGGCAGATCGAGCAGCGAATAAAGTGCCTTCACACTAAAATCAGCGCCAGCACTTGATAGCCGGGAAGCAGCTAAGGCAAAGTAAGTCGGAATTAACACCACAGCCGCAAGCATACCGCTTAGTAACGAACCGCCAGCAAATAATCCGATTTTGCGGAGCAGGTGAGTTTGATGGTGGATCGCCCAGCGCCAACCGAAATATAAAACCGCAAAAATTGCGATCATGAAACCAATGTAATAATTCGTTATGAAACTAAGACTGAGTGGCAAGACGTACGGCATGATCCGATGCGTTTCAAACAGCCGATCAATGCCTAAGACCACTAATGGCAGTAGAATTACGCCGTCCATCCACATGATGTTAAGAAAGTTGGCCACTAAAAAGCCAGACAAGCCGTAACTGATACTGAAGACCAACGTGTACCAACGGGCGCCGGCATGATGACTGGCATAGCACTGAGCCGTCACCGCTGCAGCACTGTATTTAAGTGCCGTCACAAACAACATGGCAACCGGCAACGCATGCCGTGATACAAGAACAAAGATCAGGTTAAACGGACTCAGTAAGTAGTAAGTCCAGTTAGCATACATACCGCCGCCAAGACTGTTCGAAAAGGAATACGCCTTGCCTGCAGTTCCTGCTAACGCGTGTTTGAGATAAGTAAAAAAGTCGATGTATTGCACTGCCGAATCATTGGCGAGAATGGACGATGAGCCAAATGGCGCCATTTTTAAAGCGGCAAAAACGCAGAGACTGATGATAAAGGTCAGCGCAAAACTCACAAGCAGTAGCGGCCAGGTTTTGGCTTTTTTGAAATGCAACATATCCGGGCAAGACTCCTTTGAAAAGCAATCGGTTAGTCGTTAATAATTAATATGATAGCAAAAACCGCGCTGAATAAAAAATAAGCTAAGTTTAAATATTAACTTAATCATAACGCGGGATTGCCCAGGTGCAGCACCCGGGGCAGCATGAAAACGTTTTAAGTTGCAAGTCTTGATGTTTCTTTAAAAATCACTTCGCCCGTCACTGTCGTTATTGTTACAATATTAAGAGAACGTGCGCGATGATCATCGTTTGGAGGGCTTTTATGGCGATACAAACAAAAAGTTCAGACATCAAGGAATTTTTAAAAACAAATGCGATCTGGCTGCTGCCGATGTTGGCAGTTGCTTTGGTGTTATTGGTACAGTGGCCGCAGCTGCATCTATCCTATATTTTCCACCAAGACGACACGATGCCGCAATTGCGCCGCATGGAAAGTTACGTTACCAGTGTCCAGCATGGCGCGTATTTTCCGAAGGTTTTTCCTGAAGAAGTTCGCCATTTTGGCTATTCTTTTGATGCCTTTTATCCGTCCTTGATGCTGCTCCCGTATGTTTGGCTGCGGTTAGCCGGACTCGGGGTTGTCAGCGCCTACTATGGTTATCAAACGCTGATTTTGGTGGTAACGGTGCTGGCGGCCTACGCCAGTTTTCTGAAAATTCGCCGCCGTCCGCTTGCGGCATTCGTTTTCAGCGTCGTGTATACAACCGCGGTCTATCGGATGCTGGATGCCTTTGTTCGCGGGGCGCTTGGTGAAAATCTTGCCTTTATTTTTTTGCCGATCATTACAGCCGGAATGTACCTGATCTATATAAAGCAGTCGGACAACTGGTTCTTATTGGCCTTTGGCGTGACCGGCTTGATGTACGCGCACATGTTGTCGCTCGTAATGGTGCTCGAGTTTCTGGTTGGCGGGTTTCTTGTGTTGGTGGCATTAAGACGCGTTTCGTGGCGGATGGTGCGGTATACGGCATATGCGGCGATCAGCTCCCTATTGATGGGGGTGGGCAGCTACCTGCCTATGTTGGAGATTTCGCAACATTTGCCGCTTAAACTTGCCGAATCCGCAACCATTTGGCTCAATTACCTGCAATATAGCCTAGGCGACTTGTTTCAAAATTCATTGAGTATGTATGCCTCCACCAGCAACATGCAAAACGTGAATCAGACCTTCCGTCCGGGGATGGGCGTTTTGATGCTGGGTATCGCGATCGGATTGGCGCTGTGGTGGCCTAAGTTAAGCCGTTCTGTCAAAGTAGCGGCAGGACTGGGTTTTGTCACCATTTTCTTAAGCACTAATCTTTTTCCATGGTCACTGTTTCGGAAGACCGTTTTAGGCACGATTCAGTTTCCGTGGCGATACTTGGAGCTAACGACTTTATTCCTGAGTCTGGCTGTGGCTTTGTTGGTGGCAGAAAAAGTGCGTCCGCAACGTTTCGCATGGGGGATGGTCTTGGCGGCCTGCGTGGTTGGGTTTAGCTATGCCGCGACGATTAATACGACCATGACGAACGCCAATACTTATCGGGTGACAGACAAAAATGCTGCCGGCTACTATGGCGATGCGACTGGCGGCGGATCGGAGTATGCGCCGAAGGAGTTTGATCCCACCACCTTTTTCAAGAAAGATCAAGCCGTGGTTTTGCCGTCACATAAACTTCAACGCTTGACCCCGTTGACCCAGCATTATAACGATTTACGCTTTGGCTACACCAGCCCGCGATCGGTTGTCTTGCAATTACCTAAGTTTGCCTATGTCGGCTATAACGTCACCGTCGATGGGAAAGTCGTTCCGTATCGTGCCCAAGGTAAAAATGCCCGCCTGACCATCACGGCGCCGGCTGGCAGTCACCGGGTGCGGGTCGTCTACACTGGCACGCGGTTGCAACATGTCACTGGATGGCTTTCCTTGGCGGCTGCCATTATATTTTTCCTGAGCTGGATCTTTGTCGCGATTCGCAATTTTGATCCAGAAAAAAGCACCACTTCCGAAGATCCGAAGTAGTGCGTTATGGTCAATGTACCGGTGTGTCAGACTTTTGCGCTTAACTAGCTGAAAAGTCGACATGCCGGTTTTATTTGATTTTACGAGCAATAAAAATCGGACGCTGCTTGGTTTCGATATAGATTCGGCCGATATAACGACCCACAATCCCCAACGCGAACAGTTGAATGCCGCCGATCATGAGGAAAATCGAGACCATGGACGGCCAGCCTGCTGTCGGATCGCCATAAAGGGCCGCCCGAATGACGATAAATATCAGTGCCGCAAACGCGCCTAAGAAGCTGATAATGCCGATCATCGAAACGAAAGTCAGCGGAGCATCGGAAAAATCAATAATCCCATCAATGGCGTAACGCAAAAGGCTAGTAAACGACCAACTGGTTTCACCATGTTGACGTTCGATATTCTGGTAGGGAAGGTACTTGGTTTTAAAGCCAACCCAACTGAAAAGCCCCTTTGAAAACCGATTACGCTCGGTCATATGTACAATCGCATCAACCACTTGGCGCGTCATGAGCCGAAAATCGCGGGCGCCGGGAACAATCTGGGTCTGGGAGACACGATTGATGAACTTATAGAAGAGATTGGAAAAGAATGACCGCACTGGCGCTTCACCGGAACGATCTGTCCGCTGGGCGCCGGCCATGTCATAACCTTCCTGAAGGGCAGCGTACATATCCGGCAACATGGCTGGCGGATCTTGCAGGTCAGCGTCCATCACGGCATAATAATCAGCTTTTGCTGTGACCAAACCGGCGTACATGGCAGCTTCCTTACCAAATGACCGCGATAAATCAATGTAGTGCACTTGCGCATCGCTTTCTTGCAGGTGCTGGACTTGAGCAAGCGTGTCGTCGGTTGAGCCATCGTTGACATACCAGATTTGCGGCTCCAACTGAGTCAGGTCGGTTTGAAAAGTTTTCATTAAAGCTTGGTAGATCAAGGGAACATTTTCGGATTCATTATGACAGGGAATAATAATTGCCACGCTTTGCGGCATGAAGAAGCCTCCTCGGAAAGTGAATGCGTTATGGTGATGTGTCAACATCAGTCGTGCATCGTTTTGACCGCCTTAGTTAACTTGGCATTCTGACTCGTCACTGTTGTCAGGTTAGCGGTCATGACATCAATTTGTTGATTCAGTGAACTGTAATATTGATTAAGTTGTGAGATTTGGGTTTCCAAATCCGCCTGCGAGACGTCACTACCAGCCGTGGCCGCGAAAAAATCGTCCTCGGCACTCAACATTTCCCGATAATAACTAACCAGGGTTTTGTGATCGAGTTTGGCCAGCTTGAGACTGGTGAGTACCTTGCTCAACGGCGCTTGGGGCATGTCTTCAGACGGTTGGTTATTGAGTTTGGTCAAGGTATTATTGGCATCAGTCAGCGCTGTGTTCGCCGCTTCCAATGATTTAAACGCTGCGGCGCGCTTATCCAACAATTTCTTGACGGCACCATCGTCATTTTTTAGATCTGCCGACGGGTCATCTTGGTATGCCTTCTCAAAGGTGGACGGAAAATCATTCACCGTCGAGCCAATGACTTGCAACGCTTGCTGTTCCTGCTGCACTTGAGTTTGCACAGTCTGCGTTGTCGTCAGTAATTGCTTTTTTTGATTTAAAGTGGCCGAACACCCAACAAAAAGAAAGGCTAGCACGGCTAATAATGGCAGTAATTTTTTCATGTCTTAGTCCTCTTTTTCTATGGTAGCGTAACAACAAAAGAATTACTAGAGGCTACATGGTGAGCGGGCTTAGAAGCAATCACGCTAATAACAAAACAACGTATGATAAACTAAAGGCAAATGGAGGAATTGCTTATGCATATCGGTATGCGAACGGTTAAAACAGCGGTGGGAACAGCGGTTGCGATGCTCATTGCTTATGCCTTACATCTTGAATATTGGACAGCTGCCGGTATCATTACGATTCTGTCGGTTCAGAATACCACCAAAGCATCGTTCAGGCTGGTTGCCTACCGACTGCTGGCAACTGTGTTGGGCTTTGTCATTGCGATCGGGGCATTCTTGGTTCTGGGGTACAATGCGCTGGCGTTTGGCGTTTTCCTTTTAATCTTCATCCCACTAACCAACGTATTTGAAGTGCAAAGCGGCATTGTGATGACGGCCGTGTTGGTCACGCATTTTATGATGGCCAAAAGCTGCAGTTGGTTCTGGATTCGCAATGAGCTTTTGTTGCTGGCGGTCGGTGCCGGCGTCGCCCTTGTGGCAAATTTGTTTATGCCGAGTCTGGAAGCCAAAATCACGGAATTTCAGGCGCAGGTCGAAGCGGAAATGCGGGAAATCATCGATCATATGAGTCAACAGTTGGGGCCGGAGCATCTTAAAAGTGCCGATAACTGGGCGAATTTATCGGATTTGAAAATGACGCTGGATGCAGCAGTGGCTTGGGCAAATCGGCACAGTGACAATCAATTGTGGTCGGAAAATGACTATTACCAAGCTTACTTCGAGATGCGAGCCAATCAATATGAACTGTTACGCCAAATGCAGGATAGCCTGGATCGAATCGAAACGCCGGTTTTGCAGGCGGCTGTGATCAGCGATGCCTTGTCGATGACAGCTAGTGTGTTGAATGAAGATAATCCGGCGACGCAACTAGTTACGATGGTTAAAAAGATTCAGCGCAACTTCGCGGCTTCACCGCTGCCGACTGATCGGGCGTCATTTGAAAGCCGCGCCCGTTTATTTTATTTTCTGGAAGACTTCTCCCGCTTGTTACAGTTAAAGCGCAATTTCAATCACATTATTTCCTCGCAAAATTGATTTCTGAAAGTGCTGACACTTGCGACGATTTTACCGTGATGGTAGACTAAACATGTACTTTTTGAATGGTCGTGGTTGCATGGTTTCAGAACTTTCTTCCACTTGTACCAAACAGAAATACACGATATTATCATGCGTCAAATGACGCAAGGAGGAATGTTCTCATGGAACACGGCACAGTTAAATGGTTCAACGCTGAAAAGGGTTACGGCTTTATCACACGGGAAGATGGCAGCGATGTTTTCGTTCACTTCTCAGCTATCCAAGGCGACGGTTACAAGACGCTCGAAGAAGGCCAAGCGGTAACGTTTGAAGTCGAAGACAGCGATCGTGGCCCACAAGCGGTTAACGTTAACAAAGACTAATTAAAGAAACCATTGACCGACTGCATTTGATGCAGCCGGTTTTTATTTGTTGAGCGCGAACAGGAGCGCTTAGAAATCGGAGTGTAAGTGGCCTTGGGCGCAGGTTTCTGGGCTGGCGAACGCGTTATGGCCTGAGATGATTCTCTAGCTTTTCGTAAAAAAACAATGTTTCGTAGCATCAGAGCCATTGGTCCATGGTAAACTAATCTATAACAAAATCATCATCTTTGGATAGGGCTAATGGAGGCTGGGGCGCGATGTTAAAATTTGAAGAAGTGGCACCTGAGGCAAGGATTCAGTATTTAGATCTCCTATTGGTGGGGGATGAAGATCCCGCCATGCTTAGTCGCTATTTAAGTACAGGGACACTTTTTGCCGCGCTTGATGATCAGGTGCCCGTCGGCGTCGCGATGGTTGTTCCAGTCGATGAGCAGACGGTTGAATTGAAAAATCTCGCGGTCGCGTCTGCGCGCCGCCGCCAAGGCATTGCGTCCGGCTTATTGCGGCACGTGGGCTTGGTGTATGCCACTCAGCAGTATCAGGAGATTTTGGTGGGCACCGGCGATGTTGATTTTGATAATCTCCGCTTCTATATGCGACGCGGGTTTCGGTTGGATTCGATTCGGAAACATTTCTTTGACCAATACAGCCAGCCTGTCTATGCTGACGGATTGAAGTTACAGGATATGCTGGTTTTGCGGCGCAAGTTGTTACTGACACGTGAAAATGAGACGAAGGAGTAAAGGCTATTGGCGAAAAAGCGCCGACGTTTTACATTGAAAAAGATTCCGCTGGCTGCTTGGCTCGTTCTGGCGTTTTTTGCAGTCGGGGCAACGTTGGTGGTCGGTTCATATTGGTCACAGCGTCAAGCGGAAGTTTCACAACAGCAGGCCAGTATCGATAAAAAAGCCGCTGAAAAGGCGAAGAAAGAGGCTTTTATCAGACGACTGGCACCGACTGCACAGGCCATGCAGAAACAGTATGGCGTTTTGACCAGTATTACGTTGGCACAGGCTATTCTCGAATCCAACTGGGGAACAAGCACATTGGCCAAAGATTATCACAATCTGTTCGGCATTAAAGGAACGGATCCTGCGAACACCAAGGTGCTACGAACCAAAGAATATGTCAATGATAAGTGGATTACGGTTGATGGCCGGTTTCGGGTATACAGCGATGATACGGCATCAATCCGTGATCACGCGCTATTATTTGTTAACGGCACTGACTGGAATCCGCAACAATACGCGACCGTGCGCGCGGCCAAGGATTACAAATCGGCAGCATCGGCTCTGCAGACAGATGGGTATGCGACCGATCCTGATTATCCGCAAAAGTTGATTCATCTGATTGAAACTTGGAATCTGACGCAATATGACAGCTGAATGTTCGTATTTTAATGATGACACAATCCCTGTTGTTTGGCTTTAATAACCCCAAATCACAGGGGTTTTGTTCTCTTATGGTCGTGAAAGCGGCTACTTGTCTCGTTCGGGAATCGCTGAAGCTGTATTGTTCCACAGCGTTTTTTATGGTAAGCTTGTTGAAAATTTACAAATAGAAGGAGTGCTTGTGGTGAAATTACTGGAAGACCGGATCAAAAAGGATGGCCAAGTTATCGGAACAGATGTGTTGAAGGTGGATAACTTCCTGAATCATCAAGTCGATCCTGATTTAATGGCCGATCTGGGTAAGGAATTTTACCGGCGTTTCAGCAATGAGCCGATCACCAAAATCCTTACTGTTGAAAGTTCCGGCATTGCCCCTGCGATTGCAACGGCGATGGAGTTTCACAAGCCGCTTGTGTTTGCCCGCAAGCACAAGAGTCTGACCTTAAAGGATCATCTATACACTGCCACGGTTTATTCATTTACCAAAAAGACTTCCAATGAAATTGCGATTTCCCGCAAGTTCCTTTCCGCGGACGACAATGTGCTGATTATTGATGATTTTTTGGCGAATGGCCAAGCGGTTGAAGGGTTGATGGAGATCATTGCCCAAGCCGGCGCAACGTTGAGCGGTGTCGGAATTGTCATCGAAAAGACCTTCCAGAAGGGCCGCAAGTTGTTGGATGACAAACATGTTCGGGTTGAATCTTTGGCAAGGATCAGTGCGTTTGAAGATGGTCACGTCATTTTTGCACCGGAGGACTAAGCGCAAACATGAAAAGTAAAAGCATTTCCAATCCAAAAGCGGCGGCACTGGGGCTGCAACATCTGTTAGCCATGTATTCGGGGTCGGTGCTGGTGCCGATTCTGATCGGTGCCTCTTTGCACTTTACTTCAGAGCAGATGACCTACCTGGTTTCGATTGATATTTTTATGTGTGGCATTGCCACTGCTTTACAGGTATTTGGCAATAAATATTTTGGTATTAAATTACCGGTTGTTTTAGGCTGTGCGGTGCAAGCCGTGGCACCGTTAATTATGATCGGACAGAAATTCAATTTTCAAACCATGTACGGTGCCATTATCGTCGCTGGTTTGTTTGTCTTTCTGATCGGCGGGGCGTTTTCAAAACTGCGCTTTTTGTTTCCGCCGCTCGTGACCGGCTCACTGATTACGGTCATCGGATTATCGTTAATTCCGGTCGCCTTCCAGAATCTTGGGGGCGGCTCCACAACAGCTAAAGATTTCGGCAATATGACGAATCTTCTGGTCGGTACGTTCACGGTGTTGCTGATTCTGGCCATTAATGTTTGGGGCAGAGGCTTTTTGCACTCTATTGCCATTCTGGTCGGCTTGATTGCCGGTACAGTGTTAGCCGGTTTTTTCGGGTTGGTAAGTTTCCAGCCGGTCGTCGAGGCTAGTTGGTTTCATGTGCCGACGCCATTTTATTTTGGGGTACCGCATTTTGAATGGAGTTCGATCGTCACGATGATTTTGATTTCGATGACGTCGATGGTTGAGAGTACTGGCGTTTTCTTTGCTTTAGGGGATATTGTCGGGCGTAAAATTGAAGCGGATGATTTGAAACGTGGCTATCGCGCGGAGGGCTTGGCAGTCATGTTAGGCGGTTTGTTTAACACCTTCCCATACACGACCTTCTCGCAAAACGTCGGCTTAGTGCAGCTTTCGGGCATTAAAACGCGAAAACCAGTCATCTATTCGGCAATTTTCCTGGTTATTTTGGGCTTATTGCCAAAAATTGGTGCCTTGGCCACCATCATTCCGGCTCCGGTTCTGGGTGGCGCGATGCTAGTGATGTTTGGCATGGTGGCGGTACAAGGAATTCGGATGTTGCAACAGGTTGATTTTGAAAATGATAAGAATCTGCTGGTTGCCGCGATCTCGATTGGCCTGGGTTTAGGGGTGACTGTTCAGCCGCATATCGTCCAGTTTTTACCGAAGACCATTCAACTGCTTTTCGGGTCGGGGATTTTGATGACCAGCTTGAGTGCCGTGTTGTTGAACTGGATTTTCAATTCACCCAGTCGGACACTGGAAATGCCGATTGATCGCGGTTTAAACGAAAATGATTCAGATAAATAAAGTCAAAGCGAGGAACAAATGTGACGCAATTTATTAGTCCAGGAGCCACTATTGGCATCATCGGCGGCGGAGTTTCAGCTTTTCGCATGGCTGATACCGCCAGTCTGATGGGCATGCGTACAGTGGTTTTGGCACCCACGCAAACCGATATTGCGCTTGAAAAAGCCGATATTCCCTTGGTAGGTAAGTCGGATGACCGCACTGCGTTAAAAGAATTGACGCAAATGAGTACGGTGATGACGTTTACCGACGAGAATGTGGACGGCGCGATCTTAGCGGAGTTAGCAACCGCGAGTCAATTGCCTTCAGGAAGCGACATTTTGACGGTAACGCAGGATCGTTATCTGGAAAAAGTCTTTCTTGACGATCTCAACATGAATATTTTGCCTTATACCCAGGTGATCACGCCTGGCGATATTAATGAAGCGATTGATACGATTGGCTATCCCGCCTTATTGAAGCCAATTCAAAAAGGGATGGGGGTCGATCAGCAGTTATTGTTGTCGACACCGGATGATGTGGATCGCGCTAAGCAACTGTTGCAACAACGTCCTTATATTTTGGAAGCCTATTTGCAAAATATCAAAGAGGTGGCCGTGATGGTGGCAAAAGCCGGCACGACCATTCGAATCGGTCCGGTCATTCAAAATTATTTTGACCACCATCAGCTCAAAGCTTCATCGGTGCGCGCTGACGTTGATCCGGCCGTTATTGTGGAGATCCGGCGCATTGCCGAAAAAATTGCCAAGAAACTTGACTACACCGGCATTTTCAGCCTTGAGTTCTTCTTGGCGACTAATGGCACGTTGTACGTCAAGCGAGTTTACCCGGGGCCGAAGTTATACGGTCATCTTATGCAGAGCACCAGCGACATTTCCGAATACGAGTTACATCTGCGGGCCATTCTTGGTTGGCCGTTACCGGAATTGGAACTGGCTGAGGACGGGGTTGGTATTCCGCTCCGGCAAAAAGATATGGATGCGGTGTTGACGCAAATTCAAATCAAGCCTGACTGGCGCTTCGCTTTCTATCCGAACGGTGGCGAGTTAGTCGGTGAAATTGAAATCGTTGGCGATTTGAAGGCCATCAAAGACAGTATTAACGCAACCGGACATTTTGTTATTCAGTAACGTTTTTATCAAGCTATAAGTTTTCGGATCGGTCAGTTAGTGGTTATTAATTGGATGGATCTGAACCTCATGGATCTTAAAAGTCGTGCTCACCTTAGAGGAGGAAAAAACCTGTGATTCCGCGTTATAGTCGCCCTGAGATGGCGGCAATTTGGTCAGAAAAGAACCGGTACGCTGCTTGGCTGGAAGTTGAAATTTTGGCGGCCGAAGCTTGGTCTAAGTTAGGAGAAATCCCGGCCAGCGACGTCAAGGCCTTGCGTGCCAATGCAAAATTCGATGTTGATCGGATTCATGAAATCGAAGCCGTGACCCATCATGATGTGGTCGCCTTTACCCGCGATGTTTCCGAAAGCCTTGGACCGGAGAAAAAGTGGGTTCATTTTGGCTTAACCAGTACCGATGTGGTCGATACGGCGCAAGGATACTTATTAAAGCAGGCTAATCAGATTCTGCGTTCGGATCTGGATGCCTTAAAAGCGAGCTTGGCAAAATTAGCGAAGGCGCACAAGGATACGGTGATGATGGGGCGGACGCATGGTGTCCACGCTGAGCCGACGACATTCGGTCTCGTGGTTGCGACGTGGTACTCCGAGCTTAATCGGGATATTCGGCGATTTGAAGATGCCGCAAATGATGTTGAAGCAGGTAAGATTAGCGGTGCCGTGGGAACGTTTGCCAATACGCCGCCAGCGGTTGAAGCCTATGTGACCAAGCAACTGGGCATTCGGGCACAGGAAATCTCAACGCAGGTGCTGCCACGTGATCTGCACGCACATTACATTCAGACGCTTGGATTGATTGCGACCTCGGTTGAACGGTTTGCCTTGCAAATCCGCCATATGCAGCGTACGGAGGTTCATGAGGTCGAAGAGCACTTTAACAAAGGCCAAAAAGGTTCCAGTGCGATGCCGCATAAGCGTAATCCGATCGGTTCAGAGAATGTCTCAGGGTTAGCCCGTGTCATCCGCGGTTACGAAACGCCAGCATTAGAAGACGTTTTACTGTGGCATGAGCGCGATATTTCACATTCCAGTGCCGAACGGATCATGTTGCCGGACGCCACCGGCCTGCTGGATTATATCCTGCACCGCTTTACCAGCATCCTTGATCACTTGGACGTCTTCCCAGAACGGATGAAGGCAAACATGAATCTGACACACGGTTTGATTTATAGTCAGCGGGTTATGCTCAAACTCATCGAAAGTGGTCTGAGTCGTGAGCAAGCCTACGATCTGGTTCAGCCAAAAACAGCAGTTGCCTGGGATGAACATCGTGATTTTCGGCCGTTGCTCGAGGCAGATCCTGAAATCATGGGTCGGCTGTCCAGGGCCGATTTGGATGACGCCTTTGACTATCATTATCACCTCAAGCATGTTGACGAAATATTCAAGCGTGTTGGGTTAGCATAACTTACCCGCTGCACGTTTTGGTAAGTGAAGACCAAAAAACCGGTTCTAGACATCAATTTGTCTAGAGCCGGTTTTTGCTTAAAGTGTAAGATTTAAATGAGTCAGGTTATTTGGCAATAGCGTTTAAAGATAATACCGGTGGCTGTTCCCACGCATTTTGGGGATTGGCGCTTAATAGTGATTGATCTGTCGTCAAGACAAGCAGGCAGCTGTCGGTTTGCTGCAAGGCGCGACTGGCTTCGGTTAAAAAGGAACGGGTGACTTGTGGGTCAAACACTTCAGCACGGCCGCTTAGCAGCAAATAACGTTTTTTACCCACTAAGCCACGATAAAATTGCAGGTATAGCCGTTGCATGGTGTCCAATGTAGCAGCTGGCTGATCGAGGATTGGCGAGTTGTTATTCAGCCATTCCGGCAAAAAGTCCGTGTTCTTGCTGTGCCCATTGATGTACAGATTATTGCGGACACTGAGATAATCCAAAATGCCAGTGTCGCGGCTGCTGATAAAAGCAAGCTGTTTCATCAAACCGCCGCTCGCAAAATTCTTAATATACTGATCACGGAGGTCGTTCAGTGCTTCCTCGTCTGGCACATACAGATACTGAATCGTTTTGGGTGCGAAGAGCTTCGCAAGATTTTCACGATACACATCAAGTTGTTTTGACCGAAATAACATAGCAATCTCCTAACGCGGCATGACTCGCCGCTTGCGAATCATTGAAAGCGGGGTCACTAATCCCAGAGTGGTGATGAAAATCACGGCCATCCCATTACCTAAAGTTGTTAAAAAGCCGGTTGGTTGGGTGATTTCATCCGTTCTACCGCCGTAATAAAATAAAGTTTCTCGAGTAAATCCGGTTAGGTGACGGGCAAATAATTGCCGAAAAGCCCGGTTCATATCCACACTTTGATAGCCTTCCTGCAGCAGATGGCCAAAAACGGAGCGGTTGGCGCTGGTTAGAAACTGGATCAATTGGTCATTAAACAGAATGATCAAAAAGACAGTGATCATAAAGCTGATCCAGAAACTAAAGAAAGCTTCAAAAGCATACTGCAAGCCAATTGACATACTGCTTTTGCCCACTAAATAAAGCGCATCGGTTTCAGAGCGGCGGTGATACCATAGCCAAGCCGTTCCGATCAGCCAGCAGATAGCATTGAAAATCATAACCCGATTCACCAATGATTGTGCGGACTGAACCATTTTGATATGTGCCTGACCAACCTGCGTACTTAGCAGAATGGCTTCTTTATTTTGATCGCCAAAAGAATTAAGACGCTGCAGAAATGCCCCCTGTGCGGATTGGTCGATCATTTCACTCGTCATCAGCATGATGCTGATCAAGCAGAACGCAACCGACAGCAGCATCATCACAATGTAATAACGGCGATGATAACGGAAACCCGAGAACGTTCGCTCAAAGAAATGCATCTACCCGTTCACCTCATAAGCAGTATAAGCAAAGAATTTGAACAAAGTGTGAACTTAAAGCGAGCATTCACTATGTTATTTGATTTGTTTGGTTCGAATGTCGACTGTTTCGGAGCTGCTAGATTCGGATTCGCTTGCAGACGAATCGGTTTGTGCCTGGACTTTTTCAGGGAAATCGGTGATTGGCTGGGTGTCATCGGCTAATTCAGGAGCATCGGTTTGATAGAGGTTTGTGGTTGATTGGTCATTATTTTTACTGTAGAGACTGGTACTCTTGCTGCCGCGACTGTGTTCGAGCGACAAGACCTTGCTAAGACTCTGGTTGTAGTCATACTGGCCCGGATTAACCGGTTTGAACCCCAACGGCACATAGAAACGTAACAAATTACGATTGGCCACATCGTCAGAGAGGCTTAACCGCGTATCAACCGATTTCTGGTCTTTGGTGATGGCCGCCTGCAAAGTAGGGGTCATGGTCACAAGTTTACCGGTTGTGTTGTCATAAACCTTGCTGCCTAAAACAGTGTATTTCGGTGTTACAAAATTATGGTTTCGAAATGCAACAACATCATCATGCTGGCTCGAAAGCAGATCCGTGCCAAACTGAACATAGCGTTTACTGCTGATGCCCAGCAAGTGCAATAATGTCGGCAAAACATCAATTTCACCGCCATACGTATTGTTGATACCGCCTTTGAGGCCTGGCATGTGGAAGATTAACGGAACACGCTGTAACTGCGCATTATCAAACGCTGTCCACTTGCTGGGATCTTTGCCTAATAACGGCGCCAAGGTCGTGTTACGGTCGTTGCTAATCCCAAAATGATCCCCGTAAAGCATGACCAGTGAATTCTTTTCCAAACCGCTGGCTTTCAGGTAATTGAAGAACTCGCGTAACGCCTCATCCAGATAATGAGCCGTTTTAAAATAGCCATTAATCGTTGCGTCATCGGTCCCAGCATCTGGAAAGTCGGAATCTGCTTGCGTAATATAAAACGGATTATGATTGCTGGTCGTAATGATCTTCGTGTAAAACGGCTGTTGTAGATGCTCCAAATATTTCGGCGTTTCAGCCAGCATCAATTTATCTTTAATGCCGTATTCCGTTGCGGCCTTTTCGTCATGATTATAAAAGTTACCGGAAAAGTAATCATCGTAGCCAAGGCTTTTATAAACATTGTCTCGGTTCCAGAAAGAAGCAGAACCACCATGAAAGACTGCGCTTGTATAACCCGCGCGTTGTTTAAGAATGGCCGGGGCACCTTCAAAGGTATTTTCCGTGCCAAGACTGCTGAACAGCGAGCCATTGGCAATCCCGAACGTGCTGGTTTCCAACATGTTTTCTGCATCACTGGTTTTACCTAGACCGACTTGGTGGAAGAAGTTGTTGAAACTGAGCGTGTCCTTTTCCTTGATCAATGAATTGAGAAACGGCGTGACTTCCTGGCCGTCAATTTTCTGGCCGATCAGAAACTGCTGGAAACTTTCAAGGTGAATGATAATGACATTCTTGCCCTTGGCTGCCCCGTAATAACTGGCATTGGGCGCGGCGTAATGAGAGCGAGTGTATTGCAAAACCGGATCAAGGTTGGCACTGTCTGCCTGGGCGCGAACCTGGTTGTTCTGGGCGGTTTTCGCCGCATCATAAACCGTAAAAGGTGCCAACCCTAAGTATTTGACAATGTAATTGCGGTCAAAAGTTCGGGTCAGGAGCTGCGGGCGATTCATTTCACTGGTAGCAGTGAGCAAGGCAAAAAAGGCCACGCCAAACACCGTTACTGCTTGCGGTAAGTGGTAAGGCATGCGGCTGGTATCAAGCGATAAGCCAAAATGCGGCCATTTCAGTGGTTGATTGTGAATATAGCGCCAGATGTTCCAAATGCTATAACCCAGATAAGTTAACGCAACCAGGGCAATATCCAGTACATAAATGATGTCATGTGGCTTCACCATGCTTAGTGAACTGGCACCAAGTCCCTGGCTGACCTTTGAAACGCCTAGGATGGTGGTCACCGTCAGAAAATCGGTGAACTCACGATAGTAAAGGACGTTAGCGAGCAATAATAAGTTACTTAATATGTAGACAATGATGCCAACCAGATAACCACGCCGCGCATGTTTTGGATAAAGCCCTAACGAGAGCAAAATGATGCCAGTGCCTAAGGGGTTGAGGATGAGTAAGGTATATTGAAGCGGGTCGTTCAGGCCTAGCGAGAAATCAAAAAAATAGCCAAAAAGCGTTTTAGCCCACAGTAAAAAAAGCAGGAGCGCCAAAAAGCCGATCCGGGTATTGCGAAGCCACAATAAAAGGCGATTGAGTCGTAACCGTTTCAAAGCGGTAACTCCTTTCCACTTTGTTCTTTGTCATTGTACCCGCAAATAGGCAATTGCACAAAGAGCGCGAGCGGGGCCGGTTAGAAACCGGAGCATAAGTGGCCTTGATCGTAATGGCCGGGCTTTGGCCATTACGATCAAGGTCCTTATGTGCAGGTTTCTGGCCACGCGAACGCGTTTAAGTCAGAGCGTGAGCGGGGCCGGTTAGAAACCGGAGTGTAAGTGGCCTCGGGCGTGATGGCCGGGCTTTGGCCATTACGCCCGAGGTCCTTACATGCAAGCTTTTGCGCCAGTGAACGCGTTTGATTTTTTCAGCCAACATTTCCGCACCGAAACAGCATACCGCAACTAGGTCAAATCCAGTCAAGACTGGCTGATTCTTATGGAGTCTTTAAAAGTTATTGAAATCCAGATGTACGGTGGGTATCCGGTAGGTGGTTTGCTACAATGACTACTGGAGGTAACGCGATGCTTTTTTTGGGGCCATTCTACAATTGGATTAACAGCACATCATTAAGCCGGGTGAACCATTTTCCCTTGGTGCGGCTGGTGGTTTATAGCCTAGACAAAACGATCCTTTACCTATTAATATTTGCGGCATTACGGTGCTTCTGGTTGTTGACGACCCACCGGCGCACGTCATTTGGCCATGAGCTTAAACTGGGCCTGTTTGTGGGCTATCTAATCTTACTGTTTGCGTTGACAGTTTTCCGTGATGTTTATTACCCATGGCAGTTGACGTTTCATTGGGATCGACCGCTATCGGTAATTAACTTACAGCCGCTCGTTGAGACGCTGAAATTGCGACAGGCAGCGAGTCATTTTGATTTGTGGTATCAGTCACTTGGCAACGTTGCCTGGTTTATGCCATTAGGATTTGGCATTCCCTGGATCAGCACACATCGGCGGCGACTTGGTTCAGCAATCGCGATCGGACTGGTGACCTCGTTAAGCATTGAAACGCTGCAATTCTTGCTGATCAGCGGGGTGGCCGATATTGACGATGTGATTTTTAATTTGATTGGCGCCATCCTGGGTTACGGTTTTTACCGCATGTGGCATCTACATCGCTAACCGGTGTCGAAAAGATTTTTGCGTGCCGAGTATCGATTAAACCAAAAGTTCTCTTAGTTTTCTAACTGATTTTTTGGTTGTTTTGCTACTGGAAAACCGATAGAATACTAGCCTGTATTCTATTTTTAGCTTAACGATACGATATATAGAAAGAGGCGCGTTATGGTAATTTTACTTGCGCTGATCCCGATGTTTGCCTGGGGCTCCATTGGTTTGGTCAGTGGAAAACTTGGAGGCAATGCGTATCAGCAAACTTTGGGAATGACGTTTGGCGCGCTGGTTTTCGGCGTTGGAACCTTGCTCGTCATGCACCCGGCGCTAGATAGCAAAACCTGGCTGCTTGGCATTATTTCCGGGCTTTTTTGGGCGTTGGGCCAAGGCCAGCAGTTTCAATCAATGAAGTATATGGGTGTCTCGATGACCATGCCCATCTCCACCGGCATGCAACTCATTGCGACCACACTGGCTGGCGCGCTGTTGTTTCACGAATGGCATAATGGCAGGGATGTAACGCTTGGCATTTTGGCGTTGGCATTGCTGATTATTGGTGCCACGTTAACGTCACGACGCGAACAAAACGATGATGTCACTTCTGCGTCTGGCGTGTCCAAAGGCATCCGGACCTTGCTGATTTCTACAGCGGGATATGCCGGGTACACCATCATCGTCAATGCAGGGCAATTAGGGGCACTGGCAGTCGTCATGCCGCAATCTGTGGGGATGATTATTGGCGCCTTATTGATGAGCATTGGTCATCAGCCTTTTGCCAAGGCAACTGTGAAGAATATTTTGACAGGTCTGCTTTGGGGCACTGGGAATGTCTTCATGCTCTTATCCATGGCGAAAGTCGGGTTGGCAGTTTCTTACTCGCTCTCGCAAATGGGCATTGTCATTTCGACATTTGGCTCCATTTACTTACTCGGCGAACGCAAGACGCACAAGGAAATGGTCTGGGTCAGCTGGGGTTCGGCACTCGTTATTCTCGGCGGCGTTGTGCTGGGCATCATGAAAGCAAAGTAATCTGATGAGAAGTTGCCGGATTGCTTGCTTTTTTACAAATTCAATTTTAAAGTTAACTTGTTAGAGTGTGAATTTGAACAGCGCCTTTTGCTGGTTAAAATTTTGTTTGGAAGCGGTGCCGCAACCTTTTTATGGTGGCGGTCAAAGCAAAAGTTTTGTCAGCAATTGACGTATTTAGAGGAGGAACGCACACGATGTCGTACATCAAATTTGATTCATCTAAGCTGGACAAGTTCGTTCATGCCAATGAGCTTGAACAGATGCAGCCGTTGGTAACTGCAGCTGACAAGGAATTGCGTGAAGGAACCGGTGCCGGTAAGGAATTTCGCGGTTTTCTTGACTTGCCGGTTAATTATGATAAAGATGAGTTTGCCCGGATCAAGGCAGCAGCCAAGAAGATTCAGGGTAACTCACAGGTCTTCGTTGCGATCGGGATTGGCGGTTCTTATTTAGGCGCACGGATGGCCGTTGATTTTCTTTCCCAGACCTTCCGCAACCTTGATCCTGATTTGAAGTTCCCAGAAGTTTATTTTGCAGGTAACTCAATCTCCGGTACTTATCTGGCTGACTTGCTCGACATCATTGGTGATCGCGACTTCTCGATCAATGTCATCAGCAAGTCCGGTACGACAACTGAACCTTCAATTGCTTTCCGCATTTTGAAGGCCAAGTTAATTGAAAAGTATGGCAAGGAAGGCGCCAAGGAACGGATCTATGCCACAACCGATCGGGCCAAGGGTGCTTTGAAGCAAGAAGCTGACGCTGAAGGCTACGAAGAATTCGTTGTGCCGGATGATGTTGGTGGCCGCTTCTCCGTTATGTCTGCCGTGGGTCTGTTACCAATTGCCGTAGCTGGCGGCGACATCGATGAAATGATGCGCGGACTCGGCGATGGTCGCAAAGCCTATGCATCAGCTGACTTGAAGGAAAACGAAGCCTATCAATACGCTGCTTTGCGGAACATCCTGTATCGCAAAGGCTACACCACCGAATTGCTGGAAAATTACGAACCAACGCTTCAGTATCTGGGCGAATGGTGGAAACAACTGATGGGTGAATCTGAAGGTAAAGACCAAAAGGGGATCTATCCTTCAAGCGCCAACTTCAGTACCGACCTTCACAGTCTCGGCCAGTACATCCAAGAAGGTTTGCGCAATTTAATGGAAACCGTTGTTTGGGTTGAAGAACCTAATCGCGATCTGACCATTCCAGACGACGCCCAGAACCTCGACGGCCTCGGCTATCTTGCCGGCAAGAAGATGTCCTTTGTCAACCGCAAAGCCTATGAAGGCGTTGTTTTGGCACACACGGATGGCGGCGTACCGGTTATGACCGTCTCCATTCCTAAACAAGATGCTTACACCTTGGGTTATCTGATCTACTTCTTTGAAGCAGCCGTTTCAATCTCCGGTTACTTGAATGGCATCAACCCATTCAACCAGCCAGGCGTTGAAGCTTATAAGAAGAACATGTTCGCATTGCTCGGTCGTCCTGGGTATGAGGATATGACCAAGGAATTGAATGCGCGGCTGTAGTCGTGAGGGTTTGTGCGTTTTGAAATAGTTTAGAATAGAAGCCTCAAAATTGGGTTGTAAATGTTCGTGGCTGAATTTTGGCTGAATAGCCAAAGTTAGCCGTGCATTTCTATCACCATTTTTGAGGCTTTTTTGCGTATTCATTCATTGAGGTATTTTTCAAATCGCCGATGATTTTCCTGTTTTTTGGCAGGAGAGATCTCCGCATATATCTGCGTAGTTGAAACATTTTTTGCCCTAAGTCATCTTTAATGTCATCAAGACTCAATCCTGCTTCACGCATTAAAACAGCATGGGTGTGCCTTAGATCGTGAATTCGAATGTGGGGAAGATTTGCTCGTTTGGTGATGCGATTGAATGCGCCTGTCGTCGCGCGCGGGTATAGGTTCACCGAATTTTGCCTTAGTCGAATATGTGAAGACAAAACCTTGGTTATGTGGGCAATTTGGCATCATCCATGATGACGCCGAGATCTTTTAGTCCTGCAACTACTGGAATGGTATTCAAGCTAACACTGCCATTATATAGTGTGATGTGACAGTTCACACCACCAACAACAAGTCCATTAGTAATAGGCTGCGATATTATGAATTATGGCATAAGGTTGGTTCGGCTCCATCTGCCACCGGCTGGAGGCCTTATCAGCAAGTGTATTACCGAACTCAAACCGCGAACTGAGCAAACTTGGTTAGATAGCTGCAACAATGTCACAACAGTCGCATTGTACGACGGCTGTGCTGGCGTGCCTGGTAAGCTACTTGACTGTTTGCAAAAAGCAGCCCATTCTTGATTTAGTTTGTAAATATGCTAATATTGCTTCATGGAAAAGAAGTATGTGTTAGTTAGCTTTATGTCTAAGCAGTCTCTAATAGATGTCGCCCAGGTGGCTTTAAATGGTTCCACCTATGAATTAAAAGGAACCGAGATCCTTAACGTTTATAAAGACAATGATAATTGGGTCTTCGAAATCAAAAACGATAAGAAAATTATAAAGTCATTTTTTATTGTACCCAAAAGTGGTGGGGGCTTTCTAGATATTTCGGCTTTGGAACGGGTTAATAGTCAGGCTGAATCCATGTTTCGCGAGGATTCCTTGTATGGTATTAAAGATAGACCTGGATTAGATAGAATTGTTAACTCGATTTTTAACGGATTTGGTGGAGAAGAGTTTTATCCAGGTGTTTTGCGTAAAGCCACCGCCTATTGGTATAAACTTGCAACCACACAAATGTTTTATAATGGGAATAAGCGCACTGCTTTACTTGCAGCTTTGGAAATGCTAGTAAGTAATGGATATGTGTTGAACAACTTGAGCGGTAAGGAGCTGTACGATATAACTCTTGCGATAGCGGCTAAGGAACTTAGCAAAGAATCATTGTGGGAATATGTGTTGAAGAATAGCTCTCTGCAATATTTTAATACTCGAAGTGAAGCTTTAAATTCTGACCGTTGGGTACAACTCAATTTTAAAGTTGACGAAAATGCCGATCTGGATTAGAAGGAAGGAAGAGAACAAGTATGGAAACGAAGTTTGTTATTCATGATGCTAATGGCATTATAAAAAGTACGTTAAAGGATGCCAATCAAAAGTCCCTTCGTAAAATTAACACCACCCAAATTGACGCTAATCTCAATGAACTATTAAAGAATCCGCAAATCAAATTGGCTGTGGAACGATTAGCACAGAGTTGATAAAAAATAAGTCTTCTGCTCGCTGACACGGGTGGTAGACTTATTTTTGTGCAATCGTGTAGCAAATAGCAACTTGTGTATGCCCTGTCGCGGATAAATGGAAAATCAGAGCTTTATATTTAACAAACTATATCTTTTTTAACGCTCGTTTAATGGCGCTTACAATATCTTTATTAGGCACTATTGCTGCATTCATAGCCATGATATCGCCTAAGCTAAAGTTATAGTCTGATACTTCATCTGCGGTGATATTTAGGTAAATTGGTAAAATCGTCTCATCTTTTCTTTTACTCTCTTTGACAAATGCGGCGCGTAATTCCTGTTGTGTCCAAAACCTGGTAAAGTAATCTTTTGATAGCACCAGAATTGTGAAACGTGAGTTCTGAAAGCCCTTGTTTATTGATTCTACAAGACTACTTCCCCAAACAATCTCATCACTGTCAATCCAGACTTTTATGTCCGCCTCTTCTAGATCTTCACGTAAACGGGTCACATATCCGCTATCAGAATGCGCATACGAAATAAAAACGTCATACTTTCTTTGAACTTGTTCTGCATCGTTTGCAGAAGACAATTGTTCGTTCAAAATAGAGATTTGCTGGTTTCTTAATTGGTTCAGTTGATTTTGATAATCTCGTTGAATCTTAGCCGCAGACTTGTTTTGTTCTGCTTGCATCTCTTTTGAAAGTTGAGTTTGAAGGACACCAAGTTTTTCGTTTTTCCTCTGCAGCTCCTTTGAAATTGATGCTTGATTTTTGGCTTCTTTGGCTTGGGCTGATTGTCCATTGATAATATCTTTGTTTAAGCTGCTTATGCGGGATGAAGACAAGTTTCCTCGACCCAGTTTTTCGCTAGCAGAAGCGACTTTTGCTGCTTCTTTGGCAGACTTTTGACGCGAGTGAGTCAACTTTTCGTTTAAACGGTTTAAATCTCGTTGTAATGAAATAATAGAGTTTTGGATAGAACTAACACTCATTGACGCATTCGCTTCCTTTTAGACATTCTTTTCTGCGAGGCTATTTAATGAAAACAGGCTTCTGAGCATCAAGCATTAATTAAATTTAGTTGTTTAGTCAGTGCCAAATTTATCCATATATGAGGCAATAATATTACCATCATCAGCTTTCATCAAATTACTGTTTGGTCTTCGATTTTTGGAATCTTTAACAAAGTCTGACATCAGATAGTAACCAGTTGCTTCATTATAGAAGCTCTTGGGATTCTTATAGACGATTTGACCCCAAGAACTGAAAGAAAGTTGATTAAGAGTATTTGAGTTAAAGAAAAAGCTGAATTCCATAAGATTTTTCTTTTTGCCACTAGCATTTCGATATTCATTTTGTTGAACGATTCCAATACCTTTGAAGGTCATTGGAGTTTTTTTAGCATTTCCGATTATTTGAGCCATATATTCATAAAAGACTGGCTTGTTAAGACTTGTAACATCATTAACGATAATTGTTGGTACTCCACTAACGGTCTTGACCGTTTGTACTAAATAACCCGCATTTTTAGTGGTTTTGAGATACTTTGCAAGTTTTTTATTGGTTGTAGCTTGTTTTGCACTGACTTTGGTTTTGGATGCTTTTTTCTTTTTTGAAGCCTGAACTACTGCATAGTTTGTCGGCAGTGTCGTCTCTGCAACAGCAGTAGTCGGAATTCCGAGTGTGATAACAGCAACTAAAAGGGAAACTTTTTTCATGGCTTCTCCTCCAAAAGAACGAGATCTTCGACGGCTTTTAATACTGATAAGTATATATTCGCAGTTTAACGATTTTTCCTATTGTGGTATACCTAAAAAATCTGGTTACACGAAACTAAAGCTTACAAAACCACCTAAGGAAAAGGCAAAAAGTTTAAAAGTTCATGTTTAAACTGTAGAACTATTCCGTATAATCCATCCGCACAATCTCAAGTGGTTCTGCCAAAAAGTCATCAATCCCCGCCAGAAACTTTTGAAAATGTGCCGTTTGGTTATGTAGTTCGACAGCTGCGGCGTCTTGCCAATGCTCGATGATTTCATATTTGTTGGGGTCGGTGAGGCTTTGGAAGTGATCGTAGCTAAGATTGCCAGCCTCGGCACGTGATCCTTCGACCAGCAGACTGATGAAGTGACGATACTTGTCCGTCAGTTCCGGTTTTACCTTTAGCGTGACATTAATGACTTTCATTTGAATCCTCCTAAGGGGTTTAGGTTTGTTGTGGCGTAATGTATTGACAAAGGCGTTTAAGAAGCCGCCTTAACATAATTTCATTATACCCGATTACTAGCAATTTACCGCGTCATAATTGTTGCAAGCGGGTGTGATCATAGCTGAATGATGGGGCTGTGCCAAAAGTGATTTGGAACATCACGAACGAACCCACTTCAACAATTGTAAATGGCCGAAGAAAAAAGCCGTGCCGACAAATGTCGTCTAACGGCTTTCTGTAAAGAATTCTTGTGTTTTAATTTTTGGTACTGGTACCATCTGCGTAATTGATGGTGTAACCCGGCTCAACATTGAAGATATAAACGTTGAACCGAACTGTGTCATCGCCAACGCTTTGCGCCCGCATTTGGACGCCACGGGCAACGAGCTCATTGCCGCGGAAGATTGGCTTGACTTCATAACGTACGTAATGCTGGCTGTTTTGTTTAAGGTAGTAGGCGATATCCATCTCATGGGCTAACATGAGTGGACTGTTAAGTGTTTGGGTTCCCGTCATCAGGTTCTTAGGATTGTTATTTTCGCCAGTCAGCTGGTAACCGATCAGATGGCTACGATTGTAGAGCCATCCGCGTGCTGTCTTTTTGTTGTGCCAGCCGGTTGGATTCCAGGTGAGGGGTTCCCGTTTGGCTGAGGGCATCAGCGATTTATTCAAAAGTGCATTCGCATCGGTGACGCGATTTTGGCTGTCTAAATCGCTGTAAGTTGCCCAGGCACCCTTTGCTGTGGAAAGGTCACTTTTGTTAAAAGCGGGGTCATTGTTGTTGACGGTTATTTCTTGTTGGCCGGTGTAGTCAAGGTTAGCTAAGTTGCTGGTATCCGGAGAACTACTCGGGGCCTCCGATGCTTTTGCTTCTGGT
This sequence comes from Lacticaseibacillus huelsenbergensis, assembly GCF_029726355.1. Taxonomy (NCBI): domain Bacteria; kingdom Bacillati; phylum Bacillota; class Bacilli; order Lactobacillales; family Lactobacillaceae; genus Lacticaseibacillus; species Lacticaseibacillus huelsenbergensis. The sequence continues at coordinate 2,398,906 of NZ_CP120687.1, forward strand.
TCCTGCTTATTTAAGGCTGTTTTGAGCTTGCTGACCTGTTCACGTTTGTCAGTGATTGCATCGTCAAGGCTGCTGATGGCTGACGCGGTTTTCTTGTTAAGCTTGGTCTGACTAGCCACTGGATCGGCCACTGTTTTGGCTGATTTCGAGCTGCTTTCAGAACTGCAGCCGACTAACAGGACACCCAGAACAACTAAGGGGGTGAGGAACTTCATTATCTTTCTTTTCATCATTGCAGCGCCTTTCGATAACCTGCCGCTTGTGCTTCGGCTTCAGTGTTGAAATAAACAGCATTAGCAGAATTCATACGATATCCAGCCTGGCCGGGAACATGATAGATCTTGCTACGGCTATTGCCGACAATCGTTCCCTGATCGCCTGTATTCATATCGCCTTGATTGGTAGGTGGTGCTTGCTGCTGGGTTGTGGCAGCTTGTTGTTGCTGCTGCTGTTGTTGCTGTTGTGCGGCAGATTTCTTTGCTTCTTCTGCCTGCTGTTTAGCTGCCGCAGCGGCTGCGGCGGCTTGGGATGAAGAAGCTGCCTGCGCAGATGACGCCGCGACTTTGCTGGCTGATGCTTCCCGGGACGCTGATTCTGAAGCTGCCGAGGATGCTGATTCTTCAACGGCTCGTGATGACGAGGCACGTGCGTCAAGTTGGTCTTCCAGCTTGGTTTGTTCCTTCTTCAGAGCCTTTAATTCTGAAGACTTCTTAGCTTTGGCTGCTAACAAAACCTTGCCACGTGCTTTTTCCGACTTTAAAAGGCTTTTCTGCTTTGCGGTCAGTTTCTTGGTGGTCGTTTGCGCTGATGAAGCTGTTGATGGTTGTGTGTCGACCATCGGACTGCCCACAAACATGAGCACAATGCCGCCGATCAATATAATAAGGTTGAAACGTTTCGTTAATGGATGCTTGCGTTGCCGCACCAAACGAATCGTGCCCCAGACTGTACCAATCAGTCCGAGCATGACAAATAAATTGCCCAGTGTTGACATTTTTCTCCTCCAAATTCCCTAGTGACAATTGTACGAATATTGCGATTAAAAAATATTCGTATGAACTTATTTCTAAAGTTTATTTTCCCAGAAAAAAAGCCCAACGGCAAGCGTCGGACTTAATTTTTGACTTATGACTGCGTCGGATTCAATTTATGACTTTACAACGTCAACATTGGCATAAAGATTGGCGATAATTGCCAGCATGTCTTTTTCGGTTCGTTCCCAGCTGATTGTTTTTAGATAAGCTTGGGCTTTTTCAATATGCTGTGTGATCGTGTCAGGATTTGCACATGCTGCCTGAAGCGTTTTGGCAAGATCACGCTCGTCAAGATGACAAGAGAAGTAGGTATTGTCTTTCAAGAAGTAACTGCCAGTACCTTCTTTGAAATCAATCAAGGGAAGACCGGCGCTCATCATTTCGTAAGGAACCAAGGAGAAATTAGTCATCGAGGTTGCGATGCCGAAATCAGCTTCATGATAAAGCTGGTTAAGCTCTGGCGGTGTTAGCTTTCCGAGATTCTCACCATTGATAAAGCGCTTGCTACGCCCCGTACCGAAGTATTTGATTTTTAGATCAATGCCCCTAGCACGCAGGATGTGGCGGCAATTTTCAAGAACAATTTGAATCGTGACCGGCGCCCGTCGCGGACTGCTCCATTTGGTGTAAACAGCTAACTTAATTTGCTGCTTTTTTTGATACGGAGCAGTGTCACGTTCTTTAAATGGATATCGAGCAACATCGACTGGGAAATTGATGACGTCAATTGGACTGTTGACTTGGCAATGCGTTGTGATCATATGGGCGCACCATGGACCAAGCGTCACCATGTGCAGGCCGAGGCTATACGTACGTCGCGCCATCTGGTAGCGGTCACCATAAGGGTAGAAATACGGTTCGTAATCCTGGACAAAGTACATCTTATAGCCGGGTTTGTTTTTAATGATGTAAACCGATTCCCATAAAGTAGCGATCCAGATGTCAGATTGGTGCGATTCGAGTTCGCCCATAGGCAAGCATGTGCCTTTATAGCCAGGGTAATTAAATTCGGCGTTTTGAATCATTTCGTCTTGGCTTTGCGGGACATAGCTGAGGTAATAAACGTCATAACCCGCGTCGGCCAGAAGCGTGCCTAAGTGCAACATGGTTGTTTGGCCGCCATCATAACCGATGATTCCGGTTGAGACAAACGTTATTCGATTACCACGCGGCTTAGTCTGATCGGCCGGCCGGTCATTGAAATATTTAAGTATCTGATTATACTGATGAATGCTGCCATCAGGGGCATCATTAAATTTAGTTTTTGCAGGTTTCACAGCCGTTCCTCCTATCAATTGGCATACTGAGCATGTAGGCCACAAGCAGAAAAATGGGTAGAAAAAAGAGGCCTGGTGCCACTGTTGTTTTTACAGCAGCAGTACCCGTTTAATGAAAAGATTCTGCGAAGACCTAATGTTTAATTTAGTTTACATAATAACCGTAAGCCAAATATTAAAAATTTTCAAGTTTGCCCGGAACAGAGTGCGTGACTGAGCGCGGTTATAAGTCGGTCTGGAGAGAGCTCGACCATTGCGACAGAGGCTTCTACATGCTGACTTTCGCGCGGACAATCGTATTTCAGAGCTGTATGATTAAAAAGTCTAAAGACATTATGAGGGTTATACAGAAAACTTAGAAGATAGCCAATATAAAAATCCTAATAAATGCTTATCTTTACCCTTGGAGAGGCCTGTGCTAGTGTGAGAGTATCCATATCAATGAAAGAACAGGTGAAGTTATGTTAACGATTGGTGTCATGGGCTTGGGCACAATTGCCCAAAAAGCATATTTACCGGTTTATGCACAAATGCAAGATCAAGTGCAGTGGCTGTTGAGCACCCGCGATGAAGATAAATTACAACAACTATCAAAGCAGTATGGACTGGCTGCGGCGGGAAATTCGTTGGAAGCGTTAGACGCAAAGCAGCTTGATGCCGTCATGATTCACACGCCGACAGAAACTCACTATCAATATGTCAAACATTTTTTGGAAAAGGGTATTCATGTTTTTGTTGATAAACCATTGGCAACTGACATGGGGCAGGTTAATGAACTTTATGACTTGGCTGATTCCCAGCATGTGATGTTGACAGTCGGGTTTAATCGTCGGTTTGCCCCAATGATTCAGGATCTGGCTCAGGTGGCAGATAAGACCGGTGTGCGCGTCGATAAGAACAGAATTGACGCACTTGATGACACAAAACATGCTTTGTGGGATCTCTTCATTCATCCAGTGGACACTGCGCTCATGTTAGCGGGCTATCCTGAAAAACCAAACACGCGGTATGCCTTGCATACAACTTCAGACGGCCAGCTGCAACAGGCAAGCGTGACTTTCACGGCACCTGGCATTCGGGGGGAAGCCGGTATTGACTTACAGGCCGGCACCAATCTTGAAGAAGCGCAAGTTGCGTCTCCGAGTGGCGTCCAAAGAGTGCAGAATTTAGATCAGCTGGTTGTTTATGGTCGTGGCGGTGCGTCACAAACATTTGCCCCGAATTGGCAGCCAATGCTGGAGACACGTGGCTTCGCTTCAATGGTCCAAGCCTTTGTGCAAGCCGTGGCCGATCCCGATGGCAAAAATCCGGTATCGCCTGCGACCAGTCAGTTGGCACATGCGGTTGTCGCAGATCTGGTTAATCAGATTCAAGAATGATCGCTATTTTCATGGATTGCTAGCTGAGAGACTTTTAAAATAGAGCCAACTAGCAGGTGTCCACTCTACTTAGTTTGTCATGGGGGAAACAAGATATATGTATCAAAAATCGTTTATGGAAATTGCCAATGAAGAGGCGCGTGCCAATGTTAATGGATCAGATGGCGGTCCTTTTGGGTGCGTTATCGTCAAGGATGGGAAGATCGTGAGTCGCGCTCATAATCAGGTTTTGGTCGACCATGATCCGACTGCACACGGTGAAATTACTGCCATCAGAAAAGCTGGGCAAGCGCTGGGAACTCATGATCTGTCCGGTTGCGAGCTTTATACTTCGGCGATGCCTTGTCCGATGTGTCTTAGTGCGATCATCTGGGCCAATATCAAACAGGTTTATTATGGCAACACGGCGGATGATGCTGCAGCGATCGGATTTCGGGACGCGGCCATTTATGACTTCATTAATGATGGCCTGAAAGGGAAGATGCTTACATTGAGCCAACATGATCGGGACATGACGATTGGTGCCTTTAAAGCGTATCAAACAGCCCAAAAGAAATTGTATTAGTTGCGAGTGATGCCATTTATTTGAAAATGCGGCGCGAACGATGTACCAGGCTACGGATGGCTTTGTGTTGGTCGACAAATGGCTTTGCATTGGCCAAAATGGCTTTGCATTGGCCAAAATGGCTTTGCATTGGCCAAAATACAGTTGACTTTTCCAAGGTTTCCTGTAGAATAGTTTGGGTACGATAAAGCGCCACTCATTGCCCGTTGGTCAAGGGGTTAAGACGCCGCGTTCTCAGCGCGGAAACACGGGTTCGAATCCCGTACGGGTGAGAAATAGAAGCAACCAGATAAAACGGAATCCTCAAAATGCCTTTATAACGGCGTTTTGGGGTTCTTTTTTATTTGGTAGCAAAAGTCGCGATGCTTTTTCGGCACAGACACTGCCCTCTGCTAATCCAATGCTTGCTCATGGAGACCTCTGAACTTGATCTATCGTTACAGAGTAAATGGTAGCGATGAGAAGACGATCTCCTTGACAACTGTTCTATCATAGACAATGTAGGGTTCTCGTATAATATACAGAACCAAACGATTGAAAATGGAGGCGACGGCATCATGCAATATCGAATTCAACTCGATACTAAAAACCAGTTGTTTGTGGCGATTGATGCGCATGACCAGAATCATTTTGGAACTGGTCGAACGATTGAACAAGCCATTCATAATTTAAAAGCGACAAACAAAGCCGCATAATAAAACCCCATCCGTCGTCGGCATGAACTTAACTGCCAATGGTGCGGATGGGGGCTTTTTTGTAGTCGATACTGAAAATTAGAACCTTACTGATAGCGAACCAAGTCGTGGCGAGTTTTTAACCAGATAGAGAGGAGAATAGCGACAAGAGTGAAGACGCCGATGGCTGCGATGATGAAGAGATTGCGGTAGCTGAGCCAGTCGATGACAAGGCCACCAAAAAGCGGTCCGAGTGCACGGCCAACGGATCCCCAGGAGTTTACGAAGCCTTGATAACGGCCTTTGATAGCGCGCGGCGTCAGATCATTGACCAAAGCGGGGATAGCAGGAGAAGCGGTGGCTTCACCGGTGGTTAGCGCGATCATGGCGATGACGAAGAAGCTATATGTTCGCGCAGTGATGAGGATGAGGAAGGATATGGCGACCATCACCAGGCCAAACAGGATTTGGTAGATAATGCGAATCCCATTCACGTGTTCATTGAACCAATTCAAAAAGAGTTGAATGACCACAATTAGCGCAGCGTTGAGCGTCCATAAGAAGCTGTAGTTGCGCAGTGGAATGCCGAGGCTTGTCATGTAAACCGATAAGTTTGAAGACCATTGCTGGTACATCAACCAAAAAACCAATAGCGCAAAGAAGAAAGTCGTCAGCATCAATTTGTTTGCGGCTGGTAAAGATGGCTTCTCTGCTGTTGTGGTAACTTCTTTTGGCTGGTCTTGGGGTATTTTTGCAGCTGGACGAAACTTTGTGAGCACGACTGTGAAGAATAATGAATATAAAATGACAGCGATTAAAAACAGTAAGGTTACGCTGATATCATAGACAAATCCGACCAAAGCCGTTCCGATCACAACGCCGACATTTTGGGCGAAATATAACATGGTAAAAACGTAGCGGCCGTCTTTTGAACGTAAACTGGTTCCAAGCGAATTGACCATGGTGATGTTCCAACCGGATCCGATACCGAGGAGGGTTAGCCAGATGCAGTAGGCAGGCCAACCATGCCAAAAAGTCAGGCCAATGAGTACAAGTCCGGTGAGGCCGACGCCAAAAAGGGTTAACCGGTATGGATCCCCTTGATCGTACAGCCGTCCGCCAACAATGCTGCCGATGACGCTACCCAGTGAGTTCAGTAACAAGACAATCCCGATGACCGTTAACGAGATCCCGAGCCGATTATGTAGATAAATACTGGTTAGTGGCCAGATGAAACTCATCCCGATGCTACTTAACAGTGCTCCTGTAAGCAGCCAGCGTAACCTGATTTCGTGCACCATCAACATTGCCTCCTTACCTGATTAATTATGGCCACTGCCGAATTTGACAATAACGCAATAATCTCATGGTACGTCAAGCCTTGGCATGGGGTCAATTGCGTTTTTACGAAAAGTAGCGTTTTGCACTAACAGAGAAAATAGCCAATATGGAACGATAAAAAAACATCCTCGCGCACAAAAACGGCAAGGATGTTTTCTAATTGACGGATTCAAAAATCATTGAGTGCGTGGTACCTATTTTGCTTAACAAACGTGACTAAAGATTCTTGTCCATGTTGAAGGTGAGCTTTGATAACTTCAGGCTTTCCATGACATAATCGTTAATTAACGCCTTAGTCGCTGCCTTAGTGTGGGCAACGATTTTATAGTTGGCTTCGGTTAGATACTGGGTCAATTCTTTGGCGCCCAATTCTTTGGCGCCTTCGTCAAAGGATTGAAGCATTTCGCGATAATCGCGATTGAGTGCTGTCAGATAATCGCGATCAGCCTGAATGAACTGGGGGTAATGCGCTTCTACCAGGACATCGAGCAGGCGATGCAGCCAGTACGCGGAGTCAGCGTCGAGATCGAAGGCTTTCGGCGTTTTCGAATAGCTGGGATCCGTGTCATTGGCGTTGCAGTAAAACGGTACATATGGACTGAAGGTCGGCATGCCGATTGCCAGCCACATGATCGCCGCCAAGCCTTCCTGAACGTCACTGCGTAGTTGCAAGATGTGGGAATTTTGGGTGCGATTTAAGCCGATCGGACGATAGCGGAAGCGGTCGGCATCCGCACCGTGGCCATAAGGATCAAAAGGCGTCTCGTTGTAATGACTACCAAGAATCTGGGCAATATCTTCACGAGTGATCAGATGGTCGGTCCGCATGATAAACGGTAAGTCAGCTGATTCAGGATCTGCCGCGATTTCCGGATTGAGCAGCTTGTGACCGTACCAAACCCGCGGCGTGTTATAGTGGCGATCTTTTTCATTCATCGTGCCGAAAATGTGGCGGAAGTTCCAGCCTTCTTTGTCGGTATTGAGATGATGGTCTTCAACAAATTCCTGAATGCCTTCGCTCCAGGCAAAATTGTCGGTGTCTTCAAAGTCGACCTGCTGAATGGCAACTTGATTGGCCGCAATGGCATAAGCGTCGTCAGGGATACGCTGAGCGACCCAGTGATGGCCAGTGACGATTTCCATGTACCAGACACTGTCTTTGTCAGAGAACAGGACAGAATTACCTGCGGGCGAACCGTATTGTTTGATCAGCTGGCCGAGGTATTCAACGCCATGGCGCGCGGATTCGATGAATGGCAGCACCATGTTAACGATCAGATCTTCATCAAGACCGTCTTTGACAAGCGGATCGAAGCCCAGCGCCCGTTCATTACCGTAAGTACTTTCGGTTGCGGACATCGCGACATTGCGCTCGTTGATACCACTTTCTTCGTAATCGCCGAGCTTATCGTTTTCGACATTGGGAACGGCATTATAGCGATAACCATTTTCCGGCAAGTCTGCTTCAAACCCATTAAGCGGTGACTTGACGTGTAATGATTTTTCGCCTTTCCATCCAGCGTGCATATAGAACCGTTGCGGTGTCAGGGGACTAAACGTATCATCGTTACGAGCGATCATCGTTGAACCGTCGATACTGGCCTTCTTACCAACCAGAATCGAAGTGCATGCAGATTCAATTTTCATTCTTGCGCCTCACTTCTTAAGTATTGGTAACAGTTTACGACAGAATCAATTTTTTTGCACCTCCGTAAAAAAAGTCGTTGACAACCGCGCAAATCTTTTTTAAGATATTATTCGTTGTTAAGTTACTGGGTAGTAGCGAAGTGGTAACGCAGTGGACTCTGAATCCATAATCATAGGTTCGATCCCTATCTACCCAATCCTGGATACGACAATCGCTTATCGATAAGAGCAGAAGCCTTGATAAAAAGGTTTCTGTTTTTTTCGTTTACCGTAAACAAGGATTTATTTCAGGAAATTGAGACATGATTGAGACAAGCTTCATGCTCCTGAAAATGCTGTTAGGAGCCGGTGAGCACGTCATGGTGATGTTGCAAGTCGCGGATATACTCACTTTTATCAAAGCCGCTGCGTCCATGCCAAAAAGCCGGCATAAGCAAAGCAAATGCAGGCATAGATTAAAAAAGCCGCAATCATAAACGCTAACCATGGCCAGGTTAGAAACGCTCTGGCGATGAATAAGAAGAAAGCCATCAACACCGCGCGTAATCCGCGGGTAAAGACGGCTTTGACGGCGCTATTCAAATGATACCTCGATCAGTAGGCGCTTAGCCTTTGTCAGATGGCTGGTGGTCATCCACATCTGGTTAGTAGACGGGGTTTCAACGTCTTCGCCTAGTTCAGGTAGTAGACTCAATAGCCAGGCGCTAAGCTCGGGGTTATTGAAGGAAAAGTGTTCCGGCAACCGGATGACCCGTAACCGATTCGGCGGGAAGAAGAGTTGTTGACTAGGAAAGATCACGCGGTCGTCGAGCAGAATGCTGGCGACGTTTTGATACGGGACTTGGCGGACGTGATAGCTTTGCGGATGGTCGTGGGCATATGCCAGGATCATGATGGCTGCGTCAATCAAAAAAAGGCCTCCATTCAAAGATGCTTACGCTTTTCATGATAACATGGATGAAGATAGCACGTGAGCCGGTCTATTTTCAAACTGGCGAAATATCTGGCGCTGGACCGGCTTGAAACAACAATGACGCAAATTTATAGGAGTGTCAAAATGACCAAAAGGCTATATTTAGTCAGACATGGTGAAACGCCGATGAACGCGGCGCGGCTACTGCAAGGAATTACGAATGCCAATTTGACTGCAAAAGGGCGAGATGCAGCCGATCGGTTGGGTGAGTTATTGCAACCGGTGCCGTTTGCCAAAGCCTTTTCGAGTGATCGAACGCGGACGTTGGAAACGGCCAAACGGATTCTTGCCGGGCATGAACCGAAGCCGCCGTTAGTGGCGTTGTCTGCCTTGCGCGAATATTATTTCGGCGGGTTAGAAGGTGATCCAGGCAATGCCATTATGGCACGGACGATTCGTCGTTATGGGCTGACAACGGCGTGGCGGGCTTGGGTCGGATCAAAACGTTTTCCGGGATTAGTCCGGTCGATTCGCAACGCTGATCCGACCCATCAAGCGGAAGATTTCCCTGATTTGTTAGCGCGCGCCCGCCAAGCCTTTGAGCAGGTGGATGCGCAGAGCCCGGATGACAGCGATATTTTGGTTGTCTCGCACGGCTTGCTTTTAAGTGCTTTGATTTATCAGCTGGCACCTGATCAGTTGCCGTTCAGTTTGTTGAAAAATACCAGCGTGACGCGAATTGATATTGTGAATCAGAAAATGCACGTCCGTGGCGTGAATCTGACGCGAGAACAGGACATTTTGGCCTTGCGCCATGATGAGCCGGAAACTGATGATGCCGCTAAAAATGAAGCGAAATGACGTCAAGTTTGCTGGACGATTTTGATTCCGGTCTGATTTAAAATGTAAGACGAAACGGTAATTTCGGACCTTTGACTGAAATTATCGTTTTTTGATTGCTTTTTTGCGCGGCTCCGTCTATAATGACACCTTGTCATATGACGGATTGTCACAACCGAGTCACAGTTAGTCGGGCTGAGAAACTCGGAGCAGAAAGGGGGTCGCCATGCCGAAAGCAACATTCTTCCGCTTGCCGGAAGCAAAACAACAGCGGTTAATGGATGCGGCGTATCAAGAATTTGCCCGCGCCCCATTTAATGAAACCAGTATTAGTAATATTATTAAGCATGCCGGCATTCCGCGCGGTAGTTACTATCAATATTTCGATGACAAGGCGGATCTGTATTTTTATTTATTGGAAACCGTGCGGCAACGGACCGTTTTGACTTTGCAACAGGTCATGACGAAGCATCACGGCGATCTGTTTCCTGCCATGTCGGAATTTTTCGGCAAAACCATCACGGCACTGGCACATGGGCCGCATGCGGCTTTGTATCGGAACGTTTTTTTACACATGGATTTTCATAGCGCCGCCAAAATGGCCGGATCTAAGGCGCCGTTTTTAAAGCCGCATCATGGTCATCAAGAAATCCATGATTTCTTATTGACTAGCATTGATCGCAGTCGGCTTCGTATTCAGACAGATGATGAGGTCAGTTTACTGATTCGTCAGATTGTCGGTATGTTCATGCAGACGATCGCCTATTATTATTCAAACCAGGCTGAAGGTAAGCCGATTACGGTCGCTGAACTCAAACGACGCAGCGATCAGCTTCTTGACTGGTTGCAATTTGGCGTTGCCCGTGATAAGAAACATCATTAGGCCGCGCACAACACCGGACTGCCTGTATGGGTCCGAAAAGCATCTGTTAGGAGGAAATTATGCTTAAACTTGCAAAAAAGCGCATGTCTGGCATAGCCGTTATTGGCGCTATTTTGTTCATGATTGTTCAGGTGATGAGCAATTTATATTTGCCGAATCTGACGGCCGATATCGTTAACAACGGGGTTGCCAAAGGTGATATTGATTACATCTGGGCAACCGGTATGAAAATGATTTTGTTTGCTTTACTCAGCATTCTCGCTAGTGTGGGGAACGTTTTTTTGGCGTCGCGCACATCGCAAAAGCTGGGCCAAAAGTTACGGTCGGACATTTATCGCAAAGTCATTAACTATTCCCATGATGAAATGGATAAGGTTGGGACGAGCTCACTGATTACGCGAACGACCAATGACGTAACGCAGATCCAAAACGTCTGGATGATGATCTTGCGGATGATGATTATGGCGCCGATTATGTTAATTGGTGCCAGTTTCCTTGCCTACCAAAAGAGTCACACCCTGACCATGGTTTTTCTGATCAGCTTGCCATTGCTGGCGTTTTTCTTGCTGATCATCATGTATTTTGCGGTGCCGTTGTTTAAGGCGATGCAGAAGAAAACCGATAATATTAATCTGGTGTTCCGTGAAGGACTCACCGGTGTACGGGTCATTCGGGCTTTTCGGCAGGATGATTTTGAACAAAATCGGTTCGAAGGCGTCAACCAAGACTATACGCATAATGCGGTCAAAGTCTTCTCGATTATTGCGGCGGTTTTCCCTGTGATGACGTTGATTATGAGCGGTACGAATATCGGGATTACTTGGTGGGGTGGTAATTTAATCGCCCAGCAAGCACTGGAAACCGGGAACCTGATTGCATTTATGACTTATGCGATGCAGATCTTGATGAGCTTCATGATGCTGTCCATGATTTTTGTTTTCATTCCCCGGGCGCAGGCTTCAGCAGCCCGTCTGAATGACGTTTTGGCCCAGGAAAGTCGGATCACCACACCGGCATCACCGAAGACGTTGGATATCGCTAATCCTGACTTGGCATTCGACCATGTCCAATTTCGCTATCATCACGCTGAAGAACCGGCGTTGCGCGATATTGACGTTCATGTTAAAGGTGGCCAGACAATGGCGATCATCGGCGGTACCGGGAGCGGTAAAACCACGATGGTCAACCTCATCCCGCGCTTTTACGATGCTGAAAAAGGGGCGGTCCGAGTCGATGGCGAAGATGTTAAAAACGTCGACTTGAAGAAGCTGCATGAAGCGGTTGCGTTTGTGCCGCAAAAAGCCAATCTATTTACCGGAACCGTTCGTGACAACATGAAATACGGAAATGAAAACGCGACGGACGAGAATATCTGGCATGCGCTGGATATTGCCCAAGCCCGCGATTTCATCGAAAGCAATCCTGAAGGTCTGGATTACCAGGTGGAACAAGGCGGCGGCAACTTCTCCGGTGGTCAGCGCCAACGGTTGGCCATCGCGCGTGCTTTGGTGAAGGATGCTTCGATCTACGTCTTTGATGATTCCTTTTCGGCCTTGGACTTCAAAACCGATGCCAATTTACGGGCAGCGTTAAAAGCCGACAAGAAAATTCAAACCAAAGTCGTTGTGATTGTTGGCCAGCGGGTTTCCACGGTCGCCGATGCGGACACGATTGTTGTCTTGGACGAAGGTAAAATGGTCGGTAGAGGCACTCACGCTGAGTTGAAAGCCTCCAACCCAACTTATCAGGAAATTATCAAGTCACAGATTCGGGAAGGAGACGAGAAATAATGGCAGACAATCAAAAATCCGCAACCAAGCGGCCATCATCCGGTCCACGAATGAGGCCAGGTGGTCGAGCCGGTCTCGTTGAAAAGCCGAAAAACTTCTGGAAAACGACCGGGCGGCTATTTGGGTATATGCGTAACCGCCTGATCGGTATTATCGCCGTGCTGGTTCTAGCCATTGCCTCAACGGTTTTTCAGATTCGTACGCCGAAGATTTTAGGTGAAGCAACGACCGAAATCTTTAAAGGTGTCATGAAGGGCCAGGCGGAGCAAAAAGCCGGGATAGCGGTCGGCAGTTACCCGATCGATTTTGACAAGATCAAGCACATTATTCTGATCGTGTTGATCCTTTATCTGGGCAGCGCCTTATTCAGCTTCTTGCAGCAGTTCATCATGACGCGAATTTCGCAGAACACGGTTTACCAGCTGCGAAAAGATCTGAAATACAAGATGAAAACTGTTCCGATCAAGTATTATGATACCCACAGCAATGGGGACATTATGTCACGGGCGATCAACGATATGGATAATATCGCATCGACTTTGCAACAGAGCCTCACGCAAATGGTCACGAGTGCCGTTATGTTTGTCGGAACCATTTGGATGATGCTCACCATTTCCTGGAAACTGACCTTGATCGCACTGGTGACGATCCCGCTTGGGTTAATTGTTGTCGGCATCGTTGCTCCGAAGTCACAGCGCTTCTTTGCTGCTCAGCAAAAGGCACTGGGGTTATTGAACAACCAAGTTGAAGAGACTTACGGCGGCCAGGTCATTATTAAGAGTTTCAACCGTGAAGATGATGAGGTTCGCGACTTTGAAGGCCAAAACCAGGCGTTTTACGACGCAGCATGGAAGGCTCAGTTTGTTTCCGGGATCATCATGCCTTTGATGATTTTCCTTAATAACATTGGTTACGTTTTTGTGGCGATCATGGGCGGGATCGAAGTTTCCAACGGGACCATCACCTTGGGGAATGTTCAAGCCTTCTTGCAATATATGCAACAGTTCTCCCAGCCAATCTCACAACTGGCTAATTTGGCGAATACGATTCAGTCGACCATTGCCAGTGCAGAACGGATTTTCGCCGTGTTGGACGAAGAAGATATGCAGGACAATCCGTCCGGTGTGCCGGCAGTGCCGAATGATCCGAACAAATTGGTCATGGATCATGTCCAGTTTGGCTATACACCGGATACGCTGTTATTGAAGGATTATAATCTGCAAGTGAAGCCTGGGCAGATGGTGGCGATTGTCGGGCCAACCGGTGCCGGGAAAACGACGATTATCAACCTGTTGGAACGCTTCTACGATATCAGCGGCGGTTCAATCCGGCTGAATGGGACGGATACCCGTGACATGAAACGGGAAGATGTTCGGTCGCATTTTGCCATGGTGCTTCAGGATACCTGGCTGTTTACCGGCACGATTTGGGATAATCTGAAATACGGTCGCGAAGATGCCACGGATGATGAAGTGCTTGCCGCAGCCAAGGCAGCGCATGTTGATAACTTTGTGCGCCAGTTGCCGGATGGGTACAATACGATCCTGAATGAAGAAGCCTCCAACATTTCCCAAGGGCAGCGGCAGTTATTGACGATTGCCCGGGCGTTTGTCGCAGATCCGGAAATTCTGATTCTGGACGAAGCAACGAGTTCTGTCGACACGCGAACCGAAATTCATATTCAACACGCGATGAATCGCTTGCTGACCGACCGAACCAGTTTCGTTGTTGCCCACCGGCTATCGACCATTCGTGACGCCGACAATATCATCGTGATGAATCACGGCTCGATTGTTGAAACCGGCAACCACGACGAATTGATGGCGAAGAATGGCTTCTATGCGGACTTGTACAACAGCCAATTCAGTGGCAACGTTGCAATTTAGTTTTCTTATGAATCGTGATTGTGCTGCAGGTTAAAGTTTAACTGGATGCGATTAAAAAAATAGCCTCAGAGAGACGAACATGATCTCCCTGAGGTTATTTTTGTACATAATCGTGGCTGTGCTGATTAACGCCGCTTGTGACGCATGAAGGTCGCATAATGCAGCAAACAAGCGAGTAGGACGAAGAAGATCACGACAAAACTGACATAGCGCCACCAGAAATTAGTCGCCACTCCCGGTAAAACTTGCTGAATGCCCATGGTGGCCAAGGCCATGATCGCAATCATGCCAAACAATAATATGTAACGTTTCAAAGTCTCATCATCCTTCTTTTTAAAAGTCGCGAGTTTCGTGCCCAGTGCGTGCGCCTGATTGATTTTGGCTTCCGGTAAGGTCGTCATGCCCCAAGTATGCGGGAGTACCAATTCGGCAATCTTATGGACACCAGCCGCCGTCATTGCCTTGTCAATCGCCACCAAAGTAGCGTCGGTTTGATGCGTAAACGTGTTATCCAGACCGGTTGCGAAACAGCTGGTCACACTGACATAATGCTTATCCTTGAAAATGCCGGGCAGCGTATCGCCTTCTTTGGTCATGCGTGTCATCCGGTGACGCATGCAGTCGAGCAGTTGCTTGAACTGACCGGCGACCGTACCGAAGTAGGTTGGGGTGCCTAAAACCCACACATCGGCGCTTTTTAGCTTGGCTTCAAGTTCGTCCAGTGTCGGGTTGGCCTGATCAGAAACGTCCGGCCGAATCTGGTATTGATTTAAATCAACAAATTCAGTGGTGGCAGGCGCAGTCACGCTCGATAAGACGGCTTTAACCAAACTTGCCGTCAGCCCTTTGGCATCCTGTCCACCGTATATACCTAATATTTTCATGTAAAACAAACCTCCCGAGCGTGAACCGGCGTGGGTAGAAGCCGGAGTGTAAGTGGCCTTGGGCGTGATGGTCGGTCTTTGACCAATGCGACCAAGGTCCTTACGCGCAGGCTTCTGCGCCGGTGAACGCGTTATGATGGAGCGTGAACCCGTTTCTTCACCGCTTTTTCGCGCATCCCCACCATCTATAACTGTAAGAAAAATAACAAGACTTGGCAAGCGCATTTATTAGTCATAACCAGCAAGGAAACCACCGTTGTTTCAAATCACAAGCTTTTTGTTGGCAAAAAATGACCTGACTCATTATGCTGTTGGCAACAGGCCGAATTGGGAAGCTGGAACTCAATCGGTGCTTAAACAGACAAGGAGCGGATGAACATGGCAGGGATTGCATTGCCAGAAGAAACGCGTGTGGATTTTATTGCACTTAAAGTTGCTAATTTGGCCAAGGTGAGCCAATGGTATCAGCAGGTCGCCAGATTGGATTTGTTGCGCCAAAATGGCGATACGATTTATTTGGGAACCCGACTTAATCAACAGGTTTTAGTCGTCTTGCATCAAATTAAGGGACTCTCACCGCAGAAACCGGTGACGGGATTGGATCATTTTGCGATTTTGCTGCCGAATCCAGGGGCATTGGGAGCGGCGTATCGAATCGTGAAACAAGGTCAGCCAGTGACGAAGGCCTTTCAAACCGGTTATCAGCAAGGCTTTTTGGCTAAGGATCCGGAAGGCAATGGCGTTGCGTTTACGATTGATCGCGCGATTGAGCAGTATCAAGAGGAACGACAGTACAATTGGGAAGATGAAACCGAAGAAGCCATTGATCCGGCTGAAATCGGGAAGCATGCGGCGCGGGATTACGATCGATTGCCTTCCGGGACGACCATTGGTTACGTTCAGTTTCGGGTGGCGGACTTGGCCAGCACCAGTCACTATCTGGAAGACGGACTCGGTTTTCGGGAAAAGCCTAGCCCCAATACCGGCGAAGTCTTTTTGGCCGCAGGTGATTACCGCCATCACATTGGTATTAATTTGCGGCTAGAAGCGACGTTATTACTGCCGACGCCTGATATGTACGGGTTGGATTATGTGAGTTTTATTTTGCCAGACAAAATGGCGATGGAGAATATCTTGATGAACCTTGATGCAGCCGGGTTAACGGACTACGATTATCATCATGAGAATCAATTTTTGATGATTGCCGGTCCCAATCGGCTCACGCTGTGGTTCCGCGTGGCGTAGTATGGTCGTGACTCGGCGTCGGGAAGAAGGCCAGAATGGATTTTCAAGCGATCACGGCGGAGCTGCAGGCGTGGGTGACCGGGCGGATCATACCCGGATTTAGTGTGGCGCTTATGACGGGAAAAGATGTGCAAAGCCAGGTGAGCGGCGATGCGCAGTGGCAACCCACGCCAGCGCCGTTGCGGCCGGGGATGCTTTATGATGTGGCGTCCCTGACGAAGGTTATCGGCACCACCACCGTCTTTTTACAGGCCTGGGATCAGAAACTGGTTGCGCCGGAGATGCCGTTGAAACGGTTTTTGCCGGCGTTTCCGCATGCCACTACATTTCGGCAGGCATTGACGCATACGTCTGGGTTGGAAGGGTATATTCCGCATCGTGATGACTTGCCGGCGCCAGCGTTGAAACGCGCCCTCATGACGCAATTGGCCGTCACAGATGAAGTCGATGCTAAAGTGGTTTATCGGGATGTGAATTTGTTGCTGGTCGGTTGGGCCTTGGAACAGATCTATCACCAACCGATTCAAACACTTATCACGCAACAGGTTCTGCGTCCGCTTGGTTTGCCCAAAGCAACGTTTCAACCGGATCCGGAACAATGTGTGCCAACGACTTACGATCCGGTTGCCGGCTTGCGGCGCGGGGTCGTGCATGATCCCAAAAGTGCCATCCTCGGTCAGCATAGCGGTGCGGCCGGCTTGTTTGCGAGCCTAGCCGACTTGGAGATGTTCACGCAATACTTCTTTGGGCAAAAGCAGGCGTCGGCGTGGCCCGATCATGCCCGGCAGCTAACCCGTGACTGGACGACCCATCAGCTCGGTCGCAGCCTTGGCTGGGATCTTCGGCATGATGGCCAGGGACGGCTGTGGCTGTACCATACGGGCTATACTGGTACTTTCTGGCTCATTCAGCCGCAAAGTCAACTGGCACTGATCGTGTTGACAAACCGCGTCCATCCGCAGCCTAATCGCGAGTTTCTGGGCAAACGCGACCAACTCGTGCAACGCTTTTTGGCGGATCAGCCAGATACAGGGACAGCCGAGTCCTGAACGAAGGAAGAATAACTGGCCAATCGTGGCAAAGCAGCAAAAAAACAGGACCCTTTGACAGTCAGGTCCTGTTTTTTGATACAACGATGCGGCTTGTAGATTCAACTTAAAATCCCGCCTTAATATAACCGCCTTCACTCAACTTCTTGCGCAACTGTAACATTGCCGTATAAGTTGACAAAACGTAAAGTTGCTTCTGCGGCATTTTTTGCAGCTCCGTGATGACGTCGCTAAGGTCCGGTTGAGTCATGAGCTTGGCTTCCGGAACGCCGGCGACTGTCAGCCGCAATGCAATATCTTTGTAGCGCTCGCCGCCGACCAGATATGTCGCGGCTTTTTTGCTGGCAACAAAATCTTCGAAGTTCCCATCCCAAATCCAACTGGTATCGATACCATCTGCATAATTGGCATTCAGCAGCATGGCAAACCCAAAAGGCTGCTTCGCCGTTTCGATCATACTGAGCACCTGATTCAAGCCGACAGGATTTTTGACCAGAATCAAGGTTAATTTTTTATCGCCAAGTTGAATGACTTCCTGGCGGCCGAAAACTTTCTCGTCATAGGCGAACGCCTGGCTGATTTGTTCAGGACTGACGCCAAAAGTCCGACCAACGGCAAAAGCGGCCAAGGCGTTGTAAATGTTGTACGTGCCGCCGATATCAATGTGGCAAGGCTGACCGTCAATGACGAAATCGCTGCTTTGCGGCGTCATTTTGGTCACGGTGTTCACCTGATACTTCAGTTGTGGCCGTTTGAAGCCGCAGTTAGGGCAGAAATAATTGCCGAGGTTAGCGTAAGTGATGGCGTGATAATGTAAGATATGTTGACAGACCGGGCACAAGACGCCATCCGTATTCGGCGGGGCTTTGTGATCACCTGCGTCAGTCAACGTAAAGCCGTAATAGTGAACCGGATTCGGCAACTTACGGGAACTGAAGATCGGCGCATCCCCGTTAGCCAGCACAACAGCTTTAGGATCAAGGGTGACGCCGTCCAGAATTTTTTGATAGGTCGTGTAGAATTCACCATAACGATCCATCTGGTCACGGAAGATATTGGTCAGTACAAAAGCTTTTGGCTTTAACTGGGCAGCTACCGAGGCAACGTTAGCCTCGTCGACTTCCAGGACCGCAATGCCTCGGCCATGTCCGTGTTTGGGTTGCGCCAAGAAAGCGGTGGTGATGCCTTGCAGCATGTTCGAGCCGGTGGGATTGGTCAAAACTTCCTGATATTTTTGCTTGAGTACTTTGACGATCAAGCTCGTCGTCAGGGTTTTCCCATTGGTACCGGTCACCACGATGACATCATAGTCACGACCTAGCGCCTGCAAAACGCGCGGATCGATTTTATTGGCGAGTTTGCCGGGGAGGCTTGACCCGCCTTTTAAAAATGTGTGTAAGAACCAGTAGCTGCTGCGACCAATGGCAGTTGCCAGACTGGCTTTTGCTGAAAATGCCACGGCGTTCTTCCTCTCAACTTAATGGGACTATTTTAGCATAAACGACAAGCAAACCGGCAGTCACGGTGTTCTTTGCGAAAAAAATCCGTTATACTGTGAGCTGTGAGATTTTAGATGGAGGCGGCACATGGCCCAGCTTTTCTTTCGATACGGTGCGATGAACTCAGGTAAAAGTATTGAAATCCTGAAAGTCGCGCATAATTATGAGGAACAAAATAAACGGGTGATTCTGATGACCAGCGCCTTGGATGATCGAGCCGGCGTTGGTATGATTGCGAGTCGCATTGGTTTTGAACGGACAGCGATTCCGGTTAAGCATGAAACCGACTTGTATGAAACGATCAAGGAAACTGATCCGCACGCGGCCTGCGTGCTGATTGACGAAGCCCAATTTTTACAAAAACATCACATTTTTGAGGCTGCGCGGGTTGTCGATGAATTGCATATTCCGGTGATGGCATTTGGCTTAAAGAATGACTTTCGCAATGAGCTATTTGAAGGTTCTAAATACTTGCTGCTGTATGCAGATAAAATTGAAGAAATGAAAACGATTTGCTGGTTTTGCGCCAAAAAGGCAATCATGAACTTGCGGATTCATGATGGGAAGCCGGTTTATGAAGGTGAGCAGGTTTTGATTGGCGGTAACGAGTCGTATTACCCCGTTTGCCGGCATCATTATTTTCACCCGCCGTTAGATAAGATCGAGCATCAGGATTAGTGAGTAGTTGCTGGCGTTGCACCAGCTCACGCTCGGCTATAACGCGTTCACCGGCGCAGAAGTCTGCGTGTAAGGGCCCTGGTCGCAATGGCCAAGACCGCCATCACGCCCAAGGCCATTTACACTCCGACTTCTAACCGCGCCAGTTCACGCTCAGGAGGATTTTTATGGATAAGATTTTTGAACAACTCGACGGTCTTTTGGATCGTTATGATGAATTAGAAGAATTAATGTCGGATCCCGAGGTTATTAGCGACACGAAGCGGTATCTGGCTTTGTCGAAAGAAGAAGGCGGGATGCGGGATGTCGTGGCTGCCTACAAAAGGTACAAGCAGGTTTTGTCCGATATCAAGGAAAGCGAAGAAGTGCTTCGTGAGAGTAAAGACGAGGACATGGAAGCGCTAGCTAAAGAAGACCTTGACGATCTGCAAAAGCAAAAAGCCAACCTTGAAGATAAGATCAAGGTATTGATGCTGCCTAAGGATCCTAACGATGACAAGAACATCATCATGGAAATCCGTGGGGCTGCCGGTGGCGATGAGGCCAGCCTGTTTGCCGGTGACTTATTGAATATGTATATGCACTACGCTGAACGGCAAGGCTGGAAAGCAGAAATCATTGATTCGACGCCGACTGAAGTGGGTGGCTACAAAGAAGTTGTCGTCATGATTACTGGTGACAATGTTTATTCCAAACTGAAGTATGAAAACGGGGCGCACCGGGTACAGCGGGTGCCTGTGACGGAAAGTGCCGGCCGGGTTCATACCAGCACGGCAACCGTTGGCGTCATGCCTGAATATGATGAAGTGGATCTAAAAATCGACCCTAAAGATATTCGGACAGACGTTTACCGCTCGTCAGGTGCCGGTGGTCAGCACGTCAATAAAACCAGTTCGGCGGTGCGAATGACCCACATTCCAACCGGGATTGTTGTGTCAATGCAGGATGAACGCAGCCAGCAGGAAAACCGGGCGCGCGCGTTACAGATTCTGCGCTCGCGGGTTTACGACTATTACGAAACTGAAAATCAGGAAAAGTACGATCAGACGCGTAAAAATGCCATCGGGACCGGCGATCGTTCCGAGCGAATCCGCACTTACAATTATCCGCAAAACCGGGTTACGGATCATCGGATCGGCTTGACGCTGAATAAATTGGATCGCATCATGAACGGTGATCTTGACGAAATTATCGATGCCTTGATCGTTCACGATCAGGCCCAGAAGATGGAATCGCTTAATGTCTAAAACATACGCTGAGGCGCTCAAATGGGCGTCTTTGTTATTGACGGAACACCATGTTGATCCTGATGGGGCGCGGTATGTCATGATGACCCGGGCAAACTGGACCCCGAGTCAATTAATTTTGCATCGGCAAGACGTGATGCCCGATGCATCATGGCAGCAATTTCAAGCAGATGTCGCCCGGCTAGCAAAATTTGAACCGGCGCAATATATCACCGGTGTGGCGCCGTTTTTTGGTGCGATGTTTAAAGTAACTCCGGCAGTGTTGATTCCGCGATTTGAAACAGAAGAGCTGGTTGATTGGGTCGCAAAAGAGCAGACCGCCGCCCGAACCGGTTTAGATTTGGGAACCGGTAGCGGTGCGATCGGCATTACCTTGGCTCGCCAGTTGCCACAAGTCGCGATGACGCTAAGTGACGTGTCCGAAGCAGCGCTAGCAGTTGCCGAGCAGAATGCCCAGGCGCAACACGTGCAGGCACGATTTGTGACGAGTGATTTATTTAGTCACTTGCTGGGCCGTTTTGATTTTGTGGTCAGCAACTTGCCATATATCGCACCTGAAGAAACACCCGTGATGGATCAAAGTACATTGCGTTATGAGCCTAAGTTAGCCTTGTTTGCCGATCATCATGGGCTAGCACTTTTTGAACGGTTTGTCGCAGCATTGCCGGCTCATCTGAATGACCATGGAGCCGCTTATTTAGAGTTCGGTTACCGGCAACAACCGGCACTGCAGAAGTTATTTGCGGAAAAAGTACCACAAGCGCAGGTGACTTTTAGGCAGGATATGGCCGGTCACCCGCGTATGGCCAAGCTGCAATTTTAGGCGTTTTCCGATAAGGATTTGGAGCGAAAGCGATTCTTTGGGCGTTACGCAGCAACAGACAAAATATGGAGGCAGGAAAATTTGTCAAAACGTTATCATGAATCTGATATTCCGGAAGCCGCCGCTGCTTTAAAGCGCGGCGAGTTAGTCGCGTTTCCCACTGAAACGGTGTATGGCTTGGGTGCTGATGCGACCAATGTGGATGCAGTGGGCAAAGTCTATGCAGCAAAGGGTCGGCCTTCAGATAATCCACTAATTGTGACGGTGGCGGATGCGGCGATGGTCGGGCAATATGCGACGATTACCCCTGCAGCAGCTAAACTAATGGCGACGTTTTGGCCGGGGCCGTTGACGATGATTCTGAATATTTTGCCTGGGCGCTTGTCCATGAAAGTGACAGGGAGCTTGCAGACGGCGGCTTTCCGCAACCCGGATAACGCCTTGACGCGTAAGTTGATTGCGACTGCCGGCGTGCCGATTGTCGGTCCGTCAGCCAATACTTCCGGCAAACCCAGCCCGACCACAGCGGATCACGTGCTGCATGATTTGGCAGGCAAAATCGCCGGCGTGCTCGATGACGGGCCAACCCGGGTCGGCGTGGAATCCACGATTGTTGATTTAACCGTCACCCCGCCAGCAATTCTGCGGCCGGGTGCAATTGGCCCTGACGAGTTGGAGCCGATTTTAGGACCAGTCGATTCAGCGATTCATCACGTCGGTAAAAATGAAGCGCCCAAAGCACCGGGGATGAAGTACAAGCACTATGCGCCGTCTGCTCAAGTGGTGGTTGTCGATGATCCGGGCCAGTTTCCCGAAGCAGTCGAATGGGCTAAAAAGACCGGACAGACTTTTGGCATTTTGGCGACTGATCCGATTCTTGCCAAATTCTCGGCGGTACCGGGTTATTCGTTGGGGCAGGACATTAAAAGTGCGACTCATGACTTGTTTGCCGGGTTGCGTTGGTTCGATCTTCATCCGGATGTCACACTTGTGTTGGCGCAGGCATTTTCCCATAGTGAATTAAGCATGGCTTACATGAATCGTCTGCTTAAATCTGCCGGTAATGTCCACTATCAACCAAATATGCCTACAGATTCGTTTTGATTTGCTATAATAAGGCCAACTGACCAGTGAGTGTCAGTTGGCCTTATTTGGATTCGTGACGTTAAGCCTTGTACAATGAGGTTTTTACGGCGTACACGATTGCAAAAGGGGCAGGTCGTAAGTTGGGTACTAGGAATGAATGCATTCAAGAGGAGAGTGGTAGACATGGATTTCATGGCACAAGACCCAGAAGTCTTCGGCGCAATTCATCATGAAGAAGAGCGTCAGGAGCATAATATCGAACTCATCGCCTCGGAGAACATTGTTTCACCGGCAGTTCGCGCTGCTCAGGGGTCGGTTTTGACTAACAAGTATTCCGAAGGCTATCCTGGCCATCGGTATTATGGCGGTAATCAATACATAGACGTGGTCGAAAATCTGGCTATTGATCGGGCGAAAAAACTTTTTGGGGCAGAGTTTGCCAATGTGCAGCCGCATTCCGGGTCACAGGCCAATATGGCAGCCTATCGTGCCTTCTTGGAAGATGGCGATAAAGTTTTAGCGATGGACTTGACCGATGGCGGACATCTCACCCATGGGAGTCCGGTCAGCTTTAGCGGTCAGGAGTACCATTTTTACCATTATGGTTTGGATGCCAAGACCGAGCGCTTGGACTACGACAAGATTCGGGCGCAGGCGGAACAGATCAAGCCGCGGTTGATTGTGGCCGGTGCCTCGGCTTACAGTCGCGAGATTGATTTCAAAAAGTTCCGCGAAATTGCCGATCATGTCGGTGCCTTTTTAATGGTTGATATGGCGCATATTGCCGGATTGGTTGCCGGTGGGGTGCATATGAATCCGGTGCCGTATTCAGACGTTGTGACGACCACGACGCATAAGACGTTACGGGGACCGCGCGGCGGGATGATTTTGGCAAAAGCTGAATATGGTAAAGCCATTAATTCCGCTTTGTTCCCGGGCATTCAAGGCGGCCCATTGGATCATGTGATTGCCGCCAAAGCCGTTGCG
The DNA here is from genome assembly GCF_029726355.1 of Lacticaseibacillus huelsenbergensis. NCBI lineage: Bacteria > Bacillati > Bacillota > Bacilli > Lactobacillales > Lactobacillaceae > Lacticaseibacillus > Lacticaseibacillus huelsenbergensis. The sequence continues at coordinate 2,422,633 of NZ_CP120687.1, forward strand.
TTGGGCGAAGCATTGAAGCCTGAATTCAAGACCTACACGCAACAAATTCTCGATAATATGCAGGCCATGGTCGCCGGCTTTGAGGAAGATCCACATTTACGGTTGATTTCCGGCGGGTCGGATAATCACATGGTATTAATTGACGTCACGGGTTATGGCGTCAATGGGCGGCAAGTTCAAGATTTATTGGACGAAGTGGACATTACCACCAATAAAAACCAGATCCCGGGTGAGCAAAACGGCCCGTTCAAAACCAGCGGTATCCGCGTCGGCACAGCTGCCATCACCACCCGCGGCTTTACGCCAGAAGAGAGCAAGCGGGTTGCCGAACTCATCAGTGCGGCAATTGCGCATCGCGATGATCAACCGGCTTTGGATCAAATTCGTCAAGAAGTCCTTGCGCTGACGGCCCGTCATCCCTTATCATAGATAGGGTTTGCAAACAAATGGCTCACACAGGAGGCCTCGCATGGGTAAATTTACAGTTTTAAATCACCCGTTGATTCAGCATAAGCTTACTTTGATTCGAAATAAGCATGCCGGCACTAAGGAATTCCGCGAAATCGCTAACGAAATCGCGGAATTAATGGTGTATGAAATCACACGGGATCTGCCATTGGAAAGTGTTGAGATCGAAACACCGATGGGTAAAACGGTTCAAAAGCAGCTTTCCGGTAAGAAACTTGCGGTTATTCCGATTCTTCGTGCCGGTTTGGGCATGGTGGATGGCGTTTTGCGCCTTATTCCAGCGGCCAAAGTCGGTCACATTGGCATGTACCGTGACGAAAAGACACTGAAGCCGCATGAATACTTTGTTAAGATGCCGCCGGATATCGACCAGCGGGATTTAATCATTGTTGATCCGATGCTGGCAACCGGTGGCTCGGCCAACATGGCGATTGAAGCACTCAAAAAGCGCGGGGCGACATCGATGCGCCTCGTGGTACTGGTTGCTGCTCCTGAAGGGGTTAAAGCCGTTCAGGCCGCTAATCCGGACGTGGACATTTATGCCGCCGCGCTGGATGATCATTTGAATGAAAACGGTTATATTGTGCCTGGTCTCGGCGATGCCGGCGACAGACTTTTTGGGACAAAATGACATGAATTGGCATGTGGTCACGCACATGCCTTTTTCATTTTTAGTTAAAAGATTTTTTGTGGGTGCATTAAGACCCGTGAAAACCGTGGCCGCCGTGAAAAAATCAGTGAAAAAGCCTTTATGACGGCCAAAGTTTCTCTTTTTAGTGCTTTGTTTTTTCACTGAAATGGTGTTAGAGTAATGATTGTGTTTCAAGGGTCTACCCTAGTAACCAACGATTATCGAAGTCTCTGCAATCTTGCCCCATCTTTTCGATGGTACACATGATATGAAGCCACTTCAGTAAGGAGGTGAATTCTGTGAACGAACAATATCCCTCGATCAAGCTTTTCGGCTTAACTTTCAACCTGACCAACGACATTGGTGTTTTGGTTTCGGCAGTTCTGGTATTCTTACTGGTGCTATGGCTGTCACGAAACCTGAAAATGCGGCCAGGTGGCAAGCAGAACGTACTGGAATGGGCCATGGACTTTACAAACGGTATCGTCAAAAGTGCGATGCCCGGTTCGGAGCGCTACACGTTTAATTTATTTGCGTTTACGCTCTTCCTGTTCATTTTTATTAGTAACCAAATCGGGTTATTCATCGAGTTAGATATTGGTAAAGATACTTGGTTCCGCTCACCAACAGCATCCCCGGTGATTACCATGACGATGGCGATGACAGTTCTAGTGCTTTCGCATTATTTTGGCGTTGTCTTCAGAGGTTTCAAAGGTTACATCAAAGGATATGCGTCACCGGTTCCGATTCTCTTGCCAATTAACCTATTGGAAGAGTTTACGAACTTTATCACGCTTTCTTTGCGGCTTTATGGGAATATTTTCGCTGGCGAAGTTTTGGTTCTATTAATTCGGCAGTGGGCCTTTTCCGGCGGTGCACTCAACTTTGTTAGTGCAACGGTAGCCGAGATAGCTTGGCAAGGGTTCTCAGTCTTCATTGGTAGTATTCAGGCGTACGTTTTCGTCACGCTTGGTATGGTTTATACATCACACAAAGTTCTACCCGAGTAACTAATTTAGGAGGAAATTTCTTATGCAATTTTTAGCTGCCTCACTAGCCGCCGGCATTGCTGCCTTCGGTGCTTCAATCGGTAATGGGATGGTCATCAGCAAAACACTTGAAGGTATGGCGCGTCAGCCGGAAATGGCCGGAACCTTGCGTGGTACCATGTTCATTGGTGTCGGCCTGATCGAAGCTGTTCCAATCCTGTCTGTTGTTGTTGCCTTCATGTTGATGCTCCGTTAATTCAGTTCATCAATAAAGAAGGGAGTGGCAAAAGATGAGTTTAGGTGACACACTCTTCACACTTGTTACATTTCTGATCTTGGTGATTGCAGTCGGGAAAGTGGCATGGAAGCCAGTTACCAAAATGATGGCGGATCGCCAACAAAAGATTTCCGGCGACTTGGACTATGCTGAAAAGTCCCGCAAAGAGGCAGAAACTTTAGCAGCCAAGCGACGGGAAGAACTGCAACACTCCCAGGCTGATGCTGTCAAGATTGTCAATCAAGCCAAGGAAAACGGCGAGAAGCAACGACAATCATTGGTTGACGCTGCCAACACGGAAGTCGCCACGTTGAAGAAAAATGCGCAAGCAGACATTGACCAAGCCCGTAAAGATGCTTTGGCCAGTGCCAAGAACGATGTGGCTGATTTAAGTCTGACGATCGCGCAGAAGTTGATCGGTAAGGAACTTAATGCGGCTGATCAAAAAGACTTGATCGACGACTACATCAAACGGTTAGGTGATGCAAATGGCAGTCACTAATCAAATGGTTGCACCGCGTTATGCAAAAGCATTACTGGAAGCAGCTCATGACCAGGATCAAGTAGCGACAGTTCATGAAGAGTTACAGGCGCTAGCGTCTGTATTCAAAGAAAATCCGACGATCCTGACAATTTTTGATAATGCCCGAATTACGGCAGATGACAAAGCCAACCTGATGGCGACTTTGACCAAGAATGCCAGTCCGCTTGTGGCCAACTTATTGAAGTTAACCCAGCAATATGGTCGATTCGGTGCATTGCCGGATATCATCACGGCGTTCAATCGCGCTTATGATGATGAAGCCGGTATTATTACAGCGACTGTTACGACTGCAGTTGCTTTGTCAGCAGACCAAGCCGATGCCTTGCGCAGTGCCATTGCTGCGCGTTTTGGCATGAAGTCGACGCAACTGGAACAAATTGTTGATCCAAGTGTCATCGGCGGCGTGCGCATTCAAGCACACGGGTCGGTTATCGATGGAACGGTTAAACACCGTTTCGAGAAGATGAAGGCAGCACTGCTGGCAGATTAGAGATAAGTAAAGAGGTGAACCGGATGAGCATCAAGACTGAGGAAATCAGTTCTCTGATCAAAAAACAACTTGAAGGATATCAAGATGATTTGGCGGCCGAAGAAGTTGGCACCGTTACTTACATTGGTGACGGGATTGCCCGTGCCACTGGGCTGGAAAATGCCATGGCCAACGAATTGCTCCAATTTAGTAATGGCTCATACGGGATGGCGTTAAACCTTGAAACGAACGATGTCGGGATCATTATCTTAGGTGACTTCGATGAGATTCGCGAAGGTGACCAGGTTAAACGAACCGGTCGGATTATGGAAGTTCCTGTCGGGGACGCCATGATTGGCCGGGTTGTCAATTCCCTGGGACAGCCAGTCGATGGCTTAGGCGCGATCAAGACGGATAAAACCCGTCCGATCGAGTTTAAGGCACCTGGCGTTATGCAACGCAAATCTGTATCCGAACCCTTACAAACCGGATTAAAAGCGATTGACGCCTTGGTACCGATTGGCCGTGGTCAGCGTGAGTTGATCATTGGTGACCGGAAAACCGGGAAGACATCCATTGCGATTGATACGATTTTGAATCAAAAAGATCAGAATATGATCTGTGTTTACGTTGCGATCGGGCAAAAGGACAGTACGGTTCGTGCCCAGGTCGAAACGTTAAAGAAATACGGTGCGATGGATTATACCATCGTTTTGACAGCTGGCCCTTCCGAACCGGCGCCGATGTTGTATATTGCGCCTTATGCCGGTGCGGCCATGGGTGAAGAGTTCATGTACAACGGTAAACACGTTTTGATCGTGTACGATGATCTAAGCAAGCAGGCAACCTCTTATCGTGAGCTGTCCTTGCTGCTCCGTCGTCCGCCTGGTCGTGAAGCCTACCCTGGGGATATTTTCTATACCCACAGTCGCTTGTTGGAACGTGCTGCTAAATTGAGCGATAAACTCGGCGGCGGTTCGATGACGGCGTTGCCGGTTATTGAAACCCAGGCTGGCGATATTTCGGCTTATATTCCGACTAACGTTATTTCAATCACGGATGGACAAATCTTCTTACAGAGCGACCTGTTCTATGCAGGTACACGGCCGGCGATTGATGCTGGGGCTTCCGTTTCCCGAGTTGGTGGGGATGCCCAGGTTAAAGCCATGAAGAAAGTTGCCGGGACACTGCGGTTGGATCTTGCATCCTTCCGTGAACTGGAAGCTTTCACCCAGTTTGGTTCTGACTTGGATGCTGCTACCCAAGCCAAGCTGAATCGTGGTCGGCGCACGGTTGAAGTTTTGAAACAACCAGTACACAAGCCATTGCCGGTCGAAAAGCAGGTTATCATTCTTTATGCTTTGACCCATGGCTTTCTTGATCCGATTCCAATCGAAGACATCGGCCGGTTCCAAGATGAACTGTTTGATTTCTTCGATAGCAATGCGGCTGATTTGTTAAAGCAGATCAAGGATACCGGTAATTTACCGGACACCGATAAGCTGGATGCACAGATCAAAGCCTTTGCCGGTGGCTTCCAGACTAGCAAACAACTTGCTGCTGCTAAAGGTTAAGGAGGTGCCGCATGGCTGAATCATTAATGGATATCAAGCGCAAGATCGCTTCGACCAAGAAAACCGGTCAGATCACGCAAGCCATGCAGATGGTTTCCGGTGCCAAATTGAGTCAGATCGAAAAACGGGCCCGAAAATATCAACTTTATGCTGATAAGGTCCGTCAGATTGTGACTCATTTAGCTGCGGGACAACTTCTTGAGTTAGCTAATGCTGCGAATAATGATGCTGAGGCGAATAAGAATCAGCTTGTTTCCGTTGCCAGTTTGCTCGAGAAGCGTCCGGTTAAAAAGACAGGTTACCTTGTGATCACCAGTGATCGCGGATTGGTTGGCAGTTATAACAGTACGGTTTTAAAAGCGATGATGCAGATGATCAAAGACGATCACGAAGGCCCGGATGATTATGTCATGATGGCCATTGGTGGTGTCGGCGCGGACTTTTTCAAGGCCCGTGGTTTGAATCTAGCTTATGAATACCGTGGTGTTTCCGATATCCCGACTTTTAACGAAGTTCGTGAAATCGTGAAAACAGCCGTGACAATGTATGATAATGGTGTGTTTGACGAACTTTACGTTTGCTATAACCACCATGTTAATACGTTAACTTCTGCTTTTCGGGCGGAGAAAATGCTGCCGATCAGTGACTTGGACGTCAGCGAAGTTGAAGACACCAACGTTGAGTACTTGGTTGAACCTGATCTTGACGCTGTCTTGGATGCAGTCTTGCCGCAGTATGCGGAAAGCCTGATCTTTGGTGCGATTATGGATGCGAAAACGGCTGAGCACGCCGCATCGACAACCGCCATGCGCAGTGCAACCGATAATGCCAATGATTTGATCTCGCATCTGTCGACCCAGTTCAACCGGGCACGGCAGGCTGCGATCACGACCGAAATTACTGAAATTGTCGGTGGTGCGGCAGCACTAGAATAAACAGGTGTGAGCTGGCTCGTGAATGGGTCGGCTTGCGCTTACCATAACGCGTTCGCCAGCCCAGAAACCTGCATGTAAGGACCTTGGTCGCAATGGCCAAGTTCGGGCCATCACGCCCAAGGCCACTTACACTCCGGTTTCTAACCGGGCTGGCTCACGCTCAAGGAGGACGAATATGCCAAATGCAACTGGTAAAATCGCGCAAGTGATCGGTCCTGTTGTCGACGTAGCGTTCCCAATCAATGACAATTTGCCAGAAATCAACAACGCCTTGACAATTACCCGCAAGGATGGCTCCCAGCTGGTGCTGGAAGTTGCCTTGGAACTGGGTGATGGCGTCATGCGGACCATCGCGATGGATTCAACCGATGGCCTGCAGCGCGGCATGGCAGTTCAAGATACTGGCGGTCCGATTTCAGTGCCTGTCGGTAAAGACACACTAGGTCGGGTGTTCAATGTATTGGGTGACCCCATCGATGGCGGCGAAGCTTTTGGACCGGATCATCGGCGTGACAGCATCCACCGTGATGCACCAAAATTCGAAGATTTGAATACCAGTTCTGAAATTCTGGAAACGGGCATTAAGGTCATCGATCTGCTCGAACCCTACCTGCGAGGCGGGAAGGTTGGACTCTTCGGTGGTGCCGGTGTCGGTAAAACCGTTTTGATTCAGGAACTGATTCATAATATCGCCGAAGAACACGGCGGCATCTCCGTCTTCACCGGGGTCGGCGAACGAACCCGTGAAGGGAACGACCTTTACTTTGAAATGAAGGAAAGCGGCGTTCTGGAGAATACAGCCATGGTCTTTGGTCAGATGAACGAGCCGCCTGGTGCCCGGATGCGGGTTGCCTTGACTGGTTTGACAATCGCGGAATACTTCCGTGATGTCGAAGGTCAGGACGTCCTGCTATTTATCGATAACATTTTCCGGTTTACTCAGGCTGGTTCCGAAGTTTCTGCCTTGCTGGGCCGAATTCCGTCAGCCGTTGGTTATCAGCCGACACTGGCAACTGAAATGGGTCAGTTACAGGAACGGATTACATCCACGAAAAAAGGATCGGTTACTTCCATTCAGGCTATTTATGTGCCTGCCGATGACTATACCGATCCGGCGCCGGCGACAACTTTCGCCCATTTGGATGCCACGACCAACTTGGAACGGCGTTTAACTGAGCAAGGTATTTACCCGGCTGTTGATCCGCTGGAATCTTCTTCCAGTGCGTTGACACCGGAAATTGTCGGCGAGGAACACTACAAAGTGGCCACTGAAGTGCAGCGGGTCTTGCAGCGTTATCGTGAGTTACAGGATATCATCTCGATTTTAGGGATGGACGAACTGTCCGACGAGGAAAAGGTGATTGTTGCCCGTGCTCGTCGTGTTCAATTCTTCTTGTCACAAAACTTCAACGTTGCGGAACGTTTCACCGGCCAACCGGGTTCATATGTACCGGTTGAAGAAACCGTTAAAGGCTTCAAGGCAATTCTGGACGGCAAGTACGATGACTATCCGGAAGATGCCTTCCGTTCAGTCGGCCGCATTGAAGAAGTTGTCGAAAAGGCTAAGAAGATGGGCTTTGCTCCTGATGAACAGGACACGGATGCTGACGAAAAGCCAGCTGCACAAGCTGCAGCTAACTAAGGAGGCGACGCGTTTTGGCAGAAACGAGCAATGTTCTTCGTGTCAATATCGTGACGCCTGACGGTTTGGTTTATGACCATCATGCCAAGATGTTGGTGGTTCATTCTGTTGCTGGCGAATTAGGGATCATGGCCAACCATGAGCCAATCGTCACCCCGTTAGCGATCGGGGAGGTTGACGTACAACGTGTTGACTCAAGCGATCATAACGATTCAATTGCGGTCAACGGCGGCTTCATGGAGGTTTCGGATAACGTCGCCTCAATTGTCGCTGACTCAGCCGAACGTGAACGCGATATTGACCTGAGTCGTGCTCAAGCAGCACGCGATCGGGCTAAGAAGCGGATCGAGCAGGCCAAGAATGAAAACAACCAAGATGATCTGCGGCGGGCGCAAGTCGCATTGCGGCGCGCCATCAACCGGATCAATGTTAAAACCAGTCATTAGACTCATGAAGAACAAAAAGGTACTGGAGGCGATTTTGCCTTTAGTGCCTTTTTGTTTGTGAGCGCGAGCCGGCGCGGTTAGAAGTCGGAGTGTAAATGTCCTTGGGCGTGATGGCCTGGGCTTGGCCATTGCGACCAAGGTCCTTACACGCAGACTTCTGCGCCGGGGAGCGCGTTATGAAAAAGCGTCAGTTTCAGTTAGGCGGACATAACTCTGCTAGGTCAAGCGCTCCTGCTCACGCTCTTGCATGAATGCCGAAAGTGCGGGAAGATAGCGTATGAGGTGATCGCATGTTTCAGGAAATCGGCCTAAATGCCGCCATAACACTCGTGTCCCACTTTGTTTTCATCATGTTGGCATTCCGGGCATTGAATGCGCTGCGTTTTGAGCGGTTCATTAAGGCCAACCATGTCCGTGAAGCGCAAGTATTGTTGCTTTTCATGGCCGTCGGGTTAGGTTATTTGGTTAGCTCCTTCTTTTTATCGCTCGTTCAAGCAGCTTTAAACTTACCTAAACTTTTCCTATAAAAACCTCGTCTTAACTATGTTATAATGCGATAGTTAGTCAATTTACGAGGAGAGATATATACCCATGGCAAAAGATATTGGGATCGACTTAGGGACAGCCAATGTACTGATCAATGTTAAAGGCAAAGGCATCGTCTTAAATGAGCCGTCCGTTGTCGCCATTGATACCCATACCGGCAAAGTATTAGCGGTGGGGACAGAAGCCTATAAAATGGTTGGGCGCACACCGGGTAACATTCGGTCAATTCGACCACTAAAAGATGGCGTTATCGCTGATTTCGACATTACCGAAGCAATGCTTGAATATTTCATTAACAAATTAAATGTAAAAGGCGTGTTTTCCAAACCCAATATTTTGATTTGTGCACCAACAAACATTACGGACATTGAGCAAAAGGCCATCATCCAGGTGGCCGAAAAATCCGGTGGCCGTCATGTCTACCTTGAGTTCGAGCCTAAGGTAGCAGCAGTTGGTGCCGGTTTGGATATTTTCCAGCCGCAAGGGAACATGGTGATTGATATCGGTGGTGGTACCAGTGACATCGCGGTACTTTCTTTGGGGGAGATTGTTACCAGTCGTTCACTGCGTTTAGCAGGCGATAAAATGGATTCGTCGATTGCAGCTTATGTGAAGAACAAACACAAGCTGATTATCGGCGAGCATACCGCTGAACAGATTAAAATCAAAATCGGCGCGGTTTACGACGCCGATCCTAAAGAAACCATTGAAGTTCGTGGTCGGGATATCGCAACCGGCTTGCCGCGTGAGGTTTCGGTGACTTCGGAGGAAGTTTCTGACGCTTTGCACGAAACCATGATGGCGATCATCGACGGCGCTAAAGGTGTCTTGGAAAAGACCCCGCCAGAGCTTTCTGCCGATATTATCGATCGCGGCATTATGTTGACTGGCGGCGGTGCGTTATTGAAAGGCATCTCCCAGTTATTCGCCGCGGAATTGAAGGTGCCAGTGCTCTTGGCTGATGATCCGTTAGACGCGGTTGCTTTAGGCACAGGTGTCTTACTGGACAACATCGAACATCATCGGCAGTATTAGGAGTTAGCTTATGGACCCGGAGTATCCGAAACGCATTTTTCATCACATTAAAATTTGGTTGATCATTGCGGCGATTGCGTTGATTTTAGGATTGCTGATCGGTTTTGGTATGGGCGGCAGCAATCCGTTTAAGGTTTTTTTGCCGTCGACGTGGATCCATTTCTTTAATTTCCTGCGTTAGGAGTGGACATGAAGCAAATCCTGACCTGGCTGGTGCGGGGCTACCAGCGGTTTATTTCCCCGTTGTTGCCGCCGAGCTGCCGGTATTATCCGACCTGTTCGACGTACATGATTCAGGCGTTGCAGCGACATGGCGCCATTAAAGGGACGCTCATGGGGATTGCCCGGATCTTGCGGTGCAACCCCTTTGTTAAAGGTGGACTTGATCCGGTCCCGGCTTATTTCACGTTGCGGCGTAATCCGCATCCTGAAAATGACTTGGATCTCAGCGATATTCAAAATCTTAATCATAAGCTAGGAGGCCATCATGGCTAAAGAAAGAAACATCAAGGTCACCCAAACGGATGAAACCCGCAATGGCCACACGGTTTCGGTGTTAAAAATCGGTGATCAGGAAATTGGGTTTATTGAACCGGATGGCACCCGGTTTGCTGCTTACGTTGCCGGTTCAGACAAGCCAAATCGCTTTAAAAGTATGGATGACGCTGTCAACGCGTTGATTGCGGAATATCATTTGCATCAGGGTTGACGCGATTTGGCAGAACGCAAACTGGGCGAGCTCCTGGCCCAGCGAGTGTTTTTTAAAATAGTGTATAAACCAGGAGCTTCACAGGAGGTTTGCCGTGGAATCGCACGAAATTAAATCAAATTCTGAAGGCGATCGCATCGACTACGGCATCATTTTGTCAGTCATGCTGCTGGCGCTGATTGGTTTAGTGTCAATTTATCTGGCGGCGTCTCATGATGGTTCGACTTCGCAGAATCCGGTCAGGGCCACGATTATGCAGGCAGCCTGGTACGCGATTGGTGGCATCGGGATCTTCTTCGTCATGCGGTTTGATGCAGAACAGCTGTGGCGAATTGCGCCTTATTTGTATGGTATCGGGATCTTTCTGATGATCGCCGTTTTGATTTTTTATGATCGGGCGACTGAGCTTAATACCGGTGCCAAAAGCTGGTTTGCACTTGGACCAATCAGTTTCCAACCTTCGGAAATCATGAAACCGGCATATATCTTGATGCTAAGCCGAGTCGTCACCCAGCACAATGCAGCTTATTCACACACGATCCAAAACGATTGGAAATTAATTGGCCGCATGGTGTTGTGGACCCTTCCGATTGCCGTCTTGATGAAGTTGCAAAATGACTTCGGGACAACGCTGGTCTTTCTGGCCATTTTTGCCGGGGTCACCTTGGTGGCGGGCATTAATTGGCGGATTCTATTACCGATTGCCTTAGGCGCAGCTGCACTTGGAACACTGGCCATTTTGCTGGTTACGCAGTCGTGGGGCCGGTCGTTTCTCGGCTCAATCGGCTTCAAAACGTATCAATTTGCCCGAATTGATTCATGGCTGAACCCGTCCGGCAGCACCAGTGGCGATAGTTACCAATTATGGCAATCGATGAAGGCGATCGGTTCAGGACAATTAACCGGAAAAGGCCCGTTCCACATGGCCGTCGCGGTGCCAGTGCGGGAATCGGACATGATTTTTTCCGTGATTGGCGAAGCATTCGGGTTTGTCGGCGCAGCGGTGCTGATTCTGTTATACTTTATGTTGATCTATCAGATGATTCGGGTCACGTTTGATACCAAGAACGAGTTTTATGCTTACATCTCGACCGGTGTCATCATGATGATCTTATTCCACGTGTTTGAAAATATTGGCATGAACATCGGCTTGTTGCCACTGACAGGGATTCCGCTACCGTTCATTTCACAAGGGGGTTCATTCCTGCTTGCAAATATGCTATCGGTCGGCATGGTCCTCTCGATGCGCTATCACCATACAAGCTACATGTTCAGCCGCGACACAGAAGATTTTGAATAGGAGCGAGAAAATGGCAACGACTTATTTTTGGCAAGACGAACTGGCTGCGGGTCAGGTTCGTTTGGGGTTAACCCAGGATGCACAGGAAACGTTAGGTAAAATTAAATTTGTTGATTTACCGCAAGTTGGCACAAGTTTAACGATGGGCAACCCGTTTTTGAGTGTGGAAGCGGAAAAGGCTGTCCTCGATCTTGAGGCACCGCTGGCCGGGACTGTGGTAGATGTTCACCAAGAACTTAGTGACAAACCTGCCTTGTTAGACGAAACCGATCATAATCACAATTGGGTTGTGACTGTTTCAGCCAAATAACCCTGACAACCTTTCAGCAGCTTGACAGGTGCGCGGTGTGTACAATTTAAAAAGCAGCTGACATCGACATGATGCCTAGCTGCTTTTTAAATTTCTGATGGTGCAAGTATTAGTTGAAGAACCGCTTTGCCATCTCCTGATAGGTTTTGATGGCAGTCGTGTAGCTGTCTAAGTCGACGTGTTCATCGACTTGGTGGCTGAAATGATTGTCGCCCGGGCCATAAACGATGACGTCAAAGTGGTTGTCAGACCGAATGAATTCAGACGCATCGGTGCCGCCGTAAGCTACTGCAAGTTTGGCTGGCGTACCGGTGACAGCTGCAATTGCCTGATTAGCAGTGGTGACAAGGTGACCATTTTTGTCGGAGTGCACTGGCAGGAATCTGTGTAAAACTTTGAGCGTTAATTTGGCAGACGTAGCTTGATTAGCCTGATCGACTAATTGCTTCAGCAGGTCAACAACTAAGTCAATATTGGCAGCAGGAGTTGGCCGCAAGTTGCCGCGTAGATAGGCATGGGCAGGAATCGTGTTGACTTGATCGCCACCGTTGATCACCGTGATTGAATGCCGAAAGACGCCTAAGTCCGGATCGTCCGGTGCTTGATCAAAGGCAGTTGGCTCTCGTTCGGCAAAGGCCACTAATCCATCGATGGCGTTGACACCTTTTTCCGGTCGCGAACTATGAACCGAGACGCCTTCACTATCGATTTCGTAGTTGACGGTCCCGCCATGCGCATACTGCAGCAATTTGTCAGTTGGTTCGCCAACAATCAAGCCTGCCAAATCATCGGCATAGCCTTGCTCAGTGAGTTGTCGAGCGCCCATCGCGCCAAATTCTTCACCAACCGTTGCCATGAACCGAATGTGATGTTTAAAACCGGCTTGCTTCAAAGCGATGAGCGCGAGTGTCATTGCTGCCAGACCGCTTTTCATGTCATCAGTCCCGCGACCATACATGACATGGTTGACAATCTTTCCGGAAAAAGGCGGATACGTCCATGCAGACTCGTCGCCGGGACTGACAACATCTTGGTGACCGGTGAAGCCAAGCACGCGACCATCTTGATTAAGCTCTGCCACTAAATTAACCCGATCATCTTTGTACGGAATCAGTTTGGTAGGAATACCGGCGGCCTCAAACTCAGCCTGCAAGACTTTTGCCACAGCCAGCTCATGACCGTTTGCTGAGTCAATGCGTATTAATTTTTGCAACAGTGCAACAGGATCTGTCATATTTGCTCATCCTTTCAGTGCGATGTTTCATGGCCGCTTAATTGAACTTTTCACTGACGACCAATGTTGAAGCAAGCTTACACTCTTTTTGAATTAAAATTCAATGTTTGACTACTAAAAAAATTGTGCTAAACTCATGCATACAAACTTGAAATTGATGATAAACGGACTAAGTGAGTAGCGTCGCGAGACAGTACAGAAAACCCGAATTGATGAGAACGGGGTTGCAAGCGCGCGTGAATATGGCTTAGTGCACACGGCACACCGAACATTTTTTGTAAGGCTGTGATGGCCAGCGCCCATTAACGCGCTCCCGGATGAATCCGTCCGGTGAGTGGGTCGCGCACAGCACGGCCAATTAGAATGGTACCGTGGGTGAAGCTCACTTCTAACTGTCTTTGGTTAGAGGTGGGCTTTTTTTGTGAGCGCGAGCAGGAGCGTTTAGAAATCGGAGTGTAAGTGGCCTTGAAGCCCAAATGGCTGGGCTTTGGCCATTTGGGCTTCAAGGTCCTTACACGTAGATTTCTGCGACTGCGAGCGCGTTATAGAAAGCGAAAGCTAAACCCTCACCAAGCCCTCAACAGTACGAGTACTAAGGTATGAAAACCATTGCGCCCAAGGTCCTTACATGCAGGCTTCTGCGCTGGGGAGCGCGTTATAGACGTTATAGATAGGCAACCCGGTGAACGCAAGCCACTACATTCATAGTCCGTTTATCATTCAATCAAGCCAATACAGCTGAGCACCGACTACACGAGGAGGATTCAAGATGAAGCGTTTTTGGAAGATTTTTGCCACCATTGCAGTATTAGGACTGATTTTGGTTGGTTGTGGTAACAGTAACAGCAGTAGCAGTCAGAAGCAGACGACGGTTAAGATCGGGGTTGTTGGCGCGGATAATCGGGTTTTGCAATCCGTTGCCAAGAAAGTCAAGAAACAGGGCATCAACATTAAAATTGTCCAGTTCTCTGATTACAACCAACCTAATACAGCATTGAAGGATCATGATATTGATTTGAACTTGTTCCAGCATCAGTATTTTCTGAACAACTGGAACAAGACGCATCATGGTGATCTTGTCAGCATCGGTCAGACCATTATTGCGCCGTTAGCGATTTATTCTAAGAAGATCACGAAAATCAGTCAGATCAAGCAAGGTGACACAATTGCGTTGCCAAATGACCCGACCAATGAAGGCCGCGCGTTGCAGTTGCTGCAAGCGGCAGGCTTGATCAAGCTCAATACGAAGGTGGCTTTGCCAACGACCCGTGATGTGACCGCCAACAAGCTGAATTTGAAGCTTAAAGCGGTCGATGCCGCCCAAACGGCCAGTTCCTTACCGGATGTTGCAGCGTCCGTGATTAACTCAGGCGTGGCTCAGGATGCCAAGTTGAATCCTAAGAAGGCTATTTACACGGAGAAGGTCAACAAACAAAGTCAACCTTGGATTAACGTGTTTGTGGCGAATAAAAAGGACAAAAATAATAGGACTTACCAGAAAATTGTGAAGGCATTCCGGACGAAGGATACGGCTAATCTGATTGAGAAGTTGTACCATGGGAGTGAAGTGCCAGCTTGGACGCAGAAGTTTTAGGATTGCGGGTAATGCGCGTAGGGAAACTATTGGGTTCGCTTTCCGGTTACCAGTTTGAGGAATTTTTAGGTGGCTAGTAACTTGTTTGTTTGGAGAATGGCATGATAAGTTGGTGAGGACAAAGCGACGCCAAAACGCGTTCACTAGCGCAGAAGTCTGCGTGTAAGAATCTCAGGCGCAATGGCCAAGATCGGGCCATCACGCCCAAGGCCACTTATGCTCCGGTTTCTAACCGGCCACGCTCACGCTCTCTCTACCTTTCTCTTGACAACTTACCCTTCTTTCGTCTAAACTCATCTTAATTCATTTCGGGAAACGAATGATATGAGTGAGTAGATTTGATGAGACTGTACAGAAAACCTGATTAGCTGAGAGCAGGGTAGTTGATTGAATCGAAGATGGCTCATTGATCGGCATCGCTGAGCAGTGGTTAGGCGATGATGGCTGGCGGTCATTACTCCGCACACAGGTGATTGCCTGTTACTGAGGGCGCTTTGGCGTCGAATTAGAATGGTACCGCGAGCAAGCTCGCTTCTAAAACATTGTGTTTAGAAGCGAGTTTTTTTATTTTTCAAAAAGCTTGCGCATATTGTTCGTGAACCCGAACGAGGAGGAAGAAGTTTATGAAGTCTTGGAAAAGAGCCATTATCACACTTGCTTTGGTTTTGCCATTATTTGTTTTAGCAGCCTGTGGTAAGTCGTCATCCAGCACTAGCAAAAATACCACGGTTAAAGTCGGCATCATGAGTACGGACAAGGAAATCTGGACGGACATCCAGTCACGGTTGAAGAAACAGGGTGTGACCATCAAACTGGTGCAGTTTACGGATTATAACCAACCGAACCAGGCACTGGAAGACGGCGACATTCAGTTGAACGCTTTTCAGCATCATAATTTCTTAGATAACTGGAATAAGAAACACAATACCAAGATCGTCGACATCGGTGCAACTTATATCGGGCCGATGCGCGCTTATTCCAACAAGATCAAGTCGCTCAAAGAAGTGAAAGCAGGCGATAAGATTTCCTTGCCTAACGATCCTTCCAACGAAGGCCGAGCGCTGCAGTTACTCGCGCAAAACGGCTTGTTGACACTGAAAAAGGGTGTGGCATCGCCAACCATTCGCGATATTACGGAAAATAAGCTTAACTTGAAGTTTACCGAACTGGATGCAGCCCAGACCGCACGCTCACTGGATGATGTGGCAGTGGCCGTTGTCAATAATGATATTGCGGCAGCAGCCAATCTGAAGCCGGCCAATGCGATTGCGGTTGAAAAGATTACCAAGCAGTCTAAGCCATGGGTTAACTTCATCGCTGCCAAGTCGGCGAAAGACAAGAACAACGCCACTTACAAGAAGATTGTCAAAGCTTACCAGACGAAGCGGACGGCTGAGCTGCTGAAGAAGGTTTACAAAGGCTCAACATTGCCAGCCTGGAACTACAAGTTTTAATTAGAAACGGGGACAATTATGTCAGATCAAGCAGTTGTGACGTTAAAAGACGTGGACGTTGAATTCCACGGGAAGACCCGCTCGGTACATGCCGTTGATCACGTCAATTTAACGGTCAATCGCGGGGATATTTATGGGATTGTCGGCTATTCAGGAGCCGGCAAGTCGACATTGGTCCGGACCATCAATCTGTTGCAGCGGCCAACCAGCGGCAGCGTCAATGTTTTAGGCCAGGATATGCTAGCTTTGTCTGCGGCACAGCTACGTAAGGAACGTAAGCGGATCGGCATGATTTTTCAGCATTTTAATCTGATGAACAGCCGCACGATTGCCGATAATGTCGCGTTTCCGTTAAAAGGCATTAAATCAAAGCAGGAGATCAAGAAGAAAGTTGCTGAGCTGCTGGATTTGGTTGGGCTGACAGATCGGGCAAATTCCTATCCGGCGCAACTATCCGGCGGGCAAAAGCAACGGGTCGGGATTGCACGGGCCTTGGCGTCTGATCCGGAAATCTTGATCTCCGATGAAGCGACCAGTGCGTTGGATCCGAAAACCACGAGTTCAATTCTGGATCTTTTGAAATCGTTGAATGAACGGTTGGGGTTAACGATTGTTCTGATTACCCACCAAATGGAGGCGGTTAAACAGATTTGTAATCGTGTTGCCGTCATGGATGCGGGCGCCATCATTGAACGCGGCGATCTGCTGCAGGTCTTTTCCGACCCAAAGCAACAGTTGACCAAGGATTTCATCGATACGACGTTGCAGCTTGATCAGGCGATTGAATCAGTTTTGCAGCAGCCTGCCGTTAAAAACCTTGGGCCGAATGATCGCTTGTTGCGGTTAACTTACGTCGGGGCTTCGGCCGATCAACCATTGGTGGCCAAGTTGTTTGAAAGTTACCACGTGACTGCGAACATTTTGTTTGGCGATATTCAGATTTTACAGGATACACCATTTGGCAATCTGATTGTGGTTTTGTCCGGGGATCAAGCGCAAGTGGACGCCGGCATTCAGTATCTCAAACAGCAGGATGTCAAAATCGAAGACATCTTAAAGAAGGAGGCCTAGGCAGATGGTACAATTTTTTACGAAATATTTTCCTAACGTTGTGCCTATCTGGTCCGGCGATGGCGGCGTGACGCAGGCGATCAACGAGACGCTGTACATGACGGCCTTGACGGCAATTGTTGCCGGGGTGCTAGGCATTATTATTGGAATTTTGCTGGTTTTGACCGATGAAGGCGGGCTACTGGCCAATCATCCGTTTTACTTCGTTTTGGATAAATTGGTGAACATCTTCCGAGCGGTGCCGTTTATCATCTTGCTGGCGATCATGACGCCAGTGACGCGCGCCATTGTCGGAACCGGCATCGGACCGACCGCGGCGTTGGTACCATTGATTGCCGGCACGACTCCGTTTTACGCGCGGCAGGTACAAAATGCCTTGTTGACGGTTGATCCCGGTGTCATTGAGGCGGCCGAAGCGATGGGCGTTTCACCGCTAGGGATTGTCTGGCGCGTTTACTTGCGTGAAGGGCTGTCTGAATTGATCCGGGTTTCCGTCTTGACGATCATCTCCGTCATCGGCTTAACGGCCATGGCTGGGGCTGTCGGTGGTGGCGGTCTCGGGAATCTGGCCATTGCGGTCGGCTACCAACGTTACCAGTACGACGTGATCATTGTTTCCCTGATCTTCATTTTGGCCCTGGTCTTCTTGGTTCAGTTTATCGGCGATTTCTTTGCACGGAAGAGCCACCACTAATCGCGATAAAAAATAGCGTTTTGTATTCAAGCGCCCCACAATTGTCAGATAAGCAAAGTCTGATGACTGTGGGGCTTTTTTGAAAGCGGGCTGTTTGCCGCCGTATTCTTTATGACGTAGAATAACGGTATAATGAAAAGTCAAATCCAGTCGGGGGTAACATTGTGCATACACTTGAGATTAAAGATTTACACGTCAAAATTAAGGCAGAACCGGAGCATCCGGAGATTTTAACCGGAGTCAATTTGAAATTGGCGACGGGCGAAATTCACGCCATTATGGGTCCTAATGGTACAGGTAAGTCGACATTGGCCGAGACAATCATGGGCAATCCGGCTTATGAGGTGACCCAAGGCGACATTCTGATTGACGGCAAGTCGATTCTGGACCTTGCTGTCGATGAACGGGCGCGTGCTGGATTGTTTCTTGGCATGCAGTACCCGCAGGAAATTGCCGGGGTCACGAATGCTGAGTTCATTCGTGCTGCGATCAATGCGCGGCGTCCGGAAGATGATCAGATTCGCATTACCGATTTTTTGAAACAATTAGATAAGACGATGGCAACCCTTGAGATGCCGGAATCAATGGCAGATCGGTATCTGAATCAAGGCTTTTCCGGGGGTGAAAAAAAGCGTAATGAAATTCTCCAGCTGATGATGATTCATCCGCATTTTGGCTTACTGGATGAAATCGACTCCGGCTTGGATATTGATGCACTGCGGATCGTTGCCAAGGGTGTCAACCTGATGCGCGGGCCGGAATTTGGCAGCATGATCATTACCCATTATCAGCGTCTGCTGGATTATATTATTCCTGATGTGGTGCACGTCATGAAAGGCGGCCGGATCATCGAAAGCGGCGGCCCTGACTTAGCCAAAGAATTGGAAAAGACCGGCTATGAACACCTTAAAGTGGGTGAACAAAATGGTTGAAACAACAACGCTGCCGGCGCCTAATCTGCCTAAGTTTCCGTTGGCGCGCTATTTAAAGAACCAACCTGATGCCGTTGAAGATCGGGTCGTCTTGCATGCGCCTCAGGCAATTGCCTACGCTGCCGGGTCGAGTGAAGTCCAGCGTTTTACACCAACGAATTCGCTTGATGCATGGTTGCTGCGTTCACCTCAAGGGGCAACGACGGTCGATATTCCCGCCCATTTTGTCAGCGGCGATGACCCCATCGTTCTAACCGGGCCTAAAAACGCCGGTGGTTTGCTATATGTTCATGTTGGTAAAGGCGCCAAGGTTACCTTGCAGGAAAAATGGGCCAGTAGCGGTCATGTGTTAGGTATTTGGCTCATGTTGGTGGTTGATGACGACGCGGACGTTAATTGGCTGAGCTATGATAGCTTTACTGCCGACACTGTGCTGGTGAATCGCACGGCGACATTAGCCGCCAATGCGAAGCTTAATTGGACATTGGCCGGATTTTCGCATAACTCCGGGTTGAATCGAGTCGATGTGCGGTTGCTGGGACAAAACGCCGAGGCAACAGTTAACGTGGGCGTTTTAGCTTCCGGCAATCAGCATGTCAGCTATACGACATCTGTGACCAATGAAGGCCAGCATACAGTGGGTCATATTAATCAGCGCGGTGTGATTACCGGCAATGCCCACCTGATGTTTAATGGGATTGGCCACATCATCAAGGGTGCCCGCGGAAGTGATGCCCAACAGGAAAATCGCGTGTTGATGTTATCACAGCGAGCAGAAGGCGATGCCAACCCAATCCTATTAATTGATGAAAATGACGTTACGGCCGGACATGCTGCTTCCGTGACGCGGGTGAATGCCGATCAGCTTTACTATTTAATGAGTCGCGGACTTTCTGCAACCTTAGCAAAACGATTGGTGATTCGCGGCTTTTTGGAAGGCGGTTTGGCTGAAATCGACGATGTTCGGCTGAAGAAAGAACTGTTTGCAACGATTGATCGAACGCTGGTGGCTGAAGATGCGTGAACAATTTCCGTTTTTTAAGGCTCATCCTGATCTGGTTTATTTAGATACCGCAGCGACTTCCCAAAAGCCGCAAGCCTTGTTGGATAGCCTTCAGAATTACTATATTAATGATAATGCCAACGTGCATCGCGGTCTCTACAAGTTGGCCTATGATACGACTGAGGCATATGAAGGAGTTCGCCAGCAAGTCGCTGATTTCCTTCATGCCCAAAGTGCCGAGGAGATTATTTTTACCCGTGGCACGACAGATAGTCTGAATTTGGTGGCGAGTGCGTTTGGCCCGCAAGCAGTGCCTGCTGGCGGCCGGATTGTGGTCAGTGGTGCGGAACACCACAGCAATTTTATTCCGTGGCAACAGCTTGCTAAGCGCCAGCAGGCAACCTTCACCGTAACGCCGGTTCATCCGGATGGGACAGTCGATGCGCCCGCCTTATTGGCCGCTATCACGCCAGGTACCAACTTAGTAGCGATTGCCCAAGTGACCAATGTTGCCGGCGATACACTCCCAGTGGCAGAGATTGCCAGGAAGGCGCATGACGTGGGGGCCATTGTTGTCGTCGACGGCGCTCAGGCAGTCGCCCACATGCCAGTTGATGTCCAAGCGTTAGGTGCGGACTTCTATGCGTTTTCCGGGCATAAAATCTATGGACCAACAGGGATCGGCGCGCTTTATGGTCGTGCTGACTTATTGGCAAAAATGCCGCCGATTCAATTTGGCGGTGAAATGATTTCTGAAGTCCGCGACCAAGAAAGTACGTGGGCAGACGGGCCGATCAAGTATGAAGCCGGCACGCCCCACATTGCCGGCGTGATCGGCATGGGCGCGGCATTGCATTGGTTTCAGGAAAATGTTGATGCCGCGGCGTTGCAAACCGAACATGAATTGACGAGTCAATTACGAACAGCGCTGACGGCAATTCCGGATCTAACGGTTTATGGCAACGACGACAGTCTGGCAACGGTTTCGTTTAATTTAACGGGTATTCATCCCCACGATGTTGCCACCTTCCTGGATGAGCAGCAAATCGCCGTGCGCGCCGGCCATCACTGCGCCCAGCCACTCATGGCCAGGTTAGGAGTGCCAGCAACGGTGCGCGCCAGTTTTGGGGTCTACAACAATCAGGATGATGTCACGAAATTGGTTGAAGCTGTTCAGGCCGCAAGGAGGTATTTCCATGGCATTGACTAAGCTAGATCAAATGTATCGCGCGGTGATTCTCGACGAGGCGCAACACCCGCGGCATCACGGCGTTTTAGCTGATTTTGATCACGAAATCACGGTGCGCAACCCCAGCTGCGGTGATGTTTTACACTTGCAGATTAGTGAAAAAGATGGCCGCATCAACGATGTCGCTTTTTCTGGCAGTGGCTGTACCATTTCCCAGGCCAGTGCCAGCTTGATGACCGATCAGATTTTAGGTAAAACGCCCGCTGAAATCGAGCAGATGGTCGAAACTTTTTCCGACTTGATTATCAAAGGCGACGTTCCTGACGCCGACCGTCTGGGGGATGCAGCTGTGTTAAAAGGCGTTCATCAGTTTCCGGCACGCATCAAATGTGCCACGTTAGCATGGAAAGCAGCTGCGCAAGTTTTGACGCAGAAAGGTAAAACCGATGACTGAGACAAAAAATACTAAAAATAATGAAACTGTTGCGGCGGATATCGACTTTTTACCTGACGAAAATCCCGCTGATTTCAAAGACGATATCAAGCCGGTCTATTCAACCGGGCGTGGGCTTACCGAAGAAACGGTACGGGCCATCTCGGCGGAAAAACATGAGCCGGAGTGGATGCTGGATTATCGGCTGAAGGCGTATGCGACTTACCGTAAGCTGGCAATGCCGAATTTTGGCCCGGATTTGTCGGATTTGGATTTGGATAATATGCTTTATTTCCAAAAAGCAACCGATCGCACGTATCGCGATTGGGATGACGTGCCGGACACGATCAAGAAAACATTCGATCGTCTCGGCGTGCCGCAAGCAGAGCGGAAATACCTGGCCGGTGCCAGTGCCCAGTACGAGTCTGAAGTGGTTTACCACAATATGCGCAATGAATTTGAAAAGCTAGGGATTATTTTCATGGACATGGATTCGGCGTTGAAGGAATATCCCGAACTCGTGCATGAATACTTTGGGAAATTAGTTAAACCTAGTGACAACAAATTTGCGGCGCTTAATGGTGCGGTTTGGTCAGGCGGCAGTTTTATTTATGTTCCTAAAGGTGTCCAAACCGATGTGCCCATTCAAAGTTACTTCCGAATCAATGCGGAGAACACAGGACAATTTGAACGGACCCTCATCATTGTGGAACCGGGCGCGCACGTTAACTATGTTGAAGGGTGTACAGCACCGAATTATTCCAGTGATAGCCTGCATGCAGCGGTCGTTGAGGTCTTTGTTAAAAATGATGCCTATTGCCGCTACACGACGATTCAAAACTGGAGCAAGAATGTGTTCTCGCTTGAAACCAAGCGGGCTCAGGCGCTTGATAATGCCACAATGGAGTGGGTTGACGGCAATCTTGGCAGTAAGACGACCATGAAGTACCCTAGCGTCTATCTGGACGGCAAAGGGGCACATGGGACGATGCTCAGTATTGCGGTGGCCGGCGAAGGTGTCGATCAAGATAACGGGGCGCGCATGATTCATAATGCGCCGAACACAAGCAGTTCGATCGTCTCCAAATCCATTGCCAAAGATGGCGGGGCAGTTGACTATCGCGGAACGGTTCGGTTTACCAAAAAGGCCGACAACGCCTTTTGTCACGTGGAATGCGACACGATTTTAATGGATGAAAAGAGCTCCAGCGACACCATTCCTTACAACGAAATCCACAATTCGACGGTCTCAATGGAACACGAAGCAAAGGTTTCGAAAGTTTCGGAAGAGCAACTGTATTATTTAATGAGCCGTGGGATTTCCGAAGCCAAGGCGACCGAAATGATCATCATGGGCTTCGTGGAGCCGTTCACCAAAGAGTTGCCGATGGAATATGCGGTTGAGTTGAATCGCCTCATCGGCATGGAAATGGACGGCTCGGTTGGGTGATGCTGTGGTGACGCGGTTTGTGGGGCGTTTTGGCGCTTCTAGGAAAATACTCTCCACAAAATAATCGACAAGTTAATATTGGATAATTTCGGTATGCCTAAAATCAGTCAGTCATCAATACTCGCGTGAATACGCAGCTAGTTGGTGATTGGCTGTTTTTTTAAACAAAGTATTAGGCAAGCCTAACTTTTTGTTTTATGATAGATGCGGTACCAAAATGGCAACATTGAGGGGGCTGCTAATGGACAACTATGATAAAGCAAGGAAAGTCTTACAATCAATGGCGCTGTCTAAAATTGCACAGGAAACTGGCATCAGCATTGGCCAGATCTGGCATTATCGGGATCGCCATGAAGGCATTGAAAAGGCACCGCCGGCTTATGTGGAGCGAATTGCGCGTCTGTATCGCAAAAAACGCGTTTAAAGTGGATAAAGTTGGGGGATGTGGTAGTAGGTGAGAGGAAGTGGCCGAACGTTTTTAAGATAAGGCTCAGGAAATTAAACATCGCGACGTTGTCTTGAGCTAGGTAACTTGATTAGCTGAGACGGTGCCTGTTCGGGTTGTTGATCCGAACGTCGACAAGACCGCATGGCAAGTGTGATAGCTGCCATGCGGTCTTGTCGTTTTTTGACCTTCGGAGTAAGTGGACGCTATTTAG
Organism: Lacticaseibacillus huelsenbergensis; assembly: GCF_029726355.1. NCBI lineage: Bacteria > Bacillati > Bacillota > Bacilli > Lactobacillales > Lactobacillaceae > Lacticaseibacillus > Lacticaseibacillus huelsenbergensis. The sequence goes on from NZ_CP120687.1 coordinate 2,446,221, forward strand.
ACACGGGTGCTACAATGGGTGAATGTATGGATTGGCGTTGGCTAATCGAATCGCGACTTCTGGGTAGCATATTATGATCAAGCGGCAGGAGGAAGATCATGGCTGAAGACTTGGAACATTTCATTAAAACAATGGCGCTGGGTATTCCAACCATCAAGCCGGATGAAAAGCGGGCTTTTCTAGGCAATTTTCGCGAACGGGTGGCAATGGCCGTGACCATTCGGCAACTGCGGGATGCCCGAATTACGGCGATGCTTGACTCGGTGCTGACGCGCTATCCCGGTTATCGGATCTTTTTGAACGGTCGGATGGGGGAGAGTTTAGTTAATCAATATATGTTGCAAGCATTGGCGCATCAATATCCCTTTACGATTATGAATCAGCCGGGAATGCGCGTCACCAAGCGTGTGTTGCCAACCGACTTTGGCTGGGTTCTTGCACATCCAACGCAAAAAATCAGTCGTCCGATTTTGTTGTAGAACCAGCAGGCATGACCACGGGATTGCTTGGCGACGGCAAACCGCACCACAATGCCATTTAGCTTTAAAAGGAGGCCCATTTTGACGCAACTTGATACTATTCAAACCACAGTCCAGCAACTGCGGACATTACTGAATCAAGGTAAAATTTTTGCAACATTGCCGGACATGCTGGGAAAAGTCATTGATAGCATCGCAACGGAATCGAAAACGCGTGTCACGATTCCGCGCGATGATAAAACCGCTATTGCAAGAATTCGAACCATTCAAAAGCGGATCAAGCAAACGAGTGATCCGAGCGTCACCGATGATGAGATTGCGTTTTTGGTGGCGCATTTAGCTAGTACAAAACCTGCTGTCCGGGACAAAGGCGTTTTTTTCTTATTTAATGATTTGTTTCAGGCGGAGGCGTTTACGAATGAGCAAGTCAAGGCGCTTTTTAAACGGTTGCAAGCGCCGGATATTTTGTTCAGTCATATCTTCGAGCCCCAAAATGATGCCGTGTTTCTGCGAAGCTTTGCGGTTATGATTTTGAGCGGTATGATTTATGCCGATCAGAATCGCTATCATATTCTCAGTAAAGCTGATTATCTGACAACCGTGCAGAATATCGGGACGTATATTCTGCTTGAAAGAGATGGCCGGGGATATGTCGAAACCAAAGGCTGGGCCCATGCATTTACGCATATTGGCAATATGTTGGAAGAACTGAGTCAAGTCGATGTTTTGCCGCGATCCGAGAAAGTTTTCTTGATGGCGGCAGTCGTGGAAGCTTGGCGGCGCATTGAAACGCCGTTAATTTTTGGCGAGGATCATCGAATGGCCTTGTATCTCAGCGGCATCACCAATGTTAACCAGTTTTATAGCGAGACGCTTTTAATGTGCCTCAAGAATTGGCAACATACGCTGGTCAATATTCGTCCTCAGGAATCTTACGCTTTTTGGGTGCGGTGGTACAACCGCAATCGTTTGTTGCAGGCACTGACATTACGCGCTGATTTGCCGCAACCGATTACGGATTATATTCAACAGATTGTCGATCTATTCTGAATGAGAGCGTGAGCTGGCGCGGTTAGAAGTCGGAGTGTAAGTGGCCTCAGGCGTGATGGCCCGATCTTGGCCATTGCGCCTGAGGTCCTTACACGCAGACTTCTGCGCCAGCGAACGCGTTTTAGCAGACGCCATCCTTAAGTAAGAGATTGGTATACTTTTTAATCTTACTAAAAGCAGGATGAAGTTGATTTGTATGGCCTATGAGTTGTAACAATTTTTGAAGGCCAGAGCAATAGAAATATTTATGGTTAAATATAAATAAACAGATATTATAGTATGCTAGTTTTGACATTGTGACCTTTTTCATTATCAAAGCTCAAAATTTAAAAAATTTTTTTACAAAAAAAGAATAAATACCGGTTGTTATTGTTAGCTTTTAAAACCAGTTATCCGTATAATTGACACTAGGTTAGGGGGAAACCCCGTGACTTCTATGTTGATTTGTTAAAAGGAACACTGGGGAGTGATAAGTGTGCGAAAGGAGCAGCAAACGCTACGGATTTTGGGGGATAAAGTCCGCTACTATCGTAAGTTAAAAGGCCTATCTCAGGCGGAACTGGCAGCAAATATCTGTACGCAAGCAACGATTAGCCTTATTGAAAAAAGAAATAAGGTTCCAAGCATGAATATTCTGATGCGACTTATTAGTCGATTAGGGATACAACTTGATGATATTGTTGTCGAACATCATGATCGGATTCAACAACTGCTTAACGCGATTGATTACCAGATTCAGCATCATCAATACGCGGTTGCGGCAGATAATCTGAGCAAGATCCGGCTGGATAAGATTAAAAGCGAAGATGATCAAAAGCGTTATTACTATTATCAAGGGATCATCGAGCTATTCAAGAACAACGCACCTGATGAGGCCATTTATTTCTTTGGTCGGGTATTAAGTCCGCTCGTCAATTCAGAGCGTGATCTATATGCCATTTTGGCAACCCTCGGCTTGGGACTGGCATATGCGGACAAGCATACCTTTGATCGTTCACGGGTCTACATTGATCAGGCATTACGCATGTTAAAACATGTGCCGCTGTCTGACAGTAAGTATCTCGATGTTGAACTGACGATTTATTGGCATATTGCGCGCGTATACTACGAACTAAGTGATTTTAAAGCCGTTTTGAAGTATACCGACCATGGTATTCGTGAAGCCGTTAAGCACGATAAGCTTTTTTTGCTTGACGAACTTTACACCTTGCAGGCCCGGGCCTTGAAATTACTTGGTAATCCGGAGGCACCTAAGAGTTATCAAATCGTCATTGCGTTTGCTCAAGTTACCGGATCCACTGCACTGGCGGCAAGTCTTGCTGCCGAAATGGTAACACAAAAGCCAAACAGCGAGACTGCATAACCGCCAGTTATCGGCAATCGTTTGGTGATATTCAAAAAATACCTGAGGCTTTCGTTCTGCATCTGCTGATGTAGCTGGCGAAAGTCTCAGGTATTTTAATGTCGTTTAAGTGTGGAGTCATTGAATGGTGAGTCGGCAACTTTGCGCTCATCATTCCAATTCGGCTTAGCGTTTAATCATCTTGATGTTGTTCGGTTGGCTTTTTGGTACTTGCCAGTGCCGGCTTGTTGGTCAAGTCAGTCCGAACCACGAGGACATCGCATAAGGCGTTCCGCGTGACATATTCGGTGACCGATCCAATCAGCAGACGTTCAACGGCGTTTAAACCAGTTGCCCCAATCATGATCAGATCGATATTTTTAGCTTTGGGGATGTCTCTGGCGATGATTGTTTTTGGTGCGCCGTATTCAATGCTGAAACTGACCTTGTCTAATCCGGCTTTTTTGGCCTGATCGACATAACCTTCCATGGTGCTCTTGGCATTTTCCGTTACTTGTTCGACCATCGCTGAATCAAAGCTGGAAACGTTCTGGAACGCTCGGGTATCAACGATATGAATAAGAATTAACTCCGCCTGATTTCGTTTGGCAACGGCAACCGCTTTTTTGAATGCTAACTCGGCTTCATATGAGCCATCGATCGCAACCAAAATATGTTGATATTGTTGTAACATTCCTCATCACCTCTATCTTCATTGTACTTGATTCCATCGGGAAATTAAATGAAAAGCGTTTCACAACTTCATTTGGGTCAGGCTGATAAAAACAAAAACTGTTGCTAAAAAAGCGCCGCTAACCAAAATGACCAAATTCGCCCACATCGGGAACAGAATCCCACCGATGATGGCGAGGATGCCGACAAGGGTGAAAAGATAGGCAAAGTTCTTGAGAAAACGCGTCATGCCCGGAGACGGTTTTTTGATAATCAGAAAGTTCTGGTAGCGATGAAGCCATGTGTAGGCTGCCAACCCGAACAAGGCGACCGCGTAAATGCACATTAAAATGATTGTCAAAGGATCAGTCCTTCCTAGCCGTTTGCTTATATTATGCCACAGCAGCAAGGAAAAGCGGTTGGCTTTTTAATATCGCCGACGTACATGAATGATCTGATTAACAACTTGCAGTTACTTGGAGGGCATTCGCTTCAGTAATGCCGCAATTTTGGCATGAAAAAAGCCGGCACGGAGCCGGCCAAAAACATGATTGGTTTTTTGTGAAAGACTAATTGGTGCCGTTTTCTTCCCGGATCGTTGAAACCCGCTGCTAGCTATGTGGGTCCAGACGTCGTAGACATTAGCCGCTAAGTGAAATAGCAGCACCGTCTATGGCTCTTCCGGTCCCAAGGTCTCGATACTGTTCGGTCAACTGATAGTTAAGGAAGCGCGAACACCTTAGAACTTTCACCGTTATAGTAGCACGAGAAGCCGCATAGGTGCAAGCGGAAACGCTTTCGTTACTTTTTCCTCAACTTTTCGGCATCACGTTGCCATTCTTCAAGTTGCTGCTGGCGCTGGGCTAGCGCGGCTTCATAACGTCCGGTGGTTTTAGGATGGTAGTACTGTTGATGCTTGAGATTATCTGGCAAGTATTGCTGCGCTACCCAGCCGTTAGGATAATTGTGCGGCAACTTGTAGCCTTGGCCATGTCCCAGTTGCTTGGCGCCGCGGTAATGGGCATCGCGCAGATCATCGGGAATCTGGCCGGCGTGGCCGCTTTCGACATCAGCCAGGGCGGCGTCAATCGCTTTGATGCCGGAGTTACTTTTCGGTGCAAGGCAAAGATCGATCACAGCATCGGCGAGGGGAATGCGGCCTTCAGGAAGCCCCAAACGTTCGGCGCTTTGAATCGCTGTTAGCGTGCGGCTGGCGGTTGCCGGATTGGCTAAGCCGATGTCTTCATAAGCGATCACCAACAAACGGCGTGTAATACTGTTCAAGTCGCCGATTGCGATTAATTGGGCGAGGTAGTGCAAAGCGGCGTTCACGTCAGAGCCCCGAATGGACTTTTGAAAAGCTGAAATAATGTCGTAATGGGCATCGCCATTGACATCTCCGGCTAACGATGGCTTTTGCAGGCTTTGCTGAATGGTCGTCAAGTCAATGGTAATAGTGCCATCGTGATCTGCCGGGGTTGATAAAACGGCGAGCTCAAGACCATTGAGTGCGGCCCGTAAATCGCCGTTTGTGGCATGGGTGAGGTAGTCACGGGCCTCTGGCTGTAAATCGACCTGATACTTGCCTAGACCGCGTTTTTCGTCTGCCAGTGCCCGATCAATGGCGGTGCTGATATCATCAGCCGTCAACGGTTTGACCTGGAAAATCTGGGTGCGACTGCGAATGGCGGGCTGGATATTCATATAAGGATTTTCAGTGGTGGCCCCGATCAAGATAATCCGGCCACTTTCCAGTAGCGGCAGCAAAAAGTCCTGTTTGGTTTTATCCAATCGATGGATTTCGTCTAGCAGCAAAATCACCGTGCCACTCATTTTGGCTTCTTCCGCGACAATTTGCAGATCTTTTTTAGTGTCAGTGGCAGCATTTAAAATGCGAAAAGCATATTTCGTACTGCCGGCAATGGCGCTGGCGATGCTGGTTTTCCCAGTGCCGGGCGGGCCATAGAGAATCATGGAACTTAAGCGGTGGGCACTGACCATGCGGCGGATAATTCTTCCCGGGCCGACAAGATCCTCTTGTCCGACGACTTCATCTAAATTTTGGGGGCGCATGCGATAAGCAAGCGGTTGTTGCAAAGGAATTCCTCCTTGTAAAAGTTGCGTGTAACAGTTGAGTTTGTCTTGATTAAGGTGTCGAGAAATGCAAGGAAGCTTAGCGGGCCGGGAAGCGGTTTTTCTCAACGTGGCGGCTCGCGCTCTGATTTAAACGCGCTTACCGGTGCAGAAGCCTGTGTGTAAGGACCTTGGTCGCAATGGCCTAAACCCGGGCCATCACGTCCAAGGCCGCTTACACTCCGGCTTCTAAGCGCACCGGCTCGCGCTCTTGTCTAAACGCGCTTACAGTCGCAGAAATCTCCGTGTAAGGACCTTGAAGCCTAAATGGCCAAAGCCCAACCATTTAGGCTTCAAGCCCACTTACACTCCGATTTCTAACCGCTCCTGTTCGCGCTCTTGCCTCCAGCGTGTTAATCTAATTCTAAATCATCAACTAAAGGAATGACACATTGTGAATCATTATTGGCAACTGATTCAAAAACAGCATTTATCTGATTTGGCCACGCAGACCCGGCTTGGCGTTGTGCGGACGGTGAAGCCGGTGTTACCGGAAGGCGCGCAGTTGGCTGCCTGGCCCCAATTAAGTCGGCATGCATTGGTTCAGCCATTGTCGGCCTCGACTTTACAGGTGGTAACACCATTGCTGGACGATTTTGCCGGTGTGATTGCTGAATTACGTGCAGGGCTAAGTCGCATTTGGGCAAATTTGCCTGAAGACGGGCGTCTGCCGGTTTTTTCGGAAGAGCGCGTGAATCAGCAAGTCGTTCGCATCGTTTTGCCGGAAACGTTGTTTGAACGCCTGTATACTGCGGAAAATTTTCAGGGGCAGGGTCCGGATTATGTGGCTTACCGCAATGAGGTTTACGACTTGGTGGCGAATGGTCTGATGCGCCAGTTGCCTTTACTGACGGATTTATTTGCTGCAACGCCGCTGTCTGGTCACCAAGCATTTTGGCCATCATCGGATCAGGAGCGGCAGCTGGTTCAAAAAGTGACTGATCCGGACCATCTGGATCGAACGCTGGCCTTGGATGTTATGGTCGAACTTGACCCTTATACTGCTAGTGGCATAACGTCCCAAATGCTGACCTTTTTACGGGATAGTTGCTGGTTTGCGTTGAGTCAGCCGGCGATTCCGGTCGCGGTGGCCAGCGAAGTGCGTCGCCATGCTTTGGAAGAAGCACGGAAGATTGCTGCAATGGAGCCTGCAACGCCGGTTAAGGAACTGACAGCGACCATGGATGCTATGGCCACGTGGTTGAACCATATGGGAATGACAGCGCAACAGAAGCAGGCGTTTGAACTGATGCAAACCCGTTTGATGAAACCGGAGACGACGGTTGCCGGTCAGGTTGCGGCCGCTTTTGGCGAAAAAAATGCCGCGGCCAAATCGTTAAGTGAAGAAGCCCGCACGGATTTGGCGGGCACGGACGGGTTACCGGGAATGATCGATTTGTCGGGTAATACGCAGGCGTTGGTGCAGGCTGCCATTGATGGCGGTTATCAATTTACGCTCTTGGATCGGCAACAAGGGTTGGTGCAAATTGCAACAGATACGCAAACACAAGTGATTGTCGATGGCACCATTACCAAATACACGCCGGGTAATGCCTTGTTAATTGCAACGCACCGGCATGCCGCTAAAAAACTACTTGCTGCGGCTGGAATACCGGTTGCCCGCGGTGCGAAGTTCACTCGGTGGTCAGATGCCAAGTCGGCGTTTGAGCGGAGCTTTGCACATAAAAGCATTGTGGTTAAACCGGAAGCACGCAGCCAAGGCGTTGCGGTTGAACAGTTTGCAGTTCCGCCGACTGAGAAACAATTCGCCAGCGCTTTTCATGAAGCCAACCGTTATCACGGGGTTTTAATCGAGATGATGGCGCGGGGAACGACCTATCATTTTACCATTGTCAGTCAGCAGGTCCTCAGTGTTTTGGAAACCGCGGCGGCGAATGTGGTGGGGGATGGCCGCAAAGCCATTAAAGAGTTGGTGGCACTGAAAAATGGGACCCGACCGGCTGCCCGCCAGTTGCAACTCGATGCCGCTGCTCTGCGTCAATTGAAGTTGCAATCGGTAACCCCAGAGACCGTTTTGCGTCGTGGTCAGCAGATTTTTCTGGCGACTGCAGCCCATCCGCAAACCGGTGGCGATCTTTATGATGTCATGGATGAGATTGATCCAAGTTATAAAAAGCTGGCCGTTGAAGCAGCGGCAGCTCTTGATTTGCCAGTAGCCGCAGTCGACATCGTGATTGATAATCTGTATGCTGCCTATGATCCGGATGTGGCAGGACAAGCCGTGGTGATCAGTGTCAATCCGGCACCAGACCTAACCTCACCGCAACAGCCGGATATGGGCACACCACGCTTCATTGCGCCGAAACTGTTGAACTGGTTATTTGCTGAAAAGTAACTGATGTCATAAAAAGTTTCGCCGCTCCCGTTAAACAAAAGTACTCCCGGAAACGTGCGCGTTTTTGGGAGTACTTGCTTTTATATTTTTTATTGATGTGAACCATGCCAGCGATGGTTTGCTTACAGATGCTTGAACAAATCGAAGCCGCGTTTTTTGGGTTTGGTTTTGTCTTGATCTTGATCCAGTGGTGGCAGGTCGATCGTGCTTTGGTTGATGGCTTTGTCTGAAACAATCAGCAGGCCAGCAGCTGTGTCATCAGTTTGGGCGGTTTCATTTGCCACCAGCGTAAACGGAATGTTGGCGTCGGTGAGCATTTTCATGTAAGGACCCGTGATGGCGTTATCAAGTTTACCGTTTAACAAGGCCTTGTAGCCGTGGTCATGGAAATCTTTTAGCAGCGGGGCTACTTGGTGCTGGCGTTTGGGGTCTGCCAATTCCTGGTTGGAAACGCGCAAGGCAACTCTTTCGCGTAATGAGCCCATAAACCGCCGCCGCTCATCGGGGTTGGTCTGCGGGGGACCGTAAAGTGCACTATTCAGATGTTCCTGCATGTTATCGTCTGACATGATTGATGCGTCCTCCTTCAATTGAGTTATCTGTGAAGCAGTGATGATCTAGTCACTAATCACCGCCACTTCATGTGTCTCATTGTAACATGATCTTTTGTAAAGAAAGGGATGAGAGGCCGGTGTTTACCCAAGCAGATTTCGAGGCTTTTGCAGCGCCAACGCTAGAGGCGCGAATGGCCTTAATTCGCGCGCGGCTAGATCCAAAGTTTGCCGAGGCCGCCAAGACAATTGTGCCTTTGTTGCAGGCGACCAATCACCCGATTTTTACCCATATCGCGAAACATCAGCGCCGCCATAAGAATCCGCCGCCTAACACATGGGTTGCCTTTTCCACGAGTCGCCGCGGCTATAAAATGTTGCCGCACCTTGAATTGGGCTTTTGGGATGATCGCCTGTTTTTATGGCTCGCTTGTTTGCGTGAAAGTAAAATGGTACCGCAGCTGTTGGCAGGCGTCGCACCGCTGGTCAAAAAGATGCCCGGTCAGTGGCTGATAGCTGATGACCATACCGCCAAGGCTGCGGTTGCGCTCAGTCCAACCGCGTTGACAAAGAAAATTGCGCGGTTTGAAACGGTTAAAAATGCCGAGTTCCTCATCGGACAGGTATATTTAGCAGATGATCCTATTTGGACGACCCCGGATGTCTTGTGGACAGAGATTCAGGGGCGTGTCGCTGAATTGGCACCGATATTGGATCAGCTCGTGCAAAACGTGGCGGCTTATCAGGCAAAAAAGTGATGAACTGACTGTCAATTAGCCGCGAGGAAGAAATAGAACGAAAGCTCTTAAAACCAAGCATACCGAAGTTCAGGGTGGTAAAATCACATTGAATAGGAACTCACGTTGTTTTTAAATGTCAGCCTGCATTGAGCGACTGGTAACACCTGCAAATAAGGAGAAAGCCATGCCAGATATTCGGTTTCACAGTGTCTTTGATATTATCGGTCCCGTCATGGTCGGGCCGAGCAGTTCCCATACTGCCGGGGCGGCACGTATCGGCAAAGTCGTGCATGATATTTTTGGCGAAAAACCGGAAGTCATTACGATTTATCTGTATGAATCATTTGCCAAAACCTATCGTGGTCACGGAACAGATGTGGCACTGGTCGCTGGACTACTGGGGATGGCGCCTGATGATCCGCGACTGCCGGAATCCTTGAAATTGGCATACGATCAAGGCATCAAAGTCAGTTTTGTGCCGAAAAGCGATAAGGTTGATCATCCTAACACGGCCCATATCGTCTTGCAAGCTGGCGATCATCGACTGGCGGTGACCGGCGTTTCGATTGGCGGCGGTAACATTCAGATCACGGAAATCAATGGCTTCAAGATTTCGTTGAGTATGGGCCAGCCGACTTATATCACCATTCACGATGATGTTCCGGGGATGATTGCGAAAGTGACTGGCATTTTTTCGAATGCAGGGATTAATATCGGCACCATGACGGTCACGCGAACGGCTAAAGGTAAGCAGGCAATTATGATTATTGAGGCTGATGATTATCAAGCTGATATTCTGGCGAAGTTGAAGTTGCTGCCGCACATGCGCAATGTGACTTATTTCGAGTGAATCGCATTTAAAAAGTTGTCACGAATTGCCTGATAAAGGAGCGGAAAATGTTTTATACCGTCAAAGAGCTTGTTGAGCAAAGTCATGCTTTTCCTTCTGTTGCGGCGCTGATGGTGCACACGGAAGTTGAAAATTCGACGCGAACCGAAGAGCAGATCCGCCATTTGATGAGTCGAAACCTTGAAGTCATGGAGCGATCGGTGAAGGAAGGCATTGCTGGCGTTAAAAGTGTCACCGGTCTGACCGGTGGCGAGGCGAAGAAACTGAACACCTATATTACTGACCAGCAATTTATGAGCGGCCAGCCGATTATGGAAGCAGTGCGCAATGCGATTGCAGTGAATGAAGTCAATGCCAAAATGGGACTCATCTGTGCAACGCCGACTGCTGGCTCGGCGGGTGTTTTGGCCGGGGTCTTACTGGCGATGCGCGATCGACTGCATTTGAGCCATGACCAGCAGCTGGATTTTCTTTTCACAGCTGGCGCGTTTGGCTTGGTGATTGCCAATAACGCTGGGATTGCCGGTGCGGAAGGCGGCTGTCAGGAAGAAGTCGGTTCGGCTAGTGCGATGGCCGCGGCGGCGTTGGTGACGGCTAACGGCGGCACGGCCGAGCAGGCGGCTACGGCCGTTGCGATTACCTTGCAAAATATGATGGGGTTGGTGTGCGATCCGGTTGCCGGCTTGGTGGAAGTGCCATGTGTGAAACGTAATGCGCTGGGTGCCAGTCAGGCCATGATTTCCGCTGATATGGCGCTTGCCGGGTGTATCAGTGTGATTCCGGCCGATGAAGTGATCGAAGCCGTGAATCGCGTGGGGATGCAGTTGCCGGCTACGTTGCGCGAGACGGGTGAGGGTGGTTTGGCGACAACACCAACGGGTTTACGGTTGAAGAAGAAAATCTTTGGCAAAGCATGATTGTCGAGGATAACTGAATGAAACATTCGGGCAAGGACAGCTATGATTCATTGTTGATGTCGGTGAATGGCACGTTTTGAAAAGGAGCAGACTGTGATTAATTTATACTTAGTCCGACACGGAGAAACTGCAGGTAATGTTCGCCAGTTGATTCAAGGTGTGACTAATTCGCGCTTGGATGCCCATGGCCGTAAACAGGCATTTGCTCTGGGGTTGGGCTTAAAGGCAAGTGGCTTGAAGTTTGATCGGGTTGTCTCCAGTGATCTCATTCGCGCTCAAGAAACGGCGCAACAGATTCTTTTGGGGATGGACGAAAAACAGCCAATTGAAACCAATAGCGGTTTACGTGAGGAAAATGACGGAATTTTTGAAGGTCGCGAACTCAAAGATGTTTCAGAAGAAGTTTTTGGCGTCTCGGATTACCATCAACTCGTGACAAGTGGCAAGGTGCCACTTGAGACAATTCCTGACAGGTTTCATGCCGCGGATGTGACCAATCAGGCAGAAAACACCCAACAAATTGTTTCCCGCTATGATTTGGCATTGCGCCGGATTGTCGCCGCAGCAGAAGCCGCTCATGAGACGAGCATTTTGGTCGTCAGTCACGGGACTGCCAGTTTGTTGTGGCTGCTGGCACATGGCGCGGACTTACCCAATCGCACCGAACTCACAAATGCCAGCGTCAGCAAGGTGACGTACCAAAACGGTCGCTTCAAAGTGGACTGGGTGGATAACACGACGTTTCGGGATCAGGGGTTACAAGAAGCGTGGTCACAATGATTGGATCTCAAAAAAGCTGAGAATTGATGATAATTCATGGCTCCCATACAGAAGCGAACGCACTCCAATAATGAAAAAAATGGAGGTGCGTTCGTTTTTAGCTTTCGGAAAGATAACGCGGTAGGAATATATGGATCTTAGTGCCAAGGCGGAGCAATCGGAGGCCAGATGGGCTCAGTGGTGAGATTGTACTAGCCGGGCGGTTTTCCCGGCGTAGTACAAGGCCGAGCTTAGAGACTCTGCCGGTTTTGCAGAGGCTCTAAGTCGTGCCCACCACGTTCCAGCCCAATCTGGCCGGAGATTGCGGAGTTTGGCACGGACCGAAACTTATTGCCTGTGCTTTTCCGCATTGTTTCGGTTAAAAAGATTGTGCACTATCTAAAAATAAGCAGCACGCGTATACTGATGGTGAATCAATCACTGGAGGCGATGTGCGATGAAGATGGCGCCGGAAGTCTATCTTGCAAAGTTAACGAATTTATTGCTGGCACCGGGGACGAGAACCTTTGAGCGAGAGCAGTTGTTGCGAGCAAAGCAGCAAGTTGAAGCAGGGCAAACAGTCGGAGCAAGTTGGGATCAGCTAAAAGCCAGTTTGCGGCCGCTTGCGATCCGCGATAATCTAACCCCGGATTTAGCCGATTTTTATCGAACCCAAACTGGGGATGCTGAAGCGGCAAGCGAAACTGATGTGAGTGCGCATTTTCAGCGCGATCTTGCTTATCAGGATCGGGCAATCTTTGCGGGCGGCTGTTTTTGGTGCATGGTGGAGCCATTTGTTGATAAGCCAGGCGTTGAATCGGTTGTTTCCGGCTATACGGGTGGGCACGTTGACCATCCGACTTATGAACAGGTGATCAGCGACACCACCGGCCATGTGGAAGCCGTTGAAATTATTTTCGATACCCGGAAAATGTCGTATCAACAACTTGTCGACCTTTACTTCCAACTAACGGATCCAACTGATGCCTTGGGCCAGTTTCAGGATCGTGGTGGTCATTATCGGCCGGTGATCTTCGTGCGCAATGATGACCAGCGCCGGATTGCCGAAGAAGCGAAGGCTAAGCTAGCAGCCTCGGGTCGTTACTTGCGCCCGATTGTGACAGCCATCGAGCCGGCTGCGACATTTTGGTTAGCGGAAAATTACCATCAGGACTTTTACAAAAAGAACCCGAAACGGTATCGAATGGTTGAAAAGACCCGCCAGCAGTTTCTTAAGTTTCAGCATGCACAAGGTGATTTAAGGATGCTGTTGAAACGGCGAAAGCGGGCTTAAAATAGTCATTGACGGAGGTGACACAGATGCAGGCACCTAAACGACATTGGACGGAACGCGACATACCAGATCTTACTGGCCGATATGCGGTTGTTACTGGCGGCACCAGCGGCGTTGGTTTTGCCATGAGCGCGGCATTGCTGCGACATGGCGCAACTGTGATCATTATTGGGAAAAATCGGCTTAAAGGGCAGGCAGCGGTTGAAACGTTGAAACAGCAAACGCAACGGCAAGTGATTCGTTTCATCGCAGCTGACCTGAGTGATCAAACCGCCGTGAATCAGTTGGCAGATGAGCTCCTGGCAACTTTGCCGCGGCTGGATATTTTAATCAATAATGCCGGTGTCATGATGCCGGCTGAGCGCACGGTCACGCGTGATGGTGTTGAATTGATGTGGGCGGTTAATTACTTCGCCGGGTTTATCCTCACCTTGCGTCTAGCTTCTTTGTTGGCAAAAACGCCAAATGCCCGGGTGGTCAACGTTGCTTCAATTGCCATGGGGCGACCGCATTTAACCTTTAATCAATTTGATGGGCGTGATTACCGCCCGTGGACGTTTTACGCCAACTCCAAATTAGCCCAGGCGATGATGGCGGTGAAACTCAATCAACTGTTCCATGAGGCGGGACAATCGGTCATGGTCAATGGTTCGAGTCCGGGATTGGCTGCGACCAGTCTTAAAACCATTCAGTCACGGGCAACGGCTTGGCCAATGCGGTTGGCAGCACTGAGTTTTCGCATCATGCCGTTGCTGCGTCAGTCGCCTCAACGAGCAGCATTGCCTGCGCTTTACGCCGCAACGGATGCCCATGCACAAGGCGGTGTCGTGTATGCGCCGGCGTCATGGCATGGGTTGCGCGGTTATCCGGGGCTATGGAGCTGGAACAGTCGGCCCGAATTGCATGATCAGGACTTACTAAATCGGCTGTATCGCGCATCGCGGCAGGTTACCGGCGTTTGAAGCAGGACATTTTCCAGGCGTGGTCTAAACACAAAAATATTCTCGATTTCCTGAAAAGCCGAGTTAATCACGATGAAAACGGTTTTATATATGTAGCACATGTTGTGGTAGATGCAACTATTACCACCAATATCTTGTATATGCAAGACTTACATTTCAAAAAATCTTGCGGCATAATAAAGACGTTCGTTATCATACGACGAAATTCAAGCTTAAAGGGGTCTTGTTTCGTGCAAACGTCTGGGAATTATTTTAGTTGGTTGCTGCATCAGTTAAAGGGATGGCCGCAACAAAATTATTATTTGTTTTGGTTTGCTTTTGGCTGTCAGCTCATGACGCTGGTGGATGCCAAAATAACGGCAGTAACAGTGATTACCTTCATCGGCACCACACTTGGCGTTCTTTGTGTCTTGGCCATCAACGCGACCAAAGCCGTTAATGGCTGGCTAGGTCTTTTGAGTGCCGCGTGCTTTATTTTTGTCGGGTTCACCGCCCGCAATTATCTTTCGATGTTTGAACAGGTTGCCTATGTCATCACCCTTGATCTGCCAGTGTTGATCAGTGTGCGGACCTGGAATGACGATACCAAGAATCATTTGAAGACCTTCAACTTGCAAAAGTGGGTGCTCTCGATTGGCTTTACGCTGGTTGTCTGGGCTGTCAGTGCTTACTTAATCGGCCAGTACACCAATGATCCACGCCCGATTTACGATGGCATGGCCTTCGCGATTTCGTTGACAGGCGGCATTGTTTGCTTCTTGCGTTACAACAATCAATACTTCTGGTGGTTGTTCAGCGGCATTGCGCAGCTGATTTTGTGGGCGGTCACATTTGCCCAAGGCGATGCCAGCCTGGCGATGGCCATCAATTCCAGTATTTACGTCATTAATGATATTCTTGCTTTCACGGTCAGCCCATGGTTCAATCGCGGCCGCAAGCAACTTGGGTTAAAGGCACTTTAAGTGGTGTTTTGGTAGCCGTTGTGGTAATGTTTTGATTTGTTGTCATCATTTTAATTCGGATAATTGAGGAGCGAGATTTGTGATCTACATTCTGGGTAGTATTGGTGCAGGAAAAACTTCATTGACAAAAGTTTTGTCAGAAGATATGGAAGCCCCTGCGTATTATGAAGATGTTGAAGGCAACGGCATGATTGCCAATATGTTGCAGAAATTTTATGGCGCCGGGGCGGACAGTCGCAAGCGCACAGGTGCCATGTTGCAGATTGCTTTTCTAACCTTCCGTTATCAGCAATTAAAAAAAGCCGTTACCCAGGAAAATGCCATTATGGATTCATCGCTTGAGTCCGACTTTGTGATGGCGTCACAGTTACATAAGCATGGTGAAATCGATGATGTCGATTACAATGTTTATGTCACGCTGTCACAGGAGATGCAAAGCAACGTCAACGGTAGTCCGTGGAACGGTATGCCGGATTTGGCAGTTTATCTGAAAATCGATCCAGACCACGAGCTTGATGAGATCCAAAATCGCGGTCGAGATATGGAAGATATTCGCCAAAAACCGGAGTTGGTGGATTATTATCGGCGGGTGAACACCGCGTATCAAGAGTGGGCTAAAGGTTACACTCGATCGTCCATGATTACGGTGGATCGCGATCGCTATGATTTTATCCATTCCGCGGCTGATCGCGCCACAGTGCTTGATCAAATTGAAACCAAGTTAGTTGATTTGGGTAAGCTGTCGCCTAAAGAATTTGACGCCTTACAAGCCAAGCACGCAGCCGGCCCGATCTCGAAATTTGCTTGATCGATCGTTGGCTTTAACAATTACGATATTAACAATGGTCTTCGGTACGCTGACTCGAGTTCGGGTAGGTTGCTGAAAGCCTTTTTTGTATCGCCGGTTTGTCTGCTGCCTTGGAGGACTTGAGTGAAGATGCCCGCGCTTTTGCTAGAACTTGCCCGCCGATTGTCGCCAGTTACCGTTGTTGCGTAGCTTTTATGCTATGCTTAATGAAACGATGACATTAAATCAAACGGAGCGTCATTATCTGCACAGCGTGACTTTTTTGGAGGAGGCAATTTTTCGTGGCGATTTACGATCAACACATGCACACTTTATACTCATTTGACTCTGAAGCTCAATTGCGCGATTATCTGGCGCAAACCAAGGCGCCGGTTGTGACCACTGAACATCTGGAATTCGATAATCCTGACGATGGCGGACGCGATGATCTACCGGATTATGCCGGGATGGTACGGACTCAAGCAGCCCTTGCCACGAATTATCATAATGAGTTGCTGCTGGGTATTGAGGCCGGCTATTTTGCCCCAGCCGAACCCCGTCTGCGCGACTATTTGGCGCATCATGACTTTGATCTTACGTTGTTGAGCTTTCATCATGATGGCAAACATGATTATTTGGATACGCAGATCGCAACACTACCACCCAAGCAAGTGTTGACGGACTATTTTTCACGCATGTTAACTGGTATCCAACGCTTTCATGATGCTGACGTGTTGGCGCATTTTGATTATGGCGTGCGGCAGTTTGAAATAACGCCGGAGCAGTTAGAAGCGTGGGGAAAAGCGGCACTTGATCAGATTTTTGCGATTGCCGTGGATCACGACCTAGCGTTGGAACTAAACACAAAGTCCATGTATAAGTGGCACAATGCGTCCTTGTATGATCTGGCCATCACCTGGTATCAAGCGGCAGGTGGACATTTGTTTACAATCGGCAGCGATGCACACGAAGGTCCGCACTATGAGGCTAATTTTGCGCAGGCGTTGGCCATGCTCAAACGTCATGGCGTCAAAGAGATCGCCACTTATCGCCATCACAAGCGAACCATGGTGCCTATCGAACCGCCAGTGATTGACGCAGATAATGCGTATTGATCAATAATGAAAACACTAAAAAGCCGGCTCGCGCATCGGAGTCGGCTTTTGGTTTACTTCAAATAGGCATAGACAAAGTTAAAACTGTTCCCGGGACTGGTTTTGAGATCGTGCATTTTCGGATTTACCATCCGGGCGGCGACGAGCTGATAAAGCGGAATGGCGCCGGCCTGATTGACTAACAGTTGTTCGGCTTGCGTCATGTCTTTGAACCGCGCTGTCGGATCATTCGCATCAGTTGTGTTGGCCTTGGTCATGAGCTTATCATAGTCGCTGTTTTGCCATTGACCGTGGTTGTACTCACTCGTGCTAGTGAAAAGATCCAGATACGTGTTGGGATCGGGATAATCGGCACCCCACGTACTCAGAACCATATCAAAATTGCGGTCTGACGCGCGTTGTTGGCGATTTTTGGCCGGCACACTGGCGATACTAATTTTAAGCCCCGGCAGATTTTCCTGTAACGTTCCCTGAAGATACTCTTGTGTAGCTTTAACCGCATCAACATCATCACCGAGCAATTCAACACTGACGCTCTTGAGGCCGGTTTCCTTCAACCCTTGTTCCCAAAGTGTTTGGGCCTTTTTCTTGTCGTAAGACGTGACAGCTTTAGTGCCTTTAGCGACGGCGGTTGCGAAATCTGTCGAGCTATTTGGCAACTGGCTGAGGTCGGCAGGCGTAATACCGCGGGCAACGATCGAGCCGTCAGCGAGCACATTTTTGACAAAAGAATCACGGTTGATCGCCATTGAAATTGCTTGGCGAATTTTAGTGTTCTTAAAAGCCGGCACCTTATTTTCATTCAACTCCAAAAAGTAAGTGCGCGCCCGCTTGTTGGCAACATACCCAGTTTTACCTTTTTGCTGAGCAGCGAGCTGACCGGTTAACGTGGCATCATCCAGTTTGCCGGTATGATAAAGGTCAAGCGCGGTATTGCTGTCTTTGACAACCTGAACATCGATTTGCGTCAGGTGAACGTTCTTTTTATTCCAATACTGGTTATTCTTGACTTCCACCCATTTATCGCCGGTTCCGCTCCAGTCCTTAGATTTAAAGGCGCCATTGGAAAGCGTGTAAGCAGACTTGGTGCCGTATTTGTCGCCCCATTTTTGAACCTGTTTGGCCGGTTGCGGGAAAAAGGCGACGTTGTTCAATAGACTATTGAAATATGGGATGGGATGTTCCAAGGTAACTTCCAGTGTTTTGTCGTTAAGCGCCTTGACGCCCAACGTTGACGCAGGTTTCTTTCCAGCGCGAATGTCATCGGCGTTTTGAATGCCAGAATACATGTTGGCCTGCGATGATTTCGTGGCTGGGTTAACCGTGCGCTGCCATGCGAAAACAAAATCCTGAGCGGTCACCGGCGAGCCATCGCTCCATTTTGCATTTCGCAGTTTAAACGTATAGGTTAGCCCATTATTGGTTGGCTTGACGATTTTCGTTGCCATCGCCGGTTGTAAATCATGTCCTTCATACTTATAAAGGCCATTCATGGTGTCAATGATCGCTTGCCCAGAGACGCCTTCGGATGCTTTGCTAGGGTCGAGCGTTTGTAAAACATCCGATTCCATTCGGTGCCAGACCTGCTGCTTGCTCGCACTAGAACTGGTTTTAGCTGATGACTGGCCGCATGCAGCCAGAACCAGAGTCAGTGCAGCGGTCATCATCACGAGCCATTTTTGTTGCGTTTTCAAAGCGAGCCCCTCCATTTCGTAAACTGCTTTTAGGATAACAAGATACTTACAAAAAGCAAGCGTTTTATCTTGATGGACGGGAACCATAGGCTGGTTCAAACTTGAGTCAGGATTTCTCATATCAAGATTTCAGACTAATGGCGGATATCTTAGATGGAAACTAATGTTAATATAAAATAAATCGTAATCAGATTAGAGGGTAAACCTTGGTGTTAATACGGATTGTTGTTTGGAAAACTTATGACAACGTAAAACCAAATAAGCCTACATATCAGCGATTTGGAAAACATTGGTAAGATTAACAGCAGTGAGAAGGGAATGGTAAAGATGATTAAAAAACTACAGTCACTACACGATTACGTTAAGAAAAATTACGAGGCCGGTAAGTACGATGCATCGGCAAATGAATATAAACAGTGGACGGAGGATTATCAAGCCGCCGCCACAACGAGTGGACATGCAGATGATGACAGTGATTTTGACATGGGTTACCAGCAAGCGATGACCGATCACGACCATGGATTTAGTTTTCGAAATTACCCCGAAGCTGCGATTGATTTTGGGAACCTTGTCTCGGGCAATCGGATGCATGAAGTTGCCGATTTTATCAAGGGCTATAATGCGGCTAAGAAGGATATTGTTGAAAAAACTCAATAATTCCAGAAGATTCTTTCATTCCACAATCATTGAAAAAATCAAGAATTCAGGAGAGCCGTTGCTAATGCGACGGTTTTTTTGATGATGTTTGTTCATTTACTTGCTGGAAAAACGTCAAAAACTTTTCTGCTACTTTTGATAGTGGCGTATTTTTTGTCCAAATGAGCGCCATTTGTGTCGCAAGCTTAGGCGAAAAGGGCACAAACTTTAATGACATTTCTTCTTGGTTCAGGAGCCGACTGATGCCGACTACGTAACCCAATCCCGCCTCTGCAAGTAATCCAGCATTATAGATTAAATTGTAACGAGCGACAATTTGGCTTTCGGAAAAATGATGACCGGCCCATTTTTGCAACATTTCTACGACCGATTGTCTTTCTGAAACAATGAGTGGGTACCCGCTTATCTGAGGGGCGGAGATACCAGGCAAACTAGCCAAGGGATCATTAGTTGGTATAAGTAACCCCCAAAGATTTTCGCCGTTAATTTTGCTAAAAGCATATTTGTAAGTGTCAGTTGGATCAATCACAACGCCAAAGTCCAACAAACCTTGATCAAGTCGTTCCATAATTTCGTCGGCATTACCGCTATAAAGTTGCAGCTGGATGCTTGGGTATGCGACTAACAGTTGTTTAACGGCGCGCAGGACGGTGCGGTTGAGATGGGATTCGCCCAGACCGATTGCCAAATTGCCACCGATGATATTTTCATCCGTGATATCGGTAATTGCAGTTTCTGTAAGATTAAGAATCTGGCGCGCACGATTGACCAAATAGGTACCATTTGCCGTTAGACTGATCGCCCGGCGCTTGCGCTGAAAGAGTTTGGTGCCAAGCTCGGCTTCAAGTTCTTGCATTTGTCTGGACAAGGCGGGTTGAGAAATGTGAATCTTATTGGCTGCGGCTGTGATGGTGCCCGCGTCCGCAATGGCCACGAGGTAACGCAAAGTTCTTAATTCCACTGAGAAGCCCCCTAATGAAACGATCTGCCCGGATGGAAACAAAACTTCAGACGAGATGAATCGGGACAGATTGTTTCGTTTGAGATTTTGTCTTTTCGGTTGGTGAACGCATGTTAATTTTAAATATAGAAAAAACACATAACGTAACATGTTATATAAGCATTATACATTTTTAAACGTCTGACCGATAATGGAAGAAAACATAAGAAGGCACAAGCAATGAACGATAAAGATCAACAAGCAGGCATTTTTGGATTAGGTGCGGTTAATAGCGCGTATCAACAATATTTTACTGGAAAAAGTTATCTGAAAAGTTTAGCAAATGCGTCCGATGGCGTTGACGTGTACGTGTCCAATGTGACTTTTGAACCCGGATGCCGGAATAACTGGCATATTCATCACAATGGCTTTCAAATCTTATTAGTTACGAGTGGTGAAGGTTGGTACCAAGCGGCCGGTGAACCTGCACGCTTATTACGTCCAGGCGATGTCGTCACGATACACGAAGGCGTCAAACACTGGCATGGGGCGGCTAAAGATAGTTGGTTTAGTCACGTGGCAATTACCAAAGGGACCAGTGAATGGTTAGAGCCAGTCTCTGATCAAGCTTATGCACAACTACGGGAGGTAAAGTAGCATGGTGAAACAAACAGCCGGACGCAAACAATTGGGTGAATTTGCACCACAGTTTGCGGCTCTTAATGATGACGTGTTGTTCGGCGAAGTCTGGTCAAAAGAAGATGAACTATCTGTGCGCGATCGTAGTCTCATTACGATTGCGTGCCTCATGACTAGCGGCGATTTTCCGCAACTAAAAGCACATCTGCGGATGGGCAAGGAGCATGGCATCACCAAGAAAGAAGTGGTTGCTGAAATTACCCATCTAGCCTTTTATGCAGGGTGGCCAAAAGCTTGGTCTGCGTTTGCTCTGGCAAAGGAAGTCTATGGGGAATGATTAGATTGGCGCGCGATTGACTAAAACAATGGATTTTATCAGCTAAAAATTGGCAAAGACTTGGTGGCCGTGAGCGACTGAGGCTTTGCCTTTTTTCTGTGAATGGGGTTGTCATCGGAATTCAGAAGAACTACGCTAGTTCTATGGATATCGAACAAAAAGACGAGAAAATTGCAAACATTTTTAAAGTCCTTGGTGAACCGCATCGCATTGAGATTTTGCGGATACTTTACCACGCGGGACGAGAGCTGACGTGCTCGGAGGTTAGTGCGCAGCTTAATTTAAGTAAATCAACGGTCTCGTATCATTTTCGCGCCATGCGATTAGCGGGGTTAACACATACACGCCAAGTAGCCCAAACCAAGTATTTATCTATCAACGAGGCAACTTTTGATCGGTTTTTACCAGGCTTTCTGGCGACACTTTAATTTTTTGTCTGTTAGTTCGATATTCATCGAATAAAGGGAGATGCACAATATGCTTAGGTTATTTTACGCATCAGGCACCAGTGCAATGGCGCCGCATATTTTATTGACAGATGCTGGTCTAGATTTTGAGACAGAAAAGGTCAACTTGGATCGCAAAACTTGGCGAGGCGGCGATTATAATCAAATTAATTCCAAGTCATATGTGCCAACGTTGCAAATTTCGCCGACAAAATATTTGACTGAATGCGCTGTGATATTGGAGTTTATAGCCTTAAAAGCTAAGAGTGATTATCGCAGCTCAGAGGAGAGTATGGCTTACTGGCAGGAACGCATGTGGTTAAATTATATTGCGACCGAATTGCACAAAAATTTTATATCACCATTTCGCCGTGGTAATTGGCTGCCGAATACTGCGGATTCAAAAAAGTTGGTGTGGCAGCGTGTGGTACCGCGATTGCAGTATGTTGAGGAACGTCTTCAGGGGCCATGGTTGATGGGTAAACGGTTTTCGATGGCGGATCCGTATCTATTCGTCATGACTAACTGGATGCGGCGGCTAGGCTTTTCGTTTGATGGGTTGCAGAATTTACAGGCGTTTGACGAATCAATGCGTGAGCGGCCTAGTGTGCAGGAGGTTCTTAGAGTTGAGGGGAAGCCGCATAGCGTCACGGATGTATAAAAATGGATAAAGCTATTTTGAAACCTGTTAGTTGTTTAGCGGCATTGCGGTATAAGTTTGAGTGTTTTTGGGAACCGATCCGAGATATGATCAGATCATCTATCTTTATAAAGTATTGAATTCTAAATGGTTTGAGGTTTTTCCGATGTTGTGAATTCTTCTGAATTCTTGTCTGGTATTAGGAAGTCGTAGAACGAATGATTTAAACAAAAAACTAGGAGCGATTATCCTCAAAAATTAAGATAATCGTTCCTAGTTTCTTGTTTGCATTTAATACCTGTATCAATTCATTTTGCTGACACGCTTTTCAACATTGCTTTCTAGCATGAAAGGTAATGCAAACTCCTTAACTAACCTTGCATCATCAACTACTGTTGAAGTATCAGTATTATAATATTGACTTGATTCATCTCGGACAGCTGAAAACCAGTTGAAGGACCCATCCACTAAAATATGACCATCGATCACAACTTGCTTGGAGTGAACTCGAAATGGCGAATCAACGACAGTTGCCCCAGACTCTTGGAGGAAAGCGACACCCAAATTAAAGTTGTCCATTTGATCAATATAATGTGGGCTGTTTTTATTATACATTCCACGACTCGAGTAGATGTTAACTTGAACACCTTGTTCTGTGGCCCTTTTTATAGCCGCAAGCAAAGGTTTTGCACCTTGTTTAATGGATCGGCCGGAAATATAAGGAGAGTTTATATCGACCTGTCTTGAAGCGCGTAACAAGTGCTGAATCAACCAGTTATCATGCTTATCAGCGCCAATCAGTCGCGTTGTGACTTCCGAGGCTTTAAAATATGATGCACCCCGCAATTCATTCTCTTCATGTGCGAATAGCTGGCGTGCAAGTTGAGATGATGGTGCTGTCCCGTTAGTTGATAAAATATCTGTATTTCCAAAATATAGAAAGCTATCCTTGGCTCTTGATACTGCCACATTTAGCATGTTAACGCCACGATCAAAAAAGAAAGAATTGCTCGCTGTATCATATACAGGGGAGAAAATAATAATGCGACGTTCCGCTCCTTGCAGAGCATGAACTGTTCCGACAATGATTTCCTCTTCATCCAAGTGTTGACGGGTCAGTGCTTTTTTGATTTCTATTGTTTGTTCCTTAAAGGGGGTAATGATTGCGACAGTTTTCCCCAATAACTGATCGTGCTCGTTATACAAGGAAAGCAGCTTGTTTTTCCGTTCACTTAACCAAGAGGCGATAGCATCTGCTTCGCGCTGATTGTATCGACTGCCGTTTCTTGAAGTGGCGTGACCAAAGAGGTGGGCATAGCCCATTTGTGGCAAATGGACTTCAGTTGTTGCTGCCGGTTCTTTGCGCATTGAAATAAGTCTACCGTTATAGGCGAGTGAATTAAAGTAGTTCATAATCTG
Organism: Lacticaseibacillus huelsenbergensis; assembly: GCF_029726355.1. Lineage (NCBI taxonomy): Bacteria > Bacillati > Bacillota > Bacilli > Lactobacillales > Lactobacillaceae > Lacticaseibacillus > Lacticaseibacillus huelsenbergensis. The sequence continues at coordinate 2,469,962 of NZ_CP120687.1, forward strand.
TGGCAAGCAACGGAAATGTTCGCGCAGTAGTAGACCACTATCTGACTCTGAGTCTCCAGTAAAGGCACTTTGATTCTGAGCAAGTGTCATTAAATCTCCTGTTGAGACTGTAAAACCATTATCCTTCATAACCTTTGCTTCCGACTCAGTGAACCCACCGAGGTTTCTCATATTTGCCTCATCAACATTTTCTTGGATGCTCCAGATGGGTTGGATTTGTTTCGTGTCACCAACCGCGAGGAATCTTTTGGCAAGTGCTAGGCTGGCAACGGCTAGCTCAGGGCTTACTTGTCCTGATTCGTCAGCAATTAAAAGGTCAATGGCGTTGAACAAAGGTGTTTTTTGGTCCATGAAGAAAGCATCAACTTGATAAAACGTACCAACGAAGCAAGGTGTTAACATAGCTCGTAATTGCCATTGCTGGCGTAATTTGGAAAAGCTATCGTTTGGCTGAGTTTCTGATTTCGGCTGAACAACATTCAGTAACCATGTTGCCTCCCAATAATGGGTCGCTAAAAGAAATGCTAAGTACCGCAACTTAGTATCGATCTGTCCGTTAACTGAATCTGAGTCAATATTATAGCGTTGACAAGCTTGCATAAATGTCGTCTTCGCTGTGTTAATGGCATCTAATTTAGATTGTGCATCATCAATCTGTGCTTTGACCCGTTCATTTGTTTTCCTTTCCTCGTCCAATTCAGTTTCCGGATTAGAATTTGCCGGTTTACCTTTCAAATGCAAATAAGATGCTTTTCTTTCAGCCTTGCGCCGCGGACCTATGAGCGGGAGATAATCAAGCACACCTGATTGTTGATTATCATAATCAAGCCAGTCTGCCAAGAACTTTTCAGCGGCCGTCAACCTATTGTTGCTGCTAGCCAATTCTTTTTCCAGTGAACTAAGCGTCGTTGTCAAGGTAATTATTTTTGAATCGTTGTCAACATATTGCCCGCTTGCAATTGTTTGTATATCCTCGACAACTTCTTGAAGAAGTTTATGAAGGCTACTTTGACTTTGTTTTAAGGAATGGCGGTGGTTAGGAAATACAGTGGAGAACTTATTAAGAAACTCTTCCTTCGCTTGTTCTAGATAGTCAGCTTGAATCATCTGATCTAGGTAGTCAGTATTATTTCGAGAAATGGCCGCAAATTCTTTGCTACTCTCCGCAAGCTTGTCGGCGGAAACGAGATAAAGACCATACGTGTCGTGTTATGTTTTGGTAACCAATGAGAAGCTAATATGGCTTTGTTTGACCTAGCGCCTTGGTACGTTGACGTGTTGGGAAGATAAAAGCTGTCTAAATTTGAATCATCTGAAGTATTGGACTTAAAACTGCGGATAATGTTTGTTACGGCTTGATTATTAACTGAAGAAGCGACACAAATTGGGGGCATAGTTTGCTTGACTGCTGCTTTAATCCACTCAGTCGCTACAACACTTTGAATGAGTGTCGTTTTTCCCGTGCCAGGAGGACCGCTGACTGCAAGAGTTTTGCCGTCTGATGTTGCATCAAAATAGGCTAGAGCATCGCGTTGGGTGGCCGTGATGCCATACTTCGGCGTCATCTGACCTAAATGATGCGAATAATGCGTTTGAATTTCACTTTTTGACAGTGAAACGTCCTTTTGATCGGAAGAAATTTCCGGGTTCAATGAATCTAGCAATGGCAGTGATCTTTTAGTCTCAATAATGACTTGATAAAGCCTTTGAATCCAGAATGACATGCCAGTTATCTGGCCACCAAGATTAATACGACATATTTTGGGCATTGATGCGTGAAATTGTTGGCCACTGGTATATTCCAAGGTGTTAAAATCTGATATTCGTTTTCCAGTTAAGTCTTTGAACAGTATCTCCGTTTGCTTGACATAATCTGTCCACGACAAATCGTTGAATGCCCCTCCTTTGATCCCCTCAAAATACTGGCTAACATCCGCAATTGGCCGGTAAAGGGAGGACACGGTTGAGTCTTCAATAACTGGAGACATAAGATCACGTGGGATCCAAGGTGTTGCATACTCCTCGTGTTCCAATTGCCCACTAGCATTTATGGTGGCAGGAATAATAATGGGGAAGATAACCCGATTATAGACTGGAATAACAACTGGTGTGATGAGAATATCCAGCGAATCTTGCGTTTTAAGTTTCTTCACAATACTGGCGTTGAGTGAGTTCATCTTGCTTGCAGCAACATGTCCTTCACGGAATTCCTCGTAAGCAATATCGAGATGAGGACTTTTAGCAGCATTACCACTTATTAGCACGCTCTGACGCAAACTTTCAAGGTAGTAGTTTGCTAGCTTTTTTCTATCAATCATTTAATCTCCCCCACGATGCACATAAAATGACGCGCAAAAGTACTCTGTTCAAAATTTTTTAGCAATGCTATTTTGGAAACTAGTATACCTTGTTTTTTGGCCAAAGTGTGAGAATTAGATTACACCGTCTACGCCAACCACTTATTATCTCCACCGCCTTAATCCGATTGTGCATCCCAAGCTTGCTAAGAATGGTGGAGAGATAATTGCGCACCGTCCCTTCAGACCAAAAAAGACCTCAGCGATTTGTTTAGAGGGTAAGCCACTAGTCACCTCAGCCAAAACTGTCAGTTCGCGGTCGGTGAGGGGGTTGCTTTCGGCAGTGATCATGTTTCGAGAATATTAAAAATTAAACAGCATCACCCCAGTCTACGTTCAGGAGAATGGGGTGATGCTGTTTAATTTTAAGTTCAACTGAGGTAACCATGAAAACTACGACTCAGCTATCTCAAAATTGTTTCCAGCGTGTCTCAGACTTCAATTCACGCAGTCACGCGGACTGCGACGTTGAAAGCACAAGGAGCAAATCAATCAGACAGGATTTCAATTCGCGCAGTCACATGGACTGCGACCGCAACATAGTGTGTTTTCTAAAACATGAGAAGAATATGTGGCGGTTAAAGATATTTATAAAATGTAAAAAAGCAAGTCTTGAGTCAACTCGCAAAATGTATTTTGTAGGAAGAGAGCGAATGCACTAGCAATCTCATGTGTACCTTACATTTGCACTTTGACTTTCATCGCGGGAGCTCTCTCCTTCTTGTCTAATAATATACCATAATACCTGTCCGCATCTTCAACATTTGTTGCGATGACAGCAACCCTAAGCCAACCACTTATTCCGCTTAGCCACCTCCACCGCCTCAATCCGATTATGTACCCCGAGCTTGCTAAAAATGGCCGATAGATAGTTACGCACCGTCCCTTCAGACAGAAACAAAGATGCCGCGATTTGTTTAGACGACAACCCGCTAGCAACCTCCGCCAAAACTGCCAGTTCACGATCGGTGAGGGGATTGCTTTCGGCCGTGACCATGTTTGTCACCAACTCTGGCGCGTAAATTGTTTGCCCAGTCATCACTTTACGAATGACTGCGATTAAGTCGTCGCTTGGACTGTCTTTTAAAAGATAACCGTTCACTTTAGCAGCAACAGCGCGCTCGAAATAGGCCTTTTGCGCAAAGGTGGTCAAAATAATGACTTTCGTTGGCAAGTCACTCTCATGAATTTTATCAGCGACATCAAGGCCGGTTAGTTTAGGCATTTCAATGTCTAAAATGGCAACATCGGGCTTGAGCTGTTGAATATCTTGCCATGCCGTTGCACCATCTCCGGAACTTCCCAATACATGCAAATCATCCTCTAAGTCCAGTAGCTGGGTGAGTGCCGAGTTTAACATGCTTTGATCTTCCGCAAGATATAACGTAATCATGAGACTTGTTGCTCCTTTGGTAGTGTCAGTGTGACAAGGGTACCTTGTCGAGTGTGGGTGATTGTAAAGGTACCGTTCACGTCATTCATTCTTTGCTGCATGCCGCTGATACCATTTGATCCAGCACGAGCATAATTATTTTTGGATCGGCCGTCATCTTGAATGTTGACGATATAGGCGCTTGGCGTTTGTTCGAAAGTTATCTCAACTTGATGGGCATGCGCATGGCGTATCACATTCGTAATGGCTTCGGAAATGACCGGACTTAGGTGAATCTGTACCTTGGTTGGCCACTCGGTGGCGGCATTTTCGCCGTCCGTCAGCAAAACCACATTGGCTTCCGCAAGATTTTTCCCTTGCGTTAACATCATCTCACTTAGCGACTGTTGGTGCAGGTCATTGACGATCGAGCGGACCAGTTGCAAATCGTGACGACTGGTTTGAGCAATGTCGTCCAGTTCCGGTCCGACGCGCTCAGGTGCCTTGTCCAGTAGTTTTTTGGCGAGCTCAGCCTTAAGGGTCATCATCGAAAAGCTTTGGCCGAGGGTGTCGTGCAAGTCGCGCGCAATCCGTTCGCGTTCACCACGACGAACGATGGCCTGCAGACGCCGATTTGTTTGCCGAAGTTGGCGTTGGCGGATAATGGAGCGTGAGGCAGTATAGGCAAAGATTGGGGAGACAAGCGGGAAAACAAGATTGAGCAAGTTACCATTTGAGATGTTTAAAGTACCCGGATGAACCAGATTGGCGCGCCATAGACCCACGAGAATAATGAGGTAAAAAGCTGTGGCGAACCAGTGAAAATATTTTCGTGGGTACCTAGCTAAAATAAAGGATACTTGCCAACCGGGATAAATAATCATGTAATCATTGAAGGCGAAGATGGCAAATAAACCGGTGATCGCCAGCTCCAGCGGAATGGTGACGGGTAGCCACCGGTCGATTTCGTTAACCAAAATGTAGACGACCAGAAACACCACGCCCAAGCCGAGCCAAATCCAGTCAGTGACCGATTTTGTCGGAACATATTGAGCCATGATATACGGCAAATAGACCAGCCAAATATAGCTGGTCCATTCAAGATTCATTAACCATGACCGAAGATTATGCTTCACCCAAAGCCACGCCCTTCCGTTGTTCATGTTTTGTCATGACAACCACCAGCAAACTGCCGAGCACAAACCAGACGGCAATCCCAACTAGATTTGTTAAGTCTACTGTAGCACGTGAGGTCACCTGATTTAAGAGATTATTCACGAAGTAAGTCGGCGTCTCCTTGCCGATGGTTTGTAACCACTTCGGCAGCAGGCTGATCGGCCACCATAAGCCGCTGATAATGGCCATGGGAAAAGTGAGTAAGTTACTGGCCAAGCTGAGCATTTCTTCACGCCGAATATGAGACAACGCAATGCCAATCATCAGGATAGGTAATTGACCGACCAAAATAATGCCAAGGAAGCCTAACCACTGACTAGCATCAAGGCTGACATTGTTAACGCCAATCGCAATGCCGCCTAAGACAATCACCGAAAGCAAGCTCATCATCAACATCCAAAAAGTGATTGAGACGTAATAGGGGACCATGCCTTTTGGCGATAGTCTTAAAAATGTCGTGAATCCTTTGTCGCGATCGCGTTTCAAGATAGATGCAATGCTGAAAAGAGCTTCGAGGAGAATGCTAAAGACAATCATTTGATCCATATAACTAATATTAAATTGTTTAATTTCAACAGCAGAGCCACTGATCATGACTTTGGTATAAAGCAGATAGAATCCTGCTGGCATTAGGAGCGAGAAGAAAATAAACGAAAAGTTGCGGAGCACCAGGCGCTTGCCGTCAAAGGCCACTTGAGCTAAGAATGTTTTCATGATTGTGGAACCTCCTGTTTCGTTAACTGTAGGAAAATGTCTTCAAGTGATTCGCGATTCAAGCTAATTTGATGCAAACGATCAAGCATTGGAACGAGTGCTTTCAGCGTCTGATCACCGTTGCGGCTGTGAATGACCAGTTTGTCGCCCATGCTGTGGACGTGATCGACATCAGCCAGTCCGCTAAAAATGGCTGGTTGCAGATCAGTTTCACAAGTAATTGTGGCGCCCAGATGTTGTTTTTGAAGCTGTTGTAAGGTGCCATCGAACGTAAAGCGGCCATTTTGCAAGATCAATAAGCGATCGGCAATTTGCTGAATTTCTTCGAGGTAGTGACTAGTGATAACGATGGTCTTGCCTTGTTGTCGCAGTTGTTCAACTTGATCCCAAAAAGCTTTTCGGGCATTCGCGTCCATGCCGACAGTCGGTTCGTCTAGGAACAGCAGATAAGGTTGGCCGATTAACGCAACGGCAAAGGTGACACGGCGCAGTTGGCCGCCGGAGAGATTACCGAGACGCTGGGTCTTGAGTTGCGTCAGGTTCAGATCGGCAAGCAAGCTGTCTGGGTCAAGCGCATGCTCAGTCTGTTCAGCGGCAAGTTTTAACATATCGCCGACAGTAATGCCGGGGATGATCATGTCGCCTTGAAGCATCGAGCCAATTCGGGCCTTGCTATTGGGGTTACCGGGCTTTTTGTCAAAAACGCTGACGGCGCCTTTTCCCGATAAAAGCCCTAGCAAAATGTTCAGTAGCGTTGTTTTACCAGCGCCGTTGACACCGATCAAACCGATGATTTCGCCGGCATGGACGGTTAAGTTAATGTCTTTTAAAACCTGTTTCTTGTCATAGTTGAATTTTAGATGTTCTGTTTGAATGATTGTGGTCATGTTGTCCACCTCCACTACTGATACTACGTGGTCGGGGGATGGGGTAGTAGTCGCGAATGTCATGAATGTGGTGTGACAAATGTCATGTATTGCGAAAAGGCTGACAGCATGCTAAATGGGGGCGCTATTGTGCGAGGCATTCTTCTTGTATAATGGAAGGCATCAGACAATGGTATGGAAATAGAAAGGGACCAGCTTATGGCAGCAGCCTTATCAGCACCTTTGCGGCAGTTATTATTGGCAACCCAATTAGGTTTGAGCGTGCATCATCCGCTTGCCGGTTGGTTTGTGTTGACGATTCTTTACCGTGATGCTGGCAGTAGTAGTGAACCCATTACGTTAAGTTACCTGGCACGAAAATATAACAACGATTATCTGGATACAAGCGGCGGCGAAACGCCGATTGCTGATGATGTTTTGAAGAAAGTGCTTGATGTGCTGGTCACACAAGCCGGTTTGGTCGAGATGAATCCGCGAAAAGTGCGTGCTCGCATGCACAATGGCAGCTACCATATTATCCAATCTTATGTTTATCGGATTACCAGCAGTGGCAGCGAATATTTGAAAATGATGCAAAAAGTCATCGATGCTGAAACAACCATTACTGCTAACACGAATCGTATTCAAGAATATGTCGATTTGGTGAAAAAATTGAGTGCACCTGTGCGCTCAGCCGCAGATACTCAGCTTTATAACGATTTTAAAAATATGCTGGATGCTTTTGATGATGTGATGAAGGGCATCCATAAACTTGAGGATGATCTTGATGAATTGGCAAATGATATTGCCTTCAATCACGGTAGCCAGGCGGCCAGTCATTTGCAGCAGATGCTGCGTCATCAGGCGATCCCTGCTTATCGAGAGGTGCTGAATCAAGCCTCACGCATTCAGGGTTTAGTTAATGATCCAACTTTTGTAGATCAGATTGCTCACTCCTTACAAGGCAGCGATGATATGAATGCGGCTAAGGTTGTTGGTCGCGAGGATATGCTGGTAATGCGGCTGCAGCGGGCCAAACAATGGGCGCAGGCGCAGATGACCAGATTAGCACTCAGTATGAGTCCGACTGCCACAGCGATTGACAGCAGTCTGGATTCGATTTATTTAGTGTTTAACACGTTATTGGGCATTGTTCACTTGTTAAGCCAGGAGTTTAAACATGCCAAGCGCCAAACCATTGACATCAAGGCGCTCTCCAAAAAGTTAGATGGCTTGCTGGCACACTATCAACAGCTTCATATTCCAGCGCAGGTACCACGGCACTTGCCGGCGGATCGCGAGGTAGAAGATCCCAGCGATTTGCTTGATGCCTCAACAATGGGACCGGTCAGCTACTTAGCGAATCCGACCCGCAAGCAGCCAGCCAGCGAGACCGATAATCCGGATGTCACCGATGATGCACCCACCGAACAGGCGCAGGTGGCAGGGTTACGCGAATTTCGCCAAACGTTGATGGTGGATGATCGTCACGGTCGGGTGGATCACGATTTGACGTTGCAGACTGTCACAGCGCGGGATGAGATTATCAAGTTGTTTGCGGCGACTTATCACGAAGATCTGAATGGCTTTGCCCCGTTCGGCCGTCCCGCCAAAGCAGTGGATGCCTTACCGAACACGCCGCCACTGCAATTGCAGGTGGCCGGAGAAGATTATGCGGTCGTGTTGCCGTGCGGTTTTAAGTTTACGTTTGCTTGAGGAGGACGCTTATGGCCAGAATTACCAAGTTAGACCAGCTTGCCATCAATGAATTGCTGGATCATGGCGTGTTTACCACAACGCCATTACCCGCTGCGACCCAAATCAGTCGCGCTGCTATTAGTGAACTTAAAAAACCGTCCGTGCAGCAAAAGCTTAGTTACTATTTCAAAAATATGTTCGGTGCAACGCCGGAGAATTTTCAAGAAAATCTTTTCCTCATGATCGGTAAGGAAGAACTTTCGCCAGAAGTTGTGCATGTGCTTTTGGCAACCGTGAAAACGATCATCAATGAACCGGAATTACAGAGCAATTTGGAGGATCGTGCCATTCCGACGCAAAAAATCGTCCGTCAGGTGCACAGCGAAGTGACCGAGCTTGACGAACGCGAATTACTGCGTTGCATTGATGCACTCTTTGTGAAGCGTTTTGGGCTGTTCACGCCGGATCGGCTTGAGGAAGGCACAGAAAATGTTCCTGCCGAAATCGATGATTACTGGGAGATTCATCCCAACTTTAACGAATTTGCCCAGAACCTGGTCGATTTTCTGAAAAATGACCAAACGCAACCGGTTTTGAGCGAGGTTCAAAAGGTTAATCGGGTGTTGTTGACGGAACAATTCATGAGTCCCAAAACCATGCCGCAGCTTTGGCCGGTTCTTGTGGCCCATAAAGAAGCCATTGCCGAACAGTGGACCCGAGGCGGCCGTTTCGTCCTGGAAGTCGGGGATCAGTACGCGTTATTGCTGGATCAACAGCGGCAGCCCAGCGTTGCCAAGCCTTACCTCGCTGCGTTAGTTGTCGCCCATCAACTGGGGTCGGGCGTGGCCGCCGCTGACTTGACTGGCTTAATCAAAACCGTGACGGCCGAACTTTTTCCAGGCTTCACGATTCAACCGAGTCAGGTAAAGGCCGCCTTACTTGAAAATGATTTAATGCGTGCTCAGGATGATTACTGGGTGCCAACGCCGATTGTGGCGCGGTTTGCGGTGACGCAGGATGAAGAAAGCAAAGAAGGAGCTAAATCTTGACGCAACAATTAGTGCCAGTCAGTTATCATTTGCGTAATTTTAATAAGTACGCCAAGTTGGACATGCAAGCGGCCGAAAATGGCAATCTGACCTTGATCGGCGAAAATGCGGTCGGCAAAACGACGCTTGCCAACTGTTTCTTTCCAATGCTGATTGATGGTGCCATTACGACGCCATCGTTTAACCCGGCAAAGAACACGGAGAAAGTTTCGCAAAGTGCGAGTGTCCGCAATAGCAGTCGGGATACGCGGACTTTTGAATCAATGTTGCTCGGCTGGGGTCCGGGCGCTATGAAAGTGCGGACAGGTTATAGTTATGTTTTGATGCGCTCGGATCAGCGTCAAGTTATCTTAGGTCTTGGTGCGACGCGGGTGCAAGATGATCCGCGCAAGCCAACTTGGTGGTTTATTGTCATCGCGCCGAACCCGACTGATGCGTTAGAGCTTCACACAACGGATGCTGAAGGGAAAAGTCTGGACAAAAATCAGTTTAAAGCTGCGAATGCGGGACTGGGTGACCAACTGCATGTATTTGATAGGCCGGAAGATTATCGAGAATTTGCGGCAACGCGGATTTATGGCTTCAGCGACGGCAAAGTGCTAGGCCGTCTAGCAAATGCCTATCGCTTATTAGCCTCGCCAACGTTAACGTCCGGCAATGAAAAGTTCGCACCGATTCTTGCGGCATTAAAAGACGCCCAGGAAGGTATCGATGATATGGTGATTCGCCGAGTCGCTGACAGTCAGCGGCAGGTGAATACGTATCGCGGACTGTTAAAACGAATCAGCGAAGGCCAGCGGCGATTGAAGCAAATGAAGTCGCGGATTTTTTGGCATAACCTGAATCATCTTCAAGAGATTTTATTGACGCCGTATAGCCAACGGTTTGCCCGCAATTCCGCCAACCAGGAAAAATTGACCCATACGCAGCAGGAAGTACAGGCTTATTCCGCACAATTGGCTGATTTAAATCAAGCAGTAACGGAAATAACGGAGCAGGTTGAGCAGTTGCGCAACGAAAAAGCCAAGCAGGATCAGCTGATTAAGCGCCGGGCGCAATATGAGGAGCAAATTGAGGGCAACCAACGCGTATTAGACGATTATCGGAAGACACAGCAAAAAGTCGCAACATTACAGCAGCAGCTGGCAACCTTGGCCATCAAACATGACCGGATTAAACAACAATTGGCCGATCACACACAAACCAATCTTTCCCCGATCAGAGTCAAACTACTCGCTTTGACAAGCACCTTGAACAACTTTTCCCAGGTGATGCAGGCCGATGACTGGCAGGAGATTGAAGCAGAACTTGGGCATTATATTCATCAAGTGTCAGCGGCAAAAGTTCAGTACGATGGGATAGAGGAGACCATCAATCGCCTCAGCGCCGATGTGGGTATTACCAAGCAGATGCAAGCCAAAATGGGAACCGCGATTGATACGCGAGTCCAGGGGTTTGGTAGCGGCCGAGTTCATGATGGTTTGCAGGAAGATAACCGCACTATTCATGAAGCTGGCGCGGCGCAAATGAACACGCAATATCAGCTATTGCGTGACCAACAGTCAGCGATCCTGAAAAAACAGCCGGATTTGACTGTGATTTTGAAAGATCCAACGATTTTGTCTCAGTTGAAGGATCTGCGCAAACAGCTCAAACCGCTGGTGCAGACTTTGCTTCGCATACAATCGCTGTTAACTGCTAATGAAAGCGAGCAAAAAGCGCATCAGGGCAAACTGGATACGCTATTAGATACTTTAGATCCTGGCTTTGACGCGGATGAACTGGCGCAAACCATCGCGCGACTGAAGGCCGAACAAGCGGCATTGAAAATTGATCCGGAACTGCCGAAACGTTTGGCTGCGGCGGTCAATAAGCAAAGAAAGTTAACCCAACAGTTGCAAAGCGTGGAAACCGAAATCGCCACCAGACAAGGGGTCATCAGTACTTTGACTGGTACGATTAAAACAGACACGGCGCAATTAGCCAAAGAGGCGGCGGATGCTGCAGGAAAGCTTAAAACGTTGAGGCCGTATTTTCCAGAGGGCGTTCACCTTACTGACATGGATGAGCTGTTGGCCTTTGCCACGAGCAATCGCGCTAAAATTCGCAGCAGCAGTTATAGCGATATCAGCGCGCAGATTGGCAACCTGATTCATCGCCACGATGGTCACGGCGAGGATCAAAATGCGCTTGATGCGCTTTTTGCCGATCGGGGTTTTCCTGCCGAGGCAAGTGCAATGCGCCAACAGCGTTCAGTCGCAGACAATGGCTTGACCGTGGTGGCGTTTGACGTTAACAAAGCATTGAAACTTTTAGATGATGATCATGCCGCGGTGGAGAAAGCTTTAGCTGAAGAACAAAGCGGCAATGACATGGCTTATACGACCTTTGTCCAGGCGGCAACGGCAGCGATCAGTGCGCAGTACAACGTCATCACGACCTACAACCAGATTCTTGCCGCTGGAGCCGGTCATCAACATATCAAATTGAAAGTTCGCTTGACGCCGATCAAAGGGATCGCACCGGAAGCCATCGAAGAAGCCTGTGATCCGCAGCGTCAACAGCGGCCACACCTTGAGGCATTGGTGAAGCAGCGCCTTGATCAACTTGCCAACAACACCGAGGTTTCGAATGATGATGAGGCGTTCTTTGCTGCTGCGCGGGAGTTGCTCGATACGCGCGAATGGTCCGATTTTGAGGTACTGATTCGGCGGCGTCAAAGCGGCGAAAACGATTTTGAAGTCGTTGACGATAAATTTGTCCAGTCCGGCGGTTCAGGCGCGGAAAAGGCGCAGGCGATGGTATTACCACTCTTGCTGGTGCCGAAAATGGTTTTGCAACGGTCGAATCGTGCCGATGCACCGCATTTGGTCATGTTTGACGAGTTTGCCGATAAACTCGATCCGGAAACAGCTAAGTCTTTTGCCAAAACGATTGTTAATTTTGGCTTCAGCTTTATTGCTACGATGCCAAGCGGGGCGCAAAACAAGCTTTTGGCAGACGGCGTTGACAACATTGTGTGGGACGTCATGGCGTCACCGCAGCAAGGCGACGGCCGCTTCCATTTAAATCGCGTTCAGCAGAACTTTATTTGGAAAAAGGACACCGATAATGATTGAGTCATGGATTAGTTAGGTAAGAGGGGGATAGCAAGGATGAGTCGTTACAGCGATGCTTTTGAAAGCCAGACAGGACAAGCAGCACCGGAAAAAGCTGCGCAACTGGATCAACTGTTTGATCAAATTGCGCGCGGGAAAGCCTTGCCGCCTCGCGGACAACAGGCAGTCGCGCTGGGATTAACCGCGCATACCTTGAACGATCCGCACGAAGATCCGCCGCTTTTTGCCTATTATCGCTGGGTCATGACCCATTGCTTTCAGTCCGGCCAGGTCAATGAACTGACGGCACGCCTCATCGGAATGGCGTTTACCTCGGCTAATATTTTTGCGACTGACCTGCCTCAGCCGCTGACATTGAATCCCTGGCAGCTCAAACCAATGCTCGACTTTCCGCTGAAAAACACGCGGGCGGTGGTGATCGAAAACAATGGCGTCTTCGCATTGCTGAATCAGGAATATCCGGACTGGCCATTAATTTTGCAATCCGGCAATGACTTCAATGATGTTTATGTTCAGCTTATTCAGCGCCTCGAAGACCGCGGCATGCGTTATGCCTATTTAGGCGATCTCGACAGCAAAGGCGTTCAAATGGCCGATCAATTCGCGCGATTGCTAAAACAGACCGCTGCAAAAGACGTGGCGGCCTTACAGACACCTAAAGATGTTCGCATCTGGCTGGCCGATATGGGTAAAAAAGATCCGCATCGCACCAGACAATTAAAGGTCGTGATGCCTGTCTATCAGGCTGAGATGACAACGATCAGGCTATTCGGGAAGTTTGTTGAGCAAGAGCAGTTGATGGGGATTTATGAAAAGCGGATTGGGCAGTGGCTTGACGCGGGAAAGTAAGGTACCGGGATTGATTGATGGAAGATGCTTACAAATAGGGGAAACGATGGTCGCATACACAATTAAAAATTATCAATCGGAAATGCTGGAAAGCTGGTTGCGTTGTCGCGCACTGGCATATATGCGTAGTTCGTTTCAGGACGAGATTACTGCCGAAAAGGAAAATGTTTCGGATGCCACAGGTGTTTCACTTGTGGCAATTAAGGATCAACAAGTTATTGGTATTGCCGAGGCTATCTTTTTGAATCAAGGCCAGGCAAAAGCGGCATCTTATGGTCTTCATGAAGGAACAGTCCTGACCACACTTGATACGATTGCGGTGCATCCTGATTATCAACGTGTTGGAATTGCTAAAGCCTTGCTGAAGCAATTGCGCAGCCGATTAAAGATGCGCGGTGGTATTTTACTGATTTATACGCTTGATGATGATGCTGCCAATGGCTTGTACCAAACGATTGGCGCCAAACTTTGCTATCGGGCATCCATTGTTCATGGTCACAGTTCCAAGAATCATGTACCGGAATGGACACATTTTCGTGTCACCGATGATAAGCAGGTAGCTGTTTACGATGAACATGATCAGGAGATTGCATATGGGCAGGACATGGAGACATATTATGTCGGTAAGTCTGAAAACATCAAACAGTTGACAGATGTTCACAAAGTTGTCACTGAAAATGTCTATATTTTGGAGCTTTGATCGGCTTTGCTTTAAATTTACAAAAAAGATTGAAGTTCTTTAAAAAGTTTCTGAAACGGTGATTGTTGTGTCAGTACGCTTATTTACAAGTGTGCTGGCATTTTTAGCTATCTTGCAAGAGAAGTGACACCGTGTCACCTTCTATGATTCAAAATTTGAAATTGTCATTAATAAATGCCGCGAAAATACTTAATGTTCCGAATCCATTCCCGTTTGATATATGGAAAAACACACTGCACGTAAGCATTTTTACTTTGCGGTTCCCAGCCGTTCGTTAAAAGCCAGTGTTCATCGAATAACTTTTCCCAGTCATGATCATTACCAGAAAGATCGTCGGAAAAATTGCCATGGCCAAGAGGAATATGCCACGCATCAAAATCGCTTGCTAGAACAAGTTGGCTGGGAATATCGACGATTAACTGAACTGACGCAGCACGCCGATCATTCAAGCCCCGATATTGGACCTCATCGTGAAGCGGATGAATCCAGCCCCAGAGTAACGCGTTATCAGGATTTAGCGGCATTCGACGAAGCTCAAACTGATGACGCATCCATTCATAAGGTTCCCGGAAATTGCTAAGATCGGGCTCGTGCCAAACCTCGCGAGAACGCGGAGTGGTTAGTGTGTTACCCGGTTGTTTGATAAAAGAACGACGTTGCACGGTTCGAATAAGCATGCTATTACCCCAATGATTAGCGTTATTGGCACAACATTTCACAGCCAATATTCGATTATCTATTTAAAAATTTTGCTATCTATGTTAACGGAAATGAAGCTTTTAGCAAAATCTATTGTTAACACAAAAACTTATAAATGATGGTCGGTTAAGATTGGGGGAGGATGTTAACAGCACTCAAATATGTTGAATCATATGGAATAAAGCGGTACAACGTGGACATAATAATTAAGTGGAAGCTGTCCGTGTGTTCAAACCGAGTTAACTGGCAAAATATCTTGACAAGAGCCTCAATCGATACTGTATGATGGTTCTTACCAAAGTTCCGCTAGCTAGCATTGGTTTGAACGCTTACTCTGAGCTTCCTCTAAAGTGGCGTTTAACCAGCCAATTGAGAGGAGGTGACAACTTTTGATTAAAACGCATAAGATTAAGCTCTATCCCAATGCAACGATGCGGCGTGAACTGGAGCGATTGTTTAATTATCGCCGATTTGCTTGGAATCAGGCCCTTGAGACTTGGAACGCCATGTACGATGCTTCTTTGGTGATGGCAGACAAAACTTTGCGACCAAATGAACGCAAAGTACGGGATGAGCTGGTCTGGAACAAAGCCGATTGGCAGTACGAACAGTCCGCCCGGGTTTTACAGCTCGCGGTAAATGATTTAGGTAAAGCGTGGAAGAATTACTTCAATCCGAAGATGCCGAACCATGATAAGCCCAACTGGAAATCTAAAAAAAGATCCCGCAAAACATTTAAAACGGATCGAGCGCAACTTGTGAATGGCAAGTTGCGCTTAGATAAACCTCATGGTGCTGGTGCCTGGTATGACATCAAGCTGGCGGAACAACCACGCTGGCAAGGAAAATTGAAACAGGTTTGCGTCGTTCAAGACGCTGACGGTTACTATGCCTCCTTTTCAATTGAGGTTCAGACTTCTGTTGAAAAGAAGCCGGGTCTAATGGTCACTGGAGTTGATGCCAACATCGGCAAGTTTGACTATCAAACGTCAACTGGTTATGCGACTCAACCCACCTTACCTGAACGTCTGCCACCACTTTACGCCCGCATTGCTCATTATCAGCGACAATTAGCGCGTAAGCGGAAAGTAAATTCCAAGCGGTTTAACTCTGCGGCTTATCGCACAACGAGAGCCAAGTTGAAGCGTCAATACCAACGAGTTGAACGGATTCAAACGGATTTACTCCAAAAGTTTACGACTATGCTCGTCACTGATTATGATCTAATTGGGATTGAGGATTTGGATAATCACCATATGCGCATGAATAAACGGCTCGCGAAGAATCTGCATCGATCCTTGTTTGGCAAGTTCAAAGTGATCATGCAATACAAGGCTGATTGGTATGGCAATACGTTGGTGCTGGCGGATCGGTTTTACCCCAGCACCCAACGTTGTTCACGATGTGGTTATGTGAAAACCGCTGATGAACGCATCACGCTGAGTGGAAACTTGAAACATCATACTGGTCACGATGATTATCATTGTTACCAGTGTGGGGTAAAGTTGCGGCGAGACGAAAATGCGGTGGAGAATCTGATAGCTTATGCAAAATCAAAGGTTACGGGGTAGGCTATACCCTTAAAGTTCAGGAGACGGTCACTGTCATGCTGAATTATTTCAGAGTGGGAATACCGTTGTTGACGGGACTAAATGAAATGTAGGATTGTCAATCAAGAAAGGAAATATATAAAACCTTTATTGGTGTCGCAGAGACATTCTTCCACATTTTATATAGCAGGCGCAAATGACTAGGGAAAAACTTAAAAAGTTGGGTTCTGATGAACGCTTCACGTTTCAGGCAACTTATGCCGACATTGGGATGAAGCGGACAACGCGCGGGAAAATCAACACGCGCTTTTTGCCAACAATCTTATTTGAACGTGTCATGCTTGGCGATCAAGAGGTCACAGATCATCTTTGGCTCAATTATACGAAACAGTTTGCCGAATTGGGACTTTTAACCAAAGGCGAGATTGTTCAATTCAATGCGCGCGTGCATCGGTATAAAAAAGGCTATGCAGCGGTCAAGGTGATTGATTACGGCTTGCAACGACCCACGAAAGTATCGATTATCAAGAGCTTGACCGACAATCGCGCTAAATTACCACCGTTACCTGATGAGAAGAATGCCTTAATCGGGCTTGTTATGAAAACTAATAAGGACACTTACCTCAAAAACGGGCGTGGATTTGATCAGTGGTATGTCGATCAATATAACGCGTGGCTGCGGACCGAAAGCAACTCGACCGAGTACTGATCTTTTGCCGAAAATCAGTCAAAGTACGAATCCTTAAAAGAAAAACATCCGCAATTTTGGTAATATGGTACTTATTGAGTCGACAAGAAGCCAAGTAGAAATTGTGAGGAACGTTAAATTGATTGAAGAACAAACTGTCCAGTTAATGCAGCAGGATTTAACTAACATCACTCATCATCAGATCAGCGCCGTTTTGAATCTGATGCAAGAAGGCAATACGGTTCCGTTTATTGCGCGTTATCGGAAAGAGATGACCGGCAGCCTCGATGAAGTGCAGATTCAGGCGATCGAGGAAGCGTACAAGCATGTGACGGCCTTGCAGGATCGCAAAGAGGCGGTGATCAAAAGCATTGCCGAGCAAGGGAAGCTGACGCCTGAACTGGAGCGGCAGATTCACGCCAGCACGAAGCTTCAAGACGTCGAGGATATTTACTTACCTTATAAGCAGAAGCGACAAACTAAGGCAACCATTGCCAAAGAGCGGGGGCTTGAACCGTTTGCGCGCTGGCTGCTGTCGTTTCCCACTGGCAGTTTGAATGACGAAGCGCAGAAATACGTAGACGCGGACAAAGAGCTTGCATCAGTGCAGGATGTTTTGGACGGAGCGCACGAAATTCTGGCAGAAACATTCAGCGAGATTGCCGCCATTCGTAACTGGGTGCGCAATTTTACGATGCGGACCGGAACCATTCGCACCACAGTTAAAACCAAGGGTAAGGACTTGGACGAAAAAGGCGTTTACCAGCAGTTTTATGATTTTGAAGAAACCATCAAAAAAATGACTCCGACCCGAACCCTGGCCATTAACCGGGGCGAAAAAGAAAAGATTCTGACGGTCAAGGTGCTGGTCGATCCGGCTTCGGTCATGCAGTATTTTCATTTTAAAATCATCGATAATCGTCCTGACAGCGAAGCAACGGCGTTCATTGAAGACGCCTATCAGGATGCCTATAAGCGGTTTGTCGGCCCGGCTATTGAGCGGGAAGTGCGCGGTACGTTAACCGTTGACGCTGAAGAAAAGTCGATTAAAGTATTCGGCCAGAACCTGTACAACTTGCTGATGCAGGCGCCGATTAAGGGCAAGGTTGTCCTCGGTTTTGATCCTGCCTACCGCACCGGTTGTAAGCTAGCAGTGGTTGATGAGAATGGTAAGTTTCTCGATAAAGCGGTCATCTATCCGCACAAACCGGCGCCGGAAAAGAAGCGCGAAGCAGCAGCCCCCGAGCTAATTGCGTTACTCGAAAAGTATCAGGTAACCATGATCGCCATTGGCAACGGAACGGCAAGCCGTGAGTCGGAGCAGTTTGTTTCAGAAACGCTCAAGCAGATTAAACGCGATATTTACTATGTGATCGTGAATGAAGCCGGTGCGTCGGTTTATTCTGCCAGTCAGGAAGCGCGTGATGAATTTCCTGATTTGCAGGTTGAACAGCGTAGCGCGATCAGTATTGCCCGCCGGCTTCAGGATCCGCTTGCCGAACTGGTGAAAATTGATCCGGAGTCAATCGGTGTTGGCCAGTATCAACATGATTTACCGAGTAAAGAGCTGGCTAATGAAGTAGATGCGGTCGTTGAACGCGCAGTTAACCGAGTTGGTGTGAACCTGAATACCGCTAGTTACCAGCTGTTGACGCGTATTTCCGGTTTATCAAAAACAATCGCGCTCAATATTGTGCACTACCGGGATGAAAACGGTCGCTATAATAGTCGTACTGAGCTAAAGAAAGTGCCGCGCTTGGGGCCGAAATCGTTTGAACAGTCAGTTGGGTTCCTACGTATCATTGGCGGTAAGCAACCACTGGACAACACCGACATTCACCCGGAAAGTTATCCAGTCGCCAAAAAGATTTTGGCCGCGGCAGGTCTATCTGAAGCAGACCTTGGCGATCAACAAGCGGTTGCCAAAGTCAGCAACGTTGACTTAGCACCATTCGTTAATGAAGGCGTTGGTGCCGAAACACTTAAAGATATTGTCGCCAGCCTACAGAATCCGGGCCGAGATTTGCGAGACAACATGGCGGCACCGATTTTGCGCAAAGACGTTTTAACTATGGCGGATCTGAAACCGGGGATGAAGCTGGAGGGAACCGTGCGCAATGTTGTTGATTTTGGCGCTTTTGTCGACATTGGGGTGAAACACGACGGCTTGGTCCATGTCTCCAAAATGGCCCACAGGTTCGTTCGCGATCCGAAAACAGTTGTAGCCATTGGCGATATTGTTGAAGTCTGGATCGAATCGGTGGACTTGGCTCGCGAGCGCATTCAGTTATCGATGGTCGGCCCTGAAAAATAATCAATGATGATGGGCGGCTTTTGGTAGCTGTAAATCAGACAAGTTAGATAAACGGATTGTCATCCCTGAATTGCGGATGGCGATCCGTTTTTTTGTCACCATCTGAAAAAAATGGTTCGATTTGAAATACGCACACATGGATGTTCTTGAAGGCCCGAATGGCACCGATGTAAGGAAATAACGTTATTTTAAAGAGTACAACCTCAAAAACATTGCCGCCTTATATTAAGATTTTGGTTGAAAATAATTATATAAAGATTAAAATACAAGAATATCTAAAATACAAGGAGCTGATAGAATGCGACCGATTATCGCACTTACAGGTGATTCAATGGTCGCGCCTTCGCCTGTCATTAATCTAAATTACGCAGACATGGCGCCCAATATGATTAAAAACGCCATTGTGAAAGTTGGCGGTGCACCCTTGATTTTACCTTATCCGGAAGATGATGCTGCTTCCGAAGCATTAGCACAACAGTATGTGGCTGTTTTCGACGGATTGGTTTTGCCAGGCGGGCCGGACGTTGACCCGACGTTTTACCATGAAGAACCCATTCAAGCCATGGGGCGTGCGACTTATCAAAAGGATCGGTTTGAAATTGCCTTAATCAAGGCGACTTTAGAAGCGAAGAAACCCATTTTTGCCATTTGTCGTGGTATTCAAATTTTAAATGTGGCATTAGGCGGAACGTTGTATCAAGACTTACCGAGCCAAAACCCTAAAGTCACGATTCGCCATTCACAAGCCGCGCCGGGACAGTGGCCAACGCATCATGTTGCGATCACGCCCGGTTCGCATTTAGCGTCATTGATGGGCACGAGCAGCTATGTGAATTCCCGTCACCATCAAGCGGTCAAAGAAGTCGCGCCGGATTTGAAGGTAACCGCGCAGGCTCCTGATGGCGTGGTGGAAGCGGTGGAAAGCAAAGATTCCGATTTGATTCTGGGTGTTCAGTGGCATCCGGAGAACATGTGGCCGAGTTTTCCCGACCAATTACCATTATTTAGCGACATTGTGAAACGCGCAGGAGGTGAGGCTCATGAATAATAGCATCGTGAAAAAAGAGCAAATGGGCTACTGGAGTATGATTTTACTTGGCATCAACGGCATCATTGGTTCCGGCATTTTTCTTTTACCTAATCAAGCCGCCAAATTAATGGGTTCCGCCAGTATTTTCGTGTTATTGTTTGATGCGTTGCTGGTGATTACGATTGCGCTTTGTTTTGCGCAGGCGGCCACTTATTTTGATCGTGATGGCGGCCCATACTTATATGCGAAAGATGCGTTTGGCGATTTTGTCGGCTTTGAAGTCGGCTTTGTGACTTGGGCGATTCGCATTATTGCCGAAGCCACGATGGCAGTTGCCTTTACCACCGCCTTGGTCGGCACGTTTCCGTCACTGAACCAGCCAGTGATCAAAGACGCGGTTATTTCGGTCATGGTCATCGGGTTAGCCCTGATGAACATCGCCGGCGTTCGGGTTTCGACCGTTGTCAACAACATTATTAGTGTTTCCAAATTGGTCCCGCTGGTGTTATTCGTTGCGATTGGCATTTTCTTTATTAAAGGCAGCAACTTCACGCCATTATTCCCCGGCGGCAGTTACAAATCCGGCAGCTTCGGCCAAGCCGCAGTTGTTATGTTTTACGCGTTCACCGGATTTGAAGGCCTCGTGGTTGCGGCAGGTGACATGAAAAATGCCAAGCGTAACCTGCCTAAAGCGGTGGCCACGGTCATGACGGTGGTCGCACTCTTTTATATTCTGATTCAGGTTGTCAGCACCGGCATTTTAGGCAGCGCGTTGGCGAATACTGACACACCGATTCAAACAGCCTTTGCCAAAGTGGCAGGCGGCTTCGGTAACGCCTTAGTCGCTGCTGGGACATTGCTCTCAACCGGCGGGCTATTGGTGGCCAGCTCCTTCATCACCCCACGGTCCGGCGTAGCACTTGCGGAAAACCACATGATGCCGCAACTGCTGGCCAAACGTAATCGCGTGAACTCGCCATACGTTGCGATCATTGTGTCCGCCACCATCACTCTGATCATTGCCTACTCCGGCACATTTGGCTACTTGGCGCAAATCAGCGCAGTCTCGCGATTTGCTCAATACATCCCAACTTGTTTGGCCGTCATCGTCTTTGCCCACACCAAAACCAAAGACAAGAGCAGCACCTTCCATTTGCCTTTAGGTCCGGTTATCCCGGCAGTGGCGATCTTGGTTAGTTTGTGGTTGCTGGTTCAGGTACAGGTCAGCCAGCTTGTTATTGGACTGGGTGCGCTCGTCATCGCGGTGCCATTTTATTTCTTGACGTATACGTATCGGGAGCATGGTAAGTCGTAAGTTATAGAATAATTTTCTAAAAAGAAAGCCAGCTTGACTTGGGAGAGTCAGCTGGCTTTTTGCGGACATTGTGTTTTTAGGTATTATGTATTGCATGTTAGGCCGACCTGGGGTATATTATGTGCAGGAACTAGATGGTATTACCCACTAGCAGAGAAAGGAAAAAAGATGGCCCAGGATTTGCACACACAAATGCTCAAAGGCATCTTGCAAGGTTGCGTCTTGATCATACTTAGTCGCGGCGAATACTATGGCTATACTTTAAGCCAGGAACTCGAAAAGTATGGCTTTGCCGAAATTTCCAAAGGCACCATTTACCCGCTGCTCATGGCTTTGGAGAAAAAGGGGCTGATCACCAGCCAACTAAGGTCATCACCGGACGGCCCTCCGCGTAAGTATTATCAAGTTACTTCGGACGGTATGGTTGCCTGTCATGATTTTATCCAGCAATGGCACCAATTATCACAGCATGTTACCCAATTATTAACCGCAGAGGAGGGCGTGAGCCATGACGACCAAGGAAGACCAACTCGTTGAGGAAAATAATCAGCTCCGTACACAACTGACACCTGGCAATAAACATTATTATGAGGATTTGTTGGTATATATGCGTACGGGAGCGGTATTAAAGGACAGCACAGCCATCGAACAAGAGTTACTCACGATTCTGACAGATATTTTAGCTGCACAAAAAGATGGCGTCACAGCCGTAGAGTATTTTGGCAAACAACCAAAGGAAACCGCCGATGATATTCTGGCTGAAGTCCCGATCAGCTGGTTTAAATCATTCAAAATGGTCGGTTATGTTTTGATCACCTATTTTTTGGTAACAACCATTCCCGCCTTAATGATGCCAACGCAACCTTGGGACATCGGTGAAGAACTTCTTGTTGGCATTTATTTCACCTTTGTGGCGCTGGGAATTGTCACTTATATTGGGCACACAACTTATAAAAGAAATCAGCAATGGGGGCGATGGAGGATCTTTCTCCTTTGGCTGGCGTGTTGTGCGCTTATTGCGCCAGGGTTCCTACTGCCACTCTTCTTGAAAACACCTTGGCAACTTGATTTATCAGGTGTCAGTGGCGTTGTACTCATTGCTATCTTGTTAATTGCCCTAGGATTTGCTTTTTGGCGGCAAGCCGATAAAACAATGTGGTTACCATTTGTTCCGATTATCGGTATCATGGCCGTTCTCGGAATCGCCACCCGTGTCCCGGCCTGGCAACCTTTCCTGCTCAAGAGCACAGTAGGGCGGATCGGCTTGGCGTCAGTGTTGATTTTGGGGATTATTGTTTTTAACGTGTTGATTTGGTTGACCGTTCGTAAGATGAAGCGGGATGATTGAAGCCGATTAATTGTTTGCTGCTGAGATCCTGGCTATTTTGGCTGTTGATTTGCTCATTTGAGTTTACTACGGTGTCAAGTATGAGACACGAAAGTATGACTTTTTTAAAACTGGCTTGTGTTTTGATGATGAAAGCACGAGATTTAAAGATCACTATTTTAAAATAGTTAGCGGGGAACCAATCTTATTTGTAATTTTGATAATTTGGATTGACGATAAATCGTTTCTTGTCCTTCTTGTCAAGAGAATAGAAAGTCTTACTGTTAGGTACAATTGTCATTATGGTTTCTCCCCCTTGTTCGTCGCTTACGTAGCCGGCAAAATGTGTGGAATAAAGTTGCTGGTTCTGGGCGGGGAAATAAAAACTGATGTAATGTGCGTTGTCACTCGGAGCTGGGTCTTCTGAGAAGTGATAAATAAGAGTTATACTCTTTGTTTT
Source organism: Lacticaseibacillus huelsenbergensis (assembly GCF_029726355.1). Lineage (NCBI taxonomy): Bacteria > Bacillati > Bacillota > Bacilli > Lactobacillales > Lactobacillaceae > Lacticaseibacillus > Lacticaseibacillus huelsenbergensis. The sequence continues at coordinate 2,493,245 of NZ_CP120687.1, forward strand.
GTTATTAGTATGGTTTGTATCTAGAGCATATTTGACTTTTTGGGAGTATGTAAATTTTCCGACTTTGCTTGTATCAGCATCGCGCCATGAATCACCATATGATTTTCTTAACCGCTGAAGTATCTTATCTGTGGTTTTCAGCCGTGCAATTTCACCGAAAGTTATCGAAGGAAGATTTCTTCCGTTCGCGTCGTGGGGATCAGATTGAACCGTTAATTCTGCTACTCTGTCATTTTTTATAAGGTAAACAGACCCCGGCCGAGAATCTTTATCCAATGGTATGGGTGCCTGAAAGAATATCTGTAGTTTTGGACTATGCATGATTGAATTCACAACTGTTCTGTTGTCAGGGAGAGATTGATTTGTTGTGATTTTGTTTGTGCTATTACTTGTTCTATTGCTATGACTGCAACCGCTTAGTACAATAGTGCCCAGTAGTAAAGTCAATGCAATAGCAATTTTTCTAATTCTCATTTGTTTATTCCTCCAAAGATTTAATTTTATGCTGTGATTGTGGATTAGAATTCTTGACCTTGCCATCGAATATCCACGGCCTTCACAGCTTATTTGTTCTCCGTTAACTGATGGTCAATGTAGGTTACGAGGATGGCCTTTAGATACAACAAAAACCAGCTTATGCTTCTTTGCAAGCTGGATTTGTCGGTGCTGTGTTATATGCTTAGTCTGCCTGTGAACAAAATTCTCTTGAAATTGAGGAAGTATATGCAGCAGGAATACCGATTATAGGTCATGCGAAATCATTATCCTTGGAAAGGAATCGTAATGATACCATTACCCGTAAAAACATAGGGACTATCTAGAGGCCTCTTCTTATTTAAATCTTGGGCAAATTGATCCAAATCAACTGTTACTTTGGAAGCGTCATGTTTCTTCACCGCAGAATCGAGAATTAGTTGTACATCCAAACTATCAAACTTTGAACCGTTACTTTCTGTTGTTATGTCTAGGTCACTAGCAATCATCTGGACAGCTGTATCATCTACTTTCCACCCGACAGTTGGATCGCTTAGCATATGTCCTTTTAAGATCGTTGCTACGTCAATCTTTTTTCCAGTGGGAATAGTTCCGACGACATAACGTTTTTGGGCCACTTCTTTGCCGTTGTGTGTCAATGTCAACAAATATGCGTCACCCTGCTGAACATTGCTGATTGTGTTGTTTATATTAAACAAAGGACGAGAGGTGTCATCATCTCGTTTAATAGTTCCTTTGAATTGCTGAGCATACTTTTCCAGCGCCTCAAATTTACTTTTTAAACTGCTGTCCACGTCACCATAATCACCATAAAAGGCATCCATTGCGGTTTCTATTTGATCATAGCTGTCACCACTTTCGGCAAAAATTCGAATTTGAGGGGCAATTTTTTTAGAGAATTTGTCAATTTGGTCACTAGTTAATCCCAAACTCTTGCCTTTAAGATCAATCATCTTTTTTGCAACTGATTGATCGTTAAGAACTGCGCTAGCATGATCTGATGTTCCCTTTACTTGAATTGCATCGGCTAAGTATTCAGGATGCAGTGACTTTGAGGACGCCTTTGAGGCAGAAGAAGGGGAGTTGCTAGAGCGAGTGGTACTTGCTGCAGTGCTGGAATGGCTAACCGATTGAGTGCTTTTCTGATTTGAACTGCATGCAGACAAAGTTAGCGGGATCGTCATAGAGACTAATAGTGCTAATGTTCGAATAGTTTTCATGTTCTTCTCCATATCACATTTTTTCGATGATTTCTGATGCCACTAGTGCGTAATAATCTCTTTCGGCTTGTTTGCGCTTCTCCTTATCGCCACTTAAGAACTTAATGCCTTTACGTGTTAAGCCTTCAAGAAAATCACTATGGCTAGATCCGGTTCCCGAAAAAACATCAACAATATGATTTTCCCTTCGAGCACCTTTGTCGAAAATTGCACTTTGTCCAGCTTGGTAGGCTGTCACGAAGGCAAAGGCAGCTTGTTTTTCCATTTTAAAGACATAGTAGAAATAATCGTTGGGGTGTTCGGGATGATACATGAGAAGACAAGACTCAGATGAACCAAATAAACCACCAGTTTTAAGTTCATCAGTGGCAAAAGCAACAGGCAATTGGGCAGCTGATGCGTTGGCCGCGAGTGCGTTTTGCACGGATGACAAAGAAAGCCCGCCCTTTGAATCATGAAACTTAAAGCGAACTAATTGTTGTCGTAGTTGATTTTCTTTGATCATTGTAAACATCTCCTCCAAAGATACTGTTATTTGACAGTTAGCTTTTTTTAATGAAGTTCAGTAGCAAAACTCAATAGAACGAAAAATCAGCCAATCATTACCGGTTATCATTCGATAAGTTCTGATGGTCTTTTTCTGCCGCTTGTTGCATTTTATAAATGATTTGCCAACCCGTAACGAAAGCGAAAGTACAACTTAGAAACATAACCAAAAAATTCCAAAGGGTTTTAATAAACATGCCCAAAAGCCCTAAAGCCTCATTAGCATTCTTGCCAGGTTGAAAGGTTTCGGTATGCGACGTGGCGTTTGCAGTGATCTTGGGAATAGGAATACCATGGGAGTCTCGTTTAACATCATCGAAAAAATTTCGTTCCCACTTCACATTCCCAAACATATCTTTATCAACCTCGGCAGTGACCTTCGTTGTCGTTCTTGTTGCATAAGGAAGTTCGTCATCGCGCATGGGGTTAATCGGTCTGCTGTCGTCTGCTAATAGTTTGTCAGTTTTTAGACGAACAAAGGGATAAAACCGACAGTCGGTATACAACACTAACGCGATCAGAAGTGAGAAGATCAAATGCGGGATGGAGACAGATAAAGATTGAACTGAACTGGCAAAAGACATTATAAACATGTCCCGAAAGTCAGAGTATACATTTCCCAAGTCAGTGAGCACCAAGGTAATAGCGATTAGAGCCAGCGCAAGACTCGGGATTGTGATATATTGTCGGAACTTTAATTGGCCAGAAAAATGCCAAATACGTTTCATCTTTTTCATAGTTCACCCCCTTAATTTTGATAAGCGCCACCACAGGAATCGAACCTGTGCAGAAATATTCTGGTACCAACGTGGCTTAGTTGTCGTGGATAACAAGAAGAGGCATGTGCTTTAGCTGCTAGTAAAGCATATAGGTTCCCATTCTCCCTGTGGATACTGCAGTAGAAACTCGGTAGTAACTGCCCGTATCAACGACATATACGGCAGCAACTAATGAATCAAAATTACTGTTAATTATGTTGTCGTAATGTCCACCAACTTTTCCATCATTGTTTTCAGGTAGTTCATCAGTAATATATTGTTGATACATGGCATTAGCAATTTCCTTGATGAGGTTATCAAGATTTCCTACAACTGCGGATTTTTTAATACTTGATTGTGAAATGTTTTCGGTGTTAAAGGTCTGTGAGGGCTCGCCGTTCACCCAACCGGGACTATATTGCTTGCCTGGAACTTGTTTGTCAGGTGAACCATGATTGAAGTCGTACATGACCTCAACAGCTCGTTCGGCCATAGCTAGATTATCTTTTGGCAATGTATTGAGTTTGGTTAAAGTGTGGCCGGTTCGCGTTTGCTCCTTATTTACCATTTCGTTAAATAACTTGGCTACACGCAAAGATAATTCGGAATTAGTATAGGTTTCGGCTTCTTGGATATCGACTTGTGTATCGTCTTTAGTAATTTGATCTGAAATGGCTTTTGTCATCGGATCATCGGTTTTCTTAATGGCAGCAACAATTGGATCAATGACGATACTCTTATTACGCCAAATTAAAACTGTTTTGGTGACGGAATAGATATCACCGTTTGCTGCCGTGTGATCTTGCGTAGAGGTCGTTTTGTCAACCTCAATGTAGTTGGCTGTACTGGTCAATTTTTCGCCGGACATTTCATCAATATTGATGACGGTTGGGGAATTGATATAAAAGTGTTGGATTTTGTGATAGATTTCTGTTGTTGTTACAGTAGTCGTGACATTTCCATCATTATCAGTCGTATTTTCTGAAGATGTATTTCGTGAAATCAAATGATAGCCGTCTGTATTTACAAGTACGTCTCCATTTTCGTCTTTCTTAACAGTAATTTTGACAGTTTTGTGATTTGGGTTGGAATTAGGTTTCTCCCAAAGAATCGTCGTCGTTACGACTGTGGTAGTATCTCCATTCTTAGCCACTTCGTCTCTACTGCTCGTTTTTGTAGCATCCTTAATCCGGTTATAGCCTTCAGTTGAGGTCAGTGTGTGACCATTCTCATCCACGTTAACCGTCACATCCTTGGTAAAGTACTGGATCTTATGATAAACATTGGTCGTTATGTGATGAGTCACAATGGTGCCATCCGGATCGGTCGTTTCTTTGGTTGACGGTTGGATCGTCATGAGATGATAAGCGTCTGAAGGCGTAACCAGGTTGCCCTGCTCGTCTTTATTAACCGTCTCATAAATGTCACGTTGGCCAGGTTGTTGGGTGGCCTTTTTCCAGGTCACGGTCGTGGTGATGACAGTCGTGACATCACCATTTTGAGTAACTTCTTTCTTGGTCGTGGTCTTTTCGTCCCCAGAAGCTTTGGTATAACCATTAGTGGACTGGAGAGTTTGGCCATTTTCGTCGACATTAACCGTTACTTGCTTGGTAAAGTGCTGGATCTGGTGATAGGTTTCGGTCGTCGTATAGGTGGTGATGGTATCGCCATTGGCCAAGGTCTGAACGGTCTTAACCGGGGCGCTGGTCTTGATGAGCTTGTAGCCCGTGGTATCGGACAACTGATGACCTTGTTCGTCCACTTTAACCGTGACCTGCTTGTCGGTATTCACTGGCACGTGATCGTCTTTCGGCATGTTGGCGTTGGTGTGGTCAATCGTGGTTTGCGCTTGCTGACCGGCACTGGTGGTATCGTTTGCCTGAGCGGCCACATTCGCTGTGTTAGCCTTGGTGGTTTGCTCCTTGGCCTGATCCAATTTGGTTTGGACAGCCGCAATGGTCTGCTGCCAAGCTTGGATCTGGTCATTTAAGGTCTTGAGCTGACCATCCAGCGTCGTTAATTGGGCATCATAATTGGCCAGGTCGGCTTTGAGCTGCTTGGCTTGGTCACTATTTTTGGCGGTCGCCTGTTGTGGCAAGGCCGCCAAATTGGTGTTGGCCTGTTGCAACTCGGCATTAGCGCTGGTGACTTGACCATTAAAGCTATCCAACTGATTTTTGGCATTAGCCAAGGCTTGCTGAGCAGCCGTTTCGGCTTGTTTTGCGGTACTCAGTTGTTGACTGGCTTGACTGAGTTGCTGCTCATAGGTTTGCAAACCTTGTTGTGCCTTAGTCAGGGCATTTTTAAGGGTGGCCACTTTGGCCTGGGTTGCCGGATCTTTGGCCGCTTGCGCATCGGCATTAATGGTGTCCAGTTGCGCCTGGAGACTCTGAATCTGGCTGGTTTGGGAGTTAATGCCAGCCGTTGCGGTGTCAACTTGCGTTTGTTTGGAGGCCGTATTGGCCGTTGCGGTATCTGCGGCTTGTTTAGCCGTTGCATACGCTTGTTGGGCAGCTTGCAGCGCTTGCGTGGTACTTTGAACTTTAGCTTTGGCGGTATCGACAGCGGCTTGGGCAGCCGTTCGTTTCGTCTGGAGTTGTGCCAGGGTCTGACCATTTTCCGCATTGAGCAATTCGGTCAACTTGGCTTCGGCTTCTTGCTTCGCCTTTTCCGCCGCTTCCCGTTCTGCTTGTAGTCGTGCCTGCTCTTCTTTAGCTGCTTTGATGGCAGCGTCAATATCGTTCTTGTTTGGGACAGACTTGTCATTACTTGTTCCGGTATTTGAATGATTGTGCCCAGCAATCAACGCAGCATCTGTAACGGTGGTTTTCTCATTGCCGATACTCTGGCCATTTGAGCCAGTTGAGTTTTGCTGAGGTGTGACAATCGCAGGTTTTGCAGGATTCAGATTATAAGTCTGATCATTTCCTGCGGCGTCTTTGGTTGTTACCGTTGCATTTTCCCCAGATCCTTGTAAGTACAACTTTGCGCCTGCATAAATCAAATTAACATTAGCAATGTGATTGATCTCAGCTAAACGATTAACTGAAGTGGTGAATCCTGTATGATTTAAGGCTTCAGAAATTGTTGAGAGAGTGTCACCCCATTGAATGTCGTAAACAGTTTTATTTGAAGCTTTAATTTGAGCTTCAATTTGACTAACTGGCCGCAAAGTCCACACACGTCCAGTCGTTGATGTTGACTTTTGTGTGGTAATTTGCTGATTGCTGCTAGCATTTACCACATTTGTTTGTCCTGCCAACCCAACAGCTACTATCCCCAACCCAATGCTGGTTAACCCCAAAGTAAACCAGCCACGATGCTTGCTATGCACCAGGGAAACACGGTGTGACTGCTTTTCAAGAGCAACCTGCAGTCGACGCCGTTTCCGAGAATTTTTCATCTTTACCCCTCCATAACAGTAATTATTTGAGCGACTTCATTGTACCTTCAATTTACTCTGGAGTCCATAATTTGTTTTATATTGACTTTTTAGCACTGATTTTCTGCTTTGTATTCGTTTAGCGTTGAATTATCAGCGAAAACGAGACTTGTGGTCTGAAGTCAAGGGAGTGATTCAAATTATCTAGACTTGTTTCATTTTTCAGAGGGTATACTTCCCCCAGCCCAGGGATTTAGTAATTTCTCTAGGTGAATCTAAAGCCCTAACTTGACGCTTGGCGCGCTAGACCGCTTTGGCTGGTTTATACAACTCGTGGTTTTTAAGTAATGCATAGATCACGCGTACCAGCTTTCTTGCAGTCATGACACAAGCACGTCGGTGTTGATATTTTGGCACCTCCCGGTATTTCTTGTCGTAAAATCTGGCAAATGTGGGATCATGCGCTCTTACCGAGTTGGCAGCTTCAATTAGGTAATAGCGTAAGTACTGATCGCCGTTATGCGTGCGCGGCGTTAGTTGCCGCTCACCGTTTCCGGATTGACTTCTGCGCCAAACCAGTCCGGCATAGCTTGCCAAACTAGCTTCACTCGGAAACCGTTCAATCTGACCAATTTCAGCCAGTAGTCCAGCCGAGTAGACTGGGCCAACGCCTGGAATACTTTGCGTTGACTGTGAGCCATCAATGACGGCACACAGGTCGGTGATGCTCTTGTCTAGGGCTTTTAGTTGCTTTTGTAACATCCGGATCTGGTTGATGTAAATCGCCATGACCTGGTCAACAGAATCGGCAACCGTCTTGCTCAAGCGATAAGAGCTACGGATGGCTTTTTGTAAGGCCTTAGCGATCGCCTCTGGGTCACCAAAGCGACCGTGGGACAATTGGTTAAGATCTTGAGTAAGCGTCTGTAAGGGCATCTGAGCGATTTCGTCCAGTGTGTACTTTTCACCGCTAAGCACCGTCATCATCGTGTTTCCGAACACAGAAGTCGGTAGCTCAGCTTCCAGTGTGTTCAATCGGAAGTACAGATTGTTGAGGAAGTGGTTTTTGCCATCTGTAATTTGTTTGACGACGTGATACCGTTCGCGGGTGAGCCGCTGTAAGGCAATGTGTTTCTCGTCGCGGGTCACTGGCACTTGATACCGGCCAATGCGCAGAAAGTCTGCGATGTGGAAGGCATCAATGGTATCAGTCTTGTCGTCATCGAACAATTGGCTGTAACGATGAGTCATCTTGGGGTTCAACGTGACGACAGTGGCATCCAACGCACTGAGCGCTGAGCTTTGTTCAAAGTAAAGTGTGGGGTGGATGTTGTACACCGAGGTGGCTTCCATGCCAATCACGATCTTTAGTGAATCATCTTGGCGTTTAGCCCATTCCAGGATTAATTTCTCAATTTGGCCGGCCCCGTCAGGGGTATTCGTGGTCTTGTCCTGGAAAATAACCTTCTTGGCAGAATCCAAGCCACAGTAATCAAGCTTTGCTTTTGAAACATCAATACCAACATTCAAGTTCATCGAATTGGACCTCCTTTCTGTTCTGATTTATGGATAGGCTTGGGCGCTGCGCGATATTCCCTAATTATGAACCTACAGTACTTCCTCGCAGTATGAGCAGTCTGTCTGAGGATCAGTAGCTGCTCGGTGAAACGCGAGTCACCGAACTGATCTCCAGCCCCCGCAGCTTGTGGTTTGTGCTTGTTCGATTCATCTGGGCGGCAGTCTCGGGGTGAAGTCTAGCAATAGCTAGCAACAGGAGGGAAAAGCCTATACCAGTTGGACCCAAATCCAATGAACAACTAGAGAATATCACGCAACATCCAAGTACGGAGCTATCCAAGAACTTGGTTGTAATTTAAATATACGAGGAGGGATGTCAGTGTCATTACCAGAACAAGTTGCTCAAAGAATTCGTGATCTGCGCATGAGCAAGCATATTTCTCAAGAGCAGCTTGCAAATATGGCAGGGATGGACGCATCAATGCTGGCAAGAATAGAGAATGGGCGGCGGCCTAATATTAAACTGGCAACATTGGAAAGGATTGTTAAAGCTTTGGGGGTCAATTACCACGAGTTCTTTACAATAGAAGATGATGAAAATCCGCAGATGCATTTAGCTGCCTCAGTGGTTCTTCTCAATAATCCAAAACTTGTTCAATCACTTCAAAATATTGTTGATTTAGCATTGGACGATTTCCGTGACGCCGAAGATAAGCAATAATTAATGGGAAACATCTAGAAAAGGGTGATCCAAAAAAGCTGTCCAAATCCTTTAGGGCTTGGGCAGCTTTTTAGATATGCAGGTTTGGGAAATGTTTTACTGTAAAGCAAAAGTGGATGTTGGTGGATTGGGACCCAATGCTCTTCATGGAAAGCATAGGTTAGAATGACGTACATATCATTTGTCCCTTAAGTTCAGTTATAGTTAAACTGCGTTAAAGACACAGCCATCAAGAGGAATAGTTGAGTGAAGGATGGTTTATTATTTGTACAAACAGATTTGAACGAAGTAGGGTACCCATATTTTTGAGGGGGTGATTTTCCGTCAGACGGCGTGCCCGTACCTTTCCTAATGAAATATGGTGTAGCTGACCGACATTACATTAATATCAAAAAAACACGCCCAAGATGGACGTGTTCGGCAATTGTTTGACCAGCTAAACTGAGTGCACGCAACCGCACGCGATAAATCGCTGTGAACGCCGGTGTAGAGGCATTCGTGGTCAAAAGTATTAAAGTTTCTGGTTATAGTATTCAACAACCAGTGATTCGTCAACTTCTGGTTCGAGTTCGCCACGTTCTGGTAAGCGAACGAGGGAGCCTTCCTTCTTGTTGTCGTCAAAGGTGACGTAGGCCGGACGGGAAACGGTGTTCTCGATGGCGTCATTGACGATGGCGAGGTTTTGTGAGCGTTCGCGAAGACCGATCACTTGACCAGGCTGTACTTCGTAGGAAGGAATATCAACGCGCTTGCCATCAACGGTGATGTGACCGTGGTTAACAAGTTGGCGTGCTTGCGGACGGCTGGAAGCCAGACCTAAGCGGAAAACCATGTTGTCCAAGCGGGTTTCGAGCAGGATCATGAAGTTATCACCATGGGTACCTTCTTTGATCTTGCCGGCGCGCAGGAACAGGTTCTGGAATTGACGTTCGTTTAAGCCGTACATCCAACGTAGCTTTTGCTTTTCACGCAATTGCTGACCGTATTCGGAGATCTTCCGACGGTTGTTGGCACCATGATCACCAGGTGCATAAGGACGACGAGCTAATTCTTTACCAGTGCCGGAAAGGGACAAGCCGAGACGACGGCTTTGCTTCCAGCGAGGACCAGTATAACGAGACATATAGATATTCCTCCAAGTTTTTATTTGGAGTAAAATAACGAATTGCGGCTTTAGCACACGGGCAGTCCTGCAAAGGTTCACCTTTGCAGCCGCGGTTACTACTGTCACCGGCTTAACGCCGAGGCAGGACTGGAGCCGACCATGCCGGCCGCTGCTGCATTATTTTACACGCGAGCTAGTATACCGTGTTTAACGCGGCAGTGTCAAGATGTGCGGCCAGTGTCTGCCCGAATTGCGTCAGGATCTTTTCGTCTTCTTCGCTAAACCGATCGAATTTTGGCGAATCGATGTCCATGATGGCAACTGTTTTACCGTCAACGTTGATAGGAACCACGATTTCGGCATTGCTGGCGGAATCGCAAGCAATGTGGCCGGCAAATTCGTGAACGTTCGCAACGCGGATGACGGATTGTTGCTGGAAGCTGGTGCCGACAACGCCTTTGCCTGGCTGAATGTGCATGCAGGCAACTTTACCTTGGAATGGCCCGAGGTCGAGCTGCCCGGTTTTGGTATTAAAAAGGTAGAAACCGGCCCAGTTGAGGTCGGTCATACTATCGTTTAGCAACGCGCTGGCATTGGCGAGTGCGGTAATAGGGTTGGTTTCGCCTGTGAGTAAGCCATCGAGTTGGTCGATAATGATGGGATCGAGAGTCGTCATTTGATCAGTCCTTTTAGGAATTTATGAAAAGCGGCATATAGGCCTTTTAACTGAAGGCTTTTTTTGCGATACTTGTAGCTAGGATATTCTCGTGTTTTGACACTTAACGGCATTTTAGCTGTGAAGCGGGCGAAATGCAATCAGAAAAGATAATCGGTAAAGCAGAGGGTGTAGGGATGATCTGGTTCTTTATTATCGTCGTGATTATAATTGTGGCCGCTGGCGGTGTCTGGTGGCTTCAGCATTATTTTCAGACTCGCATCAAGAACTTAGACGAAAAGGTCGAGGCGATTGATATTGGTGCGCTTTCGAGTCAAGTCCGCAGCATTGAGCAACTGAAGCTGACCGGCGACAGCCTTGCGACGTTTGGCAAATGGGAGCGGGCGTTTGATCAATTAAACGATCATGACTTGGCAGATCTCCAGAAAATTTTGCTTGATTTGGAAGATCAGGTCAGACGATTCCGGTTTGATCACGCCTCTAAGATTGCAAAAGTGTTGGAAGCCAAAATCGAAACGGCCCGCCACCAATATGAGCTGATTAGCGATGCCTTGCAGGATATTCGGCATGATGAAGCAGATAATCGGAGCAAAATGTTGCGACTGCGGGATGATTATCAGGTTTCCCGCAAGACCATCCTTGCCAAAAGTTTTGTTTTCGGCGATGCCCAGCCGGCGTTGGAACAACGGCTGCAACAACTTGCCCAGTTATTCCAAAAAATCGACCAGATCAACAACGATGGCGATCACCAAACAGCCAAGGCAGAGATTAAGCAGTTGGCTGAACAAATGGACGAGTTAAAAAAGCAGGTCAAAGAATTGCCACCGCTGGTCAATGAACAGGTCAATGAGTTCCCTGGTCAGATTAATGAAATCCAACACGGTTATCGGCAATTAACCACCGCCCATTATGTTTTCACGGATGATATCCCAGGCATGGTGGCGGACGTCGAAGCAAAAATGAAAGACGCGAACGCCACATTGAAGTCGATTGACGTAGCTGCAACTGCTGCGGCTAATGCCGAAATCGAAGCCGAGATCGACAAGATGTATGCGATTATGGAAAAGGAAATGCAAGCCAAGAAGCGGGTTGACGCGGCTACCCCTGACTTGCGGCGTTTCATTGACCATGCGTTGCGTCAGAATCGCGAGCTACAAACCGAGCTGGAGCATCTGGATCAAAGTTATACCCTGAATCATCATGAAATCAAAACGGCTAAAAATCTAAAAATGCAACTCGACACGATTGATGCCAATTATACGAAAGACACTGATGCCATCGAGGCCGGCAAAGCGGTTTATTCTGATGTGATTGGCAGGTTTGATGCGACTAAAGAACAATTAACCGAAATTGAAAAGCACCAGGTTCAAATTAATCAAGATGTGGCCGGTTTGAAGAAAGGCGAGATTGTTGCCAATAAGCAGGCAGAAAACTTTGAGCTTGATATGCGCAATATCAAACATGAAATTGTTCGCCACCACTTGCCGGGACTGCCGCAGGATTATGTAGATCAGGTGAAGCATGTCACCTCGGAAATCGAACAGCTGAATCACGATTTGAATCAAGTTAAAATCGATATGGATGCGATTGCGAAGTTCTTGATTAAAATTGCCAACGATATTGAGGATTTGAAGAAGGCAACCAGTGCGTTGATAGATGCTGCCGGTCTGACTGAAGAATTGATGCAGTATGCTAACCGCTACAAGACAACGGTTAAGCCGGTGGCCGATGCCGTGAAGCATGCCACGGAACTTTATTTGCATTTTGATTATCAGCAGGCTGCGGATACACTTGCCACGGCGCTGGAACAGACCGAGCAGGGGAGTTATCAGAAGGTTGAAGATGCTTATCTTGCGCGGAAGAAAGCTTCATTATATTAGGAGTTATTGAGAAGCCAGTCTGATTGGGCTGGCTTTTGTTTTGGCGTGAGGGGGTTGGGACTGTTGGCTCTCACAGTCGCAGAAATCTTCACATAAGGGCTTCAAGCCTAAATAGATTGCAGCTTTCTGGCGCAAAAACGCGCTCACCAGCCCAGAAACCTGCGTGTAAGGACCTTGGACGCAATGGCCAAACCCGGGCCATCACGCCCAAGGCCACTTACACTCCGGTTTCTAACCGGGCTGGTTCGCGCTCTTGAAACTTACTAACTTTTTGTCTATAATTCAACCCAGTCTAAATAACGGAAGGGGCCGGCTGATGATTTATTTTGATAATAGTGCGACGACTAAGATTTCGCCTGATGCTTTGGCGACTTACAATAAGGTCAGCACGGATTTTTTTGGTAATCCGAGTAGTTTGCATGCGCTGGGGACGAAGGCTGATGAGGTTTTGCAGAGTTCACGGGCGCAGATTGCCAAGTTGATTGGGGCTAAGCCGGATGAAATTTATTTTACCAGCGGCGGCACGGAAGGCGATAACTGGGTGATTAAGGGAACGGCCATGGCGAAGCGTGAGTTTGGCCGGCACTTGATTACGACCAGTATCGAGCACCCAGCTGTGATGAATAGCATGAAACAACTTGAAAAGTTGGGCTTTGAAGTTACGTATCTGCCGGTTGATCACCGCGGTTTTATTCATATCGATGATTTGAAGGCCGCGATTCGGAAGGATACGATTCTGGTTTCAATCATGGCTGTGAACAATGAGATTGGCAGTATGCAGCCGATTGTTCAGGCCGCACGGGTTTTGGATGCTTATCCCAATATTCATTTCCACGTTGATGCGGTTCAGGCGGTTGGTAAGGGCTTGGATAGCGCATTGCAGGATCCTCGGATTGATTTTCTCAGTTTTTCCGGGCACAAATTCCATGCGCCGCGCGGTACCGGGTTTATCTATGCCAAGGAAGGCCGCATGATCGATCCATTGCTGACCGGTGGTGGCCAGGAGCGTGATTGGCGTTCAGGAACCGAAAATGTCCCGGCAATTGCGGCGATGGCGAAGTCGTTGCGGTTGTTGTTAGCAAACGAAGACGACAATGTTGCCCAGCAGCAGGCGGTTCGCAAGCGTATTTACGATCATGTCAGCCAAAAGCCTAAAGTGACGATGTTTAGTCAGTTAACGCCGGATTTTGCCCCGCATGTTCTGTGTTTTGCTATTGCCGGGGTGCGCGGCGAAACGATTGTCCATGCGTTTGAAGATCATGCGATTTATATCTCGACAACGAGCGCCTGCTCAAGCAAAAAAGGCACGGAAAGCAGTACGCTGGCAGCGATGCATACTGATCCGAAAATTGCGACATCGGCGATTCGGGTTAGCCTTGATGAAGCCAATACGTTAGCTGAGGCTGATGCGTTTAATGACGCATTTGACCAGATTTATGCGAAGTTTGCCAAGCTCGATAAGGCGACTGTTTAACTGAAAGGATTTTGAGATGCAATATTCAGAAATTATGGTTCGTTACGGCGAACTCTCGACCAAGGGCAAGAATCGCCAGGCCTTCATCGGGCGCTTGAATGGGAACGTGACGCGTGCGTTGCATGAGTTCCCTAAGCTGACGATTCGGCCAAAACGGGACCGGATGCATATCGAGTTGAATGGCGAACCCAGTGATCAGGTGATGGCACGGCTGTCACAGGTCTTTGGCATTCAGAATTTTTCCCCGAGTATTGCCGTTGAAAAAGATATGGCCAAAGTGCATGAAGTTGCCTTGCAGTTGATGAACGAAACGGCACCTAAAGGCATTAGCTATAAGGTGAATACGCGGCGTAGTGACCATGACTTTGCCTTGGACACGAATGCGATGAATCTGGACCTCGGTGACTTTTTGACGGATAAACGGCCGGATCTAGTGGTTAAAATGCATCATCCTGATATGATTTTGCGTGTAGAAGTTCGGCGTGAGGCTATTTATCTGTCAACCAAGACCATTCAGGGTGCAGGTGGCTTGCCAGTCGGGACGGCTGGTCGTGCTGCGTTGATGCTTAGCGGCGGCATTGATTCGCCGGTGGCAGGTTATTATGCGTTGAAGCGCGGTGTGGACATTGAAATGGTGCACTTTTTCAGTCCGCCTTATACCAGCCAACAGGCGTTAAATAAGGCCAAGCAGCTGACGGCTAAATTGACCCCGTATGTCGGGCGGATTTACTTTATTGAAGTACCGTTCACCGAAATCCAGGAAGACGTCAAAGCAAAAGTTCCGGAAGGCTATTTGATGACGGTTCAACGTCGGATGATGTTGCGCCTCACCGAAGCAATTGCCAAGCAGCGGGGCGACCTGGCCATTTTCAACGGTGAATCGGTCGGGCAGGTAGCGTCACAAACTTTGGAGTCCATGGCGGCAATTAACGATGTGACGACCATGCCGATTATTCGACCGGTCGCGACGATGGACAAGAATGAAATCATTGCCGAAGCGGAAAAAATCGACACGTATGACTTGTCGATCATGCCGTTTGAGGATTGTTGCACGATTTTTGCGCCGCCATCCCCGAAGACCAAACCCAAGACCGATCGCGCGCGCTATTATGAAAGCAAACTGGATGTTGACGGGCTGATGACGCGTGCATTAGCCGGAATCAAGGTTCAGGAGATCAAGTCCTCGGATCAGTTTATGAATCAGGATCAGGACGTTATTGCAGAGTTGCTTTAAAGCTTGATGGCACCGGACGCAGATGGTAATGATTTTGTTGCCTCTGCCGCCCGGTGTTATTTTGTTGTCTAAAAGAAAAAGTTCACAAAAAATCTCATCATTTTAGCCGCGGCTTCGCGAAACCCTTTTCGGATGCTTATAGACGACGATCTTCCGCAACGTTGGTAACTGGGTCAACATGAAGCGCAATCTGCTATTCGCCAATTTTTTGCCATGAAAAAGGTGGCTAAAATCGCTTACATCTGTTAAACTAAATATGTGAAATGCTTAACAAATAGGTGCGGAGGTGTTCATCTTGGTCGTCAATAAACAAGCATTGTCGCAAGCAACGATTAAACGCATTCCGGTTTACTATCGAACGGTCAAAGCTTTACAACAATCGGGTGTCAAACGGGTGCGCTCGGATCGGTTAAGCAAGATGGTGCATATTGCCCCCGCGACTATTCGCCGCGATTTTTCTAATTTTGGCGACCTAGGCCGCAGCGGGTATGGCTATTCAGTTGATTTGCTTGCGGAAGTTTTTGGCGAGCTATTAGAGGTTCACTCCGAAGAGCAGATGCTGTTGGTAGGCTGTGGGAATCTGGGGCGGGCGTTGCTGACCAATAATTTTCGACGTAATCCCGACTTATCCATTGTGATGGGCTTTGACACGGATCCCAGCTTGATCGGGACGACAATTGCCGGTATTCCGATTTATAACTTGGCGACCTTATCCGAAAAAGTCCGTCCAGGCATGCACACCGCGATTGTCTGCGTGCCGAGTTCTGCGCAGGCAGCAGTGATTAGCCAACTTGAAGCTAATGGCATAACGGCGATTTTGACCTTTGCACCTAAGCCGGTTCCCGCCCAACCCGAAACAACAATTCGTTATATTGATTTGACCAGTGAATTACAAGCGTTACTGTTTGTTGACCATCAAAATAAGTTAACACAAGAGCAAAAAGCACCTTTGAAGCAATCATGACAGCGTTGACCCTGCCATGTCCGCGGGTTATAATGCAGCTAATGCAATGATCAAGAGGGTCATGATCTTTTTTCCCAGCGACGAGATGGTTGGTGTGAATCTCGAAAAGGGGTCGTGATTGTAGCTTGTGAGCTGCCGTCCTGAAGTGAGTAGGGAATGGCCGGTGACAGCCGTTATCCTGAATTAAGTGGGGAAGTTATTCCCAATTTAGGTGGTACCGCGAGTGAAATCGTCCTAATTTTTATATAAATTAGGGCTTTTTTTGTGTGAGCGCGAGCCGGTGCGGTTAGGAGTCGGAGTGTAAGCGGCCTTGGGCGTGATGGCGTTTTTTGCCATTGCGACCAAGGTCCTTACACGCAGACTCCTGCGCCGGGGAGCGCGTTATGGAGAAGCGTGAGCCGGCGCGTTATAGGAAGCGCGAACCAACGCGGTCGACAAATCTGCATATTGCGGTCCTGAAAACCTGGATGGACAGAAAAATTTGTGAGGTGGAGCCAGTGAGTGATGAAACATTAGCACCAAAATATGATCATAAAGCGGTCGAAGCAGGCCGCTATCAGGAATGGCTGGACGAAGATGTTTTTAAACCAAGCGGCGATCCAAAAGCCAAGCCGTATTCGATTGTCATTCCGCCACCCAATGTAACTGGGAAGCTGCACATGGGCCATGCCTGGGATACAACCTTGCAGGACATCGTGATTCGCCAAAAGCGGATGCAAGGCTTTGATACGCTGTGGCTGCCGGGGATGGACCATGCCGGAATTGCCACACAGGCGAAAGTTGAAGCCAAATTGCGCAAGGAAGGCATTAGTCGCTATGACTTAGGCCGCGAAAAGTTTGTCCAGAAGGTCTGGAAATGGAAAGATGAATTTGCCAAAACCATTCACGGCCAGTGGGCGAAGATGGGCTTGTCGCTGGATTACAGCCGTGAGCGCTTCACCTTGGACAAAGGCCTGAACGAAGCCGTTCGCAAGGTGTTTGTCGAACTCTACAAACAAGGCCTGATTTACCGCGGCGAATATATCGTTAACTGGGATCCGCAAGCCCGCACGGCATTGTCCGATATCGAAGTCATTCATAAAGACGATAAAGGCGCTTTTTATCACGTCAAATATCCGTTTGCCGATGGTAGCGGGTATATCGAAATCGCCACGACTCGTCCGGAAACCATGATGGGCGATACTGCGGTGGCCGTTCATCCTGGTGACAAGCGCTACAAAGATATGGTTGGCAAGGAATTAATTCTGCCGCTGGCTAACCGCAAAATTCCAATCATTGAGGATGCCTACGTTGATCCTGATTTCGGAACTGGGGCCGTTAAAATCACCCCAGCGCACGATCCTAACGACTTTCAGGTTGGCAATCGCCATGATCTGAAGCGCATCAATACCATGAACGATGACGGCACGATGAATGAAAATGCCGGCAAATACAATGGGATGGATCGGTTTGAAGCCCGTAAAGCCATGGTGGCGGATTTGGATAAGGAAGGCCTATTACTTAAAGTCGAACCGATTGTGCATAGTGTTGGTCACAGCGAGCGGACCGGCGTTCAAGTCGAAGCCCGTTTGTCGACGCAGTGGTTTGTCAAAATGAAGCCGCTCGCCGAAGCAGCCATCAAGGCCCAACAGGAAAGTGATAAGAAAGTAACCTTTGTTCCGGAGCGCTTTGAGCACACTTATTTGCAATGGATGGAAAATATTCACGATTGGGTCATTTCCCGGCAATTATGGTGGGGCCATCAGATTCCGGCTTGGTACAACAAGCACACCGGTGAAATTTACGTCGGTATGGAAGCACCGAAGGATATTGAAAATTGGCGCCAGGATCCTGACGTACTGGACACGTGGTTTTCCAGTGCTTTGTGGCCATTTTCCACAATGGGCTGGCCGAATACCGATGCGCCGGATTATAAGCGGTATTATCCGACGAACACCTTGGTCACAGGCTACGACATTATCCCATTTTGGGTTGCCCGCATGATCTTCCAAGGATTACACTTCACCGGCGAGCGACCATTCCAATACACGCTGATTCACGGCCTGATGCGGGACGAACAAGGCCGCAAGATGAGCAAGTCGCTAGGAAACGGGATTGACCCAATGGACGTCATTGAAAAATATGGCGCCGATGCCCTGCGGTGGTTCCTGATCACAGGTAATAAGCCGGGGCAGGATACGCGGTTTAGTTACAAACAGGTTGAAGCTGCCTGGAATTTCATCAACAAGATTTGGAATATTTCACGCTTCGTGATGATGAATCTAGGCGATCTGGACAAGCCGCAGCAGCCTGATCCAAGCACATTTGACTTATCCGATAAGTGGCTTTTTTCGCAATTAAACGAAACCATTAAGCAGGTTACCGATCTGTCTGAACGGTTTGAATTTGGCGAAATGGGTCGGACCCTTTACAACTTTACCTGGAATGTCTTTGCGGACTGGTATGTTGAAATGAGCAAGGAAGTCCTCTACGGTGACGATGAAAAGGCCAAGGCAGCTAAACGGGTTAATCTGGCTTATGCCCTTGATCAGATTCTGCGGCTTTTGCACCCAGTGATGCCGTTTGTGACCGAGAAGTTGTGGTTGGCTTTGCCGCACTCCGGCAAGTCCATCGTAACCGCCAGCTACCCTGTGGAAAACACTGCGTTTGAAAATGCCGACGCAACCAGTGCGATGGATGCTATTATTGCGCTTATCCGCGGCGTTCGCAGTATTCGTAAAGAAGCAGGCGCACCGCTTAAAACCAAGGTTGATATTATCGTGAAGTTGACGGATCCTGCTTTGAAGCCGATTTTTGACCAGAACTTCGATTTCATCGATCGGTTTGTTAACAGCAAGGAATTCACCGTCGGAACCGATGTAGCAGAGCCGAAAATGGCTGGCAGCGCCGTCATTACCGGAGCAACAATCTTTGTTCCGCTCAATGAATTAGTCGATCTGGACGAAGAAAGGGCCAAGCTAACCAAAGATGCTAAGAAGCTTGAACAGGAAATTGCCCGAATTGACAAGAAACTCAACAATCAAGGTTTCCTGTCCAAAGCGCCTGAAGCGGTTGTCGCCGAACAACGCACCAAGCGCAGCGACTTCGCCGACCAACTCAGCAGCACCCAGCAGCGGCTTGAGCAGTTGCAGCAGGCATAAGAGATCGAAGCCCGGTCTTGCAGGTAAAATGTTCGTCCGTCAACCTCAAGCGGTGTGGGTGACATAGCTTAACTAGATTTCCGAGAGGCTGGGTCATAATCTATAGCCACAATACAGAAGCGGACATACTCCAACTATAACTGGAGTATGTCCGCTTCTAGTTTTCCTAGGAGAATTCGTTGGATTATTAAGACGTTAGTGCCAAAGCGGAGCAATCTCCGGCCAGATGGGGCTGGAACGCTGTGGGCACGACTTTGAGCCTCAGCAAAGCCCGCTGAGTCTCAAAGCTCGGCCTTGTACTACGCCGGGAAGATCGCCCGGCTAGTACAATCTCACAGCTGAGCCCCATCTGGCCTCCGATTGCGGAGTTTGGCACGGTCTCACAGCTGAGCCCCATCTGGCCTCCGATTGCGGAGTTTGGCACGGTGACAAACTAATTGCCTGAGATTTTCTACTATACGAATAGGCGTAGATCCGTGTATTCCTCATGAATTGAGCAAAATTTCCGTTATCAGCGGCTTAGCCGACCAGCATTTTCTGGTATGATTAAGCCATATTGAGGCGCTGCAAAGGCGGTGTCTGCATGGATGTCACGATTGAAGGAAGTTAACGATGAACTACTCTGAAAGTGTTGCTTATATTCATTCTTTTCCGCGTTTAGCCAAAACCGGCGATCATCGTCGTATTCTGACGTTGTTACACGCGCTCGGTGACCCGCAGAAAGAAGGTCACTATATTCATATCACTGGCACGAACGGGAAGGGATCGACGGCTAACGCCATTGCTCATGTGCTGGAAGCTAGCGGGCTGAAAGTGGGCTTGTTTACTTCGCCGTTTATTATGCACTTCAATGAACGCATGATGATTGACCATGTGCCGATCCTCGATGATGAACTGGTACAGGCGGTTGCGGTCGCCCGGGCAGCACTTGATGACTTGCGCACCACTCAGCCTGACTTTAATGTAACCGAGTTTGAATTTGTCACCGCCTTAGCGTTTTGGTATTTTCGTCAGCGCCGCGTTGATGTGGCGGTTATCGAAGTCGGCATTGGCGGAGATACCGATTCAACCAATGTCATCACGCCGGTTGTGAGTGTGCTGACGGAGGTGGCGCTGGATCATCAGAAATTGTTAGGCAATACCATCACGGCGATTGCGACGCATAAGGCTGGTATTATCAAGCCCGGAGTTCCGGTCGTTACCGGTGACTTGGTACCCGATGCAGCGGCAGTGGTAGCGGCCAAAACGCAGTCCACCGGTAGTCAGTGGTTTCGCTTCGGTCGGGATTTCACTGTTCCCAAAGCCAAGCTGCACGGCTGGGGACAGCGGTTGACGTACCAGGATGAAGACGGATCGTTAGCGGATCTGACCGTGCCATTAGTCGGGGACTATCAACAGCGTAATATGGCGATTGCAATTAAAACCGCTAAAATTTATGCACAGGTAACCGACTGGCCGTTGACGGCGCGCGATATTCGCCAAGGACTTGCGGCCAGTCGCTGGCCGGCGCGGCTTGAGAAGATTAGCGATTCGCCGTTTATTGTGCTGGATGGTGCGCATAATCCGGACGGTATCAAGGGTCTGGTCACTGCGTTGCATGAACTGTTTTCCGGACCGGTTACGGTGATTGCCGGTATTTTGGCCGATAAGGATTATGCATCGATGGCAGATATGCTGACACGGGCATTTGCGACTGTTTACCTCGTGCCAGTGCCGGGGACGCCACGTGCATTACCTGAAGCCGGGTACCAAAGGCTTCATGAAGGACAGTTAAAAGACTCATGGCAGGCGGCATTAGCAGCCAGCTTGGATAATGACCCGGAACAACCGATTGTGATCACTGGGTCCTTGTATCTTGCTGCTGCCGTGCGTCAAACTTTATTGGAGGGAAAGTCATGACAACAACCGTGATTTTTGATCTGGACGGAACCTTGGTTGATACCGAAGCAATTTATCTTCAAAGCAACGTGCGCGCCGCAGCTGAGTTGGGATTGAAGCGAACCGAAGATGATTTTCGCCCGTTAGTCGGTTCGGCGGGGCCAAACGAAGCCAAGATTATTGCAGATCTTGTTGGGTCGGAAAATGCTGCGTGGTTTCAAGAATTTTCGACCAAGGATGTGTTGGATCGGATTCGCAATGGTGCCGATTTTGTGTTGCCTGGAGCTGATGAAGCCTTGAGAACGCTGCGGGCTGCTCGTTATCGGCTGGCATTGGCAACCAGTAGCGCTCAGCATTATGTTGATGTGGTTTTGGCAGCAGCCGGTTGGCAAGACTGGTTTGACCCGATTTTGACCGGCAGTGATGTCAAGGCGCATAAGCCGGATCCCGAAGTGTATCAGGTCATGAAAAGGCATTTAGGCGCTGGCCCGGCGATCGTCATCGAAGACACGCACGTCGGGGTGGCGGCCGCAGAGGGAGCTGGCCTGCCTGTGGTCATGATTCCCGGTATTGCCCAGCAACCGGATGAGAAAGCGACCGCTATTTTATCATCTATCACCGAACTGCCGGACTGGCTGCAAAAGCATGGCACATTTGCGTAATCTTCCTAGTGAGTCATGAATTGGCTCAAAATCGCAGCGCGCAACCAGGACATTCAATCAGCATCAGCTCGAAACGCAATGTGGGAATTGAACTGATGCGACCTGTACGTGTGCTACCAGGGGGAAAACGATGGCAGATGCAACTGAACAACCACGCGAACGGTTATTGGCGCACGGACCGGCAGCACTGACAGATGCGGAATTGCTACAACTGATTGTGCGGGCGGGAAACCAGCATTATCCGGTCAAAGAGATCGTGAGTGAGGTGTTGGCAACCTATCCGGCATTGCAAGGTCTGGCGGAAGGCGATGGTGACTCATTGGATCACATTCGCGGCTTAGGTGCCGCCAAACGCGCCAGTATTTTGGCAGGGGTGGAATTGGGTCGCCGGGTGATGCGCCGACAATCCGTTCGTTATGGGCAGATTAAAAATAGCGAACAGCTAGGCAAGAACATGGTTTCGCGTTTTGCCGGTGCTAATCAGGAGTCCATGCTGATTTTGTTTTTAGATGTCAAAAATCAGATTATTACCGAGCAAACTGTGGCGATTGGTACGGTCGATTCTGCATTGGCCGATCCGCGGGTGGTATTTCGTGAAGCCTTAAAATTGAGTGCCACAAATCTCATTATGGTTCACAATCATCCGAGCGGCGATCCGGCGCCGAGTCAGGCAGATCGCGATACGACAACCCGTTTTCAGTTAGCGGCGGCGTTGCTAGGGATGAATTTGCTGGATCATTTGATTATCGGCGGGAAGGCGTTTTATTCTTTTGCCCGAGACGATCCTGACTTTAATTAATTCAAGAAAATTGTAAGGTTTTTTGAAATTGGCGGTAAGGTGCCAAAATCAGGCGGTTTCACATTTTGTCACAGAAATAAATATGCTATAATGCATGGAGTTAATACGAAATGAGTCAGCATAAGGAGAGAACGTCTTGTTTGGATTTGGATCAAAGAATATCGGGATCGATCTTGGCACCGCAAATACCTTAGTTTACGTCGACGGCAAGGGCATTGTCTTAAATGAGCCTTCCGTGGTCGCGAAGAATACCCAGACGGAAGAAGTCATTGCCGTTGGTGAAGAAGCCCGCGACATGATCGGTCGTACCCCGACCAATATCGTGGCGATCCGACCAATGAAAGATGGGGTCATCGCTGACTACGACACGACTGCGGCCATGTTGAAATACTTCATGCAAAAAGCATTGGGTAATGGCAGCCATCCGCAGGTGATGATTTGCGTACCAAGTGGGGTTACCGAAGTTGAAAAGCGTGCCGTCATTGATGCGGCTAAAGTAGCTGGTGCACGGGATGCGTTTGTGATTGAAGAACCATACGCCGCGGCGATCGGTGCCGGCTTGCCGGTTATGGACCCGACAGGCAGTATGGTCGTTGACATCGGTGGCGGCACAACCGATGTTGCCACGATTTCATTAGGCGGCATCGTTTCGAGTCGCTCCATTCGAGTGGCTGGCGATAAGTTTGACGAAGCCATTATCAATCATTTGCGACAGAATTTTAATTTATTAATCGGCGAACGAACTGCTGAAGCGATGAAGATTCAAATCGGGTCGGCATCGGTTGAAAAAGCCGCTGACATCGACGGGATGACGGTTCGCGGCCGAGATTTATTAAGTGGTCTGCCTAAGACGATTGACATTTCGGCGACGGACATTGCCTCGGCGATTCATGAGAACGTGCTTGACATCATCACGGCTATTAAAGAGACGCTGGAAGAAACGTCTCCGGAAATTGCGGCTGATGTGATCGATCACGGTATCGTGCTAACTGGTGGCGGGGCGCTTTTGAAGCATCTGCCGGATGTCATTTCCGATGAAACCAAAGTACCGGTCTTTATCGCCCAGGACCCGCTGGATTGCGTTGCGATCGGAACTGGCGAATCGCTGAAGAATATTGACGTTTTAAAGAAACGTTAACAGCCCATAAATGAAGATGCTTTGCGTGTGGCAAGAGGCTGGGATGAAGGATCCTGGCCTCTTTTCGCGAGTGTGACGGAGGAACCAATGCAGAAATTCTTTTCCAATAAAAAATTGATCGCCCTCATGATCGCTTTGCTGGTCAGTATTGGTCTGGTCGCTGGGTCGATTTATGCGAGCAACAATCGCAATACCCCGCCGTTTATTCAGCGGATTGCCAATGATGTTGTTGGCATCGGTGGCCGGTTGGTTGCCTTACCAGGGGATTTTGCCCGCAACGGGTTGGATGACGTGCATAGCCTGATGGATACGTTCCAGGAGAATCAACACCTGAAACAACAGCTAGATAGTCTGGCCCAGACCAAAGTACAGGTTCAAACCCTGAAACGCGAAAACAAACAGCTGAAACAACAGTTGAAATTGAACGGTACTTTGACTGATTACTCGCAGATCAGCGCCGCCGTTATTTTGCGAACACCGAGTGATTGGCGGAACATGGTGGTGATTAACCAAGGCAGCGCGGCAGGGGTTAAAAAAGGCATGCCGGTGATGGCCGGATCCGGATTGGTCGGGCGGATCGTTGAAGTCAATCGAACCAGTTCAAAAGTCGAAATGCTATCGACTGCCAATAAGTCCAGTGATCGCGTCGCTGCCGCCGTTGAAACGAGTGAGGATAAAGAAGTTAACGGGATCATCACTGGCTATGACGAAAAGTCGGGTGACTTGGTTCTTGGCGAACTGAACAGCGAGCATGCGATTAAAAAAGGCGATAAAGTCGTGACCAGCGGCTTGGGCGGCATGACCCCTAAAGGCTTGCTTATCGGAGAAGTCACTAGTGTTAAAAAAGATGACTATGGGCTTGCCAATACCGTTTATCTGTCACCGGCTGCGAATCTCAATGATGTAACGGTTGTGACGGTCATTTCGCGGACAATCAAGGGTGACTGATATATGTTGAACGAAAAACACTTTACAGGGCATTGGTGGATTATTTCAATCCTGCTTTTGCTGTTATTAATTGATGGCAGTCTGGCATCCGTATTAGCCCAGTGGATTATGCGGCCGAGTTTTATGGGTACGCCGCAGCTGACTTTGTTAGGCTTGGTTATGGTGACCCTGCTAGTTCCGGAAGAGAAGTACACGACCTGGATTGCCGCCTTGATCGGGTTGATTTTTGACAGCTTTTACACCGGCATATTAGGCGTCAATGCTTTATTGTTCGCGTTAGTGATTTATATCGTGCGTCAGATTCGGCCGTACATTCCGCACACCGCGGTTTTTGTCGGGATGGTGTATATCATTGCGCTATTGCTGTATGGTGTCGCCAATTATTTTGTGAATCATTTTATTGGTTATGGCAGTTCCAGTGTAGTGATGCTGATTGCCAATCATTTGGGGCCGGGGTTGACGGTCAATCTGATTCTTTTCGTCATTGTGTATGGCCCATTGCATCGGGTATTGATTAACTTAGCGGAAGAATAGTTTGGGGTGATGATGTGGACAGTGTGGTCTTAAAAGGTCGAAACGACAGTCTGGCACTGCAGCTTCAAGATACGGCGGATTTTATGCAGATCATCGGGACGCTGAAAACGTTACTGGGGAAGCTGTATGAAGAAACGCCGACTGGTGAAGTCAGTTATCGCTTGGAAACCGGTAATCGTTTGTTGACTGAAGAGCAGCTTGCCCAAATTCAATCGGTTTTCGCCGATTATCCGCGTTTTTCAATCAACGGCATTACCAGTGCGGTCGTTGACAAAGATGTGGTGGCAGATATGGTCACGGCCAAAATGACGCATCGTATTGGTGGGGTGATTCGGTCTGGCCAAACGATTGACATCATGGGTGATGTGCTGTTCTTGGGCGATCTGCATTCCGGTGCGACTTTATGTGCTTCCGGGAATGTTTTTGTGATGGGTAAGGTCAGCGGCGTGGTGCAGGCTGGCAGCCAAGGGGATACACGCGCCGTTGTGGTTGGTGATCTTGAAGGGGCCAGCCAGGTGCGAATTGCCGATGTGATCGAGATTGTCGCTGATCACTATGATCCGCTCAAGCCAGTCGCTTATTTAAGTGAGTTACATACAATGACACACGCCAAAATGGCTGAACTGGCGAATCTTCGGCCGCGATTATTCAAGCAAATGGAGGCAATGTAGATGGGTACAGCGTTAGTGGTTACTTCCGGTAAAGGTGGTGTTGGTAAAACGACCACCTCGGCCAACATCGGCACCGCATTGGCTTTGCAGGGCAAGCGGGTGGTTTTATTGGACCTTGATATTGGCTTGCGTAATTTGGACGTGGTCATGGGGCTATCTAATCGGATTATTTATGACATTGTCGATGTCGCTACCGGCCGGGCTAAATTGCATCAAGCTTTGATCAAAGACAAACGCTTTGATGACCTTTTATACTTATTGCCAGCGGCGCAAAATGCTGAAAAGGATGCCATAGAGCCCGAGCAGGTTGTCGAAATTGTTGAACAGTTGCGGCCGGATTTTGACTATATCATTCTTGATTCGCCTGCCGGTATTGAGCAAGGCTTTCGCAATGCGACGGGCGCTGCCGATGGGGCGATTGTGGTGACCACACCGGAAATTTCGGCAGTCAGTGATGCCGATCGGGTGGTTGGTTTGCTTGAACAGCGGGATATGCCGCTTAAACCGCGATTGATCATCAACCGTATTCGGCAAAATATGCTGGCAGATGGCCGCTCGATGGACATTGACGAAATCACCAGTCATCTGGGACTCGATTTGCTGGGCATTATCGTTGATGATGACGGTGTGATTGAGAGCTCAAACAAAGGTGAAGCGATTGTGATGGATCCGGATGATTTGGCCAGCAAAGGTTACCGCAATATTGCCCGGCGACTGTTGGGCGACAGCGTGCCGTTAATGGACATTCGCCTTAAAAAGCAAGGCTTCTGGTCAAAACTTTTTCATCGGCATAACTAATTAAGCCACACGGTGTGGTGCGTCGACGCGGGAATTCGGCCATCACTTTTCCGACGAAAAGCTGCACGAATTTTTAGGAATAGTTGACTTTCGATGATTTTCGGTGTAATTTAGTGACAATTCATTAAAGCGTTGAGTGGAATCGATGAGCGGTCATGACTTCAAGCGAGTCCGGGTTGATGGGAACCGGGCAGTCATCCGTTGATCACACATCCATGAGTGGGCGATTGAACCTTAGTAGGTCGTCTCGGTTGGGCTCGTTATCGCCGTGGTTGAAATAACTACATGAGACTGATTGTGTGAGCAATTGGTAAATCTGAGGTGGAACCGCGGTTTAAGCCGTCCTCTTACAGCAACTTGCTGTAAGAGGATTTTTTTATGACTGCGATTTCGAATGATGATTATGAAGTTGATTTCAACCACATGAGGTCGACTGTGTGAACAGTCGGCAAATTGAGGTGGTACCGCGCAAAAAAGCGTCCTCTTGCTTGATGCAAGAGGACGCTTTTTTGCATTATCAGTCGGTCACCGGTTGCGGCCCGCCAACCACAAAACGCGTTTAATAAAATGAACAGAAACCATGGCAGTAAAGTTGTCACGGATTTGAAGGAGGAAGCACCATGACTTATATTTTTCAGATTTTACCGGCCTTATTATCTGGTGTGAAAATGACTTTGGGGATTTTTGCCATCACGTTGGTTGGCGCCATTCCACTTGGCTTGATTTTGTCAGTGGGACTCATTCCCAAACCTAAATCAATTCTGGGTAAGGCAGGAAAAAGCCTTTTGGAAGGTTACGTTTGGGTCTTTCGGGGAACGCCATTGTTGTTGCAATTGATGTTTATCTTTTATGGTTTACCGATTATCGGGATTGTTTTTGATCGGTTCTCGGCGGCTTTAGTTGCCTTTATTCTAAATTACGCTGCCTACTTCGCAGAAATCTTCCGTGGCGGCTTTGGGGCCGTTGATGAAGGCCAATTTGAAGCTAGCACCGTTTTAAACATGACGCGCTGGCAGGCATTGCGGTATGTCGTTATCCCGCAAGTCGTTAAAATCGTGTTGCCGTCCATCGGTAACGAAGTCATCAACCTTGTGAAGGATTCCAGCTTGGTTTATGTCATCGGCTTGGGCGATCTGCTGCGGGCCGGGAATATTGCCAGTGCCCGCGATGTCACCTTGTTGCCGCTTGTCTTGGTTGGGGTGATCTACCTGTTGCTGACGCTGATCCTGACGTTCCTGCAAAAACGGATCGAAGCAGCATTTTCATACTATCGCTAGGAGGCGTCGAACATGTTAGAACTGAAAAATATCAACAAATCTTTTAACGGCCGACCGGTTTTGAAAAATGTCACAGTGACCATTGAAGATGGTAAAACCCTAGCGATCGTGGGTCCCAGTGGTGCCGGAAAAACGACACTGCTGCGGATTATCAGCGGACTGGAGCAGGCTGATTCAGGTACCATGATCTGGAACGGCGAGCCGACAACCGCGCAGGCCATGCGTAAACAAGGGATCATCGGGGTTGTCTTTCAAAACTTTGAGCTTTTTCCGAATCTGTCCGTGATGCGGAATATTACGTTGGCTCCAACGTTGCAAGGGGTTGACCAGCAACAGGCTGATGCGACTGCCAAGAAATTATTGGATCAATTGGCGTTAAGCGATCAGGCTCAGGCATATCCGTATTCACTTTCCGGTGGGCAAAAACAACGGGTCGCGATCGCGCGGGCGTTGGCGTTGAATCCACAAATTCTTTTGTATGATGAACCGACCAGCGCACTGGATCCGTTGTTGCGGGAGAACGTGGCTGAGATGGTTAATCAGTTTAAGGCTTCCGGAATGACGCAGGTCGTGGTGACCCATGATATGGACTTTGCCAAGAGTGTTGCGGACACGACTTATCACGTTGGCAAAGGCGGTGATGGCCAATGAAACGGCGAATTTTATTAGCCGTCATGGTCGTTTTGGCCATGGCAGGCTTTATCATCAGCGGCTGTGCGCGCGAAACCGTCAACAATTCCTGGCCGCGGATTGAGCGCACTAAAAAAGTCGTGATTGGTTTAGACGATACGTTCGTGCCGATGGGCTTTCGCCAAAAGAATGGTCAGCTTGCCGGATATGACATTGATTTGGCAAAGGCCGTCTTTAAGCGCTATGGCATCAAAGCCGATTTTCAGACGATTGACTGGTCCATGAAAGAAACCGAACTGAAAAATCAAACCATTGACTTGATTTGGAACGGCTATTCCGTCACGCCGGAACGCAAAGAAAAAGTTGCCTTTTCCGACAACTACCTGATTAATCATCAGATTCTGGTTACCAAAACCAAGAGTCAGATTCATTCACTGAAGGATATGAAAGGGAAAACCCTAGGCGTGCAGACGGGATCAAGCGGTGCGTTTGACCTGGACGCGCAACCGAAAATTTTAAAGAATATGATTGCCAACAAAACCCCGATTCTCTACGATACGTTCAATGACGCCTTTATTGACTTAGACGCGGGGCGGATTCAGGGGATTTTGATGGATGAAGTTTATGCACGTTATTACATTGCCCACAAAGCGGACCCGTCAAGCTATCACATTGTTAACGATCCGTTTCCGCCAGAAGATTTTGCTGTGGGGATGCGGAAATCCGACCATGTCTTGCGCGGCAAAATCAACGCTGGCTTGAAGGCATTGAAGGCCGATGGCACCATCGCAAAACTGCAAAAGAAGTGGTTCGGTAAAGTTGAAGAGTGATTGGCGATTGCGACCGGATGAGTTTTTGGTTAGTGACGTGTCATCACTGATCAATCGTCTATAAACGCTGAGAAAAATGCTGCGGCAGGCACTGATTCATCTGACCGTAGCATTTCTCCTGGCGTTTTTATTGTCAGAAGATGGCGTTAGGGCACCGATCTTTAGGAAGAAAATGCAGCGAGAATGAGCCGTCGTTACGTCAGCACCACTGGACTTTTACGCTGCCTTGTCGGTAAAGTAGAGTATAATCATTGCCATGTGATTGGCTGGCAAGCATTCTGATATGGCATCATTTAGCGTGAATCTGGCGAGGAGGCAAGTTTATGTGGCTTGGGTTGATTTTTGGCGGGCTTTATCTTGTGAATGCGTTGATTGCGATTGTGACGGTTTTTCGCTCGCATCGTGACATCTCCGCAGTATGGGCATGGCTGTTGGTATTGATGCTGCTGCCGTTTGTGGGTTTTATCATTTATTTTGTGTTTGGCCGTAAGTTGCGGGCTAATCGCATGCAAGACTTGATGACGCAACGGCTTTTAGGCATCAATGACTTGGTCGTTCAGCAGCAAGAAGCCCTTGCAGCCGGCCAGCCGTTAATTGGCACCCCTGGTAGCGGCGGCGTTTCTGAGCTGGTTCGCACATTACTGCGGGCCGATGATGCTTTGGTGACCACCCATAATGAGGTTCAGGTTTTGGCGTTACGCGAAGCTTTTTTCAAGCAACTGTTTGAAGACATCGGGTTAGCGACCGAGCACATTCATATTGAAGCTTACACGATTCAGCCGGATGCAGTGGGCCGGCAGTTACGGGATTTATTAATTGAAAAGGCGCATGCCGGTGTTACCGTACGCGTTTTGTACGACACTTTTGGTTCTCATGGCTTGCCGATCAGTTTTTGGAAAGGATTGACCGATGCAGGTGGCCAGGTTGAGCGGTTTGTGGCGACGAAACTTGGGCGGTGGAATCCGCGAATTAACTTTCGGAATCACCGTAAGCTGATTGTCATCGATGGGCATCTGGCATACTTGGGGGGCTTTAATTTAGGAAAAGAGCATCATGGCTTGCCCACGTTACGCGATACCCAGCTGCGGATTCAGGGTAAGGCAGTTGCCGTGATTCAAGCGCGTTTTCTGATGGACTGGAATGGTACCAGCCGAAAGCAACAGGTTAAAAATGTTGACGTTCTTTTCCGCGAACCGGTTGTCACTGGTAATACAACGATGCAGGTGGTTGCTGGAGGACCGGAGCAGCAGGTTGAGGCAATTAAACTGGGTTATCTGGGTCTCATCAATCAGGCTAAGCGCAGTATCTGGATCGAGTCGCCGTATTTCGTGCCGGATGACAGCTTGCTGGATGCGTTGACGATCGCGGCCAATGCTGGTGTCGATGTCCGCATTATGATTCCGAAGAAAACCAATCAGGAACTGATGGCCAAAGCTTCTCAGTTTTACCTGAACCAAGTCGTGGCTAACGGTGGGCAAGCGTTCTTGTATGAAGAAGGTTTCTTGCATGCCAAAACGATTGTGGTCGATGGTAAATACGTTTCTACCGGAACCGCCAACTTTGACATTCGCTCCTTTAAACTGAACTTTGAAATTGCCGCGTTTATTTATGATCATCGGATCGGCAAAACATTTCAGAAACTTTTCCTTGCCGACATGGAACGAGCAATACCGTACACGCAAAAAGTTATCGATGCCAAAAAGCGGCCTGCCCGACTAGGAGAGGAACTCTCACGGCTATTGGCGCCGATTCTGTGACGCGACCGCTGTGAGCGCAAGAAAAAAGGCCTAACGACAGACGAGTTGTCGCTGGGTCTTTTTTTGCAAGTCATTCCACTAAGGTTCCTAGGTGATCGGTTTAGATAAGTTGCAAACTAGCGAGGGCACCGAGAACGACGCCGAGCACAGTAATGATAATCATCACCCAAGCGCTGATGATCGTCATTTTTTGAAATTTAGACTTTTTCTTTTTCTGCACCGAAAACACCACCTTTGTTATTCTGCTGGCTCTCATTGTACTGGTTTTTGCAAGGATCGGCAACTGAGATGCTGGGGGGATTTTGAAAAAGTTGCCATTTTTTAACGGTTCGCAAAGTTCTACTTTGTGATGAATGACAGTAGCGTTGAAATTGTTCGGCATGAGTTGGCACTGCAATGGTGCATCTTTCAACTAAATCAAGCTTGACGCTTATCCTCGCTTTGGGTAGGGTTAATTAGAATAGTATCAATAGACAGCGCTTCAGGCGGCTGCCTCCAGGGGGACTTATCATGGTGTTGCTCGCGTTGGGATTGCCGATTTTAGTGTGGTGCATGGTTGTCGCGGCAGTCGTGTACTTTGATTTTCATGGCGGTTCTTGGTTCTTCTTATTGACAGTGGTTAATTTTTGGGCGATTTTTCAGCTGACTTTTACGAAAACCCCGAATTTTATTTGGGTGATTTTGTTTACAGCCATGGTGATTGCTTTGATCCTGGTTATCTGGCAGGTCGTTCGTGAATATGATCTCATTATCCACCGTTATTGGCGTATGTTGACCCGAATCCTCTCATTGGCCACCACTTGTTGGTGGTTTGGCGGCATATTGATCTACTTTTTGGGATAAGTCCCCACTTTCTACCCACGTTTTAAAAAAGTCCGTGATCCTTGTGATCACGGACTTTTTTGCGTCTTAAAGGTTTTTTAAAACATAAAATAACTAAATTTTGTTTCAATTGTGGTTAGATGTGGAGAAGAGTGGGGCGTTGTGGTAGACTAAAAATCGTAGGGAGGTGCCAGCTATGCTCATGGGTGAATTTGAACGCAGTATCGACGCTAAAGGGCGTCTGATTATTCCAGCCAAATTCCGTGAGCAACTGGGGGCATCGTTTGTGTTAACCCGTGGTATGGACGGCTGCCTTTTCGGTTATCCAATAGCTGAATGGGACAAGCTTCAGGCCAAACTGGCAACGTTACCGTTAGCCAAAAAAGATGCCCGTACCTTTACCCGCTTTCTTTTTTCGGCCGCAACTGAGTGTGAGATTGACAAGCAGGGGCGGATTAACATTCCTAAGTCACTGTTTAAACACGCCGCATTGAAGAAGGAATGTGTGCTTGTCGGCGTCAATACTCGCATTGAAGTTTGGGATGCCGAGCGCTGGCAGGAATTTGCTGACACGGCTGAAGAAAACTTTGATGATATTTCGGAAAACTTAACGGACTTTGGGTTGTAGTGATGACAGAATTCAAACATGAAACGGTTCTATTAAAAGAAGCAACGGCAGCTTTAGCCGTGAAACCGGATGGCATCTATGTCGATGCTACGCTGGGTCGCGGCGGCCATACCCGTCAGATTTTAAAGCAACTGACAACAGGACGCTTGATCGCGTTTGATCAGGACGAAGCCGCCATTGCTGCTGTGACCGCTAGCTTTGGCAATTTACCGCCGCAACTGACGCTGGTTCACCGTAACTTTCGGGAACTAACGACGGCACTGGCTGAATTGAACATTAGCCATGTAGACGGTATTTTGTATGATCTCGGCGTCTCATCACCGCAATTTGATGATTCCAAGCGCGGCTTTTCCTACCGTTTCGATGCACCGCTGGACATGCGTATGGATCAGCGGCAGAAGCTCGACGCCAAGACCATTGTGAATGAATGGCCCTATGCTGAGCTGGTTCGCATCTTCTCGCGCTATGGGGAGGAGCATTTTTCCAAACAGATTGCGCGGCGGATCGAGCAAGCCCGGGCTGAGGGACCGATTACCACAACCTTTCAGCTCGTCGATTTGATTAAGGCGGGGATTCCTGCCAAGGCTCGGCGCACCGGTGGCCACCCCGCCAAAAAAGTGTTTCAGGCGATTCGCATTGCGGTCAATGACGAATTGTCAGCACTGGAATCATCGTTGGAGCAGGCATTGAAGCTACTCAATGTCAATGGACGGATCAGCGTGATTACCTTTCAATCGTTAGAAGATCGACTAGTCAAGACCATGTTTAAGGAAGTTTCGTCAGTTCAAGACGTTCCACGCGGTTTGCCGGTTGTTCCGGCGTCTGCCCAGCCGCACTATCGCTTGGTCACGCGCAAGCCGATCTTACCAAGCGCTGATGAGTTGGCCGAAAACCACCGTGCACATAGCGCTAAGCTCAGAGTTATCGAAAAAATTCGCAACTAGGGGGTACAATAAATGCTTGAGAGTACAGCAAGACCTTTGGTGCAGCAACCGGCGCCTAAACCGGTACATAAAACAGTTAACGAACCCGCGCCACAAACACATATCGCTTTTAGCGGATTCGAAAAAACCTTGATGTTCGCCTGTGGTGTTTTGGCCACGGTTGTTTGTGTGGTCTGTCTGTTCATGCAAAACCGCCTGAGCAATACCCAGCGCCAATACGAAGATTTACAAGCGCGCATTATGAAGCAATCGCAGGCAACCGCGAATCTCAAGCAGGAAATTGGTGAGCTCTCTAATTCGGAACGACTCGATGCTTTCGCAAAAGCACATGGGTTTAAAATCATTAATGGCAATATAAAGCGTGTTGATAATCAATGAAACTTTTCAAATCAAAACGATCAACGAATGCACATCCAGCCCGGAATCGTAAGTTATTTGGTATCGGACTGATCGGGTTTACGCTCCTGATTCTCGGTGGCTTCGTTCTTCGTTTTTCTTTTGTTGCCACAGTTGGCGAAGTGGATTCTAACAACCTGGCCAAGCAGCGGCAAAAACAATATCGTACGGATACGGTTCTACAAGCCCAGCGCGGGGCTATTTTGGATCGCACTGGCAATGTGATTGCCGAGGATTCAAATACTTATACAATTTATGCGATCCTCGACAAACAGAACAAGAATGGCGACAAGCCAGATTACGTCACGGATAAGGCAAAAACGGCTAAAGTATTGAGCCGTTATTTGGCGATCAGTGAAGACAAAATTCTGGCGCGTTTGAACCCGACTAAAAAGCATGTCTTCCAAGTCGAGTTTGGGACTCCCGGCACCAAATTGAGTCTGGCAATTAAAAAGCAAATTGACGCGGAAAAACTGCCGGGGATCCATTTTCGGGAAACCCCGTCGCGTCTGTATCCTAACGGCGTCTTTGCAAGCCATGTGATTGGCATTGCCCAAGCTCAGGATAAAGGCAGCGGGCTGACCGGCGTCATGGGACTGGAAAAGCAATTCAACACGGTTCTTGCGGGGGACAACGGTTATCGCCGCAGCGAAACCGATGCTTATGGGTACAAGCTGCCCAATGCCAAAACCAAGTTAAAAACGCCGGTTAATGGTGGAACGGTTTACACCACGCTGGACAGTGGCCTTCAATCCTATTTGGAAACGCTGATGACGGATGTCCAAACCAAATATGAACCAAAAGGGTTGACGGCGGTTTTGATGAGTGCCAAAACCGGCAAAATTCTGGCGGCCAGTCAGCGACCGACATTCGATGCCTCAACCGGTGAAGGCTTAGGCGATATGTGGCGGGATTCCTTGGTTGAAGACAATTACGAACCGGGATCCGTTATGAAAATCGTCACACTGGCATCAGCCATCCAGAGCGGCAAGTATCACCCAAATGAATATTACCAATCCGGTTCCGTGAAGCTTGACGGCGGAACGGTCAATGACTGGCGCAGTGGCGGCTGGGGCTCGATTCCGCTGAGCAAAGCTTTTCCATTGTCAAGTAATGTCGGCATGGTGAAAATCGAACAGGAAATGGGTGCCGGTGTCTGGAAGAGTTATTTAGATAAATTTAAATTTGGCCAAAAAACCGGCATCACGTTACCAGGTGAAACCAACGGGCGTATCAGTTTTGCCCAGCCATTGGACCAGGCGATCACTTCGTTTGGGCAAGGCATTGAAGTGAATGTCATGCAAATGATGCAGGCCATTAGTGCGGTCTCAAATGACGGTAAAATGCTGAAGCCACAAATTGTGTCCAAGGTCGTGCACAAGAATGGCAAAGAAACGGTCTATAAACCTGAAGTTGTCGGTCAGCCCATTTCCAAAGAAACCGCCGCTCAGGTCATTGACGCCATGCGACACGTGGTTAACGATGAAGATGGTACCGGGGTTGCGTATAAAATGCCAGGCGTGGATTTAGCTGTTAAAACCGGTACCGGACAAATTGCCAGTGCCCAAGGCGGTTACCTCACCGGTGATTCTAACTACATCTTTAGTGTGGCCGGTATTGCACCGGCGTCGGATCCGAAATATGTGCTCTATGTCACCATGAAACAACCACAGAAAATGACGGAGCCGGCTGAAACAATTTTGGCCAGCATTTTCAAACCGATGATGCAACGGGCGCTTGATACCACCGCCAACGGCACCGTCGCCAAAGACACTAATACGGCTGATGTTCCTGCGGTGACGAATGCTGCGTTAACCACCGCACAGGATACCGTGAAAAAGGCCGGCTTTGACGTTGCCACAATTGGCACAGGCAATAAAGTTGTTCAACAATTACCAGCGAGTGGAACCAAGGCACTGCGCGATTCGCGTGTGCTGCTTTTGACCAATGGTGCTATGACCATGCCTGATCTTACTGGTTGGTCGAAATCCGATGTGTTAAAATTTGTACAATTGACCGGTAAGAAATTCAAACTTGTCGGTGACGGCTTTGTTGTTCAACAAAGTATTGCCAAAGGAACTCTTTTAGGCGATACCAGCGGAACAATCGAGTTCAAACAACAATAGAATTGGGGATAGTCATGCAACTTGCTCAGATGCTCATTCCGATGGTTTCGGCATTTGCCATTACAATTATGTTTATGCCGCTATTTATCGGGTACATGCGTTACAAAAAAGAAGGCCAGGTGATTCGCGAAGAAGGGCCGAGTTGGCACGAGAAGAAATCAGGGACACCAACAATGGGCGGCCTGATTTTCATTGCCGCGATGATTATTTCGGCTATTTGGGTTAGCCTTTGGCAACACCAACTGACGCTGAGTGTCTGGATTTCTTTGTTTATTTTGGTTCTATACGGCCTACTGGGCTTTTATGATGATTTTGAAAAACTGGTTCATCATCGTAACGAAGGGCTGAAGGCTTGGCAAAAGCTGGCAGGTCAGATTCTGGGCGCCGTGATTTTTCTGATCGCGTATTTTCATGAAGGGTTCGATCATACCTTATGGGTACCGGTGATCGGCAATATCAGTGCCACATGGTTCTACGTTGTTTTTGTCATTTTTTGGCTAGTTGGTTTTAGCAATGCAGTTAATTTAACCGATGGCTTAGACGGGTTGGTTGCTGGGCAGACGACGATTTCGTTTGGTACCTATGCCATCATCGCTGCCCGCGAAGGCCGGACGGATGTGCTGATTATCTGCCTTGTCACGGTCGGCGCCATGCTTGGTTTTTTGATGTTCAACCATAAACCAGCACAGATTTTTATGGGCGACCTAGGTTCCTTGGCGCTGGGCGGCATGCTGGCAGTCGTGGCCATTTTACTTCATCGCGAATGGTCGCTATTACTGATTGGAATCATTTATGTCATTGAAACTGCTAGTGTCATCCTGCAGGTGGCGTCGTTTAAGTTAACCGGCAAACGAATCTTCCTGATGTCGCCGA
Organism: Lacticaseibacillus huelsenbergensis; assembly: GCF_029726355.1. Classification (NCBI taxonomy): domain Bacteria; kingdom Bacillati; phylum Bacillota; class Bacilli; order Lactobacillales; family Lactobacillaceae; genus Lacticaseibacillus; species Lacticaseibacillus huelsenbergensis. The sequence goes on from NZ_CP120687.1 coordinate 2,530,069, forward strand.
TTCATCATCATTTTGAGATAAAAGGTTGGTCCGAGTGGCGGATTGATTTGACGTTCTGGCTGGTCGGGCTAATCGCTAGCGGCATTTATCTGGTATTTTTTCTTTAAAGTCATGCTATAAAAAGAAGGATCAATTGTGAAAAATATTTCGGATTATCGTAATAAAAAGGTGCTCGTGTTAGGTCTGGCAAAGAGCGGTGTCAACGCTGCTCGCTTACTACATAAATTAGGTGCCTTGGTGACGGTTAATGACAAGCAGAAATTCGATAACAATAAGGATGCGCAGGAATTGTTAGCAGACGGGATGCGGGTGATTACCGGCCGGCATCCGGTCGAATTGCTGGATGAACATTTTGAATTGATGGTCAAAAATCCCGGCATTCCATACAGTAATCCTATGGTAAAGCGAGCGCAGGAGCTAGGGTTACCGATTATTACCGAGCCGGAGTTGGCTTATCAGGTATCCGAAGCCGAATGGATCGGAATCACGGGTACGAATGGCAAAACCACCACAACCACATTAATTGGCTTGATGTTGAATCAGCAGCGGCCACACCATGCGTTTGATGCCGGCAATATCGGCATTCCCGTCAGTCAGGTCGCCCAAAAGGCCGGCAAAGACGATACGATTGTGGCGGAGTTGTCGAGTTTTCAGCTGTGCGGTATCAAAACCCTGCATCCCCACATCGCGGTTCTGACCAATATTTATGAAGCGCATTTGGATTGGCATGGCAGCCGCGCCAATTATGTCGCAGCCAAAATGCGGATCACGATGAACCAAACACCGGATGACTATTTCATTATGAATTGGGATCTTCCGGAAATGCATAAGCTCGCCAAGCAAAGTAACGCCCAGATTGTGCCGTTTTCGCGTAAGCAGGCACCCGGTGCACGTGCTTCGCTGATTGATGGCTGGCTGACGTTTGATGGCGATAAAATCATGCAAGCCAGTGAGATGCAGATCCCAGGTCTGCACAACATTGAAAACGCGCTGGCAGCGATTGCCGCAGCCAAGTTAAAAGGGGTCGAAGATGACGCGATTCGCGAGGTGTTGCGGACCTTTTCCGGGGTCAAACATCGAATTCAGTATTTGGAAACGCTGGAAGGACGCCGGATTTATAACGACTCCAAGGCAACCAACGTCGAAGCTGCGACCGTTGCTTTGAATGCTTTTCATCAGCCGATCGTTTGGTTGGCAGGCGGACTGGATCGCGGATTGCCGATGGATGCGTTAACGCCGCTGGTCAAGGAACATGTGAAGAGCATGGTTGTTTTTGGGCAGACAGCACCACTGATGGCCAAAATCGCTAAGGATGCCGGGGTGCCAGTTCAAAAAACCGACAATGTCATGACTGCGGTGCCGTTAGCTTATGAAGCCAGTCGACCGGGGGATGTCATTTTGCTATCACCGGCAGCGGCCAGTTGGGATCAATATCCAAATTTTGAAGTCCGTGGCGATGATTTCATCAAAGCGGTTCATCAGTTGCAACAAACGGTCGAAAGCGAGGGCAATTAAATGCGGCTGGTTATTTCCGGTGGCGGTACTGGCGGCCATATTTATCCGGCCTTGGCGTTAATCGAGGCGTTGAAGGCGGAAGGTAAACTCGATGATGTCCTTTATGTCGGCACCGAGCATGGCTTGGAAAGTCGGATTGTGCCGGCAACCGGCCTGAAATTTGCGACACTCGACCTGCAAGGCTTCAAGCGCAGCCTTTCCTTAAGCAATATGACAACGGTCAGAAAGTTCATCGGCAGTTTGGGTCAGGCAAAAAAGTTGTTGCGTGATTTCAAACCAGATATCGTAGTTGGCACGGGTGGTTATGTCTCTGGCGCGATTTTATTTGCTGCCGCGCGGATGCACATTCCTACCGTGATTCATGAATCAAACTCGGTTGCTGGCGTGACAAACAAGTTTCTCAGCCATTTTGTCGATCGCGTCGCCATTGTTTTTCCTGAAGTGGCTTCAGCGTTTCCGGCAAAAAAAGTGGTGGTAACCGGCAATCCCCGAGCGCAGCAGGTTGCCGGGTTAAAACCGAATGACCGTCTAAAGGATTTCGGACTTGATCCTCACAAGCGTACTTTATTGGTTTTCGGCGGTTCACGCGGAGCACCCAAGATCAATGAGGCGGTTTTAGCAGCATTGCCGATTTGGGGCAAAGCGGATTTCCAAGTGCTATTTGCAACTGGACGCAGCCACTATGATACGATCAAAAAATCTCTGCCACCGTTGCCGTCTTCGATTAAGGTGGTGCCATATATTGATGATATGCCGTCAATCTTACCGGATATCGGTTTGTTGATTAGCCGGGCCGGGGCGACGACGCTTGCGGAGATCACGGCATTGGGCATTCCGGCCATCCTGATTCCGAGTCCTAACGTAACCCACCACCATCAATATTTAAATGCACAGAGTTTAACCAAACAAGGTGCGGCGCTGACGATTACCGAACCTGAATTAGGTCAAGATTTTCCCCAGCGGGTCGTGACCCTCATGGAAGATGATGCCAAACGTGCCGCCATGGCGCAAGCATCAAAGAAACTAGGCGTACCGGATGCCAGTGATCAGCTGATCGCTGTGATGACAACACTCCTTTCGAAACGTAGGTGATGACTTTGGCTTGGCTCCGAAAAAAAGAACAGCAATCTGATCCGCTGACACCGTGGCAGCAATATCAAGCGCGTCAGCAACAGAAGCCGCGACATGATCGGCGCCGAAAGCCGAAGCTGGATGTTGAGCTGCCGAAGATTCAAAATTTGCGGCGACGTAAACTGATCAAGAACCTTGCGTTGATCCTGCTCCCCCTGCTATTTTTGCTGGGGGTTTTTGGCTATTTTGCTAGTCCGCTTTCTAAAGTCGGATTGGTAAGCGTCCAAGGTGTCACAACGGTACCTGATCAGCAAGTGATCAATGCGACTAAACTGTCGGATAACGATTTAATGCTCAGTGTGTTGGTGCATAAAAATGACATTGCGCAACGGGTGCAGAAATCTTTACCGGAAATTAAAGAAGCCAGCCTAACTATAAAAGGGTTCAACCGGATTATCATTCGTACCAGTGAATATCAGACGATTGGCTATGTGTATCGGAATCACGCTTACCATAAGATTCTGGTCACTGGCAAAGTGCTGAAGGCCGGCACGCAAACGCCGGTTGACACGTACCCAGTTTTTTCTGGATTCACTGCCAAGGAATTACCTAAAATGATTGAGTTACTGAATCAGTTTCCTGATGCGATTCGTCATGACATTTCGGAAATCGATGCAAGCCGCGGTGACGCCAATCCCAACCAGATTGCTTTAAACATGAGCGATGGTTATCGGATCATAGCCGATTCGCGTACCATTGCCAAAAAAATCAAGTACTATCCGGCAATTGTTTCACAGGTCAAGAAAAAAGGCGTCGTTGATTTAGAAGTCGGTGCTTTCTGGCGGCCATATTCAAGTGGTGAAAAGTCGTCAAATGACTGATTTTGTAAGGTTTGTTTTCTCATCAGAAAATGAGTGTGTTACACTGATGATGGCACCGTTTTAATATGAAAATTAAGTTGATTAAAAAGTTACACAAGGAGGTTCCCGATACATGGATAATCAAGGTATTTACGTTGGACTTGATATCGGAACCACCTCAATAAAAGTCATTGTTGCCGAAGCAGTACAGGGACAAATGAATGTTATTGGTGTGGGAAGTCAGCGGTCTGAAGGCGTTAGTCGTGGGGTGATCGTTGACATCGATAAGGCAGTCGCAGTCATCCAGGCGGCCGTTGCCCAAGCTGAAGACAAGGCAAATATCAAGATCGATCGGGTTGTGGCTGGCATCCCTGCCAATATGCTGCAGATTGAACAGGTTTCGGGGATGATTGCCGTTGGTGAGGAGAACAAAGAGATCTCTGACAACGATGTCCGCAGTGTTGCTGCGGCTGCATTGGTTCGCAACCTGCCGCCTGAGCGTGAAACATTGTCACTGGTTCCGACCGAATTTATCGTTGACGGGTTTGACGATATCAAGGATCCACGTGGGATGTTGGGCGTTCGGCTTGAGATGCGCGGCATTATGCTAACGGTTCCCAAAACCGTGATTCATAACACGAAAAAAGCCATTGAAAAAGCTGGGTTACGGGTTGGCGGACTGGTCATTTCACCACTGGCGATTGGCCGGTTGGCGTTGACGGATGGTGAACAAGACTTTGGGACGGTCTTGATCGATATGGGTGGCGGCCAAAGCACAGCGGCTGTTATCCACGATCGCAAGCTCAAGTTTACGTCGGTCGATCAAGAAGGCGGCGAATATATCACCAAAGATATTTCCGTCGTGTTGAACACGAGTTTTACGGATGCAGAAAAGTTAAAACGCGAATACGGCAATGCAGATTCGCTAGCCACCAGCGAAGAAGAAACCTTCCCCGTGACCGTTGTCGGTAAACATGAACCGGCGATGATTTCGGAAAAATACTTATCGGAAATTATCGAAGCGCGGGTCGCGCAAATCTTCAAGCGCCTGAAAAAAGCACTCGATGCCGTTAACGCACTTGAGCTGCCGGGTGGCGTTGTGATCACCGGTGGCACGACGGCATTGCCAGGGGTTACTGAATTAGCACAGGATATTTTTGATCGCCCGGTCAAGCGCTTTATTCCCGATGACATGGGCCTTCGCCATCCTTCATTTACAGAAGGACTGGCACTGATCAAATATGCCGCTCAAATGACCGATATCGAAATGCTGGTTTCCAGTGTTCTGCCGACGCCGTTTATGGTTGACGGCGCCCAGACACCATCATCGTCACCATCACCGGCACCGCAAAAACAGCCGGAACAAACCGCTGCTTCGGAAGGCCAGCGTCTCGTCAAGCGCAAGCCCGACAAGCAGACAGACAAAACCAAGTCTAAGGAGCCATCTGCCTTGCGCCGGTTCTTTGGTAATTTCTTTGAATAAATCTCGATTCTAGGAGGAACACGAATGGATTTTCAAATGGACGCACAGAGTGAAAAAGGCGCCAACATCAAAGTTATCGGTGTTGGCGGTGCGGGTGGCAATGCCATTAATCGCATGATTGCCGAAGACGTTAAAGGCGTTGAATTTATCGCTGCCAATACCGATTTACAGGCGCTGAATGCCAGCAACGCAGAAACCAAGATCCAGCTTGGACCGAAATTGACGCGCGGCTTGGGCGCCGGTTCCAATCCGGAAATCGGGCAGAAGGCTGCGGAAGAAAGTGAAGAGGCGATTGGTGCCGCATTACAAGGTGCCGATATGATCTTTGTCACGGCGGGCATGGGTGGCGGCTCCGGTACCGGTGCCGCGCCGATCGTGGCTAAGATCGCCAAAGACCAAGGTGCCTTGACGGTAGGGGTTGTTACCCGCCCATTCACGTTTGAAGGGCCTAAGCGGGCTAAAAACGCCACTGAAGGCATTGCCCAGTTAAAGGAACATGTCGATACGTTGGTCATTATTGCCAATAACCGACTGCTCGAGATTGTGGACAAAAAGACCCCGATGCTTGAAGCATTCCATGCAGCGGACAATGTTTTGCGCCAAGGGGTTCAGGGCATCTCCGATCTGATCACCAGTCCTGGATACGTCAACCTCGATTTTGCCGATGTTAAAACCGTGATGGCCAACCAAGGTTCCGCCTTGATGGGAATCGGCAGTGCCACCGGCGAAAACCGGACGGTCGAAGCGACGAAAAAGGCGATTTCCAGTCCGTTACTGGAAGTCAATATCAGCGGGGCCAAACAGGTGTTGCTGAATATTACAGGCGGACCGGACCTCAGTTTGTTTGAAGCACAGGATGCTTCCCAAATTGTTGCCGATGCTGCCAAAGACGACGTTAACATCATTTTCGGAACGTCCATCAATGAAGAGCTTGGTGATGAAGTCGTTGTGACCGTCATTGCCACTGGGATTGAAGAAGAAGACCAGCGTCGGGAAAGCTCCCGCCGCCCAGCTGCTCAAACACGCGGTGCCGATCACGACAAAGGTAATGACACTTATCGTCCGGCATTTGCGGGTAACGATCAGCATGACGATCAGTCAGCACAAAGTGACGATCCATTTGGTAACTGGGATTTGCGGCGCGAGCCAAGCAAACGACAAACACCGAGTTCCGATGACATGAACAATGTGAAGAAAAAAGATTTTGATATTTTTGAAAATCAAACCAATGCAGACGATGCCGGAAGCGACGACCAGCCGCCGTTCTTTAAGCGTCGGCGTCAATAGTCAGGAGGTCATGGAACATGGCGTTTGGTAAGTTAGGCGAAAAATTCAACAACTTCTTTGCCATGGATGATGATGAAGATGATTATCAGGACCAAGAAGACGAACAGACGCAGGCAGCGCAGCCGGAGGATCGGAATGTGAATCACTACCGTAGTAACAAAGTTGTCGCTATGGGGGCACCGACCGGTAAAGCTGCCAAGATCGTGGTGTTTGAGCCTAGAATTTACTCGGACGCCAAGGAGATTGGGTCGCATTTGCTGAATAATCGAGCGGTGGTCATTAATTTTGATCGCATTGGCGCAGATGATGCCAGGCGGATCGTCGATTTCTTGACCGGGACTGTCTACGCGATCAACGGCGAGATTAAGCGGATCGGTGAGTCGATTTTCCTGGTTACACCAGCCAATTTTGAAATTGACGGCTCCTTAGCCAGCACCATTGATTCTGACGGTTTGAATCTTTCATCACAACACTAAACGAGGTGTCAAGTGTTCAATTTTCTTTATGCATTATACCGAGTCGGTGACTGGGCGATTTACTTATACATGATCATGGTGTTTGTTTACATTCTGATTTCATGGTTTCCTAACGCTCAAGGGACGGCGATTGATCGCTTCCTGGAACGGTGGGTTGATCCGTTTTTAAGTATTTTCCGGCGGTTCATTCCCGCAATTGCCGGGTTGGATCTTTCTCCGATCCTGGCGTTCTTCGTGCTTTCGCTGATTAAGTTCGGCTGGTCGCGTTTATTCTTGATACTCGTTCAATTAATTGGGTGACAAATCATGGACGCCATCTATCAACATTTTCGAAAAGACGAAGCAGCACTGATCGACCATTTCGCTGAATTAGTCGAAACGGCTCGGACCGAGTATCGCGCTGTTTTGACTGATTTTACCGATCCCCGACAGCGTTTAATCGCTGACAGTCTGATCAGTGCCCACGATGACATGAAACTCATGCATTTTGGCGGGTATCCGCATGCCGAGCGCCAACGGTTGATTTTTGCGCCGGATTATTATGAAGCACAACCGGATGATTTTGATATTCGCCTGTTGCAGATTGTGTATCCGGAAAAATTTGCCGAGATGCATCATAGTACGATTCAAGGAACATTATTAAACGCCGGACTGGATCGCGATGTTTTTGGCGATATCATTACAGACGGGCAAACGTGGCAATTCTTTGTGGCCGCCCACATGGAAGACTGGGTCATGAGCAATATCTCGAAAATTGGCCGTGTCGGCGTTCACTTTACCGACTATCCGTTAGATCAGGCGGTCACTCCCGAGAATGACTGGGAACCGATTGACTTTTCAATCAGTGCGTTGCGACTCGATACGGTTGTGGCGCATGGTTTCAATATGTCGCGGCAACGCGCCAAGATTTTGATTCAAGGCGGAAAAGTACGGTTGAATTTCGGTGAAACCGAGGCGCCGGATGCTGAAGTTGCGACGTCGGATATCATCTCGGTTCGCGGTTTCGGCCGCTTGCGATTGGATGCGATTCTTGGTGAAACCAAAAAAGGTAAGTTGCGTGTGTCGGCGGCGGTTATTCATAAATGAGGATGAGCGCGAGCTGGCGCGGTTAGAAGCCGGAGTGTAAGTGGTCATGGACGTGATGGCTGGGCTTTGCCATTGCGACCAAGGTCCTTACACGCAGGCTTCTGCGCCAGGGAGCGCGTTACGGTAAGCGTGAGCTGGTGCAAGAACCAAGCTCACGCTCATCCTAGTAGAGGAGGACTAATTTCATGGCTTTAAGTCCACTGGACATTCATAATAAAGAATTTAGCAGCAAAATGCGCGGTTATGACAAGGATGAAGTGAATGATTTTCTTGCCCAGATCGTTAAAGATTACAGCAGTCTGATTAAGGACAATGAAGGACTTAAGAAGGAACTGGCAGATGCCAAGGAAAAGGTTCGGTATTTCACGGACATGAAGGAAGCCCTGAACCAGTCAATCATTGTGGCGCAAGAGAGTGCTGAGAAAGTCAAAAATAGTGCGCATCAGGAAGCTGATTTGATCAAGCAGCAAGCACAACAGGATGCCCAGGCGATTTTGAATCGGGCCAAATCCGATGCGGATCAAAAGATGCACCAGGCACAGGCGCAAACGGAGCAGACGTTGCATGATGCGGAACTGAAACGGCAAAATATTTCCGTTCAGACCGAGGATCTTAAACGCCAAAGTCGGGTTTTCCGTCAGCGATTGCAGGTCATGTTAGAATCGCAGCTTGAAGTTGTGAAGAGTCCGGAGTGGAAAGAATTGCTTTCCAGCTCACCTGAAGCACCGGATACCACGGACCCGAGTCAAGAATCGCTTGACAATTCGCCAGCTGGTTTCGTAAACTCTAAGGGAGCAGCTTCCGGTGCCGATGCCTACACGGAGATTATTTTCCCAGATGATCAAAGTGCAACCTCAAGCTCAGCCAACGCTGAAGCAACACCGGCTGATTCGGCGACTGCTGAGTCGGAATCGGAATCAAGTGAGTCGAACAGTGACGATTCTGATGCGACAACCGATCAAAATGTTTAAAAACGTATGAACACGCGTCGTTTAGCGGTCCCCTTTGCAGCGAGCCAGGAATTAGGTGTGAGCCTGGCAAGTACCGCTTGATGATATCAGTTCGCAGTTGTCTCGCCGAGTCAATAAGCGGGACCGGTTGATCACCGTTAAGCAATCACTGAGGGGGACTTGTTCCCTGAAGTTAGGTGGTACCACGTTTGCTCGTCCTAATATAGGGCGGGCTTTTTTCATTCAATCAACAAAAGGAGCTGGACACGTGAAAATTAAAGATACGTTGAATATGGGGAAGACGACTTTCCCGATGCGCGCCGGATTGCCAAAGAACGAGCCGGTTTGGCAAAAGAAGTGGGACGAAGACCATGTTTATGAGCAGCGGCAGAAGTTAAACGAAGGCAAACCGACCTTCATGTTGCATGATGGCCCACCATTTGCTAACGGCAATATTCATATGGGGCATGCTTTGAATAAGATCAGCAAGGATATTATCGTTCGGTATAAGTCCATGAACGGTTTCCGGGCACCATATGTTCCTGGCTGGGATACTCATGGACTGCCGATCGAACAGCAATTGGCCAAACAAGGGGTCAAGCGCAAGGAAATGTCGATGACCGATTATCGGGAACTGTGTCGGCAATTTGCCATGAAGGAAATTGATAAGCAGCGGACTGATTTCAAGCGTTTAGGCGTCATGGGTGACTGGGAACATCCATACATTACACTGCATCATGCTTATGAGGCCAGCGAGATCCGGGTCTTCGGGGCAATGGCGAAAAAAGGCTACATTTACCATGGCTTGAAGCCGGTTTATTGGTCATGGTCATCTGAATCGACGTTGGCCGAAGCCGAAATCGAATATCACGATGATAAATCACCGTCGATTTATGTTGCGTTTCCGGTAGTTGATGGCAAGGGCTTGTTGGATCAGGATACATCGCTGGTTATCTGGACCACCACGCCTTGGACCATTCCGGCTAACTACGGCATTGCGGTTAATCCGAAGTTTGATTACGTTCAGGTTCAAGTTGGCGACCACAAGTATGTTGTGGCAGCCGAACTGCTTGATCAGGTGGCTGAAGAAATTGGCTGGGATCAGCCTAAGATTCTCAAAACTTTCAAAGGCACGGCCATGGACAAAATGACGGCCAAGCATCCTCTGTATGATCGTACAAGCTTGGTTATGGAAGCTGACCATGTCACGCTTGATGCCGGGACCGGCCTGGTTCATACCGCTCCTGGACATGGGGAAGATGACTACAAAGTCGGCATGAAATATGGCTTGCCCGTGATTTCGGTCGTTGACGCCAAGGGCTACATGAACGAAAATGCGCCGGGATTTGAAGGGGTCTTTTATGATGATGCCAATAAGCTCATCACCAAAGCCTTAACTGAAAAGGGCGCACTGTTGAAACTGGATTTCTTCACCCATAGTTACCCGCATGATTGGCGTACCAAAAAGCCGGTCATTTTCCGAGCCACAACGCAATGGTTTGCCTCAATTGAAGCTTTCCGTGATCAGATTTTGAAGGCGATTGATACAGTCGACTTTAAGCCTAGTTGGGGTAAGACCCGTCTGTACAATATGATTCGTGATCGTGGTGACTGGGTCATTTCCCGCCAACGTGCATGGGGGGTTCCGCTCCCGATTTTCTACGCTGAAGACGGCGAACCGATTATCGAAGAAGAAACCATTAACCATGTCGCCGACTTATTTGGCAAATATGGCTCCAATGTCTGGTTTGAACGCGAGGCTAAGGATCTTTTGCCGGAAGGGTACACGAACCCGCATAGCCCGCATGGTCAATTCACCAAAGAAAAAGATATCATGGATGTCTGGTTTGACTCAGGTTCATCACATCAGGCAGTCTTGGCTCAGCGTCCGGAATTGAGTTTCCCGGCTGATCTGTACCTGGAAGGATCCGACCAGTATCGTGGTTGGTTTAACTCCAGCTTGATTACCAGTGTTGCCGCAACCGGTGTCGCCCCATATCGTGGCATCCTGTCTCAAGGCTTCACGCTTGATGGCAAGGGTCGGAAAATGAGTAAAAGTCTAGGCAATACCATTGTGCCTGCCACAATTGAAAAGCAATTTGGCGCCGAGATCATTCGGCTGTGGGTCGCAACCGTGGACTCCTCGTCTGATGTCCGGGTTTCGGTTGACAATTTTGCCCAGACGTCTGAGGCTTATCGTAAAATTCGCAATACGTTGCGGTTTATGGTGGCTAATACCGGTGACTTTGATCCGCAAAAGGATGCCATTGCTTATGACGACCTCGGCTCCGTTGATCGCTATCTCATGGTTCGTCTGAATCAGGTCATTGCTAAGGTCAAGGCGGCCTATGATGTCTATGATTTTGCCACGGTTGAAAAAACCATTAGCAGTTTCCTGGTTAACGATCTGAGTGCCTTTTATCTCGATGTTGCCAAGGATGTGGTTTATATCGAGGCCCAAAACGATCCTAAGCGGCGGAGCATGCAGACAGTGATGTATACCGCTTTGCTAGATCTGACGAAGTTGCTGACGCCGATTTTGCCGCATACAGCGGAAGAAGTTTGGCCGTATCTGAAACAGGATACTGCTTACGCTGCCTTGTCTGACATGCCGGACGTTACGCATTTTGACGACGAGGATCAGTTACTCGACATCTGGTCAGCATTCATGGATTTCCGTTCCGAAGTGCAAAAGGCGCTTGAAGTTGCGCGGGACAACAAGGTGATCGGCAAGTCCATGGAAGCAGCCGTTACGGTGTATCCATCCGGACCGGTTCGTGACATGTTGGATGATGTTGAAGCGAACGTGATGCAACTGTTGATCACCAGTCACTTTGAAGTTGCGCCAAGCGATGCCAAAGCGCCGGCAGATGCCGAACAGTTCGAAGATATGGCAGTGGTTGTGACCCACGCTAAAGGGGAAGTATGCCCACGTTGCCGGATGGTTCGCACTGACATTGGGACTGATCCAAAATTACCTGAATTGTGCAGTCGCTGTGCCGCCATCGTTGAAGCCAATTACCCTGAGGCTGTCGCAAACGGTTTTGATAAATAAGCAGGTGACAGGATGCAAGGACGAGTTAAGAATTTCAATGTCGACAAAGGCTACGGTTTTATCGAAGCCGATGGGCAGCCGGATATTTTCGTTCATTTCTCGGCGATTAATGAACCCGGGTTTAAAAGTCTGACGCCGGGCGAACTGGTTGACTTTGTTATCGTTGAAGGTCCCCGTGGTCCTCAGGCTGCCAATGTGACGGTTCATCATGAGGCGGATCATTCAGACGATCAATGAACTGGCAGATATAAAGGTGCCACAATCATTCAATTAAAAGAATCGGCATGATAAAAAACCGTGATCACAGTTGATCGCGGTTTTTGTATACAGCCTATTTATATGCTAGAAATATGGAGCAGGTTACTTGTTGACTTCTTCGATTTTGCCGTCGTACGTGCGGGCAACGGTCATTTTGGTGATGGGGATGTAACCCAGCTTAGGAACCAGCGTCTTTTGAACATTCTTTGATTGAATGTAGTTGATGAATGCAGCGGTTGATGCGTTAGGCTTACCCTTGGTGTACATGTGCTCGTAAGCCCAGATCTTCCAGGTGTTGGTCGTCACATTTTTGTCAGTTGGTTGCACCTTGTCCAGTGCGAGCTTTTGGACGCCATCTTTAATTGCCGAGAAGGCTAGATAGCTAATCGCACCGGGCGTTGAGGAAACCATCTGATAAACGGTACCGCTTGAATCCTGTTCCTGACTGGTCTTGACTTTGTCGGTCTTGATACCGAACTGTTCAAAGGTGGCACGGGTACCGGAACCTTGCGCACGATTAATCAAAACAATTTGTTGATCTTTACCGCCAACGTCTTTCCAGTTGGTGATCTTGCCTTGGAAGATATCGACCAGCTGCTGGGTTGTAATGTTCTTAACACCGGCATCTTTGTTAACAACTGGGGCAATGGCAACTACCGCGACCTGATGATCAACCAGGTCGCTGGCCTTCAAGTCTTTCTTTTCCTGAGCGAAAATGTCTGAATTGCCGATGGTGACTGATCCAGCCGCCACCTGACTTAATCCGGCACCGGAACCGCCGCCTTGAACGGTGATTTCGGCCTTAGGATTGTCGGTTTGATATTGCTTAGCGGCCTGCTCAACAAGCGGCTGCAGGGCTGTGGACCCAACGGCAAGGATTTTACTTTGCTTCGCTGGTGCCGAGCTTGCCGAGCTTGAACTGCTGGCGGATTTCGACCCGCAACCCGTTAATACCAAAGTGGCAGTTAAGGCCACGGTCAAACCGACTAACAACTTCGAATGCTTCATTACTTTTCCCTCCAATACTTGAATAACTTAAGGATAAAGAATGAGTGTAAAGACTTCGCCACTTTGATGTAAAGAATGCGTTTTGCTTTTGTAAATAAGGTGTAGGTTCCTTTGAAAAAGTAACAAGATTCGGCGTATAATGGTACAGCTAGGCGTTTTAGAAGGAGCGGAAAATGTGAAAAATTACATTGATAACCAAAAAGTCCAGAAAAACCGGTGGTGGATCATCACGGCCATCGGGATGTTTACCATCATGTCGACGCTGGACGGGTCTATTGTCAATATTGCGTTGCCGGTGATGAGTCGAGATTTGAAAATTCCGATGAATCAGGCCGAGTGGGTTGTATCCATTTATCTGATGATGATCTGTGGATTGCTTTTATTTTTCGGAAAATTAGGCGATTCGATTGGCAAGATCAAAGTATTTCGTATCGGGATGGTGCTGTTTCTCATCGGTTCTCTTTTTGCCGGGTTTAACAATAGTTTGGCGTTGTTGTTGGCGGCACGAATTGTGCAGGCAACGGGCGCATCCATGACGATGGCTAATAACAACGGGATCGTGACCGAAATCTTTCCAATGAATGAACGCGGGCGAGCCTTGGGTCTCATTGGGTCGTTTGTTTCTATTGGCGCAATTGCCGGACCCGGGATTGGCGGGTTGATTCTGGGTCAACTGCCGTGGGGCTACATTTTTTGGATCAATATTCCGATTGGCATTGTGGCGTTGATTCTCGGATCGATTGTTTTACCGAAGGATTTACCCAGCAAGCGGGTTCCGATTGACTGGTCAGGCTTCATTAGCTTTTTAGGGTTTATTCTGACCTTGTTCATGGGTATTTTCCTGGGTCAGGAACGTGGCTTTACAGATCCGGTGATTCTTGCACTGTTCGTCATCGCCTTGATCGCATTGGCTGTCTTTGTTCGGATTGAAAATCATAAAACCGATCCGTTAGTCAGCTTTAAGTTATTTCGGAATAGCGCGTTTACGTTAAGTTTGTTATCGGCTTTCTTTATTTTTGTGACGAACTTCTTCTTTAATGTGATCTCGCCATTTTATTTACAAAATGCGCGCGGCTTATCACCGGAAAAAGCTGGCTATCTACTGATGATTTTCCCGATTGTCCAGGTGATTGTGGCGCCGGTGGCTGGTTCAATTGCCGATCGCATCGGACCTTACCGGATTACCATGGTGGGGTTGTTGTTCATCGTGGGCAGCCAAGTCGGCTATGCGTTATTCAATTTGCAGACGTCATTTGTTTTCGTGGCATTGATGATTGGCTTAGTCGGGTTTGGTAATGGCCTGTTCCAGGCGCCGAATAATACGGTCGTGATGTCGAGTGTCGCGCCGCAGGATCTCGGGATTGCAGGCGGCTTGAATGCTTTGGCCCGTAACTTAGGTATGGTTGTCGGCATTTCGACGGCGACGACAGTTTTGTTCTCCTCGATGAGTCACACCGCCGGGCGGAAGGTAACGACTTATTTAAACGGTCGTCCTGATGTCTTTATCGCAGGGATGCATGTATCCTTTTGGGTCGCGACCGGTTTGTGCCTCTTAGCCTTGGCATTGACAGGTTATCGGATGTGGCAAATTCGTGATGTTGCCGATGCTTAATCTGGGAAGGCGACGTCACTGAGGATCCGCTGGAAGTGAGTCAAAAAAAGTCCGCGATGACGAAGATCGCGGGCTTTTGACATTATTCAAAGTTTAACTGGAAGCTTAGGCTCGTTAAACATGCGGCGTGACGTCTTTAGGATTTTGACCATTCATATCGCCGTGGGTATAATTTAGCAATTGTTGCTTAAGTTCGCCTTCCATTTGTACAAGCTGTTTTTCGGCATTCTGACGCTTGACGCGGCCATCTTGCTGAATTTGCAAAGTCTGTTTCAAGGTATCGATCAGATCGTTTTGTGTCTGCGTCAGCGTCTCGATATCGACAACGCCGCGTTCATTTTCTTTGGCGGTTTCAATCGAACTGATCTTCAGCATCTCACTGTTCTTCTTCAGCAAATCGTTGGTTGTTTCCGAAACTTGACGCTGTGCGGTGACCGCATTTTTTTGACGCAAAAGGGTGAGGGCGATAGCCACCTGGTTTTTCCATAGAGGAATGGCAGTGTTGACACTGGCTTGGATTTTTTCTGCCAGCGCCTGATTGGTGTTTTGGATCAAGCGAATCTGCGGCGCTTGCTGAATGGTAATTTGCCGCGCTAATTGCAGATCATACGCCCGTTTTTCCAAACGGCTGGCGAACTGCCGCAGATCGTTGACTTGCTGAATCGCCATTTGGTCATTAGCTGCTTCGGCGGCCTTGGCTGCTTCAGGGATCGTTTTATCATTTAATTCGGCCAGCTTCAGGTTCGCCGCTTCAATGTAAATATTCAAGGCATCAAAATACGCCTTGTTTTGGTCATAAAGCTCGTCTAAAAGCTTGTTGTCGTTTAACAAACCCTGTTGTGATGTTTCGAGCCGGTTGGCAATCGTGTCGATTTGAGCACCGATTTTTTGGTACTTTGCGGTGATTTCATAAATAGATCGCTTGACACGGCCAAAAATTTTGCGGAAAATATTGTTATTTTCTGCTTTGAGTTCGTCAGGATTGGCTTCATTTAGACGCGTCATCAGGCTGGTTAAAGCGTCACCAACGGCACCGGTGTCTTGGCTTTGCACCTTCGTCAGCATGTTTTGAGAGAAGACCCCAAGCTGCTTTTGGGCATCGGCACCGTAGTTTAAGACAGTTTCGCCTTTAGTGACATCAATTTTGCTGGCCAAGTCCTGCGCTTTGGCTTCCTGTTCCGGGGTCAGTTTCGGCTTGGCTGTTGCTGCCTCGGAGATTTTGGGCGCGGTATCGCTTGCGCCGGATGAGGTGCTGAAGGGATCCGCTAATAGGTCATCGGTCAAATTTGTTTGTTTATCGTCGCTCACGTTGGTCACTCCGTTTCATGCATCTTATTAGGATCAAGATGTTTCTTGGCAAGGCGGACATCGCTATCCAGGTCATCCAAGTCATCTTTAATGAAGGTTTGATAATCGGTGCGGATCTTACCCGCCATCCCGGTCATCGTTTCAAAGGCCTTATCTAACGTTTCGTAGGTGTCAGCCGTTTTGACTTCATGGTGTGTGATTTGGGCATATTTCTGCATTAGATCCAACAGATTCGGGACCTGTTGATAGACAAAGGTGCCGGCGTCTGTCAGCCGCTGCGGAGCTTGCACCAGTGCCTCGAAATAAGCGTGCAGCAAATCGATCAAATCGGTATTAAGTGTGAGCGCACGAAGCTTTGGCACCTCTTTGGTCAATGCTTCAATGGTCCGAATTTGATCGGCAAGTTCAGCCATGGTCTTTCTAAAAAGTTTGATTTCTTCATCACTTAATCCGGAAGCCGCATAGTGTTCAGCCATTTTTGGATCCAAACTTGGCAGACTGGTGGATTTTGGCTTCGGTCGGCTTAGTTCACCGATAAAGCGAGCGAAGGCAAACACAACGCCGACAAAAACAGCGATTGCCCAACGCCCGGATAAGGCACCTAATACCGCACCCATGGCGGCCCAGAGTATGATTCGCCAAATGCGAATACGTTTGCTTGTGGCCACGAGATCACTTCCTCTTTCGTTTGAGTTTAGTTTAGCACAGTCCTATAGGTTGACTATCAGCCGGAAGTTGGATATTCGCAAATTTTTTGTTAAGATCAAGCATTGCATCGTTTGCTGGTGTAAGCTGATGACATGATCTTTCATAAAAGTGGTGTTTGGCAACGTTTTGAGTCGGTTAACGATTCGTTGATTGACGGCTTGGTACTTGTGACTAAATAGGACGAGGAGGCGGCTGCGATGGAGGAAAAACCGATTGCACAACAACGGGTATTTACGGGTGAATTGGTAGCAGTAGATGAACTGACGGTTAAACTGGCCGATGATCAGACAGCTAAGCGGGAAATCGTGCGTGCACAGCCGGCTGCGGGCATTTTGGCGTTGAGAAGACACCAAGCCATGTTTGTCAGTCAATTCCGGTCAACTGTTGGCCAGGCAACGCTGGAAATTCCAGCAGGTAAGATCCACCAAGGCGAGATGCCACTGGCTGCTGCCCAACGCGAATTAAATGAAGAAACCGGTTTAAAAGCGTTGAATTGGCAGCCGCTTGCCAGTTATTTTCAATCACTTGGCTTTTCGGATGCGACCATGGCACTTTTTTTGGCTCGCGAATTGACCCCCGCTGATCAGCGCCTGCCGCAAGATGCCGATGAATTTGTGAACAGTCATTGGCTAACCTTTGATGAAGCCCAACAAGCAGTCGATGATGGCCGAATTTGTGACAGTAAGACGTTGTTAGCCTTGTTTTATTGGCAGCAGCAGGAGGAACAGCATGGCAGAAGTTAACACGCGTAAAGCCTACCGTGAAGCCCAGAAGAAAAAGAAGCAAGAAGCTCGTGATCGCGAAGCCAAACGGGTTGAAGTGGAAAAAGAATACGCCCGGCAGACGCGCGACAAGCCAGAGGTTAAGGCGGCACGTTTTGATGAAATCACATTTCGTAAAGTGAATAGCCTCAAGAAGCGGCTGAATTGGGCGATCGGCATTGTCTTTGGGTTGATTGTGATTGTCTTTTTGGTTCTTTATTTTGGCTAAGGGATGTATCGAACCTACGAGGCGTAAAAATAGCGTCATAATTAATAGAGAAAACGAGGGGATTTTTTGATTAAAGTCGGTGTGATTTGTGCGATGGAAGAGGAAATTCGCACGTTGTTGGCGCGGCAAACCCAGCAAAAAGAGACGGTTATTGCCAGTCAACATTATTTTGAAGGCAAGATTGGCGATGTCGATGTGATTTTGGTACAATCCGGCATCGGCAAGGTGCAAGCCGCGATGACAGCGGCATTGCTGTTGGCGACTTATAAACCTGACGTTGTCATTAATACCGGTAGTGCCGGTGGGATTGGCCACGGGCTGGCGATCGGTGATGTGGTTATTTCCAGTGGCGTGGCTTATCATGATGTGGATGCTACGGCCTTTGGCTACTTGCCGGGGCAACTTCCGCAACAGCCGCAGATTTTTGAAGCAGGTATGTCTTATGTGACGCAAATTCAAACAGCGGCTGCGGCAACTGGTTTGACGCCCAAAGTAGGCTTGATTGTATCAGGGGACCAATTTATTAACGGGAAAGAAGCTATTGCCCGTATTTTGAAAACCTATCCGCAGGCACTTGCCAGTGAAATGGAAGGTGCGGCAGTCGGCCAAGTTGCCAAAGAGTTCCACACCCCATTTGTCGTGATTCGCGCCATGAGTGACGTGGCCGATGAGCAATCCGGGGTTGATTTTGACAAGTTTGTGATTAAAGCAGGTGAGCAAAGTGCCGCAATGTTGTTGCAGTTCTTTGCCCATTTACAGGCATCTCAGCATGATTAGGAGCTGATTTTTTTATGCAACATATTTATCTTGATAATGCCGCAACAACGCCAATGGCACCTGAAGTTATTCAGACGATGACGGATCAAATGCAGCATGACTTTGGTAACGCGAGCTCGACTCACTGGTTTGGACGGGAAGCACATACCGTAATGGACAAAAGTCGAAAAATTCTGGCCGATTCAATTCATGCCCAGCCCGGCGAGATGGTCATCACCAGTGGCGCCACCGAAAGCAACAATACGGCCATTACCCAGACGGCGCATGCCCGCGCTGCTTTGGGGAAGCACATCATTACAACTGCGATTGAACATCCTTCAGTCTTGCAGCCACTGAAGGCCCTGGAAAAAGAGGGCTTTCGGGTCACCTATCTGCCGGTTGACGAAAATGGGCGGATTCTGTTGGCGGATTTTGACGCAGCCTTGGATGATGACACGATTCTGGTCACGATCATGATGGGCAACAACGAGGTCGGTAGCCGCATGCCAATCACTGAAATCGGCGAACGGCTGGTGGATCATCAAGCCTGGTTCCACACCGATGCCACTCAAGCGTATGGATTACTGGATATTGATGTCAAAACCCAGCACATTGATATGTTGAGTGTGTCCGCGCACAAAATCAACGGACCAAAGGGGATCGGCTTCTTATATCGCGATCCCAAAGTGCAATTTCCATCGTTGCTAAAAGGCGGCGAGCAGGAACTCAAACGCCGTGCAGGCACCGAAAACATTGCCGGTATTGCCGGTTTTGCAACGGCCGTTGAGCTGATCACTTCTGAAGAAAAGGCAAAGCGCCAGACCAAATATCTTGGCTTCAAGAAACAAATCATGAACGCCTTAGATGATGCCGATATTCCTTACGCAATTAATGGCGACATCAGACCTGATAACGTTAATCACGTCTTCAACTTGTGGCTGAAGGGCATTTCCACCTATGCCTTACAAACCAACCTCGATTTGGCTGGTGTGGCTGTTTCAGGCGGATCTGCCTGCACGGCTGGGTCGCTGGAGCCATCACATGTCTTGACCGCAATGTTTGGTGCGGACAGCCCGCGGTTAGGTGAATCGATTCGCCTTTCATTTGGGGCACAAACCACTCAGGAAGACATTCAGGCCTTCATTGATACGCTGTTGCCGATTGTCCAACGGCTGACCGTTAAACAAGCCGCACAGTAGCCTCATGATATGCTAAACTTAATGATAGTAAAGCGTGTTCATGAGGAGGATGTTTCACAATGGCATTAGCACCCACAGGATCTGCGCAAGGCGATCCTAAGACTTATCGAATTGGTTCAGAGTTGAAACGGTTCACGTTGATTGATCTTGGCTTTGTTCAGACCAAGAATGGCAATTTTCAGTTGCAACGGTCTCTGGATCCTAACTCACCGTATACGACGGCGAATAAGCTGAAAATGACGGTAGCTAAGAACTTGGACAAGTTTCAACTTGATGTAACCACTGGGAACGGCTTAAAGGCGATTAACATTTTTAAAAACGACCGCACCAAAGAAAATGTTGAACAGTATCAGTACTGGGTTAACAATTTAATTGAACGCGGCGTTATTGAGCCTAAGTAATCGGGTTTGAAACTAGCAGTAATCTTCTTGTGTGTGAGGAGATTGCTGCTTTTTTCTTTGAGCATGAACGATTGATTCGCCGTGATGGGGTCATACTTGAAAAGTAAAAGTGCTAAGCTGGTATTATTAAGAATTTTTTAGCGTAAGCCGGCGCGTTGTGGTGAACGCGCGTCAGCAAGCACACGAATGGTTAGGGGGACGCTGGATGTTCGAGCACGGTTTTATCGAAGTGCATAACGCCAATCAGAATAATCTGCAACATGTGAATATTAAAGTTCCAAAGTACGCGATTTCCGTTTTCGTCGGCCGTTCTGGGTCAGGCAAGTCGTCGTTGGTCTTTGATACCATCGCGGCTGAATCGCGGCGGGAACTCAATGAAACCTTTCCCAGCTTTACCCAGCAATATCTGCCCAAGTATGGCCAACCTGATGTGGGCTCAATTGACCATTTGCCTGTCGCCATCGTGGTCGAGCAAAAACGAATCGGGAAAAATGCCCGGTCAACCCTAGCTACCTATACCGGGATTTATTCACTTTTACGGCTGCTGTTTTCCCGAATCGGCAAACCCTTTATCGGCTATTCGGACACTTTTTCATTCAATCTACCGCAGGGGATGTGCCAAACGTGTCAGGGACTCGGCTATGTCGATGATATTGATGTTAAAAAGTTGATCGATCCGAACAAATCGTTAAACGAAGGCGCCATCACGTTCGTCAGTTTTGGGCCCGATACTTGGCGGTGGCGGCGCTATGCCTATAGTGGGCTGTTTGACAATGATAAGCCGTTGCGGGATTATACGCCGGAAGAAATGAAACTATTGCTGTACGCGCCGCAACAGACACTCGAGCATGCACCTGCCAAGTGGCCGCGAACGGCTCTGTATGAAGGGGTTGTGCCGCGCATCAAGCGATCGATTATTGGCAAAAAAGAAGCGGAGCACCACAAAGCGGCACTTGCCGAAATCGTGACGCGCAAGCCCTGTCCTGCATGCCATGGCACCCGCCTGCGTCCGGAAGTGTTGACCTGCCTCATCAATCAGACCAACATTGCGCAGGTATTAAAAATGGATCTGGTCAATGTGCGGGAGTTTTTGAAGAAAATTCAGGTCCCATTGGCGCAAGATGTGATTCGCGAACTGTTGCGGAAAATCGATGCTTTAATTGATATCGGGTTAGGTTACCTTTCGTTGGATCGGCCGACAGAAACACTTTCAGGTGGCGAGACCCAGCGCATCAAAATCGCTAAGTTTCTGACCAGCGCCTTGGTCGACATGGTTTATATTCTTGATGAGCCAAGCGTCGGCCTCCATCCGCATGACATCGAATTGATTAAGCGGGCACTGGTGCGGTTAAAGCAAAAAGGTAATACGATTTTGATTGTCGAACACAATCCGGCGTTAATTGCATTAGGTGATTACATTGTCGAAGTCGGTCCCGGTGCCGGCACAACCGGTGGCCATATCACGTTCACCGGCACTTATCCACAGTTGCTGGCTAGCCAAGCGTTGACTGGCCGTCTGCTTAAACAGCGACTGACGTTTCGTCAACCGCGGCCAGCCAAGACGACGCTTGATCTGCCTCACATTAAGCGGCACAACTTGAAAGATGTCCATGCCGTCATTCCCTTGGGCATCGAAACCGTGATTTCCGGAGTTGCTGGCTCAGGTAAAAGTACGCTGGTCAGCGCATTACGCGATCATTTGACGGTGCCATATATTGACCTGGCACAGGCCGACATCGGTGCCAACATTCGCTCAACGCCGGCAACTTACCTGAAAATTCTGGACCCGATTCGCAAAGTTTTTGCCCACGCGAACCATGTAGGCAGCAGTTGGTTTAGCTACAACGGCAGCGGCGCTTGCCCACGCTGCAAAGGTAAAGGGGTGACGATCACGAACATGGCCTTCATGGATCCGGTTGTCTCCGTCTGCGAACAGTGCCACGGGCGGCGTTATAACGATCAGGCACTGAGTTACACCTATCACGGGCAAAATATTGCCGACGTGTTACAAATGCCGATTGCTAAGGCGCAAACCTTTTTCGCTGAAACAAGTGAGATTGCCAAGCCGCTACGGAATATGGCGCGGGTGGGGCTTGATTACTTAACACTCGGCCAGCCGCTGACCACGTTGTCAGGTGGGGAAAAGCAGCGTCTCAAGCTGGCGGTTGAATTAAATCGCACGGGCGAAGTTTACCTACTAGATGAACCGACAGCCGGCCTCCACTTACAGGACATCACCAAATTGTTGCGCTTGTTTGACGATTTGGTGGACGCCGGAAATTCACTGATCATTGTCGAACACAATCTGCAAGTCATCAGTCAGGCCGATTGGTTAATTGATATGGGTCCTGATGCCGGCATTTATGGTGGGCGGATTTTATACGCCGGAACCCCGGAAGCTAGCATGCAGGTCAAGCAATCCCGAACCGGCCAGGCATTGCGACAATATAACGAAGCCCCGGAACGGCGGGCATAATGCCAGAAGCAGGGTAATCGGCGCCGCTTAACCGTCACAGCACGTCTAGTCGATTTAAAAAACTTGGTCCACTTTAACCCAAAAGTCGGAAAAGGCTTGTACAGAGCTGTGCTTGCTATCTTTTTGTGGCCTGCTATAATAACACTTACTGGAATTCGACCTTCAAATCGGATATCTCCAGAATCTGATGAAATGATGGTGATTGTTTTGGACAATTCCAACACCCGGGTTGTTGTCGGCATGTCTGGCGGCGTTGACTCCAGTGTCACGGCGCTTTTGCTGAAGCAACAGGGATATGATGTTGTCGGTGTCTTCATGAAAAATTGGGACGACACCGATGAAAATGGTGTTTGTACGGCGACCACGGATTACGAGGACGTTGCTAAGGTAGCAAGTGAAATCGGGATCCCTTATTACTCGATCAATTTCGAAAAAGAGTACTGGGACCGGGTTTTTCAGTATTTCCTAGACGAATATAAAGCCGGCCGGACACCGAATCCCGATGTTATGTGCAACAAGGAAATTAAGTTCAAGGCATTTTTGGACTATGCTGAGCAGTTAAATGCGGACTACATTGCGATGGGCCATTATGCGCAAGTGAAGACCGATGAGGATGGCGTGACTCACATGTTGCGTGGGGCTGATGGTAATAAAGACCAGACATATTTCTTGAGTCAGCTTTCCCAGGATCAGCTTAAGAAGTCGATGTTTCCGATTGGCCACCTGCAGAAGCCGGAAGTACGTAAGATTGCGGCTGCTGCGGGACTTGCTACAGCGAAAAAGAAGGATTCGACCGGTATTTGCTTTATCGGTGAGCGGAACTTCAAGCAGTTTCTAAGTACCTATCTGCCAGCGCAGCCCGGTAAAATGATGACCGTTGATGGTGTCGAGATGGGCACCCATGACGGGCTGATGTATTATACGATCGGTCAGCGTCAAGGCCTTGGCATCGGCGGCAATTCGCAAAATTCTGAGCCTTGGTTTGTTGTTGGCAAAGATTTAGACAAGAATATCCTTTACGTGGGCCAAGGTTTTGATAATCCTGCCTTGATGGCCACGAGTCTCAGTGCGTCAAACCTTAACTGGACAACCGGAGAGGCGCCTGCAGAAGGCACCCACATGACAGCAAAGTTCCGCTATCGTCAGCGTGACACGGGCGTTACGATTCACTATCATGCGGACGGTACAGCCACGGTTGATTTTGACGAGCCGGTTCGTGCCATCACTCCCGGTCAGGCCGTTGTCTTTTATGACGGCGACGAGTGCTTAGGCGGCGGCACCATTGATGCAGCTTATGCCCACACGAATGAGTTACAGTACGTTTAGTAACAAATAATGACCGATTACAAAAGCTTCAGCCTTGGAGATGCTTGTCGTCTCTAGGGCTGATTTTTTTTGAGCGTGAGCCGACTCCTGCGCCGGCGAAAGCGTTATAGGTACCACTTGTCAGTTTTGATCCATCCCTGAGTGTGCTTGATATTTATGGCGAAAATACTGATAATGAAAAGGTTAAGACGTAAAAGGAGAGCGGCTTGTGACCAAATTATATTTTGTACGCCATGGCAAAACCGAATGGAATAATCAAGGACGTTATCAAGGCGCAAATGGGGACTCCCCGTTGCTTCCGGAAAGTTTTGAGCAAATCAAGGCATTGGCCGACTATTTGCGTGGTATGCATTTTGCCCACGCCTATGTGAGTCCGCTTAAACGTGCGCGGGTGACGGCGCAGACTTTAATCAAAGATTTGGATGAAACAATTCCGTTAACGGTTATGCCAGCGTTGCGGGAATTTAACCTAGGAAAAATGGAAGGCATGACGTTCAGTGATGTTGCCAAGCATTTTCCGGCAGAGCTCCATGCTTTTCGCCATGAACCGGCTGCTTATGACCCGCGAAAAATTCATGGCGAGTCGTTTTCCCAGCTGATCAATCGCGCCATTCCGGCCATCGTTGCAACAGTTGCGATGGATCGGAGCGGTGAGGCTAATTTGTTGTACGTCAGTCATGGCGCCGCGTTGGCTGCAGTCATTCAGAGCTTGCTGGGGACGCCATTAGCCGAGATTCGCAAAGACGGTGGCCTTACAAACAGCAGCGTGACGATTTTACAGGCAGATGGACCAAGCCTGCCGTTTAAATTAATCGACTGGAACGAGACCGGCTTTTTACCGGAACCCCCAAAACCAACCGACACCATTTGATTTTTGGGACAGCATGACCACGATATGAGTAAAGAGGTTGTTATGGATTCAGATATTTTAACCGCATTTAATCAAGGAAAACACGAAGAGGCCATACGTGCAGCCGTCAAAGCCATTGATGCTGCGCCGAAAGATCCTAAGCGCTATGCCATGTTGGCAACAATGCTCATCAGCTTGAAGGCCTTGGACCAGGCGGGTGAACTGCTCGCCAAAGCGCGCAACCTTTTCCCGACTGATATTGAACTCCAATATACAGCCGGCTTATTTGCCTATGCACAGGCGGATTATCCAGCCGCAGCAGCCTGGTTTGCCAAATGTCGCAAGGACAAGCACCTCAAAAACGATGCCACTTACATGTTGGCGTTGAGTTATCAACAGGCAGGTCAAACCAAAAAAGCCCTCGCATTTGCTCTCACCGCCCACGAATTGGCACCTAAACAAACCGACGCGGCTTTGCTTGCAGCTGATTTGTTGTTGGCAGCGCAGGCATTTGACGCGGCAGCGGACATTTTGAAGCCATTGCTTGACGCCAAACAACCGCAAATTCTGTTTACTTATGGCATGGCGTTAAGTGCCGCTGGCAAAGATGGTAGTCATTATCTGGATGAAGCCAAGCGACTCGATCCAAAGGGCTATGATCAAAAGGCCAGCGCGGTCGCCGACATCAACCGGTTTTTAAAGCTGCAGGAGGGTCACGATGGACAGGCATGAGGATAGTGTCACCGGCCGGGTCAAAAGCATTTTCTTTCAGAATCCGACGAATTTTTTTAAAATTCTCCTGATTGACATTACCGCCACGACGATCACCTGGACCGAGCCGGACATTGTCGTGACCGGCACGTTTGGTGATATCAAAGAAGACGAAACTTACACGTTTACCGGTCACGTAATCGACCATCCCAAGTATGGTCAACAGTTTCAAGCAGATAATTATCATGTTGATCAGCCAACCAACAAAACCGGTTTGATCAATTACCTCAGTTCGGATAAGTTTCCGGGTATCGGGCCAAAAACTGCCGAGAAGATCATTGGTAAGCTTGGGGTAGATGCGATTAATCAGATTCTCGATGATCCGGCATCGCTTGAAGGACTTGGCATCACCGCTGCAAAGCGAAAAATGCTGGTTGACAATCTTAAGACGAATCAAGGCATGGAACGCGTCATCATCGGACTGAATGATTACGGCTTCACCAGTAACATGGCGGGGCGGATTTATCAGCAATACCAAAATGACGCGCTTGAAGTGATTAAGCAAAATCCATATCAACTCATCAATGATATTGCCGGCATCGGGTTTACCCGTGCGGATCAAATTGCCGCCAAATTGAATATCGCACCGGATTCGCAATTGCGTCTCGGCGGAGCCGTCATGGACACGTTGCAACGCCTGACCGATGGCGAAGGGGACACTTTTGTCGAACTGCGCACGCTCGTTACCCAGACACTTGATTTGTTAGAGCGGGCACGGAATATTGCCGTTAAGCCAGATGACGTTGGTCAGGCCATTGTGACCCTTGCTAAAGATAATGAGCTGGTCGCTGAGGACAAACGGATCTTTCCTAAACGGCTCTATGATTCGGAGTGGCAGATTGCTCGTCAGTTGAAGGGATTAGCCGAAGCAGGCGCGAAGGCTGAAGAACCTGAGCTGCCAGATATTGAAAAAACGTTAGCCGAAGTACAGGCAGACACCGGCATTGCCTACGATGATGTCCAAAAAAAAGCAATTGTGACGGCGTTGCGATCCCCGATTTTTCTATTGACGGGCGGTCCTGGTACCGGAAAAACGACCGTGACAGATGGGATCGTCCGCACTTATGCGCGACTACATGATCTTTCGTTAGATGCCAATCAGTATAACTCGGATGATCCATTTCCAATCATGCTGGCAGCGCCGACTGGCCGTGCAGCTAAGCGAATTAGCGAGACGACGCAATTACCGGCCAGTACCATTCATCGGTTATTGGGACTAGGTGTGGATACGCAGGATTTTGCGCCTAATGATCTGCCGGACGGGCTGTTGATTATTGACGAAATGTCGATGGTCGATACGTATTTATTTCGCACGCTGTTGACCGCGCTTCATCCTGGCATGCAGATTGTGCTAGTGGGAGATAAGGATCAGCTTCCTAGCGTCGGTCCGGGACAGGTTTTTGCGGATCTTTTACGCAGCGGTGCATTGCCCCAAGCCGCATTAACCCATATTCATCGCCAAGACGCCGATAGTTCGATCATTCCGTTAGCCCATGCGGTGAACGCCGGCAAACTTCCTGACGATTTCACGCAACCACAAGTGGATCGCAGTTTTTTGGCATGCGCGCCCAACCAAGTGCCGGAGGTCGTAGGTCAAGTTGTGAAGCGGGCGGCCGTCAAGCAATTTTCGATCGCCGACATTCAGGTGTTAGCACCAATGTATCGCGGAACCGCGGGAATTGATCGCCTCAACCCAATGTTGCAGAATATTTTGAATCCTAAACGCAGCGCGCGGACCAAAACCGTTCATTTTGGCGACACCGAGTATCGAATCGGTGATAAAATCCTGCAGCTGGTCAATGATCCTAACCAGAATGTGTTTAATGGCGAAATCGGCCAGATTGTCGGGATCACGTTAGCCAAAGAAGCACCCAGCAAAACCGATGAGCTGACGATTGACTTTGACGGCAATGAGATCACGTATAAGCGTAGCGATTTTAGCAAAATCACGCTGGCCTATGCGACGTCGATCCACAAAGCTCAAGGGAGCGAATTCCCGATGGTGATTTTGCCGCTAACCTTGCAAAGTCGGCGAATGTTGCGGCGAAACTTGCTTTATACCGCCATTACCCGAGCAAAGTCATTTCTGATTTTGGTGGGTGAACTTGCAGCTTTTGAAACGGCGGTTGGTGAAGTGGCAGTGAATCGGCATACTGGGTTGGTTCAGCGGTTGCAGCAGGTGTTTGACATCGAAGGATCGCAAACGGCTGTCGAAGAAGCTACGGTACCACAACCAGCGTTGCCGCAAGAACCCACGCAAATTGACACAAATGGTTCCGACTCGGATAATGAAGTTAGGCCTGCCAAAACGGCGCCGCACCAGTTAACGCCGGCATTAGCAGCCTCACAGAAAATTGATCCGATGATTGGAATGGATGGTATAACCCCGCAAATGTTTATGACGAAGGAGAATTAATTTTGTATGGAGGACAACATACGCAAGTCACTGGTCATTAAGCCAGTGACGCCTAAGGATCTTGAGCAGTTCAATGATCTTTTGACTTATGTGTTTCAGGTTACGCAAAAAGACTTAGAACAATCCGGCTATGAAGAAGGCGAGTTGGAGCGGGCCAAGCGTCCGGTTTTGGAAAAATCAGATGTGCTGGGGTGGTTCCATAAAGATGAGCTTGTTAGCTCGCTTGCTATTTATCCTTGCACGGTGAACATTCATGGGACGTTGTATCAAATGGCCGGACTAACCGGCGTCGGGACTTATCCGGAATACGCGGGTCATGGACTGATGCACGATTTAGTTAAGTTGGGCTTGGAGCATATGCGCAGCCACAAACAATGGATTTCGTATCTGTATCCCTACAGCATTCCGTTTTATCGCAAAAAAGGCTGGGAGATCATGTCGGATCATCTCACGTTTGACGTCAAAGATACCCAGCTGCCGAAACAGGTTAATGTTCCTGGCCACGTTGAACGTTTGGAAATTGATGATCCTGACGTGATTGAGACATACAACCGTTTCGCCATGAAAAATCACGGTGCCATGATCCGCAACCAGTTAAACTGGGACGAGTACTGGCGCTGGGAAAATGAAGAAGAACGGACTGCAGGTGTGTACTATGATGCCGACGATCAACCTCAAGGCTATGTTCTGTATTGGATTGCGGACGAAGTTTTTCATGTGAAGGAAATGATCTACACCAATCAGGAAGCCCGCGTCGGGTTGTGGAACTTCATCAGTGCCCATTTTTCGATGGTGACGCATGTTAAAGGCAACATTTACAAAAATGAGCCGTTGCATTTTCTCTTGGATGACGGGGATATCTATCAAACCATTAAACCTTACTTCATGGCGCGGATTGTGGATGTCAAAGCCTTCTTGGCACAATACCCGTTTGCAACCGAGACAACGGAACCATTCCACTTTATTGTGAGTGATCCGTTAGCGCCATGGAACAACGGCACCTTTGGGGTTTATTGGGATGAAAATCAGCAGGTGCACATTACCGATCGGCCGGTTGGTGAAGCCATTACGACTGACATTCAGACACTGACAACCATGCTCATGAGTTATCGGCGGCCTTCTTATTTGGCTCAAATCGAACGGCTTTCGGCAAGTAAACACGCCATTAAATTGTTGGAAAATGCCGTGCCAATGGAAGAGCCTTACTTTTCGGATTATTTCTGATTGGATTTTGGTAGCACAATTTAAGTAACCGGTTTAGCGCACGCTGATCAATACGAACACTGAATAGCGTGAAAAGGCACCGCAGTTTGTGAAATTTCACAAACTGCGGTGCCTTTTTGTCATTCATTTAAATACTGCGGTCAATCCAAAAGCGTTGGCTGGCTACCGAAAAGTCTATTTCAAATGGTCGCGTTCCCATCTCTTCACCATCCATCTGGCCGAATTCCAGGGAGCTGGTCTCGACCGTTAGTTTATTCGCATGAAAAAGGTGAACGGCTTTGCTGGTCGGTGTTTTGCCGCGCAGCAATTGTAGCATCGCCAAGGCCCAGGAGACGATATTGAACCATTCCACGATCACTAGGTCTAACTGGCCATCAGTCGGATCGGCGGGTTTGTAAAGCCGGATGCCGCCGCCGAAGTAAGGAATATTCGTGGTGGTACAAATATAAGCATGGTGAAAAAAATGGCGGACACCTTTTTCATAAACTGCCACTGGAAAAGGGCGGCGGGTCAGTAACATGCCGAGAACATGGAATAAGTAGGTTAACTTGCCGAGGTGGAATTTGTTTAACAGTTGCTTACTGTCGCTGTGATTGGCGGCATTGACGACGGCTGCATCAAACCCAATGCCGATATTGTTGACAAAATAACCGGATTCATCGCGAGTTCGTTCGTGGTAGCGACCGATATCAATTGTAACCGGTTTAGAGGCTTGCAGAATCTGTTCTAGCGCATGCATCGGGTCCTCTGACATACCGATGCCCCGCGCGAAGTCATTGCCCGATCCGGCTGGTACATAGGCAACCGGGATATCATGTTGACGAGTGCCGATTAATCCATTGATAGCCTGATTCAACGTGCCATCGCCGCCGATCACCAACAAAACCGGATGTTCATGCGTGTTGAAGTTACCGATCTGTTTGGTAATAACGTTGGTATGGCCAGGATAACGCGAGGTTTTGATCGCGTAAGGCAACTGGCGCTGATCCAAGACGGCCTTAACCTGTTTAAAAATCGGGATGGCCGCACCGCCACCAGCCGCCGGGTTATAGATAAGATAATAAAAAACAGCCGCCATCAACTTTCCTCCTAATCAGACACGCAATCAATTATACCGAAAAACTGAAGAAAAACAATGCAATGACGTCCTCTCCAGAAGCCAAAAAAAATACCGTACTGCCGGCAACAATGCGGCAGTACGGCCATGATCGACATTTTGAACAACGATTGTTTTTGACAAGTCGGCTTTAAAGTAAAATCAACATCGGCAAAATAACTGGATGTCGTTCGGTTTTATCGAACAGAAATTCCTGCAAGTTACTGATAATCGCGTCTTTTAAACTTGCCTCGGTTACTTTTTCATTATTGGAAAAAGTGGATTTGATCGTGCGATAAACCCGCCGTTGTGCTTGGTTGATTAATTCACCTGATTCACGCATGTAGATGAACCCGCGTGAGAGCAAATCCGGGCCAGCCAAAACAGCTTGCTTCTGCATGTTGATGGTTGCGACTACGACGACCAAACCTTCTTCTGACAACATGCGGCGATCGCGGATAACCGCATTGCCGATGTCGCCAACGCCGCTGCCATCGATGTAAACGTCGCCAGCAGGGAAGTGGCCCGCGATCCGCGCACTTTTTTCCGTGAGCGCCAATACGTCACCATTTTCCATGATGAAGCAATTCTTTTCCGGAACCCCGCATTGTTGGGCAAGTTCACAGTGAATCTTTTGCATCCGATATTCACCATGGCAGGCCATGAAGAATTTCGGTTTGATCAGGCGCAACATCAATTTCTGATCTTCTTGACCACCGTGGCCGGAAGTATGGACGTTGTTGACTTTGCCATGAATCACTTCGGCACCGGCTTCGCTCAGCTGGTTAATCACGTGGTTAACGCTGACTGTGTTGCCCGGAATCGGATTACTGGAGAAGATTACCGTGTCACCGGGCTGAATGCTGATTTGGCGATGGGTACCATTCGCAATCCGGCTCAACGCAGCCATTGGTTCACCTTGCGAACCCGTGCACAGAATCATAACCTTATCGGCAGGCAGTGAATTCAACTGGTGGGCGTCAATTAAAACATCGTCCGGGATGTTCAGATAACCTAGCTCACGGCCATTGACCATCGCGGTTTCCATCGAACGGCCAAAGACCGCAATCTTGCGGCCATGTGCCATGGCGGCATCAGCAGCCTGGGCAATTCGCGAGATGTTGGACGCAAATGTCGCGAAGATAATGCGCCCATCAATTCGATCAAAAATATGGCGAATCGACTTACCGACAAAGCGCTCTGATTTGGTAAACGTCGGGATCTCGGCATTGGTCGAATCAGACATTAAGACTAGGACGCCTTCTTCGGCGAAACGACACATTTTTTGAAAATTCGGTGAAGGTTGGTCACCAACCGGCGTCAGATCAAACTTAAAGTCACCGGTCTGAATGACAATTCCCTGTGGCGTGTGGACGGCAATACCCAATGTATCCGGGATACTGTGGGTGGTGCGGAAAAATTCAACACTCAGTTTTTTAAACTTTAAAACGGTGTCTTCATTGATCTCCGTCAGCTTTGTTGTGCGTAACAAGCCGTGTTCCTCCAGCTTGCCGCGAATCAAGGCAGCTGCTAACGGCCCAGCATAAATCGGGACGTTTGGAACCTGCTTAAGGAAGTAGGGAATACCGCCGATATGATCTTCGTGGCCATGGGTAATGACCAAAGCCTTGATCTTGTCTTTGTTCTGAACTAAATAGGAATAATCGGAAATGACATAATCAATCCCAAGCAGATCATCTTCAGGAAATTTGATCCCCGCATCGATGACGATGATTTCATCTTGGAATTGAACCCCGTACATGTTCTTCCCGATTTCACCTAAACCGCCGACAGCAAAGACAGCGGTTTCGTTATTTTTAATATTTAATTTCATATGATTAGAAGGTGGTCAGCTTAAAGTTGGCTGACTTTTCCTCATACTCCAGGAAATTTCCGGAGAGTTCCTGGATAAATTCAATGTTGTAAGGCGTGTTCGCTTCTACAAGTGCACGCGCTTCAACCGCAGATGGCGCCTCGAGGTAAAGCGTCTGGGTTGTTTCCCGCCGCGGATTTTGGACCTTGTCTTTTTGATATAAGACTTTGTAGATCATGATTGGACTCCTTCCGTGGTACAAAAAGAAAGGAAGTGTGACAAAATGGCTTCCGAAAAAAGGGACACACCACCGAGATAACGAACCATAAAAAAACATGGTCGATCTCCTTGAAATGGCCGATATTTCGCACCGCTTGAACCGCAAAATGGCAACAAAGCACCCTTGCTGTGGTTCATTTCTTGCCACAACTCCTAAAACCTTTATGACCGATCGATTTGTTGTGAATACAACAGCTAGCAATAGTTTAGCATAATCAAGAAGGAATGAACAGAGAACGCATTTTGAAGAGGGCAGTTACATGTTGAACAGCAGGATTGGACGGTGCGTAGCGGATTTTAGCGATTACCATTACCACTTTTACACGTCAACTTCCGCGTTAACACTCACGATTGCGAGTTAAAAAATGAGTCAGCACTTTTCAGAATTTTAGATTAACGGCGATGACTGCCAAATGTTTTTGTCGGATTAGCGAGTTGCGACTGGTTTTAGGTATAATAATGATAGAAGAAACAAAAGTGTTCTCTAGAAGGGGGTGGACGTCATAGCATGGTTTTTAGTCGTCCTGTTACTGGTTGTCGTGGCAATTCTCTTAGCATTTAGGAAACGCTGGCGGCGCAACAAAGCCATTCAAATATTACTCCATCACAGCCAACGATTAACAGATCAAACAATGGCGGCAGCTTTACAGACACTGAACTTTCCCGTCGCTAAGCCGTTGGTGTCAAAACCGATGGCAGACATATGGGGACATGGCATCATGGCATTTTCATATCAATTACCGTTGCAAACAAAAACCCTCAAACAGCAGCCCCTTGAAAAAGCTTTGCAGAACGCAGCCGAAGAATTGGACATTGCAAGTTCGGATCCTGCATTGCCGCCTTTTGTGATTACCGATTTTTTTGTATTGGACGGCCAATTGCATGTCGATGTCGCGTTCATCACCAACCAAGCAACCATTGAGTATGTCCGTGATGTCAATCGCGTGGCGTGAGAGAATGATGTAGAAGGTGCAGTACACAGTCATTGTTGTTGCGAAAATCATCCTTTGCAGGGACCAAGCGGTTAAAAGGCTGGACCATAACTTATAGCTAAAAGAAAGCATGTGCGAAGGTAAAATTTCCAACTCCCCAGAAACTTCAAAAATGAAAGGAACCGATTCAAGGCTGAAAAATAGTCTTGGATCGGTTCTTCTTTAACGCCATTATACTTTTTAACATCGAGCGGGTTCCGCACTAAGATAATAAGTAACAACACGAACCAGAGAAAATGGGAACAACAACATGGCCATTAAGCGTACAGAAAATTAAGCGCTTTTTTTGAATACTGCCTTTGTCGTACAAGATGTACAGATGTGTTGAAATTATAGGAGGAAATGTACATATGAAAATCGAGAACATCAAAGTCACAGATCCGTTCTGGACCAAGTACAGGACCATCGTCAAAGACAAGCTGATTCCTTACCAGTGGTCAGTCATTAACGACGACAAGGCCATCACAATTGAGAAAGAAAACGCTGGGGCATACGACGCCGTGAAAAAGAGCCATGCTGTCGAGAACCTAAAAATCGCTGCCGGTTTGGCCAAGGGACACTTTTATGGTTTCTGGTTCCAAGATTCCGACGTCTACAAATGGTTGGAAGCCGTGGCGTATACTCTTCGATATGCACCGGACAAGAGATTAGAAGGTATCGCCAACAACGTCATCGACATCATTAGCCAGGCTCAGGAGCCGGATGGGTATCTAGACACATACATTCAGATTGAAGCGCCGGAGCATAAATTTACCCACGTGTCCCTGAGCCATGAGCTGTACGTCATGGGCCATTACATTGAAGCCGGGGTTGCCTACTATCAGACGACACATTATCGGAAGGCATTGGACATCGCCAAGAAAATGGGTGACTGCATCGATGCCAACTTTGGACCCGAAGATAAAAAGATGCACGGTTATCCCGGGCACCCGGAAATTGAGTTGGCGCTGGCCAAACTGGCCGACGAAACCGGCGACGTCAAGTACACCCGGGTGGCAAAGTACATGATCGACCAGCGAGGCACCCGGCCTAATAATTTCTTCGAGGAACAGCTTAAGAACGTTCAAGCTAAGAAGATTGAGGACCCCTACTATAGCGATGCCAGCCAGTCGGATCCAGAACCATCTTACTTCCAAAATGACGTGCCTGTTCGAGAAATGACCAGTGTGGAGGGCCACGCCGTCCGGATGGTCTATCTGCTCACCGGTATGGCCCACGTGGCTCGGCAGACCGGGGATGAAAGTCTCTTTGCTGCCAGCCAGCGTCTATGGAAGGACGTTACCCGCCGGCAGATGTATATTACCGGCGGCGTGGGCTCGTCTGCACCCAAGGGCGAAGCCTTCACCTTCGATTACGATTTGCCCAACGACACAGCCTATGCCGAGACCTGTGCTTCTTGTGCGATGTCCTTCTTTGCTAAGCAGATGCGGGATACTTACCAGGATGCCGATTATGGTGATGTGTTGGAGCGGGAACTATACAATGGTACGATTTCGGGCATGTCCCTGGATGGAAAGCATTTCTTCTATGTGAATCCTTTGGAAGTGGATCCCAAGGCCAGCAAGGAAGATCCCATGAAGTCCCATGTTAAAGTGCAGCGTGCCGCTTGGTTTGGCTGCGCTTGCTGCCCGCCGAACCTCGCCCGACTGGTGGCGTCGGTAGATCAGTACATCTACACCGTGACGGAGGATGCTATTTATGCGGATCAGTTCATCGGCAATGAGACCACTTTCGATAACGGGCTAACCATTGAGCAGACCGGTAATTTTCCCTGGTCTGGTAATGTGCAGTTTGCCATCACGGCAAAGAAAACGGTGAAAACGACTGTGGCAATTCGAATTCCTGCTTGGAGTCGTGATCATTACGCGGTGACCGTCAATGGTCAACCGCTGGCTGTGGAACTGGATCAAGGCTACCTGAGGATTAAGAGAAATTGGTCGGGTACAACGCAGATCGCAGTCACGCTAGACATGAGCGTGCAAATGGTCCACGCCGACCCCCGAGTTAAGGACGATGTGGGCAAAACTGCCATCCAGCGCGGGCCGGTGGTCTACACGCTAGAACAAGCAGATAATGGCTGTCAGCTCCAGGCCAATACCCTGCCGGTAACCCCGGCGTTCACCGTCACCCCCGATGATCAAACCTTTGCGGTGCCGATAGTGAAGATTACCACGACGGCCCTGCACACGGACGCCGCCACGCCGATTGGCAACCTCTACGGTACACCAGCAACCACGCTGACACATAAGAAGCAGCTTACTTTCATCCCGTACTTTGCATGGGCGAATCGAACCCCAGGAGAAATGATGGTCTGGGTGCACCAGATGTAAGGGTGATTCGCGATACCTAATGATTTGGTTCCTCTGGTTGGCTGGGTGAGGTGTAATTTTGCTGTAACACAATCAACATTTCAAATGCTTACCAAAACTAACTGGAACGTGGGGGACGGCAATAATTGCCTGGGGTCACTTATGCTCCGATTTCTAAGGGTTCTTTCATGCTTTGCTTTTCACACTTGCAGCGGTGTGCTAATCTAGTAAAAGAAATGAACGGAGGTACGGATCTTGTATTTAATGAAGGATATCACTCGTGACGGCGCTAAAGTTTTGCGTGAAAGAGCTAAGCCAGTAACGTTTCCTCTTTCTGATGAAGACAAAAAATTGGCTCACGACATGATGGCCTATCTGGTGATTAGTCAAGATGAAGAGCAAAACGAAAAATACCATTTGCGCCCCGGCGTTGGTTTGGCAGCACCGCAAGTCGGCCAGAGCAAAGCGATGGCTGCGGTTCTCGTGCCCGGAGAAAATAACGAAATCCTTTTCAAGGAAGTTTTGATCAATCCGCGGATCATCAGCAACAGCGTACAGCACGCTGCTCTTGCTGAAGGTGAAGGCTGCTTGTCTGTTGATAAAGATATTCCCGGTTATGTCGTACGCGCCGATCGCATCACGATTGCTTATCAAAACGAGGCCGGAGAACATAAAAAAGTCCGCCTTAAGAACTATCCTGCCATTGTGTGTCAGCACGAGATTGACCACTTGAATGGTGTTTTGTTTTACGACCACATCAATAAGGAACATCCCTTCTCAATCGATCCAAATGCTGTTTTGATTCATTAAAACAGCTGAATTTTCATTGCGGTCGGCACAATTGTGGAAGAGGGTGCGTGTTATTGTTGACATCCCTCTTTTCATCGGCTACTATAGATTACGGTAAATAAATACGGTGCTTTCCGTTAGGTGAGGCTCCTATACGAACAATGTTGCTGCTCAGAAACATCGAGAGATGCCAATTGAGTCAACTGCGTTTGCCCATTAAGGCTTACGCTAACGCAACTGAAGCTCGCTTCTAGGCGTATAGTGCTAAAACTAAACGATTGGGATGCTATTTCTGCACGTCCTCAATCGGCGTGCAGTTTTTTTATCTGAGGGAAAGTAGAAAAGGTGGTGAGCATAATGGAACAATCTTCAAAGAGTAGCGGTAGTAGCAGCGATTTAGCGGATCCCGGAAGGCCCATTATGCTGCCGCTACGATCTCTTAAGTGAAATTAATGGATTTGGCAGCATCGCGGCTCTTTTCGGGATATACGGAAAGGAGTTTGTCGATGTTGATGATGATATCAAGCGGCCTGACACGCTATGAAGCGCAAAGGGCTCAAAAAGCAGTGACACCCCACCAGAATTCGATCAGCAAGACAAAACTCTTTTTGCCTTTGCTGGCGGTACTGGCTGGTGTGAGCAGCCTAATTAGCTTTGTCAGTCACAGCTGGCTTTTAACTGCTATTATTGCGATACTGCTTGGTTTTTTGATTGCTGTGGTTGTTTATTTGATCACAGCGTTGACTCGGCATCAAAGTAATCCCCAACAATCAGTGTTGGTCGTGCGTGAAGGACTGGTTCGTCAGGTTCAGGCGCAAGACCTTGTCGTTGGCGACGTTTTGATGCTGACAGCGGGAGAAAAACTGCCTGTTGATGTTGCATTGTCTCCTGAAGTGCACGCAACCTTGCCAAGTGACATGGCCGGGATGCTGGTTTTGTTGAATCAGCAGGTGCCTGCAGGAATGGGCGTGGCTGGTGCCGTGATGGCAACCGACGCCCAAGCAACGGTGACTGCAGTTTGGCATAATGGTCTACTGGACCGTGCGTTAATGCAGCTTGCGAATCAATCCACAAATCTAGCGTCAACTTCACTTGTAATGAGTGCGGTTACCGCTATAACACTTGCGTTGAAACAGATTTGCTGTGTGGCTCGCATGACTGTATCAATTCTCCCTGCAGAATTGTTCAAAAGCAAACAAATAAATCGTGCAGTGCAAATTCAGCTGGATATGGATTTTGCACGCCACGCCACCTTGGTTGGCGCCATGAAACATCACAGTAAAACCAGTGATTTCTGGCACAACCAAGATCCGGTCTCGTGATGCACGGACAATGTTTTGATGATGAAGAGGCACGCGATTGTGAAACGACGTGCTTTTTTTGTGTCTTAATAAAAGGGGCCGCCTGTTATAGTCTGACAATGACATAACGGGCGGCTTTTTTTCGTAAAAAGTACTTCTTGTGTACCTTGAAATAAAACGCTTGCAACGACAATTTTGCAATGTTACGCTTTGTTTGTAAAGATTTTCATTAGTACAGTTTTCCTGGGTTAATAACTACAGGAATGGAAAGAGGTTCTGATTATGGCAAAACAGCATGCTGCAGTTGATTTTAAACGACTGCTAGACAATCAAGATGCCGATTTTAAGCCGACGATCCAGATTCTGGATGAGGTTGGCAAAGTCGTCAATCCTGATATCATGCCCGATCTCAGTGATGATCAGTTGGTTGATTTGATGTCCAAGATGGTTTGGCAACGGGTGCTTGATCAACGGGCAACAGCGCTAAACCGGCAAGGACGTTTAGGATTTTATGCGCCGAGTGCAGGCGAAGAGGCCAGCATGATTGGCAGTCATGCGGCAATGAAAAAAGAAGATTGGCTGCTGCCAGCCTACCGTGATTTACCGCAGCTGATCCAACATGGCCTGCCACTGGACAAGGCATTTTTGTGGTCGCGTGGTCATGTCGCAGGTAACGAATATCCAGAAGATTTTCATGCACTGCCACCACAAATCATTATTGGTGCGCAGTATGTGCAGACTGCTGGTGTTGCGCTTGGCTTGAAGAAAAATGGCAGCGATGAAGTCGCCTTTACGTATACCGGTGATGGTGGTACGTCACAGGGGGATTTCTATGAAGGCGTTAACTTTGCCGGACACTTTAAAGCACCAGCACTCTTCATCGTTCAAGACAACGGCTTCGCGATTTCCGTTCCGCGTGCCAATCAGACGGCGGCCAAGACGCTGGCTCAAAAAGCAGTGGCTGCCGGGGTTCCCGGCGTGCAGGTTGACGGTATGGACGCACTGGCCGTTTATGAAGTTACCAAGGAAGCCAGAGCTTGGGCTGCGGCCGGCAATGGTCCGGTTTTGATTGAAACACTGACTTATCGGTATGGTCCGCATACGTTGTCAGGCGATGATCCGACACGCTACCGTTCAAAGGAAACCGATGAATTGTGGCAGAAACGTGATCCGTTGATTCGAATGCGTAACTTCCTAACCGATAAAGGTCTCTGGGACAAGGACAAGGAAGACGCCTTGATCGAAAAGGTTAAAGACGATATTAAGAATGCCATTAACGAAGCCGATAAGGCACCACAGCAAACGGTATCGCGGTTCCTGAAAGATACCTATGAAGAGTCACCTCAGAATGTGGCGGAACAACTGGCAGAATTTCAAGGAAAGGAGTCGAAGTAACCATGGCACAAAAAACAATGATCCAAGCCATCACTGATGCGCTTGATGTTGAGTTGGCGAACGACCCTAAAACCTTGGTATTCGGCGAAGATGTTGGTAAAAACGGTGGGGTCTTCCGGGCAACGGATGGCTTGCAGGCTAAACACGGTGAGGATCGTGTCTTTGATACGCCACTTGCCGAGTCAGGCATTAGTGGTTTGGCCATTGGATTGGCATTAACCGGCTGGCGGCCGATTCCGGAAATCCAGTTCTTTGGGTTCGTTTTTGAAACCATGGATAGTATTGGCGGTCAGATGTCGCGGATGCGGTATCGGATGGGTGGTACGCGGTCCATGCCGATTACCATTCGGGCACCATTTGGCGGTGGGGTTCATACACCGGAAATGCACAGTGATAACTTTGAAGGCTTGATCGCCCAGTTCCCGGGCATGCGGGTTGTTATTCCAAGCAACCCATATGATGCTAAAGGTTTGCTGATTAGTTCCATTCGCAGCAATGACCCAGTGTTATTCCTTGAACACATGAAACTTTACCGGTCGTTCCGTCAGGATGTTCCAGAAGGGACTTACACGGTGCCGCTGGATAAGGCAGCGGTAACGCGTGAAGGAACCGACGTGTCGATCATCACTTATGGTGCGATGGTTCGTGAAGCGCTCAAGGCGGCTGATAATCTAGCCAAAGATGGCATCAATGCAGAAATTGTTGATCTACGAACTATTGCCCCGCTTGATGTTGAGACCATCATTGCATCGGTTAAGAAAACGCATAAGGCAGTGGTCGTTCAGGAAGCCCAGCGGATGGCCGGTGTTGCCGCCAACGTTATCAGTGAAATTTCTGAACGGGCAATTCTGTCACTTGAGGCACCGATCGGTCGGGTTGCGGCTCCTGATACGCCGTTCCCATTTGGTCAAGCCGAAAATATTTGGCTGCCAAATGCCAAGGATATTGAAGCTAAAGTTCGGGAAACCGTTAATTTCTAGAGAGAAGAGGTGCCAACATGGCTTTTGAATTCAAACTGCCAGAACTTGGCGAAGGTTTGGCAGAAGGTGAAATCGTCAAGTGGGACGTTAAACCTGGTGATGAAATCAAGGAGGATGACACCCTTCTTGAAGTTCAGAGTGATAAAAGTGTCGAAGAAATTCCGTCGCCAGTATCCGGGAAAATTTTAAAAATTTTAGTACCGGAAGGCGAAACAGCTTCGGTCGGTGATTTGTTGGTTGAAATCGATGATGGCTCAGGCGCGCCTGCACAGTCGGCAGCACCAGCAGCTTCAACCGCTGCACCGGCTGCACCTGCACCGGCCGCAGCTAAGTCGGTATATCAGTTTAAGCTTCCGGAATTAGGCGAAGGCTTGGCAGAAGGTGAAATTGTCAAGTGGGACGTGAAGGCTGGCGATGAAATCAAGGAGGATGACACCCTTCTTGAAGTTCAAAGCGATAAGAGTGTCGAAGAAATTCCATCTCCGGTTACCGGAACAGTTGTCAAGATTCTGGTTCCTGAAGGGGAAACGGCATCTGTTGGCGACGCCTTGGTTGATATTGATGCTCCGGGCCATAACGATACGCCAGTTGCCGGTGAACCGGCAGCTACACCGGCAACGAGTACTGCTGGGGCAGAGACTGCTTCTGCACCAAGCCCGGCGGCAGGTGCCGTACCGGCAATAACAGATCCAAATCGCGAAATTTTGGCAATGCCTTCTGTTCGGCAATACGCGCGTGAACAAGGCGTTGATATTTCGCAAGTGCCTGCAACCGGTAAGCACGGCCGCATTACCAAAGCTGACGTTGATGCGTTTAAGGCAGGCGGTTCAACTTCAGCAGCAGCTCCGGCACAACCAGCGCAAGCGGCAGCTAAGTCTGCTCCGGCTCAAGCAGCACCGGCAGCACCAAAGCCGCAACCTGTTGCACCATATGTTTCAAGCGGCAGCGAAGCCGAACTTGAGACACGTGAAAAGATGACCCCAACGCGTAAGGCAATTGCGAAGGCAATGCTGTCATCCAAGCAGCGGAGCCCACATGTCACGAGCTTTGATGAAGTCGAAGTTTCTAAGTTGATGGCTCATCGTAAGAAATACAAGCAGTATGCGGCTGATAAAGGCATTAAGCTGACCTTCTTGCCATACATCGTCAAGGCACTGGTCACCGTCTTGCGTGAGTATCCTGAATTTAATGCGTCTATTGACGATACCACCGATGAAATTGTCTACAAGCATTACTTCAACATCGGGATTGCAACCAACACGGATCATGGCTTGTATGTGCCGGTTATCAAGAACGCCGATGCGAAGAGTATGTTTGAAATTGCCAAAGAGATCAGTGACAATGCGCAGAAAGCCTATGACAGCAAATTGAAGCCAGATGAAATGCGTGGCGGTTCCATGACCATCAGTAATGTCGGATCAATTGGCGGCGGCTGGTTCACACCGGTTATTAATCAGCCGGAAGTTGCAATTCTTGGTGTTGGTAAAATTGCCAAGGAACCATACGTCAATGCTGATAACGAAATTGTTGTCGGTAATCTGCTGAAGCTGAGTTTGAGTTATGATCACCGTCTAATTGATGGTGCGCTGGCGCAAACAGCATTGAATCTGATGGACAAATTGTTGGCAGATCCTGATCTGCTGTTGATGGAGGGATAAGTATGGTTGTAGGCGATTTTGCAATCGATTTGGATACTGTTGTGATTGGCTCCGGCCCCGGCGGCTATGTTGCTGCCATTCGGGCTGCTGAAATGGGCCAGAAAGTTACCGTGATCGAAAGTACTTTCATCGGCGGTGTTTGTTTGAATGTTGGCTGTATTCCATCAAAAGCGTTGATTAATGCTGGGCATCGTTATCAAGATGCTTTGGACGCCAGCACATTCGGCATTAACGCTAAAGGTGCGGATCTTGACTTTAAGAAGACACAGGACTGGAAGCAAAATAAGGTTGTTCACACCTTAACCAGCGGTGTTTCAATGTTGTTCAAGAAGCACAAGATTGATTCAATCATGGGTACTGCTTTCTTAAAGGATGATCATAGTTTACGGGTCATGCAAAAGGATTCAGCCCAAACGTACACTTTCAAAAACTTGATTATCGCAACCGGCAGTCGGCCGATTGAAATTAAGGGCTTTAAATTCGGTAAACGAATTCTTGATTCGACCGGTGGCTTGAATTTACCAGAGGTTCCAAAAGAATTCGTTGTTATCGGTGGTGGCTACATCGGTTCTGAATTGGCAAGCGCTTATGCAAACTTAGGTGCACATGTCACGATCCTTGAAGGGACCAGTTCGATTCTGCCGAACTTTGAAAAGGATATGGTTCAGTTGGTATTGAACTCCTTTAAGAAGCGCGGTGTCACGGTTATCACGAATGCGATGGCCAAAGAAGCTGAAGATACCGGTAACGGTGTCAAGGTCACTTATACCGCTGATGGCAAAGAACAGACGCTGGCCGCTGACTATGTCATGGTCACTGTCGGACGTCGGCCAAATACGGATGATTTAGGACTGGACATTGTCGGCATTGAAACGACTGATCGCGGTTTGATCAAGGTTGATGCGCAAGGCCGCACTAACAAACCAAACATCTACGCAATTGGCGATGTTGTTCCGGGTGCAGCGTTAGCCCATAAGGCGAGCTACGAAGGTAAGGTAGCTGCTGAAGCGATCAGCGGCAAAGCGAGTGCGGTTGACTATAAAGCAATGCCGGCTGTTTGTTTCACAGATCCTGAGCTTGCAACGACTGGCATGACGCTTGCAGAAGCCAAAGCCAAGGGCATCAAAGCCAAGGCAAGCAAGTTCCCATTCGCT
The DNA here is from genome assembly GCF_029726355.1 of Lacticaseibacillus huelsenbergensis. Classification (NCBI taxonomy): domain Bacteria; kingdom Bacillati; phylum Bacillota; class Bacilli; order Lactobacillales; family Lactobacillaceae; genus Lacticaseibacillus; species Lacticaseibacillus huelsenbergensis. Next base: position 2,572,921 of record NZ_CP120687.1, read on the forward strand.
GCTAATGGCCGCGCCTTGAGTTTGGCCCAAACAGAAGGCTTTGTCCGTCTTGTCACCAATGAAGACGGCACGGTTATTGGTGGTCAGGTAGCCGGCGCCGGCGCCAGTGATTTGATTTCCGAGCTGACTGTGGCTGTCGAAGGCGGTCTGAACGTCGAGGATTTGGCGCTGACCATTCACCCGCATCCGACCTTAAGCGAAACGATCATGGACGATGCCGAAGTTGCATTAGGCTTACCAATCAATATTTAGCAGCTGGATCGGTCATTGTCAGAATTAGTTTTAGTTTCGGGTCACAATTTCTAGGATCACTAAGCAGACACTGGATTTTCACCAGTGTCTTTTTTTGTGCACACTTTTTTTCTTTTTTAAAAGACTAATCTTGCTAACTTTGAAAATTCAGGGCAAGTTATGACCACCAGCCTGAAGATAACAACGGTATTTTCATATGAGAAGGCGTTAATATTTCAGTTAGTTAACAATTGCACCTAAAGTCCTTTTTAATTTTGTCTTAAGATTGCGCTTCCGCTAGAATATAGGTAACGCAACTGAGGGGAAGGGGTTTCATGCAAAGAGTCGTCGTTCACGGAGCCAGTTGTAGTACACAAGCACTTTTGCAAACGTTAATTGCGTCACCACTTGATCTGGAAATTGGTTGCTACGAGCCGGATGCGGCATTGGTGGATGTCGCCGGTTTGACGGCACTGAGTCAAATTTGCCACAATACGTTTATCAAGGTAACCCCGAAAGTTCTCAAAACGGCGGATGTGTTGATTCTAACTGATACCGGAACGCCGGATGATGAAAACTTTGTGGCGACCAACATTGCCTCAATTCGTAAGGTTCTGAATTCAGCGATGGCAGCAGGCTTTACGGGTCGGGTTGTCGTGGCGATGACGCATGATGAACGCTTCACTTATTTTGCCCAGCGGTTCTCCGGGCTGAATAAACGGCAGGTTGTCGGATTAGGGACTTTCGGTGCGACGTGGCGCTTTGAACAATTCTTAGCGGATCGACTGGCTGTCCCGGCCAAACAAGTAACGGCTTATGTCGTTGGCACCAGCCAATCACCGGTATTGATCTGGAGTCGGGCCTATGTCGGGGCAACGCCAATATTGCGGTTACTAAATGATGACCAAGCCGTTTTTACCGAAGCGGCTTCGGCTGTTCATGCCTTTTTGGCAAGCGCCTTGACCGTTTTGGTGGGTCGGCTTGTAGAACCGATTCTGGCTGCGTTTGCTGGCGAAAAGCTCATTGGGACATTCGCACATCTGCGAGATTCTGACGATGAAACCGGACAAGTTGACAGCTCACCGATTTTGTTGGACGAACGTGGCGTGGTCACACTGGCGACAGTTGCGGGGTCCGATGATGAAGAGGCGGCTTTGAGCACAGCAATTCAAGCTGTTCAAGCCGAAATCGAAGCAATCGAACAAGGAGCAGATAAAAATGAAACCTAATTACAGCTATCCACTAGACCTTGACTGGACAACTGACGAAAAAATTAAAGTGACGACTTTCTTTGCACTCATTGAAGATGCGTATGAGCATGGCGTCGATCGGGATAACCTGTTGGCAGCCTACCGTGGATTCAAACAGGTGGTGCCAGATAAAGGCACTGAACGTCAACTGGATCGGGAGTTTGAAGCACTGTCCGGCTATTCCATGTATACTGTTGTACAGATGGCGCGCCAAGGTGTGAGCCAAAAGATTAAGGTGAAGGTGAGTTAAGTATGACGCAAGATCCAGAAAAACTACGGCAGACCCTGATCAGCTGGTTTGCGGAAAGTCGAAAGCAAATTTTAGCGGAAATGGCGAAACCATTAGATGTCGCGCGTAAAAGTAATCGCAATGATTTGGTCACCAATGTCGATAAAGCTAACCAGCAATTTCTAATTGATCACATCAAAGCCGAGTATCCGACAGCACGGATTATCGGCGAGGAAGGCCATGCCCATGATGATACGGATCTCAACGGATTGGTCTTTTTTGTCGATCCGATTGACGGTACGATGAATTTTGTCAAACAGCAGGCTCATTTCGCGATCATGATTGGTGTTTATCGTGACGGACAACCGGTTGTCGGGGCAATTATGGACGTCATGCGTAATGAGGTGCTTAGTGGCGGACCGGAAATCCCTGTTACGTTTGCGGGACGAACATTGACAAAATTACCGGATTTGCAACTGAAAGACGGGTTGTTGGGTGTGACCGGTCCAATGACGATCAAGAATCGGCTACATTTAGGTGATATTGCGTTGGCAAGTTCCGGGCCGAGAATGAGTGGCAGTGCTGGCATGGAGTTTATCGAAATCGCGTTAGGCCGACAACTTGGCTACGTTTCATATTTGCAGCCTTGGGATGTGGCGGCCGGCATGGCGATTACAAAGGGTCTGGGTGTTCAATTCAGTCGCGAAGATGGTTCACCGATTGATCTGCGTCAACCAGGCGTCGTTGTGGCTGCCACACCGCAAGCGCATCACACGATTCTTACAATGATGGCTGGCAAGTGATTTCAAGCCACAATAAGTAGCGCTCACAAACGAGCAACGATGACCGGCGATTAATGGAGACGCCGGTTTTTCGTCTATTTATTAGCCTAACAGCGGTTCTTTTACGAAAATTCAGCTAAAATGGCTGCGTGAAGCAATTCACTTTTCAGAAAATCCAGACAGATTGGGTAGAGTGTGTTATAATTCAAAATCGTATAACTGTGTCAGTTGCTGGCACTTTTTTAATGTGGTAAGCGGCCTGTAGTGCCAGCAGAAAGGAAGTAGAAACGTGAAAACACGTGACGATATTCGCAATATTGCGATCATTGCCCACGTTGACCATGGTAAGACAACTTTGGTTAACGAGATGCTTAAACAATCGGATACACTTGATCAACACATTCAATTACAAGATCGGGCGATGGATACCAACGCCATTGAAAAGGAACGTGGTATCACCATCCTGAGTAAAAACACGGCGGTGAAGTATGGCGATACAACGATCAACATTCTTGATACCCCAGGACATGCCGACTTTGGCGGTGAAGTAGAACGGGTTATGAAGATGGTTGACGGGGTTTTGCTGGTTGTCGACGCCTTTGAGGGCCCGATGCCGCAAACGCGCTTTGTTTTGAAGAAGGCGCTTGAACAGCATTTGACGCCAATCGTAGTTATCAACAAGGTTGACCGTCCGGGTGCTCGTCCAGAAGAAGTCGTCGACGAAGTACTTGAATTGTTCATCGAATTAGGTGCCGATGATGCGCAGTTGGAATTTCCTGTGGTCTATGCTTCCGCCGTTAACGGGACTTCCAGTATGGATTCCGACCTGTCAACGCAAAAGCACACGATGAACCCGCTTTTTGATACCATTATCAAAACAATTCCTGCGCCAATCGATAATAGTGACGAACCGTTGCAATTCCAGGTGGCCATGCTGGATTATAACGATTATGTCGGCCGAATCGGTATTGGCCGGATTTTCCGCGGCAAGATTAAAATCGGCGACAATGTTACCGTTATGAAATTGGATGGTTCGCAAAAGAACTTCCGCGTGACGAAATTATTTGGTTTCTTCGGGTTAACCCGGACTGAAATCAATTCCGCCAAAGCCGGTGATCTGATTGCCGTTTCCGGGATGGATGACATCTTTGTCGGTGAAACCGTGACGGCTGCCGACACACCGGAAGCGTTACCGATTTTGCGGATTGACGAACCGACGCTGCAAATGATGTTTGTGGCCAATGATAGCCCGTTTGCTGGTCGCGAAGGTAAAAATGTCACCGCGCGTAAATTGGAAGAACGTTTGAAATCCCAGCTGCAGACTGATGTTTCGTTACGTGTTGACGATACCGATCAGGCCGGTGCCTGGATGGTTTCCGGTCGTGGGGAACTGCATCTGTCCATTTTGGTTGAAGAAATGCGGCGTGAAGGTTTCGAGCTTCAACTCGGCCGGCCAGAAGTTATCTATCGCGATATCGATGGCGTGATGATGGAACCGTTTGAAAACGTGCAGATCGATACGCCGGAACAATATACCGGTACGGTTATCGATGCGATGAGCCAACGTAAAGGCGAAATGCAGAACATGGAAAATGAAGGCAACGGGCAAACTCGCCTCACTTTCCTGGCACCTTCTCGTGGCTTAATCGGCTACTCGACTGAATTTCTATCTTCCACTGGCGGTTACGGGATCATGAACCACACCTTTGAAAAGTATGCGCCGGTTATCAAAAACTGGGAACCTGGTCGTACTCAAGGCGCTTTGGTTTCGATCAACGCCGGTACTGCTACCACTTATAGCTTGCAGTCGGTTGAAGATCGTGGGCAATTGTTCATCAATGCCGGAACCGAAGTTTATGAAGGCATGATTGTTGGCCAAAACTCCCGCGAAAATGACATTGCTGTCAATGTCACCAAGGGGAAGAACCTGACTAATACACGTGCTGCCGGGAAAGACCACGCAGCTGCGATCAAGACGCCAAAGAAAATGACGCTTGAAGAATCCATTGAATTCTTGAATGATGATGAATACTGCGAAGTAACGCCAAAGAACATTCGCTTGCGTAAGAAGATCCTGAACACAGGCGAACGTCAAAAGGCAGCCAAGCGTAAGAAGATTGCTGCATCTAAATAGTTTATTTTCTGAAAACCGCCGATTTTGGCGGTTTTTTCTTTGGGCATAAACAGGCGCATGAGGCTGCTCAAAAAGGCAAATTTGAAATGACCAGCAGCGAGACCGACAAACCGGCTGTTTACGAACCGTTTCGTTGTGCTAAGTCAGTAGGAATAGCTACCGATTGTCACCCTCAGTTTGCGTAAATTTAAGTTAAAACCGTCTAAACTTAGCGATAAGTGTTTTCAAAGCGCCTTGGCGGGTGTAGTCGGTATGCTATAATAAATCCAATCATTGCTTGAAAGGCCGCGTTTTTCTTGAGGAAAAAATTACGCCATGTGGATTACTTCATTTTGGTACCCTATCTGATTCTGTGTGCCATCGGGATCGTGATGGTCTATTCCGCTAGCGCTTATTGGGTGCAGCGGCAATATGGTGCTGCAGAAACTAAATACTTATTGCAACAAATTGTTTTTGTGGTGCTCGGGATCGGAACCGTGTTCTTCTTTGACAATATGGCCCTTAAGATTTTGCGTAATCGCTGGGTGCTATTTGTCTTGATGTCGGGTTTGTTTGTCATGTTGGTGTACCTAATCATACACGGACGGGCGGTTAACGGGGCCGCTGCATGGATTTCCATTGGCAGTTTTCGCTTGCAACCGTCTGAATTTGCCAAAATGATTTTGATTTTTTATCTGGCGCATATGTTGACGTCGCGCGAAGATAGCTTTCGGCAGGAAAATTTCCGCCTGCGTCAGATGTGGCAGCCGCTATTTATTGCCGGCATGATGATGTTGCTGGTTTTCGTCGAACCGGATACTGGCGGTTTCGCCATTCTCTTTTTGATCACGCTGGTGGTGGTGATGTCTAGCGGGATTCCAATGCGCTATGGCTTACTTTGGCTGGTTGCACTGATTGCCACAGGTATTTTGGGGTACTACATTGTGTCGCATTATCACTTCCCGGGTCTGGAACATAACTATGCTTATCAGCGGCTGGTTGCCGCGATTCATCCTTTTGAAAAGGCAAACGCGGCCGGTAATCAGGTGGTTAATTCGCTTTATGCCATTAATCACGGCGGCTTGTTTGGCGTCGGGTTGGGGATGAGCAGTCAAAAACTGGGGTATCTACCTGAGCCTTATACTGATTTCATTTTGGCTGTCATTGCCGAAGAACTGGGCTTAGTCGGCACAGTGGTCGTACTGGGCTTACTGTTTTTCCTGGTGATGCGGTTTTATCTGATTGGCATTCGTTCCAAAAATACTTATCACACTCTGATTGCTTACGGCATTGCGACGATGATGTTTGTCCAAACGGTTTTCAATGTCGGTGCCGTCGCCGGTGTGTTACCTGTTACCGGGGTCACGTTGCCGTTTATCAGTTATGGCGGCTCAAGTATGATTGTTTTGTCGATGGCAGTCGGGATTATGCTCAATATCAGTTATCATAGCGAACGTACGCAACGAAAGGTAGAGAAAACGCATGCATAAAGTTTTAGTCGCGAATCGTGGCGAAATCGCCATTCGGATTTTCCGTGCCTGTGAGGAGCTGGGCCTCAAGACCGTTGGCATTTTTGCCAAGGAAGATGCCTTGTCGATTCACCGGTTCAAAGCTCAAGAAAGTTACCAAGTAGGCGCAGGCAAGGCACCCATTGCCGCTTATCTGGATATGGATGATATCATTCGCATTGCCAAACAAAGCGGGGCGGATGCGATCCATCCCGGCTATGGGTTGCTTTCTGAAAACGCAACGTTTGCCCGTAAAGTTCGGGCTGCGGGTTTAACGTTTGTTGGCCCTCGCTCGGAGTTGCTTGATGTGTTTGGCGATAAAGTGGCAGCGAAAGAAGCAGCCCATAAGGCCGGGTTGGCGACGATTCCGGGGACACCGGAGCCAACACGTGACTTCAGCGAAATTCAGGATTTTACCGCAACGCACGGTTTCCCGGTGATGCTTAAAGCAGCCAGCGGTGGTGGCGGCAAAGGGATGCGTATTGTTCACTCCGAAGCTGAGCTGGAAGCTGTGTATCAAAATGCGGTTAATGAAGCCAAGGCTAGTTTTGGTGATGATCGCATGTACGTTGAAAAGTACATCGCTTCGGCTAAACACGTCGAAGTTCAGGTGTTAGGCGATGAGCACGGACATCTTTTGCATCTTTTTGAACGTGACTGCTCAGTCCAGCGCCGCCAGCAAAAAGTCGTTGAAATTGCGCCGGCAGTTGCTTTGCCGGTCGCTTTGCGTGCGAAGATCTGCCAAAGTGCCGTGGACTTGATGGCAAGTCTGCATTATGAAAACGCCGGGACTGTAGAATTTCTGGTTGACGGCGATCAGTATTACTTTATTGAAGTTAATCCCCGCGTTCAGGTGGAACATACAATTACGGAACTCATCACAGGTGTCGATATTGTTCAGTCGCAATTGCGGATTGCTGCCGGAGCGGATTTGTTTGCCGATCTGCACTTGCCGCAGCAAGATGAGCTGCGTGAAAATGGCGCTGCGATTCAGTGCCGGATTACGACCGAAGATCCAGAAAACAACTTCATGCCGGATACCGGAACCATCAATACTTATCGTTCTCCGGGTGGCTTTGGTATTCGGCTGGATGTCGGCAATGCATACGCCGGCGCCGTCGTCAGCCCTTATTTTGACTCTTTATTGGTAAAAGCTAGCGTTCATGCACCAAATTTTCCGGCAGCAGTGGCCAAAATGCAGCGTGCCTTACACGAATTTCAAATTACCGGTGTTAAAACCAACGTCGCTTTCTTAGAGCATCTATTGGCTACTAAAACCTTCCGGACAGGTGAGGCAGAGACAGCATTCATTGACGCCCATCCCGAATTGTTGCAGGTGCAAGCTAAACCGGATCTGGCTTCCCGGCTGTTATGGTATATCGGCGATGTGACGATCAACGGGTTTAAAGGCGTTGAGCGCCAAACGCAAAAGTATTATCCTGAGCTACAATACGATAGCCATTTTCCAACAACCAAGCCGCAGACTGATTTAGTGGCACTGCTTAAAGACAAGGGTGCAAATGGCGTTACTGATTGGGTAAAAGACCACAAATCGCTGTTGCTGACGGATACGACTTTTCGTGATGCCCACCAGAGTTTATTTGCTACCCGCATGCGGACTCGCGATATGCTGACGGTTGCCAAGGATATGGGCAACGGCTTGCCTAATCTGTTTTCGATGGAAGTATGGGGTGGTGCGACGTTTGATGTGGCGTACCGGTTCTTGAATGAAGATCCGTGGGTCCGATTGAAAAAACTGCGCGCAGCATTACCGCATACGTTGTTACAGATGCTGTTTCGTGGCAGTAATGCCGTTGGTTATCAGAACTACCCTGACAATGTGATTAAAGCTTTCATTCAACAAGCGGCTGATGATGGCGTTGACGTTTTTCGAATATTTGACAGTCTGAACTGGCTGCCGCAAATGACGCTGAGTATTGATACGGTCAAACAAACCGGTAAGCTTGCGGAAGCAACGATGTGTTACACTGGCGATATTTTAAGCGATGCCCATCCAAAATATCAATTGGCTTATTATGTGGCGCTGGCCAAGCAACTTGTTGACGCCGGCGCGGATATGATTGCCATTAAAGATATGGCGGGATTGCTTAAACCACAAGCGGCTTCAGTCTTGATTGGCGCGTTAAAAGACGCTGTTTCGGTACCGATTCATTTGCATACCCACGATACAACCGGCAACGGCATTGCTACTTACTTGGCAGCGACGCATGCTGGGGTCGACATTGTTGATGTTGCCCAAAGTAGCTTTTCGGGGACGACCAGTCAGCCAAGTCTGGAAAGTCTTTACTATGCTCTGAGTGGCGATCAGCGTCAACCCGAAGTGGCGATTGAAAAAGCCCAGTCGTTGGATCGTTATTTTCAGGCAATCCGGCCTTACTATGCCGACTTTGGCAACGGCGTGACCGGGCCGCTAACCGATATTTACACTGTTCAGATGCCAGGTGGCCAGTACAGCAATTTGCAACAGCAAGCTCGCAGTATGGGCATTACAGACTTCGAAGCCGTTAAAGCCATGTATGCGCAAGTCAACACTTTGTTCGGCGATATCATTAAGGTAACCCCGTCGTCAAAAGTGGTCGGTGACATGGCGCTGTTTATGCTGCAGAATCACTTGACACCGGAAATGGTCAAGGACCATGGTGAACAATATGATTTTCCGGCATCAGTGGTTGCCTTTTTCAAAGGCGATTTAGGTCAACCGGTTGGCGGTTTTCCTAAAGATTTACAGAAAAAAATCCTCAAAGGGCAAAAACCGCTGACTGTCAGACCGGGCCAACTGGCTAAGCCGGTCGATTTCGCCGCTGTTCGGCAGGACTTGATCGCGGCGGGCGTGGCTGAACCAAGCACTGAAGAAGTTTTAAGCGCCATTTTATATCCGGATGTTTTCAAGGCCTTTGTTCGCAAGCAGAAGCAGATCGGACCGGTCACCAAACTTGACTCGCCTTCTTATTTCCAGGGCATGCGGATTGGCGAAACCGTTTCGGTGCCAATCAAGGCTGGTAAAACGCTGATTATTCAGTTAAATGCGATCGGGACGGCGGATGCCAGTGGCATGAAGACGCTTTATTTCACGGTTGACGGGCAGAAACAGGAGATCCAGATTCGCGATGCCCACCAAAAGAGTGCCGGATTGCAGCATCAGTTGGCAGAACCGACTGACAAGAACCAAATCGGCGCACCAATGGCCGGCAAAATTGTTTCAGTCGCAATCAAACAAGGGCAGCAGGTTGCAAAAGGCGATGCTCTGTTTGTCATCGAAGCCATGAAAATGGAAACAACCGTCCACGCGCCGTTTGCCGGCACCGTCACCCACTTGTATGTTGAGGCAGGCGCGTTAATTAAAAGTCAGGAACTGTTGGCCAAGCTTCAGCCCGGTGCCGCCAAGCAGTGAGTTTAGAAGGTGAAAGCATGTTTTCAATGAAACAGCGGCAGGGCCTAGTTGTTTGGGTGTATTCACTTAAGCAACTTAAGACGCTGCGGCGTTACGGCACCATTATGTATGTTTCGCGGCGCATGAAATATGTTTATTTGTATATGGATCGCGACGAAATTACGGCAGCGAGCAATAAATTAAGTAAGTTGCGGTTTGTCAAACGTGTCGAACCGTCGCATCGTCCGGAATTAAAAACCGAGTTCGGCAGCGATATCGGTAAATCCAAACCGACAGAAGAAGATCTGGAAACCAAAGCAAAACAGCGGCGGCGCGACCGGATGACAATTGACAAGCCAAAAGGGGATCATCATGCGAGTCATTAGCGGGGCCTTTCGCGGCTTGCGGCTGAACGCGGTTCCGGGTAACCAGACGCGACCGACAGCCGATAAAGTTAAAGAATCCATGTTTAATATGCTCGGACCATATTTTGATGGCGGTCATGCCCTTGATTTATATGCAGGCACCGGGGCACTGGGAATCGAAGCGGTGTCACGCGGGATGCACGATGCCGTGTTAGTGGATCGTCAATACGCGGCGATCAAAACGATCAACGCCAATGTGGCACTCACCAAACATTCCGAAAATTTTACGGTCTTAAAGATGTCGGTTAACAAAGCAATTGAACATTTTACTGCCGCGGGTCAGTCGTTTGATCTCATTTTGATGGATCCGCCTTATGCGCAACAACATGTGATCGCCCAGTTAGCTGCGTTTGTCAGTGGTGATCTCTTGGTACCCGGAGGCCGGGTCTTGGTTGAAACCGGACTGGATGTCGTTTATCCTGAGGTCATTCCCGGATACACCAAACTGCGGCGCCAGACTTATGGCGTGGCACAGGTTTTGATTTTAGAGCGAAACGAGGAAGATCATGACTAAAAAAATCGCAGTATTTCCTGGCAGCTTTGATCCGTTTACGAATGGTCATTTGGATACCGTTTTGCGGGCTAGTCGCTTGTTTGATGAAGTGGTCGTAGCGGCGATGACGAATACCAGCAAGAAGGCACTTTTCTCAAGTGATGAAAAATTGGCATTGATCGCGGTTAGTACTGCCGACTTGCCAAATGTCAAAGCAGTAGCGGCACCTAGGCGTTTGACAGTTGAATTTGCCAAATCAATTGGTGCCCAGTTTATTATTCGCGGCATTCGCAACGTTGCGGACTTCGGCTATGAGGCTGATATTGCCACGGTCAATCATGACTTGGACAGTCAGATTGAAACAGTCTTTTTGCTCGCGGATAAGCAATACGACGCCTTGTCCAGTACGATTATCAAGGAAGTCGCGGCGTTTGGTGGCGACATTCATCGGTTTGTGCCGGCGCCAGTTGAAAAAGCCTTATACAAGAAACTAGGTGAGCCTCATCAAGCCAATTAATCGGTTAAAACAGAAAAAACGCTGGCGGTGGCTCATTGGTATTTTGGTTGGCGTTATCGTGCTAGCTGCGCTTCTTTTCTTCCCGACCAACTATTATCTGGAAGTACCGGGCTCGGCGGAGTCGTTGAAGCCTTATGTTAAGGTCACCGGCAGTAAAGACAATGCCAAGGGAAGTTACATGTTAACGACGGTGGGCGTGGTCGGTCCCGCCTCACCCGCGTTATTACTGTTTAGCAAAACGCAGGCCCACACCGATATTGTCTCCAAGCAAGATTTAATGGGCAATGACAGTAGCGCCGAATATGATCAATTGCAGGCCTATTATATGAAAAGTGCTGCCAATAATGCGGTTGCAGCAGCGTTCAAAGCTGCCAAGAAACCGTATCAGATTCACCATCGCGGCATTTATGTGATGTCGATTTTACCGCAGTCACCCTTCAAGGGGAAATTGGCTCTCGGTGACACCATTACCAAATTAAATGGTAAATCATATAAAACTGCCGACGCTTATGTGAACGCAATTAAATCGCAAAAAGTGGGCACGGCCATTACGCTGACGTATCAACATCAAGGTAAGACCAAACAGGCCACGGCGAAGTTGATTCGCTTGCCACAGACAAAGCGCGCCGGCATTGGCATTACGCTGACCGAAAACACAGCAGTCACGAGTGATCCTAAGGTTAAGATTGATGCGGGGAATATCGGCGGCCCGAGTGCCGGCACCATGTTTGCCTTGCAGATCTATACGCAGATCACCCATCAGAATTTGCGCCGCGGACACGTGATTGCCGGAACCGGCACCATCGATCCAGCTGGTCACGTTGGCCAAATCGGCGGCATTGATAAGAAAGTGGTCGCCGCGGATGCCAAGGGGTCCAAAGTTTTCTTTGCTCCGAATCAGCCTGCCACCAAAAAGTTGAAGCACTATGATCCAAATTATGTCAACAACTATACGGAAGCGGTGCAGACGGCTAAGCAAATTAAGACCAAGATGAAAATCGTACCGGTCAAGACTTTAAGCGATGTGATTCGGTATATGGAAAATTATTCGAAAACCGCCAAGTAACGTCATGATTTTAAAACGAGAACTGTCAGTTTGGCAGTTCTTTTTTAATGGCTTGCGTAATGTGTTGTCGAGGTGAGAAAAATGACGACACTGACGTATTGGCTCAAAACATATTGGTACGCGCCTTTGATTATCGTCATTGGCGGCTTCTTTTTTTGGCAACAGGCTCAAGGTAGTTCGGCTAACCAACCGCTGTCCGAGAGTGGGCGTGCTAGCGGCAGTTCGCAGGTGATGATGTCCCGGTCTTCCGGTAGTGCAAGCAGTCGCAGTCGGCCATCGCAAGGATTTGTGCATCTCAAAGGGGCAGTCTTGCGGCCTGGTATTTATCCGGTTAGGGAAAACACACGGTGGGACGAGGTCGTTAAAGCTGCCGGCGGACTGACCGCCAATGCCGATATGCAACAGGTTAATTTAGCCAAAATTGCCAGTGATCAGGAAAGCCTGCATGTACCGGAAAAAGGGGAGACGGTTGCTGCACCGGTCGCTACGGCAACTTCCGGGGTTGCTTCAAGCGGCGAAGCGAAGGCTCAAGCCGCTGGTGGCGGCGGTGCTGTTGATCTCAATAAAGCAGATGCGACCCAGCTGCAAACGATTAGCGGGATCGGACCGAAAAAAGCCGCTGATATTATTAATTATCGGGATAGTCATGGCGGTTTCAAAGAGATTGCCGAGCTCAAGGAAGTGCCGGGAATCGGCGATAAAACGTTTGAAACTTTGGCTCCGCAGTTTACGCTGGGGCCATGAGCGGCCGGCTTATTTTGGTGACAGTTGCTTTACTTGCCGGTATCATGGGCGGAATCGGGTTTTGGTGGGTGACGGGGTTATTGGTCATTTGGCTGATTATTAAAACGGATCGAACGATTTCTATTTGTGTTGGTTTGTTTTTCGTGATTGGGTTGGGACGCGGCGTTATGGATGTCCTTCAGTGGCGCCATCCGCCCCAGCCACATGGCAGTATCGCTATTCCGGCTTCGGCTATTAAACTTAAAGAGGGGTATGTTAGTTTTATCGGTCGGGCGGCTAACGGCGTCAGTGTCAGCGGTCGTGGTACGGTCTCCCAAGCGGTCGCCAGCAAATTGGCAACGAATGACCAGCCCGTGCGGCTAGAGGGTGCTTACGAAGTGACACGCCTAGCTCCGGCGCGCAATCAATATGAATTTGATTATGCAACTTACGCGTGGCAGAGTCGGCAACTTGCTTATGAATTAGTTAAACCAACCTTAGATTTTTCGTTTCAGCAAAAACAGCAACTGCAGGATGTTATTGACGGGTGGCGTGTCAAGATCTTTGCTTATTTTGCCCAGTTGCCGCCTAAGGTACGCCAATATGCCAAGGGACTATTGCTAGGACAAATGGATGATGACTTTATGACCCAGCGGCAGGCGTTTGTCGATTTAGGTGTTTTCCACCTTTTTTCCATATCCGGATTACATCTGTTCGCATTAGTCGCCGCGCTATACTGGTTTGCTGCCCGGCTTCGGATACCTCAGGGCGTTGTTGATTTGGCGCTGATGGGCTTGTTGCCGCTTTTATTGCTCTTGTTGCCATTGGGGGCAGGCTTGTGGCGTGCTGTCTGGATGCGACTAGCCGGGATCGTTAATCGCTATCTTCAGTTAGGCTTTACCGGTCTAGATTTATTTGGCATGGTGCTGATGGTGAATTTAATCTGGCAGCCGCGAATTTTAATGACGATGGGTGGGCAGCTGACTTATTTAATGACCGGTTTACTCATTAGTTTGCCGACCATGCGTAAATGGCAACTGAATTGGCGGTTGGTTCTGGCCGGCATGCCGGTTATTGCCTGGCATACGTTTAGCTTTAATGTGCTGACAGTGATTTTTAATTGGTTATTGATGCCAATTTTTGAATTGGCGATTATGCCCGGTTTGGTTGTGGCTTTGGCATTGCCACATTCGGGGGTGACACGCCTTTTCAATGATGCCCTCCAGCTGTTAGAAACCGTGTTGATCGGACTGAGCCGACTGCCGGGACAAATGATCATCGGTGCTTTTCCTAGTTGGTTAGCTGTTGCCGGTGTGCTTGTGATGGCCATTGTTATTACTCGGCTGAAGTGGCCACTCGCCATTAGCTGGTTTTTGGTTGTGCTGGCGTGGTGCTGGTATCAACCGAATTATCGGGTCGTGATGTTTGATGTGGGGCAAGGGGACGCTATTTTAATCGAAGCGCCTTTTCGCCGTGGCGTGATGTTGATTGATACTGGCGGACGAATCTTTGGCCAAACCAGTCATCCACCTGTTAGCCGAGCAATTGTTCCCTACCTGCATGCGCGCGGATATGCGCGTTTAAATACATTGGTCGTGACCCATCCGCATATGGATCATCTGGGGGATGCCCCGTTACTGGCGCAACTCATGCCGATCAGTCGCCTAATTACGACGCCAACCGCGCAGAGCCATCCCATGATTCGTAAGGTTCGACAGCGGGTGGGAACGATGCAGGTTGTTACGGCTGATCAGCAGCTTCAGGTGGGCCCGTTACAATTTCAGGTGCTCTGGCCGACGGTAGATGCGCGCCCCAATCCGCAAGATAAGAACGCCGATTCGATTGTGCTCTATGGTAAAATAGGCAAAAGTAACTGGTTGTTTACCGGTGATGCTGATCAGACGATTGAAAGGTCACAAGTTTTACCGCGCCAACTTAAGGCCGATTTTTTAAAAGCAGGGCATCACGGTTCAAAAACTTCCAGTGATCCCGCGGTTGTTGCAAGTTTAGATTTAAAGGCAGCGTTAATTTCTGCAGGAGTTGCCAATCGCTATGGTCACCCGCATCGGGAGACACTTGAGACGTTTGCCAAGGCCGGCGTGCCAGTGGTAAGCACGCATGAGCAGGGGATGATATGGGTTGAATCAAGCCCCTATCGCCAAGAAGACGAATTATTCGGTTGGTTAAAAATAAAGGAGTCCAAGTCACATGCAGGTCCGTGATTTTATCAAACATCTAAAAAATGGTGATCGTCCGCCACTGACGCTTATTCTTGGCGAAGAACAGGCACTGCGCGAACAGGCCCAACAAGCAATTGCCAACATGATTCCCGAAGATCAAAAGGCAATGAATTTTGGCCGTTACGATATGCATCAGACACCTGTTGGCGTGGCTTTAGACGACGCTACTTCGATGCCGTTTTTCGGGGACTATCGAGAAGTAGTGATTGACGCGCCTTACTTTTTAACCGGCGAGAAGAGTACGGATAAAATTGATCATGACCTTGCCGGATTACAGACCTATTTTGAAAATCCTGTCCCGTCAACCATGATGGTATTGGTGGCACCTTACAAAAAGTTGGATGAACGTAAGCGACTGACGAAAGCACTGAAAAAGTCGGCATTGATCGTTGATGCGGCGCCACTTGATGAACACGCTGCCCGCATGGCACTGGCGCAAATTTTCAAGCAACATAAAGTTAGCATTGAAGCTCCGGCACTGGACACACTTGTGCAGCGCACGAATGGCCAATATTCCATCATGATGGGAGAAGTGCGCAAACTTTTGACCTACGCCAGCGATGGTAGCCCGCTAACTGTTGCGGCGGTCTCGGCACTCGTACCCAAGCAACTCAATGACCGAGTCTTTGATTTGGTAACGGATGTGTTACGCAAACATGCAGCGGATGCTTTGGCATTGTACCGGGATCTGCTTGCCCAGCGAGAAGAGCCGATTCGGTTGAATGCCTTGATGCTTGGCCAATTTCGTTTATTACTGCAAGTTAAGCTGTTGGCTCAAAAAGGGTATGGCCAGGGGAACATTGCCACAACGCTTAAGGCGCATCCTTATCGCGTCAAGTTGGCGTTGCGACAAGTTGATCGATTGCCTTACCAACAGCTAACGCAGGCTTATAGTGGTTTGGTTGATACCGAGACAGCTATGAAAACCGGAACCATTGATAAGGAATTGGCGTTTGAACTTTTTATGCTTAAATATACGGGACAGTCATCGGCTGGGCATCGTGGTAATCAGCGTCAATCAGTACGTTAACCGGGCGATGAGTGGTCGCTAAATACCGCGGCTTGTTTGTTAGGGTAATGGTCGTCATCAGTTGGTCAAATACTTGGACATCAAAAAACAGCTACCACGTGTCGCAAAACACGCGGTAGCTGTTTTAAATTGGCTTAACGCCTTGATTACTTGTTGAGTAGGGCTGAAAGACGGCTCTTATCGCGGCCGGCCTTGTTCTTTTTGATGAGGCCCTTGCTGTTTGCCATGTCGATGGCACGAGTTGCTGCCTTGTAAAGATCCTGACTGTTGTCAGCATTTTGTTCGGTTGCACTCTTGAACTTCTTAACAGCAGTACGCATTGCGTTCAACTGAGCGATGTTGCGTTCGCGAGCGGCTTCTTGTGTCTTAACACGCTTGATTGCAGATTTGATTTGTGGCATGAGATGTTCACCTCCAACAGTGGATTATGATAAAACTGCATAAGTTTCAACAGACGCTATTATACAGAAGCCAAGCAGCCAATGCAATAAAAACTTGTAAAGGAAAATTGCTTGATAGCTAAAATGACTTGCAATCGCCGGTCAACTCCGGTAAAGTTAGACAGTACTTTGAACCCGATACTTAGTTTTGCGATCCACCGACGCTTTACTCAGTTTCAGGCAATATTCAGAAAGGTGGTACACAACATTGGCAATTGACCAAACTCAAAAGAACGAAATCATTAAGCAATATGCACGACATGATGGTGACACTGGTTCACCAGAGGTTCAGATCGCGGTTTTGACAGCAGAAATTCTGGCATTAAACGATCACTTGTCCGTTCACAAGAAAGATCATCACAGCTACGTCGGCCTGATGAAGAAAATCGGCCATCGTCGTAACTTGCTGGCTTACCTGCGTAACAAAGATATCATCCGCTACCGTGACTTAATCAAGTCATTAGGCCTGCGTCGTTAAGCTATTCACCAAAGGTCGCCTGTTGAGGCGGCCTTTTTTGGTGTGAGCGTGAACCAGCCCGGTTAGAAACCGGAGCATAAGCGGCCTCGAACCTTAATGGCTGGGCTTTGCCATTAAGGTTCGAGGTCCTTATGTGCAGGTTTCTGGGCTGGTGAACGCGTTATGGTAGTAGCAAGGGAAAGTGCGGTTTTGGCCATTTAGCCTTGAGGTCCTTACACGCAGGCTCCTGCGTCAGTGAACGCGTTATAGAGAGCAGAAGAAGGGTATCGTACCAGGCCTTGAATAGAACACTTTTCCCCGATGGCAGTTTTTGACCATTGCGCCCAAGATCCTCACACGCAGGCTCCTGCACCCATAAGCGCCTGATATCATCTTGGATATTCCTAGGTCAAAATGCTATAACCAACGTAACGGCTAGACAAACTACCTAAGGGGATGGGCGAATATGTATGAGGAGTACCGTCAGCGCTACCAAAATCAACTATTACGGGTCACCGTTTTGGGGGTCACTCCAAACAGTGCTTGGGTACTTGCGGGCATAAGCGGCAAATGGGCATTTGTTGCCGTGACTCGAGATGAGCCGGATCAAGTTATCACGTCCCAAATTGATCCGGCAATTGTGCAATTAATCCGGCTGATCGCTAAACGCTTGCTCGGATTTGACGTGAACACGTCTATACTGCCAGGCTCGCTTAAAGCAATGGTAACGTCGTTTTCATCTGATGATGTCAACCGGCCACGCAAGACTTTCCCGTTGACTTTAATTCGCAAACCTGCTGGCACATCTCTGGACTTTTGGTCCTTGGGCGAAGCGGCGTTTTTAACGGTGCCTGATCAAAAAATACAACCAGCTGACTTGCGCACTTGGTTAGTTAATCTGCTGCCGCATGCTCACGGTGTCGGGTTTGGCCCAGTAACCGATCGCGCGGCTTTGGCAGTCATGGCGCTTGATCATGGGCAACAATTTGCTGCTGGCAGTTCGCCTGAAGTTGCCGTGGTTTTAGCGAATGGCCGCGAAGTCGCCGAGTACCATTTGGATGCCGCACAAACTAGCGATGCCGGTTACCAGGCTGCACTTGAAACGGCCAAGCAAAATCAGGCAACTGTCCGCAGGTTCTTTGCCGACGAAGTGTGAATGGATGGCAGTACAAGCAACTAAAAACGACCATTGAAAAAAGAACGCTACTAGTCACGTTACATGCCTGTTCGAATAAATCCGTCTTATGCAGCTCGCTGACTTGCTACCAGCTCATCAAACGTTGCTAGGCCGGCAGTTTAGGGAGGCATTTTGCATTCAAACATCATTGGATCAGGTGCCGGCAATGTCGGTTCTATAGGTTTTCAACGCTTCGTGTGTTACACTGGTAGCAGAATTTATTCGGCGGAAGCATGTTGCAACGCACGGTTGTCAACGATGCTTCCATAATTTAACCACGAGGTGAAACCATGACGAAGATCAATCTGGTCGCTCTTGGTGGGGTACGTGAAAACGGAAAAAACATGTACGCCGTCGAAGTTGACGACCAAATTTTTGTATGCGATTTTGGATTGAAATATCCTGATAATGAGTTACTGGGAATTGATGTTGTCATTCCCGATTTTAGCTACTTAACCGAAAATGCTGACCGTATTGCCGGTATTTTCCTGAGTCACGGGCATGCAGATGCTGTTGGGGCGCTGCCGTATTTTCTGGTAGATCATCCGGTTCCGGTTTTTGGATCGGAATTGACGATTGCCATGGCCAAAGTCTTTATGCAGCATGACAGTCAGGCCAAGAAATTTAAGGATTTTCATGTCATTGACGAAAAGTCCGTGATCGATTTTGGCGATGTGTCTGTGTCGTTCTTTAAGACTACGCATAGTATTCCGGGTTCATTGGGGATTGATATTGAAACCAGCGAAGGCCAGATTGTCTACACTGGGGACTTTAAGTTTGACCCTAGTGCGACGCCGATGTATCAAACGGACTGGTCACGGCTGGCACAAATTGGCAACAAGAAGGTTCTCGCGTTGCTGTCAGACTCAGCCAATGCGGAATCGCCTTATCCGAATGCCAATGAGCATGAAATATACGACCATATCAAAGAAACATTTGAATATCAGGATGGCCGGATTATTGTGGCAGGGGTTGCCAGCAACATTCAGCGGATTCAGCAAGTCATTAATGCCGCCGCATCACTCGGTCGCCGGGTTGTCTTGACCGGGCGCGATGTCGAAAAGGTGGTTAAGACGGCTATTCGCTTAGGCTATATCAAGCTGCCTAATGACGATATTTTAGCAAAAACCAAGGAATTAAAGGCGTTAGCGCCAGAAAAAACCGTCATTCTTGAAACTGGCCGGATGGGCGAACCGATGAAGTCGCTGCAACGAATGGCAACATCACGCCACCGTCTCATCCACATTCATGACGGCGATCTCGTCTTCATCACGACAACCATTGCTCATGCGATGGAAACCATGGCAGCGCGGACAAAAGATATGATTTATCGCGCTGGTGGTGACGTTAAGGTTTTGGGCGATGATATTCATTCCTCCGGCCATGCTTATAAGAACGATCTTCAATTGATGATCGACCTGCTGAAGCCGGAATATCTGATACCGGTGCAAGGCGAGTATCGGCTGTTGGCGGCGCATGCTGAAATCGCGCATGAAGCCGGAATCCCGTTAGCAAATATCTTTATTGTCGGCATGGGGGATATTTTACGCTATGAAAAAGGCCAGATGAATGCTTCCGGTCATGTCAATGCCGGCAACACCATGATCGATGGCATTGGCGTTGGCGACATTGGTAACATCGTCCTGCGCGATCGTAAAATGCTTGCCGAAGATGGCATTTTTATTGCCGTCGTCACGATTGACCGCAAGAAAAAGCGGGTTGTTTCCACGCCTAAAGTAACCAGTCGGGGATTCGTTTATCTGAAAACCAGCCGTGATTTGCTTGCAGAAAGTGGCACTTTGGTCACAGAAACGGTTCAAAAGAATCTCGATAACAAGGAGTTTGATTGGACTCATCTTAAACAGGATGTTCGCGATAAGCTCAGCCGCTTCTTGTTTGAGCAAACCAAGCGACGTCCCGTGATTTTACCGGTGATCATGGAAGTTAACCAAAATAGTGCCAAGCGCCAATAGCTAAGTAAAAAAATTCGGAACGATATCCGGATTTTTTTGTTTAGCTTAGAGACAAGTGATTATCGGCAAGATAGGAGGATCGTATGGCAAAGATGGTATCATTACCGGATAACGAAAATCGCCACTTTGTTATTGGTGAGAAAGCTCTGCAAAAAGGCAACTTTGCCTCGGCAGCCGCACATCTTGAAAAGGCCTATGAGGTGGAACAGAATTTTGCCACTGCCCGGCCATTAGCGGCCAGTCTGAACGGACTTAAGCAATATCATGAAAGTCTCAATGTGATCCTGCCGCATTACAAGACATTTTTAGAAACCGATGCAGACACTCAACTGGCACTGGATGCCTGGCTGGGTACATTGAATTTCGTCATGGCGCGGACGATGTTGCGGGAGCTGGAGCCGGAGCGGCGGCAACATTTTCTGAAACAAATCGAAAAGGCTGAAGAAGTGGTCTTAAAGCAGCGAGGCGAACAAATTGCAGACTTGGTGAGAAAACTAAGCCATTTGGGCGGCTTTTCACGGCAAGAACAACAAGATCTGTTCAGCCAGATCGGACTTCTGCCAAAAGCAAAGCTGATTGAAGCCGCGGTACCTGATCTGACGGACCTGTCAGTGCCGGTTGCCATGCGCGTCTCGTTGTTAGATTTGCTGACAAATGTCGGGTATGATCAGCCGGTGCAGTATCAAGCCTACGATCGGCAGGAGACACTGATTCCCAGTGAACTACCGGGAATGGCGGAGGAAAAAGCGGGACCGCAAATTCTGGCGCGGCTTCAGGATGCACTGGGCGACGACGATCAGGAATTAGGCAAGGCGCTTGTCCAGATGGCGCGAGTGCAAGTCGCTTTTTTGTATCCGGATATCGAACGTTTGATTCCGGATCAGGCGGCTTTTGTGCAGGCGTATCTTGATCATCATCAGGGAAAAGCAACCAACTTTGACAAACTTTTCGCTTGGCAAGCGGCCGAAACAGCGAAATTGTCTGAATAGGCGAAATGACACGTTTTCACTGTAAATGAAAGAAACTTGACGCTATCTGTTTACAAAGTGAAAATGACCATGTATACTCATTGCTGGAATTCATTTCCAGCGTAGATATTTGTTTTGGTATTTACGCTCAAATGTAGTACACTTAAACGTAAAGGATTATCAGGGTACACAAACGTATCCTGTATTCTTACGAAAAATACAGGAGGTTCGTTTTTTCATGGCTGAAAAAGAACACTATGAACGCACAAAGCCCCACGTAAACATTGGTACGATCGGGCACGTTGACCACGGTAAAACAACATTGACCGCGGCTATTACCAAAGTATTGGCGGAGAAAGGCCTTGCCAAAGCGCAGGACTATGCTTCGATTGATGCTGCACCAGAAGAAAAAGAACGTGGCATCACCATCAACACCGCCCACGTTGAATATGAAACGGAAAAGCGCCACTATGCACATATCGATGCACCAGGGCATGCTGACTACGTTAAGAACATGATCACCGGTGCTGCGCAGATGGACGGTGCGATTCTGGTCGTTGCCGCAACTGATGGTCCAATGCCACAAACACGTGAACACATTCTGTTGGCACGTCAGGTTGGTGTTGATTACATCGTTGTATTCCTGAACAAGACTGACTTGGTTGATGATCCAGAATTGATCGACTTGGTTGAAATGGAAGTTCGGGAACTCCTCAGCGAATACGATTATCCTGGTGATGATATTCCTGTCCTCCGTGGTTCTGCCTTGAAAGCACTTGAAGGCGATAAGGAACAGGAAAAGGTTATCATGGAATTGATGGATACCATCGACGAATATATTCCAACCCCAGTTCGTGAAACCGACAAGCCATTCTTGATGCCTGTCGAAGATGTCTTCACCATCACTGGTCGTGGTACTGTTGCTTCTGGCCGTATCGATCGTGGTACCGTTAAGGTCGGCGACGAAGTTGAAATCATCGGCTTGAAGCCAGATGTTCTCAAGTCCACCGTTACGGGTCTTGAAATGTTCCGTAAGACCTTGGATCTTGGTGAAGCCGGCGATAACGTTGGTGTTCTGCTTCGTGGGATCAACCGTGACCAAGTTGAACGTGGTCAGGTTCTGGCAAAGCCAGGTTCCATCCAGTTGCACAACAAGTTCAAGGGTGAAGTTTATATCCTGACAAAAGAAGAAGGTGGCCGTCATACGCCATTCTTCTCCAACTATCGTCCACAGTTCTACTTCCACACCACCGATGTTACCGGTGTGATCGAATTGCCAGAAGGCGTTGAAATGGTTATGCCTGGCGATAACGTTACTTTCGAAGTTGACCTGATTGCTCCGGTTGCTATCGAAAAAGGTACCAAGTTCACCGTTCGTGAAGGCGGTCGTACTGTTGGCGCCGGCGTTGTTTCCGAAATTCTTGACTAATTTCTGAATAAACGTTTAAAGTCCGCAAGCTTGCTTGTGGGCTTTTTTGTTTGAGCGTGAACCAGCCCGGTTAGAAACCGGAGTGTAAGCGGCCTTGGACGTGATGGCGTTTTTGGCCATTGCGCCCAAGGTCCTTACACGCAGGCTCCTGCGCCAGTGAGCGCGTTATAGAAAGCGCACGTAAGATACTTAATTGCCTCAAACAGAATAGCTCCTTTTAACGTATCTATGGACGTGACGCCCACAAGCCTTCACACGCAAACTCTTACGCTAGCGAAAAAATGCCTATTTCAAACAACCAAAAAAATCTCAAGCCGAGTAAGACTTGAGATTTTTTAATACGATTGATTGGCTGCCACTGCTCATAGAGGACGACTTGCTCAAATCCCCGAAGTTAGTCAGATTACCTTTAGGCAGACTGCTTCGTTTCGCTAGGCTCCGCCAATGTGATCTGCGTTTTTTCAGGTTCGATTTTATCAGCTTCCAAAATGGTTTTACCGATAGAATGTGCCCGAATACTGCCACTGCCTGGATTTTTGACACTGATAATATCGGAGCAAATATCCGCATCAATATTGGTGCTGTATTCAAAAACCAGATCGGAATGGAGCAGCGCGCAGTTCTTCATGGTTAAATGATCGATATAACACAATCCCTGATTGCTCTCGATGGTGCAGTTGATGAGTGTCAGGTTCTTGGCATTCCAGCCGAGGTAATTGCCGTTGATGGTGGAGTCGTAAATGGTGACATTTTCAGAGTTCCAAAACGCATCTTTAGCCACAAGTGTGGAATGATGCATCTCGACGTTTTTGGCACCATCAAAGGCGTAATCACCAATCAAATTGAGATGGTCGGCGACGATGTTCGAGCTGTTCATGCCGAAATAGTTGCCACTTGCCTGCACATGGTCGAGGCTGATGTGATCGCAGTTCCACAAACTTTCACTTGCATCGGAAAAATGGACGTTTTTTAGACGAATATCCTGACTCCGGCGAAAAGTTTTCGGAGCCTGGATCTCACTATCCGAAACCGCGATGTCAACCGTATACCAGATGCCTGATCGAGCCATGGTTTCAAAAATGGTGTTCGTCACTGCAATGTGCTGGCTGTACCACAGAGGATACTTATATTGAAAAATTGATTGATTTAACTTGATATGGCGGCTTTCTTTCAGAGGGGACTCGCCTTTTCCAAAAGTTGTACCAACGATGGTGGCATGTTCCTGACCGAATAAGGGACGTTCACCATGAAAAAATTGATTGTTGTAATTCACCATGATAGGTTCGCTTCTTTCTTTGTGGTTCCAGAAAATGATTTGATGCATGCGGCATTTTTCAGACCGTTAACACAATGATCTGAGACTTTTCAAGCTACGATGCTACTGAGAATCTCAGCAGCTTTACCAGATAAATAAACAGTGTTTGGCTCTGCCAGGTTTTCCATAGAGACTCGGGATGCATTGATGACGATTTTGGGGCAACCCAACCGAAAACCTGAGGCGGATTGACGCGTGCCAATGATTAATAATAGGTCCGCTTGTGCTAGCATTTGCTGGCCGTGCCGAATTTCGTCTGGATAAGTTGCCAAGTGCCTTAGAACGAAATCCGGTAAAATAAGTCCGCCACAGTTAGGGCAAATCGGGAGGGCAGCGGTCGGCGTTTTTTGCCAGTCACTGGGGCGATGGCAAATCGTGCAATGATTACGCCGGACATCACCCCAGTATTCCGCAATATTGTGGGTTCCGGCTTTTTGATGTAGATAGTCAACATTCATCGTCACAACACCGAGCAGCTTTTTTGCCTGTTCGAGTTGTACTAACGCTTTATGGGCATTATTGGGACGTGCCTGCGGTTGGCAAAATGTCTGCCGGTACATTTGGTAAAAAGCATGTGGATCGGCGATCGCCTCTTTCGGGTCAAGAAAGCGAAAGACATTACCGGCAAATTTATGCGATCTTTTTAAGATTTGATCAATCCCATCCAAATCCGGGATTCCCGATTCAGTCGAGATACCGGCACCCGTAAATGCAACGATTCGGTGATGTTGACGAATCAGCGCTGCTGCCTGTTGCAAACGTTGCTTTTGGCTCATGGCGCTCATCTGGTTTCGAAAACGCGCCGCGCAACAGTTAAGCCATTGAGTACCCGAGGGAAGCCGATATAGGGAATGCAATGAATCATAGTTTCGACAATTTCGGTTTTGGTCAAACCAACGTTGAGCGCGCCATTGAGATGGACTTGTAGTTGATCGGCAGTGTCACCTTGGATAAGCAGCGCGGTCAGGGTAATCATTTCCCGTTGCTTTAAATCCAACCCGGGACGATTGTAAATGTCGCTAAAAGCAAACTCCAAAATATACTTCCCAACATCAGGCGCAATATCTGCTAGCGAATGCATGACGTTGGCAGCCGCTGCACCATCAACTTGAGCAAGCGTTTCCTGACCATTTTCTAATCGTGTTTTTTCTGACATGTTCATAACCTCTTTCATTTAGGATGTCTTTACCCTAAATGCTGGAGTTAACTCCATGTCAATCATTTTTTTAAATTCTTTTCTAGCAATTTTGCTTTTAGCTGATGATACGTCGCAATTTTATTTTCCAAGAATGCAATATGGGCATCAATTTCCTGTCGTTGCGCCGTTAAGCGGGCTTTTTGGGTGAATAGCAACTCCAGACGCTCGTCAATCGTGCTATTACCTTGATAACGTAAACGTGCATACGTTTTGATTTCCTTAATGGGCATGCCGGTAGCCTTTAACCGCTTGATGAAGGCAATCCAGCGTTGGTCGGCGTCTGTGTAGGTTCGGCGATTATTTTGATCGCGGTCGGGAACAATTAAGTGTTCTTTTTCGTAGTAGCGTAACGTATCAATTGACAGTGAAACCATTTTTGAAAATTTACCAATCGAGTAGCCCATCAGTGAAGCCTTCTTTCATAGATCATGTTGGGTTGTATGATGAGACTTTCCGTAAGATTAGTCAACACTTATATAAAAGCCTGAGCATTTTAATCGCTTAATTAAAATTATTGTTATATGATAAAGCTTCGGAAAAGGGGGGCATTCATTTGGCGAAATCAACAACTTGGCGAATGATCGCATTTTTCTGGCGCCAGCTGGCGGATATGAAACGTAAATTGTTACGTATCATTGTGGCATTAGTTGGCGTAGCCGTGGCTTCGTATCTGGTTCCGCGAATAACGCAATATGTCATTGATCAGGTGATTCCCCAACGCGCCATGGGGACGCTGCTTGGCGCGATTGCCTTGGCGTTATTGCTGACGGCGGTGGCCGGCTTGCTAAGCGGGCTCAGCACTTATTGGATCGGGCAGGTCAGTTTACATGCGATTGCCCGCATGCGTGATGACTTGTTTCGGCACACGTTAGGCTTGGATATGCGGTATTTCGAGACGAGCCAGACCGGTGATCTGATGGTGGTGCTCACGAGCGACGTGAATACGCTGCAGCGGCTAATTTCGAGTAATACGCTGGGATTATTTGGCAGTCTGCTCAGTTTTGTCGTGGTGCTGGTTCTGATGATCGTTCAGGATTGGCAACTGACCGGACTGATTTTGTTGACCTTTCCGGTTTTATTTGTTCTGAACAATATTTTCGTGCGCAGCATTCGGGCTGCTTATCGTCAGGTGCGGGCAAGCTCCGGGATGATGAATAATCAAATTCAGCAGGCTTTAACCAGCATTGGATTGATTAAAAGTTTTACAACCGAGGAAATGACAGCAACCACGTTTCAACACGCCAATGCGCGCAACCGTGACTATCAGCTTAAAGCAACCAAACTCAGTGCAACCTTTTCGCCGTTAACCGACTTCGTTAACTATTTAGGAACGGCGATTATCTTGGGCTTTGGTGCTATTCAGGTCATGCATGGCCAGTTCACGGTCGGCTTGATCGTTGCTTATACCGCTTATCTTGGCATTTTACAGGCGCCGATTCGTCAGTTGACCGGACTCATTCAACAATTGCAACAGGCGACGGTGTCATTTGAGCGAATTGAGGCATTGCAGGCCGCTTCACCGCAAATCGTGTCGCCGCCAAACGCCGTGCGCTTACCGCGATTTCAGAAACAAATTCGGTTTGATCACGTTGACTTCAGTTACGATGAGGATGTGCCGGTGTTGCACGACATCAACTTTGCCATCAATAAAGAAGAAGTGGTAGCGCTAGTGGGTTCTTCCGGCGCAGGGAAAACGACGATTACGAATTTATTGGCGCGGTTTTATGATCCTACTGGCGGGCGAATTCTGATGGATGGCATCGATTTGCGCCAGGCGGATCTGATGAGTTTACGCCAACAGATTGCCATCGTTTCGCAAGATGTGATTCTGCTCGATGGCACTATTCAGGAGAATCTTGAATATGGGACGCCATCTGCCAGCGAGGCGGCGATTTGGCAGGCTGCCGAAGCGGCTAACATTGCCGATTTTATACGCAGTTTGCCCCAAGGCTTGGCGACTCAGGTAGGCGAGCGCGGGATTCGATTATCTGGCGGCCAGAAGCAACGAATTGCAATTGCCAGGGTCTTTTTGAAAAATGCCCCGGTTGTCATCCTAGATGAGGCGACGGCAGCTTTGGACAATGAGTCGGAGCGTTTTGTACAAGCCAGCTTCGATCGGTTAATGGCCGACCGGACGTCGTTAGTGATTGCGCACAGGCTTTCAACCGTGCGACACGCTGATAAAATTCTTGTGTTAGAGCATGGTCAAATTGTGGAAGCTGGTAATCACGAACAGTTAATGGCGCAAAACGGTCGTTACAAAGAACTTTATGATTTGCAGTTCAATTAGTCAGGCAAAACCCTGATACTCAAATGTTCACACCACCAGTGAGATCCTCATGTACCAGTTTTAAATGTGAAAAAAAACATCTAATGTCGCCTTTTTCCGGCACAACGTTTACATTCCCACTGGTTTCGGGTATCATACATTAAGTATGCAATGTGAATTGCGAGACTAATTGTCGGAGGTACAGCATGTCTGCAAAATGGGAAAAAAAGGGCACCAATGATGGTGAACTCACTTTTGAAATCGATTTACCAAAAATTCAACAAGGTTTAGACCAGGCGTTTCAACGTGTTCGTAAGAACCTGACCGTTCCTGGATTCCGAAAAGGCAAAGTAAGCCGCACGGTGTTCAAGCGGATGTACGGTGACGCGGCATTATATGAAGACGCGTTAAATATTTTGTTACCGGATGCGTATGAAGCAGCGGTTAAGGAATCCGGGATCGATCCAGTCGACCAGCCGAAGATCGATGTTGAGTCGATGGACGAAGGCAAGCCTTGGGTTATCAAGGCAAATGTCACGGTTAAGCCTGAAGTTAAGCTTGGCGAATATAAAGGCGTTGAAGTGCCTAAGCAAGATGTTGAGGTATCTGACGACGATGTTAACGCTGAACTGGAAAAGCGTCGCGAACAACAAGCCGAACTTGTGGTCAAGGACGATAAAGCAGCCGAAAACGGCGACACGGTTGTCATTGACTATGTCGGCACCATCGATGGCAAAGAATTCGATGGCGGCTCGTCCAAGAACTATAGCTTGGAATTAGGATCCAACTCCTTTATTCCTGGCTTTGAAGAACAGCTTGTCGGCCACAAGTCCGGCGATGAAGTCACAGTAAAAGTGACCTTCCCGGATGATTACAAAGCCACCGATCTTGCTGGCAAAGCCGCAGAATTCAAAACAACGATTCATGAAGTCAAGGTTAAGGAATTGCCAGAGCTTGATGATGACTTTGCCAAGGACCTCGATGAGGATGTTGACACCCTTGATGAATTGAAGCAAAAGATCAAGAAGGAACTGACTGATCAGCGTAAGGAAGCTGCAAAGAATGCGGTGCAGGAAGCGGCAATCAAGAAAGCAACCGAGAATGCGACGATCGAAGAAGTGCCTAGTGCTATGATCGAACAAGAAGTGCATAACCAAATGGATCAATATCTTGGCAATATGCAACGTCAAGGGATCGACCCGAAGATGTACTATCAACTAACCGGTACGACCGAAGCTGATTTGCACAAGCAGTTTGAGGCCGACGCCGAAACCCGTGTTCGTACCAACTTGGTTCTTGAAGCGATTGTAAAAGCTGAAGATATTCAGCCAACCGAGGATCAGGTTAAGGAAGAGGTTAAGAATCTTGCCTCTGAATACAACATGGATGAAAAGGCTGTTCGTCAGGCTTTAAGCGAAGATATGCTGAAGCATGATATCGGTGTTAAAGAAGCCATTGATATCATTACGGATAACGCCAAAGAAGTTGAACCAGCCAAGGACGAAGAAGCTGACAAGGCTGATTCTGATAGTGAAACCGATAAATAGGTGTCAATGTCGCGTCAAAGAGACGATCCTTGATCGTCTCTTTTGTCGTCTTGAGGCACGCATCTAGCAAGCATTTTTGTTGACAAAGCCGAACTGTGTCGTTGCTAGTCGGTACTTGACGGTTCTGGTAGAATAAAGGTAACAAGAAAGGGTTGAATCAGATGTTTGACAACGTTGAAACAACGGGTCCGGTTACTTGCTCTTTTTGCGGCAAGTCACAGGATCAAGTGAAGAAAATCGTTGCTGGCCCTGGGGTTTATATTTGTAATGAATGTATTGACCTCTGCAAAGAGATCATTGACGAAGAATTTAAAGAAGAAGCCTATCAAAATCTGCTAGAAGTACCGAAGCCAATTGAGATCATGAAGACCCTTAACGACTATGTTATCGGTCAGGATGCTGCCAAGAAGGCGCTCTCGGTTGCCGTTTATAACCACTACAAGCGGGTTAATCAGATGCAGACGGCAACGAAAGACGATACCGAACTCCAAAAGAGCAACATTGCGCTGATCGGGCCAACCGGTTCAGGGAAGACGTTCCTGGCACAGACATTGGCCAAGATTCTCAACGTGCCGTTTGCCATCGCGGATGCGACAACGTTGACCGAAGCCGGTTATGTCGGTGAAGATGTCGAGAACATTTTGCTTAAATTGTTGCAAAATGCCGATTACGACGTTGAACGGGCAGAAAAAGGGATCGTCTACATTGACGAAATCGATAAGATCGCCAAAAAGGCCGAGAACGTTTCAATTACCCGGGATGTCTCAGGTGAAGGCGTTCAACAGGCACTTCTAAAGATTTTGGAAGGTACCATTGCCAATGTTCCGCCGCAGGGTGGGCGTAAGCATCCCCAGCAGGAATTCATTCAAATCGATACGACCAATATCCTCTTTATTGTTGGTGGTGCTTTTGACGGCATTGAAAGTATCGTGAAGAATCGAATCGGGGAGAAGACCATCGGCTTTGGCACGGACTCCAACAATCAGGTTGATCCGGATAAATCCTTGATGCAGCAGATTATTCCAGAAGACTTGATGCAGTTTGGGATTATTCCTGAATTCATTGGCCGTATCCCGATTCTGGCAGCTTTGGAGAAACTTAACGAGAATGACTTGGTTCGCATTTTGACGGAACCTAAGAATGCATTGGTTAAGCAGTATCAAAAACTGTTGAGTCTGGATGATACCGATCTGGAATTCACACCTAACGCGCTGAAGGCCATTGCTCATCAGGCAATTGTCCGTGACACCGGTGCGCGTGGATTGCGGTCGATCATGGAAGCCATTATGCAGGATACCATGTTTGATCTGCCAAGCCGCAGCGATGTGGATAAGGTGGTTGTTACCAAGGCAGCCGTTGAAGGCAAAGCTAAGCCACAATTGGTTTTAACCAAGGGCCGCGAAGCATCTTAATAATAGATAGGCATGAGGAAGCATCAGGTGCAACAGCCTGGTGCTTTTTTGCGTTTGTAGCGCATCACTTAGTGGCACGCCTGCTTATCTTTATCCTGCCGATCGGTGAGGCGAGTGCCTGCAAAGTATGCTAAACTATTGAAGGCAACGGCGTATTTGCGTCGATTAAAGTGATAACAAGAAAAGGAGGCCATTCAAGATGGACGTCCATGATGTCAAACTGACAATCAGTGCAGTGGCAGCTGCGCAATATCCTACAGATGGTCGTCCGGAGATTGCCTTTCTCGGACGGAGCAATGTTGGAAAGTCTTCACTCATTAATAGACTGATCAAGCGCAAAGCCATGGCGCGAACTTCTAGCGTGCCTGGGAAAACCCAGACGCTTAATTTTTATGACCTTGATAGTCGGCTTTTTTTTGTTGACGTTCCTGGCTATGGCTATGCTAAGGTCAGTAAAGCGGCACGGGCGAAGTTTGCTGCGATGATCGAGACGTACCTGACAACACGGCAGCCGCTGCATGGTGCCGTGTTGCTGGTGGATAGCCGGCATGATCCGACAGCCGACGACATCAGCATGTATCAATACTTAAAGTACTATCAAATTAAAACACTGGTTGTGGCGACCAAAATCGATAAAACGCCTAAAAGCAAACGGCTGCATGTGGTTAAGCAAATTACCAAACGCATGGACTTGAACCAAACGGATGTGGTAATTCCGTTTTCGGCCGTGACAGGTGAAGGTTATGATGCCATTTGGTCGTGGTTGGAGCAGACAGCGGGTGTGGAGGGAAGTTTGAAATGAATTTTAATGAGTATCAACAAAAAGCCAATCGCACATTGGCTGGGAACGAACATGTTTTGACTAATTTGTCTTTAGGCTTGGCAAGTGAAAGCGGTGAAGCCATTGACTTGATTAAAAAGTATACTTTCCAAGGTCAGGATCTGGACAAAGAAGAGCTGAAACATGAATTAGGCGATGTGCTGTGGTACCTTTCACAGATTGCTTTATGGGCAGATATTGATTTTGATGATGTCGCGAACGACAATATTAAGACGTTGGCAAAGCGGTATCCGCAATCAAAGAAGTAATCTTCATTTAGGGTTTTCAATCAAGTGTGCATAAAAAAAGATTCAAGCGCCGAGGGTCAGCGCTTGAATCTTTTTTGTTGTTCACCATTTTTTACACAGCGTACTGAATCACAAAGTTAATCCTTTGCTTTTTTCTCGTCGGTTTTATGGGCTTTTTTAGCCAGTTTCTCTTGATGTTTCGGATCCGGCCCGGTTGCCTGTTCCTTATCGCCAGGCAAACTTGCGAATTTATCGAACATGTCGTTCAGGTTGGTTTGAGTGTTGATCTTAAGTGCCATGCACGCCACCCCTTTCCTTGGTGAAAGTATAGCATCAACAATCCGAAGCGTCTAGGTCCGCGGCTTTAGAGCGTGAGCAGGCCCAGTTAGAAACCGGAGCGTAAGTGGCCTCAGACCTAAATGGCTGGGCTTTGGCCATTTAGGTCTGAGGTCCTTATGTGCAGGTTTCTGGGCCTGCGAACGCGTTTTGGCGCAAGAAAGCCACAGGCCCCAGTCTTTGAGTCCCTTGCACGCAGACTCCTGCCCCAGAGAATGCATTTAGAAAAAGAGACGTGGCTTAGTTGATAGTCGCTACCGTATCAGTCAAGGATGCCATTATCTACCAAGTAAATTGCTGAAAATCAAATTATGAATATTAGTTGCATAAAAATGAATTTTAGCGTATAGTACGTTCTTGTAATCAAGGAGGGTATTATGAATCATTTGAAACGCTGGTTAGTCGCTTTGTTCGCAGTTTTTGCCGCGGTTGTGACCTTAAATATGCAAACCGTTCACGCTGATGACAGTCTGGCAAAGATTCAACAAAAAGGCACAATTGTCATGGGGACAAGCCCCGATTATGCACCTTATGAGTTTTTGGTGAATAAACATGGTAAGAATCAGGTTGTCGGCATGGATGTCGAGGTTGCTCGTAAAATTGCGAAAGATCTTGGCGTCAAGCTGGTGATTAAGCAGATGAATTTTAGTTCATTGCTGGTCGCCTTGCAGTCGGGCAAGGTTGATATGGTGCTTGCTGCGATGTCGCCAACCAATGCCCGCCGTAAGTCGATTGACTTTTCCAATACGTATTATAAATCGGGCCAGGATATTATCATCAACAAAACCGATGCCAAGATTTATAAGGACCACAAAAGCTTCGCCAATAAAAAAGTCGGGGTCCAAAACGGAAGTCTTCAAGAAACCTTAGCTAAAAGCCAGATGAAATCAAGCACGACGCTGGGATTGACGAAGGTGACCGATTTGATCTTGGCGTTGAAGACGCATAAAGTGGCCGGCGTTGTGGCCGAAGGGGCGGTTGCACAGGCGTATACGTCCAATGACGATTCACTTGTCGAAATCCCCGGACATTTTAATCTCTCCAGTGACACGATGGGGACGGCGATTGGGTTTGCCAAAGGATCCGATTCGCTGGTGGCAGCGGTGAATAAAAGTCTGGCGGAGATCAAACAGAAAAAGCTGATTCCGCAATATCTTAAAACCGCTGGCAGTTACATGAAGACGAATACCGAGGATACGAGCATGTTGCACTACTGGACTTATTTCCTTAAAGGGGTTGAGTATACCTTACTCATCAGTGCAATTGGGGCGTTCTTCGGGGTCTTGCTCGGTACGATTTTTGCCTTATTGCGGTTGAGCAAACACCGCCTGCCACATCTCATCGGGGTTGCTTACATCGAATTTGTTCGAGGCACGCCGTTGATGATTCAGGTCATGTTTGTCTACTTCGGGATCGGGATTTTCATCGACATTCCGGCACTAGTCGCCGGACTTATCGCGGTATCGCTTAATTCCGCTGCGTATGTGGCCGAGATTATCCGAAGCGGGATCGATAGCATTCCGGTCGGCCAAACCGAAGCAGCGCGTTCGCTTGGGTTATCCGAACGTCAAACGATGACGAGTGTTGTTTTACCGCAAGCCATCAAGAATATCTGGCCGGCGCTGGGGAATGAATTTATCTCGCTGATTAAAGAAAGTTCCATTGTCTCCATCATTGGGGTCACGGACCTGATTTATCAGCTGACAGTGGTTCAAACCGCTACGTACAAAGGGGTTCAACCAATTCTGGTTGCCATGGTCCTTTACTTTGTCCTGACATTCGGGTTGTCCAAGCTCCTGAGTCATTTTGAAAGGAAGATGAATCATGCAGCATAAACCTTTAATTCAAATCAACCACCTGACCAAGAAGTTTGGTGACAATGTGGTTTTGAATGACATTAGCGAAACGATCAATCAAGGTGATGTGATTGTTGTGATCGGCGCATCCGGCGGCGGGAAAAGTACCTTTTTGCGTAGCCTGAATCTGCTTAATCGGCCGACACAAGGCGAGATCCTGTTTGAAGGCACCAATTTGGTTGATCTCAGCGAAAAGCAGCTTGACAACGTCCGGGAAAAAATGGGCATGGTGTTCCAAAGCTTCAACCTTTTCCCGAATATGACGGTTTTGGAAAATATCAAGTTGGCGCCGTTAAAAGTCAAAACCGTGACGGATGAAGAAGCAACCAAAACGGCCAAGGAACTTCTGGAGCAAGTTGGCTTGGGTGAAAAAGCCGATGCCTACCCAGCCAGTCTTTCCGGCGGCCAACAGCAGCGGGTG
The DNA here is from genome assembly GCF_029726355.1 of Lacticaseibacillus huelsenbergensis. NCBI lineage: Bacteria > Bacillati > Bacillota > Bacilli > Lactobacillales > Lactobacillaceae > Lacticaseibacillus > Lacticaseibacillus huelsenbergensis. Next base: position 2,606,785 of record NZ_CP120687.1, read on the forward strand.
GCCATTGCCCGGGCGCTGGCGATGCATCCGGATGTCATGCTATTCGACGAACCGACCAGTGCATTGGATCCCGAAATGGTCGGCGAGGTGCTCAAGGTTATGCAGGATCTTGCCAAAACCGGCATGACGATGGTGGTGGTGACCCACGAAATGGGCTTTGCCCGCAGCGTGGCTGACCAAGTATGGTTCATGGACGGCGGCAAAATTCTTGAAAAAGGCACACCTGAAGAACTGTTCGAACACCCCAAGGAAGCTCGGACACAGGATTTCCTGTCCAAGATTTTGGCGCAATAAGTTTTGCCCAGTCGAAGTTGAGAAGAAACTCCAGTTCACAATCCAAAAGCGAACATGCTTTGAGTGTTCGCTTTTTGTGTTCCTGAAAATAATTCGTTAAGTCAATCAATCTATTAGTGCCAAAGCGGAGCAATCGTAGGCCAGATGGGGCTCAGCCGTGCAAACAACACAGCGACCGATTTTGTCGCTGATGTTGTTAGGCGACTTTAAGACAGCGGTTTTCTGGCTCAAAGCGCCGTCTCCGCTCTAGCTTCGCGTCGCCAGCACCATCTGGCCGGAGATTGCGGAGTTTGGCACGGCAGGAGACTCATTGCCTAAGCTTTTCTGAATCATTTGGAGCTCTGCGAGTTAAGAACAGGTCACTAGAAATGTGGCTCAATCTCATTTGATGCCAACTGCCAAGATGTCTTTACAATCGCAGCTATGCGCAGCAAGTGCGTCGCTTGCAATCTAATTTTAGAATCTTTATAATGTTAAGCGAACATTTGTTTTATAAGGAGATTACGATGGCATCAGCACACATTGAGCATAAATTATCGTTGCTGCCGGATCTGCCCGGCAGTTACCAGATGAAAGATATTAACGGGAAGATTATTTATGTCGGTAAGGCCAAAAATCTAAAGAATCGCGTTCGCTCTTACTTCAAGAGCTCACATGATGGCAAAGTAGCAGCGATGGTGGCACAGGTGGCTGATTTTGACTATATTGTGACCTCGACGAATAAAGAAGCGTTTTTGCTTGAAATCACGTTGATTCAAAAGTACCAGCCGTATTACAACATCAAGCTCAAAAAGGGGACTGGCTATCCTTACATCAAGATTACGCACGAGCGCGATCCAAAAATTGAAATCACCGGCACGATTCGCAAAGATGGCGGCTACTACTTCGGTCCGTATCCCAATGTTTATGCGGCGCAGGAAACGATGCACTTTATTCAAAAAGTGTACCCATTACGCCGGTGCAACGGGTATCAAGGACGGCCGTGTCTGTATTATCACATGGGTCAGTGTCTGGGCGCATGTTTTCGCACTGTACCGGAAAAAGAATATGCCGACCAGATTGCTCGGATCAAACGTTTCCTGAATGGTAACGTCAGCAAAGCCAAGGCCAGTCTGACGGCAAAAATGGAGCGGGCAGCCAAAAATCTGCAGTTCGAACGGGCGGCGGAGATTCGTGACCAGTTGTATTACATTGAACAGACCGTTGAAAAGCAAAAGATTATTTCGAATGACAATACCACGCGTGATTTGTTTAATTTCTATATGGACAAAGGCTGGATTAGCATCCAGGTCTTCTTCATTCGTCAGGCGCGGTTGATGAAGCGCGAATCGCGGCTTTTTCCGGTCGTTAACACGGCAAAAGAAGAGTTCGAGTCTTTCATTTTGCAGTTTTATAGTCGCAAAAATAATGTCAAACCGCATGAAGTTTTGGTGCCGGCAGGGCTGGATAATAAGGTGCTTGCCGATATCTTAGGTGTTCCGGTGCGTACCCCGCAACGAGGCGAGAAACGTGATCTGATGGCATTAGCCGCGAAGAACAGCCAAATCAAGCTCGAAGATAAGTTTCGCTTAATGGAATTGGATAATCGCACAACAATCGGGGCTATGAAGGAATTGATGGCGGCGTTAAAGTTACCAATGGGCCATGTGGTTGAAGCTTTTGACCACAGTCATATTCAAGGTGCCGATCCGGTTTCTGCAATGGTTCAATTTGTTGACGGACAGCCAGCCAAGAACAACTATCGCAAATATAAGTTGGATGCTGACAAAACTCATAATGGTGCGGACGAAGCGGCGAATACGCGTGAGGTCATTCGGCGGCGATATACCCGGTTGTTAAAGGAACATGCGGCACTGCCGGATTTAATTTTGATGGATGGCGGCGAAATTGAAATGAATGCTGCCAAGGACGTTTTAGAAAATGAATTGAACCTTGATATTCCGGTTGCCGGGATGGTTAAGAATAACAAGCACAAAACCGCAGCGCTTCTGTTTGGCAATGCTGATCAAATGATTAATCTGGATCCGAAGTCACAAGGGTTTTACTTGCTAGAACGCATCCAGGATGAGGTTCACCGGTTTGCAATTTCTTTTCACCGTCAATTGCATGCCAAGAATTCACTGGCATCGCGCCTGGAAGGTATCAAGGGTGTTGGTCCCAAGACCCGCCTGAAGTTGTTGCGTAAGTTTAAAACAATCACCAAAATCAAAGAAGCGCCGATCGAAGACATTCAGGAGCTGGGCATTTCCAAACGCGTTGCGCAGGCATTGAAGCTTTCGTTAACGGCTGATCCAACGCCAGCGCGCCGGGTTTAAGTCTTACTCAGAAAAATTGGATACAAAAAAATCGCAGCGATTTGTTTGTCGCTGCGATTTTTTATTTGAGCATCAATTAATGGTACAGGTTGAACCTGCGCTAAAACGAATCATTGATTCTCTTTAGCCACCGGACGCCAGAAGCCAAGAATTAACGCGGCAATGACAGTCCCGATGATGAGTGACATGACGAACCCCAGTTTCTGATTTGTTAGCAGCAGGGCCACAATGCCGCCGTGCGGTGCCGGAACATTGACGTGCCAAAGCTGGGTTAAACCGCCGGCAATCGCGGAGCCAACAACGGAACTACCGATAATATGCACGGGATCGGTCGCGGCAAATGGGATCGCACCTTCAGTAATAAAGGTCAACCCAAGTGCATAGTTGGATAAGCCGGCATTGCGTTCCTGCAACGTGAATTTCTTTGGAAAGAAGGTGGAGGCAACCGCAATGGCCAACGGTGGAATCATCCCGCCGATCATGACAGCAGCCATCCAGCGGCCATCTTTAAAGCCAGATGCCTGATAAACCCCGATGGCAAACGTGTAAGCCGCCTTGTTGAACGGGCCGCCCATATCGATACTCATCATGGCAGCCAAAATGACACCGATGAGAATGGCATTACCGGTTCCCATACCTTCAAGGAAGCTGATTAACGCACCGTTGATCGCGGCGAAAATCGGGTTGATGATGAAGAACATCAGCAGGCCCATAATGGCCAAACCGATGACGGGATACAGCAGGATGGTGCGCATGCCGTCTAGTGACTTCGGCATTTTGGCCAAGGCTTTCTTCAGACCGACGATCATCCAGCCGGCAGCAAACCCGGCAACCAAACCGCCTAAGAAACCAGCCGGATTCTGGGCCTTCACAACTGAAGCGGAAGCGACCGTTGCCATATAACCACCAACGAACCCAGGCATCAAGGCCGGTCGATCACCGATAGATTCAGCGATATACGCCGCTAGTACTGGGACCAGGAAGCTAAAAGCAAATGTCCCCAGATTATTAGTGAAGGTGAACCACATGGAAGTCTTACCCAGCCATTGTTCAAGGATGAATGAGATCGCCATGATAATCCCGCCGCCGACAACGAATGGCAGCATGTTGGAAACACCGTTCATCAGGTCTTTGTAGATTCGATTCCAGAGTCCGCCGGAAGTTTCTTCAGTATCAGAACTTTGCGTGTTCGCACCGCTTGCGTGGAAGACCTGCCCCTGACCTTTAAGGGTTTCTTCGATTAATTCTTCAGGCTTTTTGATGCCATCGATGACAGGCCGGTTCAGCAACTTCTTACCGTTGAACCGATCCATCTCGACCTTTTTATCAGCAGCAACGATGACCCCGGTTGCTCGGTTGATATCGCTGTCGGTTAATTTATGCTTGATCCCTTCGGAGCCGTTGGTTTCGACTTTAATATCGACACCCATCTTCTCCGCAGTTTCTTTTAACGCAGCCTCCGCCATGTACGTGTGGGCGATCCCGGTCGGGCAGGCAGTGACAGCCACGATAAATGGTCGCTCTTTACGCTTTTCTTCTTTGAATTCGGCTTGCTTAGCGGCAGCATCTTTAGCTTCCTGTGCTTTTTCCGCTTCAGCCTCTTTTTTATCTTTAGCAACTTTTTCGGCTTGAGCCTTGCCGAATAAATCCAGTACCTCGTCCGGTGTTTTGGCTTGCTTCAAGTCCGCTACCAGTTTTGGATTGATTAAAAGGGAAGATAGGGCAGCCAGAGCGGCAAGATGTTCATTGTTGGCGCCTTCAGGGGCGGCAATCATGAAGAATAAGTGTACCGGCTGGCCATCGAGCGCGTTAAAGTCAACACCCTTGGCACTTTTTGCAAAAAGCACGGTTGCTCGAGTAACGGCACTGTCTTTGGCGTGAGGCATCGCAATGCCTTCACCAATCCCAGTGGTGGACTCAGCTTCACGTTTTAAAATATCCTGACGATATTCGTCGGCATCGGTTACAATGCCTTCTGCGTGATACTTGTCGACCATTTCATTGATCACAGCCTCTTTGGTGGTTCCTTTGAGATCCATGATCATGACATTTTTTAGTAGTAAGTCACGAATGTCCATTTTGTCCTCCTAAACTTCAGTGATGCTGATGGTTTGTTTAACAGCAGCAATTTTATCGGCAGTGGCAAGATCCTTGGAAAAGGCAGTCGCAGAACCGCACGCGATACCGACCTTGAAACTTTCCAAGGCGTCATGGGTTTGGGCAAACGTTCCGGTAAAGCCTGCCAGCATACTATCACCGGCACCGACCGAGTTGACGGCCGGCTGCTTTGGAACTGTCCCGAGCCAAGCATGATCGCGTTCAATCATCAGGGCCCCGGCACCAGCCATCGAAATCAAAACGTGCTGTGCCCCTTGATCCAATAAGCGGCGACCAGCCTTAATAATGGCATCATTGTCGGCATACGGCTTGTCGTTGAATAAGGCTGCGAGTTCATGGTGATTGGGCTTGACGACCAGTGGATGATCCGGAAGCGTGTCCAGCAGTGCCTGGCCGGTAGTATCAATAACAAAATCGGCTTGATGCTCGTGGATGGCCGGAATTAAGTCACGATAAAAAGTGGCCGGCAGCCCTTGTGGCAAACTGCCAGACATCACGACGACATCGCCGGCTGCGAGTTTGGCTAGTTTTGCTTTAAAGTTGGCAATTTCATCATTGGTAATGGTTGGCCCGCTTGCGTTGAGCTCGGTTTCCGATTCAGCTTTGAGTTTGACGTTAATTCGGGTATCACCTTTGATCTTCGTGAAGTCACAAGGCATCGCGATGGCATCGAGTTGTTGTTGAATAAAGGTGCCGGTGAATCCGCCGAGAAATCCCCAAGCAGTTGTCGGCAAGCCAAGTGTCTGAAGAATTCGACTGACATTAATGCCTTTACCGCCTGGCAGCTTAACCGCGTGAGTCAAACGATTGACAGCACCGAGATCAAGCTGTGGTAATTCGATGACATAGTCAATCGAAGGGTTGAGCGTAACTGAATAGATCAAGAATGAACCTCCTTAATATTTTGAAACCGGTGGTAACCTGCTGGTAGTGCTTGCAGTGAACTGGTTAAGATCGTAACGTCGCCGATATCGGCAAATTTAACGAAACTGACCTGTTCGAATTTACTTGGATCCGCAAGAATCATCGGTTGACGCGCTTGATGAATCGCCAAGCGCTTGATCACGGCTTCTTCCGGATCAGGTGTGGTGTTCCCAAACTCAGGGTGAATACCATTCGTGCCGATAAAGGCGATATCGAAACGATAATGATGAAGTGCTTCTGCAGTGGTCGCGCCAATAAGCGCTTTGGTTGCTGATTTAACCATGCCACCAAGCATCAATGTCGGAATTTGATAATCCGCCAGTAAAGAGGCATTATCAACACCGGTCGTGATCACCGTCACCCCAAGGTCAGCCAGAAAAGGGATGAGTTGGGCTGTCGTTGTCCCGGCATCCAGGAAAACTAGATCATCCTGTTCGACTTGGTGGGCTGCGGCGCGAGCAATAGCTTGTTTGGCGCGTAAATTTTGGGTCGACTTGCTGGCCACATCGGGTTCGTCGCCAAGGCCGTTAATTCGTTTGGCACCGCCGTGAATCCGTTTAAGTTCGCCCGCTGCTTCAAGTTCGTCCAAATCTCGCCGAATGGTTGATTCTGACGCATCCAAAGCCGCCATTAACGCTTTGGATTTGACGACAGTATGCTGTTGTAACTGGCTAAGAATGTATTGTCGCCGTTCTTCTGTAAGCACTTTCGTTTCACCTCGCTCTTCATTATACTGATGAAACGTTCAAAATCAACCTAAAGCCGTTAAAAACATTCACAACGGTCAAAAACAGGCGTGTTTCAAGGGACTTTGCACTTTTTTCATTTGTTGTGCTTAAAGTACTTGTCCTACTGTCTGACGTGGTAAAATGAGAAAGACATGCGATCTGCTATGCGGATGGCGGGTTAACGGGTATAATTATAAATTATGTTTTTTCAGAAAGGGGATCGCCAATGTTTGTCGATCAGGTACAAGTAGAAGTTCAGGCGGGCAAAGGCGGTGACGGCATGGTCGCGTTTCGGCGTGAGAAATTCGTGCCGTTTGGCGGCCCGGCTGGAGGTGATGGTGGCCGTGGTGGTAGTATCATTTTATATGTCGATGAAGGGTTGCGAACCTTGATGGACTTCAGATACCAACGCCACTTCAAAGCGCCAGCTGGTGGCAATGGCCAGGGTAAGTCCATGTATGGGCGGGCAGCTGAAGATCGGCGGATTGCCGTACCGGCAGGAACCACAGTCACCGATGCCGATACCGGCGAAGTCCTCGGTGACCTGACGAAGCCGGGGCAGGAACTGCTTGTTGCCAAAGGCGGTCGTGGCGGGCGCGGTAATATTCATTTTGTGTCACCCAAAAACACTGCGCCGGAAATTGCCGAAAATGGTGAACCCGGACAACATCGCTTCATTAAATTGGAGTTGAAAGTCCTCGCTGATGTCGGCCTGGTTGGGTTCCCGTCAGTCGGCAAGTCAACTTTATTGTCGGTGGTCACGCAGGCTAAGCCCAAGATTGCCGCGTACCAGTTTACGACATTAGTGCCAAACCTTGGCATGGTCCAGCTAGACGACGGCACCGATTTTGTCATGGCTGATCTGCCGGGTTTAATTGAAGGTGCCTCACATGGTGTCGGCCTTGGTATCCAGTTCTTGCGGCACGTCGAGCGGACGCGGGTTCTGTTGCATCTGGTTGAAATGGATCCGGAAAACGGCCGCGAGCCGCTGGAAGATTATGACCAGATTCGTCGCGAACTAGGTGCTTATGATGAGAATATCTTAAAGCGACCGGAATTAATTGTTGCGACGAAAATGGATCTGCCAGGCGCAGATGAAAGATTTGCTGAGTTTAAAGCAGCTTTGCTCAAGCGTGGCATTGACCCAGCCAATATTTTTGAAATTTCCAGTCTGACGCATCGCGGGGTCATGCCGTTAATGCATCGCACCGCGCAAGTGCTGAAAACCGCACCACAATTTGAACCGAAACAGGAAACCGTTAAAACCGCCGATTACAAGTTTGCTCCCGAACCGGCCTTGAAGGTGACGCGGGATAGCGATGGCACCTTTGTTTTAACCGGTGAAAAAGTGGAACGCGCGTTTAAGATGGCGAATCTTGATCACGAAGATGGCGTCATGCGGTTTGCGCGGCAGTTACGGAGTATGGGTGTTGACGATGCGCTGCGCGAAGCAGGTGCGCAAAGCGGCGATTTAGTTGCGATTGATGATTTTACCTTTGAATTTGTTGAATAATCTCCAGTGAACTAGCTGAGAGCAGTAATCTTTTTAAAGAATGGTGGGGCCTCAATTGAAACAGACGCGTAGACGAAAGCGCCGGTATATTCATGGATTTGACGGTTTACGGACAATTGGTGTCATTGGTGTTATCCTGTATCATTTGCGTCCCGAATTATTTCGGGGTGGTTACCTAGGTGTCCCGATCTTCATGGTTGTGTCCGGTTATTTAATTACGGATGGCTTATTGATCGAGTTTAATCGCAATGGGCGAATTGATTTTAAGAGTTTTTTCATTCGGCGATTTAAACGTCTTTATCCGGCACTCATTACCGTTTTGTTTGGAACTGCAGCTTATATCACGCTTTTTTCGCAAAATCTCCTGCACAATCTGCATATGATGGTGTTGACCAATTTACTTTATGTCTATAATTGGTGGCAGATTTTGAACGGTCAGTCTTATTTTGCGCGCTATGCTAACGGCGAATCACCTTTCACGCATTTGTGGACGCTTTCAATCGAAGGGCAGTATTATCTGGTATGGCCATTTTTGGTTTTAGGCTTGCTGCTATTAGTTAAAAACCGGCATCAGATTGCCAATATTGTCTTGATTTTGGCGGCAGCCAGCGGCGCGTGGATGGCCATCTTATATATGATGACCGTTGCGCACACGTCACCTGCTGCCTTTGATCCGAGCCGATTGTACTATGGTACCGACACACGGGCGTTTTCGATTTTGCTCGGTGCCGCCTTAGCGTTCATTTGGCCAAGCGGTCGGCTTTCGGAGCATTTACCGCGAAAGTGGGTGGTTAGTCTCGATTTAATGGGAACGGTGAGCTTCGTTGGTTTATTAGCCATGGTCTTCACGGTTGACGCCCAAAGCAGCTTTCTTTATGAAGGCGGCATGGTGCTGTTCTCCATTTTGACGACGATTCTGGTTGCGGTTGTTGCCCATCCGGCGGCGCATTTTGATCGCCTGCTGAGTAATCCATTGTTTAGCTATATCGGTAGTCGCAGTTATGGCTTGTACCTTTACCAATTTCCAGTCATGATTTTCTGGGAGAATCGTTTCCGCAACATTGCCGATCATCCGGTTTTGTATCCGGTGATTGAAGTCGTCTTAATCGTGGCGATCTCCGAGGCTTCGTATCGGTGGATTGAGCAGCCAGCGGCGCATTTTGACTATCATAAAACCTGGGCGTTTATCAAGGGGTTGGCCGATCCGAAGAAACGTATGGGCAAGGCGCGTTGGATCAGCTATGCAGCGTTGGTCATTCTGGCGATTGGCAGTGTTGGTTTAGCCAAGGCACCATCAGCTAAGGCGGTTGGCGACGACTCGCCGCTGGCCAAACAACTTAAGAAACGCGCGGAATCGCCTAAGGAAAAGGCCAAGCGTCTGGAAGCCATGCGTTCTAGCTTAGCCGAAGAGCGTAAAGAAGCCAAAAATAAAACTGAACAAAAATCGCGATCCCGTGCACAGGAGTCGAAGTATGCTTCGCAAGCCAAGGCCCATCCGGTTAACCAAGAGTATGAACAATATGGCTTAACCCAAATCGAATTGCAACGGGCCCAGGATCTGGGATTAACCGCGATTGGCGACTCAGTCATGCTTGACGGACAAGAGGGCCTACAGAAGATTTTCCCTAAAGCAGTGATTGATGCGGCTGTATCTCGGCAAATGATCAATAGTATTGATCTGGTTCGCAGTTATGCGGAAAAAGGCGTGTTAGCGAACGTTGTGTTAATCGGTTTAGGCACCAACGGCCCATTTTCCGACGAACAGCTTGCTCAGATGATGCAGGCGATTGGTCCGGATCGGCAAGTCTTCTGGATTAATGTGCGGGTGCCAACGCGGGCATGGCAAAATGATGTCAATGGCAGGTTGGACGCTGCGCAAAAGCAATATAAGAATCTGACGGTGATTGACTGGTTCCGTAAATCTGATGGACATCCTGATTGGTTCTACAAGGATATGGTGCACATGAATCCAACAGGTAACCCGCAGTATGCGGCGTTTATTGCCAAGACCATTTTGGATAAAACCAAACAGTCAGCTGATTAACATTTTATTGAAGCTGGCGTCAACTAAACTGAGTTCCGGTAAGAGGTTGGAAAGCCAATCGTTCTTATCGGAACTTTCTTTTGCCTGTGCGCCGCTTTGCCAAAGCTAAGCAGCGTTATCCGCGATCAAACAAGGATAATTCTGCAGGACTTGTGGTAGACTACAAAGTGAAGTTTGACAGAATAGGAAGTATGGTATGGAAATTCAATTTTTGGGTACAGGCGCCGGTTCGCCTTCCAAAGTTCGCAATGTCAGCAGTCTGGCTTTAAAGCTGCTTGACGAACGCAATGAGGTTTGGCTATTTGATGTTGGCGAAGGCACCCAGCATCAGATTCTGCAGACCACGATTAAACCGCGAAAGATTGCCAAGGTGTTCATCACCCATTTGCATGGCGACCACATTTTCGGGTTACCGGGGTTTTTGGCGAGTCGCGCTAACCAAGGCGGCACTGATCCGCTCACGATTTACGGGCCGCCTGGCATTGAGGATTTTGTTAGAACCAGTCTGAAGGTTTCCCAGAGTCATTTGAGTTATGCCTTAAAGTTTGTGTTGCTGCGGCATCCGGGAACGGTTTTTGAAGATCAGACCTTTAAAGTCAGTTTCGACCGACTTGACCATCGCATCACCAGTTTTGGGTTTCGGGTTGAGGAAAAGCCACATCCGGGTGAGTTGCTGATTGATAAGGTCCGGGCCTCTAAAATTCCGTCTGGACCGGTTTATGCCGAGTTAAAGGCAGGTAAACAGGTGACGTTGCCCGATGGCCGGACGTTTGACGGTAATGATTTTATCGGGCCAGCACAACCGGGCCGGATTGTGACTATTTTTGGCGACACCAGAAAATGCAGTCGCGCGTTGCCACTAGCAGCTGGTGCAGATGTTCTGGTTCACGAGAGTACTTTTGGCCCGGACGAAAGCCAGTTAGCCAAACAGTACTATCATTCAACCAATATTCAGGCTGCCGAGTTAGCCAAGCGCGCCGGTGTCGGCAAGTTGTTGCTGAATCACATTTCTGCGCGGTATCTTGGCCCCGGCGTTGCGATGTTAGAAAAAAGTGCCCAGCGTATTTTTCCCAATACCCACGTGGTGAAGGATTTTGAAGAAGTTAATATTCCGTTTGCCAGTCCCCAGTTGACGTCGGCGGGATCCGTTCAATAACCGGTTTTGTCAGCAAGCGACAATGGTGATTGGCTGAAAAGCAGTGCAAGCTTGAAGTGACAGTGGCTTAAGCGTGATTGGAACAGCAAAGCGTACAAGGAGGGAGCAGCATCGTGAAACAACACCTAACAGTAGTTATTTCTGGCGGATCAGCCGGATTGGGTAAAGCAATTGGGTTGGAAGCCGCCAAAAAAGGGGCAACGGTGGTTTTCCTAGCCCGTAGACGTGACAAGTTGCGTCAGGCTCAAGCAGAGGCAAGTTCACTTTCTGGTCGGCCAGCGTTTGCTTTTCCGGTTGATGTGGCTGATCCTGTCGCTATTGAAGCCGTCGTTGAGCGCATTCATGCCACCGTCGGATCTGTCGATGTGTTAGTCAACGCAGCCGGTTTTGGTCATTTTGAGAATGCATTTGACACGGATATGCACTTGGTTGAACGCATGTTTCGCGTGAATGTTTTGGGAACCATGTACTTAACCAAGCTGCTGGGACGCGACATGGCGATTCGTGGTCAGGGACACATCATCAATGTCTCATCGATGGCTGGTAAAATTGCCACACCCAAGTCAGCTATTTATTCGGCGACAAAGTTTGCAGTGGTGGGTTATAGTAACGGACTGCGACTGGAATTGAAGCCATTTGGGGTCAATGTGACAACCGTTAACCCGGGACCGATTGCAACCGACTTCTTCAAATCGGCCGGCGCATTGGACTACTTGGCCAGCGTTTCTTGGCTGGTATTGGATCCCGATAAACTGGCGCGGCGAATTGTTGCAACATTTAACCATCCGGTACGGGAAATCAATACACCTCGGTTGATGAATCTGGGTGCTGACCTGTATACTTTATTTCCACATATCGGCGATTGGTTAGCAGGCGGTTTGCTGAACAAAAAATAAAGGGGTGGCTTGAATGAAGGGTCAACAGCGATTTATTATCGGATTGGTACTTGCATTAATTTTAATTATTTTTGCGTTGCTAAATGGTCAAGGCGTTTCGGTTAACTTTTTTGGGATTCAGTTGGAGTGGCCATTGATCGTGATCATTGCGGTTTCTGTGTTAATCGGCGCGGTGGTCACTTGGCTCATTTCAACCAGTGCCGTTGCCAATGCCAAAAAACAGATTCGTGAATTGCAGCAGCGCATCACTGAATTGACGAAGGCAAACAAAGCCGAAAAGCCAGCACCTAAACCGGTTCAGGCACCTAAGGAAGAGCCAGTTGATTCAACGAAAAAATAACGACAAAACGCGGATGATGCGATTCGCGTTTTTTATTCGATAATGTTTGACCTTTACTGACCAATATCGTAAAGTGGATTTGAAAACAATAAACAGTTAATGAACGGTTATGGAGGGATACGTGGATGAATCCAGATAATTTTACCCAAGCAGTTGCCGAGGCTTTAGGCGCTGCGCAGCAAATTGCCCAAGTGCGGCATCATCAAGAAATTGACATTCCGCATGTCATGAAAAGTCTAGTCCAACCTAATCAGTTGGCTGAGCAGATTTATCGTGAAGCCGGCGTGAATGTTCAAGGACTGAATGCAGCCATTGATGCGGCCCTTGAAGCTGAGCCAGTCGTGGAAGGCGCCAGTACTTATGGCCAGAGTATGTCCCAAAACCTGGCCCAATTACTGACAGACGCCAACACCGTTAAAGATGAGTTCGGTGACACTTACATTTCAACCGAGGCACTGTTACTTGCGCTTTATCAGCAACGCTATAACACGATTACCCAGTACTTACTCAACGATGCTAAAGTCGATGCCAAAAAGTTGCGTCAGGTGATCGATAAGATCCGTGGCGGGGAAAAAGTGACTAGCAAGAATGCCGAAGCCAACTACAAGAGTCTGGAGAAATACGGTACTGACCTCGTCAAAGAGGCTCGTAGCGGAAAAATGGACCCGATCATCGGTAGGGATGAGGAAATCCGCGATGTGATCCGAATCCTGAGTCGTAAAACCAAGAACAATCCGGTTTTGATTGGCGAACCGGGGGTCGGGAAAACCGCGATCGTTGAGGGCTTGGCCCAACGGATTGTTAAAAACGATGTGCCGGACAATTTAAAAAATAAAACGATTATTTCCTTGGATATGGGCAGTCTGGTAGCAGGTGCCAAATACCGTGGGGAATTCGAAGAACGGTTAAAGTCGGTTTTGAAAGAAGTCAAAAAAAGTGAAGGTCAAATCATTCTTTTTATTGACGAAATTCATAACATTGTCGGTGCCGGTCGCGCTGAGGGTTCCATGGATGCTGGCAACTTGCTTAAGCCGATGCTGGCGCGTGGTGAGTTGCATCTGATCGGGGCTACAACGCTTGATGAGTATCGCGAAAACATTGAAAAAGACAAAGCCTTGGAGCGGCGTTTTCAGCGGGTTCTGGTACAGGAACCAAGCGTCGAAGACACGATCAGCATTCTGCGCGGCTTGAAGGAACGATTTGAAATTTTCCACAAGGTACGAATTCATGACTCGGCGCTCGTGGCAGCCGCAACCTTGTCGAACCGGTATATCACGGATCGGTTCTTACCGGATAAGGCGATCGATTTAGTCGACGAAGCGTGCGCAACGATCAATGTCGAAATGAACTCCCGCCCAACCGAACTGGACGTTGCTGAACGCAAACAGATGCAATTGGAAATCGAACAGCAGGCGTTGAAGAATGAAAGTGATCCGGCAAGTAAGAAGCGCCTAGAGAACGCTGATGCCGAACTGGCTAACTTGAAGGAAAAAACCAATAAGTTAAAGGCGCAGTGGGAAGCAGAAAAGAAAGATATCCGGCAGCTCAACGAGAAAAAGTCGGCGATTGACAAGGCTAAGCATGAACTAGAAGATGCCCAAAGCCGTTATGATCTAGAAACCGCGGCCCGCCTACAACACGGCACGATCCCCCAACTTGAAAAAGAGTTGCAAGCTATGGAAAACAACGATCGGCCCCAGTCCTGGTTAGTGCAGGAAAGTGTGACTGAAAATGAAATTGCGGCAGTGATTTCAAGGGAAACCGGCATTCCAATTGCTAAACTGGTTGAAGGTGATCGCCAAAAGTTGCTGCATCTGGCAGATAATTTACACAAACGCGTTATTGGCCAGAATGAAGCAGTCACCGCAGTTTCCGATGCGGTTTTGCGTTCGCGTGCCGGGTTACAAGACCCAAGCCGTCCGCTGGGCAGTTTCCTTTTCCTGGGGCCCACAGGTGTCGGGAAGACCGAACTTGCCAAAGCGTTGGCTGAGGATTTATTTGATTCGGAAAAGCACATGGTCCGCATTGATATGTCAGAGTATATGGAAAAAGCCAGTGTTTCAAGGTTGGTTGGTGCCGCGCCGGGTTATGTCGGCTATGAACAAGGCGGGCAATTGACAGAAGCGGTCCGGCGTAATCCATATACGATTGTGTTGCTGGACGAAATCGAAAAAGCCAATCCGGATGTTTTCAATATCTTATTGCAGGTGTTAGATGACGGACGCTTAACGGATGGGCAAGGCCGGACGGTTGATTTTAAGAACACGATTATCATTATGACCTCGAATCTGGGTTCGGAGTACCTTTTGGATGGGGTTCAGGCTGATGGCACCGTCAGTCAGCAGGCAAAGGATCAAGTACGTCAATTGGTCAACAAGGCCTTCAAACCGGAATTTTTGAACCGAATTGATGACATTATCATGTTCCATCCACTCTCACTGGATGATGTTAAACAAATTGCCGTTAAAGATTTGCATCAGTTGGGAACCCGGTTGGCCGATCAGCAGATCACTTTGGATATTACGCCAGAAGCCCAGACCTGGCTGGCAGACAAGGGCTACGATCCGGCATTTGGCGCTCGGCCGCTGCAACGTTTGATTACCAGCGCCGTTGAAACACCATTGGCCAAAGAGCTCATTCGCGGCACCATTGAACCCGGTCAGGAAGTCGTGATCACTGTTGTCGACGATCAGTTGCAATTTAAAGCAAAGCAGGTCGCAGCCAAGGCGTAAGCTTGTAACAACTGAATTATTCTGTAAAGACAAACAACTGAATTATTCTGTAAAGACCCTTGCCTTGACGCCGCTTTTCATGTATGATTAGCGTTGCTGTGACAGAACAAGTTTCTGTCCACGCGTGATGATGATCGGACTTGCATTTTGATCATCGACCGTATAAAGTAGTTTAGAAATCTTACTAAAAAAGGGGTTTTCCGCTCATGGCAGTTCCAGCACGCAGAACGTCAAAGACCAAGAAGCGTATGCGCCGCGGTCACATTAAGTTGAATGTGCCTAACTTGCAATTCGATGCAGCAACCGGCGAATACCGCGTTTCCCACCACGTTTCACCTAAGGGTTATTACAAGGGTGCACAAGTGGTCAAGAAGTCTGACGATAACGCAAATGCATAACAAAAAGCCAACACACATCATCGGTGTTGGCTTTTTTGTTGAGCGCGAACCGGCGCGGTTGGAAGCCGGAGCATAAGTGACCTCGCCCTAAATGGCTGGTCTTTGGCCATTTAGGTGCGAGGTCCTTATGTGCAGGCTTCTGCGCCGGTGAGCGCGTTATAGAAAGCGAAAGTCGACGACACATTTGCCCACAATAGAACATTGCTTCCCGTTAACGTTATTTTGGCCATTTAGGTCTGAGGCCCTTACACACAGGCTTCTGCGCCGGTGATCGCGTAACCAAACGCAAGAACCGAAAAAACACATGCATAGATAGCACCCTATAAATAATCAGATCTTTAGAAATTAAATAAATACAGGACAAATAGCATAGTAGATATTCAACTATTGAACCAGTGAACATTTGGTTATCAAAACTAACTGTCATGATATAATGTAGCTAAAACGAGGTGCAATATGGCTGATAACAAAAAATTTGCTGACTACCTGCGACAACTTCAAGAAGCACAGTTTCCGCGCTGGGCCGATTTACCCCAATTTGATCTTTACATGGATCAGGTTATTCAATATGTGAATGACATTGTATCACCGCTTGGTTTTGGTGAGATCACATCGACCATGGTGAACAATTATGTCAAAAAAGGGGTGATTAAGGCGCCAATCAAGAAAAAATATCGCCCAGAACAATTGGCGAATATTTTAGTGATTGCGATGTTGAAACCGGTTTTTGCATTGGACATGATTGCCAAGGGGATCCGCTTTGCCAAAGAAGGTCGGCCAGTCGCTCAAGCGTATGACACCTTTATCCTTACATTTGTCAGTGCCATTGAGCAGGCAAACTCAGATTTTAATGATGCCTTGACCATTAACCGGGTTAATAAACCAGACACCACGGCGACTCAGCATGCAGTGGTGACATTAGCGATTAATGCGGTTTTGCAAAAGCTCATGGTTGAAAAAATGCTGGAACTTGAAGAAGAACCGGCGCCGAAGGAAGGGAAAAAGGCATGAAACTCACGATATTGTCAACCAGCGATACCCATGGTTTTGTTCTGCCGACTAATTATGTTAAACGCCAGCAGGACCTGCCTTTCTCCCTTACCAAAGCCAAAACGATTTTGGATGCGCAAAAAGCTGCTGCCCCAGGTCCGGTTTTGACGATTGAAAATGGCGATTGGCTGCAAGGCTCGCCATTAGCGTATTATGTCGCCAAGATTAGTCGCCAGCCGGAGCAGCTTACACAAATTTACAACGCGGTTGGTTATGATGCGGGCATCATCGGCAACCATGAGTTTAACTATGGTGCCGACTATTTACGGCAAGCGTTGGCAACGCTGAATTATCCAACGTTGAATGCGAATATTACCCGTGATGGTAAACCCACTTTTGGTGCTCCTTATCAAATTTTTGAACGGGACGGGGTCAAAATTGCTGTTCTTGGCTTGACAACTTCCTATATCCCGCACTGGGAGGCACCTAAAAATATTGCCGGGCTTCAATTTCAGGATGTAATCACGACGGCGAAGTATTATGTGCCGCGTTTACGACAGCAGGCAGATGTTGTCATTGTGGCCTATCATGGCGGTTTTGAGCGGGATTTAAGAACCGGGCAGCCTACCGAACGCTTAACTGGTGAAAATGTGGGTTATGCGTTGACGCAGATTCCTGGAATCGATGCGTTGATTACGGGCCATCAACATCGCCAGTTGGCCGCAACTGTTAACGGCGTTCCGATTACGCAACCAGGCTATCGCGGCGAAGCAGTCGGTAAAATCACTTTAACCCTGACCCCAACTGCAACTGGTTATCAGGTGACCGATAGCAAAGCGGTTTTGGTTAAAGCCGGTGCTTCGGCTGCCAGCGAAGCCATTGTGGACGTTGCCAAGCCGCTCAATCAAGTTGTCGAGACTTGGCTTGATCAGCCATTGGCAAAAGTCCAAGGTGACATGCGGATTCGGGATCCGTTTGCGGCGCGGGTGCATGAAACCCCTTATATCGAGTTTATTCAGCGAGTACAAATGGCCAGTACCGGCGCCGACATTTCCGGCACCGCCTTGTTTAATAACGAAGGCCGCGGTTTTGGTGCGACCATTACGATGCGCGATGTCGTGACCAACTATATCTATCCTAATACACTGGCTGTCTTGCGCTTGACGGGTGCGGATCTTAAAGCCGCATTAGAACAATGTGCGACCTACTTTTCATTGACTGCTGATGGTCAGTTGACAGTGACACCGCGATTCGAGCGTCCTAAGCCGCAACATTATAATTATGATATGTATCAGGGCATCGATTATACGTTGGATATTCGCCAGCCAGTCGGTCAACGCGTGACCAAACTGACGTACCATGGGCAACCAGTGATAGCAGCGCAAACTTATGATGTTGCCGTCAACCAATACCGGGCAGCCGGTGGTGGTAATTTTGCTATGTTTGGACCGGAAAAGATTATTCGCGAAAATCAAAAAGATATGACCGAATTGATTGCTGATTATTTGAAGGTTCATCCGACTTTAGAAGCAGTGGCAGATCATAATTTCACCGTCTTGCCGTCAATGTGACACTGAGTCATATTTTGCTTGTCAAGTGCCCAGTGAACGCTTATGCTGATGGACGTCATTAATTGAGATCAAGTGAAGGGAATGTTCCGTCATGAAGTTTTGGAAATACGGTCTGATTGGTCTATTGGCATTATTGCTGGTAGGCTGCGGACAGCAATTAAGCACCACAAAAACAACTTACGGCCGTGATGGGCTAGTTGCAACGGTCAAGGGCAATGCCAGTGGCGTCAAACGCGTCAGTTACACCAGTGACGCTGGCAAAGGAAGCGTGCCGGTTAACAGTGGCACGTTTGTCATCGATGTACCGATCACCGATAAGGCACAGAAGGTTAACCTCAAGGCGGGTTCACTCAAAACTAATGTTACTGTTAAAGCAGGCAAGTCATTGGGGAATTACGCCGATATTGCAACTAAATTCAATCAGATGCTGGCAGTATCGAGTCTTTCAAAAGCTGATCAAGCTAAACTGAAACAAGGGCAGGCAGCAGCGGCTGCGCTCCAAAAAAATGCGGCTGGCATGACCCCTGCAGAAAAAATGGCAGCTGCACAACAGGCACAGGCACTTAAAACGCTGATGGCTCAGGCAACGGCCAATACAAAGGCAAATCAATTGCCTACAACGGCCAAAACTGGCATTCAGTCCATCTTAAAAACCGCTGATATCAATTATCGCGCGAGTGTTGCGCATGGCAAGGCAATGGGCTTTGCTGTTATTGTGCCGTTAGCGGTTCTCAAGGACAGCAAGAAGATGCAGGCCTTCGCAACTGATTTCGGGCTCCTCAGTACGGCGGTCGGTGCCAATGCCAAAACCGTTTTCTCTCACTTCAAGAAACTGACAAAAGATGCCAAATCTAAGAACAACGCCACAACGATTAGTACGATTAAGAGCAACGGTGTGCATTTTGACGTTGGCTATTCAACCACCGCTTTGTACCTTTACGTCACAAAGTAGTTCAACCAAAATTGTTGAATGGCTGGTTCCACGCGCACTGATCATGTAGTTTGGGGCCCAACTGAACATCGAAATTTAGAGATCATGAAAATAGCACCTGAGGGCAGCCAATACGAAGGCCGTCTCCAGGTGCTTTTTTGGGATACTGATCTGTCAAGCGTGTTCAATTGGCACGTTGTAGTTTAATGTTCTGGTTTTCCTGCTGACTTGGCAAAGTGCTGCATAACCGGCGGGAAGAAAAATAAAATCACGATGAAAATAACACTAACGATCGCGCTTGTTTTAGGATCGTAACTGCTGCCGCTCAAGGCGCCGACCAGGAAGCCGACAACTTGGCCGAGGATCAGGCCCCAGACGATGGTAGGTAGATACCGCATGAAATCCCTCTTTTCTGTCGTCATCTTACCACGACTCTTGATGAAATCAACTGAAATTGTGACAATTTTCAGTATAATAGGGGTGAGGTGGCAAGATGACGTTTACCCAATTACAGGTTCATAGCAATTATACCCTATTACACAGCCCATTGGCACTGCCTGATTTGATTCAGGCAGCCAAAACAAGGGGTTACACGGCCATTGCCTTAACCGACACCAATGTGGTTTACGGTCTGGTCGAGTTTTATCGCCAGGCAAAAGCTGCAGGGCTAAAGCCGTTGCTAGGCATGCAGATTGATATTGACGATGCCCGCTTGTTAGTCATTGCCGAAAACAATACGGGCTATCACCAACTCTTGAAATTATCGACGCAAATCATGCTGGCGAAGACACCGGTTAAGTTTGCTGATTTATTACCGCTGACTGGGTTGGCCGCCATTGCGCTGCCGGATTCGCCATTTGCGGAGGCTGTTACGACGCATCACGATGAGCAGGCAATGGCGTTTTTAACGGCTTTAAAAGCCAAGCAGCCGGCGTCGGTTTATGTCGGTGTGGATGAGGCGCATCTTGACAGTGCTATTCCGGCGTTTATCGCAGCGCACCAGCTTGAACCGCTGGCATTGGGCAATGTTCTTTATCGTGACCCAACCGATGCCTTTACGCAAAAAGTCATGGTTGCCATTGATGAAGGCAGCCAATTAAACTTTCGTGATCCGGTTTTAACCGATGCCGGTGAAGCTTGGTTAAAACCGCCAACAGACGCTGCTGCACCGTTTGCAGCGGCTGGGCTACAGACAGCGGTGGATCATACCGCTGACATTGCTGCCCGTGCCGATGTCACCATTGACTTTAAACAGCCTCAGCTGCCGCATTACCAGACGCCGGATCAGATACCGTCGAAAGATTATTTGACCAAACTGGCTAAATCCGGTCTTGACGCTCGTTTTCATGGCCAGCCGATTCCAGAAGCCTACCAGAAACGTTTGCAATATGAGCTGCATGTCATTATCGAAATGGGCTTTGCCGATTATTTTCTGGTGGTTTGGGATGTGATGAATTATGCGCACAAGGTGAACATCATGACCGGCGCCGGACGTGGCTCGGCGGCTGGCTCGTTAGTGAGTTATGCGCTGGCCATTACCGAAGTCGATCCGATTGAATATAATCTGCTGTTCGAACGATTTTTGAATCCGGCACGGGCGCAGATGCCGGATATTGATCTGGATATTCCAGACAACCGCCGCGGCGAGTTAATTCAGTATGTGCACGACAAGTATGGCGAGAATCACATGGCTCAGATCATTACTTTTGGAACATTCGGGGCCAAGCAGGCGATTCGTGATGTTGCGCGGGTATTTGGCTTAAGTCAGTTTGAAAGTAACACATGGAGTAAGGCAATCCCTAATTTGTTTCACATTGATTTGAAGACAGCTTATGAGCAAAGCCAGCCGCTCAAGAATTTGGTTGCCGACTCACCCAAAAACCGGATGCTTTTTCAGACCGCACTGGCTTTAGAAGGGCTGCCGCGGCATTACTCCACGCATGCGGCGGGTATCGTGCTGTCAGAAGAGCCATTAACCGATACCGTGGCCTTGCAGCCCAGTGGTGACGGACTCGAACAAACCCAGGTCCCCAAGGATGACGTTGAAGCGTTAGGCTTGTTGAAAATGGATTTTCTGGGACTGAAGAACCTTAACATTTTGGCTGCTGCCAGCCATTTTGTGGCGCGGGATACCGGCAAGCCGTTTGATCCCAAGACCATTCCGCTGGACGACAAACCGACGTTAAACTTGTTTGCGCGAGGCGATACCAATGGGGTTTTCCAGTTCGAGTCGTCTGGCATCAAAAATGTCTTGCGAAAATTGCACCCGACTGCATTTGAAGACGTCGTTGCGGTTAATGCCTTGTATCGACCCGGGCCAATGGAAAACATCGACACTTTCATTGCTCGCAAAAACGGCCAGGAGCCGATCGCTTACCCAGATCCGGCGCTGACCGAAATCCTCAAGCCGACCTATGGCGTGCTCGTTTATCAGGAGCAGGTCATGCAGGTTGCCAACGTTATGGGCGGCTTCAGTCTTGGCGAAGCGGACTTGTTACGACGAGCGATGAGCAAGAAAAAGTCCGCAGTGCTGGCGGCAGAGCAGGACAAGTTTATCGAAGGTGCCGTTAAGCAAGGCTTTCCTGAAGAAACAGCCAAAACCGTTTACGCCTACATTGATCGGTTTGCAAATTATGGCTTCAACCGTTCACATGCTGTTGCGTATAGTAAGGTTGCCTTTTGGCTGGCTTATTTAAAAGTTCATTATCCGGCAGCGTTTTTTGCCGCCTTGATGAATGCCAGCATGAACAATCTGCCAAAACTGCGTACCTACGTTCAAGAAGCCAAGGCCCGGAAAGTCGGTTTGCTAGGCCCTGATATTAATGCCAGCAATGGCGGTTTTAAATTAAGCCAAGGAAAAATTCGTTTTGGCCTGTTGTCCGTCAAAGGGATGCGCCGCGACTTTAGCGAAGCCATTTTTACCGCCCGTCAAAATGGCCCGTTTAAAAACTTACGCGATCTTTTACAACGATTGGATCCCAAGTGGTTAAAAGCTGACAACTTTAAATCATTGATTCTTGCCGGGGCATTTGATACGTTTGATGCGAATCGGGCGCAAACGCTAGCCAATCTGGACGAGTTGATTAATTCTGTTAAATTGGCAGGCAACGACGTCGGGCTCTTTTCGATGTTGGCGCCTAAAACAATCAAAGTGCCGGAAATGTCCGCCAGTGAGCGGCTTGAAGCCGAAGCGGAGGTTCTTGGGGTTTATCTATCCGGACATCCGGTTGATAAATATGCGCCGTTGAAAACCCAATATACCTTGGTGAGCGTCAGCGATCTGGAGGAAGGGCAGACGGTGAACATTTTGCTGCTGGTGCGGCATATCAAACGAATTCGGACGAAAACAGGTAAACCGATGGCCTTTGTGGACGGCCAGGATGCAACCGGCAATGTGTCACTGACAGTTTTTCCGAACCTGTATCCGACGATCGAAGACTTAACCACGGATATGGTGGTATTCGTGAACGGGCGCGTGGAAAAGCGTCATGATGATTTGCAGCTGGTGGTAAATCGGATTCAGGATGCACAACCGTTATTAGCTAGCCTGCCAAGTGCCGAATTATTCATTCGGCTGGACGCGAAGGATACAGCTTTGCGAACCGATTTACTGAAAAAATTGCAAGCCGCTCATGGAACAACACCTGTTATCACTGTGGACACTGCTACTCGTGAAAGTATTTTGTTAGACAAGCGTTACTGGGTCAAGGCTGATACAACATTGGTAGAAGCCCTGAAGTCACAGTTCGGCGCCAACAATGTGGTCCTAAGAACGCGGCAGGAGTCCTAGAGAAAATTGAAAAATGTTCTCATTTTCAAGGACTTTGTTTCAGAAAAGTGGTAAACTCAATGAGTATTTGTGGTAGGACATATCGCAAAAGAATATGCATGAGGTGAAATAATGAAACGCATTGGTATTTTGACCAGTGGCGGCGATGCACCAGGCATGAACGCTGCGGTCCGGGCTGTTGCTCGCAAGGCGATGCATGAAGGCCTTGAAGTATACGGCATCAATTATGGCTTTGCTGGATTAGTTGCTGGCGATATTTTTAAAATGAGCGAGTCAACTGTCGGCGATAAGATTCAGCGTGGCGGGACCATGCTGTACTCGGCACGCTATCCGCAATTTGCTCAAGAAGAAGGCCAGTTGCGCGGGGTTGAACAGCTGAACAAGTTCGGGATTGAAGCATTGGTTGTCATTGGCGGCGATGGTTCTTATCACGGAGCTTTGGCATTAACCCGCCACGGTTTCAATACGATCGGCTTGCCGGGAACGATTGATAACGATATTCCGTACACCGACTTTACGATCGGTTTTGATACTGCAGTCAATACCGTGGTTGAGGCGGTCGACCGGTTGCGTGATACCGCGGCTTCCCATGAACGTACCTTTGTTGTCGAGGTTATGGGTCGTGAGGCTGGTGACATCGCACTTTGGTCCGGTGTAGCCGGTGGCGCTGAAGATGTCATCATTCCGGAACACGACTTTGATGTTAAAAAGATTGCATCGAAGTTGCAAAGTTCACGTGAACGCGGTCAGAAGCATGCGGTTATTTTGCTTGCTGAAGGCGTGATGCATGCCGATCAGTTTGCCAAAGAATTGGCAGCATACGGCGACTTCCAGTTACGTGCAACGGTTCTGGGCCATATTGTCCGGGGCGGTGCACCATCCGCTCGTGATCGCGTATTGGCTTCACAAATGGGTGCTTACGCCGTTGAACTTTTGCTGGACGGCAAGGGTGCATTAGCAGTCGGCATTGAAAACAACAAGATCACGGCGCATGACGTCCGGACCTTGTTTGATGCTAAGCACCACGCTGAACTTTCGCTCTACACCTTGGCGGAAGAGTTAACATTTTAATTTCTGTAAACAAACGACATTAACGTCTGTTTAAATAATTGCAAGGAGCGATTTCACTTATGAAAAAAACCAAGATCGTCAGCACACTTGGACCTGCTAGTAACACCACTGACATCATCGTTAAGTTGATCGAAGCGGGCGCCAACGTTTTCCGTTTCAACTTTTCCCATGGTGATCATGAAGAGCACTTGGCACGGATGAAGATGGTTCACGAGGCTGAAAAGATCACGGGCAAGAC
The DNA here is from genome assembly GCF_029726355.1 of Lacticaseibacillus huelsenbergensis. NCBI lineage: Bacteria > Bacillati > Bacillota > Bacilli > Lactobacillales > Lactobacillaceae > Lacticaseibacillus > Lacticaseibacillus huelsenbergensis. The sequence continues at coordinate 2,630,834 of NZ_CP120687.1, forward strand.
CGTTGGTATCATGCTTGATACGAAAGGTGCCGAAATTCGGACCACGCTTGAGGATACCCCTGATGGCACGATCGAATTCCACACGGGTGATAAAGTTCGCATCTCCATGGATGCCAGTTTGAAGGGTACTAAGGAAAAGGTTGCTGTTACTTATCCTGGTCTTTACGATGACACGCATGTTGGCGGCCACGTTTTGTTCGATGATGGCTTGATCGACATGAAGATCACCGAAAAAGACGAGAAGAACCGCGAGCTTGTCACTGTTGTTCAAAACGACGGTGTTCTTGGCGGTAAGAAAGGTGTCAATGCTCCAGGCGTTGCCATCAATTTACCTGGTATCACTGAAAAAGACTCCAATGATATTCGTTTCGGTTTGGATCACGGGATCAACTTCATTGCTGCATCCTTTGTTCGTAAGCCTCAGGATGTTTTAGACATTCGTGAACTCCTTGAAGAAAAGAACGCGCTTAATGTTCAGATCTTCCCTAAGATTGAATCTCAAGAAGGTATCGACAACATCGATGACATCTTGAAGGTTTCTGACGGTTTGATGGTTGCTCGTGGCGACATGGGTGTTGAAATTCCATTTGAACATGTCCCGATCGTTCAAAAACGGTTGATCAAGAAGTGCAATGCTTTGGGCAAGCCGGTTATTACCGCTACTCAAATGCTTGATTCCATGCAGGAAAACCCTCGTCCTACCCGTGCCGAAGTAAACGACGTTGCGAACGCTGTTTTTGATGGTACGGATGCAACGATGCTTTCCGGTGAATCTGCTAATGGTGATTATCCGGTTGAATCTGTTGCTGCAATGGCCCGGATCGACGAATATACCGAAGCAGCGATGATGGATCAAGATGCATTTGCCTTGAAGGAATACAGCAACAAGAACATTACCGAAGCTGTTGGCCAAAGTGTTGCACACACGGCTCGTAATCTTGGCGTTAAGACCATTGTTGCTGCAACCCAATCTGGTTACACTGCACGGATGATTTCCAAGTATCGTCCGAAGGCTGACATTCTTGCCATTACCTTCAACGAGAAGACCCAACGTGGTTTGATGGTTAACTGGGGTGTTTACCCAATCATTGCCGACAAGCCTGCTAACACCGATGCCATGTTCGACTTGGCAACCAAGAAGGCTCAAGACCTTGGCTTTGCTAAGGAAGGCGATCTGATTCTGATCACTGCCGGTGTTCCTGTTGGTGAATCTGGCACAACCAACGTTATGAAGGTTCAACTTATCGGCTCCAAGCTGGTTCAAGGCTCAGGTGTCGGTGACGAATCCACGATTGGTAAAGCAGTCATTGCAAGCAATGCGCAAGAAGCTGCTGCTAAGATGCAAAAGGGTGACATTCTGGTTGTTAAGACAACCGACAAGGATTACCTGCCAGCAATCGAAAAAGCGGCTGCCTTGGTTGTTGAAACTGGCGGCTTGACCAGTCACGCTGCTGTTGTCGGCATTGCCATGGGCATTCCGGTTGTTGTTGGTGCTGAAAATGCTACCAGCGTTATCTCTGACGGCCAGATCATTACCGTTGATTCTCGTCGGGGGATTGTTTATAAAGGTGCTACCAACGCCCTTTAATCCGGACGATCAATTTAACATTGGTTTTCAGAAACTCCTGAGGAAACTCGGGAGTTTTTTGATGGCTGAAATGAGTTCTCATTTTAGCAATTAACTGCTAGCAAAAATGACTGGGGACTCGTCAGCGATGATCGGGTAGCTTATAATGAAAAGCAGTATGAATTGATGAGATGAATAGCAGGCAGCCGATGATCCTGATCGGCAAATGATTGGAGGAGCGCACCTGTGGAAAGTTGGTTATTTTTACTGGCCATTTTGATCATTGCGTTAGTCGGCAAAAATAAGAGCCTCGTGATCGGCGTTGCTGTCGTGATGGTGCTGAAATTACTGCCGCAAACACAGCATTTGATGAAGTTGTTGCAGAGTCAAGGCATTAATTGGGGTGTCACCGTCATTTCGGCTGCGATTATGGTGCCGATTGCGACAGGTGAAATCGGCTTGAAAGAGTTACTGCACGTGATTAAAAGTCCGGCTGGCTGGATTGCCATTGGCTGCGGCGTTTTAGTGGCAGTGTTGTCTGCCAAGGGTGTCGGTCTGCTAGCCATGAGTCCGGAAATGACAGTTGCTTTGGTTTTTGGCACGATTTTAGGGGTTGTGTTCTTAAAAGGCATCGCTGCCGGTCCGGTGATTGCTAGTGGTATTACTTATGTTATTTTGACAGCGTTCAACATACTGCCTGGACGGTAAGGCAAGTCGGATCCAGCTAAAAGGGAGACATGATCATTAAAATGAAATTCAATGGCCAAATCGTCACCGCACACGTGACGGATCACAATGAAAAAGAAGTATTCGCTCAGTACGATGGCGTTACCTTGGCAATCGATCGTAAGGAATTAGCAGCTTTGCCTGAGATCGGCAGTGAACTTGAAGGTTTTGCTTATGAGAACAAGCATGGTGAAGCCCGGTTAACAACTAAATTACCTAAGGTGGGCCGCGATCACTACGCATTTGCACCGGTTGTTGAAGTACGCCGCGATTTAGGGGTCTTTGTTGATATTGGCTTACCGGATAAAGATATCGTGGTGAGTGAGGATCAACTGCCTGAGCTCAATCGACTTTGGCCTCAACGCGGAGATCGGCTGATGATTGCTTTGACAACCGATAAAAAAGACCGGTTGTGGGGAAATCTTGCTGACGAAACGATCATTCGGGCAGTGGCCAATCGTGCCAAACCTGACCAAATGAATGCTGATGTGACCGCAACGGCTTATCGCCTGAAAATGGCGGGTACGCGGGTATTGACGGATGACTTTTACCTTGGCTTTATTCATCCAAGTCAACGTGATGTCGAGCCGCGACTGGGTCAGGTGTTGCATGCCCGCGTGATTGGTGTCAGCGATCAAGGCGAACTGAATCTATCGTTGAAGCCACGGGCATATCAGGCGATTGGCGACGATGCGGCGATGATTTTGGCGGTGTTGCAACATGATCCTGCTGGCAAAATCGCCTATACCGACAAAAGCGATCCAGATGCGATTAAACAGGTCTTTGGCATTAGTAAAGGCGCGTTTAAGCGGGCATTAGGTCACTTATTGAAAGCCGGATTGATTAAAGAAGAAGCAGGTTATACGATTTTGTTAAAGACAAACGGTAACGCATCTCAGGAGTAAGAACATGCACGGGTTGATTGCAGATTTTATTCATTATTTAGATGTTGAGCGTGGATTGGCGGCCACAACGCAAATAAGCTATCAACAGGATTTAATGACCTTTCAGGCTTGGCTGACATCGCAAAAACGGACTACCTTTCCGGAAGACTTTGCGGTTATTCAGACATTTTTGAAACAACAAAACGATACGAAAGCCCCTGCGTCAGTCAGTCGGATGATTTCGGCGCTGCGGAAATTTTACCGATTTTTGTTGCGGGAAGGGGCTGTTAAAACCGACCCGATGACCAAAATCGATACCCCCAAAAAGGCGCAGCACTTACCGGCAACGTTGTCAGGGCCAGAAATCGACGCGCTTATGGCCAAACCGGATATTACGAAACCACTTGGCCTGCGTGATCGCGCCATTTTTGAATTGATGTATGCGACCGGGTTGCGCGTGTCGGAACTCATCGGGCTACGCATGGATCAACTGCATTTAGCCATGAACTTGTTGCAGGTGACTGGGAAAGGTGACAAGGAGCGGCTCGTGCCAATCAGTCCCCAGGCAACAGAGTGGGTTAATCGATATTTGCGTGATGCGCGGCCACGGTTGATTAAGCAGCACCAACCTAAAGCTGTTTTCGTCAATTTTCATGGACATGCGCTCACCCGGCAGGCAATTTGGAAGAATTTAAAGGCCTATATTGCCAGTGTCGGCATTCAAAAAGATGTCACCCCGCATACGCTGCGACACAGTTTTGCAACCCGACTGCTTGAAAACGGGGCGGATTTACGGGTTGTTCAGGAATTACTGGGACATAGCGACATTAGTACGACGCAGATTTACACGCATCTTAGTAATCAGCATTTGGTTGCGGTCTACCATAAAACGCATCCGCGCGGTTAGGGAGTACGTTGCTCCAACGCGGTTTGTATGATAGAGTGTTACGAGAGTATCTCTTGGAGGCAAATATGCTGGTTAAATACAAAAACGACTACGAGAAGATCGCCATGGGACTTTTGTCTTTTATTCCCGATCTCAAAGATGTCGGACACTTGAAGACCGAACTTAAGATGTACACCGAAGACGATTCGCATGCGCTGTATTTGTATAAGCAGGGGCATGATTTTGTCGGTGTGATCGGTATCGAGTTAAGTGATGATTTTGTTTTGGTGCGGCATTTGAGCTTTTCACCGAATTTCCGTGATCAGGCGACGGCGTTTGCTGCGCTGACAGAGTTGACGAAGCTTTTCCCTGATAAGAAACTGATGGGTGCTTTAGAGCATGCGTCATTGATAGCTGCCTTTAACAAGTTTCGAAAAGAGGATGACCATGGCACTGACACTCGTGCTGAATGATTTCTCCGGACCGCTGGATTTGTTGTGGCATTTGATTCGGACAAACGAAGTGGATATTTACGATATTCCGATCGCCGAGATTACCACCCAGTACCTTGACTACCTGCACCAGATGCAGGATCTGGCGCTGGATGTAGCCGGCGATTATTTTGTCATGGCCGCTAATTTAATGGTTTTAAAAAGTCGCCTTTTGTTGCCGCAACCGGAACCGGAAACCACTGAACCAGAGGAGCCAACCGATCCGCGGGCGGATTTAGTGGCCCAACTGTTGACTTATCAGGTTTACCAAGAAGCAGCCAAAGATTTAAAGCACCGGGAAGCTAAACGGGCACAATCCTTTGCCAAGCCGACGACATTACCAGACGAGAAAATGGCTGTGCCGCTCGCTCCTGGCACCGTCAAATTGATTGACCTGCAGGCAGCGATGGCCCGGGTGATGAAGGCGCAGCAAGCGGCCCGCCAGACGATTGCCCATATTGAAACCGAGCCGGTGTCGGTCGAAAAACGCATCGGCGAAGTTCTGAAGACATTACAAAAAGACGGCCAGTGTCTTTTTGCTGATTTATTGGCGGTTCATTCGGTTGAGCAGGTGGTTACGACCTTTTTGGCCTTGTTAGAACTGATGAAAAGCGATCAGGTGATTTGCGAACAAGATGCGCCGTTTGATCCGATCACGGTGACGCTGAAGGAGGCCGCTTAATGGAGCCGGTATTGGAAGCTATTCTGTATACAGCAGGTGAAAGCGGCGTGACCCTGGGCGAACTTGCCGGGATTTTGGAAATCAGCGAAAGTGCGATGCGCCAACAACTAGAGGCATATCAGCAAAAGCTGGCCGCCGACGAGCAGCGCGGCTTACAGGTTCAACAATTTGCTGACCGCTACTACTTGTTAACCAAACCGGACTTTGCCGCTGCTATCAAAAAGTATTTTGCCGGTCCGCCTGCTGCTGGTTTGTCACAGGCAGCGCTGGAAGTTTTAGCCATCATTGCTTATCAGCAACCGATTACGCGAATCGAAATTGACGAAATTCGGGGCGTTCAAAGTTCCGGTGCGCTGACAACATTAGCATCCCGGCAACTGATTAAAGAAGCCGGCCGTAAAGAAGCGCCGGGACGGCCGATTCTGTATGCGACCACCCAGTTTTTCCTTGATTACTTTGGCCTCAATCGGTTGGCAGATCTGCCGCCACTGGCCGATGCACCTGAAGATACCGGTGAAGTCGATCTTTTTACAGCATTTCGTGATGATGGTCAGTCGCAACAGGCTGAAGACGATAAGAAAATGGAGCAAAACCAACAAGATGACAACCAAAACTGAACGATTGCAAAAAGTCATTGCCAAAGCCGGCATCGCCTCACGCCGCCATGCAGAGACACTCATTGCCTCGGGACATGTGAAAGTCAATGGCCAAGTGACCACTGAAATGGGCATTAAAGTCGGTCCGCATGATGACGTTGAAGTAGACGGTGTTCCAATTGGCAAAGAGGCTAAACGGTATTTTCTGTTTTATAAACCGCGTGGTGTGATTAGCGCAGTCGAGGACAACAAAGGCCGGAAAGTCGTGACTGATTATTTTGAAGATATTCGCGAACGGCTTTACCCGGTTGGCCGCTTAGACTATGACACCAGCGGTTTGTTAGTGATGACTAATGATGGCGAGTTAGCCAACCACCTCATGCATCCGCGCTATGCCCTCGAGAAAAAGTATGTCGCCAAAGTGGAAGGCATTCCGAATCGACCTGCCTTAGCGCCGCTTAAAACCGGGGTGGTCATTGACGGTAAAATGACGGCACCAGCAAAATTCGAGATTCTGTCGACAGATAAAGCCAAGAAAACAGCGATTGTGGCGCTCACCATTCATCAGGGCATGAATCATCAGGTGAAGAAGATGTTTAAAGCGGTTGGCTTCCCAGTGATCAAGCTGTCCCGTGAAGCTTATGGCAACCTGACACTAGCCGGTTTACAGCCGGGAGAACACCGTGAGATTAAACCGCAGGAGCTGCATGATTTACGGCAACTTACCGGTGATCAGGACGAAAAGCATTAAGTTGTTAACGTTTTCAAGGCAAGCGCTTGAATTTAGGCCGCACCTCTGATAAAGTATGTCTGTAATTAAATAATTGGTTCGTCTTCAGGGCAGGGTGTAATTCCCGACCGGCGGTATAGTCCGCGACCCGCGTTTGCGGTGGAACCGGTGTGAATCCGGTACCGATAGTGATAGTCTAGATGGAAGAAGATGGGGCTTTTTTGAATCTGCATTCAATCGAGACCTATTCCCCCCTGAAGGAGGAATAGGTCTTTTTAAGTTCCGGAAGACGGCCTCATGGAGGTTATGTATTATGGCAAGTCGTTCTAAAGTTCATCGTTTGGTGGGTATCGCACTTTTAGCGGCGATCGGTTACGTATTGATGATGTTCTCGTTTCCGATTATTCCGGCGTTTCCATTCTTGAAGTTGGATTTATCTGACTTGGTTGTGTTGCTAGGAGGGCTGCTTTATGGACCGGTTGGCGGCATCAGTGTTGCCTTTATCCGGAGTCTGGTCCATTTTGCCTTGACCGGAGGCGGCGTTGTGAACCTCATCGGCGATTTGGCCGCCTTTATTGCCAGTGTTGGATTCTTACTGCCGGTGGTTTATACCATCCGCGGCAAACACAGTTTATGGCGCCAAGTTGAAGGTCTGGTTTTAGGTACTTTAAGCCTTACTTTGGTGATGAGCATTCTGAACTGGCTGGTCATCACGCCGATGTACATGGCGGTCTTCAATTTCAACTTAGGCATGTCGCTAACCCGTTATGTGCTGATTGGCGTTGTGCCATTCAATCTGATTAAGGGTGTCGTGATTTCAGTCGCCTTCTTTGCGATTGCGAAGGCACTGGCACCTTGGCTTGCCCGTCAAGAAATGCAGATGAGCCACTAATCGATTCGTCGAGGCCTTTTGGAACCTTTAGTAGCTGCACGTTTGCAAACAAAAACTTCCGTCAATTTGGCGGAAGTTTTTTTGCGCGACTTGGCTACAGGCAGGCATCATTTGAAAACGGCGTAATGTATGAATAGAGCGTTAATCGATGTATGAGAGAGACAGCCGACTTATTTTGCCTTGGTTGGCGTATAAGGATCGGCGTCAAACGGATGGTCACTGCGTTTGATGGCGTGTGTCGGGCACCGTTTATACGCTAAACGAAAATGAATCGTCGCCTGATCATCAAGCGCTTTTGTGCCGGTATTGCGATCAGGCTTATAATAGGCGATGCCTGCCTGATCGTAGTCAAATAAGTCTGGCGCCAGCATCTGGCATAAACCACACGCGATGCATTCAGGCCGTTCTACTCTGCCGTATAAAGCCATTATCATATCCGCCTTCAATCTTTTGTCATGATTCCAACTACCTGTCATTGTACAATAACAACCGGGAAAAGAGGTGCTTATTTTGCTGCCAGACTTGGTGATTCAATTTTTTAATATCCAACCGCGTCGCGAACGGTCTGTATTTGGGCTGTTAACCGGTAAACAAACCATTTCTATCCTCTATGCGGCTTTGAGTCACCATCAGTTGCAATGGCTCCATCTTTATCCCGGATTATCGAAGGAGGCGTTTTTAGCCGCCGTGGCGAAGCTAAAAGCACAAAAATGTTTAGCGGCCACGGAAACCGGATTGGTGCTAACGGAAATCGGCCAAAAGCGTCAGATCCAAGCAGCTGAGGAGGTGTCACTACCTGCTTACTACCAACCATGGATGCGGGTTGACAGGTTCGCACCGCGCTTCTTTTTAGCAGTTCAGGTTTTATCCGAAGCCAGCTATCATTCGCAAGCTTACCGACCGATCAGTACTGATTGGGCAACCCAGCAGGCTGTGAAGCGCTGGTATCGACAAACGCGTGTTCAGACAGCGGTTGATGAATTAACCGATCTTTTTGAGCGATTACCGGCGTCGCTTGCTGATGAGCTCGCCGCCAACCTGATCGGGCACAATTACGCAGGTCAGCGCCAACCGGCAACATTATCGGCACATTTTGCCAATGTGAATGCGTTAGCTGCGTTGATTCAGGAAATTGCTGCAGCCAAGAATCAATGGTATGCCTTGTGGGGTGGACCGCAGGAGTTGGTGACGCGTCCGGCTCAAGCGACCTTGAAGCAAGTTCGGTTAGGCGTTGATTTGGCGACAGTTGCCGCACAAAGTCATCGCAAAATGAGTACTGTCAAAGAGCATCTACTATTAGCCGCGATCATGGGTCAGGATGTTCCGATAGCCAGACTGATTCCGCCAGCGGTGCATCACGCTTTGGATCAGGTGGATCAATGGCAGGATCATCAGACGTTACTGGCGACGATTCCGGACAGTGAATTTTTTCAGATTCGTTTGTTTCAGATTTTTAAACTGCAAGGGAGATGGCCGCGTGCCGCAACTTGAAACTTTATTGGCCGACCATTTCGGCTTTGAACATTTTCGGCCCGGACAAAAAGCAATTATTCAGGCAGTCTTAGCAGGGCAGGATACTTTGGGGATCCTGCCAACCGGTAGCGGTAAGTCACTTTGTTATCAGTTGCCAACGATCATCAAAGCAAAGCCGACGTTGATTATCGAGCCTTTAATTGCTTTGATGCATGATCAGGTCGGGCGGCTACAGGCGGCGGGTGAGAAGCGGGTCTTGGCTTTGTCGGGACAAATTGCCCCAAATGTGTTTCCTGAAGTTTTGCGAAATTTGGGTCAGTATCGCTATCTTTTCATCTCTCCGGAAATGTTGCAGCGTGCGGATGTATTGGCGGCACTCAAGCAACTTGATTTGGGCTTGTTTGTGGTCGATGAGGCGCATTGTATTTCTCAATGGGGTCCGGATTTTCGCCCGGCCTATTTACAGTTGGGACACGTCCGAAGCCAATTACACGTTGATGCCGTTTTGGCGCTCACCGCAACCGCTCCTGAACGGGTTCGCACAGATATTTTGACGCAATTGGGCATGCAAAATCCAGTCACCATTGCTGGTTCGGTTGATCGCCCGAATATTTTTCTCGGGGTTGATGTTTGTCCTAATGAGGAAGCAAAGCAGCAGGAGCTTCAACATATTATGGCAGCAAACATTGGGTCAACGATTGTGTACTGTCCGACCCGAGCGGCATCTGAGAACCTGGCCGGCGAATTGCAAAAAGCCGGAATGGCAGCCGCCTTTTATCATGCCGGATTGGACCAGCATCAGCGTGATTTGATTCAGCGGCAGTTTCAATCCGATCAGCTTCAGGTGATTTGCGCCACAAGTGCTTTTGGCATGGGCATCGATAAGGCAAATGTCCGCCTTGTCGTTCATTTGTATGTACCCGAATCACTTGAAGCGTATTACCAGGCAATCGGTCGCGCCGGGCGTGATGGGGCGTCTAGTTTAGCGGCGATGGTGGTGACTCAGGATGACTTGAAACGCAGTCAGGCGCTGGCAGGAATGCTGCCTGACCAAACGATGATTCAGACTATCTTTGCCCACCCGGAGATTTATCGCAATTTTGATGACCCGCAAGTCAGCTTGATTGAAGCGTATATTACGGCCGGCTTTTCGCTGCTTCAAACGCAGCAGCAACTTGAGAAGCGAATGACGGAAAAACAGAATAGTTTTACGGCGATGGCAGCTTTTGTCAACGCATCCGGTTGTCGACGGGCGTTATTACTTAAGCACTTTGATTCACCGGTTCCGGCACATGGCTCATTTTGCTGCGGCCGAGTGACGTCGGACGTCTTACAAATTTTTGTCACAGAAAAAAGACATCAGACAACCCAGCCGAAACACTGGCAAGCCGTTTTTAGGCAAATCTTTAGATAAGCGGCGTCCTGATTTGCTGCGATATGATACAATAAATCCATGTAGTGAGGAGGTTCGTGATGGCCGAAAAAGATAAACACCAACATGACAGTGCGGATCAAGAACATAAGCGTGACGATCAAAACAAGCCTTGGGAAACCCTTTTCGATGATGATCGTGATGACCAAGGCAATTTAAGTCGATTGGCCACCCGTAAAAAACGCCAAGGCAGCTCAAAATTTACATGGATTTTGGCAATTATTTTGATTTTGCTCGTTTTATCGCCAATTATTTACGTCAAGGTTTGGGGCAGCCAAGGTAGCAGTGGCTCAAATTTGTCAAATGACAAAGTGGTGATTCAGAGCGCCAAGAAAGCCAGCCATCGATCAAAGGTTAAAAAATCCGAAAAGTCTTCTAAAGCGGCAAAGGCTTCTTCAGCTTCTACGAAAGAAGCAAGCAGTCAGCAGCCGTCGACTCAACATGTGGCAAGTAAAGAAGCCACAACTGCTGCTTCGACAACTGCTGCTTCTGCCCAAGCACCTAGTGTCGCATCTACAGCGCCGAGTCAGGCCAGCACTGCTAGCACTGCAGCTAACTCGTACACGGTGATTTCCGGGGATAATCTTTACCGGATTGCCCGTAACCATAATATGACGTTGGACGAACTTTTGCAGTTGAACGGCCTTAGCGCCAATTCCAGCCTGACACCCGGAACCGTTTTAAAAGTGAAATAAATGTAACGCGCCCCTGTTCGTGCCATTGACGAGATGAACAGGGGCGTGTGTTGTGGAGGAAATTCATGCAGATTGCGATCGACGGCCCGGCAAGCGCCGGCAAAAGTACCATTGCAAAACTTGTCGCCAAGAAATTGGGCTTTATTTATTGCGATACCGGTGCGATGTACCGTACCGTCACATATATGGCGCTTAAGGATCAATTACCGCTGGACGACGAAACAGCCATTATGCAGCATCTCGCCAAGATGGTGATTCGGTTTGCCCCCGGCGAAACGGAACAACGGGTTTTCATGAATGACGAGGACGTGACGCTGGCCATTCGTGAACCCGATGTGACGAATAATGTGTCCCAGGTTTCCGCGTTACCGCGCGTGCGAACCGAATTGGTCAAGCGGCAGCGTGATATTGCGGCGACTCATGATATTGTGATGGATGGCCGTGATATCGGGACAACCGTTTTGCCGCACGCTGCTTTGAAAATTTTCATGGTGGCGTCAGTTACAGAGCGTGCTAAGCGGCGCTATAAAGAAAATGTTCAAAAGGGGATCACGACACCACTGGCAACACTTGAGGCTGAAATTGCCGAGCGTGACCGTAAAGATTCCCATCGGGCGGTATCGCCTTTACGGCAGGCGTCTGACGCGATTCGGATCGATACGACCGATATGTCGATTGATGAAGTCGTGGCACGGATTCTGACATTAGTGACAGAAACGAAAACGCATTAGTTAACCGGAGCGAAATAAGCGCTGGTAATTTGTTTCGTTTTCAAGTACAATAGATCCAGTATACAGCTGCATAGGAGGATTTTTTGGCATGAGTGATAATAACGTTAATGAGAACACCGAAACAATGGCGGACGCCCTTAAGAGTGTCACTACAGTAAAGATTGGTGACACTGTCAAGGCAGATGTCCTTGCTGTTGAAGATAAACAATTGATCGTTGGGATCGAAGGAACGGGCGTCGAAGGCGTGGTCCCGATCAAGGAGTTATCAACTCAGCCAATCGATGACATTCACGATGTTGCCAAGGTCGGCGACAAACTTGATTTAGTTGTGCTTTCAACGGTTGGCAAAGATAAAGAAAATGGTCAGTTCTTGCTGTCCAAGCGCCGTCTTGAAGCACAAAAGGTTTGGAAAGAAATCCAGGCTAAATATGAAGCCGGCGAAACCATCACGGCACCTGTCACCAGCGTTGTCAAAGGTGGCTTGGTTGTCAATGCCGGTGTTCGTGGCTTTGTCCCGGCATCAATGGTTGAAGATCACTTTGTTGAAGATCTCAATCAATATAAAGGCAAAGAACTCGAATTTAAGATTATTGAAATCGAACCTAGTGAAAACCGCTTGATTCTTTCGCATCGGGCTATTGTTGAAGCAAGTAAGGCTGAAGCACGCAAAGAAATCTTTGCTAAGATTCAACCAGGCGATGTCGTTGAAGGTAAGGTTGCTCGGTTGACCAACTTTGGTGCCTTTGTTGATCTCGGCGGTGTGGATGGTTTGGTTCATGTGTCTGAAATTTCATTCGACCATGTTGATAAGCCAAGTGATGTCTTGAAGGTTGGTCAAGAGATTAAGGTTAAGGTTTTGAATGTTGATCCTGACCGTAACCGCATCTCCTTGTCCATCAAGGCAACCCTGCCACAGCCATGGGATAATATCGAAGAAAAAGCACCGGCTGGCTCAGTTTTGACCGGCACGGTTAAGCGCTTGACGACGTTTGGTGCGTTCGTTGAAGTATTCCCTGGTGTCGAAGGCCTTGTTCATATTTCCCAGATTTCACATGAGCATGTTGCAACGCCAGCTGATGTTTTAAAGGAAGGCCAAGAAGTGAAGGTTAAAGTGCTGTCAGTTGACCCTGACGCACATCGCTTGGCATTGTCCATCAAAGCATTGCAGGATCGTCCAGCAGGCGCCAGCGAAACGCCAGCGCACGAAGGCGGCAATAACAGCGGCAATAACGAACGTCGCCGTTCATCCCGTCCGCGTCGTGGCAATGATCGTCATCAGTCGACATCGATTCCTGCTGAGTATCAGCAAGATGATTCCGGCTTCTCACTCGGCGACATCTTGGGCGATGCGTTGAAAGACGCTGCTAAAGGTAAGAACGATGATCAGGATGACAACAAGTAATTGTTCCGTCCTTTAAAAAGTTGAGCCTTGGCTCAACTTTTTTTATGGCTAACGGTCTGTTGCACATAAAATTAGCGGATCGGTTGCGATACATTTTAAAAGTGCTCATAAAAGACCTCAGCAAAGAAAGGAGGCCATAACATGGTTTTACCAACACTTGCCATTGTCGGCCGGCCCAACGTCGGTAAATCGACTATTTTTAATCGGATTCTCGGTGAACGGGTCTCGATTGTTGAAGATACGCCAGGCGTCACGCGTGACCGGATTTACGGTAAAAGCGAATGGTTAGGCAAAGAATTTGCGGTCATTGATACTGGCGGGATTGATCTCGGCGATGAGCCGTTTCTGTCCCAAATTAAAGATCAGGCTGAAATTGCCATTGAGGAAGCCGATGTGATTCTGTTTCTGACCAGTGTCGAAGCAGGTGTCACTGACGCTGATGAACGGGTGGCACAGATACTTTATCGAGCGAAAAAGCCGGTTGTTTTGGCTGTAAACAAAGTCGATAATCCAGAGCGCCGGCAGGATATCTATGACTTTTATTCATTAGGCTTTGGCGAACCATTTCCGCTTTCCGGTACCCATGGCATCGGTTTAGGCGATGTTTTGGATGCTGTTTTGGCGGCGTTCCCCAAAGAAGCCAATTCAGTTGAAGACGATAGTATTAAGTTCAGTCTGATTGGCCGCCCGAATGTCGGGAAGTCATCGCTTGTGAATGCTATTCTAGGGGAGAATCGCGTCATCGTGAGTCCCATTGAAGGCACAACGCGCGACGCCATCGACACCAAGTTTGAAGCCGATGGCGAAACATTTACCATGATTGATACCGCCGGGATTCGTAAACGCGGCAAGGTTTACGAAAATACGGAAAAATACGCCGTACTGCGGGCTTTACGTGCGATTGACCGATCAGATGTGGTTTTGGTCGTCATTAATGCGGAAGAAGGCATTCGCGAACAGGACAAGAAAGTCGCCGGTTATGCCCATGAAGCTGGACGCGGTATTATTATCGTGGTGAATAAATGGGATACGGTCGAAAAAGATAATCACACCATGAAAGATTTTGAGAATTTGATTCGCCAGGAATTCCAATATCTGGATTATGCGCCGATAATTTTTGTCTCAGCTAAGACCAAACAACGTTTACAGAGCTTGCCAGCTATGATCGTCGAGGTTTCAGAAAACCAAACCCGGCGAATTCAGAGTAGCGTGTTGAATGATGTCTTGATGGATGCCATTACTGTCACACCAACACCGACAGTTAATGGGAAACGCTTGCGAATTTATTATATGACGCAAGTGGCCGTCAAACCGCCAACTTTCGTGGTTTTCGTGAATGATCCCGATTTATTGCACTTTTCTTACGAGCGCTTTCTCATAAACCAGTTGCGTCAGGCATTTGATTTTAGCGGGACGCCGATTCACGTCATTGCCCGTCAACGTAAATAATTTTTACAATGTTGGATAATGACTTTTCATTCAATAAATCGAGATTTTCGATAACCAATACGCGATTATCGAGCAAAAATTTTGGCAAAAACCTTGTCACGGCGGGCTTGCTATGCTATGTTTAAACCTGAAATGGTGATACATAATTATCATTGTTTCTTCATTCCTGAGCGGTCAGGAATGGACATGTTTAGGTGTTCACGCATCTAATCAATTATGGAGGTGAAATGTTCATGGCAAACAAAGCAGAATTGATCGAAAGCGTTGCAACTGCAACCGGTTTGACCAAGAAGGACGCAACCGCAGCTGTTGATGCAGTTTTCGGTTCCATCCAGGATTCCCTTTCAAAGGGTGACAAGGTTCAATTAATCGGCTTTGGTAACTTCGAAGTTCGTGAGCGTGCTGCTCGTAAGGGTCGCAACCCACAAACCGGTGCCGAGATCAAGATCCCAGCATCTAAAGTACCAGCATTCAAGCCTGGTAAAGCACTCAAGGATGCCGTTAAATAAACGGTTCAATTGGGTCAGCTATTAAAGCATCACCAAAAACCGAGTCTTAGCGGACTCGGTTTTTGCGCGTTTTGGCAGTGATAAGTCATGATGTGGTTACTGGCTCAAGTACCGGTTCACGCTCACATTAACGCGTTCACTGGCGCAGAAGCCTGCGTGTAAGGAACCTTGGTCGCAATGGCAAAGCAGCCCGCCATCGCGCCCAAGGCTACTTACACTCCGGCTTCTCCCGCGCCGGTTCACGCTCACACATGTTAAACTTATGCATATGGAATTTATTTTGGCTTTTCAGATACGGAGGCAGCTATGAGTTACGCACAAAAAATGCTCGATGCACTTGAAACAGGTCAGATGGAAACGGCGCGGCAACTTTTTACGCAGGTTTTGAAGCATGATGACGACGAAACCCAATATAATCTAGCTGAAGAACTTTACGCTATGGGCTTCAATGGTCAGGCTAAGCGGCTGTATCAAGGCCTGTTAGGTCGTTATCCGGATCAAGGCGACTTGGCCACTGCTTTAGCCGATATTGCGGTTTCTGACGGCGATACAGATGCCGCACTGAACTATCTGAGTCGCATTCAGCCAGGCGATCCGGCTTATGTCCAAAGTTTGGTAAGCGCCGCCGATGTTTATCAGACACTGGGGTTGTATGAAGTTAGTGAGCAGAAGTTATTGGAAGCCAAGAAACTGGCGCCCAAAGAGCCGGTCGTTACATTTGCGCTTGGTGAGTTTTATTTTGACTGGGGCCATTTTCCTCAGGCAATTGCGGCGTACAACGAGCTTCTTGCTGGCGGGACCAAAGAACTTGCCGGGGTTAACATTGAAGCACGGCTGGCGGCCAGTCTGGCGCAAACCGGCCAGTATGAAGACGCGGTGGCTGCCTATGAAGACGTCGGGGTGGATGCGTTGGATCTCAATGGCCGATTTGAGCTTGGCGGTTTGTACCTGCAGTTGGACGATCCGGCCAAGGCCATTACCAACTTACAGGCGGTAATTGACACCGATCCAAGTTATGCCAATGCTTATTTACCGTTGGCACGTGCGTATGAGGCCCAGAATCAGCCTGATAAGGCCTTAGACACCGTTCAAGCGGGGGTTATGGTCGATAACACGAACCCCGACTTATACGCGTTAGGCGGCAAACTAGCGCTTAGTGAAGACAATCCCGATTTAGCCGAAAATTATTTACAAAAAGCACTGAAAATCGATCCAGAAGATCAAGGTAATATGTTGGCCTGGAGTAATTTTCTGGTTCAGCAGGAACGTGATCAGGAGAATATCGATTTTCTTAGCCAGATTGATCGCAGCGGTGATGTCGACCCGCAGATTTACTGGAACATGGCTAAAAGTTACGATCGACTGGATGACGTTAAAAAAGCCCGGGAGAATTACCTGTTGGCGTTCAATCGCTTCCAGGATTCGCCAGACTTTCTTCATGATTTGATTGATTTCTTCCAGTCAACCGGTGCCCGCGCTGAGCTTAAGGCAGCCTTGGTTCGTTACCTGAAATTGGTGCCGACCGATGATGACATGCAAATGCGGTTAGATGAACTCAATGATGAGGCGGATTAAAGTGCGAGGGATTAGTGGCCGAACAAAAGTCGTCGCCGTTTCTTTTGGTAGGTGAAGCCTTCGCCTAATGCTTCGTGGACATCCAGAATGCTGATGAAGGCATGGGGATCGATAGCTTCGATCAATCGTTTCGTATAGGCGATTTCGGTTGAGGCGACAACCGCATAAACGACTTGCTTGTGATCATGCGCAAAGCCGCCTTCCGCGTGCAAAAAGGTGGTGCCGCGTTCAAGATCATTCATAATTGCCGTGGCAATGGCTTGACTGTGATCTGAGACGATTAACACACCTTTGGCTGCATACGCGCCATCCAGCGTAAAGTTGACGATGCGGGAAAAGACGTAGGCACCCAGCAGTGTGTACATCATCAATTCAAGGTTTAAATAAGTCAGTGAAATGGTCAAAACAATCGCATCAAAAATGAGCAGCGTCCGCCCCATCGGCACCCCGGTTTGTTGCTCGACAATTCTGGCCACAACATCGGTGCCGCCAGTTGTGCCGCCGTGGCGGTAAATCAAGCCGCTGCCAAAACCGCCAAAAAGACCGGCCAGTACCCCGGAAATGAATAAATCATGATGAATGTCGATGCTCAGTGGGACCCGTTGCCAGATCCATAGCCATGCCGATAACATTAACGTTCCGAAAATCGTATATACCAGCGCCCGTTTTCCCAGAAACTTATAACCCACGATGAGAAGCGGGATATTAAGCAGTACCGTGCTATAAGCCGGGTCCACGTGCCACCAGTAACGAATCAGCAGCGTAATCCCCGTGACGCCGCCTTCTGCCAGGTGGTTGGCAATGTTAATATAGACCAAGCCAAATCCGTATAAAGCACAACCGAGAACAATCATCAAAAGATCCAGACAAATCCGCATGTTGCGTGACATAAGGTGCCTCCCAAAAAAGAATTTAAGCTCATTCTAACAGAAATCTTATCTTGCGGTGTTTTTGAGGTGAGGTCAACACCAAAACAAAAGGAGTAGCGTAAATGCAGTTAGATTTAAAGCAGCCTGATTTTCAAGCGGCAATTCCTATTTTAAAAAAAATCGAAGCAGCCGGTTATGAAGCCTATTTTGTCGGTGGCAGTGTGCGCGATGCGTTGTTAGGGCTGCCGATCCATGATGTCGATATCGCCAGCTCAGCCTACCCGGAGGAGATTAAGCGCATTTTTAAGCGCACCGTCGATACCGGTATCGAGCATGGGACTGTGATGGTGTTGGACCATGGGACGGGATACGAAGTCACCACATTTCGAACCGAGTCACGGTATCAGGATTTTCGGCGGCCGGATCACGTGACATTTGTCCGTTCGTTGGCAGAAGATCTCAAGCGCCGGGATTTTACGATTAATGCCTTGGCCGTTCGCCATGACGGCACGATTATTGATTTATTCGACGGTCTAGCCGATTTGAAAAAGCACGAGTTGCGGGCAGTTGGTGATCCGCACGAGCGTTTTCACGAGGATGCGCTGCGGATGATGCGCGCCGTCCGGTTTGAAAGTCAGCTGGGTTTTCACATTGAGCCGGCGACCAAAGAAGCGATTACGGCAAATGCTCCGTTGCTAAAGCATATTTCGGTTGAACGGATTGCGGCGGAATTTAATCGGCTGTTGATCGGGATTGATCGGCGGTTTGGTATTCAAGACTTTGTGACGACCGGATTGTTCGCGTATGCCCCGGCACTGGCTGGCCAGAGAACGGCTTTATGGCACTTTAGCGAGCTGCCGGACACCCCTTTTAGCGGCATTGCCAGTGGTTGGAGCGCGCTGCTTTTTATGCTCAAGCTAGATCCGGAACCAACCTTAAAAGCCTGGAAGCAATCTAACGACTTAATTGACCTAGTCAGTCAGACGGTGACGCTGCTGGCCAAAATATCGACGCCGACTCCCTGGGATTTGTATACTGCCGGCTCCCGGGCTGTGGCAGTTGCTGGTGAAGTGGCCGCCTTACTGGAACCGAACTTTGATCGACAGGCGCTGGCGGCAGCATATGCCCGGCTGCCAATTCACGCCAAAAAGGAGCTGGCACTGACCGGACGTGATTTAATCACAGCCGGTGTTCGTCCCGGCCCCGAAATGGGAAAATTGCTGCATCAGGTTGAATCACAGGTTGTGGCCGGTGTTTTGCCCAATGATCCCAAAAAGTTGTTGCCCGCAGCAATTGAAATGTCTCGAGAACGGCAGTGAGTGTGTTATGATGAGCATGTAAGCACATACAACAACGTCACATCAGGATCAATGCATGGTCGCAAGGCTTCCCAAAAGTTTCTGGCCAACCTTGATGCTGGTGTGATCGTGAAGGGGGATTTCTAATGGCAGAACATGTTTTTGAACAATTGGTTTTTCATTTTCGTAATGGTGACGAATGGACGGTCCAGCATGATGAGCTGGCCGATGTCTGGATCAGCCGGGTAACCACCAGCTATGGGCGGATTCACGGCGGCCAGATTCAGGAAATTCATCCTTGCAAGAGTTTCAAGGTTGAAATTTTACCGGAAGCCGATCATGTCAAATCAAGCGACATCAACACCGGTTCACTTGAAATGGGCATGTTTGGTCGCGCTACGAAATATCAGGACATTGAAAAAATGGACTTGGTATTCGATGCCGAAGCCAAAAAGCAGGTTCAAATTTACTTCCCGTTTAAGCAAAAAGATCCGAGCGGGCTTGATAATGAGTATCAAACCAGTAAGCTAGCCAAGAATGGTCATCTTTACATCGTCATTGATGCCCAACATACCGTGGACGACGAATACCCGCGGATTTAAGGCAGCAAACAGGCAGGTCGACAGTGAGTCGGCCTTTTCTTGTGCCTTGCTTCTTGCTAAGATGGACAACGATACAAGGGAAATGAGGGACAACATGCAGACGTTAACAGCAGAAGGCCTGAGCAAGGCATACGGTGACAAGCAATTATTCAAACAAATCGATTTTTTAATTAATGAAGGCGAACGCATCGGGCTGATCGGGGTGAACGGTACCGGAAAGACCACGCTGATTCGCGCCTTGGCTGGGCTGGAAGCATTAGACGCCGGCACGGTTAAAACGCCGAAGAATTATCGCATTAGCTATTTGACCCAAGTACCTGACCTTGATCCTGATCTGCCGATTATGGATGCCATCTATCGCGGTGATTCGCCGGTTTTTCAAGCGATTCGGCAGTATGAACGGGCACTGGCTGCCTACACCAAGGATCCGCTGAATCAAGCGAAAACTGATGCCTACACCAAAGCTGACGCCCGCATGACTCAAGAAGACGCATGGTCGGCCGAAACCGATATTAAGACGATTCTGACACAGCTGCATATTGACGACTTGTCGGCTCGGGTCGGTAGCCTCTCCGGCGGGCAGCAAAAGCGGGTAGGACTGGCGCAGGTTTTGATTGAATCACCTGATCTCTTGCTGCTGGATGAGCCGACGAACCATCTTGATTTTGATTCCATCGCTTGGCTCGAAAAATATTTAAGTAGTTATCGCGGCGCCTTAATCGTGGTCACCCACGATCGCTATTTTTTGGATCGCGTCACCAATCGCATTTTTGAGTTGGATCGCGGCCGACTTTTCCAGTATCAAGGCAACTATCAGGCATATGTCGCCAAAAAGGCTGATCAACTGGAGGCTGAGAAATCGGCTAACCATAAACAGGCGCAACTTTATCGCCAGGAGCTGGCTTGGATGCATGCGGGCGCTCAAGCACGGTCGACCAAGCAGCAGGCGCGGATCAATCGGTTTAAAGAACTGCAAGCAGCTAAAGACGATGCGCCGACACCTGATCAGCAATTGGATCCGATCCAGATTGCCAGTGCGCGGCTCGGCAAGAAAGTGATCGAAATGAACCACGCCAATCTGAGTTTTGGTCATCACGTGATTTTAAACGATTTTAACTGGCTGGTGCAGCCAGGAACCCGTATTGGCATTACCGGGCAAAATGGGGCCGGTAAGTCAACCTTACTCAATATTATTGCCGGCAAGCAGAAGCTGGACAGCGGCACGATTTCGTTAGGAGAAACGGTTCAGTTGGGGTATTACACCCAGATGAATACCGATCTCGATCCAAATAAACGGATCATTACCTATTTGCAAGAAGTCGGCGAAGAAGTCGTGCAGGCAGATGGTCAACGGGTATCAGTGACCCAGATGCTGGAGCAGTTTCTGTTTCCACGCAATATGCACGGCACGTTAATCGGACGACTTTCCGGCGGCGAAAAGCGGCGGCTGTATTTGTTGCAGGTGCTCATGCGGCAACCGAATGTTTTGCTGTTGGATGAACCGACGAACGACCTGGATATTGCGACGTTGACGGTCTTAGAAGATTATCTGGATCATTTTCCCGGCACCGTGATCACCGTGTCGCATGATCGCTATTTTCTTGATAAAGTGGCCGATCAGCTGCTGATCTTCAATGGCAATGGCCAGATTGACCGCGCTGTTGGTGAATTTTCCGATTACCTGGCGAAGCAAGCTGCGCAACCGGCGACACCAAAAGCTAAGCCTGTCGCAACCAAACCGGCACCGAAAAAAGTTGCGCCGAAAGCGAAGTCGAAACTCACATACGCTGAAAAAATAGAGTATGATAAACTGCAACAAGAACTCGATGAACTTGACGAGCGCTTGGCCAAAGTGAAGGCGGAAATGGCCGATGTCAACGGCGAAGATTACGTTAAGTTAGGTGATCTTCAAGCAAAGATTGATAAAATCAACCAGACGATTGACCAGAAGTTCGACCGGTTCGCCGAGCTGGATCAATATGTATGAGCAATGAACGATAGAAGGGGAAAGACGATGTTAGAGCAGCCATATCTGGATCTTGCAAAAAAAGTCCTCGATGAAGGACATTTCAAACCCGATCGCACCCACACCGGCACTTACAGTATTTTTGGACATCAAATGCGCTTTGATCTCAGCAAGGGATTTCCGTTGCTGACGACTAAAAAAGTGCCATTTGGTTTAATTAAAAGTGAACTGTTGTGGTTCCTGCGCGGCGACACCAACATTCGGTTCTTACTGCAACACAAAAACCATATCTGGGATGAATGGGCATTTGAAA
Organism: Lacticaseibacillus huelsenbergensis; assembly: GCF_029726355.1. NCBI lineage: Bacteria > Bacillati > Bacillota > Bacilli > Lactobacillales > Lactobacillaceae > Lacticaseibacillus > Lacticaseibacillus huelsenbergensis. The sequence continues at coordinate 2,652,602 of NZ_CP120687.1, forward strand.
AATGGGTCAGCAGTCCGGAATACCACGGACCGGATATGACGGATTTTGGTCATCGGCGGGTAAAAGATCTCGAGTTTGCAAAAGTTTATCAGGAAGAAATGGCTAAGTTCGACGAAAAGGTTTTGAACGATGATGCCTTCGCTGCGAAATATGGCGATCTCGGGTTGGTGTATGGTTCCCAGTGGCGTGCCTGGCGCACCAGTACCGGCCAAACTATCGACCAGCTAGGGGATGTTATCGAGCAGATCAAAACCCACCCATACTCGCGGCGCTTGATCGTGTCAGCTTGGAATCCCGAAGATGTTCCGACCATGGCATTGCCGCCTTGCCATACGCTTTATCAGTTTTATGTCAATGACGGCAAGTTGTCCTTGCAACTTTACCAGCGGTCCGGAGATATTTTTCTGGGCGTCCCGTTTAACATTGCGTCTTATGCATTACTGACGCTTTTAGTCGCGCATCAATGCGGGCTAAAAGTCGGCGAGTTCGTTCATACATTCGGGGATGCCCATCTCTATGTCAATCACATTGACCAAATTAAAGAGCAACTGACACGTACCCCGCGTCCAGCGCCAAAATTGGTTTTGAATCCGGATAAGCACGATATTTTTGATTTTGAGATGAAAGATATCAAGCTGCTGAACTATGATCCTTACCCGGCTATCAAAGCGCCAGTTGCGGTTTGACGGGGCTTGTCAGAGGACTCGTAGATGCGGCGCATGGTATGATCAGTTTAACCATTGATGGCAAAGCTGCTTATCTAGGAACTTGGGGATTTTTCAACGATCAAGGAGGAGTTGCATATGACCGAATTTTTATGGGCACAGGATCGCACTGGCATTATCGGCAAGGACGGCCATTTGCCTTGGCATCTGCCAGATGATTTGCATTATTTTCGGGCACAAACCGTGGGCAAAATCATGGTTGTGGGGCGGCGTACCTACGAAAGCTTTCCCAAACGGCCGCTGCCTGAGCGCACGAATGTTGTTTTGACCCATCAAGCCGATTATCAGGCGCCGGGGGCTGTTGTGCTGCATGATGTCCCTGAGGTCTTTGATTACGCCAAGCAGCACCCTGACCAAGATCTCGTCATCGCAGGCGGCGCACAAATCTTTACAGCCTTTAAAGATGACGTTGATACCTTGTTGGTCACGCGGTTGGCCGGAAGCTTTGATGGCGATACGAAAATGATCCCGTTAGACTGGGATGCCTTCACCAAAGCATCCAGCCGCACCGTTGAAGATGCCAATCCAGATTTGACGCACACGTATGAAGTTTGGAAAAAGAAAGCTTAAGGCTCTACTTTTGTATGTTTTAGTATTTCCCAGCAAAGCATGCCTGTGACAAAAACCCAGCGGCAATAGCCACGAAAAAACGTCTCTCCAGTCACGTGAAGAGACGTTTTTCGTGGCTATTTTACGGTTTACAGGTAAAAGTAAATCGATAAGTACATGCATAAGCTGCCAAGAATGACGAAGAGATGCCAGATAACATGGATGTATGGGATGCCTTTTTGCAAATAGAGCATCGCTCCGCCAGTGTAAGCTAAGCCGCCAGCCACTAATAAGCTGAATCCGACCGGGCCCAGGTGATGCCATAGCGGAACCATGCCGATCACGCAGAGCCAACCTAACACCACATAAATCATGGTTTCCAAATGTTTGAAGCGATTCAGGAAAAAGAGCTTATAGCCAATTCCCCCGAGGCACAAGGCCCAAATGGCGATTAAAAGACCGGTGCCGAGTTTGCCGCCAATGGCCACCAAGCAATACGGCAGGTAGGAACCGGCGATTAAAATGAAGACGCCGGAGTGATCCAGTACCTGCAAAACATGGCGGGCCTTGCTAAAATAGAAACCATGAAAGGCAGTTGAAGCGGTGTAGAGTAACATCAGTGAAACGCCGAACCCGATGAGACTGAACAATTCGATCCGATTGCCACTATGTACCCCTTTAACGCCCAGTAAAACGGTTCCCATCACGGCTAGGCCGAGTGCGAACGCGTGGGTGATAGCACTAAACATTTCATTGTTAAATTCGTAATGGCTTGATTTTGACACGCGCATTGCCAACCTCCTTGAAGACAGTCGCGTAAATTTTTGAATGCGACCGTCGCTGCTTCATATCAAATTCTACCATGTTGCGGTTTACAAAACAACACAATGTAGTTATGATAACTAGGTAATGTATACTGACATTGGTTAGGGAGTTTGCTATAATATGACGGTAGACGAACCTAACAGAAAGCGTGGCTCAGACATGGCAAATATCAAGATCGTCACGGATTCCTCCGTTCAACTGACTCCAGAAGAGATCAGCAAGTACCATATTACGGTTGTTCCGTTGACTATTATGATTGACAATACGGTTTACATTGACGGTGAAACGATCACCCGCGAAGACTTTATGGATGAAATGGCGGCGGCGCATAATCTGCCAAAGACATCCCAGCCGGCAATCGGCACTTTTACGGATGTTTTCGATAAGTTGACCGCCGATGGGAGCCAGGTACTGGCGATTCATATGACGGAAACGCTTAGTGGCACCGTTAACTCAGCACGGCAGGCCGCGCAACTTGCAAAAGGTAAGGTGACGGTCGTTGATTCGTTATCGACGGATCGCGGGCTGGCATTTCAGGTTTTGGCAGCTGCGGAAATGGCAGAGGCCGGTAAGGATCTTCAAACGATTCTTAATAAAATCAAGCAAATCCGCGACAACACAACGTTGGTTTTAGGGGTTACAAGTTTGGACAACTTGGTTAAAGGCGGACGAATTAGTCGTGTTTCCGGTTTGATTTCGTCTTTCTTGAATATCAAAGTTGTTTTGCAGTTGAAGGACGGAGAGCTGTCGGCACTACGCAAAGGCCGCGGCATGAAGACCATTAATAACTTCATTACCGAAACGATCAGTCAAATGGCTAAAATGCCGAATATCAAAAGTGTCGGCATTTCAACCGCAGGCGCAACTGAGTTAGGTGAAAACGTCGGCCGCCGCATTGCGGAAGTCTTACCAAGCGTCCCGGTTCTGGTGCGGCCAACCGATCCGGTCATCGCAACCCACACCGGCCCCGGTGCCCTTGCGATCATTTATTACGTTGATTAAATTTTAAATAAACTTCAATCGGCCGGCGCGGAGGCGTTGGCCTTTTTTGTTTGAGCGCGAGCAGGAGCGCTTAGAAATCGGAGTGTAAGTGGCCTCAGACCTAAATGGCTGGGTTTTGGCCATTTAGGTCTGAGGTCCTTACACTCCGATTTCTGCGACTGCGAGCGCGTTATAGAATGCGTAAGTCAATTTGAATATTGCCAGCAATAGAACGCCGCCATCCTTAACACAGCTCAGGCTATTGCGACCAAGGTCCTTATGTGGAGGTTTCTGGGCTGGTGAACGCGTTATAGAACGCGAAAGCCCGCTACACTTTTGCCCGCAATAGAACACCTCTGACTTAACCCAACTAACAAAACCAGCAAACCAACTGGTATCGATACCATAAAAACCCGTTAAAAAGCATTCACCTTTGTTTATTCACCCGCGGTCAAGTACAATAATCTATTATGACTAACAACACATGCGTTCATGGGAGGCAATATGGCTAAATTAAAAAATATTTTTATAGCTTGTAGCGTCGTGCTGATTGCCTGCCTGCTGGCGTTTGGCGGGTGGCAGCTGTTTGGGCCGGCAACCGACCCTAGTGAGGTTAAAGTTGCCTCGAGCACGCCTAAGCAAATCCAACTGACGGCGGTTGGCGATTCGTTAACTTATGGTGTCGGCGACGCAACCAATAATGGCGGTTATGTCGGTTTAACAAAAAGTGATTTAGAAGCAACCGGCCAATATCAGGTTACGACGAAAAATTACGGGGTCAGCGGCGACACTAGCACGCAAATTCTCAACCGCATCAACAAACAAGCCAAGATCCGTGCTGACCTGAAACGCGCCAATATCATTACCGTGACTGCCGGCGGAAATGATTTAATGCATGTCCTCCAAAAGCACTTTTTGACGTTGTCCGAAAAGCAGATCACGGCAGGCAGTGCTGCGTTTCAGAAACGCTTGACAACGCTGCTTACCACGATTCGCAAGGAAAACCCATCCGCGCCGATTTACGTTTTCGGCATTTACAACCCATTTTACGTTTATTTTCCAAAAATGACGGCCATGACCAATAGCGTCACCGCGTGGAATCAAGCCACTCAAAAAACATTGCATCAGTTTAAGGACGTTTACTACGTTGATATTGACAGTGTTTTGTCGAGCGGAGACACTGCGGCAAACAAGGCTTCGGCTAAAGAAGCGCTCAAAGAAGCAACTTCCGGCGAAGGTAATCCGCTTATTTTCTCTCAGGATCATTTTCATCCCAATAATGCTGGCTATGCGCAGATGACGAAGCAGCTTATGAAACAAATACAGGCAACGAAGAAAGAGTGGGAGTAGGTAGGATGGAAGCAAAGAAACGATCACGTCAGCGAAACACGCCGCAGCCCAAAAAAATCAGAACCGGGATTAACTGGTGGAAATGGTTATTGCTTGTGCTGGTCGGGTTACTGCTGGGAACCGGTATCTGGTTCACGAAGACAATTTTGACACCGGTGAACATCAACACAACCGCTAAAACCGCCACGACCACGAATGAACCGGTTTTCACCGTGAAGCTCACCAAAGCCAGTGCCAATCGCATCATGGCCCACTATTTAAAAAATTATCTGCGTGACAGCAACGTCAAATATGCGGTGACGCTGGGTACGAACGAGGCTGCGTTAAGCGGTAAGTTCAAATTCCTTGGCAATTCCGTTAAATTTCAGTTAACGTTCGATCCGTTGGTTCTGAAAAATGGCGACGTGCTGCTCAAAGCGAAGGATCTGAATGTCGGTGCGTTACCGGTGCCGATTAGTTTTGTCATGAGTTATATCGGTAATAGTTATAAAATCCCGCGTTGGGTAAGTCTGAATAGTAAGGCCGGAACTGTTGTGCTAAAATTGAGCCAATTTAAACTTCAAAATGGGATGACACTAAAGGCCACCAAATTGGATCTCACCAATGATGATCTTGAATTTGCGGTTTATCTGCCTGACGAGCCGTAACCATTAGAAAGAGGCTGATGAAACATGAAAAAAGAAACTGCTATTTTTGCCGGCGGGTGTTTTTGGTGCATGGTTGAACCGTTCGAGGAACAACCCGGCATTTTAAATGTGGTTTCCGGCTATACCGGTGGGCATGTGCCTAATCCAACTTATGAACAGGTATCTTCGCATACGACCGGCCATACCGAAGCCGTTGAGATCACTTTTGATGCAGACGTTATTGATTACCCGACATTGCTGGGGATCTATTGGCAACAAACCGACCCGACCGATGCCATGGGACAGTTTCAGGATCGTGGCGACAATTATCGGCCGGTTATTTTCGTGAAAGACGAAGCGCAACGCAAAGCAGCTGAAGCGTCGAAGGCGGCGTTAGAAGCCAGCGGACGCTTCACCGACCCAATTGTGACGCAGATTGAACCGGCCAAGCCGTTTTATCCGGCCGAACCGGAGCATCAGCAATTTTACGCCAAGAATCCGCGGCGGTACGCAATGGAACATGCACAACGCCAAGCTTTTATTGACAAAAACTGGAAGGACTAATCATGCATCGGACTTTTTACGAATATCTCATGACATTGCGCAATCCCAATGACCATGGGGAAATTGCCGAGTTTGCCAAGAACGCTTTTCTGGATCAAAGTTTTCCGAAACAGGAGAAAGATTACCATCGGCTAAGTGATTACCTGGAATTAAACGGTAATTATCTGCCGACACTGGCGATTTTTGATGAAACGTACCACGACTATCTGGCCAGCGAAAGCACAGGAGGCGATTCCAATCAATAAACACAAGGTTCCACTGTGGGCGGTCATTTTGATCTTTGTAGTTGCGCTTGGCGGCGGTGCAGTAGGCGGCTATGCCTTGTCGTATCAGCAGGCCCAACAAAGCGTGCTGAAAACCGGCGTTCCTAAGGCATTGGCACCTGTCGTTTCCGCGTACGAAACAGTCACCAACAATTACTACAAAAAGGTGAACACGACCAAGCTGACAGACGGGGCGATCAAGGGGATGTTGGGGACGCTTGACGACCCTTACTCGGTCTATTTGCAAAACAATGACAAAACCGACCTTGACGACACCATCTCTGCTTCGTTTGGCGGAATTGGCGCCACGATTCAACAAAATCACGACAGTCTGTCGATTGCCAGCATTTTGCCAGGCACGCCAGCCAAAAAAGCCGGCATGCAGGTGGGCGATGTCCTGCTCAAAGTTGACGGGAAAGATGTCGCCAAAAAGACGGTCACGCAAGCGGTTGACAAAATTCGCGGTAAAATCGGGACGACCGTTGCAGTGACGGTCAAGCGCGGCAACAAGCAGGCAACATTTTCCATGAAGCGCAAGAAGATTACGGTTGATACGGTGACTGGTAAGCTTGCGCCGGAAAACAAGCAGGTTGGTGTCATCACGATCTCCAGTTTCAGTGAACCGACTGTGAAGCAATTCAAAGCGACCGTTAAAAAATTGCGTAAAGAAGGCGCGAAGTCCTTTGTGCTCGACCTGCGTCAAAACCCCGGTGGCATGATGACAGCGGCTTTGTCGATCAGTTCGATGTTTTCCAAGAACGGGCAAACCGTGATGCAAATCGAAGACCGTAACGGCGCCAAAGAGGTCTACAAAGCTGGCAAGAAGCTTGATGGCGGCTTTAAGATTACCGAGAAAACCGCGGTGCTGATTGATGGCAATTCAGCTTCGGCCAGCGAAATCACGGCGGCTGCATTGCACCAAAACCGCAATATTCCGTTAGTCGGTGAGAAGAGTTTTGGTAAAGGCACCGTTCAAAATGTCGGCGAAATGGGCAGCAATAAGGAGCTCAAGCTGACAGTTGCCAAATGGCTTACACCAAACGGCACCTGGATCAACCACAAAGGCTTAACGCCTGACGTGAAGGTTGACTATCCGGCTGCGGCCAAAATCACGTTAATCAATGCGACCCAGCTCAAGCCTGGCGACAAAGGTAGCGATGTGAAATCCCTGCAGCAAATGTTGACGGCTTTGAAAGTTGGTTCAGTTAACGTTAACAGTCAATACGACGATGAGACTCAAGCTGCCGTCAAATCCTTCCAGCAAGCCAACAAACTCGACGCAACCGGCACAGCCGATCAGGAAACCTTGGCAGCTCTTGCCCAGAAGTTGAGTGATCAGCTGACGAAAGATGATCCGATGGTGAAAGCTGCGGTGCAGGAAGTCACGAAGTAAGTTAGATTGAAGTTGTTTAAATGCGCGCATGCCTTAAAGGTGTGGGCGTATTTTTTGTAAAGATTTTTAATTTTAAAAATTAAAAAACAGACTGGTGCGTATTGATATGACCTCAAATTTCTAAAATTAGTATTTTTCAAATAAAAAAATAACCTAATGAGGGAATGCTTTCAAAAACGCTGATAAATCAGCTATTGATAGAACTTGCTCAAGAGGTAACATATGCACATTTAAAAAACAGGGATTTTCTTTCTAAACGACATTGGATAAGCTTGAAATAAAAGGAGTGAATGCCATGACAAAAGCAAAAGGTATTGTTATAAAAAATAATCTTGCAGAAGCAATGGAACGTTGTCATTTTTCAGTCAATTCTTTAAGCATCTTTTCAGGTGTATCTCGATCAAGAATTGCAGCATTACAAAAAAATCGTAATTTAAACGTTACACTTCAGACCGCAGTGCCTCTGGCCAGAACGCTGGGGCTGCCATTTTACGAAATATTTACTTCTGAGCAGTCATTTAGATCTCACTGGGAATTTGATTCCAAGAGACTCGACAGCTTAAGAAAGTTGGCTGAAGAAGAAAAAATCAAATTAAAACTAAGCCCCTATTCTCAGGGAAATGCACTTAATTTAGAAACAAAGTATGCAAGTAATCGGCGAGTCAGTTTTTCTGGAAATTTCCATACTGCGTCAAAGTATTCAGTGCGAGTTCTTCAAATCATAGATTTTGATGTAGACAGGAGAGATTCTGAAGTCTCCTTAGAAGAGCGCGATAAGATGGTAAAACAAATGGCTTGCGTAGTAGCAAAATTTGCGAAGTTAAACCAAATAGGTATTATTTTGGTGAGATTAATGACTCCAGGTATTCGTATTAACGCCGCCCCAACGATTGCCTCTTTGCAAAGGCAACTAAATAAAAGTCGGTTACTAGATACCTATTTTCTAAACGATTATCGAAGTTTTTACAGTTTAGGATTTAGAGTCAATTCAAAATCAGTAAGAAACAGATTTTTAAATTTTGATTTGACTTTGGAGAAGAAGATCAGGATTTTTGAGTAGTGATCACTTGCATAAGTAACATCTTTGGAGAAAGCCTTGCGAGTATAGGCTTTTTCCTATATCGTATGGAAAACAGTGGAGGAGTGAACAACATTGATTGAATTAGAAGGATTTGCTGTCCATCCTGACAAAATTGCGCGTGCCCAAGAATGGATGGCTTTCTTGAAAAGTCATCAAGAGACTGTTAATGCAACCTTGGTGCCCGAACACATCACCGTTGAACGAATCTTTTCGCTCTCGTTTAATGATCGGATGTACCTATGCTGGTATTCTGAACAAACCGCCCCTAGTCCGGATGTCACAGAGAGTCCCAATTCGATTGATAAGGTTCATGTCGCTTTTTGGCATGAATGTATTGATGAATCCATTCCAAGCATGAAGTTTCGGCTGGAAAATGAATTTGTTAATCCGAACCTGATAGGTAAGTGAATAGCCTTTGGGTTTATCATATTTTTAAAGAACTTTGTTTATGGTGAAGAGACAACTCGTTGCCCTGATGAGTACCAAGGGGAGAGAAAGACAGATGGATCAACAGGAAACCTTTGCCAACAAAGTATTGGCATTTAGTGAAAGCCTCAAGCATGTCTCAATTGATTTGCCCAGAAACTATCGCATAGTCAATCCCTTTAGCGGTGCTCAAAAAAATGCCGTCAATAAGACAGTGACGACATTTTACAAAAGGTATTTTAATGACACCAAGCCGCGGCGCTTGATACTTGGAAGTTCACCTGCACGCCGAGGAACAGCGATAACCGGCGTGCCTTTTGAAGATGAAGATGAGCTTAAAAAGGAGACCGGTATTACAGTTAATGAATTTCGAGTTAATCGAGGCTCATCAAGCTTCTTATACGGCGTTATGGACAAGTACGGTGGTAAGGATAAATTTTACAAAGACTTTTTCCTAAGTTTTGTGTGCCCTCTAGGATTGATCAAAATAAATGAAAAGGGCAATGAAGTCAATTGCAATTATTATGAGAACCGGCGCCTTCAGCGAGAGCTGTTACCATTTATTGTGAATTCACTGCGAACTCAGATTAAGTTTGGGGTGAATACGGAAGTTTGCTATTGCATTGGAAGTGGCGAGAACTATAAAGCATTAAATGAAATCAATCAGAAAGAACACTTCTTTGAATCGATTGTTCCACTTGAACACCCACGCTATATTATGCAATATAATTCCAGAAACAAGGACTTTTATATGGGAAAATATATTTCAGCATTAAGTAGAACTTGACGACACAAGCGTTATGGCTATTCGACGATTCGGACAAACTTTTAGGAAAAAAAGAGTCATCTTGTTCTGGATTGAAGTAAGCCCTTTTTTATCTGAATCCCACTAAACTTAGGCTCAAAGTCTATGCTATATCTAAGTGGTTTGCTATACTAACGATAAGCTAGCATCATAAGGGTAGCTCCCGAAAGAGATCTAGCCCAGCAGTTTTGCAAGACATCACCCCTCAACTATTATCTGAAGGCGGAGGTGAGGTCAATGCAAAATCGGAGTGACTGGAGGGTTCGCGATGGTTGATTTTGCCATCGCTGTCTGGATCTTGTCCAAGGCGTATCTCAATTACGTCAAGGCTCGCCAGATACTAAAAAAGCCAGCTCGTAAGAACTAGCTTTGACCCAGTCTTCTGAACTGCGCTTGAGGCCATCGAGGCGCAACTCGGTGGCCTCTATTCAACTATAGAAATTGTATCATGGAATTCACTGGTTGTAAAAAAGATCGGGAATAATTTGATTTGAGTGATGCAGTGTTCTGAATCGCATTGGCAGTACCTGTTTTCTCGTGTAACATAAGCATCGGTAACTTTCAAAATCAAGCTTTAAACAAGCTCTATATAACTCAGATATAAACAAGTATTTTGCCCATAAGGAGTCTGAAAATTTTGGCAATTCAATGGTTCCCGGGCCACATGGCGAAGGCCCGTAAACAAGTACAGGAAAAAATAAAACAAGTCGATCTCATTCTTGAGGTCGTTGACGCGCGTACACCTGAATCATCGCGCAACCCAATGTTAGATGAGATAATTGGCGAAAAGCCGCGCATGGTGATCCTCAATAAGCAAGATTTGGCGGATCCGGCCCTGACACGTGAATGGGTGCAATACTATCAAGATCAAGGTTTTGCCGCAATTGCGATTGATGCGCAACATGCCAAACGACTGCAGCAAATTCCGCAGTTGGCCACCAAATTGATGGCAGAGAAAATTGCCCGGAAGAAGGCGCGCGGGATTCGTAATCCCATGATTAAGGCGATGTGTATTGGTATCCCTAACGTTGGCAAGTCGACGGTACTGAATCGGCTGGTTCATCGTAATATTGCGGTAACTGGTAACAAGCCCGGTGTGACCAAGAATCAACAGTGGTTAAAGGCGAGTGATAATTTTCAGTTGCTGGATACCCCTGGGATTTTGTGGCCCAAGTTCGCCTCACAGACGATCGGGATGCGTCTGGCGTTTACCGGTGCGATTGCCGACGCTGTATTCCAAGAAGATGTGGTCGGTTTATATGGCTTAACTTATTTTATGGCAAATTACCCGGACGCCCTGAAAAAAGCTTACCATCTCACTGATACGGACTTGCAAGCAGCACCACATGACTTACTGGTGAAGCTGACAAAAACGCAGGGATTCGGAGAGGAATTCAATCGAATGGCGGAACGGTTAATTTTCGATGCACGGCAGGGGAAATTAGGCCGCTTTACCTTGGAAAAGCCTGGTGAGACTGATGCCGACACTGAGTGAGTATAAGGCGCTTTTGCAAGCAGATCATGTCGATCCCGCGATCTTAACGGCGCTCAAAAATGATAGTCGCATTGGTGCGGGCAAATTACTGGCGGCTTATCAACGGCGTGAGGACCATCGCGCTGCCGAGGCGGTGGCGCTGAAATATCGCAGCAGGTATGAGCGCCAGTTATGGGGAACGTACCAGTATGTTGCTGGGTTAGACGAAGTAGGGCGGGGACCGCTGGCTGGCCCAGTTGTGACGGCGGCGGTCATCCTGCCGCATCATTTTCGATGGCCAGTGAATGATTCGAAGCAACTAACAGCACATGAACGCAACGTGTTGTACCCGCACATTTTGACGGAGGCCATCGCGGTTGGCATTGGCGTCGCTGACAATCGCGAAATTGATCGGGAGAATATTTACCACGCGACTGAACTTGCGATGGCAAAGGCGGTGAGTCATTTACGCGTTGCGCCGGAGTTTTTGCTGGTAGACGCGATGCATGTGCCGGTCGATTTGCCACAAGAACGGTTGATAAAAGGCGACGCCAATAGTATTAGCATCGCCTCGGCTAGTATTGTTGCGAAAGTGATTCGGGATCGGCTGATGGTGATGTACGATCAAGTTTATCCTGGTTATGATTTTAAACACAACATGGGTTACGGTACGAAAGCACACTTAGCAGGTCTGGCTGCTCATGGCGTCACGCCGATTCATCGGCGAAGTTTTGGGCCAGTGCGTGATTGTTTAAACTCCTAAGGTGTGATTGTCGTTAAGCCGCGTAATGTATTGACAGGAGGAACTTCTGGCATGACATTACGTGACTTTTTATTAACTTGGCATCTAGTAACCCATCAGAATCCGCGCTTGGCGGTCGCTTTGGAAGAAGCTATTCGTGCCAAAACCGATTTAACAGCATTTCAACGCGAACTTGACAAGAAAATGATTCAGTCGGCGGAACCATTATTGGCGGTAGCGCGGCAGTCAGCTTACGTCACTTATGTCGATGCTGCTTATCCACCACGGTTGCGTGAAATTCCCCAGCCGCCACTGGTGCTTTTTTATCGCGGTCAGATAAAGTTGCTTCAACAATTGACATTGGGTGTTGTTGGTTCGCGCAAGGCTACCGGTTATTCAGCGGCCGCCTTAGCGCAATTATTCCCGCAACTGCCGATGATGACGATTGCAAGCGGCTTGGCAACCGGCGCCGACAGCACGGCCCATGAGGCGGCACTCACAGCTGGTTTGCCGACGATTGCGGTGATCGCTAACGGTATTGATCAGGTCTATCCGGCTAAGCATCGTTTGCTGCAGGAACGGATCGGCCGCGCTGGGTTGATTGTGAGCGAGTACCCGCCCGGAACAGCTCCGCAACGGTTCCAATTTGTGGCACGTAATCGAATTATTGCCGGGTTGGCGCATGGGGTGATGGTCACTGAAGCGGAAATCAAAAGCGGCAGTCTGATCACGGCAAATTATGCCTTGCAGCATAATCGTGAAGTTTTTGCGTTACCTAATCGTTTTGGCGAGCGTTTAGGCGCGGGAACCAATGCACTAATTCAAGCGGGCGCGGCAATTGTGACCGGTCCGGATACGTTGATCGAGAACCTGCATTATTACCCGTGAAGTGCCAAAAAGTGCCCTCTCTATAGTAGGAAAATTTTCATTTGATTTGACAAGAGCAAAATGACTAGCTTATGATAGCAACTGTTTTGAGCCAGCAGGCGTGATCGGATGGTTTTAGGCGGAAGTGTATTGCGCCACTGTGACCGATCGTAGTAACCTACTGAATCATGAAGCACTGACGGTAACCCGTCAGCCCGCACAAATTAATCAGGGCTTGCTGTTGTAGCAATGCCACCGGAAGGAGCGCGTTCATGGCCGACAAGAAGTTAGTCATTGTTGAATCGCCAGCCAAAGCCAAGACCATTGAAAAATATCTTGGCCGCACCTATAAAGTTGTTGCTAGTTTAGGGCATATTCGTGATTTACCTAAGAGTCAAATGGGTGTTGATGTTGAAAACAACTACGAACCTCGGTACATTTCGATTCGTGGTAAAGGCGATGTCATTAAATCCTTAAAGAAAGACGCTAAAAAAGCTAGCCGCGTTTATCTCGCAGCCGATCCGGATCGTGAAGGAGAAGCCATTGCGTGGCATGTCAGTCATATTCTCGGTTTGGATCCCCAAGCCAAAAATCGTGTCGTCTTTAACGAAATCACCAAAGACGCAGTTAAAAACGCGTTTAAGGCGCCACGCGGAATTGATATGGATCTCGTCGATGCCCAGCAGGCCCGGCGGATTCTCGATCGGCTTGTAGGCTATTCCATCAGTCCGTTGCTGTGGAAGAAGGTCAAAAAAGGCTTAAGTGCCGGCCGAGTTCAGAGCGTTGCATTAAAACTGATCATTGATCGCGAAAATGAAATCAAGAATTTCATTCCTGAAGAGTATTGGTCACTGGATGCAGAGTTCCAGAAAGGCCGCAGCAAAAAGTTTACAGCCAGTTTTTACGGCATCAAGAACAAGAAACAGGCCTTAAAAAATAATGAGGCTGTTCAAAAAGTCTTAAGCCAGGTCGATAAAACCAAGCCGTTTAACGTGACCAAAGTAGTTAAGAAAGAGCGCAAGCGTTTTCCGGCACCGCCGTTTACCACCAGTACCTTGCAACAGGAAGCCAACCGTAAGCTGGGTTTCCGAACCCGGAAAACCATGATGTTGGCCCAACAGCTGTACGAAGGTATTAATTTAGGCGGCAAGTTAGGCACGGTCGGGTTGATTACGTATATGCGTACTGACTCCACTCGTGTTTCGAATGTCGCCAAAACCGAGACCAGCCACTATCTGCACGAAAAGTACGGCGAAGCTTATGCCGCCGTTAAAATCCGTCAAGGCAAACTTCAGGAAGGGGCTCAAGACGCCCATGAAGCGATTCGCCCAACCAGTACGTTGCGGACGCCCGAAAGTCTGGCTTCGGTTTTGGATAAAGACCAAATGAAGCTATATCGGTTGATTTGGAGCCGATTTGTTGCCAGTGAAATGACACCGGCAGTGATCGACACCGTCGCCGTTACTCTTGACCAAAATGATGTTACGTTCCGTGCTAATGGCAGTCAGATGAAGTTTGAAGGCTTTACTAAGCTCTACGTATCCTCGCGGGATAACGACGAAAAAGACAATGTTTTGCCGCCGCTTGCTGTCGGGGATGCCGTTAAAATGCTGAAAACCGATCCGGCGCAGCATTTTACCCAGCCGCCAGCCCGTTATTCGGAAGCGAATCTGGTTAAGGCATTGGAAGAAAATGGTGTCGGTCGGCCATCAACTTACGCGCCAACCATTGAAACCATTCAGAAGCGCTATTACGTCAAGCTCAATGCCCGCCGCTTTGAACCGACCGAATTAGGCGAAATCGTCAACAGTCTGATCGTTGAATTCTTCCCTGATATCGTCAATATTAAGTTCACGGCAAATGTTGAGTCCGAATTAGACAGCATCGAAACCGGCGAAGCCAACTGGGTAAAGGTTATTGATCAGTTCTACAAGCCGTTTGAGAAAGAAGTAGCGCACGCCGAAACCGGCATCGAAAAGATTCAGATTAAGGACGAACCAGCAGGCTTTAACTGCGACATCTGTGGCGCACCCATGGTCATCAAAATGGGACGTTATGGTAAATTTTACGCCTGCTCGCGCTTCCCGGATTGCCGCAACACCAAGGCGATCGTCAAAGAAATTGGCGTCATTTGTCCTAAGTGTCACGAGGGTCAGGTGGTCGAACGCAAGAGCAAGCGTAACCGTGTCTTTTATGGTTGCTCCCGCTACCCAGACTGTGACTTTGTCTCCTGGGACAAACCAGTTGGCCGCGACTGCCCGGTCTGTGGTCACTTCTTAGTCGAAAAGAAAACCAAAGCCGGCACCCAAGTCGTTTGCCCAAACAACGATTACAAGGAAGCTTTACAAAAAGCATAAAACCAAAACCAGCAAGCCCGAATCCTTTGGGTCTGCTGGTTTTTTTGATAAACTAGGCAAGAGCGTGAGCTGGCGCGCTCAGAAGTCGGAGTATAAGTGGCCTTAGGCGTGATGGCCCGGATTTAGGCCATTGCGCCTAAGGGTCCTTATACGCAGACTTTTGCGCCAGCGAACGCGTTTTCGGCAGCATCGGCCAAAAAACTTTTCCCACGAGAAGACTTTCTCTACGCCCAAGGCCCGGCAAACAAGCCTCTGCGCCAATAAAGCACATGTTAAATGTAACATCACAAAAACCCACATCAAACAAACTTTAAGAACCCCCGTCCCACCATCAACCCAAACCCCACACCAAAGGAGGAATTCACCATGCCTATTGTTAACGTCATTGGCGCTGGCCTAGCCGGTTCAGAAGCCGCTTGGCAAATCGCCCAAACAGGTGTCGACGTCAATTTATATGAAATGCGTCCGGTTACCATGACCCCGGCGCATCACACCGCCAATTTTGCGGAACTGGTCTGTACAAATTCGTTGCGTGCCAATCAGATTACGAACGCGGTTGGACTGTTGAAAGAAGAAATGCGGCGCTTAGATTCGATTATTATTCAAAGTGCCGATGCGACCGCCGTGCCAGCTGGCGGTGCGCTAGCGGTTGACCGCGAGCCATTTTCCCAGTTAGTGACCCAGAAACTCATGGCGCATCCCCGGGTTCATGTCATTCATGAAGAGCTGACTGATTTTCCTGAAGGGGTGACAGTGGTTGCTACAGGGCCGCTGACCGCACCGGGCTTGGCGGATGCTATTGTCGCCTTAAACGGTGAAGCTGGCTTATCATTTTTTGATGCTGCCGCGCCGATTTTGGACGCCAGCACCATTAATACCGACATTGTTTATAAAAAGTCGCGCTATGATCGTGGCGAAGCTGCTTACTTAAATTGCCCGATGGACCGGGAAGAATTTCAAGCGTTCTATCAGGCATTAATCTCTGCTGAAGTTGCGGAAGGCCACGATTTTGAAAAAATGACGGTCTTTGAGGGGTGCATGCCAATTGAAGTGATGGCCAAACGCGGGATTAAGACGATGCTGTTCGGCCCGCTGAAACCGGTTGGCTTGGAGGATCCGCGAACCGGCAAAACGCCGTATGCGGTCGTTCAGCTGCGGCAGGATAACGCGGCAGCGAGCCTGTATAACATCGTGGGCTTCCAGACGCATCTCAAGTGGGGTGAACAAAAACGGGTCTTCCGGATGATTCCGGGATTGGAAAATGTTCAGATTGTCCGCTATGGCGTGATGCATCGCAATACATTCATGAAGTCACCGGCTGTCCTTGAGCCGACGTATGCGTCTAAGCGGCGCGCGGATCTCTTCTTTGCAGGGCAGATGACCGGCGTTGAAGGCTACGTTGAAAGTGCGGCCAGCGGATTAATTGCTGGGACGAATGCAGCCCGGTTGGCGCAAGATTTGCCGCCACTGGTATTTCCGGAAACAACGGCAATGGGTGCCATGGCACATTACATCACTCACACCTCACCAAGGCATTTTCAGCCGATGAATGCTAATTTTGGTATTATGCCGCCACTAGCAGTTAAGGTACGGCAAAAGAAGGAGCGTAACCAGCAATTAGCAGAACGGGCCTTAACCGATCTTGCAGCATTTAAAACTGAATTAAGACGCGTGAACCAACTTTAAAAATAAAAAAAGATCTCGGGTAACCGGGATTTTTTCATTGTCGTGTCATGTTATCTTCATAAAGGAACGGTTATAATGAAACAAGGCCAACGCTTAAGCAATCTTGGTGTCCGGAGAGCGAAAAATTGCCGCTCCCTATCAATGTTTGGCTTCTGAAAACGTCAACAATCGTTCTTTTTATGTTAATCTATTAAGCGGAGGGATGTCGGGATGAAGCCAATTGCAGCTTTTCAGGAATACTTAACGGTCGAGCGGCAGTATTCACCAGAAACCGTCACGGCGTATTTAAAAGACATTCAGGAATTCCAGGCCTTTCTCAAAGCCAATGGCGGGTTCACGGATTTTAACAAGGTAGATGATCTAGACGTTCAGACTTATTTAACCGATTTGAATAAACAGGGACTGGCTCGTACTTCCATTGCCCGCAAAATTAGTAGTTTGCGTAGCTTTTATCGGTATCTGGTGCGAATTGATGCGGTCAAGCGCAACCCGTTTGAATTAGTTGAATTGAAGAAGCAACACCATCACCTGCCGCAGTTTTTCTATGAGGCGGAAATTCAGGAACTGTTTAAAACCGTTGAAGGCAAAACGCCACTTGACCAGCGCAATCGGGCATTGCTGGAAGTCTTGTATGGCACCGGCATCCGGGTTTCCGAGTGTGCCAACTTAACACTCAACCAGGTGGACTTTAATACAGGGTTGTTACTGATTCATGGGAAAGGCAATAAGGATCGCTACGTACCATTTGGTCAGTACGCCCAGCGCGCGTTACAAACTTATCTAAAGGATGGACGCCACACGTTGATGCAGAAGCACCAGACCCAACATCGAGTGGTGTTCGTCAACCAGTATGGTCGGCCGATCACAGCTCGCGGGATTGAATACATTCTGGATCAGCTTATTAAACAGACGAGCCTGACTGCCAATATCCATCCCCACATGTTGCGGCATAGCTTTGCTACCCACATGTTGGATCACGGAGCAGATCTACGCACTGTCCAGGAGCTGCTCGGGCATGCGAGTCTGTCGACAACCCAGATCTATACCCACGTGACGATGGCCCATTTAAAAAACGAGTATATGAAATATTATCCTAAGCATCATTAAGACTAAAGTACGATGTAATCGGTGCTTGAATTTTCTAAAGTATGACTATTGGTCGGTTGCTAACAACCGCCACCGCTGATGAGTTTCAATTCATCAGGGGGAATGAAAAGGAGCATAACAATGACAACAATTGCAGCAGTTAGAAAAGATGGCGTGACCGCTTTAGCAGGCGATGGCCAGGTTACCTTGGGCGAAAAAGTCATTATGAAAGGCAACGCCCAAAAAGTTCGGCGCATTTATCATGATCAAGTTGTCATCGGCTTTGCCGGTGGCGTTGCCGACGCGTTCACTTTACAAGATTGGTTTGAAAAGAAGCTCGAGCACTATGCCGGCAACTTACGGCGTTCCGCAGTGGCGCTGGCACAGGATTGGCGCAAAGATCCAACGCTGCAAAAGCTCGAAGCGATGATGATCGTCATGGACGAACACGACTTGTTGCTTGTATCCGGCTCAGGGGAAGTCATCGATCCGGACGAGGATGTCGTGGCAATCGGCTCAGGCGGTAATTTTGCCCAAGCTGCCGCCATTGCGATGTTGCGGCATGCGCCTGACATGACGCCGGCCGACATTGCCAAAGAGGCAGTTAATATTGCCGGTAACATTGACATTTTCACCAACCACAACATTATCGTTGAGAGTTTCTGACTAGGCCAGAGCACGCTCACAGGAGGTTTAAAATGGTAGAGGTTCAAACACCTAAACAAATCGTTGAAAAACTTGACCAATATGTCATCGGTCAGGACGATGCCAAACGCGCCGTTGCGGTTGCCTTGTATAATCGCTATCGCCGGATGCAGTTGTCACCCAAGATGCAAGAAGAAATCACGCCGAAGAACCTGTTGATGATTGGGCCAACCGGTGTAGGGAAAACGGAAATCGCCCGTCGATTAGCCAAAATTGTGGACGCACCATTTGTTAAAGTCGAAGCGACCAAATTCACGGAAGTCGGCTATGTCGGTCGGGATGTTGAATCCATGGTCCGTGATCTTGCTGAAACCGCAGTGGCGATGGAAGAAGAAAAACAGTTCAAGAAAGTCCGCGTTCGCGCCGAAAAGGAAGCCAACAAACGCCTCGTTAAAATTTTGGTACCAGCGATTCGCAAAGAAAAGAACTCGAATCCGATGGCTGAAATGATGAACATGTTACAAGGTATGCAAAACGGCAAGACACCTGCTGCTGACGATGCCGATGCTGGTGGCGAAGTGACCGATGACATTCGGAACAAACGCCTGAGTGTCGCTGAACAGCTGGAGAAAGGCTTGCTAGAGGATCGGGAAATTACCGTTGCCGTCAACGACGAGAAAAAAGGCGGCGGCATGAGTGATATGTACGGCCAAATGGGGATTGACTTAAGTGATACGATTGGTGCGTTAATGCCCAAGAAAAAAGTCGAGCGCACCATGACCGTTAAGGAAGCCCGCGAAATCTTCATTAAAGAAGAGTCGGATAAGCTGGTCAACCATGCCGATATTTATCACGACGCCATCCAGAGTGCCGAAAACAATGGCATTATCTTTATTGACGAAATCGATAAAATCGCTGCAGGCGACAAGCATACCAGTGGTGAAGTTTCTCGCGAAGGGGTTCAACGCGATATTTTGCCAATCGTCGAAGGCTCACAGATTAACACCAAGTATGGGCCAATCAACACCGATCATATTTTGTTCATCGGTTCAGGGGCATTTGCTGAAGCCAAACCGAGTGATTTGATTGCCGAATTGCAAGGTCGGTTCCCGATCAGGGTTGAGCTAAAAGATTTGACCGAAAAAGACTTCGTACGGATTCTGACCGAACCGGACAATGCGTTGATTAAACAATATATTGCCTTGATCGGTGCTGATGGCGTGAAAATCACGTTTACCAAGGAAGCCGTTAATCGGATTGCCGAAATTGCCACGCAGGTTAATCACGATACCGATAATATCGGCGCGCGGCGGTTAGCAACCATCTTGGAAAAGCTATTGGAAGATGTGCTTTACGAAGGTCCGGATATGGCAATGGGCAGTGTGACGGTGACCCAGCAGTATGTCGATGATAAGATCGGCCATATCGCTGCCGATACGAACATGACCCGGTATATTTTGTAAGGCAACCCGTGGAGAACTGTAGATAAAGGATGAGGATGTATGGTAACGATTGCAAATGACTTTTTGACCGTTGACATCAGTCGGCATGGTGCCGAGCTGACTAGTATCAAGGATAACCTGACTGGGCGTGAGCGCCTGTGGCAGGCTGATCCGGAAGTCTGGCCGCGGCACGCACCGGTATTATTCCCGATTGTCGGGGCACTGGCTGATGACCAATATCATTATGCTGGCAAAACTTACCACATGACCCAGCATGGCTTTGCCCGTGATCGTGATTTCACAGTCGTGTCGGCAACGCCTTTTAAGGCCAGCCTTGTTCTTAAAGATGACGATAAAACTCGCGCCATGTATCCCTTTGCGTTTCGGCTGATCATCACCTACGCATTGGAAAACAATAATCTGCATGTCACTTACCATGTCGATAATCCTGATAAAACGGCTCCTTTATACTTCAGTGTTGGCGGACACCCTGGTTTCAAGGTGCCGATGACAGCAGACACGCAGTTTACGGATTATTACATGAACTTCAAACCGCGCAAGTCGCTTGTTCAAATTCCGCTGGTTGCCGGCAAAGGCGTGGATTATCCGCACCGAACGCTGGCCGCAACTGATGCCAATCTGGCGCTGACCCATGAGACGTTTAAAAATGATGCACTCATCTTTGCTCCGCTTGGTAAGACCTCGTTTAATCTGCTTTCGGACAAAACCAAACACGGTGTGAGTGTCACCATGACAGACACACCTTACTTAGGCGTATGGAGCCCCTATCCCAAGACGGGTGAGTTTGTTTGCATTGAGCCTTGGTGGGGCATCGCAGATACGATTGGCACGACCGGCGATTTCACCAAGAAGCTGGGCATCAATCGTCTCGAACCGGGAACGGCGTTTGAAAAGGGCTACACAATCAGCATTTTTTAATTCGGTAGGATAGCTGGTGATCGATAACAAAAAGACATCCAACAGGGGATGTCTTTTTGCGTGGTATATTTTGTGTTCTTTACTGCTGGCGACGGTGTTGCCGTAAGTAAAGGCCGAGGCCAAATGGGACCATGTTCTCGTCGCCCGCTTTGATGCGCTTAAAATTGGCCCGATGTTTAATGAAGAAAACGACAAGCAGACCGCAAGCCACGGTGGTCAGCAACCAGTCGTGATAAACAAGCGACCAGCAGGTGATAATGACCATGCCAAGTGTACTGGCGACACTGACCATGGACGTTAGCAAGATCAGACTAAACCAGATAGCAAAGGCAATGAAGAAGAATTCCGGATTATACGCGAGCAAAATGCCGGCACTCGTCGCCACTGCTTTGCCACCTTTGAAATGAATATAAATCGAAAAGGTATGACCTAAGACAGCCGCCAGCCCGACAATCAGAATCAGCCAGTGGTGGTCAATTCCAAACAAAATCGGTAAACTGGCTGACAACGTTCCTTTTAGAATATCCAATAGCAACACTAGTGTTCCGCCAACCGGTCCTAGCATTCGATAAGCGTTGGTTGTCCCGATATTATGGCTGCCACCTTTGCGGATGTCGGTATGATAAAATACTTTGCCAATCACCACACCAAACGGAATGGCACCAATGAAATAAGCGAGTATAAAACAAAGCACAAGAACCAAGTGTGCCCCTCCTCTCAGACTTAAAAACTATTTTAGCATTTTTGACTTTTGAGTGATACGCCGTTAAGATAATGCGAACACACATTCGATTTGCAATAATGGGTTAAATGCCCTAGAGAAACGTCAACGCAGACTTTTTATGGACGTAAAGGCTACACTGGAAATACGTAGCTCATAAAGCGGCTGCGTGCGAATGTTGGCCGAGATCGTCTTCGTGCCGTTTTCTAAGCATTTTTTAGTCATGCTTTGTTCGCGCTCTGCGGGTGCGTGGTGTATTCTATAAATTAGTTGTTTCAAAAAGGGAGTTTATTATGGACAAAGCAACGCAAGCATATAATGATTCATCCATTCAGGTGCTGCACGGCCTGGAAGCCGTTCGCAAGCGGCCTGGGATGTATATTGGTTCCACCGATGGCCGCGGATTGCACCACTTGGTTTATGAAATCGTGGATAACTCAGTCGATGAAGCGCTCGCGGGGTTTGGGGACGAAATCAATGTAACCATTCACGCCGATAATTCGGTTACCGTGCAGGATCATGGACGGGGGATGCCGACGGGGATGCATCCCAGCGGCAAGCCGACGATTGAAGTGATCTTAACGGTGCTGCACGCCGGCGGGAAGTTTAACCAAAATAGCTATAAAACATCCGGCGGTCTGCACGGAGTCGGTTCCAGTGTCGTGAATGCCTTATCTGAATCACTGACCGTGCGGGTTGTCCGCGACAAACGGGCTTTTGAGGAGCACTTCATCAACGGTGGTCATCCAGACGGTGGTTTGCAAAAGCTAGGCAAAGTGAATGAACCAAATGGCACCACAATCACCTTCAAACCGGATCCGACAATTTTCCAGACCACGGTTTTCAACTATGATACACTCGCCGAACGGTTGCGCGAATCAGCCTTTTTGCTGAAAAATATTACGATTAACTTAATTGACGAGCGCACCGGTAAGCAGGATCAGTACCACTATCCGGATGGCTTGGTGAGTTTCGTCAAGTATCTTAATGAAGGCAAAGATGCCTTATCGCAGGTCATCAATTTTGAAGGCAAAAAAGACGGCATTGTGGTTGACTTTGCCGGCCAATATAATGATGGCTATTCCGAAAATATTATTTCCTTCGTTAACAATGTGCGCACCGGAGATGGCGGCACGCACGAAATCGGCCTGCGTAGTGGGATGACCCGGGCGTTTAATGAGTTCGCACGCAAAGTCGGCTTGTTGAAAGACAGGGATAAGAACCTTGAAGGCAGTGATGTTCGGGAAGGCTTCGCCGGTATTTTAAGCGTGCGGATTCCTGAAGAAATCCTGCAGTTTGAAGGCCAGACAAAAGGCAAACTGGGTACCCCGCAAGCTCGCACAGTTGTCGACGGTATTGTTTACGAAAATCTTTCCACGTTTTTGATGGAAAATGGGGAAGAGTCCCAGGAACTCGTACGTAAGGCGATTAAGGCCAGGGATGCCCGCGAAGCAGCGCGTAAGGCGCGCGATGACAGTCGGACCGGCCGTAAGCGGAAAAAAGATCAGGGACTGCTCTCCGGTAAATTAACCCCAGCACAGACCAAAAATCCTAAACGCAATGAACTTTACCTAGTCGAAGGGGATTCGGCTGGCGGCTCTGCCAAGCAAGGGCGGGATCGCAAGTTTCAGGCGATTTTACCGTTGCGCGGGAAAGTTCTGAATACACAAAAGGCCAAGCTGCAAGACATCGTTAAGAACGAAGAAATCAATACGATGATTTATACAATCGGTGCCGGTGTCGGCGCGGATTTTGACATCCAGCAGGCAAACTACAACAAGATCATTATCATGACCGATGCGGATACCGATGGCGCGCATATTCAGATTCTGTTGCTGACGTTCTTTTATCGGTACATGCGACCGTTGATTGATGCCGGACGGGTTTATATTGCGTTACCGCCGTTATATCGGCTGCAAAAAGGTGCTGGGGCTAAAACCAAGATCAGCTATGCCTGGACCGATGAAGAGCTGGCTAAGGAAACCAAGGCCATGGGGAAGGGCTATACGCTGACTCGCTTCAAAGGACTTGGGGAAATGAACGCTGATCAGTTGTGGGAAACCACTATGAATCCAGAGACGCGCACGTTGATTCGGGTGCGGATTGACGACGCCCAGTTAGCCGAACGGCGCGTGACGACTTTGATGGGCGATCGGGTCGAACCCCGGCGTGAATGGATTGAACATCATGTTAAGTTTGACATGGATGACGACGGTAGTATTTTGGAGACACCGACAGCCAACCACGAGAAGTTGCAGTTTGGTGCCAAGCAAATCGTTAAACAGTTAGACAAGAAAGGAAAGTAAAAGCCATTGGCCAATCAGATTCAGGAGTTGACCTTAGAAGAGGTCATGGGCGACCGGTTTGGCCGGTACTCGAAATACATCATTCAAGAGCGGGCATTGCCGGATGTCCGTGACGGGCTAAAGCCGGTTCAGCGCCGAATTTTGTTTGCGATGAATCAGGATGGCAACACTTACGACAAAGGTTTTCGTAAATCGGCTAAAAGTGTCGGTAACGTTATGGGTAACTATCATCCACATGGTGATAGTTCGATTTATGAAGCAATGGTCCGGCTCAGCCAGGATTGGAAGTTGCGGGCACCGTTGATTCAAATGCACGGCAACAACGGATCGATGGACGGGGATCCGCCTGCCGCAATGCGGTACACGGAAGCGCGTCTGAGCAAGATCAGTAAAGAAATGCTGGCGGATATCGACAAAGAGACCGTGGATATGGTCCTTAATTTCGATGACACGGCGCAGGAGCCAACAGTTTTACCGGCTGGATTTCCTAATTTGTTAGTCAACGGTGCGACCGGTATTTCCGCTGGTTACGCGACCGAAATTCCGCCGCATAATTTGCGTGAAGTAGTAAATGCCATTTTGTACCTGTTAAAGCACCCGCAAGCTGACCTAAATGACTTGATGCAATATGTCAAAGGCCCGGATTTTCCAACCGGTGGGATTATTCAAGGGCTTGACGGCATCAAGCAAGCATATGAAACCGGCCGCGGCAAGATTGTGGTGCGTTCACGCACGCATATCGAAACCATGCGTGGCGGACGGGAAAAGATTGTTGTCACCGAGATTCCTTACGATGTCAATAAAGCCTTGATGATTAAAAAAATCGACGAACTGCGCCTTAATAAGAAAGTCGATGGCATCGCCGAAGTTCGGGATGAAAGTGACCGTTTTGGTTTAAGCGTTGTCATTGAGCTGAAGAAAGAAGCCGACGCCCAAGGCATTTTGAATTATCTGTTCAAAAATACCGACCTGCAGATCACTTATAACTTTAATATGGTTGCCATCGCCGATATGCAGCCAAAACTGCTAGGTTTAAAGCCGATGCTGGAAGCGTATGTTGCCCATCGCCGTGATGTCGTCACTCGCCGCACGCGGTATGAACTGAACAAAGCACAGGCACGGCAGCATATTGTTGAAGGCCTGATCAAGATGCTGTCGATTTTGGATCAGGTGATCGCGGCTATTCGAGCTTCTAAGGATAAAGGCGATGCCAAGCGTAATCTGGTTAAGCAGTTTGACTTTTCCGAAGCGCAAGCAGAAGCTATCGTGTCCTTGCAGTTGTATCGCCTGACCAATACCGATATTACTGCCTTACAAAACGAAGCGGCGCAACTGGCTAAGGCTATCGCTGGTTATCAGGATATTCTGGCGCGGCCGGCCGCGCGTGATCGGGTCATCGAGCAGGAACTCAAGCGGATTGCCAAGGAATACGGGGATGATCGCCGTAGCAGCATCCAGGCTAAAATTGAAACGCTTGAAGTTGCAACGACGGTGACGGTTGCTGATGAGCCAGTTATGGTTCAAGTATCACGGGATGGCTACGTCAAGCGCAGTTCGTTGCGCAGTTACCAGGCCGTTGACCCTGACGATAACGGGCTCAAAGCGAATGATTTGGCCATTTTCACTGGTGAGTTGCGCACGCTGCAGCACCTTTATATTGTGACCAATGCCGGGAACATCATTTATCGGCCGGTTTACGAAATCGGTGATGCCCGCTGGAAAGATACTGGCGAGCACCTGAGCCAGACAGTCGGACTGGGTACCGATGAAAAGGTATTGGCAGTCTTTGCCTTTGATCAGTTGGACATTGCAGGTAGTTTTGTTCTTGGTTCCAGTGATGGCTATATTAAACAGACAGCGCTGAGTGATTTACAACCACAACGGACCTATAAACGTAAACCGATGCTGGCCATGAAGCTTAAGACGGCTGGTGCGGTGGTTACGAATGCTTATTTCACCACTGATCAGTCACAGGATGTTTTTGTTGTCAGTCACCATGCATACGGATTAACGTTCCCGTTAGCCGATGTTTCGACCGTTGGCGCGCGAGCAACCGGCGTTAAAAGTATGGATCTAAAACCGGATGACGAGGTCGTCAATTTTATTCTGGTTAAGAATCCGCAAAGCGCGGTCGTCGGGATTCTGACCCAACGCGGTGCGTTCAAACGGATGGCATTAAGTGAAGTCGGCGAAATGAGTCGGGCTCGACGCGGTCTGCTGGTCTTGCGCGAGCTTAAGCGTGATCCGCATCGCATCGTCGCCATGATGGCAGTTGATGTGAATACCCGCTTGGATGTACTGACTGATGCTGACAAAGTTGTTACGCTGACGCCGAGCCAACACCCAACCGGTGATCGTTACTCCAATGGGTCATTCGTCATTGATACGGATGTTCAAGGGACACCGGTCTTTGTCCGTACCCGCGAAGAGATTCCAGAAAAAAATGAACAATAGATTGAAGGGTAGCCGTTCCTGTATTAATACAGGAACGGCTATTTTTACTTATTGTAGTACAGATAAGTTGTGCACGATTTATCAAATTCGCGGTCTACTAATTTTTATGAAACAGTTAAGTACACTAAAAAAACAAAAGAACCCCTGTTATATAGGCAATAAAACGCTTGCATAGATCCCGCACCGTGTTATACTGAGTTTGTAAGAACTGTCACATCTGTAATTCACTTTAGGAGGCAAACACCTATGAAACAGCTTGACGAAACCAAAGTTCCTAATTATTGGGAAGGCTTTAACGGCGGTGACTGGCAAGAAGAAATCAATGTGCGCGATTTTATCGAGCATAACCTGAACCAATATGATGGGGACGAGAGTTTCCTTGCTGGCCCCACTGAAGCAACAACTGTTTTGAACAATCAGGTTCTGAACTTGAAGAAGCAAGAACGTGCCAATGGCGGCGTTTTGGATGCAGACAACAACATTCCATCAACCATTACGTCACATGGCCCTGGCTATCTCAACAAAGATCTCGAAAAGATTGTCGGCGTTCAAACCGACAAGCCATTCAAACGTGCATTCATGCCGTTTGGTGGTATTCGGATGGCAGAAGATGCGTTGAAAGCTTATGGCTTCGAAACCGATCCTGCCGAACACAAAATTTTCACTGAATATCGTAAAACCCATAACCAAGGCGTCTTTGATGCTTATACGCCGGAAATGCGCAAGGCTCGTCACTACAAGATCGTGACTGGGTTACCTGATGCATATGGCCGTGGTCGAATCGTCTCAGACTTTCCACGGATTGCCATCTATGGTATCGATCGGTTGATGGAAGAAAAGGTTAACGATTATAACCTGACTGGCGACGGTGAAATGACCGATGATGTCATCAAACTGCGCGAAGAAATCAACGAACAATATCGTGCGTTAAACGATATGAAGAAAATGGCCAAAGAATATGGCTATGACATTTCTCGGCCAGCTGCAAATGCTCAAGAAGCCGTTCAATGGATTTACTTTGGCTATCTGGCAGCCGTTAAGACGCAAAATGGCGCGGCGATGTCCGTTGGCCGGATCGATACGGTTATCGATGCCTACATTCAACGGGATATGCGTCTCGGCAAGTTAAACGAAGAACAGGCTCAGGAACTGATTGATCATTTGGTTATGAAATTGCGGATGGTTCGGTTCATTCGGACTGAAGAATATAATTCACTCTTCTCCGGCGATCCGATCTGGGCAACCCTGTCCTTGGCTGGCATGGGTAATGATGGTCGGCATCATGTCACCAAGACCGCTTTCCGGTTCCTGAAGACCTTAGACAACATGGGTGCAGCACCGGAACCAAACATTACGTTATTGTGGAGCGAACGCTTGCCAGAAGGCTTCAAGCGCTACGCAACTGAAGTCTCCATCCAAAGTTCAACCATTCAATACGAAAATGATGATCTGATGCGTAACGAATGGGGCACGGACTATTATGGCATTGCCTGCTGTGTATCCGCACAGCCGATCGCTGACGGCGTTCAGTACTTTGGCGCTCGGGCAAACCTGGCAAAGACCGTCTTATATGCCATCAATGGTGGGAAAGACGAAATTCAGGAAGCACAAGTGGGTCCTGAATATGAACCAATCACCAGTGATTACATCGATTACGACGAATTCATGAAGAAGTTCGACAAGATGATGGACTGGTTAGCTGACGTTTATGTTAATGCGCTGAATGTCATTCACTACATGCATGACAAGTATTACTACGAAGCAGCACAGTTGGCATTGAAGGACACCCGGCTGAACCGGACGTTTGCAACTGGTATTTCCGGCTTGTCACATGCGGTTGACTCTATCAGTGCGATCAAGTACGGTCATGTTAAAGTGATTCGCGATGAAAATGGTATTGCGGTTGACTTTGTTGCTGACAACGACGACTATCCGCGTTATGGTAACAATGACGATCGGGCCGACAACATCGCTAAGTGGTTGGTGAAGACCTTCTACAATAAGATGAACACCCATCATCTGTATCGCGGTGCCAAGTTGAGTACCAGTGTTCTGACCATCACCTCCAACGTGGTTTATGGTAAGAACACCGGGACAACACCAAACGGCCGTCAGAAAGGCGAACCATTCTCACCAGGTGCCAACCCGGCATACGGCGCAGAAAAGAACGGTGCTTTGGCTTCCTTGATGTCCACCGCTAAGATTCCGTATCACTACGCAACTGACGGTATCAGCAACACGTTCGGGGTTACACCAAATACCCTGGGACATGATGATGAAACCCGTAAGGATACCTTGGTTCACATGGTCGACGGTTATATGGAGAACAGCGGCATGCATCTAAACATCAACGTCTTCAACAAGGAAACGTTGATCGATGCACAGAAGCACCCAGAAGAATACCCAACCTTAACTGTCCGGGTTTCAGGCTATTGCGTATACTTCGCGGACCTGACAAAGGAACAGCAGGATGACGTTATCGCACGGACATTCTTCGACGAAATGTAATCCAGTCAACTCAACATCAAAACAGGAAATCATTCCTGTTTTGTCAAAAGACGGCAACGTTGCTGTTGCCGTTTTTTGACAAACTGAAATGAAAATCGTTTGAAAACTATCAGCATACTAGCAGTGGAGGCGGCATAGATGAAACTTATCGATCAATCACAAAGCCCGTTAAACATTTTGGAACAGGTCGGGCAGGATCATGAAGGGCCAATTAAGGGTTACGTTCACTCGGTCGAAAGCTTCGGCTCAGTCGATGGACCCGGGATTCGCTTTGTCGTTTTCATGCAAGGGTGCCGTATGCGGTGCCAATACTGTCACAATCCTGACACTTGGAATATCGGCGTCGGTGAGGAAATGACCGCTGATCAGATTTTGGCGGATGCACAGCGTTATAAGGCTTTCTGGGGCGAACAAGGCGGTATTACATGCAGTGGCGGGGAAAGTCTGGTGCAAATTGACTTTATCCTTGAGCTCTTTACTAAAGCCAAGGAACTCGGCATTTCTACTTGTCTCGATACGTCAGGTGGCCCATTCACCCGCGATCAGCCTTGGTTTGGTCAGTTTGAGAAACTCATGGCGGTCACGGATATTTCATTGGTGGATATTAAGCACATTGATTCGGCTGAGCACAAGAAATTAACGGGATTCCCGAACGAAAACATTTTGGATATGGTTCAGTATATGTCTGCCCACGGCGATGATATGTGGATTCGACACGTGTTGGTACCACAACGTACCGATTTTGATCCTTACCTTAAACGGTTAGGGGATTACATCGCAACGTTAGACAAGCATGTGGTTCAAAAAGTCGAAATCCTTCCTTACCACACGCTGGGGGTCAAAAAATACCATGAACTTGGCATTACCTATCCACTGGAAGGCATCGAACCACCATCAGCAGATCGGGTTAAGAATGCGGAAAATCTGTTGCATGTCCAAGATTACACTGGCTGGCAAAATTGGCGTCCGCGTCCGGCTACCAAGGCGTAGTTTAGTTAGAACTTAACGTAACGATTAAAAACGCGGCAAATCTGTTGCGTTTTTTTTAAATGCCACTTATCATGATAAATGATCAGTATTATAAATTTATAAATGAAAGGGAAGCCGCCCCATGAAAACGAAGCAAGAGCGCATTTTCTCCTCGAAGACTCTCACGTATTTTCTGCAACTTGCAGAAACAATGAACTACACCCAGTCCGCTCAGCTGTTGGGCATTACCCAACCTGCATTGACGCAGCAAATCAAGAAGCTGGAGCGGACAGTGGGGGCGCCGCTGTTCTACTCTGTTGGGAAGAAACTGCATTTGTCGGATGCCGGTCAGACAATGTTGAAGGCAACCCACGAGATCTATGAGATCCTGAACCAGACGACTGACGAGATTCAGCAAAGTACCAGCGCAACTGTGGGTAAGATTAACATTGGCTTGTTGAGTTCGATTGAAGACAGTGCCTTTAACGCCTTCATTGCGCATTACTATGATTTGAATCCCGAAGTTGAAATCACTTTGCGGATGATGACCCGTCACGAAATTTGGGAAGCATTAGAAAACAATCAGGTTGACTTGGCGATTATGAATCTGCCTGATGAGACGATCAAGAATTGGAAACCATACGCCAGCAAGAAAATTCTTGATGAGCAATTGCTGTTTTTACATCATGACGATTCGTTGGCAAACCGTAAGCGCCTTCATTTTAAAGATACGCTTGCTGAACCATGGGTTACTTATCCGGATGATTATTTCCTGGGGCAGATGCTTCACGAAGCCTACAAGAATCAGATGGTTGATTTTCCGCATGTGGTGGCGCACTTTACCACGCCATATCAACTTACGCAGTTTGTTAATCACACCGGCGTGAATACTGCCTTGCCGACGAGTTTTGTGACGGCCCACGCTGATCAAATCAAAGCCCATGCTGTTTCATTCGAACCGGCCATTCGCTTTGAGACCTCATTCGTTTATCGAAAAGAAAAGGCTGATATTCCGCGGATTGCCAACTTCTTTAAGACGTTTGACGCCTATCTGGCAGAAAAAGATTATCTGTCGCGGGTCGGCGAAAACAGTGGTAAGATTGAAAGGTAAATATTGAGCTGAGGAGCGATCAATTAATATGACGACTTTGATTTTTGGACATCAAAACCCAGATACGGATGCGATTACCAGTGCCATGAGCTGGGCCGAGTTTCAAAAGCAGGCGGGCAACACAGATGTTGAAGCAGTAGCACTCGGTGAACCAAATGATGAGACCAAGTTTGTCTTGGATCATTTCAAGGTTCAAGCACCGCGTGTCATTAAAACCGCAGCAAATGAAACCGACACTGTGATGCTGGTAGATCATAACGAATTTCAGCAGAGTGTTGCTGATATCGAGGACGTGCAGATTGCGTCAGTGGTTGATCATCACCGGATTGCGAACTTTCACACCGCTGCACCGCTGTTCTATCGCGCAGAACCGGTTGGCAGCACGAACACCGTGATTTTCGAACTATTTCAGGAACACGGCTACACGATCTCGCCAACATTGGCTGGCTTGATGGCATCGGGGTTGATTTCCGACACATTGTTGCTGAAATCGCCGACTGCCACGGACAAGGACAAAAAGATTCTGCCTGAAATGGCTAAAATTGCGGGGATTGATTTGCAATCGTACGGTTTAGCCATGCTGAAGGCTGGCACTAATTTGGCTGCTAAGTCTGATATGGATATTATCGAAGGCGACGCCAAGAGCTTCACAATGGGCGGCAAGTCGATCCGGATCGGTCAGGTCAATACCGTCGATCTGGATGACATCTATGCGCGTCAGGATGATCTGTTGAACGCCATGACCAAGGAAGCACAGGCAAAGGGTTATGACGACTTCCTGCTGATCGCGACGGATATTTTGAACAGCAACTCAACCGGCTTTGCTGTTGGTGCTGACCGCGATAAAGTAGCGGCAGCATTTAACGAAAAGTTCGATACGAACGCTCGTTTGGCATTGCCTGGAGTAGTTTCACGTAAAAAACAAGTCGTGCCACCGATGCAAAAAGTATTTGAAGGTTGATCTGTCCGTTTTACGAATATAGTTAATTAAGTCGCAGCTGAACACCTTGGCTGCGACTTTTTGTGTTGTTTAAGTTGGCAAGATGGTAGAGCACTTAAGCTAAACTGAGTGACTCGTTCGATTGAAAGCAGATGTCCTGACGATGATGATCAAACGTGGTTAGCAAATTTTTGTGAACCAAGATTTGGTGTAGACTTGATTGACTGTATGTGTGCCGGAAATTTACGAGCGGTTAACTGATCGGCTCAATGAGCACACGAGAATGCTAGATTTGCGTAATTTGAGTGAACCTCCTGGAAAATATGCGAAATCAACGACCTACATACTACTTCGTATAATATATATTATGTAAACTAGAATGGAGAATCAGGGAACGGCACTTTTCGCTATATTTTGCCGGGCAGTAAATTCTTCCTAGTACACTCCCCCACTCGTGGATATCGGAAATTTTTTAACAGCAACGAGATTGGCACAAAAGCAGCGGTTTGATTCGAGGTTAAGAATTTTTCGCAAACTTTATGTACGATAACTGATCAGCAAACTTTATGCAGATGTTTTGGCTTAAACGGACATTTATCGGATAATCAGTAAATTTGCCCAGACTGGCAGAAATCAATCAATTGTTGCATGATTGCCACTTTTGTGATGGCCGCATATTTTGGCTGATAGCTGATTCATGATGAATTGCTGAAGCTTGTTCAAAATTGTAGCCAAACAACAACCACCAACTGAATTTTTCCAGTAGCAAGCAGCATCCAGTGCTGCAGACGGCGAATTTTAAAGTTCGAAAGTTCGGTGGTGCGAGCGAGTTTCCATACATAAATTCGGATCAATAAACACGTTTAAGAATTAACGGGATTTGGCGACCTTAACCAGGCTTTGACGTTTACCTTTGGATAAAGCTAGAACTTTATTCAATACAGTCTCACATCATTTTGCCGAAACAAGCTGCGTTAAATCGCGGTTAAGTCGCTCATCTTCCTCGGCATCAGCCTCTTTTTTCAGGTATACTAGCATTATCTAGAAGAAAACATATGTTCGAGGTGATGTTGATTGTCGACTCAGAATTATCCAAAATTAATCCACGCCATGCTGCCCTCTTTGCCTGACTACATTCAGGACTACTATCACAGTCAAAAAGCAATTCCGATTGCTGACTCTACCCTTTACCAGTATCTGCATTTTTATCAGGAATTTCTTGAATGGCTGATCACTAGCGGCGTGACGACCGCCACTTCCCCGCAATCTGTGCCGCTTGAAACGCTGGAACACCTTTCTTTACGCGATGCGCAGGCTTTTATGGCTTATCTGCTAGAGCGGCCTTCCAAAACGCATCCAAATAAACGGATGACGCGGCGCAGTGTTGCCTTGCGATTGGTGGGCATTAAGGCACTTTATCGATTTTTGACCGAGGAAAGTGAACCGCATGAAGACGGTGAGCCTTACTTTTACCGCAATGTCTGGAATAAGGTTAAATTAAAAACCCATGCCGAGACGACGGCTTATCGCAATCACAAATTGCAGGAAATGCTGTTTGTGGACGGTGAAGATGCTAAGTTTTTGCATTGGCTGGATCAGGTTTATGCCCATCAGTTACCTTCGAAGCAACGGGCTTACTTTAATGCAGCCAAACAGCGCAACTTGGCGATTATTGCGTTGCTGTTTGGGTCTGGTGTGCGTGTGAGCGAGCTGGTTAATATGAATCTGGAAGATTTGAATATGGACCGACACACGGTGCAGGTTGTGCGCAAAGGCAATTTTCAGGATCGGGTGAATTTTGCGGACTGGATTGACCCCTATCTCACCGCGTATTTACAACAACGTGCGGCCATTATTGCCTATCAAAAGCCGACCTCGCCGCTGTTTGTAACGCAGGTCGGTCAAACTGTGAAGCGCATTCGCCAAAATACGATCGAGGCTTTTTTTAAACGTTACACGACGGCTTATGGTCGACCATCCACACCGCATAAAGCGCGACATACTTTAGGGACGAATATTTATACGGTGACCAAGGATGTGCAACAAGTGGCCGATCAGCTTGGGCAGACGACGACAAGTGCGACTGATCTCTATATTAACCTGAGCGATAAGCGCGGGAAAGCTGCGCTGCGTGAGGTTTCTGAAACAGCAGCCAAGGCGTTGGATCGGCACACCCAACAACCGCATGAAAACTAGTGCGCCTGAATTAGCCTAGAAGGGTGTTATTCAGGCGTTTTTGCATGGACAGGCTTATAATGAAGCCAGTTAGCATAAGGGTAAATAGAAAGGCGTGATTCATTGTGTTGGATGTTAAGGATTCAGTGAACCGGCTGGCTTGGACCACCGAGCACCATTTTCTGCATATTCAGGCGCGGCATGATTTCATGCGGGCTTGGGCCGTTCAATTCGAAATGGCTTATACGGATTTTCGGGTGATTCAGATGGCCTTACAGCTTGGCGGTGAGCAGTATCATGATCTGCTAAAGCGGTTTGCGGCTGCCTATGAAGCAGTTTATCCATTCGAATACGCATTTGCGGCAGGTGGCCTTGCCGGTTTTGATGAGCAATTCGCCGATAAAATGGCCGATTATCAAACCGCTGAACAAAACCTGCTTAAGCTGATTGCCGAGATTAAAGCCTTGCAGCCGGCTTGAGACATAACAACTAAAAATGCCGTTTCTGACAGTATCGTTGTAGACAAACGATGGGTCAGGAACGGCACTTTTTTAGAGTTTTGGTGGTTACCGGACTATCACCAGCGTCCCCTTACCTACCTGCGACTGGTTGGCTGGCGGCGGGAAACGATGCGGTAATAAACATTGCCGGTCAGACGATACATTAACACGTAGATCACGGCAAAAATGGCTAACGTGATGAGTGAAACGGTCAGGAAGAATTGCCAATCAGGCAAGCCAAACAGCATCATGATTCGCTGCACGAATGGCAAGGCAAAGCCAACGTGGATGGCAGCGACGACCAACGGCAGATAAAACAGCATGAGTAGTTGGCTGTTGATGGTTGACCGCACCTCGCGCAGGCTTAAGCCGACTCGCTGGAGAATGGTGTAACGCCGCTCATCAGCATAACCTTCTGCCAGTTGCTTGTAATAAAGAATCAGCAAAGTTGCCAAGATAAACGTGGCACCAAAGACGATGCCGAGAAACAGAAAGCTGCTCATCATGCTGGCGGTATCGTCGTAGTTGACGGCGCGGGACTGAACAGTGTCAGGAAGTGCGATGCCACTTTTGTTTAAATCTTGATACAGCTTAGTTTGGTTGACATGACTGCCGCTCAACATTAAATCCTGATTCGTGGTGACATCTGTTTTAAGCTCGGCCATGGTCTTTTTCGGGTACAAATGATGCAATGCCGCGAGCATTTGTGTTTCAGATGGAAATGCGACGAAAAGATTGGGAATAAACGTTTTCGGTGCATTGGGAAAGCTTGAAACCCGCGTTGCGACATGATAAGTTTGCTTCCCGATTGTCAGAGTATTGCCAGCGAAATGATTGGACGTGTAAATAAGAATATTGTTTCCATTCAGCGAACGGTGTTGTCCAGTGTAACGATTATAGTTCGCAATGGTCATCAACTGGACGCTGCGGGCATTGTCAAAGCCAAACGGTCCGTTGATACTGCTTTGGGAATTCAACCGGTTTTTTTCAAGCAATGCCAACGTGCTGGAAGGGCCAGTAAACGTGCGAATTGACCGGATACGGACGTGATGGGTTTTGGCCAGCTCGGTGA
The DNA here is from genome assembly GCF_029726355.1 of Lacticaseibacillus huelsenbergensis. Taxonomy (NCBI): domain Bacteria; kingdom Bacillati; phylum Bacillota; class Bacilli; order Lactobacillales; family Lactobacillaceae; genus Lacticaseibacillus; species Lacticaseibacillus huelsenbergensis. The sequence continues at coordinate 2,688,184 of NZ_CP120687.1, forward strand.
CGCGATTGGCAGCTTCGGCATCATTTGTTTTAAGGGAGTATGATAAGTCGACTGGCGTTTGTGCGTTAACGATTTCATTGATGCCAAAGAAAAGCGTGGCGGTCGTGGCCAGCGTAATGAGGGTCATGGTCACCAAAATGGCAATTGATGCTAAACCGGCGCCGTTTTGTTGCATTCGGTAAAGCAGATTCGAGACATTAATGAAATGCTTAGGCTGGTAGTAATAGTTTTTTCGACGCCGCAGCCATTTTAAGACAAAAACCGAACCCGACGTGAATAAGCCATATGTTCCTGTGATGACCAGTATGACCGCAAAGAAAAACATACTCATGGCTTCCAGCGGATTGGTGATGACAACGGCCAGTGTATAGCCGGCGATTAAACATACAAGGCTGAAAATCAGCGTGAACCACGCAATCTTCGGTTCCCGCTCACCGGCGCTTTGTTCGCGAACAATGTCAATTGGCTGCTTGCGAATAAGCCAGATTTCATCGATGAACATTAAGATGATGAAGAGTCCGATTGTGATGATGCCGGCAATGCTGAAGGCTTGTTGGCTCAGACCAAACTCAAGGTGGTGGTTGACATGCAGCACCTTGGCCAGTGTCAGATAGCTAATCCGCGACAGGACTGTTCCCAAAGCACCGCCCAATAGCAATGTTGCCAACAGAAGCAGCAATTTTTCGATGGCCATCATTTTGCTGAGTTCGCCTTTACCAAAACCGATGATGTTGTACAAACCGAGCTGGCGGATACGTTGCTTGCGAAGAAAATTGTTGGCATAAATCACTAAAATGACGGAGACGATTGCGGTAATGACCGAGCCAAACATGAACAGCGATCTGCCCGCCGAAGCGCCAAACTCGCTGAACAGAACATCACTGCTGGCATAGGCATTTAGCATGATCAGATTGATCGCCATTAGGAAGCTGGTGGTGATGACAAATGGGACAAATAAGCGGCGGTCTGCTTTGAGGTTGGTGGCGGCCAGTTTGAAATAGAATTTCATTGTCCTTCGCCTTCCTTCGTCAGCATCGCCGTCATCGTCTCGCTGATTCGGGTCAGGAATTCCGGTTGATCAAGTTCGCCCCGGTAAAGTTGATGGAAAATTTGGCCATCCCGGATGAAAAGCACCCGCTTGCTATGGCTGGCAGCAATGGCACTATGCGTCACCATGAGAATGGTTTGTTGACTCTGGGCATTCACGTCTGTCAGCAAGTCCAAGAGTTCGCTCGAAGTTTTGGAATCAAGCGCCCCAGTCGGCTCATCGGCCAGCAGAATTTCCGGTTCGGTGATCATGGCGCGGGCGGCAGCGACCCGTTGCTGCTGGCCGCCGGAGAGCTCGTACGGATACTTTTGTAAGAGGTCGCTGATGCCCAACCGCGGTGCGAGTTTAGCCAAGCGCTCGTTCATGACGGCTAGCGGCTTTTTTGCCAAAACCAGTGGCAGAAAAATGTTGTCTTGCACGTTGAAGGTATCAAGCAAGTCAAAATCCTGAAAAATAAAACCAAGGTGCTCCCGCCGGAATTTAGCACGTGCCCCTTCTTTAACTTTGCGGAGATCCTGGCCGTTGAGCGTGATTTCACCGCCTGTAGGGTTATCCAGTGTCGCAATCAGGTTCAGCAGCGTACTTTTACCGGATCCGGATTCCCCCATAATGGCGACGAATTCGCCTGATTCGACTGTAAAACTGATATTAACCAATGCTTGAACGGGTTGGGCGCCCCGACTTGTATAGGTTTTTTCGACATTTTTTAATTTAAGTAACGTTGACATACGATCTTCCCCTTTCACTGACTAGCTTAAAAGGGATGGCACCCTAAAACTACTTACAGTCGGCTGCGATTGCTTACAAGCTGGTAAGCTGGCTTACTCTGCCAGCCATCGGGTTTGGGGAAAATGAATCGCAAACGTACTGCCAACGCCGACTTTTGACGTCACCGTTAACCGCAAGCCTAATTTTTCGGCGATCTGACGGCTAAGGAATAAGCCTAATCCGCTAGCCTTTTGCGTGGCGCGCCCGTTATAGCCGGAATACCCCTGTTCAAAAATCCGCGGCAGGTCTTCTGGCAAAATTCCGATACCCGTGTCGGCGACAAAAACGGCATCCCCTTTTGCGTAAATCCGGATGGACCCGCGCGGCGTGTATTTAATGGCATTCGTCAAGAGTTGTTCAAAAATAAACCGCAGCCACTGACTATCACTGACAACGGTTGGCAATGCTTAGACGGAGACCGTTAAATCCTTGGCAATAAACAATTTAGCCAGATCGCGAACGGTTTCGTTGACGAGTGGTTTTAGCGCCACTTCGGTTAAAACCAGATCGGTGTTGAGGGTTGTCAGTTTGAGGTAGTTTAACATCACCGTCAGATAGCGATTGATTTTGCTGATTTCCAGCCGTGCATCGTTTGCATTGACCGGTTCTACCTGCAGTAGCAAATCCAAAGCCGTTAGCGGCGTTTTGATTTGGTGCGTCCACAACTGCAAGGTGTCTAACATTTCCTGCTCGCGATCGCGGTAGGTGTCGCTGTTTTTTCGCACAGTTTGTTGCAAAGACTGGATTTTTTGGTAATACGCGCGGCCCAACGGATCGGTGATTTGGGTATCGTCCAGCAACGAGACATCCGCTTGTAATTGCTGCCATTCCCGGTTGAAACGCCACAAATCGTAACCGCCAATCACGAGTAACGGAATAAGGGCGAACAGCCACATATTAAGAATGACCTCAATTGAGACATTAACCAGCCAATTTGCCAATAGACCGGTCAGAAGCAACGTGAGCAGGCTTAACCAAACCATCCAGCGTGCATGGTAATAAGCCTTAATCATGGCCGGCCTCCTTGCTGGCTAACCGGTAACCTTTGCCTTTGACTGTTTCGATCAGTTGCGCCAGGCCAACCGGTGCGACTTTCTTGCGCAGCCGATTCATATTCACGGCTAATGCATTGCGGTCGATAAACTCGTCACCTTCCCACAATTTTTCGATCATGGCTTCGCGGGTCACAACTTCGCCATTGGCACTAAACAAAAGGCTCAACAATTTAGTCTCAGTGGGTGTGATATCAAGCACGCCTGCTGGTGAGCGAAGCTGATTATCGGTTGGTACCAGTGTGAAATCGTCGTGGGTTAAATTAGTCTCGGTTTGCTGATACTGATAAGTCCGCCGCAGCATCCCCTGAATCTTCGCCAACAAAACCGGCAATTCGATCGGTTTGGCCAAAAAGTCGTCAGCACCCAGGTTCATGGCCATCACGAGGTTCATATCATCGCCGGAACTCGTCAGAAAAATAACTGGTACGTTGCTGTGCTTGCGCAGCTCACTCAGCCAGTGAAAGCCGTTAAAATATGGCAGACTGATGTCCATAATCACGAGATCCGGTGCCGCGGCGCGAATTTCTTCGTCGACTTGGTCAAATTTTTTAACCAGGCTGACCGTGAACGCCCAGCGGTTCAGGTAATTGGCGATCGTTTTAGCGATCACATCGTCGTCTTCAACAATAAAAATCTTTTGGGGCATGCTCATTGCGCTCCCTTCGTGGTGATTCGTGGGTTTTTTTGATCTTTTGATTTACACTAAAGTCAGTTTCTATTTTAACTGATTTCAGGTGTTTAAGTTGGGACAATCAAAAATCGGCTGGCAAGGACAAACTGCGGCCTTTCTGTTAAGTCAAAATTTATTTGTTTTCGGTACGTCAACCGTCTTTTTTGCGGTGCTTTGGGACATTGCCTTAAAAACGTCTTCAGGCGCGTGGATGACGTATGTATCATTGGCGACTTCGTTACCGGCGATTTTAATCTCCTTATCCGCTGGAGTTTTGGCTGATAGGTACAATCGAAAATGGCTGATTGTCCTCTCTGCCGTTGCGGTCACGGTTTTGACCCTCGCTGTTGCCTACGTGTTTGCTTTTGTGACTCAGGAGCTGTGGCTGTTGCTGGTGATTGCCGTGATCCGCAGCTTTGGCAACGGACTGGAAAATCCGGCGGCCAATGCCTTACTGCCGCAGCTGGTGCCAGCCAAGCAAATTACGCGGGTGAATGGCTACAATCAAATTTTGATGGCGGCGATGCTGGTGATGTCACCGTTGTTGGCGGGCTATATTTTAAGCGATCTGGGAATCTTCTGGATATTCGTCATTGATGCTTTGACCGCGGCGTTGGCAGTACTTTGCCTAGGGGTGGTTCACGTACCGACGCCAACTGCGCGCCGGGATCGAGCCAGCAAACGGCAAAATGGGATCTTGGCCGGCCTGCGTTACGTGGGGAATACACCGTTGCTGTTGGCGTTCATGTTGTTTACCGGCGCGGCCTTTATTTTAATTGCGCCATCCTCGCAACTATCAACGTTGTATGTGAATCGGACATTTGGCTCGGAAGTCTGGCATTTGACGTTCAACGAATGGTCGTGGACGATCGGTGCTGGCTTAGGGGGCCTGTTTATTGCCCGCCACAAAAAGTTTCGCGATCAGCTTGGCCTCATCGCCATTGGCTTTGCCGGCAGCGGTATTGCGTTTGCGGAAATGGGGCTGAAACAGCCGTTCATCACTTATCTGTTCTTCATGTTTATTTCCGGTATTTTTTATCCGTTGATTCAAGCCGGCCAGACGATTTATCTGCAGGAGAATGTACCAGCAGATAAGTTAGGGCGCGTCTTTTCGTTATGGGCAATCCTATCGACCGGTATCTATCCGCTGGCGATGTTGGCATATGGACCATTGGCAGATTGGGTGCCGATCGGATGGATTTTCATCGTCACCGGGCTACTATTAATTGGCGTTGCTTACTGGTTCTGGCAGCGGTTAAAAAAATTGAGTTGGTAGCGATGCCTACTGCTGATCACGATGTATTCAAAAATGCCTCATCACGACGGGCCGAACAACGGCACTTCATGTGTGATGAGGCGTTTTTCTATTCAAGTTTAAAATCGCTGAAGAGCTGCTGGCAAAAGACGCCAGTGGTCAGTCATCATGACCCACCAGCAGACGTTTGCGAGCAATATGTTTATTTAAAAAAGGTGACTTTACTTGCTGGGATTCGATAAAGTGAGTCCGGCGCATTCTTTGGCTTACCCACCGCAATAAGCAGCGTTGGCATGAAATGCTCAGGATCAAGATCCAATGCCGGTAAGATCTTCTCGTGATCAAAGCCGGTCATGGCGCCGGTTTCATAGCCATAGGCGCGCGCAGCCAACATGAAGGACATGGCGGACAGACTGCTGTTTTGAATGATGAATTCACGCAACGCCTGTTTGTCGGTTTGGAAAGATGCCACCAGATTTTCGATCATGGGTTTTTGATGCTCAACGGCGCGGTCGGTCAGCAAGCCTGCTGCCGCTGCTCGCTTGAACAGTTCTGCTTCAAATGGCCCTAAATCCAGTTCACCACCGACAAGCACAACCGCGGATGCGGACAGAATTTCCGGTGCATTAGTTCCAGCCACGCTGGCGATTTTTTCTTTTGCTGCGTTACTTTGGGCAACGACAAAACGGGTCGGTTGCATGTTGAGTGCGCTTGGCGCTTTTGTCGCATAGGTAATCATCTGCAGCAATTCGCCTTTGCTGATAGTAATTTCCGGATCAAATTCGCGTGCAGTGTGGCGTTTCATGACGACTTCATCAAAGTTATTGTTTTCCAACATCAAATTCACCTCTTAGAATGTGAGCGTGAGCCGGCGCGCTTAGAAGTCGGAGTGTACGTGGCCTTGGGTGTGATGGCCCGGGCTTAGGCCATTGCGACCAAGGTCCTTACACGCAGACTTCTGCGCCGGGGAACGCGTTAATATTTTTGGACATCTTCAGGATACGCTAAATGTTGGCGTTTTCCTAGTGATATTTAAAAATGGTATAGGCCTTATAAGAAAAATGGAAGCGCCATCATTGGTCTGCTATGCCATCGTCAACTGTAATGCGCCTAATTCTGTAATCGCCGCTGTCAATTGATCGCCAGGCTTCAAAAAGACTTGCGGATCGCGGCCAACACCCGTACCACTCGGCGTTCCGGTGAAGATGAGATCGCCGGGCTGCAGTGCCACAATCCCACTAAGATAATGGATTAACGTCGGTACTTTAAAAATCAGTTGGTCCAGACTTGCCTGTTGCATCACCTGACCATTGACCGTTGTTGTGATTTGTAGCCGATCCAGATTGGCGATTTCGTCAGGTGATGTGACCCACGGACCGATGGGTGAATAGTTTTGAAACGACTTTGCCAAAGAAAATTGCGGTTCCGCATTGGCAAACTGAACAGCCCGATCGCTTAAATCTTCGCCGACCATCCAGCCGGCAACATGGCGCATCGCCTCGCCTTCAGGAATATTGCGGCCACCAAGCCCGATCACCACGACTAACTCGGTTTCCCAGTCGGTTTTGGGCCCATGCATGCGCACCGTGGCAGTCGGCTTGGCCAATGAGCTACTGAATTTGGTAAAAACACTTGGAACCGTTGGCAACTTGATGTGAATTTCTTCCGAGTGATCCAAAAAGTTCATCCCGATCGCAAAAATCTGCTGGCTAGTCGTGATGGGTGCTTCCAGCTGGTCAGCGGTAAATTGAAAAGTCGGCCCGAGCGTTAATGATGCCGGCTTCGTTAAGGCAGTCAAAACTTCCGGCGCATTCGTAATCGGTTGTGCGGTCGATGCTGACGTGATCAGATGCGGCTGACCGCCAATGTTGGCAATTTTCACTTGAAAAACTTCCTTTCAGAAGTATTAAGGTACGTCTTCAGTTTACTTCTGAAAAATCGTGGTGCCAAATGTATTGGCCGTGGTAGATGAGTTAATCTTAGGTGACGCGAGGCGATGAACTAAGACATGATCTTGGTACACGCTCATCAGAGATTCGCCTGAAACGCCTGAATAACTTGCTGAACGGCTTGATTTTGGCTTGCGGTTCCAAAAGTGACTCTCAACCAGCCAGGCATGAGTCCGTCACGAACAAGAAAGCCGTGCTGAAGCAATTCCTGCTTGAGAGATTGCGCTTGGTTTTGTGGTGCCTGAAAAAATTGAAAGTTCGTTTGGCTAAGATAATGCGGCAACGCCCTATCTGTCAAAAAAGTTTCCCAGCTGCGACGTGCCTGCCGAACGCGGCTTCGTGTTATCTGAACAAACCCCTGATCAGCCAATGCAGCCTGTGCGCTTAATTGTGCGATGGTGCTGAGGTTATAAGGTAAGCGAACCGACTGAAGATAGCTGACCAGTTGCTTCGGGAAAATACCAAAACCAACGCGAAAATTGGCCAGCCCGTAGATTTTGGAAAAAGTGCGTAAGACAACCAGATTATCGAATTGCGGCAGCAGGCCGATTGCACTTGTGGCGGGATAGTCGTCGGTGAATTCGATATAAGCTTCGTCTACCAGAACCAGTACATCTTCCGGTACTTGGCGCATGAACCGGGTTAATGCCGTCAGTGACAGCAGTGTGCCTGTGGGATTGTTCGGGTTACATAACCATATCAGCTTTGTTCGTGGTGTGATGGCCTGCACCATCGCGGCTAGATCGAAGTTGCCGGTTTCGGGTTGAACCGGGACATCCACCACCTTGGCGCCTTCAATCTCGGCATGTAACCGGTATTCGGAAAACGTTGGCCAAGGTTCGACAACTTCATCCCCCGGCTCCAAAAAGGTTCGGGCAATTAAGGCAATCACTTCGTCAAGACCGTTGCCAAACACAAGTTGCTCGCTTGCGACATGAAGGTGATCGGCAACGGCCATTCGCAACTGACTCGCGTTACCATCTGGATAATCGCGACTTTGCGTAAAATCCCAGTTAGCCACCGCCTGTCTTACTTCAGGACTGGTACCAAAAGGGTTTTCGTTTGCCGACATTCGAATTAAGCTGGTTAACCCCAGTTCTTTTTTCAAATCGGCCAACGGTTTTTCCGGTGTGTAGGGTTGTAAATGCTTAACGGTGTGTTTAAGCATGTCTCTTCCTCCTGTATGCAAAGAAGTGAGCGTGAGCCGGCGCGGTTAGAAGTCGGAGTGTAAGTGGGCTTGGGCGTGATGGCCCGGGCTTAGGCCATTGCGACCAAGGTCCTTACACGTAGACTTCTGCGCCAGGGAGCGCGTTATAGCGAGCGTGAACCAGTGGCGTTAAATGTGTGGCTACCGCGGGCTATTCAACCATCAATATTTATTGATGCTGCTGCGTTCCTTCAGACGACTCATTTTCCCTTCGCGACTTGCCAATTCCGCTTCGATCTGATCAAGCGTAATACCCCGTTCAACCATCAACACCAGAACGTGATAAGTCAAATCAGCGACTTCGAGGACGAAGGCGGCGTCATCAGGATTTTTGGCAGCGACAATGACCTCGGTGCTTTCTTCGCCGACTTTTTTTAGAATCTTGTCCAGCCCCTTGGTGAAGAGATAATCCGTATAGGAACCGGGAATCGGTTGGGCTTGGCGGTCTTTGATGAGGTCATATAGTTCGGTGATACTTTGTTTGGCAGCTGTCATGGCTGATCATTCCTTTCTTGCATAAGTGCGATAAAAACAACTCGTGTGCCCGGTGTGACAGGCGGGACCTGCGGGTAGAACCGATATCAGCAACGTGTCCGCATCGCAGTCAACGGCGATTGATTGGACTCTTTGGATGTTGCCGCTAGTTTCACCTTTGTGCCACAACATCTGGCGACTGCGCGACCAAAACCAGGTTTCACCGGTTTCCAGGGTTTTTTCAAAACTTTCGGCATTCATGTACGCCACCATCAAAACCTGTTGGGTCCGAGCATCTTGAATAACCGTTGTGATCAACCCTGAGCCCTTTTTAAAATCAAGTGCGATCATCGAACCGCCACCTTTGCTTGTTTTAAAACCGTTTTGACTTCGGGGATGGTTAATTGACCAAAATGGAAAATTGACGCGGCGAGGCCGGCCGAAACGGCGGTCTCTTTGAACAAGGCAACGAAATCTTCGGCGGAACCTGCACCGCCGCTTGCGACAATGGGAACTGTTACCGCGGCACTTAATTGGCGATATAGGGCTAAGTCGAAGCCCTCCTGAGTGCCATCAGCGTCCATTGACGTGACCAGTAGCTCCCCTGCTCCGGCAGCAACTGCCTGCTTAGCCCACTGAATCGCATCGAGATCCACCGGCGTGCGGCCACCATTAATCGTGACCTGGTAGCGTTGGCGTTCCGCTTGCCACCGGGTGTCAATGGCGACTACGACCGCCTGACTGCCGAATGTCTCGGCACCGGCCGTGATAAGTTTCGGCTGCTTCACAGCGGCCGAGTTTAAAGCAATCTTGTCAGCTCCGGCGCGCAACAAGTCGTGCATATCGGCAACTGAGCGAATCCCCCCGCCAACTGTGAGCGGCATGAAAACCTGCGCTGCCACTGCGGCCACTGTTTGAGTCATGGTTTGGCGGGCGTCAGTCGTGGCAGTGATGTCCAGAAAGACAAGTTCATCGGCTCCTTGGGCTTCATAAGCTTTGGCGATGGCAACCGGGTCGCCGACATCTTTGAGTTGAATGAAATGAACGCCTTTTTTAACCCGTCCCTGATCGACATCAAGGCATGAAATAATTCGTTTGGTCAGCATCGTCATCCTCCAATTCTTTGAGCTTGTTCAGTTCGATGGCGCCGGTTTGCCACGCTTTTCCGATAATGGCGGCGTGAATGTCGGCTGTGCGTAAGACGGTTAAGTCAGCCAGCGTCCGAACACCACCACTAGCTACAATGTTGATCTCAGGGATGGCGTGTTGAAGCGTCCTTAGTAAGTCAACGTTTGGCCCTTGCATCGTGCCATCCCGGCCGATATCGGTCACGATCACCGTCTGCACCCCGGCTGTCTGCATCGTTTGCATCACGGCCAGGGCGTTTTGCCGAGTCGTGGTCAGCCAGCCGTTTGTGGCGACTTTACCAGAGCGAACGTCAATGCCGACAACAATTCGCCGTGAACCAAATTGCGCAATCGCTTGCTCAACCATTTCAGGATCCGTAATGGCAACGGAACCGAGGACAAGGCGATCAATACCGGCTGTCAGATATTCATTCATCGTTGCCAGATTGCGAATACCGCCGCCAAGTTCGATAAACGCCGAGGTGTGTTGGCGAATGGTCTTGATGGCAGCTTGATTAATCGGTTGTTGGGCGCGGGCGCCGTCTAAATCAACCAAGTGCAGACGGGTTAAACCTGCAGCATTTAACCGTGCCACCTGGTCCAGCGGGTCCGCGCTTAAACTGACGCGTTGGTAATCGCCTTGCGTTAAGCGGACGCTTTTGCCGGCTAATAAATCAATGGCTGGATAAAGTTGCATGGTCGGTCATCTCCTTAAAACGCTGCAAACCGGCAAGGCCAATCGCACCGCTTTTTTCTGGGTGAAATTGCGTGCCGAGAATATTTTGGCGCCGAACGATACTGGTCAGTGGTTGGCCGTAATCGGTCGTGGCGAGTGTATACGCACTTTTTGTTTGGACGTAATAAGAATGCACGAAATAGGTCGCTTGATTGGCAAATCCTGCTGCAAACGGATCGTCTTGGGTCAGCGTGTTGGTGTTCCAGCCCATGTGTGGGATAGAGATGCCTTCTTTTGTCGGAATCGCGACCACCTGTCCGGGGATAAGCCCTAGGCCTTGCGTTTCACCAAACTCCTCGCTGCGATCAAACAAGAGCTGCATGCCTAAGCAGATGCCCAGTAATGGTTTACCAGTGGCGGCAAAAGCCTGAATCACCGAGACGAGGTGCCTTTGCTGCAAGGCGTTCATGGCCGTTTTAAAGGCGCCCACCCCTGGCAAAATCAGACCGCTTGCTGCCATGATAATGGCGGGATCGGCGGAAAGTTGATTGTCAATCGCCAAATATTCAAGCGCTTTTTTGACGTTAAGCGTGTTGCCGGTGTCATAGTCCACGATGACGATCATCAAATCACTCCCTTAGTTGACGGTATCCCCTTGACGGCCGGATTCTCGGCAACGGCCGCTTGCATGCTGCGACCAAGTGCTTTGAACAAGGCTTCAATTTTATGATGGGTATTGCGTCCGTATAAAACAGCCGCATGCAGGTTAAACTCGCCGGCAAAGGCAATTGCCTGGAAAAAGTCTTCGGTGACTTCCGTGTCAAAGCCCCCCAATCGTTGGTTGGTTAACTCGGCGTCAAACACTAGATAAGCGCGACCGGAAAGATCAACGACCACGCGCGCCAGTGTTTCATCCATGGGGACAAAGGCGCTGCCAAAACGTTCAATACCCGCTTTGTCACCGAGCGCTTGCTTAAAACAGTTACCTAAGACAATGCCGGTATCTTCAATCGTGTGATGCGGGTCGACATCCAGGTCGCCTTGGGCTTTGATTGTCAGGCCAAAGCGGCCATGCTTGGCAAACGCCTCTAGCATATGGTCAAAAAAGCCAATGCCCGTATCGATGGCAATACCGCTTTGCTGATCAAGGTTGAGACTGATCGTGATTTGGGTTTCTTTGGTTGTTCGGGTGATCGTGGCTGTACGCATGGAAATACCTCCTTGTCGTTAAGTGATGCGTTGACAAACATTTATCGGGCTGTCCGTTTCAAAATGGCTTCAGCATGACCGTCTAGTCCCTCGGTTCGCGCCAACGTCACGATCGCATCAGCTTGTCGCGCCAGCGCTTCGGAACTGTACTGAATAAATTGGGTTCGTTTCACAAAATCATAAACGCCTAAAGGTGAGAAAAATCGCGCCGATCCGGCAGTTGGCAAGACGTGGTTCGGACCGGCCACATAATCGCCCACCGGTTCTGCAGCATTTTCGCCAAGGAAGACCGAACCAGCATGCTGGATTCGATTTAAGTAAGTGATCGGATCAGGCAACTGGACCTCCAAGTGTTCCGGCGCAATCGTGTTCATGAGGGTAAATGCGGCATTTGTGTCGGTAACAACAGCGATAAAGCCCTGATTCCTGATCGCGGTGCGGGCAATGGCCGCTCGCGGCAACGTTGCTAACTGAATTTCGACTTGATCACTGACGGCCTCAGCCAACTTTTCACTAGGTGTAACGAGCATTGCCCGGGCGTTGGGATCATGTTCTGCTTGCGACAAGAGGTCGGCGGCTACACGCACAGGATTGGCCGAATCGTCAGCAATAATCCCGATTTCCGATGGACCGGCAATCATATCGATGGCAACTGCTCCGAAGACTTGTTTTTTGGCTTCCGCGACATATTGATTTCCTGGCCCCATAATTTTGTCGACGCGTGGGATGGTCTCCGTACCAAAAGCCAAAGCCCCGATCGCCTGGGCGCCACCGATCTGGTAAATTTCGTCAATGCCAGCCAATTTGGCAGCGGCCAAAACCACAGGATTAAGTCCCGCTTTTTGCGGTGGTGTCACCATGACGATTTTTTTGACACCCGCAAGTTTGGCCGGGATCGCCGTCATAAGAATCGTTGACGGATAAGCAGCAGTACCTCCGGGAACGTACAAACCAACCGCATCAAGCGGCGTCACTTTTTGGCCGCGAATGATGCCCAGGGATGGACTATCGATGAAACCGTGGCTGATTTCTAACTGGTGGTAACTTGTGATGTTGGTCTTGGCCAAGTTCAACGCTGTTAATAATTTCGGCGATAAGTTTGCCAAGGCAGCATCAATTGTTGCTTGTGGAACGCGCAGGTCGTCGATTGAGACGTGATCAAGTTGCTTGCTGTAGTTCCGCAAAGCAGCGTCTCCTTTTGCTTTCACGTTAGCCAGAATTTCCTGTACGGTTGTTTGAACCGCCGTATTTTGTGTTAGGTTTTGTTCGCGGGCGGCGACTTGTTGCTGAAGTTGGGTTAAAGTGCCGGTAAGAATTTTCATGTTAAACCTCCTGGGGACGAACCCGTTTCAGTGCCTGGATGAGTTGGTAAATGGCAGATTTCTTTTGCTTGAGCGCCAGCCGATTCACCACAAGATGGGTGGACACTGGCGTTAGTGTGGCAAAAACCTTCAAATGATTTTCGCGTAAGGTCGTCCCGGTTTCAGTGATGTCGACAATCGCATCAGCCATGCCGGTCAGCGGTGCCAGCTCAACCGAGCCTTCAATTTTAATCATCTCAACGTCTTCGCCTTGTGTCTGAAAATAGCTCTGGGCGATGTGCGGATATTTGGTGGCGATTCGTTTGCGACTTGTCTGATATGGGTCAAAGTCAGGGGTTGATGCGAGAATGAAGCGGCAACGACCGGTTCTAAGATCCAACAGGTCAAACTGTTGGTGACCTTGTTCCTCGAGAATATCCGAACCGACAATGCCAATATCCACCGTGCCACGGTTCAAGTAAGTCAAGACATCAGGCGCTTTGACAAGGACAAAATGGAAATCCGGATCATCGGTAAAGAGCAAGCGCCGGCTTTTTTCCTGGAGCGGCATACAGTCAATACCGGCAGCGCTGAGTAGTGGCAGCACCTGTTCAGTTGTCCTGCCTTTTGCCAATGCAATGGTTAACGTCATAGTGTGGCCTCCTTGGGGGAAAGATCAATTAAGCGAGCATGGCGACTTTTTGCCAATGCCCGGGCTTCAGCAAGCGAATCGACGAGGCAAAGCCGGGCATTGGGCGTTGTGGCGACAACTGCTGCTGCTTCCTGCCATTGGGAAGGTAAGCCATAGACAAAGGTCTGCGGCGATGCGGTCGGTTCCTGAACGGTGTCCGTTAAGGCATCCACATCAAATGCCAATCCGACTGCCGGCAGCAGATCGCGTTGGAAGCTCGCCATGAGCTGGTCATAGCGCCCACCGCTAAACAGATATTCGCGCCGATTAGGGACGTAAGCGTGGAAGAAAATGCCGGTGTAATAGGATTGCGGCGGCTGACTGGTTAAGTCCAGCGTGACGTTAAGATCCGGGAATTGGTCCTTCAAGAAATCAACTGTTATCTGCAGACGTGTTACCTGCTCGCCCACAAATGCCGGTGGCAATAATTGCCTTAATTGTTCGAAAACGGTCGCAGCTGGACCGAATAACCACGGCCATTGTTTTAAGAAGGGGTACAACGCATTGGCAGCCAGTGGTTCAATCAACCGTTCGTAGGCGTTGAGATTCTTCGCGAAAAAGGCCGTCTGCAATGCGGCTTCGGTTTCCGGGTCCAGCGCCAAAGCCTGCAGAATTTGCGGAACAAAGCGTGCATCGGAAAGTTCTAGCGTTAAATCGCCAACCTTCAAATCATTACAAATGCGGATGGCCTCGTTTAAACACGCCCATTCGGCTTTCAAAGACGCGTAACCGATCAATTCAATGCCTGCTTGGGTGATTTGGTTGTAGGTACCGCTCAGACTTTTTCTGACGCGGAAAATATCGCCGACATACCACCAGTGAACCGGCGGCTGAATATTGGTGGTGCTCAATAAGCGCGCCAATGGCAACGTCAAATCCGGTCGCATCACAACGGTCTCCCCTGCATCATCGAGCATCTGATAAGGTTGTTCACCCGTGACGGTCAGCGGCTGAAAAACATCGCGATATTCCAACAAGGGCGTTTTGACCCGATCGAATCCGGCATCGATAAAATGGCGACTCATGATTTGAATTAGGTTTTCTTTACGGATAGCGCGCGGCCCGAATTCGTCGCGGGTACCAACAGGTAAATGGCGATTTGACATGACGGTGCTCCTTTCGCTGGTGCGGGTTTTTCTGGTGCGAAGTTGTTGGGGGGCGTGTTGGCTGGTGATTAGTCTAGTTGAATTTTTGCTATCTATAGCGCGCCGGCTCACGCTCACACCATAACGCGTTCGCCAGCCCAGAAACCTGCGTGTAAGGACCTTGGTCGCAATGGCCAAAGACCAGCCATCACGCCCAAGGCCGCTTACACTCCGGTTTCTAACCGGGCTGGCTCACGCTCACGCAAAAAAAGCCCCCGAAAACGTTTTTACGTTTTCGAGGGCGACTGGTGATCGCGGTACCACCTCAATTTTGTTTAGACCTCACGACCCAAACCTCACCTACCAGCCACAAGTCGGCTTGCGCGAACTGTGACTGGCAGCGGTGATAACGCAACGGGTGCGTGACAGCCTACTTGGTTCAGCCATCAAGTTCTTAGATGTGTGTTCGGCTGGTCGATCGCACCTTCTCAGCAATGGGCGCTCTCTTGGGATCGGTGGTAGCTTACTTGGTCTAATCACAACTTCATGTTTGTTAATGTGACTCTAATCATAACGACCTTTAGAAAAATGTCAACCACTTTTTTAAAATAACTGCATTAGGTTCCGAGATTGCCAACCGTTTGTTTTTTAATTTAGATGCAAGAACGAGATTGCGATATTCAAAATGATCATTTTGCCAGCGGAGATGTCGTCTTCAGAAAATCGAGCAATAACCCCTGCACTTCAGCATCCTGTTCTGGGGTTCCAAAGCTTTGGCGAATCCATCCGGGAACCATACTATCGCGCACCAGATAGCCATGTTGCTTTAAGAAAGCGCCTAATGCTTGTGGTTGCGCCACTTGGTACAGCATAAAGTTGGTCTGGGTGGCGTAATGCCGGATGTGATGGTGATCGAAGAATGCTGTCCATTGCTGGCGCGCCGCAAAAAGTTGGCGTTTAACTTTTTGCGTGAAAGCAACATCTTTCCATGCTGCCAAAGCGGCCGTCTGACTGAGGCCGCTAATGTTATAAGGCAAGCGCACGTTTTGCATTTTCGGAATGAGCGCCTTGGGGACGATGCTAAAACCAACGCGGAAATTGGCGAGTCCGTAAAGTTTGGAAAAGGTGCGCATCACCAATAAATTGGCAAACTTTGTGATCAGCGGCAAGACGGAAGGATTGGCGACCTGATCAACAAAGTCAATATAGGCTTCATCCACGACAACCAAAATTTCCGGCGGCACCTGTGCCATGAATTCGGCAATTTCACTGACCGGCAAGTAGGTTCCGGTGGGATTGTTTGGGTTGCATAACCAAATGACTTTCGTTTTCGGTGTGATGCCTGCCAACAGGGCTTGAAGATCAATGCTTCCTGTGGTATCGTCGACCGGTGCATTGACCGTCACAGCACCCGCAATCGCCGCCTGTAGCTGATACTCCGGATAAGTCGGCCATGGCTGAAGGCTCTCGTCGCCAACGTCAAGGAAGGTTCGGCAAATCAAGGCAATCATTTCGTCCAAGCCACTTGAAAAAAGTAGTTGATCAGCAGGAATGTGCAGCCGCTCCGCCACGGCGGTTCGCAACGGCATGGCATCCGGATCAGGATAACTGCGAGCTTGTGAAAAAGTCCAATTGGCAATGGCTTCCTGTACTTTAGGAGAAGTACCGACAGGATTTTCATTAAAAGATAAGCGCGTTAGTTTTGCCAAACCTGCCGCCTTCGCGATTCTTTCCGGGGTGCTGTCCGATACATAATCCGGCAACCCGGCGATACTTTTGCGCAACATCACGCCACCTGCTTTCTTAATTGCCTTAGAGTTTACCCGCATTTGGGTGCAATGTAAATATAAAATGCATAAATATTCATAAATGTAACAGAGACTAACCTTGTTTTTCTTTCTTGAAATTTTCAAATGTTATTCAACTGCTCTAAATATAAAAGACATTGGCGTTTTTTTTATCACCTACGCCAGACGATGTTCGTTGCCAAAAGTTTTTCGCCATCGACTTTTGCCCACACAAACAGGCACTAAAAGACGGGATTCAGTCCTTTAGTGCCTGTTTGGTGTCATGGATCAGCGAACATCAGCTATTGGCAACAAAGGCTAAATAGTAAGTCACTGCCGCAACGGTTTGAGCCGAGTTGATTTTACCTGCCTTAACGCCTTCAACCAGCTCAGAAAACGGCACTAAACGACTGGTGACGAATTCGTCCTTATCGAAATCCTGCGACGTTTTGGCGGCTAAGTCAATGTTGGCCAGCACAAGATTGACTGTTTCATCGGTCATCCCTTCACTGGAACGGACCGCGGTCAGCCACTGCAAATCATGGGTCAGATAACCCGTTTCCTCATGCAGTTCCCTGCTCGCCGCAGTTTGCCAATCTTCACCAGGATCGATTAATCCGGCAGGCAATCCAAAAACTTCGCTGTTGGTTGCCACCCGATATTCCCGATTGACTAACACTCGCCCATCGTTTGTCAGTGCCAGCATGGCAACAGCATTGGCGTGGCGAATCAAATCGCGTTCAACCGTCAGACCATCAGGCGTTTTGATTTTTTGCGTCACAACATTGAAAATCGGACCGTGATAATGCGGCGTTTCACTTAAAATTTTTCCCTTCGCTAAGGGTTGGTCAAAAAACATGCTGGAATCCTCCTTCAATAACACGCTCCTGCTCACGCTCAAATCAAAAAAGCCGCGCCTGGACGCGACTTTACTTATGCTTTGGTGAAATCCTTCATCCATGCTAGGGCAATGGCCTTTTCGCCTAAGTGTGTCCCGACAACCGGGCCGAAATAGGAAAGTTCGAACGGAACAGTCGGAAACTTCTGCTGAAGATCCGTCAACCAGCGCTGTGCTTCCTCAGGGTCATTAGCATGAATCACCACAGCGCGAATCGGATAATCGACTCGTTCAAGTTCTTGCTGGAACAATGTCTCAACGCGGGCGTAAGCTTTTTTGATGGAACGGATTTTTTCGATAGCGACGATTTTATGGGACTGATCGTCGAAAGTTAATAATGGCTTAATTTTCAGCATACCGCCAATAAAGGCTGAGGCATTACTTAAGCGGCCGCCGCGGACAAGATTCTGTAAGTCATTGACAATGAAGTATTCGCCCATGGTGCTGCGCAGATCATCCAGCCGGGCCAAAATGGCTTCTGGGTCTTTGCCGGCTTCAGCCATTTGCGCTGCGGCTAGAACCAACCAGCCCATTAGGATAACGGTAATTTGGGAATCGTAAACATAAACTTTAGCGCCATGAACTTCATCAACAGCACCTTTTAAGGTATTGACAAAGCCGGAAATCGTGCTGGCAAGATGAATGCTGATAATGGTGTCATAGCCTTCGTTGGCGAGATTTTCGTAAAGCTTCAGCATCTCACCCAGTGGCGGTTGCGTGGTGCTGGGAAATGTTTTTGCGGTTTTTAGTTTGGCGTAGAATTCTTCTGTGGTAATATCCTTACCTTCGTCATAGACTGCGCCGTCAAGAATGACCGGAATCGGCACCACGGTAATGTGATGTTTGTCGATTTCGGCTTGCGGCAGATAACAGGTACTATCCGTCACGATAGCAGTTTTCATACAGGCACCCACTTTTTTAAAAATGATTGTCTACATCATACCATAAAATGCAAAGATCAAGGAGAAACACCCGGGAGCGTGTTATCTAAATTTGACGCTGGATGCTTCAACCGTTCTCCAGATACTACCTTTCAACACTAACTATGCTATATTTTGAGCATAGACAATTCCAAGGAGGACCTTGCAATGACGACTTCAAAGCATACCACATTGGCCGTGGTCAAAATGACCAGTAAGCACCAGATCACCATTCCCAAGGCCGTTCGTGAAAAACTGGGATTGAGCGATCATGATAAGCTTGTTTTTCAGCTGACTGATCATGGACAAGTTATGATCGATAAAGAACAAAAGTCGGATCTATGGTCGATTATTCGCGAACAGGATGCGGCCCACGGTAGTATCGACACACCTGAGCCTGATTGGGGGAAAGGTGTTGGGGCAGAGTTGATCGATGACTGAAAATAGAAGGTTTCACTAGAGCGACGTCATTTTCCTCAATCTTGATCTTACTGAAGGACGCAAATCTCTCGCTCTTCCATAAACGCCTTAAAACCGGTAAAATGATTGGGACAATTGGAAAGCGAGCGGATTAACATGTCTTTTGATGGAATCTTTACTCATGCCATGGCCCAAGAGCTTAACGGAATCTTAAGCGGAGGCCGTGTTGCTAAAATTCAACAGCCTTATGAAAACGAAGTCGTGATTACCATTCGCGCCGGGCGTAAAAATCATCCCCTGCTGCTGTCGGCCAATCCGCAGTATGCGCGGGTGCAAATTACCCATATTCCCTTTACGAATCCCGATGTTCCCGCTACCTTTACCATGACGCTGCGAAAGTATTTTAACGCCGCAACATTAACGGCAGTTCACCAAGTACAAAACGACCGCGTACTGCATTTTGAATTCTCGACGCGCGATGAACTGGGTGATGAGTTAGGACTGCGTTTGATTATCGAGATGATGGGCCGACACAGTAATATTTTTTTGGTTAGCAAGCGAACCGGGAAAATCATTGATTTGATTCGCCATGTCTCGGCTGACCAGAATCGCTATCGCCCGTTGATCCCTGGTGCGCAGTATGTGGAGCCGCCAAAACAGGACAAAATCAATCCGTTTGATGATCGTGATCGACTTTACCACGAACTAGAACGTCAAGTGACGCCAACACTCAGCCGCGCCGCCTTGCTTCAGCAACATTATCAAGGGTTAGCCAAGGATTCTGCGGCGGAACTGGCTTTGCGCCTCAATCAAGGCGATGCTGGATGGGATGGCTTTTTCAAGGAACTTGAAGCGCCAGCGCCGACGATTACGACGCAAGGCAAAAAAGCGGTCTTTACTGCCATCCCCTATCAGTCGCTGTCAGGCGATCAGCAGTACTACCCGACCTTGAGCACAATGCTTGATGCTTATTATGAACAAAAAGCCGAGCACGATCGCGTCTTGCAACAAGGCGGCAACCTGATTCATGTCATTAAAAACATCATCGATAAAGACCGTAAAAAACAGCGTAAATTGAAACGCACGCTGGAGGAAACGGAAAAGGCCGATGATTACCGCGTTCGTGGCGAAATTCTGACGACGTATCTGAGTCAGGTGCAGCGTGGCATGACCAGCATCGAATTACCGAATTTTTATGCGGATAACCAGCCGATTAAAATTACACTCTCGAATCAGCTCACGCCATCCCGCAATGCCCAGAAATATTTTGCCAAATACACGAAATTACGCAATGCGGTTGCTCATGTGAACCAACAAATGCAGGAAAATCAGGAGGAACTCGATTATCTGGAAGGCATTATGGCCCAAATTAATGTGGCCAGCCCCAAGGATTTAGCCGATATTCGCCTTGAGCTGCAGCAGCAAGGCTATTTGCGGAAACAGAAGCAGAAGAAAGGTAACAAACGCCAGAAAGTTTCCAAGCCGGATCAATTTTATGCCAGTGATGGTACGAAAATCTGGGTGGGCAAAAATAATTTACAAAATGACCAACTGACTTTGCATACCGCCAAGAAAACTGATATTTGGCTGCATGTCAAGGATATTCCTGGCTCGCACGTCATTATCGACAGCAGTAAGCCCAGTGAGAAAACACTGCTAGAGGCGGCTAAACTGGCGGCATATTTTTCTAAAGCTCGGGAAAGTGCCAATGTTCCCGTTGATTGGATTGAAGTGAAGAAAATTCGTAAACCCAATGGCGCCAAACCTGGCTTTGTTGTTTACGAAGGACAAAAAACGGTGAGTGTTACGCCAGATGCTGAATTAGTCGACAAACTGCGCACCCCGCCAACGAAATAGAAAGGGATTTTAAATGACCAACACATCTGCACAAATTAGTCGACCGATTCAGGAACACATTATTGCCAACAAAGTTAAACATGGCTGGAACACGACCGATACCAATTTTGAAATGCTGCTCGCCTATCATGAAATGGCTGAACTAACCACAGCACTGCTTAAGCGTGATCAAGACAACATCGCTGAAGAACTGGCTGACGTCACTATTTATCTGCTCGGTATTGCCGAAATCAAAGGGATTGATTTGGCTGAGGCGGTTAATGCAAAAGTTGCCATCAACGACCATCGTGTTTACGATGCGCAAGGCCATAAGCATCTTGAATGAAGCAGTGTCTAGGTAAAGATTGAGACTGCGCGATCATGTTCCACGGCCAATAAAAAATGACCAAATATACCCGCTTGCGATTGGGGTGTTTGGTCATTTTTTGGTTACTATTTTGGATAATTTTTAGGGTGCGTCTTTACTAACCCAAAAATTTGAAAACGATTCGACTGTCGAACAATTTTAGCATCTTTTCAAATAACACTTTGCTTAGCAACGCTGCTGCTACCGGAATGACGATCCAGCATAGTAAAACCAGCGGAATTGCCAAACCAGCATCCATGGCCGCAAGTGGGCCGACCATGCCAACAATTCCGAAGCCGGCCGACTGTGGCGTCCCGCTGATTGACAATAACGCGACCGGAATTGCGGAGATGATTGCCGTGAACAAGCATGGAAGCAAGATAATTGGGTGCTTAAACAGATTTGGCATCATGATTTTCATTCCGCCTAATGCAATGGCAATCGTGACGCCAGATTTGTTGACCTTCCAGGAATAAACCACCAGTGCTAAGGCTGTGGCGGCAACGCCCATTGCTGATGCCCCTGCCGAAACGCCGTGAAGTTGGATCGCCAGCCCGATAGCAACAGTTGAAATCGGACTGACAATTAAAATGGCAAAAGAACAGGAGATCAGAACAGCCATCAGGATCGGTTGCAGAGTGGTGAAGCTATTGATGACATCGCCGATCGCGGTAGTGAAAGCAGCGATGAATGGCAGCAACAGTACCCCAATATAAGCGACGCCACACCCGACTAGAATTGGCATAGCAATGACAGCTGTTGAACCAAACCGATCTTTCACCCATAGCAAGACTAAGACAGCGATTGATGCCGTAATCATGGTATTGATCAAATCGCCGGTCCCGGCACCAACATAGGCTTTCGTGGCCGGGTTGAATTTCACGACGCCTGAGCCAACAAACGCTGCCCCTGCCGTTACCATCATTTGCAAAGGCTTCAGTTCAAATTGAAGCGCGATTAAGCCGCCAATAATTAAGGGGGTGGCAATTTGAAAAATGGCTGCGACTTGCGTCAAAGTTACTGCGAATGTGTTCGTTCCAAAATATTTGAGAATGCCGGACAAAACCGCATTTGGAATCAATCCAATAATGACCCCCAACGCTGTTCCTGATAAAACCTTATTGATAAAAGCCGTCACTGTCATACTGATTGCCTGAGTAGTCGTCGCGTGAGAACCTCGCTCTCCTTGCATCGGTGCGTCAGCAAGTGTTTCGGCTGCAGCGGGCATTCCTTTTGTTGTTGAATCTCCTGCCATTGACTTTTCCCCCTTAATAAGAATGTAATGAGAATATTAACAGAAGATGTGCAGATAAGTCTAGCGTTAGATTGAAATTAATTAATGGGATTTTTCTGTTATACATCAGTGGGCATTGCAATGGTCGCAACGATAAATTGTAGTCGCAAAATTAACCGTTTTGGCCGTCAATACGTGAACTTTAGATCAAGGGAAACCCGCGTATTAATTCAATTTTAAAAGGGCATGTTCAGTATTTGCTGGCCATCTTTAGACATGATTGTGATTCAATGATCGTTATCAGGGAGCACTATGCTTAATATGAAACAGTCCGTATACTCAGATGTTTGCAATTACACTTTTAATGATAGTCATAGCCAACGCACGAAAATTGCAAAACGTCATCGTAGCTTTAGAAACATTTCAACAAAGAAAGGCCCTGTCAGCAATGTTGAAAATCGACATTGCTGACAGGGCCTTTCCGATTAAATTTTGATGAATATGCTCGACGGCCTAGCGATTATTGGAACCGATCGCCCCACTTGGCGGGATCCTCACGCCATTGATGTAAGGAACTTAGCTGCTGAGTCGTTATGGCGCCTTGAGCTTCAGCAGTTTGAATGAGCGCCGTATAGTTGGTCAGCGTGAAGAATGGCAAGCCTGCTTTGGCGAAGTTAGCGGTCACTGCTGCCAGCTGATAACTGAAGATTGCTGCGACCCCCAGAACGTTGACACCGTCTTTTTGCGCTGCGGCCACGGCACTGAGCACGGAACCGCCCGTCGATAGCAGGTCATCAATGACGACCAGCTTGGCGTCTTCTGGAAGGTGTCCTTCAATCTGTCTCCCCTGCCCGTGGTCTTTAGGCTTACTCCGAATATAAACCAATGGCAAGTTCAGCAGATTGGCGACTAAAGCCGCATGCGGAATCCCGGCAGTGGCCACCCCACCGATGGCCGTCACGTCCGGGTAATGAGCCACGATTTCCTGGGCTAAGCCGGCCGCAATTTTACTGCGAACGTCAGGGTAACCGATAGTGAGACGATTATCGGTATAAATTGGACTTTTTAACCCGCTTGCCCAAGTAAATGGTTCTTCGGGACGTAATGTGACGGCTTTGATGCGGAGTAAATCGCTGGCAATTTGGTTTTCTAGTTTAGTCATGTGCTGTTTCCCACGCTTTCTTGATCGATTGATAGGCTTCTACCGGGTCAGGCGCCTGTGTGATCGGGCGGCCGACAACAATGGCCGAACTACCTAACCGTTTGGCTCTTCCCGGTGTGACGACCCGTTTTTGGTCGCCGATTGCGTCACCCTGTGGCCGGATGCCTGGTGTGACCACGAGAAATTCAGGTTTAGTCACACTGCGGATCAATGGCGTTTCCAGGGCACTGGCAACAACGCCGTCTGCATCACTGGCCTGCGCGATGGCCGCCAAGTGTTGAACTGCTTGATTAAGTGGCACATCGATGGATAATTGGTTTTCCAACATGGTTTGATCGGTTGAGGTCAGGTGGGTAATGGCGAGCATTTTGGGTGCTGGATGGTGCGCGGCTTTGGCACCTGCCAACAAGCCGCGTTTAGCCGCTAGCATCATTTCCTTACCGCCGGCTGCGTGCACGGTTGTCAGCGCCACACCTAATTTGCCTAATTGCCAAGCGGCTTTTTCAACTGTATTCGGAATATCATGCAATTTTAGGTCGAGGAAAATGTCAACCGGGTGTGCTGCCTGAATGGCGGTAATAATCGCCGGCCCTTCAGCATAGAAAAGTTCCATCCCGATTTTGACGAAAAGCCGTTTATCTTTTGGAAAACGTGCCAAAAAATCAAGTGTGGTCGCCTGATCTTTAAAATCGAGTGCAATGATAGGTGTCATACCGCCTGTCCTTCCTGAATGCGTGCAAATGCTGCGGCAATTTTAGGAATTGCCTTTTCTTCATAGTAATTGGCCGATCCGATTGCGACTGCCTGGGCGCCTGCAGCTAACATCTCGGCAGCATCGTGACCGGAGCTGACCCCACCCATGCCGATAATTGGAACATGAACAGTGTGGGCAACCTGATAAACCAGATGCAGTGCTATCGGGAAGATTGCCGGACCGGACACGCCGCCAGTGACATTGTCCAAAACCGGTTGACCCGTGTGGATATCCAAGCGCATACCCACCAGCGTGTTAATCAAGGAGATGCCATCTGCACCAGCGGCTTCGACTGCTTTAGCAATCACGGTGATGTCAGTGACATTAGGCGTGAGTTTAACGAAAATCGGGACCGAACTGGCTTCTTTGACAGCGCGCGTGACGGCCGCAGCAACCACCGGATCCGTACCAAACGCCATGCCACCTTGTTTCACATTTGGGCAGGAAATGTTAACTTCCAAAGCTTTGACATTTGGGGCCGCGCTCAATTTTTTAGCAACCGCCGCATATTCAGCAACATCGGCACCGGCAATGCTGGCGATGATTGGCAGATCAGGATAGTTTTTTGCCAACCAAGGCAGTTTTTCGCGTAACACAACCTCGGATCCCGGATTTTTCAACCCCACGGCATTCAGCGTACTGCTCGGGCCGTCAGCGAAAATCTTGCCTTGGTTGCCAACCCGTGGCAATAAGGTGGTTGATTTGGTCACCAATGCCCCCAGCAGGTTCAAATCATATTGTTTGGCGTATTGTTCACCAAAACCGAATGTTCCGCTGGCGGGCATGAACGGATTCTTCATCGTAAAGCCGGGTAATTCAATCATGTGACGCTGCCTCCTTTGTTGTAACGGCTGCTGCTGCCGGCAGTTGTCGGCTTTAACTTCTAATTGGTGTCATCGAAAATGCCCGTGATTCCAAGACCTTCAAAATGGCATCTGCGGTATCGAGGCTGGTCATCAATGGTACGCCATGTTCGATAGCAGTTTCCCGAATGCGGAACCCATCACTTGAGGTCTTCTTGTCGGCGGTCATGGTGTTGATCACCAGCTGAATCTTGCGGTCGGCAATGTCCTCCAAAATAGTTTCTTTGCCGCTATCAAGTTTCTCGATGGTCTCAACTGTAATCCCGGCTTTTTCAAATGCTTTGGCTGTGCCGCTGGTGGCGACCAGCTGGTAACCGACTTCACGGAACCGTTTGGCCAGTTCGGTTGCTTCGGTTTTATCAGCGTCTTTAACCGTGATTAATGCGCGGCCGAATTGCGGCAAGTGCATGCCGGCTGCCTCGAATGCTTTGTATAAGGCTTTGGCTAGGGTTGTATCACTGCCCATAA
The DNA here is from genome assembly GCF_029726355.1 of Lacticaseibacillus huelsenbergensis. Taxonomy (NCBI): domain Bacteria; kingdom Bacillati; phylum Bacillota; class Bacilli; order Lactobacillales; family Lactobacillaceae; genus Lacticaseibacillus; species Lacticaseibacillus huelsenbergensis. The sequence continues at coordinate 2,713,408 of NZ_CP120687.1, forward strand.
CTTCGCCGGTGGACTTCATTTCCGGTCCTAACAAGCTATCAACGTGATTCAACTTGGAGAAGCTGAACACTGGTGCTTTGACGTGAATTCCTGCCTGGTTTGGCAGTAAGCCCGTTTTAAAGCCCTGCTCTTTCAGACTTAATCCGAGAATCGCCAAGGTCGCAACTTGCGCCAGTTTGACATTGGTTACTTTACTTAAGAAAGGAACCGTGCGGCTGGCCCGCGGATTGACTTCGATGACATACGCTTTGCCTTGATGAATGATGAATTGGACGTTCATCAAGCCGATGCAGTTCAAAGCCCGTGAAAGTTTGATCGTTGCATCGGTGATCTGGTCAATGATGTCCTGACTGAAGGTTTGCGGCGGATAAACAGCCATCGAGTCGCCGCTGTGAATGCCGGCGCGTTCGATATGTTCCATGATTCCCGGCAAAACAACTGTCTCACCATCGGAGATGCAATCAACTTCGCATTCTTTTCCGACCAGATAGTGATCAATCAAAACCGGATGGTCGTGGGAAACCGACACAGCCCGATCAATGTAACTGGCTAATTCATCGGCATCATGCACGATTTCCATCGCCCGACCGCCTAATACGTAACTTGGCCGAACCAAAACCGGATAACCAATCTTGTCTGCAACTGCCAGTGCGCCGGCTTTATCGGTTGCGGTACCGCCTTCCGGTTGCGGTAACTTCAATTGTTTGATGACTTGATCAAACAGATCCCGATCTTCCGCCCGATTAAGATCCTCAACGGAGGTGCCTAGAATTTTAATGCCGCGTTTAGCCAGTGGTTCCGCCAGATTAATCGCTGTCTGGCCGCCAAACTGCACGATCACGCCTTCTGGTTGTTCCAGGTCAATGACGTTCAGAACGTCTTCGAGGGTTAAGGGTTCAAAATACAGCTTATCCGCAATCGAAAAGTCAGTGGAAACCGTTTCTGGATTGCTGTTCATGATGATGGCTTCATAGCCGGCTTTTTGAATGGCCTTAACGCTGTGAACCGTTGCATAATCGAATTCGACCCCCTGGCCAATCCGAATCGGACCGGAACCGATGACTAAGACGCTCGGCTTATCGCTTTTGAAGCTATCCGTGCTGCTTTCATAAGTGCTGTAATAATACGGCGTATCACTGGCAAATTCGCCGGCACAGGTATCGACCATTTTATAAACCGGTAAAATGTGCTGTTCTTTGCGCATCTGCCGAATCTGATCCGCATGTAAGCCCCAAAGCTGGGCAATTTCTTCATCAGCAAAACCATAACGCTTTGCTTCAGCGAGCAACGGCAAATCGGCTTTATGCGCAGCCAGTTCCCGTTCCAATTCGACGATGTGTTTAATCTTGTCGAGGAAGAATGGGTTCATTTTGGATAATTCGGCGACTTCATCGATGGTGTAATCCCGCCGAAATGCTTCAGCCAGATAAAAGAGCCGTTCGTCGTTGGCTTGAATGATATGCTTACTTAATTCATCGTCGCTAAGCTTGGCAAAAGCCGGACGACGGGGATGAATGAGGCCGACTTCAAGTGAGCGTACCGCTTTTAGCAGACTTTCTTCAAGCGTTCGGCCGATCGCCATGACTTCACCGGTGGCCTTCATCTGAGTGCCGAGGGTGCGGTCGCCGTTTTCAAATTTATCGAATGGGAAACGCGGTAATTTGGTAACCACATAATCCAAGGCCGGTTCGAATTCAGCCCAGGTTTTCTTGGTGACCGGATTCTTGATTTCGTCTAGATGCAAGCCGACTGCAATTTTAGCGGCCATTTTGGCGATCGGATAACCGGTGGCCTTGGAAGCTAACGCGCTGGAGCGGGAAACCCGGGGATTGACTTCAATGACATAGTACTTGAAGCTGTTGCGGTCAAGGGCAAACTGGACATTGCAGCCGCCTTCGATCTTCAACGCACGAATGATCTTCAAAGCTGAGTCACGCAACATCTGGACTTCTTTATCCGTGAGCGTTTGTGTTGGCGCGAAGACCATTGAATCGCCGGTATGCACACCGACTGGATCGAAGTTTTCCATGTTGCAGACCACAATGGCGGAATCGGAAGCATCGCGCATGACTTCGAATTCGATTTCCTTATAGCCGGCAATGGAACGCTCGATCAACACCTGGGTGACCGGGCTCAGGTTCAAACCGTTTTCGGCAATTTCGGCAAGCTCTTTTTCATTATCGGCAATACCGCCGCCTGTGCCGCCCATGGTGAAGGCCGGGCGAATGATAACAGGAAAGCCGATTTTGTCAGCAAACTCCTGCGCTTCATCGACGTTGTTGGCGATGGCAGATTCCGGAACCGGCTCGTGGAGTTTTTGCATCAGGTTTTTGAACAATTCGCGGTCTTCGGCTTGATCGATTGCGCTGAGCTTGGTGCCCAGTAATTCGATGCCGAGCTCGTCCAAGATGCCGGTGTTGCTTAACTTCATGGCAAGGTTCAGACCGATTTGTCCGCCGATTGTTGGCAAAATGGCATCTGGCAACTCTTTACGCAAGATCTGGCTGACGAATTCGACGGTTAACGGCTCGATATAAACCCGATCCGCAATTTCCGTGTCGGTCATGATGGTGGCCGGATTGGAGTTTACCAAAACAACTTCATAACCTTCTTCACGTAAGGCAAGACAAGCCTGAGTCCCCGAGTAATCAAATTCTGCGGCTTGCCCGATGATAATCGGACCTGAGCCGATCACTAAGATTTTATGAATATCTTGACGTTTTGGCATGATTATCCTTTCTGCGTACGATCTGAAAATGCATCCATCATTTCCATAAACTCATCAAAAAGATGGTCGGCGTCATGTGGGCCCGGAGCAGCATCCGGATGGAACTGAACTGTGAAGGCTGGGTAAAGCCGATGGCGTAAGCCTTCTACCGTACCATCATTGATTTCAACGTGGGTGACTAACAAAGTGTCCGGATCAATGCTGTCCGGATCAACGGCATAGCCGTGGTTTTGGCTGGTAAAATCGATGCGTCCAGTCGCAATCTCGCGAACCGGATGATTAAAGCCGCGATGACCGTATTTCATCTTAAAAGTATCAGCGCCGTTGGCCAAAGCAAACAACTGGTGGCCGAGGCAAATCCCGAATAACGGAATTTTACCTTCAATGCCGCGAATCATATCCAGCGCTTCCGGCACATCTTTTGGATCACCGGGGCCATTGGTCAGCATCACGCCATCCGGGGCCAACTCAAGAATGGTGGCAGCTGTTGTCGTCGCTGGCAACACGGTTACGTTGCATTGGCGCTTGGCCAATTCCCGTAAAATGCTATGTTTGAGACCAAAATCGATGACCACGACAGTGCGGCCGGTACCAGGTGCCGGATAGGCTTGCTGAGTCGAAACCTGTTGCACCTGATTCTTCGGAAGCACCAACGCTTTGAGTTGATCAAAAGCATGTTCATCGGCTGCATCCACAATGCTGGCCTTCATGGCGCCGACTTCTCGAATTTTCTTGGTCAGAGCACGGGTGTCAACACCGCTGATGCCCGGAATATGTTTGCGTTTAAGAAATTCATCGAGTGTCATCTGACTGCGCCAGTTACCGGTGACCCGGGCTACCTCGCGCACCACGATGCCTTTGGCGGTGGGATCAATGCTTTCATAATCATCGCGGTTGATCCCTACATTGCCGATAAGCGGCTGCGTGAAGGTAATGATCTGGCCGTTGTAACTTTGGTCGGTAATCGTTTCCTGATAACCGCTCATACCGGTATTAAACACAATTTCGCCGGTTGTGACGGTTTCCGCACCAAAGCCGACGCCAGGAAAAACGCTGCCGTCTTCAAGAATTAAATAGCGCTTCATGCTTGTCCTCCCTTTTGATAGGCAATCCGCCCGCGACTGATCGTATACAAGGCCTGGCCCTGAACCTTTTCGCCGATAAATGGTGAATTCTTGCCTTTGGAGAACCAGTCGGCAGGATCAATGGTGTAAGTGGTGTCCAGATCGAGAATCGTCAGATCGGCGGGACCACCTACCGTGATATGGCCGCCTGGCAGACCAAACTTCCCTGCCGGAACCGTACTCATTTTGGCAATCAGTTGCTTAAGCGTGAACATTTTTGATTTGACCAGTTTGGTGTAAAGCAGTGGAAAGGCGGTTTCGGAACCGACGATGCCGAATGCCGCGGTTTTAAAGGAACCGGATTTTTCTGCAGCTGTATGTGGGGCATGATCCGTGGCGATCATGTCCAGTGTGCCGTCTTGCAAGCCTTCAAGTAAGGCCAGATGATCGGCGCGGGAACGCAAGGGCGGGTTCATCTTGAACATCGGATTATCGCCTGGGATATTATTTTCATCAAGTAGTAAGTGATGTGGCGAAACTTCGGCGGTGACGTGAACGCCGCGTTTTTTGGCTTCGCGAATCAAGGCTACGCTTTGGCGAGTTGAAACATGGCAGGCGTGGTAATGAACACCGGTGGCTTCTGCCAAGTCCAGATCGCGCGCCAGCTGGCTGCTTTCGGTTTGATTGATGATGCCAGGCAGGTTCAACTTCTCAGCAACCGGGCCGGCATTGATCACGCCGCCGTGCATGAGACTGGCATCTTCGATATGGGCGACAATCGGTGCTTTCAGTTTAGCCGCCTGTTTCATAGCTTGATACATTGTATCGGCATCCTGAACGCCAACGCCGTCGTTGGAAAAGCCCAGAGCGCCTGCTTCCAGCAACGCCGGCATGTCGACTAGCTGATCTGAATGTAAGTCATGCGTAATCGGGGCAAACTGCCGGACGGTAATCTTGGCATCGCTCCGGTTTTTCGCCAATACCGGCGTCAAGGTGGCGACTGTGTCGGGAACAGGTTTTAGATTGCTCATCGCAACAACAGTGGTAAATCCGCCATGTGCGGCTGCTTGAGCCCCGGTTTTAATCGTTTCTTTAGCAGTAAAGCCAGGTTCGCGAAAATGAACATGGACGTCAATCAGTCCCGGAACGACTGTTGCACCGGTGGCATCAATGACGGTTTCATCACTGCGGGCAGCAAGTTGCTGGCCGATCGCCGTAATTTTGTCGTCGGTGATCTGAATATCCGCTGTGTATTCGGTATCGCTGATGATATGGGCATTTTTGATGAGCATAAGTAAAGTTACTCCTCTCCGAAGTGACGGGCGTTGATGACCGCCTCAAGCATCGCCATCCGCATGAAAACGCCATTTTGCATTTGGGTGAAGATCCGTGAGCGCGGACCGTCAACCAAGTCGCTAGCTAACTCAACGTCGCGGTTGACCGGTGCCGGATGCATGAAAATGGCATTGGGCTTCATGGTTTTGGCTAAAGCATCCGTGATACCGTATTTCGCATGATAGCTTTCTTTGGAAAATGCTTCGCGGTTGTCAGTATTAAACCGCTCAAGCTGAACCCGCAGCAACATCAAAACATCGACCTGTTTGACTAGGTCCGGCACGCTGATGAAGTCGCCATATCGATCAAAGCTAGGATCATACCACTGTTGTGGGCCGGCAAAATGCAGCGTCGCCCCAAGTTTGTGAAGCATCTGCATGTCGCTGCGCGCAACCCGACTGTGGCTAAGATCACCCACAATTCCGATATTCAAGCCATCAAAATGCCCGAATTCTTCGTGAATCGTCATTAAGTCCAGCATCATTTGGGATGGATGCTGACCGGCACCGTCACCGGCATTGACAATGGCAGTTGTCGGCCAGGCGCCCATGAGTTCTTTGTAATAGCCGTCTTTAGAATGACGCATGACAGCGATGTTGACACCGATGGCACCGATCGTTTTGATCGTATCTTCCAAGGTTTCGCCTTTCGAAACCGAACTGTGGGCGGGATCAAAGGGAATAACGGTCAACCCTAGTTTGCGTTCGGCCATTTCGAAGCTGGTGTGTGTGCGGGTGCTATTTTCAAAGAATAAATTGGCAGCATAGATCGGCTCTGGAAAATGAACTGTCTGACCAGCCTTGAAGTCTTCGGCCCGGTTAATTAGTGCCAAGGCGCTTTTTTCGTCAACTTGTTCAGCGGAAACAAAATCTTTAAATGGTGTATCAGTGAGATTAGATAAGGTCATTTTTTTCTGCCCCTTCTTCGTTAGCGGCATGTTCTGGTAAAACAAAGTTCAGGAAGATTCCGATCACGGTTGCCAGTGCAAGGCCGGAGAATTGATACCCGGCGAATTGCAGGCTGGCATTGCCGATACCGATCACAAGAATGGTCGAGGCAATCATCAGGTTGCGTTTTTTGTCGAAGTCGACTTTGTTGTCAATTAAAACCCGTAAGCCATTGGAAGCGATGACGCCGAACAGCAGGAAGCTGATGCCGCCGATGACCGGGCTTGGAATACTGCGAATCAAAGCACTTAACTTACCAATGAAGGCGAACAGGATGGCAAACATGCCAGCGCCGCCTAGCACATAGACACTGTGAACTTTGGTCATGGCAAGCACCCCGATGTTTTCACCGTAACTGGTCACCGGTGGGCCGCCGACGAAACCGGCAATAATGGAAGCCGTGCCATCCCCTGCCAAAGTATGATTCAGGCCCGGATCCTTAAAGAAGTCGCGTTTTGTCAATTTGTTGAGGACCATGATGTGGCCCATGTGTTCGGTCATGGTGACAAAAGCGATGGGCGCCATTGAGAGAATTGCACCCCAGTAAAGTTGCGGTTTGTAGCTGATGAATGGCAACTCGAACTTCGGTAGGTCAAACCAGGCAGCTTGCTGAACCGAGGTCAGGTCCACGATGCCAAACAACAGCGCTACAACATAACCCGTGACAATCCCCAGCAGAATGGGTAGTAAGCTAATGAATTTTTTGAGATACATGTTGTAAATGATGACCGAAGCCAACGTGATCATGGCAACGGCGAAGTAGCGCAAATCATACACGCTTTTGGTCGCGGAAATCGTTCGCATGGTGGCGTCAGTTGCGGCAGTGCCGGCCAGTGACAACCCGATGACCATGACAATCGGCCCAACGACAATTGGCGGTAAGGCGCGATCAATCCAAGCCGACCCGCTGCGGGCGACGATCAATGCCACGATCAGGTAAACAACCCCGACAGCGACGGTGCCTTGTGCGATCGCGGGATAACCGGCACCTTTCATCAACGCCTGCATGATGGTAATGAATGAAAAACTTGATCCCATGTAGGCCGGAATTTTACCGCGGGTGATCAAAATATAGACTAAAGTGCCAACCCCGCTTGAGAATAAGGCAATACTTGGATCCAAACCGACCAGAATCGGTACCAGCACGGTTGACCCGAACATGGCGAAAAGATGTTGGATGGATAAGCCCACCCATTGACCGAACTTCGGCTTGTCGCCGATGTCCAACACCGCTTCATCGTTGTGAAAAGCCATTGACTAGTCCCCCATCTTCTCGATGCTGATGCCGTCTTTGCCATCAAGTTCCGCAACCTGTACCTGAATCTGTTCGTCAAGGGAGGTTGGAATATTTTTGCCGACGAAATCAGGACGAATCGGTAACTCGCGATGACCGCGATCAACTAAAACTGCCAGACTGATCTTGCGCGGGCGACCTTCGTCCATCAAGGCATCCAGGGCCGCGCGGATGGTGCGGCCAGTGAAAATGACATCGTCTACCAGGATGACGTGCTTCCCAGTGATGTTAACCGGCAGCTGCGCACCTTCAACATCGGGTTGATGTTCGTGATCGATTTTATGAACGTCATCGCGATAAAAGCGAATGTCCAGTTCGCCGACCGGTACCTGAAGGCCTTCGAGCTGTTCAAGTCGCTTGGCAATGCGGTGGGCCAGATAAATCCCTCGTGTTTTAATGCCGACAAGAACGAGATCGTTCAAGCCTTTGTTTTGTTCGATGATTTCATAACTGATTCGGGTCAATGCGCGTTTCATCGTTACCTCGTCGACTACTTGTTTGGACTGTGTCATGATGTGCCATCCTTTCTTGTATGTATGCTGGTTGGTGTGGGATTTGCGTGGGGCTGTTCTATTGGAGGCGATTAGGAGCTTGGGCTTTCGCGTTCTGTTATGAAGTGACCCCTGTCAACCCCATCTTTATAAGATTTTCGATATTGTCGTTGGCACTAACAAGCTCCAGAATTCCGTTGTCTCTCGACATTTAACCACTCTGTTATACGGGGATTGGCTACCCCAGGTTAATGGTCCCGTCGAAGGCTTTAGAATCTAATCTATAGTCGTGGATCACAAACTCTTTGTCTCTAGATATGGCCATACCCAGGGCGAGCCTGTGCCAAAATAGAACGCTCGTAAATAGCCAGACCGTTGAATTCTGACGCTTGTTGCTACCAGCGACAATATCGTGACGCTTTAGTCCTTGATACTTCTTGCTGTCATCTTTGTTGTTTGAATCTTCGGGCTCAATTGCGCTTTGGTGATCAGTAGTTGATATTGCCAGTTTCCATACCCCAGATAAATCCAGCGAGTTCTCGGGCGACTGCGGCGATTGCCACGTTATATGATTTTCCTTGAGTAAGCATCCGCGTGAATTTGCGATGAAGATGAGCGCCTGCCTTATCGGCATAGCTAATAACGGCTGATTCTTGTCCTGCTTGGCGTGCTTTTAGGGCTCTTGATTTGTACCCAATGCTGCCCTTGACCAATCCCTGTGTGGCTTCAATGATGGTTGTGCGGACGATACTGTTACCTTGCTTCGAAATCCCCCCTTTGATGGTATGATCGCCGCTTGAATGTTCTGACGGATTTAGCCCAACGTAAGACATAAACGCTTTAGCTGTTTTGAAACGTTTGAAGTCCGCAATCTCGATGTGGATGGTCATGGCTGTTGTGGTTTTAAATCCCTTCATACTTGTCAACGCGTGAATGGGCTTGGTGTAACGTTCACTGTTCGCAAACGTCTCGATGGTCTGGTCGTAGCGGGCAATCTTTTCCTCTAATTCAGATTTCTGCAGCGTCATTTCGTCAAGCACTGACCGTAATACCGGAGACAATGGGACTTTCTTTAGCCAATCCATATAGGCCAGCGTCCACTTGGATGCTGAGCACTTCAATCCTTGACGGAGAAGGAACATGCCGATTTGCTGTTTCACTCTAATGAGGTCCTTTTTCATCATTTTACGTAGTCTAATGAATTCTTTTACCTCGTTATCCGCTTCATCAGGGACATAAACGGCACAATACGTATTAGCTGCAAGATTCTTGGCGATCATTCGCGCGTCCATTGAATCATTTTTGACCATTTTGTTCTTAGCGGAACTATACATCGTTGTCGGTGCCAGAATGATACAGTCAATGCCTAAGTTTTTGAGTGAACGATAGAGTGAATATCCTAAAATACCAGCCTCATACCCGGTCACGAATTTTGTGTCTGATTCCAGTTCTTCAGCTAATCCGTTAATAAATTTTTCGACTAATTTTGGCTCTGAAGCGCACTGGGTCTCAGCTAAGAGCGCACCCGTTGCTTTGTCTAACGCGCATAGACTGTAAGTGGCTTTATGGACATCCATCCCGACGTAAACTATACTTTCCATGTGAGTGACCTCCTATTGTCATGGGGTAATGATTGTATGGTTCGTTTTAACACAACACCATTATCAGTCTAAATCCCCGAGTCGACAATCTAGGGGGTCACTTCATATTATCTATAACGCGCTCACAGTCGCAGAAATCTCCGTGTAAGGACCTTGGTCGCAATGGCCAAAATCGGGCCATCACGCCCAAGGCCACTTACACTCCGATTTCTAAGCGCTCCTGTTCGCGCTCAAACAAAAAGCGCCTCCCATCCAATTTGGATAGAAGGCGACCGTAGCCTGAATAATCCGCCGCAACGGAAAGGGACCTTCTAAGCCTCACTGGACTTAGTTAAAGGTGCTTGTTTGATTGAGTTAAGATTACCGGACGTTGCGGGTCTTGTCAATGCCTGCGCGCAGATCAACTAAGGTTTTTTCGAAAACTTCGGGGACCGGTGCCGTGAAAGTTAAGCGTTTACCGCTGGTTGGATGGACAAAACCGAGCTTGGCGGCGTGGAGAAATTGGCCGTTGCCTGGGAGTGTGCGTTTAGGTCCATACAAAGGATCGCCTGCTACCGGATGGTGAATGTAAGCCATGTGCACGCGGATCTGATGCGTCCGGCCGGTTTCCAGAACGCATTTGATCAAGGTATAGTGGGCAAATCGTTCCAGCACCTGAAAATGGGTAACCGCATGCCGACCGTCAGCAACCACCGCCTGTCGTTTGCGGTCACGCGGATCACGGCCAAGCGGTGCATCGATTGTGCCTTCATCTTCTTTAAACGTCCCGTGAACTAACGCGAGGTATTCACGAATGGACGTTTTGGCTTTAAGTTGCGCCGACAAACTCAACTGGGCCTTTTCGGTTTTGGCGACCATCAACAAGCCGCTGGTGTCTTTATCGATGCGGTGCACAATCCCCGGCCGAATGACGCCATTGATGCCAGGCAAGTCAGTATGATAAAGCAGGCCGTTCACCAATGTGCCGTCAGGATGGCCCGGCGCGGGATGGACAACCATGCCTTGAGGTTTATTAACCACGATCACTTGGTCATCTTCATAGACAATATCAAGCGGAATCGGCTCTGCGACGGCTTCTAAGGGTCGTGCTTCCGGAATTGAAACGGCAATGACATCTCCTGACGAGACCTTATAATTGGCTTTCACCGGCTGGCCGTTAACGGTGACCAAGCCGTCCTGAAGCCATTTTTGTACCTGACTGCGGGTATGGGTCGATTCATGGGCCGTGATCACCTTATCGATGCGCCCTTGTTCAGTCGTGATGGTAAAGGTCTCGGTCATGCGGACACCGCCTTGTCGCGATCAAATAAAATAAACAACAAAACCAGAATCACCCCGAATGTGATGCACATATCGGCAAAATTAAAAATAGCGTTGAACCGCCACTGATCCAAAAATTCAAGGTGAAACATATCCGTGACGTATTGAAACCGCAGTCGATCAATGAAGTTACCAATCGCCCCTGCCGTGATCAGTGTCAGGCCCAGCCGATAAACCGGCTTATGCAGGCTATCACGCCAAAGCAACGCGACGACCACAAACGCTAGAACCGTTGTGACGTAGAAGAACCACTGTTTCCCTTCAAACATGGAAAAAGCCGCACCGGTATTACGGATGTGCGTGAGATCAATCACGCCCGGAATCAGTTGCTGGCTTTCGCCAAGTGGAATATGCGCGCTCACCCAGGTTTTAATGACAAAATCAATCAAAACCAAGACAGCTGCAACGATCACATAAATAAACACAGATGTTCCCCCTGAATAAATGACATTTGCCTTTAAGTGTACCGCGCCAAAAGAAAAACCGCCATTCGAAAAATGACGGTTACATCTTGCGCCGAAAACATGGATGATTTAAAAGAGTCCGGAAATTTTACCATCATCGGTGACATCCATGTTTAAAGCGGCTGGCGCTTTTGGTAGTCCCGGCATGGTCAAAACGGTTCCGGTCATGACGACTAAGAACCCTGCCCCAAGCTTAGGGATAATGTCGCGTACGTGAATCGTAAATCCTTCAGGTGCCCCTAATGTTTTGGGGTTATCAGTCAATGAATACTGGGTCTTGGCCATGCAAACCGGTAAATCCTGCCAACCATTTTTAGCGATCGTTCGCAGTGCAGCGTTGGCTTTTCCTTCATAAACAACGTCACCACCACCGTAGATCTTTTGCACAATAGTTTTGATCTTGGTTTTGACATCCTGATGCACATCATAGAGTGGCGTGAAACTTGCCGGCTGCTTCAAGGCATCCAACACCGCATCTGCCACTGCTAAACCACCGCGGCCGCCGTCAGCCCAAACCGTTGCGGTAACAGCTTTGACGTTTAATTTTGCGCAAGCATCGATAAGCCACTGAACCTCGGCATCTGTATCGCTGGTGAAGCGGTTAACGGCTACCACAACAGGCACGCCATAGCCCTGCATGCTGTGAATATGCCGCTTAAGGTTCGCAAAACCTTGAGCCAAGGCATCCAGGTTTTCCTGTTGTAAATCAGCTAACGCAACGCCACCGTTGTATTTCAGGGCGCGAACCGTTGCCACAATAACCACGGCATCCGGGGTTTTACCCAAAACAGGTGTCTTAATATCCATGAACTTTTCGCCACCAAGGTCAGCGCCGAAACCTGCCTCGGTAATGGCGATGTTCCCCAGTTGCAACGCTGTCCGGGTAGCTAAAACGGAATTGCAGCCGTGGGCAATGTTGGCAAATGGGCCGCCATGAATGAACGCCGGCGTATGTTCCAGGGTCTGGACCAGATTTGGCTTCAACGCATCCCGCAATAACATGGCAATGGCGCCGGTGACCTTTAAGTCGGCCACGGTTACAGGCTTACGATCATAAGTATAGCCAATCACGATGCGACTGATGCGGGCTTTGAGATCCGCGATGTTTTCCGCAAGACACAAGACGGCCATTAATTCGCTTGCGACGGTAATATCAAAACCGTCTTCACGCGGCACGCCGCTGGTTGGGCCGCCTAACCCGATCGTGACGTGGCGCAATGCACGATCGTTAATATCCAAAGCGCGTTTCCAAAGAATTCGCCGTGGGTCGATATTAAGTGTGTTGCCTTGTTGCAGATGGTTGTCGATTAAGGCTGCGAGGGTGTCGACCGCGGTTGTCAGAGCGTGCATGTCACCGGTGAAATGTAAGTTGATGTCTTCCATCGGCACAACCTGCGCATAACCGCCGCCGGTTGCTCCGCCTTTCATCCCCATCACCGGGCCTAATGATGGCTCCCGCAATGCGATGACGGGATGCTGGCCGCGCTGCTGAAGCGCATCGCCTAAGCCAACCGTAATCGTCGATTTGCCTTCACCAGCTGGAGTCGGGTTAATCGAGGTCACCAAAACAAGCTTGCCAAAAGGCTTGTCTTTTAACGCATTGAGAGCCGCGAAGCTAAGTTTGGCTTTAGACTTGCCATAAAGTTCCAGATCATCATCGGTCAGGCCTAGATTTGCTGCAACTTTCGTAATTGGCCACATTGAGGTCGCTTCATTGGCCTGGGCAATTTCAATATCAGACATACAACACACTCCTTATTTAGTTGATGTTTCCAATCCTTTTTCGATCAACGCCACGATCTTTTGCTTTCGTTTTTTACCGAACATCAGGAACGAAACCCGACCGTATTGTTTGGTTTTAAGCATAACTGTCAAATGGCCGGACGTAAACCCCTCAATTTCGCTCCAGGACAGATTGATCGTATTACTTTTAAAAAGACTGGTTAATCGGATGCCTTTTTCAGTCGCAATCAGGCGAAGCAGCAAAATCTGGCCGATAGCCGTCAAAATCGTAATCGCCGCAATCGCAATCGCCAGCCATGAAGGTTTCGTACTTTCCAGCTGGATGATGATCGCCAAGCTGAGACCGATCACGATCGCGCTCCAAAACATGCTAAAATCGATCCAGGCAGGTTGATAATGTGTTCGATAGTCAGCCAATTTGTCACTTCCTTAGGAGAAATCATGCTTAAACTATACACAGATGGCGCTACAAAAGGCAACCCAGGCCCGACTGGCATTGGCATTCTGGTCAGCGGTTTGCCTCAGCAAATCCAACGACATGCCGCTTTACCACCGATGACCAATCATGAGGCGGAATTTGCTGCTGCGATTGCTGGATTTGAACTATTAATCGATGCTAAGTTAACAACCGCGCCAGTCGCCTTTTATAGTGACTCCAAGCTCGTCGTTCAGGCGATTGAGAAACGCTACGCCAGACATTATCCTGCCTTAACAGCAGAATTGCTGGCCTTGATTGACCGGTTTCCGCTTGTGCTGCCTAACTGGTTGCCCGATCGTCAAAACCGTGGTGCCCACACCTTGGCGCAGCAAGGGTTACGTGAAGCAGAGACGAAAAGTTAATTTTTCGCCAAAAAGAGACCGTGACATTCCATTATTCGGAATATCGCGGCCTCTTTTGGCATGAACATAGATTTTTAAAGTAAAATGACGCCTCAGCCGAAAGACTTCAGCACCTGTGATTACATGAATACTTTAAACTGGCTGGTACGATCCATATAATCCTTATCTTGTGCCGGTGCCTCGATGGAACCAAACGGCATCTGGGCACGCAATTGCCAGTTTTGCGGGATATCAAAGGCGTCGCTGACAAGCTCATCAATGATGGGATTGTAGTGTTGCAGATTTGCACCAATGCCATTGTTAGCTAAGGCCACCCATGTGTTGAGTTGAGCCGATCCCTGAGCCTGCTCTGCCCAAGTTGCAAAGTTATCTGCGTACAGCGGGAAGTCATGCTCCAGCTGCTTCACGATGTCGGTATCGGTAAAGTACATAATCGTTGCATAGGCGGCTTTGAAGCCAGCTACTTTTTTCTTGGTTGCCTCGTAGGCTTCCTCAGTCGGAACTTCACTCTTCAAGCGCTTAACCACGATATCCCAAAGCTTGTCGTGTTGTCCGCCAAATAGGAAAACTGCTCGGGTTGTTTGCGAATTGAAGGCCGTTGGTGTTGCCTGAATGACAGATTCAACTTGTTCGATGATGTCATCGTCTTTTTGCTTAACATCTTTGCCGAGTGCGTAAATGGAACGGCGTTGCTTGAGAAGGTTCAGAAGATCTTGATTCACAGGAAAACCACCTTTTTCTATTAATGGCCACATTGTCACGCATGTATCCGATAACCTAGCTATTCACTAGCCATCAGGAAAGGCAATGCGAAAAAAATGTAGCAGAACAAAAGTAAGTGTACCAACTCACTATTAGTAAGTAAACCCCTTGAGCGATATTTTTTCAGAAAGTGCAACATATGGCTCGATCATCAGGTCACGATCACACTTAAGCGTATTTACCATAAGGGATTGTTTCCGTTAACGTGACAGAGATAGGTGGCTTGGGTACAATGAAACTATTCTTCTTGGAGGTGCGCTATGTCGCTGATCACCTGGCTAATTATTATTATTTTGGTTTTGAACACCACGGGTGCGATTTTTACGGTTCTTCGTGAAGTTCGCGACATTTCGACGACCTGGGCCTGGTTGCTGGTGCTGATTTTCCTGCCAATCATCGGGTTCGGTTTTTATCTGTTCGCGGGTCGCGGACTCTCGACCAAAAAACTGCGCCGGATTCAGCGTGAGTATGAGTCTGGGGTCAAAGCGTTTGTGTCGCTTCAAAAACACGAAAATGCCCGAAATAAACTTTTGCCTCCTACTGATTACACTCCAGCGGCAAAAGCTCTGACCGCCTTTTTCCTGAATACGGCCCAGGCACCGGTGCTGGCCCATAACCAGGTTCAGCTTTATACCGATGGCGAAAAGAAGTTTGCTGCGTTGTTTCGCGACATTGAAAGCGCCAAGCACTACATTTATGTCGAGTATTACACCATTTATAATGATGAATTAGGCAATCAGTTTCAGCAATTATTGATTAAAAAGGCCAAACAAGGCGTGACGGTTAAGGTTTTATATGACGCTTGGGGGTCGATGGGTGCCTCGGCAAAATGGTGGCGCCGACTAACCGATGTCGGCGGTCAGGCTGAGAGCTATTTTAGCTCCAAACATCCGATTACCGACTTTCGCTTGAATTACCGCGATCATCGCAAAATCGTTGTGATTGATGATCACGTCGGCTATATTGGCGGCTTCAATTTCGGCGATCAGTATGTTTCCCGTAAACCAAAATTCGGCTATTGGCGCGATACCCACCTGCGTATCATCGGTAACACCATTTATGCGCTGAAAATTCGCTTCACAATGGATTGGAATGCGACGGTCGGTGAACAGGACGAGATTGCCTACAATGTCGAGCAGGATAGTACCGAAAATCGCTCAAACGAGAGCATGACGGCTGGCAGCACACCGATTCAGATTGTCGCATCGGGACCTGATCGCCCTACCCAGCAGATCAAGTTAGGGTACACCAAGCTGATTACTAGCGCTACCAAGTCGGTTTGGATTCAAAGCCCTTATTTGGTTCCGGATGACACGGTGATTGATGCGCTCGTTTCCGCCGCCATGTCGGGCATTGATGTCCGAATCATGATTCCCGATATGCCCGATCATCCGTTTATTTTCCGGGCGACCCAGTACTATGCCACCTATCTGGCTCGTGCTGGCGTTAAAATTTACCACTATCAACATGGCTTCATGCATGCAAAAACCGTGGTTGTCGACGATGCCATTGCCAGTGTCGGGTCAGCCAATTTCGATATTCGTAGTTTTAAACTGAATTTTGAGGTCAATGCCTTTATTTATGATCGTAAAGTTGCCGGGGCACTTGCCGAAATCTTTGAAGCGGATATGAAGCAGAGCTACTTATTGACACCAGCGATTATCGCTAGTCAAAGCCGCTGGTTACGCTTCAAACAGGACTTTTCTCGGCTCCTGTCGCCGATTTTGTAAGCCAGCCTGTAAGTCATCAGAAATTGAACTATATTGTCACAAAAACACCGCGTCAGCATGGGGCACTGAGGCGGCGTTTTTGTGACCGAAATATAGCATTTTCAAAATAATGATAGGTGTTTAGCTGATCGCCATAATGGCAGTGAAGAAGACTTGACGAGTCGGCTAATTACCGTTGCCAATCGTCTAGTGCCTTGGTGTGGCCGAGAAGATAGTGGATGGCAGCTTGGACAAGTGTGTCACGGGCAGTCGTTAACTCGTCGCCTTCCAGGTTATATTTGTCACGCAGGTAACCTTCCGCAATAGCCTGATATTCTTTGCGGGCCTCGCCCCCATCTTTTAGGTAGGCATCAATGGCATTCAGATCATCTTTAGCGCGGTTAGCTAATTCTTCAGCCAGATCTTCGACATGTGGCTGGCGTTTATGGGCATAGTCCATCAGCGTGTCATTCATATCAACGACAGCGGCCTCGTCTGCTTTCTTGTCACGTTTCATGTTCGCAGTCATCTCCTAATACTTTTAGTATGCACCTACGCCGGATTTTCATCAACGCCGCCTATTTTAACAAAAGCATCGATAACAGCGTTCTTACTAATCTATTAAAGCTTGCGTCGGTGATGCCTGCCCATTTTTCAGAGATGAAACTGCTGGCGTGAGCGACGAAATAATACTTGATACAGCGCAGACCAGCTTTCAAAGCGCTCACTGTCTAGATAAAAGACCGGGGTATCAGGTACACTGGATTCCTCGCTTGCAGCCAAAGTATGCGCGGAAATCACGAAATCGGGATGTTGGTCAATGGTAACTAGGCGAATGTAGGCGGGATGCACAAGATTAAGCCGCACGGTTTCGTACAATGGCTGTGGCATCAGCGGATCAAGTGCTACTTTTAGCTTATTGGCAACCGCACTTTCGGTCATGAACGGCCAAAGCAATTGATAGAAGCCGTCAATGATCTCTGAACGGACTTTCTCATCCGGTTCTTCTCGAGCAAAAAAGGCTTCAATCGCCTTGCCAAGACGTGGAAAAAGCGGCCGCATTGGGCTGGCAGTTTTCGCTAAGTCGATATACGCGCCATCAGGAAAAATCCGTTCACTGATCAGAATTTTCAATAAATTGCCGGCTAAGGCTAGATCTTTGGAAACTGCTGGTGAAATACCGATTAAATGACGACTGAATTCGGTGCGGATTTTTTCGACGGTCTGCCACGCCGAGGTATTGTGGGCAACATGGTAACCGACAAATCCGGCAGCGTCGAATTGTTGTTCTGTGTGGAAACGCGGAATCCGCCACTGCCCGAGATACAAATAAAGGATTTCGGCTTCCGCCACTTCACGGGGTAAATGTGCCAAGACATCTGGCAGCTCATCAGGCAACACTGGGCGAGGTTGTAATGCCGCGAAATTCAGGGTGTTGCCGATCGAATGATTCGCCTGCAGTCGATACAGATTAATGTTGGCCGAAAATTGAAGTTGCTTGACGGAGAAGTCCGGTCGAATCAAACCGGCTGCCTGCAAAGACTGAACCAGCTGGCGGGACTGCGGCATCATCGTGGCAAACAGTGGATCCTGGGTGTCGACTAGCTGCCACAATAATTGGCGATAAACTTGGCGAATTCGCGGCTCTGCGCCGGCAAGTGCCAAAGGCGTGAGATTAATGGTGACCTCTTTTTGGCGCAAGTACCCGCGTAATGCGGAAATCCGTCGGAAAAAAGCTGCCCGGGAGAAACCGGTTTCTTCTAATAACATGGGCAACGTCAAGTCAGGTTGCATCAGTGTTTTGACCAAAAGCTTTCCGGGAAGCGAACGGCGAAACAAAAAGATTCGGTAGCGAACCCGACTAATCGAAGGGGGTGCCGTCATATTGCCATCCCCTCTACGTAATAAAGGTGGCGCACTAGGATCAATGGCATGTAAATCCTCGGCGACTTTCGCCATTTGCCGTCGCAGTTGCCGGTAGCTCTCGCCGCGGGCCATCGCTGCCGTTGCAATATTCATTTGCCGATTAGGCGCGTCTCGCAAATCGCCATAAAGCGCCAACCGCTCGCGTTCTTCGCGGTCTAGGAACAATTCTTCAAACGCCATGGTGACGACCTCCTTTCCAAATTTTTGCTATAGTATAGCAAAGAAGATCGGCAACCGGATAAATGATGCTTGTGTACTTGTCTCAGACGCCTGTTTCCTTAACGGGCAGGCTTTCGCCGCTTTAAGTCAGTCTATGATTGATTAGCACTGGCGTCTGGCATGCAATCTTGCTATACTAAAAGTAAGCGAAAATCAAGTCGACACCATATGCTTTGGGGCATCAAAAAAATTAACCCCAAGATATGGTGTTTTTCATTGACATGCACCCCAATATTGAGTATTCTAAACTACATAAGATAACAAGAAAGGATGATACCTATGCGTAACATCACACTGTTCACGCGCAATGGCTGTCCACAATGCCGGATGACAAAGCGCTACCTCGATACCCACAAGATTCCATTTACGGAACACAACATCAACGAGGAACCTGAATACATCGATTACTTAAAGAAAAAGGGATTCCAGCAGGTTCCTGTTCTTGAAGCAGATGGGCTTGATTCATTCTCCGGGTTTCGACCGGATGCCTTGAAGCAACTGGCTGTCTGAACAGCCAGTTTTTTTATCGCATCGAACTTAACCGAATGAAGATAAATTGCAGTGAAAGCAGGGATTAGCATGTCATTAAAAACAATCAGTCCGGACGAGGTTACTTATTACGCCCTTAACAACGAGATCAATATTCCCGTCAACGACCAAATTCCGCTCAATAAGGACAAGGAAGCATTACAGGCCTTTTTGACCGAAAATGTGGCGCCAAATACGATGAAGTTTTCGTCGCTACAAGAGCGCTTGAAGTATTTGGTTGACCATCACTATTATGAAGCCGACTTTTTAAAAAAGTATCAGCCGGTCTTCCTGGAAAAGCTGGATCAATTTCTGACGGCCCAGCATTTTCAGTTTAAGTCCTTTATGGCGGCTTATAAGTATTACGCTCAGTATGCGTTAAAGACGGACGACGGCACTCAGTATCTTGAAGACTACAAAGATCGGGTGTTTGCCAATGCCCTCTTCTTTGCGGATGGTAATGAGCAGCTAGCGGTTGACTTAGCGGATGAAATGATTCATCAGCGGTATCAACCGGCTACCCCTTCGTTCCTGAACGCTGGTCGGCAACGCCGTGGTGAGCTGGTCTCCTGTTTTCTACTGCAAATTACCGATGATATGAATTCGATTGGCCGCGCCATTAACTCTGCCCTTGAGTTGTCACGGATTGGCGGCGGGGTTGGCCTGACGCTGTCGAATTTGCGTGAAGCCGGTGCGCCAATCAAAGGTATTGACGGTGCTGCAAGTGGCGTATTGCCGGTCATGAAGTTGTTGGAAGATTCTTTTTCCTATAGCAATCAACTGGGTCAGCGCCAAGGTGCCGGTGTGGTTTATTTGAATGTCTTCCATCCCGATATCATCAGTTTCCTGGGTGCCAAGAAGGAAAATGCGGATGAAAAGTATCGGGTGAAGACCCTTAGCCTCGGCGTGATTGTCCCTGATAAGTATTACGAGCTTATTAAGGACAACGCCGATATGTATCTGTTCTCCCCTTATTCGGTTGAACGGGCTTATGGCAAGCCATTTTCGTATGTGGACATTACCAAGGAATACGATAATATGGTGGCCAATCCGGACATTAAGAAATACAAGATCAAGGCCCGCGATCTGGAAAATGAAATTTCCAAATTGCAGCAGGAATCTGGCTATCCTTACATCATCAACATCGACACTGCCAACAATGCGAGTCCGATTGATGGCAAAATCATCATGAGTAACCTGTGCTCGGAAATCATGCAGGTGCAGGTACCGTCCAAGCTCAACAACAAACAGGAATATGAAGTCTTAGGGACAGATGTTTCCTGCAACCTAGGCAGCACGAATATTCCTAATTTGATGCATAGTCGCGATTTTGGTCACAGCGTTGAAGCCATGGTTCGGGCATTGACCTATGTCACCGATCACAGCAATATCGACGTTGTGCCATCTGTTCAGCACGGTAATCACATGGCGCACAGCATCGGCCTTGGTGCGATGGGCTTGCACACGTACTTTGCTAAGAACCATATGTATTATGGTTCACCGGAAAGCCTTGATTTCACCAACATCTATTTCTTGTTGCTGAATTATTACACGTTGAAGGCATCCAACAAGATTGCTAAAGAACGTGGCGAGTCCTTCCATAATTTTGAAAACAGCAAATACGCTGATGGCAGTTATTTTGACAAGTATATCCAACAATCATGGGCACCTAAGTACGACAAGGTGCGTGACTTGTTTAAGGATGTTCACATTCCGACCCAGGCGGACTGGGAAGCACTCAAAGAGAGTGTGATGAAGGATGGCTTGTATCATCAAAACCGGATGGCTGTGGCCCCTAATGGCTCGATCAGCTATATTAACGATACCAGTGCCTCCTTGCAGCCAATTGTTAACCGGATCGAGGATCGTCAAGAGAAGAAAATCGGCACCATTTACTACCCGGCGCCTGGTTTGTCGAATGACACCATGCCTTACTATCAAAGTGCCTACGACATCGACATGCGTAAAGTCATTGATGTTTATGCCGCTGCTCAACAACATGTTGACCAAGGGATGGCGATGACCTTGTTCATGCGTAGTACCATTCCTGCTGGCCTTTATCCGTGGAAAGACGGCCGAACCGACAAGATGACGACGCGTGATTTGAACATTTTGCGGAACTACGCACATCACAAAGGCCTCAAGTCGATTTACTACATCCGGACTTACACCGATGACCAGGAAGAAATCGGTAGCAACGCTTGTGAAAGTTGCTCAATTTGATTATCTTTTAACAGGGGGATCTCCCCTGTTTTTACATACAAGGAGCGAAGAATATGGCAAAACAATATATTGCGATTAATTGGAATGCGATTGAAGATGAAGTCGATAAGGCGACTTGGGAAAAGTTGACGGAACAATTTTGGCTGGATACCCGGATCCCTTTATCCAACGATTTAGATGATTGGCGTTCATTGAGTCCTGATGAACAGTGGGTTGTCGGGCATGTCTTTGGCGGGCTGACGCTGCTGGATACCCTGCAAAGTCAAGACGGCATGGCAAGTTTGCGGCAGAATATCCGTACGCAGCAGGAAACAGCGGTCTTGAACAACATTCAGTTCATGGAAAGTGTTCATGCCAAGAGTTATTCGTCGATTTTCTCAACGCTGAACACCCCTGCGGAAATTGATGAAATCTTTGACTGGACGAATCATAATGAACATCTTCAGTACAAAGCCAACAAGATCAACGATATTTACCACAATGGTTCAGCGTTGCAAAAGAAAATTGCCAGTGTCTTTTTGGAAACCTTCCTTTTCTATTCAGGCTTCTTTACCCCACTCTATTATTTAGGCAATAACAAGCTGACCAATGTGGCGGAGATCATCAAGCTGATCATTCGGGATGAAAGTGTCCATGGCACGTACATCGGCTACAAGTTCCAATTAGGCTTCAATGAATTGCCAGAAGCCGAGCAGCAAAAATTGCAGGATTGGATGTACGATTTACTTTACGATTTGTACGAAAATGAAGAGAAGTATACGAATGATTTGTATGCTAAAACCAAGTGGACGGACGAGGTTTTGACATTCCTGCGTTACAACGCCAACAAAGCGCTTATGAATCTGGGCCAGGAAACGGCCTTTGCAGATACGGCTGATGATGTGAACCCGATCGTTATGAACGGCATTTCGACGTCAACAGCCAACCACGACTTCTTCTCCCAAGTCGGTAATGGTTATCGACTGGGACAGGTTGAAGCCATGCAGGATGACGACTATACATTTTCAACTGAAGACGAAGGCCATGATAAGTAAGGCTTTCGGAAATGAATGTGTTGAGAAATTAAAAAACCGGCTCCAAATGCGTCGCAGGTTATGTGCGATATGCATCTGGAGCCGGTTTTTGATATTCACTTTTTAAATCAGAATGTCAGGAATAGCTCATTTTGGATGATCGTACGAGATCCTCTTTTCCTTTCGGTCTAACTTTCTGCTTTTTGCTGGCTGATCGTTTCATGAACGAGGCTTAAGAAGCGTTGGGCGATGCGTGAAAGTTCGCGGTCTCGTTTCCACACTAACGCAATCGGATCGGCTAATGCCGGAGCTAAAGGACGGAAGGTTAAGGAAGTGTTCGATGTTTGCGTTGCCAGATATTCAAGACATAGCGCGCGCCCTAATCCGACTGCGGTCATGCCTAAAGCATCAGCGGTCAAATCGTAAGTGCCAACAATGTAAGCTGGATCAAGTCCCTGTCCTAGCCAGTGTTCAAAGGCATTGCGAGTATGCGTGGCCCGCGGCAGAATCAGCTCGCTATCGTTGAGATCGTTTGGCGTGATCAGAAGGTTATCGGTTAAGGGATCATCTGTGGTCATCAAAACGCCCCAGGCATCGCGAATCGGGAGCGGCAGACTTTCGTACTGGGTCTGTTCCTTACCTGGGCGCAAAATAAAATCGTACATACCGGCTTCAAGATTAGCAATCAGACTTTCATCGGAACCATAAGTCACATGGACATGTAGACTGGGGTACTGCAGCCGGAGTGATTGGGCAACCTGCAACATCAGGCGCTTGCCACTGGTTTCGCTGGCACCAATGTAAAGATCACCACCCAGTGTATGTTTGCCTTGCAAATTATTTTTGGTGCGTTCGGCGATGGCGGTTAACTCGCGGGCCCGGTTCAATAAGTAGGTGCCATCTTCCGTCAAGGTGACTCGTCGATTCCCCCTGATCAGTAACTTAACACCCAGTTCTTTTTCTAGATCTTTTAATTGCCGCGATAACCCCGGCTGGGAAATACCTAATGTTCTGGCAGCAGCCGTAATACTGCCATGGTCGGCAATTTCAATAAAGTTACGCAACGTCTGCAGTTCCATAAACTCCCCTACTTCCTATCAGTTCTGATTATCGCAGATGCTCTCCTATAACTATTATAACCTATCAAGACCACTTTGTATTCCCTTTCACACGCCTTTGCTCAACTGTGACTTAAATCCGCTGCTCGGAAGATGATGCTTCAATGCATTCACTTCTGGTCATCAGCATTGCGTGGTGCTTTGTTTAGCGCCATTCTTCTAAAAAAGCATCGACTCACTGAGTCGATGCTAATGGGATTACCAAATTTGAACGCGTTTTTCCGGCGGTAGATACATGCCGTCGCCTGGTTGAACATCAAACGTCGTGTACCAGTCATCCAGATTACGCGGCTGGATATTGGCACGCAACTCATGCGGGGCATGAACATCGACAGCCAGCAACATTTTTGCCCGTTCTAGGCGGGACTTGGAGCGCCAGATACGCGCCCAGTTAATGAAAAATGCACGCAGATCGGCATCCGGCTCGCGTTTGGCAGTATCCAAAGCTGCCGCCAAACCACCGGCGTCGGCGATATTTTCCGACACAACGAGTTTACCGTTAACTTTGCCTGCTTCGGTTTCGAGACCGTCAAATTCGTCAATCATGGCTTTGGTTAGCTCATTAAAGTGCGCATAGTCTGCTTTTTGCCACCAGTTGACCATATTACCGAATTCGTCAAACTGTGCCCCGTTATTATCGAACCCATGCGAAATTTCGTGAGCGATAACGGCACCGATGCCACCAAGGTTTTCTGAGGCAGTTTGCTTCAATGAATAAAATGGCGCCTGCAGAATCGCTGCTGGGAAGGTGATGTCATTTTTTGACGGGTCGTAACTGGCATTGACCAAATGGCCCGGCATATTCCAGACACTACGATCAACCGGCTTGCCCAGCTTATCGTAATTATATTGTTGCTGAACGATTTGCATGGCTTTTAAGTTTTCAAGTAAAGACTTTTCCGGGTCAACGTGCAGTAAATCATAAATGGCTTCAGGCTTGTCCGGATAGCCCATTTTGAGTACCATCTTATCAAGTTTGAGGATAGCTTTATCTTTGGTTGGTTGTGAGAGCCAGTCAGAATTGGCCAGGCGCTGTTTGTAAGTGGCAATCATTTTTTCCACCAACTGGGTTACATCGGCTTTCGCCTTTTCGCCAAAATAAGTGCGGCCATAGTAAATACCGATTGGCTCACTGAAATAGGCATTGGCTACCCGATAAGCATGCTTAACCTGATCCGGTGATTTCGGTGCCCCGGATAATGCGCGATTATAGGTGCCGCCTAATTGTCGCAGCGGTTCGCTCAAGAAACCTGCAACACTATCGAGACTTAATACATAAAGCCAGTCGCGGTAGTTCGCAAAATTGGCTTCATTGAATAACTGACCGAATTCATCCAAAAAGCGCGGATCGGCGACGACAATGGTATCCGGAACCGTTTTGAAAATTGCCTTCAGGAAGTTTTCAAAATCAAATGGTTTGAGTTTTTCAACGACAGTAGTTGTCGGCATTGGATTGTAAGCTTTTGGATAATCCGCCCACTCTTCGGAACTTTTGACGTGTTTAGCAATTTCGGCATCAAAAGCAAGCGCGCCTGCCAAGGTTGCTTTTTGCGCCGCTTCATCAAGATCGGTGTATGCCAGTAGCTTGCTCATCATGTCCTTGAAGATCGCAAGTAGTTGGGCTCCGTTTTGATTGTCTTTGGCGTAATAGGAAGTATCCGGCAAAATGGTCTTGGGTCCCATGAGATTAATCACATTTTTGCTGGTGTCCTTCATGTCGGCATCGACGAAGACGTTGAACGGCGGATCAATGAGCTGTTGCTGCAGTAACTCGGCAGCACGTTGATTGTAGTCAGCCAAATCTTTGATGGCGGCAACTTGGTGCAACGTTGGTAAAGCCGGTGCAAAGCCGGCAGCGTCACGTGTCTTAAAATCTTTGGCTTGCTGATAAAGCGTGACTGCCTGCGCAAAATATTTGTCCGGTGCTTCTTTTGAACCATCGGCAACAGCTGCAAAGTCAGCCATCATTTTTTCTTCTACTTCGTCGGCTAAATCCTGGAAACCGCCGGTACTGCTTTTGTCATCAGGAATGACTGCTTGATCCATCCAAGCCCCATTTACTGCTCGGTATAGATCGTCTTGATAGCGCACTTTACTCGTCATTCAAAAGCTCCTTTCATAATAAAACGATATATGACAATCTTAACGCATTTCTCATTTAGTTGCACGAGGAATCAGTTGAGCGACGGTGCCGGTTGTCATTGTCACTGTAAAACCGAATAGAACGATTGTTAAAAGGTGTTCACTCTGCGCCATATAAAAATATTTTATGGAATCGATTCCATTTAGACTAATGAATTGTTTACAATCGAAATCGCTTTCTTTTTAATGATTAACTCGTTAAAATAGACCATGTACCAAATGGCGCTTAACAATCTTCGTTGAGTGCCACAAGATCGGATGTTGAACCGGCCTTTCGGTTTCTAACCGCGCCAGTTCACGCTTCATCATAACGCGTTCACCGGCGCAGGAGTCTGTGTGTAAGGACCTTGGTCGCAATGGCCAAAGAGCGGGCCATCACGCCCAAGGCCACTTACACTCCGACTCCTAACCGCGCCGGTTCACGCTCACAAGGAGGATGTTAACAGCACTCAAATATATCGAATAGTATGGAATCAAGTGGTACAACATGGACAAAATAATTAAGTGGAAGGTGTCCATGTGTTCAAACCAAGTTAACTGGCGAAATGTCTTGACAAGAACCTGAATCGCTACTGTATGATGGTTCTTACCAAAGTTACGCTAGCTAGTATTGGTTTGAACGTCTACTTCAAGCTTCCTCTCGAGTAGCGTTTAACCAGCTAATTGAGAGGAGGTGACAACTTTTGATTAAAACGCATAAGATCAAGCTCTATCCCAATGCAACCATGCGGCGCGAACTGGAGCGATTGTTTAACTATCGCCGGTTTTGCTGGAATCAGGCCCTCGAAACTTGGAATGTCATGTACGACGCATCTCTCCTGATGGCGGACAAAACGCTGCGACCAAATGAACGTAAAGTGCGCGATGAGCTGGTTTGGAACAAAGCTGACTGGCAGTACGAACAATCAGCCCGAGTTTTACAGCTCGCGGTAAACGATTTAAGTAAGGCGTGGAAGAACTACTTCAATCCGAAGATGCCAGATCATGGTAAGCCCAACTGGAAATCTAAGAAACGATCTCGCAAAACGTTCAAAACGGATCGAGCGCAACTTCTAAACGGCAAGTTACGTTTGGATAAACCCCGTGGAGCTGGTGCTTGGTATGACATCAAACTAGCCGAGCAACCGCATTGGCAAGGAGAATTGAAACAAGTTTGCGTCGTTCAAGCCGCTGACGGTTACTATGCTTCCTTTTCAATTGAGGTTCAGACCTCTGTTGAAAAGCGGCCGGTTCTAACTGTCACTGGGGTTGATGCTAACATCGGTAAGTTTGACTATCGAACGTCAACTGGCTACGCTATCCAACCTACCTTGCCTGATCGTCTGCCAATACTTTATGCCCGCATTGCTCATTATCAGCGCCAATTAGCTCGCAAACGGAAAGTAAATCCCAAGCGTTTTAACTCCGCGGCTTATCGCACAACGAGAACCAAGTTGAAGCGCCAGTACCAACGAGTTGAACGGATTCAAACGGATTTGCTGCAAAAGTTTACGACTATGCTCGTCACTGATTATGACTTAATTGGGATTGAAGATTTAGACAATCAACACATGCGCATGAATAAACGTCTCGCCAAGAACCTGCATCGATCCCTGTTTGGCAAGTTCAAAGTGATCATGCAGTACAAGGCTGACTGGTATGGGAATACGTTAGTGCTAGCGGATCAGTTTTACCCCAGTACACAACGTTGTTCCCGCTGCGGTCATGTTAAAACGGCAGATGAACGGGTCACGCTAAGCGGCAACTTAAAACACCGGACCGGCCACGATGACTATCATTGTTACCAGTGTGGGGTGAAGTTGCGGCGAGACGAAAATGCCGTTGAGAATCTGATAGCTTATGCGAAATCAAAGGTTTACGGGGTAGGCTATACCCTTAAAGTTCAGGAGGCGGTCACTGTCGGGCTGATTTATTTCAGTGCGGGAATACCGTTGTTGACGGGACTAAATGAAATGTAGGATTGTCAATCAAGAAAGGAAATATATAAAACCTTTATTGGTGTCAAAGAGACATTCTTCCACGTTTTATATAGCAGGAAACCCATAGATGTACTATGTCATTATGAAGTCCCACGATATTCGCGAGAATTTGGCGACGGAGCAGTATTTGATGAACGCCAAACAGTTTGATGAGCCACTGTTGCTTTTTTATTATGAAAAGCCGAGTGTGATTGTCGGGCGCAACCAGAATACACTGGAAGAATTGAATCAGAAGTATGTTGAGGAACATAATATTGTTGTCACGCGGCGGCTATCAGGCGGCGGTGCGGTTTACCATGATTTGGGCAACCTGTGCTTCTCGTTTGTGGTCGATAGCGATTCTGAAGAATTCGGCGACTTCAAGTCCTTCACTCAGCCGATTGTGGATGCGATTCACACGTTGGGTGCCACGAGCGCCGAGGTTTCCGGCCGCAACGATATGCTGGTTGACGGCAAGAAGTTCTCTGGCAGTGCGATGTACACCCGCAACGGCAAGACGTTCTCTCATGGTACTTTAATGCTGGATGTGGACATGAGTGTCATTCCAAAGGTCCTCAACGTACCGGAAGACAAGATTAAGAGTAAAGGTATTAAGTCCGTTAAGAGTCGGGTCACCAACCTGCGCCCTTACTTGGACAAAAAGTATCAGGATATGACGCTTCCGGAATTTCGGGATATCTTGTTAACGCGTTTGTTCGGTGTGGATGATGTTGCTGAGATTAAAGACAAGGAATATCACGTTACTGACGCTGACCAAGTCGAAATCAAGAAGATTTATGACGACGTTTACAACAATTGGGACTGGGTTTATGGCCACAGTCCGGAATTCACTACCAAGAAGCGTAAGCATTTCGATTACGGTACAATCGATGCCCGTTTTGATATTAAAGACGGCAAAATCGCAAACGTTAAATTCTACGGTGACTTCTTTGGACCACAAGATGTTGCTGACGTCGCCGCTGCGTTGAAAGACAAGCCGTATACGTCTCAGGCAGTTAAGGAGACGCTGGATGGCATTAACACCAATGATTACTTCACCAATATTCCTAAAGATGACGTGATCAACTTGCTGGTACCTTAAGCATTAATCAGTTCAATATTTCCAAAAAGGGGCAGCCATTTTACCGGCTGCCCTTTATCTACGCCTTCTTAGAAGCGTTAATTATATTTAATTTGGCTAATGGCGTACGCCTGAATTCGTTTAGCTCCTCGCCCAGTTGCTACCGTAATGACGCCGCGTTCGTTGTACGGTTTAACTTTTGCCGCCTTAATGTCGACGACACGGCCTTTTAGGCAGCGGCGATCGATCGTATCGATCGCAACCTCGTGCTGTGAGTGTAAAGCATCTTGAAGCAAGTTGGTAATTTCTTCCGGGCGTTGTGCCATAAGAATTCCTCCTTCATCTTCATGCCGTCTGAAATGCTGGCGGCAACTGTTTCAACGCGTATTGCCGCTTTGCCGGGCAATACAGTAACTGAAAACGTTTACGAGTTCAGTATAACGGTTGCCGGACTAAATTTCAGTAACCTCGGCTCAGATCGACTTGATGACTTGCTAATTGACCGCTTAATACCAAGGCTTGGAGGTTTTCATTAAAAATTTTAAAAACTTGGTCGCGCAAATGAGGAACCGTGCCGGAAATGTGGGGTGTCAACAAAACCTGATCCATGTCCCAAAGCGGCGAGGTTTGCGGCAATGGTTCAGGATCGACCACGTCAAGAACAGCAGCACGCAACTGCTGGGATTGCAACGCTTGAACGAGTGCCGCTGTTTCAACGGACGCCCCGCGCCCGATGTTAACGAAAATTGGCTGCCGATCGAGAGCAGCAAAGAATTCTTCGTTGTAAAAATATCTGGTAGCAGGCGTGAGCGGCAGTGCGTTAATCACAATGTCAGCCGTTCGAATCACCCGCTTTGTCTCAGCATCGGTCACGACATCCTCAAAGCCAGCTGCAGGCCGACCATGGGCACTGACACCAATCGTATGCAATCCTAGCGCTTGCAACTTGGAGGCAATCGTCGAGCCAATATGGCCGGTTCCGAAAATAACCACCGTTAACCCCTTCAGTAGCGTCATTGGCGGCCGTTCCTGACGCAATGTCCACATCTGGCGCCCTGCGCGAATCGCCGGTAGGATACCACGACTGATGGTGAACAAAGCGCCGAGCACATATTCAGCGATCGGTTCTGCGTGAATGCCGCTGGTATTGGCCAGTAAGACGTGATGCTTGGCAAAATCAGCGAGCGGTAAATAGTCAACACCAGCGGACATTGCCTGGACAAACTGCAGATGGTCATAATTAACCGTTGCTGAGGCCGCATGCCAGCCGTAAATGACATCGATTTGCTGGGCGGTCGTTGCGTCCAGTTGGTCTTCTTCGATCACGGTATGCCCGGCTTTTTCCAATGCCTGCCGTTGCGCTGGTTCAAGAGTGAAGCTATTTAGAATCTTCACGATTCATCCCTCTTTTCTGTCGTGATGGTGCCAATTGGGTTTGCCCCAATATTGGAAAAGATCGGTTCGGATTGTGCCATTGTATAGTTTGCGGCGTTTGGTCGCTTTACTGCCATAGGCTTTCTCAAAGCCCATGTCGCTCGTTAGAATGTATTTGCTCCAGGTGGTCAAAGGCGCAAAAGCCTGCCCCATTTCCGCATATAGCTGGCGGACGGCCGCTTGATCGCTTAGACGTTGGCCATAAGGCGGATTAGCCACAATAACGCCATTTTCTTTGGTGGTCGTAAAATCTTTAACTGCCAATTGTTTAAAGTGAATGCTATGAAGTAGCCCTGCTTGCTGGGCGTTTAACTTGGCCATGTCAATCATTTCACCGTTAATGTCACTTGCCTGAATATCAAGTTCTCGGTCAAAATCCGCCTGATCCATAGCCTGATCTTTGGTGGTCTTCAATACGTCTTGATCAAAAAAGGCGAAGTTTTCAAAGGCAAAGTGCCGTTGTAAGCCCGGCGCCAAATGATGGCCAATCAAAGCCGCTTCAATCGCGATGGTTCCGGAACCGGTTGTAGGGTCGACAAACGGCATATCGGGATGCCAGTTGGTGAGCAAAACCAGTGCCGCCGCAAAGTTTTCTTTCAGCGGTGCCTCCCCTTTGGCAATCCGATAGCCGCGTTTAAATAAGCTGGGCCCGGTCGTATCCAAAGTCAGCGTTGCCACATCTTTTAAAATCGAAACTTCAAGCGGATACTTAGCTCCGGTTTCGGGTAAACGGGTGGTGCGGTGGTAAACGGCCGACATTTTCTCGACAATCGCCTTTTTGGTAATGGCTTGCGCGTCAGGCTCAGAATGCAGCTGTGAGCGAACCGCCCGGCCTTCAACCGGGAACGCCGCATCCAGTGGCAAATACTGATCCCACGGCAATGCTTTGACGCCTTCAAACAATTCATCGAAAGTGCGCGCCTTAAACTGACCGACCACGATTTTGATTCGATCGGCACTACGCAACCAGACGTTGGTTAAGGCAATGGTTTGATCATCGCCTTGAAAATACACTTTGCCATTTTCGGTTCGGGTCTCAATGCCCAGTGCTTTTAGTTCCTTGGTCGTAACAGCTTCCAGTCCTGCTGCCATGGTTGCGACGAGTTGATATGTCATGACGTGATTTCCTTTCAAAATGCCGGTTTAAAGAATGGTGTTCAGGTCTAGTTTAACTTTTTTTGGCGGGGTTGGCGATGTTGGATTTTAAGGTGGGGGAATTGTTGGTGACGGGATAGGCGATTGAGTTTTGCATTCTGTAACGCGTTTACCGGCGTGTAAGAGCCTTTGGCGTGATGGCAAAGCTCGCGTTAACTAGGAGATTTCTATTGTGGGCAAGTATTAGTCTGACTTGCGCTTTCTATAACGCGCTCGCCAGCGCAGAAGCTTGCGTGTAAGGACCTTGGTCGCAATGGTAAAGACCGCCATCACGCCCAAGGCCACTTACACTCCGGTTTCTAAGCGGGCTGGCTCGCGCTCACAAAAAAACAGCCCGAGTCTCCCCGAGCTGTGCCTGCATGTAGATCCCTATAAGCCATGTTTTGTTCCAGAACCTGTTCAGGCGCAGGTTCCTTCAGTCATCATCTATCTCAGCGTTGCCGCTGTATTGCCGTCGCTTCACTTTGCTTGGCAAAACGCCCCTACCAAAAGTTTGGGTTACTCGCTCGCGGGGTTTACCCGTTCCACCGTTTAGGTTTCCCTGAACGTTTCGTCACTGTGGCACTTTTCAGACCTACTGGCGCATAGCCGAAACCTTAGCGCGGTTGGTCGCCGTAACCGTTGACACGGTCCCTAAGCTTATTGGGCTTAGCACGAACACTACAAGCATCGCAGCTTGTGCGGGCATGGACTTTCCTCAGCCTGCAGATGCAGACCGCGATCACTCAGGATCTACATGTGATCATCAATATTGGTCAACGTCGGAATGGCTGTTGTCATCGTGGGTATCAGCGCTGCCGCTATCCGATAGCTTTGAACCGAAAACATGACGCTCCAGATTACTCAGACGTTTAAGAATATCATAATTTGTGGCGGCAGCGTTAGTTTGCGGTGTCTGCGCACTGACATTCTTGGAAACACTCAGCTGTTTGGTTAGCTCATCGACCCGACTAAACAGCTTTGCATTTTCTTCTTTCAGTCGATCAATCTCGTTAGTAAAAGCTTCATAATCACGAATGATGCCGTCTAAAAATTCATCGACTTCATCCGGATCATAACCGCGAACCTTATTCTTGAACTTCTTGTCCAAAATATCTTTAGGTCCGTACTGGATACTAAATTTTGTTTCTTTGTTACTATCCATTCCGACACACCTCATTGTTTTCATGGAACCAGACTAACAATAAGCTTACCATATCTCAATCGTTTTGAAAATGCTCATTTTCCGCTTCTGCCATTTCTTGGGCAGTGTCTTCCAAATCGTCCATCGTAATCAACGTGACCGGATAATCACGCCGTTTTGCCATATCTTCGGCAGCGCGGTAATCCCACTGCGGCTTACCGGGAAACTCCGGATCGTAAACAATCACCGCAGCATCCGTGTGTGCGGTCATGAACCGCGTATAACCCTGTAACTGTGCCGGTCGTTGATACGGCGCCTGCGAAACTGCATCGGAAAAATCGACTTGCTGGCGTAGTGCGGCCAGTTGTCCCTGATTGGCTTCATTCCACTTTGAGCCAAAATCCGTAAACGGCAGCATCATCGCAATTTTAAAGTCGGGATACAATGGCTTCAGCGTTAAAGCAACCTCGATTGCCCACTGCTCAACGCCTAATTGGCCGCCGGTAATCAACCAGTTCAAACCTTCATCCAGATACTGAAGTAAGGTGTTTTTTAATGAAGTTTTAAGGACTTTTAGCTTCGGGTCCTGATTGCCAAAAACGTTGAGTTCATAGGCACGGTATCCGGTTATCCACAATCGTTTTCCAGCCATGATTTTCCTCCAAATATTAGGCCAACGCGGTTGATATTGGTATAATAGCGCCAGGAGTGTGATCGCATGACCATTCGTTATCCCAATGGTAATCCATACAAAGACGGGACGCAATTATCACCGGATCCCGTTTCGCGCCCAACGATTTATGGCGGGCGTGGGATGACATTAGAAGAAGAACTTAATCTCAGTAATCAGTATTATCGCAGTGTTGACAAGGCGGTCGTGTATAAAAAGCCGACGCCTGTGCAAATTGTAAAAGTCGACTACCCCAAACGTAGCCAGGCGGTGATTCGTGAAGCCTACTTTAAGACCCCTTCCACCACAGATTATAATGGGGTTTATCGTGGTTATTACCTTGACTTTGAGGCCAAGGAAACCAAGAATAAGACAAGCTTCCCGCTAAAAAACTTCCATCAGCACCAGATTGATCATTTTCGGCGTTGCTTGAAGCAAAACGGGATCTGTTTTGTTGTGATTCGATTTGCGACAATTAAGCGGCTTTTTGTTTTTCCGGCAAGCCGATTAATCGCATGCTGGGATCACCAGAGCACCGGTGGCCGTAAGTCGATTCCTTTAACAAAAATCATTCAACACGGATTTGAACTCCATCCGCAGTTGCAACCGGTCGTGCCGTTTCTTGACGGCGTTGACTGGTTGATCGAAACGAAAGTAGGTAATTTGCGTGGCTGATAATCAAAACATGTCGCGAATGGCGCGACGCCGCGAAGATAAACTCACTAATGGACCCAAGCCGCCCAAGAAATTGTGGCGGCGTATTCTCAAGTGGACATTGCTTGGATTGCTTGTCCTGTTCATTGCAGGCGTGGGCCTGTTCTCTTGGTATGCCAAAGATGCCCCTGAAGTCACCCAGGCGAAGTTGGAATCAGGCGGTTCCAGCACCATTTATGATCGCAGCGGAAATGAGATCACGACGCTTGGACTCGAAAACCGTGATTACGTGAAAGCTTCCGAAATTCCGCAGCGGTTGAAAGATGCCGTTGTTTCGATTGAAGATCGCCGGTTTTACGATGAAAAGTTAGGCATTGATCCGGTTCGAATCATCGGCGCCGCCTTCAACAACCTGACTGGAACCAGCGATGGCCTTCAAGGTGGTTCGACTTTGACGCAGCAGCTCATTAAGCTGTCTGTTTTTAGTACCAAGTCTTCTGACCAAACCCTACGTCGTAAAGCTCAGGAAGCTTGGCTAGCGATGCAGGTTCAGCAAAAATACAGTAAGGATCAGATTCTGGAGTACTACATCAACAAAGTCTTCATGAATTATGGTCAGTACGGGATGAGCACCGGCGCCAAGTTTTATTTTAATAAATCGCTCAAAGATCTGACGTTAGCGCAGACGGCGTTTATTGCCGGCCTTCCGCAAAGCCCTGCAGGCTATGACCCTTACAAATATCCGCAAAAGGCAACCCAGCGCCGCAATGCGGTTATTGATGCCATGCTGCGGGACAAGAAGATCACAGCAGCAGACGCTAAAAAGGCCAAGGCTACGCCGATTACGGATGGCTTGCAGCCGAAACAGCAGCAAACTAATACCACGACCAATGACAAGATTGTCGATTCTTACCTCACCCAGGTGATAGCCGAGGTGAAGAAGAAAACCGGGTTAAATCCGTATACTGATAATCTGGATATCTATACCAATATTGACATGAGTGCTCAGCGCCGGTTGTATGACATTGTTAATACCGATGACTATGTGAACTTCCCTGATGATTCTTTCCAAACCGGGGTTACCATGACCGATCCGGATAATGGTGAAGTGCTGGCACAGATTGGTGGCCGTAAAACCGGCGATGTTCGCCTTGCCTATAACCGCGCGGCGCAAAACACCCGCAGTAATGGGTCAACCATGAAACCGCTCATGGATTATGGCCCGGCAATTGAATATCTGAACTATTCCACGTATGAGCAAATGCTGGATGAACCTTACCAGTATCCGGGAACCAGTATTTCCTTATATGACTGGGATAAAAAATATCAAGGCCGGATTTCCATGCGGACCGCCCTCGAACAATCACGGAATATTCCGGCAGTCAAAACTTTGAGCGCTGTCGGTATGACCAACGCCGTGAAATTCCTGAAAGGCTTGGGCATTGATTTGCCAAGTTCGGAACAATACCTCTCAAGTGCGATTGGCGCTTCAGTTAACACCGTCCAAGAAGCTGGTGCTTATGGCGCTTTTGCGAACGGCGGCACGTATTACAAACCGTATTACGTCAACAAGGTTGTGAGTGCTGACGGCAACACGCAGACCTTTAATAGTCAAGGAACGCGTGCGATGAAGTCCAGCACGGCGTATATGATTACGGATATGCTGAAAGGTGTCTTGACTAAGGGTACCGGGACAGCGGCAGCTATTTCCGGACTTCACCAGGCCGGCAAAACCGGGACCACCGATTACAGCGATGCCGAACTTAAACAAAATCCGGCGTTAAACGCAACGGGAATTGCTAAGGACGCTTGGTTCACCGGATATACGCGCAATCGGGTCATTTCGGTTTGGACAGGCTACGATAAACCGACGTCGCATGGCATTAGTTATGCTGAGCAGGAGATCTCGCAGAAAATATACAAAGCGCTGATGAGTTATACCTCACAGAATCTGGATAATCGCGACTGGACCAAACCAGATACGGTTGAATCCTACAACATTCTAAAAGGCAGCAATCCGGGAACAGCAATTACTGGCGGCTCAGGTAATACCACGAAAGAACTGTACGTCCGCGGTCATGGGCCAAGCAGTCGCAAAGCGGTCGCCGAGTCTTCATCCTCAAGTGCCACTTCCGAATCATCTTCGTCACGGGCTAGTGATGAAAGCTCAAGCAGTGAAGTTTCCGAAAGCGTTGAATCAAGTGTTTCCACACCGAGTGTCACAACGCCAAGTGCCTCGCAGGCTTCACAAGAAGAATCATCTTCAAATAGTACGCCTTCAT
Source organism: Lacticaseibacillus huelsenbergensis (assembly GCF_029726355.1). Lineage (NCBI taxonomy): Bacteria > Bacillati > Bacillota > Bacilli > Lactobacillales > Lactobacillaceae > Lacticaseibacillus > Lacticaseibacillus huelsenbergensis. The sequence continues at coordinate 2,749,232 of NZ_CP120687.1, forward strand.
CGGCAAGCGGTGGTGGCTCCTCTAGCGGCAATCAGTAAGGCATTTAAACTGCCGACTGAATACTAAAAAGCTCGACGTTACTGCCAAATGTTTTGGCGGTGGCGTCGAGTTTTTTTGACGTGGAAACTTGATTGGATTTTGGGCTCTTTCGAGTTCACACTTCATGTCAAAAGGTCCCACTACTTTGATGCAGGCACATCAAACAGTGGGACCTTTTCTATAACGTTAATCTTGCGGTGCTAAGTGTAAGACATCCAAATGATGTTGTTTTAACAACGCTTCACCATATGGGTCATTGCGGTAGTCATGCGCATAAACAATGCGCTTAATCCCGGCTTGAATCAAAGCCTTGGTGCAATTCAGACACGGGAAAAAGTTCACGTAAACGGTTGCGCCGTGAGTACTGACACCGTTGGCTGCGCATTGGATAATCGCGTTCATCTCTGCGTGAATCGTGCGAATGCAGTGGCCGTCACGCATTAAGTGCCCTGCCTCATCACAATGCGGATCGCCACTGATGGCGCCATTATAGCCCGTGGCAATGATGCGGTGCTCCTGCACTAAAACAGCGCCAACCGTGGCCCGCTCACAAGTTGACCGTTCCGAAACTTGTTGCGCGAGTTCGAGAAAATAATGATCCCAACTTTCACGGTGAACCCTTCGTTTAGATGGCACAATTTTATCTGTCAATGCTTAGCTGCCTCCTTAAGCGGCGCGTAATGCTGTGCTAAAAATGACCATTCGGAACCGGCCGGTATTTTTGGGTCGCGGGCGCGTAAATGCTCGCGACCAAAACGAATCAGGCTGCGGTGCAACTTGATCCAGGTAGACTTCGGCATTAATGCTTCCAGTCGCTTCTGAATCTGAACTGGTGTGGCCTTAGGCGAAACTAATCCCAACCCCTTCACAATCCGACTGACATGTGTATCGACGGCCACGCCAGGAATGCCGAACGCATCGCTAAGTACGACTGTCGCCGTTTTCTTGCCGACCCCTGGCAGCTTAACCAAATCAGCTGCGTCAGCTGGAACCTTGCCGCCATATGACTGAACCAAAATGGCACTTAATGCCTTTAAATGGGCTGCTTTCGTCCGGTACAACCCGAGTCGGCTGATTTTTTCGGCAATATCCGTCACCGGCGCAGCGGCCATTGCTTCCGGAGTTGGATAAGCCGCAAACAATGCCGGGGTGACAGCATTGACGGCAATATCTGTCGTTTGCGCCGACAGCATCACCGCAACCAGAATTTCAAAAGGGTTCGCTGCGTGCAATGTCGGTTCGGGATCAGGATATAGTGCCATGATTTGGTTAAACAATTGCCTAGCCTCTACGTCAGTCATGAATGCGCCTCCTAGTTGGCTTTCACCGCTTTTACCCGATGAAAGTATGATCTGATCTGATTTGATGGTGAATCTAAAGCTCCTGATGCCGCTTAATGTCAGCTTGGACTTGTTGCGCGGTTTTGAGATGGCGGCGTTCCCAGTTTAGCAAAATGCGATCCATATATTTTAATGAGTACGCCGAATTCAAAACCGCCTCGCGTAATGCCAACAAAATGACCTCCGGCAGATAATGATCAGTGGTCAACCAATCCCGAATGGTTTCCTGCTCAATCGGGGAAAGCGGCCGGCCAAATTCAATTTCGATTTGGTTGAAAACGTTTGTCTGGGCATCGGCATTTGGTTGCGTCATCGCCGTGCTGGCGGTTTGGCCGCTATTCGGAATTTTTGCAAGTAGCGGACTGAGATCATAGTAATCACGCATCCGCCCTTGATTGTCAGGAACGCTTTCCAGCACGATCGCTTTTTTTTGAATCAAGGTTTCAATGGCTGTGTAAATCGCGTTAGGTGCGACATTCATCTGGTTGGCTAATGCTTTGAGATCCGGTGCCTGATGATGCTCGGATTGCCATTGGTCCAAAAAAAGATACGTCAGAAATTCGGTCTGTGTCAGCCCCAATGCTGGATAATGGTCAAACAGCAGGTTCGAGACACTGAACTGTCCTGCTTCAGTATAAGTCCTTAAATCAGTCATTCTTGTGACCCTCCAAAAAAAGCCGGCGCGTTGGCGTCCGACTTTTGCGTGCCATTACGGCTTCAAACGATTGATCATGCGTGGGAATGGAATGGCTTCGCGTAAGTGATCCAGCTTGCAGATCCAGGTAATTGCCCGCTCCAGACCCAAACCAAAACCGGAATGCGGCACGGATCCATACTTGCGCAAGTCTAGGTACCATTCGTATTCATCCAAATCAAGCCCGGCTTTTTCGATGGCAGCCTTTAATGTGTCATAATCGGTTTCACGTTCGGAACCGCCAATGATTTCACCATAACCTTCAGGTGCCAGCATATCGGCACAGACATATTGCTGCGGGTCATCCGGATCCGTCAACATATAAAACGGCTTGATGTTTTTCGGATAATTCAAAACAAACACCGGCTGATCGAATTGGTCAGACAGGTAGGTTTCTTCAGGCGAACCAAAATCATCACCATACTTCACATTCATTCCGGCATCCTGCAGCATTTCGATCGCTTTTTTATAGCTGATGCGTGGGTATGGGAGCTTGGTGTATTGTTTGAGGACTTCAGGATCGCGACCGAGCAAATGCAGCGGATAACTGCAGTTGTCCAACACCGCCTGAACTAAGTAAGCAACGTAACGTTCCTGAACCTTGAGGCTTTCTTCCTGATGACAAAAGGCCATTTCCGGTTCGATCATCCAAAATTCGGTCAAATGACGGCGGGTCTTGCTCTTTTCCGCCCGGAACACAGGACCGCAAGTGAAGACTTTACCATAAGCCATAGCACCTGCTTCGGCATACAGCTGGCCGGACTGACTGAGATAAGCTTTCTTATCAAAGTAATCGGTCTCGAACAATTCCGTCGTTCCTTCAGGTGCTGAATCAGTCAGAATTGGCGGATCCATTTTGATAAAGCCTTCGTTGTTGAAGAATTCAAAGGTCGCACGGATCATTTCGTTACGAATTTGTTGAATGGCAAATTGGCGTTTGGACCGTAACCAAAGATGCCGGTGATCCAGTAAAAACTCAATCCCGTGTTCCTTAGGGGTAATCGGATAATCTGCAGAGTCGCCGACAAGTTCGATATCGCGCACTTCAATTTCGTAGCCAAAATGACTGCGGCTGTCTTGATGAATGACGCCGGTGATCCACATGCTGGACTCTTGGCGCAGCTCTTTGGCGAGTTTAAACACTTCATCTGAGACGTCAGCTTTAGAAACAACGCCTTGAAAATACGCCGAGCCATCGCGTAACTGAAGAAAAGCAATCTTGCCAGAGCTTCGTTTGTCAGTCAACCACGCGCCAATTTTTACTTCTTCGTTTACATGTTCCTTTGCATCAATGATGCGAATCTTTTCGGTCATGCCTTAACTCCCCACTTTAAAAATATAAAATTATTTCCGGACAAATTCCTGAATGCGCCGCGCTGCTTCGCGCAGACTGTTAAGATCTTTACAATAACTGATGCGCGCATGATCCGGCATCCCAAAGGCGCGCCCCGGAACAATCGCAACCCCGGTTTCATTCAACAGAGCGCTGATAAAATCATCAACGGTGCCATAATGGCTTAATTGCGCTGCCCGCTTAATATTCGGGAAAAGGTAAAAGGCCCCTTGTGGCTTCTCGCCCATATCAAATCCCGGAATTTCGGCCAACAGATCATAGAACAGATTGAGGCGCTCTTCAAACGCTTGACGCATCTTTTCGACAACGCTCTGATCACCGGTAAGCGCCGCTACAGCAGCGTATTCGGAGACGGCTGCAGGATTAGAGGTGGTATGGCTGATGAAGGTTGCCATGGCTTGCATGAGCTTTTCCGGACCGGCCGCATAGCCGATTCGCCACCCGGTCATGGCATAAGATTTGGAAACGCCTGAAATTAAAACCGTATTATCTGCAATGTCAGGATCAATACTGATCATGGATGTATAGGATGTGCCATTGTAAATCAGATCCCGATAAATATCATCAGTGACTACCAGAATGTGATGTTTTAAGGCCCAGTTGCCGATTAAAGTCAATTCGGTGCGATTATAGACGACACCGCTTGGGTTTTGCGGCGAATTGATGATCAACGCGCGCGTTTTGTCCGTTCGCGCAGCTTCAAGATCATCAACGCTGACTTTATGGCCAACTGCTGGCATGACCAAGTGTGGGATGCCGCTGGCTAATTTAATCTGTTCCTCATAGGAAACCCAATACGGAACCGGAATCAACACCTCATCGCCTGGGTTTAAATAAATCTGGAATAAGGCGTATAAAGCAAACTTTGCTCCAGTAGTCGCAACAATCTGGCGCGCCGGATAGCGGACCCCATCCTGGGCAAAAATCCGATCGCTGATGGCTTGTTTTAATTCCGGAATACCGGTTGCTGCTGTATAGAAGCTAGCATTGCCGGCTTGAATGGCAGCAACTGCCGCGTCATCGATGGCTTTAGGGGTCGGAAAATCCGGCTGACCGATCGATAAGTCAATCACATCGGCGCCTTTCGCCTTCAGTTCCTTAGTCTGATTACTTAATGCTAATGTCGCGGACGGTGCAACGTTGAGGATTCTTTTTGCTAAATGCACGAGGGCGCCTCCTACAGTGTCGACACCACTCAGGATGTCGAATCATGCTAATTTATAGATTTTTGATCGCGTTCAGCTGTTCGCCGCTGCGAAAACTGTACGTCACGTAATTCAGTTTACCAGACTTTGACAGATAGCCAATATCCCAAACGAATTCCGAGCCACGTTTACCTAAGGAAGCGTTTAAAATCTTCTTCGGGTTGTTATCACTTGTCGCTTGTTGGATCGCCTGTTGCCGGGTGATACCGGATTTTTGGTTTAAAATGTCGACTTTGCCGGTTTTTTTCTGAATAACGACGTAGACGGACTTATTTTTTTGCGTTCGTCCGGCAACGCTTAGGTAGCTTTTATCGCGGTTATACCACCAAAAGCCGTTAATCGTTTTCAGGTCGGCCCGATTGGTGGCAATTCGTTCAGCTTGGCTGCGTAATTGCTGATAAGGCGAGATACTTTTGGCATAAATACCGATAACCGCGATGATGAGAATGATGAGGCCGCTGATCAAGGAAAATTTAAGCCAATCAAAACGTCGGTGACGCCGCATGGATTGTTCCCTCCTTTGTTGGGTGAGTGAGTTGTAAGTATAAGGTTGGCCGATGCTGCTGAAACGCGATCACCGGCGCAGGAGTCGGAGTGTAAGGACCTTGGTCGCAATGGCCTAAGCCCGGGCCATCACGCCCAAGGCCACTTACACTCCGACTCCTAAGCGCGCCGGTTCACGCTCTTAGCCACATTTTGACATACTCTGGCATATCGTTTAGAGGCATGGTCATGGGTTTAATATTCGGTAAGGATTTTTGCATCTTTTTACCGTATTGCGTAGTGATGAAGCGCGGATCCAAGATGACGAAAGCACCGCGGTCGGTTTCGGTACGGATGAGGCGGCCGAAGCTTTGACGTAAGCGAAGCGTTGCTCGTGGCAGTGCATCGTCGGTGAATGGATCGCCGCCACTGGCTTTAATTTGGGCATAACGGGCTTTGGTGATGGGTGCTTCCGGTGCGTCAAACGGTAACCGAGTCAAGATGACCATTTCGAGTAGTCGATCCGGATAGTCGATGCCTTCAAAAAAGCTGGCTGCGCCTAATAATAGACTCTGCTCGCCGACTGCAAAGCGCTTGGCAATCTTTTCCGCCGAGCCGGTCACGCCTTGTGCCAACAGTTCTTTGTGGTCGGCAATGGGGCGATGGATCAGTCGTTGATAAACGTCCTCGATCACCGCCAAAGAGTTGAATAACACAATGGTTTGATGGCGATTATCAGCAAGTAGCTCAATTGCCTGAGCAAGGTAGTCCGCATAGGCTGATGCTGACACCTCACTGGCGTTTGGCGCATCTGTCGCAACCAACACCTTGGCTTGGTCACGATAATGAAACGGACTGCGGAGTTTCAGAAAACTCGTTTCGGGGAGCTCGCCGTAGCCTAGTTGCCGGGTCAAAAAATCAAAGGAGCGGGCAGCCGTCAACGTTGCGCCGACGAAAACCGGTGCCGTAAATTGACGAAGTAACTGTTGCACCGCTGCCCCAACCTGAAAAACATCCCAACTTAAGCCTAAGCTTGCCACATCCTTCACCTGGCTCAAGGTAATTGACGCAACGGCAGCCCGGCCGTTGATTAGCTCCGGCAATCGTCGAAGCATTTCCTGCAGCCGATTGCGTTGATCAGCCAAACTCATGCGCAATGCTGCTAGTGCCTGAAAACGTTGACCGTCACTTTTTAAAAAGAACCGTGGCCGTTGATTAAAATCAGCCGTCAGTTTACCTGCCGTCACTGTCAGCCGACCAATGACTTTGATTAATAGTTTAACCTTATCCGACTGAGTTTCACGCAGCCAGTCGACGGCGGCCGGATCCAAACTTAAATTGACAAAACCAGACATCGCCGTCGTTTTACCGTGGAAAAAGTGCCGGTAGATGTCTTGCTGCAAAGTGGTGACGGTTGTTTGCGCCGTTTCCGTTAACTGATGTAGTTGTCGCAGAACCATTTGCATCGCCGGCTCGCTTTGATAGACCGCAACTAAGGAGTGAGATTCATCCGGATCGCTTAACTGCCATAGATGGCGCAACTGACGACGCAAATGGCCTAACGCCATATGTTGGGCGAACGCTGCTGCGGTGTTATCCGCGAAATGCTGTGCTTCATCCACCACCAAAAATGGCTGTCCACCTGCAAGTTGCTCGACATGGCGCGCAAGAAAGGCATGATTCGTGACCACAATTACCGCTGCGTCCGTGGCCGTTTGCAGACGTCGATAAAAATCCAACGTGTAAAACGGATTGGTAAACGGCGTACCGACATCGCCGGTGTGCCGAATCTGCAAAAACAACGGCGCACGATATGTCGTCAGATGCAATTCGTCCAAATCACCTGTCGTTGTCTGAGTCAGCCAAACCAACAATTTCATTTGCAGTAACTGGGTTTGCCGTGTCGGTGCTTCCTGATGCAGGCTGGCAGCAAATTTATTTAGATCCAGATAATGCTGCGGGCTTTTAACTTCCACACTTGGCACCGTGCGCCCTAGCAAGTCGTTGAGGGCCGGAATGGCTTTCTGCATGAGCTGGGTTTGCAAAACTAAAGTTGGCGTTGCAATAACCAGTTTGTGCTCGGGGGTTGCAGCGTAAGCATAAGGTAAGAGATAGCCTAATGTCTTCCCTAACCCTGTCCCGGCTTCTACAAATAACGGTTGCTCAGGTTGATGTGTATGGGCAAAGATGGCATCCATCATTTTGGCTTGTGCCTTGCGAAACCGATAACGCGGTTGCAACAGATGCTTTTTGGCTAAGTCGGTTGCCGGATAAGCGCCTGATAGTGCAAAATCGGTCGTCGGTGTCACGGGCCGCCGCAGCACCAACGAGCCGACTTGAACGTAGGCTTTTTTAAGCGGATTCGGCGGTGTCGCAATCAGGTTGAGGTAATCGCCGGTTTCGCGAATAAATCCGCCGCGATGCTGAATGAGTGCCTGCTGGGTCGGAGTTGGCAGTTCCTGAAATCGTTTGGTTAATTGTAATAGCAATTTGCCGGTGCTGATCGCGTCACTGTCGGCTTGATGTGGATTATCGTGTTGAATGGCCAGATACGCGGTTAAATCACTCAGGCGAAAACTGCTGATTTCCGGCAGTAGAACCTGCGCCAGTTCAACGGTATCAATAGCCTCCAACTGCAATTTTGGCAAGCCGACCCGTTCAAATTCCGCATTCAAAAATGGATAATCGAAATTCACGTTGTGCGCAACAAAAACCGTGTTTGTCAGCAAGTCGTGTAAAACCGGTGCCACTTCGTCAAAATACGGTGCTGCGACTAACCGATCGGGATTAATCCCTGTCAACCGTTGAATGGTCTGCGGCACCGAGCGATCAGGATTAACCATTTGTGAAATTGTTTGAATGATTTTGCCATGGCGCAACAAGGCGCATCCGAACTGAATCATCCGGTCGCCATCTTTGACGCTGGTGCCGGTTGTTTCCAGATCGACCACAGCAAACGTGGTGTCAGCATTCATAAATTCTTATCCATTCCCGTCTAAACATACTGCGTCTATCATACTATTTCCCGATGGGGTTCGCCACCAAATCAACAATCGTACCGGTTCGCAACAAAACCAGATAACGATGATTAACCGGTTTGGGTTGCAGCCGGGTCAATGCCTGTGCATAAAGGTTCAGCTGACCGCGATAACGCGCAACTAATACTTCAGGATTAGGTTCGTGATCCGTTTTATAATCAAAAAGCGTCACCCCTTCAGCATCACTGACGAAACCGTCAATAATCCCGTGAATCAAGACGTCTTCGCCGGGATCATCTTTCAAACCTTCGAATAAACGATCCGCTGGCAACAACATGGAAAATGGCACTTCCCGATGAACTTGCTGCGGTTTGGCTTGCAACAGGCGACCCAAGTCAGTCGCAAAAAAGCGCACTAGTGCGGATAAATCAATGCGGGCGGCTACTTCCTTAGGGATAGCGCCCGTGGTTATCAGATGGCGCCGTAGTTCATCAAGACTTGTATGCGTCACCGGTTGGGTCAGGTCTACCAGTTGCAACAACAAATGGGTAGCCGTGCCGACAGCAGTTGCACTGACGCCACCTGATGATTGGGTTAGAAATACCGGTGCGGCTAAATCTCCCAGCGGCGGTTGGGGTCCCAAAAACCGATCGGCACTCACCAGTTCCATCGTATCTGGGTCATCAAAGGCGCGTTTAATTTCCGAGACACTTTGGAAGCCTGCAGTGGTGGTAGCGGCCTGAAATGGATACTGCTGCTTGAACCAGCTGTTTAAGTCGAGTGACGGCGCTTCAGCCGGAGCTGATTTTGTAGCGGTGGCCGCCGGTTTGACTTGCGGATTAACCTCGATTTCAATGGCAAATTCGGTTGAATCACCGATGAGAGCAGGCTTTACGGTAGTTTCGGCTAAACCTTTGACTTGGGGATGACGAATCAGTGCCGGACCGATCCAATCCAGGTAATTCGTCGCCGCGCTGCGAACTTGGGGAGCCAGTACCAGTTCTTCGCTTTCTGCTTCTTTAGCCCATCTTGCCACCGTTTTGTCGGCAGATGTGAGTTGTTGTCCGCTCATCGTTGCCCCAACAACATATAGCCGTTGCTGTGCTCGGGTTAAGGCGACATACAGCAGCCGCATTTCTTCAGCAAGCGTCTGATTTTGGCGGGCGGCTTTTGCGGCCTGATACTGCGGTAATTCGTATTCAACCCGGGTTTCCGGATCCACCCATTTAACGCCGATGCCATTTTTGGTCAAAATGGCCGCGCCGCGTTGATCACGTCGATTAAAATGTTTATTGGTTTGCATGACAAAAACGACCGGGAATTCGAGGCCCTTACTTTTATGAATCGTCATTAACCTAACCGCGTCTTGATCCGGATCGACTTGGGCAGGTGTGGCGAGATCCTGATCCTGTTTCTGCATGAGGGTGATGAAATGAATAAAGGCAAACAGGCCCTTAAATCCGCCTGATTCATACGTTTGGGCCCGGTCAATCAAGGCTTGCAAATTGGCCTGACGTTGACTGCCACCGGGGGTTCCACCGACATAATCGAGAAAACCGGTTTCTTGATAAATCGCCCATAGCAAGGTCACAAGATCATTTTCCCGCGCAAGGTCGCGAAAATGCTTTAATTGCTGGAAAAATTGTATGAGTGTTGCGTGCGTTTGCTTGGCTAGCGGCGTGGATGGTGTCGCAGCCAAAAAGGCAGTGACCGCATCATAGTAAGGAACCTGTTTGGCTGCTAGGCGAATGAGCGCTAGTTGATCCGCTGACAGTCCGACAATTGGCGAACGCAAAACCGCAACTAATGGAATATCCTGCTTGGGGTTGTCAATAATCTTAAGCAACGCAAGCATGACCATCAATTCAGTGGTTTTAAAGAAGTTCTTCGTATCTGCCACGAACAGCGGCACGCCGGCTGCAGCAAACTGTGTCTGGATCAGACTGTTTTGCGTGGTTTGGCGGGTTAACAAGGTGATGTCACGATAATGGATCCGACGGTAAGTTTGATTCGCCCGGTCCCATAACTTCGCCTCCGGATCCTCAACCAACCGTTGAATTTCGGCGATGACCATTTGGGTTTGACCGGTCGCGACATCTAAAGGCTCATCATCGTCTACACTTTCAGGCAAATCAGGTGCATCAGTACTCTCGTCATCCTCATCTGAGGTGGCCTTGCTGTATAACAGCATTTTGACCGCCGGATGGCAGTCGCCGTAATCCACGGCCCCATACTTCAAAGCGGCGCGATCATCGTAGCTTAAGTCCCCTACCTCGGGATCCATGATCTGGCTGAAAATGAGATTGGTGAATGCCAATACGTTCTTGGTTGAGCGGAAGTTCTCTGCCAAAATAATCCGTTCGGGAGCGGCAGGATCACTGGGCTGATCGGCAAAAGATTGGTATTTATGAATGAAGAGTTGCGGATCGGCTAACCGAAAGCCATAGATGCTTTGCTTAACATCCCCTACCATGAAGCGGTCACCGGGGTCAGTTGTGCTGACAGCTGCTAGTAATGCTTCCTGCAGTGGACTGATATCCTGATATTCATCGACCATCACTTCATCGAAGCTAGCACGATAATTCTCGGCAATCGGTGCACCGGTTTGGGGATCTTGTTGCTGCAGAATCCGCAACGCGTTGTGGGCGATGTCGCTATAATTCTGGACATGACGATCTGCTTTTTCAGCAGTTAAGGCCGCCAAAAACTGTAGCGCTACTTTTGTCAGCATTTGCATCATTGGCTGAACCGTCTGCAGCAGATCCTTGATTTGTTCACCTGTCAGCGCAAATTCCGGCGCGACTTGTTTTTGCCACGTGGTTTTGGCCGCGTCACGTAATTGTTTAGCCGCTTTTTTGGTTGCTTTATCATTATCATCAAGCCCTTTCCTGGCGCTCGACCATGTTTCAAATTGATGATCAGCCAAAACGGCGCGGACCGTGTCATAAGTCGGGGCGGCATTTTCCAATAAATGTTGCAGTGGCGCCAGATCAGCTTCGATTTGGCGCTGCCAGATCGGGTTGGGTAATTGATCGGCCAGTGCTGCTGCTTGGGTGAGATCTGTGGTGATTTGCAGTAATTTTTGTTTCATCCGCGGCCAGATCTGGGTGTTGAAGGTTTGCTCCCATGCCTCGGGTGCATACGGTTCGGCTAATTGACGCAAATAGGCTTCAGGATCGGTCGTCGCCGCTGCTTGACGCATCAATTCAAACATCAAGTCCTGAAGGCCGCTGTCATCACGATCACCGCTAAAATTAGCCGTTAACTGTTCAAAAGCGGTGGCATCGTCACCAGCATAGAATTGCTCGCGTAAGTCATTCCAGACGCGTTCCTGCAACATGTAACGTTCCGTTTCATCCGTGAGTAACCGAAAACCGGGATCAAGATCGATGACGTAATAGTAGGTTTGGACAATTTGCAGGCTAAAAGCATCCAAAGTACTGATTTTGGCCGCATTCACCATCGCAATCTGATTGGCTAAATGGCGGCGATCTTCGGCATTGAGTTCGTGCCGTTTTTGCGTCAGTGTCTGTTTTAAAGCTGATTGAATTTTGGTTCGCATTTCGGCGGTTGCTGCGCGGGTAAAAGTGACGATCAACATTCTGGTGATATCGGCATGCTGTTTGAGGATCTTCTGAATAATCCGTTCAACTAACACCGTCGTTTTGCCGCTACCGGCAGAAGCAGAAACCAGCACATCATGGCCATGATGATCGATCGCTGCCTGTTGAGACGAAGTAAATTTTGTCATGATTGCGGTGTCTCCTTTTGAGAATCTGGTGTCTGCTTAGGGTCCGTTGTGAGGCGATTGACGACATCTTTCCGTTTTAATTTAGGAACATGATGATAATGATCAAAGCCGGTTGCCGGATCAAAAAGCATGATGCTTTGGTAATCACTGCGGCTGACGACTTCTGAGGATTGACCGTATTGGAAAGGTGCCAGGTCAATATTGCCGGAGAGAATTTGAGTGGCAGCGTCGATGATCAGTGCTTGATTGTGTGCCAAGTAAGCGCGTAAATCATCGGGCGTTAAAATATTCGACTGGCTACGGTTGAAGCTGCCATCCTTTTTAAACCCTAACGGAGCAACTTCGCTGGCGCCGCCACTTTCGGGTGAAATCGTGCGATCGACCGCGGAGAGTTCGTCACCATGATTGGCAACCAGAAAACCCAGATATTTGAATTTCTTGAGCCGCTCAATCACCGGTTCCAATGTTGGCGTGTATGGAAGCGTTGGATCCTGAAGATGGAAATACAGTGCGCCGGCCGGTACAAACGGCGGGTCGATAGGAACGTTTGTCATGGCTTCAATGTACGTCAGCATTTGCAAGGCAATCCCGTAATAGGCATCACTGTCATTAAACCGATGCTGGGTACTCTTATAGTCAACAATGATAAAGCGGCGCGCATTCGGTTCACGATAAACATCTAAGCGATCGATTTTGCCGCGAACGTTAACGCGGCCACCATGCGGCAACGGCCAGGATAACCCCGGCAAGCCTTTGGTGTCCCCGATTCGTCCAAATTGCAATTCGGTGCGTATCGGACGAAACCCACTGCGTTGTTGTTGCTGGCGCATGTTGACCAGTACTTGGATCAGTAGCCGGCTTAAACGTCTGGTCAGATAGAGCATGCGATGCGTGCTGCCGAGAATTTCGTAGCCCGGCTGGCTGGCAATGTCTTCGACAAGTGGCGGAATGGCGGCAGCGATGACGGCTGGGTCAACGTCTGCCAGTGCCACATGTTCTTCGCGTAGTTGGGTCAAATAGCGATCCAGCACCGCATGAAACAGACTGCCGGTGTCGGCTGGTGAAAGTTCGAATTCCGGGCGCGGTTGCAGGAGCAAGCCGTACTTGAGAAAATATTCAAAGTGGTTCAGATAGTAAGTTTCAAGCCGGGAAACCGACACATTCATGTCCCGCCCGTAAAGTTGGATAGCTAAATCCGGATCAAGTTGCCCCGGGTCATTCTGATAAGTGAGACTCCCAGCGAGGCGTCGGGATAACGTTGCTAAATCGGTTTGTTTCAACGCCGCCAAAACGCTTTGCCACGCTTGACCCAATGGCAGCTTTTGTTGTTGGGCATCACCAGCAGCGCGCACAAAGTCACTCAACATTGCCCGCGGACTGCCTAAAACGGTTTCGACTGGCGTTGTCAGCGAAACCGGCGCCCAGGCGGTTGGCGTTAGGTGCAGTGCATTTCCCATTTGCTGAAAATAAGGTGAGGCCTGATTTTCGCTGTTTTCCTGGGCGTTTTGAACCGGATAGCTTAACGTCAATTCGTCTGACGCTGCCATGAAGCCCAGGTAGTTGATAAATGGATCGCCTAAAGTCGTTGCCGGTCCCTGTTCAGGCAAGAAGCGATCATCCGGCAATTGAGCAGCCAACAATTGGCGCTCCTCACTGTTCAACACGCCATCATCAGTGGGAACATCCGGCATGGCCGTATTGGTTGCACCAATGACGAATACATGTTTTGCCTTCGCTAGCCGCACCAATCCGGTTTCAGAAATAACAACCGCGTCAAGGGTCGCCGGGATCTGGGTGTACGTGGCACTGGCAAATCCCGCGGCCAGCAATTCGTGAAACTGCTCCCGGTCAAATTTGGCACTGCCCAAGATCGTGACATAGTTGTCCAATAACGCGGTAAAAGTGGTCCACGCCTGTTCATGGGCGCGGCTGCGAGTCAGATCACCGGCGTCACTGGCAGTTTGTCGCCAAGCGCGCAGTTGATCAACAACGCCATTTGCGTCCAACCAACGATACAGGTCACCTGCAGCCTCCGCCCCTGTTTTTGCGGTCTGCCACTGTTTTAGCAACGTTGGGACGGTTTGGGCGATCAACGTTTTAATCGCATTGATCTGCGCGGTTTTAGCAGCTTCCGGATCCATCTGCGGGTCATCGGCGTCAGGATTACGCTGAAAATAGCGCCATGCAGCTGGTTGCGTCCAGCGCTGCTTCCCGGCAATGCCCGTCCGCACTAGGTGGTTATCCGTTGTGTCCACTGCATCCCGAAATTCGGCCAGTGACATCCCTTCCGGCAACAATAGCTCCGTGTGCAGCAGACGCATGACATCTTGATACTGATAATCGTGTTTTTGAATCGCAAACAGACTTTCCATCAAGACAACTAGCGGATGGTCCTTCATCGGCCGTTGCAAATCGGTAAACTGCGGGATCGAAAATTCGGCAAAAATCGCCGGAATCACGGTTGCATAAGGCTCCAATCGTCGTGCTAAAATCAGGAAATCACGATAGCGCGCACCATGCCGAACTGCGCGATAAATGTGCTGAGCCACATGGCGCAGTTCCTGATACGGATCGGTCGCGATGGCCAGATGAATTTGCTCAGCGGTTTCAGAAGTCGGAGCTGTTGATGGTTGCAAGTCAGTATTGGCCTCCCACCAATTTGCAACTTGTTGCATGCCGCGACTGATTTGACGCGGTGCCGCAAATTGATCCGGGCGAATCGGAACATGCAGCGTTTTCGCTTTTTGATAAAGCCGTTGGTAAAGTCGACCGGCGGGCAAAAATAAGTTCGGAGCAACTGGCGGATTAAGCGGATATGGCTTATTCAGCACTAACCCGAGCGTTACCTCGGCGGCCGTTTCGAGCATGGTTTCGACTAACGCAGACTCAGAAGCAGAAAATACGTTAAAATCATTGAGATAGATAAACGTATGGCTTAGGTCCTGCGTGCGCATGGCTTGCTGCAAGCCACTCAGTAAACTTGCGGTCGTGGCATAAGGGCCAATTTCTGCTTCATATTGGTCAAGAATGATCCCCAGATCGCGCAACTTCGCGCGATGCCGATCACCGGGAGCTAAAGCCGATACCGTATGCATCAGATCTTCGGCAGTGATACGGCCGATCATCAATTCGCTTAATTGATCGGCAAGTTGCGTCACGAAACCGGTATGTTGCGCTTCACCGGCATAAATGGTCAAGTCGTCTTGCCGATCAGCCAGAATTTTGGCCACCAACATGGTATTGCTTGCCTGATCAAGCCGTGGTTGTTGATAAAGTGGCGTGTTTTTCAAATAAAACCAGGCCAGACGCGAAAATGACAGTACCTGCACCCGACTCTGAGCGTACGCATCCGCCTCACCCTGTTGCAATTGGCGCAAGCGTTTGAGAAGATCGATTTCTGCTTCGAATTTAATATGGTTCGGCACTAAAAAGAAAATCTGATTTTGCGGATCAGCAGCGAGTTGTTCCTGGATCATGGCTGCCATGGTTTGAGCATGATCCCTTGTTGCGTCACCTAAAATAAACTGCAGCCCCATGCTGTGCCTCCTCAAGTTTCAATCAATGGTGATGATGACTTATGCTTTAGTCTAGCATAACTAAGTAGTGTCCGATCGGCGTTTGCGCTATCATAAGTAAAGAATATTAACGAGGTGTTTATATGGAAATCGGGACGGGTAAAAGTTACGCAAAAATTATTCTTATTGGGGAGCACGCGGTCGTTTATGGGGAACCCGCTATTGCGCTTCCGGTCAAAAGCATCGGCTTGTCAGCGCGGGTGGCACCGTTGCCTGATGGTCGGCAAGAGGTGACGTCGGCTTTTTTTACCGGTGATTTGAATGCTGGTCAGCTGACCAACTTTGCCGGCATTGCCATGCTGATTCGCCGGTTGCTTGTGTTCTTCGATGCCAGTAAGCAAGGTTTTCACCTCACCATTACTAGTGCCTTGCCATCTGAGCGAGGAATGGGATCATCAGCTGCAACTGCGGTGGCGGTCGTGCGGGCCTTTTACGATGCGTTTCAGACGCCGTTAACGCGCACGGCGTTGTTGAACTGGGCCGATATTTCCGAAAAAGCGCTACATGGCAATCCCAGCGGCTTAGATGCAGCAACGGCTAGTGCCGAAAAGCCGCAGTGGTTTGTTCGGGGCAAATCATTGCGGTCAATCATGATGCCGCGGAATGGTGTTTTGCTCATTGCTGATACCGGCATTGCGGGTCAAACCAAAGTCGCGGTTGATCTTGTCGCGCAAAAGCTTAAACAGGCGCCTAAAGTTTATCGACCGCTTATTACGGACATCGGCACCGCGGTTCGCCAGGCAGCATTAGCTTTGGCGCAGGATGATATCATCACGTTAGGGCAACTATTGAATCGCGATCAGTCAGATCTGGCGGCACTTGGTGTCAGCAGTCCGGAGCTGGATCGATTGATTAATGTCGCCATCGATCATGGCGCATATGGGGCTAAATTAACCGGCTCCGGCATGGGCGGCTGTATGATTGCCCTTGCTGCTGAAGACCAGGCGCCGACGATTATTCAGGCGCTTAAAGCAGCTAATGCGGTCAAAGTCTGGGAATATCACTTTGAAACGAAATGAGGCACCTATGACAACTTACGCACGTGCGCATACGAATATTGCGCTCATTAAATACTGGGGTAAAGCTGACAAGAAGCTTATGTTGCCGGCAACGAGCAGCATTTCCCTGACGCTGAACGATTTTTATACAGATACAGCGGTGACGTTTGATTCAACACTTTCAGAAGATCAGTTTGTCCTCAATGATCAACCACAATCGCCAGTCGCTGTCAGCCGGTTTTTGGATCACGTCCGGAAGTTAGCCAATATTAAAACCCGCGCCCGGGTGAGCTCGTTGAACCACGTACCGACTGCTGCCGGTTTGGCCAGTTCTGCCTCGGCATTTGCGGCACTGGCACTGGCCGCCAGTCGTGCCGCTGGGTTAAATTTATCCCCGATCGACTTATCGCGCTTGGCCCGGCGTGGATCCGGCTCGGCAACCCGATCGATTTTTGGCGGCGCCGTCATCTGGCATCGCGGTTTTGACGATGCCTCTTCATTTGCCGAACCCTTGGCGATTCAGCCGACCTTGCCGTTACGCATGTTGGTTGTCACTGTTTCGGATCAGAAAAAAGCGGTCAGTTCCCGCACCGGCATGGCTAATACCGCTGCAACCAGCCCTTATTACCAGGCCTGGGTGGAGGCTAACGAAACTTTGATAAGTCCCATGATCACGGCGTTGGCTGAAGACGATTTTGCCACGATCGGCGCGCTCACCGAATTGTCCAGTATGCGTATGCACGCTGCGATCATGGCTGAAGAGCCGCCATTTACCTATTTTCTGCCAGAAACCTTACGCGCCTGGCAATTGGTGCAGGAACAGCGCCGACTCGGTATTCCGGCCTTTGTCACCATGGATGCGGGACCTAATGTCAAAATTCTCACAACGGCACCCTATGTGGATGTGCTCATGACCGCATTGCGTCTGGCTTTCGGTGATCGCATCCTCAGCACTAAAATTGGCCCAGACGCTCAAGTGATTACAAAGGAGCAGTTTGATGACACAGAGTCAGCAATCACATCGCAAGGATGAGCACGTCTTCTTGGCGGAAAAATATTTCAAGGCCGATGCTAATGCCGGGTTTGATCAAATCCGGCTGCTTCATCGTGCGCTTCCGGAAACGGCCTTAGCTGATGTTGATCTGACGCCCCCGTTACCTTTTGGTTGGCGCTGGCCGATTTATATTAACGCGATGACTGGCGGTTCGCCACAAACCGGTAAATTGAATGCCCAACTCGGTCAATTAGCCAATGCGCTGGATGTTGCGATTGCCAGTGGATCGCAGTCCGTCGCCTTGCATGATCCCGAGTTGAGTTCAACGTTCACGACCTTACGGCAGCACAATCCTGATGGCTTTATTTTCGCTAACATCGGTGCCGGTCATGATGTACACGAAGCCAAGAAGGCAGTGGCCATGTTGCACGCGAATGCGCTGGAGGTGCATTTGAATGCGGCGCAGGAAGTTGTTATGCCTGAAGGTGATCGCGACTTTTTATGGCAGGACAACATTCAAGCGATTGCAGCGGGAGTCTCCGTTCCGGTGGTGGCAAAAGAAGTCGGTAACGGGTTCATTCGTGAAGACTTGCAGACTTTGCAACAGTTGGGTATCCGCTATGTCGACTTAGGCGGTCGCGGCGGCACCAATTTCGCCGTTATTGAAAATGCGCGCCGGCCGCAGCAGGACTTTGCGTATATGCGGGACTGGGGTCAGACGACAGCTGAATCGCTACTTGAGGCCCGTGGCTTGCCGCTGACGATTCTGGCGACCGGTGGTGTTCGTTCGCCGCTAGACGTGGTCAAAGCGCAGCGGTTAGGTGCCCACGCGGTCGGGATTAGCGGACTTGTGCTTCATCATTTGATCCAAACCGGCTATACCGCAACGCTCGCTTATTTTCAGGAGTTCCTACACCAGATCCGGCAACTCTATGCATTGCTTGGCGTCACAAACTGGCAAGCTTTGCAAATTGCTCCCGCCCTTCTCGGCACCGAGCTGGAGCATTATCGCCGTGCTCGCAATTTGCCGGCGATTTGACCGTTAACAGCAGTAGGACCGACAAAAAAGATGATCTAAGAGTCAAAAGTCGCACTCTTGGATCATCTTTTTTAATACCCTTTAATGGCTAAACGCGCAGCCCTTTTGGATAAAAGTTTTTGATGGTGCCATTGACCAATTTGCCGATCGCAAACGGTTTGTGTTCAAACGTGAGTAACACAAATCGCTTACCAGTGGCGATTGTCGGTAAGGTTTCACCATGGCGATAGCGGGCATAACCATCCTGATCGACCTCGATGACGGTCTGAAACGTATTTGGCGATAACGCGGTCGCCAAACTATGGCTGGGTTCGAAACGTTTTTTGCGAAAACTGCCAAGTTCCAAACCTGCCCGCACCACTTTCACCCGGTCAAACGGCAGCATGGTTGCTGGCAGCAATGACAAGAAATCACCGTGACGATAGAATTGCCCGGTTAACGGCTGATTTAAACTGGTCGCAAAAAAGTCGCGGACCTCATCCATTGCCGGCTTAGCCAAAGGTTTGACCGAAGCCGCTGCAGGAGTGTGCACCGTTTTTTCGCCAGCTAGGCGTAATTTAGCCACAAAATGACCTTCACCGCGCAGCCGATGCGGGAACAAGCGTACCGCTTTGGCTAACTCTTGGTTGCCATCGGCCCATTCCGGTCGCCCGGCTTCCATTCCTGGATAGGTTTTGATGGGCTCAAGCGTCATGTCATAGTTTGTCAATAACCATGCGATGATTTGCTCATCTTCTTCCGGGCTGAAGGTACATGTCGAATAAATCAACTCGCCGCTGGGTTGCAGCATTTTAACGGCCGCTTGCAGAATCTGCTTCTGTCTGGCAGCGCATTCGGCCGGATAATCGCGATGCCAATATTGAACCGCGTCCGGATCTTTGCGAAACATCCCTTCACCCGAACATGGTGCATCAACCAAAATCCGGTCAAACGTTTGCGGCCAGGCCTTCGCCAGCGTATCAGGATCATTATTGGTCACCAGAATGTTTTGGCTGCCCCAGCGCTCGAGATTGCCTGATAGCACCTTGGAGCGGGCCGGGTTGATCTCATTGCTGACAAGCAGGCCGGTATCGCCCAGATAACTGGCCAGTTGCGTCGACTTACCGCCGGGAGCAGCGCAAAGATCAAGAACCCGTTCACCTGCTTGTGGCGCAGCGACCGTGCCCACAAACTGAGCGCTGGGTTCCTGGCTGTAAACCAGACCGGCAACGTGATCAATGTCATTGCCGGCAATTTTGCCATAATATCCCCAAGGACTCCAAGGAACAGGATCATCCGTTGCTTCATCCAGCGGCCAGGGTTTAACAGGATCGCGCCGGAAGCCACTCACCGGTGCTGCATCAAAGCTGGCCAAAAAAGCCGCCGCATCTGCGCCTAATAAACGAGTATATTTTTCTTTAAAAGCTTCAGGTAGTTGCACTTGTTCGATCCTTTCTGCGAATTAAGTAACGCAGGAAAATAATAGTGGCGATCGTTAAAATAACCAGAAAACTCCAGATATTGGTCCGGGTGGTGAAGTAGAACCACCAATTGGCAAACAAGCCGCCGAGAAACAGACTGATGCCCACATGACTGGCACAACTGGACAAAACACCGCGTAAGTATCTGGCGCGCATGTTGATCTCCAAACCGGATGTTTGTAACGGCCCGATCAATGTGACCATCAATAAACTTAAGATTCCTGCTCCCATTAGCAGTAACACACAGAATAAAGCAGTTTGCCCATAAGCGCGCCACCAGCTAGCCGCATCGCTGTCGCTAAAATGAACGCGATGGACACGACTTGCCCGTAAAATTGTCTTCAGTGCCTTACTATGCTGATTGGCGCCATCAACATAAATTTTAACGTGCTTCAAGGTCAGACCTTCATTCGCCATACTCGGCGAGGCATTCAGGAAAACTGCCTTGTTAAGGGGACTACCCTTGCGCGTTCCAACTGTCCCCATGACCGGAATGTACTGGCCGTTAACACTCAGATAACGTTGATTATTACTGCCGGTATAAAGCTTATCTGCTAAATCATGGCCGACCACCGCCACGGGCAGACTTGAGGCAAAATCCCCCGTTGAAAACCATTGCCCGGTTTCCACCGGAAGACTCGCGACCGACCCGCGCTGATACACGTAAACCAGCTGTTTCGTCACAAACTGTACCTGGTAACCGGAAAAATCGGTTTTCTCAAGCTCAGCCACCGCCTTCGTCACACTTCGCGAACTGCTCGTGACATATTCCTGCGCCATTTCAGACATCCCAAGATGATCCAGCTGGCTGGCATATTCATTTTGATCATGCTGCGACCAAATCAACCCAGCCAAAATCGCCAAGCCGATCCATAGAAAATCAATCAAAAATAATTTTTTCACGAGATCCTCCTGTGAAGTGAGCTGAGCGTGAGCCGGCGCGCTTAGGGGTCGGAGTGTAAGCGGCCTTGGTCGCGATGGCCCGGGCTTAGGCCATTGCGACCAAGGTCCTTACACGTAGACCCCTGCGCCGGCGAACGCGTTATGGCGCCAGAAAACCCTCTTTTCAACTAACAATGCACTGTCAGAAACAGTCCCTAATCCACCATCCAGCATCACTGCAACCGATACACCCGCTCATGAATCGCATCGAAATGGCCCAAAGCCCGATTCAACGCAAACAAACGGCGGTCAGGCACCTGCTGAGCTTCCTGCCAAAATAGCCGGCTGTTGGTGGCCCCTTGGCGCTCACCGATCACAAACAATTGCTTATCGGGAAACGACCGCGCCATGATATGTAAAAAGCGCACATCGTTCGGATCCTTATCCGGGCTCCACGCCATGACCACCGCATCAACCTGATCGGCATATAAGAACAAGGAAGCATTAGCGGTGGCGGTTTTAACTGGGACTAAGGGTTGCTGGCCGGTCACGTTTTCTTTGACCCAAGTGTGCGCGTCCGTTGTAATCGTGGTATCCCCTTGCGCCCGCAACCCGGCGCTAACGTAACCGTTACCGGCTGCGACTTCCAAATACCGCTGGGAACCATATAAACGGTGCCAGACGTTAAAGAAGTCGGCGTGGACAAATGACCACATCCCATAATGAAACGCAATGTAACGCCGAAAATTATGCAACAAATGATCCAGTTGTTGCAACTCTGCCAATCGAGCGTCAGGCAAAGCTAAAGCATGTTCGATTTGCGGCGTCGTCAATCCTAACCAAGGCAAGGCACGTTGCGGCAAGCGATGATTCGCTACTGCCGTTTGCCACGCATCCATTGCCGTCATTTGTTGTTTAAGTGGCAAAATGGGCGTGTACTTGCGCGCTAACTCATTTAACCGGGTCCAATAAGTCATGTCAACCTCGATATTTAACGAATGCTAGTGAAAAAGAAACTTGCAGCAAAACACTCAAAAGCCGCCATAAACGGCGGCTTTTACGGTTAATTTTGACAACCAACCTGTTAATGGATACCCAGTGCCATTTTGGCATAGCGACTGAGCCGTTCCGGGCCCCATGCCGGGTACCAAACCAGATGGATTTCGACACTCTCGATCCCATCAATCGCAGTCAAGGCCCGCTTAATATCGGCATCCAGCATATCCGTCAATGGGCAACCCATCGTGGTCAGCGTCATTTCAACGGTACACTTGCCATCTTCATCCAGATCAACCCCGTAAATGAGCCCAAGATTAATCAAATCGATTCCCAATTCAGGATCGATCACTGTCTCAAGCGCATCAAGAATCTGTTGCTTCATTTTATCAAAATATGCCTGATCCTGGGTGGTGGCTTCGTCATGATCTGCCATCAGCGGTCCCTTCTTTCCAAAAAATTGCAGAACCTTACGCCTTATCGGCCGCTAAAACACCCGCAACGGCGTAATGTTCTTTTGCCATTTCGTTTAACACAATGTGCACATGTTCAGCTGGGGCGCCGGTATCTTTAACAATTGCGGCAGTGACATCTTTGACAAGTGCCTTCAATTGCTCCGGTGAGCGGCCTTCGATTAAATCAATATGGACTAATGGCATAGCATTTCGCTCCTTCAATCATCATTGGTGAAAGTTAATTTGTTTCATTTTAGCATGCAAAGCCGTTTTGCGCACGTTTTCGCGAAGCCTAGTATGGGTCAAGATTCTCTAGGCGTTAGTTTAGTGTCTTGCCCAACCTAGTGATTGAACGCTGATTTTTTTGATTATCTGACGGTGACTACATAAACGTAAACGGATCCGTGGATAACTTGGACGGAATAGCTTTGACGTCCCAACCTTCTACCGCTGCCCATTCATTGATCAAGGCGGCTACTTTGCCTTTCATGATGGCTTCGATGTGATGGCCTGGGTCGATGACGGGCAAATCCGCTGCCAACATGTCATGGCCGGTGTGATAGTACACATCACCGGTAATGAAAACATCCGCGCCGGCTTCCTTGGCATCGTTGAACGCGTCGCCGCCATCACCGCCAAGAATGGCAACCCGCTGAACCTGGCGATCCAAGTCGCGCGCGATCACCCGGAGTCCCTTAACGTTGTAAGCAGCTTTGACCTGTTCAACGAAGGTTTCGAGCCGGACTGGTTCCGGTAAAAGGCCGATCCGCCCCATATTGGCGCCTTCACCTTCGTTAATAAACGGCACGACCTGGCTTAAACCGAGTGCTTCGGCCAGCCAGTCATTCATGCCTTCCTGAACCCGATCCAAATTCGTGTGGGCGCTATAAACCAGCAAATCGTCCTTCAGAATCTGCGCATACATGGCGTTTTGCGGCACTCGCAGGTCGAGGTTGTGAACTGGCCGAAACATGGCCGGATGGTGGGAAAAAATCATGTCAGCATGAACCGCTTCGGCTTCTTCAACCACTTCCGGACGAACATCCAGGGTCACCAAAACCGTTTTAACTGTTCGTTCCGGATTGCCTAATTGCAGCCCGCTAGGATCCCGTTCCCAGGAAAGGCTTAAAGGTGCATAATCTTCGAATCGATTGATAATCTGCTTACCGCTTGTCATGTGCGTTTAACTCCTCCTTAATGAGTGCCAGGATATGCTCCTGTTCGCGAATCTTAGCCAGTGGTACCATTCGTGCGTCTGCCAACCCCTCAAGAACGGCTTCGGTCTTTTCAGCCTCCCGATGCATCTTTTTCATAAACACCGGATTTTTCTGGCGGCGCAAAATGGGGCCGAAGCGCAGATCTGCTTCTGAATACGGAACATCTGGTTTGGTTTTACCAGCTGCCATAATCTCGTAAATATGACCTTCATCTTCGACAATCTGTTCGCTGATAATACCGTATCCATGCTTGTCTAGCCAGAGACGGATATCATATTGGTGACGATTCGGCGCCAGTACCAATGTTTCGGTGCCGTCCATGCGCGTACTGCCTGCGTCGAGAATATTGGTAATTAATTGCCCGCCCATGCCAGCAATGACAATGG
Source organism: Lacticaseibacillus huelsenbergensis (assembly GCF_029726355.1). Taxonomy (NCBI): domain Bacteria; kingdom Bacillati; phylum Bacillota; class Bacilli; order Lactobacillales; family Lactobacillaceae; genus Lacticaseibacillus; species Lacticaseibacillus huelsenbergensis. The sequence goes on from NZ_CP120687.1 coordinate 2,773,078, forward strand.
TCGAGATGGCATCAACCGGCTTGATACCGGCTAAGCCGTCTGCCTGGCGCACGTCGATTTGCTCGGTTAACCCCGCGGCAGCCACGTTTTGTTTGGCGATTGCCACCGGACCGGCGCCGATGTCGCTGGCAACGGCGAATTGAATGATGCCGCGCTGCACAAGCTCAATTGGTAAAAAAGCATGATCGGTACCAATATCCGCAACCCGTTCGCCGGGTTCGATAAACGTACTGATCGTTTGCAGGCGCTTTGATAAATGTATATGATCCATTAACTTTACGATCCCCTCATCTAATTAACAGTTTTCATTATAACAAACTGATGCGAAGATGCTGGTATTCGGTCTAAAATCAATTGGTTTGAACGCAAAAAGCCGCTATCTCTCAACCGAGAGACGGCGGCTTTGTAGACTTGCTTTAATTATTCAAGAAAATCTTTAAGTTGCTTGGAACGACTTGGATGGCGTAGTTTCCGCAGCGCCTTTGCTTCAATTTGCCGAATCCGTTCGCGGGTCACACCGAAGACTTTGCCGACTTCTTCCAGTGTCCGAGTACGACCATCGTCAAGACCGAAGCGCAACCGCAAAACATTTTCTTCGCGGTCAGTTAAGGTATCGAGAACACTTTCCAGCTGTTCCTTGAGAAGTTCATAGGAAGCGTGGTCTTCCGGACTGGTGGCGTCCTGATCTTCAATGAAATCACCTAGATGAGAATCGTCCTCTTCACCAATTGGGGTTTCAAGGGATACCGGTTCTTGGGCGATTTTAAGAATTTCGCGGACCTTTTCAGTTGGCATATCCATTTCGGCACCGATTTCTTCAGGTGTTGGTTCACGACCAAGGTCCTGAAGCAGTTGCCGCTGAATCCGGATCAACTTGTTAATGGTTTCAACCATATGCACGGGAATCCGAATGGTGCGGGCTTGGTCGGCAATGGCACGGGTGATGGCCTGACGAATCCACCAGGTCGCGTACGTGGAGAACTTGAAGCCTTTGCGGTAATCAAACTTCTCGACCGCCTTCATCAGGCCCATGTTACCTTCCTGAATCAGATCCAGGAATTGCATGCCCCGGCCGACGTACCGCTTGGCAATTGAAACAACCAACCGTAAATTGGCTTCAGCCAGGCGCTGTTTGGCTTCCTGATCGCCTTGTTCAATCTTCAGCGCCAGCGCGACTTCTTCGTCCGCCGTCAGTAAGGAAACACGACCGATTTCCTTCAGGTACATCCGCACAGGGTCATTGATCTTAACCCCTGAAGGTGCAGACATGTCACTCATTTCCTTCTTGGAAACCTTCTTTTGCTTCTTCAGGCTGATGGTTGCCGGCTCGCCGTTTTCATCGACGATCGCAATGCCGTTGTCTTCGATTTTCTGCATCAAATCATCAATCGCATTGCTCTTAAGCTCGAATGGCTTGATCAATTTAGCGGTCAGGTCATCTTCGGTAATCTGCTTTTTCTTCTTGTAATCTTTGATCACAGCCTTGACAGCACTATCATATGCCTTCGTGGTTGTGTGGGTCTTGCTAGCGGTAGTCTTCTTGGCCGTAGTTTTCTTGGTTGCGGTCTTTTTGGCCGTCGCCTTCACATCGGTTGCTGTCTTCTTGGCAGATGCAGCCGTTGTCTTCTTTGTGGTCTTGCTTACTTCAGTTGCTGTTTTTTTCTCAGCCATTAAAGTTCCTCCCCTAGCCTTGTTGTTGCTTCAAAAGTTTCATGAGATTCACATATTGCACCGTTAACTCGCCTTGTTTCTGCTTGTCTCCCAAACGTTGCGCTTCAACAATCGCCTGTTTGATTGCCTGCAGCCGGGTCACCGTCGAGGCAGACGTGATCGTCTGAATTAACTCGTCAATGGTTGCCTCGGTGGCTTCAGGCAATGACTGCATCGCAACATCCGTCGCCACGCCGCTGAGTTCGGGATCAACTCGATCCAGAAATCCCGCCAAATCACCGTCTGGCTGTTCATGCAAAAAGTTCAGCCATCCGGTAAAAAGTGTCTGGAAATAATCGGTTGGAAATACGAATGCGGCATTTTTCAACCGCTGCATCACCAAATCATCATGCCACACATAATATAATAACTGCCGTTGCGCCGCCGTGTACCGATCAAGCGGGCGCGCCGGTTGGTCCGTGACAGCGGGACGCGCAACGGGTGGTTGTGACTGCTGCGGTTGGGGCAAACTTTGATTCAACGCCGCGATCGGCACATCGGTCGTTTCGGCTAGCTGTTTAACGTAAACTGCTCGGGCAACCGGATCGCTGATCTTACCAATGATTTTCAATGCGGCATTCAAGTAAGTCAGTTTAGCCTGATCGTTATGCATATCAACGCCGCGGGCTAAGAATTGTAACATAAAAGCTGTTGGTGTCAAAACCGACTTGACTTGCGCCTGAAAAGCTTCAGCACCGCGGGCTCGAATATATTCATCAGGGTCCATCCCATCTGGCAAAACTACCACATCGGTTTGCAGCCTAGGATGATCGGCTAACATCGTCACTGCACGCTCAATGGCTCTTTGGCCGGGTTCATCACCATCGTAACAAACAGTCAACCGTTTGCTCAAATGGCTGATGATGTCGACTTGCTCGGTCGTCAGGCTAGTACCCATTGACGCAATGCCGTTTTTAACGCCAGCCTGATAAGCAGCGATGACATCCATGTAGCCTTCAAAAAGAATCGGTCCCCCGTCGCGCCCAATTTCGGCTTTTGCGCGATGCAGGTTAAACAGGACATCACGTTTGTTAAACAACTTCGTCTCCGGGCTATTCAGATACTTGGCCTGCGACTTATCATTTTGCAGGATCCGCCCGGAAAAACCGACCACCTTACCATTGCCGTCTGTCAACGGAAACATGACACGGTCGTTAAAGCGGTCAAACAGTTTGCCTGCCTGATCTTCGACAAATAAACCACTTGCACGTTGATCCTGATAATCGATTTTACGGTTATTCAGGAAAGCCACCAATAGATTGCGTTCTTCCGGCGCGTAGCCCAGCTGGAATTCTTCAATCGTTTCATCGGTTAACCCGCGCTTATGCAAATATGCCAGTGCTGCTTCACCTTTTTCGGTGTTGACCAGAATGTGGTGAAATAAATCGGCCGTATCTTGCAGGATGTGTTGCTGCTTGGCAATTTCCGGATCAACCGGTGCGGCGTGACCGATTTGCACATTAAGCGGGATACCGGCGAAATCAGCCACTTTCTTAACGGCTTCGGGAAACGTGACATTATCGTAGTCCATCACGAACTTAAAAACATTGCCACCCCGCCCACATGAAAAGCAATGGAAAATCTGCTTTGACTCATTGACGGAAAATGATGGCGTATGCTCTTCATGAAAAGGACAGAGGCCAAAAAGGTTTTGGCCGGTTTTACGCAACTGGACAAATTGTCCGATATAGTCAGCAATGTTAACTGCCTTCAGGACTTGATCGACAGTGGCCTCTGGAATCATTCCGGCGATATCAGCTCACTCCCTTTCCATGACAGGCGCAACAGCAATGGCGCTCCCGCTTGACTGTTGCACGACTTGAACCGACTGAAATAGCGGTAAAAAGTCGCACTTCTCATGTGAAATGCGACTTTTCAATAGTCTATCGGCATAATAATACAAGATACAGTATAGCGCGTTCTCGTCAAAAAGGCAAATCTACTTAACAATCACCTGGCTAACATCACCGAATTGGCGAATAAGCTGGGCGAGTTGCTGCAAGGTAGCCAAGCGATTAGCCCGCACCGCGGCATCGTCGGCCATCACCATCGTGGCGTCAAAATAAGCGTTAATCGGATCAACCAAGGCTTTTAATGCTTGGTAATCGGCTTCGGTCGGTTCAGCATCGAAGGTCTTAGCCGTCGTCGTTACTGCTTCGTGCAACTGACCTTCAGTTTCATTTTCAAATTTATCGGGATCGACCGGAGTATCAACAGTTTTGTTACCGGTAATCCGCAAAACCCGTCCTAGGGCTTCCATGACCGCTTTAAAGTCATCATCCGCTGCGTGAGCTGTCAACAGCTTGGCCGCATCCAAAATGCCAGCAATGTCAGCGTCGCTGCGAACCGTGACCGCATCCACGATATCGTGGCGAATCTTTTCAGCTTGCAGTAGCTGCTTGGCACGGTCAATGATGAAGTCATTAAGCGCTTGTTGATGGGCCGCAAAGTCAAGTCCGTTTGTTTTCCCTGCAGCAGCTAATGCTTGGGCAATCGCTGGCTGCAGTTTAGCGAGCGCAAATGGCCAGTCGTGTGCGGCGATCATGCGAACGATGCCGTATGCTTGGCGGCGCAAAGCGTATGGATCGTTGGAGCCGCTTGGAATCAGATCAACCGCAAAGAAGCTCATGAGTGAATCCAATTTGTCAGCAATGGCTAATACGGTGCCGACCAGACTTTGTGGCAACGCCCCATCTGCGGCAATCGGTTCGTAATGCTCGGCAATGGCCTGGGCAACAGCCGGTTTTTCGCCAGCTAGTTGCGCATAATGCTCGCCCATGATGCCTTGCAATTCAGGAAATTCCCCGACCATTGATGTGACTAGATCAAACTTGTAAATCGATGCCGCGCGGTCCAGATCAGCCTTGTCTGTGGCAGTGAGGCCAAACTGGTCAGCAAGCAAATCGGCAATAACTTTTGTACGCGCCATTTTGTCGTACATCGAACTGATTTTATCGTGGAAGCTGACGGCTTTCAGGCGCTCAACATCCTCGGCGATGCTGCGTTTTTGATCTTCTGCATAAAAGAAGGCGGCATCCTCAAGGCGGGCAGTCAACACTTTTTCATTTCCGGCAATCACGTTGGCTAAGTGATCACGGTTACCATTGCGGACGCCGATGAAGGCATTGACCATTTTCCCGTTCGCATCGCGGGCATAAAAGTAACGCTGATTGTCCTTCATTGAGGTGATCAGAACAGCTTCAGGAATGGCCAGATATTTCTTGTCAAACGTGCCGGCAAAAGCAGTTGGCCATTCAACCAAATTATTGACTTCTTCCAATAGATCGGCGTCAAGGTCGATTTGCCACTGATGATCGGTGGCAATTTGTTTGATTTGGTCGCGGATAAGCTGCTTACGCGCCGCTGGTTCCACAATCACAAACTGGTCTTTTAAAGCAGATACATACGCATCAGGATTCGGCAAGGAAACGGGTTTGCCGAGGAAGCGATGGCCCTGAGTCACACGACCGGCTTCAACATCCAGCAACTTCATCGGCACAACTTCACCATCCAGCAAACTGACTAGCCAGTGAATCGGGCGAATGTATTCAAAATCATACGCGCCCCACTTCATTCGCGTCGGGAAAGTCAGACTCTTAATGACATCCAGCATCCCTGGCAGAATCTCGGCGGCACTTTTTCCCTTGATCGCTTTATGCAGGTAAACATAATCGACCCCTTTGACGGTTTTAAAGACAATGTCGTCTGGGGTCATGCCCTGACCGCGCGAAAAGCCGATCGCAGCCTTCGTCCAGTTGCCATCTGCATCTTGGGCAATCTTTTTAGCCGGGCCTTTGACATCTTCTTCAATATCCGCTTGTTTCGCCGCCAGATCATGAACAAGTAACGCGAGCCGCCGCGGGGTTGCGTAACGGTCAATGCGGCCATGTTCAAGATGATTGGCTTTTAAAAAAGCAACTGTTTTATCATGGAATTGATTCAAACTCGGCGTGACAACATGGGCAGGCATGTCTTCAAGGCCAATTTCGATCAGATAGTCATGCGTCATGTTATTGCACCTCCGTTTTGTGCTGCAGCAATGGGAAGCCCAGCTTTTTCCGTTCAGCCACAAATGCCCGGGCAACCTTGTGTGCCATCTTGCGAATCCGACTCATATACCCGGCTCGTTCCGTTACGGAAACAGCCCCGCGTGCGTCTAGCAGGTTAAAAGTGTGGCTGCATTTGAGAATGTAATCGTAAGCAGGATGAACCAAGCCGAGATCCATCAGCCGCCATGCTTCTTTTTCATAAGCATCGAAAAATTCCAATAACATTTTCTGGTCGCTGACTTCAAAGGCATATTTGCTGTGTTCATATTCAGGTTCTTTGAAAATGTCCCCATACAAAACCCCGTCGCCCCATTCAAGATCAAAGACACTGTTAACATCTTGAATGTAAGAAGCCAGACGTTCAACGCCATAGGTAATTTCACTCGTCACTGGCGACACTTCAAGACCGCCGACCACCTGGAAATACGTAAACTGGCTGACTTCCATCCCGTCAAGCCAGACTTCCCAGCCAACACCGGCGCAACCCATGGAAGGATTCTCCCAGTTATCTTCAACAAAGCGGATATCGTGTTCCAAAGGATCGATGCCAAGCGCAGCCAGTGAATCCAGATAGTAATCCTGGATGTTTTCCGGCGACGGCTTCATGACCACCTGAAATTGGTGATGTTGGAACAGCCGATTCGGGTTTTCACCGTAACGACCATCTGCCGGGCGCCGCGATGGTTCCACATACGCGGCATTCCAAGGCTCCGGTCCGATTGCCCGTAAAAAGGTATACGGGCTCATGGTGCCGGCACCTTTTTCTACATCATAGGCTTGCATCAACATGCAGCCTTTGTCACCCCAGAATTTTTGCAGGGTCTGGATCATCGTTTGGATGTCCATTTTTGTTGTCATGACAACCTCTTTCCCGGTGAATCGAAGCGGATCCTGGCTCAGGCAACTGTTTTTTAAACGCGAAAACGTCCCTACGCCAAGATATGGCGTAGGGACGCTTCTGCGCGGTTCCACCCTACTTCAGACAGTTACAAAACCTGCCTGCAGCTTCATCATTTGGTTCGAAAACGCCAATCATATCGACCGCCACCAGGCTTACACTATCCCTGACTCGCTGAAGTTCAGTACCGATATGACCTTTTTTCTCATCACCGATTCAATTTTCTTAATAAGTATAGCATCGCGGTAGGTGCTGTCAAGCAACTTTCTGAAAACAGAGCGTGAACTGGCGCGGTTAGAAGTCGGAGTGTAAGTGGCCTCAGGTGTGATAGCCCGGGCTTGGCCATTGCGCCTGAGGTTCTTACACGCAGACTTTTGCGCCAGTAAACGCGTTTCAGAAAATGGACATGTCAACCAACCACTTCAATAAAAACTAATTAATCCCAGATAACTGATCAATGCTTGACTTGCTGTTATGCCAAAGTTCCTCAGGCGTATAGGTATCTTTTTCAAAAAGCGTCACCTTGCCATCGGATTCAATCCGGGCATTGGCACCGAGCCATTCCCAAGTCGGTGCCACAAAAAAGTTAACCCGTTTGCCCTTACCCTTGCTTGGCGACCATGAGGATACATAATTATCGATAAAATGTGTCCGCATGAACCGCCTTTGCCCGTTATCAAACTCGATTTGCAGTATGTTTGCGCCCATCCAGACTTTGACAGCTCTGGGTAATGTTTCTGCCATGCTTGCCACTCCTTTTAAAACACCTGCTGAAAATTATCTTCACCCAAAAATTATCAATAACGAAACCGCTTACTTATATTCAATCTACCATAAACACATGGAAAAGCAATGACTATTCTCGATGCTCGTTGTCCGACTGGGAGTCGTTGGGTTGATGCGCGTCCGGCAGGCGATCCTGCCAGTGATTCATTTGGTCAATAAACCGCTTGGCTTTGGGGGTCACGCCGACCATATCGGTATAAATGACATCCAGAATGCGTTTTAGCTCAGCTTTGGTGTCAGGCTTTACATCAATGCGTTTAACCTGATCCAGATTCAATGTGCTGAAGCGGCGCAGATAAAAGATCGCGCGGGCACTGGCATGAAGCCGATGGGGATCTTTATCCCAGTGACGCTGGCAGAGTAAACCGCCGTAGCTTTCAGAAAAATCGAGCGGCAAATCAGTACGACCGTCGATCACACAACCGCGCCAATTGGGCTCCACGCCGTACGCTTTAAGCATCTGAACTTCGATCACATTAGCGATAATTTGCGGATCAAGACCGGTATCAATCAAATGCAAGGCTTGCTTGATCTGATTAAACCAAAACCCGACTGGTTGCCCATCCGGATAAGCCAGATCGAGCAACCCAAAGATGTACGATGCGTAAGCGTTTAGCGTGATATCGGTTGAAATCTGCCGGTATTGCGTGGCATTTTTAATTGCGGACAAATACGAGAGACCCGACTCACGAATCTCCCCGATGTAGTCGGCATGCGTAAATGGCAAAATGCCAGCAGCTAAAGTAAAACCGGGCTTGCGTGCCCGGTTCAACAGAAACATTTTCTTACCGAACTGATCGGTTAAAATTTTAACCAACATGTCGGATTCGCGATAATTTTGGCGAGACATCACGAGTCCCTCAAAGGTTTGCGCTTGCTTGACCATTACCGCAGATCCTTTGTGTTATAGCCGAGGGATTTGAGGTAAGCGTTATTGTCGCGCCAGTTTTTCTGGACGCGAACCCACAGCTTCAAGTTCACCTTATCACCCAGTAAATTCTCAATGTCCCGGCGTGCCCGAATACCGATTTGCTTCAGCATTTGCCCGCCGCGACCGATAATGATGCCCTTTTGACTGTCGCGTTCGACAATAATGTACGCCTCAATCTGCAGCTTGCCGCCTTCGCGATCTTTCATGCGCTCGACCTGGACAGCTGTGGCGTGCGGCACCTCATCGCGGGTAAGTTCGAGGACTTTCTCCCGAATCAATTCACCCACGACGAAATATTCCGGATGGTCGGTCAGCTGATCTTCCGGATAATATTGCGGCCCAACTGGCAAAGCTGCGGTCAACGAGGTCAATAAGTCATCGACATTGTTACCCATGGTTGCGCTGATCGGGAAGACCTGGGCGAAGTCATAATCATGCTGATAGCTTTCGATAAGTGGTAAAAGATCGTCCGGTTTAACCAAATCGATTTTATTCAGAATTAAATAAACCGGCTTCTTCACCTCGGCCAGTTGCCGCATAATATAGGCATCACCGGCACCTTTTTGCTCATCCGCAGCGACCATGAACAAAATAGCATCAACCTGATTCAGGGTCGACAATGCCGCTTTATCCATGTAGTCATCAAGTTCATTTTTAGGCTTATGAATCCCGGGCGTGTCGACAAACACAATCTGGGCATCTGGCGTCGTATAGATGCCGTTGATTTTATTTCGCGTTGTTTGAGCCTTAGGTGACATAATGGCAATCTTTTCACCCAAAATCCGATTCATGAAAGTTGATTTGCCGACATTTGGTCGACCGATAATGGCCATAAAGCCAGAATGATGTTCGCTCACGGGTTTAAGTCTCCTTTCGAAAATGCTCCCGGCAGTAATGCTTGCGGCGTTGTTTGTTGCGAATCGCCGCGAACGTTGGCCAGCGTGATGACCGCATCGGCAGGAAAGAACTCGCTGATGACTTGCCGGCATGCCCCACAAGGTGAAACCGGGCCTTCCGTGTCAGCGATCACCAGTAATTCATCCAGTTTGGTATAGCCAGCGCTCACAGCCGCAAAAATCGCACTCCGCTCGGCGCAATTACTTAGGCCGTAACTGGCATTTTCGATGTTGGCGCCAGAAAAAATCCGGTCACCGACGCGGACAGCCGCGCCGACCGCAAAATGGGAATAAGGAACATACGCATTTTCGCGTGCTGCTAAGGCAGCGGTACGTAAAACAGACAACATTACCAACTCCTCAAAAGGTCTAACAACGGTGGCCCAAAAACATAAACGCCGGCGACTACGGCGATTAAGGATACCAGCAAAACGGCGCCAGCACTCATATCCTTAATTTTTTTTGCCCGTAAATCATAGTGTTCCCCAATAATGAAATCCACCAGATTTTCAACAATGGTATTCAATAATTCGCCTAAGAAAACCAGCAGAATGGCTAAAATCAGGACGAACCAAGAAAATGGCGGTACTTTTAGCCAGATACCGGCAATAATCACCAAAGCCGCGCTGGTAAATTCGCGTTTGAAATTATTTTCGTCGACAAAAAAGACGCGCAGCCCATCGAGCGCGTGGCGGGCGCTTTGGATAAAATGCTTATTTTTGCCGATCTGTTTATCGGGTAAGGCCATAAGCTGCCAGAATTTTCTTTTGAAGCGGAATCATCACGGCTTCATCTTCCGGCTTAATGTGATCATAGCCGTTTAGATGTAAGAAGCCGTGAACCACCGTGTACCCCAGCTCGCGCTCAAAGCTGTGGCCATATTCCTTAGCGTGGCGGCGAACCGTCAGTGGATCAATAAACAGATCGCCAATGTTCTTTGCCATGCCTGGAAGTAGCGGCAGATCGTCTTCGCCATCTTCAATCGCAAAACTAATGACATCTGTTGCGCGATCGGTGTCGCGATAGTCACGATTAATCTTCTGAATGTCATCATCACCGACAATCGTAATGGACATTTCGGTATCAGTTGGTAATTTTAACTGTTGTCCGCAAAAAGCAACCAATTTCTGAATCAGATCATGATGTTGTGCGTCTAATAAATGATCATCATCGTATAACTCTAAGTCCATCGCTTACTCCTTTGTCCGTTTCTGCAGCTGTAAATCGTGTTTGCCGTAAGCTTCGATAATCTTGGCAACGACCGGATGCCGCACAACGTCTTGTGATGAAAATTGCGTAAAGGCAATGTGGCTAATCCCTTTTAGCAGTTGTTCCGCCTGTAGCAGACCGCTTTTGGCATTATTCGGCAAATCGATTTGCGTGATGTCGCCGTTGACGATCATTTTTGAGCCAAAACCGAGACGTGTTAGAAACATTTTCATTTGTGCCTGCGTTGTATTCTGCGCTTCATCGAGAATGGCAAAAGCGTTGTCGAGTGTGCGGCCGCGCATATAGGCTAACGGCGCGATTTCAATGACTCCGCGGTCCATTAACCGATCAGTGTGTTCTTTTCCCAAAACGGCGTACAACGCATCATAAACCGGGCGCAGATAAGGATCGACCTTTTCTTTGAGATCGCCCGGAAGGAAGCCCAGACTTTCCCCTGCTTCGACGGCCGGCCGCGTCAAGATAATCCGTTCCACTTGCCCAGCCTTCATCGCCGCAACGGCCATGACCACAGCTAAGAAAGTTTTCCCTGTCCCGGCAGGACCGATCCCAAAAGTAATATCGTTATGCTTGATCGCATCGACATATTGGCGTTGGCCAAAATTTTTAACTCGAATCGGTTGGCCTTTAGCGTCCCGCAGCAAGGTTTCGCTATACATGTCGGCAAAATACTCCAATGTCCCGCGTTTCGCCATGGCAACCGCACTGGCAATATCCTGCGGTGACAACTTAATGCCCTGCGACAACAACTTACTCGTTGCTTCCAGCAGCTGCAAAGTCAAACTAACCGTCTCCGGTTCACCGCTAATGCGTAATTCGTCCCCAAAAGGCGAAATACGCACGTTCAAGCCTTCTTCAATCAACGTCAAATTAGCATCATTAATGCCGACAAGGTTAATCGCCATGTCGGGATTGCTAAGTCGGAAAATTTTCTCCGAGGTTTCCTGTGCCAAATATTGGCCCCCTAACAAATATTTTAAGCGGTAAAGATGGTATTAGTTTAGCATATTTTAAGAGCGCGAGCAGGAGCGCTTAGAAATCGGAGTGTAAGTGGCCTCAGACCTAAATGGCTGGTCTTTGCCATTTAGGTCTGAGGTCCTTACACGTAGATTTCTGCGACTGTGAGCGCGTTTCCGCGCTAGAAAGCCAGAGGCTGGGCTTTGGCCATTTGTGCTTGAGGTCCTTATGCGGAGATTTCTGGGCCTGCGAACGCGTTTCTGCGCCAGAAAGCGACAGTCCCTTACACTTCGCCCATGTGCAACCTAAATGCCAACACTCGATAACGCGCGCAATCACCACAATAAAAAGCCGGTGCTAACACCGGCTTTGTCGTTAACTAAGTTTTTCTTTTACCACGCTGCTGACGAGACCGCCATCAGCTTGGCCTTTAACCTTGGGCATCAGCGTCTTCATCACCTTGCCAAAGTCTTGCTTACCTGTTGCTCCGACCTCTTTGATTGTTGCATCAACGATGTCGGCAACTTGGTCTTTGCTTAACTGGGCTGGCAGAAAACGTTCCACAACCTTGATTTCAGCTTCAGTTTCCTGTACCAGATCATCACGGCCGCCTTTTTTGAATTCCGAAACGCTTTCCTTGCGCTGCTTTAATTCAGTCGCAAGAACGCTCTTTTCTTCATCCTCGGAAAGCTCATGGCCGACTTTGATCTTTTCATTGACCAACGCTGTTTTCAACATCCGGACGACGCTCAACGTTACCTTGTCCTTGGCTAACATGCTTTGTTTCATCTGAGCATTAAGCTCATCCATTAAAGCCACTATTCACCAAGTCCTTTATTAATACTTCTTACGCTTACGCGCAGCTTCTGACTTCAGCTTGCGGCGTACGCTAGGCTTCTCGTAGAATTCACGCTTGCGGTATTCAGCGAGTGTACCAGACTTGGATACAGTACGCTTAAAGCGCCGAAGAGCGTCATCGAGAGATTCGTTTTTCTTAACAACTGTCTTAGCCATGTGATATCCCTCCCTCCGACACTTGTGTAACCACTGACGGATATCATAGCCAATAGTTCGTTTATTAGTATACAAAACTGACAACCACGCGTCAATAAGCGATTCCAGATTTTTATATAAACAACCGCTGTTATTGACAAAGATGTTGTCTTAACTAAATCTTAACGCCTTTACCGGTCACAATCAAAGATTTGCTAGCGTCTGGTAACTTGTTCTTCAACATTCACGTGCTCGTTTGAATTATGCTATGATAGCGTTATCTAAGTAGCGAGGTGGCATTATGACCCAAGAATTGAATTTATATATCATGTCAGATTCGGTTGGCGAAACGGGACTGCGACTTGCGCAGGCGGTTGCCGCACAGTTTCCGGAATTTGAAGCGCATTACGTACGATTTCCGTTTATTCATACAAAGGAAAAGATCTACAGTTCACTTGATGAAGCAAAGAAAGAAAATGCGTTGGCGATCATGACGTTTGTTACGGACGGTTTCGCCCAACTAGCAACGCATTATGCCAAAGACCAAGGCGTCATCGCGATCGATGTCATGTCGCCGATCATCAGCGGCATCAAATCAATTACGCATGAAGAACCCAACCACGTTCCAGGTGCCGTGCATGATCTCAATGAACGTTATTTTGATCGGATTTCGGCGATGGAATTTGCGGTCTTGTATGATGACGGCAAAGACCCGAAAGGCTTTTTGGAAGCAGATATTGTGTTGCTCGGCGTATCACGGACAAGCAAAACACCACTGTCCCTTTTTCTCGCCAATCGCAATCTCAAAGTCGCCAATTTGCCTTTGGTACCCAATGCCCATATTCCCGAAGAAATCTGGCAGGTCGATCCTAAAAAAATTGTCGGCTTGACCACCGATGCTTCCGTTTTAATGGAATTTCGGCGTCAGCGCATGATTCAATATGGCTTGAATCCGGACACTGCCTATTCGGCGCGTGATCAAGTTAATCAAGAATTGAAGTTTGCTGAAGATCTCTACAAAAAAATCGGCTGCATGGTGATTAACACCGCACACCGATCGATTGAAGAAACTGCAACCTTGATTTTGGAGCACATGGGCTTAGATGAATTTGAAAATACCGAAACCCATTAATCCATCAACCGGCGCAAAGCTTCCGGTTGAAAATGGCCGCTTTTGAGCCACTTGATTTCCTCCCCGTATGGCGGGACCTGATGTTTCTTATCTGGCCCGACATACGGGGTTTCGAGTATCTTGGGTAACTTTTCCAATGCGGGATGATGGGCAATTCGATTTAAAGCGTCAAACCCGATTGTTCCAAAACCGATGTTGGCATGGCGATCCTTATGGCTGCCCCGTGGATTCTTGGAATCGTTCACGTGAATGACACTCAGCCGATCCAAACCGATGACGTGATCAAATTCATTTAAAACACCGTCAAAATCATCTTTAACATCATAACCGGCGTCGTTGGTATGGCAAGTATCAAAAGTCACGCGCAACTTTTCGTTATAAGTCACCCCATCAATGATTGCGGCAAGTTCCTCAAATGAACGGCCGATTTCCGTTCCTTTCCCTGCCATGGTTTCAAGCGCGATCGTGACGTGTTGCTTAGGGTCAATAATGCGATTCAAGCCTTTCACAATTTGCTTGATGGCGGCTTCAGGACCGGCGCCCACATGCGCACCGGGATGAAATGGCATGGCATAAGCGTGTAACGCGTCCGCCCGGGCAACTTCTTCCCGCATGAATTGCACCGCAAATTCAAAGTTCTCGGGTTTCTTCGTATTGCCAAGATTAACAATATAAGGTGCGTGAATAACGGTATGACTGATGCCGTCTTTGGTCATCGCCGCCAGCCCTTCAGGAATGCGCATTTCGCTCGTTGGTTTGCGCCGCGTGTTTTGCGGCGCACCTGTATAAAACTGCAGTGTATTGGCATCATAACTAGCCGCTTCTTCAACTGCCCCTAGCAACATTTTTGTGCCTTTCATACTGACATTGGCACCGATTAACATTTAAAAAGCCCCCTATGTATGATCAACCAGCAATCGTTTCAATTGAGATTGCTGGTGATCAGAAAAAATTTCATCAAAAAACCCGGCTGTTTTCCGGGTTCATGTTAGCGCGGTTAATCCGTTTTTGGCTCGTAAAAATGGCCGAGGATTTTGACCGAGTCCGTAATTGACACAAACGCATACGGATCGCTGTGACGCATGGCCTGCTCTAGGTCATACATTTCGGCCCGGGAAATGATCGTGAACAGAATGGTTTTTTCTTCGTGATGGAAGGCCCCTTCTGCATCGTGAACAATGGTGATGCCGCGGCGTAGCGAACCTTGAATCTCCCGAACGACCTGCTTTGGCCGGGCAGTCACAATCATGACCTGCAGCCGTTGCTGGCGCGTGTATAGCGAATCCATGACCCGGCCATTGATGAAAATTGCCAACGCCGAATACAACGCATGCGGCCAATCGTTGACAAAACCGGCAAGAAAGATAATCAGCACGTTGAACATAATATTGATCGTGCCAACCGTCCGTCCGGTCCGTTTACGCAGAACGATCCCGAGAATATCGATACCGCCAGTGGAAATATTATTGCGCAAAGCAAAGCCGGTACCCAAGCCATTCACAACCGCGCCAAAGATACCACAAACGATGGGGTCTTTAGTCAGCGGTGTTAATACCCCAAGCAACCGAATCATGATCGTCGAAAAGATAACCGCCAAAAAGGTGAACACCGTAAAGCGGTGGCCGATTGCCTTCCATGCCAAAATAAAAAGTGGCACGTTCAAGAAAAATAGCAGCGTCCCAGTTGAAAATAAATCCGTTGTCGCCAGCGAAAAGAATGGCAATGCAATGTCAAAGTTGAACCATTTTCGCACCACGGTCGCCAAAAGCTGGGCCGCACCGGTAATGCCACTGGCAAAAACCCCACCCGGTTCCCAAAACATATTCAACGCAACGGCGACACAAATACTATAGAAAAATGCCGCTGATAATCGTGACCAATTTTGATGTCGGCGAATTAGCCGATCAATCTCTTCCATATCAAAAACCGCTCCCTGTCACCCATAATCATGTCGTGATCAAGTATAACAAGGGCGGTCTTTGATTGCTACCAAATCAAAAAATCGGTCGGTTTATTTATTTTGACGGGTGTCATAACGCGTTCCCTGGCGCAGAAGTCTGCGTGTAAGGACCTTGGTTGCAATGGTCAAAGCCCGACCATCACGCCCAAGGCCACTTACACTCCGACTTCTAATCGCGCCAGCTCACGCTCACATTAACGCGTTCCCTGGCGCAAAAGTCTGCGTATAAGGACCTTAGGCGCAATGGCCTAAACCCGGGCCATCACGCCTAAGGCCACTTATACTCCGACTTTTAATCGCGCCAGCTCACGCTCACTTGAATAGTTGTCGATATTGGCCGTAGCCTTCTTTCTCGAGATCGGCAACCGGGATGAAACGCAGCGCTGCGGAATTGATGCAATAGCGCAAGCCGCCTTTTGCAATTGGACCATCGTTAAAAACGTGGCCAAGGTGCGAATCAGCCTCGGGACTGCGGACTTCGACGCGTTCCATCCCAAAGCTCTGATCCCGGTGTTCGGCGAGCTTTGTAATCGGTTTGGTAAAAGATGGCCAGCCACAACCGGCATCATATTTATCTTGGGAGGAAAATAGCGGTTCGCCGCTAACAACATCTACATAGATGCCATCTTGATAAAAATCATCATACTGACCGGAAAACGGCCGTTCAGTCGCGGCTTTTTGCGTAACCGCATAAGCTTCAGGTGACAGTTGCTTCTTTAGATCGGCTTTTGACGGCCGTTTTGCTTTATCGAACATAAAAAACACCTCCGCTACAATCCATTATAGCGGTAGGCGTTTCGATTGTCAGCAATTAAATTGCATAACAACTTTAGGCGAAAGTGACGCCCCTTATTCGGTTAAGTTCTCGTCGCCTTCATGCTCTTTTTCCGGATCGACATCTGGCCGAACTTCAATACCTAAATCCTTAAGCTGTACGTCCGCAACTGGTGAAGGTGCACTGGTCATCGGTTCGCTGGCTTTGCTGTTCTTCGGGAAGGCAATGACATCGCGAATGTTGGTGCGGCCTGTGAGCAGCATGACAAACCGATCCAATCCAATCGCCAAGCCACCATGCGGCGGGAACCCGTAATCAAGCGCTGTCAGCAGGAAGCCAAAACTCTTTTGGGCACGTTCCGGAGTGAAGCCCAGCGCTTTGAGCATCTTTTCTTGAATCTTCCGGTTGTGAATACGGATGGAGCCGCCGCCTAATTCATAGCCATTCAACACAATATCGTAACTTTGGGCGTGCGCTGCATGCGGATCGGTATCAAGCAGATGAACGTCTTCCTCGTTTGGCATCGTGAATGGATGATGCGCCGGAACCCAACGTTGAATTCCTTCGTCATATTCGAACAGTGGCCAGTCAACCACCCAGCAGAAGCGGAACTGCTTGTTGTCAATCAAACCAAGATCATGGCCAAAATGGGTGCGAAGATAACCTAACGAATCAGCAACGACTTTTGCCTTATCTGCTACAAATAAAACCAGATCCCCAGCATGGGCGCCAACCGCTTGTGTCAGCGTCTTGCCGTCACCGAAGAACTTGGCAATTGGGCCGCTAATGCCGTCAGCTGTCACTTTCATCCACGCCAGACCCTTGGCACCAAAGCGTTTGATGTAATCCTGTTGGGCATCGATCATTTTTCGTGAATATTTATCGGCTCCGCCAGGCAAAACGATTGCCCGCACTTGGCCGCCATTTTGCACAGCACCCGCAAAAACTTTGAAATCAGAATCTTTGACTAAATCGGAAACATCCTGAATCTGCATGCCAAAGCGAAGATCCGGCTTATCAGAGCCATATTTATCCATTGCATCCTGCCAGGTAATCCGCTCAAATGGTAACTTGACGTCAATGCCTTTTACATCGTGCATCACCTGAGCAATTAGGCCTTCAGTAATATCTTGAATTTCTTCTGCCGTTAAGAAACTGGTTTCAAGGTCAATCTGGGTGAATTCCGGTTGGCGGTCGCCGCGCAAGTCTTCATCGCGGAAGCACCGGGCGATTTGGTAGTACCGATCAAATCCGGCCCCCATCAACAGCTGCTTAAATAATTGCGGTGATTGTGGCAAAGCATAGAAGCTACCAGGGTAAACCCGCGATGGCACCAGATAGTCCCGGGCTCCTTCAGGCGTGCTAGCAGTTAACGTCGGCGTTTCGACATCAATAAAGCCATTGTCATCTAAGTAATGGTGCACACTGCGCATGATGTGAGCGCGGGTGAAGATGTTCTTTTGCATCTCAGGCCGGCGCAAGTCAAGGTAGCGATACTTTAATTTGGTCTCTTCTGTTACGGCGACATTGTCTTCAATATAAAATGGCGGCGTTTTGGCCTTGTTCAAAATAGTGATGTCATGGACTTCAACTTCGACATCGCCGGTTTTCATTTCCGGGTTCACCGCTTGCGGCTTGCGTTGCTTGACCACCCCGTGCACTTCGATCACATACTCGGAGCGCACCGAATTGGCCACTGTCAACGCGTCTTGATCAAATTCCTCAGAAAAAACAAGTTGAACGATGCCTTCCCGGTCCCGCAAATCAATAAAAATCAAACTGCCGAGACTGCGACGTTTCTGCACCCACCCTTTTAAGGTTACTTCCTGATCAACATAATCGGTGGTCACATCACCGGCATAACAGGTTCGTTTACTCATACTACTTTGCCTCCGTTACTTGCGTATAAATTTTACCAAAATCTGCCAACACATCTGCTTGGGGAAAAGCTTGTTGCTGGCCGGTTGCCATATTTTTAATCTGGACGGTGCCGGCTGCGCGTTCGCTTTCGCCTATTGTCAAAACCAGCTTCGCATGCGCTTTGTTGGCTGCTTTAAACTGACCCTTTGCTTTGCGACCCATGTAATCCATTTCACCGGTAAAGCCTTGTTGACGCAAGGCTGTCAGCATTTGCAAGGCTTCTTGGTCAGCACCTTGGTCAATGGTAACGATGAAGGCATCCGGTTGCGCTGCTTCTTGGTCTGATTGCATCAACAGCATCAAGCGCTCAACGCCCATAGCAAAACCAATTCCGGGAGTCTCGGGACCGCCGAGTTCTTCAACCAGCCCGTTATAACGACCGCCTGCCAAGATCGTCGTGTAGCCGCCACCAAAGACTTTATCATCGGACATGACTTCAAAAATCGTGTGGTTGTAATAATCAAGTCCGCGGACCATGGTCGCATCCACATCAAAATCAATCCCCAGCCCTGTCAGCAATGTCTTCACGCGATCAAAATGCTGTTGGGCTTCCGGCGTCAGATAATCCAGAATTGAAGGCGCATTGGCAACGATTTCCTGGTCATGACGGTCTTTACTATCGAGAATGCGCAACGGATTTTTTTCTAAGCGAACTTTAGAATCTTCAGAAAGCTCATCTTTGAACGGCGTCAGGTAATCAACGAGCGCCGCATGAAATGCTTTACGCGTCGCTGGGTCGCCCAACGAATTGATGACAAACTTAAGATGTTTGGCACCTAAAGCTTCGAGTAACTGCTTGGCCAAGGCGAGCGTTTCGGCATCGAGCACCGGAGAATCACTGCCAAAAGCTTCGACCCCAATTTGATGGAACTGCCGCTGGCGGCCACTTTGCGGGCGTTCATACCGGAACATCGGTCCCATATAATAAACCTTGTAAGGCTTTGCATATTCAGGACCGTATAATTTGTTTTCGACATAGGCTCGCACGACACCGGCAGTGCCTTCAGGACGCAAGGCCATCATTCGATCGCCTTTATCTTTAAAGGTATACATTTCTTTGGTCACGATGTCGCTCGTGTCGCCAGCACTGCGCGAAAATACGTCGACATTTTCAAAAATCGGCGTGCGGATTTCACGGTATTGGTATTGGGCAAAAATTTTACGGGCAACAGCTTCTACCTGCTGCCAACGTTCACTTTGGCCAGGTAAAATATCGGCTGTGCCTTTTGGACGTTGATAATTCATGAGGGACCTCCTGTAGTCTGAGAGATGTGATGGGGTTGGGTGATCGGGTGGGTTTTAGTGGTTGGCTTCGTGAGGATGGTTTGGTTGAGGGTGTTCGCAGGAGCCTGCGTGTAAGGAGCTCAAGCCCTAAATGGTCAAACCACACGACTATGGGATTGAAACTATAGACATTGGGGGGCAATCCGGTTCCGAAACGCGCTCGCAGTCGCAGAAATCTACGTGTAAGGACCTCAAGCCTAAATGGCCAAAGCCCAGCCATTTAGGCTTGAGGCCACTTACACTCCGATTTCTAAACGCTCCTGCTCGCGCTCTAAAAAAATGCACCCCTCGATTGCTCGAAGGGTGCGGACACGGTACCACCTTGTGTTTTACTTTGCCATAACGGTGGCGTTCCGGAATTTGATCACCTCGGGAGTGTCTTTTCGATCGGTCCCGGCTTTCACCATCTCCGGGTCGCTTAAAGTTGATCTATCCTACTCCGTCACAGGTCTTAGTTATTGTTTAAAGCATACGGTTTGCAGAAAGCTTTGTCAACGGCGTTTCTATTCTTTTCTTATCGCTGACTTTTCACTTTAGCGTACGGCTTACAGACAGTTAAACCGTCTTTACCGCCTTTTTACCAGCCGATTTGCTATAATGAACTTAACGATTTTTAGAGAATGGTGAGGCTGGGTCATGAAACCTATCGGACAATTGAAAAAATGGCCATTGATCATTTTGCTGGCGGTGTTGTTTGGCGTTGGTGCCGCGACGACCAGTGTCATGGCCAATACGCAATATATGACGGTCAAGGCCGACACAGTTAACGTGAGGCTGGGGCCTGGGCTTGCTTATGGCATTATGGGTCAGGTTAAGTCGGGCAATCAGCTGACGATTATCGGTGCCAAGAATTCCTGGTACCAAGTGCGGCTTGCCGGGAATCGAATTGGTTGGGTGGCATCATGGCTGGTCGATCAAAGCGAAGCTGCCACGACCAGGGCAAAAGTTGCCACCGTCAATCAACCGGTCAATGTGCGCGAATATGCGAGCCAGGATGCCAAACAATTAGGCTCCCTTAATGCCGGCGTGAGTGTTAAGGTCGTCTATCAGGAAGGCAACTGGACGCAAATCGCATATAACAATACTGCAGCGTGGATTACCAGCAGCAGCGTCCAGCTGACCGGCCAGACAACGAACCTCGCGCAACCTGCCCAAGCAAATCTGACGCAGACCCAAAGCAATCCCTCGCTAAAAGTCACGACCAACACAACGACTAATTTACGAAATGCAGCAGGTATCAATGCGCCGGTTGTCGAAAAACTGGACAAGGGCACGGAACTGACCGTTATCAAGCAACAGGATGATTGGTATCAAGTTACCGCGCCTGATGGCAAAACCGGTTTTGTGGCTAGTTGGACAGTCAGCGCACCTAATGACGGTCAGACGCAAAAAGCCGCAACCAAGCTTTCCGAAGCGACAATTGTTCTTGATCCGGGTCACGGCGGTACCGATACCGGCGCCATTGCCAATGATGGCTCTGATTATGAAAAGACCTACACCCTGAAAACGGCAGACCTTGTCGCCAATGCTTTGCGCGCAGCCGGAGCAAACGTCATCATGACACGCACCACAGATACGTTTGTTGATCTTGCGCCGCGGCCAACCACCGCCAACAACGCACATGCAGATGCGTTCATCTCATTCCACTTTGACTCTAGCCCATCTAAAAACTCTGCATCAGGCTTCACCACCTACTACTACAGCAGTAAAAAGGATCTCGCGCTGGCCAAGTCGATTAATGGCGCGCTGACTGGCTTGCCGCTGGAGAATCGCGGCGTAGCTTTTGGTAATTATGAAGTTTTGCGTGATAACAAGCAGCCGGCCATTTTGAACGAAATGGGCTACATCAACAATGATAAAGACTTCAAACACATCAAGGATCCGACGTATCAGTCCAAAATAGCGACGGATATCGTCAATGGATTGAACGCCTACTTCAAGGCTGGCAATCACCAATAACGTTTCATTTGTTTTCGACCAACCAAAATACCCGCTAAGGCAGCTGCGGTTGCCTTAGCGGGTATTTTGGTTGCAACTATTTACTTACGGAACAAAGGCGGAATTTCTTCCAAAGTATTCACCTTAAAGTCCGCTTGCGGTGCGGCATTTAACCCATCGACATTGAAGTAAATGGTTTTGACTCCTGCGTTGACGCCAGCATCAATGTCCAGAGAACGGTCACCGATCATGGCGGTAACTGCCGGGTTCAGCTGAAACCGGTCAAGCAGATACTGAATCGCATCCGGTGCCGGTTTGCGCGGTAAGTTCAGATCGGAATCCACACCACCGAGAAACAAGGTATCCGCATGATCATTCGCTAAGATTTGCCATGCGCTGTGATCGCGATGCGTTAACAACAGATTGTTCCCACCTTGGTCCTTGATTGCCTGCAACACTGGCAGCGCCGCCGGGTAAGGATGAATGTCATGAAGGTAAGCACGAGCACGGTGATGGTAGTCAGCCTCTAATTCATCCACTGAGCGCCCTACTTTGCCACCGAAATCGGTTAGAAACTTTTTGATCGAAGTCTTTTTGACTAGGCGGTACAAAGCATCCGGTTCAATTTGTCCGCCATTATCCAATACGAGGCTTCTGAGGGCTTTCATCATGCCGGGATAGGAATCATACAGCGTGCCGTCAAAATCCCAAATAGCATTAACCAGCATTACTTCGCCTCCGTATCAAACAGAATGGTGACTGGACCGTCGTTAGTGAGACTCACCTGCATATTGCCACCGAACTCACCGGTCGCCACCGTGACCCCCAGTTGCCGTAGTTTGGCATTGAAGGCTTGGTACAGTTGCTCACCTAAAGCCGGATCAGCCGCATTGGTAAAACTCGGCCGATTGCCACGGCGGGTATCGGCATATAACGTGAATTGGGAAATCGACAAAATCTGACCACCGACATCTGCTAAGGCCAAGTTCATTTTGCCGGCACCATCACTAAATACCCTCAATTTACTGATTTTTTCCGCCAGATAGTCACTATCGGCTTGGGTATCGTTCGGACCGACACCTAATAACACGACAAAACCGTGGTCGATGGCTCCGACTGTCTTCCCCTCAATGGTCACTTGGGCGGCAAGACTGCGTTGTACAACTGCGCGCATAAATGTCTCTCCTTTTCTCGTTCACTTTCATTTGAAACCTGAGCTGTCTCGCTGTGGCCGAAAAAGCAGCAGGAACAAACATCTCAGTCTAAGCTGGTGATGTTGCTCGACTGCTGCCTTCGATCAACCATTGGCCCGTTTAACTTCATAAATATCCGGGACATTTTTAACTGCGTCCATCAACTTGTCCAAGTGAGCAAGGTTACGGACCCCGACCGTAACATGAATGTCAGCCATTTTGTCATGGTCGACTCGGCCATTGATATTATTCAAGGCTTTGGTTTGGGCGTTGAGAACCTGCAGAACATCACTCAGCAATCCGCTGCGATTGTATCCGTAAATTTCGAGATCTGTGTTGAAGAGCTGCTTTTGATCCTCTTCATTCTCCCAGCGAACCTCAATCAGCCGGCCGGACATTTCTTTGGAATTTTGAACGTTGGGGCAATCAGCACGATGAACAGTCACACCGCGGCCTTTGGTGACATACCCGACAATCGCATCGCCAGGAACAGGCATGCAGCACTTGGCCAGATGAACCAGCAGATTATCGACGCCTTCAATCACCACGCCATCTTCGGAATGGGTTTGTGGCTGGTGGCGTTCGCTGGAAACTGTCGTCACTTTTTGATTTTTCGACAAGATCGCGGCTTCTTTAGCTTTACGATCTTTTTCAGCCTTCTCGTGGCGATACTTCTCGGTCAGCCGATTGGCAATGACTTTCGGCGTATATTCACCATAGCCGATCGAACTCATCAGTTCATCTTCGGTTTGAAAATTCAGCCGCTGCATGAGCCCGGACAGGTTTTCCTTGGTTAGGAACTCTTTAGGCGTATACCCTTCCTCTTGCAGCTCGTGTTCCAGCATATCACGGCCTTTTTCGGCATTTTCGCTTTTATCGGCTTGCTTAAAATAGCGCTTGATCTTGTTGCGGGCACGGGAGGTATAAACAATCTTGATCCAATCACGACTCGGAGCGCTGCCACTGGCCGTCAGCATTTCGACAATATCGCCGTTTTTGAGCACATAATTCAGCGGTACGATTTTGCCGTTGACCTTTGCCCCGACTGTATGATTACCGACTTCAGTGTGAATGAGATAGCCAAAATCAAGTGGATTACTCCCCTTAGGAAGCTCATAGACGTCACCCTTGGGCGTAAATACATAAACCCGATCGGTAAAAATATCGCCTTTGACACTTTCCATGAAATCAGCCGCATCGCTACTTTCATCCTGCAGTTCGAGGATTTCACGGAAAATATCCAGTTTCTTACCAGCCTTGTCATACTGAACTTTACTGGTCTGACCTTCTTTGTAAGCCCAGTGTGCCGCAACACCATATTCAGCCACATGATGCATTTCTTCGGTGCGAATCTGTACTTCTAGCGGTTTGCCCATGGGCCCGATGACCGTTGTATGAATACTTTGATACAGATTGGCTTTTGGCATTGCGATATAATCTTTAAATCGCCCTGGCATTGGCTTCCATTTGGTGTGGATGGCACCCAAAACCGCGTAACAGTCTTTAATCGTTTCGGTAATCACCCGAATGGCTAGCAGGTCATAGAGCTCGTCAAACTGCTTGTGTTTGTCGCGCATTTTTTTGTAAATGGAATAAATATGCTTGGGACGACCATAGATTTCGTATTTGATATGCAAGTCAGCCAATGCTTTTTTGATTTCTTCAATGGCTTCTTGGATATAAGCTTCGCGTTCGGTTCGCTTGCTGTTCATCAAGTGGGCAATCCGATAGTACTGTTGCGGGTTTAGATAGCGCAACGACAAATCTTCGAGCTCCCACTTGATGGTGCTGATCCCCAAACGGTCAGCTAAAGGCGCATAAATCTCCAATGTTTCATTGGCAATCCGCCGCTGCTTGTCCGGGCGTAAGTGTTGGAGTGTCCGCATATTGTGCAGACGGTCAGCCAATTTGACCATGATGACCCGCAAGTCCTTGGCCATTGCCAACAACATCTTCCGGTGGTTCTCGGCGAGTTCATCTTTATGCGCGACATACGTGACTTTGCTCAGTTTGGTGACGCCATCAACAATAACCGCAACATCGTGCCCAAATACTTCTTCAATGTCACCTAACGTAATGTTGGTATCTTCGACGACATCATGTAAATAGCCGGAAGCCACTGTCTCCGGATCCATTTTTAATTCGGCAAGAATCCCGGCTACCTGAATGGGATGGATAATGTAAGGCTCACCGGACTTGCGAACCTGGTCTTTATGGACGTATGCAGCAAATTTATAGGCCTTTTCGACGAATGCCAAATGTTCAGGATTCATATAAGCTTTGCACAACTTCATGACATCCGGTTGGGTAAGTTCAACTTCTTCGGCCATTCCAATTCCTCCTAAGCGCTCACCAGCGCGGTTAGAAGTCGGAATATAAGCGGCCTTGGACGTGATGGCCGTTTTTTGGCCATTGCGTTCAAGGTCCTTACATGCAGACTTCTGCGCTGGTGAGCGCGTTAATAGGCGCACCGACATTATGAGAAGGGCGATAAACGGTCTGTTCCGACTTGGCCGGGACAACACGCTTATCGCCGCTTCGTTACGCTTGATTAATCGCGTCAGTTCGCGCATGATCGCTGCACGTTGTTGATGAAACAATAGTCGCACAGCTGGTTTCATCTGTTCTTAGACTACCCTTAAATTATAACGATTCTCTGGCAAAATGCTAGTCCTTTGCCATTGCCAGTAGGCTTAAAACGATGTAGATCGGCGGAAAAAAGTACCCATACCATTTGTAGCGCCATAAAACCATCAACGTAAACAAAACAGGTAAAACCAGAAGCCACCACCAGCCTAAATGATGGCGATGAATCATTTTGCCAATCCACCAGGCACTCAACATATTGATCAAAATGAACAGCACACCGACACGAATGGCAGTGCTGAGATGCAGTAACGGGAAGACCCAAGGGAGGAGCAAGGTCACGAAGACACTCCAACAAATAATGGTGTTGCGCGGAACTTTGACCCAATTCATGACACGACTCATCAGTGATAGTCTCCTTTATCAATGATTCAATTATCAATGATTCAATTTTTAATTAAGAAAGCTCGGTGAGAACCGAGACAGCACTCAGCAAGTACAGAGGCGCCGTTTCTGCCCGTAAAATTCGTGGGCCAAGACCGGCTGGTGTGAAGCCATTTGCTTTTAACCCAGCTAATTCAGCCGGTGAAATACCGCCTTCCGGACCAAAAACAACGCATAATGATGCCGGCTTTTCTGCCAACGCTGCTACCAGTGCCGCATGTTCGCCTTGCTTGGCACTTTCTTCGTAAGCAACCAGCTTGACTGCCGCGCTATTGCCTACATCACTAAGCTTAGCATACATCGCCACTTCAGGAACCAGATTGCGATGACTTTGTTCTGCGGCATTCTGAGCGATGGTCGCCAGCCGGCTCAATTTTTTGGCAACCCGTTCGGCCGGCCAGCGGGCAGTGCCCCACTGTGCATTAAAAAAGCCGATCTTGGCAGCGCCTAATTCGGTTGCTTTTTGGACAATCCACTCGGCTTTATCGCCTTTGCTGACACCGCAGACAATTTCAACGGCAATCGGCAGTTCAACGGGTTGCGTGACATCCTCGCCGATCAAAACCGTCAGCGGATCTGTGCTTTGAATCGTGGCGTGATAAACATGGTGTTCAGGATCGGCTAACTCAATCACATCGCCCACCTCATGACGCAACACCTTAATGGCATGCTTGGCAATCGCTGGTTCCAATGTTAACGTCTGCTTTTCATGCAACTTATGTACGGTGAAAAACCGTTGCATCAGTCGTCCTCCTCTTGAATCACGGCATCGAGTGCCACCCAGCCGCCTGTTTCACGCCGTTGGGCAATCGTAAACCCATTGGCCTGCAAAGTCTGCGTGATTAAGGCAGCTTTGTCGGCAATAATGCCAGCCAGAAGAAAATGACCCTTGGGCTTCAAGCGTTCCTGAACCTGCGGAATTAAAGGCACTAAAACCTCAGCTAAAATGTTGGCAACAATCAAATCAGCAGACATGGTGATCCCTTGTAGCAAATCATTTGCCTTTACCGTGATGTGGCTGACAGGATTGAGTTCAATGTTAGACTGGGCATTTTTGACGGCAACATCATCGACATCGGTTGCTAAAATACGGCTGACACCCAAGCGTTCGGCAGCAATCGCCAAAATTCCGGAGCCCGTTCCGACATCAATCATCGTCTCACCGCCGCGCACCACTGATTCCAGTAATCCTAACATCAACTGGGTGGTCGGGTGCGTACCGGTGCCAAACGCCATGCCCGGATCCAGCGTCAGCACGATTTCGCCATTTTGTTCCGGGGTGTAATGTTCCCATTTAGGCACAATGGTCAAAAAACGCGAAACTCGAAGCGGATGATAATACTGTTTCCACACATTGGCCCAATCCGCCTGCCGCACATCGGTCAACGTGACCGTTGCCGCTCCGGGATCTAATCCGAATTGCTTCAATGCTTTGACTTGCGCCGCAATGTGATCGCGCTGTTCAATGAGTGAGGTAGCTGGATCAAAATAGCCAATCACCTGGGCGCCTGAAGCCAAATGCGGAATAGTGGTCGGGTCAAACCAGGTTCCGTGAGCATCAATTGTCGCCTTTTTGAAGTCAGCAGCGTCCTTAATTTGAATCCCTTCGGCACCGGCTTCCATCAAAATATTACTAACCGCCTCTATCGCTTCAGTCGAGGTTGTTACCGTTAACGCTGTCCAATCGTTGTTCATCGATGTCTCCTTTTAGTGCCGCCTATCATCCACTTGCAGTTAACACTCACTCATCAACTTATTAATACTTTGGATACGGCAAAAAGATCCGATTGTTGGCGTCAGGTTGTTGCGCCAGAATCTCTTCAAACGCCGCATCGTCGAAATTCAATGAAAAAAGATCATTGTCAGACGTGCCATCGACAAAATCCATCAGATCGCTTTCACCATCGTCCAGCAAATCCTGTAAGTAAATGAACAACGCATCCACGGTTGCGACGTCAATGCCTTTCTTGCCATTAAAACCGAAAATAGCCAGATAGTCATCGGCATAATCTTCACCATGCAGCCGGGTTTCGTCATAAAAAAGAATTGCATCTTGATAAGTGACCGGTCCGTCATCAATGGTCGCGCCGTTTTGGTCTTCAACCTCGATGCCTACCTCACCCTGTGCCGTCATAGTGATTTCCAATTCAATGACGTGGGCATCCTTATCCCAGTTCAAACTAAGATCGCCGTCAAAATCGAACTGATCCATTTTCTCGCCGATTGCATCTAACATATTCAGTTGGCTCATGCTTGCCATCCTTTCATTTTCCGATCCTGGTCTCGCCGCGGCAAGCCCGACACAAACGGATTGCCGGACACGTAAAATCGCAGGGGTGCACTTGTCCAGGGTTCCTTATTGGGGATGCCGATTCGCGGACCGATCACGATATTCCGTGGGCGATACGCTGTTGGCGTTAGTTTTAATTGACCGTCATTTAGCACAGTCCCATCGAGCTGGCGATCAATCGCTAACGCCTGGCATAACTTTCCCGGCCCGTTTGTAAGCCCAACCCCGGTTTGATGACGCCGGTGCGCCATGTCCGCCAGTCCAGCAATCGGTTCAAGCGCGCGAATCAAAATGCACTCAGGAACATCAGCTGCCTGGGTCACAATATTCAGCAAACAGTATTGCCGCATTTGATACACGTAAACCGTGCCCGCTTCCAAGAACAGACTGTGATTGCGCTTAGTATGCCGATTGCCAAACGCATGTGCCGCTTCATCGCGAACACCGAGGTAAGCTTCGGTTTCGACAATTAAGCCGCTGCAGTTGGCTAAACTTAACTTCATCCCCAGCAATTGTTGGGCGGATTGAAGTGTTGGTCGTGTTGCTAACCAAGGAATTATCATGCTTAATATATTAGCCTAGCTTCAGACGAATGCAAAGGGCTAAGTGGCTTTGCCTTCAAAACATCGCCAGGTATAATAGTAACCAACTGGAAAGGAAGCTGAACATGGCAGAAAACTTAGCATTGCGCGCGCTTATCAGTCAACAAGCCGACACACTGGTCTCCGAACTCTACACAGACGACAAGGTCAATGCCCGCCTCCAAAAATGGTTAGCCAAAGTACCGGATCCGGGTGTAGCTGACACTTATAGCTATTTGCTATCAGAGTCGCGGGATTTTTCCGAAGAACTACTTTATCGAATCTTAAGCAAATTGGTCGAAGACGGCGCGCTTACATTGCCTGACCAAAAATAATGGCTAGCAAAAAGAGGCAAACTAGCAGTCTTAATGGGCTGTTGTTTGCCTCTTTTTTGCGTGTGACCAGGTACGGCTAGAAAGCAAGGCGTGGTCGGACTCAGCTCAGGTCTCTGTACTATGTCCATGCCATGCTAGCGTCATGCTCTAAATGCCACCGAAAACTACTTAAGCTTATCCTTAATCGCCGCAGGAACTGAATCAGCTGAAACGGTTTGTGGGCCAGCAATGACCCGTTTTTGCGAAATCTTGGCTTTAACGTACGTCCCTGGTGTTAATGGCTTGGGATCAGCCGATTCTGGAGATGAGAACCCGAGTTTTCGTTCTTGACCATCTTTTGTAATCCAGACGAAATCGTATTCATACGTGTAGTATTGTTTGCCATTCACTTTATAAGGCGAGCCATCATCATTCTTGGAAGCTTCCTTTTTGCCTTCAGTGACCACGGCATAAGCTTCAACCCCATTATAGGTACTGTTCCAATACTGATAACCAAAAAAGCCCAAAACGAGAACTGCAAGTAACGCAACCACACCTATAACTCTTTTCATGGATAATCGCTCCTTTTTGTTACCAACATTATGTCAATCCAATTGAAAAGTTGCAACTATCTTTACCGCCTTTAGGGTTTTCTTAAATCGTGACAAAAATGTCATAAACGTAAGGTGGGCAAGGAATACATAGGTATCTGTGTTAGTTGTATCGGTTTATATAGCGTCATTTTAAGGACTAAATACGGACTTGACCGAACATTTTTGTAAGACCAAAACAACAAAATAATTACTCTTAATTTAGCTTTAATACTTTTGCAAGTATCGTTCGGCGGAAGGTAATCTCGAAATATCTGAGGATTGTTGGTGTGACAACAAAATCAGCCTCGGAGACAAAGATCGTCCCGAGGCTGATATGCCTTCTTGTCCAACTACTAAATGGCTTTAACGCGCATCTTTGGGTGAATGCTTCACTGGCGGATGATTCTTATTGTTTTTATTCGGACTGCGTTTTAATCGGCTGAAGACTGACTGAACCGCCTTGAAACGTTGCGGATCGCGGCGGGCATTTTTGACAAACTGGCTAAAATCATGATCGCCAATGCCGACTTCCGGTTCGTCATCTTTTTTATGCTTTAACCAAGGCATCATGACACCTCCGACTCCTCGCGCATTCGATGTGAGCGGTTGGCGCCTCTCAAAATAAGCAGCATGGCAACGACCAATCCAATCAATGCGAAGACACTATAATTAGGAATCAAAATAAAGGCAATAAAGGCGCATAACCCAATGATGTTGCCCACTGTTAGCAATCGTGAATGTTGACTCACAAAATACGACAGTAGATGAAAAATGATGCCAGGCACGGTCAACCACCACAGATGGTCCGCCCATGTCATCAGCGTTGCGCCAACGCTTGTAAAAGAAAATCCGTTGGGCAAAGTTGTCACGATCGCAACAATCAGCATCACAAGGGCAAACGCCCCGTAAATCAAATCATAAAGTGCCGGTACTTTTTTAATGGAAATTTTCAAGTGTCGATCATCCCTTGTTTTAGCAGTAACTGTATTATACAAGTTTGCAGAAACCATTGCACGATGATGGATCCTGTTTATACAAAGGTTATTAATCTTCTGCTGCAGAATTTTGATATGAGCGAGCAAAAATGAAACGGACCGGATGGAAACCGACCGCGTGATGTGCGGGTTCGCATAGTCGACTTTGGAACCAGACTAATGGCGAAAAAAAGCGTGATAACAGGCGTTAAATCCCGGTATCACGCTCTTTCAATCTCAGGAGAGTACAGGATTTGAACCTGCGCGCCGGTATTAGCCGGTTCGACGGATTTCGAGTCCGTTGCATTACCACTCTGCCAACTCTCCAAAACACAAGAACTAGTATAACAAAATGCCTGCGCTTTGGGAAGCAATTCTCTTGAAATTTGTTTGACTAACTTCAAAGAGACTGAATCTTGGTGCTGATCATTTAGATGAGTGGTGACACTGTGTCACCTTCTAATCATGTGACGTTTGCAGCTGTTTTGCATGATTTGATTATGCATGCCTTTGTAAAATTACTAAATACAAGTCTAAATATCATCTATAAATAAATTATGTTATTAAATTATTTAAACTTGTACACAATCCTTTTGTACCATCTACAAGTTTTATTTTGTTGACATAAATTGTTAAGCTGTATAATATGCTTCTAAAGGTGCAAACAGGCGCCTTCGACTTTCAGCTCTTCGGGAAGTTAATGCCCATTTTATCGTTGTTGTGAAGGTTCACAGGTGAAATGACAAGTAGGAATCGCGATCTGTCGGGGCAGATCGGATTATTTTTAAATAATTAAATAAACAATTTGGAGGAAAAGTTAAGTGAAGAAAAAGCCGATTTATAAGCGAATTTGGTTCTGGTTACTTGTTGTCGTTGTTATGATTATTGCTGGCGGAATGGCTGGGGGTAAAGGTAACAACAGCTCAAAACAAACATCCAGCTCTAGTCAGACTGAAAGTAAAACTGCTGATGCGTCAAAATCAACGCCATCCAAAGCTGAATCCAAAGAACCTGATGTGCCGGCCGATTATCGCTCGGCATTAGCCAAGGCAACATCCTATGCAACGATGATGAATATGTCGAAACAAGGCGTTTATGACCAACTTACCTCTGAGCATGGTGAAAAGTTCTCAGCTCAAGCAGCGCAGTATGCGATTGATCATGTCAAGGCGGACTGGAATAAGAATGCTGTTAAAAAAGCTAAAAATTATGCTGACACAATGCACATGTCAAAGGCTGGCATACTGGATCAATTGACTTCTGAACACGGCGAAAAGTTCACCGCTGAAGAAGGCAATTATGCCATTCAAAATGTCAAAGCAGATTGGAACAAAAACGCGTTGGAGAAAGCTAAGTCATACCAAAAGGACATGGCGATGTCACCTGATGCAATTCGTGACCAGCTAACTTCAGAGCATGGTGAAAAGTTCACCGCTGAAGAAGCAAATTATGCAGTTCAACATCTTAGTGATAAGTAGCCGCAACTCTTTTTAAACCTGAGTTACACTGAAACAACCTTCGTTCAATGATCGAGCCTAAATCAAGCTAGGACTTGGTTTGGGGGCAAGCTTGCCTGTTTGCATCAACTATCAAAAGACACCCGTGAGAAAATAACTCACCGGTGTCTTTTTGTCTTTTTAGCATTTTATTCTGATTCGGATTTTGACAACGCAATCATCGAGATCAAGGTGCCTTCTTTAATCCAGACGATTCAAAAAATCTGTCAAAAAAGCTAAACGCCTTTGCGCCTGCCCAAAAATATCCGGCTGATAGCGCGTGAGCACTTCTTCGTCAAAAGCACTGTGCGCAATATACTGGTCATAGCGCAGTTCAATTTGAATCGCCGTTATTCCCTGTTGGTGCCCATAATGACGCGTGATGTCGCCTCCGCGAAACGGAAAATTATTTTCGACAGTCCAGCCCTGCTCGATTAACCGATTTGTTAGTGCTTGCCGAAATGTTTTGCTGGAAGTCCGGTCGTGATCGTTGCCTAAGATAATGGTTTTTGGCTTAACGCCCGGATAATACGGATATTGAGCAAAGCTGTGCAGGTCAATTAAATAAGCATGGCCAAATTTTGCTTTCTTTTGATTCAGCAACCTGCTTAGCCGATGGCGGTAAGGCCAGTAAAATATGCGGACGCGTTGCTGCATCTGCGCAGTCGTTAACGGTTTTGCGTATAGCGGATGGTCAAACGTGTTGCGTTGATAGATAGTGGCCGAGCGATAATCATGGTGCAGATCGTAAGTCACGGCGCGGTTGGGATCGGCAACGTAGCGATTGACGTGATTGATCAATGTCGTAAACCCAGCGGCTGGTAAAAAGCGATAGAGTTCCGGCAAAAACCAATCTGTGTTGGCTAACACAGCTGTCGGCAGCAGCGCCTGTTTCATGGAATCAGGAAGCCAAGTGCCGCTGTGCGGTAAACTGATAACGACCTGTGAATCATGATCCGGATTCAGCACCGTGTATTTTGCGTTTTGGTCATTCAAATATGAACCCCCCCCCTTATTGCAAACGATGCACCGTAAAAAATCAGCACCGAACGATTTTCGCCCGATGCTGATTAGCCTTTTTACTTGATTAAGTGCGACATTACGATTCGCGGTGGCCTTCTTCAGGTAAAAGAATGGTTTGACTCTCACCATCATCATAAGCCATCACGGTGTCCGGGAAGCTGGGATCGTATGGGAATGGCAGATCCACGGCCATTTCCGTGTCGGCCCCTTCCTCACTAAAATGAACCGTGAGCTTACCTTGATTGTTCTGCAGATCAAAGCGCAGTAAGTTGTTCAGTGGCACCACGCCTTGTAAGTTGCGGTCGATGATCATCCAAATACTATCGATAATTTCGCCTGGCAAGTTCGAAATGATGCCAAATGTCGCGAATCGACTGTGATTTGCTTCAAACATGACTTGGCTCCTTTCCTCAGTCCTGTGTGGCAATATCCGCAAACTGTGCATTGACAAAGTCTGCCAACACTTTGGGATCAATGCCAACGGAACGGCCGACTTTGCCAGCTGATACAATCATTTGCTGCTGATTTTCGGCCTCTTGACTGATAAAGATCGGGTACTTGTGGCGTTCATGAATGCCAATCGGTGTGTTAGCGCCGTGTTCATAGCCAGTCGTTTTCACAAGGTCTTTTAACGGCACCATACCCACTTTGCGATTGCCGGAGACCTTGCTTAGCTTTTTGTAGTCGACATGCCGATCTAAGGGAACAACGCCAACCACTGGCCCGGTCTTGTTGCCGGTCAATACCAACGTTTTATAAATTTGATGTTCCGGAACATCGAGGTGATCGACTTCCAACTGGGCAACGTCGCCCACTTCTTCGGTCGGAAATTCATAAGGCACGTAGGTAATGCCCGCTTTGTCTAACATTTTTTCGACCAAGGTTTTTTCTGTCTTATGATGTTTAGCCATTGCGACCCCTCCTCACGAAATTTCCATCTGACCTACTTGAAAACCTTCACTTAAAATACTAGGGCAATTGCAGCGAAAATACCACCATCAAGCGCCGGTGTATGCCATTAACGTGAACATATCATAGTCCTTGATCTTATCGCGGCCATGTAAGTCGCTTAATTCAATCAAAAAGGCTGTACCAACCACCACACCACCCAGTTGCTCAACTAGGCGAATCGTTGCGGCAATGGTCCCCCCGGTTGCCAGCAGGTCATCACAAACCAGAACCCGTTGACCCGGTTTGATGGCATCCTTGTGTAAATACAGGGTCGCTTCGCCATATTCCAGATCGTAACTGGCCTTAACGGTTGGCCGCGGCAGCTTTCCCTTTTTCCGGGCCGGTGCGAAACCAATGCCTAACTTGTAAGCGACCGGACAACCAACAATAAAGCCGCGTGCTTCCGGACCGACGATCATCTCAACGCCTTTGTCCTGGGCGTAAGCGGCAATTTCGTCAGTTGCTGCGGCATAGGCCTTTCCGTCTGCCATCAGCGGCGAAATATCGCGAAAAATAATCCCCGGTTCCGGAAAGTCTTTCACACTTGCGATGTAATCTTTAAAATTGATGGTCATGATCCTACCTCACTGTCTGTATGCTCCGTCAGCAACATCGCTTCTAACTGGGCTCGCGGCATGGTTTGCAGCTGCTGCGCGAGCGTTAGAAATTCCTCGCGCGCTGCATAAGCCTTGGCCGTCTGCAGTGGCTTCTTGGCCGGTGCTGTGACTGGAGAAATAAAAGCACCATCTATTGTAACAAAGTCAAGTTCAAAAAACACCTGAATCGCCAAGATCACCTGATGGACCGTCAAGTGCACGGCTTTAGCGATTGCCGGAATGTGGTGCTTGTCAAAACCGGGGTGGGCCTTGAGAAAATGCAAAACAGCGCCGAACTCAACGCGCGTCGGAATGGCCACTAAATGACTGGGTGCGCCGTAAAACATAATGGCGACTGGTGGTTGGATTTGCTGCATAAGCGCGCGCAGTTGTGCACGATTCTGCGGTAAATCAACCAAAACGGCGTTGGCTAATGGCGATGTGACTTGCTCAGCCGTCAGCGTCGGGCCACCAAAGGAGAATTGCCGCTCAAA
This sequence comes from Lacticaseibacillus huelsenbergensis, assembly GCF_029726355.1. Taxonomy (NCBI): domain Bacteria; kingdom Bacillati; phylum Bacillota; class Bacilli; order Lactobacillales; family Lactobacillaceae; genus Lacticaseibacillus; species Lacticaseibacillus huelsenbergensis. Next base: position 2,808,069 of record NZ_CP120687.1, read on the forward strand.
CTGCTGCTTAACTTTCGCATCAAAAAAGACATAGGTGCGACTGCTTTTGAATTGGCTGCCGTCAACAGAAGGCATTCGCCAATCAATGACTTGCGGTTGCTTGACTTCATAATCTTTTAGCATCAGCTGCAGGCTCGTATTGCCTTGCCAGGTGTTCTGATCCAGTCTGACAGCAAGCTTGACGGCTTGGGCATCAACCAGCGTTGCAGCGGCCTCACCAAAGCCAAAACCGATGACATTAATACCGTTATCCACCTGAAACCGGAGATGCGCGTTTTCCTTGCCAATTTGTTTCACATTTTGAATCACTTGTGGCCGAAGTGAAAAAGTCGGTTCGGGATTGCCCTGGCCAAAAGGCGCAAGTTGGCGAATCAATTCGTAATGAGCCAACGTCAAATCATCTTTTTCTAATCGCGCAGCAATCGGCAGCGTCGGCTTTGGCACGGTTTTGAGCATCGTTGCTGCAGCCGCCTCCATCTGCGCATGAATTGCAGGTAGCGCCTCGGTCTTGGCCGTTAATCCAACCGCCATATGATGCCCGCCAAACGCCACCATTTTGTCTCTAACCGGTTCTAAAGCGTTAAAAAGATGATAGGCTTCGATGGAACGACCCGAGCCTTTGGCAGTCATGCCATCATCAGCGATATTCATAATTAATGTCGGCTTGCCAGTCGCCTCAACCACTTTACTGGCAACGATCCCGACAACACCTTCGTGCCAGCCTTTTTTCGCCAGCAGCAAGGTCTTGGCGGCTTGGTTTTCCGGAGTCTGTGCCATTGCCAGTGCTTCTGTAGCAATCTTGCTGACTAATCCTTGGCGTTCCTGATTTAATTTACCAACCTGTTGCGCCAGATCAGCCGCAACATCCTCTTCAAAAGTCGTCAGCAAGGTGACGCCGGGATTTGCATCTCCCATGCGTCCTAGTGCATTCAGTCGCGGACCAATCACAAAGCCGACTGTTGTTTCGTTGACAGTTTCCGGGGCAACGCCCGCCTCTTTTAAGATCGCGGCAATCCCCACCCGCGGCTGAGTTTGAATCATTTTCAAACCCAACTGTGCAATGACGCGATTCTCATCGGTTAGACTAACCAAATCCGCGATCGTCCCTAAGGCAGCCAAATCGACGCTTTCAAGCGGCGGCTCGCCAAGCAGCGCGGTCGCCACTTTGAACGCCACACCGGCACCGGAAAGATCGCCAAACGGATAATGACCATCAGGATGCCTCGGGTGCACGACCGCTACCGCATGCGGCAGGTTTGCGGGTAGTTCATGGTGATCCGTGACCACAACGTCCATCCCGGCTTCCTGAGCGGCGTCAATCACAGAAGCGCCAGCCACGCCGTTATCAACCGTGATCACCAGTTGCGTCCCAGTTTTCTGCAAATAGGCATAAACTTCGGCATTTGGGCCGTAACCGTCAGCAAATCGATCCGGAATAAACACATCAGGTTCCGCGCCAAGGCTCTGCAATGTTTCAAGCATAATGGCGCTGCTGGTCAGGCCGTCAACGTCATAGTCACCGTAAATCGTGATCTTTTCATTATGTTCGATTGCTTTCAGGATTCGCGCGACTGCCTTATCCATGTCATGTAACGCAAATGGATCGTGCAGCCGGCTGATGTCCGGGTGTACGAATGCCTCGTAGTCAGATTTATCCTTAATACCTCGCTGCCATAACAAAGTCGCCAAAAAGGCCGGCACGCCTAATGTCTGACTCAATTGTTGAACGGCCGCTGGATCGGGTTGTGCGGCGAGTTGCCACTGATACTGCGTCATATTGTTTCGTTCCTTTCTAACCGATCCAGTATACCAGACAACCCGCCACGAATTAACCGCTTGCCACAAGTTTTCCATTGCACCAATGGCCTTTTTAACCTCTTCTATTGCTTCTTTGCTAAACCCATCCGTTCGGGCAAGAAAAAGCGTGATATAATTGAATTGTTAGAAAGCCCTACTCCAGTCAGCGACTTTAACCGGGCAATCCGTAATTGAAGGGTTGTCTTTATTAGACAAAGCGTAACGGATTAAAGCCTTTCGCAGACCGTTACGATTTTTAAGGAGGAAGCACCATGGCAAAATCTCAAGACCAATTCAATGAAAAGGCCGGCAAGAAGATTACAGTTTCTGACGAAGCAGTCGATAAGGCAGCTAAGCAAATTGAGAAAGTCGGTTATGTAACGGAAAAAGACGTTCCGGAAATGATCGACCGCGATTACACCCGGGCATTGTCAAAGAAGGTTTCCGCTAAACTTCACAGCGACAACGACGATGATTACTTCTACGAGGAGCCTTTTGATTACGAAAACGGGCGAATCGCCAACATCATCTGGGATATGGATAAAATCAAGACACGTGAAGAAGCCATGAAAACCTTGGCAAATGAACTTGGTTTAACCGTACCGAAGATCGTCATGCGCAAAGTTGACGAACAGGTCTTCTAAAACTGAATGTTGACAAAATCGATGCCCGCGCAAGGCATCGATTTTTTCTTACTGTTAAATGATGCTTCTGTATCAAGAAGGACCTAATGGCGGGCATTGACTGATACCCATGTGTGCGGCCTTATAATAAGCTAATCATGCACCATTTTGAGAATTGTGTGATAATAATGATAAAGAAAGGACGTGAAAGTCATGGCTGATCAGCAAGTATTGGACGACTTTTTTGCTAAAGCTAAAGCTGCGTTGGATCTGCCAGCCGCAACCTACGAAGACGCCTATCAGCTCGGCGGATCCGAGTTGGCTGACGAGTTAGCTGCGCTGGTTAAAACCGGCCAAAAGACCGCAACCACCAGCGGCTTTGAACTCTATACCATTGAGCAAGACCCGCTGCCGATTGCTGGCGTTTACAACATCATCTTGGATCGTCAGGATCGCCCTGTCGCCTTGACTTTCACGGACAATGTGTTTGTGACGCCATTTACCAAAGTCGATGCCACGATCGCCAAACGTGAAGGCGAAGGCTCCCAATCGTTGGCAAGTTGGCGGGCAGCTCATGAGGCGTTTTTCCGCCACGAATATCAGGCAAACGGCATTCAGTTTGATCCCGCCTCATCAATGGTGGTTGTCGAAGAGTTTCACACGGTTTATCCGATTGTTCAAGCGAGGTGACGAACATGAGTCTTAAAAATCGCACGGCATTAGCGGAAAAGAAAGTCACAGGGAAACTCGAGGACATCCCTCACCCGACTTTAGACGCGACTATCTACATCCTTGTTTTCGGCATTACGGCGCTCGGCGGATTGGTTTCCTATGGCGCATACCAGTTCTTCAAACCGGAACGCAAGCTGGCGCATAAGGCAAAACATATTGTGGATGATCATCAGCGTAAGAATGAGGGCTATTAGACTGCACGAAAGTAGATTAAAACAACCAGACGCCACGGATCACCAGCGCCTGGTTGTTTCGTTACTGTGAGTTATTGTCAGCTATCAAAAATGCAGAGCTGCCGTTTAGAGGAACAGTCTCAGTAAACGTTACAGATTTAAATGACTACAAACCGCTATTTACCGCGGCTTTCTTCGTCATTCATCTTAAGAATGCTCATAAACGCCTCCTGAGGCACCTCCACAGAGCCCACCGCTTTCATCCTCTTCTTACCGGCTTTTTGTTTCTCCAACAGTTTGCGTTTCCGGGTAATATCACCGCCGTAGCATTTAGCCAGAACGTTTTTACGATAAGCCTTGACGGTGCTGCGGGCGATAATCTTGTTGCCGATGGCTGCCTGAATCGGAATTTCAAACTGTTGCCGCGGAATCGTTGTTTTTAGCCGAGCAACAATGGCCTTGCCGCGGTCATAAGCAAAGTCTTTGTGAACGATGGTGCTCAGAGCGTCAACCGGATCACCATTGAGCAGGATGTCCATTTTGACCAGATCACTTTGACGGTAACCAATAATCTCGTAATCCAGACTCGCATAGCCTTTAGTGCTGCTTTTGAGGTCGTCAAAGAAGTCATAGATAATTTCTGATAACGGTAGTTCGTAGATCACATTAACCCGATACTTATCCAGATAATCCATCGTAACAAATTCGCCGCGCTTACGCTGGGATAGTTCCATGACCGGTCCGACATAATCGTTTGGCACCATAATCGAAGCCTTCACGTAGGGTTCGCGAATTTCTTTGATTTCACTGGCATCCGGCATGTCAGCTGGGTTATCGATGGTCTTTTCGGTTCCGTCTGTCAGGACTACCTGATAGTCCACACTTGGCGCTGTCATGATTAAATCAAGGCCATAGTCGCGTTCCAGGCGCTCCTGGACGACATCCATGTGTAACAGCCCTAGGAACCCACAACGGAAGCCAAAACCAAGCGCCTGGGACGTTTCTGGTTCGAACTCTAGCGCCGCATCGTTGAGCTGTAATTTTTCCAATGCTTCGCGCAAATCATTAAACTTCGCATTATCGACTGGGAAAAGTCCGGAGTAAACCATTGGCGTGATTTTCCGGTAGCCTTTTAATGGTTCTTTTGCCGGCCGATCCGCTAGTGTGACAGTATCACCGACACGAGTATCCTGAATCGTCTTAATTGATGCAGTAATGTAGCCGACATCCCCTACCATCAAAAAGTCGCGCTTAACGGCTTTAGGCGACATAACCCCGACTTCTGTTACCTGAAACTGCTTGCCGTTGCTCATCAGCTGAATGGTGTCACCGACCTTGACCTGACCTTCCTTAACGCGGACATCAAGCACAACGCCACGATAATCATCGTAAACCGAATCAAAAATTAAAGCTTGCAAGGGTGCGTTGATATCCCCAGATGGTGCAGGAATGTCTTTTACAATCCGTTCAAGAATTTCCGGAACACCGAGCCCGGTTTTGCCACTTGCCAAAATCGCATCAGAAGCATCAAGGCCGATCATTTCCTCGATTTCTTCTTTGACCACATCCGGCTGGGCGCTGGGCAGGTCGACTTTATTGATGACAGGAATAATTTCCAGATCATCGTCAATCGCCAAATAAACATTGGCGAGCGTTTGGGCTTCGACCCCTTGAGTGGCATCGACAACTAACAGTGCCCCTTCACACGCCGCCAGACTGCGACTGACTTCATAACTAAAATCAACGTGTCCCGGCGTATCAATCAAGTGGAAAATATAGGTTTCGCCATTTTTGGCTTTATAGTGCAATTCGACCGCGTTGAGTTTAATCGTAATCCCGCGCTCCCGCTCAAGCGCCATATCATCAAGCACTTGCGCCTGCATGTCACGCTTGGCAATGGTGTCGGTTAATTCCAAAATGCGATCGGCAAGCGTCGATTTGCCATGATCAATATGGGCAATAATCGAAAAATTGCGGATATGCTTTTGTCGTTCCAGCATTTCTTCATGATTCATCTTTAATAGTGCCTACTTTCTAAGCGAACGTTTGATTCTTATTATAGCAGAGCGTGAGCTGGCGCGGTTAGAAGTCGGAGTATAAGTGGCCTTGGGCGTGATGGCCCGATTTTGGCCATTGCGACCAAGGTCCTTATACGCAGACTTCTGCGCCAGGGAACGCGTTTCAAGCAGAGCGTGAGCTGGCGCGGTTAGAAACCGGAGTGTAAGTGGCCTTGGGCGTGATGGCCCGAGTTTGGCCATTGCGACCAAGGTCCTTACACGTAGATTTCTGCGACTGTGAGCGCGTTTCCGCAACCAGACAAGTTAGATTGAAGTTGCCAGACAAGGATATCAAAAAATCGGTTCCAGCGACAAGTTGCCTCCAGAACCGATTTTTTTGTGTCAATTAATTTTAGCGCTTTATTTCCCGCCTTTAAACGCTTCTTTAACACGGTCAAACAACGTGCCATTATGCGGCGTGACATCTTCACCGCTGGCAGCAGCAAATTGCATCAATGCTGCTCTTTGTTTCTCATTCAGATGCTTTGGCGTTTGAATTTCGACGGTAACAATTTCATCGCCGGTTCCGTTGCCGCGCAGTCTTGGCGCACCCTTACCGCGTAGTCTGAACTTAGTCTGGCTTTGGGTACCTGCCGGGATCTTCAACTCAACCGGTCCATGAACCGTATCGACTTTGATTTCGTCGCCCAATGCAGCCTGCGCAAAGCTTAATGGGATGGTCAGATAGATTTCTGCGCCGTCCCGTTGATACTTTTTGCTTGGTGCAACTCGGAAAACAATGTACAGATCACCGTAAGGCCCGCCGTTGGTCCCCGCTTCACCAGCTTGTTGCAGCCGCATTTGCTGACCGTCTTCAACGCCGGCTGGAACCTTGACATCAATAGTGTGACGTTCTTGTTCATGACCGCTGCCATGGCAAGTCGGGCACTTTTCTTTGATTTCTTTACCGGTACCGCCGCAGACGTCGCAAACCTGGCGTGTCATCATCGTGCCAAAGGCCGTATTTCGTTGTACCTGGATGTAACCGGTACCATGGCACTTATGGCACGTTACCGGGCTGGTACCCGGTTTAGCGCCACTACCATGACAGGTATGACAAACAGCTTCGCGATCGTAGGAGATCTTGGTATCTTTACCAAAAATCGCCTCTTCAAACGTCAAGTCCATCCGGTATTGTAAATCGGCGCCTTGACGCGGTGCTGACGGATTCGCTTGGGCACCACCACCAGCTCCGCCAAAGAATTGGCTGAAGATATCGTCAAAGCCGCCGCCAAAACCACCTTGGCCACCGAAATCGCCAAAGCCGCCTGCCTGGCCTCCTCCTGCGCCGGCGTTGCCAAATCCCTGCGGACCATCAGCAGAACCATACTGATCATAGGCCGCACGTTTCTGGGGATCAGACAGGACCTGATAGGCTTCATTTATCTCTTTAAACTTTTGCTCTGCACCTGGTGCGTGATTGAGATCGGGATGATATTTTTTCGATAGCCTGCGAAAAGCCTTACGAATGGTGTCATCATCGGCATCCCGGCTCACACCGAGCGTCTCATAATAATCTTTCTGATCCGCCATGAGTTCCTCCTCGATTCAGATCGTGACTGAAAATGCCAATTCAGCATAGCATAATTCAAACAAAAAGCCAAAACCGCGCCGCGGCTTCGGCTTTTTGCTGATGATCTGCGACCTTACTTCTTATCGTCGTCAGAAACATCCTTGTAATCGCCATTGATGGTATCATCGTCAGACTTCTTGTCGGTACCGCCTTGCGTTGCACCGGTTGCAGCACCACTCGCAGCGCCGCCTTGTGCCTGCTGATTCTTCTGGGCGTTTTCATAAAGCTTAACGGTCATGTCCTGAACCAGCTTGTTCAAGTCGTCCCGCTTTTGCTTCATGTCATCAAGGTTGTTTTCTTGTTGCGCTTTCTTCAAAGCTTCCTGAGCATCCTTGACTTTCTTGATGTCTTCTTCAGGAACCTTGCCGTCAACGTCCTTGAGCGTCTTGTCGGTCTGGAAGAGTAACTGGTCGACATCGTTCTTCAAGTCGACTTCTTCCTTACGCTTTTCGTCGGCTTCAGCGTTTTCTTCGGCTTCCTTCTTCATGCGTTCGATTTCTTCATCGGACAAACCGCTAGAACTCTTAATGGTGATGTTCTGTGACTTGCCTGTGCCAAGGTCTTTGGCAGAAACCTGAACGATCCCGTTCTTATCGATATCAAACTTGACTTCGATTTGCGGAACCCCACGTGGTGCCGGCGGAATATCCGTCAATTCAAAGCGACCAAGCGTTTTGTCATCTGCTGCCATTGGCCGTTCACCTTGCAGAACGTGAATGTCAACAGCAGGCTGGTTATCAGCTGCAGTTGAGAAGACCTGACTCTTGGACGTCGGGATGGTCGTGTTACGATCGATTAACTTGGTGAAGACACCACCCATGGTTTCAATACCCAGTGACAGCGGGGTAACATCCAGCAGGACAACATCCTTAACATCACCGGAAATGACACCACCTTGGATAGCAGCACCCAAAGCAACAGCTTCATCAGGGTTGATACTGTGATCTGGGTCTTTGCCGGTCCATTCTTTAACGGCTTCCTGAACCGCCGGAATTCGTGTAGAACCACCGTTCAAGATAACCTTGTCGATGTCAGCGTTGGTTAGCTTAGCATCCTTCAACGCATTTTCAACCGGTTGCTTGGTCTTGGCAACCAAGTCAGCGGTCATTTCGTCAAACTGAGCACGCGTCAAAGTGCGTTCCAAGTGCAACGGTCCATTAGGGCCAGCAGAGATAAATGGTAGACTGATCTGGGTCTGGGTAACGCCAGACAGATCCTTCTTTGCCTTTTCAGCAGCATCCTTTAAACGTTGCATGGCCATCTTGTCCTTAGACAGGTCGATGTTGTTGTCCTTCTTGAATTCGGAAACCAACCAGTTGATGATCTTGTTATCAAAATCATCCCCGCCCAAATGGGTATCGCCATTGGTTGACAGAACTTCAAAGACGCCATCACCTAATTGCAGAATGGAAACATCAAAGGTCCCACCGCCAAGGTCATAAACCAGAATCTTTTCATCCTTGTCGCCTTTGTCCAAGCCATAAGCCAATGCTGAGGCGGTTGGTTCGTTGATGATCCGCTGTACATTCAAACCGGCAATTTTACCGGCATCCTTGGTAGCCTGACGTTGGCTGTCATTGAAGTAAGCCGGCACGGTAATAACGGCATCCTTAACCGGTTCGCCCAGATAGTCTTCAGAAAATTTCTTGATGTATTGCAGAATCATCGCTGAAATTTCCTGAGGGGTGTATTCCTTGTCGCCAACCTTAACTTTGTAGTTGGCTTCGCCCATGTGGCGTTTGATCGAAACAATCGTGTCCGGGTTGGTAATTGCCTGACGCTTGGCAACTTCACCGACTTGAATTTCACCATCTTTAAACGCAACAACAGACGGTGTGGTCCGATTGCCTTCAGGATTTGTAATGATCTTTGGCTGATTGCCTTCCAAAACCGCAACAGCTGAGTTGGTGGTTCCTAAGTCAATACCAATAACTTTACTCATATTGTTATACCTTCTTTATTTTCAGTTTAATTATTTAGCAACAACGACCATAGCAGGGCGTAAAACGCGATCTTTGAGATAATACCCTTTTTGCAGGACCTGCGCGACAGTATCAGCTGCGTGTTTGTCATCAGCCGCGACTGTTTGTACGGCCTGTTGGGTATTCGGATCAAATTTTTCGCCTGTGCCATCAATGGCAGTGATGCCGTTCTCTTTCAAAGCGCGTTCCAAGTGGTCATAAACCATCTGGACACCCTTTTTCAATGAAGCAGCACTATCATCTTTGGCCTCGGTTGCAAGCGCACGTTCAAGATTATCGACAACTGGCAAAATCGCCTTTGCTAACTTCTGGCCGTCATACTTCAGCAGTTTCTGTTGCTCTTTTTCGAACCGATGATTCATATTTTGAATTTCCGCGGCTGCCCGCAGATATTTATCTTCGAATTCATCACGTTCTTTTTTCAACTGCTCGCCATCATGTTGGCTGCTTTTTAGTTGATCATTGAGATCAGCGATGCTTTCTTTCAGAATGTCTTCTTTAAGCGAAGATCCTGACGCTTCAGCAGGTTGTTTTGCCTGTTTGGCGGTATCTGCTGCAGTTTGCTTTGCTTTTTTTTCTGCCATGGTATCCTCCCTTTAAACCATATTTGCTGGCATTCATGGATCCACACTAACAAATATTTTTTAATTTTTATTGATCAAAGTTGGCATAATAATCCGTCAACCGTTTTGCCAGCTCTTCACGGAAAACATCCAGCAGTCCGATCATTTTCGAATAAGGCATCTGCGTCGGGCCTAGCAAGGCGATCATCCCGGTGCCGTGGTCACCAACATCGTAGCTAGCGGTGATTAAACTGAGGTTGGCCAAATCAATTGGCTTAAGCTCTGGACCCAAGCGTACTTGAACCGGCGTTTGACGAATCGGTCCGCCAAGCAGTTCCGTCAGATCACCGTGATCAGCGTCAATCAATGACATAATCTTTTTCAGTTCATGGATATCGGAATCGCCTAGGTAATCCATCAGATTCAACCGCCCGCCAACGTAAAAGCGCTCGGAAGCAGCAGATTTCAAAACGTTACCGAAGATATCCAAGAAGCCTTCAGGACTGGTCAGATACTGCATTAACATCGAAGGCACATCGGTTTTCAGCCGCTGTGCAACTTGAATTAGTGGCAGTCCAACGAGTTGATCATTGACAATTCGAATCGCCTTTTCGAGCTCATCGGATGAGATGTTTTGCGATACGGTAAAGACCTGGTTTTCAATGTTACCGTTATTCGTGACCAAAATCGCCATGACTTGGTGATTGCCTAATGGAACAAGGCGAAAACCTGTCAGCTTGATATTGGTTACTTCAGGTCCCAAGCTAATGGCCGTGTAACTCGTCAGATTAGACAAAATTTGCGCACTTTGCGCAACAATCTCATCCATCTTATTGTATCGCTGGCTAAATGCCTGCTTGATAGTCGCCAGTTCTTGATGCGAAACACGCACCGGTTCAACAAGGTGATCGAGATAATAACGATAGCCTTGCGTTGACGGTACGCGCCCGGAACTGCTGTGGGTCTTGGTGATCAAACCGGCATCTTCTAGCGACGCCATATCATTACGGATTGTGGCGGAACTGACATGAATGGGCAGCTCGCGCATCAATCGCTTTGAACCAACCGGCTCTCCGCTTTCAGTAAACAGGCGGATGATTTCTTTTAAGACGAGCACTTGCCGTTTCGTCAACATTTTCTCACCTCACCTTTAGCACTCGTTTCGCACGAGTGCTAATACACTGAATAATATACCAAGCACTGTTAGCAAAGTCAAGGCGACATTGCTAAAATCTTCAGTGTTTTCGGTGTTTCTAGCCAGTGGCGGCCATTTTTTCAAGAAAAAAGAGCCGTTTAAATAAGCGGCTCGTCAAGCAAAAACTGTTGAAAGACTTCGTTGCCTAAAAACTTGCCCTTGTTGGTCAGCCGAATGAAACCATCATCGCGCTGTAACAAGCCTTGGCTTTCCAACTCAGGTACGGTCTCGCCATAAACGGCATCAACGGTCAGATGATAGCGCTGATAGAAGCGTTTTTCACTTACGCCGCGCATGGTTCGCAAGCCAAGGAACATTTCTTCTTCAATTTGTTCGGAAACCGGAACCAAATGATGGGCCAAAACCGGTAAATGATCGGTGTGAAGCGGCGTTAGGTACTGTTTGATCGGACCATAATTGTGATACCGATCGCGCCCAAGATAACCAAACGCACCAGCTCCAAAGCCGAAGTACTTGTCATTTTGCCAGTAAAGCAGATTGTGTTGGCATTGATAACCATCTTTGGCAAAATTACTGATTTCATATTGATGTCTGCCGTGTGCCTCCATTAGATCAATGGCATCCTGATACATATCGGCTTCGACATCCTGCGTTGGCAAGCGCAATTTGCCTTGGCGCATCAAATTATAAAAGATGGTTTTCCGTTCAAGAATGAGTGAATACGTCGAATAATGCGGTAAATTTAAATCGAGGGCTTTTTGTAGACTATTTAAAAAATCGTCCCGGCTTTGATCAGGTAATCGGAAAATCAAATCAATCGACAGATTATCAAAACCGACTTTTCTGGCGTTGGCAATCGCGACATACACGTCCTTGGCGCGATGAATCCGTCCGATCCGTTTGAGGACATCGTTGTTAAAAGACTGAACCCCGATTGAAAGTCGATTGACACCATAATCATGTAAAACCTGCAACTTATCGGTCGTCAGCAAATCATTGGGGTTCGCCTCAAACGTGAATTCACCAGAATTGAAGTGCAAGATGTCGCGAATGCCTTGGCAAAGTGTCGCTAACTGTTTGGGCGTCAACGTTGTAGGTGTTCCTCCACCGACATAGACCGTTTCGATTTTCTCATCAGGATGCTCAGCCATGACCATTCGCATTTCCTTAAGCAACATCGCAACATAGTCATCAACCGGCTGTCCTTCAATGAAGACTTTATTGAAGTCACAGTAGTAACAAATATGTTCGCAAAACGGAATATGAATATATGCGCCTGCCATTTCAACCCTTCCTCGCAAAATACTGACGGACTGCCGTTTCATCTTTCTTTAATTGGGTAATCAGGCCTTCTGCATTGGCAAATTTCACTTCACCGCGTAGATAGTGGTACCAACGAACCTGAACAGTTTTGCCATAAATCATACGGCTAAAATCCAGCAAATTAATCTCAAGCGTCACATCGCGATCACTGCCAAACGTAACATTACGGCCGATCGAAGCCATCCCCAGATACCAAGTACCATCCACGTTTACTGTTACGGCATAAATCCCGATACCAGGAAGCCGCTGCTGACCTAATGTTGCCAGATTAATTGTTGGAAAGCCAAGTTCTCGACCACGGGCTTCGCCATGCACCACTTTGCCAGTCGTTAAATAAGCGTACCCTAAAAGCTCGTTTGCCGTATCGATATCCCCTTGATCCAACGCATCACGAATCCGGGTCGAGCTGATTTTTGCACCATCTTCGGCCAACTTAGGTACGCTAATAACTTCAAACCTGCCGTGCGCGTAGTCGGGCAGCAACGCCATATTGGCAATCGCGCGTTTACCGTAAGTATAGTCAAAACCGGCCACAACTGTATCAGCTTTCAGGCCCACCAAATACTGATCCACAAACGCTTGCGGCGATAAGGCAGCAAATTCCGGTGTAAAGTGAACAAAATACAACAAATTCACGCCTAATTGCCGCATTAGATCAATCTTTTCGTCACGCGTTGACAGATACTGAATCGTTGTTTTACCAACGCCGCGATAAACAACAGCCGGATGAATATCAAATGTCATCACGGCTAACGGCAATTTTTTGGCTAAAGCAATTTGCTTTCCTGCTTTAATCACGGCTTGATGGCCGCGATGTACGCCATCAAAAAAACCCAGCGTTAAAACAATGGGCTGTGGCGGCGCCGCTGATGCTTGCAACGGCGGGTGAATATCAATGACTTCCATCAAAATTATCTCTCATTCTTCTCATTTGCTAAAAACATAATATCCGGGCGATACTGGTGTTTTTCGAACCGATAAATGGCTTTCAAAACGCCATCGTAACGTAGCCGAACCCGTGGTCCATCCAACTGAAGGGTCAAAAATCGGCCGTGTCGGACATCGTCATACTGGTCGTCTGTCAAATCAACTTTCGGCAACTCAGCAAACGCAATGTCAATCGGTTGGATCACTGACGCTAAGGTGCCTTCAGTAATATGTTGCCCCAAGGCTTCAAGACTGACCGCTTGGGCTAATGTAAAGCCGCCGCTTTTAATCCGCGTCAATTGGCTCATTACTGCAGCGACGCCTAGCGATTGGCCAACATCAACTGCCAAGGTGCGGATATAGGTTCCCTTAGACACCGCAGCCTCAAAACGAAAACGTTGGATCCCTTGAGTTGCGTCGAAAATCGGTTCACTGGTTCGCTCAAAGCGTTTTACCGTTACCTGACGTTTTGGCCGTTCAACCGACTCACCTGCCCGGGCATATTCATACAACCGTCTGCCATTGACTTTGACTGCGGAAAACATCGGCGGCACTTGGGTAATTTCGCCCGTCAATTGGGTGAGTGCCTGATCCAGTTCATGCACCGGTACCGGCTTCACCATCGGCGTTCGCTTCACCACCTCACCATCAAGATCTTCAGTGGTCGTTGCAAAGCCAAGTGTGATTTCGCCGGTATAAATTTTGCCACTGGCCATTAATTGGGGCACAGCTTTGGTTGCCGCGCCAATCGCGAGCGGCAAAACACCATCAACGTTTGGGTCAAGCGTGCCGGAATGACCGATTTTTTTAATGTGAAGAAGCTTGCGTGCATGATAAACGGCATCGGCACTGGTCATGCCGGTCGGTTTATACAGCGGAAGAATGCCGTTCATGAATTTGGCCCCTTTCAATTTTTAAAATTAAAAAACGCTGACTATTGTACGCCATCACGCTTTTGGCTTGGTATACATACTGCGATGATGCTTGGCATGCACCGCATGTCGCCATCCTGCCCAAATGAAAATCAGTACTACCAAAATCGAAAAGAGCCAGTCCGGCGTTTTAACGTTGATCATAGGTAAACTCAATCCAAGTTTGATGGCAATAAGACCAACAAGGACATACGCCGCGGTTTCCAATTCAGGTACCCGGTCAATGAAGGTCGTGATCACCTGGGCAACGATCCGCATCGCCAAAATACCCAGGCAGCCACCGATTAAAACAATGACCGGATTATTGGAGACGGCCAAAGCTGCCAAGATCGAATCCACCGAGAAAACAATATCGAGGCTTTCAATTTGAAAAACCGTACCCCATAAACCATGGGCACGTTTAGCCTTTTTGTCTGTATTACTTTTAGGATGACGAACCGCATAAAAATAGCTGGCACTCATCCATACCAGATACAAAGCGCCAAGTGCCTTAATCGGCCAAAACTGTAATAAGTAAGTTCCCAGTCCGATGGCAATGAAGCGAAACAGATACGCCCCGCCCATGCCATACATCAAGGCCTTTTTGCGATCCGACTCGGCCTTAAGCTGTTCAGTCTGGGCAGCGAGAACAACCGCATTATCAACGGAGAGCATACATTCTAAAAGGATTAAGCTAAAAATCGTGACTAAGCCGCTGACCGAAAAAGCCAGCTGCCAGTTGTGGATAGAAAAGAATGGTCCGTATAAGGCCCCTAAAAACTTGATCGTGATCCTTCCCTTCTCAATGTTTATTATTATACCGTTCAAGCCAGGAAAGCTAAAGCGGCTATTGCGAGAAAAAGAAGACTGCTCGTTGCATGATGATGTTATTGAAAATTGGTGCACCAAAAAAGGATCCAGTCTTTGCGACTGAACCCTTTCTGGTTGAACAACGCTATTCCAAATTCTTGCGCCGCACTTCGTTAATTAACTGATCAATACGGGCACCATACTGAACGGATTTGTCTTGAGCAAATTCGATTTCCGGCACCTTGAACAGCCGAATCCGCTGCCCGACTTCACGCCGAATCAGTCCACTGGCTTTATCCAAACCGGTTTGGGCTGCTTCGACTTTATCAGGTGCATCATCGAGAATGCTGTAGAAAATGGTGGCATGTTGCAGATCACCGGTCAGTTTGACTCCGGTAATCGTCACGCCTTTGACCCGCGGATCGTTAACATCCTTTAACAAGATATCATCAACTTCACGTTGGATCTGAGTCTCAACTCGACCGATACGATGCTTCATCTGCGAATTACCTCCTGTTGAGCGTGAGCCGGCGCGCTTAAAGGCCAAAGTGTAAGTGGCCTTGGGCGTGATAGCGCTCTTTGTCATTGCGACCAAGGTCCTTACACGCAGGCTTCTGCGCCGGCGAACGCGTTATGGTGGAGCGTTCGTCAACTTTTCACAGCCAGCAAACGCCTATCCCTTAAATGACTTCCGTACACTGTTTACTTAACCGGTACTTCTTCCATTGTAAAGGCTTCGATCTGATCACCGACTTTAATATCATTATAATTCTCAATGGTCAGCCCGAGTTCAAAGCCTTGGCGAACTTGCTTGACATCATCTTTAAACCGACGAAGTGAACCAAGTTTGCCTTCATACTTGACAATACCATCACGGATGAGGCGAACGCCGGCATCGCGGGTAATATACCCAGAGTCAACGTAACCACCGACAACCGTGCCGACTTTGGAAACCGGAATCGTTTCACGAACAGTGACCGTACCGATAACCTTCTCTTCATAAGTTGGTTCCAGCATGCCCTTCATCGCAGACTCGACTTCTTCGATTGCCTTGTAGATGACACTGTGCAGGCGAATATCAACATCATCCTGTTCTGCCTGCGCCTTAGCCATTGCTGTCGGCCGAACGTTGAAGCCAATGATGATGGCATTACTTGCTGCGGCCAGTGTCACATCACTTTCATTAATCGCACCAACTGCTTGGTGGATAATGTTGACCCGAACGCCTTTGACTTCAATCTTCTCAAGACTACCTGCCAAAGCTTCAACAGATCCTTGGACATCCGCCTTGATGATAACGTCAACTTCTTTAAGTTGACCTTCTTTCATCGTTTCAAACAGATTGTCCAACGTGACATGCGTTGTGTTCTTGCGTTCTTCTTCTTGAGCCCGTTTTGCCCGTTCTTCACCGGCCGCCCGCGCAGTCCGTTCGTCCGCAAAGACAACGAACTTATCAGCGGATTGCGGCACGTCATTGAGTCCGGTAATTTCGACTGGCATGGATGGCAACGCATCCTTGACCCGGCGGCCATGATCGTTGGTCATAGCACGGACACGGCCAAAGGTATTCCCGACAACAATCGGATCGCCGGTATGCAACGTCCCTTGTTGAACCAAGACCGTTGCAACCGGTCCCTTACCTTTATCCAAACGTGCTTCGATGACCGTACCGACAGCTCGCTGATCAGGGTTAGCCTTCAATTCGAGCACATCCGCTTCCAGTAAGATCATTTCCAATAATTCGTCAATGTTCTTACCGAATTTAGCTGAGATTTTGACAAAAATCGTGTCGCCGCCCCAGTCTTCTGGAATCAGCCCATATTCGGTCAATTGCTCCATGACGTGTTCCGGATTGGCACCTGGTTTATCGATTTTGTTGACCGCCACAATGATCGGCGCCTTGGCAGCCTGGGCGTGATGAATCGCTTCAATCGTTTGCGGCATCACACCATCGTCAGCAGCAACCACAAGGACAACAATATCGGTAATATCGGCACCGCGCGCCCGCATGTTGGTGAAGGCCGCATGCCCCGGAGTATCAAGGAACGTAATCAACCGATCACGTAATTTAACCTGATACGCGCCAATATGCTGCGTAATGCCACCGGCTTCGCCTTCAGTCACGTGCGTATGCCGTAACTTGTCCAGCAAGGTTGTTTTACCATGGTCAACGTGCCCCATGATCGTCACAACTGGCGGCCGTGGCTGCAAGTTGTCTTGGTTCTTGTTTTCTTCTTCGAACACTTTGTCCAAATCGGAAATGTCTTCATGAACCTTTTCCTTCGCGTCAATACCATAATCGGTAGCCAAAAGTTCGATGGTATCTTTGTCCAGACTCTGGTTCTGGTTGACCATCACGCCCAACATAAACAGTTTCTTGATTAATTCAGCTGGTTCACGATGAAGAATCTTGCCCAGTTCCTGAGCATTCATCCCAACTTCATAATTCAAGACTTCTGGTAACGGCCGCTCTTTGCGCTGTGGCATTTCCTTCTTCGGCTGGCTCTGCTGACGGCGCTTGTTCTTCTTGTTGCGCCGGTTGCTGTTGCGGTTAAACCCGTTGCGATTCCCAAAGCTGTTGCCGCGACCAAAGTTGTTATTCCCACCACCGCGCCGACTATTGCGGTTGTCCTGACTGCCGACCGTTGCTGGTTTGGCAGCTGGCGTAACGGCAGCCGGTTTTGTAAAGCGTTGATTGGTTTTTGCAGCTGGTTGTTCGGTGCGAGGACGCTGTTCTGTCCGTTGCGACCGTTGTTCCGTCTGTGGCCGCTGTTTTGCACGAGTCGATTCAGAGCGTTCAGGACGTTTACTCGCTACAGCCGGTTTAGCTTCTTGTTGACGCTTTGGCTGTTGCCGTTCGGATTCCGGCTTGACGAATTTCCCGCCATTGCCTGCAACGGGACGCGGATTGCCATTGGCTGCGGTCGGACGTCCGGCACGTGGCATTGGGCCGGTCACACGCTGGTTGTCAAACCGGCGATTACGATCGCGCCGATTGCGATCATTCGGGCGATTGTTATTCGCAGAACGGTTGTTATTGTTGCTGCGATTGGTGTTCCGGTTTCCTGTCTTAGCAGCCGCTGCCGGTTGCTCGCCACCGCGGTTGTGATTCCCGGACTTATGCGCTGTCTGGGTGCCCCGTGGCCGCAAAATCGTTGACTTACTTAAAATGATTTTACCGTCAGCAGTTTTGTTGGACCGTGCCGGCTTATGCTCATGCCGGGTCGGTTTTTCTGCAGCTGCATGCTGATTATCTTTAGCACTTGTAGACGCTGCTGACTTGGTCGGTTTAGCAGCCGCTGATGTTGAAGGTGTTTTAGCTGCTGAAGACTTGCTCAACACCCCTTTGATTTTTGCTTCTTGATCTTGATCGATCGAGGACATGTGATTCTTTACTTCGATACCCAAGTTTTTGGCAATATCGATCACGTCTTTATTATCGACGTGCATTTCTTTGGCAAATTCATAAACGCGTTTTTTGCCCATTTCTTCACGCTCCCTGCAATTTAGGTGAGCAGCTCTTGCATCTTCTTGGCGAAGCCTGCATCTGCCACGGCAATGATTGAACGATCACTACCGATAGCCTGTGATAAGTCCATTTTGGAGAATACTGTCACCAAAGGAACTTTATAGTAGCTGCTTTTATCGGAAAACTTCTTGCGGGTATTGGCACTTGCATCACTGGCGACGAACACCAGCTTTGCATCACCGGAACGAATCGCTCCTAACACCAGTTGGTCACCGGTGGTAAGACGACTGGCGCGGCGGGCCAATCCCAATAAATTTAAAACGGCTTGTTTTTGCATGGTTACTTGCCGAATAGTTCCTGACGTGCCTTTTGGTGATCGACATAAGCAAAAAGATCATCGTAAAAGGCCGGGTCAATGGTGATACCGAAGGCTGCGTCAATCAGTTTCTTTCCCTTAGCCTGTTTCACAGCATCAGGATTCAACGCCACATACGCGCCACGTCCTGCTGCTTTGCCAGTCGGATCGATTGCAACAACATTTTCCTTGTTTTTAACGATGCGAACAAGTTCTTTTTTGGGCATCATCGTATTGCTTAGCAAGTCCTTGCGCATTGGAATCTTACGCTTTTTCATGGCTCGCCTCCTTATGCCTGTGACTGGTCATCAGCGTTTGGGGTGACCGGTGTTGCCTCGGATGTGTCATCCGATTGTTCGGCTTCGGTTGGTTCATCGCTAGCTGCCTCGGTGTTGTCGACCTGATCATCTGACGCCTCTGCTGCTTCAGCTTCCGCCTCTGACAACTCATCGTCATCCACGAATTCAACTTCGGACTCTGGCTTAATATCGATCTTATAACCAGTCAACTTTGCGGCAAGCCGCGCATTTTGACCTTTTTTACCGATGGCCAGTGACAGCTGATAATCAGGAACGATCACGGTTGCCGAACGGTCATTATCTTCATCGTTGAACTGAACCGCGATGACCTGGGCCGGATTCAAGGCATTGGCGATGTAATCGGCAGGATCTTCTTCCCACTGAACAACATCCATGTTTTCGCCTGACAACTCATTGACCACCGCCTGCACTCGAGCACCGCGCGGGCCAACCGTCGTACCGACAGCATCGACAGCATCATTAGTCGCCCGAACCGCAATCTTCGTCCGATCGCCAGGTTCACGGGCAATGTTGACAATTTCAACCGTACCATCGAAAATCTCCGGAACTTCTTGCTCAAACAAGCGTTTAACCAAGCCCGGATGCGTCCGACTAACGAAGACTTGGGGGCCTTTGCTGGTATTTTCGACCTTGGTCACATAAACCTTGATGCGATCGTGCGCCTCATACTTCTCGTTCGGCATCTGATCTTGGCGGCCTAAAACGGCTTCGATCTTACCTAAATTGACGTAGATGAACCGATTATCGCGCCGCTCGACAACGCCTTGTAAAATTTCATCTTCATACTGGGAATATTCATCATAAACAATACTGCGTTCGGCTTCCCGCACACGCTGCATAATGACCTGCTTGGCTGTTTGTGCAGCGATCCGTCCGAAATCTTTAGGGGTAACTTCGAATTTGATTTTATCGCCGATTTCGTAAGCTTTATTAATCGCCAACGCATCCTTGAGACTTACTTCTAACCGCGAATCAAAAACTTCATCAGTCACTTCTTTGACAGCATAGACATGGATGTCGCCTTGTTTAGGATCAAATTCCACATCGACATTTTGTGCCTGATTGTAATTACGCTTATACGCGGAAACCAATGCGGCTTCCAAAGCTTCGATCACAACCTCTTTCTTAACACCTTTTTCTTGCTCTAAGGCGTCAAGTGCTTGGATCATTTCCTTTGACATGCTTTTCTTACCTCCACTAGAATTCGATCGCCAACCGTGCAGAAGCGATCAATTTTCGGTCGATGACCTGATCGAATTTGCGGCTTTTATCTTTGACCGTTAATGTCAACTGGTCAGGTTTCAGATCTTTCAAAGTGCCTTCGAAGATTTTCTTACCGTCCAGCTTCTTGAATAGCGAGACATGAATATAGTCGCCGACTGCCTGCTCATAATCCATCTCACGTTTCAACGGTCGCTCGGCACCGGGACTGGAAACTTCAAGGAAGTATTGTTGCGGAATCGGATCCGGGTCCATACTGTCCAGTTTCTCGGACAAAGCTTCACTGACCAACACACATTCATCCAGTGTGATGCCACCTGGCTTGTCGATATACACCCGCAAGTACCAGCCGCCGCCTTCCTTCACAAATTCGACATCCGTGAGGTAAAAATGATGGTCGTCCAAAATCGGTTTGACCAAAGCGGTCACGGTTTCAACAACCGATTGCGTACTCAAGCCACCGCCTCCTTTATTGTTCACTCAAGACTTTTGATTCTAACGGTTGCCAGCCAAACATCGTGACGTTCGCCAATAAAAAGAGTGAGCATCGCTGCTCACTCACCGCCAGAACCTTACTTTACTATTGCTACAATACCATAGATAGCCGCCACTTGCAAACAGGCAGTCCGTTGTGGTAGTAAGCGTCACTACCAACTTCACATGATTTTGCTACTTTGAGGTTATGCCACCATCATATTGCCTGACAATTTAAAATAATCCGTCAAAAAGCGAGAGTTGGTTCTCGTCTGGTAAATCGTCTAGCACATGGTTGGTTGTCATGTAATCAATCAGCGTCTTGGAGACTTTACCACGATTGGCAAGATCTTCTTTAGACAGGAACGGTTTCTCTTCGCGGGCAGCAACAATCTGTTTCGCGACGTTATCGCCCAACCCCGGAACTGCGCGGAACGGCGCCAGAATCGTGTGGTCATCCTGAATCAGAAAATCATGCGAATCAGACTTAGTGACATCAATCATTTTAATCTTGAAGCCGCGTTCCAGACATTCGTTGGCAATCTCCAACACGGTCAGGAGTTGCTTTTCTTTCGTCGAAGCATCCATCCCTTTGTCAGTGATTTCCTTCATGGCGGCCTTAACCGCTTCTTTGCCGTGGCTCATCGCGGCCAGGTCAAAGTCTTCCGCACGCACGGAGAAGTAAGCCGTGTAGTACACCAGCGGATAATGAACCTTGAACCAGGCAATTCGTAACGCCATCAAAATATAAGCCGTGGCATGGGCCTTCGGGAACATATACTTGATCTTCAAGCAGGAATCGATGTACCAGTCTGGCACATTTTCATTTTCCCGCATGGCTTTTTGCCAATCATCCGGAATCCCGCGCCCTTTACGCACGTGTTCCATAATGTTAAAGGCCACTGAGTCATCCATGCCCCAATGAATCAAGTCCATCATGATGTTGTCACGACAGCCGATGACTTCTTTTAACGTGACAATGCCCTGCTTGATCAATTCCTCGGCATTACCTAACCACACGTCGGTCCCATGTGAAAGACCGGAGATTTGAAGTAATTCGCTGAAGGTTGTCGGTTTGGTTTCTTCGAGCATGCCGCGGACAAACCGAGTACCGAATTCAGGAATGCCCAGTGTGCCCATTTTCGAGTTGATCTGTTCAGGGGTAACCCCGAGACTTTCAGTGCCAGAGAAAAGCGCCATCACACCAGGGTCATCAGTCGGAATTGACTTCGGCTCAACTCCGGATAAATCTTGCAACATGCGGATCATGGTCGGATCATCATGGCCCAGCACATCCATTTTCAAAATGTTGTCATGAATCGAATGGAAATCAAAATGCGTCGTCATCCAGGCTGCGTTTTGATCGTCAGCCGGATACTGGATCGGGGTAAAGTCGTAAATATCCATATCAGCCGGGACGATTAGAATACCGGCAGGATGTTGCCCGGTTGTTCGTTTAACCCCGGTATCGCCTTGTGCCAGCCGATCGATTTCGGCTCCGCGCAGTTGCTGGCCAGTGTCACGTTCATAAGCTTTGACATAACCATAAGCCGTTTTGTCAGCAACCGTACCGATTGTTCCGGCCCGGAAACTGTGATCCTCACCAAACATGACCTTGATATAGTTATGGGCGATCGGTTGATAATCACCGGAAAAGTTCAAATCAATATCCGGCACCTTATCGCCGTGGAACCCGAGGAAGGTTTCGAAAGGAATGTCGTGACCGTCTTTGTGCAGCTCAGCGCCACACTTCGGGCAGACCTTATCAGGTAAGTCAAAACCGGAACCAACTTCGCCATGCGTAAAGAATTCACTGTATTGACACTTAGGGCAGCGATAATGCGGCGGCAGCGGATTGACCTCGGTAATGCCCGCCATTGTCGCCGCCAGACTAGAGCCAACCGATCCTCGCGAACCGACCAAGTAACCGTCCTTGTTTGACTTTAAAACCAGTCGTTGGGCAATGTTGTAGATGACCGAGAATCCGTTACCGATGATACTTTTTAACTCTTTGTCCAAGCGTTGCTCGACGATTTCCGGCAAAGGATCACCGTATAATTCATGGGCGGTGGTCATGACATCATGCTTGAGTTTGTCTTCCACACCAGGCACATCAGGCGTATAGAGTTTGGTTTTGACTGGCGAAATGTCATCGTCAATCCAGTCAGCAATCAGATTGGAGTTGGTCACAACCAACTCTTTGGCCTTTTCAGCACCTAGCCAGTTAAAATCATCCAGCATTTCCCGAGTTGAGCGAAAATGCACATCAGGCAGACTGTGACGATTCAGCGGGTTGGCACCGCCTTGGCTATGAATCAGAATTTTGCGATAAATGGCATCGTGTTCATCAAGGTAATGAGCATCCCCGGTGACCACCACCGGTTTCTCCATATCTTCGCCGATTTTGATAATTTTTTGCAAAATATCCTTTAGATGCGATTCGCCTTTGATCAAATCTGCTTCCAACAATGGCTGATAGACCGGTAATGGCTGGATTTCAAGATAATCATAGAAAGCAGCCTTTTCCCGGGCCTCGGCTTCCCCTTTTTGCATCATTGCCGTGAAAACTTCACCATTGGAGCAGGCCGATCCGACAAGCAAACCTTCACGCAATTTTTGCAACTGACTGCGTGGCACCCGTGGTACGCGGTAGAAATATTTAACATTGGAAAGTGAAACCAGCTTGAACAGATTCTTCAATCCCGCCTGCGTCTTAGCCAAAACCACGGCATGACTCGGTCGGGCAGCCTTGTAAGCATCGCCCGCTCCAACCCGATCATTCAGCTGATTAAGCTTGGTCATGCCATAAAGCTTGGCCGCTTCCTTTTCCAACGCGTAAAGCAAATAACCGGTTGCCTCGGCGTCGGCGTTGGCGCGATGGTGGTGTTCCAGACTGACCTTATATAGCTTAGCCAACGTATCGAGCTTATGATTCTTGCGTTCCGGATGCAGCATGCGCGACAATTCCAG
Source organism: Lacticaseibacillus huelsenbergensis (assembly GCF_029726355.1). Taxonomy (NCBI): domain Bacteria; kingdom Bacillati; phylum Bacillota; class Bacilli; order Lactobacillales; family Lactobacillaceae; genus Lacticaseibacillus; species Lacticaseibacillus huelsenbergensis. Next base: position 2,831,505 of record NZ_CP120687.1, read on the forward strand.
CGTATCAATAACAGGATTCTCGATGTCCGGTAGTCCGTGGCGTTCATACCCGTTATCCAGGAAGCCCACGTCAAACGTCACATTGTGGCCAACCATAATGGCCCCGTCACAAAATTGCTGGAAAAGTTTGAAGACTTCTTCTTCCGACTTCGAGCCATGAACCATGTCATCTGTGATATGCGTCAGATTAATCGTCAATTCCGACAAGGGAAAACCGGGATCGATCATTTCTTCAAATTGATCAATCACTTGGCCATCTTTCATCTTAACCGCGGCCAATTCAATGACCTTGTCATAGACTGCTGACAATCCGGTTGTTTCAACGTCAAAGACGACATATTCGGAATCGGCAAGGTCGCGAGGTTCGTTAGCGCGATAAGCGACAGGTGTGCCATCGTCAACCAGGTTAATTTCAACGCCGTATAGCATTTTTAATCCGGCCTTATCTGCCGCTGTGTGTGCTTCTGGGTAAGCCTGTAAGCCGGCATGATCCGTCACGGCGATGGCTTTATGACCCCATTCTTTTGCGCGGTTAACAAAATCGGTGATCGAATTCGTTGCATCCATTTGACTCATGTTGGTATGCAAATGGAGTTCAACCCGTTTTTCACCTTCCACGTCATCAGTCGGATCAGGGTGTGAAACGGTTTGAATGTCCTGAGCATTAATCGTCAATTCACGGGAATAATTATCTTCCTGAACGCTGCCCCGTACGCGTAACCATTGGCCTTTTTGAATTCGGGCAAACATCGCCTCATCATCAGCGCCGTTACTAAACTTCTTGGCAATGAAACTGGAACTATAATCCGTGATTTTAAAGATTAATAATTGCCGTTTGGAGCGTAACTCACGCACTTCCACATCAAAAACGTAACCTTCAACGGTAACCGACCGCTCTTCTTGTGTGATGGTTACCATCTGCTGTGGCGGGTCACTCATTTTTAGCTGACGACCCATTTGAACTGGGCCATCAGTGCTTTCTTGTTTCTGCTTGGCGGCTTGACGCTTAACCACTTCAGCAGCAGCTTGTGCCATTTTGGCCGTTTGGGCGGCTTTTTGGGCTTCGAAGGCGGCCACTGACTGGGCAGCCTGCTCTTCATCAACGTCTGCCTGCATCCGCAACCCGGTGAATCCGACTTGCTGATAGGTTTCCTCAAGCTTGCCTAAGCCTTGATGAATCAAGTATTGGCGAACCTGTTCGTTTTCCGCGGTGATCACCGCACGACCATTGACCAAGGTCGGAACCTGCTTTTCACACAACTCCCGCACGATCCCGGTACCGATTTCCGCATTTTGCACGACAAATCGCCAATACTGAGCCAGCAATTCATCGGTTAAAACCGGATGAGCCACCGCAATGGTCAAGTTAGTTTTGGCAATTTGTTTAAACGCAAGCGGCAGTTGCGTCGCCAGTGGATTAAAAATCTGAAACGGCAGAATCGCAGGGAATCCCAGCGTAAAGTCATACCGCTGCGATTGCTCGTGGATGGTCACGCCTTGGACCACACCTTCTGCCAGTGCCGGATCATTTTTGACATCCGCTGGCAAATCAAGTTGATCCAGTAATTTTTCAAACATCTCATGTTGGGATAAAGCCAAATTGTGCACCCCTCTTAGATGGCAGAAACTGGGACAACCCGCCGCGTGGTGATCAATGCCATGTCGAAATTGCTTTCAACATGGCGATCATCGGATTGGCGATTTTGCCCCAGCATCATCGTAATCAATTATGCTTTTGCTTGTTCTTGTTTATGCAGCTGGGCCATGAGGATTTTGATCGAACTGATCAGCTCTTCCTTCTTGACTTCAATGGTCTCGCCGGTTTTACGCAACTTTAGTTCAACAATCTCGTCGACCGCTTTTTTCCCGACTGTTACGCGTAATGGTACCCCGATCAAGTCAGAATCAGCGAATTTAACCCCCGGTCGCTCATTACGGTCATCAACCAAAACACTGTAACCAGCCTCTTCAAGCATACTTTCGATTGAAGCTGTCAGCGTCTTTTGTTCCTCGCGCTTTAGATTAACCGGAATTAAGTGAATGTCAAATGGTGCGATCGTCGTTGGCCAAATCAAGCCATGATCGTCAGCTTGCTGTTCGGCAATCGCTGAAAGCAAGCGCGAAACACCGATCCCATATGAACCCATGATGATGGGTTGGCTGCGGCCATTTTCGTCGAGAAAATTGGCACCCATGGTTTCTGAGTAACGTGTGCCCAACTTAAAGATATGGCCGATTTCGATCCCACGGGTAAACTTAAGCACGCCCTGCCCATCCGGCGAGACTTCGCCTTCCTTGACAAATCGGATATCAGCAAAGCTTTCCGGCGTGACATCGCGATCAAAGTTAACATTTAGAAAATGGGTGTGCGCCTTATTAGCACCTGCAACCAGGTTCGTCAAGCCGCTTAAACTGTTATCGGCAATAATCCGCACGTCTTTGTCGACGTTAACGGGACCGATATTGCCAACTTCGGCATGCATGACCGTCTCAACCTGTTCAGGGGTTGCCATTTCAAGAAAGTCTGCACCTAAAATGTTCTTTAGCTTGGTGTCGTTCACTTCATAATCACCACGCACCAAAGCCAGGACTGGCGCGCCATCAACCATAAACAAAACGGCCTTAATCAGCTTTTGTTCTGGTACCTTCAATAATGCGGCAACTTCCGCAATGGTTTTGGCATCTTTGGTATCAACCGGTTTTAATTCCGCCTGAGCTTCTACGCCTTGCTTAGGTAGCGCCATGCTGGTGGCCATTTCCAAATTGGCAGCATAGTCGGAACTATCCGAATAGACGATAGTATCTTCACCGATGGGCGCAATCGCGGAGAACTCCTTGGAATCCTTACCGCCCATGGCCCCACCATCACCGATAATGGTGCGGTAGCGCAGCCCTAAGCGATCAAAGATATTGGTGTAAGCATGCTCCATCTGGCGATAAATCGTATCCAGATCCTGATCATTGCTGGTAAACGAATAGGCATCTTTCATAATAAATTCACGACCGCGTAAGACGCCGTAGCGTGGACGATCTTCATCACGAAACTTATCCTGAATTTGATAAAGAACCAGCGGCATGCGCTTGTACGATTTTAGTTCATTGCGAACCAAGTCCGTGAAGGTTTCTTCATGGGTCGGCCCCAGAATCATTTTACGATCCTGGCGATTTTTCAACTTAAACAGGTTCGGTCCATAAGTTTCATAACGTCCGGATTCTTCCCAGAGTTCGGCTGGCAACAAGACCGGCATCTTCATCTTAACCGCGTCAATCTTTGTCATTTCATCATCAATGATGGCCTCAATGCGAGTTAGGACGCGTTCAGCGAGCGGCAAATAAGCGTAAACACCAGCTTGAACTTGGCGAACAAAGCCAGAACGCAACATCATTTTATGTGACTTCGCTTCCGCCGAACTCGGTACTTCTTTTTCTGTGGGAATAAACATCCGTGATTGTTTCATGTCAGCCTCCAAAGCTAGTTTATTTAAAAGTAACGCATAATGTCATTAATCGTGACGGCGAGCATCAACAAGACCATCAAACCCAGACCGATCATCGTGACCACACCTTCAGTTTCCGGTTTGAGTGGCTTGCGCCGAATGATTTCGATCAGGTTTAATAGAATTTTCCCGCCGTCCAAGACCGGAATCGGCAGTAGGTTGGAAATGCCCAAACCAAGGCTTAGGTAACCCATGAAGAACAACAAGCCAGCCAGTCCACCTTTAGCACTTTGGCTGGTCATAGTATAAATACCGACTGGTCCGGCGAGCTTATTAAGTGAAAAACCACCAGTGACCATTGACTTCAAGACATCCCATGTGCGAACAGCTAGGTCCCATGTCTGGGTAAACCCATAAGTAAAGGCGCGCGCCGGTGACTTCTCAACGGGCACCATCACGCCAATCTTACCTTTCTTATCCGGTTTAATCGCAATATTTTGTGTTTTGCCATCCTGCTTGACAGTAAACATGACTGATTTGCCGGCATGTTTGCTGACCTGTGTTGAAAGATCCGTAAATGAATGAATCTTCTTACCATCGATGGATTCAACCCTAGCATTCGATTTAAGTCCTGCTTGAGCAGCCGGATAATCGGGAAGAACGGTTCCAACCTGATTGGTATTCAAAATCTGCACACCAAAAATCAGGCCATAAATGATGAACGTCAAAATAGCGAGAATAAAGTTATTCATCGGTCCGGCAAAATTGACCAAGAGCCGCCGCCAAACCGGTGCATTTTGAAATTGCACGTCTTCCGGCGCAATCTGGACTTCTGTGCCATCTTCTTCGATGATAGTGGCGTCATGATCAACCTGCCAACTTTGCAAGGCATCTTCATCACCATTCGGATAACCTTCGATGACAAGGTCCTTGACCAAATCGACGCGACTGACCTGAACCGGCATGCCGCCTTCTAATGTTGTTTTGTCACTGGCATTAATGCGGACAACTTTACCGGCATCGTTCAAAATCAAGCTCAGCATCGTGCCTGGTTTGATATCATCTTCATCGTCCTGCCAGCCTGCCATACGCACATAACCGCCCAGTGGCAACAGGCGCAATGTGTAGGTCGTATTATTCTTATGTGACGCCCAAAGCTTCGGACCCATGCCAATCGAAAATTCACGCACCAGAATACCGCTGCGTTTTGCAAAGTAAAAATGGCCAAACTCGTGAACCACCACAAGAATGCAGAAGATAACAATAAAGGCAATGATTGTGGTCATATGTGCTCCTTAAAGGTTAGACAATGCCAAAGAGATGCAACATTGGCAATACCAGCAGTAGACTGTCGAATCGATCCAAGATGCCGCCGTGTCCCGGTAAAATTTTCCCGGAGTCCTTAACGCCATAAAACCGTTTCAACGCGGATTCAATCAAATCCCCGATTTGCCCGATAACGGATAAACACAGCGCAATGCCCATCATCGGCCAGAATGTATAGTATTGCGGTAAAAACATTAAGTAAATAGCAGCAGTAATCAACGCCAGAACAATGCCACCGATGCTGCCTTCAATCGTTTTGTTGGGGCTAATCGCCGGCCATAACTTGTGGCGGCCCAACTTGCGGCCGATCATATACGCACCGGTATCAGTGAGCCAGACAATCAGCAGCGCAAACATCAACGTATCCAGTCCTGCATCATTCCGCACGCTGATCAAGTAATGAAAACCGGTGCCAATGTAAAAGAACGAGAGCACCGAGACGCCGATATCGTCGAAGGTTGTCCGATTTTTGGTCGTGACCGTTAAGAATAGCAACAAGGCAACCGCAACATAAATCAAATCGATACGGCCCAAAAAGGCAGGCAGCCAGCGGAAAAAGCTATTTGGCAAAACCACGACCAAGACACCAAGCGCCGCAATCAGGAAATCCGGCGAAAGAATAATCCGCTTCCGCATAATATAGACTTCTGACAAAGCGATCAATGCCAAAACCGCCCCGGCTGTATCGATCCAACCGCCGCCCAGGATTAAAATCGGAATAAAAATCGCTAAGGCAACGACCGCCGTTATGACCCGTTGTTTCATGATAATAAATCCTCCATCACCATTTCATTAATTGATTATTTTTTTAAACCGCCAAAGCGGCGATCGCGTGCTTGGTAGGCTGCGATTGCCGACTCAAGGGCAGCCGGTGAGAAGTCCGGCCAATAATCATCCACAAAAACCAGTTCACTGTAAGCAATCTGCCACAGTAAAAAGTTAGAAATCCGCAACTCGCCACTGGTCCGAATCAGCAGGTCGGGATCAGCTAACGGGCCCAGAAATCCTGTCATCAAAGCAGACGAAAAACGGGAATCATCAATTTCCTCTGGCTTGAGTGCACCTTCCTGAACCTGTTTAGCCAACTTTTGAGCGGCGTGAACCAATTCATCACGACCGCCATAGTTTAAAGCAAAGTTGAGGATCATCCCAGTATTATTAGCTGTATCAGCCATAGCTTTTTCACTCGCTTGACGTGTCGGCTCAGGCAAGTCGGCCAGCTCACCCATAACTTCAACTTTAACATTTTCCTTAATTAAATCAGGCATGAAGTCATTAAAAAAGTCGACTGGCAAGCGCATTAAGTAATTGACCTCAGAACCTGGCCGCTTCCAATTTTCGGTTGAAAAAGCATACAAAGTCAAAACCTTAACGCCAAGGCGACTCGCTGCTTTGGTAATGGTTTTAACATTTTGCATGCCCTGCTTATGCCCGGCAACCCGCGGCAAAAACCGCCGCTTCGCCCAGCGGCCATTACCGTCCATAATAATCGCAATATGCGCAGGAATACGTGAAAGATCAAGCTTTACTTTAGAACCCTTGGCTGTGGCCAAACTGGCGCCTCCTCACAACGTCCATGGTACCCTCAAGCACCAAATGTCTTAAACGATTGTAGCAGAAAAAAGACAAGAGCGCGAGCCAGCGCGGGTAGAAGCTGGAGTGTAAGTGGGCTTGACCGCGATGGCCGGGCTTTGGCCATTGCGGTCAAGGTCCTTACACGCAGGCTTCTGCGCTGGGGAGCGCGTTTCCATGCAGCATCGGCTAACAGTGCTTCACTCAACACCGGCAGTTGAAAGCGAAAAGCCTTGTGCCATTGCGACCAAGGTCCTTACACGCAGACTTTTGCGCCAGTGAGCGCGTTTCCGTGCAGCATCGGCGAATCCTCCTCACACACCAGAGGTAGAAGCTTTGGCCATTGCGGTCAAGGCCCTTACACGCAAACTTCTGCGCTGGGGAGCGCGTTTCCGTGCAGCATCGGTTAACAGTGCTTCAGTCAACACCGGCAGTTGAAAGTGAAAAACCTTGTGCCATCGCGCCCAAAGCCCTTACACACAGACGCCTACACTCCCATACACCACCAAAAAACAAAAACCCCAGATTTCCTCTGAGGTTTGCCCACAACCATTAAGCTTCAGTGATCTCAAACTTCGGTAATTTCTTTTTCCTTCGCTGCGGCAATATCATCAATGCGCTTGGTTGCTTCATCCGTGACTTTTTGCATGTCCTTTTCAAGCCGATGCAATTCATCTTCGGTGATATCGCCGTCTTTTTCCTGACGTTTCAGCTTGTCAAGTCCTTCACGCCGGATATTGCGCACTGCAATTTTGGCATTTTCGGAAAATTTACCGACTTCTTTAGCAATTTCCTTCCGGCGCTCGCCTGTGAGTTGCGGAATCACCAGACGAATCACGTCGCCATCATTAGCCGGATTAATGCCCAAATCACTGGCATTAATGGCCGTTTCAATGTTTTTCAGCGCAGATTTGTCATAAGGGCTGATTTGTAAGACCCGCGCTTCAGGAACAGTGATGGCTGCCATCTGGTTCAACGGCGTCGGTGCACCATAATATTCCACCGTAATCTGATTAAGTAAACTGGCGTTGGCGCGACCTGCGCGAATATTGCCTAGTTCGCGCTGCAATGATTCTTCGGTTTTGCCCATATTGGTTTTTGCCTGTTCGATAATTTGATTTGCCATTAGCTTCTCCCTTCGATTGTGGTGCCGATCTTTTGGCCTTCCACAACCCGTTTGATATTACCGGGCTCATTCAAGTTAAAGACAACTAAGTCGATGTCATTGTCCATTGACAACGTGCTGGCGGTTGAGTCCATGACTTTCAGATCCTTATTGATAATGTCCATGTGCGTGAGACTTTCGTACTTCACGGCGTGGGTATCTTTATTAGGATCAGCGGAGTAGACGCCATCGACGTTGTTCTTCGCCATCAAAATGACATCAGCACCGATTTCTGCAGCACGTAACGCTGCCGTTGTGTCTGTGCTGAAGTACGGGTTGCCGGTACCGCCAGCGAAGATCACCACCCGGCCCTTTTCTAAATGACGAATGGCCTTGCGTCGAATATAAGGTTCTGCGATCTGCCGCATCTCGATCGACGTTTGTACCCGAGTCGGGACACCTTGGCTTTCCAGATTATCCTGCAAAGCCAGTGCATTCATGACGGTGGCTAACATGCCCATGTAATCGGCTTGCGCGCGTTCCATGCCCATCTCGGCACCGGTTTCGCCGCGCCAGATATTGCCCCCGCCGCAAACAATGGCGATTTGCACACCCAGTTCATGCACCTGCTTGATTTGTTCAGCGATCGTCGCGATGACGGGCGGCTTAATCCCAAAACCAGCCTCTCCTGCCAGCGCTTCTCCGCTGATTTTTAAAACGATCCGATTATATTTGACCATGTATCTTATCCCTCCGTTGGTTGCTGGCACTATTTTACCATAGTCGCAGCATTTCTGCGGCAAGAAGCTGCAGACAACTGCCCTGTTTTACCAGCTCTTCAACTGGATAGCTAAAAATTCATGACGCCCGCTGACAGTCAATTTTTCCTTGCCCAAAACGTGACGCCTTCATTTTGCCATAGAAAAGGGGCCCTGCCTCGTCGACAGTCCCCCTTTTGTTGGGCCATTAACCCTTGATTTGGTCCATGACCTCATCAGCAAAGTTTTCTTGTTTCTTTTCAATACCTTCGCCGACTTCATAACGAACGTAACCCTTGACGGTGCCACCCTTAGCAGCAACGTACTTGGCAACGGTTTGGTCCGGATCCTTAACAAATTCCTGATCAACCAATGAAATCTCGCTCAGCCACTTGTTAACTCGGCCTTCAACGATACGAGGGACAATCTTTTCTGGCTTACCTTCGTTCTTGGTTTCTTCAGTGAAAATATCTGTCTGATGCTTTAATTCATCAGCTGGCACCTTGCTGCGATCCAGATACTCAGGATTGATAGCAGCAACATGCATCGCAACGTCTTTTGCAGTGTCGTCATCGGCACCATCCAGAACCGTCAAAGCAGCAATTTGGCCACCGTTATGCAAGTAGGCACCAAAATGTTCATTGTCTGTCTTGGTAACGACCTGGAAACGCCGCAAACTGATCTTTTCGCCAATAACCGCGGTCAAGGCAATAGCACCTTCATCGATTGTCTGACCATCACTCATCTTGGTCGCCTTGGCAGCGTCAAGATCAGCCGGCTTATTAGCAGCAATCGCCGCTGCTACCTTGTTGACATAGTCCTTAAACTGATCATTCGAAGCCACAAAATCGGTTTCCGAGTTCACTTCAACAATCGCAGCGGTGTTACCGTTAATGGCAATTTCTGCCAAACCTTCAGCTGCAATGTTGCCGCTCTTCTTAGCCGCTTTTGCCAAACCCTTTTCACGCAAGACATCAATCGCCTTGTCCATATCGCCGTCAGCTGCGACCAATGCCTTCTTGGCATCCATCATTCCAACCTGGGTGCGGTCACGTAATTCTTTAACTTGTGCAGCAGTAATTTGAGCCATGGATCTGATCCTCCTTGATTGTAAAAAAGCTGCCTGCAGATCTTGCAGTATGCGAAACCCTCAGACAGCTTAATGTTTAATTAATTAGTTAGCGCTTTTGTTGTCGCCTTCAACGGCTTCCACGATATCTTCCATGGAGTCAGCCTTCTTATCGGCAGCTGGTTGCTGATCCTGGTCGTCGCCTTGGTCTTCACCCTGGTTGCCTTCAATGATCGCATCAGCCATCTTGGAAGTAATCAGACGAACGGCACGAATCGCGTCATCGTTAGAAGGAATGATGACATCAATATCGTCAGGATCGGTGTTTGTATCAACCATCGCAACGATTGGAATGTTCAGCTTTTGTGCTTCCTGAACCGCAATCTTTTCCTTGCGTGGGTCAACAATGAACAGCACATCCGGAATCCGTGGCATGTCTTCGATGCCGCCAAGGAATTTTTCAAGCTTTTCTTGTTGCTTCTTCAGAAGTGAAACTTCTTTCTTAGGAAGGACATCAAAAGTGCCATCTGTAGCCATCTTCTTGATGTCTTTAAGCCGCTTGATCCGGGTTTGAATCGTGTTCCAGTTGGTCAGCGTACCACCGAGCCAACGGTGATTAACGTAGTATTGGCCAGCGCGGGTTGCTTCTTCAGCAATAGCATCTTGTGCCTGCTTTTTTGTTCCAACGAACAAGAAGACGCCGCCGTTTTGGGCTTCTTCCTTCACGAAATTATAAGCATCGTCAATCATCTTAACGGTCTTTTGCAGATCGATGATGTAGATACCGTTTCTTTCCGTAAAGATATACGGCTTCATCTTAGGATTCCAACGACGGGTTTGATGCCCGAAATGTACACCAGCTTCAAGAAGCTGTTTCATGCTTAATACTGCCATGTTTTTGTTCCTCCATTATGGTTTTATTCCTCTTGACAACGTCAGCTCGCAGGTGGACTTCAAAGGAAGCACCCCACTCACGATCAGTCAGTCAATGTGGTTTGTGCATACCGCACTCGACAAAGTATACAGACTTTTCACGACTTTGACAAGCCCTACCACTTGACATGATGTGCGGTTAAAAATTGCTCTTTTTTGTGACGACTTTGATGTTTAAAATGCCATTCCGCCGACAGTGCTTCGTGCTTTTCGGAAAACGCTTCCTGGTACAACAACCGAACCGGTCGCCGCGATGCCGTATACTTCGCACCCTTACCGGCATTGTGCGTGGCTAATCGCGCTTCAACATCATCAGTAAAGCCGCCATAGAAGGTTCCATCGGCGCATAAGAGGACGTAAAAGTAATAATACTTACTCACCATGCAACAACCTCCTGACGACTGGCGTATAGCTGCCATCTGCCTCATGCACAATCAGTGGCGGCATGATTCGCAAGCCATCCGGTCGTCCGGCTTTGATGGCTGCAATCAAAACCATGTTTGCCTCTCGATCCTCGCGCGGATGAATGAATTGCAACTGCTTAGGCGCCAAACCGGCCGCGGTCAAGGTTGCTAACAATTCCGCCAAGCGTTCCGGGCGGTGAACAAAATAGGCTTTGCCTTGATACTTCAACAAGTCGGCACTGACTTTTGCCACCGTAGCGAAGTCAGTGGTTAATTCATGTCGCGCCAAAGCAAGATGATCATTCGGGTTGGTGATACTTTGGTCACTCACCTTAAAATAGGGAGGATTACACGTCACAACATCAACTGAATCCTTTGCGACCACCTGAGTTGTCTGTGCTAAATCACCCACGTGCACATCAACATTTGTTAAATGATTCAATTCAACACTGCGACGCGCCATATCTGCCAACCGCGGTTGTAATTCCACCATGGTCACCTGGCCATCTGTTTCGCGTGCCAAAAAAAGCCCGACCGCACCATTGCCAGCTGCTAAGTCCACTATTCGGCTGTGACGCTTGACTTGGGCGAAATTGGCCAGTAAAACTGCATCTAATGAAAACGAGAAAACCGCGGCACTTTGTATAATTTTAATGTTGCGACTGGCCAGCACGTCGACTCGTTCACCTGGCAATAATGACATCTCCAACACCTTTTTCCTCCGAAAGCTGGTTTACAATGGTATAATTTACCACAAAAGTTTAACCATGAAGGAAGAATAAGCCATGTTTTATAGTTTTCTGCGTTATGTCGTAGCCGGTTTACTCTGGCTCATCAATGGACACGTTAAGGCTCAGGATAAGCAACAATTACCTGACGGGCCATTTGTTCTGGTTGCGCCTCACCGCTCCTGGCTCGACCCGGTTTTCCTCGCACTTGCCTCCTGGCCGCACCATTTTTCATTTATGGCAAAAAGCGAATTGTTTAAAAATCCCCTGCTGCGCTGGTTACTTGTTAAAGTTGGGGCTTTCCCGGTTGATCGCGCGCATCCCGGGCCCAGTGCCATCAAGGTTCCGGTCCGTGCTTTAAAGCAGGAAAATAAGGCGCTAATGATTTTCCCTACCGGCTCGCGTTACTCCGCGGATATGAAAGGCGGTGCGATTCTGATTGCCAAGTTGGCAAAAGCGCCGATTGTACCGGCTGTCTATCAAGGCCCGGGAACTTTTTGGTCATTGTTTAAACGCAAACCTGCAATTGTCCGTTTCGGATCACCGGTTGAGCCTCCAAAAGGTCGGCTGACTGACGAAGCGCTCGCAACCTTTAGCGATCAGTTGCAAGAAAAGTTTGCGGCATTAGATCACGCGATCAATCCGGATTATAAGTACATCCCTGATAAGAAGAAATATCTGGAAGAAAAAGAACATGGTGACGTTTAAGGTTCGCTTGTCGAACCTTTTTCGTTGGATGGGCTTGTGTTGAACCGTTTGATGTTATGTGCTTTTGGGTGTAGTACCCGGTGAACGTTCAGCCCCCTCAACGCGTTCGCCGATACAGGAGTTGGCTCACGCTCACTTCTTCATAACGCGCTCCCCGGCGCAGAATAGAAAGGACAAGTATCCTTATGAATCTTTGGAAAAGAATGACCCGTAAGCCAGACTTGGCGGCCGCACTTAAAGCTGATGATTTACTGACACGAAGCTTAACGACGCGAGATTTGATTGCATTAGGCATTGGTGCCGTTATCGGTACTGGGATTTTTATTTTGCCTGGTACCGTTGCCGCTACAACGAGTGGCCCGGCAATCACGATAGCGTTCATTCTGGCGGCGGTTGTGTGTTCATTGGCTGCCATGTGTTATGCGGAATTTGCTTCGGCACTGCCGGTGGCGGGTTCGGCTTATGCGTATGGCAATATTGTTTTCGGGCAGGTTTTTGGCTGGATCATTGGCTGGGCACTCATTCTTGAATACATGTTGGCAGTTGCTGCGGTTTCGACTAGCTTTTCTGCCTACTTTGCCAGTTTGCTAACGGGTTTTCATATCCATCTGCCTGCAGCGATTGCCGGACCGTTCTCGCCTAGCCACGGTACTTATGTCAACCTGATTGCCGTCCTTGTTGTTTGGTTAATCGGCATTATGCTTTCGCGTGGCATGCAGTCTTCGATGGCGATCAATCGACTCATGGTTTTAGTTAAATTGCTTATCATTCTTATTTTCGTGATCGTCGGTTTCTTTTACGTTCAGCCGGCGAATTGGCATCCTTACCTGCCATTTGGTGCCAAAGGCGTTCTCGCCGGGGCTGCCATGGTTTTCTTTGCTTACCTTGGCTTTGACGCAGTGTCGGCGTCAGCTCCTGAAGTAAAGCAACCTCAACACACCTTGCCTCGTGGGATTATCGGTACCTTGATCATCGCCACAGTCCTATATGTTTTAGTCGCCATTGTTTTGACAGGAATGGTGCCATTTACCAAACTGGACGTTGCTGATCCAGTTGCGTTTGCGCTCGGTGCGGTTCATTTACGCGGTCTTGGCGGTTTCATTTCGGTTGGTGCACTGGCAGGCATGTTCACCATGATGGTCACGATGATTTACAGCTCATCCCGATTGATTTATGCTATTGGCCGTGATGGCTTGCTTCCCCGTTGGTTCGGTCATATTAGCGGACATCTACCAGAAAATGCCCTCTGGACAGTGGTCGCCATCATCGCGATCATGGGCGGGCTGGTGCCGCTAAACCAGCTGGTCAACCTTGTTAACATTGGCACGCTGATTGCATTTGCGTTTGTTTCCATCGGCATCATCCCGTTACGTCGACATAAAGCCATCACTAACGATGGCTTTCACGTTCCCGGTTACCCAGTGACGCCAATCGTGTCGTTTCTCTTTTGCCTGTTGCTCATGACCCAATTAAGTGTTGAAACCTGGCTTATGAGTCTCGCGTGGTTTGCGTTTGGCTTGGTCATTTATTTCAGCTATGGCATCAGACACGGGCACGTTTCCGAAGCAAAAATCAGGTAACAATCAACATCATATTTACTTAAGAGAGGAAAATAATATTGGTCAATAAACAAACAGCAACCTGCCTTGTTGATGGTCAAGTATATGCCATCAGTGATGGGCTTTTCTTAAGTGATCTGGAAACCAAACTTGTCAATATCATCAAAAATGATTATCCCAAGGCCACTAAGAACAGTTTTATCTGCAATTCGCATTTATTAAATTATCGGCTTGAACGGATGCGACGCCAACAACGCCAAGATGAACGGGCACATGAAAAAATCAACCGCAAAATGTCGCAAGCGTTGGTCAAGGATGATTTTCAACTGACCGATGTTTACGACAACATGGAAGCAACGAACACATTCGGCGAACGAATTGCTGACGCGGTTGCCAAGTATGCCGGCTCATGGCCGTTTATCATCCTCTTCTCCGGCTTCATGGTGGTTTGGATGATTCTCAACACGGTGGGCATCTTTGGCCATAAGTTTGATCCGTTCCCGTTCATTTTATTAAACCTCTTTTTGAGTATGGTAGCAGCGTTGCAGGCACCGCTCATTATGATGAGTCAGAACCGGGCGGCTGAGTATGATCGACTCGAGGCCAAGAATGACTATCATGTTAATCTTAAGTCGGAAGAAGAGATTCGCTTACTTCATTCCAAACTGGACCACATTATTGCCGACGACAACCCGAATTTATTTGAAAGTCAGCGCCTGACAGTTGAGGTTATGGGCGAAATGGTCAACCAGTTGACGGAAACCCGCCAACAGCTTGAACTACTTAAAGCCAGTCAGGATGAAACCGACAAGGCCGTGCACGAGGAAAAATCGAAAAAATAAAACATCCCTATTTGGCGTGGCATGTGATGCCTACTTACCAAACAGCGGATGTTCTTTTTTACACCAAATTTTCGGATAACCATCATTTGTTAGTGGATTCAGCGCCACTGTCACCGACTTGCAGATGATACATTTCATAATAGCGACCATGTTTAGCCAATAAGGATTCATGCGTCCCACGTTCGACAATTCGCCCGGCATTCAGTACCAAAATAAGGTTGGCATCCTGAATAGTCGAAAGACGATGGGCAATGGCTATCGTCGTCCGTCCCTGTCGAATACGCCGCAAGCCCTCCTGAATCACTGACTCGGTTTCTGTGTCGATATTGGCAGTTGCCTCATCCAAGACGAGAATCTTGGGATTCGTCACAACCGTGCGGGCGAATGAAATGAGCTGCCGTTCGCCGCTGGAAAACTCGCTTCCGCCTTCAATAACCTTGGCAGAATAACGATCCGGTAATTTATTAATGAAGCGATCCGCCTGAACGAATTCAGCCGCTTGCTGAACCTGCTGATCCGTAATCTGATCATTAAACAAGCGAATATTGCTACTGATGTCCCCATAAAACATGAAGGAATCCTGCAGCACCAAACCTAACTTCTTCCGCAATTCTTCCATCGGGTAATCACGAATGTCGACATCATCAATCAAAATCTGCCCTTTGCCAAACTCGTAAAAGCGCATCATGACATTGATAATCGAACTTTTACCCGAACCGGTATGACCGACTAATGCCACCGTCTCCCCAGGGTTGGCAACAAAACTGATATCATGCAAAATATCGTGCTTGCCATCATAGGCAAAACTAACATGGCGGAATTCAATTTTGCCTTGCTGAATCACCGCATGCGCGTCAGGGTGCTGGGCGGGCGCGTACTCTTTGCTATCCAAAATCCGGAAAATTCGGCTACCAGCTACCACACCGTCTTGTAGAAACGACAGATTATCCATCATGTTGACCATCGGGTTGAAGAAGTTAGCAGTATACGTGGTGAACGCATACACCAAACCAGCTTCAACATAACTATGCATGGAAATCAGCCCGAACGTCCACAAAACCGCAATCAATGCGAATGAATATAACAAGTTGATCACAGACGACAGCAGCAAGGAGTTCACTCGAATCATGGCCTTACGAGCATCCAGGTATTCCTGATTAGTTGCCTCAAACTCACGGCTGATCCGATTCTCCTGCCGAAATTGCTGAATAATGCTGATACCTTCAATCGATTCATTCAGCTGGGTATTCAACTCGGAAAGCTTTTCGCGCATGTGCCGATAAACTTTGGAGCTGTACGTGCTGTAATACCAGACAACCACTAACAAAATGGGTAAGAACGCAGCCACCAACAACGCAATTTTAGGATTTGCTGCAAACATGATAGTGAAACTACTGATAACCGAGAACAAGCCGACGATAACCGCCAAAATAACGTTCCAGAAATCAGAGAAGGTCATGGTATCATTCGTGACGCGCGAAACAATCGAACCAGCCGGCGTCTGATCAAAATACCGCATGCCAAGTGTATGCAGTTTAGCAAACAACTGTCGCCGCGCATCTTCAAGTCCCCGTTCAGCGCCCATGTTGAATAAAAAGGTCTGGAAGAACTGAAAGACGGCTTTTACGAAGGTGCCAAATGCATATAAGACCGCAAACAATAGGAGAATTTTGACGGTCGCACTTTGATTCGCCAAATACCGATCCATAAAAATCTGCAGGATCTTTGGCAGTAAGACGTTCATACCTGCCAATAACGCCGCAGCAACAATCGCACCGATGAATTGACGTTTGTATGGTCGGGTAAAGCCCATGAGTCGACGCATAATCTTAATCTGTTGTCGCACCGGGATACTTTTAGACCATGCACTTTCGTAACCTTTACTTGCCACGTACGTCACCTTCCTCCGCTGCTTCCATTTCCTGCTTTGCCCACATTTCGGCATACCAACCATGTTTGGCCAACAATTGGGCATGTGTACCACGCTCAATGACTTGGCCGTTTTCCAAAACAATAATTTCATCGGCATGCATCACTGAGCTCAAGCGATGAGCCGCAATGATCGTTGTTTTATGCGCGCGATCACGTTTCATGTTGGTCAGAATTTCTTCTTCGGTTTTCGCATCCACTGCTGATAAGGCATCATCCAGGATCAACAATTCAGGCGCATTGATGACCGCCCGAGCGATGGCCAAGCGTTGTTTCTGTCCGCCAGATAAGCTGACGCCTTTTTCGCCAACCAAGGTTTCATAGCCTGATGTGAATTTTTTGATATCATCATGCACCGCACTTTCCTTGGCGGCATTTTCCACGTCCTGCTGGCCCTTTTCAAAGGCGGAAAAGCGAATGTTGTCCGCGACCGTGGTTGAAAACAGAAAATTATCCTGAGGGACGTAGCCGATTGAATCAAGTAACGCATCCAGTGAATAATCCTTAATGTTATGGCCGCCAAACTCAATGAACCCATCGTAATTATCGAATTCACGCAACAGAAGTTTGAAAATCGTACTCTTGCCGGCGCCGACCTTCCCGACAATCCCGAGCGTGTTGCCTTCCAACAAGGTAAAATGAACCCGACTCAAGGCCACTTGCTGATCATTGGGGTAACTAAACTTGTTGATCTGATACCGGATATTACCATGCGCCGGCGTGGTAATCGCGTCTTTGGCTTCGAGAATTGTCGAGCGCTCCTGAAGCAGTTCGTTGACCCGATCATAACTGGCATTCCCGCGTTCAAGAATGTTAAACAGGCGACCAATCGCAAACATGGGCCAGACTAGCGCCGAAACATAGGTCACAAATGAAACCAGTTGGCCGACCGAAATTTGGCCGTGCACGACTTGCCAGCCGCCGTAAATGATCGTAATGACATAAGTAAGGCCCATAATCAGACTAGTCGTCGGATCAAACAACGCATCGATAAAATTAACCCGGCGATTAATCTGCACGGTTCGATCGACAATCCGGTTAAAGTCGGCTGTATCCTCCGCTTCCTGGCCGAATGTCTTAATCACTTTGATACCGCTGACACTTTCCTGCGTTTTATCATTCAACCGCGAAAATGCCGCCTGCGACTCGGAAAACGCCGCATGCAGTCTGGTGCCCAGTTTACGTGCCATCACGGCCAGCAGAGGCATCGGCAAAATCGCCACAATCGTCAGGCGCCAATCGACCACTAAAATCATCGCAATAATGGTCGTACCTCCTGTGATAAACGAATCAAATAATGTCAAGATTCCGGCACCGGCCACATTCTGCACCGCGTTTAAATCATTGGTAGCATGAGCCATCAAATCCCCGGTGCGATGTTTTTGATAAAAAGTCGCGTCCATTTTCATAAAATGCCAAAATAAACGGGTCCGCAACGTGCGCTCCAACTTTGCGGCCCCGCCCCAGATTGCATTACGCCATCCATAACGGAAGAGATATTGCGCAATTCCGGAGAACAGCAGCAGCCCCAGCATAAGGGCAAGATAATTGCCTGTCAGCCGTGATTTACTCATTGCATCAACCAGATCGCCGATGACCTTTGGCGGAATCAAATTAACCAAGGCTACTAATAGTAAAAAAGTCACGCCTAACAGGTAACGCCGCCACTCTTGTTTAAAATACCACCCTAATTTTCTAAAAATTCCCACAACCATGCTCCTTAAATCGCCAACCTAATTCGCGCGTTCAGAATCAAGCTGCTTGTTTTATGAAATAAATGACTTATGTTTTCTCATAAGCGCCGTTAGTTATGAATATTCTCTCATGATAGCACAAACATCGTTAGGACGCGAAAACGCGACGACAGAAAGCATCTCTGTCATCGCGTTTTCTTAGCAATTACTTAGCATTACGTTGGGCTTGTTTCATTTGCGCCATCATTTGGTTCAGTTTCTTAGCAGATGGCTTTTGCCCCATTTGCATCATCATGGTGCGCAGCATGTCTTCGTTCACAGGCGGATTATCTTGAAAATACTTTTTCATATATGCCCGTGCGCCGAAGAATCCGCCTGCTAAGCCGACCAGTAACGCAATGATCCCCACAAGTATTGTGATTAGCAATGTGCGGCCTCCTTCAAGTTTCATTTCTCATTGTACTAAAGCGCTTTGTTGTTGAAAAGACTAATCTTTCCGCCAGCCATGTTCGCGTTGGATTTTTTGGACTTTTTTGCTGGTGATTTCTTGTCCTTTTTTGTCAAAAACCTGTGTGTGCTCGATTTGATCGCGTAAACCGGCACGAAAATCTTTTAAATAAGCTTCACGCAGCTGTTGACGTTCGATTTTTTCCTCAGGTGTCAACCCTACGCTGCGATCTTTCTTGGCTAATTCATTGATCCGATCCAGTCGTTCTTTTGGTTGTTGTGCCATCATGTTGCCCCCTAAGTTTTAATATCATCACTTAATTTAGTTGAACCGCGTGGTAGTGATAATTTGCGGCTTCATGATCAGGATACGGCGCATTTTGTAACATCGCAACATATTCTGCGGCACGGCGCCGAGAAGAGAAGGCTTTGAGCAACTCGATAGGTGCTAAGCGGTCCGCGTAGTAGACAACATAAATCAACTGATCGTTCATGAGCCTTCACCTCGAGTCTTTCGTGGCGCGGTGGTGGTGTGAAGCTGGAAATTCCCCGTTAACTCCCATAACGCGTTCACCGGTGCAGAAGTCTGCGTGTAAGGACCTTGGTCGCAATGGCCAAAGCCCGGCCATTACGCCCAAGGCCACTTACACTCCGACTTCTAAACGCGCCGATTCACGCTCAAACAAAAAAAGACCGTTTCCGGCCTTTTCCAAGATTAACGACGCTTTTCGCGGATACGTGCTGCTTTGCCGCGGAGTGCGCGTAGGTAGTAGAGTTTTGCCCGACGAACTTGGCCGTGACGGGTGACTTCAATCTTTTCGACCCGTGGGGAGTGTAATGGGAATGTCCGTTCCACACCGACACCGTTTGAGATTTTACGAACAGTGTAGGTAGCGGAAATGCCAACACCGCGACGTTTGATTACAACGCCTTCAAAGAGCTGAATACGTTCGCGTTCGCCTTCGACAATCTTAGCGTGGACGCGGACGTTATCGCCTGCACGGAAGTCAGGAATATCGTCGCGTAACTGTTTCTTGGTAATTTCTTGAATCAATGGGTTCATTGGTCTTTCTCCTTTGCCGACATTCATAATCATCCCGAACAGCGGAATGCCGTTGATATGTGACGTATCACAATCAATAAGTTTAGCATGTCCGGTGATGCGTGTAAAGATAAAATTCTTTACAAGATTGGCTAGCCGCTATGTTTCTAAACAACCAGACTGCCTAATCCAAAAACCTCGTAGCATTTCGGGCCTAATTTTGCTCCGAATCTTCTGCGTTCCGGGTGCTTGCATTTAACCGTCTTTCTGCTGCTTTAGTAGCCTCTTCTGTTTTAACCTCGCGTAACAGTTTTTTGGCGGCATCATCAAGCTCGACTTGTTTAAGTAAATCCGGCCGCCGCAGATAGGTTCGACGCAGACTTTCCTTTAACCGCCAGCGCGCAATCAGCTGATGGTTGCCATTTTGGAGGACTTCTGGCACCTTCATGCCGCGATATTCAGGCGGACGGGTATATTGCGGGTATTCCAGCAGTCCATTTTCAAAACTGTCGGTGTAGGCACTTTCGTCATTACCCAAAACACCTGGCAAAAGCCGGACAATGGCATCAATCATGACCATTGCCGGCAGCTCGCCGCCGGTTAGGACATAGTCGCCAAGTGAATATTCATCGGTGACAAGTGTCCGAATCCGTTCATCATAACCTTCGTAATGCCCACAAATAAAGACTAGGTGACTTTCTTGAGAGAGTTCCCGTGCAACTTGCTGGTCGAACTTTTTGCCTGCCGGATCCATCAAAATGACCCGCTTAGGTCCCGGATGGCGCTGATTAACCCCGTCCATGGCCTCAAACAGCGGTTCCGGCTTGAGCAACATCCCCGCACCGCCACCATAAGGCGTGTCATCGACATGATGGTGTTTGTCGTGGCTATAACTACGATAATCAACCACATCAAAGTTAAGCAAATGGCGTTCAAGTGCCTTCCCGATCATGCTTTCGCGCAATGGCTCAAACATATTTGGAAATAAGCTTAAAACATCAATCTGCATCGTCAATCAACCCTTCTGGCACGATGACGTGCGCTTCCTTGTGTTCCAGATCAATTGACTGCACCACAGACTTTAAAAACGGCAACAAAATTTCGCTTTTACCGGCACGGGGAATCACCCAGACATCATTAGGACCGGGGCTGAGAATCTCGCTAACTTGACCGAGTGTCTGACCATGCTCATCAATCACCGTCAAGCCGATAATATCTTTATAGTAATAGCTGCCGGCTTCGAGCGGCTGTAGGGCAGCATCCGTGACCTGCAGTTTTTTCCCTTTAAACGGTAAAACCTGGTTAATATCCGTATAGCCTTTAAACGTCAGCATCGTGAGGCCTTTATGCTTGCGAACCGACTGAATCGTCAGTGCCGTTTTGGGCGAAGTCGCAACATAAACTGTCTTCCCCACCTGAAACCGCTGTTCCGGAAAATCTGTCGTCACAAGTACGCGAACCTCACCGCGGATGCCATGGGTATTCACAATCGTACCAATATCATAATACTCGGGCATACATTTCCTCCTTATGTCTCCACCAGTCATGTCAAAATAAAAAGACCGACGCGGTATGCGCCAGCCTTTTTATTTTGTATGCGGCGCATCCAAAATATTGAGCCGCACCCGCTTATTGTACGGGCTTTTAACACTGTATACAATGGTTCGGATTGCCTGGGCAACCCGGCCCTGTTTGCCGATCACGCGGCCGACATCCTCAGGTGCAACAGCTAGATCAAAGGCCATATACTCGCCTGTTTCATGTGCCGTCACCTTTACGGCTTCTGGTTTGGTAACCAGCGGGGTAACAATGGCTTTGATCAAACTACCGATATCCACCATTTAAGACCGCCCTTATTTCTTAGCAAAGCGCGCTTCATGATACTTCTGCATGATACCCTTGCTGCCAAGCAAGTTACGTACAGTATCTGAAGGTTGTGCGCCTTTTTGAAGCCAATTCAAAATATCTTCTTCATTTAACTTTAAATCGACTGGATTAGTCAACGGGTTGTAATAGCCCACGGCTTCGATGAAACGACCGTCACGCGGCGAGCGTGAGTCTGCTACAACGATCCGGTAGAAAGGCTTACGCTTTGAACCCATCCGCTTTAAACGAATTTTAACTGCCACTAAGTCCACCTCCTGCTCATTTATCAACCTTGATAGCATAGCAAAAAAAAATTAAGCTGTAAAGCCTTTTTTCTTTACACGGAAAATTGTTCGGCTTATGAATGGAATCGCTTGGCCTTTTTAAGCCGCTTCTTCTTGTTGCGCTTTTGCTTGCGGACCATTGAGTTCATCGCCATTTTTCCTAGTTTGCCAGAAACACCACCACCCATGAGTCCGTCAAGGCCCTTCATATTGCCTTTGCTCATCTGGTTCATCATTTGTTTACTTTGATTGAACTGTTTAATCATGCGATTG
Organism: Lacticaseibacillus huelsenbergensis; assembly: GCF_029726355.1. Lineage (NCBI taxonomy): Bacteria > Bacillati > Bacillota > Bacilli > Lactobacillales > Lactobacillaceae > Lacticaseibacillus > Lacticaseibacillus huelsenbergensis. The sequence continues at coordinate 2,853,481 of NZ_CP120687.1, forward strand.
ACTTCAACAACCGGTCGGCCAGAGCCACCGGCGATCCGCCGCCGCCGACTCGGATTCAGCAAATCCGGATTTTCCCGTTCCTGCGGGGTCATCGAATAAACAATGGCCTTCATGTGGGCAATGTCCTTAGGATCCATTTTGACATTTGCCAACGCCTTATTATTCGCCATCCCAGGAATCATCTTCATGATGTCCTCAAGCGGCCCCATCTTGCTAATTTGGTCCATCTGATCGAGAAAATCGTTAAAATCAAACGAATTCTCACGGATCTTCTCAGCGACTTCTTGAGCTTGTTTTTCATCATAGTTCTTTTGGGCTTTGTCAATCAGCGTCAGCATGTCGCCCATGCCAAGAATCCGGTTGGCCATCCGGTCCGGATAAAAGACATCCAAGGCGTCCATCTTTTCGCCTTGCCCGATGAACTTGATCGGCTTGCCAGTGACCGCGCGAATCGACAATGCTGCCCCGCCACGGGTATCACCATCCAACTTCGTCAAAACAACGCCGGTAATATCCAGCTGTTCGTTGAAGCCTTTGGCAACATCAACTGCCGCTTGACCGGTCATGGCATCCACGACCAGTAAAATATCATTTGGATGCGCAAGTGCTTTGATGTTCTTCAGCTCGTTCATGAGCTTTTCATCAATCTGCAATCGACCGGCTGTATCAATGAGGACGTAATCGTTTTTGTTCTCTTTGGCGGTGGCCAAGCCTTGCCGCACAATTTCAACCGGATCGGTATCGGTGCCCATCTCAAACACTAGCACATTCAGCTGCTTGCCGATGGTTTGCAGCTGATCAATCGCTGCAGGGCGATAAACGTCGGCCGCGATCAGCAAAGGTCGCGCCTTCTCGTTGTCCATCAAATATTTGGCTAGCTTGCCGACCGTTGTGGTTTTCCCGGCCCCTTGCAACCCAGCCATCATAATGACGGTTGGAATATGCGGCGCCTTGTTCAGCGGCACCGCTGCCTCGCCCATGGTTTTGACTAACTCGTCGTTGACAATCTTAATGATTTGTTGGGCGGGGGTCAGGCTTTCGAGTACTTCTGTACCAACTGCTTTAGTGCGGACGTTTTTGATGAACGTCTTAACCACATCAAAATTGACATCGGCTTCCAGCAACGCCAGCCGAATCTCCCGCATGGCCTCGCGAACGTCGCTTTCACTGACCTTACCTTTTCGCCGTAATCCGCTAAAGGCTTTTTGTAACCGTTCCGATAATCCTTCAAATGCCATAGTATCCCCCTGCTATTTCGCGGTTTGATCCGCGACTCGTTCTAATAATGTGCTCAAAACCTTGTCGTCCGGGTAATGGGTGCGGACATAGCCCACCAGCGCATCCACCGCCTCATTTTGCGCTTGGTAATTGGCAAAAAGATGCAGCTTCTTTTCATATTCTTCCAGACTGGCTTCGGTTCGGCGAATATTGTCGTAAACCGCCTGGCGCGACACGTTGAATTCAGTCGCAATTTCGCCCAGCGAATAATCATCGCCGTAATACAAAGCCAAATACGCATGTTGTTTATCCGTTAATAACGGGCCATAAAACTCAAACAATGAGTTCATGCGATAATTTTTTTCGATTTCCATCATGTCATTCCTTTAATCCCATGATTGCCGGTACATCAGTTCTCCGGCCGCTTGAACATGGTCCTTGTATAAGGATACCGGTATCGCCGGAAATGGTCAATTAGCAGTGGCAAATAGTTGGCGCATCTCACGTTTTAAAAAAGACGACAAGCTAGACGAACGGTCATTAAGCACTTAAAATGTAATCGGTCACAACCGCCTTATCGTCATTTAGAAAGGACAAGATTTCACATGCCAAAAACGGATCTAAAAATGACAGCAGCTGGTTTTAAAACTACCGATGATTTAGTTGACGCTACCATCCATCTGCTTGATGAGAACGACTATCACTTTCTGGCGATCGCACTAGCGCAAGAGCTGGTGTATCATCGTAGCGACCAAGATAAAGTGACGTTGATTAAAGAATATGTCCAACTTGTGTAGATATAGAGCTACATTCGCACATTGTCTGTTCTCTAACAGGACGGATCGACGAAAGCGGATTCACATTTCCGGTTTTGCCTCATTTCGTGGTACACTGAACATGTGAAAAATTGGAGGGAAGAATATGGTCGCAACCTTTATTTACTGGGCCGTGTTTGCTGTCCTTGCTGCTTGGGGATTGTGGAGTTTGGTTTTCTCATGTGTTTACCTGAGCAACCATGAAAACGGCAATTTATGGTTCTTTGCTATTATCAACACCATTTTCGGTCTTTTAGGCTGGTTATTTGCATGGATCATGAGCAATACAGCATGGCAACAATACTGGTTTGCAAGTAAAGTCCAACCATCTGCTTGGTTCACCTACCTGCTAATCGGCTACCTTGTCTTGGTTATCTTGCAAGTCATTTTTGGCCGGGAAAAGAAGGTCCAGACAGCCTAAATCATCAACGCGCTGGATTGACGCACGTTAACGCGTTCGCCGGCGCAGGAGTCTGCGTGTAAGGACCTCGGTCGCAATGGCAAAGTTCGCCATCACGCCCAAGGCCACTTACACTCCGACTCCTAAGCGCGCCGGCTCACGCTCATATAAAAAAGCGTTGCACTTGAACGAACGGGTGCAACGCTTTTTTCTGTTCTTTTGATTGCCTTGACTTAGGCTTTGACTTCAATCAGGCCCTTAAACAAGCCGGTCACGAACTTCGTCGGATCAAATGCCTGCAAGTCATCCATTTTTTCGCCCAGCCCCACTAACTTGACCGGTACATGCAGCTCATTGCGGATTGCCAAGACGATGCCGCCTTTGCCAGAGCCGTCTAGCTTGGTTAGCACAATGCCTGTAATTTGGGTCGTCTGGTTAAACTCTTTCGCCTGATTCAGCGCATTCTGGCCGGTCGTGGCATCCAGCACTAACAAGACTTCTTGCGGCGCATCCGGCAATTCGCGGACGATCACGCGTTTAATCTTGTTCAACTCATTCATCAAGTTGACTTTGTTTTGCAAGCGGCCAGCGGTGTCGACCAACACCACATCGTAGCCTTCTTCTTTTGCCCGCTTAACGCCGTCAAAAACAACGGCTGCGGGATCGCCGCCTTCTTTCGTGGCCACCACCGGCACATCAACGCGGCGGCCCCATTCTTGCAATTGTTGAATAGCGCCGGCACGGAAGGTATCGGCTGCCACTAGCAAGACGCGCTTGCCTTCTTCTTTGAGCTGATGCGCTAGCTTGCCAACAGTGGTCGTCTTGCCGGCGCCATTAACGCCCACAAACAGAAAGACAGTTGGCCCTTCTTCGGCAAAGTGCAGCTGGTTATCTTCACCTTTGCCGGCCTCACCATACATATCTACCAGCTTCTCAACGATAACTCGCGAAACGGCCTTGGGATCCTTCGCATTTTTAAGCTTAACCTCTTCGCGCAATTCATCGCTCAACCGAACCGCTGTTTCAAACCCGACATCGGATTCGATGAGCATCTCTTCAAGGTCATCGAAAAAGTCTTCATCCACCGTCCGAAAGTTGGCAAATAACGCATTAAGCTTTTCGCCAAAACTACTGCGGCTTTTCTCAAGACCTTCGTCATATTTATTTTCTTCAGGCGTTTCCGGCTCTTCCCCGGTGAACGCTTTTTTAATCGCATCAAAAAGTCCCATTAACTTGTCGCCTCTTTCTGTGATTGATCCAGACTGACCGCCATAATCCGACTCACACCGGATTCTTGCATGGTCACGCCGTACAAGACATTGGCCGCAACCATCGTGCCGTGACGGTGCGTGATCACGATAAATTGCGTCGCACTGGCATAATGGCGTAAGAACTCGCCAAACCGGTTAACGTTGACATCATCCAGTGACGCCTCAACTTCATCCAAAATCGAAAATGGCACCGGACGGACTTTTAGAATCGCGAAAAGCAACACAATCGCGGTTAACGCCCGTTCGCCACCTGACAGCAATGACAGTCGCGTCAGCTTCTTGCCAGGCGGTTGTGCGGAAATCTCGATCCCGGTTGCCAACAGATCATCAGGATCGGTCAAGCTGAGATGGGCATGCCCACCGCCAAACATTTGTGGGAAAATCGCTTCAAACGCACTATTCGTCTGGTCGAACATATTTTTGAATCGTGTTTTGACAGTTTCATCCAATTCGTGCATCGTCTCTTCAAGCTGCTGTTTAGCGGCCAAAAGATCGTCTTGCTGCTTGGTGAGAAACTCGTAGCGCTGATTGACTTCTTTGAACTGTTCAATTGCATTCAGATTAACCGGCCCTAGTTCATCGATCCCGCGTTTCAAGAGCTTTAACTTGCTCTTTAATTCGGGAATCGGCGCGTGATCCGGCGCCACGGCAGCTTTGGCCGCTTCGTAAGTGAGCTGATAATCCTCGGCTAACGTGTTCAGACGAGCATCCAGGCCCAACTTCACCCGGTTAAGGGCCACCGCCTGTTGTTCGGAGGTCGCCATCGCCTGATGCTGTTGTTCATAGGTCGTTGTAATTCTGGCAGAAATCTCGCTTAACTTGCCACGATTGGCCGCCTTGGTTTGAGTCACTTTGGTTTGCTCGGCCTTCAGCTGCTTCAGTTCCTCTTGTAACTTGGCAATCGTAGCTGTACGACTGGCTTTTTCAGCCGCCGTTTCCTTAGCCGTGGCCGTAATGTGCTCAATGCGTTGCTGGAGTTCAGTAATTTGTTCATTTGCATCCCTGGCCTGCGTTTGCCATTGCTGATGCTGATCATGCAGCGTCTGCAAGTCATTGGTCACCACGGCCAGCTTCGTCTTCAACGCATTTTCGGCTGCTGCTTGCTTCGACCGGGAATCGGCCGCAGCAGTCGCAGCAGTTTTCAGCTGTTCAATTTCTGCCTGAGCCTCTTCGATGTCACGAGCAATTTTTTTGCCAGCTTGACGAAGCTCGGTCATTTTGGTACTTAAATCAGCCTGAGCCGTGTTGGCTTGTTGTGCGGCCGCCAACTGTCGCTGCGCCTGTCGTAACGTCTCTGCCTGCGCAGTGTGTTGACTGGTAATGGCCGTTAGATCGGCCGCTAACGCCTGAGACTGCGCTTGAGCGTCCTGCCACGCAGCTTGGGCAACATTCTCCTGCTTGGTCAGTTCGGTCAAGGCGGTTTGCTTCTTTTTGAGATCTTCAACTAATTTCTGCAGTTGGGTCTTGAGATGGCGAGCTTCTTGATTGCGGGCCAGCGGTGAGGCTTGCCGGCCTTGTTTGACCTGGCCGCCTGTCAGCGAGCCACCTGGATTCAAAATATCCCCAGCCGTCGTTACAATACGATAACGGTGATGAGTGGTATTGGCAATGGTAATCGCGTGCGGCAGGGTATCGACAATCAAGACACTGCCTAGTAGATTAGCCATCACGGACTTTAGATCAGCCGGATATTGGGCAAGCTGCAGACCCGTGCCTAAAAAGCCGTCTGCGCCTTTGACAAGCTGCAAAACCGCACTTGGCAGCTCACGTGGCCGCATCACAGCAGCAGGTAGAAAAGTCGCCCGACCAGCTCGCTGTTGCTTTAACAGGCTGATGGCGCGTTGGGCCGCCGCTTCATCGCGGGTGACAATAGCTTGGAGATTGCTACCTAACGCCAAATCAAACGCTTGCTGGTAAGCGGTCGGTACTTCCAACAATTCAGCCACCGCACCAATCACACCTGGCAAGGTTGCTTTATGCTTCAGCACAACCCGAACGCCGTTATAAAAGCCCGCATAGTCTTCATTCAATTCAGATAGCGTCTCATACCGTGCACGTGCGCGTTGATAAGTCGCCATTTCGTCTTGATAAGTTTGCTGCTGGGCACTGCGGTTTTGTTGCAGCTGATTCAACTTGGTTTTAGCTTCTTCAACGGCAGTTTGTTGCGTTTCTGCTTTAGCCTGTAACTTTTGCTGCTGGCTTAACAGCGTATTGACCTTGGCCTCCTGATCCTGCGCCTGCTTGCTCAGCTCATAGATTCGCCGATCGTGCGCCGCATTTTGACTCGCCGCGAGTTGCTGGTCTTTTTGTAAGGCTGCCTGTGCATTTTTATTGTCAGCTTGAGCTTTCAACAAATCAATATAGTGATTCTGGACAGACTCCAACTGACGATTCAAAGCAGCCGGGTCTTGGCTGGCTTGCTTTTGCTGTGCCAACTGTTCCTTGAGGTTTTGCTGCTTTTTCTGGGAGGCATCAAGCTGCTTGGTTAAGTCGGCCAGTCGCTGATTTGCCTCTGTTAGCGCCTGCTGAGCGTGGGTCAACCGATCTTTTAAATCAGCCAAGGTTGTCGCCGCATTGGCCGAGCGTTCGCTAGAGAGGTTCGCTTCACCGCTAAGATTTTCAAGCTTCATCGAACGACTCAAGACCTGGTCATTCAACTGGTTCAACCGTTCTTCATGCTGATGATCCACCGCACTCAACTGTTCAGACTGATTTTCCAGATCCTTAACCTTTGCCGTCAGCGCCGCAATGGTCGCCTTGGTCACTTTAGCTTCGCCTTGGGTCTTCTCCTGCTCCGCCGCCAGCTGTTCGATTTCCAGTGCCAAAAGTGTTTGATGAATCTTTTTATAGTCCGCAGTTTGCTGCTGATAGTCCTTGGCCAGTGAGGCTTGCTCTCGCAGTGGTTCAACCTGATGCTTCAACTCGACAATAATGTCATTAATCCGCGCCAGATTATCGTCATTGTTGGCTAATTCGCGCTCAGCTTTGGTTTTCTGTTGCTTATATTTATAAACGCCAGCGGCTTCTTCGATGATGCCCCGGCGTTCTTCTGGTTTGCTATTAAAAATCGCTTCAACCCGGCCTTGCGAGATAAACGAAAAACTCTCACGCCCCAAGCCGGAATCCATGAACAGATCGACAATGTCCTTCAATCGAACATCTTGATTATTGAGCAGAAATTCCGAGGTGCCATCGCGATACAATCGGCGCGTCACCGAAACTTCGGCTGGCTGATTTTTAAGATAACCATCGCTGTTGTCGAAGGTCATGGTAACCGCCGCACGATTCAAAGCAGGTCGGCTGTCCGTACCTGCAAAGATAACATCACCCATTCGCTCGCCGCGCAGGCTTTTGGCACTTTGCTCGCCTAATGCCCAGCGAATCGCCTCGGTGATGTTACTTTTTCCACTACCATTTGGCCCAACAATCCCAGTCAGACCGGATACAAAATCAATTTCGGTTTTATCTGCAAATGATTTGAAGCCATTAATGATCAAACGCTTTAATTCCATGATGACCCCATTCTAGTTCTTACTTTTTCAAGCGGGCTAAAGCCGCCTTGGCTGCAGCTTGTTCAGCCGCTTTTTTATTTTTACCGAACCCGGTCCCTAATACTCGGCCTTCAACTTCAACATCAACGTGAAATTGGCGTTCATGAGCAGGACCTTTTTCATCCAGGAGGTGATACACAATCGCCACATCACCATTTTGCTGCAGGGTTTCCTGTAATGCAGTCTTATGATCCTGGTTAGCCGAAAACTCACCGGCATCAATCTTAGGAAAAATGATCTGTTCGGCAAATTTGATATTGGCTTTACGGCCTTGATCCAAGTACAAGGCACCGTTAAATGCTTCAAACAAGTCTTCCAGCAACGTCAATCGCTTGCGGGCACCGGCTTTTTCTTCACCTTTTCCCAGTTTAATATAGCGATCAAAATGTGCCTCTTTTGAAAACGCCGAAAAGGCTGCAGTTTGAACCGCGGCAGCACGGATACGGGTCAAATCACCTTCCGGCTTGTCCGGAAACTTACGATACAGATAGTCAGAAACGGTCAGTTCAAGCACCGCGTCACCAAGAAATTCAAGTCGCTCGTTATCTTTTAAACCTAATTCTTTGTGTTCATTAACATACGAGGAATGCGTGAAGGCTTCATCCAATAGACTGAGATCGTGAAATTCAATCCCATAACGCTGACGCAATTCACTCACAAACTCTGAGGCAACCATGAAGAGCCCTCCTTTTTATCACCTTCTAATTATACAAGAGCGCACCAAAAAAGACACCTGCGATTGCAGATGCCTTTTAGAGGTAATTGAGTTTCGACTACTTCTTGGCGGTGCTGTTGCTGGTAACAGCTAGCTTGGACCAGTTCAAGTAGTTAGCCGAAGCATAGTCAACACTCGCGTTCTTCACCCGTTTGTTAACCGGGAAGATTTCTGCCCGGTACAATGTTGGAATAGCAAATGCCTCGTCATTAGCATATTTCTGCCATGCTTTCAATGCTTTAGCACGGTATGTCGGATTCATTGCTTTCTGACCATCAATGTCATTCAACAACTTGGTATTCTCAGCAGAGACAAACCGTGTGTAGTTAAACGGCGCTTTAGCTGAGAACAGATCCATTGGTGAAGGATCGGACGAAAGACTCCAAGCGGCCGCATAAACATCGACACTCTTATCATCTTTTTGAATCTTGTCGTAGAAGGAGTTGAATTCGATTGGACGACCGGTGGTTAACTTAACACGCAAACCGATCTTCTTCCACTGCTGAATGTAGTCCTGTGCCAATGGTTGAGCCGTTGAGCCACCAGCCATAGTAGCAAAGTTAATCGTCAGCTTCTTGCCATTAGGATCGGTTCGATAGCCGTCTTTGCCCTTCTTATAACCGGCCTTATCAAGCAAACTATTCGCTTTTTTGATGTTCAAGTCATAGCCATTGATATCGGCATGCACATCTTTACCGAAGACAGGTGGGATCAAAGTTGTTGCACGCGTCCGCGTACCATTGTAGAACTTAGACGCCACTTCATCATTGTTCAGTGCATAACCCATGGCCTGACGAAGACTCTTATTGGCCATCTTTGCCTTTGGATTATAAACGTTTTCGTTCTTGCTATCGTCCCACTTACCTAACTTAAAGCCAAGGTAGTTGTAAGCCAATGCTTGATGACCAAGGTTCGTATACCCGGCGATGCTCTTCCAATCATTGTAAGTATCTGAAGGCATGCCATAAACCACATCATATTTATGATTCTTCAAAGCAGACGTAATTGACGCACTAGAAACATTTTCCATGGTGATCTTGTCTAACTTAGGAGCACCCTTCCAATAATACTTATTCGGGGTATATTGGACACTTTGACCGGCAACAACCTTGCTAACCTTGTAAGGGCCAAAGAACAAAGGTTGCTTCCGAACTTTATCGCTGGATTCTAGTTTATCAAAAGCAATGTCATGCAGATAGTGATACGGTGCTGCATTTTCGAGGAAATAGCCATTTCCTGAAGTGCCAAACGAAGGCTTCATTTGCTTGAAGTGAATAACCATCGTATTACCATTATCACCCTTCGGCATCGTCAACCCGGAAATGGAATCAGCCTTACCATCATGGTACTCAGTCAAACCTTCAATGTTCTGAAGAGACTCAGTGTACCGTTGACTCTTTGTAGCTTTGTTCGCCATGATTTCATAGGCATACACCAGATCACGCGCAACAACCGGCTGACCATCAGACCACTTAACGTTTGGCTTAATGGTAACCGTAATCGTCTTAGCGTTGTTATCCTGCTTCAAAGTCGCGGCACCCTTATTATTGAATTTGAATTTGCTATTGTAAGCAAACAGAGATTCAGCAGTAGGGTTCATGTAATAATAATCATACTGATCGGTGTAGAGTTCTTCGTTGAAGACCCCCTTAAACGGTGAATCATCAACCACCGCTACATTGACATTGCCGCCTTTAACTGCCTTTGCAGTATTGTTGTAAGAAATCGGGAACTTCACACTCTTATTGGAAGTACTTGAGCTGGAGTTCGAACTCTTACTGCCACAAGCTACCAAGGTGATGGATAAAGCGGTAGCGAGCGTGATCATTCCGAGCACAGAACGCTTTTTCATACTTTTTCCCCCTTCCGCGCCGTCATCGCAATATGTAAGCGAAGCAACGCTTCATGTGAGTTAAATGATAGCATAATTAGAGCGAAATGACCAATGTTTCGCCACAAATTTTTCTTTTTTTCTTCAAAAATAAAGAGGCACCCAGTTTTGTCTGAGTGTCTCCTTATAAATTTTCAAATCAATTTTCAGAAAAAACGTGACTTTAACCACGACGTTGCCGTGAATCGGCAGCACGCCGTAATGCTTGGCCAACAAAGTTAATTGAGAGTGACAGTGTCAACAAGACCAAAACTGCAGGGAACCATACCCACCAGCGATTAAAAATCAAATCTGGATTTGATGCATAGCCAATTAGCGTCCCTAAACTTGGGGTCTCCATTGGCAGCCCAAAACCTAAGAAAGATAGTGCGGTTTCGATCCCGATAGAGCTTGCAATTGTCAGCGTCAGATCCGTAATGATCAGTGAACTAATATTGGGCAAGACCCCGGTGAACATAATCTTAAAGTTAGAGGTCCCTGACGTCTTTGAAGCCATGACATACTCACTGCGCGCTTCCGACAGCACTAACGATCTCATCAGTCGTGTGGTGGTCATCCAGTAGAAGGCCGCCATGATAAGAATGATGGAGATCACGTTATATTGCGGCACAATCGTAACTAAAACGATAATCACGAGCAAAGATGGGATGATCATCCAAAAATCAACGAGTCGCATAATCACGGAATCAATCCAGCCACCGAAGTATCCAGAAATTGTTCCAAGGACAACCCCGACAAACTCAATGATTAGCGCCACCGAAATCCCGATAGTAATCGAGTTGCGGGCAGCAAAGAACAAATATTTGAACATATCCCGGCCGCCTTCATCAGTCCCGAGAATATACCCGTTGACACCCGGTGACGTGTAGCGATCCATGATATTAACCTGCGTTGCACCGCCAACATTGAACAACATTGAGCCAATAAACGCAGCAAGGATAATCGCAACCGCTAAGAATAGTGAGACCACAGCAACCTTGTCTTTGCGGAATTCGTTCAGAATCACCTTGAAGTTAGAAGGTGATTGTTCAATTTTTGTGGTGTTAGCCGCCACTTCATTTGCATTGTTTTGCATAAACTTTCCCCACCTTCTACTCGATCCGGATCCGCGGATCCACGATACTCATGATGATATCTGACAGTAAGTTACCAAGCAACGTCAGGAAGCCGAACAAAAGCACCAGCGAGATAACCACCGGATAATCACGGCTGGTCATCGACGAAACAAAGAGCTGGCCCATCCCTGGATAACTGAAGACCGTTTCCAGGATAACCGATCCGCCAAGCAACATAGTGATTTGGTTACCCATGAACGCCGCAATCGGCAATAAGGAATTACGCAAAATATGTTTATTGAAAATGACGCGATCCGGCACACCTTTAGAACGCGCGGTTCGAACAAAGTCCTGGTGGGTATTATCAATGACCCCCGTACGTAAATACTGAATCGTACTTGGTGTCGTAATAATGCCCGCCACTAACGCCGGTAGGATCATATGATAGATCCGGTCCCAAACGTAACCAATTGTTCCCGGATTATACGTCGACGACACACTCCCACCGGTTGGGAACCACTGTAAGAAGAAGCCGAAGAAAATGAGCCCTAACAAGTAGAAAACAAATGGTGGTACAGCCATCAAAATGAAGGATGCAACCGAAATTGCAGAATCTCGTTTACTGCCTTCATAACGGCCGGCAATAACACCGGCTGGAATGGCGATAACGTAAAGAATTACTGTTGACATCAATGCCAGCCAGAATGTATTTACGGCACGTTCGCCGATCAGACCGGTTACTGACCGTTTGTAAACGAAGCTCTGGCCCAAATCACCATGGAACATGTTACCAACCCATTTGACATACTGAATATACCACGGATCATTCAAGCCATACTGTTGACGTAAGGCCGCCATCTGTGCTGCACTTTGCCCTTGCTGAAAATTACCGGATAACGGATCCCCGGGCATCATTTTCGACAGGACGAAAACCAAGACACTCAGCAAAATCAATTGCGGGATCATGATTAAGATCCGGCGTAGAATTGTTTTCCACATTAATCATGCACTCCCTTCATCGTTGAATCTGGCAGCGCAACGTAATGTGTATCGGAAATCTTCTGGAGATCCAAAACGCGGCCTTCCTTAGAATAATATTTAGATTCTTCTTCTTTAAAAATGCGTTCGACTTCGCGCCGATGTTCTTTGTTCTCCTCGCGATCATCGGGGTTAACATCAGGAATCGCGGATAAAAGCCGTTGCGTGTAAATATGTTGCGGATGATTATAAATATCTTCGCGCGTTCCGATTTCAACGAAGCGGCCACGGTGCATGATCGCCATCTTTTTACACATGTGCTTCACAACGCCCAGGTCATGTGAGATGAACAGATAAGAAATGTTGTACTCTTCCTGAATGCGTTTCATAAAGTTCAGCACTTGCGCTTGAACGGACAAATCCAGCGCGGATACGGGTTCGTCGGCGATAATCAACTTAGGATTCGTCGCCATGGCTCGGGCAACCCCGATTCGTTGACGCTGGCCGCCGGAAAATTCATGCGGATACTTGTACAAAGCATCACTCGGCATCCCAACGATATCCAGTAATTCCTGAACACGATGACGCTCCTCGTCTTTGGTCAGGTTCTGAAAATTACGAATCGGCTCAGCAATGATATCTTCAATGCGCTTACGGGGATTCAGGCTGGATAGCGAATCTTGGAAAATCATCTGCACGTCCTTGTTGTACTGCATGTGCTTGCGAACGCTGCGCTTGGTGATGTCCTGACCCTTGTACATGATCGAACCGGACGTCACCGGCTCCAGTCCAACAATCGCTTTGCCGGTTGTCGATTTGCCTGAACCGGACTCGCCAATCAGGCCATATGTTTCGCCTTGCTCAATGTCAAAATCAATCCCATCGACTGCCAGCACATGATCCGTCACCCGATTAAAGAAGCCGGAACGAATGGGATAATGTATTTTTAGATTTCTAACTTCAATCATTGCCATAATTACTCACCTTTTTCAGCCGCTTGGTCGTCATCCGGGAAATAGAAGTCTTTGTAGCACGTGCACTGAACAAAATGATCAGGTGCGACTTCATGCATGGTCGGATGCTCTTCGTGAGCAGATGCCGGAATCCATGGAATTCGGGGAGCAAATCGGCAGCCTTCCATCTGCATATTCTTCAATGACGGCACCACGCCTTGGATGACGTGTAACTCATCATCATCGGAGTCGGCTTGCGGCATCGAGCGCAACAGACTGCGGGTATACGGGTGGGTCGGATGCTTGAAGACATCCATCACCGAGCCGCTTTCAACAATCTGTCCCGCATACATCACCGCCACGCGATCAGCGGTTTCGGCCACAACGCCGAGGTCATGGGTAATTAAAATAATGCCGGAATGCATTTCCCGTTGAATATCTTCCAACAAATCCAGAATTTGTGCCTGAATCGTGACATCCAAAGCGGTAGTTGGTTCATCGGCAATGATAATCGGTGGTTTGCAGGCAATCGCAATCGCAATGACAATCCGCTGCCGCATCCCGCCAGATAGTTCATGCGGGTAAGAACGTGCCGTCCGTTCGGGATTGGGAATGCCGACTTGATTCAGCAGTTCCAGCACCCGTTTATCACGTTCTTCTTTGTTCATCTTGGTATGGTAAACCAGCGTCTCTTCAATTTGCTCGCCAATCCGCATCAACGGATTCAACGCAGCTAACGGATCCTGGAAAATCATACCAATATCCTTACCACGAATCCGATCAAACAGGGTTTCATTTAACCCGACCAGATTCAGGTTGTTATACAAGATATCACCGGTCACTTTTGTATTACGCGGATCATGAAGCCCGATAATACTGGTTGCCAAAGTACTCTTGCCGGAGCCTGATTCACCTACAATCGCCAGAATCTCATCTTTTCGTAACGTGATGCTGACATCATCGACAGCATCATAAAAAGCATCTCCAAGTCTGAATCCGGTGTGCAGATGTTGCACATCTAGCAGCAAATCTTCAGGTTTATCCAAACGAACTCCTCCTTTGCGTCCTTGACGCAAGATTAAAACAAGATGAGATTTTTGAAATAATTGTCTCTAAGTATAAAGAAATTATAGTGGTTATGCAAGCCAAAAATGCGTCCCAACGCCATTGACGCGCGAAATTTACGGATAAATCCATCAATGATTCGTGCACAAGGATGGCGAGCTTTAAAGAAAATCGAGCATCCTCAACATGATGCTGCAAGCTGATCATATCAGAAAATTCGGTTTGTTTGAAGAAAACGTCCTTTATCGTCTGCGTGCGGCTCGTAAAAACGAAAGTGAGTCGCGCTCACCATAACGCGCTCCCCGGCGCAGGAGCCTGCATGTAAGGATCTTGGTCGCAATGGCCTAAGACCGGGCCATCACGCCCAAGACCACTTACACTCCGGCTCCTAACCGCGCCGGCTCGCGCTCACAAATAAAAAAGCCGCCATCACTGGCAGCTCACGCATTCACTATTTTTGATGTGCTTTGATGTAATCAACCGCATCTTGAACTGTTTGGATCTTTTCCGCATCGTCATCTGGAATTTCCGCGCCGAATGCATCTTCGAGTTCCAAAACAAATTCGACAATATCAATCGAATCTGCATCAAGGTCTTGCTTGAAATTCAAGCTTGGACTGATTTTGTCAGGACTTAACTGAAAATGGTCCTGAATCAAGCCTGCGATCTTTTGATAAATTTCGTCTTCACTCATGCCGCTCCTCCATTCATCTGCCAATTTAGTTTACTTGTTTCCAGCGTCGTTGTCTACGGCTTTATCAGTGGTTTTCGCTTCGGCAATTTCAGGGTGAGCGTCAAAATAATCCACCACTTTGGCTACCGTGCCATTTTTGACCATTTTGGCTGTCTGCAGCAAGGTGTAATAAACCGTGTCAGCATCAGCCGCGCCGTGAGCTTTGACCAGCGGCGCTTTAAGCCCAAGCAAGACCGCGCCACCGTATGAAGAAATATCGAAGGTTTGTGCCATCGACTTGAGGTTGTTTTTCAAAAACAGACCACCTAATTTGCCGGAAACACCGCCATCGTAAATGGCACCCTTTAACATGTGCATAACAGTGCGGACAGTGCCTTCAATTGCCTTTAACGTTGCGTTGCCGGTAAAGCCGTCAGTGACGACCACATCGGCAGGTCCATTGAGAATATCACTGGACTCGACGTTTCCCACGAAGTTAATCCCAGGAGCAGCCGCCAAAAGATCATGCGCTTCTTGATGCAACTTGTCGCCTTTGTTTGCTTCTGTGCCGTTGTTAAGCAAGCCCACGCGTGGATTGTCAACGCCGCGAACGTCTTTAGCGTAGTAGCTGCCCATGATCGCGTATTGCAACAAATGATACGGGCGATTTTCCGCATTGGCGCCGACATCTAACATCACAAAGCCCTTACCGTCAACAGTCGGCAAGGTTGGCAACAAACCCGGCCGTTCAATAGCCTTGATCCGGCCGATAATGAATAAACCTGCTGCCAATAACGCCCCGGTGGATCCTAGTGAAACCATCGCGGCCGCGTCGCCTTGTTTAACTGCTTGCGCCGCCAACACCATCGAAGCCTGTTTCTTACGCCGAATCGCCCGAACCGGTTCATCGTCACTGTTAATCTTCTCGGCCGTGTGCACGATCGTCAGCCGATCCTGATTATGAATCAAAGGTTTGATTTTGGCTTCATCCCCATAAAGGATAAATTCCAAATCCGCGTCATGGTCGCGTGCCTTTTCCGTTCCGGCAATCACAACTTCCGGAGCGTGGTCACCGCCCATTGCATCAATTGCAATTTTCATAAAATCCTTCGTTCCTTTCGCATTTAATCCAAACTGCCGTTCATCTGCCGACTAGCAGCCAGATAAGCGGCTAGCGGTTGATGCTCAGGTTCCAGCAAGTGCGGATCAGTTTTAAAAATCCGGGCCACAATCTGTTGGGCAGCTTCCAGAGTTGGAAAATCCCCGACAGGATCGGCCACTTTAAATTCCGGCAGTCCTGACTGCTTATCTCCAAAAATATCACCCGAACCGCGCATTTCCAAATCTTTTTGGGCTAACAAGAAGCCGTCATTGGTTTTGGTCATGATTTGCATGCGGGCGATGCCTTGCTCATTTTTAGGGTCAGCAATCAGCAAACACTGTGCTGCCTTATTACCACGACCCACGCGGCCGCGAAGCTGGTGAAGTTGCGATAGGCCGAAGCGATCGGCATCGAAAATGGCCATCACCGTCGCATTGGGGACGTCCACCCCAACTTCAACCACCGTCGTCGAAACCAGCACCGCAATGTCACCCTGACTAAACGCCCGCATGATTCGATCTTTTTCATCCGGCTTCATTTTGCCGTGCAACAACGCAACCTGCCCAAGATTGCCAACCGCTTTTTGCATATCTGCAAAAAGCTGCTCGGCGTTTTGCAGGTCGATCTTTTCCGATTCCGCAATCAGCGGGGTAATGGCAAACACCTGGCTTCCTGCCTGCACCTGACTGCGAATCAGCTGATAAACCTGACCGACTTGGTTCTTACGCAGCCATGTAGTCGTGATCGCCTTGCGTCCTGCCGGTAGTTCATCAATGGTGGAGACGTCCATTTCACCGTATGCCGTAATCGCTAGCGTTCTAGGAATCGGCGTCGCGGTCATAGACAGTAAATCGGGCTTCTGGCCTTTTTCCTGAAGAACCTTGCGTTGGTTGACCCCAAAGCGATGCTGCTCATCGATAACCACCAACCCCAAGGCTTTAAAATCGACGCCTTTTTGAATCAGCGCATGGGTACCGATGATCAAATTAAGTGTGCCCATTCGCAGGTCGGTCAGCAATTCACGCCGCCTCTTTGCGGTTGTCGATCCCGTCAAGAGCCCCAGCTTAACCGGGAAATTAACGAACAGTTTCTGCAACTTGGCAAAATGTTGCTCCGCCAGCACTTCTGTCGGCACCATCAAGGCAGCCTGATAGCCGGCTGTGACCGCCGCATACAAGACAATCGCTGCAACAATCGTTTTCCCGCTGCCCACATCACCTTGCAACAGGCGATTCATATGATTGGGCCGGCGCATGTCCGCACAGATCTCATTCACAACCCGCTTTTGCGCATTGGTCAACGAAAACGGCAACGTGGCAATCAATGCTCGCAACGCCTGATTGTCATACGGAATGGCAAGACCGTTGCTGCTGTTGGTATTAAGCTGTTTCAGCGCTTGTATTTGCAGTTGAAACAGGAAAAACTCGCGAAAAACACCGGTTCGGCGCGCCGCCTTGGCTTCTTGCGGTGTGTCGGGAAAATGCATCCCATGGACCAGCTGTTCGTCCGTCATTAACCGATAATGCTCACGAATGCTAGCGGGGATCAGGTCATGTATATGCTGATGATCACGCGCCCACGCCGCTTTAATCAGGTCGAGTAATGTACCCATGCGAATATTTTTATTCACGGTATAAATCGCCGCCATGGACGGCTGATCCCGTGACTGGGTGGCCAGAATTTTCATCCCGGTCAAACTGCGGCGCTGGGCATCCCACTTGCCAAAAATTGCTGCTTCGTCACCCATCTGAAAGCGATCTTTTAGCCACGGCTGATTGAAGAAAGTGACCAGAATGACGCTGCGTTCGACCTGCAGCTTGACATTCACCCGGCTGCGATGCGGACCAAAACGGCTAATAACCGGATCGGCAACCACGACGCCTTTGATCGTCAGCTTTTCTTGATCGGTTGCTTCAGCAAGGTCTTTAACTTTAAGGTCATCATAGCGATATGGAAAATAAAACAGAACATCACCGACCGTATGAATGCCTAAACTGGCCAAGCCTTCTTCACGCTTAGGACCAACACCGGGTAAAACGCTAACCGGGTCCGTGAGCGCCATCATCATCCCTCCCTTCGCAATAAGATGGTAAACGACAAACTGTGCTTAGCCTTTCATGTCGCAAAAAAGTGCCCCGCATGCGGGACACCTTGGCAGTAAAGCAACTTGTTTACTCGACTGAGACAAGATAAGGATAAACCGGCTGATCGCCTTGGTGAATTTCAAATTCCAGATCCGGATGCGCTTTGCCGACCGCATCCGCAATTTTCTTCGCTTCGCCTTGATTAGCATCGGCGCCCACAATGATCGTGACAATTTCGCTGTCGTCATTGATCATCTTGTTTACCATGGCAATCGCTGCTTGTTGGCGATCCTGATCAGTGACGCTAATCGTGCCGTCAATGATCCCCATCCAATCGTGATTTTTGATAGCCAGTCCATTAATGGTGGTATCGCGAATTGCTTGCGTAATAGAACCGCTAATCACATTCGGTAGTTGTGCGGTCATTTCGCTTTGATTGGTAGCCAAATCGGCGTCTGGATTATACCCAAGCATAGCGGTCATGCCTTGATTGATGGTCTTACTTTTCACGACAGCTACTTCTACGTCAGTTGCGGCCTTAGCAGCAGCTTCTGCCGCCATGAAAATATTGCCGTTATTTGGTAAGACGATCACATGCTTAGCGTGAGCGGCCTTCACCGCATCCAAAATGTCATTGGTGCTTGGATTCATGGTTTGCCCGCCATTTAGCACGTAAGTCACGCCCAAACTCTTGAATAGCTCGCCGAGTCCCTCACCGGCAGCGATGGCAACAACACCCATCTCAGCTAGTGGTTGGTCATTGGCATGAGCATCTAGAGAGCCTTCCCGTTCAATAATGCTTTCCTGTTGTAAGCGCATGTTATCGACTTTGATTTTCATAAGCTCACCGAATTGCTGGCCGTAACGAAAAACCGTGCCAGGATGTTCAGTGTGAACGTGGACTTTGACCACTTCTTCATCTGCAACCACCAATGTCGAGTCGCCGAGGGTATTCAAATAGTTACGAAACGGTTCATAATCAAAGTGCTTGAAATGATCGCCGGTTTCGAGTTCAACCATCATTTCGGTACAATAACCATAAACAATGTCGGCCGGATCCAGTTGGGTTTGGGCACTTTGGTGGTGGACAGCATTAATCATTTCGGTCATTTCTTCATCCGTGACATCATGAACATCCGAACTGACTTCGCCGGATAAGCCTTCACGGAATCCTTCATAGATAAAGACCAGTCCTTGACCGCCGGAATCGACAACACCGACTTCTTTCAAAACGGCCAGCAGATCCGGCGTCTTGGCTAATGCACGTTTAGCACCCTTAACAACGGCCGTCATAACGACCAAAGCGTCATCTGAGCCATTAGCCGCTTTTAAGCCGGCCTTAGCTGCTTCGCGGGCAACGGTCAGGATGGTGCCTTCAACCGGCTTCATCACCGCTTTATAAGCCGTCTCGACACCATGAGCAAACGCGTCAGCCAAATCCTGAGCAGTCAGACTCTTTTTACCTTCTACGCTCTTGGCAAAACCTCGGAAAAGTTGAGAACTAATGACCCCCGAATTACCGCGGGCGCCCATCAACAGGCCCTTGCCTAAGTGCTTGGCCAGATCGCCAACGCCTGCATCATTAGATTCCAACACTGCCTTGGCACCGGTTTGAAACGTCAGATTCATATTGGTTCCAGTATCGCCATCAGGCACCGGAAAAACATTTAATGAATTCACAAAATCAGCATTTTTATTGATGCGATGTGCGGCTACCCGGATCATGTCCTGGAATTTAGTCGCCGTTATTTCGGTTACTGCCACGAAACATCCTCCTCGAAGAACTTAATATCGTTACACCGTCAGCTGACAGTGCCTTAATGTCAGTCGCCTAATACCTTGACGCCCTGGACGATGACGGTCACTTCGTCGGTTGTGACCCCCAACATCGTTTCGAGGTTGTATTTTACTTTGTCTTGGACATTTCGGCAAACTTCGGATATTTTGGTACCATAACTGACAATGATGTTGACTTCAATCTTGACGCCATTGTCAGTTTGGCGTACCACAACACCGCGCGCATAATTTTCACGCTTCAAAATGTCATTGAGATTATCCCGAATCTGGTTACGGCTTGCCATCCCGACAATCCCGTAAATCGATGTCGCGGCACCACCAACCACTGTTGCAATGACATTGTTGGAAATGTCGATAATCCCATACTTGGTTTTGATTTTGACCGCCATGCTGAATCCTCCTAGCCATTCACGATGCGCTTTCACACCGTGTACAATTCTACCAGTTAGTGTAGCATAGGCACGAAAGCATTAAAAGCGCCACCGCTTGTGGATTCCTGCCTAGGCCTTCTCACTGACGGATGCTCCGACTTCCGCGCTGAAGAAGCAAAAAGATCCTGACAATGATGGATGCATCACATTCATTGTCAGGATCTTTTTGTATTTATGGGATCAAACCCGGGTCAGTTTACCTGATTTAAGGGCACGTGCAGAAACCCATACCCGCTTTGGTTTACCATCAACAAGGATACGAACCTTGTGCAGGTTGGCTTTCCATGTGCGCCGGCTTGAATTCAAAGCGTGTGAACGCTTATTGCCAAACGTGGTATGACGACCTGTAATAACATCTTTAGCCACAATATGACCTCCTTTTTTTCAAGGTCACCCTCGAATTTTTCACTCAACTAACTTATCATAGCCCCGCGGCGAATGCAAGAAGTTTTGCAAAGTAAAATTACTTGACAGCCTCGATTGGTCGCGACAATGATTACACACTGACTGTCATTTGGTAGCTAGTTGTCGACTTTTTGACCGATACGATCGCGGCTGTAAATGATCGCAACTTGGCCTGCTGTCCAACTGACCGTAAATGGTTCGTTTCCAATGAATTCGTTTGACGCCCACGCGTAAGGAAACGCACCGTCCCACGCTTTCAGAGGATACTTGGCACCAATGATCGTCAAAGCCGTCACGGGCGTTAAATTAATAACCGCCACGTAGCGATAACCCGGTAACGGCTGAATTTCGTGTTTTCCCGGATCGTAATAATCGACGCGATTTTGCTCGTCTAGAAGATGAATCCGTTCAATGTCATCAAGAAAACGCGGCTGAAGCGGCAAAAACAGGTTGGACAAAAAATGATCCAGTCGGCCGCCAGTTGCCCCGACCAGCGTCACTTTGTCCGCGGAAAAGTCCGTTAAGGCCGCCTTCACCGCCAGTTCGGTATCCGTATCGTCTTTTGCCGACGGGACTTGCTCAATCTTTTGAACACGCTCCCGAACTAATTGAAATTCGCTCGCTGTCAATGAGTCAAAATCGCCGACTGCCAATACCGGCTTAATACCTGCTTTGACCAATCGTAGGGTGCCCCGATCAACCCCGATCCATTCGCCGGCTAATTGTTGCCAATTCTCTGAGAGGTTCTCGTGCGGTCCGCCAGCCATGATATTGACGTCTGTCATTTGACCGCCTCACGTAACGACGTGATCGCGTCACTGACGTTTGGTGCGCCGAACACATAGGAACCTGCCACAAAGATATCGGTGCCGGCTGCTGCGGCCGCCTTCACTGTCTGGTCGTTAATCCCGCCATCAACTTCGATCACAAAATGTAAATCTCGTTCCTGCCGAATTTTGTGCAATCGCGCAACCTTATCAACCATTGGCGTCAGGAACTTCTGCCCACCAAATCCGGGATTGACCGTCATCACCAAAACCTGATCGACAAGGGGCAACACTTCATCCAGACTGCTCAATGACGTCCCGGGATTCACCACCACCCCGGCACGAACACCGGCAGCGCGAATATGTTGCAAGACACCATAAAGATGACTGGTTGCTTCTTCGTGCACCAAAATCGTATCGGCACCGGCCTTGGCAAACTCCGGTGCCCAAACACCCGGATCACTCACCATCAGATGCACTTCCAACGGCAGATTCGTCACCGGACGCAACGCCTGAACAACCAATGGGCCAAACGTCAAATTACCGACAAAGTGGCCATCCATAACATCCACATGCAACAAATCCGCCCCTGCTCCCTCGACTTTTTCAACATCGCGAGCTAAATGAGCAAAATCAGCACTTAAAATTGATGGGGCAATTTTCATAGGAATCCCTCCGTGAGCGCGAGCCAGCGCGGTCAGAAGCCGGAGTGTAAGTGGCCTTGGGCGTGATGGCCTGGACTTAGGCCATTGCGACCAAGGTCCTTACACGCAGGCTTCTGCGCTAGCGAGCGCGTTAATGTGAGCGTGAACCGGCGCGCTTAGGAGTCGGAGTGTAAGTGGCCTTGGGCGTGATGGCCCGAGCTTAGGCCATTGCGGCCAAGGTCCTTACACGCAGACTCCTGCGCCGGTGAACGCGTTAATGTGAGCGCAAACCAGCGCTTCCAAACCAGTCCACGCATGATCGATTACTTTTTCTTATAAACCGGGCGCTTGCCGCTTAATTCTTCGCGGAACTGCAAATAATTTTCATAGCGACTCGCCATGATCTTGCCAGCGGCCAAAGCTGCCTTGACTGCACAGTGGGGCTCGCTAACGTGTTGACACCCGCGAAACTTACAGTTAGGTGCCAAAGCAACAAATTCAGGGAATCGGTCGCGTAAATCATCTAAGGTCACATCTAGCAGGCCAAGCGATGAAAACCCTGGGGTGTCAGCCACTAACCCGCCATGAATCGGATACAAATCCGTTGTCCGCGTCGTATGCCGCCCACGATTCAATGCACGACTGATAGACGCAGTCGCCAAATCCAGTCCCGGCACCAAGTGGTTGATCAAAGTCGATTTCCCTGATCCTGTTTGGCCAGTAAAAATCGTCAATTTATCCGCAAAACTAGCGTGAACCTGTTTCAAAACCGCTTGATCAAAAACATGCTCCGGCGCAAAAACAGCGTAGCCGATCGCTTGGTAGCCTGTCAATGATGTTCGAATCTTTTCCAGTAATTTGGCAGGGGCCAAATCGGTTTTGGTCAAATAAATTTCAGCGTGAATCGCATGGCCTTCGAGATAAACCAGAAAGCGATCCAATAAATTCAAGGAAAAGTCTGGTTCAACGGCAGAGGTAATCAGCAAGGCCTGATCCACGTTGGCGACTGGCGGACGTGCCAACGCATTTTGGCGTGGCAGGATCCGTAAAAGATAACCTTCATCATCCCCATGACCGGGTTGAAAGGCCGCAAAGTCGCCAACCAGCGGCGTGATGTTGTCATTGCGCAGACTACCACGGCCTCGGGTGCGATAAACTGTCTCACCGACCGCAATATCATAGTACCCACTAATTTGTTTAATGATTCTTCCGGTTAATTCATCACTCATTGGGTAATATTTGCCTCCTGCGCAATCACTGTGCCATCTCGCACAACGCGGTAGCTGCCGGGATACTTCTTGCTAACCTGCAACGTAATCGTGACCTGGTCATCTGCCGTGATATTGAATGTTTTATTGATGTCACTGATATTGTGTGTCTTATCACCAATAAAGACCTGAATGCCATTTGGTGTCACGCCACTGCTGCTTGCGCTGGCACTCGCGCTACCGGAAGCAGCAGATGGTGCCTGGTACGGAATCGAAATAGTTTTTGAAACGGTTTTGACTTCATCAGGGTCTGCACCTTGGGAAATGGTGACATTCACGGTGGCTCCGGATTGAACCTGTGTCCCTGCAGCCGGGTTCTGACTAATCACCATGCCAGTATCGACCGTATCGGAATAACTTTGACTGATCACAATCTTTAAGCCGACTTCATTAGCGTAGTCGCGTAAACTCTTTTCCGTGTATCCGGTAAGGTCACGCAACGCAAACGACGTGTTGACCTTCTTGACTTTAACCGGCTCGGCAACTTCAAACGTGATGGTTGTCTTGCTGGCAATCACTTTTTTCCCGGCTTTGATACTTTGGCTTAAAATCTTACCCGCAGAAGCTTCATTTGTTTTAATTAGTTTCTCCTTCACGGTCACGCCGCGTTTTTGCAAGTCAGACTTGGCATCGCTATAATCCTGCCCGACATAATTATCCAGCGTGATTCGCGGTTGTCCCCGACTTAAAATCAGGTTGACGCTCGACGACTCTTTCACGCTGACTTGCCGTTTCGGATCAGAATCGATGACTAAATCCTTATCCACCTTGGTTGAGTAAGCATAGCGATACTTTCCGACCTTCAACCGCGCACTTTTTAGCGCTGTCTTGGCCTGAGCAGTTGTCATGCCGCGTAAGTCAGGTACGGTTACGTCTGCCTTTTGATTGGCTGTTACAACGCCAATCCCGATCAGCAGCAAAAGAACCACGACTGCACTGATGGCAACAATAAGCCAGCGGCGGCGCTTCTGTTTAGGCCGGTTCTCAGGCGCAGATTGATCGGCGGGCTGATCCGCTCCGCCATCAGAATTGTGCGGCGGAGTTGGGCCATTAGGAACGATCGGCACAACTCGCGTTTCATCCAAATCGTCCTTAGGAATCACGTACTTGGCTTCATGGGCTCGGGCAGGACTCAAGGCAGTGTTCAAATCGCTTGCCATGGCCTCGGCACTGGTATACCGATTGGCAGGATTCTTGGCAGTCGCTTTGAAGACAACATTCTCGAGGGCTTGCGGAATATGAGGATCAAACGCTCGAACTGAAGGAACCTCTTCCTGAAAATGCTTCAACGCAATTGAGACCGCTGAATCACCTTCAAACGGAACCGAGCCCGTCAACATTTCAAAAAGAATGATCCCGAGCGCATAAATGTCGCTTTGTCGCGTGGGCATACTCCCCCGAGCCTGCTCAGGGGAAAGATAATGAACCGATCCCAATAACGAATTGGTCATCGTCATGGAATTTTCCGATAGCGCGACAGCAATCCCGAAATCAGTAATTTTGGCATGCCCGTTTGCATCAATCAAAATATTCTGCGGTTTTAAATCGCGGTGAATAATATTGTGATCATGAGCCGTTTGAACCGCAGACAGAATTTCTTCCATCATATCGACAACGCGCTGATACGGAATCGGAAAATGCTCAACGATATAATGCTTTAAATCAGAGCCTTTAACATACTCCATGACCAGAAACTGCTGACCATGGCTTTCACCCACATCATAAATCGACACGATATTAGGGTGCACCAATTCGCTGGTCGCCATGGCCTCACGTTGGAATCGCCGAACCGTGTCGGGATCGTTTTGTAGATCAAGTCGCAAAACCTTGACCGCAACGTCACGATCGAGGATAAGATCGTGCGCTAAATAGACGTTGGCCATGCCGCCTTCGCCTAATGTTTTGATGAGCTTATAGTGTTCATTTAAAATCGTCCCCGGCTCGATCATGACGGTTCCCTCCGATCCTGATGAATGATCAAGGCGCTAATATTATCCGGTCCGCCAGCCGCATTAGCTTGAAGAATCAATTCCTGGGCCTTGCTGCCAATCGGCATATCCTCGCGTAAAACCGCCGCAATGCTTTCGTTGTCAACCATATTGGTTAGGCCGTCTGAACAAAGCAGCAGGTAATCATCATACTCCATGTCATAAATCGTCACGTCAGCGTCAACATCGCTGCTGACCCCTAAAGAACGGCTGATCACATTCCGTTGCGGGAAGCGTTTGGCCTCTTCAGGGGTCAATTCGCCATATTTCACCAATTCGTTGACCAGGCTATGATCTTCAGTAATCTGAATCAGATGGCCGTTACGATAAAGGTACCCACGCGAGTCACCGATATTGGCCACGACAAACCGCGTGCCACTGATAATGACCGCCACCACTGTTGTCCCCATACCGGAAAGATCGGTATATTGTTTGGCTTTTTGTAAAATCATGTCATTTTCTTGCTGCAACTCAAAAATAAGCCAACGCACGATTGACTCGATTTCAGCCGTATCGGTCTTTTCAAACGCGTAGCCGAGATGCGATACCGCCATTTCACTGGCAACATCACCGCCGCGGTGGCCGCCCATCCCATCAGCCACCAAAGCAAGCGTTGCTTCAGATTGGTTCTTGAAAATACCGACATAATCTTGATTATTTGGTCGCCGCCGACCGATGTCCGTGCGATAAGCAAACTCCATACATACCCCTCATTTACGGCGAATCATACTGGCAATGAAAAAGCCGTCGGTATCATAATCGTCTGGAAATAGTTGCAGTGCCGGTGCCCCATGCGCCTTGGTTAATGGCTTGAGCGTCAAAACCGGCACCTGTTCAAATTCAGGATGAGCAGCCAAAAATTGCGCGACAACATCCTGATTTTCCTCTTTCACCATTGTACATGTACTATACGTCAGGCGGCCACCGATTTTTAATGTGGGCGCCACGCTATTAAGAATCGCCAACTGAATCTGTTGTAAATGGCGCGGATCATCAGCCTGTTTGGTGTACTTGATTTCCGGTTTACGGCGAATCAGTCCCAATCCGGAGCAAGGCGCATCAACTAAAATCTTGTCAAACGATTCAGGTGCAAAAGTGGCATCAACTTGACGGGCATCCAACATTTGGGCAGAAACCCGATCGGCTAATCCCAAACGATTGGCATTTTGTTGAACTAGCCGAATCTTGTTGGCATGGAGGTCCAATGCCGTAACACGTCCTCCTTGATCAGGATCAAGATACTGGGCAATGTGGGTCGTTTTGCCACCAGGAGCCGCACATGCATCCAACACTGCATCACCTGGCTGAATATCCAGACTCGGCGCCACCAACATCGAACTTTCATCCTGCATGGTGTAATCCCCTGCAGCAAATTCCGGCATGCCCGCCAAATGTCCGCCGGGAGCAATCAAGCCGATCGGCGTCAGCGGGCTTTCCCGTAGTTCAGGAAAGCTCGGCTGTAAGATTTTCAGCAAAGCATCCGGCGTTATTTTGGTGGTATTGACGCGAATTGACGCATGCGCAGGCTGATTGATGGCCGCCAGTACGCTGGCTGTTTTGGCGACACCCAACTGTTCCTGGAGCTTCTTAACCAGCCAAAGCGGCGTGCTGCTGGTGATAGCAAGTCGCTCGATGGGATCGCTAATGCTTGCAGGATCCGGGAAACCGGTACGCTGTGCTTGCCGCAGCACCCCGGTCACAAACTTGGCAATGCCTTGATGGCCCAGTTGTTTGGCGATTTCGGTGCTGTCAAAAAAGACTGCCCGCGCCGGCACTTTATCTAAATACTGTAGTTGATAGACCGCAGTTTGCAGCAAACACCGAACCCAAGGATCCAGTTGGCGATTTTTGACGAACGGGTGCAACAGATAATCTAAGGTCAATTGATGCTGAATCACCCCATATACAATGTTGGTCAGCAAACCAGCATCCCGACTGTCAAGCCGATACTTAGTGATGATGTGGTCAAGGGTCAGATTGGAATAACCACCTTTGCCCACAACGCGGGTTAACGTCTGGACTGCCAGCAATCGCGGATTATTTGGCTTCATCGGTGATCACCTGCTGTCCGACTGTCAAATCACGGCCAGGACCGTTCAAATAATCGGCGATATGTTGCTTGCCTTTACCGGCTGGCTGCAATTCGTCAATTTGAAAAGTGGTCTGATCTCCAGCCGCCACCACCAATTGATGCTTGCTGCGTTCCACGACACTGCCAGCAGGCAAGTCCGTTTTTTCGGACAATGGCGTTACTGCCCACAGTTTCGCGCGCTGGCCATTCATGTAGACATAGCCGCCCACATCAGGCCGAAGCGCACGCACCCACTGATCCAAGGCTTGCGCCGGTAAGTGAATGTTGAGATGTTCCTGTTCTTTGGTAATCGTTGGCGCAAACGTCACTTTTTCAGGATCCTGCGGGGTGCGGGTTGCTGTGTTGTCAATAATCTTCGGCAATGTTGCCAACAGTAAATCGCGGCCTAGCAACGACAGCTTTGTAAAAACGGTGCCAGTATCATCTTGGCGGGTTAGCGGTAACTTAGCTTGGGCAAACATGTCACCGGCATCCATTTTCTTCACCATTTCAATAATCGTCACGCCAGTTTCGGCATCACCGTTGATAATGCTATATTGAATCGGCGCGCCGCCGCGATATTTTGGCAGCAAAGAGCCATGGACATTGACTGCCGCAATTTGAGCCGCCTGCAAAAACTTGGTCGGCAAAAATTGCCCATAAGCTGCCGTCACGATTAAATCAGGCGCCAAAGCAATGGCCTTAGCTAATTCGGGACTGCCGCTAAGTTTTTCCGGTTGCAATACCGGGATGTCATGGGCGACGGCAGCCTGCTTAACCGGACTGGCGGCCACCTTCTGCTTACGGCCGACTTTTCGATCCGGCTGGGTCATGACCGCCACAACATTATAGTTTTGGTCAATCAGACCTTCTAGAATGGGTACCGCAAAATCGGGGGTGCCTAAGAAAATTACTGAAGTCATATTTTCCTCCAAACCTTAAGTTCGTTAACAAAATACTAACGAATCGGTTGTTGTTTTTTTTACACAAATGAAAGTGGTTCGGGATCAATCGTCACCTGAAAGCCTTGACGACTGCTTTGTTGGGTTTCTTCAAGAATGTGTTGCAATGTTTCAGCCAACGTCGGCTCATGCTTGTATTTTAAAACGATCTGATAAATATAGCGATTTTTCAAACGGGCAATCGGTCCGGGCGTCGGACCAAGCATGATCACTTGATCGGATAATCGATCGCGTAGCTCCTTTGCCAGCGAAAAAATGGCTTTAGCAGCTTGGGTTTCATCGACATGACTGACACCGATCTTAGTCGAAAAGAAGTACGGCGGATAATTGCCTTGATGACGAACCGCCATTTCCTGCCGAAAGAAGCCTTCATAATCCTGACGTTTGGCATACTGAATGGCGTAATGATCCGGGTTAAAGGTCTGGACAAATACTTCGCCAGGCTTATCAGCGCGCCCGGCACGGCCACTGACCTGCGTCAACAACTGAAACGTCTTCTCACTTGCTCGAAAATCCGGCAAGCCTAGCGCCGTGTCGGCATTAATCACGCCAACCAGTGTCACGTCAGGGAAATCCAATCCTTTGGCAATCATTTGGGTGCCTAACAAAATATCTGCCTGGTGGGCCCCAAAAGCATTCAAGATCCGCGCATGACCACCTTTGCGTCGTGTGGTATCGACATCCATACGCAAAATCCGGGCATCTGGCAGCAACTTTTGCAATTGTGCTTCCACTTTTTGCGTACCGGTGCCGAAATAACGGATTTTATCCGAACCACATTGCGGGCAGCGGCGCGGAATGGCTTCTTCGTGGCCGCAATAATGACACTTCAACGTGTGCGTATCCATGTGTAACGTGAGGCTGATGTCGCAGTTAGGACACTTTGCAACATAACCGCAATCCCGACACATAACAAAACTCGAATAACCACGGCGATTCAGCAGCAACACACTTTGCTCATGACGCTGCAGCCGTAACTTCAAAGCGTCCAACAGCGGCGCGGAAAAGTCTTCTTGCCCACCTTGCGCAAAGCTTTCACGCATATCCACAATGTGAACCGGTGGTAACGGTTGATCATTGATTCGATGCGGCAACCGTAACAGTGTATAGACGCCTTTTGCCGCTCGGGCACGTGATTCCAGTGAAGGCGTTGCGGAGCCTAAAACGACCGGTGCATGATGAATCTGCGCCCGTTTTAACAAGACGTCACGTGCATGGTAACGTGGCGAGGAGTCTTGCTTATAACTGGTTTCGTGTTCCTCATCCATGATGAAGACGCCAATATGCTTCAACGGCGCAAAAGCAGCAGAGCGGGCGCCGACGACCACTTGGGCTTCGCCGCGGGCAATTCGCCGCCATTCGTCGTACTTTTCACCATCTGACAAGCCTGAGTGCATCACCGCCACGTGCATGCCAAACCGACCTTTGACGCGATCCACCATCTGTGGCGTGAGCGCAATTTCGGGAACCAGCATCAAGGCTGTCTGCCCAGCCGCTAGCACTTGGGCAATCACCTGAAGATAGACTTCAGTTTTACCGGAACCGGTGACGCCTTCCAACAAGAACGTCTCAGGTTCCTTAGCTTTAACGGCCGCGTTAATGGTTTTGACCACTGCCTGCTGCTCGTCTGTGAGCGGCAGTGGTTGCGTCAACGGTTGATGCTGGAGTTGTGGATATGGATCTCGGTAGGTTTCATGCGCTTCTAGTTTTAGCCAGCCTTTTGCCGCTGCCTGATTAATAACCGATTTTGTCAGGTGATGGCGATGCTCCACTTCCGTTAACAAGGGGCGCTGATGTTCCGCCGACCAGGTTTTGATGAAGGAAAGCAGTTCCAGCTGTTTGACGGCGTTTTTGCGTACCTGATTTTTTTGCTCCTCAGCCTGCTCAGGTGACAACTGCGGCACAAGATAAAAGACCTTCTTGACCCGCGCTCGATCTTTTTTGATGTAAGAAATCGCCACTTTGCCGGCCTGGGCCAACTTCATCAGCGCAATCTGTTGCTCGTCACTTAACGTATTCATGGCGACGCTATCCGCTTGACCGAAGTACCGCGTGCGCTCATCAGCAGACAACCCCAGTGGTTCGGCTACCTTGACGGCATCGATCTTCAGCATCGCTGGCAGCATCGTCTGCATGCAGGCAATCCAAAATGAATAGGTGGTTTCTGCCAGCCATTTGGACAATCCTAGCATTTCGTGATTAAGCACCGGTGCCGGATCGAGTACATCCAGGAGTGGCTTAAGTTCGCCATCATATTGACTTTGATTGGCAATGGCCACAACCATGCCGCTGACTTTGCGATCGCCTTTGCCAAATTGCACCCAAACCCGCATGCCTGCTTGAAGTGCACCATCCAAACGTTGTGGCACCAGGTAATCAAACGGCCGATCAGTTTGCATGGTCGGAACATCCACAATCACTTTGGCAATCGTTGCCAAGCGCTCACCCCTTTTGTTTCGGTAACATCGTTGCTAACTGTTTGATCAGTGCGACGGCCACTTGTTGCTTGGACATCTCCGGTAATGTCACTGGCGGTTGGTTTGGCCGCAATAAAGTCACAGCATCCGTATCGGCATTGAACCCGTGCGTTGCATCAACCGCATTGGCAACGATCATATCTGCTTTTTTCTTCGTTAGTTTGACTTGAGCATTGGCCAATAAGTCATTGGTTTCGGCGGCAAATCCAATCACTAACTGATGGGTTTTCTTTTGGCCTAACGTCGCCAGAATATCCGGATTCTGAACTAAGGTCAATGTTAAGCCGCTATTGGCGTCAACCTTTTTCAATTTATGGTCACTAATGGTCGGTGCCCGGTAATCCGCCACCGCTGCCGCCATCACCACAGCATCGGCCTCTTCAAACTCAATCATAATGGCATCAGCCATCGACTGAGCGCTTGTCACCGGTTTAACCGTCACGCCAGGAACAACTGGCAATTGCTTCGTTGTGACCAGCGTGACTGTAGCCCCGGCACCAGCCGCTGCATTGGCAATAGCGGTACCCATTTTGCCAGATGAATCATTGGTTAAAAAACGTACCGGATCCAATCGCTCCTTGGTGCCCCCGGCTGACACGATAATATGCCGGCCTTTTAGCAGCGGTTCATCAAGGCTTTCGATGTAAAGGGCAATCTGGTCTGGCTCTGGCATTCTGCCAACGCCGACATAGCCTTCTGCTAACTGACCGGTTGCCGGTGGCAGTAAAAGATATCCTTGCTGTGCGGTTAGCTTGGTTATATTGTGTTGTGTTTGCGGATTTTGCCACATTTGATCATTCATAGCCGGCACCATGAGCTTGGGTGCGGCCATTGCTAACAAGGTTGTCGTCACAACGTTATCGGCCATGCCTGCCGCCAGTTTTGCCAGGGTATTCGCCGTGGCTGGCACAATAACGCCTAAGTCGGCCCAACGAGCCAAAGCTACGTGGGCAACATGTTCGGGATGGTCAAATTCATGTCCATCCGTCAAAACGGCGTGCTTGCTAACAATCGCAAGCGTTTCCGGCGTGACAAACTTTTCAGCACTTGTTGTCATTGCAACGCGCACATCATGGCCTGCTTTTACTAACGCCCGGACCAGCAACGGCGTTTTGTAAGCAGCAATGCCGCCAGTGACAAACAGGGCTATCTGTTGCTTCTTCATGAGGCACCCCTTTTACTTCTGTATTCTTAGGTTCATTATAGCAAACAGTGAGCGGCATGCTTGCATGGTTGCGAGAACCGAGCGTCAGAGTCTGGATTACCGATTTCCAAACGCTCCTGCTCGCGCTCAACAAAAAGAGGCAGTGGACTTTTTTGCAGTGTCCCTGCCTCCTTTTCCTATTGGCGCAAACCCAAATGGATGAACATCATGGGTGCTTATGCTTGTTCCTTGTGATCCAGCTTTTCAGCATCGCGTTCAAGTAACTTGGACTTTGGATCGATGACCACGTCACCCGCGGCAATTTCTTCAAGTGCTTTGCCGACACTCTTGTCAGATTTATAATCAGACAACATTTTCAGATCCCCAGATTCGAGTTCATGAGCGCGTTTTGCGGCCAAGACCGCTAGCGAATAGCGTGAAGGTACTTTTTCCAGTAACTTGTCAATAGAAGGATAAATAATCATAATGAAGCTCCTTTTTGTCATAATAGCTGCTCTGCCGCGGCGAGCAGTCAGCCTGTCCTTATCTGGCTAAGTCGGCACTTGCCAACATGCCTTTGTAACGATCAATCACGCGTGGCACCCGTAAATGTTCGCTTTCAATGATGCGTTCAATCCGTTTTACAGCCAAATCAACCTTGTCATTGACCACGGCATAATCGTAGTTCTCCATCATCGTGATTTCCGAAGCTGCCTTGCGAATGCGTTTATCAATCGTTTCATCGTCATCGGTACCACGGCCTTTTAGCCGATGGCGCAACTCACCTAAGTCTGGTGGCGTCAAGAAAATAAAAACGCCATTGGGACATTTTTTGCGCACTTGCATAGCACCATTGACTTCGATTTCAAGTAACACATCACGCCCGGAATCAAGCGTCTCATTCACATATTTCAGCGGCGTACCATAGTAGTTATCCACGTACTTCGCATATTCCAGCATACCACCTGTCGCAATTTCGTGCTCAAACTGCGCCTTGGTTCTGAAATAATAATCAACCCCGTCAACCTCACCGGGCCGCATTTGGCGTGTCGTCATTGAAATTGAATATTGAAAATCCCGATAGTTACCATTCAGCATGGCCTGCCGAACTGTTCCTTTGCCAACGCCACTAGGGCCAGACAAAACAATCAGCATCCCCCGTTCGTGCATGTGTGAACCTCTTTCGTTAAGTATTACCAAACATTTTGCACTTTTTCGACGCTGATTTCAACTGCTTCATTGATGTGGTAACAAAAACGTCATGCGGGGTAACGCTTTTTTGGCATCCTGACGACCCAATTCCAACATGGCAGCGATGGCACTTGGCCGAAAATCAAAGAGCTGCGGCAACCGGCGACTGGGTTTTAGATAGCAATCGCCGTGATCATGACCGATGCGGCCAATGCCTTCACCACTAATCGCCACGACAAAATCAGCACCGATATCTCTGGCAAGATCAACCGGTAAATCATTGACCACGCCACCATCCACAAAATTAACGCCTTGTCGTTTGATCGGCGTGAACACACCCGGCATCGCACTTGATGCTAATAACCATTCTCTGGCATCCACGGCATCAAGCACGTCTAACCTAGTGACATGAGCTTTAAAATCCGGCAGCGAGGTTGTCACAACCAGCACCGCTCGATCATCGCGTTTCGGCATCTTCAGCATTTGATCAAGCAGTGGAACAAAATTCCGCCGTGCAAACACCGGTCCGGTCATTTTGCGTGCCGTAAAATATTGCCACCAGCGGGCTAATTGGAATGGCGTCATGCGGGCTGTTGCCGCCGCGTTAATGGCTCCGATTGAAGAACCGATCACAAAAGTCGGTGCCAGTTGCGGACCCAAAACAGTCCACACACCTGCCTGATATGCGCCATGCGCCGCGCCACCACCGAAAACAACTGCAAGGGTCAAACTAACGCACCTCCGTTTGCACATCACCTTGTAACTGAAGCGATCGTAAGTTAAAAAAGTAGTTGCAAGTTTGAACACATGTTCGTATAATGAAGTTACAAACAAATGTTCGGAGGCTTGATCATGGAAAATAAATCATCAGCACTGCAAAGCGTCACCCAGCATCTTGTGGCTTCTTATCG
Source organism: Lacticaseibacillus huelsenbergensis (assembly GCF_029726355.1). Classification (NCBI taxonomy): domain Bacteria; kingdom Bacillati; phylum Bacillota; class Bacilli; order Lactobacillales; family Lactobacillaceae; genus Lacticaseibacillus; species Lacticaseibacillus huelsenbergensis. Next base: position 2,887,308 of record NZ_CP120687.1, read on the forward strand.
CGAAATATTCGATCTGGCAGCGCCCACTGCTCGCATGCCAATGCATCAGGTGGATCTTTTCATTGATCAGGCCATGCAGCGTCACTATAAAGTGGCACTCTTCTTTAATCACGAATCGTCACCTTTTGTTGGTCACATTATTCGGACGCTCGGCAACAACCGCTTTCTAGTCAAAGCATACCACAGCAACGTTTTCCGCGTCATGACCAGCACAAGTGTCAACTTTATCAAGCGCTTTGATTAACAGGCCCTTTCCAATTCCAATCATGTTGAACATTAAAGCTGTGCATTAGAAACCATCGCTACGTTTCTAAGTCGCATCATTAGGCTAACATCACATGTTTGCCGCACTGAAGCCGGTGATACATTTAAATTAAAATCGCCCGCAAAGACAAAAATTATGTCTTGCGAGCGATTTTTTGCTATTCAGTTCCGTAAATGTACATCACTTAATGGATAAGCCTGGACGCCAAATGAGGTCATGTCCGACCGTGTTTGAACTCATCGGCCATTTTCAACAACTCTTCGGCGTGTTCGACCGTTAGTTTGGTGATCTTTTCACCAGCCAGCATACGGGCAATTTCATCAACCCGTGCTTTAGCCGTTAGTTTGTTAACTTGCGTGGTAGTTCGCCCGTCATGGACGTTTTTACTGATCACATACTCGTGATCCGCCATGGCAGCGACCTGTGGCAGATGCGTAATGCAAAGAACCTGCGAAGATTTGGCAATGAGGCTGATTTTATTGGCAATTGCCTGGGCAACTCGACCGGATACCCCAGTGTCAACTTCATCAAAGATAATGGCTGTCACACCTTCGGATCGGGCAAAAATCGTTTTCATTGCCAGCATCAAGCGCGACAGTTCGCCACCTGAGGCAATTTTAGCCAGCGGTTTTGCTTCTTCACCTGGGTTTGTCTGGATATAGAAAACCGCTTCGTCCAAACCATCTGGCCGAAAATCTTTGGCCTTCGTGAAATGAACCGAGAAGACTGTTTTATCCATGTATAGCGATGCTAGCTGTTCATGAATCGCTTTGGTCAGTTGTTTGGCCGCCGCATGCCGCCGCTTGGACAAGGCTGACCCCAGTTTTTGCAACTGCGCGCGGGATTCTTTCAAAGTACTGTCTAGATCTTCAACCGAGGTTTCGGCCTGCTCCATCTGACTTAATTCTGCGGCCGCACGCTTACCATAGGCAATGACTTCATCAAGCGTTTCACCGTATTTACGTTTGAGTTGATTAAATAAATCAAGGCGCTTTTCAACTTCATCAAGCCGACCCTCATCAAACTCCTGATCATCAAGCTCGTTAGATAAATCATTTTGGACATCCTGCAAACTGTAATAGGCACTTTGCAGATTATCGGCGATGGCCGCAAAATCAGGATCCAAATCCGCAATACTTTGCATACTCGACATGGCTTGGCCGATTTGGTCAAGCGCATTAACCTCTTCGTCGCTTAGCAATGCATAACTTTCCTGTAACGCTGAATTAATTTTTTGAAAATTGGCGAGGCGTTCCCGCTCGGTACTTAAATCCGTATCTTCATGCGGATGCAGATCTGCACTTTGAATTTCATTAACCTGGAATTTCAGCATGTCCAGCCGTTGTGCCCATTCCTGTTCGTTCGCCTGTTTTTGCTTGACGGCCTGTAAAGTGTGTTGATAATTGTGATAAACCTCGGCATACTGTTGCCGGATTTTCAGCAAATCATCACCAGCAAAGGCATCCAACAAACCTAAGTGCGTTTCGGAATGCATTAACTGCTGATGTTCGTTTTGACCATGAATGTCGACCAGCGTCTCGCCGATAGCTTTTAACGTTGCAGTATTCACTAAATGTCCATTGACGCGGCAAACATTACGCCCACTGCGGAATAATTCCCGCTGTAATAAGACCGTGTCTTTTTGATCCGGATCCATGACCCCGTATGCCTGCAATTTGGCTTCAGTAGCCGGATTAGCTTGCGCATCAAACAAGCCCTCTAAGCTGGCTTTGGCGGTGCCGGTCCGAATGAAGTCCACTGATCCGCGCCCACCGGCTAGCAGACCGACTGCATCAATAATGATTGACTTCCCGGCACCGGTTTCTCCTGTGAGCGCCGTCATCCCCGGCTGAAAGCTCAGTGCCAGGTTGTCAATGATGGCAAAATCATGAATTGCTAACTCTTGTAACATTGCTTCACCCCACCATTGCCTCAAGTTCAGACAATACTGCTGACGCATATTGCGCCGACCGACAAATAATCAGAATCGATGCATCACCACTAATCGTTGCAAAAATCCGTTGATCATCTAACTGCTCAATTAACGTTTCAACTGCTGCCGCCGTCCCCGGTAACAAGGCTAAATGGACAAAGTTATCCATGGCTTCGCCCCACTTCATCGCCGTTACAAGCGTCCGCTTCAATTTGTCAGTTGCCGGAAGCTGCTTTTCAACTGGCATACTGTAGCGATAGTGGCCTTCCCCTGCTGGCACTTTAATCAACTGCATTTCTTTGATGTCGCGTGAAATAGTTGCTTGGGTTACCGGAATGTTCAGGTCGTTAAGACGCGCCACCAAGTCTTCTTGCCGCTCAATGGGCTCATCCCGAATTAACCGCTGAATGGTTGCTTGTCGTTCACGCTTGCGCATATGCTCACCTCTATCAAAAATGGGCATCCCAGTGGCTCAGAATGCTTTAGCTCTAGCATAGCGCATGCATCGCGGGGTTGCCACGGTTTTGCATAAATATACATTAAGGACGTTTTAATTCGGCATAAGCAGCCTTCAATGTTGCCTCAATGTCTACAGTTGGCGCGACTTTACCCGGGATTTGTTCGGCATTTTGTAAATGAATTAAAAATTCAATATTGCCTTCTCCGCCTTTAATCGGACTATAGTCTAAACCCAAGACGTTGTAACCAGTCGCACTGGCAAAATCGACAATCATTTTTAAAACATCGCGATGGACCTGGGGATCACGGACAATGCCGTGCTTGCCAACATGAGCTGGACCTGCTTCAAACTGCGGCTTAATTAACGCAACCGCATGGCCATCAGGAATCAGAATCGCTTTTAGTGGCGGTAAAATCAATTTCAATGAAATAAAGCTAACATCTGTCATTGCAAATTCAACCGGGCCGTCAGTAAAATCTTCCGGTTTGCTGTAGCGAAAATTCACGCGTTCCATCACCTTGACTCGCGGATCTTCGCGCAATTTCCACGCTAACTGATTATAGCCAACATCCAAGGCATAGCTCATCTTGGCACCTTTTTGTAATGCAACGTCAGTGAAGCCGCCTGTTGACGCACCGATGTCCAAAACCGTTTTGCCGGTTAAATCAAGGTGAAACGATTTCAAGGCTTTTGCCAGTTTAAGCCCGCCGCGACTGACATACGGCATTTTTTTACCTTTCACGTGCAAAATCGCATCGCCTGGGATCTTGACGCCTGGCTTATCTAAGCGTTGGTTGTTCTGATCATAGACCTCACCAGCCATGACCGAGCGTTTTGCTTGTTCACGGGATTCAAAAAGTCCCTGCTCAACCAGCAAGACGTCAACCCGTTCTTTTTTGACTTTTTCCATTATTTCAACACCGCCAAAATCGATTGTAGCGCCGCAGCATCAACAGTTAAGCTCTTTAACGCTGCATCAGCCTGCTGAATCTGCGCTGCCAACGCCTGCTCGGCACCTTTTAGTCCAAGTAGCTCGGGGAAGGTGTTTTTATGCTCGGCAACGTCCTTATCCGCTGTTTTGCCTAACTCGGCAGTTGTTTTGGTGACATCGTTAATATCATCCTTGATCTGAAAACCGAGACCAAAAGCAGCCGCAAAATCTGCCAAGGCCGCCTGATCAGCTTCGGGGATCGTTACGAATACGGTGCCCATCGCCACAGCGGCTTGAATCAAGGCACCGGTTTTGGCTTGATGCATGTGCTTCAGCGTCGCCAAATCATACTGGACTCGCTCGCCATCCATATCGAGGACCTGGCCTTCAACCATCCCCGAACTACCAGCTGCCTCGGCAAGTATCTGAATCAGCGCAGCGCGTTTATCCGGATAATGTTGACTTAATAAGGCAAAGGCATCGGTTAAAAGTGCGTCACCGGCTAAGATCGCCAACGCCTCACCAAACTGCTTGTGATTCGTCGGTTTGCCGCGGCGCAGATCATCATTATCCATGGCAGGCAAATCGTCATGAATCAATGAATAAGTATGCACAAATTCAAGCGAGGCGGCAGCAGGCAGTGCCTCAGCAACCACACCATCATACATAGCAACCACGCTCAATAACAGTAGCGGACGTAATCGCTTACCACCTGCGTCGACGGAATAAGCCATTGCGGCGCGTAAATGCGGGTTAGGTACCTGTGCTAGTGTTTCATCTAATGTATGTTCAACGGCTGTCCGCCATTGACTTAAGATCGGATTCATTGTTGGCCTTCTTTAGGTTGAAAAGGTTGGGTGGTGCCATCGTCACTCACCATTTCTGTCACCGTCTTTTCGGCTGACTTCAATGTTTTTTCGAGTTCCTGACTCAATTTCACGCCAGCTTTAAATTGATCCAAAGCTTTTTCAAGTGGTACATCGCCTTGCTCCAGTTGATTGACAATTGCTTCAAGTTGGGCAAGTTTTTCTTCAAACGTAGGTTCAGCCATGATTCTTCTCCTTTGTTGTCACATGAGCGCCAATTTGACCATCCGCAACATGAATGTGAATGTCGGCACCGACCGCATAGTCATCTGTCTTTTTGAGCATCTGCCCGGTGTCATCCGTTACATAGGCAAATCCTCGGCCCAGTATCTTCAATGGGCTCAAATGGTCCAGTCCAAGCGCCGCATTGGCCACCGCTTGACGCTTAGCCTTTACAACACTGATGACTGCCCGATCTAGACGGTGTTGATCATCGAGCAGTTGCCGTTTGAGGTTCACGACTTTTATCAGTAATTGCCGCCCATCAAGTTGCTGCGTCGCCATGGCCAGACGATGGTCATTTTCGTGCAATTGATTGACCATGCTTTGATTAAGCCGCTGCCGCAATTGATCGACGCGTTGCACGTACTGGTCGTACAAACGATCAGGCTGGGTTAAGACGACGCTTTCTGCAGAGCGCTGCAGTCGGCTGGCAGCATTTTTGAGGCGGTTGTGCATCGCATTGACCAGACGCACACGATCTTCCGAGATGCGATTAAGTGCGTCGACCAGCGTCACGGGCGTTACAATTTCCGCAGCAGCCGTTGGCGTCGCCGCCCGCCGATCGGCAATGAAGTCCGTAATGGTCGTATCGGTTTCATGGCCGACCGAACTCACAATCGGAATCGGCATGTCGACTAAAGCCCGCGCCACTTTCTCTTCGTTAAACGGCCACAGGTCTTCAATCGAACCGCCGCCGCGGCCGATAATGACGGCATCAAAGTCAGACATGGCCTTAATGCGGTTCAACTGTTTGACAATCGAATCCGCCGCCTGATCCCCTTGGACAACCGCCGGAAAAAGAGTCAGCTGTAGAATCGGATAACGGCGCGCCACAGTTGTCATGATATCCTGAATCACCGCACCGCTGGGACTGGTCACAACCGCCACGCGTTTAGGAAACAACGGCAACGGACGTTTATTGCGATCAAATAACCCTTCGCTAGCCAGCTTTTTCTTTAACTGCTCAAAGGCTTGGTAGAGTGCGCCAACGCCGTCCGGTTCCAACCGTTCCACAATCAGCCGGTATTCACCACTTGGTTCATACAGACTAACGCGGCCAACTGCCAGAACCTTCATGCCTTCTTCAAGATTGAATTGCAACTTGCTAAAAGCATTGCGGAACATCAACGCACCGATCTTAGCGTGATCATCCTTGAGGGAAAAATATTGATTGCCTACCCGTTTGCGATAATTAGAAATTTCACCGGTTAAATAAACCTTGGCCAGATAAGGATCGGCATCGAATTTACGTTTTAAATATTGAGTTAGTGCGGTGACACTTAAGTACTGGTCGGTATCAACCATGCAATCGCCTCTTCGCCAGTTCAACTGTTTGGGCCATGAGTGAGGCAATTGTCATCGGACCAACGCCACCCGGTACCGGTGTTAAAGCACCGGCAACAGGCTCAACCGCATCAGCATCGACATCGCCGTGCAGTTTCCCATCAGCTCCGCGCGAAATACCGACATCAATAACCGTTGCCCCGGGTTTAACCGCATCGGCGCCAATAAAATGCGGCACGCCAATCGCAACAACCAAAATATCCGCTTCACGGGTCAGCGCTTTAAGGTCACGGGTTTTACTGTGGGCAATGGTCACCGTCGCATCGTGATTCACCATCAGACCAGCGAGCGGCCGGCCCACAATGTTCGAGCGGCCAACAATGACCACCCGCTTACCGGTGACATCAATCTGATAAGCATCTAACAGCGCCATAATGCCATAAGGGGTCGAAGCCACAACAGTCGGTTCATTGGTCCACAAGCGGCCCACACTCACCGGGCTAAAGCCATCCACGTCTTTATCGGGATCGATCGCATTAATCACGACCCGTTCATCCAGTTGCTTGGGCAATGGCAGCTGGACCAGAATGCCATCCACATCGGGATCCTGATTCAATTCAGCTACCTTTGCCAATAAGGTTTCCTGAGAGGTTTCTTCTGGCAACTTAAACATTAGGGAACGAACCCCGATTTCCTCCGCGCGCCGTTGTTTGTTACGCACATAAACCTGGCTGGCCGGATCCGATCCCACTAAAATGACTGCAAGTGTTGGCGTCACACCTTGTTGCGCCAAACCAGTCACTGTCTGTTGAAGTTCACTAAGAATGCGTTTTGAAACTACCTTGCCATCCAATCGCGTTGCCACAAAAACCACTCCCCATTTGATTAGCATTGTCTGATATAACAACCAATGTTCGGTTCCTCGATCGCGTCAAGTACCGGTATAAAGCAAAAACCGGCCAAAGTAATTGTCTTTGACCGGTTAACTTACGCTTTCGGCGATGCTTCAATAAAATTAGCCAAAATGCCATTGACAAACTTAGCAGATTGGTCATCGCTGTAACGTTTGGCCAAATTGATGGCTTCATTAATTGCCGCAGCTTCCGGCATCGCTTCTTCATAGCGAATTTCATACAAGCCCAAGCGCAGAATCATTAAATCCGGTTTGGTCAAACGACTCAGCGTCCACCCCTTTTTAAGCTGAGGGGTTAAGGCAGCATCCAACGCCTCCTGATGCGTCAAGACGCCTTCCACCAATTCACTTAAATAAGGCGGCACTTCAGTATCTTTAGGTAAAACTTCTGCGTATACGGCGCTTTTATCTGCTTCCGGATTCGTTGCCAACGCAAAAAGCGCTCGAAAGGCAGCTTCACGGATCGCGTGTCGTGATTCCATGTTAATCGTCATCCTTGCTGCTCGTTGTCGATGGTTCATCAGTGTCGTCATCTTTAAACAGATCATCCGGATTGACTTTTTCCGTCTTTTCAGGGATGACGCCAACGACATGCACATTCACTTCGCTTAACGTCAAATCCGTCATAAAGAGTAACTGTTCACGTAGCTGTTCTTGCATGGCCAAAGCCACTTTCGGAACGGAGACACCGTAATCCAGATAGACGTAGACATCAGCCGTAATCTTATCATCGGCAACTGTCACACTAACGCCTTTACCGTGGTTGGCACGGCCAAACCAGGCGTTAATTGAAGAGCCTAATGTACCGCGCATTTGATAGACACCGTCTACCTGACTCGCAGCAATGCCCAAAATGACTTCCAAAACTTCAGGAACAATTTCAATGGTCCCTTGAGCATCCGTCCGATTTGCTAATATAATATTGGTTTCTTCAGCCATCGCGAGAACCCTCCTAAACCTTAATTATTGGCACGTGAAATGTAAGTACCATCATCCGTGTTAATCGTCAGTACATCGCCAGTGTTGATGAAAAACGGCACCTGAACGACTAGGCCGGTCTCCATAGTGGCTGGTTTCGAACCGCCGCTGCTGGTATTGCCACGAATGCCCGGTTCGGTTTCCTTTACCGTCAAGTCAACTGTTTTCGGCAACTCAATACCCAGGGTTTCATTGCCGTGCATGATAATTTTAACATTCATGTTTTCTTTTAAATAATTCAACTGGTCGCGAATCTCATCGCCGGGAAGCGTCAGTTGATCGTAAGTATCGGTGTCCATGAAGACGTAATTATCGCCATCGGCATAAAGGTACTGCATGTTTTTACTGTCGATCTGCGCTTTTTCAACCTTTTCAGTTGATCGGAACGTTTTTTCCTGTACCGCACCCGTGCGCAGGTTCTTCAAGGTTGAACGAACAAATGCCGAACCCTTGCCTGGCTTAACGTGTTGAAACTCAACGATTCGCCACAGGTCACCGTCGACCTCAATCGTCAAACCATTCTTAAAATCATTAACAGATATCATGAACTTCCTCCATACATTCAGTTGTAAGCTAAATCTATTCTAGCAAGCGGTGAAGATGCTTGCAACAGCCATGCCACGTGGATGGCTTCACAGTACCAGTAACTCAGCTGGCGCCGGTTGACTAAGACTCTGATTACCGTCTGCTGTCACGACCAAATCGTCTTCGATTCGGACACCGCCAAGATCCGGAACATAGATGCCGGGTTCATCGGTCACGACATTGCCTTTTGCGGCTGGTACATCGAGATAAGGACCCCAGGCGCCAGGGCCTTCATGAATCGACAAGCCAATGCCATGTCCGGTACCATGGCCAAAATATTGACCATAGCCAGCGTCATTAATTGCGTTATGCGCCAAATCATTAATCGTTCGTCCCATCACACCAGGCTTCAAAGCTTGCTGGACTTTCTGATTCGTCGCATAAACAATTTGGTAAATCGTCTTAAGCTTGGCATCTGGCTCACCGACTGCAAACGTCCGCGTCAAATCGGACATGTAGCCGTGATAGATGCATCCCCAATCGAGGGTCACAATATCCCCCTTGGCAATCTTCTTTTCCGTTGCTGCGCCATGCGGCATTGCCGAACGCGTGCCGGAAGCCACAATTGTTTCAAACGAGACATTGCTGGCACCAAGTTGCCGCATGAAAAAGTCCAAGTCATTGGCAATGTCAATTTCCCGCATCCCTGGTTTAATCGTATCAAGAACATGCTGGTAACCTTTTTCGGCAATGGCAACCGCCTTTTTGATCAAGGCCAGTTCCTCATCGTCTTTGACTTCGCGCTGTGTTTCAACAAAGTCACGTGTTGGCACCAGTGTTCCCTGCGTTAAAAGATCAAAGGCTTCGTAATCGGCATAATTCAGATGAACGGCTTCAAAACCAATGCGGGTCAACTGCAATTGATTGGCTAAATCACCTGCCGTCTTATACAAACCATCTTGATGCAAAACCAGTTTGGCATTATGTACCTGTTGCTTAAACTGCTCGGTAAACCGGGAATCCGTTATAAAGTAAGCTTTCTCCGGCGTCACCAGCAAGGCACTTTCTTCACCGGTAAAACCTGTCAAATAAGTGACGTTGGTGGCATCGGTAACAAAAAAGCCATCCAATTTCTTGTCCAGAATCCGTGCCTGCAATGCTGTCATTCGATCCATCCAAACCACTCCTTATTGACATTATTTTAAAATTTTGAAAAAAAGACGCCCCGATTACCGGGACGTCATCAATATTTATTCAGCAGCTGCTGCCGGATAAACTGAAACCTTCTTCTTGTCACGGCCGAAGCGTTCAAACTTGACAACGCCGTCAGCAGTCGCAAACAAGGTATCGTCGCCGCCGCGGCCAACGTTTTCACCAGGATGGATCTTGGTACCGCGCTGGCGATACAAGATGTTGCCTGCCTTAACGAACTGACCATCGGCACGCTTGCTACCCAAACGCCGGCCTGCAGAATTACGGCCGTTAGATGTTGAACCGCCACCTTTATGGTGAGAGAAGAATTGCAGATTCATCTTTAACATAACGTACACCTCCGAGAATTAATTTTGTTTTAATTGTTTTGTCGTAATCAAAATGCGATCAGGATATTGATCTTGGATGCTTTGTAATTCAAGCAATAAATTTTCCAACAAAATCTGACTAATGTGCAACTGTTCGCCAGTGATTGCCGACTTAAGTGTCATTTGCAGATGGCCGCCATGGACCTCATCCGCATCAACGTCAGGCTTAAAACCCGCCAGAGCTTCGACACCATTGACGGCGCCAATACTCACAGCCGAAACAGCAGCACAGACGATATCCTTGCCGGTTTTACCGGCATCGGCATGGCCACTCAGTTCGAAACTGACGATATCGCCATGCTCATCGCGATGAAAAATTGCCTTGATCATAAACTGACCTCTTATGCGTTAATCGCGTCGATAACGACTTTCGTGTATGGCTGACGATGGCCCTTCTTTTGATGAGAGTGCTTCTTAGGTTTGTACTTGTAAGTAACAACCTTTTTCTCGCGCCCTTGTTTTTCGACCTTGCCAGTCACGGTTGCGCCGGCTACAGTTGGCGTGCCAATCTTGGCATCACCTTCACCAGCAACCATAATCACTTCGTCAAAAGTAACTTGCTTGCCTTCTTCGGCATCAAGTTTTTCAACATAGATGGCTTCACCGACTTCAGCTTTATACTGTTTGCCGCCTGTTTTGATAATTGCGTACACTGTGTGCACCTCCTGTTTTGCCTCTCGGCTTTTCCCCTGAAGACTCGCCAAGTTAGGTGCTTACGCTTAAAACCTAACGATGTGCGGTTGCATAGGAGGGGTGCCAAATACAACGGACTAATATTACCAGACAGCACGCCAAGTTGCAAGCACATCGCCGATAATAGCCGTTTTTTGTCGATCGCTGATGATAACAGCTTTTTGATTGTTCCAAACCCGCAATTGTTTTTCAACTCGGCTTGGCGCTAATTAAATGGTCAGATTGAGTTGCAGCCTTAAGACAGCAACTTTCTTATTACGGCAAGTGCTGCTGGCGGTAAAGCCAAACGCCAATGATGACCGCGGGCATATAAAGCGCATAAATCAAGGTAAAGAACGTCAACCAGCCGCCAAACGCTGCATTAATCAGCAGTAAGGCCACATATAAAATGCCATCAACAATCCAATTAATCGGTTTTCTGAGTTGGGTGGTTACCGTTATTAGCAATGCAGCGGTAACCAGTAAAATGAAGATGTTCAGCAAAATGATGATCAGTACCACCCCCTGGATGGAATTATAGCCAAGCCAAACAGTTTCAACAAGGAAACGTTTTAATCGGCGACTTCGAACCAAAAAAAGGCCCAGAAAAAATCTGAGCCTGCCCCTGCCAAGGAACCTAATATAGCATAAAAAGTCTCCATGGCACTAGTCCCTTGGCAAAAAAGAAAGCCGCCGGTATGAAGTCATTCACCGGCAGCAAGACATTATTTCTTCAGTTGTTGCAACGCTTTTTCAATTGTCTCGCCCTTACCAATGTGCTTAGCATTGTGCGGATCAATCGCGATAAATTCTTGCGTCTTCATGTTCAACTGGATTCGATATCCCATCAGAATCCCTCCATTCTTAAAAATGTGAATGGCCTTCGGTAGCGATTGAGTGTATGTTACTCACTTATTGTTAGGAAGTCAAGAGCGTGAGCAGGAGCGCTTAGAAATCCGAGTGTAAGTGGCCTCAATCCTAAATGGCTGGTCTTTGGCCATTTAGGATTGAGGTCACTTACACGTAGATTTCTGCGACTGCGAACGCGTTTCAAAGCCGGATTGCCTAACTACAAGAGCTGTAGCGTTCCTTCCACATCCTTAAAACCTTTTACACACCCTCCACAAAGTTCAAGTTCCTCAACATTCCGTTGACGCCTACCCGCGCTTCTCGTATACTTAATAACGATTTGTACCAGTAGCTCAGCTGGATAGAGCAACGGTCTTCTAAACCGTTTGTCCCGGGTTCAAATCCCGGCTGGTACACTTAAAGCAAACAGTTTGTCCTCAAAAAGCCCGATGTTTCGGGCTTTTTGTGTTACCAAGTTTACCTAAATGCCGCCCTTAAATAGCTTCTGTGCCAGTAGCAACTTCCCTGGAATCCTCACTTTTTAACCGCAACCTGTGATCAACCATTTCGTAAATCTTTACGCCATACGCCTGCGCCAAGGCTTCCTGATAATGATGCGCGACTTCAATGACCGTTGCAGGTAGCGTGTAAATAATGCGATGAATTTTATCAGCATTGGTCTGATCAAGACTTGAGGAAATCTCATCAAGTAAAAAGATGGGACTTTTGCGCAACAGTCCGCGGGCAATCGCAATGCGCTGCGCTTGTCCACCTGATAGATTACTGCCGTTATCAACAATTTTGAAATCAAGCACATGCTCACCCAATTCCTGATCAAGGCCCACCAGCCGCAAAACCGCCAAAACCGCGGCATCATCGTAAGCCTGATATAACGTGATATTATCCCGCAACGTACCATTAAACAACCAGACATTTTGCGACACCAAAACAAACTCACCAGCATGCAGCGGTTGACCGGCAAAACGAATCGCACCTTGAGATGTCACTTGACCGGTGATGGCTTTTAGAAGGGTTGTTTTACCTATTCCAGAAGGACCGGTCACGATGACTTTGCTACCCGGTTCAAGGCGGATATTGACATCACTCAAGATTAAATGCCGATCACGCACAACAGTTAGATCGCTGATGTCAAGCTGGCCTTCTAAAGCTTCCGGGTTTGACTCGCCATCATCAACCTTGGATATTTCAAATTTACCAGCCGCCGGTAACACGCGTAGCTGACTCGTGCTAACAATTTGACTTTGATATTTGCTCAAACTGCGAGCGCCGCCTACAACAGAATCTGCCGTCATTGTCAGTGTCAAAATGACGCTGGTCGTCACACCAAACAATCCTTTGGCCATCAAGAGGAGGCCGATAAAAAGTGGCAACAAAAACGCCGCAATGGCAAATAGCCAAGAAACATATTGAAATAAATATTGAAAGTTATTCATTCGTTCATAGTCGCGTTCTTCTTGGCTCAAATGTTGCTTAAATCGGGTGAAGAAGACCGGCCAGGCTTTAAAAATAAAGATTTCCATTCGGCCTTGAAAAATGTCTTTCATACTCAAGACCAAACCGGCATTGGTGTTAGCCCAAATGTCCGACTTTTTTGCCAGGCTCTTTCTGCCAAAGTGACTCGGAAGCAGTGACAATGCAGAAAATAACACATAGACCAAACTTAACACGATATTGGTTTTCAGGATAAAAGCCACAGCGATGATCAAGCCAATCACTTGTTGCAGCATATTGATAAGTCCGACAAAGTAGGCTTGTTCAATTTGTTTCGCAACGCCGGTCACATCATTGATCGTGTCAGAAACCTCCGTGGCGTCAGTCCCTGCGTGCGCGACTGAGGCGGTGAAATACGCTGATTTAAGTGCCTGATTCAACACCCGAACAGCGCGTTGCTGGGCGCGCAAAAACAGATAGAGTGATGTATAGGTAACGAGATAGGCAGCTGCAGCTAATGAGACATAACGCACCACAGCGTCAAGATTACTGAAGTCAATATTGACCAGCTGACCGAAAACCACGCCATTTAAAATTGGCTCCAAAGTGCTTGTCAGGCTCAGTAAAAATAGCACCACTATTAAAGTCAGCGGCAACTGTCGAATAACCCAACGTATATTAATCTGGCGTTCCTGATGATCCATCCACTTCACGTCCTTTTCCCGCAACGGCGCAAACTTATGACGATGTTGTCCTCAACCGTGGATGCTATTTTTAAAGTCGAAATGGCAATGTTAAGGTGCTCTTCGCCAAATCGACGTGATAATGCGTTGTTTTTGTCGGTCGGATCGTTTGCGCCATATCGGCACCATGGATGATCAAGGCAAGCTGCCGGCCGGTCGGTAAGTGATAGTGCGTCGGTTGCAGATCCAGACTCACGTGAAAAAACTGGCCCGGTGTGATTTGCTGCACTTCGTAGGCGTTTTTAGGATTTTGTAAATTAATATGACCTAACGTTATCAGTTTACTTGGGGTTGGCTTAGCGGCCGGCTTGAATTCGACAATATCGGTTGTTTTAAAATCAAAGCCTAACTGTAAATCATTGGCCGCAACGGTGGCTGCGGTTTCGCCAAAACGCTTGGCCTCGCCGAGATCCACGAGCCGAACACTAAGAATGCCGGTCGGTGCATCAACTGCCAACGTCAGCTCAAGATGTGGAATGCCTTCCAGGATTTGATCACGCTCAAGCACTGGTTGGGTCAACCACAACCGGCTGTTAGCGTAAGCACTATTAGGGGTAATGATGGCCTTTTCGAAACTGGCGCTGGTGTCATGTTGCGCCGCAAACGTTGCCGTGGCATGATCGGTAAACTGATCGGTAGCTGCTTCAAAGTCATTCTTCAGGTTGACCTCAGTTGTCACATGTTCCGCTTCCGGATTAGCAAAATCGGTATAGGCTGACCAGGTCTGCGGAGTCACGTTATCTTGCACAATAACATTCGGCAAAACATCTGCAACATCATTGGCTACCCCTAACAGCTCATGTGTCAACCACAAGTTCATCATGTCCAAAAAGTCCAACGAGCGAACATTGTGAACATAAACATGTTGTCCTTGATGTAAAATCAGTTTCTTTTGAATCGGCAAATCTGCAATTGCCTGCCAGAAACGGATTGCGTTTTTAGGCTTGACATTCCAGTCATTGAGCCCGTGAATCAACACCACGTCGGCTTTGACGTTGGCGGCATTTTTGCGGTAATTACGCGCATCCCACCACGCGGTATAGGCACCCGTCGTCCGATCCTGATCACGGGTAATCGCAGCAAGATGCCGCTCCCAAGCCGACTTGATGCGAATCATATCGCCGCCGGATTTCTGCCGGGAAAACGTATCAACTGCCAAAACATCAGCGTCTTCACCTTGAAAGCCGCCGGGCGCCACGACCAAACCATTTTCGCGGTAATAATCATACCAGCTAGAAATGCCGGCATCGGCAATGATGGTTTTCAACCCCTCAACGCCGGTCGTCGCCGCAGCAATGGCTAACGTAGCTAAGTAGGACTTACCGGTCATCGCAACTTTGCCGGTTGACCACCAAGCCTTAATGGCAACGCCAGCAGTACGGTTCGTGAACGCCCGGCGCTTACCGGTCAGCCATTCGATCACTGCCACAGCCCCGGCCGTTTCCTCAGGTCCACCAATGGTCCGAAAGCCGTCTGAATACCGCGTGCCAACCCCAGCTGAGTAAACCACAGCAAATCCGCGCGCAAGAAAATAATCGTTGAACGCATACATACTATTTTCTTCGGCATAGGCCTCTGCCTCTGTCGCCTCGCCAGTAACGGCCCGCTTCGGTAAGTCTTCGATTTGAGCCGCTGTAGCCGTCACTTCTGCCTTCGAGGCTCCATGCGGCTTGACTGCCAAAACCGTTTCCGGAACATGCGTCGCAGCTGTCACATCATTGGTCCCATGAAAGTATGGATTCGCGGTAAACAAAACGGGAACCTTCAATCCTTGCTCGGTGGCTTTGGGTCGATAAATCGTCGCTTCTAAAAGATCCCGCTTTCCATCGTGGTCTGAGTCGACATCAGACTCAATCCATACCACCTCACGGATAGCTTGGCGCGCATCGAAAACCTGTTGCACTTTACCATTAAACAATAAAGGTTTCGGTTGGGTTGCCGACGACTGAAAATCTTTGAAAAAGCCACGATTGGCTAAATCATCGAGAAAGTTGACCAAGTGTTTAGTTCGCGTCGTCAACAATAAGTAGCTAGCCTTCAGAAAATCCTCGGTATCAAGCAGATCATGATCAATGCTTGGCAATTTTGTCGCCGCCATAAACGGCAATGGATCTGCCAAATCGAAATCGGTGAAGGCTTCAAACCCCAGCAACTGCAGGGCTACATTGTAAAAGTTTTGCCGGGTCATCTGCGTGGGCCCCGATGCCAACCAGTCAGCCAGATTCTGCCGCGAATCGACTGCAATCTGAGCGAATTTATCTTGTTTGGCCGCGGGCTGATAAGCTTCCGGGAAAAAGGCCGCATACATGGCTGCAGCCGTATCTGCAAAGTCACCTTTAGGATCTGCCGGCAAGCCGATGCGGGCAAGTTCCGTTAATTGTTGGCTAAATTCAGGTGTTAACCGCGCGAATTGGTTTAATTTCATGAGCAGTGCCGTCCTTTATGAGAGAAATGTGATAAATTCAGTGTAGCCATCTCATTTAGCGTTTTCAACTATTAATATTGATTAACTCCCTACAACAGTTGAGGTTTTTCAGATCGTACGCAATCAAAAAAGCTTCAGGCGTGGTTGCGTCTGAAGCTTTTTGAAATATGGAATGCTTGACTGTTTTTACCAGTTAGTCAAGGAAAAGGTTAACAACAGCTTTTGGGTGGCTGGAATTAATACAATTCCAGGTATTGTTGCCGTTCCCATTCGGAAACCTGCTGGCGGTATGCGGACCATTCGAGGTTCTTCGAATCCATAAAGCTTTGATACAAATGTTCACCCAGGGCAGCCTTGACCACGTCATCAGCCGCCAATGCCTTCAACGCATTGTGCAAGGTTGATGGGAGGTCTTGAATATGATTTGCTTTGCGTTCGTCGTCTTGCATCCGATAAATGTTACGATCTACCGCTTCTTCCGGCTTCAACTGGTTCTTGACGCCATCAAGGCCGGCCTGAAGGATTGCGGCAATGGCTAAGTAAGGATTGGCAGTCGGATCAACCGAGCGTAACTCCAAGCGGGTTGATAATCCCCGTGACTGCGGTACCCGAATCAGTGGTGAGCGGTTTTTGCCGGACCAAGCCACATAAACCGGGGCTTCAAATCCTGGCACCAGTCGTTTGTAGGAGTTGACGGTTGGGTTGTTAACCGCGGTCAGCGCATAAGCATGGCGCAAAACGCCAGCAAGGAAATGCATCGCCGTTTCACTCAACTGATCGTCGGTATTTGGATCATAGAAAGCATTGCCTTTGTCGTGGAAAAGGCTCATGTTGATGTGCATGCCGCTACCGTTGATGCCGTGAAGTGGTTTAGGCATGAATGTCGCGTATAAGCCATGTTTGCGGGCAATGGTTTTGACCACAAGTTTGAAGGTTTGAATGTTATCGGCAGCGTCTAACGCATCGGCATATTTGAAGTCAATTTCATGCTGGCCCGGTGCCACTTCATGGTGGGAAGCTTCGACTTCAAAGCCCATCTTTTCCAACTCAAGGACAATATCACGCCGGCAATTTTCGCCCATATCAAGCGGTGCAAAATCGAAGTAAGAACCATGATCATTCAGCTTCGTTGTCGGATTGCCGTTTTCGTCCAGTTTAAACAAGAAGAATTCCGGTTCAGGGCCGATATTGAAAGCTGTGAAGCCGGCTTCTTTCATTTCATTCACGACACGGATCAGATTGTTACGCGGATCGCCGCCAAAAGGTGTGCCGTCTGGACGATGAACCGAGCAGATCAGCCGGGCAATCTTACCATGATCATTCTCCCACGGGAACAATAGCCAAGTGTTAAGATCCGGATAGAGCAGCATATCGCTTTCTTCGATTCGAACAAAACCGTCAATCGACGAACCATCGAAGGTAATCTTATTATTCAGCACCTTTTCCAACTGGGAAATCGGCACCTCGACGTTCTTAATGATCCCGTTAATGTCGGTAAACATCAGGCGCAAGAATAAGACGTTCTCATCCTTAACTGTCTGGCGAATCTCATCAGCGGTAATTGCTTTTCTTGCCATATACGTGAACTCCTATCTTTAGTGTGATTGTCGGAAGCCAATGGTGGGACCCGGATCCGGGCTTTGATTGAGTCGACTCTGATTCAGCAGTTCGTCGCGCAACACTTTGCGAACTTCGGCATCACTATCCTCGCGATGACGTGGATGCTTCAACCGCTTGACATCAGCCAGCGTGAAACCATCGGCCATCTGACTGCGGATTTCCAGCAGTTCATCAACGTCATTAAGCGAATAAGTTCGGTGATTGCCGGCATTGCGCTCGGGCTTGACCAATCCCTGGGCTTCATAGTAACGAATCTGGCGGGCAGTCAAGTCTGTTAACAACATAACTGTACCAATCGGCAAAACCGATCGCGTTCTCAGATCAGCGATCTCAGCCATAGGCATCCTCCTTTACAACGATGTCAGCTTATCAAACCAGATAAACGGTGTCAACGCAACATGTAAGTTTTTCTGACATTTACCGTAAAAAATGAAAAAATTTTATTTTTACGATCAACTTGTTATAGACCAATATGTTGAGCCAATTATTCAAAAAGAAGCGCTTTCTACTAAGTCAACTTGCCACGCTTGTCAGTATTATCCAAGCAATCCGAAATCTTACCGCGCCAAATTCTTTCTAGGTATTTTCAACTATGAAACGTATGATAACAGTAACTAGGTTTCTGAAAGGACGTTGTCGTCATGACCTTACATTTACACGTTGGGTACACCCCGACCATGAAATCTGTCAACTTACCCACCGATTGGCTGCCGTTTAATGATTATCCTTTGGCAGCTTTCAATGCAGTGGTGGTGCATGCGGCCGATCAAAATGTCTTTGACCAACTTGTTGCCAGTGAACTGCCTTTGCCGGTCTTTGTCATTGGCCACCGCCAAAATGATTCAACCGGCCAGCTGGACGTGACTGAAGCACCGCGACTTGATGCTAATTTGCTCACTCAAATCACCGCGGCAGCGACACATTACGAAAAGACCATGATTCCTGCTTTTCTAAATGATCTACTGAATTTTGCGCAGGCAAATCCCACAAGCTTTGCCACCCCCGGTCACCACAGCGGCCATTACGATCGATTAGCGCCCGCCGGTTATTTACTTTATCAAGCTTATGGTGACACTTTTTTTGCCAGCGACACCAGTGATGTCGTCACTTCGTTAGGCGATATGCTGACACATGGCGGCAGCCCGCTGGCAGCTGAACAAGCCACGGCGCGGTTATACCACGCTGATGAAACTTATTTTGTCACCAATGGCACGACTGGCTCCAACAACATTGTGGCTAGTGCGTTGTTGACGCCAGGTGATCTGGTCTTGTTTGACCGCAATAATCACAAATCATTTTATAATGCTGCGCTGGTGCAAAATGGGGCGCGCCCGGTTTACCTTGACACCCTCCGTACGCAGCGCGGATTAATCGGTCCACTCGACCTTACTGATATCAGCGCTAACCGGCTACGCCAACTGGTTGCGAGCATTGATCCGCAAAAAGCTCAAGAACGCCATCCGTTTAGACTGGCCATTCTTGAACTGGAAACCTTCGATGGAATTGTTCCTAATGTCCGCCAGTTACTTGATCTTTTTGGCCCATTGACGGATTACATCGCCTTTGACGCTGCTTGGGGCGGCTATGAGCCGTTCATTCCGGCCATGAAGCCGATGGATCCTTTGCAGATGCCATTAGGTCCGGATGATCCGGGCATTATTGTCACCCAAAGCGTTCACAAGCAACAATCCGGCTTCGGCCAAGCGTCTCAGATTCATAAAAAAGATGCGCACATCAAAGGACAGCCACGCTATGTCACCCATGAGCAGTTCAACCATGCGTACCTTAAACATGTCACCACTAGCTACTCTTACCCACTTTATGCATCGTTGGTCGCTAATACCGCAATCAATCAAGGCCGCCGGGGTCAAAAGATCTGGGCCGACGCTCTTCAGGCAGCACTCGCCTTTCGTCACTCGTTAAGTGATTCTCGCTTGTTTTTGGCCTATCAAAATCCAACGTTAACCGCAATTACCCCGCAAAAGGCAACGACTTCTGCGGAAGCCTGGGCAATGGCCCCTAACGCCAAGTGGCATCAGCTCCTGCACTTAAAACCGAACCAAGCCTATCTTGATCCGGGCAAGGTCACGGTGCTGTTACCGGAAACGGCAACATTTGGCGTTAGCGGCTGGTTGGTCGATCGCTACTTGCTTGATCACGGAATTGTCCCGGAAAAAGCCGATTTGAACAGCTTGCTCTTTTTGGTAACGCCGGGATCTGCCGCAACCGACTGGCAGCACCTTCGCCGAGTTTTGCAACAATTCGAAAAAGATTACTTTGCCAACAAAACTGTTGCCGAGGCATTACCAAAATTAGTTGCTGAAACCGGCGAGGCGTACAAGGATCTGACCTTACGCGAACTGGCCCAGCAAATGTCCGATTTTTTCCGCGAAGCTAAATTGGCCCAGCAGCAACAATTACTTTTCACAAATACGAACAACATACCGACTGCTATGACGCCACAAGCAGCCGACCGCTGTTTTGTCCGTGGAAAATTTGACACCGTGCCACTGCAGGCTGCGGAAGGCCGAATCGCCGTTGCCGGGGCATTGCCGTATCCTCCTGGCATTTTCGTCGTCGTGCCGGGCGAACGCTGGCGTGCGGTGGCCATTCACTATTTTGAAACGTTATTTGCCGGCATCCGTCGTTTTCCTGGATTCACGCCGGAGATTCAGGGCATTGTGACCGGTGCGGACGGTGAACCTTATGTGCAGGTCGTGGCTGAGAAATAGCGATTTTTGAAATTTTTCAGACTTTACATTTTTCACGAGCAAATCAAAAAAGCGCCAGTGCACTGCCTGTTTGCAGTGACGCTGACGCTTTTTGACATACAAATCGTTTATTGAGCTTGATCAAAAAAGGTCGATTGTGCCGCCCCCATAGTTGCCAATTTAATATGCGCGTAAGTCAAACCGCCTTGCAAATAAAGCGTGTATGGCGGACGCAACGGACCATCCCCGGAAAATTCAACTGTCGAACCGGCTACAAACGTCCCACCGGCCATAATGACCTCGTCTTCGTAACCAGCCATTTTCTCCGGAATCGGCGTCACAAAGCTATCAACGGGCGAATTGGCTTGTATTGCCTTGGCAAACTTAACCATGTCAGCTTGATTGCCGAAATTAACCGTTTGAATCAGGTCCGTCCGCGGCGCATCCCAGGTTGGTGATACATCTAAGCCTAACTTTGCAAATAAGGCCGCTTCAAAGATCGCCCCTTTAATCGCATTACCGGTTGTTTGCGGTGAAATGAAGAAACCTTGATACATATCAGCCAGCGCACCGACAGTCGCCCCCTCGGCACCACCAAGACCAGGAACTGTAAAGCGATAGCTGATGCGCTCAATTAAATCCTTCTTGCCGACAATATACCCACCGGTTTTGGCCATGCCGCCCCCAGCATTTTTAAACAGCGACCCCGCCATGACATCGGCGCCTACTTCAAGTGGTTCGGTTGTTTCGGAAAATTCGCCATAAGCGTTATCGACAAAAATCCAGACATTCGGCAACACGCTGCGAACAACTTTGATCATTGCCGCAATTTGATCGACCGTAAACGAATCGCGCGTTGCATACCCACGCGAACGCTGAATCGCAACCACTTTGGTTTTAGCGGTCAGCCGTGCCTTAACCGCATCATTGTCGACTGCCCCATTTGGCAAAAGATCAACATAATCGACGCCAATGCCGTATTCTTTAGGACTGCCAATGCCGTTGCCAGCAAGTCCCAGCACCTCTTGCAATGTATCATACGGCTTGCCGGTGATGTACAAAATGTCATCCCCCGGGCGGACAAGCCCAAGTAATGCAACCCCGATTGCGTGCGTGCCAGAAACAAATTGTGGCCGCACGAGCGCGTCTTCACCGCCTAAAACGTCGGCATAGATGGCCTCAAGCACATCGCGGCCTTCATCGTTATGTCCATAACCGGTCGATCCGGTTAAATAGCTTTCGGCAACATGGTGTTTCTGAAAGCTCGTTAAAACTTTATCTTGGTTCTCCAAAATCCGTCCATCAATCGTAGCTAGTTGCGGTGCGATTTGGGTATCGACTTCTTTGACCATTTTTAATAAGGCGGGATCAAATTTATCTGTCCAACTCATTTTCTTCTCCTTTAACCGGTTGCTTCAGCCACTGACATACTAAGGCAACCACTGCCTGCTTTTCTTCTGGATGGGCAACCAAATCAAACCAGTGTGTCGGCATTTGGTTGCGAAAATACGTCAGCTGCCGTTTGGCAAAGTGGCGTGAATGCTGCTTGATGAGTGCCACACAGTCAGCCAAATCAGCTTGACCTTTAAAATATGGAACCAGTTCTTTATAGCCAATGGCCTGCATTGCCTGAGCATCAGGCGGAACGGTTTTTAACAAATTGGCGACTTCTGCTTCCAGTCCCTCAACCATCATGGCATCCACCCGCGCATTGATTCGCTCGTATAAAACCGCTCGCTGCGTGGTCAAGCCGATAACCAATGTTTCATAAAGCGGTTGGGGCTGAGGCTGTTCGGAAAACCGCCTGCCAGTCAATTCAATGACTTCCAGTGCGCGAATCACCCGGCGCGTATTAGCAGGTTCAATCTGCTTGGCCGCGACCGGATCACGCTGTACCAACTGCGTCCATAACCATGACGCACCATACTCGGCTAATGCCTTTTGCCATCGCTGACGGACACTTTTTGGCGGCGCTTTACCACCCAGTGGCAGATTCAGGCGTAAACTATTCAAATAAAAACCGGTCCCGCCAACTAAAATCGGCAGATGATGCCGTTCACTGACCAGCGTGATGGCATTTTCGGCGGCTTCTTTAAACTTAGCAACCGTGTAAGTCATCGTTGGCTCAACGATATCCAGTAAATGATGCGGGACGCCAGCCATTTCGTCAGGCATGACTTTGGCGGTACCGATATTCATATGACGATAAATTTGATACGCATCACCATTGATGACTTCGCCTTGAAGCTGCTGGGCCAAGTAAATGCCAAGATCACTTTTACCCACTGCTGTTGGTCCCACAATCATGACGATGCGGTTTACCGGTTTATCCATTTCATTAAGCTCCATCAATATAGTATAATAAATTCAGTATCACAGATCACCAATCAGGGGGGATTCTCATGAAACATAAATTTGCACGCGGCTTTTTCGTTGGCACGTTGATGACGCTTGGCGCCATTGCCGGCAGTGTTTTCGCCTTCAAGAAAAACTATGTCGAACCTGTTGAAACCAAGGCCGATGAAATCAATGAAAATCGGCGCAAAGCTAATCGCAAACGCTTCTCAGCCCATCAAGGCTAAGCAAATAAGCATCGCTTAACAAAAAAGCAATCGACCAGTGCGATTGCTTTTTTTGCTGCCTATGTACGGCTCAATAATTAGTCGGGCTTTTTTTGATTTTGCCTGACCAGTTATCGTAACCGCCTTTTAACCAGCTGATCTTCTCAAAGCCATTCTTGCGCAAGCGCCGTGCTGCCCGCAACGAAAGGACGCCGGTTTTGTCATAGAGATAGACCGGCAAATCTTTACGCATCTCGCCTAACCGCTCACGCAGCTGCGTATATGGAAGGTCACGCGCACCAAGAATATGGCCTGCTTTGAATTCGTTGCGTTCCCGTAAGTCGATAATCTGGGCTTTGCGCATTGTGTGCTCAAATTCTTCAGGTGAAATTTCGCCACCGATGGCCTTGAATTTCGACTTTTGATAATAGCTCCACAACCAGCTGAAGCCCCAGTAAATTAAAAATAATCCAACAAAGATTAACAGATAAGTTAACACTTACACGACTCTCCTTTTCCCCTTACTTCAGCGCCAGGCTTGCGGCTCCAATGACGCCAGCTGTATTGCCCAACGTTGCCAACCGCAATCGCGTGGTTTCACGAACATTCGGGAACGTATTTTCTTTGAAATACTTATCAACGCGTTTAAGCAAGAAGTCGCCTGCTGCCGACACACCGCCACCGATGACAATGAATTTCGGATTCAATAAATTGCCTACGTTTGCTAAGGCCAAACCAAGATAGAAGCAAACCCGGTCCACAATCATCAAAGCCAGGCGATCGCCGTCTTTTGCCAAATCGAAAACGATTTTGCTAGAAATCTCGTCCCCATCGTCCAGCGTTTGCTTCAACTTTGAGTCGCCGGCAAATTCTTCTGCCATGTCACGAGCAACCCGCACCACGCCGGTCGCACTAGCTACTGTTTCGAGGCAGCCGCGCTTGCCACAGGTACATAGATACCCGTTAACCGGATCGACGGTGACATGTCCTAACTCACCGGCAGAACCGGCAACGCCATGTAACAGCTCGCCATCTGCAATAATGCCCCCACCAACGCCCGTACCAAGCGTCACGAAGGTCACATCCGGATCATTTTCACCGGCGCCTTTCCAGCGTTCGCCCAATGCCGCAACATTGGCGTCATTATCAATGTTGAAAGGAATCTTGGTGCCGGATTCGATCACTTTTTTGGCTTGCTGCAATGTTTTCCAGTTCAAATTGTATGCGCCAATAACGGTGCCAGCTTTGATATCAACAGAACCCGGAGACCCCATGCCGATGCCGGCAAAATCGGCTGGCGACATGTTGTAAAGTTTTAGGTGTTCGTTAATGGACGTCACAATATCCGGCAAAATATGGCTGCCTTCATCCAGAATGTTGGTGTCGATACTCCAGCGCTGCTGAATATCGCCCGCCTGCGTTAAAATAGCAAATTTAATGGTTGTACCGCCTAAGTCAACCCCGATTAATTTTTGATTATTCATTTTGATCATTCCTCCGTTGGTTCGAATGCAAAGGTAAATCGTGATTCAAGGGATCTTGCTCTTCTTGTTCATGGGCATGCCGCAAAACAACTTTCGCATTCAGATAAACCTTATCGTCAATCAATTTTGCCTGATGCAAACGGTCTAATTCTAGTGCTGCCAGCTCAATATCCCACACCCGTTTACCGACATGGATAAAGGTGCCAAAGCTCTTTAATAATTGCAAAACATCATAATAAGTTTTCATACGATTCCGCGCTGAATTCCAAATAAAATCAAAGCAACCAGTCCAAAGATCAAGGTGACTGCCGAAGCGACGCGCCGGACAGTCCCCATACGACCAAGTGCCGGGGCTCCCAACATGCCGGCCGCTAAGAAACCGCCTAGCACACCGCCAATGTGTCCATAAATATCAACGCCGCTAGAGAAAAGGTTAAATGCCAAGTTCAAGACAACCAACAACAAAAATTGACGCGACAATTGCCGAATGACGGGGTTATCGCGGTAGGTATCCCCCAACATCAAGCAAGCTCCCAACAACCCAAAAATCGCGGTGCTGGCTCCTGCTGCCAACGTGTTGGGACTGAAAGCAAAACTTGCCACGTTGCCGGCAAAACCGGAAATGAAATATAGCAGGAAGAACCGCCAATGACCAAATAAACGTTCCGTCATTTCGCCTAAAAAGTATAACGAAAAGCCATTCATCAAGATGTGCGTTAAGCCAATATGAACAAATACCGGGGTGATCAGGCGCCACCATTGTCCGTATAAAATAAGCGGATTAGCTCGGGCACCATAAGCAATCAGCACTTCAGTATTGGTGCTGCCACCGGAAAGTGTCTCTAGAATGAACACCAAAATCGTGACGGCCAGAATGCCGTTGGTCACATAGGCTGAATTTTGAAAACGTGAGCGCCAATTTGCGTAGTTCATTGAAATCCTTTCTAACTTGACTGTCCAAGCAGCAAGTGCGTGTATAACCGTCGCCAAGCGGCAATCTCGCTAAAAAAACAACAGGTGACCCTGTTGTTTTCCCATTGCCACCAGTGCCAATCAATCACTTGACGGCCATGTTCTTGTAGTAGTTTAGCATTTTTTGCACACGCTGCCAACAACGTTAACCATTGATGGTCTTTTGATGGATCGAATAGCCCTTATCTTCTTTGATGTCATTCATCTTATAGAAGTCGCTAAACATTTCTTTGGCAATTTGTAACTGATATGGCGTTGTCGTTTCAGCTTTTAAGTTAGGAATAATGACCGCAATCGCAATCTTGGGATTCTTCGCTGGAGCAAAGCCAACAAAACTTTCCGTGATGGTCTCGGTCAACGCCGATCCTTTTGACTCACGGGTAAAGCCTTGCGCCGTCCCGGTTTTCCCAGCGACCCCAGGATTCAAGGAATTCAGCGACGTTGCCGTTGTCCACCCATTCGTACCATGGACAACCTGCCACATCCCCTGCTTCACCAGATCGATTTGTGCTTGGGTATTCTCAATTTTAGACGTTACAGATGGCTGAGTTGTACTTAAAATCGGTCCCTTACTGCCATCGCTCAGTGTCTGACTGATACTATTGACCAGGTAAGGACGCATGCGGTACCCATTATTGGCAATCGCACTGATGTACTGCAGCATTTGGATCAAGGTGTAGTTATCGTAGTTCCCGTATGCCAAGTCCAACGCCGACCCAACTAGTAAGTTGCCAGAACTGTCATGGGTACTACCTTCCAACCCGGCAATTTCACCAGGCAAATCGATGCCGGTCTTGATTCCTAAGCCGAACTGGTTGAAGTAGCCGCGCATCTTGCTGAAAATGTTGTTGTCTAGTTTTAGATAATTATTCGGCGAGTAAGCGTAATGGCCTTCCTTCATCGCCAGCCACATCATGTAAATGTTACTGGACACTTCCAACGCTGAAGCAGCATCCAGCGAGCTGAACGTACCGACAGGGTAAACGGATTTTTTAACTGGTGTACCCGGCAAATAAATCGGCGTGTCTGCCTGGGTATTGTGGTCAACCGTAATAACTCCGTCTTGAAGTGCACCGAGAACCGTTGCCCCTTTGACCGCAGACCCGACAACAAAGGCACGATTGATAACCCCAAGCGCATCGTCTTCGACTTTATGGGTCTGCGTATCCTGATGTTGCCCGGCCATGGCCAGAATCCGCCCGGTATTTGGATCCATTGCCACGGCATATGCACCATCCGATAAACTGCCGGCACCGGCCGAGCGAACCGAACTAAAGGTGTCATCCAACGCCTTTTCGACTTTCTTTTGGTATTCCGAATCAATGGTCAGATTCAGATTGGCACCTTGCTGTCCTTTGAATTTAGAAACCGACTGGACAATTTGGTTATTATTGCCGATTTCAACCTGGGTCTGACTCTTTGATCCCTTTAAAACATTCTCGTACGCTTTTTCCAAGTAACTGGTGCCGACACGGTCATTGCGCGCATACCCATTCGCTAAGTATGCGTTCAATTCATCCGCAGGCAGCCCGCTTTTTTCATTGGAAACCCGGCCGATGATCGAGGTCATTGACTCGCCATTAGGGTATGAGCGTTCCCAATCAGTGCCGAGGTTAACGCCTGGCATCTGCGTCAGCCGTTCACCGACAACCGCCACCTCATGAGCAGTGACATTTTGGTTTTTCAAATAAACCGTGGACAACTGCGTGGCACCGTTCATGATTTTATAAAGTCCTGCTGCTTCTTTTTGAATGGGCGTCAACGTCGGCATATGTTTGCGAACATAGGCAACTTGATATTTATACAATTTATCGGAGTCCGCTGAAGGCAATTTTTGAATCTGCTTAGGCAGCTTTTTGGTGATTCGCTTTGACACCTTGGTCTGCGCCAGGTAGTAATCAATATAATCACGCTTGGTTAGATTCTCAGCCGGCTTATCAATCAACCTTGCCAGCTGATTGGCAATGTCATACATTTGTTGGGATTTGGTCCCGACACTCTTGGTATAGGTAATCGCATTGTTGGCCTTGTTAGTGACAAGCGCGCGTCCCTTACTGTCATAAATCAACCCACGCGGTACATTGCCGGTGACCGTTGTTTTGTTCGTCCGATCGACTTCGGCAGCCAATCGGGGACCATTTAGAATCTGCAAATAAGCCAGCTGGGCAACCAGTGCCGCTAACAAAAGAAACGCAATGAAAAACAATAAATTTAAGCGAAACGGAATGTGACTTTTATTTCGTTTCGGCTGCGGTGTACGAATGTACTTCACCCTAAATGCTCCTTTGAAATCTCTATCTTTTAAAGTGTAGCAAAGAACCCGGCAAAACGCTATGTGTCTTATGATATGCTTGAAATAGCGATGCCGGACGAAAATAAGCCGGAATTAATTTTAATTTAGAAGTTGGTGGGTACCTGTGCGACGACGATGGTTAAAAAACAATCCGCTGATCCTTAGTTTTTTACTGCCGGGACTGTTAGTCGGTTTTTACTTTGCTATTCGCGGCGTTTTCCCGTTTGGTTCCAGCAGCGTGCTCACGGTTGATCTGGGCCAACAGTATATTGACTTTTTTGCCTATCTTCGCCAAACTCTGCTCGGCCACCCGGGGCAGCTTTTTTATGCCTTTAATAAAGGATTAGGCGGCGACATGTTTGGCGTCTTTGCATATTATTTACTGAGTCCGTTTAATTTGTTGGTAATTCTTTTCCCCACTGACATGCTGGATGTTGCTGCTTTTTTGATCATGATTCTAAAAATCAGCACGGCCGGATTAACCATGGGATGGTATGCCAAACACCACGGAATTAACGGGCTGATGATTTCCGCTTTTGGATTGGCATATGCGCTTAGCGGTTGGCTGTTGGCAAACAGTTTCAACTTGATGTGGCTAGATGCAGCGATTTTGCTGCCGCTGATCGTTCAAAGTGCGGAGGCGTTGTTCACCAAAGGCCGGAACATTGCCTATATCGGCTGGCTGGCAGCTGCCCTAATCATTAACTTTTACACAGGCTATATGATCGCTTTGTTTCTGGTATTATACGCCGCTTATTGGCTCAGTGCCCATGCCAAGTCTTGGCGGCACGCCTGGCGCATCGGCCTGCGCTTTATAGGCGCCAGCTTACTGGCAGCTATGTGCAGCGCCGTGGTGCTTCTTCCAACGTGGTTTCAGCTTGCCCAGTCCAAAGCAACGTATACGGTCAAAACGTTCCAGTGGCACTTTGAGTATGCCCCGGATCGCTTGTTAAGCAAGCTGATCCCGGGAAGTTTCAACTTTGATCAAATGCCTTCAGGGTTCCCGAATATTTACGTCGGCGCCTTAGGATTTGTTCTAGCAGTCCTTTTCTTCTTATCCAGACAGCAGCCATGGCGACAGAAAATCGCGGCTGTCTTGGTGACCGGTTTCTTGCTACTTTCCTGCATGTTCGAACCGCTGGATTTATTGTGGCATGGTTTTCAGTTTCCGGTTTGGTATCCGTACCGGTTTACGTTTGTTTTGTGCTTCTGGTTCCTGAGTTTAGGTATCAACAGCTTGGCAAAAATAGAAACGGGATTGTCGCTGCAAAAGCTCGTCATTTTGCTAATCGTATTCGGGCTGATTTACGGTGACGTGGCGCTTAATCTGAAGCACTTCAGCTTTTTGACTTTCGGTAATCTCGTGTTTGGCATCGGTTCGCTGTTACTGGTGCTTGTGTGGCTCAGTCTGGACCAGCACCGGCCGTTATGGTTTGGGTTTGCCATTGTTTTGGTCGATATGAGCGGCAGCATGATTCTGACACTGAATCAGCTGGCTTACCTCGGCCACCGTGATTACCACGATTATACCGCAGCACTTATTCAAGGGGCCAACGCCGTCAAGGAAGACGATCACGGATTCTTTCGCATTGGCAAAACCACAATTCGGACGCGCAACGATCCGATGACCGGCAACTATCGTGGTGCCGATCAATTTAACTCGCTGCTCGAGCCAGCTTTACCAAAGTTCTTTGGGCAAATTGGCCAACCCGAAGACGACGGCTCGGTGGCATACACCAATGGCACGTTAATCACGGATAGCCTGCTGGGGATGAAATACTTTTTAACACCGACTCATGCGCAGAGCTCCCTACCCGATGCCGGGCAACGGCCTGATTTAAAGTGGTATCGGCAAGTGAACCAAGTCGGCCCCTGGAAAATTCTGCGGTCACCATTCGCTCAACAAATCGGCTTCGCGGCCAGCACCGATTTACTGAAACAGCAGCTTTATAGCGATACACCTGTCGCCAACCAATCGTTTATTCTCCAGGCTGCCCTAGGAAAAGACACCGATCCTTATTTTAGCGCGTTGCCACTCCCCGAACCGACGCTTGCTGGCGTTCGCCGCACGACATCAAATGGCACCTCGACCTTTACCAAGGTTGGCAAAGGTCGCCATACTGTGACCTATCGTTTTAAACCACAAGCGGGAAAATGCTACGTTCTGACGCTTGGCAGCCATTTTGCCAATCACCTGGTGAACCTCAAACAAAATGGAAACGCTGTGACGCTCCCTGATAGCTTTAACGACACGATCACTGTAAACGTCACGCCTAAAAAGGGCCTCCAGGAGCAATCTTTAACTTTTCAGCTCAATAAAAAAGAAGCGTGGTTTGACAATGTTGGTCTGTATCAAGCTGATGTCGGTACTATTCAACACGATCTCAAACAGTTACAAGCTGGCGGTTGGCGGGTTAAACACGCCACTGACACCACCATTGCGGCTGATGTCACCATCCATCAATCACACCAAATGTTGCAAACAACAATTCCAACGGCACCAGGCTGGCACGTTCGCGTTAACGGCCGCCCGGTTTCAGTCAAAACCAGTCTAGGCATTTTCATGGCCATTCCGCTTAAGCCCGGGCATTATCGCATCACCATGCGCTACACCCCGCCATTATTGGGCTGGGGCAGCCTGATAACGGTTATCGGCTTGCTTCTGACGACAAGGTGGTGGTTTGTCACAACTCGGCACCAGCCCTATCGGAAATCATGATCTGAAAAGCAAAAAATCCTTAGGCAACAGCAACCGCGCCCGAGGATTTTTTGCGTGCAGATTAATCATACATAAAGTATGACTGCAATCTGACTTATTCTTCTTTAAATTCGTACTTAGGTTCATCCAGATGGGCATCGTAATCAACCGTCATTGCAAGGTTTTCAAAGAACCATGCATCGGTCGGATTGACGAAATAGGTCACGCCGTCTTTTTCGACTGACATAATTGGATGCTCTGGATAATCATCCCTTGTCATGCCCACGCTAAAACCATCATGAACCTGGGTTTTACCATAAGCTTTTCCGAAGAAGCGAATGCCGGCACCTTGATCCGGTAAATTCAATTCACGGTGAAACCATTGACTTGCTTTATCAGTGATCGCGAGTTGCAACCCCATCATCTCCTTGATCATTTTTGACCAGACCATGCTTTAGCGCATAAATCGCCGCCTGGGTCCGATCCTCGACATCCAACTTGGCTAATATGTTTGAAACGTGCGTTTTAACCGTTTTTAATGTAATAAATAATGCTGTGGCAATCTCCTGATTCGACTTGCCTTGCGCAATCAACTGCAAAACTTCGCGTTCGCGGTTGGTCAGTTCGTCATACTGCGGTTGCGGATGATTCATGCGATTCATCATTTTGGTGGTCACCTGCGGCTCAAGTACCCGTTCGCCCTTGGCAGTCTGCCGAATGGCTTTGGCAATTTCCTCCGCCGTTGCGGTTTTCAGAATATAGCTCGCCGCCCCTGCCTCCATGGCTGGATATACTTTGGCATCATCGATGAAACTGGTCAAAATGATAATCCGCGCTTGCGGCCAAGCTTTCAGAATCTCCTTAGTCGCCGTAATGCCGTCTTTTACCGGCATCACCAGATCCATCAAGATAATATCAGGCCGATCTTTCAACGCCATATCGACGCCTTCCTGGCCGTTCTCGGCTTGATCGACCACCTCTAAGTCAGGCTGAACGCCAATATAAGTCGCCAGTCCCAATCGAACCATTTCGTGATCATCAACGATCAATACTTTAATCATGCGCAACATCCTTTGATAACGGTACCCTGACTTCAACACTGGTTCCTTGACCGACCACACTCACAACCTTGGCCGTTCCGCCCATGGCCGCCGCGCGTTCCTTGATATTGGCAAGACCATAGTTACCGTTGCCATTAGTTTCTTTTGGATCAAACCCAACACCATCATCCACCATACGCAAAATAACCATATCTTGCAACCGCTTCAGATAAACTTCCAGGCTATCGGCCTTGGCATGGCGTAATGTATTGCTAAGTAACTCCTGAACAATCCGGAAAAGATTATCCTCCGTTGCAGCATTTAACTTAATGTCATCCAATTGCCATGTGATTTTGATTGTAATCTTGGTTTGCAATTCTTTCAACAACTGAATGATTCCCTGCTTTAGCGACTTGCCTTCAAGATTAGTCGGACGCAGATGCAATAGCAATGCCCGCATTTCCGCCTGGGCTTCATTGATCACTTTTTGAATCGTATCCAACTGCTTCTGCAAAGCTTCCTGCTTAGGATCGCGTTCTGCAACACTCCGCAGTGCGGACAACATCATCATCGCCGCAAATAACTGCTGGGAAACGGAATCATGCAGTTCCCGAGCTAACCGATGCCGTTCACCGGTTAGAATGGCCTCACGGGTTTCGCCGGAAAAGCGGACAGGCGTATTACTATAACGTTCAATCTCACGTTGTAAGCGTATCATTTTTTGCCGTAACGCTTCAAGCAAGTCAGCTGGCTGTTTGCCCAATGCGGCGACCGCTTGTTGAGAGCGATTAAAGATTGGCGCTTGATATTGTCCGGCATTTAATTGCGCCAAGCGACTATCCAACTGATTACGCATCACCCGTTGTCGCCATAACACAATCACGGTGGCGCCGGAACTGATCAGTAAGGCTCCAATAAAAAGGTAAACAAATAACGGCGCCGAAAGCACATTCGCTAACAGAAGCTGCAGGAAATCATGATGGGTCACTTTTGCCAGCATAAACACCAAACAGGCCTCGACCAAAATCGTCCAGACCAGCAGAATCAGAAAAAAACCGACTAACATCCGTCTCCTCATACTGCCAGCACCTCCAAGTCGCCCACCACCACATTCGTGATAATGTGGATTCGGCGCGGTGCATCGTCGTAATCCTGCGAATAAGCGGTCACACTTTGGCTATGCAGCATCGAGTCGGAATCTTCAAAATGCAGCCGCCCATAAAACGTCGCATGTTCTACAGCAACGCCAACACCCACGGGAACCAAAATTCTGGTTTTCCCAAAGCCTTTGCGAATCATAATCACGCTGTCGCCTTTGGGTAAAAAAGTGTCACCCAGGTCAATGATGGTATCACCAGCTGGCACCACCATATTGATGTCATCCCAATCATAACTAGGTGCAATCGTTTGCCGCCCTGCCCAGGAACGAATCGTTCGGCGCCCGGCTTTTTTGCCTGGGGCCTCCGTGACTGGGGCAACGTACTGTTTATGATTCCAAACCGAAAAGCCTGCTTTTGGTTTGGTCAGAACCATCATCAAAAAGATCCCGGCCACCATCAATATGAGCCAAATCGCGGGATTAATGAAAATACCTAGTACCATTAAAACACCGCCAAACGTGACACTAAAAGTCCGCAGCCGGTGCCAGTGCATGCCTAAGAAAAGAAACAGAAAGCCAATCAGGATCGTTGCCAACGCCATGGGATTCGTAATGATCTGGAATCCTAGCCAGAGTAAGAGCGCAAATTCAATCCCCAAAAACAGTTGCCAGCGGCGCATTTGCGATCCCTCCTTTTAATCAAAATCGTGAATTTATCTGGCAGTGAGGCATCACCAAATTCGTACCCGACTACCATATCCTTGATTTATTATAACGGATCAAATGCTCGCTAGCTTAGGGCGTAAGGCTGATATTCACCGGCAAGTGATATTTGCTCATAAGAAAAGCCAGCAAGCACATCCTCGTCGTCGGAGATGTGCTTGCCGGCTAGCTTTTATAAAATGAGATTAGCCTTCAACTTTTGTAATCGTCACGGTCATTTCGCCGCCTGGGGTGTTAATGGTAACTTTGTCGCCAACTTTACGACCAATAAGGCCTTGGGCAATCGGGCTTTCATTACTGATCTTGCCATTGAAAGCATCGGCTTCCGCTGCCCCGACAATTTCGTATGTTTCCTCGTCGCCGTCTTCTTCAAAGGTCACTTTTTTACCAATGGAGACTTCATTTTTAGCAACTGCCTTAGCGTCAATGATCTCAGCGTACCGCAACATTGTCTGAATCGTCACGATCCGATTTTCAAGTGTGGATTGTTCATCCTTGGCTGCTTCATATTCGGAGTTTTCGGACAAATCGCCGAACCCCCGGGCTACCTTGATCCGCTCAATAACTTCTGGGCGTTTCTTGGTTTTTAGTTCCTCAAGTTCGTTTTCAAGTTTCTTTTTACCTTCTGCTGTCATCGGATAGCTTTTGTCTGCCATAAAATACTTACCTCACTTCTTATTTTCCTTAGTCACTTTATTAATCCGGGAGCCATTTGTCAATGGCTACTCTTGTAAACCGCGTTCCGCTAGAATGGCTTTGATCTTGGTCACCAGTAAATCAATGGCGACTTGATTCTGACCGCCTTCCGGAACAATCAGATCCGCATAGCGTTTCGTTGGTTCAACAAATTGATGATACATCGGTTTTACGGTTTTTAAATATTGATTAGTAATTGAATCTAGTGTCCGCCCGCGCGAAACCATGTCGCGCCGGATCCGGCGAATGACACGAATATCGTCATCTGTATCGACAAATACCTTAATGTCCATCATGTTACGTAACGACTCATCATCAAGAATCAGAATACCTTCAAGAATGATCACATCTTTAGGCTCAAGATGCACTGTTTTATCCGAGCGATTATGAATCGTGTAATCATAGACCGGTTGATCAACTGCATGACGATGGATCAACTCATCCAGGTGATGCTTCAGTAGCGGAGTGTCAAACGCCAACGGATGATCATAATTGATTTTCTTCCGCTCCGAGAATGGTTTGTCGCTTCTCTTATAATACGCATCCTGTGCCAGTAAGAGCAAGGAATGCCCGGAAAAGTGATCGAAAATTGCTCGACTGACACTGGTCTTGCCACTGGCAGAACCACCAGTCACACCGATCACAATGGGTTTCTTTTGCTGCATCTGCTGGCCTTCTTTCATTTAAATCGTTGACAGAAAAAACTGCGCACAACAGCCTTGGAAAAGATGTCCAGCATTCAAGCATCATTTCCAAGGCCGTTTTTCTTTAATTGAGTCACTAAAATTTCGCCACTGATTCTAACACGATAAAACTGCTCCGTCTTGCCTGTCAAGATCAACCCACAAGTAAATCATGCCACTAAAGTCGTGGATAAGGGGCGCTAGGGCCAACATGTAAATTACTTATTGACAGATGAATTATCGCTGGCAAACTTAGCCGTGTTCTCGTCGTGTTGTTCACGCGTGGTAGCATACAGCACTTCGCCGGTCTTCAGGTTGGCAACAAAGTACAGATAATGCTTGCTGCGATCATTTGGACTCAACACCGCAGTGATACTTTGCTCACTTGGCGAATCAAATGGACCAGGCCCGTAACCGGTATGCACATACAGGTTATACGGCGAATCAACACTGGTATCTTTATTGGTCAAATGGGTTTTATGTGTGTTTAAAGCATACATAACCGAAATATCGGATTGCAATGGCATATCCGCATCAATTCGATTCAAGAAGACCCCGGCAATTGTCCGGCGATCTTCCTGGGTCACCCCTTCACGCTCAACCAGCGAAGCCAAGGTCATGACTTCCTGAACCGTATAACCTTGCTTTTTGATACTCTTATAGTAACTTTGCATGACGCTGTCGGTTTTGGCTAACATGGCTTCAACCAGATCTTCGACCGTCTCGCCAGCGCTCACACTATAAGTGGCTGGGAAAAGATAACCTTCCAAGCGGTAGCGAACGCCTTGGGCCGAAGCAGCAGAGCTCAGAAGCTGCGGGTATTTCTTGGCCATTTTAGCAAAGAACGCCTGATTTTTCATGAGCGCCATGAATTTCTTGCTCGTCAGATTGCGATTTGATTTGCCTAGCTTATTCACGGAGGTTGCGATTTGCTCGATTGTCGCGCCTTCTTTAACTAGCAACTGTCCCGCCGCGGTGGCTGCTGTGCCGCCAGCCCGCAACTTTTGGATCACCTGATTCATCGAATCACGTTGTGTCAACTGATAACTGCCGGCCTGAAAGTCAGCAATGTTGTGAAACTTGACATAATAATTGAACACCATGGCACTTTTGATCACGTGCTTGGCTTCCAATTTGGCGGCAATTTGTTTGGTGGATGAACCTGCAGGCACCGTGACATTGACAGAAGTCTGACCATTCGGATTCACCGGCTGAAGTGCCGAGTGGACGTACCGATACCCCATCAGGCCAACAATCACCAGCACCGCAAACAAGATACCCAGAACCCACGCGACAATCTTGTGCGACGCCTTTTTTTCATCGGCGCGCAACCGCCGTTTGTCCTCTACATGTCGGGATCGCCTATCCAAAAAAGATGCCTCCTTTTTACGTACTATTGTTTATCGCGGATTAAACTAAATGTGCCTGTAATCCAAACTGGCAGCATACAGCCGCTTATGTAACAGAACCACCGCCGAACTATCTTCGGCAGCAGCTTAATAACCAATGACCATCATACCTAATTACGCGGTAAATTGCGACTGATGATTAGCGAATCTCAGCAGCCAAATCTGATGCTAACGCAGACTTAACACGATCGAACGCTTGCGTCACTTCGTCTTCAGTCAGCGTCTGGTCATCCCGCCGATAAGTCAGCGTGTATGCCAAGCTCTTTTGGCCCTCAGCGATGTGTTCACCTGCGTAAACATCGAAAAGTTTAACCTGCTTCAGATAGGCACCGCCGTGTTGCCGGAAAACGTCCATCACTTGCGCATTTGTGACGGTCTCAGCCACCTGAAGCGCAATATCGCGCGTGACGGCCGGGAACTTCGGTGCCGGTTGGGCAATCTTTTCCTGTTTTGGCGCAACGAACAACGCGTCAAGATCTAGCTGAAAGACAAACGTCTCGGGCAAATGGTTGTCATGTTCAAATGCGGGATGCAGGCGTCCTAAGAAGCCAATGCGCGTGTCGCCGACAAAAATATCGGCAGCTTGGCCTGGATGAAGTTCGGTCACTGCCTGCGTTGCCGCAAACCGTACTGGCTCTGCCAATGAATAATCTTCAAGCAAGTGGGTAACAATCCCTTTGACATAAAAGAAATCAACGGGACGGGCATCCTGGTTCCAAGTCTTAGTCGTCACCTGGCCGGTCAATGCACCACCTAGGTACTCGATTTCAGTCGGGCGAACCTGATCGCCGGTTTTGGTGAAAATGCGGCCCTGCTCATAAATCGCCACATTGGTTTCTTTACGAGCCTGATTGTATTTAATGACATCCAATAATCCAGTGACCATGTTCATGCGTAACACGGCATGATCGGTTGTCATCGGTGAATCAACCCGGGTTGGCTTGCCTGGTTGCAGTTTGAACTGCTCAGCCGCTTTGGCAGTGGTTAAGCCATAAGTGATTGCCTGGGTTAAGCCCAGTCCTTCAAGAAGATGCCGGGTCCGCCGAATCCGTTTTTGCTTCGGGGTATATTCCCCGATTGTCATAGTTGTCGTCGGCAAGGTACTTGGTAAATTATCAAAGCCATAAATACGCGCAACTTCTTCAACCAGATCCGCTTTAATGTGGATATCCCAGCGGCGTGGCGGAACCGCAACCGCAAAAAGACCGTCCGCAACCGTCACGCCAAAACCTAACTGGCGAAAAATGCCGGTTACCTGGTCTTCTTGCAGATCGGTGCCTAAAACGTGATTGATGTGGTCTAGGGAGATATCTACCACCACATCCTTGGCTTCAACAGCAGTCGGACTCAAAGTGCCTTTAGCCGATTGACCGCCTCCCAATTCAGCCATCCAGGCAACAGCAGCATCCAACGCGTGGTTAATATCAGCCAGATTGATGCCTTTTTCGAAGCGGGAAGACGCTTCTGAACGCAGATTATATTTCAACGCGGTTTTCCGCACATTGACCGGATTAAAACTAGCCGCTTCAACGACAACGGTTGTGGTGGTTTCGGAGATCTCCGAATTCAAACCGCCCATGACCCCGGCTAAAGCAACCGGCACCTGACCATTTGTAATGACGATGTCGCGATCATCCAGTTCATGTTCCCGACCATCCAAGGTAGTTAACGGCTCACCGTTTTTGGCACGGCGGACTTCAATATGCTTGTCGCCGAGTTTGGCATAATCAAATGCGTGCAGCGGCTGGCCATACGCCAACATAATCAGATTCGTGATATCGACAATATTATTAATTGGCCGAACCCCGGCATTCCAGAGACGCCGTTGCAACCAGAGTGGGCTTTCTTTGACCTTAACATGATCAATAACCCGCAGCTGATAGCTCGGTGCATCGTGGGCATCTTTGACTTCTGCAGTTAGGTAGTCGGCAATCGGCTTCGTGCCCTCGGTTAACGGTTTTTCGACAAAATGCGGCTTTTCGGCATAGGTGGCACCGACCTCCCACGCAACGCCGCGCATCCCTAAAGCATCCGCGCGGTTTGGCGTGATTTCAAAATCCAAAATGGCATCATGCATACCTAACGCGGCTAACGCATCACTGCCTGGCTTCAATGGTTCGTTGAAAACATAGATGCCGTTCAAATAGGACTTTGGTACCACATTTTCGTTAAAGCCGATTTCCTGAAGCGCACAAATCATCCCGAGGCTTTCTTCGCCGCGCATTTTGCCTTTTTTAATTTTGACATTGTCCGCAATCCGCGCACCTGGCAGTGCCACAACGACCGTTTGTCCTGCAGCGACATTGGGAGCACCGCAAACAATCTGCCGCGGCTCCGCTTCGCCGACATCCACATCACAAAGCTTGAGATGATCGGAATTCGGATGCGGCTTACTTGTCAGCACTTTCCCGACCACGATTTTTTTCAATCCGGCGTCAGGGTGCTTAACCCCATCGATTTCAATCCCGGTTCGGGAAACCTTATCGGCCAATTCTTCTGGTGAAACCGGGACATTGACGAGTTCTTTTAACCAATCATATGAAACGTTCATCTTAACCCTCCTGGCTGAACTGCGTTAGGAAGCGCAAGTCGTCTGTGTAAAAGCTGCGGATATCGTCAATGCCGTATTTCAGCATGGCGAACCG
This sequence comes from Lacticaseibacillus huelsenbergensis, assembly GCF_029726355.1. Taxonomy (NCBI): domain Bacteria; kingdom Bacillati; phylum Bacillota; class Bacilli; order Lactobacillales; family Lactobacillaceae; genus Lacticaseibacillus; species Lacticaseibacillus huelsenbergensis. The sequence goes on from NZ_CP120687.1 coordinate 2,926,040, forward strand.
ATCCGGACCGAGGCCAAATGCAAAGCCACCATAGACATCGGCATCAATCTTGGCTGCCCGCAGAACATTCGGATGCACCATGCCGGCACCGAGGACTTCAATCCACCCGGTATACTTGCAAACCGGGCAGCCCTTGCCGCCGCAACGGAAGCAGGAAACATCGACTTCAACAGACGGTTCCGTGAATGGAAAATAACTCGGACGCAACCGAATTGTTCGATCAGCGCCAAACACGTGCTGACACATGGCAAGCAGCGTTCCCTTGAGATCAGCCATGGTAATGTGCTTATCAATGACTAATCCTTCCATTTGGTGAAATTGATGGCTATGCGTGGCATCGTCATCATCGCGACGATAAACCAAACCCGGACTGATCATCTTCAACGGCCCCTTACTGAAATCATGCTTTTCCATGGTCCGCGCCTGCATCGGGCTCGTCTGTGATCGCATCAGCAATTCATTGTTGATATAAAAAGTTTCCTGCATATCACGCGCCGGATGGTCCTTGGGAATGTTCATCATTTCAAAGTTATAATGATCTTCCTCGACTTCCGGGCCACTCAGCACTTGATACCCCATGCCCATGAAGAAGCTTTCAAGATCGTCCATGATTTGGATAATGATGTGCGGCGTACCAGCAACAACCGGGTCGCCCGGCAATGTCACGTCAATGGTTTCCGACGCCAATTTGGCATCAATAACCGCCTGTTCCAGTTGCGCTTTGCGGGCTTCAATCGCGGCACTCAACTCATCACGAATTTTGTTGGCAAATGCACCGACTTTTGGTCGTTCATCGGCTGCAAGATCCTTCATCCCACGCAGGACGCTGGTGATCGGACCTTTTTTCCCTAATAGCTGCACGCGAATCTGATTCAAGTCATCCAACGAATTGACTTCTTTGATGCGCTCGTTGTTTTGTTGAAAAAGTTGTTCGAGCTTGGTTTGAAAATCCATATTTTTCCTCCTCGATTACTGACTGCAAGTGGCATTTTTTATGCGTTTTGAAGGCATAAAAAAAGTCCCTCTTCAAAAGGGACGAAGCGTCGCGGTACCACCCTTGTTCATGGTCACACTGATCCATGCACTCAACAAGGTAACGGCCAGGCCGGAGCTTTCTAAGTGTTGCCACCTCAAAAGTCAACTCGGAAAGTGAAGACAAACATTTTGGTAACAGACGTCTCGCAGTCTTATGAACGTCACTCCCTGTCTTACCAGCCTGTTTGGGCTTTCGTCATGGTTTTTATGTTTTTAGATAAAACAAGCTTAGCAAATTGAGCGCTGACGTCAAGAGCTGAATTTTCAACTGGCGCCCGTTAAAAGAAAAAAACGCGTGAATTACGCGTTTTTCTGAGTCTCATTGGCGTGGCACTCTTCATCCGTAACCCAGGCATCGCCCCAAGCGTGTGCCGCTGCCATCACCGAATTCAAAGCCCGGCCTTTATCTGTCAGTGCATATTCGATCAAAGCCGAATCCTTATGGGTCAAACGATTGATCAAGCCTTCGCCCTCAAGTTCTTTCAGACGCTCAACCAAAACCCGGTCTGAACAACGCGGAATCAGCTTCGCAATATCCTTGAAACGGGAATTGCCATTGTTCAATAACACTTCCAGGATCAAACCGTTCCATTTCTTGCCTAGAATTTCAAACGTATGTTGAAATTTAGGACAAAGAGCGACTTGCTGACTTTGACAATCGGTTGTACTGGTTACTGTTGCATCCACTCTACTCACCTCATTATTCCCACTTACTTACATTTAGATAGTGCTAGCATACCACACTGGCAAAATATTACAACCCGATGTATAAGAAAGTCCAGACAAACCAAGTAAAACTGCTAATAAAGTCACTTAATTATTGGAGTCCCAAAACGATCAAAAAAGTCTTAGGCAATAAGTTCCATGTCGTGCCAAACTACGCAATCTCCGGCCAGCTGGGGCTGGAACGCTGTGACGGCGCTTTGAGCCAGAAAACCACTGTCTCAAAGTCGCCTAACAACATCAGCGACAAAAATCGGTCGCTGTGTTGTTTCCACTGCTGAGCCCCATCTGGCCTGCGATTGCTCCGCTTTGGCACTAATGTCTCAATAGCTCTCCCGAATTACTTTGCGAAAACAAAGAGTGAACATGATCCAAGTTTATGAATGTTTGTTTTTATATTGTGAACTTGAATTATGTCAGAACCTTTCAAAATAAAAAGAACCGCAGATAAATATCCGCGGTTCCCGTGTGGACGGTGGCAACTACCACCATCATATCACGATCCTAATTTAAAGCTTTTAAGTGGGTGTGGATCGGATGCCGGAGCTTGTGCATCCATGGTACGACGACCTCATCCATCGCAGCATAATCATCAACTAGAGATACAACAAAACTCTCCTTGTATTTAGGCAAGCCAACTGTTGCGCCCCACATGTGCTTGATGATGATGTCTTTTTCCATCGGTGACAATTCGGTCAGCTTCTCAGCGTTCCGTAAAGCAATCCGAGGATGGATAAAGGCATGCGTCCCCAAGTCAAACTTGGTTTTGCGCCAATCATAGTAAAACAGATCGTGCAACAAGCCTGCTCGGGCGATCGCACGAACATTCAGATGCAGCCGTTTCCCGATCAGATAGCTCTGATAGGAAACACTGATCGAGTGCTCCAATCGGTTAGAATAATGATGTTGCGGGTGTTCTGCCAGTCGCTGAACCTCAGGCTTGGCCAATAAATCAGCCACATACCCTACATACTCAGCATCCGATTGCCAATCGCGTTTTTTGCTCAAGACATCTGCTCCTTTTGTGGTTTGATGAACACACTTATAGTATAACAGCTTCCACCCCTAAAAGGCACCTTCATAATAGATTCTTAATCCCCAACTAGATGAAACATCATGATCGCTGCAGCGACCGCAACATTCAACGATTCTGCCTGCCCGCGAATGGGAATGTATAAGTTTGTGTCGGTTTGCTTTAAAAGAACAGGATCCATACCGTTACCTTCGTTGCCGACGATCAAGCCAAATTGGGCACTTGGCTGAATCTTGCGATAACTTTTAGCCTTCTCATTGAGTTCCGACCCATAAACCGGAATGCCGGCCCGTTGCAGCGCTTTGATAATCGGCATCAGCTTGGCGGAGACGATACGGACGTGGAATTGACTGCCCTGCATAGCCCGCAAGACTTTTGGGCCAAAAGCATCGGCCGTTCCCTGCCCGAAAATCACGGTCTTGATGCCGGCAGCATCTGCCGTACGTACTAAAGTTCCGACATTGCCGGGATCCTGAATCGCGTCTAACAACAAAAATTGCCCACTCAGAGGCTCAGGTAATTGTTCGGCCTGCCGTGGCATAACCGCAAAAATGCCTTGCGGTGTCTCGGTGTCACTGAGATGTTCCGCTACTGATTCCGAAATCTGGGTGATTTTGTCATAAAACGGCTTGAGCGCGCGGTCATCCAAATATTTTTCGGTTGCATAAATATCGTAAGGCGTCTGACCACTCGCCAGCGCCTCCTGAACCAAATGACGCCCTTCCAATAAGTAACGTCCGGCATCTTTTTGGTGTTTCTTAACGGTTAATTTTTTAGCGGTCTTGATTCTGTCGTTCTTAGGTGATGAAATATATTCCATAAAATTCTCCTTCTGGCGCCAATGTTCGGCGATGTTTACAGTTGCCGACAAGTTCATTTTTAAAAATCAAACTTTAGTCCATTGTCGCCGCACTCATAAGCCTTATGCTACACTAGTATGGACTGTGGAGAAAGCACGGATGAGGACTTTGATGCTTTTTCACAGGCAGTTTTCTCACGAAATGAGCGCACCTAGAAGCTTTCTGATACTAGAAGCGCGTGATAGTAGGAAAGGAAGTGTCTTTTTGGTCAAACTCGCTAAACAAATCGTCGTCCGTGGCCGGGTGCAAGGCGTCGGTTTCCGCTGGGCCACGAAGATGATTGCAGATAATCTGAACATTAGCGGCACTATCGAAAACCGCTCTGACGGCTCTGTTTTTATTCAGGCAGCTGGCGAACCGCTTAATCTGGCAAAATTTGTCGCCCAGGTTAAGGCAGGTCCTAATCCTTACGCTAACGTTTCGACTTATGAAGAGAAGCCCTTGGAAAACATTCCAGACTTCCATGGTTTTCGCGTCACCGGTTGAATCCGTTCAGCCCATACAGTATAGTTAAACCCGATGACATTTTGAAGGGAAATTATTCATGCACAAGTCGAAAAAAGTATTTACATTAGGGATTGTGGGCTTATTGCCCTTATTATTAGCCGCGTGTGCTCCAACCACGAAACAAGGGGTCACGCTTAAACCACCAACGGATCCATTCTTTGGCACTTTTTATAAAGTCATTGGGCTGCCACTTCAGCACTTGATGGAGTGGATTGCCGGGTTTGTCGGCACGACCAGCAGCTACGGGATTGCGATTATCGTGATCACCTTACTGGTCCGCTTAATCGTGTTACCGCTCATGTTACGGCAACAACGGACCATGACGGCTTATCAGGAAAAGCAAAAGATCCTCCAGCCACAACTGAAAATTGTCCAAGAAGCGACCAAAAAAGCCAAAACCCCGGAGCAACAATTAGCTGCCAATAACTACATGCGGAAAATTTATTCCGCCAACGGGACGAGTATGATTCCGTCCATGGGTTGTTTGCCGATGCTCATTCAGTTGCCGATTTTCTCAGGTCTTTACCAAGCCATTGCGTACTCACCGGAAATCTCGCGGGCAACCTTCTTTGGTATTCAACTAGGCCACTCCAATTTCATCGTCACAATTTTAGCCACCTTGCCGTATATTGTGGTCAGCTTGATCATGTTGCAGGGCGTGCCGCCGGAACAGCGAAAAGCGATGCAGACAACGGCCTTTTTGAACCCGATCATGACGTTTATTTTTTGTATGATGTACAATGCCGGCTTAGGTCTCTACTTTGGTGCTGGCGGCATTATCCTCATCATCCAGCAAGCGATTGTGACTTACATCGTAACGCCTAACATTCGTAAGCGGCTTGATGAAGAAATGGAAGAAAATCCACCGGTCATCGTTGTTAATGAACATACCTTTGATGACTGGGGCAAAGTCACTGCGACAGCTGGTGCGACTAGCGGCAGTCACCAGCCGGCAGATCCAGATGCCATCGACCATAACAAATTACGCAAGCGCAACGCTGGTAAGCAGCAGCGACCACGCAAGTAAACTGTCACGTTTCTTAGTCGTCCGTTTTCGCGGGCGGCTTTTTTAATACTGGAGGCGATCACGATAGCCGGCTTCATCACGTGTACGGCACCCAAACGTTGAAAGTTGCGGGCAATCGCCAAGGTTCGAGGGATGAATGTAACTTTTGACCGTCAAACAACAAAATCGGCTGCAGAGACAAAATTTGTCTTTGCAGCCGATTTCACGTGAGAAGCGCTAACGTTTTTTAATCAACTTTGAAGTCACAGATTACTTTTAATCGTGGTATCGCCCTTCGGAGCAGCCGCCTGTTTGGCTTCTTCCTGAGCCTTAAGCGCCTTAGCTTTTGCTTCGGTAATGGTCGGCAGGTCAATTCGGAAAATGGACCCGTGTCCCAACGCTGAATCGACTTCGATTTGGCCGTGGTAGCTTTCAATTAACTGTTGGGCGATCGATAATCCGAGCCCATTGCCGCCTTTTTCCCGACTGCGAGCCTTGTCAACGCGGTAGAAGCGATTGAACACACGGCGTCGATCCTTTTCGGCAATGCCTTCGCCAAAGTCCTGCACGGCCAAAGCAACACCATTGCCACTGTTTTGCGCCATTGACACATGAATCTCTTTTCGGTTAGTCGAATATTTGACTGCATTATCCATTAAAATGATCATGACCTGCTCTAAATGATTACGATACATGCGAACATACGTGGTCTTCTCAAGATCATCATCTAACGTAAACGTGAAGTCGGGATGGATCATCCGAAAGTCTGCGACAACCTGCTGAACGGTTTTATGCACATCGACCACGGCATTAGGAAACTGAACATCCACCTGATCAGCTCGGGTCAGATCCAACATTTCCTGAATCAGGCTCTTCATGCGGGTAATTTCCTGCAACGATGCCTTCAAAGACTCATCCAAGACCTCGGGATCATCCTTGCCCCACCGGTTCAACAGTTGCAGGTGGCCTTCCAAAATGGCAACCGGTGTCCGCAACTCATGTGACACATCCTGCACAAATTCACTCTGCTGATCGATATAGCGCTGAATCCGATCTAACATGCCATTAAATTCGAGCACGAGGTCACCAAGCTCATCATTGCGTTTGAGCGCCGGTATCCGGACGGTACTTTCCGGCTCCTCATTCACGACATCAATAGCATTCGTGATTAATTTAATGGGTTTTAAGAAGCGCGTCGCCAAAATATAACCAATCAGAATCGAAATCAATACCGCCGCAAAACTTAAGCCCACGATGAGTAACGTGATTTCGTGCATCGTCGCATGGAACGCCGTTAGTTTATTCGTCACTTGTACATAACCAATTAAGTCAGACGTCGTGGCCGAATAAATTGGTGCAGTGCCTACCAGACCGTTAAAATCACCAATATGGCTCTCCTGTACCTCGGTGCCATGAACCTTGCCTAACGTGATGGGGGTATCCCGTGACTGAAAAATATTCGTGCGATCGCGTGAAAAAACCGACACACTCACATCGGCCTGCGCCAACTTTTGAATCACCGAATCAGAAAAAATCCGCTCACGTGATTCACTCGGTGCCGGTAACGAAGGTTGATCCGACGCCGTTGTACCTTCCAACCGCGGAACAACTTGGGCAATGGTCAAATCGCCACTGACTGGGGAAAGTCGTTGGACAACGGTACTAAGCGTGTCCGTGACGGTTCGGCGCTCCTGATTCAACAGAATCTGTCGCATCGCACCGTATAGAATCATCGAAAAGGTGACAAAAGTGACAAAAATCCCGACACCAACCGTTACGGCCCATTTGACCTTTAACGAGATGCGGGGACTTTTCTTCTTTTGCCCGGTACTTGTCTGTTTAATCACCATTACGAGCGCATGACATAGCCGGTTCCCCGAACCGTCTGAATATAACTAGGTTCACCCGGCCGATCGATTTTGTTACGAATATAGCGGACATACACATCGACAACATTCGTTTCAACATCGGAGTTATAACCCCAGACCTTGGAAAGCAAGACGTCACGAGCCAAGACCACATTGACGTTCTCCATCAAAGTCAAAAGCAATTCATACTCACGCTTGGTCAGCTCGATAATGTCATCACCGCGCCGAACAACCCGGTTTTCCTTTTCAATCACGAGATCACGATATTTGATCGTGGTTTGTTTAGCGGTGTTGTTTTCGCCTTCGATACTAATTCGGCGTAACAACGCGCGTAACCGCGCCAACAATTCTTCGATGGCAAATGGCTTGACAATGTAATCGTCGGCGCCGTGGTCCAAGCCACTAACGCGATCAATCACAGAATCACGGGCGGTCATCATGATAATCGGCGTATTCTTGACCTGTCGTACCCGCCGGCAGACTTCAAGGCCATTCAACTCTGGCAACATCAAGTCAAGCAGGATAGCATCCCAGTCTTCAGCCAACGCCGCCTCAAGTCCGGTGCGGCCATTGAAATGGACTTCCGTTTCGTAGCCTTCGTGTTTTAATTCCAGCTCGACAAACCGGGCAAGATTTTTTTCGTCTTCAATAATCAGTATTTTACTCATCAGGGTCTCCTTATGCTTTCTTAGTGGCACCACACACGCAACGCAACTTTATTCGTGATTTCTCATTAAAAAACGATGCTAAGCTAGTTTAGCACAGTTTTCTCATTTTGGCTATAAGCCGCGCAATGATGGGCACAATCGCCATTGAAAAAAGTTTGTTCGGTGGTTTTCTCATTTTTCAATCCGGACAGGTTCTCATAAACAGGTCCACGCTCATACTTAACCGAGTTACCCACTCGCCCAGCACTTCTCTAATTTTATTTTCATAAGCGGTCTATCGCCAATTTCCATCAAGCCATCAGCGTACATCTTTTAGCTCAGCCTTTAACCAAAAAAGAGCCAATCCGACATGTTTGCGGATTGACTCGATCAATTGGTCATTAAAATTTTAAGCTTCGTGGTACCAACTATAGTGGAAAATGCCATCGCGATCGGTTCGTTCGTAGGTGTGGGCACCAAAGTAATCGCGTTGTGCCTGGGTCAGGTTGGCAGGCAGCACTGGCGAACGATATGAGTCGTAGTAGCTGATCGCTGCGGAGAAACCCGGAACCGGCACACCGGCTTTAACGGCGAGACCAACCAGATCACGGACACTTTCCTGATAATTCTTGGCGATATTCAGGAAGTAATCGTCTAGCAATAAGTTTTGCAAGTCTGGCTTTTTGTTGTAAGCATCCGTGATGTTTTGCAAGAAGCGGGCACGGATGATGCAGCCGGCACGCCAGATCTTTGCCAATTCGCCATATTGGAGATTCCAGTCGTATTTTTCTGAGGCGAAGCGCATTTGTTCAAAGCCTTGAGCATATGACATCAGTTTGCTGAAGTACAGAGCCTTGCGAATCATTTCGATGGCTTCTTTTTTGTCGACCGAAACGTTGGCAACCGGCTTTGGCAAAACTTTACTTGCTGCCACCCGTTCCTGCTTCATGGCACTGATGTAACGAGCATATACGGATTCGGTGATCACACTCTGCGGAACGCCCAATTCAAGCGCTGATTGTGATGACCATTTACCCGTGCCTTTATTACCGGCACGATCCAGAATCACGTCAACAATTGGCTTGTCGCTGCCAAGATCGTCCTTGCGGGTCAAAATGTCGGCTGTAATGTCAATGAGATAAGAGTCCAGTTCGCCTTTATTCCAGTCACTGAAAATGTCGGCAATTTCTTTAACATCCAAGCCAAGCAGGTTACGCATCAAATTGTAACTTTCAGCGATAAGTTCCATATCGCCGTATTCGATGCCGTTATGCACCATTTTGACATAATGACCGGCACCATTTGGCCCAATGTAAGTGACACATGGTGCGCCATCGTCAGCTTTTGCGGAAATGGCTTCAAGAATTGGCGCAACCAGATCATAGGCTTCCTTTTGACCACCAGGCATGAGGGAAGGACCGTGCAGCGCACCTAATTCGCCACCGGAAACGCCCATGCCGATGAAGTTAATGCCGGATTTGTCCAATTCGGCACTCCGGCGCATGGTATCTTCAAAGAAAGTATTCCCACCATCAATTAAAACATCGCCTTTATCAAGTAACGGCAACAATTCTTTGATAACCGCGTCAGTGCCGGCGCCAGCTTTAACCATCATGATAATTCGGCGCGGCTTTTCGAGCGAAGCAACAAAGTCCTCGATCTTATAACTTGGTACCAACTTCTTATCTGGATGCTCGTCAACAACCGCCTTGGTTTTACTTCCGGTTCGATTGTAGATTGCAACGGTATTGCCGCGGCTTTCAATGTTCAAGGCAAGATTCTTGCCCATCACAGCCATACCGACAACGCCGATTTGTGGTTTATCCATTACGGAAACCTCCTCATTAATTTCAACATTTACTCCATTCATGTTAGCAGAAACAGCCTTGATTTAACAGTCTTCAGAAGCCTTCGCAGGCAGGTAAAATGTATTATTTTCAAGTTAGCCAAGTTCGGACTGAGTGACCTAGCAAATAAGAAAAGCAGTGCCCCGACCTAAGCCTGTGAGCACTGCTTAATTCATGATTAGAACCTAGTATCTGTTCATCTTTTATCATTCAGGTTTGCCTGATTCTTTTCAGCAACAAACACACACATCACGATTCATCCTGATCCGGGAACATCCCCTTCAACTTTGCAAAGGGATTATCTGCCTTCTTTTCTTCTTCTGTCCGCTTCTTGTATTCATCTTCGGCGAGCACTTCCCATTCATCTCCGGCAGGCATATCACCGGTGGCTGCTTCTTCCGGTGTGAGCACTTGCATCGGAATACTGAGCAACAAATGATCCTCGACCGCTGGCAAAAGATCAAGCTCGGATTCTTCGAGGGGCATCAGGATTTCACCGTCTTCATACTGATCCGCATGGCCTTCATCGGTTAAATAGATTTCACTAAAAGTAAAGTTCTGCGGCATGGTCACCGGTTTCAGGCTGCGGGTGGACGGAACCACGAGCGTACCGGTCAGATTAACACTGACCAGAAAATCGCCGCGATCATACAACACGTCCCCACTCACCTGAATGGGACTCACATCAAGAATCTCCGGATCGCGATCCTGCAGATCAGCCTTGACATCTAACGTGGTACTAAAGTGTAACGGTTGCTCATCATGTTTCATTAATTCCTGAATGGTCCATTTCAACATGGCGATCCTCCTTAAAAATACATTCGAAAGCCTAGGACCTTCGGATAAAAACCAATTCATACGCCTCACATGAGTGGCGGTCGACCATAATTCTGTTCGACGCCGCCAATGGCTGTGATTAATCGATCCGCACGGTGGGTCATGGCTAGGACCCCATCCGGTGCAAGCATATCAGCACTGACACGTGTGAGCAAGGGGTAAGCCAGGTGGTGTTTGACAGTGCGCAGATATTGCCGGCCAGTCGGCGTAAACCCAAGGACATGCAGTTGTGGCAGGCGCCGAGCTTTTGTGACAGCAGCGGTCGTCATATTCAGCGTGATGGCTAGGGCGAGCCGACGTAATCGAGCATAGGTATAGCGCTTGGACTTAACCCGGTGCAAAAACTCGGTCATATCATGAGCACCATCAATTTGCTGGGTGAACCGGTATTCCAATCCCTCTGCCATCGTCGCCACTTGCCGCAACTCAGCTAAATCAGCCGTTTGCAGACGATATTTTAACCACGGGAAAAATTGCGACCAGCCATATTGCGGTTGCTCGGCATAAATCGAAATCAAATCTGCCGGCACAACACCTGTGACAGGCTCGCCTTGCCACAAGTGTTGTCGCACCGCCGAGGCACTGGCAAGATTGGCTTTGATTTGCTGCTCATCATGCCCAACACCTTGTCGGCCGAATGGGTAAAGCTGCATCGGCACCTGTAATGCCAAAACTGCCTTGGCATAACTCAAGCCCAACATAAAGTTTGGGTCCGTCTGCGTAATCCCCGCCACCTTCGCGTACGCAGCATTCAGTTGGGTCGCGTAAGTCTGCGTATAATCGGCAAAACCCGGGTCCGTGATATCAGCCGATGCTAATTGCCGGGCAAGATCTAAATAATCTAGCTCAGGGTGCTCGGTTCCAAATGCCAGTGCCGATACATGCAACGCTGCTAAAGCCGACACACCGGCTTTGGCGAATTGATCAGCCGCTTGAACGGCACCGGTCACCGGTAATTCAATCACGATATCGGCACCATGAGTCAGCGCTGCCTCCGCACGTACCCACTTATCAAAAATCGCCGGTTCGCCGCGTTGCACATAATTACCTGACATGACCACCACGACGACATCGGCGTGCGTTAAACTTCGCGCTTTAGCCAATGCAAAAGCATGGCCTGAGTGAAACGGATTAAATTCCGCAATCATGCCAACAGCTTGCATACACACCTCCAGAATCGTCTTCGTCAGTCAAATCAGAATTCGTTTTTGCCTACCGCTTCTTGGCGTGAAAGAACCAGCGGGTACTCTTGGCCGAAACCGGCTGCATTCCAAAATCAGCCGTGACTTCAACCTTTTCAAAGCCGGTCGCCTGCAGCGCCGCCAGATAATCTTCCAGCGGATAAGTGCGCTCCTTGTGGGTTTCGGTTAGCGGCTTGTAAGCATCTAAGTCCTCGTCATAAATGAAAAACGTCAGATCGTGTTCGATACTATGCGGTTTTTCACCGACAAAACTGTTCCATAAAAAAGCGAAGTCATCGCTTTGATAATTGTACATATAGCCCGGAAAAACGTGATCCATCTGGTAAAGCGAATGAGCATCAAAAAGAAAATCCCCGCCTGAAGGCAGCAATGCCGCCACCTGGGCGAAGACTTGCTTAACTGCCTCAAGATCGGGCATATAGCAAATTGAATCATCAAAGCAGGTGACCACGGGGAACTTCGGCAAGTCATGTAAATCCCGCATGTCGCCTTGGATCAGCGTTAAATCAACATCAGCAGTAAGTGCTTTTTCTTCAGCTAATGTCAACATGTCGTCTGACAGATCGAGATCGGTGACTTGATAGCCTGACTGTGCCAACAACACGGCGAGAAAGCCCGAACCACCAGCAAGCTCCAGCAAAGGCTGATTGGCTGGCGCTACTCGTTGTTTAACGTAATCCCGCCACCGTAAATACAGTGACTGATCCATCAATTTGTCATAAACTTCGGCAAAAGTGGTGTAAATCATGCCTCAACCCACTGATCCACGTTGACAAGCGGTGCACTTTGCCACAATTTCTCAAGGTTATAGAATTGCCGCTCTTCCGGCATAAAGACATGGACAACCACGTCATTCAAGTCGATGAGCATCCATTTCGAACCCTTTTGGCCTTCGATTCGGCGAATATCGACACCGGCCGCTTCTTCTTTTTCTTCGATTTCATCCACAATCGCCTGTACCTGACGATCCGAAGTGCCGCTCATAATGACAAAATAATCCGCCAATAAGCTCACACCGCGCATATCCAAAGCGACAATATCCTCGGCACGCTTTGAATCGCCGGCTTTAACAGCAATTTCCAACATTGTTTTTGCGTCGACCATAAACTACTCCTTTGCTAAAAATGCGTTATAAGTTAACAGTGTTTTAGGAAAGACCAACTTGCGCGCGCCGATCAGGTACATCAACGTATTTTCCAATTCGATACGGCTGGCCTCTTCCAGATTCGTTTCAGCAGCCTTGCGCGCCTTGGCTTCGACAGGCAAAGCCCGTTGCGGCTCAATAAAATCGCCGACAAAGATACATTCATCTAATGGCGTCATTTCCGGATCCCCGGTTGTATGCCGGGCAATCGCAGTCAAGACCTGCTTATCCGTAATGCCGACTTCGGTTTGGATAAAATGAACGCCGACAACCCCGTGCCAGACGCCTCTGCCATATTGCAACAAACTGGGATCAAAGCCATCTTCGACAATGACCCGTTTGTAGGTTTCGACCGGGATTTCTTTGCCATAATCGTGCAGCAAACCAGCCAAACCGGCACGATCAACATCTTGATCAAATCGCTTAGCCAGTTCAATGGCCGTTTGTTCCACGCGCAGGCAATGCTCGTAACGCGGTTCGTCCAGGCGATTGCGTAAGCGATTTAAGATTTCTTGGCGGCTTAAGCCGTGTGTCAAGCTGTCAGGGTACTGATGTTCATTCACGATATAATCCCTCTTTTTGAATATAGTCAATAACTGGGTCTGGTACCAAATAACGCAGGCTGCGGCCATTTTGCACCCGTTCACGCACCGCGGTCGAACTGATATCGATTAGCGGGGCATCGACCCATAAAATCGGATAGCGACTGGCCGGTGTATAACCGCGGCGTTTAACGCCCACGAAAGTCACAAGTTTGACCAGTTCATCAATATGAGCCCACTTGGGTAAATAATCAACCATGTCAGCGCCGATGATGAAATAATAGTCAGTATCCGGATGTAAGCGACGCAACTCCTGCATCGTTTGATAGGTATAACTAATACCGCCTCGGCGAATTTCAATGCCTTCCAATCCAAAAAGCGGATTGTCGGCAATGGCCAATTGTACCATGTTCACCCGGTGCCGTGCCGAGATAGCTGTTTTAGTATCAACATGTGGCGGCTGATTATCCGGCATAAAGTAAACTTTTTCCAAGCCGAGTTCGGTGCCCGCTGCCTCCGCCATAATTAAATGGCCGTTGTGAATTGGATTAAAGGTTCCGCCAAACAGGCCCACCTGCTTGCGACGATGCACACCTAGAATCTGTTCGCGCATCGCCACTGAGATGACCGGCTGAGTTAAGGTGACACTCTGCGTCTTTTCCATCGCAATCCCTACCGTGCGTTCACTTCAAGACTAATTCGGCGATGCTCGGTTTTGGCTGCTTCTTTGTAGACAATCACCGTGCGGCCGATAATCTGAGCCACTTCCAAGCCGGTAATCGCGGCCTGTAAAGTGTCAGCAACTTCCCGCGGGGTATCATCGGCGGTTGGCAACAAACTGATTTTCACCAGTTCTCGCGTTTCCAACGCATCTTTGACCCCAGCGACAAACGCATCACCAAGCCCATTTTTGCCAACTTGAATCAACGGTTTGGTCGTCATCGCCAGGCTCCGTAAATAGCGTTTCTGTTTACCAGTTAACATATTTTTAAAACAACTCCTCTGATGGCACTTTCGTCAACTTTGACTCAACTGCGGCTAGCCACATCGTTGCGATCGCAATCAAACTTAAATAAATGCTTTTCGCAATAGAACATCCACACCTTTAGGCGCATAGCCTGCGATCGTGACACCGGCCGGTACGGTAATCCAGCCAAGTCCGGCAAAAACGAGATCTGACTTTTCCTTTGGGGTGAACTCAAACCGTACCAGTGGCGGAAACTGAGCCACTTCATCGGCTTGCGGTGGCGCAAGCAGGCCGCCAACATGTCTTTGGTAAAAATCATCAGCGTTAGCTAACTTGGTGCGGTGCAACGGCAATTGATTATCCGTGTAGATCACGAACGACTGACGGCCGCCGCGAAGATAGTCGAATCGCGCCAATCCACCAAGAAAAATCGTCTGTCCTTCATTTAACTGATAGGTGGCCGGCTTGATCACCGATGTCGGGGATACCAGTTTTAAATCCTTAGGTCCCACAAAATGTGCCATCTGATGCCGATGAATAATACCTGGTGTATCAATCAGCGACTGGCCGTCATCTAGCGGAATCATAATCCGATCCAGCGTTGTGCCTGGAAAACGCGAAGTGGTAATCAGGTTCTCAACACCCGTTAATTCCTTGATAATTCGGTTGATTAAAGTCGATTTTCCGGTATTTGTCACGCCAACAACGTAGACATCGCGATGCTCTCGATATTTTTCGATTGCGTTTAATAAGTCGTCAACGCCAAACCCCTTTTTGGCACTGGCCAGCATCGTCGCAACCGGGCGTAACCCCTGTGCTTTGGCTTGCTGCTGCAACCAATTTTTTAACCTGTTCGGATTCAGCGACTTAGGCAGAACATCGGCTTTATTGCCCACCAAAATGACCGGATTATCGCCGACAAACCGGTGTAATCCGGGAATCACGCTGCCATTAAAATCAAAAATATCAATCACATTCACAATTAGCGCGTTGCTCTCACCAATTGCGTTCAACAAACGTAAAAAGTCGTCATCTGTCAATGTGACCGGTGCGATTTCATTATAATGCCGCAACCGAAAACACCGTTGACAATAAATATCGTCTTCAGTGTCAGCTTTAGCTAAAGTAGCAGCAGGCAAGTATCCGGGTTGTTTTGGATCTGTTGTCTGTAAAATAGCGCCACAGCCTATGCAGCGGCGCTCTTCATCATTTTTGATGGTGTCCATGAATATCCTCCTGATAATTCAGCTGCCGTTTTTTCGCAAGTGCTTTAAAAACGAAGCCTTCAAAAAACCGATTGATCCGCGTGTTCCACGCATCACTTTCCACCAGTGGTTGCGTTAGAATCGTGCGCACGCCGGCAAGGTTGCCAGCCCAAATATCAGTCAGGAGCTGATCCCCGACCATCACCACTTCCGAGCGTTTTAAGTCCAATTCCTTACGTGCTTTGGTAATCCCCACCGGCAACGGCTTCAATGCTCGCGCCACATACGCGACTTGAAGCTTGGCCATTGCCTTGTGGATACGATTAGCGTTGTTATTTGAGACGACCACCACTTGAATGCCGCCTTTTTTCAGATCTGAAAGCCAGCGAGTCAGTTTAGCCGTACCTTCCGGATGATCCCAAGCCATCAACGTATTATCAAGATCCGTCAACACCGCTTTAATGCCTTGCTGTTTCAGACTGGCAGGCGTCAGACTGAAGATATTCGTTACCAGCCAAGTCGGCTCAAAAACTGCCACAAATCTTGTCCCCTCTCCGGTTGTTCATATCCTTATATTATAGCGGAAAAGATGCCTAAGCGCGAGGCCGTTTGCCTAATACCTACGACGCGTCCGCAATGAAAACGCTATTTTAAAAAGACGAAATAATCGCCTTATTGTTGCAAACAGGGTACGATGAATTTGAAATCAAACGCTCGCATTCCGTTATTAAGCCTGTTATACTTATTTTTAGTAAGTGTTTCAAAATAGGAGGCAACACCATGACCCGTTTGCATCATGTCTCGCTTTTAACTGGCGACGCAACCGCAACTATTCATTTTTATACAAATGTTTTGGGCTTGCGGTTGGTAAAAAATACGGTTAATCAGGAAAATATTCACGTCCGGCATCTGTTTTTCGGTGATTATCAGGGAACGCCTGGCAGCGTCGTGACTTTTTTCGTCATTGACCGGCTTGGCCACCGTTATGACGGGCGCAATCAATTAGGCGGGATCGATTTGGCGATCCCCGGCGATTCTTTGCCTTTTTGGTTTGAACGGCTGCAGCAAGCCGGCTGTGTGATTTCTGAAACCGCGGACCGTCTTACGTTGGTTGATCCTTCTGATACGCCGGTTCGGCTGATTGCCTTCCAGAAGACTTTGCCAGATCATTTAACGGTTCCTAACGACATCCCCGGCAACCGACAGATCACCGGCCTCATCAATGTTGACATCCCTGTTGCTGACCACGAAGCCGAGAAAGCCTTCTTCGAAGCGATGCTAGGCCAAGCTGCCGAACACGAACAGTTTAAGCTGGCAGCGGGCAACACTTTGACACTAAAACCGAGCCTGACTGACGATGTCAAACGATTTGGCCGTGGCAGCATGGATCATTTTGCTTTGACCGTTGATCACGAAGAAGCGTTGCCGCGTCTTGGCACCATTGCCGCACAACATGGTTATGAAGTTGAAGAGTTTGCCGATCGCGGCTGGTTTAAAAGTCTTTATGTTCGTGACCCGGCGGACAACCGCATTGAATTTGCAACCCAGTCGCCCGGCTTTACATTAGACGAGCCGCTTGAGCATTTAGGTGAGAAACTGGGCCTGCCGCCGAAGTTTGAAGCGCGGCGGGCGACCATTGAAAGTTATTTCAAAACCAAAGGAGTGGATTTCCATGATTGAACATCCGTTACTCGGCATGAACCACGTCACCGCCATGGCAAGTGATCCTCAAGCCATTTTTGATTTCATGAGCAAAACTTTAGGGCTGCACCTGATCAAGAAAACGGTGAATCAGGATGCTTTAGACACTTATCACTTCTATTTTACCGATGACCAAGGCACTGCCGGCACCGACATGACCTTCTTTACGTTCCCTAATCAGGAAAAAGGCAAAAAAGGCACGAATATGATTTCACGGGCCAGCTTCCGGGTACCAAGTGATGCGGCCTTAGATTACTGGCTCAAGCGATTTGCGGAAAAAGGGGTCGCAAACGATGGCATCAGCACCCAGTTTGATGCCAAAATCATTAATTTCCACGATCAAGATGATCAGCAGTTTCAGCTTATCTCCGATGAACACAATCATGGGGTCGCAGGTGGCACTCCTTGGAAACACAACGATGTTCCGGAAGAATTTGCCATCACCGGTCTTGGGCCGGTCACGGTTACGATTTTCAATCTCGGCCACATGCAATATGTGCTAACGGAAATTATGGGTTATAACAAGATCGCCGAAGACGGTAACTGGTCACTCTACGAAGTTGGCGATGGTGGTCACGGAGCACAGGTGATTTTGGAACACCGCGAAGATCTGCCAATTGCCGTTGAAGGCTTTGGTAACATTCATCACGCCGCCTTTTCCACGGATACACGTGAGACGCTTGGCACGTGGATTGATCGCATCAAGCAATATCGCCTGCCGCAATCCGGCTACGTGGACCGCTTCTACTTCAAGTCTGAGTATTTCCGGGCAGCACCACAAATTCTTTTCGAAATCGCCACAACCGGACCAGGCTTCTTACAAGACGAAACTTATGATGAAGCTGGCATCCACCTTGAGTTGCCGCCATTCTTGGAAAGCAAACGTGATGAAATCGAAAAGCAGCTCACACCAGTCAAAACCGATTGGCGCGGTCGTTAATTTGTGGAGGTAGTTATGGCAGAAGAAAACGTCAATTATACTTTTGTAAAAGGTGACCCCACCGTCTCCCCTTTGTTATTGCTACACGGCCAAGGCGGCAATGAAAATGATTTGCTGCCGATTGGTAAATACCTATCGCCTAATAGTCCCATGCTATCGATTCGCGGACGCATTCAGGAACAAGGGATGAATCGTTATTTCCGGCATTCGGAAAACGGCGGCTTTGATTTAGCTAACCTTGAGCAGGAAACCACTTGGCTTTTTTCGGTTTTAAACGAGCTTTGCCAGAAATTCAATATTGACTATAACCGGTTTGTGGTCGTTGGCTATTCAAACGGTGCCAACGTTGCTGCGCGCGCATTGTTGACACGGCGTGATACTTTTCACACCGGCATCTTTTTCCACCCGATGGCACTTTCGACGGTTGATTCCCAGCAAGACCTAAGCGATGTGAAAGTCTGGATGTCCCATGGTGATCAGGATCCGATCGTGCCAGCCCAGAACTTTAAGGTATTGACCACCTATCTCAAAGAGCAAGGGGCAGACGTGACGATTTTCCGGCACGGGCAAAGCCATAATTTAAATGAAGCTGAATTGGCAAATGCCAAATCCTGGTTGGCGAATAGTGGCCGACTACAGGATTGGCAACGGAGGTGAATCCTATGCAACGTTTTGGGTTTGAGGAATATGGCAAACCAAATGTTTTTAAAAGTATTGAAGCACCGGTCCCGGAGCCAAAAGCCGGACAAGTGCAGTTGCAGGTTCTGGGTTTTGGCTTGAACCCTTATGACGCTTCTCTACGCCGCGGTGAGCAGGCAGCGTTTCGGAAAGTTAAGTTTCCCGTGATACCGGGAACGGATGTGGTTGGCCGCATTACCAAGCTAGGTGAAGGCGTCACCGACTTTGCGGTAGGCGATGTTGTTTTGAATTATCGTCCAATCGGCGGTTATAGTGAATTTGTGACGGCCTCAACCTCTAAAGTTTACAAAAAGCCGACTGCGCTAAGCTTTTTGGATGCCGCGGCGTTACCGCAAGTTGGCTTGGCGGCTTTTAACATTCTTCACTATATGTTGAATCTCAAACCTGGAGAAACGCTGGGCGTTGTCGGTGCCAGTGGTGGCGTTGGTGCCATCTTGGTGCAAATTGCCAAGTTTGAAAAGTTGCACGTCATCGCCGTGGCTGGTGAGCAGCATCGCGAATATCTGCGGCAGTTAGGTGCCGATCAAATCTTCGGCTACACCGACGATTTGCCGGAAGATGCAGCCGATGCTGTGGTCAATGCCGTGTTCGGCGCTGCCGATCATGGCGCTGCATTAAAACTTGTTAAGCCAAACGGTCAGTATGTCACAACGGCTTATGCCGATGTTGATCTCAGCAGCAAACCAGACGTGACCCATTTGCAGTTAAATCCGTCGAAGGACTACTCGGTGCATGATGGCTTTGCCTATCTCACGGATGTCGCCCAAAAATGGGGACTACAGGTTCGTGTCGCTCAGGCTTTCCCATTTAATGTTGACGGTGTGATTGCCGGCCATGAAATGCTGGAAACGCATCACGCGCCAGGCAAGTTAGTCGTTATGCAAGGCCGCCATGTCATCCACCCGATTCGCAAAGACGTTAACCACCTGTAGTGCCTCAAAAAACCGCTTGCGACCCGCCTTTTCCCGCCGTATGATAACAACATGCACGGAAAGGCGGAAAGATATGAAAATTGCAGTCTATTGCGGTGCCAATCATGGCGTTAATGATGAATTTCTTCAGGCAGCTACACAGGTTGGTGCCTGGATTGCCGAGCGTGGTGATACTTTAATCTACGGCGGCAAGCTAGGCTTAATGGGTGCGGTTGCCGGCAGTACGCTTCAACATGGCGGTCAAGTCATTGGCGTCATGCCTCAGGTGTTAGCAGACCGCGGCCTGGCCATGCCCGACCTGACGGATTTGGAAGTTGTCGCGGATATGGGTACCCGTAAGGCCCGAATGATTGAACTGGCCGATGTCGATATCGCCTTACCCGGCGGCCCGGGAACGTTAGAAGAAATTACGGAAGCCATTTCTTTTTCCCGGATCGGATTAAACGCCAGTCCTACTGTTTTGTTCAATCAAGACGGTTATTACGAGCCGCTGCATCAGATGTACCAAACAGCGGTAGATCAAGGGTTCTTCGACCAGGATGCATTTGACAACCTGTTATTTTCATCTGATCTGCAGGAAATCAGCACGTTCATTGCTAATTACCAACCGCTTGGGGTGCGACAATATCATTAACCAAGCAAGCTTGTATATGACTCATATAAAAAACACGCCATTTCATTCAAAGCGAATGGAATGACGTGTCTTTTTATATGTAAGCGTAAACTGACGCAACTAGAACTTACGCCAGTAAACTGGTTACATGCTGATTAAGCCAAAGCTTTTTTAGCGGTATCCGCCAAAGCCTTGAAGCCGTCTGGGTCGCTGACAGCAAGATCAGCGAGCATCTTACGGTTCATGTCGACATTAGCGAGTTTCAGGCCGTGCATCAACTTGCTGTATGAAATGTCATTCATACGTGCAGCTGCGTTAATCCGGGCAATCCAAAGACGCCGGAAATCGCGCTTCTTGGCGCGGCGATCGCGGAATGCATAGCGATACGAAACCATGACCTGCGCACTTGCTGCCTTAAACAGTAAATGCTTGGCACCACGATAACCCTTAGCGAGCTTCAGTACCTTCTTACGACGCTTACGAGTAACTGTTCCACCTTTAACACGTGGCATTAGAATTCCTCCTCAAATCAAATCCGATAGCTTATTATTTCATCTGGCTGAGCATCTGGCGGATCCGCTTCATATCTGAGTGGGATACCAATGCTGACTTACGCAATTGACGACGCTGCTTCTTCGTCTTGCCGTGGAAACGGTGTGACGTGTATGCGTGACCGCGCTTAAGGGCACCTGATGCGGTTTTCTTAAAACGCTTTGCGGAAGCGCGGTGGGTCTTGAATTTTGGCATGTCTTTTTCCTCCTCTAAACATCAATGCGCGCACGACTACTTAAAGCCGTGCACGCCTTTGTAACATTCGCCGATGATTATTTATCGGCTCGCGGTGCAAGCATTAAGAACATGCTGCGACCATCCATCTTTGGATGAGTTTCAACAGTAGCAATTTCCTTAACGGCATCCGCCATCTGCTCAAGAACCTTACGACCAAGATCCTTGTGCGTAATTGCTCGACCACGGAATCGAACGCTCACTTTGACCTTGTCCCCTTTTTTCAGGAACTTCGTCGCGTTCTTAAGCCGGGTATTGAAATCTGCTTCACCAATGGTCGGGCTCAAGCGGATTTCCTTAATGGTGACAGTCTTTTGTTTCTTCCGAGCATCGCGCTCTTTCTTCTGCAGCTCGAATCGGAATTTCCCGTAGTCCATGATGCGGGCAACCGGTGGCTTGGCATTAGGCGATACTAAGACAACATCTAAGTTTGCATCCTCGGCAATGGCCAAGGCGTCACGCGTACTCTTAACGCCGAGCTGTTCACCGGTCTGGGAGATCAATCGAACTTCACGTGCGCGAATACTGTCATTGACTATCAGATCTCTTGCTATGGTTGTTCACCTCCGTGTGAATTTCAGAGAAAAAACAAAAACAGCGTGGCCGCAAAGACCCCCGCTGTTCATTAAATACCGAACTAATGAGCCTAGAGGTCTAAAGACGTGGGCGAGAAGCGGGAACTTCTGCTTTTTCTCAACAGCAATAACTATACAGTAGCAAGCCGCTTGCGTCAAGAGGGGCGCTATCGATGTTATCGTTGGTAAAAGGGCGAAAACTCACCGCTGACATATCGGCCTAGTTCATTATCGGTTGGACTGACATGAAATTGCTGAGTTTCCGGTAAGTAAGCTTCCGCAAAACCAACCAATGCGTGTAAATCAGCGTCTTTGTCAGCATCGACAACCAGTAGCAAACTCTGTGCGTCATCCGCACGCATCATCGTAACCAAATAAGCGGCGTGCACGGTTGGCATTTTTGGCAGGTATTCCCGCAACTGCTCAACAAGATCAGCGGTTTCGCGAGGTGGTTCACTAATTCGAACAGCCTCGCCATGTTTGGCTTGATCCGGCTTTGCCACATAAAATAGATTGGCACGTGACAATACCATGTTTTCATCATATGGATTGATGACCACGCCGAAAATGTCGCGATCCTCATATAAGAAATTGGCACAATCAGCAATCGTCGCAACCGCAAAATGATCGTGATCCGGACTTTTGGCAAAATTTGCCTGATCCGTAAAAATTGGCAAATAATCATGCCCATTGTCATCAGTAAGCATCACCACGGTCGGGTCGCCTGTACGTGCCGTCCCGACTGGCAACATAAACTTGGCACTTTTCAAGCCAGCATAAAAAGCCGCTTGCGTGTCATCATTTTGATCCGTTCTTAAAAGCCGCATCAAATGAATTAACTGGGGATTTTGAACTTGTGGCTCATTGGTCATCGTCGTCTTCTCCTTTATTTTGCTGCTGGTTGAGGTTCATTTTATTGCGAAAATTCCGTAATTTTTTAGGTAAGCCGATCAGCCATGACAATAAAACGATGCCGACACTGCCGAAAACCGCAACGCCTTGAGGTTGAAATTCAATTTTGCCGAACCACCAATTGGCAATGCCATACGCGGCCAATGCCGTTAAAAGCATCACGATCCCCATCAGCACCAGCAGGCCGCGACCACGATGGGCAATGAGCCAGCGGCCGCGCTGACTGGGAGTCCGCCACGGTAACTTCAAGTAAACCAGTAGAACAACAAAATACAAGCTGGCTGCCAAAACTTTTGTGACGAAAAATAAAACGAGCCATGAAGCCCATAACGCAATAACCACCTAGTCACCCTTTCCTTGCTGTCTGTCGTAAATGTGTCCAGTGTATCATACATGGCAATAGGCGGCGAAAAAGTGCCAGGTAATTGTAGCGCAGCGAACAAAAAGATCTGAGTCAAATGGCGCAGATCTTTTCGGTTTACTTTAAAGGACGGCTATTAATCGCCTAAAACCTTCTTCGCCTCGGTAGGCTTGGTCTTGCCATCGCGACTGTAGTTCTTGACTTCGGCGACCATCGCGTCAATGAACATGTTACCGGCTTCTTCTTCGGTATGCTCATCACCGTAACGCCGAACCGAAACGGCAGCATCGTTGAGTTCCTTGTCACCGACAACGACCGTATATGGAATCTTCTTGGTCTGGGCTTCACGAATCTTGTAGCCCATCTTTTCATTCCGATCATCGACTTTGACCCGCAAGCCGGCTGCCAACATCTGGCGCTTGATGCGGTTGACATAGTCTAAGTGCAGATCATTGTTAACCGGGATCAAAACAGCCTGTGTCGGTGCTAACCAGGTCGGGAAGGCACCCTTGTAGATTTCGGTCAGATAAGCGATGAAGCGCTCCATCGTGCCGACAATGCCACGATGAATCATGACTGGTCGATGTTCTTCACCATCTTTGCCAACATAGGTCAGGTTGAAGCGTTCTGGCAACATGAAGTCCAACTGGATGGTCGACATCGTTTCGTCATTACCCAAGGCCGTCTTGGTCTGGATATCCAGCTTTGGCCCATAAAAGGCAGCTTCGCCTTCAGCTTCGTAGTAATCAAGATGCAGATCATCCATCGCACCTTTAAGCATGCTCTGGCTGCGGGTCCACATTTCATCATCATCAAAATACTTTTCGGTATTCTTGGGATCACGATATGAAAGCCGGAAGCTGTAATCGGTAATGTTGAAGTCTTCGTAAACGTCCATGATCAGGCGCAGAATCTTTTTGAATTCTTCTTGAACCTGATCCAAGGCAACAAAAGTGTGGCCGTCATTTAGCGTCATTTCCCGAACACGCTGCAAGCCGGACAGTGCGCCGGACTTTTCATAGCGGTGCATCATGCCCAATTCAGCAATGCGCAGCGGTAATTCACGATAAGAACGGATATGATGGTTGTAAATCTGAATGTGGCTTGGGCAGTTCATCGGCCGCAATTCAAGCATTTCACCATCGCCCATGTCCATTGGCGGGAACATGTCTTCGCGGTAGTGATCCCAGTGACCGGATGTCTTGTATAAGTCGAGGTTGGCAAGCACCGGCGTATAAACGTGTTCGTAGCCGTCTGCGATTTCCTTGTCGATAATATACCGTTCGATCACCCGCCGGATTGTTGCCCCATTTGGCATCCAGTAAGGCAAACCGGCACCGACTTTAGGATCGACGAAGAAAAGATCCAAGTCGCGGCCGATAACCCGGTGATCATGCTCAGCTGCTTCCTGACGGCGTTTAGCATCATCTTCGAGACCTTTTTCACTCCAATAAGCCGTCCCGTAAATCCGCTGGAGCATCGGATTGCTGCTCTTGCCTTGCCAGTAAGCGCCGGCAACTGACAGCAGTTTGAAATGCTTCAGATCTTTGAGACTTGGTAGCAGGACTTTTTCTTCGAAGTCAACAAAGTCACCGAGCTTGTAACCCTTAATCGGATCACCAGCAGCTTCGACCAATTGCTTCTTGAAAGGATCGTCTTTGAAGCGGGCAAAAGCATCGGCACGACTGAGAACAACCGGTTCCAAAGCAGCGTTGGCCTTAATGATTTCTTCCATTTTCTTTTGAACCGTTGGCAAATCATCGACACTTACCTGGCCATCCGCCCGATCGGTATCGTAATAGAAGCCATCCTCGGTCGCCTGACCCTGACCAAAATGGATATCAGGATACAAAGCTTTGAGTGCTGCAGCCAAAACAAACGCTGCCGTTTGCCGGAGAACCGTCAGCCCCTCGGCATCATCCTTGGTCATAATCTGCAGTTTGCCAGAATGAGCAATCGGTTCATCATAAGCGATCAACTCGCCATCCAACTTGCCGGCAACCGCCTTTTTGGCCAAACTGTTACTAATGCCTTCTGTAATAGCTTTCACCGTTGTACCATCTGGAAATTGTTTAACATTGCCATCTGGAAACGTAATATCTAATGCCATAAGAAAGACTCTCCTTTGTTGTTTTTTCGAAGAAACCATCCGTTCACCGATGCAGAGACCTGTGCGTAAGGATCTTGGTCGCAATGCCTAAGGGCACAACGCTTCAGTTCCAGACACTGCGGCTTCCGCTTGCGATAACGCGTTCGCCAGCCCAGAAACCTGCGTGTAAGGACCTTGGTCGCAATGGCCAAAGCCCGGCCATCACACCCAAGGCCACTTACACGCCGGTTTCTAACCGGGCTGGCTCACGCTCACAAAAAAATCGCCCCTAACATCTCCTAAGAGACATCAGGGACGATTTGTGATCGCGGTTCCACCCAGGTTGCCGACAGTCTTGCTGCGGGCCACTTCATTAACGCGTAACCTGCGCAACTGAGCCTTTCGGCAATCTCAAGAAGTGGTTCGGATCAGATCTTGCAAGACTTTCAGCCGCGGCCTTGCTCTCTGTCGGATGATCCTTTATTGCTTCCGTCTTCGATAGCTACATTGAACCACATTGCGCGGCTGGGTGCAAGCGGTTTTCTGAAAATTGCGTTATTCTTTTTGGAGTCGCACTTAATTAGCCAGCGGATTGCGGCGATTTTCTCCGCCGACCGTTACTTCTTTTGCGAGAAAACGGATCCGTTCCATAATGCGTTGGGCTTTTAGCATTTCGGAATTACCGCGGTCAGTCCCGGCCAAAGATTCGGTTAAATCGGCCATGCTTTTGTTGGAGCTAAACAGCGTCGGCATTTTTTCCTGCATGCGGTATTGCAAAATGATGCCAAGCACATCATCCCGGACCCAGGGACTGATACTTTCGGCGCCAATATCATCAAGCATCAGCACTTGCGCACGTTTGACGCTATCGATTTTTTTCAAAACCGTGTTGCTGCCAATGGCGCTTTTCATTTCAACAACAAAGGTCGGAACGTGAATCAGCGTCGTGCCAATGCCGCCTTTGCTGGCAAGATCATTGGCAATGGCACCGAGCAAATAGGTTTTACCGACGCCAAATGGACCGCTTAGATACAGGCCTTGGTGAAATGTTTTGGGATCGGCGACCACTGCCAAGACAAACCGGTTTGCGGCCAAAAGCGCATCCACCCGCTCATCGGTCGGATCGTAACTCGTCAGACTTGCATCGTGAATATCTTTAGGCATATTAACCGAGGTCACTAGCGACGCCTGCTTGGCCTCTTCGTCAGCCGCAAGCTTTGCATCTGTCGGCTCATAAGCGACATCGATCAGCCCGTTGGCAACGACTAACGTGGGTTGATAGCCGGGTGCCAATGGTAATTCACCACGGGCAATCTTGTTCCGCTCACTGACGAATTCATAGATTTTGGCCGTGCCGCGATCAATCGCATCGTCAGCTAATTCTGCCTCGTGTTGCTTAAGGAAGGTCTGGACATCAGGATCCTGCAAGGCTGCTTTGACCATTTTGAAATACCGCTCCCGCCACTGTCGAGAGTCCATTAACATTGCTAAGCGTTTACGCATATCTTCCATTAGTTCGTCCCTCCCTTATCACCGAGTTGTCGTAACTTTTCCAGCTGAGCAGCCAACGTCTGGCGATCCGCTTCGCTGACCTTTTTCTTCTTGGGTTGATAGCCTTCCTTAGCCCAATCTGGCAGCTTTTCCTGCCGCACACCTTTGGATTGGCCCTGATAGCGTTTCTTTCCAGTTGCTTTCTGCTCTTCAAACGTATGAATCTGCTGTAACGCTGCTTCGGGGCTCGTCACATTAGCTTTTAACCAGCTGTTTGCGATCGCATCCATCAAGGCTTGATTGATACTGTCATTCGTTCGGAGAATATAATCAATCAAAATATTAATCGTAGGGGCATCAAAAACATTGCGTTCACTAAGGCTCTGCACCGCGCGCAATTCATTATTGGCCGGATACATCCGGTCATTCTTAGCCTGTTTGGCCGCGGTTAAAAACTGACGCGGTGGCATGCTTTTGGCCCGTTTCAGCAGCGCTTCGTCAGCACTAGCCACTTTTGGCGGTTTGGTTGCTACTGGCTGCGCCTTGGTTTGCGGCTGCTGGCGGGTATAACTTTGCTCGGCCAGCCGCCGCAACGCGTTCAAGTCGATTTTGCCCGTCATCACATCCGTCGCCCGACTGATCAGCCGCGCAAAGTCAGGTGGTTGAATCCCGTAAAACCCGGCGATTTGATACAGTGCCTCTTGGTGTTTGGCTAATTGGCCTGACTGAATATTGCTGTTGGCTAACAACGATTGCAAAAGTTCCCAGTCATAGCCTTCGCCATTACCAAGCCGCGGTAATTGAGGCTGATTTTGAGCCATTGCCTTTTTGGCGGCAACCACCGCACTTGGTTCCCCGCTTAAGTTGTGGTCAAAGCGAAACACGTCCAAAAAGTTTGCTGTGATCTCCTGCCATTCCGGGCGGCGAACCGGTTTCAGACTGAACTGTGCAACCAGTTCGTCATACCGTTTTTCACCAACCTTGTCATAAAGCAACAGGCCCATCAAATCATCTTTAAAAAAGGCATCTGGCTGCACTGGCGGATAAAGTTCATAAGCGTAATAGCGTCCTAGGGAATCGACTTGCGTATAAGTTCGCAATAAGCCGACTGCTTCCAGTTTCACGCGAGCCACAAAGAGCTGATCGATGTCGATATCCAACAAATCCAATAGCCAGAGTTGCGGGCGCCGATCCGTCACCAAAGCGCGGTCTTTGACTTCCTGCCATAGACTTAGATAAAGCGCCATGGCAATCGGCCCCACGAGCGGTTGATAAAGCGAGATGGCGATCTTTTCATCAAAGTCGCTAAAATAACCTGCCTTGGTCAACACAAAGCCTGCTTGTGGCATAAACGTATCCGGACGCTGCATAGCAAATTCACCTCTTTTCAGACAACGGACCTGAGACAACTGCCCCAGGTCCGCTTGTTTTGCGCTCACTATTTCTTAGTCTTTTCCTTCTTCATCATATCCTGAAGCTCTTGCATGAAGACGGACATATCTTTGAACTGCCGATAAACACTGGCGAAGCGAATATAAGCCACGTCATCAACATCTGCTAGCTTGGACATGACATATTCGCCAATCGCTTGACTGGAAACTTCATTTTCACCAATCGCACGCAATTGGTTTTCAACCGAATCAACGATCCCTTGCATCTGCTCCATGGTGACCGGTCGTTTTTCTGCGGCCCGGATCAGTCCCTTCAGAATCTTCTCACGATTGAACTCTTCTCTGGTACCATTTTTCTTAATCACCAATAACGGGGTTTGCTCGACTCGTTCAAAAGTCGTGAAGCGAAACCCGCAATTCTCGCATTCGCGCCGGCGTCGGATCGCCCGACCGCCGTCTGTGGGACGCGAATCAACGACCCGCGAACTATTATGATGGCAATGGGGACATTGCACGACTCCACCTTCTTAATCAAAGTTTGATAATTAATTATAGCACGCACACGCCGCTTATGATAGGTGCTGTAACTGGCGGATCAAGGCTTTCGCTTGGGCAATCGTTGCTTCTGATTTTCCGTTATTGTCAATGACAAAATCAGCCATGGCCGCTTTTTCCGCCAAGGGTATCTGTGATGCAATGCGTTCTTTGGCTTCGGCTTCTGTCAGACCATCACGGGCCATCAACCGGTCCAACTGAACCTTGGGATCAACGGTGACCACGGCAACACCATCGAATGCATCGGCATAATCGGCTTCGTAAAGGAGTGGAATGTCACCAACCACAATCGCAGCACCGCCAGATTTCGCCTGTGCTAACGCTTGATTAATCGCCGCGCGCAGGTATGGTCGATTAATTTGATTCAGCGCCTCCAAACGCCGCGGTTGGGAAAAGACAATCTCACCGAGCTTGGCACGGTTGAGTTTACCGTCCTCGCGCAGTACTTGTGGCCCAAATGCCTGGACAATACGGGCGAGTGCAGGCCGACCGGGTTCGACAATCCGGCGCGCAATCACATCGGCATCTACGACTGGATAGCCAGCTGCTTTAAAGACTCGACTCACCGTTGATTTTCCTGAGGCAATACCGCCTGTCAAACCCAATAAATAGGTCATGCCGGACGCCTCCTTTGATGCAGAGGTTGGCAGTGGGGACAATAATGGGTACCGCGTTGGCCGACTTTGATTTTAACAATGAGTGTGCCGCAGCGATCACAAGGCGTCCCTTCCCGATCGTAAACATGTAGGGCATCTTGAAAAGAGCCGCGGTTGCCTTTTGCATCAACGTAGGTATGAGCACTGGTGCCGCCAGCAGCAATGGCCGCATCTAACTCCTTGATAATATTGTCATGTAAGGTATGAATTTCTTTTTTTGTCAGCGTATCAGCTGGCTGCAATGGATTCAAACGACTCAACCATAAAACTTCGTCGGCATAAATATTGCCGATACCGGCAACAACGGTCTGATCCAGTAACACCGATTTGATCGCTTTATGATGGCGTTTTAGTTTTTGGGCAAACGCCGCCTCGTCAAACGTCGCAGGGGTCGGCTCCGGCCCTAATTTTGCCAACGCCGGCACCGATTGTTCCTGACCAGTATGAATCAAGCGCATGCGGCCAAACTTGCGTAAATCCCGGTAGCGCAGTTGGCTTCCATCCTGGAACGTAAAAGTCACATGATCGTGCTTGTCAAATGGCGTATGGCCATCGCTAACAACGTAATAGCGACCTTCCATGCGTAAATGGCTGACAATGGTTTCACCGTTGTTCAGCCGAATCAACAGATATTTTCCCCGGCGATCGATCGTGGTGACAGCAGCGCCGACGACTTCTTTTTGAAAAGTCGGCAAGCCATTAATCAGAATTTTCGCCCAATTCGTACTAATGGCGGTGATCCGTTTGTTTTTGATAAGTGGCAACAATGAACGGCGAACCGTTTCGACTTCAGGTAACTCTGGCATTCCCGTTCTCCTTATTTCGCATCAAACCAAGTCGGACCGTAATGGCTATCGACTTTCAACGGCACGTCCAATTGCACGGCAGAATCCATAATCTTAGGCACAAGTTTGCCAAGTTGCTCCATTTCTGCGGTAGGAGCTTCAAAAATGAGTTCATCGTGCACCTGCAACAGCATTTTGGCTTGCAGATGGGCATCGGTTAACGCTTTTTGCATGCGAATCATTGCAACTTTGATAATGTCCGCTGCACTGCCTTGGATCGGCGTGTTCATCGCGGTGCGCTCAGCAAATTTACGTAAATTAAAGTTACGTGAATGAATTTGCGGCAAATAGCGGCGGCGATGGAACAGTGTCTCGACGTAACCGTCTTCGCGCGCCTTTTTAACCATATTGGCCATGTAATCATGAACCTTAGGATACTGCTCGAAATAGCCATCAATGAAAGCTTTGGCTTGCTTACGCGAAATTCCGATATTCTGTGCCAGGCCATAGTCGCTAATACCATAAACAATTCCAAAATTAGTTGCCTTGGCTTGCCGTCGCATATCCGGCGTGACTTGATCCGGTGAATCCAAGCCAAAAATCTTCATCGCTGTGTTGGCATGAATATCGACGCCATTTTTAAAGGCTTGTTGCATATTTTCGTCACCGGAAATATGTGACAACACGCGTAATTCGATTTGCGAATAATCCGAGCTGAAAATCTGCCAATCAGGATGGGATGGCACAAACGCCTTCCGAATGATTTTACCTTCGTCTCGCGCTGGAATGTTTTGCATGTTCGGATCGACGGAGCTTAAACGGCCGGTCTGGGTTAAGGTCTGCAAGTAACGGGTATGAATCTTGTGATCCGGCATTTGTGCTTTCAATAACCCCACAACATACGTCGAATTCAACTTTGCCCACCCGCGATAATCCAGAATATCCTGAACAATCGGACTGGCAGACTTCAGCTCGTTTAAGACATCGACACTGGTAGAATAACCTGTCTTGGTCTTCTTGATGACCGGCAGATTCAGCTTTTCAAATAAGATCTCACCCAGTTGCTTCGGTGAATTCAGATTGAACTTAACGCCAGCCTCACCATAAATCTTTTCTTCCAGCACCTTGATGCTTTGTGAAAACTCTGTACCCATATCTTTTAAGGTCTGGGCATCAAGCGTGATTCCCTGAATTTCCATATCTGCCAACACGCGCGCCAATGGCATTTCCATGTCCGTGAAAAGATCGGTCTGTTCCTGTTTAGCCAGATCTTCGGTTAAGTCGGGACGTAACGCAAAGAGTGCCATTGACTTGCGGGCAAATTGGGCAAATAGCTTTTTATCTTCTGGTACTTGGCGCTTGGCTCCTTTGCCATAAACATCTTCATCCCGCGGCAGGTCGTGATAATCATGGTCTTCGGCGATTTTGCCTAAATCATTGCTATTTTCGTCCGGATTGATCAAGTATGAAGCCAGTAAAACGTCAAACGCGATGTCCGGTAACTCTAATCCCAAGCGATGGGCAGCCACAATGTTGCGCTTGCCATCGAACACCGTCAAATCCCGCTTCGAATCACCTAGCCATTTGGTCACTTCGGGAATCGTCAGCAAGGAAACGTCCGTGCTGACATACGTTTCGTCTTTCGTGCCAATAAAAAAACCAATCTGGTCGGCAATATGATAATTGTCGTCCAACATTTCGATTTCAAAAGTGATTGGTTCCGTGATTTTCGTCAGGGCCAAAATGGACTTATCATCCAGCACCGAAAAATGAACCGGCTGCGTAGGTTTAGCCACATCCCCGCCGATCTTTTTCAGTAACGAGTTCATGTTCATCTTGGTATAAAATTCCCGCAGTTTGGCTAAGTCAGGTCCAGAATAAGTGACATCCGCCAAGTCGACTGTGACGGGAGCATCGCGATCAATCGTGGCAAGTTGCTTACTGAGATAGGCCTTATCCTTATCATTGATCAGGTTCTCTTTCAACTTGGACGTTTTCATCCCGTCAATATTCGCATAAAGGTTGTCAATACTGCCATACTGCTTCAGCAATTTCAACGCGGTCTTTTCGCCGACTTTGGTAACCCCCGGATAATTGTCAGAGGTGTCACCCATTAAGCCTTTCAGGTCGATGATTTGTGTCGGCGTAATCCCCAGCTTTTCTTTAACATGCTCCGGCGTATACGCTTCAAGTTCATTGACGCCTTTGACAGTCACCTGCACTGTCGTCTGGTCGGTGGTCAATTGGGTCAAATCCCGATCACCGGTCACAATCGTTGTTTGCCAGCCAGCGTCATCTGCCCGCTTCGCCATGGTTCCGATGATGTCGTCAGCTTCGTAATCTTTTAATTCATAATGCTGAATGCCCATATCGTCAAGCAATTCTTTGATGTACGGCAACTGTTCCAATAACTCGCTTGGCGTTTTGGCTCGGCCACTCTTATAATCAGCGTACTTCGCGGTGCGGAACGTGGTCTTACCGGCGTCAAATGCCACCAGTGCCGCGTCAGGTTGAACAGACTTCAAAACAATTTCCAGCATGTTATTGAACGCGTAAATCGCATTCGTATGCAGCCCATCCTGATTGGTGAACCGGTCGAGCTGATTGTATAAGGCAAAAAAAGCGCGAAACGCAATCGAGTTGCCGTCAATCAGCAATAATTTAGTTTGACTCGTCATATATGAGCTTCCTTTTCTTCTCAGACCACCTCTGAAGATGTCATGAGTTAATTGTCACAATCATTGTACCAAATTCTAGGCCTTTTTGGCGGATGGGTCATATTTGGCGGTTCGCCACTAGCGTTAGTTTTGGGTAGAAAAAAAGCCGGCGTTCAGCCAGCTTTTGAATACATTTAATTATTATTGTTGCCAACGCCCAGAATCTGCAGAATGGCGGTGAATAGGTTCAGGAAATCAAGATAGAGCATCAATGCTCCGACAACAGCCAGGGAATTTTCTGAAATTGCCGCCTGACCGTCACTGCCGGTTGTCAGGTACAGGTTCTTTAAACGCTGCGTATCCCAAGCGGTCAAGACGATGAAGATAATCAAGATGGCATAGGAGATCAGCATCTGTAAACCTGTCGAACCCATAAACACGTTGACTAAAGACATGATGATCACGCCGAACAACGCAACAAAGGCAATGTTACCGGCTTTGCTCAAATCACGCTTGCCAAAATGGCCAACCATCGACATGACGAGGAAGACCACCGCCGTTGTTGCCAAAGCAACTGCCAAGTTCGAAGTCCGTGCGACCATTGCAACCATTGCAAATGTAAAGCCAAAGCTTGCGGACATCAGATAAAACATCAACGTTGCGTAACCCGGACTTGCCTGTGCCCGTCGTCCTGTGACAAAGAAGGATAAAATCAGCGGCAAAGCAAGCATAATCCAGAAAACAATCGGATGTGCACCTACAAAGTTCGTATAATCTGCTTTAAAAGTAACTCCAAGTAAATAACTGACGAGCGCCGTCACAACCAGCCCGCTCCCCATCAAGGTGTAGATGCGGGAGAAGAACTGCGTCAAGCCGGCCTCGTTCACAACGCGGCGTTCTTGCATATTGCGTTCATTCCTTTCAACTATCTGTATCTATTATAACTGCTATTGTAGCATTTGTCAGTCCGACCAACGACCGATCTTGTGCTGCCGGGTTTGATGACTGATAATGCTCTCAATATCTTGAGGTGCAGTGATTTTATTGTAACTTTTAATGACGCAGATAAACAGCAAAAAGCCTCCTCATTCACTCTAAAACGAGTATGAGAAGGCCTACTTTCTTAACTTACGGCAATGATTTTCAAACTCACTCAGGCAACTTCGTCATTGAGCAGAGTCGGTGAATCAGATTACCGTTTGTGGCGACGAATTGATTGGATTTTCTTGAAAACGGCATAAAGGCTGATACCTAACACGATCCCACCGATGAGAATCAAGTACCACGGTATCGATGCTGCTGGCGTCTCTGGTTTAGATAACTCACGTAACTTGTCGGCATCTTTCTTGGAAACGGTAAATGTCCGCGTCAGGTTCCACGTGCGCCCGCCTCCTTTGGCAACCAGCTTAAGTCGATATTTTCCCGGTTCCAACGGGCCTTTACCAAGATTAAGCTTGAAATTAAAATTGGAATTCGGTGCCATGTTGATACGAGTTTTTTCGGATCGATAAAGCGCCTTACCGCCTGATTGGCGATAAAGATAACCGCTCACGTGCAAATTGCGCAGGATGGCTGCTTCAAAGTTCTGGATATTAGCAAGAATTGCCGGCTGACCGTGATCGTTATCCGCTGCCACTTGTCGCAATTTCAAATCCGGTACAACCGGCTGATCGGATTCCGACAACATTAAGCCGACCGCATAAACATAGCGATTGGTTACAGCGCCTTTTTCGTTGCCTTTATCATCAGACTTGGCCTTGAATTGCAACCCGCCAAGCACCGTTCCTGAGAAAGGCTTGGCCGGCATTTTTAAGTGAATCTTAACCGTTTGTTGGCTCAAGGCAGGAATCGTCACCTCAGCCGGCAACGTCACAATTTCCTGCAGGTTAACCGGTAAAGTCGGATCAGCCGGTTTAGGAGACTTACCATATTCAACGACCCCGTTATCATTGGTAAACGCTGACTGGGCAGCCAGTAAAACTGTCAAAGGTGCTGTGTTGCGGTTCTGAATCACGACCTCTAGATCCTGCTCCTGATTCGGCGAGACCCGCAAATCAAAATATGTCTGACTTGTATCCCGCTGGTTTGCCGGTAAAACCGTTTTGACGGTAAAGCCGGCATCATCAGCAGCCAACACCTGTTGTGGCCGCAAGACAATCCCAAAAGCAATCAATCCTATAGCCAAGCTCAACCAAAACCAATTTTTCTTAATCATTTTTCGTCTTGAAACCAGCCCAAAAGGTCAGCTATCACGCCACACCAACACTCAGTTTGCCAGGCACTGATATTTGCACTGGGTCTTATCCTTTCTTTAAAGTTAATCGATCCATAACCTTTTTCCGACCATACAAAACACTCGCGATCAAGAGAATGCCAATGCCGCAAAGCACCAGACTATTTTTGATCCATTCGTTTAGTTTTGGCAGGTATCGAGCATCCCCGCTCTCAACGCTCAACGGAGACGATCCACGATCAGGCACTTTTGAACTCTTAATCTGAATCGACTTAAAGTCAGGCAGTGGCAACGACCCGCCGCGTTGACCGGTCGGTTCGATAACGATTTGAACGCGCGCTTCGGTTTCAAAGGTAGCTGATGCAGTAACCTGCCCGGGTGGCATGCTCACCAAGAAGGCAAAGATGACGAGAGCCCCGCTGATACCTTTCTTCATCATCTTGATTAAATCGGCGCACTGGTTAGCGTCCATGTCAACTTGGTGGTGAATTCAGCTGACTTCAAGCCCTTCGTTGTGTAGCTTTCAGCCGGAACGGTCAATGAAACACCTTCCCCTGCCTTAGCCGGATTAAAAAGGTTAATAAAGGTTCCCTTAGCGACATCCTTGTCGTTGACGGCCAAAACGTCAGTCGCTTGGCCGTCACCCATATAAACTTTAATGGCCTTACTTAAGCCAAAATGGTTGCTGGCATCGCGAGCCTGTCCATCCACAACACTGCTTTCCAGCAATGTGATGAAAGCATTCTCCAGCTTAACTGTCTTTCCTTGGCTATCCTTTTCGTCTGACTTCAGATCGGATGCCGACAAGCTGACCTTCCAAGCGTCTGCCCCCAGCCGCTTATCCGTCACCTGGAAGCGATTAGGCACCGGAATCGTTTTGCCATCCTGGCCTGTCCACTGATCAGGCTTAGCATAAACTGTTGTCGCAACAGTTGGATCCAACTTTAATTGGCCAAAGTCAAGTTGCGACACATAGTCTAACGTTAAGCCTTCACCACCTGCATTTTTGGTATTGTCGCCATTAGCTACCGTACCCGGCGTCTTGTCTTTGGGGTTAAGTGGATTTAAAACCCGAGTCGGCGCATCTGATTGCATAATCTTGACGCTGCCGTCAGTTGTCACCGTGCGGGCGTCGTCGGCATGGACAACCGCTGAGTTCGCTGCCATCCCCACCGTCAACGCCGCAAGCGCCATGAACTTTAATTTTGTGTGTGTCTTCATTTGTCATCTTCCTCCTGAATAAATTCTTCACATCTCAGACTGGTGTGTCGCCTAACGTCCATTGCAATTTAAAATCATAAGTGTCAGCCGAAAAATCAAACATATTCTCCGGAATGCGTAGCAACAACCCTGCTTGCGCATCATAGGTAAAGCTATGATCGATTTGTGCTTTGGAAACTTTCTTAATCCGTTGATTCGTACCCACTTTCAGCGGATATTCATGTGCATCTTCACGGAAAAACAATAGCGATTGCTTAACCGTTCGCTGCTTGCTGTCGGTCAATGGCGACTGTTGTTGAACATCAAGCGTCCAACTTGTCTTTCGACTCCGACCATCTCTGACTTTAATCGTCATGGTTGATTGATCGCCTACTCTAGGGACTTCAATCTTCTGTCCGTCAATCCGGACACTACCAAAATCAATCACTTTAGGCATTTGAACGAAGCTGAGACTGCCTTCAGTTACTTCAATAGGAATTTCGTATACATAGGCAATCCGCTGACTAACATTGGCAACGCTGGCTTGGCTGACTTTGAGTTGAATTTGCTTTTTCCCGACAGTTTTTAAGTCAGGCATGTCAATTGATTCAATCTTCAATGACACCTGTTGCTTGCCAACTTCATTTTTAATGACCTGTTCGACCTTCGACGGATCAGTATGGTTTTCAAATGTTAATGCTGGGAAAACTATTTGATTCAAATCTAACAACTGATAGCCCTTATTGGTGACTTCAAACAGCCATTCCTTTTTGTTTTGACGTTTGGGCATATTTTGGGTAACACCGTTTTCCATCCAACTTACTTTGTTTTCAAGATGTTCCACAGCGAGCACATCGCCGGGTTTAGTCGCGGCAATCCGACCTTTACCCCACTGATCCAGCAGCTGTTGCTTTCGAGTATCGCCATTTGCTGTCATTTCGGCAGCAAGCTGTTTGCGATCATGTACGGTTAACATGGTACCCGTGGTGGTATAAAGAGACGTGCTGAGATACTTCTGCTTTGGAAAGATACTGTGAACCTCGCGATTATCATCATCGAGACCATCCGTTGCCACGATTTGCAACTGATTCTGCTCTTTAACAAGCGCCAAGACGCCGCCAGCATAGCGCGGTGTCATTTCATAACCTTTGATCGCAATCGCATTCCCATAACCAACCTTCATGGTGTTGGTGGACAAGACGCTCCCAGTGCTGGCATCAAAACGCATCGTCACATCAATGGGATTACCGATTTTGGTCAAGCGCTGGTTCTTAGGATTTAACAACTTATCAATGGCTTGCGGCCGATTAATCGAGAGCTTCTGATCACCCCACTTGATGTCGCGGTCATCGTACTCTTTAGCCGACGCAAGCATCGCACCTAATTTCGCCATCGTGACAGTTTCACCTAAATTGAAGGTGATTGGCTGAGTCGCAAAAGTGGCTCGTTTCACGACTTGAACCGGCACGTCATAGGTGGCTTCAACTTCTTTACCACTCATTAATTTTTCGGAAACGACTACTTTTGCCGATGCTTTGCCGACTTTACCGACGTCAGGGTTACTTTCATAACGTTTGATTGCCAGCTTGGCTTTGGCCGGTAATTTAAAGAATTCACGCAACCGTAGATCCATTTCATCTTGAGTGGCATGAACAGGAATATTGACACTTTGTGGTTTTAACTGATTCACCTGTAGTGGTCGATAACCTTTATCGGTAATCTCAAAATAAAGCTCCTTGGGACGATTAATCCCCGTCAATTGCTGTTCCTTAGAATCCTGGGTATAACCGATTTTACCTGCTTCATTGGCCACTAAGATGACATCACCCGGTTCGACCGGCAATTCACGATTGTTGCCCCACGCGTTCAGAAAGTCTTGCTTTTTAGCATCACCATTAAACCAATTGAGTGATTCTTTTGACAGATTCTTGGTAGATGACTGTTTCATATCAACATGAGCAATCGCAGCGTATGGCTTTCCCTTAAACTGGTCATTGAGTGCGTTATTATCATTAGCCGCACCAGAAGTGGCGATGACTTTTAAGCCATCATCATTCAACAACACATAGGCACCACCGGCATCACGCGATTGACCAGCTTCGTCACCCTGGCCGCGAATGACAATGGCGTTACCATATGTCGCCGTTGCCGTCTGCGTGGATTGAATGTGACCCGTATTCGAGTTGAATAGAAACGGTGCAGGAAGCTTCTGAAATAGGACGTCAATCCGCCTAGTCTTAGCATTCAGCTTGTCGTTGATTGCCTGCGGTAGCAAAAGTTCGATTTGATCATCCACCCATGCAACCGGGGTGCCATCAATTTGGTTGGCGCTGACAAACATGCGTTTTAAATTTTTCGCCCGCCACTGTTCACCTAGGACAAAATGACCGTCCCTAGCTTTAATGTCGCCAGCCGGAATCACATTTAATTCGACTTCATAGTCAAAATCCGCAACGCGATCTTCTTCTAACACTTCAAAAGTCCGGACAAATGCTTTGGTTTTACCGGGCTTGCTAACATCCGGTCGCGTTCTAAACCGCTTAGCAACGATATTGTATTTAATGCCGAGTGCTTTAGGGAACGTTGCATCTAATTCCGCATCAGTGGCATTTTGTGGCACATCGACAACTCTGGTTTCAAGCTGGTTCACTTTCATCGGTTTAAACCCTTGTTTCGTGATTTGAAAGAAAACCGCTTTCTTAATATTGGGATATTCAGCTTCCGACAACGTATGCACCTGTGAGTCTTTGGCATAACTGATTTTGCCTTCAACATTTTCCACTTTAATGATGTCACCCAGCTGAACGGGTTGCACGCGATTCAAACCCCACTGATTCAGAAAATCCTGCTTCTTGGTATTCCCGGTGGCACCAGCAGTATTGTCTTGAAAAAAGCCCAAATTCAAAAATTTGTGATCCCGCATCGAAATATATTCAAACCGACCATAAAATTGGTCCCCAAAGTTTGAATTGATTTTTCCATTGTCACTACTACCGCCAGATGTGGCAATCACTTTTAAAACCCCATCCGGATCACTGTCAACCAAGGACAAAACGCCCATGGCATTGCGATTTGCTGAGGTTTCTCGGCCATTAACAATAATGGCATTACCATATTTAGCAGTTGCCGAGCCAACGCCCGTCACTTTGCCTGTGCGCGAATGAAACAGCAAATCAATCTGTTGCTTGTTATACAACACGTCAATTCGCTTATTGGGTTCATTCAACCCCATTTGCCGTGTCGCGCTCTGAACCTTGTCGGGAATTGTTGGCCAAATATTCGAATTGGAATATGGGACACTGGTGCCATCAGCTTCATAAGCACCCTTCATCCACCGTGATCTTGTCTGGGTACTAAAATACTCACCCAGTGTAAACACTGCATCCTGTCCCTCAATCCTTGCTCCAGGCAGTAGCAGTCTTGCTGATAAGGCAGGGCCGGCCGTTTTGCTTAAAGGCACCATCGCTGGTTGCTTCAGCTTGCCATACTGTGTATTCCCGGCCATGCGACGATCAGTGGCCTTAACCGTATTCGCAATCCGGTCCCTAAACCGCGTTTGCACGTTGTCTTGCTTCCCAAAAGCAAAAAATGCGCAACTGATGCATACACCGGTAAACAGCGCTAATAGCACGAAACACCATCTTATGTGCTTTGACGGCACCTTTATCACTCCTTTCATAATATCCAATTGTGTAACACTGAATGTTACAAAAACTAATTTTATAGATCTTGGTGCTCTCATAAATTTCACATTTTTGGGCATTATGATTTTTGGAGATTCTGATTTTGGCTTTTATATTGTTTTATATTTATCGTGTATATTAATTTTTGCTAATTAAGATCAGTTACTTTCGTTGTAAAAACGGCTTCTTGCATCAATTCTATTTTATTTTCTAAATACCAAATATTCATCTTCCAATTAACCTAAATGCCATAAATCATTAATTGAAAGCGGATCTGAGCTTCGTCCTTGCCTTTTCAAAACTGGCTGGAGATGGCAGTTTGCTCGCGAATGATGCTGACCAGCAAAGACTTGATTTGATCAATATCGTAAGTTGTTTCAATTTCATTGATTCGATAATGATGCTTAGCGGCAATAGCGGCCGATGACGTTTTGAAACTGGTAATTAGTAAATCATATGTCGCCGGTGCCTCCGCAATTTCAAGGACAACCGAGCACATGCCCGCCAAAGCCAGTTTTAAGCGCGCCATTACCGCAGATGTCGCCAACCAGTCGTCGTTCAGCAGAAGGCCGATTCGAATCGGTTTAGCGATTTGAACATGGGTCACCATTAAAAGTCGCACATAATGCTGCGTTAAAAAAAGCCGTTTAGCAGGCGCAGCGCAACATGGGTCATCCTTGGCCACAATCGCAGTCAACTCACTGGCCAATGTTTCTAAATGTTGCAACTGCTGATCACTGATTAATACCCGGTCGGCTGGCTGAGCCAATAACCTAAAGTCTCCTTGGAAAAACTGAATTCGATGATGTAATTGATTTAATGTGTACTGCATGCGGATCCTGGAAGCATCTGAACACTGCGTCTCAAAACCCGCACAGATTTGCCGCAACGCCGCCATAAAATATTGATTCCGCTGCTGCACAGTCGGTAAAGCTAGTGCCAAATATTTTTCAACGTGACGAGGATCAGTTGCTGAGAAATCAATGATGTCCATCGAACAAACAAAAATATAGATGTTATAGACTTCAAATTCATCCAAAGCCAGCGCATATTGCTTGGCAATTTCAAATAGCCAATTTCTAATCATGTGATAAAGCGGATTTACTTCTAGCTGATGAAGCGTTTCTTCGGGGATGCCGGTAAATTTTTTATCACCGGTAAAATGGCGTTTAAGTGCAATGTCCAGCCAAACGCAAAGCTTGATTTCACCATGAGGAGAAAATTTAACCTTTGATCGTGCTTCGAATCTCTTAATGTAACGCCGAGCCGAAAAAGTTGCCGCCAAAGCTGCAAGTTCTTCGCTATCATAGCTATTTAAAACCAACTGGTAATATAAATATCGAATCTCAACCTCTGAGCCAATCAACGTGCCATTTTTAATTTTGATCGCATGCGACTTCAATCCGAGATTTAATTGTTTGATTTTGCGAAACACAGCGGCTTTGCTCATGTACAACTGCGCGACGAACTCGTCAACCCGACATTTTCCTTTTTCCAGTAGTGTTGCCAAGATCTGATATTCCTTCGACTGTCGCAAAAGTTTCCGGTACAAGTCATCAAACAACACCGGCTTTTGCGTTTCCAAAAAGAGCCTGCGCCCTTTTCCCTCGTTGCATTGTCTAATTTGAGCTGCTTCGTCAAATGCCTGCAGCCGTTGTTGCAAAGACGCCACAGTGGCAGCAAGTGTACTTGGTGTCACTTGTAGACTTTCGAGTAATCGGGAGTAAGAACAGCCATGCGTTCCGGCTGTCAAAAGTAACTGCAACAGCTTCACATCTCTAGCTTCGTTGCTTTCAATAAAATCATACAAATCCATGCCATTCGCCTCGCGA
This sequence comes from Lacticaseibacillus huelsenbergensis, assembly GCF_029726355.1. Lineage (NCBI taxonomy): Bacteria > Bacillati > Bacillota > Bacilli > Lactobacillales > Lactobacillaceae > Lacticaseibacillus > Lacticaseibacillus huelsenbergensis. The sequence continues at coordinate 2,967,554 of NZ_CP120687.1, forward strand.
TCTTACCATTGGATTATTCTAAGTTATCGTTCATCAATGTTTCATCATGTTAACATGACAGTGTTATCATGTCAGCTTGTTTTTTTAGTGTCTTTTATCCGTAGAATAGACGTTTCTATAATTTTTGTAATTTTAATATGACTTTTAATCCAAATAAAAACCCAATATAAGCAGCTGGTCTTTGCGTAAGACACAGTGCCTATATTGGGACACATCAACAAAATAATGGATTAAAATGGTTTTTCGATGTTCTAGTCATTTAGTGAATGATTCTTCATTGAGTAACGACTCATAAGCCTTTTCGTACTTTTGAATATCGCCGGCGCCCATAAAGACAACAACCGCGTGATGGAACTTGAGCAGTGGTCGCATGTCTTCCTGATGGATCACCGCAGCGCCTTTGATTTGGGCCACAACGTCCTCTGACCGAATGTTGCCATTTTTTTCACGGGCAGAACTGAAAATCGGTGTCAGGAACGTTTGATCAGCCTGGCTCAGCACTTGAACATATTGTGGTTCGTAGGCTTTGGTTCGGCTATAAGTATGAGGTTGGAAAACCGCAATGATCGCTTTATCAGGATACTTTTGGCGGGCCGCATCCAGCGTGGCCTTAATCTCATTAGGATGGTGAGCATAGTCGTCTACAATGATCATATCCTTGATATCCTTTTCGGCAAAGCGCCGTTTTACCCCGCCGAAGTTTCCCAGTTCACGGGCAATTAACCCGGCATCAAGCTTCTCCATATGTGCGACTGCAACAACGGCCAACGCATTGAGGACACTGTGTTCGCCAAACAATGGAACAAAGAAGTGGCCGATTAGCTGATCGTGGAAATAGGCATCAAAACTGCTGCCTTTAGTGTCGCGATCCACGTTCCGCGCCTGAAAATCGTCCCGATCACTGGTGCCGTAATAATAAACCGGCACCTTAGCCTTTAATTTGCGCAGCCATGGATCGTCACCCCAGGCAACAATTGCTTTTTGAACCTGATTAGCCTCAGTTTCAAAGGCATCGTAAACATCTTCAAAACCGTGATAATAGTCGGGATGATCAAAGTCGATGTTCGTCATAATCATGTAATCAGGATGATAAGCCAAGAAATGCCGCCGATATTCGTCTGCTTCAAAAACAAAGAATTTTGAATCGCGCACGCCTTTGCCGGTACCATCGCCGATCAAATAACTGGTTTTGGCAACACCACTTAACGTATGAGCCAGCAACCCCGTTGTACTGGTTTTACCGTGGGCACCGGCAACCCCGATGCTGGTATAACCCTTAATCAATTGGCCGAGGAACTCATGGTAGCGATAAATGGTCAGCCCCATCGCCTTGGCCTGCTTGATTTCCGGATGATCGTCGGTAAAACTGTTGCCGGCAATGACGGTGTAGCCTGGCTTCAGATTGGCAGGATCAAATGGCAACATGGTGATTCCGGCTGCTGCCAAGCCTTTTTGTGTAAATGTGTACTGGGTGATATCACTGCCCAACACCTTGTGGCCCAAATCATGTAGCACCAGTGCCAACGCACTCATTCCTGAGCCTTTGATACCAATAAAATAATAGGTTGCCTCTGTCATGACGATTGTTCCTCTTTCTTTGCTTGTGTGTAATAAACTTCACGCGGTTTGGCGCCTTTAGCTGCCGACACCAGATGCCGAGCTTCCAGTGTATCGATGAGATTTGCCGCGCGATTGTACCCGATTGAAAAGACGCGCTGCAGTTTAGATGTCGAAATGTGGCGTTCACCAGCCAGGTAGTCCAAAACATCGGGCATAAGCTCATCTTCATGGGCATTGCTGGCTTCGGCTTCAGCCGACTTGACAAGTCCTGCTGGATCAAATAAGTACCGCGGTCCTTGGCGTGCCTTCACGTAATCAACAATACTATCGATTTCCCGATCGACAAACGTACCTTGCAGTCGAATCGGCTGACTGGCACCGTTGCCTAAGTACAACATGTCGCCACGACCTAAAAGCCGTTCTGCGCCAGCGGTATCGATAATGGTTCGCGAGTCAATTTGACTGGCGGTCATGAAGGCAATTCGCGTTGGAATATTATTCTTAATCGTACCGGTGATCACATCAACACTAGGACGTTGGGTGGCAACCAGCAAATGAATACCTGCCGCACGCGCCTTGGCGGTGATCCGCGCAATATCGTCTTGAATCTCGCTACCAGCTGCCAACATCAAATCCGCCAACTCATCAATAATAATGACCAAATACGGTAACACTTGGTTATATTCCTGATGACGCTTAGCCTTCGCATTAAATTGTTCCAGATTACGAACGCCAGCCGCTGCCAGCTTCTTATAACGGTCATTCATCGTGGTAACAACCCACTTTAACGCCGCGCTGGCAGCTTTAGGATCGGAGATAACCGGCGACACCAGATGTGGTAAGCCATTATATCCAGCAAGCTCAACGGCCTTAGGATCGATCAAAAGCAAACGAACTTGCTGGGGTGTGGCTTTGTACAGCAACGAAACCAGCAAGCTATTGATAAAGACCGACTTGCCTGATCCGGTCGCACCGGCAATCAACCCGTGCGGCATTTTGGCCAGATTTGTGACGACTGGCTGACCAAAAAGATCCACCCCAAGTGCAATGGTCAAAGGCGATTTTGCTTGTTGAAAGGCGGGAGTATCGAGCACTTCCCGTAGCATGACCGGTCGCGGTTTCAAATTGGGGATTTCGATGCCAACCGTATTTTTTCCGGGAATCGGAGCTTCAATGCGGATGTCTTTGGCAGCAAGTGCCAGTTTAAGGTCATCATTCAAGTTGGTGATTTTGCTAACCTTAACCCCGCTTGCCAAACTGACCTGAAATTGCGTCACGGTGGGTCCGATGGTATGAGCGACCACATGTGCGTCCACGTTAAAGGCTTGAAGCGTTTGATCAAGTCGCTGGCGCTGTTGCAGCACCCAGTCACGCTGGGCTGCCTGATCAGCCACGACTGGCGGTGAAAGTAAGCGTAATGGCGGGATGGTCTCTGTGGTGGCATCATCTGCGCTAACCGCTGTAACGGGGGGTTCCGACGTTGTCATTGACGCAGGCAGCCCGGCTGTTCCTGATTGCGATTGTGCTGTAGACGCCTCGCCTGCGCCGCGTGCTTCCGGTATTGACGGCGCTGACCGTGCACTTTCGGCATCCCTGCTTGCTACTGACTTCGCCTTTTGTGCTGCTAACGCCTTGCGTAGTTTTTTGGCTTCATGCTTGCGTCTTAACGCCTCGATTCGGGCAGCTTTGCGGCTATTAGGCCCATGCGGTTTCGTCTCCTGCCCGGCATTGGCGGATGACGTCTTTGGCATTGATGAAACTTCCACTGACGGTGCAGATTTAACGTCTTCTTCAGTCGTCGCTTGCACCTCTGCATCAGACGCCGGCTGCGGCTCAACTGGTTCGGCAATAGCTGCTACAACGGCATGCGGCTTCTGCGGTTCACTTGCCTCATGAACAGCCGCGGCTTGGTCGCTTGCGACTGGTTCGGAAGCAGTTGTTGAAGTTGCCGCTGACGCCCCTTCTTCTTCGCTAACAGATTCCGATGTTGTCACCGCAATCGCTAATGAATCAGCTTCAATCTGCTTACTTGGCTTGGTGCCATGACCCACAAAAAGATAAACGCTTTGCTCATCCGGCCTTAAAGCAGTCGCGATCTTCTGATAGTCAATCCGCTCTTTTGGCAGGGTTCGAACCGTACTATTCGGTGTTGTGAGACTCGCAATTCGATCGCGATCATGTCTTGGCAACGGATGGCTCATGGCCCGCAAATCTGCCTGTGCTTCTGCAACTTTTCGCGGATTCACCGGTTTTTTCGGCGCGTGCGCCAGCTGCGGCGGCAAGTGATATGGCTCGTCTTGCGGCTGCTTCCATTTCGAATTCGTTAATTCGGATTCAGGTGTTGGCAAGTTATTTTGATGTAAAAATGCCGGCCCATCATAATGTGCCATGATTGAATCCCCTTTTTATCGTGTTTTAACGGTGTCTCCATTTTAGCATACGCACCGGTTCCCCGAATCCTTGATCTATAAAAATAATCTTTTCCTCATAACGCGCTCACAAAAAATCGACTCAAGCATCATTGCACTTGAGTCGATTTACAATCTACCTTGAATGTTCTATTAGGCTTGCGCAGCCACCACTTTAGCGGCTTCTTTAGCATCAAACGGAGTACCGGCAGCCAGCTCATCTGGCATCACAAGAATGCCGCGTCGTTGTGGTGCCCCTGGAATGGCTAATTCACGAGCACTGCTGATCATGCCGTAAGAGGCAACGCCACGCAAAGAGCCGGGCCAGATAATCTTACCATCTGGCATCATGGCACCAGGCAGCGCGACCACGATCGTTTGTCCTAAAGCCGCGTTGGGCGCGCCGCAAACAATCTGCACCTGCTTCTCACCAATATCAACCTGCGCCACATGTAGATGGTCAGCATCAGGATGGTCCTTGAAATCGACAATTTTGCCAATCACAAACTTGGGCTTGTCATCTGCTTCAAGCTGGCCCGGTAATCCTGCTTCTTGAATAGCAGCATTTAGTTTCGCCACTTGTTCTTTGGTCAACTTAACCTGACCTTTGCCTGTTAAAGAACCCAGCCATTGACTGACCTTGAAAAAGTTATAGCCGATCACCTGATTTTGGTCATTTAAGATCGCCACAACGTCCCCATTTTGCTGCGTTGTCTGTGTCGCAGTATCCGGCCCTGTGATCGCAATTAACGTATCGCCGAATGCTGATTGATTATAACTGGTAATAAGCATGCGTACCTCCAAAATTAATGCAAGCCGTTGATAAAGTCCTCGACTTGTTGTTTCGTTTTACGATCTTTATTGACAAACCGGCCGACTTCCTTGCCGTCATTAAAAGCAATAAAGCTAGGAATGCCGAAGACACCCATGTCCTGGGCAACTTCTAAATTCTTATCGCGATCAACCGCGACAAATTCATAGTCTGGAAAATCTTTTTCGATTTCCGGCATTGCCGGTTTGATAAAGCGGCAATCCGAGCACCAATCTGCAGAGAAGAACAGCATTTTCTTACCTGGTTTTTTAACCTCATCCAAAATTGCTGTATTCGATCCAAGTTCTTTCATAGCCAACATCCTTTCACTTACTATTTAAAAGTAACTATAACAGGAAAATCGCATTGGCGCAATGTCATTTCATATTAGTTACATTATACTTAAGTTAGACGTTTAGCCACAAGCTGATAACTGAAAAAAGTCGTCGCATCTTTTGCGTTAAGGAGGGCTATCATGCGAGTTTCAAAATTAAGATCGTCTTTTGCTGTCTGGCTAGCAACCGGCATCATCACAGCGGGAACATCGGTGATGATTCATCACCGACTTTATTACCGAACCATCCCTAATCGGCTCCTAGCCAACATTAAAGCCGGTTTCGCAAACCGCGGAACCATTGAGAACAGTTGGATTGCCATGTATCCGACAACGATTGAAACGCCTAGTCAGCACCATATCCGAGTTTATACAGGTGGCCTGACGATACGTCAACACCATACACACCAACAATTTGAATTTGAGGTACAACCCGATGGCCATTTATGGCGACGCCACCAACTTCACTTGGTTGAAAACTAAAAATGCGCGACTAACTCGTAAATCCGGCCGCCGTCAGCACTGAACTTCTCCTCATACTCGGTTGGCACATTATCGGTAACGCGCTTGTCGTGATGAAGATCAAGCGACACGAGGTCAAAGGTCATGCCAAAGTTATTCATGCTCACCAACGAATATTCAAAAAGCCCTTGATTATCGGTCTTAAACTGCAGCAACGCGTTTGGTTTCATAATTGCTTGATATTGCCGCAAAAAGTCGTGATAAGTCAGCCGTCTTTTTTCGTGTCTGGTTTTTGGCCATGGATCGGAAAAGTTCAAAAACAAACCGCTAATTTCACCATCAGCAAAATAATCAGTTAAATCGGCGCCATCGCCTAAAACGAGCTGAAGATTAGGCAGTTTTAACGCCACCTGCTTCTTTAGAATCATGGCAATGGCCGCCTCCTGCAATTCCAAAGCGATGAAATTATATTCCGGATGGGCTTGAGCCATGGCAACAATAAACTGCCCTTTGCCAGAGCCGACTTCAAGATATAGTGGCTGCTCCTGAGCAAATCGTGTCTGCCACTGACCGGGCATTTTTTCTGGCCGTACGAGGATCATCTCTGGATGAGCCTCAATCAATGGTTTGGCCCATGTTTTGTTACGTAATCGCATTGGTATCGTTTCCTTATCTTTGAGTATTGTTTAATGCGGTGATTTTTTGAGTTAACTTGCATATTTGTTTAGGGCTGGTGGCTGCCGTAACGCGTTCGCCAGCCCAGAAACCTGCGTGTAAGGACCTTGGTCGCAATGGCCAAAGCCCAGCCATCACGCCCAAGGCCACTTACACTCCGGTTTCTAACCGGGCTGGCTCACGCTCAGTTCTCCATAACGCGTTCGCCGGCGCAGAAGCCTGCACATAAGGACCTTGAACCTGAATGGCCAAAGCCCAGCCATTCAGGTTCAAGGCCTCTTATGCTCCGGCTTCTAAGCGCGCCGGCTCACGCTCAACAAATCAAAAGACCCGCGACAAAGCCATTTTGCCACAGGCCTTTTGATTTGCTACTTGTTGCACCACTTCAATGTGTGGATTGCAGTACTTCGAACTGGCGCAGGGCTTTTGCCACTTCATCCGATCGCTGATGTAACGCAGCGGTCTTCATATCGCTTAATAAGTGCAGGTCACTGTACCAATAAAGTCGATGTTGCAAATGATCATCCATGTTTGCCCCATAAGCCGCTAAGAATGCCGGCCATGTGTCGTGGTTGCCATAATGCGCCATGACGTCGGCAAGATCATAAGCTGGATCGCCCAGCGCCACTTGCTCCCAATCAACTAAATACAGGCGGCCGTTCGCTCGCAGCCAATTTTTGTGATTCAGGTCGCCGTGACAGACACTTTGCACGGTCACCCGCGGCACCCAGCGTTGGATCTCCGCCAGTGCCTGCTCCACTCGCGGTTGGGCCGCGAGATTTTCGGGAAAGTTTTGCAACAACGATTGGCGTAACTGATCAGGATCCAACACCTGACCGCCAACTTGGCGAAGCATTCGCTTTAATAAACTTGAGTGGTGCACCTTTGCTAACATGCTGGCGACGACCGGCTGCATCATTTGCTCGCGGGTCAACGTTTCGCCGTCTAACCATTCTTGTGCGGTTAGCACATCGCCGGTACTGACCCGGCGCGTCCATAGCAACCGCGGGGTGATGTGTTCAACTGAAAGTGCCGCAAGAAATGGTGACGCGTTACGTTTAAGGAAATATTTTTGATTCGCATAAACCCCAAGAAACGCACTTCCGGTGGAACCGCCTGCAGGCTGCAGGGACCACCCGGCATCTAATTCAAACTCCATAGGCACTACTCCTTATATCTGGCCGCAGGAATGGTTCTAGTCATCAAAAAGACACTCCCAGGCGCTCGTGCGTCCACGTTTCATATTACTAAGTTGCGATTTACCCGTCAAGACTAACTGCCAATTGCAGCTGACCTGACGAAATACGCAGGCTTTTCATTTTCCACCGAACGTTTTTGATTTGACTTAGAGCTGTCAGCCAAACAGGATTAAATCATGACGTGATGCTGTTTTAACCGCATGCGCGCATACCAGCGGGTAAATGCCCAGACGAAAAGTCCCCCGCCGATGAAGATTGACCCGGCTGCCAACCATTGCAACCGAACAAGTGTCACAAGCGTAAATGTCAGTACTTCAATCAACAGCAAAACCGTTAACAGCTGCTCAAACGCAGCCGGCTTCTGCTCAGGCGCCACGGGATACAAATGCACAAAGACAATATCATCATACTGATAATAAAACGGTAACAGTTGGAACCCGACCATGTAAAGAAACAAGATGGCAAAGCCCAGCACCAGCCACCACGGTGACAAAACGGCCACGATCACGGCACCGATGACGAGTAATCGCACATACAAACCAAGGTATTCGCCGCCGCGCAAAAAGCCACGCAAATACAGGAATAGCCATGTCGTTGCCTGCTGGGGCTTGACCAGTTTCAACAAGCCATCCAGATATCGGCGTCGATGGACACTGTTGGCTAAGCCAGGCACATCGGTAAAGAGATTGTAAAACCGATACAGCCGCCCCATTCGTGCCTCTTCCAAGCTAATTAAAGCGGAAAAATTCAATTGTCCTTGGTCAAGCACCGATTTTAACTGCCATCTAAAAACAAGGTTTAGGATTAACGCCACCAAAAGTGTTATGGCAGGATGAACGTAAAACCCGCCAAACAAAGCGATGAACGCAATGCCAAGCAATAAGAGCCGCTGATGATGCCAGCGAATCGGCAGGTGGTACCGCTGTAAAAATTGCAGCCACAAATCAAGATCTTTAAACAACCACAAGGCCACGAGCAATGCCATCGTTCCGCTTGCCGGATCTTGACCAAGCTGCGCAAATAACGGCCACATCGCTAAACTCGTAAACGTCAACAAGACGCCAGGTAGGATCATGCTATAATGGCGTGCCTTCAACAAATAAGCTTTAAAGGCTTCGGCTTTTGGCAACAAGAAAATTTGATCCGGTGCTTCCGCAAGCGTGGCCAGCTGACCAAGGCTCAGAAAGCCGGTGAAAATCAGAGCCAGTCCTAAAGCAAGCCATCCAGAAGGTTGCAGGGTTTTAACAATTTGACTATATGCATAAAGCGCACCGCCAAACAAAATCAGCAAAATCAAAACGAAATGATCGTTAAACACCAACCGCAAATATTTTTGCTGTTCTTGCACATGTTGACGGAGACGGGTTCGCCACAACTTGATCATGCTTTTTCCTCCGTCATCTTCATGTAAATATCATCCAGGCTGCCGTCCTGCAAACCGAATTGTTGCTTCAGGGAGGCCATGTCGCCGGTCGCCCGCACTTTTCCGGATTTGATCAACACAAACTCGTCAGCATACTGCTGGGCGGTTGCCAGGATATGCGTTGACATGAGCACCGATGCCCCTTGCTGCTTTTTAGCCGTGACGATGTCCAAAAGATCATGAATGGCCAATGGATCAAGGCCGGTAAACGGTTCGTCGATGATGAACAATTGGGCATGCGTCATAAATGCCGCCACAATCATCACTTTTTGTTGCATACCTTTTGAAAATTTAGCTGGGAACCAGTCCAGCTTGTTGTCAAGGCGGAACCGTTTCAGCATCGCATCGGCTTCGCGCCAGGCTGTGTCTTTATCGAGGTCGTAAGCCATGATCGTCATGTCAAGATGCTCACGAAGCGTCAACTCCGGATAAAGCACCGGGGTTTCCGGAACATAAGCCAGGCTGGCGCGAAAACCGGTTGGATCGGTATTTAATGTTTTACCATCTAAGTCAATCGTGCCGGTTTGTGGCGTCAGTAAACCGATAATATGTTTAATAGTTGTCGATTTACCTGCCCCGTTAAGACCGATTAACCCGACAATTTTGCCTGAAGGTACCGAGAAGCTGACGTCTTTGAGAATCGTTAAATTGCCGTAACCGCCAGTGAGTCCATCAATTGTTAAAGTCATCTTACCAGTCCCTATCTGTATAATTTCAGTTAGGGATATGATAGCATGAAATCAAGGTTTCTATTAACAAAAGCGTAAGCAGAAATGAGGCAAGGACATGATTGATTGCATTTTTTGTAAGATTGTTCGTAATGAGATTCCCAACGTTCCGGTTTATGAAGACGATGTCGTGAAGGCGTTTTTGGATATCACGCAGGTTACGCCGGGCCATACGCTAATCGTCCCTAAGAAACACGTTCCCGATATTTTTGCGTATGATACCGACCTAGCCGCCGCAGTTTTTGAACGGGTGCCTAAAATTGCTCGGGCGATTAAGGCAAGCAATCCGGCCATCAAAGGCATGAACATTTTGAACAATAATGGCAAAGTTGCTTATCAAAGCGTCTTTCATTCACATATCCACTTGATCCCTCGCTACAGCGATCAAGACGACTTCGGTATGCATTTCGGCGATCACAGCGCTCAGTACGATAATGCCAAGCTTGAGGCCGTTGCCGCCAAAATTCGCAACCAGCTGGAGGCACAAGCATGAAATTTCGTCACGGCTTTTTATTAGGCGCGGTTGCCGGTACGATTTATGGAATATTAACGGCCAAAAAAACCGGTCCGCAACGGCAACAGGAGATTGCTACTTATTTTAACGGCGTTGCAAATGGCGTCACCCAAGTTCGCCAAAGCATCAACCACCTCAGTGAGACGCTAACGAACTTGTCCGCTGAAGTTGATCAAACGCTCAAGCCAGCCATGAAAGACATTACCAACAGCGTCGAAACTTTCGAATTCGAAACGGCACCGCGCACGGACGCGATCCAGGAACATCTCGACAAGATCAATGAGGCAGTCAGCGATCTTGGCACCAAAGCACCGACGTCTACAGCAAAACCTTAACCAAAACATTGAAAATGGCGTAAGCAGTTGTCGCCAAGCCGTGACGGATTATTGAAAGTTATGTGAAGATCGGCGTATGGCGATAAGTTATGGTATAGTAGACGGCAGTGTTAAACAGAAACTTTTTAGATTAGGATGTGTGATTGCATGAAAAAATGGATTCTCGGCGTTGTTGGCTTGTTTGTAGCAGTGACCTTAGCAGGCTGTTCAAGCGGCACTGTTGCAAATATGAAGGGTGCCAAGATCACCAAAGATGAGTATTATAACGCCATGAAGAAGACCACCACCGGTCAAGCGACCTTACGTAACATGATCGTTTTAAAGGCGTTAGAACAACAATACCCGAACAAGGTGTCAGACAAAAAGGTCAACAGCCAGTTCAACAAGCTGAAGAAGCAATATGGTTCTTCATTTGATTCAACGCTTGAACAAAACGGCTACACCGAATCAAGCTTCAAAGATCAAATCCGGACAACGTTGTATTCCGAAGTTGCTTTAAAGGACATGAAGAAGCCAACGACCAAACAAATTGAAGCTCAGTGGAAGAAGTACCAACCAAAGATTCAGGTACAACATATCTTGGTTAAGACCGAAGATGAAGCTAAGCAAATCATTTCCGATTATCAAAAGGATCCAACCGAAAAGAACTTCGAGGCTTTGGCTAAGAAGAACTCTATCGATACAGGTACCAAGAATAAAGGTGGTAAGTTAACTGCCTTCGATAACACGGATACCAGCTTGGATTCAACCTTCAAGGCAGCTGCCTTCAAGCTCAAAAAGCCTGGCGATATCACGACAACACCGGTTAAGACCCAATATGGGTACCATGTCATTCGTGCCATTTCCATCGGCAAGAAAGGTACCATGAAGGAACACAAGAAGGATCTGGAAAATCAGATTTACACTTCATGGCAGAGTGATCAGACCGTGATGAACGGTGTTATTACCAAAGTCTTGAAGAAGGCTAACGTTTCAATTAAGGATAACGACCTTAAAGACGTTCTTTCAAGCTACCTGAGCAGCGGCTCAAGCAGTTCAAGCACTTCCAACTAAAAACAGGACCAAGCAAGATAGCAAAAGGCTCGCGCCGTGGCGCGAGCCTTTTTGTGTATCTTTTATTTTTGAAAGTCCATTTTACTTAATGGCATCAATGCGGATCCGGAAATGTCTGACCGTTCGTCGGCCGATAAAAGCGCCGGTTATCCATGCCAAAAAGCCGTTCGGTAAACGTCCCTGGATCAACATGCTGGTAAGCGGTGGTCATCATATTGATGGACGCATCCATTTCATCCAGCTCATGTAACACCTGCGCCTCCAGGACCTGCGGACGAACCGGTGAGCCGTATTCAAGCAATCCGTGATGGGCCAAGACAACATGCCGCAACAGCAACATATCTTCCCCATTGATGTCGATTTTAAGCTGATGCGCAGCCAGCACGATTTGTTCGTCAATCAAAACAATATGCCCGATTAAATTCCCGGGAACCGTGTAATCCGTCGAAATCGGTCCGCTTAATTCGATGGTTTTACCTAAGTCATGCAAAATGGATCCGGCGTATAGCAAACTTTTATTCAAACTCGAATACTGGGCTGTCACACTTTTAGCCAATCGCAAAATGCTTAGCGTGTGAAACGCAAGCCCGCCAGCAAACGCGTGGTGATTCGACTTGGCAGCCGGATAGCTGAAGAACGCTTTTTTATGATCGTTAATCAATTTGCGGACGATGCGATTCCAGTTAGCGTTGGTGATCTCAAAAATAAAGCTATTCAGCTCTTCTTCCATGGCATTAGGCGCTTCCGGTGCCCGCTCGACGAAGGTTTTCGGGTCATTGCCTTCTTCCTGCGTTGCAAGGCGCATTGAATAAATCTTGATTTGCGGATTGCCTTGGTACAGCTCACGTTTCCCGGATAGCTGTACCACCTCACCCGCCTTAAACTGAGCAATATCGTTAGCAGTGGCATCCCAGAACTTCCCGGAAATATGGCCGGAGTTATCCTGGAAAATCATTGCAATAAATTTTTTGCCATTCTTGGCCACGCGAACTTCAGCCGATTTAATCAGCACGGGAAGTCGCACATCTTCTTCATTATGGTAATCAAAAAGCCGTTTTGCCACGGTTGTCACCTTTTCCTTTACTATACAAGCTAACTAAATCATACCGATGTCGGTCCTAAAGTACAAGGAAGGTCTCAATTGCCCGTCACGTGTCGCCAAAATAAAAAAGCCCCAGAGAGAACGCTCTCCGGAACTTTTTCTAGTGCAGGTTCCTAAACGAATTCAGCACCTACACCGACCCAGTTAACTGATTAAGGTTTGCTTTGGTAAACATCAATAATCGGCTGGGAAATAATCTTATTCAGTTCGTCCATCATCTGTGACAGGCCTTGTTCCTTGGCCATCAGGTTTTGGATCGGTTGGATGTCGCGCATCTTGTCGCCAAGTGCCTGCAGCGATTTCACTTCTTCATCCGTGAAATCCTGTCCCTGCATTGACTTTTGCTGCATCTCGTATTGCTTTTGCTGAAACTGTTGGAACAAGCCGTAAGCAACGGTGTCCAACTTCAACAGATCAAAAGCCTTCTTGAGATCCTGAAATTCCTGAGTGCTCTTGATATCTTCCGCCATCTGATTAGCGGTGTCGTAAACGTTTGCCATACTTTACCTCACTTTTTTGAGCCTATTTGAACCAGCCCTTGATATTATCATACCATTTTCCCACAGTTTGCTTGGCACTGTCTATGCCTTTATCGATACCATCTTGAATTCCTTGCCAAATATCGTCATTTTTTTCTGGTGTCTGAATACTTGCCATTTGTGCCGCATCCTTGGTATCAAAGGCTGTTTGTGGGGTATTGGGCATTAATTTGGACATTTCAAGTTTGAACAACGGTGCTACGCCAGAAGTGCTTGTGCCCTGCAGGAAATGTTGACTGTCGGTTGTCGGATAACCGATCCAGGTCGCATTGACAATGTCAGGAGTATATCCAACAACCCACTGATCTTTTGTACCATACCCCCAACTGCTTGGCACTTCGGTACTGCCAGTCTTCCCGGCAATAGTGTAGCCAGATGGTTTGGCCGTCGACCCGGTGCCTTCGTTGAACGTGCCGATCATCATGCTGGTCATTTCCTGCGCCACTTTTTTGGAGATGATCTGCCGGCTTGGCGGGTTCGAATTATCGACCACCGTCTGGCCCGTCGCGTCGACAATTTTGCGGATAAAATGGGTCGTCGGCAGCTTACCGCCGTTGGCAAACGCCGCATACGCCCGCGCTAACATGAGCGGGGACACTCCATTTTTCAAACCGCCAAGTGCCGCTGCTAGGTTCTGGTCGCTTGATTTGAGTTGAATACCGAAACGATCAAGACTGGAAACCCCTTTTTGAACGCCGATTTTGTTTAACAACCATACTGCCGGCGCATTAATCGAATCCGCCAGCGCTTTATACATTGGCACGGTACCCAAATAGGTTCCCGTAGCATTGGTCGGCGTATATTGATTTTTACCATAACTAAGCTTTTCGTCTTTCAGAATCGAATCGTAATGGTAGCCATTTTCCAGTGCGGGCGTGTAAACCATCAGCGGCTTAATCGTCGAACCGGGTGAATTGCGCAACTGGGTGGCATAATTAAACCCTAAGAAGGTATGCTCACCACGGTTGCCCACAACTGCGCGCACACCACCGGTTTTGGGATCCAAGATGATGGAGGCACCTTGAACCTGTTTACCATCCGCAGCATCGGCCGGGAATGCCCAGTTCTGCTCAAAACTAGTTTGCAGGTTCTGCTGATAAGTTTGATCTAGATTCGTGTAAATCTTATAACCTTTGTTCAGAATGTCATCAACACTAATACCTTCACTCCGCGCTTCTTCAATAACCGAATCGAAATAAGATGGATATTTTTGCGCATTCGCCGTTGAAAAGGCATCGACAACCTGCACCGACTGGGCTTTGGCCGCATTGGCCTGTGCCTGGGTGAGCTTGTTGTTATCGACCATGAGTTGTAAAACGACATTGCGTCGGGAAATGGCGTTGTCTTTATGGTCAGCAGGATTGTAGTAACTGGGATTACGCAGCATCCCTGCCAAAATGGCCCCTTCACTGGCATCCAATTGACTGGCATTTTTGCCAAAATACCGTTTCGCCGCATCCTGCACGCCCCACACGCCGTTGCCAAAATAGGCATTGTTAAGGTACATGGCAAGGATATCCTGCTTGGAGTAAACTTTATTCAGCTGAATGGCCATGAACAATTCCTGCGCCTTACGCATAATCGTCTGTTTCTGCGTCAGTAACGTATTTTTCGCGAGTTGCTGGGTAATCGTACTACCACCACCCATAATCTGACCGTGGTGGATCACGTAATTGAATGCAGACCGCAGAATCCCTTTAATCGAGAACCCGCCATTGGTATAAAAAGTTCGATCTTCTGTTGAGATCACCGCATTTTGAACCTGCTTACTAATGTCGTTTAACTCAACATAGGTCCCTTTTTGACCATACAACGTCCCTGCTTCTTCATTGTTATCATCATAAATGACCGTTTTGGTTTGCAAGGTACTTTTAATATTTTGAACATCAGCGGTTTTGGCTTTATAAGTAAACCAGGCAGAGAAAACCAAAATGACCGTTAGTCCGATTAAAATCAGCCAACGAATCACCTGAAACCGGCGGAAGAACCACCGAATGCCCTGCCAGACACGTGATAAAAATTCCATGCCTGCCCTCCTATTGTGAATCTTATTTATTGTAGCATAGCCAGGCGCTACCTAAATCCCGGCTTCAGGTTTTTAAGCAAACTTTATGGTCAAAGGAAACGAGGAAAACTCTTGTTATTTCAAACCGTCGCCATTGCTAAAACGCATGCCAGCCTGCGTGATCAGCTTCAATCCTGGTTGATTCCCCGCAAACGGCAACATCAGATGCGCGTTGCCCGTTCGATCCAGGTAAATGGGCATTATCGCCATTTTAACGAACCAGTAGTCACCGGTGACCGTGTCGCCATGACTTACGACGAACCGATTCGCCTGGCCTATGTGTCGGAAACGCCTCACCTCAATATCCGCTTTGAAGACGACAATTTACTCATTGTCGACAAACCTGCAGGCATGAAAACCCATCCGAATAAGCCGGGCGAAACCGGCACCTTGATGAATCAGGCCGCGGCCTACTTGGCCCCTCAACCGGCGCTAATCACGCACCGGCTCGATATGGCGACTAGCGGACTTTTAGTCATTGCCAAAAATCCGCTTGCACAAGCCATTATTAATCGGCAGCTGGCGACCAAAACCATGCACCGCGACTATCTTGCCGTGGTTCAGCGCGGCATCCCCAAAGAAGGCCGTATTGACGCACCGATCGGCCATGATCCGCAAGACAAACGCAAGCGCATGATTCGTCCTGACGGTGCCCCGGCTGTCACTCATTACCAACGGATTGCGGAAACGGCGACAACTGCCACCGTTCTGCTTCGCCTGGAAACCGGCCGCACTCACCAGATCCGCGTCCATCTCGCCAGCATCGGCTATCCAATCATCGGTGATCCATTATACGCATTGCCAAGTGATGAACCGCGAATGCGCCTGCACGCCTATCGCGTTCGCCTTACAAAGCCGCTCAGTGACGAACGACTCACCGTCACTAGTCCGGTGCCATTTTAGGTGATCGGTCGCATAGAAAGACGAGGTCGAGCCATAATTTTCTGAAAGCGTTCATAGATTAGTGAATTCTGAACAATCAAAAAAGCTCAGGTAATAAGTTCCGAGTCGTGCCAAACTCCACAATCTCCGGCCAGCTCAGGTCTGGCGACCGCGAAGCTAGAGTGGTGGGCACGACTTAGAGCCTCTGCAAAACCGGCAGAGGCTCTAAGCTCGGCCTTGTACTACGCCGGGAAGACCGCCCGGCTAGTACAATCTCACCACTGAGCCCCATCTGGCCTACGATTGCTCCGCTTTGGCACTGATATCTTAATAATCCTAGCAAATTCTCCTGGGAAAACAAAAAGCGGACATACTCAAATCATTGGAAAGTATGTTCGCTTCTGTATTGTCGTCATTAGTTATGGTTCAACCACGTCTTTTGTTAACTCGTCACGCCTCAACCAAACAACACCGCCATCACCGATCAAAAGCATGCCGGTATGCCTCCTCAAACCACTTCGCCTGACGCTCATCGGGACTGATGACCACGATGGTATCATGGCCGGCGATGGTGCCGACGACCTGATCAAAATCGATATCGTCGATGATGGCAGCCAGCAAGTTACCGTTACTCGGCAGTGTCTTGATAACATTCATAAATTGAACCCGGGTGATTGACAAGCCGACTTCACGGATCGAACGGCCTAGACGCTCCAGTTGTGATTCCGCCGAGCCACGAAAAATCGTATACCGCAGCGTTCCTGTTGCATCTTGTGCCTTCACGATTTTCATTTCGCGAATATCGCGGGAAATCGTTGCCTGTGTGGCATCAATACCAGCCGCTTTTAAAGCCGCCAGAAGCTCTTCTTGGGTGGCGATTGGCTTTTGATTGATGATCCGCGCCAACGCTGCCTGCCGTTCATTCTTGTTCATCTCAATACCTCCACCATGACGCTGTCGCTAGTCGCGATGATCTGACGGACTACATCTCTTCCGGTGCGGCCACACCGAGCAAATGCAAGGCATTCTCCAAAACCTGCGTGGTCGCCTTCACCATCGCCAGCCGTGCCGGCAATTCACTGTCTTCGACCAAAACTTTGACGTTGGCATAATACTGATTGAACGCTTTGGCCAAACGCAAGGCATACTTGGCAATCACGGAAGGTTCATACTCCTTGGCAGCACGCGCAACAATGGCTGGGAAGTCGCCTAATGCCCGCAAAACATCCCATGCAGCCGGATCGCCCAAAGCAACTTCCGGCGCTGGCGCAATGTCTGCTTTCCGCAAAATGCTATGCGCCCGGGCATTGGTATATTGAACATAAGGACCGGTTTCGCCTTCAAACCGAACCACTTCTTCCAAATTGAAATCAAAGTTGTCCAAACGTTCATTTTTCAGGTCGTGGAAAATAACCGCCCCGACACCCACTTCATGGGCCACCTTTTGCGCATTCGGCAAATCCGGGTGCTTTTCGGCAATTTGCTGCTTGGCTAGATCAACCGCATCGTTTAAAACCTTTTCCAGCAAAATAATGTTGCCACGGCGGGTTGACAGCTTCTTGCCATTCGCCGTAATCAAACCAAACGGAATATGGTGAATATCATTGGCCCATTCATAACCCATCTCCAGCAAAACTGCTTTCAACTGCTGGAAATGCTCGCGCTGTTCATTACCAACCACATACAGGCTTTGGACAAAGTGATAGTGATTCTTGCGGAAAATTGCCGCAGCAAGGTCACGCGTCATATAAAGCGTAGCGCCATCGGACTTCTTGATCAGCGCCGGATTAAGGTTGTACTTGCTTAAATCGACAATTTCAGCACCTTGACTGGTTTTGAGCAGATGTTTGTCCTCAAGCGTTTTAACCACACTGTCCATTTTGTCGTTGTAAAAAGCTTCCCCGTTGTAAGAATCAAAATCTACGCCGAGGATCTTGTAAATGCGGTTGAATTCAGCCAGTGACACGGTCCGGAACCAGCGCCATAGCGTGAGTGCTTCGTCATCGCCATCTTCAAGACGTTTGAACCATGCCCGTGCTTCTCCTTCCAATTCGGGGTCCTTTTCGGCTTCCTCATGAAACTGCACATAATAGTGAAGCAGGTTTTTGATCGGATCGGCTTTCACCGCTGCTTCGGAACCCCATTTTTTGTAAGCCACGATTAACTTGCCGAACTGAGTGCCCCAGTCGCCAAGGTGATTGATTTTAATAGGACTGTATCCGACTTTTGCCAAAATATTGGCCAGCGCATTGCCGATAACCGTCGAACGCAGATGGCCCATTGACATTGGCTTGGCGATATTCGGGCTGCTCATATCGATCGGGACATTACCTTTGCCCAACTTGGCATCGCCGTAATGCTCGCCTTCCTGCGCAATAGCTTTCAGGACTTCGTGGGCAAAACTAATCTTATCCAAATAAAAGTTCACATAACCGCCAACCGCTTTAACCTGTTCAAATGGCGCCGCATCGATTTTTTCCACCAAATCGCTGGCAATCATTTTGGGTGCCCGGTGCAGAATTTTGGCTAATGAGAAAGTTGGAAAAGCATAATCACCTAAGTCAGATGATTTAGGCGTTTCAACTAACGCGGCAATCTTCGCTTCATCCAGTTGACCCGCCAAGGCTGGTTTAAGGGCATTGACAACAAGTTCTTTAAAATCCATAAGTTCCTCCTAAAATGATGATGCCACGAAAAAAGACCCATCTCTCCCTTATCGAAGAGACGAGCCTTTGCCCGCGGTACCACTCTACTTGACATATGTCCACTCAAAACACTGATCCTCAAAAGCGCGCCGCCTGGTCTGACGTGATCGTTTGCACTAGCCGATCTCACTGTCAAAACGCCGATTAACCTGACATCCTCTTTCTCTTCGGACCTATACAGCGGTCGACGAGAATCGAACTCGCGACACCAGCTTGGGAAGCTGGAGTTTTACCACTAAACTACGACCGCAAATCAACGCATATAAGTGTATCACGGCGATGCGCATTTGCAAAGTCGCAATCGGTCTTTTTTTCTATGATTTCAATGAGAAAACATCTTAAAAATGAGTACGCGTAATTTTGTTGTTAATCTTTCTCACCGTGCTATAATAATAGGAAAGAAGAGGAGTGGTCGAGATGGCAAAAACGGGACGTCACTATTATTTCGTGGCGCGCAACGAGAAAACCAAAACTGGTTATCGCATCAGTTTTCCTAATATCCCTAATGCTGAGGCAGTCGGGACAACGTATGAAGAAACCGTTTATTATTCATATCGGGTCTTGGCTGATTTCTTAAGCCATCTGCCAAAAAAAGAAGCCGAGATCCGCGCCTATACACTGTCAGATATTCCGGATACTGTTTCAAGTAACGTTTTCTACTCGTTAGTGAGTGTCACGCCAGACTTTGATCCCCATAAGATGGAGACACACTTTACCTTACCGCAAACACCGCCAGACGATATTCGGCAAAAGGCCGCCAAACTTGCGGGTTTGGTGACGCCAAATGACAATGTTGCTTTGTAGGGTACTGATAAGATGCGAACTTTTCAAATGATCTTGTTGGCAGTCTTTGTTGTTGGTATTCTCTCAGCTTTTGTCGGTTTATTGAGTTGGCTGGTGTTGATGCTTAGGCATCGGCCGCCTGATCGCGCTCGTCGTTTGACGCTGATGAGTGGTGCGGTTTCTTTAATTGCTTTGATTTTGAATGCCTTCACTTAATGATTAACGCTCCGTACGCCATCTTTTCCGCGATGCCGGGGCGTTTTTGTTTGGCTGGCGAGCCGGTGACTGGTTTCTGGCGCTTTTCTATGCTTAAATGGGAACAGCAAATATTGAAGGAGTGTGGACATGACTGATCTGCATACAAGTATTGATAAGTTTCAATTTGACAACGTGTTTATGAATGCAAGTGGCGTACGTTGCTACACCAAAGACGAACTGGATGAACTGGCACAAAGCGATGCCGGAACTTTGGTTACCAAGAGCGCGACCCAGGCAAAGCGGCTTGGCAATCCCAGCCCGCGGTATGCCCGCTTAGAACTAGGCTCGATTAATTCCATGGGGTTGCCTAATGAAGGTCTCGAGTATTACTTGGACTATGCACTGAACTTTCAAAAAGCCCATCCTGACAAGCCGATTTTTCTGTCAGTTGCCGGTCTTTCCATGGAAGAAAATCTGGCGATGGCCCACACCATTGAAGATTCAGATTTTAACGGTTTGGTTGAGTTCAATTTAAGCTGTCCGAATGTTCCCGGCAAGCCACAGACCGGTTATGACTTTGACCGGACGCAAGAAGTTTTGACTAATCTCTTTAGCTTCTTTACCAAACCGGCTGGCGTTAAGCTGCCGCCTTATTTTGACCTTGCACAATTCGACCAGATGGCAGCGATTCTCAATCAATTTCCGCTTAAATTCGTCAATTCGATTAACAGTCTTGGCAACGGCCTGATGATTGATCCGGAAACCGACACGGCGTTGATCAAGCCTAAGGGTGGCTTTGGCGGCATCGGCGGTGCTTACACCAAACCAATCGCACTTGCTAACGTCCGGGCCTTTTCGCAGCGCCTCGATCCTAAGATTCAACTGATCGGAACCGGTGGCGTGACCAACGGCCGGGATGCTTACGATTTAATTCTGGCCGGCGCAAGTCTTGTGCAGGTGGGTACCCTCTTGCAAGAAGAAGGCCCCGCTGCGTTCACGCGGTTAACTCGGGAGTTACGCGCCGTGATGCAAACTAAAGGCTACAATGCCATTAGTGACTTCAAGGGACAATTAAAAGTCTTATCATGAACGAAAAGATTAAAGTCTGGGCATATTTTAAACACAATAGTCAAGACTTTGCCCGGCACTGGGGCGCCTATTTTCTGCTTATTAGCGTGACCAACTTGGTCGTTGGCCTCGCGATCATCCCGTTGCTGACCTTTGGTGCCCAGCAAGTCTTACGCTTAGGAAACGTTCCCTATATTACCTTGACTAACCTGGGACAGATCGCCACAGCCAAACCGGTTACAGCACTGTTACTGCTGCTAATCGGGCTGATACTGCTGTTGTTTGTCTACTGGCAGTTTGCATTTTTGTTGTTAGGCATTCAAAACATTCATCGGCAAACGCACTTAAGCTTTAGGCAACTGGCCGGCGCCACTATTAGGAAAACCAGGCGCCTGACACCCACGACCATTTTGAGTTTAATTGCTTACTTCGTGTTAATCTTCCCCTTTTCAAGCATCGTCTTTAAAACCAGTTTATTGGCAAAACTGACGATTCCTGATTTCATCATCGATTATATTTTTGATCGGTGGTATTTAACCGTTTTGATCGTGGTGCTTTATTTATTGGGCACTTGGCTGGCTATTCGCCTCTTGCCTTTACTGCCCGCACTGATCCTTAATGATCAATCACCGCGGGCAACGGTGGTTCGCAGCTGGCGGGCAACCCGCGGTCAAACCTGGCGAACTTTATGGGCAGTTATCCTGATTGTGATTCCCGTATTAGTGCTTTCCATCCTGCTAGTTGCAGGCCTGTATGCTTTTCAAACCTATCTAGACCAGCAGTGGCAACAGTGGTCACTACTGGGTGCAACGATTAATCTCGGCCTTTTGCAAGTCGCCATGTTGCTGATCACGGTCTTCTTCACCGTCATGCTTTACCAACTGGCGACTTCGCAAGCGGAAACGTTTCATCTGATCGACAGTCAGGACCACGTTGTGCAAATACCAAAGCGGCGACGCAATTGGGTTTTTAGAGTGAGCGCATTTGCCTTAATCATGGTGATTATCGGCGGAACGAGTCTGTTTTATCATGCCTACCTGATTGGCGCATTAACCACCCAGCCGTTAACGATCTCTCACCGCGGCGTCGATAACGGCAACGGGGTTCAAAACACCATTCCGGCGCTTCTGGCAACTGCCAAAGAAAAACCGGATTATGTCGAAATGGATCTTCATGAAACCAAGGATCATCAGTTTGTCGTCATGCACGACGAGAATCTGAAGGCTCTAACTGGCAAAGACGCTGCGCCCCATCAACTGACGCTGGCGGAAATCACACAGCTGACCGCGCGTGAAAACGGCCACGCAGCCAAGGTCGCAAGCTTTGACCAATATTTGGCCGCAGCTGAACAGGTTCATCAAAAACTGCTAGTAGAGATCAAAACCACGCCACATGACAGTCCGCAAATGATGGATCGATTCATCAAACGTTATGCCAAACGCTTATTAGCCAATCATGATCAAGTCCATTCGCTTGATTACGGTGTGGTTAAGACGCTGCGCCAACGGGTTCCGAAGCTTAAGACGTTCTTTATTTTACCGTATACGTTGGTTTTCCCAGAAACGCCGGCTAGTGGCTATACGTTAGAATCAACCACACTTTCTACCACGGTTGCTGATCAAGCCCACGACCATCATCAAGCTGTCTATGCTTGGACCATTAACGATCCTGATGACATGCAGAAAATGACGTTCATGGATGCGGACGGCATCATTACTGATCAATTGCGCCTGTTAAAGACGACGTTGCGCGAGATGAATGATCACCCTAGTTATGCTGATCAGCTCTTGAATTATTTGAATGGTTTTTCAACCGAAGACAATGCACCATTTTAATGCCTCGAGTGACATCTTTTGAGCACAGACAACGCAAAAGCCGGCATCTTTTCCAGTTTGGAAAAGGTGCCGGCTTTCTTTAGACGATCAATATCGCTCAGTTACTGAACCTATTTTATTTAAAGTAATAACGTGCCGTTTCTAACGCACTGGTCTCCATCAAACGCTTACCATATTCGGACAGAACCGCGGATGATAGTGGCGAACGATCACCAAATTCCAGTGCAACCGCCATTTCGTCATGGGCTTCGTTAGAGGAAATCTCATTAGGATAGAACGTTAATACGAGGTAATAATTTTGCTTATACCGGTAAAGGTCGCTCTTTCCGCCTTCCAAACGCAGCGTCTGCGCAAGGCTGATAAAGTCTTCAAAGTCCTTTAATTTCAAAACGAGTTCGGTTTGCGGAGCCTTTTTAGCGTCAATATAACCGCCTTCGTCGACTGCCTGCTGATCGTGTTGATCATTGGCGTCTAAGCCCTGCAGCTGCTGACGAATATAATCCGGTACTTGGGTGTCCGTACTGTCATCATCAGAACCGGTGTCGCTATCATCATTCTTTTGACCATTCTTACTGATCAACAATTCGAGCCCGGATTGACTTGGCATGACCTGAAACGTCACGGCCTCGTTTGTGGCAAACGTATGGTCTTTGTCAACTTCATCAAGGATACTGTAAAAGAAGCTCTCAATCTGCTTGTGATTGCCAAGCAAATCCAATACCGTAATCCCCCGTTGCGCTAGATCATCGTTACCTAACATGACCCGGATCGTATTTGCATTAATCCGTTCCATTTCCATGATTGCTGCACCTCACTTTAGTCACGGAACCCTGAGTTCTGTGGTTCATCACATGACCACTTACTACATTATAGCAGATTTACTACGTCAAGGCATTCTACCGCACGTAAGCGCTATGATCAAGTCTAGTGCACAGAGCGTGAGCAGGAGCGCTTAGAAATCGGAGTGTAAGTGGCCTCAAGCCTAAATGGCTGGTTTTTGGCCATTTAGGCTTGAGGTCCTTACACGTAGATTTCTGCGACTGCGATCGCGTTTCGGAGCCGGATTGCCTACAATACTCCCTTGGCCATTGCAACTGAGCTCCTCACGCAGACTTCTGCGCCAGTCAACGCATTTCATAACCAAATTCTCTCCAAAACTTTCGTCAAAACGAAAAAATGCCCCAACACTTATACGCGTGTCGAGACAATTTTGTTATTTGTTTTATGATTAATGACCGATTGGCTGCTAGCTTGTGTAAGTACAACAGTCACGCGGGTAAAAGACCACGACTTTTCAAATTAAAATCCTGCCAATAATTGCGCCTGTTGAAGTTCCAAGGTACGCACAGACCGCGGCAAAAAGCGCCGGATCTCGTCTTCGTTATAACCAACCTGAAGACGCTTGTCGTCCATCATGATCGGCCGACGTAATAAACCTGGATATTTTGCTACCAGTTTAATTAGCGTGCCGGTCGACAAATCATCGATGTTAATTCCTAGCTCCTGGAAGATCTTCGAACGTGTTGAAATAATTTCTTCGGTACCCTCTTCGGTCATCATCAATAACCGTTTGATTTCATCAACGTTCAATGGATCAGAAAAAATATTGCGTTCTTTAAAAGGAATCTTATTTTCCTTTAACCAGGCGCGCGCCTTCCGACAAGATGTGCAACTTGGGGACGTGTATAAAATAACCATGAGCGCTCGCTCCTTTTTCTTTGACGAGGAATCCTTCTCAACTACAGGTATAGTATACGAGATTGACTCGAAGCGGCGCAATCATATTTAGAAAAATAATTTTTAAAAATTGAAAATCCATTTTTGAAATCTCTGTAGATCTCTGCACAATCAACGTTTTTATAAGTTTTCTTGTGAAAAATAGCTCAAGTTATAATAACTAATTTTTTAACATTTAGTTCTCATTTTAAGTGAACATTTATGATCACTATCAGACATTAATTGTCAAGTCATCTGCCGCCAACAAAATTGGTATGCCCACTGCTTGTTTTGCAGCCTGCTGCTTTAAGGTATCAAGGTCGAGTTGTTGCGGCAAATGTGTCAACAAGAGTTGCTTTACGTCGGCATCCTTTGCTAAGCGGCCGGCCTCAGGTGCGGTTAAATGCCATCGTGGTGTCGGTTGATCCGCCAGAAAATTGGTATCTGCCATCAAGAGATCGGCGCTTTTTGTAAACGGTATCAATCCAGGAAAGTAACGCGTATCACTTGTGTTGACCAGCACTTTATTGGTCCCTGATTCAACAATGCGCACAGCAAAGGCTGGCACTGGATGCTGCGTCTCAAGAAACGTGATCGTGAACGGTCCTAAATGCAAGGTACTGTCAGCGGAGTAGCCCATGCCTTGCGTAAATGGGCCAAAGGTTAGACTGCCAAAGTTTAACGGATCCATCGTGTGGCCGTAAATTGGCAGTGGCGAGACTTTTTTGGTCCCCTTCCGCAACTGATAATAATATTGCAACACCCCGACATCCGCCGTGTGATCGTGGTGATAATGGGTTAGCAAAACCGCATCTAGTTGCAATGGATCAAAAACCTTCTCCAAGGCAAGCAGACCGCCACTGCCTAAATCCATTAATAAATGGTAATCGCCGCTTTCAACTAAGTAGGTGCTGGTCGCGTGGCCGGCATCCGGATAACCGCCAAGATAACCTAAAACTGTCAATTTCATTTAGTTTTTCCTCCCTTTCAACCTGAAAAGCCGCTAAGAAGTTTATAATAAGTGTGGAGGTGGTCGGTATGTCCACAATACAAACAGTCTTCGGTAGTAAGTCGTTCCTTGTCAAATTGCTCGATGAGCGCCATGATCCCCAACTAAAATTGTTAAAACCGGCACAAAGCGGCCTGGATTACATGATTTACGATCCGAGTGGCCGGGCGACATTCAGTGCGCCATTGCGTTACGACATCATTACGAGCTTAGGCCCAACCGAACAAAACGGCTATGTGCAGTTCATGTATTTTAATTTGGACACGGACGATGTCAAAGTGTTCTTATCAAAAATCAAACAATTGATCGATAACCACGACATCTTGCTTGGGGAAAATCACATCCTGTTGGCGCAAGAAGTCAAACACCCTGATAATTTTCTGATGGTTTCTGTCTGGCAATCCAGCAATGACTACTACGAGTTCAAGAATACCCCAGCACTCTCATCAGTCAAGGAGTTCATTCGCCGCGCCGCTTCGGCTAATGGCTTTCATGAAGCGGGGTATACCGTCATTGACCCCCATCAAAAAGATTAAGCCGAGCCGGTCATGTAGCCGGAAAATTTTTAACATGTCAGTCCTGTGAGCCGGCAAGTATTCGTCTAACCTCAAAGCACCAGAATTTGCCAGAACCGATCGCCAATAACTAACCACCGTTATCGCTGATCTTCGCTGGTCATTCTGGTGCTTTTTGATGCATTTTCATCAGTCGCTAACCCACCGGCTAACCGGCCCATCAACCATACGAATCATGACATGCACAGTCGCCTGATAAAACAGCCAGTCAATCCCGGCATAAATGGCAATCATCAGACCGAGATAACGCGACGGCGGATTATCAAGATAATTGGTCATCACGCTGATTACACACAGTGCCATGATAATACCGAATACAAGTGGAACGGCGAAAACAACCCCCGCCTGGCGATAAATCGTGTGGCGAATCTGTTGCGGATCCATCCCCAGATGCTTCAGTATTTGAAAATGCCGAGTCTCCTGACGAACGGCGATGACTTGTTTGAGCAATAAAATGCTGCCGGTTGCAACCACAAAAACGCCGCTTAACAGTAAGATCAAAAATAGTAAAAACCCATATAACGTACTGACGAAATTTTGTTGCGATGCTTGCAGCCCGATCGGATTGCGCCAGAAGTTCATTTTGGTACGCACCCGATTAGTGACCGTCAAATCATCGCCTGCCAGCTCATTGTCACCTATATTGACGTATTCCTGTAGATTCTGGCTATTGTCCAGATGCTGCAGTTGTGCCAGTGCCCGTCGCGCGGTCTTGGTTTTTGGCAGCTTAGCCATATATAGCCGGTCCGGGGTGCCTTCTAACATGTCAAATGTCTGGTCACTAACCAGTAATCCCCGATCAAAATAGTTGTTACTGCCAGTTGGAAAAAGATTGGTTGTCTGGGTGAGCCGAAGTGACGTATCACTGCCTGGTAACATAATCGCCCGATCCGGATTACGCCGCGCGCCAACCGGTCGAAATCCGGTTCTGTTTGGCAACATTAGCTGAGCTTCCTGTTGGCGTAATCGAACTGGCGTTAAACCCTTTTGCAATCGTGCTGCCCGCCGATAATCACGCATTGCAACAACATTGTAAACACCAGGCTGCTCGCGAACCTGCCCGACCTGATCCCGTAACCGAATCTCGGCATAGACTAATTTAGACGAAATGGTAACCGCATGAGTCGGCTTAACCTTGGCTTTTTTCAAAACGTCGGTCACATTATCGACGCCGACACCGGATGCCACGACAGTCGTTGGAATTTCGCGCAACACCAGCTCCTGCTTGTATTGGAAAAGCATGACGGAACTGCCCAGCATCGTAATCGTCACCGCGCAAAGAAGAGTCGTCAACCACAATGAATGGGCATTGCCTTGCAACCGTTTGATAATTAGATGACGGGAAATCCCACTTGCATTGCGAGTCTGCATCTCATGACGACGTTGAAACCACGCCACCAATCCTGGAAGGAAGTCGGCGAAGACTAAAAATAGCCCCAGTAACAAAGCTGCCACGACTACGACCAATAAAATTGGCAGCATCATTCGACCCGGGATCCATGGCAGCAAGCGCATTAAACTGCCGCTAATCGGCAACAGGCGTAACATGGTTAATAAACTACCGACCAGTAACGTAAAACCGCCAATGCCAAGCCAAAAACGCCACCAGGTCTGCGGTTTAGGCGCAACCGGCACATCTTGTTGCCGAATGAATTGCCGAAGTGGATTTTGAACGTAAATGGCGTTAACCGCACCGACTAACAGATAGACAACGCCCATCAATGTCAAAACATCCAGCAACGCTGACGGCGAAACCATAAAACCAATCGGCGTATGCAAGGCCATCAGGCGAATCAACACCATGCCTAACAATGGCGACAGAATAAGTCCAAGCAAGACACCAGCCACAAACCCGATAGCACCGACAATCAAGCTTTCAATAAACACGGTCAGGCCAAGTTTGGCTCCAGATAATCCCAAAAGTCGGTATAAGCCGATCTCCTGATCACGGCGGGCAATTAACAGGCTATTTAAATACAATAGGAAACTGATCGAAAACAAAGCCAGCAGGACCATGACAATCATTAACAGACTGGGTACAATATCCAGACTGCCTAGGCGCTTGCTGGCATCGGTTAAAATCAACCGATTGTTCGCCACCGCGCCAATCGCATACATAATGGCGTTGATTAACGCAGCGATCATGATCTGCAAGCCATCTTCGTGCCGATGTCGCACAAGGTTGGTCTTAATCTGTTGCCACACGTGCATGGCCTCCTCCGCTTACCGTCGCTTCCATATCAATGATGCGATCAAAGAACTGTTCACGGGATTTGCCGCGGGTTACTTCAGCAAAAAACGCACCATCTTTAATGAAAATAATCCGACTGGCAAAACTAGCCGTAAACGGATCATGGGTGACCATCAAAATTGTGGTTTTCTCCTGCTGATTTAACTGCTGGAGATACCGCAAAAAGTCTGTAGCTGCCAATGAGTCAAGGCTTCCAGTCGGTTCATCAGCCAGCAGCAGGCTCGGCTGCGTGATCACCGCCCGTGCAGCCGCCACCCGCTGCCGCTGTCCCATGCTTAACTCGCCGGGAAATGCTTTTAATAACGGGTCTAAATTGAGATGCTGGGACACCGTCCGGAGACGTTCAGCACGATCTGGTTGAACATGACGCTGTAACGTCAGTGGTAAAAGGACATTTTGCGCGACCGTCATATCGTCTAACAAATTAAAATCCTGAAAAACAAAGCCCAGATGGTCACGGCGGAATGCAGCTTGTTGGCTTTCATTCAAAGCTTCCAGATCATATCCGGCAATTTTGACCTTACCTGTGCTAGGCGTTTCAATCGTTGCCAAAATATTCAGCAACGTCGATTTTCCTGCACCACTTGGCCCCATGATACCGATGAATTCGCCGGCTGCAACCTGAAAGCTAAGGTCATTTAAAGCGCGAACCCGATCATGTCGCTGTCCAAAGATTTTACTTAAATTAGATACTTCTAAAATTGCCATGGCTTACCTCCGTCATCATTCTACCAAAAACCACTGTTGACTGCTGTTCATCATCCTCACTGACATCCTGTAAATGTCAACGGCATTTTTCTTATTAAGCAACTGTTCTCGCGGCTTGTGCTTCCTGGCCAAAACTTATACGATAAGTGCAGGAATGGAGTTGATCACGTGTTTAAAATCATGATCGTAGAGGATGATCAGACCATCAGCGGCCTGATCGCTGACAACCTAAAAAAATGGCAGTTCGAACCAGTCGTTGTGACTGATTTTAACGCTGTCTTCGATGATTTTCTGCAAGAAAAGCCTCACTTGGTTTTGCTGGACATCAATTTGCCGGTTTTTGACGGTTATTACTGGGTCCAAAAGATTCGCGAAGTCTCTAAGGTGCCGGTTATCTTTATCTCAAGCCGCAACACTAATATGGACATGGTCATGGCCATGAACATGGGCGCCGATGATTTCTTAAATAAACCGTTTGCGATGGAAGTCTTGATCGCCAAAATCAATGCTTTGCTGCGGCGAACCTATAACTATGCCGATCAAGGAACGGATGTTTTGGAACACAACGGCCTCATGTTGAACTTGAAAAACGGCATGGCCCAGGTGAATGACAATGAAATCAATCTTTCCAAAAACGAGTACAAATTACTGCAGATTCTCATGCGCCAGCACGGGCAAATTGTCAGTCGCTCGCGTCTTCTGAAAGATCTCTGGCAAGATGAACGTTTTGTTGACGATAATACGCTAACGGTTAACATCAATCGGTTGCGCAAAAAAATCGAAGAAGCCGGCTTAAAAGATTATATCCAAACCAAAGTCGGTCAGGGCTATATCGTTCCTTAGGAGGCTGCCATGCGTTTTCGCGATTACATCAAAGACCACCTGTGGCCCATTGGCGGTTACATTTTATGTGTGGGGTTAGCGGCCATCATTATCTGGCTGGATCCTCAACATCGAGTTAAAATGTCAACACTCTGGTATGCGGTGTTACTAGTGACACTTGTTGCGAGCGCTTTTTTTGTGGCTCACTTTGGCCGAATTCGGCGGTTTGCGGCCCAACTTCATGACCGTCAAGAGGCCAAGGATGCGGCGCTGGACTGGCCGCTGCCTGGTGGCGAATCAGGCCTCGAACAAGTTGTTGCCGATACGTACAACCAAATGCTGACGCTGCATCGCCAACAGATTACCGCCTTATTAGCCCAGCAACAAGATCAAAAAGACTTCATTGATTCCTGGGTCCATGAAATTAAAGTGCCGCTAGCGGCGGTTTCGCTTTTGGCTGAGAGTTTTGAAGGGCAAGTACCGGACGACAAACTCGATAATCTTAATTTGCAATTGGATCAGATCGAATTTTATGTCGAGCAAGTTTTGTACTACTCCCGACTCGACAGTTTTTCCAAAGATTATCTGCTGCACAACACGCCGTTAAAGCCGCTTGTGAATGATGTCGTCGCCAGTCAACGGAATGGGTTTATCAACAAACGCCTGTCATTTAAGCTCAATGGCGAGGATCAAACCGTGCTAACCGATAATAAGTGGCTGCGGTTTATTTTGGCGCAACTAATTTCGAATGCCGTGAAATACACACCGGAAGGCGGCCGCATCAGTGCCACCATCCGCAATACTGGCAAAGAAACCCAGCTCATGATTACCGACACTGGCATTGGCATTCCTAAAGATGAACAACATCGCGTGTTTGAAAAGGGATTTACTGGGAGCAATGGGCGGATATCAAATCACAAATCAACCGGTTTGGGGCTCTTTTTGGCGGAAAAGCTTTCCGAAAAGCTTGGCCATCATTTGACGCTGACGTCCGTGATTAACCAAGGGACCACCGTGACCATTCATTTTCCATATGTCAGCTATTACAGCGATCCAAGCCAAACGGTTCATCATCCCAAAACCACCCGCGAGCAATCTTCTAATAGTTAAATGCGTCTTTTAGTCAGCAAAATCCAACAAAAAAGAACGAGTGACTTCTGACATACAGTTTCCTGCAGAAAGCCACTCGTTCTTTTTGTGATGTTACCGAATAAGATTCTTCCAAAGTTTAATCTCGCCAGCCGCTTGCGTTGCCGGCACGTCGATGATGCGTTGATTGGCGCTGCCGCGAAATTGTAAGGTTAAATCTTTTTGTGCCAGTAAGAAGCGGCCGTCGACCAGGATGTCGATGAGCCCTAATAACGTCAACTTATCTTCGGAATCCTGCATCAGTTCCTCGTATGTGTACCCGCTCCAACTCCAAATGTCTTTGTCGTGGCCAAATTCCTGCCGAATCCGGCGGCACAACCGAATGCATACCTGCGTGTTCAAAAACGGTTCGCCGCCTAATAATGTCAGCCCTTGTACATACGACTGACTGAGATCTTCAATAATCTGATCTTCCAACTCCTGAGTGTAAGGTTTCCCATATCGAAAATTCTGGGCAACCCGATTGTAACAGCCGGGGCAGGCAAACCGGCAGCCAGATACGTATAAACTACAACGCACGCCTTCGCCATCCACAAAGTTAAATGGTTTGTAATCCGCAATACGTTGCTGGGAAAGGTCGCTAGCGAGCCATTCCTTAGGTTTAGGATTCTGTGGTAAGCGATTGGTGGTCATAACAATATCTGCCTCTTTCTGAAGTCATTGTAGCGATGCTGTGTAAGACTTGGTTTCTACCGAAGTGCTGGTCGGTAAACCGGCACCTTGTTTGGTAAGTCTTTTTTTATCGTATCATCTTTTAACCCCAATATATAGTATTAGTTGTACACAAAATACCGGCTTGTCATCTATATCTTGATGGCGAGCCGGTATTCATATCAGAGCTTGATTATTCTAAGCACGGTTCAAATGCAGCGTCATGGCATTTAACGCAACCACGATCGTTGATAACGACATGATCGCCGCGCCGACTGCCGGACTGAGAATGAAACCAATCGGCGCCAGGATACCCGCTGCCAAAGGAATGGCTAAAATGTTGTAGCCAGCTCCCCACCAAAGGTTCTGCACCATTTTGCGGTTCGTCGCCTTTGCCAGCGATAAGAAGTTAAGAATATCAGCTGGGTCGCTGTGAACTAGAACCACATCGGCCGTATCAATGGCAACATCGGTACCAGCACCGATTGCTACCCCGATATCTGCTTGAGCCAGACTAGGCGCATCGTTGACACCATCGCCGACCATCATCACAACGCCACGCTGCTGATAAGCCTTGACCTGAGCAACTTTATCTTCAGGCTTGAGCTCTGCCTGAAAATCGGTTAACCCCAGCTGGTCGGCAACTTTCTTGGCTGTTTCATGATTGTCACCAGTCAACATAACTGGTGTGATCCCTTGACGCTTCAAGGCCGCTACGAATGGCTTGCTTGATGGCTTCAACTGATCGCCTTCAGCTACCATCCCTAAAACCTGATCCTTCTGTAGTAAAAAGGACAATGAGTTCCCGGCAGCCGCCAACTGATCGGCTTGGGCCTGATCATAACTTAACTGATGGTCTTTCAAGTAACGCGCATTGACGATGGTATAAGCTTGGCCATCAACTTCGCCTTGAAGACCGATACCCTTGAGTACCTGAACATTTTGAGCAGCAGGTACATTTAATTGCTGTTCCTTAGCCGCGGCTTTAATACCGGTTGCCAGTGGATGCTCTGAATGACTCTCAAGTGCGGCCATCAAGGCTAAGACTTGAGCTTCATCATGATTGGCAAATGCAACGGTTTTGGCAACGGTAAATTTACCTTCAGTCAACGTACCGGTTTTGTCCATTAAGATAAACTTCGCATGTTTGGCAGTTTCAAGTGCCTGACGATTACGAATCAATAAGCCATTGGTTGCGCCAATACTGGTGCTACGCGCGATGACCAATGGAATTGCCAGTCCCAGTGCGTGCGGGCAGGCAATGATGAAAACGGTGACCATGCGTTCAAAGGCAATTGCCGCTCCATCTGATAGCCAAATGAAGAATGCCAGAATACCGACTGCTAATGCTGCGTAGAAAAGCCAGCCAGCAACTTTGTCGGCCATCCCTTCTGCCTTACTCTTATTGGCCTGGGCACTTTGAACCAGCTTCATCACTTGCGACAGGTAGCCGCTTTCGCCAGTACCGGTTACTTTGATTTCAATGACGCCATCACCATTGACTGATCCACCAATGACCCGATCGCCTTCAGCTTTATGAATGGCTTTGGCTTCACCGGTAACTAGGGATTCATTCACACTACTGCTACCACTGACGATCTGGCCATCAGCCGGCATCTGTTCACCTGCCAGGACGCGCAAACGCGTGCCGACCTGAACTTCTGCTAACGGCATGTCCATCACGTGATCGCCATGCACGACATGCGCTTGGCTTGGCAGCAACGCCGCGAGTTTCTCGACCGCATTGCCCGCTGCCATGACCGCATTCATTTCAATCCAGTGCCCTAACAGCATGATCACGATCAATGTTGCCAGTTCCCAGAAGAAATCCATGACCATACCATTCGGCGCGATAAAATGATTCATCACAAACGCGTAAAGTGAATAACCATAAGCAACGGTAATGCCCATTGCAATCAGCGTCATCATCGCTGGCTGCCGCTGTTGCAATTCGGATTTAGCTCCGGTCAAAAATGGCCAGCCACCATAGAAGAACAGAAATGACGATAAAATCAGAACCAGCCAGTCAGATCCGGGAAATACGATCGGTAGTTGCAAAGCGCCTAAGTGGATATTCATCCCCATAAACTGGGAAAGTAACAGCACTGGAATCATCACAATCAGGCTGACCCAGAACTTTTGCTTGAGATTGCCCATATGCATCATATGACCACCACCGTGATCCATGTCCATATGCGACATATCGCCGTGATGCATATCCATCTGGCTCATGTCACCATGGCTCATATGCATGTCGCCATGATTCATTTGCCCATGAGCCATGGTTCCTTGGTCCATGGCCATGGTTTCCATACCAGCTTGGTGTCCCATCTGTTCATGGTCCATTGGCATATCCGCCATGTCATCATGTTGCATATTACTGGTTTTTCCAGTCGTTCCGTTTGCATGTTCCATCTTACTATCCTTCATGAACTTCCTCCTTACACCCTTCTGGCAAGCAATTGCAGCTGACCATTGCCGGTGCATCCGGTAACTTGGCTGTCAATGTTTGTTGTAGGTCGTTGATGTCTTGTTTTGATAAAGTCACGTGCGTTATCAAGTGATCCAAGGTCTTGCCTATTTTCATCTGGCATAAATGGCTAAATAACTCAGTCACTGCTGCATCCATGGATGCTTGCTCGCCGACCGTAGCATGGTACAAAAATTCACGACCTTGTTTTTCCGTTACAAGTGCGCCTTTTTTGACTAGGCGACCTAAAAAAGTTTTAGTGGTTGCGACCTTCCAGCCCATTTTATCTGTCAAAATGGCGGCAAGCGTGCTGCTTTTTAAAGGTCCGAGTGTCCAAATAATACGCATGACCTCCCATTCCGATTGGGAGATGTCGACTGTTGGTGTTTCCATAATTGCCTCCGTTTACACTTGTAATCTTTCAACACTTATAATTTACAACTGTAAACGATGATTGTCAATATCAATTTTTTAATTTTATTTGGAAGTGCCTGCGCATACTGAAAAAAGGGACATGCAAATAGGCACCGCGACAAGAAACTGTCACAGTGCCTATTTCGTTAATGCTATTCGCCAAAATCAGGTTTTACCGCTGATTGTTTTCTTCAGGCTTTGACCGCATGGAAACCAATGTCAGTGCGATAATCCAAAACCCCTTGGATACTTTCCATGGCCTTTTTAGCCTTCATAATAGCTTCAGAAAGCGTTGATGCCGCCTCTACAACCGAGAAAATTCGGCCTGAACTGCTAACCCAGCCGTTTTCCGTCTGGTTAACGCCTGCTGGCAACCAGGTGCCAATCGGCCAGTCTTTTGGCACAATCACCGGGACCTGCTTTAATCCTGAACCGGGATAATCCGGATTCACCGCAACAAAGCACGCGTAAGCTTGGCCATTTAACTTCAAATCAGGTTGTTGACCATTCAACAAATCCGTTACCAACTGATAAAAATCATTTTCGATCTGAGGTAACAGCACCTGTGTTTCCGGATCACCAAAGCGCATGTTGTATTCCAGAATTTTAGGACCATCAGCGGTAAAAATCAGGCCGATATACATCACGCCTTGCCCACTGAGGCCGTCCTCCTGCATCCCCGCCAACGTCGTATCAACTAATGCCTCAGCTGCCTTTACTTGGTCGGTAGTAAACTGTGGTAGCGGGCTAATGGCGCCCATGCCACCCGTGTTAGGACCACGATCGGCGGCAAAACGGCGTTTATGATCCTGTGATAAAGGTAAAATCACGCGGTTTTGACCGTTGAAAAGCGCCATTACCGATGCTTCTTCACCGTCAAGGTATTGTTCTAGAAGCACCGTTGCATCTGGGTGCCCCTCATAAAGTCGATCAATCGCATCGTCCAAGGCAGCAGCGTCTTGGGCAATGATGACCCCTTTTCCGGCGGCAAGGCCATCTTTTTTAAGGACGATTGGCAATCCCATTAACGTTGCCTCGGCATGCGCTTCCAGTTCACTATGGACGGTTTTGCTGGCAGCAGTCGGAAGATGGTGGCGGTGCATAAAGTCTTTGGCAAACGTCTTACTGGATTCGAGTTGGGCGAGTTTTTTTGTCACGCCAAAAATTGGCTGATGAGCTTCTTGAAAAGCATCGACAATGCCAGCCGCCAAGGGTACTTCAGGACCGACAAACGTCAAATCAATCTGATGATCCCGGGCAAACTGAATCAGTTCCGGCACTTCGGCTTCTTTTATACCGATTGGCTCAACGCCTAAAAGCGTCATAGCCGGATTACCGGGTGCCACATAGACGTGGTCAACTTGTGGCGACTGGTTGAATTTTAGCGCAAGGGCACTTTCTCTGGCACCGCCGCCAATGACAAGAACCTGTTTCATAAAACCTCCTCGCGCGTATGGGCGCATATTTGTGGGTGATGAGGGTAGTGTTTACGCGTTTGCTGGTGTGGAAATTTCGTGTAAGGGCCTTAAGCATAAATGACCAAAGACCGATACTGCAGCTTTCCGGCGCCAAAACGCGTTCACTGGCGCAGAAACCTACGTGTAAGGACCTTGACCGCAATGGCCCAAGACCAGTACTGCAGCTTTCTGGCGCCAAAACGCGTTCGCCAGCCCAGAAACCTGCGTGTAAGGACCTTGACCGCAATGGCCCAAGACCTGCACTGCAGCTTTCTGGCGCCAAAACGCGTTCGCTGGCGCAGAAGTCTACGTATAAGGACCTTAGGCGTAATGGCCAAGTTCGGGCCATCACGCCTAAGGCCACTTATACTCCGACTTCTAACCGCGCCAGCTCACGCTCTCCGCTCTAATGCCTAAAGTGCCGCACACCCGTTGTTACCATGGCGATGCCGTATTCATCTGCTTTGGCGATGGAGTCTTTGTCGCGGATGCTGCCGCCTGGTTGAATGATGGCTTTGATGTCGTGTTTTGCCGCGTAATCAACGCAATCGTCCATTGGGAAGAAGGCGTCACTGGCCATGACGGCGCCGGCAAAGTTGTCGTTTTGTTGCGCCTCGGTCAATGCCAATTCGACTGACCCGATCCGATTCATTTGACCGGCGCCAATGCCTAACGTCTGATCTGCCTGGGCGACCACAATCGCATTGCTCTTCACGTGTTTAACCACGGTTTGCGCAAACGCCAAGGCTTTTAACTGATCAGCAGTCGGTTGCACCTTGGTCACAACGGTCATGTCCGCAGGGGTTTCCGTCTTATCGTCGCGCGTCTGTACCAGTAGGCCGCCGAAAATCGAAACCGTTTCGGTGCCCAGTTCTTCTGGCACATCGGCCGTATTAATCGTTAACAAGCGCACATTTTTCTTCTTAGCCAAAATCTCGTAGGCATCATCGTCAAAGCCCGGCGCCATGATGATTTCAAGGAATAATTTATGCATTTTTTCGGCAGTCGCCAAGTCTACTTGCCGATTCAGCGCGATAATGCCACCGAAGATCGACATCGGATCTGCCGCATACGCCTTGTCCCATGCAGCTTCGATCGTTTCGCCCAAGCCAATGCCACAAGGATTCATATGTTTAACTGCCACAACAGCCGGCTGCTTGAATTCACGCAACATCGCTAAAGCCGCATCAGCATCCTTGATATTGTTGTACGAAAGCTCTTTGCCGTGCAACTGCTTGGCAGCCGCCAGACTCGTCGGATCAGGATCCGGTTCAACGTAAAACGCCGCTTGCTGATGACTATTTTCCCCGTAGCGCAGGTCTTGGCGCTTGTGGTAAGTCGGTGTGAATTGCTCCGGAAATGGTTCTGGATCTAAGTAATGAACGATTTGGGCATCATAAGCCGCCGTTACTGCAAAAACCTTGGCTGCCAGTTTCTGCCGCAACGCCGCATCATCTTGATCAAGGCCGGTCAAAACTGCTGAATAATCAGCTGGATCAACCACGGCCCAGACACTATCACTATTTTTAGCCGCGGCGCGCAAAGCAGAAGGACCACCGATGTCAATTTGTTCAATAGCTTCGGCCCGGGTCACATCAGCCCGTTTAATGGTTTCGGCAAACGGATACAGATTCACACACACCACGTCAATCGGCTGGATGTCATGATCGGCCAACGCCTGCATATGCTTCGGATCATCGCGGCGTGCCAAGATGCCGGCATGGATTTTAGGATGCAGTGTCTTAACCCGGCCATCAAGCATCTCCGGAAAACCGGTCACATCTTCAACACTGGTCACAGCAACACCTGCTTCAGCCAGTTCACGATGGGTACCGCCAGTTGAAATCAGTTCAAAACCCCGTTCAATCAATCCCTTAGCAAAAGGTACCAAACCGGTTTTATCAGAGACACTTAACAATGCTCGTTTCACTTAAATCGCTCCTTCTTGAATGAGTTTCTTGACAGTTTCCGGAAAAGTGTGATGCTCCTGACGGTGAATGGCGGCTTCCAATTCGGCTAATGTCATGCCGGGCAGTACCCGAACAGGATCCTGGGCAATGATTTCGCCGGTATCAATCCCCGCATCGACATAATGGACGGTCACGCCGGTTACTTTCACGCCATAATCAAAGGCATCCTTAATCCCTTGGCGCCCGGGAAAGCTTGGCAACAGTGCCGGATGCAGGTTGATAATGCGCCGAGGAAATGCATCTAACAAGGTCGGACCGATAATGCGCATGTAGCCAGCCAGAATCAACGCGTCGACTGGCGGAAGCGCCGTCAAAATATGAGCTTCGGCTGCCGCTTTATCGGCATAGTCCTTGAAATTCACGACAATGGTTGGAATCTGATGATGAGCTGCTTTGCGAATCACCGGGGCACGTGCCCGATCACAAACCACCACCACAATACGAAAATTGCTATCCTGCGCCTGCGAAGCCTCAAACAATGCTTCAAAATTGGTTCCGTTCCCTGATGCAAAAACAGCTAATGCTTTCATTCGCCTGCCACCTGCCAGTGAATCTTTTCCGCTGGGTCTGCGACAACTTCGCCGATCACTTTACTGCTTGGCAAGGCTGTCTGTACTGCGGAAACCGATTCCTTAGCGACTACCAAAATCATACCGATGCCAAGATTAAAGGTCATCCGCATCGTGCTTTCACTCAAATGACCGGCATGTTGCAGACGATCAAAAAGTTCCGGCCGTCGCCATGCTTGCGGATCAACGTGGGCACTTAAGCCATCCGGGATCACTCGTGGCAGATTCTCGGTAATCCCGCCGCCGGTAATGTGCGCTGCCGCATGAATCAAACCCTGTTGCATCAGCGGCAACACCTGCTTGACATAGATCCGCGTTGGCCGCATGAGCGCTTGCATCATTTCAGAGCCATCTTCAAGTGTCTGACTGCCTAAATCGGTTTCGGCCAATAATTTCCGCACCAACGAATAGCCATTGCTATGGACACCGGAACTTGGTAAGCCAATTAACACATCACCTGCAGCGACATCCTGCGGCAATCTTTTTGGTGCCGAAACAACGCCAACCGCAAACCCAGCTAAATCATAGTGATGTTGCGGGTACATATCCGGCATCTCAGCGGTCTCGCCACCGATGAGCGCCATCTCGGCCTGTTGGCAACCAAACGCAATGCCGCGAACCACGGATTCCGCCCGCGCAACATCCAAATGATCCACCGCCATATAATCAAGGAAAAATAACGGTTGTGCTCCTGTCGCCAGCAAGTCATTGGCCACCATCGCCACCAAATCAATGCCAACCGTTTCATGCGCATCGCACTGCAAGGCCAACAGCAACTTGGTTCCAACCCCATCCGTGGCGCTGATTAAAGTCGGCTGCGGGACAGACGGCAACCGATATGCCGCCGCAAAGCCACCAACACTAGCTAACACATTTTCATTCGTTGTTTCCTTGGCTAACGCGGCAATTCGTTGCACCGCTTCGTCACCGGCTTTAATATCAACGCCGGCGTCTTTGTAATCTGTCATGCGCTAACCTCCGCAACATTAACTTTGAGTGACGCAACTTCTTTATTCAGGTCGGATTCATAATCGTCAAGCGGCGTCGGATATTTTCCGGTGAAATAAGCCACGCATAACCCGCCATTCGGAGCCGTGGTCGGCAAGCCAACGCTATCCTCCAACCCCTGTGTCGATAAGAAACCAAGCGACTCCACATTCAACAAATCACGCATTTCCGGAACCGTGTGATTGGCCGCAAACAATTCACTAGTCGTTTGAAAATCAATGCCATAAAAGCACGGGAACCGCAACGGCGGACTGGCGATACGCAGGTGGACCTCCGCAGCGCCGGCTTCTTTTAGCAACTTCACGATTTGTTTGGAAGTGGTCCCCCGCACAATCGAATCATCGACCAAAATGATCCGCTTCCCGGCAACGACGGGCTTAATGACACTCAGCTTCATTTTGACGCTTTTTTCACGCAAGGCCTGCGTCGGTTGAATGAATGTCCGCGCCACATACTGGCTCTTGACCAGTCCCATTTCATAGGGGATCCCGCTGGCCTTAGCATAACCGATCGCGGCTGACAGGGACGAATTAGGCACCCCGACAACGATATCGGCGTCTGCCGGTTGTTCCTTAGCCAAACGTTCACCCATGCGTACTCGCGCCTGGTGAACGTTGATGCCATGAATGTCAGAATCCGGACGGGCAAAATAAATATATTCCATTGAGCAAACGGCCAGCGTGGTATCTGTCGTGAAATGATCAAGATGCAACCCGGCGTCGTCAATTGTAATTAATTCACCGGGTTGAACATCGCGAACAAAGTCGGCCCCCACTGCATCCAAGGCAGCCGTTTCACTGCATACGATGTACCCGCCATCAGGCATCACGCCAACCACCATCGGCCGAAAGCCATGGGGATCAACCGCGGCATACAAGCCATGCTCGGTCAGCAAAACAAACGCAAAACCACCGTGTACTTCATTCAGTGCCGTTTTTAGCTGGACCAACCAAGGCTTGTCGACCTGGCGACGAATCAAATGCATGAGCACTTCGGTATCCGAAGTCGATTGAAAAATGGCACCTTGATCTTCAAGTTCCCGCCGCAAGCTAATCGCGTTGGTCAAATTGCCATTGTGCGCTAACGCGATTGACTCATCAGAAAACCGGAAAAGTAGCGGCTGGATATTTTCCAGAACGCGACCGCCTGCTGTTGAATAGCGAACATGACCTAAAGCAGCCCGACCCATCAATGGCCGCAACTGATCGGTGTTAGTAAACACTTCACTTAGCAGTCCCAAACCATAATGGCGCCGCATGCCTTCTTTGGTGAGACCAACGATGCCGGCACCTTCCTGTCCACGGTGTTGCAGCGTGTGCAGGCCTAGATGGGTAATACTGGCAGCGTTGGGATTGCCCCAAATGCCAAAGACGCCGCATTCTTCATTTAAGCCTTTTGGTTCATGTACCATGGGAGTGCCTCCTCAAATGCAGTTTGCAGCTGGCTCAAGGCCACCGAAAATTGATGACTGACCGTTGTGACGTCGAATTGTGGTGCTGCCTGGACATGGCCAATCAGTTTGGCCGAACCGTTTAAGGCTTCGAATGCTGCCTGATTTTCTGGTGCCACCGTTATCAAGAAGCGGCCTTGGGTTTCGGAAAAGCCCCAGCTGGTTGGCAACGTCACCTTAATCTTGGCGCCCAGACCATTGGCAAAGCCCATTTCTGCGAGTGCGACCAGCAGCCCACCATCACTTAAATCATGGGCGGCAGTCACCAAATGTTGCCGAATCGCTTTTAAGACGAACGCTTGATTAGTCTGTTCTGCTTCTAAATCAAAATCGAACAATCGACCGGAAACGCCGCCAGTTTGAAGTTTTTGCAACTCACTGCCGTTAAAGTCGCCATGCGTTTCACCAACCAGATAAATCAAATCATCGGCGTGCTTAAAGGCTGCTGTCGTGATGGTGCTGAGATCTTCAATCAGCCCCACCATCCCGATCATCGGCGTCGGATAAATCGCGTGCCCATTCGTTTCGTTATACAGTGACACATTACCGGAAATCACCGGTGCGTTAAACGCTTTGGTTGCCTGAATAATGCCTTTAGCTGCTTCGGCAAGTTCATAAAAAGCTTCAGGCTTGGTCGGATCGCCAAAGTTGAGGCAATCGGTAATGCCCAATGGCTCTGCGCCGCTGGCAACCAGATTCCGTGCGGCCTCGGCGACACTCATTGCGGCACCGACTTGCGGATCGAGATAGAGATACCTTCCCTTACTGTCGGTCGTCATCGCTAGTGCCCGATGCGTCCCGCGCACGCGAATCACTGCGGCATCACTGCCTGGAAGAACCACGGTATTGGTTTGCACTTGCGCGTCATAGCGCCGGTACAAGGATGACTTGTCGGCAATGGTCGGCATCGCCATCATCGCTTTCCAGGTTGCGACCGGATCTGTCACAATCGGATCAAAATCAGGTGCCGGGTTAGCCAGACGCTCCGGCTGCTTAGCCTCTTGTTCATAAACCGGTGCATCATCGGTTAAAGAGCTGACCGGCACATCGCAAACCAATTTGCCATGATGATAAAGTTTGTATTGATGACCTTCAATCACGTGGCCAACAACTGCTGCGTCTAAATCATAGGCAGCAAAGACATCCAAGACTTCTTGTTCAAAACCGGCGCGAACACAAAGCAGCATACGTTCCTGAGATTCGGATAACATAATCTCAAATGGCGTCATATTGGCTTCACGCTGCGGAATCAAGTCAAGATCCAAGGCCATGCCACTGTTGGCTTTACCGGCCATTTCAACACTGGACGAAACCAACCCTGCCGCACCCATATCCTGAATGCCGACAAGCGCCTGCTGATGTTGCTGGGTGATCTCAAGGCACGCATCCATCAATAGCTTTTCCATAAATGGATCCCCGACCTGAACAGCTGAGCGATCCGCCGCCTCGTCATCCGAAAATTCACTGGAGGCAAAGCTGGCACCATTAATGCCATCCCGACCGGTTTTGGCACCGACATAAATCAAGGCATTACCGACGCCCGCAGCTTTGCCTTTTTGAATCTGATCCTTATCCATGATGCCCACGCACATCGCATTCACCAGCGGATTGCGCGTGTAACTGCCATCAAAATTGGTTTCGCCACCCACTGTCGGAATGCCGATTGCATTGCCATAACCGCCAATGCCGGCAACAATCCGGTCAACCAGATGCTGCGTGTGCGGTTGATTAAGATCGCCAAAAGCCAGTGAATCAAGCATCGCTACAGGCTTAGCACCAATGGAGAAAATGTCGCGGATAATCCCGCCGACACCGGTTGCGGCACCTTCATAAGGTTCGACGGCGGAAGGGTGATTATGGCTTTCGGCTTTAAACACCACCGCTTTGCCTTCACCGATATCAATGACACCGGCACCTTCACCAGGCCCCATCAAAACCCGTTCATTTTTGGTCCAGAACTGGCGCAGGATCGGTTTGCTGTATTTGTAAGCACAGTGTTCACTCCACATGCCGCTTGCCAAACCGATTTCAGTGTCATTAGGTTGATGGCCGATTAATTCGGCAAAACGCTCATACTCGGCCTCAGTCAATCCCAAGTCCAGATAGGATTTCTTTTCCGCAATGGCCGTTGGACTCATTTCAACGTGTGCCACGAATGTCGGCTCCTTTCGTTTGTTGGATAAGCGAATGAAAGACGCCTAATCCATCAGTACCACCAAGTAAGGCCTCAACTGCACGCTCCGGATGCGGCATCATCCCTAAAACATTTCCCGCCGCATTGGTCACCCCCGCAATGTCATGAACACTACCATTCGGATTGTCGATGTATCGAAACACCACTTGACCATTAGCTTCGAGCTCCGCCAACGTTTCGGGATCGGCATAATAATTGCCTTCACCATGGGCGATCGGCAACGTCAACTGTTCACCGACCTGATATTGATTGGAAAACGCCGTGTCCGCGCGATCAACAGTCAACGCCACCGGCTCGCAGATAAAGTTTAGATCGCGATTCCACTGCAAGGCCCCTGGCAACAAACCGGCTTCAGTTAAAATCTGAAAACCATTGCAGATACCAAGCACATACCCGCCAGCGTCCGCAAAATCTTTTAGCGCCGTCATGACGGGTGAAAACCGGGCGATGGCACCGCTGCGCAAATAATCACCGTAAGAAAAACCACCGGGTACCATCACGACGTCGTAACTGCTTAAATCGGTTTGATCCTGCTTGATCAATTCACAATCAGCACCGGCAATTTGTTGAACTGCCCATTGCAAATCCAGATCACAATTGGATCCGGGAAAAGAAATAACGGCCGCTTTCATGCCTCATCCTCCGTGATTGGCTCCAAGTCAAAGCGATAGGTTTCCATATTGACGTTAGCAAGCAACTGATCACAAATCGTA
Organism: Lacticaseibacillus huelsenbergensis; assembly: GCF_029726355.1. Lineage (NCBI taxonomy): Bacteria > Bacillati > Bacillota > Bacilli > Lactobacillales > Lactobacillaceae > Lacticaseibacillus > Lacticaseibacillus huelsenbergensis. The sequence continues at coordinate 3,011,359 of NZ_CP120687.1, forward strand.
TCGACTTGCTTTCGTACCGCTGCTTCGGTGCCGCTAAGCTTTAATTCGAAATATTTACCATACAAGACGTCATCAACATTGTGATAATCCATCCGGCTTAAGGCCGTTTTGATGACTTCAGCCTTGGGATCCAGTACAGAAGGTTTGTAGGTCACGTAAACTTTAGCTTTAAACATGAGCAGCTCCTTTTTCTTGTAGTCGATTAAGCACTTCTTGATATACCGGCGTTAACGGTCCCCGATTTTGGCGAAAAACGTCTTTATCAAGCGACGCGCCTGTTTGTTGATCAACCAAGCGGAAATTATCCGGTGACAATTCGTCTGCTAATACCAATGTGCCGTCTTTTAACGTTCCATATTCAAGCTTGAAATCAACCAAGGTGATGCCAACTTCATTGAAGCGTTTTGTGAGATAGGCATTAATGCGGTCGGTTAATGAACGAACTTCGCGTAACTGTTCAGGCGTTGCTTCATGTAAAGCAAAAATTTGCGCCTCGTTCATGAATGGATCGCCGAGTTCATCGGACTTGTAATAATATTCGTGGATCGGCGGGTCGAGCTTCATCATCGGCTTTACATTGAATTTCGTGACAAAGTGTCCTGATGCATAATTACGCACCACCACTTCCAGCGGCAGCATTGTCGCTTTTTTGACGATCATTGTGGTGGCATCCGGTGAATCAATGTAGTGGGTTGGAATACCGGCGGCGGACAACTCCTTAAACAACAAGGTCGAAATGGCCCGATTCAGCTCACCTTTATGATCAATCTGCGCTTTCTTCTCCCCGTTCAATGCCGTGGCCTGATTGGTGTAAGCCATCCATAAAACATCCGGATCTTCGGTTGCAAAAACCTGCTTGGCTTTGCCGGTATACAGTAACGTTGTCTTCTTCACCATGCTGCCTCCATTTGTTTGAGTATGTCCAAAACATTGCGATCATCGGTCACCGTGATATGCCCCATCTTACGGCCAGGGCGAATCTCGGCCTTGCCATAATCATGCATGTGCCATTCGGGATGCTGCGGCCACTTGGCTTTAGCCTGGGTTAAGTCGTCACCGAGCAAATTGCGCATCACCGCTGGCTGCTTCAATTTGATCGGCGGGATTGGCAGGCCACAGATGCTTAGAATGTGCGCATCGAACTGGGAAAAGTTACATGCCTCGATCGAATAGTGGCCGGAGTTATGCGGCCGCGGTGCCAGCTCATTGGCAATGACGTTATCCCCTTCAAGGAAAAGCTCAACCCCCAGCACACCGCGTAAATCAAGTCCTAAGGCAATTTTGGTCGCCAAGTCATCGATCTTATGCGCTAACACCGGTGAAATGTTCGGCGCTGGTGCTAAGGTAAGATGCAAAATGTGATTTTTGTGCCGATTTTCAACAATCGGGAAAACTCGGACTTGATCGCGACCATCACGCGTGATCATGACAGAGGCTTCGCGATCGAATTGCTGACGTTTTTCCAAAATGCAGGGGCCGTGCGCAAGTAACTTTTCCGCAGCCGGTACATCTACCAACGTGTTGATATCCTGTTGACCATGTCCGTCATAGCCGCCTGTTGTGGTTTTCAGAATCGCTGGCAGGCCGATCTTGGCAATCGCGGTTTTCAGTGTTGCCGGTGAATCAACGGCCGCAAACGGTGTTACTGGAACGCCGTGGGTTTCAAGAAAGGTTTTCTCCTTGATGCGGTCACGCGTTGCTGCAAGGATTGCCGTGCCTTGAGGGATGCGAGTTAAATGTCGGACAGTCTCAAGTGCAGCTAAGTCAACATTTTCGAACTCATAAGTTAAAACATCGGATTCCTTGGCTAACTTGGTCAACGCCGCTTGGTCATCGTAGGGCGCCGTAATTTGGAAGTCCGCGATCTGACCCGCGGGTGAGTTCGGAGTCGGCTCCAAAATGCCAACGCGATAGCCCATGGTTTTGGCGCTTTGGGCTAACATCCGACCAAGCTGACCACCGCCGATAATGCCGATTGTTGCCGGAGACGTCACCACATCAATCATTTGAGTGCAGCCTCGCTTTCTTCGGCGCGTTTGGTCTGTTCGGCACGAAAGGCTTCGAGACGTTGGGTTAATGCCTCATCTGTCAAAGCTAGGATTGAAGCGGCAAATAAAGCAGCATTTACAGCACCGGCATCACCGATGGCCATGGTTCCGACTGGCACTCCGCCGGGCATCTGCACAATCGACAACAAACTGTCGACGCCATTTAATGTTCGGGTTTTGATTGGAACTCCGATGACAGGCAAAAGGGTGTTGGCTGCGAGCATCCCCGGTAAATGAGCCGCACCGCCCGCTCCAGCAATAATCACCCCAAAGCCTTGATCAGCCGCTTGCTTACCGAATTCCGCAAGCTTATCCGGCATCCGATGAGCCGAAATAACGCGCTTTTCATAAGGGATCGCCAGCGCCGTCAATTGCGTTGCAACCTGTTGCATGGTTGGCCAATCGGAGCTTGAGCCCATGACCACAGCTACTTTCTGCATCTTGTTCCCTGCTTTCTTTAAGATATTTTGAGAATAGCACGTTCAGAAACAACATTCAACCGTAAAATGGAACTATATTAGACTTATTCCAAATTAATGTTCGTATTTTACTGGATATATTAATTCTTGCAGTGTCTAAAACTTGAATCATCGCTAACTTCAATGGGAAAATTTGGCTGCGTAAAGCGCTTCAAATTCAGCAACTGCTGCGCTAATCATCTTCAGTTTTCTTGAAAACAAAAAAATCGGCTCCAAAGATTTGTTTCATCTTTGGAACCGATTTAAGGCCTAGATGCCTAACCCCTTACAATACGGGGAGACAAGAACCTGCCAGTCATTTTTATGAATGCTGCGATGGCTTAAGCTGCTTTGGTAGAAAGCGACTTGCCATCTTTGGCAATAAAGAGTTGTGGCGCGACCGTTAACAAAATGCCGACAACGACAATCGCCAATACGGTACTGAACAGCGCAGATCCGCCGTTAACGATCAACGAATAGATCCAGGCATTCATGCCTTTTGGTGCATAACTGCCCCAGAAAACAACGCCAGCGATAAAGTGAATGAAGTACTTAGCAAACGTACCGATGATAATACCGGCGAAAGCATAGCCGCTAGCCTTTACCTTTTCACCACCGCGAACGTTCTTTTGAAAGGCAGCATAGGTCAATCCCATTAAACCAACTAGCGTAAAGGCGATTGGATATTCAAGAAAGCCCTGAATCGGGTTCAGAACACTGCCGCCACTAAGGCCACGCAGAATCAAATCAAGAATGCCCCAGACAAAGCCAGCCCATGCGGCAGGAATCGCCCCACGCCGCATCGCCAGCACCGCAATCGGAATCAAGCCATAATTCAACTCAATCGCCGAAACCCCGGTGGTGTGTGGAATATACGTCAGCGCCATCGCAAACGCGGCAATAATCGCTGTTTCCAAAATAACAACCAGACGCTTATGTTGTTGCATAAAAAAAGCCTCCTAGTGAATCCCCACTCACAAAGAAGGTCGCTTCCGACCGTTCACAAATCCCTACGCTCGCATTAACGAACAGGTTCGAAGGGTCCGGGTTTCCCCGATCTCAGCCAATGGCTCCCCTTTGTGAAGGTTCATCGAATTAATTGATACAACTTTATCCTACCAGACTTTGGAGAAAGGGCAAATATTTTACCCAGAGCGTGAGCAGGAGCGCTTAGAAATCGGAGTGTAAGTGGCCTTGGGCGTGATGGCCCGGGTTTAGGCCATTGCTACCAAGGTCCTTACACGGAGATTTCTGCGACTGCGAACGCGTTTATGGAGCGTGAGTGCACTTCAGAAAAGCCGCAATCTCGCACCATGATTTTTTTCTCACCGACTCAACCGCGCCTTTTCTTCACGGTGCAAAGCCTCCAACGACTTCCCTGCCGTTTCCGGTACAAAGATAACGACAAACAGCAACGAGACAATGTTCGTCACAATGAAGCAAACGAAGGTCCAAAACATCCCCATTTGTGCCAAGCCAATCGGGAAAAGCACCCCGACCGCAAAATTACCTAACCACAGGAAGAAGGTCGCTGTGCCCATACCGAGTCCACGCAACTGCTCCGGGAAAATCTCCGACATAAGCAGCCAAGTCATCGGGCTAATCGCTCCTTGGAAGAAGGCTAGAAAGAGCATCATCATCAGAATGGTTGTAAAGGCACGCAGCGGCGATCCTGCCGGCAAACGGGAAGCAAATGTCACACCTGTAATCGCCAGTGACGTACCAATTAAACCAATAATCAATAATGGTCGGCGCGGCACATGTTTAAGCAGTTGCATCGTGACAATTGTGGCAGCGACCGCCGTGACCCCATTGGCAATGTTGGCAATCAATGCACTGTTGCGGCCAAATCCGGTCATCTGCAAAATTGATGTTCCGTAATACATCATGACATTAATCCCGGCGATTTGTTGGATAACGCCTAAGCCGATACCGATCATCAATAGTCGGCGAATCCACTTAACCTTGAGCGCATCAACCGGCTTGACCTTTTTATGTTCTGCACTTTTTGCAATCGTCTGTTTTAAATGTTCAAGCTCATTTGGAACCTCTTGTGGGGTTCGCAAAACCGCGAGACTGTCTTCAGCATCTTGCTGACGGCCCTTCATCATTAACCAGCGCGGTGATTCAGGAACAAAATGGGTGCCAACACCCAGAAGGATAGCTGGGATCACGGCCAAGACGATCATCCACCGCCAAATACCGTGAACATTGCCAAAATTCGTCCCTAAAACGGCATTCAAGATGAACGCAAGCAGTTGACCCGAGACGACCATTAATTCATTTTGGGTCACAAGCCGACCACGCCGATTCGTTGGCGCAATTTCGGCCAGAAAACTAGGAACCAAAACCGAAACACCACCGACTGCCAGCCCCAAGACCATCCGGGCCCCAATCAACCAACCAGCACTAGGCGCTAGTGAAGAAGCGAGGGTGGCGAGAAAAAATAAACCGGCTAATCCGGTAATCAAACGTTTTCGCCCGTATCGGTCACTAACTCGGCCGACCAACACAGCACCAAATGCCGCGCCTAACGTTAAACTACTGGTGACCCATCCTTGTAAACCCGGTGCTAATTTAAGTTCACTGGAAATAAACGGCAAAGCGCCATTGATGACGCCGGTATCATAGCCAAAAAGAAGCCCGCCCATTGTCGAAATGAGCGCCACTAGTCGTAACCGAACACGCGCAGTGGAAAAAGCACCAGTCCTGCGCTGCAAGCCTGTTTTTGTTTGATGTTGTAAATACATGCAATTCCCCCTCATTCGGTGAACCACCATACTTACTATCACAGATCTGCATCGCGGCTCGACCTTTTTAGTTTACATAATAACCATACCACTTTTCTGAAAATGCTGCATGTGCACCAGGTAAATACGATCTGCCCAGGCATTGCCGTCTACTTACCAAGCCACTTAAAAGAAATGACAAAGCTCTCGCCAAAGCTTTAAAGCAATTAAAAAAGACCGCCACCCTGTTTGGGATGACAGCCTTCTTCAAATCATGACGTCATTACTGACCGGTTGTCTTTTTAACCAAGTCCGCATTTTCGTCATTCGAAATATTTTCATTTAGAGCAACATCGGCCATCTTAGCCATGTCCTCGGTGGAGAGCCGCTTCATCAAGCTGCGCACCTTAAGAACAGAAGTTGCAGACATGGAATATTCGTCAAGTCCCATACCAAGCAGCAACGGAACCATGATCGGATCACCAGCAGCTTCACCACACATGCCAGCCCATTTGCCTTCCTTGTGGGCTGAGTCAATCACATGCTTGACCAGCCGGAGGATCGATGGGTTGTATGGTTGATACAGGTAAGAAACATGTTCGTTCCCACGATCAGCCGCCATTGAGTACTGAATTAAATCGTTAGTCCCGATCGAGAAGAAGTCGACATACTTAGCAAACTGATCAGCCAGAACTGCCGCAGCAGGAATTTCGATCATAATGCCAAGCTGAATGTTGTCGGATACCTTAACGCCATCCTTAACCAACTTGTCTTTTTCTTCTGTAAAGATCTGCTTAGCCTGTTTGAACTCGGAAATGGTCGCGATCATCGGGAACATGATCCGCAGATTACCAAATGCAGATGCGCGCAACAAAGCCCGCAATTGGGTACGGAAAATATCCTGACGATCAAGACTGATCCGGATCGCACGATAACCTAAGAATGGGTTTTGTTCTTGCGGTAATGGCAGGTACGGCAAATGCTTATCCCCGCCAATATCCATTGTCCGAACAACAACCGGCTTTGGATTCATGGTTTCAAGAACCTTCTTGTAGGCCTCGAACTGATCGTCTTCAGTCGGCAATTCGGAAGAATCCATGTAAAGGAATTCGGTACGATACAGGCCGATACCTTCAGCACCATTTGCCAGCACACCATCAAGATCCTTAGGGGTCCCGATGTTAGCCGCAACATCAAAATGCTTGCCATCAGCCGTCACGGATTTCGCCGTCTTCAGTTGCGCCCATTCAGCCTTTTGCTTGGCAAATGCTTCAGCAGCTTGCTTGAATTTGGCAACCTCATCCGTCGAAGGATCAATGACCACTTCACCAGTCAGACCGTCAACGGAAATCAATTGACCGTTTTGGGCCTTCTTGGTGACGTCATCGGTTCCGACAACAGCAGGAATTTCCAATGAACGCGCCATGATCGCGCTGTGAGCCGTCCGACCACCGATATCAGTGACGAAGGCCTTCACATACTTCTTGTTGAGCTGTGCCGTGTCAGAAGGGGTCAAATCGTGAGCCACGATAATGACTTCTTCATCAATCAACGCCGGATTCGGCAATGTACGACCCAACAAATGCGCCATAATGCGCTTTGTTACATCGCGAACATCGGCAGCACGTTCCTGCATATATGGATTATCAGTCATGCCTTCAAAGGTCTGAATGAAGAATTCGGAAACTTCCTTCACAGCTTGTTCGGCATTTACTTTTTCGTCCTTGATCTTGGATTCGATCTGACCGGTAAAGTCAGGATCAGCCAAAATCATCATATGGGCATCAAAAACTTGAGCCTCTTCTTCGCCAAGCGATTCAGCGGCCTTTGCACGGATAACCTTTAACTCATCATTACTTTGATCAAGTGCCTGCTTCAGCCGATTGATTTCCTTTGAAGGATCATCAACCGTTTTTTTGTCAAATGATAAATCAGGTTGAACCAGTAAATAGGCCTTCGCTGTGGCGATCCCATCACTAGCAGCGATTCCCTTCAAATGTTCAGCCATTATTCAGCCAAGCCTTCTTTTTTCATAGTATCGGTAATAGCAGCAATTGCGTCTGCTTCGTCGGCACCTTCAGCAGAAATGGTAACATCGGCGCCTTGGCCAACACCCAAACTCATAACACCCATAATGGACTTGAGGTTAACGCTCTTACCTTTATATTCCAAGTTGATGTCTGAGTTGAACTTGCTGGCTGCTTGTACCAACAAGGTTGCCGGACGTGCGTGGATCCCGGTTTCTGCAATAATGTTAAATTCACGTTTTTCCATGACTGATCTGCTCCTTCATATTAACTAGATTTCTAGTGTTTTTCCGAATAGTTTATAGGCACACTAACACCTAAAACAATTCATGTAAACCTTACCATTTTTTGTAGCTTGCCACAAGCGTCACATGAGATTTGACGCTTATTTAGCGGGAATCAACTGACCGGTAATGGTATTCGATGACACCATCGCGTTTGGCCGTCCCCACAATTTCTTCACGATCGGGATAATTTGTCCATGCCGCCCGAAACGCCATGAATGTTTCGGGCGTCACCGTGATCTTGTCACGCTGACCAGTCTTTAACTCATCCATTAAAGCGACATAATCCTGAGTCATCTATTTGCCTCACCTCACTCCATAAGGTTAGCATAAAAGTAGGCATTGAAAAAGCGCTAATGCCTGATATCACTGAAATATTTGGAACTTTTTAGCACTCTTGTGTGTCGAGTGCTTGCATTCTCAACATAAGGGTGTATACTATTGCCATAGGTCAAGAAAGGTCAAACCTTTTTCGACTATATGTGGCACCTAATTAGACAGGAAGGTTGTGACAAAATGTTATGTGAAAACTGTCATAAGAATCCAGCCACTATTCATCTTTCAACCGTTGTTAACGGAACGCGGCAGGAGATCAATCTCTGCCAAAACTGTTATCAATTACTCAAGAAACAAGCAGGAGGAAATATGAATCCAACAAATGCTACTGATCCGTTTGGGTTCGGGAGCTTAGATGATATCTTCCGTGCGATGAATCAGGGAATGGCTCGGCCGCAACAGCCTAACGCGCAGATCCCGCCTACTCAGGCAGGACGCGGCGGCAATGGTAACAACGGCCGCAATGGCAATGGTGGTAAGGGATTACTGGGTCAATTCGGTGTTGATCTGACCGAACAGGCACGCAAAGGCCAAATTGATCCGGTCATCGGCCGCGACAAAGAAATCTCGCGGGTGATCGAAATCCTGAATCGCCGGACGAAGAATAATCCGGTTCTGATCGGTGAAGCCGGTGTCGGTAAAACCGCTGTCGTCGAAGGCTTGGCTTTGAAGATTGCCAATGGCGACGTACCGGCAAAGCTACAGGATCGTCACGTCATTCGTCTCGATGTCGTTTCCCTTGTTCAAGGAACGGGTATTCGTGGTCAATTCGAGCAGCGGATGCAACAATTGATCGATGAACTCAAACAAAATAAAAACATTATCCTATTTATTGATGAAATTCACGAAATTGTCGGTGCCGGCAACGCTGAAGGCGGCATGGATGCAGGCAACGTTTTGAAACCTGCCCTCGCTCGTGGCGAATTGCAACTGGTTGGTGCAACCACCAGCGACGAGTATCGGCAAATTGAAAAAGATTCCGCGCTTGCTCGGCGACTCCAGCCCGTCATGGTTGAAGAACCAAGCGTTGACGAAACCATTAAAATTCTGAAAGGCTTGCAGCCGCGTTATCAAGACTTCCATCACGTTAAGTACACGGAAGCCGCGATTGAAGCCGCAGCTACACTCAGTAACCGCTACATTCAGGATCGCTTTTTGCCTGACAAGGCCATTGACCTGTTGGATGAAGCCGGTTCTCGCAAGAATCTGACGATTGCAACCGTTGATCCTGAAACAATCAAAGCCAAGATTGCGGATGCCGAGAAACAAAAGCAGGCAGCACTGAAACAGGAAGATTACGAAAAAGCCGCCTTCTATCGCGATCAAGTCACGAAATTAGAAGACATGGCCAAGAAACAATCAAATCTACCTGAAAATGAAGTGCCAACCGTCACCGAAAAGGACATGGAAAAGATTGTCGAAGAAAAGACCAACATTCCTGTCGGTGAACTGAAAGCACAAGAACAGGCACAGTTGAAGAACCTTGCCAGCGATCTTGAAAAACACGTCATCGGTCAAAACGAGGCGGTTGACAAGGTTGCGCGGGCCATTCGCCGTAACCGTATTGGCTTCAATAAGACCGGCCGGCCAATCGGTTCCTTCCTCTTCGTTGGGCCTACCGGTGTTGGTAAAACCGAGCTGGCCAAGCAGCTTGCCAAAGAACTGTTCGGTTCGGAAGATGCCATGATTCGGTTTGACATGTCGGAGTACATGGAGAAATTCAGCGTCTCCAAACTGATCGGGTCACCGCCAGGCTATGTTGGCTACGAGGAAGCCGGCCAGTTAACTGAAAAAGTTCGGCGGAATCCTTATAGTCTGATTTTGTTAGATGAAATTGAAAAAGCCCATCCCGATGTCATGAACATGTTCCTGCAGATTCTGGATGATGGCCGATTGACAGATTCTCAAGGTCGTACCGTTTCCTTCAAGGATACCATCATCATCATGACGTCAAACGCCGGATCAACCGATGCCGAAGCTAATGTTGGTTTTGGTGCAACCTTGAGTGGCAAGACGCACAGCGTTCTGGATCAGCTTGGCAATTACTTCAAGCCGGAATTCCTCAACCGGTTCGATGATATTGTTGAATTCAAGCCACTTTCTAAAGATGACTTGTTGAAGATCGTTTCCTTGATGATTACTGACACCAACAATAATCTCAAGAGTCAGGGTCTGACGATTCATGTCACCGATCCGGTCAAAGAGAAGCTGGTCAGTCTGGGTTACAATCCATCCATGGGTGCGCGGCCATTACGCCGGGTAATCCAGGAACAGATTGAAGATCGGGTAGCTGACTTCTATCTGGATCATCCGGATGCCAAGGAACTTGAAGCACGCATCAGCAATGGTGAAATTACGGTTGGCGAACCTGCGAAAGCCGAAACGCCTTCAAAAACCAGTAAAAAGTAACAACCCGCAAACATCACCCGATCATAACGATCAGGATGATTGATGCAAAGACAGAAAGCCCGTGGACAAAATGTTCGCGGGCTTTCGATTGTACATAATATTATTTTTCCTTAAATTGTTTTATAATAAAACCAGTAGGAAGAGAAATGGAGGGCCTGACCATGCGACTAATTAATGTCACCAACAGCTTTAGAAATTTGGTAAGCCAGCAACTAAGCGGCACTGATGCCCGACTTGTCAAAGTCTTTTCACTCGGTCAAACCACCGTTGTTTATACAGAAGCGCCTTCACACATCGAGATACTGTTCACCAACGAACGCCGCAACATTCAACGTGAGGAAATTGCCTTCACGCTTGACCGGCTGCTCAAAAAGTCCATTGACGAGGTTTCGCCAATCATGGGCCACCATTTAGCCGAGGTAACGGTGCCTAAGCTAGAACGTCAGGCTGAATAAAAGAGAGTTTTTGTTCATTCGTTAGGCGATCAAACGATGCATCGTCATGGTTCTCGTGTATAAGCGAAAAGGCACCTCAAAATCCGGCAACAAAAAAACGGCCAACAGCCGTTTTTTTGTTGCCAAGATTAAAGCTTAGCCGTCAATTTCACATCCGGATACTTGTCCGCAAACCACCGCTCGGCGTATTGGTTTTCAAACAAGAACAACGGATCACCGTGAATGTCTTGCACGAGCAAGTTCCGCGAACTGCTCATCTTTTCGTCCATTTGATCCGGATCAATCCAGCGGGCAATACGCGAGCCGATCGGGGTCATCACAACCTCGGAGTGGTATTCATGCAACATCCGGAACTGGAAAACTTCAAACTGCAATTGACCGACCGCACCGAGAATGTAGTCATTTGTATGGTAAGTCTTATAAAGTTGGACCGCCCCTTCTTGGACCAGCTGCTGCATGCCCTTATGAAACGACTTTTGTTTCATGACATTTTTAGGGGTGACGCGCACGAAGATTTCCGGGGTAAACTGTGGCAACTTTTCAAATTGGATCGGCGTTTTCCCTTGATAAATGGTATCGCCAATCTGAAAATTACCGGTGTCATATAAGCCGACGATATCCCCTGCAACCGCAGTCGAAACGGTTTCGCGGCTGTCTGCCATAAATTCGGTGGAATTATTAAGCCGCATGGTTTTACCCGTCCGATGCAAAACAACATCCATGCCGCGCTCAAATTCGCCGGAAACAATTCGCACAAAAGCAATTCGATCGCGATGAGCCGGGTTCATATTCGCCTGAATCTTGAAGACGAAAGCCGAAAACTCGGGATTGGTCGGCATTACTTCATCGCCTTGCTCAGTCTTTTTGGGGCCCGGCTCAGGCGCATATTTCACGAAACTATTTAAAAAGGTTTCAACGCCGAAATTAGTCAGGGCTGATCCGAAGAAAACCGGTGTCTGATCACCAGACATGATTTTCTTGAGGCTAAATTGATTACCCGCATCGTTTAACAGCTCGATGTCATCCATCGTTTGCGTGTAAATGGAATCCTGAGTCAATGGTTCACTGGGATCAAGCTCGCCTTTGTCATTAAGCGGCAAAAACCGATCGTCACCTTCTCGTCGGTACAGTTCGATCCGGTTATTCACCCGATCGTACAGCCCTTTCAAGCCTTTGCCCATCCCAATCGGCCAGTTCATCGCATAACCTTCAATGCCCAGTAAATCTTCCAATTCAGCAATCAAATCCAACGGCTCGCGGCCGTCACGATCCAATTTGTTCATGAAGGTAAAAATAGGAATGCCGCGCTGCTTAACAACTTTAAACAGCTTCTTCGTCTGGGCTTCGATCCCTTTCGCCGAATCAATCACCATCACGGCAGCATCGACAGCCATCAGCGTCCGATACGTATCTTCGGAAAAGTCCTCGTGCCCAGGTGTATCCAAAATATTAATACGTTTGCCTTGATAATTGAATTGCATCACCGAACTCGTAACCGAAATACCACGTTTCTTTTCGATTTCCATCCAATCCGATTTGGCAAAATGCCCCGACTTTCGGCCTTTAACCGTCCCGGCTTCACGGATGACACCGCCAAACAGCAATAGCTGCTCGGTAATCGTAGTCTTTCCGGCATCCGGGTGAGAAATAATCGCAAACGTCCGCCGTTTTACGACTTCTTGTGCTAATTCCTGTGGTTTCATTATCTGGTTCCTTCCAAAATGTTCAAAGTTACTGCCAGCACCTGCTCCAAGTCATTTTGAGCCGTGCTAGCTATCCGTCTCCTTGGACGATACTTCTGTCGATGTCTCTAACGTCGGCACATCAGTTAAATGAATGTGAACGTTGACAAGCCGTGACCCTTCCACTTTGCCGGTCGACAACATGACGCCCGGTGCCAGCTCAAGCTTTTCGCTATGATGCGTCGAAGGGATCGCACCAAGCTGCGTCAACACATAGCCGGCGATGGTATCAACATCTGGCACATCCAGACTGGTTTTGAATAAATCATTGAACTCCGAAATCGGCATCCGCCCGGAAACGACATAGTCATGCTCCGTTTGTTTCGTATAAAGCTGCTCCGCCTGATCCGATTCATCATCAATATCGCCGACGATTTCTTCAAGTAAATCTTCAATCGTGACAATGCCAACAACACCGCCATACTCATCCAAAAGAATGGCGATTTGTTGTTGGCGAGTTTGCATTTCCTTGAGCAATGCATCCACGGTAATGGTTTCCGGCACAAACACCGGCTCCGTCATCACCGATTCGATTTTAACATGTTCAAAACCGACTCGCCGTGCCTCTTTGAGTAAGTTCTTGATATGGACAATCCCGATGACATGGTCCTTATCCTCTTCGTAAACCGGGATTCGTGAGTAAATATTATTTAAAATTGCGTCGATTGCTTTTTGATCAGGTTCTTCGGCATCAATCATGAAGGCATCTGTTCGTGGGACCATCACTTCGCGGGCCATTGTGTCTGACAACGAGATAATCCCTTCAAACATTTGATATTCATCAGGATCAATGGCGCCAGCATTCCGGCCATTTTCGATCATGGCGACCATTTCTTCACGCGTAACAGATTCGCCTTGGTGGTTAAATTCCATGGGGGTCAGCTTCATCAGTAGTTGAGTCGACGCCGATAAAAGCCAGACAAATGGACGCATTAACGTCGCTAGCCAGCTGATCGGCGTCACGCTCATTTTGGCCACGCGTTCTGTTCTTTGAAGCGCCACCTGCTTGGGATAAAGTTCACCGAAGACAAGCGAAAAATACGACAAAATCAACGTGACTAAAATAACCGCTGCTTCATGGGCAAAGGACCACTGACCAAAAATCGGGGCAATTCGATCCGCCAGTGTAGTTGCAGCCGAAGCCGATGCAAAGAAGCCGGCAAAGGTAATGCCGACTTGAATCGTCGCCAAAAACCGGCTGGAGTCCTTCATAATGGCAACCAACTTAGCTGCCTTTCGATCACCCTTATCTGCCTGTGCTTGCATTCGGGTACGTGAGCTTGAAACGACCGCAATTTCTGCGGCAGCAAATCCTGCATTAATTAAAGTCAAAAAGATAATGAGGATTAACTGTCCCCATATCTGACCGTCTGGGTCACTGCCCATTCAAAAACACAACCTTTCGTAAAAAAAACGGGGACTCATCCCCGTAGTTCGATCACTTCAGTATAGCAAGTCCTTATTTCTTTTTCAATTCAGAATCGTGCTGCGCGCCGTCCTGTGGGGTCGGCTCGGGTAGTTCGCGCTCATCATCAAAATCTTCGTCATCCTTATGTTCTTGATGGAACCGATATAGTTCGTATAAGTAAGTAATGACGGTTTTGATCACGGCATAAGTCGGTACAGCCAAAATAGTGCCCAGTAGCCCCCATAAATTGCCCGCCACCATCAGCAAAATAATGATGGTCAACGGATGAATGTCTAGAGACCGACCGATGACATTAGGATAGATGAAGTTCCCGTCAGTCATCTGAATAATGACGACGACCAAGACAACCAGCAAAACTTTGGTCCATCCCTGGGTTGCCGCAATGACCAGCGCTGGGGCAATGCCAATATACGGTCCCAAATAAGGAATGATGGTGACCACACCGGCAATGAAACCCAGCAGATACGCGTATGGCATGCCAATGATCAGATAGCCAATAAACGTAAAGGTGCCAACGAATAAACATTCAATTGCCTGACCACCGATATAATGCGATAGTGTGGCATTCAAGCGTGTGAACACTGTTGCCACCTCCGCATGATACCGCCGCGGTAAGAGTCGCTGAATACTTGGCACGAAGTTTTCGCCGTCTTTAAGGAAGTAAAAGAGCATCACCGGAATCGTAATAATGCTGACCACAATACTTGCCAAAGAACCGATCATACCCGGCAATCCACTTGAGAAGCTGCCTAGCACCTGACTCAGCAATTTGCTTGGCGATATTTGTAAGCTTGCCACATATTTGCCAATGTTAAGCCGCTGATACCAAGTGTAGTGCGAAGCCTTACTGATAAAGGAACGCAACCCCTTTAAGAAATCCGGAATATTGGTAATGAATTGGGTGACCTGGTAAATCAGATTCGGCAGGACCGCCATGACAATTAAGACGATGGCGCCAATAACCACCAGGAAAATCAAAAGAATCGAAATATTGCGACTGATATGCAGCCGTTGCAACAGCTTCACAATCGGATTAAACAAATAGAACAAAAATCCAGCCGACAGAATCGGGATCAGCAGCGTTGAAAAGAACGTTGCAACCGGCGCAAATAAGAACGAGACTTGGGTCAAGCCTATCACCACGAAAATCAGGACCAATAACTCGACTGACCAGAACATTAATTTTGAATGGCGTAACTTATCAAACATAATCGGCCTCCCCAACCTCTTCTCGCT
Organism: Lacticaseibacillus huelsenbergensis; assembly: GCF_029726355.1. Lineage (NCBI taxonomy): Bacteria > Bacillati > Bacillota > Bacilli > Lactobacillales > Lactobacillaceae > Lacticaseibacillus > Lacticaseibacillus huelsenbergensis. Next base: position 3,026,512 of record NZ_CP120687.1, read on the forward strand.
AGTGTTATAATAGCAAACAATTTATCAAAACGGAAAGAAGGTTCGTACCTTGGAAATAAAGACAACAACTGCTTTAGATTCACCGATTCATCAAGATAGCGTTCAGATCCGGACACATGTTTTCGTCAAGGAACAGCACGTCCCGGCAGATCTGGAAGTCGACAGTGATGAAGGAAAAGCCACCTACTTTGTCCTTTATGACGCTGGCTTGCCTGTGGCTACTGCTCGAATTTTACCGGAAGCAAACGGCTATCACGTTCAACGCGTTGCCGTGGAAAAGGTCTACCGCAAGCATGGCCTTGGCAAAATGGTGCTAACCGCCATCATCAAATATGCCCGCCAGCATCATGTGGCGTTTCTAAAACTCGGCGCCCAGATTCAGGCAGTTGGTTTTTATAAAACTTTAGGATTTGAATTAACGAATCGACCGGAATTCCTGGATGCCGGCATTCACCATCGTGAAATGATGCTGAAACTAGATTAAGCGGTGTTTCAGGTTAGTCCGATTAAACCATTCAAATTTGAAAAAAATACGCTTCTAATTTGATTTTATTAGAAGCCCATCACTGCAAGCAGGCCATGCCGGGCTTGCTTTTTTATTCATATTCGTCAACCCCGGTCAACTGATCCGGATCAATATAAAGGCGATAAGCCACCGTTTTGACCGCCGCCCCATCAAGCAGATAACTTTCTAGATAATACGGGTGATCCGTCTGACCTAGGCGTTCGGGCAGTGGATACCCTGCCTTTTCGATGATCTGTAAGCCTTTATTAAAGCTGGTAGCCAACGGTAATTCTTTTGCCAAAACTTGACTGGCCGGTTGCTTCACTTGCCCGGCCGTCGCCGCTGGCAGTTGGAAACAGTCGTAAGCTTTTGGTACATCTGTCCCCGCCGGCAATAAGCTGCCAATCCAGTACAGAAAGGTATCATACGGCGAAAAGATCACCATCGCCGTTCGGTTAGGCGTTTTGGCCAACTGATCAAGCGATTTAAATCCCAGTCGCTGTTCGAAATCCGTCCACGCAGGGCGAAACGTGCCGAGTTGATCGCTACTTTCGGTTGTATAAGCATGACCTGCAAATAATTGTGCAGGTTGTTGCGGAATTTGTTTCATATTGCCTCCAACATTCATACCGTCTTCAGATTCGATGGGCCAATTGTAAGTACCGGCGATACCACAAATCTACATAGGCTTGGGAAAAAGGCCCCTTACCGTGGTTGATCCAATCGACCAGCACTTTAACGTTGGCTTTCAAAATACGATCCGTCGTGGCGGGGTACTGCCACATTTTGCGGTGGGCTTCATATTCATCAACATCCAGCAGGCGCTTTTCCCCGTCCGCAAACACTTTGACATCTAAATCGTAATCAATATATTTCAGTGCTTCCTGATCCATGGTAAAAGGGGTCGCCAAGTTGCAATAATACGAAACGCCGCCTTCACGAATCATCGCAATCACATTGAACCAGTAATGCTTGTGAAAGAAAATAATTGCCGGCTCCCGCGTCAACCAGCGACGCCCGTCAGACTCGGTGACCAAGGTATGATCATTGCAGCCGATCAAGGCGTCTTCACTCGTTTTAAGCACCATCGTGTCACGCCAGGTGCGATGCAAACTGCCATCATGTTTATAACTCTGAATGGCGAACGAGTCGCCTTCTTTAGGGATCAGCATACAAAACCCGCTTTCTAAAATTCCGATTTCCATTATAACAAAGCTTATCGGATACCGCTAAAAAACTAGAGCTCTAGTCCTCTTCTGCCAAATCCGCCAAAACATCATCGATGGCATCCAAATCGAACCCCTTGCGAAATAAGGCCGACTTGACCTTTTGCTTACGAATTCGCGCTTCGTAGTGTTGTTTTAACCGCCACTGTTTCGCTGCCTCGGCTTTTAAAAGTGCCAGCTCACTTTCTGCATCCGGTTGCGGATCGAGAATTTCAATCGCAGCAGCAATCGTTGCTTCATCAAAGCCTTTTTGAATCAGGGCAACCCGCAGTCGCTGTAATTGATCCTTAAATGCCCGGTTTTGATGGTGGCGCAGATTTTTTTGACCCGCACGCACCGCTGCTTCAGTCCAGGTTGTTGAAGGGATGGCGGCTAGTTGCTCGGTTAACAAGTCGGCCGCAATGCCTTTCTGTTCAAGCTTGTGACGCACCATGCGCGGCCCCGCTTCGCCCATTTTGCTGTTGGCTTCTAAATAACGCTGAACATACTCGGCATCGTTTAAAAATCCCAGCTCGGTTAAACGCTGTAAGATTTGGCTGATGACGTCTTCTGGAAATTCTTCTTTCGCCAACCGTTCCTTGACTTCGTGATGGGTACGACTTTGATGGTTAATGTAATTCAGACCGATCTCCAACCCCATGGCAACGACTTCGCTGTCCTTGATCTGGGCCTCCTCCGCTGGCGTGAGTGTCATCCCTTTGGCGAGCTGATAATTCACCAACGTTGTCTCACTGACCGGAAAGGCATACTCACCGTCCAGAAAAATATTATAGCGTCCCCGCCGTTTTTGCGCTGTTATCTTTGTAATTTGCCCCATGCGCTTTTGACCACCTTTCTAATCATGCCATCACTTATGTTATACTTTTCATAAATAAGATGGAGGTCTGTTATGTTTGAAGCTAGTTTTTTTGACCGTCATAGTTTGATTAATTATCAACTATTTCGGGCAATGAAGACCTTGCCACAAACAACCATATCGATCAATGCACTTAGCCGCTCAACAGGTTTATCATACTCGCAAACCTACACGGCGTTTCAGACCGTTTTGGTTCAGCTTAATAAAATCATTCCTGACGAAGCCGTTGACGAGGCAAATTTTACCCAATTTTTAAAACGGGTCACGCTCAACCAATACCGCTTTGCCTTGCTTAAAGACAGCCTGCCGTTTGAATTCTTCGATGACGTGTTCAAAAATCCGCATCCTGATTTTCACCAGTTTAAAGAAAATCATCAGACAAGCGTTTCAACTCTGAGACGCCGAATTACCCCATTTCGGGATTATTTGGCGGACAACGGTGTCAGTCTCAACAGCACAACCTGGGCAATTGAAGGTGATGAGCTACATATACGCTTGGCCATGTTTACCTTTTTTATGCTTGCTTATCGTGGTGCGGGCTGGCCGTTTTCAGCTGATCAGGAACAGCAGGCAAAGACGCTTTTGACGGAGATTAATCAGGTTGCGCCAACCTTTTTGTTGGTACCGGTGCAACCGATGTCCAAAGAAGCATTGGTCGTCCTTGCCATTCAGCTAATGCGGATCAAAGCCGGCCATACCCTATTGCCGAATCGCCGCATGCAGTTGCTTTTTTCCGAACACGACGATTTACCGGATTTGATTTTCACCCAATCTCGGTTTCCTAATCTGTCGGCATCTGAGCTGAAGGCGGAAAAGCAATTTTATTATTTTATGCGCATGTATTTTATGACCGTGACTCGGCAACCGCAAACACTCGATCGGCAAATCATCGACCATTTCGACGAAACCGATAACCTGGTGAATCGATTCGTTTTTGGATTGCTCAGCCACTTAAACGATCAGCTGAAAGAAACCGATCGCCAGCTGATTGCCGAAAGCCAAGTCATGATTGCCAATCTGTATCGTCTCAGTTTTAATGAATATGTACTCGATGGGCGATTTAGCCAGCGCATCGATTTTGCCCAATCACCTTACGAAGAAGCCGATAGCAGTCAGTTAGCTGCGGAAATTCAAAGGTACCTCAAAAAGATTCCTAAATCGATGCCGGAATCTATTTTTGCCGACTTCCCCGAGCCATTCGTCAGCGGCCTTTATCTGTTGGTGAAGGACAATTATCCTGAACTTAACCGGGACATGCAGATGGTTGTCAATGTTCTCATCGAGCATGACTCGTTTGCCAAACGGGACTTGCTCAACTTTTTGGATGATCTGGGCTTTATCCGGGTTGTGCCACCTGATGCAGCAGTCAAACCGGATCTGATCATCACCAGCCTCACCAAGCCAAAACGGGTGATCCCGCGTCTGGGCCACCCGTTTGATCCCGCAACCCCGCTGATTACCTGGATGCCGGAACCGACTGATTTAGATTATTTCAATCTTTATCGCCGACTCAAACAATTACAGCGTCAACACGGCTCATCAGCGGAGTTGTGAACCTTTTTATTTTAGTGAAAAGGCTTGGCGGTATAGCCGACAAAATAAACCAACGCCTCATAGCCGGCCAGTCCCAGAACGACCGCGGTAACCAACATCGTGTTGTTCAGGTTACTATTGCGGTTAAACCACAAAAAGACCACCATTAGAAACATCACGACAAAGTAGGCATTTTGCAGGCTGCGATTGATCTGAATTTCAAATTTAGCCTCAGGACTTTGGTAATCAATCGCATGTACCTTGTTCAATCGGCCAACTTTATAGGTTATTTTGTCGCCGCGTTGGACTTTGAGATCTAACGTTTCGCCAACGTGCATGACATGTGGCGTGTCGTTTTGCCAAACGGTCGCCGTCATTTTTTTGCTCATGGTATTCGAATAAGTAATTTTCACAGTCAATCCTCCTGAAAGTACATTATACTAGAATTTTTCAGGGATCGTCACCATTTGTCAGCGTAAAGGAGTATTTATGGCAATAACGGTTAAAATCGGACAACGTTTTCCATTGACTATCAAGCGTTTGGATATCAACGGCGCAGGTATCGGGTACTATCAACGCAAAATCACCTTTGTCACCGGTGCGCTCCCCGGCGAGGTTGTCGTTGCTGAAGTAACGGCGATTCATGACCGCTATCTTGAAGCCAAGGTGCACAAAATTCGTTCAGCCTCACCAGATCGGGTGAAACCCGCGGAACCGCTCTATGGACAAATTGGCGGCGTTGAATTAAACCACCTTGCTTATCCGGCACAATTGCGCTTCAAACGGGATGTCGTTGCACAAGCCTTAGCCAAGTTTAAACCAGCCGGCTGGCAACATTACGACTTAAAACCCACCATCGGCATGGCACACCCGACGCATTATCGCAACAAGGCTCAGTTCCCGGTTCGGGTTATTGACGGTCATGTTCGCGCCGGTTTATATGCGCCCGGGTCACATCATCTCATCCCCTTAACCCATTTTTTGACACAGGCGCCGTTGACCATGAAAGTCGTGACTGCTTTGTGTCAGCTGCTTGAAGAGCTCCAGATTCCAATCTATGAGGAAAAAAAGAACGCCGGCATTGTCAAAACGTTGGTCGTTCGGGAGTCTTTTGCAACCGGTGAAGTGCAAGTCACGTTCATTACCAACAGCGCTAAACTGCCGCAGCAGACAAAATTGGTCACGGCCATTGCAACGCGTTTGCCTATGGTCGTCAGCATTGCCCAAAATATTAATCCAGGCAACACTTCAATTATTTGGGGCAAGGAAAGCCGACTTTTGGCTGGCCAACCTTATATTCATGAGTCATTGTTAGGCCGCACTTTTCAGGTTTCACCGCAAGCCTTTTTACAACTTAACCCGGCGCAAACAGAACGGCTTTATACTGTCGCAAAAGATGCCCTTGAATTGGCACCAAGCGATACACTGGTTGATGCGTATTGTGGGATCGGCACTGTCGGTATCAGCCTCGCTGACCGATACCAGACAATCTACGGCATGGATACGGTGCCTGAAGCGATTGCCGACGCGAAGGCCAACGCGGCTCATAATGGCTTTACCAAGGCCCACTATTTTGTTGGCAAAGCCGAGACCCTGTTTCCTAAGTGGCTGGAAGAAGGAATTCACCCTGACGCCGTGATTGTCGACCCACCGCGTGCCGGCCTTGAACGTCCTTTTATCGATGCCTTGCTGAACCTTAACCCTAAGAAGTTTGTTTATATTTCCTGCAACCCCTCAACATTGGCGCGGGATCTCGTTCCCTTAGCCAAACATTACAAGGTCGATTGGATTCAGAGCATCGATATGTTCCCACAAACGGCGCGCTGTGAGGCAGTTGTTAAGTTTACGCGGCGCTGATCGCATTAAATGAAGCAGCATCTTCACTAATCTCCATTCGTCCCCCAATTCATCTATCCAAAGCGAGGTTCCTGCCATGAAAATTTATTTTGCCAACGCCCTTTTCAGTCATGCCGACTTTGATTACAACGCAAAATTAGCCGCGCAAATTCGCGCCGCCGTTCCTGACGTCGATCTGTATGTGCCTCAGGAAAACGCGGCAATTAACAATAAGGAAGCTTATGCCGATTCCAAAATGATCGCCCAGGCTGATACTGATCGCCTGGAGGCTGCTGATCTGTTGGTGGCTATCTTGGACGGCCCAGTCATCGACAATGGGGTGGCCACTGAAATCGGGGTCGCCTATGCCACCAAAATCCCGATACTCGGCCTTTACACCGACAGCCGACGTCTTGGCGCTACTAATCAGCAAAAGCTCGACGCCTTGCAACGGGTTGCCGAAAATCAATTCCATTATCTGAATCTTTATACGACAGGGCTAATCAAACTCAACGGCGACATCTACACCGATGAAGCAGCGTTGGTTGCGGCCATAAAAGTTCGGGCAACCGCCTAAGCCTAGCTAATCAAAAAAGCTTCCGCCACCAGATAACAATCTGATGAACGGAAGCTTTTTTATGACGCAACTAAACATTCGCAGTGGTTTTTTCTGCATCTTCAAGCAATTGCCGGAATGGGATCAGACTCTCAGCATGATACTTCTTCACGAAGGCATCAACGGCTTCGGGATCCTGGGTTTGCTTGTCGAGAACCAATTGCTCAACCGGAATCGGCCGCAAGTTGGAAATCTTCACATCAATCACAACCGGACCCTTACGATCCTTCGCCTTAGCAAACGCATCCTTAAGTTCATCCAGGGTGTGGACTTCAAAGCCTTGAGCGCCCATGGCTTCGGCAGCCTTGCCATAATCGGCGCCGATCAGATCGACCCCTGAGTGCGGCTGGTGCGTATCGTCTTGCTCTGCTTCGATGAACCCTAGGCTTTGGTTCGTCAAAACCACGTTAATGATCGGCAGATGATACTTCACTTGCGTCATGATATCTTGCATCACCATCGCGAACCCGCCATCGCCAGAAATTGACCATACCTGACGATCCGGGAACTCTGATTGTGCCCCAATAGCTGCCGGCAATGCGTAACCCATCGTTGCATACCAGCCGGACGTTGTGAATGCCTGATCGTCGTTAGCCTTAAGATAGCGCATCCCGTTAATCGTCACGTTACCAACGTCGACTTGGAAAATGGCATCCTTTTCCGCCATTTCATTGATGAGCTTGAAGATTGGCTCAACCCGCAATGGCGTTTCAGCGTCGTCTTCAAAGGACTTCATCCAATCAACCCAGTTTGCCTTATTGGCTAATGAAGCGCGATACCAAGCCGTTTCCGGTAATGGCTCAGCGACGTTGGTCAATGCTTTGATGAACTTCTTGGCATCAGCCAGAACCGCTAAGTCAACGGTGTGACGCCGGCCAAACTTGCTGGCATCAATATCGACTTGAATATATTTGGCATTCGGTGCGATAAAGTATGGCTGGAATGGGAAATCCGAACCAAGGAACAAGACCATATCGGCACCACGGGCAACCTCAACGCCCGGCTTGGACGCAACCCGGCCAGCAGAACCCATATTCGCTTTGTAGTCGTCAGGCACAACGCCTTTTGCCAAAGCCGTCGTGATAATCGGAATGTGCGTTTTTTCAGAAAAAGCGATTATCTCATCCCGGGCACCACGCGCGCCATTACCAACGTATAAGATTGGCTTCTTGGCACCTTTAATGATGCTCCAAGCTGTCGCAACCTGCTCCGGATCCGGCTCAGGTAAAAGCGGCTTCTGGTAGAGATTGGCTGACGAAACATAATTGTCGTCAATTTGTTCCCAACCAAGATCTTTAGGAATCGTCACCACCGCTACGCCCTGATGCTTGTAAGCCTGGCGAATGGCCTCGTCAACCACATGTGGCAACTGAGCAGCCGTCATCGCGGTCCGGTTGTAAACCGAAACATCGGCAAACATCGGGTTCTCATTCATTTCCTGGAAAAAGTTGGTGTTCATGGCAGCAGTTGGCACCTGCCCGACCAAAGCCAAAACCGGCACATGATCGTATTGCGCATCATACAATCCATTGAGCAAATGCACCGCGCCAGGGCCCGCAGATCCGAATGTCGCGCCAATACGACCAGTTACTTTAGCTTCACCGGCCGCGGCCAGCGCACCGACTTCTTCATGCCGAACCTGCACATAGTTGATCGTGTGACGCCGATTATAAAGTGCATTCATCGTGCTATCAAAAGAACCACCAGGCAACCCATAAATGTTATGAATGCTCCAGTCTTCGAGCACCTTGATCATTGCGTCTGCAGCGTTGATTTTTTCTGTCATGACACTTGCCTCCATTATTACTTACATTTTGTAAGTTCATTACAAAAATGAGTATAACAATTAATCGTCAGCAATGCAAGCCCTTTCACCTCAACTAATCTTGCAAAAAGGCCAAAAATCTAGAAATCGCTTCCATGACCGGCATAATAAGCCCATGGGAACCATAACAGTCAACCAAATTGACTAATACAGATTGGTAGATTCTTCACCGCTCGCCGAAAATAATCGCCATAAAATAACCAGCTGCAAATCAGATTAATGTGGCAAAGTCGATGAATCAGCCGGCTGCTTTTCGTACAAGCGTTCTTGCCCAACCACGCCGGTCAACACAAACTGCCCCCGGAAGTATGCCGGATCCGGCCGATAATCTTCGGGATCATAAGGCACCTTATCGCTGAACAGCGTCTCGTATTCCGGCACCGTCAGCTGTTGACGATCATCCAATTGGCGGGCGTGAGCGGCTGACTGTAGTTGGTCTTTGAAGCCTGGCTGCAAAACACCACTGAAAAACTCCGCCACCGCACCAGAGCCATACGAAAAGAGCCCGATACGGTCTCCGGCCTGCAGTGTTGCATCGTGATCCAATAAGGAAAGCAGTCCCAGGTAAAGCGAACCTGTATAAATATTGCCAATCCGGCGGCAGTAGCGGGTGCTAGCTTCAAACCGTTCCTTTAAGCGCTTCACAGTCTGATCATCGACTTGGGGTAAGACTAAATCCAACGCCTTTTTGCCCATTTTGGTGTAAGGCAAATGGAAGGTCATCCCCGCAAAATCAGCTGCGGTCAAACTGTTTTCTGTCTGATAACGATCCCAGACCGCCTGAAAGAAGGCCAGGTACTGTTCAGTGGAATACTTTCCCTGTGCAATTGCAGTATCTTGATAAACCGGCCGCCAAAAATCATTAATTGATGCCGAACGATAAACCGAATCCGGCTCGATCGTGATCAGTCGCGGATCCGCCTTGACGATCATCGCCACGGCGCCGGCACCTTGAGTGACTTCACCCGCTGTCGCCAAGCCGTACCGGGCAATATCAGCCGCAATGACCAGCACGCTTTTATCTGGATGCCCAGCTACATAATCCCGCGCCATCATCAAAGCCGCAGTTCCGCCATAACAGGCTTCTTTTAATTCAACTGCACGTACCCATTCAGGCAAGTCCAGCAGCTGATGAATAAACAAAGCAGCGGACTTGCTTGCGTCCACACCACTTTCGGTTCCGACCAGCACCATTCCCAGGCTGTCCCGGACTGCCGGGGTCATTAATGGCGCTGCAGCATTGGCGCCCATCGTCACAATGTCTTGACTTGAAGGCGGTACCGCCTGTTCATCTTGGCCGATACCGATGGTGTACTTGTCCGGTTCATCTCCCCGAACCTTTGCGAGTTCCACTAAATCGACGTAAAAGTCCGGTGTATCCATTGCAATGGCATCAATCCCGATTTTCATTGTTTGATTGGCCTACTTTCTGATTTGATCGAATGTTTGCTAAATAAGTTTTGGCATGTGCTAGGTCCATTTGCTCTTCCCGCAATGCAGCGACCAGAGCCGGCAGTTCGCGTTCGTCCGCACCGGCCGCAATCGCTAAGGCATTAGCTTGCAGCTTCATATGCCCGGCTTGAATACCCGGTCCGGCCAATGCCCGCAATGCCGCAAGATTCTGCACCAAGCCCAATGCCGCAATCACCTGCTGCATAGTGGCTAAATCGCGATAACCACCAAGGCGGCGGGCAGCTTGTGCCAATGGCAAGGCACCGATTGCACCACCGACTGCCCCAAGCGGCAACGGCATTTGCAGCGTTCCCTCTAATTTATCGGCATGCATCACCCAGCGCGATAAAGGTTGATATTGGCCGCTGGCAGCCGCAAAAGCCCCCGCACTTGCAGCAACTGCCCGCGTGTCATTGCCAGTTGCCAAAACTGCTCCAATGACGCCGTTAAGAATTCCTTTATTATGCGTTACGGCACGTTCCGGATCGACAAAAGCCAATTCGCTAAGTTGCACGATTTTTTTGGCAATTACCTCACCTGACACCGTCTTTGTGGCAAGGCTCGCTGGGTCCAGTCGAACTATCGCGGTCACTAACTCGGCTGGGGCGTTTGTTAAAATGCTAACCAAAATCGTCCCGTCAAGCCAGGTTTTAACCGCTGCTGCAACTGCTTCGGCTACCGTATTGGCATAATTGGCTCCCATTGCCTCTTTAGGGTCAAGGGTTAAACGAATCTTCAAAAAGCGGTTAGCTAGCACAGAGACTGTTACGCCAACTAACCCGCCACCACGCTGAATCATGGAAGGATGGGCAGCTGCCACAACCGCTTTGATATCTGCTTGATGGGCCAAAACAGTTTGCTTGGCAGCTTCCAAATCGGCTAAATCCGTTAAAACCACCTCGGCGACCACCTGATGTGGAGCAACCCGTGCCACAACCCCGCCATTTTCCGCAGCAATCCGCGCACCATTACTGGCGGCTGCTACAACAGAGGGTTCTTCGTTGGCAAGTGGTACCTGATGTAACTGGCCATTCACTAACAGGTTGCGCGCAACTCCTAAAGGTAGCGAAAATTCACCGATTGAATTTTCGATCAGCTTCGCTTCGGTTGCGGCAGGAAGGGATGAGGTCGCCGCGAATAAACTGGCATCCGCCTGCGTCAGCGAACCTTCGCGAATCAATTGCGCGCGCCTTTCTTCAGGCGTTTTTTCGTAAAATTTCATCACGCCCTCCTAAACATGCCGGACGACTTGCATCGCGATGCCGATACCGCCGCCGACACATAAAGCTGCAATACCGGTCTTTTCATCACGTTCTGCTAAGTTATAAAGTAATGAAACCATAATGCGCGCACCGGATGCCCCAAGTGGATGCCCTAACGCTAAGGCACCGCCATTGATATTCACCTGTTCATCGGTTAATCCCAAGTCACGCATCACCGCAACGCTTTGGGAGGCAAAGGCTTCATTGAGCTCGACTTGATCAATGGACGAAATCGAAGTGCTATTGGTCTGAAGCAACTGGTCAATCGCCAATTTAGGCGCATAGCCCATGATATCCGGATCAATGCCAACTTCAGTATAATCCGTAATCGTCGCTAAATAATGTAGTCCTAGTTGCTCGGCTTTACTTTTGGCCATCAAAATCAAAGCCGCCGCACCATCATTAATACCGCTTGCATTGCCAGCCGTCACTGTACCGCCAACTTCAAACACCGGCGGCAGTTTGGCTAGTTGAGCCAGCGACGTGTCTGGACGGATGGCGGAATCGGTTTCGACGGTGACATCGCCATGGCGACCGGCAATCGTGACTGGCGCCATCTGCGATTTGAATCGGCCCTCAGCCGCTGCAGCTGCCGCGCGTAAATGCGAGCGCAAGGCAAACTCGTCTTGGTCGCGGCGGCTAATCTCAAAGCGCGTGGCAATATTTTCCGCGGTGATCCCCATGGGTTGCTGACTAAAAGCGTCATTTAGACCGTCGCGGCTGAGTCCGTCAACAAATGCCGTGTCGCCAAATTTATGGCCGGCGCGCATGGCTTCGGCGTAATAAGGCACCTGACTCATGCTTTCTGTTCCGCCAACCAGCACGGCTGTGGCTTCGCCTAATTGAATCGCCGCCTGGCCCAGACGAATCGCCTTCAATCCGGATCCGCACACTTCATTGACTGTCATGGCCGTGGAGCGATTTGCCATACCGCTTTTTAGTCCAATTTGCCGCGCCACATTCTGACCCGAACCGGCCTGTAAAACATTCCCGAAAATAGCCTGATCCAATTGCTCAGGATCAACCCGCGCCGCTTTAATCGCTGCACGTGCCGCTGTAACTCCCAAATCAACCGCACTGGCGCCAGCAAGCTCGCCGCCCAACTTCCCAATCGGCGTTCGCTTAGCACTGAGAATGACAACTTTTTCCATGGTGACCTCCTAATACGTACAATCGCGCTTTTTACGATTCTTAGATAAACCGTTACAGTTTATCACAGACTTAAATGTAAAACATTGAGCTATAATTAGAGGTATGTGAGCAGGAACGCTTAGAAGCCGGAGTATAGGCAGGCTTCAGCACAAAAAACTGTGCTTACAAAACCAGCGCACGTTCTTATAAATTTTCCCAAACATACTGCACAAATTAACCACTCGTTATGCTGTCTTCACCTCATAAAGCCAAATCAAACATAAGCTTGCGTCAACCACCCCTGACTAAAGTCAGTGGCTTGTGAGCAAGCACCCCTGTTACGAGCGCTTGAATCACAATTTGCACAGATACACCACTGCAGGCAGTTCGTAGAACTGCTTGTCTTACACGGCAATTACCAGTGCCTTTAGCGTCCCCAGGCTGCCATAGGGACGAGCCTAATCAGGCTAATTTAGCAATACCTTTGATCAGTATGTTCTGAGCGGCATTGTGATCGCGAACATGATGGGTCTGGCATTTAGGACACGTCCACTCTCGATCAGCAAGCGTCAGCTTATCAGTGCCTTCTGTCCCTCTGACGAAGTCGCAATGATGGCAGGTTTGCGTGGTATTCTTAGGATTGACCGTTACAAACTGGCGACCATAAAGGTCGGCCTTGTAAGTTAGCAAGCCTAAGAAGGTACGCCAGCCTACGTCTGCGATACTCATGGCCAAGGCATGATTTTTTAGTAAGTTCTTACTGCGCAATTCCTCTGCAACCACTAAATCGTGGTTCTTGATGAGTGTGGTTGAGACGTTGTGCAGGAAGTTCTTACGACGATCCAGAACCTGGGCATGAATCTTGGCGACTAACAAGCGCTGTTTTTGGTAATTCTTACTGTTACGTAACGGCCGATGTTCCTTCTTTGCCCTTCGGGCACGACGTGACAAAACGCGTTGTTCCTTGGCCAATCGTCCCCTGATTGTTCGATAGTAGCGCGGGTTGGCTACGACTTTGCCATCACTGGTAGTCAAGAAGTTTTCCGTGTTGAGGTCAATGCCGGTTTGCCGATTGGTCTTAGCAGGTTTCGTCATGAATGGTGTATCGGAACCCAGCTGCATGGATAAAAAGAAACGGTCTGCGGCGTCCTTAGTAATCGTGACCGTGCCAATACGAGTTTCTGCTTTTCGATTCAGTAATCGTTTGTGGGAGCCTTTAATGCGTAGCCGACCTAACTTAGGCACTAAGACGTGCTGGCAATCTTCAAAGCAGACGGTCCCGTTGGTTAGCTGCGCCGTTTTCTGCTGGATATATTGGCAATTAGTTTGATAGCGCCACGCATAGCTTTTACGGTGGAATTTTGGGACGCCAGTACTATGAACCTTCCGAAAGGCTTTCCATGCCTTGCGGTAGTTTCGGATAGCGTTAGCTTTAGCAAGACTGTCAATTCGCTTGTCTTCTAAAAACTGGAAATGATTTGACAGCTGCTTGGCATTTTGTCGTAATTCAAGTTGCTTGATTCGATCTTGAACCGTGTCAATTGGTAGCTTAACTTGTTTTAATTGCCAGAGTTCTTTACCGATCGCAACCATCTCGTTATAGACGAAGCGACTGGCATCGCTGTTAAGCTTAATCAATTTCTTTTGGCGATCACTCGGGTAGATGCGAACCTTCAAGCCATAATGATATTCTAATTGTGCCATTGACTCCATTTTATCTCACCTCTTTTCTTGCTATAATGGTATTATAGCATTCGTCAATGACTACAACAATTGAGGTGACTTTTATGACTAAAGAAAAAATCCAAGGCGCGGTTTATACCAGACGCTATATCTATAATTTTCATTACCATTTGATCTGGGTCACGAAATATCGCAATCAAACTTTTGCAACTAAGGAACTGGCAGATGAAATGAAAAGCATTCTGCAAAAGGTTGCCGATGATAATAAGATTGTGATCGAAAAAATGGAAGTCATGCCCGATCATGTCCATGTCTTGATCAGTTTTCCGCCTAGCAAGGCGCCAACCAGTGCCATCAAGGCGCTCAAGGGTAGAAGCGCCTTTATTTTTCTCAAACGGCATCCGGAAATTCGTCACTCTCAGGATTGGGGTGGGCATTTGTGGTCACCCAGCTACTACATGAGTACACTTGGCAACATGAGCAAGGACGTGGTTGAGAATTACATCAACAACCAAAAGTACAACGAACTAACAAAACGCCCTAAAAGGCGTTGAGAGCGGGCCTATCGATTCCAGGACTAAAGACACGGGATTTCCGGCCAGCCATAATTAAATTGTATGCGATTGTTCTGATAAGCACCAACAGTCTTCATGAATCCTTAACTTTTGCCATTAGAAAGGAGGCCGCCACCATGCGAGTGATTGATTTACTCGCTTTATTAGCCGACCAAAACAAAAACGCCTCCGTGTTGCTGGACACGCAACCAACACCGAGCCGTTTTGATGATTTTATCCTGACAACCGCTGACGATCAGCCGCAACTGATTTTTAAACCCAATTTGACCCGGAAAGCGCCTTTACGTGTCTGGGAATTGCAGCTCTTGTTAAAAAAGCCGGATCTCCAAGCGCGATTTTTGTATCTGACAGACGCAAATGGGCCACGCGCTCTTTTTGGGTTCATCAAGCGCCAGAACGGTTTAGTACTTAACTAGGCTGGGTGCTTGGCTGCGGCTAATTCCTCGGCCACCTTTTCTAAATAGTGATGGCTGGCAATCATTTCCTCACAGTTGAATTGATCCTTCAACCCGATTTCATAAATCCGACTGGCCTTAGGGTTGAGCAGCGGCAAAACCCGCGCCCAGTCGATCCGCCCCTGTCCCAGTGGCAGGCTGTCATGCGTTTTGCCCATCGAATCGACAAGATGATAGTGCCGCACCAAAGGCTTTAGATTCGCCAAACTGGCCATGAGCCGATCATTATCGCCGTGAAGCGTGATGAAAGTGTGACTGGTGTCATAGGCTAGCGGTAGCTGCCAACGCAATATCCGCGCCTCAAAATCAGGATCGCCATAGCGAAAAATGGGTGACATGGAGTTTTCAAAGACAACGTGTCCCGGTGCCTCCTGTGCAAAGGCAATCATCCGCGCTAAAGCAACATCCTGCGCTTTAGCAACGTCCGTCCACCCAGCATAATCGCCTGGTGTGTCCACGCGATAACCGCCATGAATCAACGCAGTCGCATTCACTTTTTTAGCCAGATTCATGAGCTTAATCGAACTGGTCATCATAAAATCATAACGCGTCGGATACTTGGTTGGATTCATAGCTAACTCATTGCGTTGACCACGGAATCGCATCGGATGATGGAAAACCACTGTGGGCACTTGGCTGCGCACCCAAGTCACCATTTTCAAAAAATGGTTCCATCCTTCAGCCGTAAAATCATTTTCGGTTAAGTGAAATTCAAATACGTCCGGATGATACTGCAACCGATCACGAATCTGCCGTTCATCTGTACTAGCTTTTAATCCCAGTAACATCGATTATCCGTTGCCTCCTCATCAAATTGATCACACAAGTGTCAAACTTACCATAAGGCCATAACGCGTTCGCCGACGCAGAAGTCTGCGTGTAAGGACCTTGGTCGCAATGGCCTAAGCCCGGGCCATCATGCCCAAGGCCACCTACACTCCGACTTCTAAGCGCGCCGGCTCAAGCTCACCTCAACTTGGCAGTCTTCTCATAAGCCGCTTGAGCTTTTTACGATCAATGAGCATAACCCCTAGATCATCTGCCAGGGCGATTGCCGAGTCGGAAAAGTCACTGTTGGTGATCACCGCTGCTTGATCAAGTTTATAAAATTGATGGCCGGCCCAAACTTCCTGCACCGCTTTATTGCCGACAAAACCGGTATAGCGTTTGCATTGAAACCCAATGGACTGCCCTTTTTTTCGAGCGATAATGTCGATCCCCTGATCACCGGAAGCTTGTGTCAGTTGAATATGTTTAAACCCGTTCCGCTTCAACAAGTATGCACAAAACTCCTCAAATTTCTCGCCTTCCATGATATCGACATTTTCCATTTTTAAATCACGGAAGCGAAAATGGTGATGGTACAGCCAAATGGCATTCACCACCACAAACAGACTAATGATCACAAAACTTGCCGGATCGCCATATGGTCGCAACTGCCGGGGCAGAATGTCGCGGGCCCAGAAACTGTAAGCAAGTGCCAGAATAAATAGTGCCCACAGTAATTGATAGGCCTTCTTAAGTAACGTTCTCATGGTTCCACCCTTCTCTTTCCTTATCAAGCCTAGCAGATTCAAGTCATGATTGCATTGAATCTGGAGCAATTTTTCTGTAGGCTTAAACTATTGAGAGAGGAAGCGTTTTCGCCATGAAACTAAGCGCCAAAATTTTTGCCAAAGTCGGTCAGGAACGAATTACCCAGTATACTTTGGTGAATGATCATCACATGACCTTACGCTTTTTAACGTTCGGTGCCCGGGTCCAACAGGTTCGTCTGCCTAACGCGACCGGGTTTGACCCTAACTTACTGCTTGGATTTGTCACTTTAGAAGACTATCTGCACCAGCCGGGGTTTTTCGGCGCCATGACCGGTCCGCTGCAACCAGCGGAAGCGAATGTCTCTGGCGCATGGCAAAACTGGAACTGGGCGGTGAAAACCAGTCAAGAGCCTGATTTAGTCATCACGTTCTCGCTAGACTTGCCAGAAGGGGCTGATGGCCAGCCCGGCACGCGTCAACTTAGCATTACCCACCGACTCAACAATGCGAACGTCTGGACAATTGACATGGCGATCCAAACCAGCGCTTCAATTCGTTTACATCCCCGCCTGGTATTGCCTTGGTTGCTCACGGCTGATCCCGCGCAAACGATGATGCAGGCTAAATTAACAATTGCCTCTCAGCCAACCGCAATTGGAAAGCAACCAAAAGTTTATTCCGAGCAGGACTATGGTTTGGCAGCCGCTGATTGGCAACTCCATTACCTGACTGATGCGTCAGCTACCCGAATCGATCCGTTCGCCGACGTTGGTACGCAAAACAACTTCAACGGCATCCTCGGACAGCCGCATGTGGCAATCGGCTTTGCTCCTGAAGCTAATTTGCAAGCTCAAGCCTGGGAACTTCCTGCAGGTGCGACATGGCGCCATCATGCTGAATATCACCTAGACATTCGGCAGAAGTCGTAAACCAGACTCAGTTGTGTCTAACAAACGCATTTAGTTGATCAAAAAACCTTGTACGCGTGACCCGCACAAGGTTTTTTGATTGCCAATATTCTGGTTAATAGTTCAGGAAAACATCTTTATAAACTTTCACACTGTCAAAAACATCTTGAAGCGTCACATATTCGTTGGTCTCATGTGATGTATCATTTCCCGGCCCATAAATTGCCAGATCTAACCCATCGTGATAGAACAAGGCCGCATCCGTAATCCCGGTCCGATACGCCACTGCCCCGCGGTCAAGCCCGACACGTTGCCGGGCCTGCTGAACGGCCTCAATCAAGGCATTGTCAGGCGAAGCAGCGGCCGCACCCAGCACTGAGTCAATTGAAAGTGACAGATGCACGCCTTTTGGTACAGGCGTTTTCGCCGCTTGTTTTAGCGCCTGAATAAACGCATCATTGTCGGCAATCATGGTTGTGCGAATATTGCCACGCAGATAGGCCGACTCAGGTAGCGAGTTGATCTGGTTCCCGCCATGAATAATATCAATATTGTGCGTAGCGTGTCCCAAAATCGGATCATCCTTGGCCTGCAATGGCGCTGTTGCGGTCAACGCCGCATTAGCAAATGCAAACAAACCGTGAATGGCATTGGCCCCAAGATCCGGACGCGATGAATGTGCTGCTTTACCATGTGCCGTCAACGTATAATCGATAATCCCGCGCTCAGCCGCATCTACGTTACTATTGCCAGGCTCTGCCACTAAAAGACCATTGAGGCGGTCGCCATAACCCGCTGCGGCCAATTGCCGGGCGCCATAATTATCGATTTCTTCACCGACAGTGGCCATCAACTGAATCCCATGATCCAGTTGCGCATGCGCGACTTGTTTCAAAGCGACAACCACCGCTGCCAACCCGGATTTCATATCCGTTGCCCCGCGGCCATATAACTTGCCGTCTTTTGTCTGTCCTGAAAACGGTGGAAACTGCCATTTAGATTCATCGCCAGCATCGACGACATCCATATGCCCGTCGACACCTAACCACCTTTTGGCATTTGGATCACCAACGGTCAAAACCAGATTATCCCGTCCAGGAGCATAAGTGACCCGCTCGCGCTTGATTAAACCGGCTTGCAACTCAGGGGCTAAATAAGCCTCAATCAAATCAGCAACTTGACCTTCTTTTGCGCCGACACTCGGTACTTGTACCATTGCCTGCAATAAATCAACGACTTGCTGCTCTTCATCTGTCAATCCAAAACCTCCGCTTCTCAAAACTCATGATTACCGATTCTAAAACTACTTTCGCCGAAAACGCAGTAACGCATGGCCTAAGATGGGTGTGACAATACCACCTAGCAAAGCTTCAGCAACCGCGTTAATGGCCAGCGCCGTGATCAGCAGCCACCCGAGATTGGAGGCGTTGGCACCTGGCACAATTTGCGCAGCCTTGCTCGAAAAAAGCAACCAGGTAAAGCCAATGACCAAAAGTGTGTTGGTCAAGGCACCGGCCACACCGGCAAATACCATTTTAATCGTTTGCGCCAGCGCACTTTGATGGCGTTTAAACATTTGGTGAAAGATAAACGCCGCCACAAGACCAACCATGACGCGCGGCACCAATGCAATAATCGGATTACGAAAAAGCAATAAAGTCACAGGATCCGTCGCTGACGTATAAGCACGAATCAGGCTCGTCAGCCCCCATAATAAGCCAAGACTGGCACCGCCGCCATATCCTAGAACAATACCACCAATAATCACGGTCAAATGAATCGTCGAAATGGCAGGCCAGGCTGGAAAAATCTGAACATAACCCACCATCGGAATATAAGCCTGGAGGATAATTAAAGCACCGAGAATCCCAATAATAGCAATGTTATACGCTTTCCCTCGACGCGTCATGCTAGACACCCCCTATTTGTTTACAGTTAGCTCTATCAGATTATACACGTTCCAGGCAGCACCAAACAAGTTCAGCTTTCAGTCAGGACTTGTCAACTTTTCGCCATTCTGGGGTTCAACCGAATAGTAAATTTTTGTTGACTTTGATCATCTGATTTTCTATAATATTGCTTGTGCTTAAATATCCATGCGGGCATGGCGGAATTGGTAGACGCGCAAGATTAAGGATCTTGTGAGCATTTTTGCTCATGGAAGTTCGAGTCTTCTTGCCCGCAGTGTAAAAAGATCCGACCAACAACGATAACTTGTTGATCGGATCTTTTTTAATGATTGGTTATCCGTAACCGCTTAATTCGAATGAGATAGGAGTAACTTAAAATGCTTCGTGAAGCCCAATTTGTTGATCTGTCTGCAATCGTGGATCTTTACCAACAGCTTACAACGGAAATGGCGACATTGGCGCCGGACACGTATCGACCATTAGCCACTGATAACCGCCAGTATTTTGCCGATTATCTGCAAAACGACCTTGCCCGGTTATTTGTGACCGAAAGTCATGGGAAACTTACCGGTTTTGCCTTGGTTGTCTTAGCACAAACCAGTGCAAGTCCTGAATTTGTGCCGCAACATTTTGCCCAACTCATCGATCTCTTTGTCATCCCTGATCAGCGTCATCACGGCTTGGCGAAACAGCTGATGGCGGCGGTCGCGGCTTTTGCTAAAAGTCACCAGGCTTCTTTTATTCAACTCAATGTCCTCAGTGCCAATAAGACGGCTCGTGAAGTATACGCCAAAGCCGGTTTTGAACCAGTCAATTTAACGTTACAAAAGCCACTCAACTGATCACCGTTTTTTGTAGTCGCAACTTGCCTCGGCAGTGGCCACAGGCATACCGTCTGACGTCAATCCGCCGCCGACGAATGAATTGCCGACCGCATTGCGTACAGACATAAACATATTGACGACCGGTCGTGGGCAGCGGCGGAGCAAAGCGGGACCCGCCAACTGCTGCCAGTAATTGGCGGAAATCATGATCGCGGTGTTGGTACCCGCGATGCTGAGCGTACAAATGATAGTGCACCAGTTCATGCTTGATGATGCCATCGGTGATTGCCGGGGGATAAGCGGCAAAGAGTTTGGGGTTAAAGTCTAAATTCATGTCAGCTGGATGAAACCGGCCGCCGGTTGTTTTCAAGCGTGCATTGAAAAAGGCGTGATGGCGGAACGGCTGGTGAAACGCCGCCATGGAGATTGCCTCCACACGTGCCTGTAGTTCTTGGTTTGTCATCGTTGAACATTACCTCCGAGCCAACAGTGTACATCAAGTGATGCGCGATTGCACGAATGACGCTGACCGCTAACCTGTTCACAAACAATCTATACCAATAATACAAAAATCGGTTCTAGGCGTTCATGCATGATTGATGTGCACGATCATCTAGAACCGATTTTTAATGTCATTGCAAAATTAAATCTGACTCACACGTCACGCATTTTTTATGCATCGAGACGCATTGATTTGAATGCTTCAGCTAACTAAAAATATTATTTTAGCTGAAGAATGCCAACACATCGTTACGGGTTAGCGCAGCTTTTCTCTTTTGATCAAAATCAGCCACAATCTGGCCGGCATCCAAAACGATTAAGCGCGTGCCATAGCGTAACGCATCTTCGACTTGATGGGTAATCATTAAGCAGGTTAAATGTTGATCCGAAACAATTTCGTTAGTCAGCGTCATGATTGATTGGCTCGTGTGCGGGTCCAGTGCTGCCGTGTGCTCATCAAGTAATAGCAGATCAGGCTCTCGCATGGTGGCCATTAACAGACTCAGTGCCTGCCGTTGCCCGCCGGAAAGTTGTTCAGTCGGCTTATCAAGCGCTTCAGCCAGACCATTTCCGGTTTTGGCCGCAAGTTCTTTCAGCCGATCCTTTTGCGCAGTAAGTCCCCGTGAGCGCAAACTTAATCGCTGGCCACGGTGACTGGCTAATAGCAAGTTTTCGGCGACCGTCATCCGCGGGGCTGTGCCCATTTTTGGATCTTGGAAGACTCGGGCAATGTGGCGTGCCCGTTGCTCGGGACGTTGCCCATTCAACTTTTTACCGGCTAAGGTCACCGTTCCTCCGCTCACCGGCAGATCACCGGTAATGGCGTTAAACAGCGTCGATTTTCCTGCGCCGTTATGGCCCAAGACTGTCACGAAATCACCTGTCTTGACCGTCAACGTCACGTCTTGAAGTAAGGTTTTTACTTCCGTTGCGACCGGGACATTGACTGTGACGTGATCCAATATTAATTCAGCCATGTGCCTGCACCCCTTTTTGCAAAACTCGCCGTAATCGCAGTTGATGATCGATTTGCGGCACCATGATGGCAATAGCTAGGACTACTGCCGAAATCAATTTCAGGTCGTCGGCGTTGAATCCCAGCGCCAAAACCACTAGCAGGACAAATCGATAAAGAATGCTGCCTAGAATAACAGCCACTAACCGCTGCGACAAAGTCAATTCGCCGAAAACGACTTCACCGATGATGATGGCGGCAAGCCCGATAACAATGATCCCGATGCCCATATTGACATCCGCATAGCCATTGTTCTGCGCTAACAGGCCACCGGCAAGTCCGACAAGCCCATTCCCAACCATTAAGCCAAGCACCATTTGATGATCAGGATCAATCCCCAAACTACGCGCCATGTTCGGGTTATCTCCGGCAGCGATGAAGCCCTGGCCCAACTGGGTGTTTAAAAACAGCATCAGTAATCCGACGACAACGACCGCAACCACCAGCCCAATCACAACGCTGTTAAAGTATGGCGGCAGATCCTTCAAAAACGATTCCTGAAAAAGATTGGCTTGGTGCAACAAGGATAAGTTCGCCCGGCCCATAATTCTTAAGTTAATCGAAAACAAACCGGTCATAACCAAAATACCAGCGAGCAAGACCGGAATCCGTCCTTTTGTCGTTAATAAGCCTGTTGCCAAGCCCGCCAGCATCCCCGCTCCGGTAGCAAGCAGTGTCGCAATGATCGGCGAAATGCCATGGGTAATCGCGCTGACCGCGACTGCCGCACCAAACGGGAAAGTCCCTTCAACTGTCATATCGGGAAAATCCAGAACCCGAAACGTTAAAAATAAGCCAAGTCCGATTAACCCATAAAGTAATCCTTGACCAATTGCCGAAACGCCTAAACTCATTTGATCACCGTTCCCTTCGTCTCTGCCTGCTTGACTAACGCGCTAGGTAAGGTCAACCCTAACTGTTTTGCCTGTTTCTCGTTTAAAATAAGCTCGCCTGTTTTTTCAAAATGAATGGGCGTCGTTGCGGGTTTGGTTTTGCCTTTCAAAACATCCGCTAACATGTGTCCGGTGACGACACCTAAATGAAATTGGTTAATCCCAATCGTGGCGACCCCGCCTTGTTTAACCATGGTATCGACAGTCGGAAAAATTGGCACCTTGCGCGCATTAGCCGCCGCAACCAGCGTTTGCATCGCGCTGGCAACCGTGTTGTCAGTCGGCACGAAAACGGCATCAACTTGGCTGACCATTTGACTTGCCACTTGGTTTAAATCATTGGTGGAACTAATGGCATACCGTTTCACCGTAAACCCTTCTTTTGTTCCGAGTTTTGCCACCATTTTAGCTTGTGTCTGGGCTGAGTCGTCGCTAGAAGTGGCAATCACACCCAGCGTTTTGGCGTCAGGCATGATCTGGCGAATCAGCTTCAGTTGGGCCGCAATCGGCGCCTGGTCAGAAACACCGGTGATATTGCCACCCGGTTTTTTGACATTTTTGACTAATTTAGCCGCCACCGGATCGGTAATGGCGCCAAGAATAATCGGCGTTTTCTGGTTGACATTAGCCAGTGCCTGAGCCGCTGGGGTTGCAATTCCCACAGTAGCCGCCGCATTTTCTTGGGTAAACCGTTCCGACATTGACTTCAGATTGCTCTGATCATTTTCAGCATTCTGGAAGTCAATCTTGATATTTTTTCCGTTAACGTAACCCTTGTCCTTTAACCCTGAAATAATGCCTTTATGAATCGCATCCAACGCCGGGTGGGTCGTCAGTTGTAAAATTCCTACTGTTGGCTTTGTTTGCGCCTGTTGCGTTGTCGTACCGCTTTGAAAATATGCAATGCCTAAAAAGCCGAAGATGATGATGATCAATCCAAGCATTCGCTTCATGCGTGTTCCTCCAATTGTTGTGATTTTTGGTTGGTTGTGATGAGGTTGTTATGTGTGTCGAGCCGTGACACGTTTATCGACATGTAAAGGTCTTGTGGTCGCCATGGCTTATGCCTTTCCAACCATGGCAGCTAGTTCTAATGACGTCTGGTCGATAAATCCTGCTTTCGCTTTCAATAACGCGCTCCCCGGCGCAGGGGTCTGCGTGTAAGGACCTCAGTCGCAATGGCCTAAGTTCGGGCCATCACGCTTGAGGCCACTTACACTCCAACCCCTAAGCGCGCCGGCTCGCGCTCACATAAAAATTGCCGCGGCAGGTTTAGACCTTCGCGGCAAATAAAAAACCGCATAGTCCCGTTGTGGGGTATCTATGCGGACAAATTGATCAGAAGCCAACATAGACACAACCTGCGCGTCTGGCAGGTTGCGTCTGCAACCTACCTAAAGTTGGCTTTGCCAAGTTTTTAAGGTAAGCAGTGCTTTCATGTTGGTTTCCTCCATTCGTTTAAACTTGAAATAAGTTGGTAAATTAAAGATACGTGAGCAAACTTCTCATGTCAAGCAAAAATGATTCTTTGATGGCGTCAACTTTTCGTGGGTTCAAATCTGAATTTTTTGCTAGAATGATTTTTCTTTTGACGACAAGTACGGCGATCACCCTCTGGCCGCAGTGTTGACGAAGTGAGTGGCGCTTATCACAGCTGGCGCCGTGATTTGTTCGAATATTGCTTGTTTCTGATTCGATTTTCGGAACAAATGGTTTGTCGCTTCAACTTCTCCCGACCAAACCGACTGCTTGCTCTTCCTTCTATATCGACGTTAAGGCCATATAGCTGATAGTTCTCTTAAACTTAGTGCTTGGACAGGCTAGTGTGTGATGCCGTATTGCCAACCGCGATGGCGGCCACTGGCTAGTTCCACAAACGATGCCTCGACTGCCTGGGCATATTTGGCCATCTCTGATTTATAACGAACCTTGATCCGATCGTCGATGCGAATATCGATTTTAGCTTTGTGTTGGCGCTTGGCATTGGCTTCCAACTTTTCAAACACATGACCGCCTTGGAAAACGAAGACCCGAGTCTGGGATAAACTATCCGTTCCTGCCTGCGACCAGCCCATAGGCCGCGAGCTAAAGCGTTCTGAGAGCATATGACTAATATGATCTTCAGCTGAAGTTCCGTGAAAGCCTGGCGCGTGATTGGCTTGGATTTGTTTCCAATTATGCCGAATTAAAGTCCGTGCGTGAAGGACTGTTTTACGTTCTGATGGACGCAGTTGGGGATCGTTGAGCCGCACGCGGAAATAGTCATTGAGATAACTGGAGTGCCCCTGCATGGCCCAGCTCATTAAGATATCGCCGAGATTGCCTGGGACGCCGACTGCCGCTTGTTTGCACGCTTTACGCAGATGAAACTTGTCATAGACCAACGTACAGTTTGGTAAAAAATCTGCGCCTGTCTTGATCCAATTCGCACCATCACCAGCTAGGAAGAAATGTTTGGGCATCTGACCGCCATATTGTTTCATGATGCAGTCAAGCACCGTCTGCCAGATCTCTTCTGTCCCTTCAGTTCCGGGATATTCACCCGTGATATAGAAGGGACGGATCAAGCTGAACTTTTTCCCAATGGCCCGGTATCCCTCGTGTACGTAAACCATTTTAAGAAAATGATTGGTGCCATCCTGGTGTGGCACATGATCTTCATCGGCTTCAACGAACAATGTCTCAGGGACCGGCACGGGTTCATCCTCAAGCTGATCTAAAGCTGAAATATCTTTCCCTGAGCGGTGGACGACATGCATCACCGCACTCCTGGAGATCTTGGCTTCGCCGCCATGACGTTCACCTGATTGTTTGTATGATAAGCGGGTCGCATCTTCCAACAATTCGGCTTTGAGATCGAGTGAGAGCCGACTGTGCTTTTCAATGCCCGCTACTTCATCCAGCAGGAAAAGACGTTCATTGGTTCGTTTATCCTCATAGTATCGACGAGTGAAAACCAAGGGCCCAATTGATGAAATAAAGGTGCGCTCGCGTTTGTCCTTGATTCGATAAAACTGACGGCGATAGGAACTTTCCATGATGACCTGGTCTTTTTCCTCCAAGACTTGGCTAATCAATTGGCACAGATGACTTCTGAAATCCTGCTTACTGGCCAAGACCATCTGACTTAGATCCACCTTCCCCTCGATCAAATCTGTGGCTAAAGAACTGAACTGTTTTACCATATCTAAGATGATTTGTTGTAACATAGATGGCAAGAGCGAATTCCTCCTAAAGCTAGCTTGTTTTTCTTTCCAGTTAACATTCTAGCACGAAGGGATTCGCTCCCTTTTTGTCTATTCACATATCACCCACTTAAACTTTACGCCATGTGATTCTTTTCACGAAGAAATGTCAACCGCAAGCGATATTGTCTTAAGTAAGCAGTTAGCCAAAGTGTCACAAAAACTGTAACCTCTTAGAAGATACATCTAGGAGGAATCACATGAAGAAGGTTGTCTTAACAGTGAAAGAAGAAGAACGTTACCGAGTCATCAAAGCAGTGGTCAATGGTAAGACCTCCGTGCAACGCGCAGCCGTTAAGCTCAAGCGCTCCGAACGAACCATCTACCGATTGATCAAGCTTTACAAGCAACAAGGCAAAGACGGCTTTATCCATGGCAATGCCGGTCGTGAGCTCGCCAACAAACGCAACGCGCAACTCGAACGCCAGATCATTCATCTGTACACCAACAAGTATGCCGGATTCAACATCGCCCATTTTCACGAGTTCTTAACCACTGCCGAACAAATCGCCATCTCCGAATCCTCACTCCGGCTCTTATTCAGACACCACCACATTCTGTCACCCAAAGCCCATAAAGCCACCAAGCGCCGAGTCAAGCGTGAGTTAAAAGAAAAAGAAAAGAAGTCCAAGCTCCTATCCAAACGTGATGAAGCCACCTTGTCAGCCATCGAAGTCGTTGAAAACATCAAAGCCCATCCAGAACGTCCTCGGAAACATTATTCTGGTGAACAGGTACAAATGGATGCTTCCTGGGAGTATTGGTTTGGCACTCAAAAAACCACCTTACACGCAGCCATTGATGATCAGTCCGGGAACGTTGTCGGCGGCTACTTTGCCAAACAAGAAACACTCAGCGGCTATTATCATGTGTTTGCCCAAGTCCTTCGTGATTATGGCGCTCCAGCAGAATTCCTAACGGATCGGCGCACCGTGTTTAACAGCAACAAAAAAGAGGGCTCACCTTCGACCGAGAACCCTCTCACACGTTTCGGTTATGCCTGCCAGACACTTGGAACAGAACTTTCGGTCACCAGTATTCCGCAAGCCAAAGGCCGTATAGAACGTCTTCTGGAGACTTTTCAAGATCGGCTCACAAGTGAACTGCGGTTGCATAACATCACCACAATCGCAGATGCCAATCGGTTTTTGGTCGGCTTTATCAAGCGTTACAATGACCGCTTCGCATCTACCATCAAAAGTAGCATGTCGGTGTTTGATAAGCAACTAACACCCAAGGAAATTGACAATATTTTGATCATTGCCAATGAGCGCAGCATCGGCCACGGACATTGTGTTCGCTTTGATAACAAACGCTATCTGCCACACCGGAATGGCGAATTGGTTTACTTACCACCGCATACAAAGGTCTTAGTCATCAAAAGCTTCACAGGCAGACTTTATATGACCACTGATGATGACCAGGTGTACGATCTTTTCTGTGTGCCAAAAGAACAGTTCATGTCAGCCAAATTCGATCTTGCGCCAGCGGTGGCACCAACTCCTAAACGAACCAAGAAAATCCCGGCAATTACGCATCCGTGGCGCCGCGCCAACTATCGCGATTACCTTGATTCTCTTGGCATTAACAGGACAAGGGTTAAACAGTTGGTCGCCGAACGATATCCATACAAGAATTCACAAGCGATTCAAGTCTAATCAGGATCATCTCGCGTCCAGTTTTCGGACGCATGTTTTGTGGAATTTACTGTCAAAGTCGAAAATCGCTTGACAGCAAAAATGATTCTTTTCACGAAGAAATCACTGTAAGATCGCTGAAATCTTTTGAATTTGCTTGGTAAATTTTTGGATCGCTTCGTCTTGCGCTTTTTCGGCTGCATTAAACGCTGTGACATCCACTTCTAAGTCCGGCTTGAGGCTTTCGGTCATGGCTTCACACGCCTCCGTGAAGGCCGCAAAGTTGTGAATTAGTGTACGATGCGGCCCAACCAACCGTGCGGGAACCGCGACTTCTTGCAATCGAGTGAGTAACTTTTTGTACGCATCGGTACCCTCACGAAACACGACCCGCGTGTCATCATAGGTGCCCTGATCATAATCGGCCAATTTGCCGGCATCAATCGCTTCACGTAACGGTTCAAACAAAGGCGCCATCTTTTCCTGATTGTCCTGAGTTTGTTCCACCACATCATTGATCGTGGTACCATAGTGCGCCATTTTAATTTGTTGCTTGTTCATGAAAAGCACGAATCCTCTCTTGAAAACTAATCCATCAATTTTTTCCGAATGCTGAAGATTTACAGACCGCGCCGCTTACGCCGAGCACGTTCGAAGATCTTGACGATTTCCACGAGCACAATCATGGTAACCCCGGCGCTTAAAACCGTTAACCATTGGTGCCAATCCAGCGTTGTTACGTGGAATAGTCCATTAAATCCCGGTACCAGAATGGTGACAGCCAACAACACAAAGGAGGCAAGAATCGCCCAGTTGAAAGCTTTATTTCTGAAGGCACCGACTGTGAAGAGGCTTTGATGAATGCTTTTGACGTTAAAGGCATGGAAGAGCTGAATCAAGCCCAAAGTAGCATACGCCATCGTCAAAGCGTCCGCATGCATCGCTGCTTGACCACTGTGAACCGGATACGTGATGGCAAACCAGTAAACGCCTAAGGTCAATAGGCCTTCAAGAATACCCTGCCAGATGACCGCTGGACCGACGCCGCCTGAGAAGAAGTTGGATTTGCGACCGCGTGGCTTTTGCTTCATGATCCCTGGCTCTGTCGGTTCAACCCCAAGAGCAATCGCGGGGAAGGTATCCGTCACCAGGTTAATCCAAAGAATGTGCACCGGTGCCAGGATATCCCAGCCAAGCATGGTCATCATGAACAACGTCAGCACTTCGCCAAGGTTGGCAGACAACAGATACTGAATCGCCTTTTGAATGTTGGAAAAGACTTTTCGGCCTTCTTCAACGGCCACAACGATCGTGGCGAAGTTGTCATCGGCTAGCACCATGTCAGAGGCACCCTTGGAAACTTCTGTGCCGGTGATCCCCATGCCAATGCCGATATCGGCGGCCTTCAAAGCAGGCGCATCATTGACACCGTCACCGGTCATGGCAACAACTTTACCTTTTTTCTGCCAGGCGTTGACAATCCGAACTTTATGCTCTGGTGCCACTCGTGCATAAACGCTGTATTTACCAACATTTTTGGCAAATTCTTCGTCACTTTGCTGATCAAGTTCGGCGCCGGTAATGACAGCATCATCATCACCTTGATCGATGATCCCCAGCCGAACCGCAATTGCTTCAGCAGTATCGCGGTGATCGCCGGTAATCATCATTGGCCGAATCCCGGCTGATTTTGCTTCTGCAACCGCTGCTTCTGCTTCAGGCCGCTCCGGATCGATCATTCCGACCAAACCGGCGAAAATCAGATTATTTTCAACCGTTTCCGAGTTGACTGGTTCAGGAACCGAATCAATGACCTTATAAGCCATGCCCAACACCCGCAAAGCTTGGGTGGCCATGTCTTTATTGGCCTTTAAAATGGCATCTCGTTCGCTGTCAGACATCGGCGCCGCCTGATCACCAGTGGCCAGTTCGGTTACCCGCTTGAGCAATTCATCCGGAGCACCCTTAGTTGTCACCAGAATCTTGCCATCTGCCCGCCGATGAAGGGTCGACATCAATTTACGTTCGGAATCAAACGGTACCTCATCAATCCGCGGTTCGTCCGCCAATGCATGATTAAGATCAAACGATTGGGTCTTCCCATAGGCGACCAACGCGGTTTCGGTCGGATCCCCTAGCAATTTGCCATCATCTTGAACCTGTGTATCGTTGGCAAAATTCATAATGGTCATGAGCGGATTACCGCCATGTATACCATCGCTGGCATTATTTAACTGACCGTCGTAATAAACCTTCTCAACGGTCATTTTATTCTGCGTCAACGTACCGGTTTTATCACTGGCAATGATATCGGTGCTGCCTAAGGTTTCCACGGCAGGTAGCTTACGAACCAAGGCATGCCGCTTGGCCATTTTCTGGGTTCCCAATGCTAAAATAATCGTCACAATTGCCGGCAACCCTTCTGGAATAGCCGCAACTGCCAAGGACACCGCCGTTAAGAACATTTCCGGCAAACTTGCTGCATTGCGCCAGATGCCGACTGCAAAGACAATCACCGCAATGACCAGAATCATCACGGTCAGTGTCTTACCGAGACTCTTAAGGTTTTCCTGCAGCGGGGTCGTGGTTTCTTCTGCGGCATTGATCATCCCGGCAATCCGGCCGACTTCGGTTTTCATGCCGGTTGCAACAACCACCCCGACGCCGCGGCCATAAGTGATATTGCTATTCATAAATGCCATGTTGGTTCGGTCACCGATGCCAACATCATCATCGTCCAGCGGTGCCGTGGATTTATCAACCGGCACACTTTCACCGGTCAAGGCACTTTCTTCGATTTTTAAATTAGCGCTCTCCACCAACCGTAAATCAGCCGGAACCACATCACCGGCTTCCAGCAACACGATATCGCCGAGAACCAGCTGACTGCTTGGAATCGTCAAAACCTGATCGCCACGCCGAACATGCGCATTCGGCGTTGACATCTCTTTGAGCGCGTCGATCGCTTCTTCGGCCTTGCTTTCCTGAAAAACGCCGAAAACGGCATTCAGTAACACAACAGCCAAAATAATCCCGGCATCTGCCCATTCACTCAACAAGAACCCGGCAATCAAAGCAGCGGCAAGCAAGACAATGATCATGAAATCCTTGAACTGATCCAAAAAGCGCGCCAACATGCTCTTTTTCTCGGCCTGGGCCAATTCATTCGGCCCGTTTTCACCCAACCGGGTTTGTGCCGTTTCTTTAGATAGTCCAGTCAATTGGGTTTGTTCCTCTTGCAAAACTTCTTGACTGCTTAATGCATATGGCGGTTTCTTTGCCAAAATAGTGCCTCCTTCTTTGTTTGGGCCGGTAGCCAAAAAGAGACTTATGGCCTACCAGCAGTAGATCCATAAGTCTCACTATTTAAGACAACACCAGACATAGCCTTGTTGGTGATGTTGTCGCAGAAAAGCTCTGCTAGTTACTCCCCTATGTTGGTTCAAGTATATCAGGTCAAAGCAGCCTTGCGCAAGCGATCCTTAAAAATCTAGAGCGTGAACTGGCGCGGTTAGAAGTCGGAGTATAAGTGGCCTTAGGCGTGATGGCCCGATCTTGGCCATTGCGCCTAAGGTCCTTATACGCAGACTTCTGCGCCAGCGAACGCGTTTCAACAGAGCGTGAGCAGGCCCGGTCAGAAACCGGAGTGTAAGCGGCCTTGGGCGTGATGGCCTGGTCTTTGGCCATCGCGACCAAGGTCCTTACACGCAGGTTTCTGGGCCTGCGATCGCGTTTCGGAGCCGGATTGCCTCACAGGCCTTATTCCCCCAAGCTCAGGTTCCCCCAAGCTCAGGCTTTGGCCATTGCGATCAAGGTCCTTATACGCAGACTCCTACACCAGTGAACGCCTTTCAGCAAGCCGAATTAATTCACAAAGGGTCGGCCCGGCCTAGCCCTTTTGCCGCAATGTTTGGAACAAACGAACAGCTTCATCGTGAAGATTGAGCGCATGCGAATTATAATTGCTCAACAAAATCACCGCATCTTTGCCATCGTGGCTAATAGCAGTTGATGCCATTTGCCCGGCCACAGTGCCATTCGTTGAGTAAAAATCGCTATGATTATAAATGCCTGCCGTATAAACCCCGTCATCGCGATTGCGCAAGGTCTTTAACGCTGACAACGGCAAAACTTTTCCATCATCGATGCCCCGCAGCAACCGATACAAATCAGCAACAGTCGTATACATATTGCCGGTACCCAGCTCGCGGTTGTACCACAGTTCTGGTTCGCCAATGGAGGTTTGATAAGGATTCGTTACCGGCCCCGTGTACGTCAATGAGCGGTTGGTATCTGTCAGCATTCCCGGCAAGAATCCGGTGTGTCTAAGCCCCAATCGGTCAATAATCGTCTTTCTGATCTGCTGCTCATAAGAACGGCCAGCGACTTTTTCAACCACACCGGCGAGTAATTGGTAATTAACCGCCTGGTACGCGTAGTTTCGCTGCGGTAAATAGGTCATATTGCCGATTGCCCAGCGAATAATACCGGCATCGTCCATAACGGAAGGCTGATACTTTTTAAGCGCAAAACCACTACGCATATCGATCATCATGCGCAATGTCACCTGATCACCGGTTTTGATGCCGGATAAATACTTGCCAACCGGATCATCCAAATGCAACTTGCCTTCTTCAGCCAGCTGCATGACGGCAACTGCAGTGACCGCTTTTTGGATCGATCCGATCTGGAACAAAGTCGTTGGCCCATTAACGCGTTTCGCTGCGGCATCGGCGTAACCCACGCCGCCATTGAAGATAATTTCACCCTGTTTGATGATCAAAGCACTGCCAATAAATTTATCGTTTGTTAAGGTTTCTTTGAACGATTTGCCTGCCGATGTGTCGATCGGCCGGTCCAGACGCTCATCAAAATGCGTTGCTGCCGTTTGCACGGCTTCACGGTGAGTCGCCTGCTCATGCCGCTGCGACGACAAAACCTTAGCCTGTCTATCCGGAATAGCTATCTTCTTCTGCCAGACAAAAGCCACAGCGCCTAATAAAAGTGCACTTAATGTCACAATGCCTAACCAAAGAGCCCAACGATGACGCACTGCGTTTCAACCTCCTACTGCCATGTGTACCAAAGCATACCTTAAACCAGCGCAAAAAAACAGCCATAACACCTTTGAGAAAAGTTCGCTGATGTCGGCTGTTTGCCATGCTTATTTCCAAAAAGTATCAAAAACCGTAATCGGCAGATGGCGCTTATGTGCGGTTTTCTGGTACCAACGTTCGATCGTCTCGGCAGCATGGTCACTCACTTGCTTGCCTTCTAGATAATCATCGATGTCCTTGTATTTGACGCCAAGCGCAACTTCATCTGGCAAAGCCGGCCGATTGTCTTCGAGATCGGCAGTCGGCGCCTTCTGATAAAGATGTGCCGGTGCGCCTAGTGTCTTTAACAAAGCCGCACCTTGGCGTTTGTCCAAGCGATAAAGCGGCGTCAAATCGGCACCGCCGTCACCAAATTTGGTATAAAACCCGGTGACCGCCTCCGCAGCATGATCCGTGCCAATGACGGCGCCGGACATATTACCGGCGATCGCGTATTGGGCAATCATGCGCATTCGGGCTTTAATATTGCCCTTGTTAAAATCGGAAATGGCTGATCCGTTGGCTTCCACTGCCGCGACCATGGCATCGACACTAGGTTTAATATTGACCCGTTTAACCACGTCTGCCTGCATGAAGTCAATGGCTGCCATGGCGTCCGCCTCATCGGCTTGTTCGCCATAAGGTAGACGAACGGCCACAAATTGATACGCCTGATCGCCGGTTTCGGCGCGCATCTCTTGCATGGCTTTTTCCGTCAACGTCCCGGCAAGCGTCGAGTCTTGGCCACCGGAAATACCCAAGACATATGTTTTCAAAAACGTATTTTTCTTAAGATAGTCTTTTAAAAAATCAATACTCCGCCGAATCTCGGTTTCAGGATCAATTGTTGGCTGTACGCCTAATGCTTTAATAATCTTTGCTTGTAATGGACGCATTACTTCACTCCCTTAATCATGTCATGATAAAGTGCTTGGGCTAGATCCCGCGTCACCTGATCCGTATTTGCCAACAGCACGACCGCATTTTGACCGCTGCTATCCATGACAGTTGCCGCTGATTGTGCGGCCACAACGCCATGCGTCAGCGTGTAGTTGCCAAAATTATACACACCCGCCGTGTATTGGCCTTGATTCAGATCACGTAATGTGGCGACCGATGAGCGCCTGATAATCTTGCCTTGATTGATGGCCGCCATAATCTGGTATAAATCACCGGCACTCGTGTAAATATTACCAGTCCCCAATTCCCGATTATAATTCAAAGACGGCTCGACGTAACGGCGCGAATAAGGATTCGCCTTGGGACCATTATACCCAAATGATTGATTAGGTTCACGATACAATTCAGGCATAAATCCTGAATGCGTCAACTTTAACTTTTTAAATATTTCCTGCTGAATTAAGTCGGCGTATAAATGACCGGTCACTTTTTCAATCACTCCGGCTAATAAAACAAAATTAACCGGTTCATACGCGTACTGTTTCGCACCATAATTCAAATTGGCGATCGACCACCGGACAATTCCGGCATCTGATAGTTGGGTCGGTTGATTCCGCTTCAATGAAAAGCCGCTACGCATATCCAACATCATCCGCAACGTTACCTGTTTGCCCGTGCGAATGCCTGGCAAATAGCGACTAATCGGATCCGTCAGGTGTACCTTGCCTTGTTCCACAAGTTTCATGAGCAAGACTGCGGTAAGCCCTTTTTGAATCGAGCCAATTTGATACAGACTCTCAGGCCCGTTCAAACGACCGGATTCAGCGTCGGCATAGCCCAACCCCGTGTTCAGGATCACTTTCCCTTTGCGCATCATTAAAACGGTACCGCTAAAATGATCGGCTTCCAGTTTTTTTAAAAACGGTTGCGCTTCTGAAGGGATAACCTGTTGCATCAACCGATCAGTGGTGTTCGTTGCCTGACGCGTGGCATTTTGCAGGCGTTGCTCGATCGCGCGATGCCGATTCAGCTCGGTTTCATACTTGCGCCGGGCGCGTTCTTCTTTGGCTTCAGTTTGCGGGCGGAGATAAAAGTAATCATAACTGCCATAAACCGCGATGCCGATGACAAGGCCGGCGAAGAGTCCCAAGATCAACCAGCGTGTCCAACCCCATTTTTTTGCGTGTTTCATATTATTCCTCGCGGTCAGCAACCGCCGATTTCACTTTTTTAATTAAGTCCATCTTGTTATCCCACACCCGCTGCGATAAGTCGACCGGATAGTCTTGCGGATTCAAAATGCGCCGATATTCATCCCACAAAGCATTGGTACTGCGGGTGGCATATGCCTGAACCTCAGCGAGCGGCGGGGTTTGATAAACCTGTTTTCCCTGATCGTAAATGAGTTGCAACAGTGGCTTGGCTTCAAAGTTTTTAACCGTTTTATTGATATACGGAAAATTGGGGTGGAACATGTAGAGGCTGCGGTCAGTGTCAATCTGCTCATCCGCCAAGGCCACGTAATCGCCTTCCGATTTACCGTCATCCCGACGCGTAATCCGCCAAACCTGTTTCTTGCCTGGCGTCGACACCTTTTCGGCATTATTGGATAACTTAATCGTGTCATGCATCTTACCGCTGGCATCTTCAATCGAGACAAGCTTGAACACAGCCCCCAACGCTGGCTGGTCGTACGCGGTGATCAGTCGGGTACCAACACCCCAGATGTCAATTTTGGCACCTTGCATTTTCAGGTTTTGAATCGTGTTTTCATCGAGATCATTCGATGCATAAATTTTTGCCGAAGTATACCCGGCATCGTCTAATTGCTGACGCACACGCTTGGAAATAAACGCCATATCGCCACTGTCAATCCGAACGCCAAGGAAATTGATCCGGCCTTTAAACTCATTAGCCACTTTAATTGCCGCGGGAACACCGGAACGCAATGTGTCATAAGTATCAACTAAGAAAACCACATCCTTGTTGCTCTGCGCATAGGCTTTAAAGGCATCGTAGTCGTTGCCATAGGCCTGAACCAGCGAGTGGGCGTGGGTGCCGCTAATCGGGATACCGAACTCTTTACCGGCCAAAACATTACTCGTCGCGTTAAAACCGCCAATGTAAGCTGCCCGAGTGCCCCACAATGCCGCCGCGGTTTCCTGTGCCCGGCGTGTGCCGAATTCCATCAAGGGGTCGGCGCCGGCAACACTGCGAATCCGCGCCGCTTTGGTGGCAACAAGCGTTTGATAATTGATCATGTTCAAAACAGCGGTCTCTACTAATTGTGCCTGCGCCAGTGGCCCTTCGATTTGCCAGATCGGTTCATTATTGAAAACTAGATCCCCTTCTAAGGCCGATCGCACCGTGCAGGTAAATTTAAAATGCCGTAAGTAATCGATAAACGCGTCCGAATAATTCGTCTGCGATTGAAGATAAGCCAAGTCGTCTTCGGAAAAACTGAGGTGATTCAGGTAATCAATCACATGCTCCAACCCGGCAAATACGGCAAACCCCGAACCAAATGGTAAATCCCGAAAGAAAACCTCAAATACGGCGTGACGTTCACTGATACCTCGTTCAAAAAATGTGTTCATCATATTCAATTCATAAAAATCGGTGTGGAGTGTCAGTCCTTCACCCAATTGCGTAGCCATCATCTTTCCCCTTCCAGCAACATACAAAAACAACGTACGTTAACTTTTGAGCATTTAATTCAATCATATAGGTAATGATTATATACCACTACGGACTGCTTTGCAGGAAGCGTGCTGGGCCATTTTTCTCATCATCGCAAAAGGCCAGAAAACAATAAGTTCTGTTTTCTGGCCTTTTGGTCGTGCTAATACTGATTCATTACCGCTCTAGATAAAACTCAAATCGCTCGCCAACATACTGCGTGCGGACATATTCAAACGGTGTGCCGTCGTTTAAGAACGAAACCTGCCGCAGACGTAGAATTGCATCGCCGCGTTTGATTGCCAAGTATTCGGAAATCCGCTCGCTGGCCAACATCGCACTGACGGTTTGCTGCGCGCCACCAAGAACGTAGCCGCCTTTTTTCTCCAAGGTGTGATAGAAACTAGCCGTCATTTCTTTTTTGGTGAAGTTCTTGACCAAATCATACGGCACGGCAGCTGTTTCAAAGCTGATCGGCACCTTGTCGGCATACCGAATTCGTTCCATCCGCAGCACTTGCTCGCCTGGAGCCAGTTTCAACTTTTCAACTTCCGAACTGGTTGGCTGGGCCACGTGATAAGATACCGTCTTGCTGGATGGTACCTTACCTTGGGCCTGCATCAAATCCGTGAAGCTAGTTACGCCGGACATTTTTTCTTGAACTTTTTGATTTGCGACATACGTTCCGGAACCCACGCGTCGTTCTAAAATACCCTCGTCGACTAAAGTCTGAATGGCCTGCCGCAACGTCATTCGGGAAACATTAAAGGTCACCGCGAGATCGCGTTCGGAAGGAATACGATCGCCGACCTGCCATTTCCCGGCTTCGATATCAGCCCGAATCGCGTTATGAATTTGAATATAAACCGGTACCTCCATCAATCATCATCTCCAATACGTGGTTCAGTCTTCAGTGTCATGTTTGACGCCATAACTATAAGTGGCAATGAGATCATGGTTGCGATCCAACATGTTAATGTCGGCATCCTTACCAACTTCAAGAGTTCCTTTGGACGTCAGATTGAATTCGCGAGCCTGATTGACTGACGACATTTCAACTGCATCAAACAGGGAAGCATCCATGAAGCTCATCGCATTTTTAAAGGCATCCTTGTACATTAAAACGGAACCGGCAAGCGTACCATCGGCTAACCGCGCCTGTTTATCTTTAACATACACCGTCTGGCCGCCTAATTCACTTTTTCCTTCCGGCATCCCTTTGCTGCGCATTGAATCGGTGACCAATTCAATCCGTTCCGGACCTTTTTGATCAAAGGCCAAGCGTAACATGTCAGGCACAATATGGAAGCCGTCGCAGATCAATTCGCAGTACATATTGTCTTCAAGCATCGCGTGGCCAGTGACGCCTGGCTCACGGTGACGCAACCCACGCTGTGCATTGTATAGATGAGTCACATGGGTCGCTTTGCTTTGCAGCATCTGTTCGCGCGTTGCATTACTGTGGCCGACTGATGGCACAATGTTGTGTGCTAAAAGATAATCTTCAAATTCGCGGGAACCTTCATCTTCCGGCGCATAAGTGATCAGCTTAACCAGACCGCCGGATAATTCCTGCCATTGTTTAACTAAATCGATATTAGGATTCTTGATATATTCTTCTGGTTGGGCACCCTTGAAGACCTTGCTGATGAAGGGACCTTCGAGGTG
This sequence comes from Lacticaseibacillus huelsenbergensis, assembly GCF_029726355.1. NCBI lineage: Bacteria > Bacillati > Bacillota > Bacilli > Lactobacillales > Lactobacillaceae > Lacticaseibacillus > Lacticaseibacillus huelsenbergensis. Next base: position 3,064,281 of record NZ_CP120687.1, read on the forward strand.
GACACCTTGGATAATGCGATTGCGTTCGGCTGCCTGTTTCACGCCGCGCATGGCCTTATCAATATTTTCGGTTGATTGTGTCATCGTGGTGGCAAAAAGGGTGGTAACCCCTTCGTGCGTCATCATTTTGGTGGCCATTTCATCAATCTGATCGGCATCACCATCCATAGCATCAAAGCCATAACCGCCGTGAGCATGGACATCAATGAATCCCGGTATCAACGTTTTACCTTGAACGTCAACGACCTGTTCACCAGCCTGAGCCTTATAATCAAACATATCGCCAACCGCCAGAATCTTGTCGTCAAAGCGGATATAGCCATCTTCAATGCGTTCCAATCCTGTATAAATTGTTGCGTGTTTCAATACCGTAACCGTCACAATACCACTCCTAATCATTTAATGTCCTGACTATCACTAACCAGTATAACCGGTATAGACCAGAGTTGCAAGGTGGCCTACCTCGTATTTACAGGAAGTTTAATTATTTTTCATCCCTGCCGATCTTTGGCAATCGTCGCATCGACGCCTTTGACCACAGCGGACATCAGCCCGGCTTCTTCCATGGCCAACAATCCGGCAACAGTGGTACCGCCCGGGCTGGATACCTGATCGATCAAGTCAAACGGTGATTGGGTACTTGCCAGAACATTTTTAGCACTGCCCATGACGGCTTGGGCAGCAATGGCAGTTGCTTCACTTTTTTCTAGGCCGTACTTGACACCGGCGCGGGCAAGACTGTCTATGAATAAGTAAACAAACGCCGGAGAAGACCCAGCCAATGCCACGAACGTTGAAAATTGGTCTTCCGGTAACGACATGGTTTTGCCTAAAACATTCAGCAAGTCCAAAAGGCCATCCAGTTGACCAGCTACCGAATCATTCGCGGCGTAAGCGATCATGCCGGCATTAATTGCGACGTTCACGTTTGGCATGATCCGTAAAATCGGTTGGTCATGATCGTTCAATGCTTCTTCTAACGCCGCCAGCGAAACGCCGGTTAACATTGAAATCACGGGTACATGCCGTTTCTTCAGGGTTGCCCCGATGGCACTTAAAATCGGTGCACCCAGTTTCGGCGCGACCGCCAGAAAAACAACATCGGCCGCTTCGGCAACCGCCTGATTGCTGTCTAAAGCTTTGACGCCGACTTTGGCTGCATAGGGTTCATAATGCAGCGGGTGACCACCGTGAACGACAATGTCCGCTGGATTGATGGCCTTTTTGGCTAACAATCCGTTAATGATCGCTTGCGCCATATTGCCGGCACCGATAAATCCAATTGTCATCCTTATTCTCCTTTAGTTTCTTGTTTTGATTGGTGGGCATCAAACCAGTCCGTAATCGCGGTTAGACGTGCGATCCGCAAGTTGGGTAAGCCACTGCGGGATAAGTCGTGGTTTGATTTCGGGAACCGCATGAATTTGGTTTCAACGCCATGTAGTTTCAACCCGATATAAAATTCTTCACCCTGGCCGATCGGACACCGTTGATCGTCTTCGCTATGCATCACCAGCGTCGGTGTTTTGGCAAAATCGATATGTGCCAATGGTGAGAAATCCCATAGCCCTTGCACATCTGACAAATCGCCGCTCCACTTGCCTTCCAGCTCCCAAGGCGTGAAGTAATACCCGATGTCGCTGGTGCCATACATACTTAACCAATTGGCAATCGAGCGCTGGGTAACGGCCGCTTTAAAGCGATGTGTGTGGGTCACGATCCAATTCGTCATGAAGCCGCCATAAGAACCGCCGGCAACAAATAAGCGCTCAGGATCAATGGTCGTATCCAATTTCAAGGCCTCATCAACCGCGGCCAAGCAATCTTGATAGTCATCCTGGCCGTAATGTTTAATAACCGCTGCCGTGAACGCTTCACCATAACCTAATCCGCCCCGTGGGTTGGGACAGATGACGCCATATCCCTTGGCAGCCAGATATTGCATTTCATGAAAGAAGGTATACCCATAACCAACTGCTGGGCCGCCATGCACATATAAAATGGCCGGATGCGATGCGGCTGCTTTTTGCGGTGGGAAATACCAACCCTCAATTTCAAAACCAGCACGATTGAAATTAAAAGTCTGTGGCGTAACCAACCCAAGCGTGCGCGTAACCCGCCGATTTGGGTCATATAAAACCGTTTCCTCTTCGGAGGCCAGATCAAAGTACACTAATCGACTCGGAACGGTCATCGTGCTTTCAGTGAACACGACGCCACGGTGATCAGGTGTCAAGGCAAAATCCGTCACGTGACGCCGACCGTCAATCAACGGCGTCAAGCGCTCATCCGGTCCACCAGCGTATAGGCTCGTCTTCCCGTGGTCAAAACCAATCGTCAGATAATAATCGGCTGTGACAAAATCGGCCACTTTGCCTGATAGATCCTGCTGAAAGTCACCATTAACATAGCCCGGAATGTCAAAATCAACGTCATCAGCAACGTCCTGCAGTTTCTGACTCTCTAAATCGTAATGCCATAAGTGGCCTTGCGACACATTAGGTAAATGATTGTCAGAACCATGCAGCAGCAATTGTTGCGAATCCGCTGAAAAGGCTGCTGGGGTTAATTCTGCTTGCGGCAAATGCTCATTCACCATCGTCACCTGCTGCGTGGTTAAATCGAGCAAATAGGCAGCTTGGCTAAAGTCGTTGGGATCATCCGGTAACCGTTCCGCAGCAAACGCAATTTTTTTGCCGTCCGGCGCGATTGCACCAATTTGGAAGTCATGCTGGCGCTGCATCACGATGTGGCTAGTTTTTTGGCGTCGTTGCTGCACCCGCAATTCGTAAGTCACGTTTTCCGGCAACAAGCCGACACCATTGAGCTTATACTGCGCGCGCGTGACCGTCACCGGCTGCGGTTTTTTGGCATCTTCCTGTGATACCTTCTTTTTGGCGCCAATCGTTGTTTGAAGAAAAACAGCCTTGCTATCAGGTTGCCAAGCGAAATCCGTCACGTTCTCTTTTTCAGCCGTCAACTGGTGGGCCACGCCGCCGTCAACTGCTTGCAGGAAGACCTGCGTTGTTTTGTCTGCAGCTTGGCTCAGGAACGCCAACCATTGCTGATCCGGGCTTAGTTTAGGATGCCGGTCGTGTTTTTGGTCAGTCCCATAAACGGTCATCTGGCCACGCGGATTCACGAAACAAAGCCGCTGGTAATAGGTATTGTCCGCCTCCGAAATCCGGTTTTCCTGAAAAAAATAGCCCCGATTTGTCGCAATTGGATACGATAACGATACCAATTTGAAAAGATCCGTTGCTTTTATTGCCATGCAATCACACCCTTCATTGTCTTGCTTTAAGCGTAGCGGTTGGGCTATACCGTGTCAAACTACTGGACCGGTGAAATCAAAAAAACAGCCGAGATGTGTTGGCATCTCGACTGCGAGTGATAAAAATTGGTAATCGTTAGGCATCACACGACACCTGCTAAGTTAGATTAGATGTTTAGTGCGAACGCTTCTTCCGGGTAAAGAACAAACTGGATCCTAAGCTTAACAAGCCACCTAAGATCACCATCAACAGCGACTGCTGCTCACCAGTTTTAGGGAAATGATCCTGACTGGTGGCAGGTTTAGCCTTGGATTTGGCTTTAACGGTAGGTGCAGCTTTACCGGCTTGATATTGTGCATCAATGGCTTTAATACCATTGTCTTTCGCCTGCTCAACGAGATCTGCACTGCCGGCAGCATCAATCGCCTGTTTGGCTTTCGTTGCTTGCGTTGTGACAGCCTGTTTTTGCGCGGTTTTTTGGGCATCGCTCAACAAGTTATCGCTATCAATCTGAGCCATCACTTTAGCGGCTTCGGCGTCAATTGCTTGCTTGGCTTCAGTTTGGCGAGTTGCAATGGCTATGGCTGACTGATGTTGAGCATCAATCGCTTTAATCCCATCTGCCTTAGCTCGATCAACGCCATCGGCATCCCCGGCAGCATCGATCGCCTGCTTAGCTTTGTCCGCTTGCGCTGCGACTGCTTGTTTCTGGGTAGTCTTTTGTGCATCTGTTAATGTGGCATCTTGATCAATGGCTACGATGACATTTGTGGCCTCCGCATCAATGGCTTGTTTAGCTTCTGCCTTACGAACCATGACCGCTGCGCCTGACTGATGTTGGGCATCAATCGCTTTAATTCCGTCAGTCTTGGCTTGATCAACGGCATCGGCATGCCCAGCTGCATCGATCGCCTGCTTGGCTTTCTCTGCCTGCACTGCGACTGCTTGTTTCTGGGCAGTCTTTTGTGCATCCGTCAATGTGGCATCCTGCTCAATGGCTGCGGTGACGTCCGCCGCCTTCGCATCAATTGCTTGTTTAGCCTCGGCCTTGCGAGTTGCGAATGCCGCGTCTGACTGATGTTGAGCATCAATCGCTTTAATCCCGTCAGTTTTGGCTTGATCAACGCCATCGGCATTCCGAGCAACATCGATCGCTTGCTTAGCTTTATCCGCTTGCGCTGCAACTGCTTGTTTCTGGGCAGTCTTTTGTGCACCCGTCAATGTGGCATCCTGATCGATAGCTGTAGTGACATTCGCAGCTTCCACATCAATTGCTTTTTTAGCCTCGGCCTTGCGAAGCGTGATCGCCGCGCCTGATTGGTGTTGCGCATCAATGGTCTTGATACCTTCAGTTTTGGCGTTTGTAACAGCTTCGATGTTTAGGGCATCGTCAATCGCTTGTTTAGCCTTGACCGCTTCAGCAACGACCGCTGCTTTCTGTTGCTTTTTGGCAGCTGCAGTCAACGTTGCATCTTGATCAATTTCATGCTGAACTTTCACGGCTTCGTCATCGATCGCCTTTTTGTTGTCCGCTTTGCTACGATCCATTGCCTGACCGGATACATGTTGCGCACCAATTGCCTGAATACCGGCATCTTTCGTCTGATCGACGCTGTCGGCATCCTGCGCCGCGTCAATGGCAGCTTTAGCTTTGGTTGTTTCATTCGCAACTGCTTGCCGCTGCGCCGTTTTTTCAGCAATCGTTAATGTCACATCCTGATCAATTGCTTGCGTCACTTTGACAGCTTCAGCATCGACGGCGGCTTTAGCGTCATCTTTGCGGGTTGCCAACGCGTTGCCAGCTTGATGAGTCGCATCGATCGTCTTGAGGTTCTGGTTTACCGCTTGATCAACACCATCGGCATCTTGCGCTTGATCAATCACAACTTTAACTTTAGCAGCCGCATCAGTCGCCGCCTGTTTTTGCTTAGCTTTTTCGGCAGCGGTGAGCGTCACATCACGATTAATGCTGTCAATGATTTGTGCAACATGGTCATCAATCGTCTTTTTCGCTTCATCTTTGCGCGTTGCAACCGCTGTTCCTGGTTGATGTTGACCATCGATTGCTTGAATCCCGGCTGTTTTGGCTTGATCGACCGCATCGGCGTCAGTTGCGGCGTCGATGGTTTTCTTGGCCTTGGCTGCTTCGGCTGCTACTGCCTGTTTCTGAACAGCTTTTTGGGTACCAGTCAGCGTTGCGTCTTGATCAATGCTTGCCGTCACCTTGGCAGCTTCCGCATCAATGGCGGTTTTGTGTGCTTCTTTGCGGGTCGTTAAATCCTTTCCGGAGCGGTGCTGGTCATCAATTGCTTTAATACCTTGAGCAATCGCTTGATTGATCTGATCAACATCCTTGGCTTGCTGAATCTTCTTCTTGGCCTTAATGACCTCTTCAGCAACGGACTGTTTTTGTGAAGCTTTTTCCGCGCCAGTTAACGTCACATCCTGATCGATGGTTTGGATGACCTTTGCAGCTTCCGCATCAATCGCTTTTTCGGCAACTTGCTTGTGTGCCTTTAACGTCGCGTCAGCTTGATGTTGTTCATCAATGTGCTTAATGCCGTGGGTTTTGGCATTATTGACCTTATCCGCATCGGTTGCGGCGCCAATCGCCTTCTTCTCTTTTGCCTCCTTGTCTTTAACAGCGCGTTTTTGCATCGCCTTTTTAGTGCTAGTAAGAGTCACATCGCGCTCAATCGCGTTGATAACTTTAATTGCTTCGGCGTCAATCGCTTTTTCGGCGGCGGTTTTGCGTGTGGCCAAATCGGTACCGGCGTGGTGCTGGTCATCAATGGCCTTGATTCCGTCGACTTCTGCCTGATCAACCGCATCCGCATTTAAGGCGCTGTCGATATTGTTTTTCGCCTTGGCTGCTTCATCCACAACTGCTTGTTTTTGTGTCGCCTTTTGGTCAGTCGTCAAGGTGACATCCTGGTCAATGGCCTGCTCAACCTTGCCAGCTTCAGCATCAATGGCTTGTTTAGCGGCGTCCTTTCGGGTGTCCAAAAGGGTGCCGGATTGGTGAACGGCATCGATAGCCTTCACACCATCGAATGTCGCTTGGTTAACACCATCAATATCTTGCGCCTGGGCGATCGCAGCTTTACCCGCAGCAGCTTTATCAGCCACAGTTTGTTTTTGCTTTGCTTTTTCGCCGCTAGTTAACGTCACATCTTGATCAATCGCATCCGTTTCCAAAGCAGCTTCAGCATCAATGGCCTTTTGGGCTTCGGTTTGGCGGGTTGCTAAATCGGTACCGGACTGATGCTGATCATCAACTGCGCGGATACCGTCGACTTGGGCTTGCTCAACCTCGTCGGCGTCTTGAGCGCCATCAACGATCGCCTTGGCTTTAGCAGCCTCATCAGCAACACCTTGTTTTTGCGCTTGTTTTTCGGCGGCAGTCAAAGTGTTGTCTTGATCAATATCGCCGGCAACTTTAGCAGCTTCGGTATCAATGGCCTGCTTGGCATCATCCTTGCGCGTTGCGAGTGCAGTACCGGCTTGATGCTGACCGGCGATGGCTTTGTTTCCGTCTGCCTTCGCCTGGTCAACTGCATCAGCACTTTGCGCACCGTCAATGGCCTGTCTAGCCTTATCTGCCGCTGCAGTGACGGCTTGTTTCTGGTTGTCTTTTTCAGCTTTTGTCAAAGTGACATCTTGATCAATCGCAGTCACGGTTTTAGCAACTTCCTTAGCAATCGCTTGTTTTGCATCATCGCGGCGATTGGTAAGCGCCTTGCCTGGTTGATGCTGATCCGCGATGTTTTTCAAACCGTCTGTCTTCGCCTGATCAACCGCATCGGCGCTTTGTGCGGCGTCAATTGCTGCCCTGGCTTTAACCGCTTCGTCAGTAGCCGCCTGTTTTTGCGTTTTCTTTGCGGCAGCTGTTAACGTCGCATCTTGATCAATTTCATCTGCGATCTTGACGGCTTGCGCATCAATGGCTTGCTTGGCATCGGTTTTACGGACGTGTAAAGCGATTCCTGGTTGATATTGCGCGTTAATGTGCTGAATGCCGTCATTTTGGCTCTGATCGACCGCATCAGCGTCCTTAGCCGCGTCAATAACTGCCTTGGCCTTGGTGACTTCATCGGTAACTGCCTGTTTTTGCTTTGCCTTTTCAGCGTTGGTCAACGTAGCATCTCGATCAATCGCAGCCGTCACTTTCGCGGCTTCGGTGTCCATTACCTGCTTGGCATCTGCTTTACGGGTATCCAAAAGTGCGCCCGACTGGTGAGCCGCAGCAACTGCTTTAACCCCATCAGCCTTACCCTGGTCAACCGCATCGGCGTCATTAGCCGCATCAATGGCAGCCTTGGCTTTCGTCGCCTCATCGGCAGCGGCTTGTTTTTGCGTTGCTTTTTCCGCAGCGATTAATGTGACATCTTGGTCAATCGCCTGCTGAACTTGGGTCACTTCAGCATCAATCGCCTTTTTCGCTTCGGCTTTGCGCGTGTCTAAAAGTGTGCCGGCTTGATGAACGTCATCAACGCCTTTGATGCCAGCTGCTTCAGCTTGATTGACGCCATCGACATCCTGCGCTTTGAGAATCGCGTCTTTGGCTGCCGCTGCTTTGTCAGTCACAGCCTGCTTTTGAACAGCTTTTTCGCTGGTGGTCAGAGTAACATCTTGATCAATCGCATCTGCTTCTAGCACCGCTTCAGCATCAATGGCTTTTTGAGCTTCCGCCTTGCGAACAGCCAAATCCGTACCGGCTTGGTGCTGGTCATCAACGGCTCGAATGCCATCAGTTTGCGTCTTAATCACACTGTCAGCATTTTGAGCCGCGTCAATCGCCGCCTTGACCTTGGCAGCTTCATCGGCAACTGCTTGTTTTTGCGCCTGTTTGTCTGCGGCTGTCAAGGTAACATCTTGGTCAATATCACCGGTCACTTTAGCAGCCTCATCATCGATGGCCTGTTTCGCGGTTGCTTTTTGCTTGTTTAACGTCACCCCTAATTGATGCTGGCCGTCAATAGCTTTGATCCCATCAGCCTGTTTCTGATTCACGTCATCGGCATTTTGCGCCTGATCAATGGCTGTTTTGGCTTTGGCAGTCGCATCAACGACAGCCTGTTTTTGGGTCTTCTTTTCGGCTGTCGTTAATGTCGGATCCTTGTCAATCGCAGTGGTGATTTTGGCTGCTTCGGCATCAATTGCCTTTTTGGCGGTGTCTTGCCTAGCCGGAAGTGCAACCCCAGCTTGGTGCTGGTCGTCGATTGCCTTGATCCCATCCGCTTTAGCCTGATTCAGATGATCCATATCCTGCACTTTGTCAACGGCAGCTTTAGCACTGTCTGCTGCCTTAGCAACTGCTTGTTTTTGGCCTTGCTTTTCCGCAGCCGTCAACGTGGCATCCTGATCAATGGCAGCAGTGACTTTCTTAGCTTCAGCATCAAGTGCCTGATTAGCCTGCTCTTTTTGCTTATCAAAATCAGCGCCTGATTGATGTTGAACGTCGATAGCCTTGATTCCATCCGTTTTAGCCTGATTAATGGCCTCAATGGTTTTTGCCTGATCAATCGCGGTTTTGGCTTTCGTTACTTCATCGGCCGTTGCTTGCTTTTGCGCGGTTTTTTCCGCGGTCGTCAAAGTATGATCCTGGTCAATGGCGGCAGTGACTTTCGCAGCCTCGGCATCAATGTCCTTTTTCGCATCACTTCTGCGCACATCCAAGGCCGTACCTGGCTTATGTTGCGCGTCAATGGTCGCAATCCCGACAGCCTTTGCTTGCTGAACGCCAGTATCGTCTTGTGCTTGATCAACAACAGTCTTGGCTTTTGTGGTTTCAGCGGTCACAGCATCTTTTTGCTTTGCCTTTTCGCTGGCAGTTAATGTTGGATCACTATCAATCTTGGCATTAACGGTAGCAGCCTCGCCGTCAAGATCGTCTTTTGCCTGTTCCTTGTGCGCACCTGTCACCACTTGTGGTAAAACCTTGGCAAAATCATCGTCAACTTTGACTTGATCGATCTTTTTCTTAGCCTCGGCTTGAACGGCCTTGGAGTCAGTGGCCACGTCGGCGACAGCTTTTTTCTTCATCGATTCAAGCAGCTTGGCGTTGAGTGCTGGACCAAAATCTTTGTATTCGAGAACTCGGGTTGAGTTCCATGCAGGACGAATCGGCGTTAAATTTTTCAACCGACTGCTTTCCATTTGCACGGCAATCCAGTCATCAGGCGTAATCTTGTGCGCCTGCATATAAATCACGGCATCCGCAGTCCCGCCAACTCGAGTTCTAACGTCCCATTGGTGTGTAAACTGGTGGGTCGTGGGATCCATCTGGTTAATAACCGCAGTATCTAAACCGTCGGGCGAGATCACCACCCGTTTAACCTTACCTTCCAGTTCATCATTGAAGGAATACGAAAATTTCAGATAACGATCCAGTCCACCGGCAATGTTTGCCGACCCAAAACGAATCGGAATCTTAAAGGTGTCCGTCTTTTGATCATACGTGATGGTATCGTTGCTGTACTTAAATGTGATGCTGTCAACGACTCTTTTATAGTCAGTACTTTTATCACCACCGATACCACCAATGAAGATGTTGCCAACTTGCGGCTTCACGGCCGCCTGCACCACAATTGTGGAATCCCAAAGGCCAATTGTGACAATGCCAGTTGCCAAAAAGAATGTTAATGTTCCTTTTTTCAATTTATTGTCGCTCCCCCTCTTGCTAACCCCCAAAACAGCACGCATTTAAAATGGTTGCCCATTATTAAAATATTAATATTATTTATCACCTTTCAATTGTCAATGCGTTACTGTTGAAATAAATCTCTCCGTGTTGCTATAATTCATAACGATTTAAATGTCGTTAATGCAACACGCAAATTAGTATAAGTAAATCGTTGGGTGGTATCAGGTCAAATGTTGCCTAACGTTAGGCAACATTTGAGAAATTAACAAACATCAAGGGGGTAAGGGTTATGGAGGAACTGCTAGAGAATAGTTTGCTGAAGCACTATTACATTATTAGTTTTTTGTTGAACAAAGACTGGACGACCATTGACCGTTTAGCCCAAGAAATCAAAATTCCTGCGCGGACCATCAGACAAGATATCGGGAATATTAATCAATACATTGCCCCAGCCAAAATCGAAAGCAGTCAACGTTTCGGTATTCGACTCACTTACGATGCGTCACACAATCCGCTTTACATTTATGCGGCTATTTATCGCCAATCGACCCGCTTCTTGATTCTTGAAGAACTTTTTCTACACCGCTTTTCATCGATGACCCAATTAGCCGAAGAACTCTTCATCAGTGAGTCAACCTTAAAACGGCACATACTGGCCATTAATCAAGTGTTGGAACATGAAGGCTTTAGAATTGATACGCAAACTCTGGATATTGTCGGCAACGAAAAGAAAATTCATTTTTTCTATTACTGCTATTTTCTGGAAAGATACTGGTTCATTGACGCCTTTTTGTCTCAAGATGAATTACAGCTTATTGATGAGATCATTGCTGATTTTTCAGCCCATTTTCCGGTTTTGAAATCGCCGAGATATCAGTCGTTTTCGTTTTTAAACAAACTGCGAACGACCGTCTTTATCTGTCTCACCCGCAATAGTCGCGGCCACACTTTCAAAGATGCCAGTTTGGTGAAGGAAAATGACACGTTTTCGCCTGAGTTACGGCAAAAGATTACTCGAATTTATAGGATTAATTGTTCCTCGTTTGTCTTTTCACATTTGTTTTATCTCTTCTTTAATTCACGCAATGCCCTGACTTACCAGGATCTCCTGGTTAAAGCCCGCCATAATCCGGTAATTCATTCGATTTATCAAGCACTGTCACACTTTCTTGATGTGACGGCGGCATCGCAAAAACTGAAACTGGCTAATCGTGATTTGGTGCTGCTGCGTCTGTATAATGCCATTGAGTACACTTGGGGACCGACCAAGATTCTGTATAATCCGGATGAAGCATTCTTCATGAATATGAACAAATTTGAGCAGACATTCATTAAACAAACCAAAGAAACGTTAATCGCCATTTTGCGCGCCGAAAAAATCTGGAAGCAAATTGACGAGGCGTTGATCACCCGCCTGCTTTTCATCTTGGTCACGTCTTGGGACAACTTGACCATTCAATTAGAAGAAAAAGCGCCAAAAGTCAGAACCGGCCTCTTCTTCAACACAAGTTTTGAGCACAGCCAATTTTTATTGCAGGAATTAAGCTATCACATGCGGTCAAGCTTGAAGCCCGAATTGATGCACGTCAATACGCTTGCCAAATTAAAAGCGGCCGCCCCTCATTTTGATATGATTATCACCAATCTGCCGCTCCTTAACCTGCCGAAATGCCACATCGTCTCCATTCAGCCACATCCCACACCTGAAGACTTTGACAATATTCTAGCTGTTTACAACAAGATTATTAGCGCAAAAACGGTTAAAATGCCGGCCTCTTAAAAAGCAAGCAAATCAATGTCAGTTCAATCAGGCATCATTCTTTTTTAAAAGCTGAAATGCTTCTGTATTTTCAACCACAAATATTAAGGTATAAGTGCCCGCAATCGCAAAAAAAATCCGCCTAACGCAATGATCGCGTTAAGCGGATTTTCGTCGTTTCGGCAGCGCAACTACGCACTGCCATTAAAAAATGGAGGAGATAGGGTTCGAACCTATGAACCCGAAGGAGCGGATTTACAGTCCGCCGCGTTTAGCCTCTTCGCTACTCCTCCATACGTTTGCAAGTAGCCAACTCAAATAGTGTACAAAAACAGGTTATAAAAAGCAACCATTTTCAGGCAGTTTTTATAACCCGTTTTGCATGTCATTGACGAATTCAGGATTTAGCCAATGACGGTACATGCAACGTGACCAGCGTGTTCCGCCACTCCGTCAACCAATCATGACTTTCCCATTCAAATAAGCGCTTCAGCCCATAACCCAGCGGCTGGTGGTAATAGGCCGTTTTACCGAGTAGTTTAGGTGCATCGCGAAAATGTTCATGACCAAATGCGACCGCATCAACCTGGCCTGTCAACAGTTCGCCAAGTTTCGCTGATCCCATGAGCGCCGTCGCCATTTGCCACGACGGCCGGTCCACCGCATAGACCATGGCGCCGCGAATCGGCACGAAATGCGTCACATAAATCATTTGCCGCCCTCGGTTGGCATCGATTGCTGCTTGGGTTGTCTGTAAAACCCGTTGCATTCGCTCACCATCGCTCAACGGCGAATCAATTGCGCTATCAATCCAAAAAGCGCGTTTCCACTGGGCATAAGCTGCATCCGTTTTAGTTTTTCCCAACTGGCCAAGCGAATAATCATACCAGCCATTGTTGCCAATGATCACGGCATTGGTGGACGGAATCGGTAGCACCTTTTCGTGTAAATAAAGCGGATCAACATCTGACTGAATTTCATCATAGGTAGCGCCCTTGACCATGTCGTGATTGCCGGCCAAAAAGCGTACCGTGACCTGCTGACCTACTTCCTGTTGCAATGTCCGGTAGTAGGCCAGCGTTTTGGTGAAATCATTGTACGTATCACCGGCGTTGACATAAATCTGATACCCGTTTTCAACCAGATAGTCTGCCTGGTATTTTAGCATTTCAAAGCCATCGACATGATTCACATCAAAATGATTATCGACGCTGATTGCAACTTTTATCATGAGGACACTTCCTGTTAGCGACTAACGCAAAAGTGAGCCAGCCGCCATTAATTGACCCCTTGCATAAGCTTCTCGATGCGTGGCGTGTAAAAAGCTAAGATGATCGCAAATGCCACTGAAACCAGCCCGACAATCGCGAAGTAAGCTACTTCGTGACTCGGCGTGTAGAAGCGCACAATTTGCGCATTGACCGCCTGCGCTGACGCATCAGCCAAGAACCACATACTCATCATTTGGGATGAATAGGCTTTTGGCGCCAGCTTGGTCGTCACCGACAGTCCGACCGGGGAAATCAACATTTCGCCGATTTCGACAATGGCCCAACTCATCACTAGCCACAAAGGTGATACCTTCGCACTACTGCCAAAAAGCATGACCGGGATAACCATCCACAGATAAGAGGCTCCGGCAAAAATCAAACCTAAATAAAACTTCTTCGGTGATGTCGGTTGGCGTTTGCCAAGTTTCATCCACAACCAGGCAAACAACGGACCGTAAAGCAAAATAAACAACGGATTCAGAGTCTGGAAGTTCCCTGGAAGGATTTTAAAGAACCCAAAATCCAATTTGGTTTGCTGTGCCGCAAACAAGGCCAACACAACCGATCCTTGTTCCTCGATGGCCCAAAAAATCATCGCCGCCAAAAATAGCGGGATATAGGCAATGACCCGTGAGCGTTCGGTTTTGGTCACCTTTTTGCTGCGAATCATCAAAATAAAGTACCAAACCGGCAAGCCGATCGCAATGACCGTAATCAGACTGATGACATTGGCAATCGTCAACGCCTTGAAGGCTGCCATAATGGCCAAAATGACGCCAACCACAACGACCGCGCCGACAATCCGCGTGACCAGCGGGCGGACATCTTCCGGCTTTAATGGATCCGGCGCCGTATTGTCAGCCGGATTGATATACTTGCGGCCGTCAACCACGTAAAAGATCAAGCCGATGAACATCCCAATGGCGGCTAACGAAAAGCCGGCGTGGAAATTGACTTTATCAGCCATCCACGGAACAAAAATCGGCGCAATCAGCGAGCCGAAGTTAATCCCCATAACGAAAATGCTGAAGCCGGAATCACGCCGTAAATCCTCTTCAGGGTAAAGGCTGCCGACCATTTCGGAAACGTTGGGTTTAAGCAACCCAGTGCCCAAAACAATCAAAACAATCGAGCCAAAGAGCCCCACCGCGCCAATCGGGATGGACAAAACGATGTGCCCTAACATAATCAGCACACCGCCCCAAAAGACAGTACGTCGCGAGCCGAGCAACCGGTCACTAATGAAGCCTCCGATTGTGGCGCTCAAATAAACCAACGACCCATAAATCGACATAATCGACAATGCAGTCGGTTGATCAAATCCTAAGCCACGCTTTTCCACTGAATAGTACATGTAGTAGATCAGGATAGCCCGCATGCCATAGTAACTGAACCGCTCCCAGAATTCGGTCATTGACAGGGTTAATAACCCCCGGGGATGACCCATAAACGTGCGGTCCTCTGAATTATTCAATTGAAATACATCCTCTCGCTAGAAAAATAATCTTCCTAGCTGCTCTCATGACACTTCCCTCAAAATGTCAATCAATGAATCTTCATTATAATAGTTACGCTCGCCCAAAACAAATTTATGCAACTTTACGTCTTATGCAAATGTCAACTTTCCGAACATAGGCCCAATTGGAAAACAAAAAGCAAACGCACCCATCGTTATTCGTAGGTTTGTTTGCTTTGACATTGAAGTCGTAAACGATGAACAGATTAATCAGCACGCAACGCGATCGCTGCATCCTTGTTGGCCGCCATGCGCGCTGGAATATGGCCGCCGAGAACCGTTAGAATCGTACTGATTAAGATCAAAATCACCGCGTGGATAGGGTTCAGCTGCGCCACGTTCGGCAACTGGGTCATGTTATATAAGATGACGTTGATCGGGAAGGTCAGGAGCCAGGCAATGATAATGCCCAGTACCCCGGAACTCACCCCGAGAATGATGGTTTCGGCATCAAAGACCCGCGTCACATCCTTGCGCCGTGCACCCAACGCCTTGAGTACCCCGATTTCCTTGGTTCGTTCCAGAACCGAGGTATACGTCAGAATCGCAATCATGATCATCGAGGTCACCAGCGAGATTCCCGCAAATGCGATCAGGACAATCGTAATCGCCGACATAATCCCGCCAGTCATACTCGAAATCGTGCCGGCCAAATCCGTGTAGATGACCTGATCGGCTTTTTTCTTGCCGTGGTTGAATTTATCTAGATAACTAAGAATCTTGTCCTTGTCTTTGAAACTCGTCGGATAAATCGTGATTTGCGTTGGCGTTTCTGAGCCGCCCAGACTGGTAATCAACTGATCCTTGGTCGCATCGTCAATTTCTTGATTGGTGAAAATATTCACGTCACTATTGCGTTGCGCTTTGACAACCGCAGAGTCTTTATTCATCGCGACAAGATCTTTGGTTAACCGGTCGGAGTAAGCAAATCCTTGACTCAAAAGCCCGTCACTGGTCTTCGAGCGCGTCCGGAGCACCCCTGTCACGGTTAACTCGCGATTACCGCTTTGTTGATACGCATCCGCATAGTTCTTGGTCGGCACATAAACACTGCCACCAACATTTTGATAGTAGTGATCATTGGCAATGGCCTTTAGTTTTGTCCCTACAATATCGCTGAACTTAAGCTTCTGACCATTTTTAACTGAAAAGCCAAGATTCTTCAACGCGTTAATATTCGTTGAATTGTCCCGATCAACAATCAAAATGACATCGCTGTCTTTCTTGGGATAACTTCCGGCAACGACTTCATAATTTTTCTTCAGATAACTGGTGCCGCCTTCGCGATCGACGGGATAAACCGATGAACTGGCACTGGAAAAGCCGCGTTGTGATTGGTTATTTGTCGGTTTGGCTGTTGAAAATTGTACTGGCTTCACCTTCCCGTTGACGTCGCGCAGTAAGTTCATACCGGTGCCATACGTATAGCCAATGTTGTCGGTCAGGCGTTTACTGATGCCATTCACATAATCAATATACTTTTGATTTAATTTGTTCGTGTGCTGCGCTTTGTCACTGGCACTTTGCTTTGCCAGCACCGTTTTGGTCGTCTTAAACGTTGACGTCTTGGTATTATCTTGTGCCCCGGCCGTTAGATTGGTCGCGTTCGTTGAAATTGTGATGGGAAACTGGGCCAATGTTTCTGCTTGGGTATTATCAATTTGCTTTTGAAACCCGGATGAAAGCGCCAGGACGACCGCAATGCCAATGATCCCGATGCTGGAGGCAAACGCCGTTAGAAAAGTGCGGCCTTTTTTGGTCATAATGTTCGTAAAGGACAGCTTCAGCGCCGTCAAATAGCTCATTTTCGTCCGGCGCAGATCAAAATGACTGCCCTGTTCCTCCGCATCATACGGACGCGAATCGGACAGAATTTTACCGTCCTTGAACTCGATAATCCGCTGGGCATAATCGTGCGCCAGTTGCGGATTGTGCGTCACCATGATGACCAAACGCTCCCGCGACAAGTCGGCAATCAACTTCATGATTTCCTGACTGGTTTCGGTGTCCAAGGCACCAGTCGGCTCATCCGCCAACAAAATCGACGGTTCCGAGACAATCGCCCGAGCAATGGCCACCCGCTGCATCTGCCCACCGGAAAGCTGATTAGGCTGCTTGCTCATGTGCTCTTTTAGGCCAACTTTAACCAGCGCGGCCTCCGCCTTTTTGCGCCGCTCCTTGGCAGAAACGCCGCTCAACGTTAAGCCGAGTTCGACGTTTTCCAAAATGCTCAGGTGCATGATCAGGTTATAACTCTGAAAAATAAACCCGACAGAATTATTCCGATAAGCATCCCAATCAGATTCCTTGAAGTTTTGGGTGGACCGACCATGCAATAATAGATCGCCTGAATCGTAGCGATCAAGGCCGCCAATCACGTTCAGCAGCGTTGTTTTCCCGGAGCCGCTGGGGCCAAGAATGGCTACGAATTCCTGTTCACGAAACTGAACCGAAACATCATCGAGGGCCTTCGTGGTGTAGTCACCGGTTTGGTAATATTTTTTAATGTGCTTTAGCTCTAGCAACGTTCGCTCCTCCTCTTGCTGTCTATGGCAAGGCGTTGAAATGAAATAACTTGCCATATCTTAGCATACTTAGCGGCTACTTGATAATCGGTCTAAAGCCTAAGACGTTGCCGATTTGTCAAAAAAGTCAGCTTTTAGAATGCGGCGCCTGCGTAAATAAAAAGAACCTGCCTTAAAAAAGGAGGTCCTCCGATAGATCCGTGCCGATCAATTTAGGATGGCACACTGAGCAACGGTCGCCAATAAATCAAGTCCAAACTATGATCCGGATAAATGTAATAAGTAATGTTCAATTTGGAAAAAGGATTCGCCATTGCCATTAAATAGATCCGTTGCGGTGCGTGAGCCAATCCCGCAACAGAAACGAGAATATACTTGGCCATTTGTTCAAACAACGGTTGCGTCAAACCAGATGTTAGCTCAAAATCCAGATCCACATAAATAAGTTCTTTGGTTTGCCGCGTCAGCCTGATATGGTGAATCGGCATCCCCCCGAAATTACCTTCTCGGCTTAGTTCATCGACCATTTGTTTAATCTGGCGATGTTTAAACTGCGGGCGGGCAAACATCATGCGCCAAACTGCCAAGCACTCACCCCCTCTGCTTCAATTATGCCACATTGAAGCCGGGAAGCGGACTAAAAAATCGGATCAAGGATCTTGGAAAAGGCCGAATCGATCTGCGCACGAGCAGCCTGCTGTTCAGCCAAACCTGCATCGAAGCGTTCGTGATCGATTTGATCTGGGCCAATCGCCTGCAGGATGTCTAACACGCCACTGCGAATACCACGCAGGCCGTTGACCAACACGCGATGAAAGGCTGCATAATTGCACGGTGCAGCTTCAGCATCAACGCTGTCAACGAAACTGCAGAACTTAATCACATTCTTGGTGAAATACACACGCAACCGATCGAGACTTTCGCTGGCATAGCAATTGCCCTTCTCGATGTTCTTGCATGTGTGGACGTATTCTTTGAAAACTGTCTCAAAAACAAGGAGCCGTTCCAGATTCTGATTAATTACTTCAACATAACTAGGTGCATTGCTCGTCGCGTACATTTAAAAGTCCCTCCTAATCTTGTGCGTTCATCAACTTACACACTTAATTATACGTGTTAATGGCTTATAATCAATATAATTATTGACTAATATTTAAATACCTAACGTTATATAACCCGTTTAAAGGCCATTATTAGTGGACTTTGCATACATTACACCAGTCTGTGAAAACCGTTTTCTTTGGAATTGTACGCAATGTATCTTTTTGTGAAAACTGAACTTATCAACGCCTGAACACCCTGTCTTGACATCTCGGCTGTGACGCGTCTTTTATTTGCTAAGCGCTTCCATCAAAAATAAGATAACGAAAATATTTTTTAGATATTTTGAACTTATATTTCAATATTTCTCAACAATCGTGCAAATACTGGCTATAAAGATTCTTATTTCAACGTTGTTATAACTTATTTTATTTTAACGAAGGGAGTTAATAGCAAGTTTTCACAACATCACCTATAATCGAAGAGAGAGCATGATGCGGGCACTGCTTGAGGTTAAGCGCTTCATCGGTTGAGCGAAGCTTATCCCGTATGACGCGTCATGACCGTTATTCCTTTTTGGAGGGTGCAAACATTGAAAGACTATCCAAAGAACTACCCCCTTGATCCGCGTACTTTTTTTGGAATCAATACCATGGGGCTCATTAGCACAACGGCGTACTATCTTTATACGGCTGTCTTAATGATGTTTATTACCGATTATTCCGGGATTTATACAGGCATCCCTGGTAAAGCGGCAGCTGTTGCAACGACCTTATTATTTGTGGGTCGGCTTTGGGATGCGGTGAATGACCTGTGGACAGGTTATGTAATCGATATTTCCCCGCGAACCCGCTGGGGCAAGTTCAAGCCTTATGTACTGGCTGGCACTTTTTTTGCAGGTATCTTGGGTATGATGCTGTTTCACATTCCCCAAGGCATCAGCGATTTTGGCAAGGAAGTTTATCTCTATGTCGTCTACTTTCTATTTATGCTTGCCTATACCATTATTGTGACCGTGCCGTTGACCAGTACGATGTCGGCAGACCAGGAAATTCGCTCCAAACTTATTTCATGGCCCCGCATTACCAGTAATGTTGTCGGTGTCGTATTTGCCTTCTTCATGGCCATTGCCACCTTTTTTGGAACTAAGAAGAGTCCCAATATCCCGCTGACAGTGGACGTGATCGTTATCCCCTTTTTGATCATTGCCCTGATCGGCGGCTTCATGGTCAAAGAAGGTCCGGTTGCTGAAGGCACCAAACCACCGAAACTGCGGGATATCGGCCGAATGGTGAAAATCAACAAGCCTTTTCGGGTCAACCTGTACTTTACCTTTGTCGGCGGCTTTGTCTGGGCCTTGCTCACCGCGACATCCCTGTACTACATCAAATACGCGTTTGGCGTGGCTAATCTAGGGATTCAGTCCATGTATTTTGGCTTGTTAACCTTGGTCACGTTGGTTGGTGGGACGTTCATCTCGCAAAAGGCCATGAAATATATGTCGGCACTTCGCGGGATTCAACTTTGCTATTTAGGCATGGCACCGTTCCTGCTCTTAATGTTCGCCATCAATGAGTTTCAGGTGATCCACAATCCTTGGCTGTTCTACATCCTGATTGGGATTGTCATGACGTTTGCCGGCGCGCAATTTGTTCCCGCTAACCTGATCATCATGGAGACGATGGATTACAATCGCCTCAAGCTGAATTCAGGGATGGAAGCTACCATCAACGCGGTCAACATGTTCTTACAGAAACTTCAGTCCGGACTGGCTACAATTGGCGTCGGCGCAGCACTCTTACTCGTCGGGTACAACGCGCAAACCCTTGAAAAAGCGGCGCAGGTACCTGATAGTCTGCTTCAGAGTTTAGGCGTCGTGTTGTTTGGTTTACCGGCCATTTTCTCGTTTGTCGCCTATCTGTTGACCAAGCAATATCCGCTGCAAGGCGAAGCCCGTACCAAAATGTATGCCGAACTCGCAGCCAAAACTGCTGCAGCTCAAAAGAAAGCCGCTCAGTCTTGAGCCAAAGCTGGTTCGAGCGGGTTGTCGGCTGTATTTTAAAACGCCATCTAAAAGACGCTAGCGATCAAGTGGATTTGTCGCTAGCGTCTTTGTTTTATTTGTGGATTAACTCTCCCGCATTATTCGCCCGCGTACATCGCCGGCATGTTGATTATCCTAGCCGATTAATCGCTGCCCAGCTGGCAAGTGCTTCGGGATGAAAGCCATTCCAGGTGGCCAAAACATCCCCGGTTTCATCGTCGCGCACACGCACAATCGGAAAGCGATCATAACCATCCTGCCGAAACTTCACGACTTTTTGCGCACTCCAAGCACGCTTGAGTGGATCGTCCGAATTGGGATCCACCAAATTCGTTTCACCACGGCGATTGGTTGTTCGAAAACGCTGATGATGCGTCAACAACCACCGCCGCGTCAACCGGCAAGCTTCGCAATGGGGCTTTTCGTAAACTACAAAATGAATTGCCATACGCATGCCCTCCATAAATGGCTCAGTGTCGCTGTCATACATTTGATACGAGGCGTATGTCCTGTCGTTTATACTATCCCCTATTTTAAGCGAGCGTGCAATGATGGAAATTGTGTTGGCCTTTTGTGATGTCGCACCTCAACGCCAAGAATTCAGTTCGACTCCGAAAGCACGGTAAGAATCTTTTCCAGTGCGTGAGTGGCAGCTTCCGGCAACTTATCATAGCCACCATCGGCTGTCTCTTTGGTGGCCAAAAATGCTAGGCGAGCTTCCAACCGCTTGCGCAACAAAGCCCGATAATCAGGTGCCGTAAAGTCTACTTTAAAAGCTGGTAACACCAAATAACTCATATCTGGTAACGGCCCAAATGGTTGAAATTGTGCAGTACCATCTACAATCGCCGCAATTGCATCCAACGTGTCAGCCGGTTTCACTTTTTTCCCGCGGTAAAAACCGGTATTGAGAATGTAACAAGTCGTGCCACGTTCCTGAAAGAGTTCATAAAAATCCTGGTAGTCTTCGGCTAGCGGATAACAACGAAACGGATTGGCAAACGGTTCAATGACCAACTGATCGCGATCCACATGAGCCCCGACGTTTTCGGCAGTTGATCGCTTAGTTGCTAACGTTGCCCCAAATGCCGCCGCCAAATCAGGATTCTCGATCCGAACCACCGGTGGCAACGTGTCGTCTTTCATGATCCAAAAAACGGCATCAATACTCTGGGTCAAATGATCGACACGATTAGGCGTCACGAACCGCGACTTAACCGTTCGCCCGTTCCCATTACGAATGTCCTCGGTGACCAGTGTTTTCCGGCCATGATCATCCAAGGTAACCCCCACATTTTGTACGGTAAGAAAATACCGAATCCCCGGATCGCTTAACGGATAATCCTGGGTTTTGTCAAAATACGCGGGTTCCAGCGCAGTCGTGGCGCCAGTTTGGCGATCAATGACGAATGCGTCATCGTGCAGCACTTTCACTGGGTAGCGATCGCCGTGACTCGTCAGCGTGATCGTTGATTTACCCGAGCCAGACAAGCCAAACGCTGCCATCGTAAACGTGCCGTCTTGCCGCTGATACTGTTTCATCCCGCCATGACAGGCAACAAAGCCATTTCGATGTGCCGTCGCCCACGCCAACGTCAAGGTGCCCTTTTTCAATTCGCCAAAGTAGCGTAAGCCTAAGATGATTGCCGCATTGTGTAGCGAATCAAAAATCGCCAGGCCATCCGGATACGCCGGATCGTACCAATCAGGATCGGCATAAAGATAAAGGTCATCTTCTGGAAGCGGGCGCGACTGGGCGTAGTGTTTTTCTGCTTCAGCCGTCATGATTTGAAAGTTCAATAAATAGCTGTAAAGGTTATTCGCATATGCTTCAGGCAACATCATATGCGCTTCAACAGAAAAATCGGGCGACAGACCAACCGCAACCCGGCCACTCAAGAACCGCTTGCGACCGCCTTGAAAGACCGCTTCACGCGCAACTTTTGCCATTGTGTCTGCGTCAACGCCGGGCTGTCCGATAATCCGGCGAGCAGCAGCGGTTCGGCCAACAACCAGACCGTCATTTGCAACCAAGATGCGGGCGTCTTCTGGCAGCCCGAGATCACTGGCATGCTGAATCGGCAAATCCGTGATAATGACACCTGGCGCGGCTTTGGCCAATTCGTATGCTTCTGTCAATGTGGTCACCGGCCGGACATTCGTGCCATGAAATGCCGTCTCGACGGTCGCTTTGAGTGGTGAAAAATAGCCACTCGCTGCGGTCACATCACGGATCGGAAATTGTTGTTTTGTTGTCATGGTTGCATCCCCCTTGTACATCCGGTACACCGCAATGGTCCTTACCCTCTGCGCCGCTATCTCCTCCGTTTTGTGCAACGGTCGCCGGAGCGCAAACAATGTACGTTCAGTCGTTTTTTGTAAAGGCTTTCACAACTCAATTATACATAGTTCACTTTAGCAACGCGAGTTTTAAAAATTCACCGGATCACAAAGGCTATTTCAATCACAAACCACATTCACTTACCAATCAAGCGGTATTTAATCTCGTTATGCTTTACGCCGTTTGTTTGCCTGAACCATTTTGGCCTGATCAATCAACGGACAGCCAACATCTTCACATTGGCTGCAACCGCCTGCTTTGTTTTTTCGAAAAAAGGTGCGATATAAGACGAAAACGATCGCCAAAACGACGACACTGCCAATCAACCACGTTGCCATGATAAAAGATCTCCTTTTTAAATATCCGTGCTATAATCCGACGCAACCACGGGGTGTGGACGTTTGAGCCACAGGCCGTAAATAATGAGTGTCACTGCCAGTGCGACAAGTCCGAAACTAAGCACATTGGCCTGACCACTCACAATGAGACTGCCTTGATAAATCAACATCGTCAGCAAATACGCCACGCCTGTTTGATAGCCAACGGCACGCCAGGTCCAGCGCGCATTGCCAAACTCCTTGTACATGGTGCCAATGGCCGCGAAGCACGGGGCACATAAAAGATTGAACATCAAAAACGCATACCCTGCCATCGCCGGGTACGTCGCCCGCAGTGCCTGACCAAAGCTGCCAGTCCCACCGAAGCTAATGTGCAGCGTGCTGACACAGTTTTCCTTGGCGATCAAACCGGCTAAAGTAGCCACTGTGGTATGCCAATCACCAAACCCCAGCGGTGCAAAAATCGGGGCAATGACCCCACCAATTCCTCGTAACATACTCTTATTTTGCTGGACCATGTGTAACGTAAAGTCAAAGTTCGAAAGGAACCATAACAAAACACATGACAAGAAAATAATCGTTCCGGCCTTATGCACAAAGGCTCGTGCCCGTGACATGACACTGCGATAAAGGTTGGTGACACGCGGCAAATGGTACGCTGGTAACTCCATGACAAATGGAGCTGGTGGTCCGGCAAACAAAGCGGTCTTTTTCAGGAAAATGCCGGAGCAGACAACGGCAATAATGCCCATGAAATAAGCTGACGGCGCAACCCAGCTGTTATTCGGAAAGAAGGTTCCGCTAACCAGCGCAATAACAGTCAATTTAGCGGAACACGGCATAAAGGTTGTCAACATAATGCTCATTCGGCGATCTTTTTCGCTTTCGATGGTTCGTGTGGCCATAATACCAGGAACCCCGCAGCCAGTAGCGATCAAAATCGGGATAAAACTTTTGCCGCTAAGATTGAACCGGTGAAACAGCCGATCCATGACAAATGCGATTCGCGCCATATACCCGCAGTCTTCAAGAATACCAAGACATAGAAACAGCATCATGATCTGCGGCAGGAACCCCAACACGGAACCAATCCCACCGATCAACCCGTTCACGATCAGGCCCGACAACCACGGCGCAACCGCCCAGCTCTTCAACGCCCCGCCGACCACCGCCGGCAACCAGCCGCCAAAGACCGTATCATTAAGATAGTCACTGCCGATAGTTCCGACTGTTTGGATCGAAAGGTAATAAACCACCCACATCACCAGTACAAAAATCGGCAAGGCCAGATAGCGATCTGTCACGATGCGGTCAATCCGATCGCTGACCGACATGACAAAATCCTCTTTATCGACGACACACATCGCCATGACGCGGGCGATGAAATCATATCTTGCATTCACAATGATGCTATCGCTCGCATCGTCAAAAAGATGCTCGGCCGTATGTAAAATTTCCGTGACTTGTTGCTGTTCAGCGGGTGTGAAAGCCAGCTGCTGCGCAATTTGCGGATCTTTTTCAAAAAGCTTGATGGCATACCATCGCAAACGATCGGTGGGCACCCGTTCACCGATGACTTCCTCAAGCATGCTTAAAGCGGATTCAAGCCGCGGATCATATTCCGGGAAAGCATACGGTTTAGGTAACGGCGCTTGGATGGCCTGAACAAGTTCCTTTAAAGCTGCAGGTTTGGTGGCAGTGGTACCGATGACTGGTACCTGCAAGGCATAACTTAACTTTTTCAAATTGATCGTGCGGCGGCGGGCTTTTTCAAGGACATCCATCATGTTGAGCGCCACGATTAATGGCCGCCCGGTTTCCATCACCTGCAAGGTTAAATACAGATTGCGTTCGAGATTCGTGGCATCGACGACATTGATGACTAAATCCGGTTGCTTTTCGAGCAAAAAATCCCGCGTCACAATTTCTTCACTGCTATAAGGCGACAGTGAATAGGTTCCCGGCAGGTCTTCGATGACCACCGCTGAATTGGCTTTAAGCCGACTGGATTTTCGTTCAACTGTGACCCCCGGCCAATTGCCAATATGTTGTTTGGCACCAGTCAGCGCATTAAACAAGGTTGTTTTGCCACTATTAGGGTTGCCGACAAGCGCTAGGGTCTCATCCATGGTCATCAGCGGTCACCTCCGTTACCAGCACATGCGCCGCGTCTTGCTTACGAATACTCAACTTATAACCACGTACCGCTAGCTCGATAGGATCGCCAAGCGGGGCAATCTGGTGAATCTTCACCAACGTCCCCTTGGTTAAGCCCATATCCATCAGGCGGTGTCGCAGCGGCGGATCTCCTTGAATCTTCTGCACCAACCCCGTTTGCTTCAGCGGCAAGTGGGCTAACGGTATCGCCGGCCTCTCAGCATCTGCGGCAAACGGTCGCACTACCAGCAAAGCAGCAATCTCGTCACTGATAGCCAATCGCTGCCCCTGAAAGAAAACCACCAGACCGGTCACTTTGCTTGCAAGTTTCACCACTGTTAGCTTTTTGCCGGCGACCAGTCCCATTTCAGCCAAATGCCGGCGCAATGCAGGACTGCCTCCGACACTCATTAACAAATAAGCTCCCGGTTGTTTGATATCAAGCAATGCCTGCATCTGCTTACCTCCACGATGATTACCAGCAAATGAGGATCATCTCAATCCGTCTTGATATTGCTGGCATTTAAAATGTTGCCATGAGAACATCTGTGATCATTTTTCCACTTGTTACGACGCGTCAATCGCCCGTACTTAATCAAACGTCTACAGAGGTCATTGTGCTTTTGCCAAAACGGCTTTTGCAACCGTCGCAACATAATGCGTCTGGCCATCGGTTGACGGATGGGTTTTGTCGGCTGTCAGCCAATCATCATGCCCGGCAGAAGCACCATGCCAATCAACAATATGCAAATTCTTGTAACGCTTGGCCATTTTGCCCAGATCGCGATTGACCTCATCCGTCCATTTCGCATCAGAACGGACATTAATCCAATAAACCTGACGCTGATCACCAATACTTGTCATAATGGACTGAAATGCCTCATTCGTAAACGTGCCATTCGTGCCCAAACCGATGATCACAGTATTGGCCAATTTACCGGAAGCAGCCAGCGACTTAAACAAAGCCGGAACCTGATAGATTTGGCGGCTAACCGTCGCATCAAAATAGATCTTCGGGAACAACTCTCTATACAGATACTCACTGCCAAGCATGACTGAATCACCGACCGCCGTCACGGATAATTGCTTGGCGGCTTGAACTTGATGGTAGCTGAGTCCGTCAGCTGCAAAATCTTTATAGACTGGATCAGCTGCTTTCTGGGAAGCTTCAACCGCCTGACTGGCTTTAGCAGCCGAACGTGACTGGGCAACCGAACGCACTTTGGAACGCGACACGGATGAAGCTTCTTGTGCTTTTGCCTGCGCCTGCCGGTTAAGGCCAAACCACAAGCCGCCCGCCACTAAAATGACCGCTAAAATCACAATCGTCCAAATCAATCCCGCTTTTGAACTTGTTTTCTGTCTATGCATACTGCACCCCTTCAACCAATCACTTACCGTACGATCATAGCATACAAGCGCTTAAAAAAGGGCGATAAGTTGCTTGGGACAGGGATTTCGGAGAAGATTCTAATTTTTCACTTTTCTTGGGCTTCCATAAGCTCACTCTATAAATGATTGAACTCCTGTGATCCTAAAGATAGAATTAAATCATCGTTAAAGACGCTGCGTTATTTCGTTCGCGTTGGGTATGGGGCAATTATGTAATTGGGGATGGCATCTTGAAATCAGATTCACGCTTTATTCGTTACTACAATGTTGTGATTGCGCTACTGGCTGTCATTTCTATTGTCATGGTCATTTTGGACTATTCATCAGTCATTAGTCTGGTAGCTTTTCCTTACGATGTGGTGGACAATGCGATACTCGCTATCTTTACCGTCGATTACTTCGCACGCCTCTTAACCGCAGACAACAAGTTTAAATTCTTTAAAACTCACTTGCTAGATCTGTTGGCGATCATTCCCTTTAACGCCATTTTTTCGTTTTTCCGGTTTGCACGGGCCTTTCGTATCGTCCGACTCAGCCGCGCATTTCGTATCACCCGACTTGCAGGCATCATCAGCATTTTACAAGGACGAACCAGGAAATTTCTCCACAAAGGCGGTCTCATTTATTATCTGTGGTTATCAGTCATCCTAGTCATCATTGCGGCCGCCATCTATTCGTTAGCCGAGGGTGCCTCATACAGCGATTCAATCTGGTGGGCAATCGTCACCGCCACCACCGTTGGCTACGGCGACATTTCACCGAACACCCTCTTAGGAAGAGTTGCGGCAGTTCTACTCATGTTCAATGGCATTGGCCTCATCGGCGCTCTCACAAGCTCTATTACTGCTTATTTAGCAGACAGCAACAACACTGTTTCAACACAAATCGACGATCTGGTGAAACTTAAAAAGCTGCTCGACTCCGGAGGTCTAAGCCAAGAGGAGTACGCGCAGCTAAAGCATCATATTTTGGCAAACGTGAGCCAACATGACACGGATGACTAAAATCGATGTTCTCATATTTCATCTACCCGAATTTCCAAGCGGCTTGGCCATGGTAACATCAGCACCGCCCTCAACGTCTTAACGAGCTAGGTGAACAACAAAATAAGAAGGCTCTCGGTGCACTTGATGGTCTCACGGCGCCAAAGAGGCCAAACGCCAACAAGGAGTTGATGTAAATGTGCACCAAAGTTTCGAAAGCTTGGGAAATTCGGGAAAACAAAAAATGCAGAAGCCTTATAATATCAAGGTTTCTGCATTTCAAGAAAACTAGGAAAGCTTATTTCTGCCGGCTGCAGGACTTGAACCTGTGACCCTCGGTTTACGATACCGATGCTCTACCAACTGAGCTAAGCCGGCATACTGACCCGTACGGGATTTGAACCCATGTTACCGCCGTGAAAGGGCGGTGTCTTAACCACTTGACCAACGGGCCATTGCTGAACAACAAGTAAGATTATACAGGAGCAATATAGCACTGTAAAGCCTTTTTTCTCACACAATTTGGATTCCGAAAAGTACGTTGAAAAGACAGCGGAAGATTTAATTTTGGGCCAATTTAATTGTCTATCTACTTTTAGTAAGTGTATCATAAACCTTGAACCGACTCGTTATGAAAGGATGTTGTTATAGATGAAGATTGCAATTATTGGTGCGACTGGCAATGCAGGATCGGCGATCTACAAAGAGGCGCTTAAGCGAGGCCACGAAGTTACCGGTTACGTTCGTCATCCAGACAAAGGTATCGGCGTTCTTCCGCCTGATGCCGAATTAGTGCAACAAGACGCCTTCACCCTCACCCACGATCAGCTGCTAGGCTACGATGCGGTTGTTGATGCCTTCGCGACAACCGTTGAACAAGCCTATCTCCATATTGATTTAGCCGATCACCTGATTCACGAGTTACGGGAGACCACCTCCCCGCGGCTAGTCTTTATTCTAGGCGCAGGCAGCCTGGAAACTGACGGCAAGCTCCTGTATGATTTACTTAAAAATGACCCGCATGCACCGGCATTTATCAATACGCCTAAGAACCAGCTCAGAGAGTATCAACTGTTACAGTGGACCGACAATGTCAACTGGATCGGTATTTCGCCAAGCATGAACTTTGAACACGGTCCGGCAACTGAATACGTTCGCGGCGACAACACACTGCTAAAAGACGACAAAGGTAAATCCGTGCTCAACAGCGGCACATTAGCGGTTGCCTTGCTGGATGAGCTGGAAAAACCAACCATTAAGCAAGCACGCTTCACCGCCCGTAACGCCTAGTTCTTTTTTAAATCATCGAAAAGGATGTGAAATTATTTGGCACAAGTCACTTTAACCATTCATTATGTCGATGAAGACGGCAAGACATTAGGCCCTGACAATCACTTAATGAATACGCCAGAACATCATTTTCGACTCACTGCTCCGACCTTAATCGGTTATGACTTTCAAAAAGCCGTTCTCCCCGACGGCCAGCATGTCGGTGATCCAACTGTCACCGGTACCATGACGGGTGATGACCCGCAGCTAACCTTTATTTACACAACGGCGTCATCACTGGTTCATCACCCAGTTCCGGCAACATTGGTTATTCAGTACTTTGATAATCACAAACGGCCATTGCGTGACGCCCAGGTGCTGCATACCAAAACCGGTCACCAATATGAACTAACGGCACCGGATTTCCCTAATTTTCGGTATCACCACGCTATGTTACCCGGCGGCATGATCATGTCCGACAAAACCGTTTCTGGTCGCCTTATCCAGCCACATAATGAACTGACATTTATGTATGAACCTAAGTAAATTGTTGTTTCAATCAAAAACAGCTTCCGTTATGGCTTCATTGCCATGCGGGAGCTGTTTTGTTTTTACTGACCGGTCAATAAATTCTGTAACGTACTAGTGTTACCTTGTTGTTGCAACGATTTGACATCCTGATACGCTCGATAATAGTCACCTGAAGCGATTGCTTGGCGAACCGGAGTGATCGATTTCTCTTGGAACAACAATGCTGCAGCTAGCTTAGCTTGCGCCTGATTGGCACCAGTTGCCTTTTGCAGTAGAACCGCTGCCTGATCCTGATCTTGCGCGGCTTTCATGATCGTACTCATTTTAGTCTCTTTCAATGTATCAGCTGCGCGTTGGAGTGCCGCATCAGTCGCTGCATTGCCCGTCTTCTGTGCCGTAATCCCCGACACTAAGCGAGATTTAACCGCCGCATCGGCCGGCGTATCATTGCCCGTCACATTGCGAATCGTATTATTGATTTGCGGAAAAAAGAAAACGCAAGCGACAAGCAACAAAACCAAGATGCCTGCGACAACCGCAAAAATTTTAAGTCCCCGATGACGAGGCTTTTTCTGCTGGCGAAGTTGAATCCGATTATTCATCACGATACCTCTTTCATTTTCACTGACAAAACTCTGTATCAACATTATGCGGATATTGCCAAGCCTGGTCAAGTTTGACCGACACGTCGCCCTTGGCAATGATTTTGCTAAATCCAACTTACTATGCCCTTAAGCATATCTTCTGGCGTATTTAAATTACGCGTCATTCTCATTGGGAGGTGACACAGTGTCACCGCCAGTTTTGTCTCATTGCTAACTTTATGTTGCATCAAATCTTTGTAGAAAAAAACACCCGTCAACGACGAGTGTTTCATGAGCTCCGGTTGTCAGGCTCGAACTGACGACAACCTGATTAACAGTCAGGTGCTCTACCAACTGAGCTAAACCGGAATAAAC